>DCYB01000006.1 GCA_002331385.1 Comamonadaceae bacterium UBA2121
TGGTGTTGCCTGCGGGATCGGTGGCGGTGACGTTGATGGTGTCGCCGTCTTCGAGGCCAGGGTTCGCTGCCTCGAAATTGCCGTCCTTGTCGGAGACGGTCGTGACTGTGCTGCCGTCGGGGAACTCGACGGTCACGGTGGTGTCGGGCTCGGCCTTGCCCGTGATCGGGTCCTTACCGTTGTTCGGATCCACTTCGGGCACCGCAGGTGCCGTGGCGTCTACCACGATCTCCTTGGGATCGCTGGTGTTGCCAGCCGGATCGGTGGCGATGACATTGATGGTGTCGCCGTCCTCGAGGCCAGGGTTCGCTACCTCAAAATTGCCGTCTTGGTCAGCAACGGTGGTCACGGTAGAACCGTCAGGGAATTCGACAGTGATTGTCGTCTCCGGCTCGGCCTTGCCGGTGATCGGGTCCTTGCCATTGTTCGGATCCACCTCGGGCACCGCAGGTGCCGTGCCATCCACCACGATCTCCTTCGGATCACTGGTATTGCCAGCCGGATCGGTGGCGATGACATTGATGGTGTCACCGTCCTCGAGGCCAGGGTTCGCCACCTCGAAGTTACCGTCCTTGTCCGCGACAGTGGTCACGGTAGAGCCGTCCGGGAATTCGACGGTCACGGTGGTGTCAGGTTCGGCCTTACCCGTGATCGGGTCCTTGCCATTGTTCGGATCCACCTCGGGCACAGCAGGTGCCGTGCCATCCACCACGATCTCCTTGGGATCACTGGTATTGCCTGCAGGGTCGGTGGCGATGACGTTGATGGTGTCACCGTCCTCGAGGCCAGGGTTCGCTATTTCGAAGTTGCCATCCTTGTCGGCAACGGTGGTCACGGTAGAACCGTCAGGAAATTCGACAGTGATTGTCGTCTCCGGCTCGGCCTTGCCGGTGATGGGGTCCTTACCATTGTTCGGATCCACCTCGGGCACAGCAGGCGCGTTGGCATCCACCACGATCTCCTTGGGATCGCTGGTGTTGCCTGCGGGATCGGTGGCGGTGACATTGACGGTGTCGCCGTCTTCGAGGCCTGGGTTCTGCACTTCGAAGTTGCCGTCCTTGTCGGCAACAGTCGTGACTGTGCTGCCGTCCGGGAACTCGACGGTCACGGTGGTATCCGGCTCAGCCTTACCCGTGATCGGGTCCTTGCCATTGTTCGGATCCACTTCGGGCACAGCGGGGGCCGTGGCGTCCACCACGATCTCCTTCGGATCACTGGTGTTACCAGCCGGATCGGTGGCGATCACGTTGATGGTGTCGCCATCTTCGAGGCCAGGGTTCTGCACCTCGAAATTGCCGTCCTTGTCGGCAACAGTCGTGACTGTGCTGCCGTCCGGGAACTCGACGGTCACGGTGGTATCCGGCTCAGCCTTACCCGTGATCGGGTCCTTGCCATTGTTTGGATCCACCTCGGGCACAGCAGGTGCCGTGGCGTCCACATAGGCAACTCCAGGCTCGCTGCCATCTCCGTCCTCATTGATGGCGAAGACCAGTATTTCATCGCCGTCTTCGAGTAAGACGCCCGGATTAACTATGCTGAAAAAGCCATTTTCATCTGCAAATCCTTCTGCGCTCGATCCATCCGGGAAGATGACTTTGATCTTCATGCCGGGCTCGGACTGCCCAGTGATGGGGTCGATTGCATTGACAGGATCAATGGTAGGCGTCGGAACAAAAGCGGGCTCTTCACTGATGACTCCTGCTAGTGCTGGAGGACTGGTATTGCCGGCCGCGTCGGTGGCATCGACTTCTACTTGCTCGCCAGGATGGAGATTTCCAGGGTTCTCAAGGGTAAAGTTTCCGTTCTTGTCCGCAACGGTGGTGTTAGTTGTTCCATCGGGATACTTGATGGTTACCGTGGAGTCCGGCTCCGCTTTTCCTGTGATTGGATCCTTGGGGAAGATCAGATCCAGCACTGGCTTATCGGGTGCAATGGCGTCTACCGTCACTACCGTTGGTTTACCGGTGTTACCTGCCGCATCGGTTGCGGTCACTGAAATTTTGTCGCCGTCGTTGAGGCCCGGATTGTTCAAACTGAAATTGCCATCAGGTCCAGCTTTGGCGGTCGCAGTTGAGCCGTCCGGGAATTGGACCTTCACTGTGGAGTTGGGCTCTGCGTTGCCGGTGATCTTGTCCTTGCCGTTGACGGGATTCACCTTGGGTGCGGCCGGTGGCGTTGTGTCGCCCGCTGGCGGAGGCGCTGGTGGTTTGACCTCTGGCTGCCCGATTTCCACGATCACAGTGGACGGACCACTGGTGTTTCCAGCTTCGTCCGTCGCAGTTGCCGTGATCTTGTCGCCATTTTGCAGACCGCCGGGATTGGGTACCGTGAACTTACCGTTCGCGTCGGCTTGGGTGGTGACTTCCTTTCCATTGGGATAGGTCACTTTCACGGTGGAGCCGGGTTCCGCTTCACCGGTGATTTTTCCACCATCCTTCACGGGGTTCAGATCTGGTGCATCGGGGGCAAGCGCGTCAACCTCGACTTCCGCTGGTGTGCTGGTATTGCCTGCGGCGTCCGTTGCGGTGATCTCGATCTCCGCTTTATGCTCCAATCCGGGATTGGCCACAGAGAAGCTGCCGTTCGCACCCGCCGTGACGGTTTTAGTGCTGCCATCTGGAAACGTGACGGTAACGGTGGAGCCGGGTTCTGCAGAGCCAGTAATGGGGTCATGTCCGTTGACGGGATCGACTTCTGGGGTAGGAGGAGCCTCGGCATCTACTATCGCTATCGTGGGGCCGCTCTTACCGCCATCGGTGTTGCTCGCAGTCAATTTGACTTCGTCACCATGCTGGAGTCCGGGATTCTGGATTTGGAACTTGCCATCTGCACCGACGAGGACTTGGGCGGTTGTTCCATCAGGAAACGTGATGGTGACCGTAGTTCCGGGCTCCGCGGTGCCAGTAATGGGACTGTGT
Organism: Comamonadaceae bacterium UBA2121; assembly: GCA_002331385.1. Classification (GTDB taxonomy): domain Bacteria; phylum Pseudomonadota; class Gammaproteobacteria; order Burkholderiales; family Burkholderiaceae_C; genus Diaphorobacter_A. Next base: position 2,919 of record DCYB01000006.1, read on the forward strand.
CCATTCACTGGGTTCACATGTGGCGAGTCAGGGTGAGTGGGGTCTGAGGAGCCAGATGATCCCGCCGAGGCAGCGGTAACCGCTGCCAGACCGCCTCCCCAGAGCGCGATCAACGGCATGATGGGTTCGGAGGCTTCTTTGATCAGCAGGGGTTCGATGGAGTGAAGGTGGGAATATCCAAATGCGAGCGTGCCATCTCCAGAGCTGAACTCAACCAGCCAGAGTCCCTCCAGATCGTCCTCGAGAACCAGATTGCTCTGACCACCTTCCAGTGCGGCAAAGAAACCGTGAATGGTGATGACTTCGCCGGAGTGCAGTTCCACAACGAGATCTTCACCTGTGCGAAGCAAATGCTTGACGCTCGCACGGTTAACATTCAATTGAATGACAGATGCCTCCCTGACTTCAAATTTGATCGGCATATCGTATTTGGACAGTCCCGAAATTTTTGAAGTTGCCGAGATTTTCACCTTGTTATTGAATGTGTTCATTTTCAACTTTCTTTCTGAATATCGATCGCTGCGTCAGTTGTGGAAGAGGCGGCTGCTTTGGTGTTGGGTGGGAGAATGAAGGAGTTCGCTCTATGGATCACAGGATCCCCTGAGCGGGGATGTGAGATGAAGGTGACCAGGGTCTTGGGGGACCTTCAGAGCGCCAGCGACTGATCGCATGCAGACAGGGCCAATGACAGATTGGTTTGATGGGGATACCGTGCTTCAATAACGAATTGCTTTTCCGGTGCGATTCTTTTGCGACATGAATATCATGCGGTTCTGTTTTGAAGTGCTGTGTCATCGACTCGGTGATTAAAGTGGTGCATGTGATTGGCGGTCATTCACTGGTGCGGGCAAGTGCTCTCGAATTCGTGCAAATGGCTTAAGTGTTCGCCAATGAATACATTTGATGAATATTGATTGTTTTGCCGGAGAATGCGAGTTTCATATAATTCCCTGTCTTTTAATTGAATTGTATAAATTAGAAAACATATAACAATAGTTTAATTATTTGAAACTTAACAGATTGATTGATAATTTTTATATCTTTATATTCTTGTAAAGAAGGGTCGAAATGCTGATAATCACGAGATAGGACCAAAGAGCGATCTAATCGGGAAATAAGTTCAACGTGGTTGAACTATTTTTTTGATTAAGAACATGTGAAGCAAAGTTTCGTGCGAGCGATTTAGCTTTTTCTTTGTTTTTTTGTCGCGACCGGAAGAAAAAGGCGAACTTGCTGAGCGCAAGTATTTGATTGGAGTTGAGTGAATAAGTGAGCCGGTCTGCGACTGAGTGAAATGTCGATCCAATTTCAACAATAGAAAACATTTCGATACTTGTCGTGGAACACGCACGAAAGCGACATCTCGGTTCTGCAAGAAGTCCGAAAACAATGGTTCAAACGAAAAAAAGCACCCCCAGCTATCGGCTGGGGGTGCTTTTTTGTTGTCTGACGGTGAGGTTTAGACCGGCTTTAATCGACCTTTGCGCCGGACGCCTTCACTAATTTCTGGTATTTGCTGCGCTCTGCGGCCATGAACTGGTCGAACTGCTCAGGGGTGGTCGGAACGGGTTCGGCCATCATGGCGGCGAATTTGGCTTTGGTTTCCGGGGCGTTGAGTGCGTCGACAAAGGCCTTGTTCAGGCGGTCGATCACAGGTTTAGGTGTGCCTGCGGGTGCGACGAGGCCCCACCAGGTGTCGATGGAGAAGCCCTTGAAGGTCTTCGACATGGGGGGCACGTCGGGCATCATCGGGCTGGGCTCAAGAGAGGTGACGGCCAGTGCCTTGAGTTTGCCGGCCTTGATGTTGGGAGCGGCAGCGGCGAGGTTGTCGATGTTGAAGTCGACCTCGCCCGCCAGCAGGGCCAGTTGTGCGGGGTTGGCGCCGCGATAGGGGATGTGCAGGGCGTAGATGTTGGCGCGCTGCTTGAAGAGTTCGCCCGCCAGGTGTCCGGCGCTGCCGTTGCCACCGCTGCCGTAGTTCAGCTTACCGGGGTGGTTTTTTGCATATTTGATGAGGTCGTTGACCGAATGGATACCGAGCTTGTTGGCCCGGTCGGCATTCATGACCAGCACGTTGGGCACGCGCACCATCTGCGTGATGCCGGCGAAGTCTTTCTCGGCGTTGTAAGGCATTTTGGAGAACAGCCAGGGGTTCACCGCGTGGGTGGCCGTGGCTGCCAGGCCGATGGTGAGGCCGTCATGTGCGGCTTTGGCGACGATGTCCGCACCGATGTTTCCGCCAGCGCCTGCCTTGTTGTCCACGACGACCACACCGAGCGTGTCGCGCACCCGTTCGGCCAGAATGCGCGAGGAGCCATCCAGCGGGCCACCGGGTGCGTAGGGCACGACGAGGCGGATGGGGGCGTCCTGTTGGGCGCTGACAGTCAAGGGGGTGGCCACTGTGAAGACGGCGGCCGCAGTTGTAATGAGAATGTTTCTGCGGTTCATAGGCTCTCTATTGTGCAAAAAATACTGACAACAGGCTGGCGGAGTTTCCGTCCATTCTGGTCAGGTTGATATTGTTTTTGGTAGTGCGCACTGAGCCGGATTGATATAAACGCTTCTGCGGCGGTGTTGACGATCGGGCGGTGAGCCTGATGCAGTGCGATTGCCGTGAGCCACTTGAATGCGCTGATGGCGAGGTGCCGGCGCAATTTTCAATCGCCTTGCTGGAAAGGAGTGACATGCTCGACGCACCATCCTCTTTGTCTGAATCGCGCTATTGGGAATGCATTGCGGCTTGTTCGCGCTGTGCTTTGCTGTGCGATTTTTGTGCCGCATCGTGCCTGCGCGATGCGCATGCGGAGCACATGTTGCAGTGCGTGGCGCTGGCCACGGAGTGCGCGGATGTCTGTCGCGTGGCGGCATCGACCATGGCGCGTGACAGCGCGCATGTGTCTGCCGTGTGCGAGCTGTGTGCCCGCATCTGCGAGAGCTGCGCGGCGGAGTGCGAGAACCACGATGCCGAGCACTGTCAGGACTGCGCGGAGAGTTGCCGCCACTGCGCCCAACTTTGCCGCGAACTCATATCCTGAAACGTCAGCAACCTGTTGTCCAGGGAAAGCCCCGGAATGGCTCCGGGGCGCTGGGTCGTGCTGGATTGTGCTGGGGCGTGCCGCGTCGCGACTCAGCCGCCGTGCTTGTCCGCTTCTGATGTGAAGGCGTCGGCGAAGAACTCTTCGGCGGGTAGGTGGCAGTCGGCCACATAGTCGTTGCGCGCGGAGTCCACCACGATGGGGGCACCACAGGCGTAGACCTGGTGGCCCGAGAGATCTGCAAAGTCCTGCATCACAGCCTTGTGGACGAAGCCGGTGCGGCCTTGCCAGTGGTCTTCGGGCAAGGCATCGGAGACGACGGGCACGTATTGCAGTTGCGGCATCTGCGCTTGCTGCTCGCGCACCCACGCATCCATATAGAGATCGCCGGGGCGCCGGCCTCCCCAGTACAGCGTGACGGGGCGATTCGTTGCCTTGTGCTGCATGTGTTCCAGCAGTGCCTTGATGGGGGCAAAACCAGTGCCGGAGGCCAGCAGGATGATGGGCTTGTCCGAATCTTCGCGCAGGAAGAAGCTGCCGAAGGGGCCTTCCACGCGCAGGATTTCACGCTCTTTCATCGCGCCGAAAACATGGTCCGTAAAGCGCCCGCCGGGCATGTGGCGGATGTGCAGTTCCACGCCGGGGGCCTGCTCCTGCAGGTGCGGGGCCGTGGCCATGGAGTAGGCACGGCGTGCGCCATCGCGCAGGATGAATTCGATGTACTGGCCTGCGTGGTAGCGGAAGTGATCGGCGGCGGGAAGCTGCAGCTTCACTTGCATCACGTCGTGCGAAGCGCGCGTGAGCGAGGCAACGCGTACGGGCAGCTTCTTGATGGGGAACGCGCTTTCGTCTGTGACCTGGCGTGATTCGAGCACCACGTCGGTGAGCGGTGTGGCGCAGCAGGTGAGCACGAATCCGGCGGCTTCCTCTTCGTCACTCAGCGCCTTGGGCTGGTGCTCGCCGTGCACGACCGAGCCGCTCAGCTTCTTGCATTTGCACGAGCCGCAGGCGCCGTCCTTGCAGCCATAGGGCAGGCCGACGCCGCTGCGGATGGCCGCCGCCAGAATGGTCTCGGCGCCTTGCGTGTCGAAGCTGCGGCCGCTGGGCTGAACGCTGATGTGGTGGGCGGTGTCGGGGGACTGCTCGCTGGTCATGATCCGGGTATCCTAGGTATTCTTGTCGAAGCCATGGGCCGATGGCGCGACTGGTGCGCTGGCCCTCGAGAAAGTCTGATTTTGCCCTCAATCCAGAATCCCCTTGGTGCGCTGCCTGCACGTTTCCGTCAATTGCGCGTGTTGATCGTTGGTTGTGGCGATGTGGGCATGCGCACGGCGCGCGTGCTTGGTGCCCAGCCGAGCGCTGTCGTGCGCAGGGCGCGCCTGTCGATCAGTGCCTTGACCACGACGGCGGAGCGCAAGTCCGCCCTGCGCGCCGCCGGGCTGCGTCCGCTCACGGGAAATCTGGATGACGCGGCATCGCTGCGGCGCCTGTCCGGTGTTTTTCACCGTGTAATCCATCTCGCGCCGCCGCCAGGTGAGGGCGACACGGGCGCGCAATGGTGGCGCGATGCGCGTAGCGAGAAGCTGGCGCGGGCGCTGCGCCTGCGTTCCTTGCCAGATGCACTGGTCTATGCATCGACCACTGGCGTGTACGGCGATTGCGCGGGTGCGCTGGTCAGCGAAAGCCGTCCCGTGGCGCCAGCCACGCCGCGTGCGCACCGCCGCGTGAATGCCGAGCGGGCAATGCGCCATTTGGGGCGTGCGGGCGTGCGCGTGAGTGTGCTGCGCGTGCCCGGGATTTATGGGCTCGACCGACCCAACGGCACGCCGCGCGCGCGGCTCGAGCGTGGCACGCCGGTGCTGGCCGCGGCGGACGACGTGCACACCAATCACATCCAGGCGGACGATCTGGCGCGCGCCTGCGCGTTGGCGCTGTGGCGGGGTAGGCCGCAGCGGGTCTACAACGTGAGCGACGCATCGGAGCTGAAGATGGGCGACTATTTCGATCTGGCGGCAGACATCTTCGGCATGCCGCGACCGCCGCGCGTGTCACGCGCCGACGCGCAGGATCAGTTGCCCATCAGCCTGCTCAGTTTCATGGGCGAGTCGCGGCGCCTGGATACGGGACGCATGCAACGAGAGCTGGGTTTGAAGCTGCACTACCCCACGGTGGAGCAGGGCCTGCGCGGTCTGCCTCAGCGCGGATAGACATTGCCTGCTGCGTCGGTGCAGCGGAACACATTGCAGTTGGTGAACACCGGCGGCTTGGGCGGACGCGGATGCACTGGCGGATGGGGCGGGCGGGGAGGGTGCGGCGGGCGCACGACATATGGCGGCTGGATCACATAGGGCGTATAGCCGCCTTGATCGTAGATCTGTGCGCGATCACGCTGCGCACGCGCCCATTGGTCTGGCGTGAGGCAGGCCTGATCGACCTGGCGGTTGGCCTGATCGAGGCGCTGCGCCTCGTCATACATGCCACGCCCCAAGGTGGATTGGACCTCTTCCAGTTGGCGCCGGGCCTGCGTGCACGCCTGCGATTGCGCCGGGTCGGGCGCGGAGCGTTGCGCGGCGGCTTGTTCTGCGCGTTGGCTTTCGCGCAATTGACGCTCGTCGACGCGTGCCTGCTCGGCCTCCAGCATCAAGCGTTCGCGCCGGCGTGCTACGGCCTCGGCGGCCTGCTCGCGCTCGGCCTGAATCTGCTCGGGCGACTTGCGGGCTTCGATTTCCTGTCCCTGGGTGCCCGATGCGCATTTGCCATCGGTGTAGCTGACCTTGCCCGTTGCTGGGTCCGTGCAGCGGATGACTTGCGCCTGCGCTCCGCTCGGCAAAGTAGAACCCAGCCATGCGCACAGCAGCAGCGCGCCAAGCCGCCCCGACCCTGATGGGCGTGGAACTTGGGGCGGGCGGGCTGTGTTCATGGTCTGCTCAAGCATCGGGGTGGAGGAATGGTCAGGCGCACAAGGCCTTTGACCGGCATTGTGCGCCCAGAAGATGCGCCTGTGTGGCGCTGGTACCAGCCGTTTTAGTTGCCTGGGCTATTGCCGGTTCCCCACGGGTTCTGGTTCTTGCGCTGCTCCGCTTCACGCTGCTGGCGCTGGCGCTCGAAAATCTCTGCACGCTCGCGGTTCACGCGCGGATCCGGGCTATTCAACTGGCGACGCTCTTGCTGGCGCAGGATGCGCTCGCTGCGATTGACGTCGCGCTGTGCTTCCGGATTCTGGTTCTGGTTGTAGCCGGGGCCGGGATAGGGGCGGTTGTTCCAGTTATTGTTGTTGCTGTTGTTCCAGTTGCGGCGATCCTGTTCCGCACGGCGGCGCTCGTCATCACGACGGCGGTCGGCCTCTCGGCGATCCTGATCACGGCGACGCTCGGCATCGCGACGGGCCTGATCACGACGGCGCTCCCAGTCGTTACGGCGCGCGTTGTCGCGCGAGCGCCAGTCGTCGCGGTCGCGGATGAAGATGGCACCGGCCACGCCGGGGTTGGTCCGGTAGTAGCCGCCGTCATAGTAGTAACCGGGGCCTTGCCAGGCAGGATAGCTGGCGTAGGCCGGATAGGTTGAATAGGCATTGCCGTAATCGTAGCCATTGCCGTAATCGTAGCCATAGCCGCCGCCCTGATAGTACGGGTCGTCCACGGCCACGCAACCGACGGCGACGGTGGCGAATGCACCGGTAACAAGCAATTTGAGCCATGTGAGGTGACGCATGGAGTGCTCCCTTTCTGAGGGCGGGTCCGGCTGGACCTGCTGCCCGATTGTTTCAATGGAAACCTGTCCGCCGGGAGGCAATCAGGTTTGCGTTATCCGTATGACGTTTATCAGGGCATTTTCGTTGACCTTGGAGCCCCGACTTTGTAGGGCTTTGCCATGTCTTCATAAATGTATCCAATTGCATGCGATTATCCACGTTGCGGTCTGGATCGGGATGGGCGGAATCAAGCTTGTGCCCTACGCAGGGCCGAATGTCTGGCGCATGAAGCCCGAACCATCGTCAGGGTCTTCTCTGCCAGAGCAAGAGCTGGTCCTGCACTCGCGCGCACAATCCGCTCTGTAAAAATGCTGCAATGCAGCATTCATCCACGCCGAGCGGCGTTATGCGATTTTTCGATTCCTGATGACTCCTTCCGATTCCATCCCCCGTGCTGCGTTGGCGCGACCTACTTCTCCGCGCTCTCCTGCGCAGGGTTGGTTCAGCGTGATCGCACTGGCGTTGGCCGCCTTTGTTTTCAACACCACTGAGTTCGTTCCCGTCGGCATGCTCAGCGACATCGGCGGGAGCTTTGGCATGCCGACCGAGCAGATCGGGTTGATGCTCACCATTTATGCGTGGGTGGTGGCCCTGGCGTCGCTGCCCGCGATGCTGGCAACCAGCCAGTGTGAGCGGCGCAAGTTGCTCATGGGCGTGTTTGCCGTGTTCATTGCCAGCCACGCGCTGTCGGCGGTGGCGTGGAGCTATACGGCGCTGCTGGTCAGCCGCATCGGTATTGCGCTGGCACATGCGGTGTTCTGGTCGATCACCGCGGCGCTGGCCGTGCGCGTCGCGCCCGAAGGCAAAAAGGTGCAGGCGCTCAGTTTGCTGGCGACCGGCACTACGCTGGCCATGGTGCTCGGCATTCCGCTGGGCCGGGTGGTGGGTGAGGCGCTGGGTTGGCGCACCACGTTTGGCGCGATCGGCTTCATCGCCTTCATCGTGATGCTGGCGCTGTGGCAACTGCTGCCCGCGCTGCCCAGCCAGAACGCCGGGTCTGCCAGCAGTGTGCCCATGTTGATGAAGCGACCGGCGCTGACGGCCACCTACGCATTGCTCATCGTGATGGTGACGGCGCAGTTCACCGTGTACAGCTACATCGAGCCGCTGATCCAGAACGTGGCGGGCCTGAGTGCGCAGGTCACCACCTGGGCGCTGCTGCTGTATGGCGGCATGGGCGTCGTGGGCAGCCTGTGCTTCAGCGCATTCGGAATGCGTTGGCCGCGCGCGTTCCTGATCGGCGCGATTGCCTTGGTCGCTGCGTGTTTGTGGCTGCTGCTCCCCAGCGCACAGTGGGGCGCCGCACCGCTGTATACCGTATGCGCGATTTGGGGTGTGGTCATGCTGTGCATGGTGCTGCCGCTCCAGTCGAAGGTGCTGCGGCTCGCGTCGGATGCGACGGATGTCGGCATGTCGCTCTTTTCGGGCCTGTTCAATGTAGGAATTGGCGCTGGTGCGCTGCTGGGCAGTCAGGTCGGCATCCACGCGGGTCTGCAGCACCTGTCACTGGCGGGTGGATGGCTCGGCGCTGCCGGACTGGCATGGGCGGTGTGGTCGATCCGGCGCTGGGGATAGATGGGCGCTGTGGCGTGCGCCCCCGACGCTGCATCACCATCGAAACATGGTTGCGCCGCGCAATAAGGCCGAATATCTCCTCGTCGCACTCGCGGGTCACCGAGACAGTGATGGGCTGATAAGCGTCCAATGGCATCCAGTAGCGCCAGACCGATGTCGTTGACTCCGGTCCGCCAGTGGAGGTTGGTATCGGCAGCAGTTTTGAGCGTGCTGCGGGCGGTCGCGTGAGGGTGGATCAGATGGGAATCGCACCAAGGTTCCGATCCCGACAAACGATGCGGGCCCTTGCGTGCATGGCTGCCTGAATCCTTGACTGGAACCGCCATGAAATATCCTACGGATCTGGGAGTCATGCATGCATGGCGCTCAGACGGTGATGCCCGCGACTACTGCGATGTGTGCACCGTGGTCACTGCAAGCGCAAGCGGCGGAGTCGCAACGCGGCCATCGCGGCCAGAAGCAGCGAAAGCGCCATCAGACCCCATTCGCCCAATGTTGGAACGGGCGATGCAGACGCCGTGACGGGTTCACTAATTGCGGGTATGGCAGTGATGGTGACACTTCCCGGCTCACCGGATTCTTCATCCACCTTATTTTTCTTGACGGTGTTGGAGTGGCTTGCGCTGCCGGCGTCCAAACTCACCACCGTGATTTTGTGATATCCGGCGTCGAGGGTGCAGGATTCACCGCTTTTCCCGGGCTCGCCGTTTTGCGCGGTGGTTCTGTCCACGCCATTGTTACCGCCTTTTCCGGCGTGTCCCGCGTAGCTGCCTCCGCCTCCGCTTCCGCCGCTACCGTCGACCCCTGTATTGGGCGCTTTACCATCACCTCCGTTTTCCGGCGTGAGGCAAGCACTGTCCTGCTGGTGCATCACCAGCGTGTTCTCTGCTGCATCTGCAGGGATATTCCACGTATTTTGCGCTCCCCGGACGACGGAGTTGGAGCCACCACCACCACCTCCTCCAGCGAGCACGATCGCTCCGTTGATCTTGATGTAGGAGCCACCACCACCGCCGGCTCCCCCCGGGCTAATGCCTTTGTCGCCCATGCGGCCGCCATTGCCACCCGCCATTGGTAAACCCTGTTTGGTTCCCCCGCCGATGCCGCCGTCCCCGTATTTAGGCTCACCTGCTGCATGGGCGCCTGCGTTTCCAGTCATTAAATCGCCAGGTGTTCCCTGGCCGCCTTCACCCACCACGATCTCCACTTTTTCGCCGCCACGCACCGAGATTGTTGCCGTGACAACGGTTCCACCCGCTCCATCGCCGCCGTGAGCGTCATCCCAGCCACCAGCGCCGCCAGCGCCGCCTTTGACCACGACCTGCAAAGTGCCCGTGTCGGCCGGCACGTCGTAGGTCCATAACCCCGGAGTGAAAAAATCCTCTGCGTTGGCAGAACTTGCATACAGACTCGCCAGAGCGAATGTAATAGCGGTGCTTGTCTTTAAAAAATGGTTCATTGCAATGATTCCTGTAATCGAGCGCCTCGAATCAAAAAAACCTCGCCAAAAAGTCCGCCAGCCCTGAATACACAGCGCTAGGGTTGCGCAAAAGAGTTGGCGTGGGGCGATGTGTCGGTGGATGGAATTTATTCAAGCATGCGTGCCTGTCAGAAATTCAATCCCCGAGCTACTGAATTGTTCTTTTTGATAGGAGAAAACCCGTTAAACCTCGGCGAGGCCGATGACGCCACGACTCTCTTGAAAACGGTCATTTGACTTTTGCCAGGTGCGCAAGAAAACGGTGCATCGCATGAATATTCCGTGGGGAATATGAAATATCCCCGCCGGGGCACGTCATTTGGCGACTGAGAAAATGTCAACTGTTTCGCATCAATAGTTATCGCGGAAACTTGATTTTCAGGATTTACTTGCAAGAAGTCATAAGGGAAAGACTATAGATAATAATTGTTGAATATTTTTGGGAGACTTAAATTAAATCTGATTGACGAATTGTTTGATGAAATCTATGGGCTTTCATTTCTATTATGGAGTGATGGAGATGGGTGTGATGTATTTGCATTGGGGAAATTGCATTTGTGAGTTTCGTAAATTTAAAAATGACGATTGAGTACGTGCGAGTGATTGAGTTGAATAATTTAATTGTTAATCTTTCGCAACTGCGCTCACATTCATTCTTCTTGATATTTTTATTTGTTTTTGGTTTGCTTTTGAATGTCTCCAAGCGGCGACGGCGCGAGTGAAATGCCGGTCTCTCGGCAAGAAAGTCGCGGGGGTTCTGCGAAGCAGCGCACTTCTGCGTGAAGGCGAGCATGCAGGTGCTCGGCTCTGGGGAAAAGTCCGTTTGGCGAAGAGAATTCACGCGCATGCGCGATGCGAGGGTGAGCCGTCAGGCAATACCCGAAAGACGTGCCTCTGTGGCGTCGGATGGTGTCGGTGTGGATGCGATCGCTGCACGCGCAGGGATGAGCGTGGCCCATCTGCGGCTGCATTTTCCCGCGGTGGCGAACGGGGCGAGCCTGGGCCAGTTCGTGTGGGAGCGTCGCCTTTGCGTGCACGCAGGGCTCTGGAGCAGGGGGCAGCAAGCGGCCCAATGGGTGGGGCTTCGCCGCGGCACGCATTTTGCGGGAGCGTTGCGCCCGCAGTTCGGCGTCGCGCCTTCGCCGATCAGCCAGCGGCACGCTGATGTGTGCAGCGTGTGCTGGCTCTGGGAGGAGGTTTACTGGTCCATCGTCAGCTTCTGCTTGACGACAACGTCCTTGTAGACGGTGTATTCCTCTTTCATCTGCTTGGAGAACTCTTCGGGCGTGCCGGCCTGGATGATGGAGCCGGTTTCTTCGATCTTCTTGCGGATGGTCGGGTCTTGCATGACCTTGCGTGTGGCGGCGTTGATCTTGTCCACGATGGGGCGCGGCAGGTTCTTGGGGCCGACGATGCCGTAGTAGGCCATGCGGTTCACGGGCTCGAGGCCGAGCTCCTTGAACGTGGGCACGTCGGGCATGGCGGGCACGCGCTGAGGTGCCGCGACGACGAGGGCGGTGAGGCGCTTGTCCTTGATGAAGGGGAAGGCCGAGGGCAGGTTGTCGAAAATCAGCGGAACCTGTCCGGCGACGGCGTCGTTCAGCGCCGGGCCGCTACCGCGATAGGGCACGTGCACGATGTCGGTGCCGGTGGACAGCTTGAACATTTCCATCATCAGGTGCGTGATGCTGCCGTTGCCGGGCGACGCGTAGGAGAACTTGCCCGGCTCTTTCTTCACCGTTTCGAGAAAGCTCTTGTAGTCCTTGAACGGCTGCTTGGGGTTGGCCGCGATCACGTTGGGCGTGGCGGCGATGTTGATGATCGAGGTGAAGTCAGTGGCCACGTTGTACGGCATCTTGGGGTTGATGGCCGGATTGGTGGCGGTGGTCGAGACGGTGGCGATGCCGAGGTTGTAGCCATCAGGGGCCGCCCGCGCTGTTTCTGCGGCACCGATGATGCCGCCGCCGCCGCCCTTGTTGTCCACGATCACCGGTTGGCCCAGTTCCCGTCCGAGCGGATCGGCAATGATGCGGGCGATCAGGTCGGTCGTGCCTCCCGCCGCGAAGGGCACGAGCAGGCGGATGGGCTTGTTGGGGTAGTTGCTGTCGGCATGTGCGGCGGTGGCGCCGAGCAGGCTCACGATTCCCAAGGCAAGAAGGCTGCGTCGAAACATGTGTTGTCTCCTGTTTGCGGATGAAGGCGCGTCACTTGTGGTGACGCGGTGGGGGTAAATCAAGCACCGGCGGATGTGGTTGTTCTGGTGCGCCGGTGGATGGGGTGTTTTTCAGATCGCGTCGGCCTTTTTCAATGCGGCAATCTGTGCGTCGTCCATGCCCATCTCGCGCAGCACTTCGTCGGTGTGCTGGCCAAGCGCGGGCGGCGCATTGCGATAGGTGATGGGCGTGGCGGACATGCGAATGGGGTTGGCAACGCTGGCGATGTGGCGGATGCCATCGGGCGCGGCGGCGTTGTTGTCTCCCCAGCGCGGCAGATCCATGCGCAGGCCGCGTGCCTGCACCTGTGGGTCGGCGAATGCGTCGGCGATGGTATTGATCGGGCCACAGGGCACGGCCTTGTCTTCGAACAACGTGACCCACTCAGCAGTGGTGCGCGTTTTCATCACGGGCATCATCAGCGCGAGCAGGGCGCTGCGGTTGCGCACGCGATTGGCGTTGGTGGCAAAGCGCTCGTCGCCAGACCACTCGGGATGACCGACGGCGGCGCAAAAGCGCGCAAACTGGCCGTCGTTTCCGATGGCGAGCAACACGTTGCCATCGGCAGAGGGGAAGTCCTGATACGGCGCGAGGCTCGGGTGCAGGTTGCCTGCGCGACCGGGCGCGGTGCCGGTTGCCAGGTAACTGGACACCTGATTGGCCTGGATGGCCATGGCGACGTCGAGCAGGGCCATGTCGATATGCTGCCCCTCGCCGCTCACGTTGCGCGCATGCAGGGCGGCCTGCACGGCGTTGGCCGCATAGAGGCCGGTGAAGACGTCGATGACGGCGACGCCGACTTTCAACGGTCCACCGCCGGGTTCGCCGTCGGCGTGGCCGGTGATGCTCATCAGGCCGCTCATGGCCTGCACCATGAGGTCATAGCCTGCGCGCTCGGCGTACGGGCCGGTCTGGCCGAAGCCGGTCACAGAGCAATAGATGAGGCGCGGATTGAGGCTGCGCAGACTGTCGTAATCCAGCCCGTATTGCCTGAGTCCGCCGACCTTGAAGTTTTCCACCAGCACATCGGCCTGCGCGGCCATTTGGCGGATCAGCGCCTGACCTTCCGGCTTCGCCATGTCGATGGTGATGGAGCGCTTGTTGCGGTTGCACGAGGCGAAATAGCTCGCCTGCTGCGTGGCGTTGCCCGCATCGTCACGCAAGAAGGGAGGGCCCCAATGGCGCGTGTCGTCGCCCGCGATGGGGCGCTCCACCTTGATGACGTCAGCGCCCAGATCGGCGAGCATCTGGGTGCACCACGGTCCCGCCAAGACGCGAGACAAGTCCAATACCTTGATGCCTGAAAGAGGGCTGTTGCTGGTCATGTTGTTTTGTTTTTAGGGCGGCACCATGGCCGCAAGGGAGGCTTCGTGCAGCCGCGTGCACCGATGCCTTCAGGCGCGATGACGCTGCCTGAAGGGCGGCTCTGCGTCGGCGTGCCCGCCCTGCGCGCAGCAAGGCGAGCCCGTCGGCGGCTTAGTTCGCGAACGCTGCCAGGCCGGTCTGTGCGCGGCCGAGGATCAGGGCGTGAACGTCGTGCGTGCCTTCGTAGGTGTTGACTACTTCGAGGTTCACCAGATGGCGCGCCACGCCGAACTCGTCGCTGATGCCGTTGCCGCCCATCATGTCGCGCGCCAGACGTGCAATGTCCAGCGCCTTGCCGCAGTTGTTGCGCTTGATGATGGACGTGCCCTCGACCGATGCGATGCCTTCATCCTTCATGCGGCCAAAACGCAGGGCGGCTTGCAGGCCCAGCGCGATTTCCGTTTGCATGTCGGCCAGCTTCTTCTGGATCAATTGGTTGGCGGCCAGAGGGCGGCCAAACTGCTTGCGATCCATCGTGTATTGGCGTGCGGTGTGCCAGCAGAACTCTGCCGCACCCATTGCGCCCCAGGCGATGCCGTAGCGGGCGCTGTTCAGACAGGTGAACGGACCCTTCAGGCCCTGGATTTCAGGGAATGCGTTTTCTTCCGGCACGAACACGTCGTCCATCACGATCTCGCCGGTGATCGACGCGCGCAGGCCCACCTTGCCGTGGATGGCGGGAGCCGTCAGGCCCTTCATGCCCTTGTCCAGAATGAAGCCGCGGATTGGGCCGACAGCGCCGCCTTCGCTGACTTCCTTGGCCCAGACGACGAACACGTCCGCGATTGGGCTGTTGGTGATCCACATCTTGTTGCCCTTGAGCTTGTAGCCACCGTCCACCTTGTAGGCACGGGTGGACATGCTGCCAGGGTCGGAGCCGTGGTCGGGCTCGGTCAGGCCGAAGCAGCCGATGTATTCACCGCTGGCGAGCTTGGGCAGGTACTTCTGCTTTTGCGCTTCGGAGCCGAATTCGTAGATGGGCACCATCACCAGCGAAGACTGCACGCTGGCCATGGAGCGGTAGCCGGAGTCCACGCGCTCGACTTCGCGGGCGATCAGGCCGTAGGCCACATAGTTCAGGCCGGGGCCGCCGTACTGCTCGGGGATCGTCGGGCCGAGCAGACCCAGCTCGCCCATCTCGCGGAAGATGGAAGCATCGGTCTTTTCATGGCGGAATTGCTCCAGCACGCGCGGGGCGAGCTTGTCCTGGCAATAGGCCGCAGCGGCGTCGCGGATGGCGCGCTCGTCGTCGGTCAGTTGCTGTTCGATCAGGAAGGGGTCGTCCCATTGAAAACGAGCGTGTGCCATGTGAAAGTCTCCGTGAAGTGGGCTAGTTGGAAAAAATGGACTAAGGGTTGTCACGAATGCTTGCATTGCATGACTAACTCAATGACTGCATGTTAGTACGCACACGACAGCGCTTGCAAGCGACTTGTTTTCATCCAGTTATGCGTTCGTGGAATATTTGGATACCATGCGATCCATGCGCAGACACATTCCATCCACGCAGGCGCTGGCCTGTTTCGAGGCGGCGGCCCGGCACGAAAGCTATACCCGCGCAGCGCAGGAGCTGGCGCTGACGCAGAGCGCCGTTTCGCGGCAGATTCTGGCGCTGGAAGACCAGCTCGGCGTGCAGTTGTTTCGGCGCACGCGGCACGGCGTGTCGCTCACGCCAGCGGGGCGGCACTACAGCCAGCAGGTGGCGCGCTGGTTGCGCGGGCTGGAGCGCGACACGCTCGACGTGATGGCGCATCAAGGCCACGGCGGATCGCTGTCACTGGCAGCGGTGCCGACCTTCGCCACGCGCTGGCTGATTCCGCGCCTGCCGCTGCTCGCGCAGGAGCACCCGGACATCATGGTGCACATCGAAACGCAGACGCGCCCGTTCCTATTCTCCGACACCAGCTTCGACGCCGCGCTCTACGCCGGAACGCCAGAGCAGGTGGCGAACTGGCCCGGCGTTCAGGTGCAGTTGCTCATGCAGGAAGACGTCGTGCCCGTGTGCAGCCCGCGCTTGCTGGAGCAGGCCGCGCCACGCGCACGAGGCCGCGCACACCAGCCCGTCTCGCCCAAATCAATTGCACACCTGCCGCTGCTACAACAAAGCACGCGGCCTTATGGTTGGCGGCAATGGTTCGACGCCATGGGCGTGGACGCACCGCGTGCATTGGATGGGCCGCGTTATGAACTGTTCTCGATGATTGCCGTGGCGGCGACCATGGGACTGGGCGTGGCGCTGATGCCGCCCATGCTGATAGAAGCAGAAATGGAGCGGGGAGATCTGGTCATCGCCTGTGGCCGTCCGCTGCGCGGAGAGCGTGCGTACTACCTCGTCACGCCCGCGCAGCCCGCATCCCCGGTGCTGGCCGCGTTCAGCGAATGGCTGGGAGCCATGGCAGGCGCCCGGACTAACCCGGATTGACGCTGCCAGCCAATGGAATACCCTGCAAGCGACGGTCTTGCATGGAAACCTCCGCTTGTAGGAGAAACTCCACAGTTGCATCGCCTTTGGAACCGCTGTGGTTTGGCTCCAGTCGAACAGACAACCACAACGCAAAGGAGCATTGCCATGGTTATGGACGCTGTCTACCACGCCACCACATTCGAGCCCACCGTGGATGAACTTTCCATGCTCAAGCGGCTGGAAATGGGCGAACTTGTCAGCATGACCGCCGCCCTTCGGGAGCACCTGTCGGTGCGCCTG
The DNA here is from genome assembly GCA_002331385.1 of Comamonadaceae bacterium UBA2121. GTDB lineage: Bacteria > Pseudomonadota > Gammaproteobacteria > Burkholderiales > Burkholderiaceae_C > Diaphorobacter_A. The sequence continues at coordinate 19,042 of DCYB01000006.1, forward strand.
CTGGAGTGGGGCATGATCGGCAAGACGTTTGATGGCAAGTTCACCATCACCGATCTGGGCAGGCAGCAGATTCGTCGCAGCCTGGTGTGATGGATCGAGTACACATCTCCCGCGTGCCCGCAGACCAGCCGGTCGAACCGGACACGCCGGGTACGCCACCCGAACCTGCAGATGCGCCCCCGCATTGCGCTTGGTGATTGCGCCTGCTGATCTGCAGGCTTTGGCTTGCGTGGGCTGAGGGAACACAGTAGTCTTGCGCGCCGCTGATGATGTTGTGCGCCATGACGCACGGAGAAGGCAGCGCACCTTTGTCGTTCTTTCCCTTGCCCCTGCATGCGCACACAACTCGGCTTTCGCCATATCGAGACAATTCACGCCATCATCCTGACCGGTTCGGTCACTGGCGCGGCAACGCGTTTGCATCTGACGCAGCCTGCCATCAGCAACGTGTTGCGCGACGCGGAAGAGCGGCTTGGGATCACGCTGTTCGAGCGTCGGGGCGGGCGGTTGATTCCGACGGCGAGCGCAGACGCGCTGTTCAATGAAATCGAACGCTCGTTCATTGGCCTGGAATCGATCAATTCGTTTGCGTCGCGGTTGCACAAAGGCCAGCGCTCGGCCTTGTCGGTGGCCAGCACGCCGTCGTTTGGCGCGTCGATCTTTCCCGTGATTGCGGCGGCGTATACGGCACGCGCGGAAAAGTCGTTGTTGTCGGTGCACTCGCGCATGGCGCATCACGTGGCAGCGCAGGTGAGTTCGGGCAAGTGTGATCTGGGCTTTGGTCTGGACGTGCCGGATGTGCCGGGTGTGGAGAGCGAGGTCATCGCCCAGTTGCCCATCCTCTGCTATCTGCCGCGCAGCCACCGGCTTGCGCAGGAGGCGGAAATCCATCCCGAACAATTGCTGGATGAGCCCATGATTTCCATGACCAGCGTGGAGGGCGTGGACCCGCTGGCGAGCGCCGCGTTCAGCACCTGCGCGCGCATGCCTGAATCGTCCATCGAGTGCCCGGCGGCGATCACCGCCTGCGCCATGGTGTCGGCGGGTTTGGGCTTTGTGCTGTTTGATGTGCTGCCGTCGTTGATCTGCGATCCGGCGCGGTTGGTGGTGAAGCCGTTTCGCACGCAAAGCAAGCTCAACTACCGCGCATACCGGCTCAAGAGCAAGTCGCCCCATCCGGATGTGATGGAGTTGATCGCCTTGGCGCGCGAGGCGTTGAAGCCTTACAGCGCCGCGTCGTAAGCGTCAGGCGAAGCGGTCCAGCGCGTAGTCTGCCGCGTTCAATCCGCTGGTTTGTCCCGCGACGAGTTGCGCAATCAATGCGCCGGTCATCGGTGCGCCCGTCATGCCGGTGTGGCCGTGGCCGCAGGCCATGTAGAGACCGGGATAGCGCGCCGCGCGATCGATCACCGGCACGCTGTCGGGCGTGGAAGGGCGCAGGCCGAACCATGAGCGTGCGCCTTCCGTGCGGATGCCGGGGAACAATTCACGCGCAGTGTGCAGGATCGACTCGACACGGCGAGGATCGGGCGGGTGGCGCAGCCCGGCGATTTCCACGGTTCCCGCAAAGCGCAGCCCGTTGGCCATCGGCGTGACGGCGACGGCCTTGTCCTTGTAGATGAAGGGCTGCGGCACGGTGACGCCGGCCTGGGGCAATTCGACGTGGTAGCCGCGCTCGAACTCCAGTGGAATGCGCACGCCGAGCGGACGCAGCAGTTCCGCCGAATGCGCTCCGGCTGCCACCACGACGCGATCGCTGTGCAACTCGCCTGCGCTGGTCCAGAGGCGGTAGCCGTTGCGAGCCGGTTCGATTTTCTGGATGCTGCGAATCTGGAGCTGCCCGCCGTTGGCCTCGAACTGCGCAAGCAGCGCTTGCGTCAGTGCCAACGGGCTCACCGTGTTGGCATGATCGGTAAAGCAGATGCCTGCGCTGACGTGGTCTGCCAGCTCCGGCATGCGGTTGTGCAATTCCGTTCCAGACACCTGCGCAATGCGCACGCCATGCTGCGCCCGCAATTGGGCGACGAGTGCGTCGGCCTTGCCCGGCTTGGCGTTGTGCGACCAGATGTGCAATTGGCCGTTCTGCACGATGAGACGGCGGTAGGTGTCCGCGCCGAGCAAGTCCTCATAGTGCGAGAGCGCGCAGGAGTGCAGCGCGTTCAGCGCGGCGGAAGCGCGCGTCACCGTGGATGGCGCCGACGCGCGCAGCCATTTCCACACCCAGGGGAAGGATTGCAGGGCATAGGCCGGGCGCAGTGCCAGTGGGCCGGACGGGTCGAGCAGCCAGCGCGGCACTTGCCAAACCATGCCCGGCAAAGAGATCGGGATGCAACTGCCCGTGCTGATCAAACCGGCGTTACCGTAGGACGCGCCCGCGCCTGCGCCAGAGGCGTCCAGCAACGACACCCTCAGCCCGGCGCGTTGCAGCGCCAGCGCGGTACACAGGCCGACGATGCCCGCGCCGATCACAGTGATGTCGGTCTTACTCGAAGCTGGATGCGCGCGCGCGCTGTCGAGGGAATCGTTGGTGGCGGTGGGCTGGCTGGTCATGGTGGGTGCAGCGATGGGCATCGCCGAGGATTCAACTCGCATGCTGCGCATCGTGCCAGTGCCGCCAAGGCGGCGCCAATTCGATTTGCTGATAGGCTATTTGCAATCGTGATTCGACAAGCCATGTGCCATTTCAGATGATCGCATCGCCTTCTCCCATGGAGCAGGCTGAAGTTCCAACCATTCAACATCAAGCGGCACCGACCGGTGTGTGAAAGCGCATAAGCAGCTCCGAACATGGGCGCATTTGCGCGCCATCGGATCGTCAGGCTTCCCGGAGACAGACATGTCACATCAGAATCACTCGTTCAATCGTCGCCAGATGCTGGCCTTGGGTGCTGCGTCGCTTGCGGCGGGGCAGATGCCGCAGGCGTGGGCATCGAATGCGCCGCTGCGTTTCATCGTGCCGTTTCCGGCAGGGGGCGCGGCCGATGTGATGGGGCGCGTGATCGTGGATGCGCTGAAGGAAGATTTCACGCAGCCAATCATCATCGAGAACCGCGCCGGCGCCAGCACGCGCGTGGCAGCGGAAGTGCTGAAGAACGCGCCCCCCGATGGCAACACGGTGCTCATGACGCTGATGGACACCATGGTGATTGCGCCGCAGGTCTATAACAACCTGCGCTACAACCCGGAGAAAGACTTCGCACCCATCACCACGGTGGCCGATCTCACCTACGGCATTGCCGTCAACGCATCGTCGCCTTACAAGACGCTGGACGATTACCTGAAGGCGGCGAAAAAGGACTCGCAAGTCGCGGCGCTGGGTGTCTCCGGGCTGGGCTCGCTGCTGCACTTCGTGGCGTTCGGTCTGATTCGTGAGTCGAAGGTGGATTTGTCCATCATTCCGTTTCAGGGCGGTGCACTGATGGTGACGAACCTGATGGGCAACCAGATCGGCTCGGCGGTGGATGGGATCGGCGTGTTCCTTGAGCACCACCGCAATGGCAAAGTGCGCATCCTGGCGGTGTCGAGCAAGCAGCGCGTGAGCCAGTTGCCCGACGTGCCGACCTTCACCGAGCTGGGGTATCCGTCGCTGGTGGTGGACTCGGGCTATTCGCTCTACGCGCCTGCTGGTACGCCGGATGCGAGCATCAAGCGCTGGAACATTGCCATGCGCAAGGCGTTGTCGCGGCCCGAAGTGCGCCAGAAAATCCAGACGATCGGCTACCAACCGACGGCAGGTTCCACGCCAGAAGAAGTGGAACAATTGCGCAAGCGTTTGCTGGAGCGCTGGACCCCCATCGTCAAGGCGACAGGCTACAAGAGCGATTGAGGATCGCGGGTGTGCGGGCGCAGATGCAGCGTCACTGCTGCTGCCTCACTGCCGCATCACTGCGTCGGCTCATCGCTACCCATGGGCATGCCGTCGGGGCCGCGCTCGTCCGGATCGACGAGGCCCTTTTTGAGGTCCTGGTAAGCCTGCTCCATTTCCGGCTGCTCCACCGCACCGTCGGGACTGACGGATTCATCGCGCTCCGCCGGGAGCTTGGCCTCCGTGCTTGAGTCGCCGGGCTTTTGCGGCTTCTTTGTGTTGATCTGGGCCTCGTCGGCTCCATAGGTATTGGCGTCCTTGGGCATGGGCGTCCTCCTGTGCTGGTCCATCCGTTTCAGCGGTTGCGCGAAACGGAATCCAGCAGTTTCTGGTAGCCATCGAGCACGCCATCGCGCGCGATGGTCTGCTGCTCGGGCGTCGAAAAATTCGTGGCACTGGCGGGTTCTTTGCGCGCGGCGGCCAGTCCGGCAGCGGCGCGCTGTGCCTGTTCGGGTGAGAGCACCATCGCCAGTTGCGTGACGACCATGCTCAAGGCATCCACCTGTCCTGCCACGGCCTCGTTCTGTTCGGAATCCATGCGCTGCTCCTGTTCCAAGCGGTGGTTGATGGGGCCCGCCGCGCGAGTGGCGGCAGACCGTGTCCAAAGCATCATCCCCGGCACCGCGGACCTGAGCGGTAGGAGAGTGCCGCAAACTGCTGTGCTGGCTTCAGCCCGCGCGGCTGGCCCAGCGCCACGCATCGGCACACATCGAGTCGATGGGCCGGCGCGCCTGCCAGCCCAGTACGTCGCGTGCCAGATCGACCTGCGCGAAAACGCTGGCCACTTCTCCGGGGCGGTTCGGCGCGATCTCGAACGGAATGTTCTTGCCGCTCACCGATTCAAATGTCTGCACCAACTCTTGCACCGAGTGCCCGTTGCCCGTGCCCAGATTCACGTTGAGGCACGCCTGTTCGGGGCCTTGCATGAGCCATTCCACCGCGCGCACATGGCCTTCGGCAAGGTCCATGACGTGGATGAAATCGCGCACGCAGGTGCCGTCCGGCGTGGGGTGCTGATCGCCAAAAATCTGCAAGCGTGGCCGCTTGCCCAGCGCCACTTCGCAGACGATGGGCATGAGGTTGGTGGGCAGGTTGAGCGGCGACTCGCCAATCATGCCGCTTTCGTGCGCGCCCACGGGATTGAAATAGCGCAGGCACACGGCACGCCAACGCGGATCGGCGCGCACCTGATCGGCAATGATCAACTCGCCAATCGCCTTGGTGCGCGCATAGGGGTTGGAGCCGAGCAGTGGCGCGCTTTCGTCGATGGGCACGGCGTCCGGTGTGCCATACACGGCAGCGGACGACGAGAACACGAGATTGCGCACGCCCGCCGCCTGCATCGCTTCCAGCAGCACAGCGGTGCCTCCGACGTTGTGGTCGTAGTACTTCACCGGCTCTGCGAGCGATTCGGTCAGCACCTTCAGTGCGGCAAAGTGCACCACCACGTCGAACGCGCCTTCCTCCAGCACGCGGTGCATTTGCGCGCGGTCGCGGATGTCGGCCTGCACCAGTCGCACGGTGTGGTGCGTGAGTTGCTCCACTTGCTGCAATGCCTCGACGGTGCCGTTGCTGAGGTTGTCCACGACGGTCACGTCGCAGCCTTGCTCGAGCAGCGCTGCACAGGTGTGGGTGCCAATGTAGCCGGCGCCGCCGGTCACGAGAACGCGGTAGTTCATCTTGCGCTCCTCTGTTCTTAGCCGACTTTGGCGACGAGGTTGTTCAGCCATGGCCACGCCTTTGTGCGTTCAAAGCGCACTTCCAGTGGCAGGCGGAATACGCGGTAGCGATCGGGCAGCTCTTCCAGCGGTTGCAGGCGCACGACGACGGAGAGATTGCGCGGCACCAGCGGCGACACGCTCTCTGCGGGTTGGCGCTCCGCTTCGGCCGTCACGCCCAGCACCTGCGCCGCGACGCGGCCGCCGTCCTGGAAAATCAGCGTGGCCTGCTGCCCCGGCGAGGCGCGGTCCAGCTCCTTGGGGCTCAAATAGGCGTGCACCACCGGCGCCTGCGTGCTGAGCAGCGAGACGAGGTCGGTGTTGGTGTCGATCCATTCGCCTTCGGCCACCTGATGGCGCGCCACGGTGCCGGTGTAGGGCATGTACACGACTTCTTCCTTGCGCTCCATCGTGGTGACGGTGTTGGCGGACGCTTGCCGCTGCACGCCGAGCGTGGCGCGTTGGCGTTCTTCCTGCAACTGCGCCAGTTCGCCGCGAATGCGCGCCATTTGCGCTTGCGCTTGCAGCACGTCCATTTCGGCGGTCTGTACCTCTTGCACGGTGGCGGCCTCTTGCGCGCGCAGCTTGCGCATCAGGTTCACGCGCTGCTGCAACTGGTCGCGTTGGCGGCTCGCGAGGCTCAGTGATTCTTGTAGTGCTGGCTCGCGCGGATCAGATGTCAACGGCCTGTCGCCCGTTGACTGCAAACCGCTCGGCAGGGTGGTGGGCACCTGGCGCTCGACACGGGCCAGCACTTCGCCGCGAGCCAGTTCTTTGCCCTCGGGCGCCAGATAGGTGACGTGGCCGATAACGCCCGCGCGAATCAGCGAGCTTTGCATGATCACCAGACCGGGCGCTTCCTGCCAGAAATAGCCCAGCAGGAATCGGCCCAGCAGATAAACCGGCATGATCGCCAGAAGGATGAGCACTAGTCGCCAGCGCCATCGCGGCGGTGTGCGTTTGGCCTGCGCATAGCGCACGGACAGGCCTTCCGATTCGGTGGCGCTGACGGGTGGGGTATCAAAGTTGATCTTCATGGCGAGGCCTGTTCGTAATCGGCCATCGACTGGACGATGACGCCGGAAAAGAGGGGGTTGCGCGACAGATCGCGAGACAGCGCAGTCCAGCGCTGCACCGATTTGCTGCGCCCTTGGTGAAAGCTGCTTTCCTCTTTGGAGAGCACTTTCTCTATGCTCTGCGCGAGGCTGACGTGCAGGCCTGACGAGTGCGCCAGCAGCCGCTCGGTGAGTTGCTTGGCGCGGTTGGCGTTCTGCGTGTAGATCATCGGTACGACCTCGTTCAGCCCGGCGATGCGCAGCGCGGACAGGAAGGCAGCGTCGTCCAGCTCACGGTGGTGCGTGGTCAGTGCCAGCTCCCAGGGGACGGCCTTGCGTACTTCGCGGAGCGTGGCGACGGTGTCGCGTTTCCAGCGCTCCTGCGTGATCGAGCCTTGCGGCAACTGGCTGCGTTCCAGATCGAGATTCAATCCATCCACCGGCAATTCGCGCAGGCCGGACAGCAACTGGATGAGTTGCGGGCGGCCCTTGGGTGTGACCCAGTCGGGATCGCCCAGCAGCAATTCCAGCCGGATGCCGCGCTCGTTGGCCTTGGCGCGCAGCGCGCTCCAGTCCTGCGGCTCCATGAACCTCAATTGCTGCGCGTTGAAAGACAGCAGCAGTCGCCCGGTGTTGGGCGGCAAGCGGTCGATCTGCGCGGGGTTCTTCAGCAATTGCTGCGCTTCCCACACGTACCAGCCGATCTTGGTGCGCACGGACGCCACGCTGGCCTGCGGTTTTTTGAGCGGCATGGGACGCGTCTCGGCAGTGCGGGGCCACGAACTCTGTGCTGCCGCAGCCTGTTCTGGCGCGGGCGCAGCGGCAATCATGGGCGCAGCGCTGCTGTCGTTGGCGGTTGGTGTCTGCCGACCGCCCAATGCGGCCAGCAGTGGCGCAGAGGCGATGGTGGCGTTGGCGGGCGAATTGCCGGTGGCGCAATCCGGTCCCATGGCGAGCAGGTCAGCCTCGGCCAATTGGTATTTTTCTGCTGCATCGACCACTTGCACGCTGGCCTGATACAGCGCATGCCGTGCCTGGAACTGCTCGACAATGCCGTCCCCCTGCAAGGCAGGGCGGCGCAGGTTGGCGACTCGCAAAGCTTCCTCGCGTGCCTTCAGCCTCGTGCGCGCATCGTCCAGTTCCGACTTCAGCAAGGCGCGGTCGCGCAGGCCCTTGTCGATGTCGAACTGGCGCAGCGAGCGCTCTTGCTGCAACTGCAGTTCGGCCTGTTGGCGTTTGGCGGACCACTCGCTGATGCGCCCGTCGCGCGCTTTCTTCCATCCGAGCGGAACGGAAAAATCCACATAGATGCCGCTGTTCTGGCCGGAGTGACCGGGCGAGTCCTTCATCTGCGAGTGCGAGACCTGCACGCCGGCTTCGACGCTGTTCAGGATGCCGCCTTCGAGCAACTGGAGTTGCGACAGCGCGGCGGCCACGTTCAGCTCTTCTGCGGCCTCCTTGCCGCGACCGTCCTCGCGCATCAGATTGGCTGCATTGAAGCAGCTTTCGGGCCACGTCGGGCGCGACAGTGCGAGTGCGCCCTCGACCGCGGCGATGCGGCGAATGGACTGCTCTGCATCCTGACGCGCCTGCGTCTGGCGGTTGAGTTGCGCCTTCACGGAATCGTTGAGCGTGGCGAGCTCCAGGGCCTCAGCGCCCAGCATCGTGCCCGCCTGACGGCGCGCCTGCAATTGGCCCTGCACGCGATCGCGCTCGGTCAAGAAGGCCTTGGCGAGTGCGGCGCGTTCGTCCGCATAAGCGGCGCGCACGGCGGCCACACGCACCTGGCGCACGGCTTCGTTGCCTGCGACCTCCTCGCGCAAGCGGGCGCGCGCCACGTCCCATTCAGCTTCTTTCACGTTGCGCTTCTTGGACAACTGGGCGGCAAGCAAACTCCAGCGCACGCCCACGGTGGCGCTGGCGCGGCGGTAGTCGCGCACGTAGGTGTCGGTGACAGGCTCATTGGCATTGGTCAGACCTGCACCACCAAAAACGCGCGCGCTGCTCTGGCTTTCGGCCACGTCGCGCCGCGCGGTGGCCGCGCTGCGCTCGGCGCGGCTGGCCTGCACATTGCCCGCATTGGCGCGTGCGGCGTCTTCCAGTTGGACCAGCGTCGTGGCGCTCGCGCTGTGGGCGAACACCATCCATCCGGCCAGCACAAGGGCCTGTGAAAAGGGCGTATATCTCATCAGAATTTTGTTTTTTTAAGCACCCACCACGGTGCCATGGACGAGTCGAGGTGTGACTTGAGCACTGCCTCCTGCAGCAGCGACAGCGCACTGTTGACGCGGGTGGCGAAGGCAAATAGCGGTACCAGCGGCAGCAGCAGGAAATAGCCGATGTCCTGCCAGGGCCGCTCGGAGATGACGACCACGTAAATCAGGAAGAACAGGATGACCGAAGCCAGATAGATCAGGTAGACGAACGCAAGGACGCCCAGCACCGAGCCAACCGGCAGATACCACAGCATCAGGCCGGTGTAGAACACGATGAAGAACGGCATGATCACCTGCATGAAGAAGCCGTTGATCATGGTGAACAGGAAGTTGCGCCAGCCCAGCAGGCCGGGGCGGATGTTGTGCAAGTACTTGCGCACGAAGAGGTAGTACAGATCGCCGTCCCAGCGCAGTCGCTGGCGGAAGAACACACGCCAGGTGGTAGGCGCGTCCGTGTGTCCCACGGCATGCGGCTCGAAGGCGATGCGCAGCTTCGGATTGGCACCAAAGTATTGCTTGATGCGCATGGTGATGTCCAGGTCTTCGGCCGTTCCGGCATCCCAGCCGCCCATGTTGCGGATGAATGCCGTGCGGAACACGCCAAAGGCACCCGAGATGTTGTTGATCACGTTGAACTCGGCCAAACCGGTCTTGCCCGCGCCAATCGACAGCATGTACTCCAGTGCCTGCATGCGCGCCACGAGCGAGTCGGCCGCGTTGCGCACGCGCAGGCATCCAGCCAGCGCGACCACGTTGGGATCGTCAAAGTGGCGCGTGGCCTGCGCCACCATATCGTTGTCGAACGAGGTGTCACCGTCCAACGCCATGGCGACTTCGCCAGAGGCAATGCTCAGGCCCGCATTCAGCGATGAGACCCGCCCGCCGCGTTGCCACTTGGGCAGCACGATCAGGCGGCGGTTGGGCAGTGCGTTGACCTTGTCGAGCGCAGACATGGCTGCGTGGTAGGTGTTCTCGTTTTGCACTGCGCCATCGATCAGCGCAATGATCTCGATGTGGCCGCGATAGATCTGGTGCGCCAGCGAATCAATGGTTTTGAGCACATCATCGCCTTCCGAGTAGCACGTGATCAGGCACGAGACGGAAGGGTAGCGCTCGCGCTGGTTGTCGCTGCGCAGACGACGCACGCCATAGCGCATGATGCCCACGATCACCAGCAGGTACAGCGGCAACTCCAGCAGCAAAACGAAGGGAAAAAACTTGAGCACCAGCTCGCTGAAACTGCGATCGTTGGTGCCCATGCTCAGCACCTCGAACGCGTGCACGGCCTGATTCATGGTGTCGAGCATTACTGCAACTCCGCTTTCAGCCGCGACATCACCTGTTGCGGCTCGCGCGCGCTGCCCACGTCGCGCAGGTCCAGTGCCGCGGCACGCAACTGGCCTTCGCCGCTGGCGGGATACATGGCACGTACGCGCTGGATGAGCGCCCGCCCATCGGTGACCAGAAACCACAGCCGCTGATCGGCATCGACGGTGCTGAGATCGGAGTCGGAGAGCAGCTCATACATGCGCCGCACACCTTCATCAACCGCTGCCTGGGCGCGGCCATCTTGCGGCGGCAGGGTGAATTCCAGCGCAACCAATGACGCTTGTCCGACGTCCCCCTTGGGACGCAAGGTCCACCCCAGCGCCTGATGAAAAGCCGAGGGCGGCACATGCTGCGCGTGCTCGAACGCGGCGAGATGCTCGGCGCTGCTCCCCTCGCGCAAAGCAGCGCGGCCGCGCGCGCTCAGGCGCAACGGCGCGATGCTGCGCACATCCATGGCGTCCGGCTCGGCGAGTTCGCCGCAATCGAGGCAGCGCACCTGCACGGCAGGTTCGATGAATGCGTGATGGCAATCTGCGCAGGCGTACTGCGTGAGCGGACGGTCATAGTCCACGCCGATGTGGCGCAGGCTGGCATTGCACTGCGGGCACACCAGTTTGGAGTCCTGCATGAAGTCTGCTTGTGGCGCCACATGGCCACAGGTGAAGCAGTGCAGCGCGGCCGATTTTTCGATCTGGATGCTGCGGCAATGCGGACACACGTCGTGGTAGTGCGGATGCGCGCTGCTGCATTTGCGGCAGTGGCGCACCCGGTCCAGTGGCAGGCCGGGCTCCAGAAAACGCCTGCGCTGCAAGTCCAGCAGCACGCGGGTGACGCGCTCCTCGTCCGCGCCCAGCGCTTCGGCCAGCGGGTAGCGGTACAGGTAATGACTCTGGCGATCGCAAATAGGCTGCAACTGCGCACCATCGCGAATGAAAAGAAACTGCAATAGCCGCTCTTCAAAGTCGAGGTGCGTGGCGGCCAGCAACTGGGCACGCGCGCTTTGTACCAGCACCGCGGATTGCATAACGCGGTCACGCGGCTGGCGTGCATCTGCAAGGCACTCGAAAGTGGATGCAGGGGCTTTAGGGCTCAATGCCACCCAAGCATGCCACCAGCGGGAGCCGCGAATCTGCCAGAGCAGCGCATCCTGCATTTCTGCAGAACCATCGTCCAGCAGAAAACCGCACGCATCGGCGCCAGATGCGAGAAAGTCCTCCCAGTGGTGAAAGCTCAATTCGCCAGACGGTGTTACGCCGCCCGTGGCTCTCTGTGAAAAGACGACCAAGGGCCGCCCGCGTGATGCGGTGGCGGAGGTCGCTGATGGTTCATTCTCGGAATGATGGAATGGCATGCGTGAAGGGCATTCGCATGCAAGCACACTCGGCCCTGTATTAGCTACAACAGGCGGAGGCTATCAACTTTCATTTATTGATTGAGTGACAATCGGTGGGTAACTCGTAATGCAACGAAACAATCAAGTTTGCAGCGCAGCGCGTTGATTTGTCAGAATTTTCTGTCAGGGCGCCAGAGGGAGAAAAATACCGCGCAGGATTAAAAAGGGCCCCCATTGCGCCTGTCCAAGGACGAACATTCACACACAAGAGTGACCAGCTTGATCGAATTTCTTGCAAGGCAAGACATACCCAACGCAGCCGTCAAGCGTTGCGCCGGTCCATCACTCACTTGGCAGCGAACTGTCCTGCGCCCAGAAATCATCCATCAGCATGTCCTGCAGAGGCGCGCGCGCGGCCCACTTTTCTTCTTGCAGCATAGGCGCTTCGTAGAAATGCGAGACCGGGCCAAGGCACAAAACGCCAAGCGGGTGCGCGCCTCGCGGCATACGCAGCAATTGCGCCAGCGCGACCGGATCGAAGATAGACACCCAGCCCAGTCCCAGACCTTCGGCACGCGCGGCCAGCCACACGTTCTGCACTGAGCAGGCGGCGCTGGCGATGTCCATCTCAGGCAAGGTCCTGCGGCCAAAGATCTGCGTTTCGCGGCCCGGCGGCATGGCAATCACCAGCACCTCGGCTGCGTCCAGCACGCCTTGCACCTTGAGTTGCATAAACTCATCCTTGCGCTGGCCCAGCGCCTCGGCGGTGCGCACGCGCTCCTGTTCGACCAGGGCATGAATTGCTTCGCGCAAGGCGCGGCTCTTGATGCGAAGAAAGCGCCACGGTTGCATGAAGCCGACGCTGGGCGCGTGGTGGGCGGCGCGCAGCAGCCGCAGCAAAACATCCTCGGGCACGCTGCCGCCTGCAAAATGACGCATGTCCCGCCGCTCATAAATGGCGCGATAGACCGCTGCGCGCTCTGCGTCGGTGAAGGCGTGGTCGGGAAGGGCGGCGTCGTCGCCCTCAGGAATGTGCTGCTCGGACATGGGCTCTATTGTCGGCGCTTGAAGGCCCACTGGAGTCGAAGCCTGGCTGAATTGGACAATTTCCGTTGACCGGTGCGCGCCAGACGCGCAATCACGCCTTGCGCACGAACTCCGACTTCAATTGCATGTTGCCGATACCGTCGATCTTGCAATCAATATCGTGGTCGCCGCCCGTGAGGCGGATGCTGCGCACCTTGGTGCCCACCTTGACCACCTGTGATGACCCCTTGATCTTCAAGTCCTTGATGACCGTGACCGAGTCGCCATCCTGCAGCACGTTGCCAACGGCATCCTTGATGACGACCACCTCGTCTTCAGGTTCCGGCACCTCCTCGGCAGACCATTCGTGCGCACATTCCGGGCAGATCAGCAGCGGGCCGTCCTCATAGACGAAACCGGATTTGCATTGAGGGCAGGGAGGCAGGCAAGCAGACATGAAGCGGCCAAATTCCTTGTTGGATAGAAGTGGTGAATCAAAGTGCGGATGATTTCCGCACGATCGTGAAAAACGCGCTGGTAATGGCGTATGTCGATCAGTCTAACCGGTCGGGGAGTGGGCTTACTCCCCAATACCCCCGAGGCAGAACTTATGGCGATTTCTGCGAGATCATGTCCAGATAGGATTCGTGCAGCAAGGAATCGAGCGAAACCCCCAACTTTTCCATCAGCATCTCGGTGATCATCTCGCCGTTCGAGCTCGGCTCGTCATCCCCGATTTCCGTCTGGATCTCAATGAAGTTACCAAGATTCTGCACCCAGTCCACGTGAACGCGCGTGCTCTCGATGAAGAACAGCGTGCGCATCTTTTTGATGCGGCCAATCTGGCCATAAGCATGGGAAAGCAGTGTGCGCAGCGAGTCCGGCTGGGGCGCAGGGGACTTGGAGAAAATCGATTCATCCGGCCCCGCTTTGGCATTGCGCTGGTAAAAAATCAGCTCGCCGTTCCCGTCGCTGAACTGTCGCAGCGTCAAGCGCCCGTTGTCGCACTGGAAATAGGTGTCATCCTGACTGATCAGCGCGGGCCCTGCCGTCGCCAGCTTTGCCAGACGCTCTCGGAGCAGTTCAAGGTCATCAATCCTCGCCTTGATCTCAACGCTACGGGCCATGTGTCGCTCTCCTCTTGAAAAAGGAATCGTATGCGATCAGGCTAAATCAATCCCTTAATTCGCATGCAATTAGTGCGTCAATACCGACCCTGGATCAATCAAAGATTGCTCATAGACGATCGATAGGAGTTATCGCGTGAGATTGCACTTTGATGAATCTGCTTGAGCAACTCCGAATTGGCATCCACCTGCTGGCTGTAGGCCTCATGCCGTGATTCATTGCCGCTCGAATCCAGCAAATGTCCCGCCACCTCGGGTGCAAAAAAGGAATAGGTCCTTGAAATCTGCCGCATCGTGTGCGCAGGCAACGTTCTCAGGATCGTTTCGATCAGGACGTTCATGGCAAGAAGTTGTCCCTGAACCCGATCAGGTGAAACGTGCAATTTCATATCCGCCCTCCGGAGCTTGTTTGACGACTGCGTCAATAGTAGGCTGTGGCAGAGCGTGCAGCGTCTTTCAACCTATGACATAGGGCAAAGAAGGAGAGCAAACTGAAACTGGGAGATAGCCTTGGGAATCCCCGAATTCCAGCGTTCCGATTACTAGGACTATGCGGCCATGGCTGGCCACGGTGCGGATGTTTGGCGATACATCGAGGTGGCGCTCCCGCGCATGGATAACGACGCGGGGAATCATAGGCAAAGGATTCAGCGGCGCGGGTCCAGCATGGCCCGGTAATACGGGCTGCAGAACTTAGCGAGTCATCACAAGCATCTCGACCACCCCTTGATCTCCCTCGAGGTGCGCCTGCAAAGCTTTTCCGATGACCGAGCCGGGGAGAATTTGGCCCGAGGCCCGTTTGGCACGGCCCTCGACACTTGCACTTACCAGTAGGTCACCCGGGCGAATCACGCCGCCTTCCATCGTTACCTTGACCGGAACACGGCCGACGAGAGCTAGTGCAGGAAGGCCTGTTGCATCGTCGATACCGGCATTCATCAATACACCCGGCTTGGTGGTTATAACTCCAGCAACCATCGTACTGTCAGCCTTGCTGGATAGTCGGTAGTGCAGGGCGTTGTCGGGATCGATTTCGACAACATCACCGGGCTGAGGCATCCGACCTCGAAAGTCAATGAGTTCAGCCACGTCAGCACCGCCTGTCTGTGTGCCGCCATCGAAGTAACCTTTCCCGTCATTCCCAACCCGAGCTTTGCCGCTGGTTCCTTGGAATATGGCGATATCCCCTTTGCCTTGGAAAAAGGCCGCGGTGCCGGTTCCATTTGTGACTACTTCCAGCGTGTTGCTCGAGTTAGCCGCATTCACATTCTCAAATCGCCCTGCAACGCCCGTTCCGCCGCTAATGCCAGCTTGTCCCAAAACGCCGAAACCTCCACCTGGGTCGGTGACAAAGCCCCTCACTGCAATTCCCAATGGGCCATCGTGTCTGCCAACTATTGCTCCAATGCCAGCGCACTTACCAATATTTTTCTCACAAACCGAGCCATTATGTCTCGCAACGATTACCTCTCCAGACGAGCCGTCTCCAATAATGGCTGCCGCAGAAATTGAATTTACAACGCCCCAAATGGAATTTCCGCCTTTTGACTCGGCAAAGAATCCGGGACCAACACCGTTGTTCAAAACGTTGATGCCTCTTGCACCTGTTGACGGGTTGCTCAAACTGACGTCTATACCGCCACCAAGGCCCGAAGTAGAAGCCGTTAACGCAGTGGCTGTACTGGAGCTATTGCTAATTGCACCTCTTAACGCGCCTCCATTCCCGCTTTGCGTGACATCGAAAAGCGTGTTTGCATTGCTCGCGGTCGCCGAGTACGGAAGGGAAAAACCGGGGACGATGGGACACGGACCAATAAAGCCGAGCACTGTGTCGATGCACATTGCTGTGGTCTGCTGAGGCATCACTCCAAAACCTGGGATGGTGATCTTGCCATCCTCCTGTATGCGAATCCGTTCCACGTTACCTCCGCTGTCCTTGACTACCAGACCACTGCCCGGGGAGGGTTGAACTACCACGTCAGTTGCATAGGCAGAGGTAGTTGCGATTGAAAGGACGAGTGAGAGGATTTTAAAAGAGGTAACGCGGATTGCTGCAGGCATGGAGGACTCCTTCTTACCGGAATAAGAAACGTGAAATGGATTGCTTCAGATTTTGTTTAATGCTGAATATCGGCCGGATAATCAGAGGCAAGAGGAGGCCTTCCACTCATCAGTTCAATATTGCCACCCGATCGCCCCGCGTTAGGATCCTGCGCGACTGAGAGTGGTGAGGGCAAGTCTTGCTCTGATGCAAGCACGAAACCTCCCACGTCTTTTGTTTTTTCGATTACTGATGCCTCTGATTTGGCTGCGCGTTCTGTTGGAGTATTTGAAGCGAGATCTGATGCCAATATAATTGAGTCATTCTGCGCTTGTGCATGGTACGGGGCAATCAGTACACACGCAAAGACAAGGAGCTTATTCATTATGGATTTCATTGCTGTGGGCAAGAGTGGCGATTTTTTTTAAGCGCGACGCGACGTTGCTTTGGGTTTTTCGTGTACGGATAGCGACCTCAGGGTTCCTGGATTCATAATGCAAATAATTGCCGCTAGCGTTAATAATGCCCATACAGACAAGGAAGGGACTGGGTTAATGCTGGTAGGAGGGTCCGGTGGCTCGGGAGTTTTTGGAGGATTTCCTTTTTCATCAAACAAGAACCAGCGAAACACGTTTCCGGCTGAGATTGATTGGAAAAGACTTGGCTCGCCTGGGGCCACCTGCGCTCCGACTGCTCTGTTGTCCGCTACGTCTACGAATTGAACTGTTTGTTGAGATGTAGCGGTTATTAGCGATGGATTGCCTGAGACGGAGCTGCGAACTTTCAATAAATTGCCGCTCGTTCCTTGTAGAGTCAGTTGTCCTGTGACAGTGGTGTTTTGCCCAGAATCAAAAATGACCTGCTTTCCTGATGTCGTCGTTATCGAAAGACTGTGGAAAGTAGGGCTGCCACTAATTTGAGTGATCGCACGTGAGCAGCCGTCAACGATTTGAACGGTGCCTGCTCCTCCAATCAAAGTATTTCCTGCAGAAAAGTTACCCGCGACTGAAATATTTCCGTTTTGATTGTTCAGAGTTCCATTCGAGGAGAGTGCATCAACTCCAGACAGATGAGCACTTGATAGGTTTGCTGTACCAGATACGGTAAAGCTTGAACAACCAAAATTAACCGCGGCATCTCCAAAGTCAACAACAGAACCTGTTCCAACAGTTATTTGCCCCTGCGCATAGGCCGTCAGTGAAGTTGCAGAAAGGAGGGCGCCAAGCATCCATACTGTTGATTTTTTCATTGACCCGCCGATGGACGATTGTTGAAACTGATGAAATTGATTCTATAAATGGGTTACAACTTGTCAATACCGTGAATAGGTGAACGGGAAAACCCTAGTTTGCGCTGCGCCTTGCTCGTCCGTCTTAGCGAGAGCTACTTTTACGTACTCTCACTCTCACTCGCACCATGCCTGCCAGCCTCTCGCTCGTAAAGTCGGCCAGGTCCATGGTTTCATCGAAGTATCGGCAAAACGCGTCGAAGCGGCGGCGCTCCCAGTCCACTGCGCCACGCTTTTCGACACTGACCGACTCCAGATACTTCTTGCAGGCTTGGCCCAGCGTATGGTCTTTGCGCAGCGTTTTCTTGCTCTCTTGCTCCAGCGCCCAAGCTTGAGCGTCTTTTTTGAGCGTGAAAGTCTTCGAGACGCGCACTCCATCGCGTTGGATTTGCGCTCTCCAGCCGCTCCGGAATTTGCCGAAGTAGGCCATGGATTAGCTCCCTCTGTTCGCACGCTTTGTGGGAAGCGTGTGTGCAAATCTGTTCGCAGAGCTAAAAAGAAGTGATGCCCCGCTAGAGGGGGAAATCGTACCCTATCATGAGATAAACCACTGTAATTGCTATCAGTGGTGCCCGAGGCCGGAATCGAACCGGCACGCCTTGCGGCGGCGGATTTTGAGTCCGCTGCGTCTACCAATTCCACCACTCGGGCTATTGTCGGGTGCGTGGATTCGCGAAGAGATGAATTATGGCACAGTATCGGGGTATGAATTCCTATCCGACCATCGAAGACGCAATCGGCCACACTCCTCTGGTTGCGCTACAGCGTATTGGAGCGCAAAACAATGTCGCACGCGGCAACGTGATTCTTGGAAAATTGGAGGGGAACAACCCCGCAGGGTCGGTGAAGGATCGGCCTGCGGTGTCGATGATCCGGCGGGCGGAGGAGCGCCGGGAGATCCAACCGGGCGATACGCTCATTGAGGCCACGTCCGGCAATACCGGGATTGCGCTGGCGATGGCGGCGGCGATCAAGGGCTATCGCATGGTGTTGATCATGCCGGAGGATCTGTCGATCGAGCGCGCGCAGACGATGAAGGCGTATGGCGCGGAGTTGATCCTCACGCCCAAGAGTGGCGGCATGGAGTACGCGCGCGACCTGGCCGACACGATGGTCAAGCAGGGCAAGGGCGTGGTGCTCGATCAGTTTGCGAATCCGGACAATCCACGCATTCACTATGAGACCACGGGCCCCGAAATCTGGGAGCAGACGGGCGGGTGCATCACGCATTTTGTGAGTGCGATGGGCACGACCGGCACGATCACGGGCGTGTCACGCTTTCTCAAGGAAAAAAATCCGCATGTGAAGATCGTGGGGGCGCAGCCTACGGAAGGGTCGCGCATTCCGGGCATTCGCAAGTGGCCTGAAGAGTATCTGCCGAAGATTTACGATCCGTCGCTGGTGGATGAACTGGTCTATGTGACGCAGGACGATGCAGAGGACATGGCGCGTCGTCTGGCGCGCGAAGAAGGCATTTTTGGCGGTATTTCTGCGGCGGGTGCGTGCTATGTGGCGCAGCAGATTGCCGAGCAGGAGAGCAACGCGACCATCGTGTTTGTGGTGTGCGATCGCGGTGACCGGTATCTTTCGACGGGCGTGTTTCCGGCCTGAGTTGGGCGCAGGGCGCGTATTCGATCCATAACAACAATCCGGCGCCGTTGCGGTCAGCGGTGCCAGACAGGAGACAAGTCCCATGCAATACGAAACCCGGTTTTGCACCAACTGTGCGACGCCGCTGGAGTCCATGGTCGAAATGGAAGACAGCGGCCTGAAGGCGCGGCTGCGTTGCCCGGCCTGTGGCTGGACGCACTGGAACAATCCGACGCCGGTGCTCGCGGCGATTGTGGAGGTGAACGGGCAGGTACTGCTCGCGCGCAATGCGCTGTGGCCGCCTAAAATGTTCGCGCTGATCACCGGCTTCATGGAAGCTGGTGAGTCACCGCAAGAGGGTATCGCGCGGGAGGTGAAGGAGGAGACCCACCTCGACGCGCGTTCCGTGACGCTGGTAGGGGCGTATGAGTTCCTGCGCATGAATCAGGTGATCATTGCCTACCATGTCGTGGCTGAGGGCGAGGTGCGCCTGTCGCCAGAGCTGGTGGACTATCGGATGATGGATTTGAAGGACCTGAAATGCTGGCCCGCAGGCACTGGCTATGCGCTGGCTGACTGGTTGAAGACGCGCGGCCACGAGCCGGTGTTCTTCACGGAAGAGGAAAATGCCGAACGCAGGCGTGGGCTGGATACGCCGCCCGAGCCCGCCAAAGATTGATGGCGTGCGTTTGTTGAGTGGTTGCAGAGTGAGAGTCGGAATTTATGCAGATTGACAAGGAAATTGATGCGCGCGGACTGAACTGTCCGTTGCCGATTTTGCGCGCCAAGAAGGCGTTGGCGGAACTGGCCAGCGGGCAGTTGCTGAAGGTGGTTTCGACCGACACGGGTTCGATGCGAGACTTTCAGGCGTTTGCCAAGCAGACTGGAAATGAACTGGTGGAGCAGCAGGCGGTGGGTGACGAGTTCATTCACGTTTTGCGCCGCCGCTGAAACGCCCGGTTCCGGATTGAAGCCCGGTTCCGGATTGAACGCCGCAAACAAGAAGGCCCGCATCGCAGGATGCGGGCCTTCTTCGTTCTGGAGTACGTTCCGGGTCGAACGCGGGCTCTGAATCAGTCGAGCGACAGGTTCTTGAGGTATTCGCGGAAGCTTTCGCCCACGCCGGGGTGGCACAGGGCCAGCTCGACAGTGGCTTCCAGGAAGCCTTCCTTGCTGCCGCAGTCGTAGCGCTTGCCGGAGTATTGGTAGGCGTAGATGGTTTCGGAGGCCATCAGGCGATCGATGGCGTCGGTGAGCTGGATTTCGCCGCCCACGCCCTTGGGTTGGTTGCGGATTTCGTCAAAGATGGCGGGTGTGAGCACGTAGCGGCCTGCCACGCCCATGCGCGAGGGGGCTTTTTCCGGCGCGGGCTTTTCCACGATTTCATCGATGCGCATCAGCGGGCCGCCAGCGGGCTCGCCCTTGACGATGCCGTAGCGGCGTGTGTGCTCCAGCGGCACTTCTTGCACTGCCAGCAGTGAACGGCCTTGTTTGGCGAACGCGGCCGTCATCTGCGCCATCACGCCGGGGCCGCCGTTGTTGCCGATCATCAGGTCGTCCGCCAGCAGGACGGCGAAAGGCTCGTTGCCCACCAGTGGTTCGGCGCAGAGCACGGCATGGCCCAGCCCCAGCGAGCGCGGCTGGCGCACGAACAGGCAGTTCATGTCATCCGGGCTGATGCTGCGCACCAGGTCCAACATCTCGCGCTTGCCCGCGTTTTCCAGTTCGTTTTCCAATTCGTAGGCGGTATCGAAATGGTCTTCGATGGCGCGCTTGCTGCGGCCCGTCACAAAGATCATGTCGCGAATGCCGGCTTCATAGGCCTCTTCGACGGCATACTGGATGAGGGGCTTGTCCACGACGGGAAGCATCTCTTTGGGGGATGCCTTAGTGGCGGGGAGAAAGCGTGTGCCAAGACCGGCAACAGGAAAAACGGCCTTGCGCACGCGGGTGTGATTGCTCATGAGATGCTGTACTTTCAAGGAATTCCGGGTGGAAAAAAGCGCGATACCTGACCGCGCTTTTTTTCATTCTAGCGTGACATCATTACATTCGATTACATCTATTTCTATGGATCAACCCAGTCGCGCCAACTGTTCCTTGATGCGGGTCAGGGTCGCGCCGAAATCCGCCACACGCTTCTTTTCTTGCTCGATCACGGCGGGTGGCGCTTTTGCAACAAATGCCTCGTTGCCCAGCTTGCCATTGGCCTTGGTGATCTCGCCTTCGAGGCGCGCGGCCTCCTTGGCCAGGCGCGCCTTTTCTGCGGCCACGTCGATCTCGACGAAGAGCGCCAGTCGCGCTTCGCCGACCACGGACACCGGCGCATTCTGCGCAGCGGCAGCCCACGCGGCCTCATCGTCGAACACCTTGACTTCGCTGAGCTTGGCCAGGTTTTGCAGCACGGCCGCGTTGTCGCGCAAGAAGGTGGCATCGGCAGCCGTGCCGGCCACTGCTAGCAGCGGCAAGCGCTGTGCGGGCGACACGCCCATTTCGCCCCGCAGCGTGCGGCAGGCGTCCACCATGTGCTTGATGCGGCCCACGTAGGCGATGGCGGCCTCGTCGATCTTGGCGGGCTGCGCTTCGGGGTAGCGTGCGATGGCGATGGAGTCGCCCGGCAGGCCAGCGACGGGCGCCACCTTTTGCCACAGCGCTTCGGTGACGAACGGAATCACCGGATGCGCCAGTCGCAAAATGGCCTCGAGCGTGCGGATCAGCGTGCGGCGTGTGGCGCGCTGCTGGGCTTCGTTGCCGTTCTGGATTTGCACCTTGGCGATTTCCAGATACCAGTCGCAAAACTCGTTCCAGACGAATTCGTAGATCGCATTGGCGACGTTGTCGAGGCGGTATTCGGCAAAGCCCTTGGCGACTTCGGCTTCCACCTTTTGCAGCTCGGAGGAAATCCAGCGGTCGGGCTGGCTGAAGTGCATGTAGCCTTCGAGCTCGCCGCCAGGCTGGCACTGCTCTTTGGTGTGCTCCTTGAGGCCGCAGTCGAAGCCTTCACAGTTCATCAGCACGAAACGCGAGGCGTTCCAGAGCTTGTTGCAGAAGTTGCGGTAGCCCTCGCAGCGCTTGCTGTCGAAATTGATCGAACGACCCAGCGAGGCGAGCGCGGCAAAGGTGAAGCGCAGTGCGTCCGCGCCATAGGCGGGAATGCCTTCAGGGAATTCCTTTTGCGTGTTCTTGCGCACGCTAGGCGCGGTCTCGGGACGGCGCAGGCCGGTGGTGCGCTTGTCCAGCAGCGGCTCCAGTGCGATGCCGTCAATCAGGTCGACTGGGTCGAGCACGTTGCCTTCGGACTTGGACATCTTCTTGCCCTGCGCGTCGCGCACCAGGCCGTGGATGTAGACATGCCTGAACGGCACGCGACCGGTGAAGTGCGTGGTCATCATGATCATCCGGGCGACCCAGAAGAAGATGATGTCGTAGCCCGTCACCAGCACGGAGGAGGGCAGGTAGAGGTTGTAGTCGGAATCGGCGGCTTCGCCTTGCTCGGGCCAGCCCATGGTGCTGAAGGGCACGAGCGCGGAGGAATACCACGTGTCGAGCACGTCCGGATCGCGTGTGAGCGTCTTGCCTGGCGCCTTGGCCTGCGCCTCGGCTTCGTTGCGGGCGACGATGCAATTGCCGTCCTCGTCATACCACGCCGGAATCTGGTGGCCCCACCAGAGTTGGCGCGAGATGCACCAATCCTGGATGTTGTTCATCCACTGGTTGTAGGTGTTCACCCAGTTCTCGGGCACGAATTGCACCTGCCCGCTGGCCACGGCATCGATGGCCTTGGCTGCGATGGATTTGCCGCTGGCGTCGCCTTCGCCCATCTTGGTCATCGCGACGAACCACTGGTCGGTGAGCATCGGCTCGATGACCTGTCCTGTGCGCGTGCAGATCGGCACCATCAGCTTGTGCTTTTTGGTTTCGACGAGCAGGCCTTGTGCTTCGAGGTCGGCCACGATGGCCTTGCGCGCCACGAAGCGGTCCATGCCGCGGTACTTTTCCGGGGCGTTGTCGTTGACCGTGGCGGTGAGGGTGAGCACGCCGATCATCGGCAGCTTGTGGCGCTGGCCAACGGCGTAGTCGTTGTTGTCGTGCGCTGGCGTGACCTTCACCACGCCGGTCCCGAACTCGCGGTCCACGTAGTCGTCCGCGATGATCGGAATCTCGCGGCCCACCAGCGGCAGCGTCACGGTCTGGCCGATCACGTGCTGGTAGCGTTCATCTTCGGGGTGCACCATCACGGCCACGTCGCCCAGCATGGTTTCGGGGCGCGTCGTCGCCACCACCAACTGGCCCGAACCATCGGACAGCGGATAGGCGATGTGCCAAAGCGAGCCGTCCTTCTCTTCGCTTTCGACCTCCAGATCGGACACGGCGGACTGCAGCTTGGGGTCCCAGTTCACGAGGCGCTTGCCGCGGTAGATCAAGCCCTGCTCGTATAGGCGCACGAAGGTTTCGGTCACCACCTTGGAGAGCTTGTCGTCCATGGTGAAGTACTCGCGGCTCCAGTCCACGGTGTCGCCCATGCGGCGCATTTGCGTGGTGATGGTGTCGCCGCTCTTTTCCTTCCACTGCCAGACCTTTTCCACGAATTGCGCGCGGCCCAGGTCGTAGCGGCTGATGTTCTGGTCCTGCAACTGGCGCTCCACCACGATCTGCGTGGCAATGCCCGCGTGGTCGGTGCCCGGCACCCACGCCGTGTTGTAGCCCTTCATGCGGTAGTAGCGCGTGAGGGAGTCCATGATCGTCTGGTTGAACGCATGGCCCATGTGCAGCGTGCCGGTCACATTGGGCGGCGGCAGCTGGATGGAGAAATTCTTGTGTTCGGCGACCGACTCTGCATTCGGCGCGCCCGTGCCGCGGTAGCCCGCGTTGCCGTAGCCGCGCTTTTCCCATTCGGGGCCCCAATGGGCCTCGATGGCGGCGGGTTCAAAGGACTTGGAAAGGCTGTCGAGGCCCGGTTGTGCAATCTTGTTATCGCTCATGGCAATGCAATGAAAAGCGGCATCCCGTGGGATGCCGCTGTGGCAATGGTCGGAGGGTTCCGGGCCATTTTATTCTTTTCAGCGCATCGCTCTGCCAACGCCTGTGAATGTCGCACGCAGAGTGACGACATCCCAAGCGCCAGGCGGCGCTTGGCACGCGATGCGGCGGGTCAGTCCTCGTCAGGGACGAACTCGGGCCGGTCGTTCGTGCCGGGTTTGAGCAATCCGTCGGAGCGGCCTGCCGCGCGCTCCTTGCGCCATTCTTCTTTGCGCTCGGTCCACTCTGCCAGGCGTGCATGCGCATGCTTGCTCTCGCGTGCCATCAGCGCGTCGCTGGCCAGTTGCGCGGACAACTCCAGCCGGATGCCGTTCGGGTCGAAGAAATAGATGCTCTTGAAGATGTGGTGATCGGTGATGCCCAGCACTTCAACGCCGTGTGCCTGCAGGCGCTCCTTGGTGTTTTGCAGTTCCTCCACCGTGTCCACCCGGAACGCGATGTGGTTGATCCACGCGGGCGTGTTGGGCGAGGGCAGGGCTTTTTCGTCGTCGCCAATATCGAAGAAGGCGATGAACGAGCCATCCTTCAGGCGGAAGAAAAAGTGCGTGTACGGGCAGTACTCGCCCGTCGACGGCACGTAGTCACTCTGGATGATGTGGTAGAGCGGCAGCCCGAGGATGTCCTCATAGAAATGCCGTGTTTCCTCCGCATCGCGCGCCTTGTAGGCGTAGTGGTGCAGTTGCTGGATGGCCGCCGGAGCAGGCAGCTTTTGAAGTGCAGTAGGGGAAAGAACAGCGTTCATCGTGCATCTCCTGTGTCTATGGCTGGAATTCTACTTTCCGTAATCAATTTACCAAAGTGAAATTAATAAATCGTTAAGGGGTGATATTGATCGGGTTGGAAATAGAACTCTTGAGTCAAGTCATGAATTTGCACGTTTCCGCTCGGTAGTTCACCGTGGGTGTATTGATCTTCCCAATCGCTTTCAAAAGCAGGAGGGCTGAGAGCCCGAGGCCCAGCACAGATTGACGCGCACTGGTTGAATCACGCTGTATCTCGTGCCGAAAGAGCGCCGGCATGTCCGTGCGCAGCACAACACTCCGGCGCGCCAGTCCAGCGCCACTACGCCCACTACGCCCACCGCGCCTTCGCGCGGGTTGCGGCCCACTGCGCCAGAGGTGCCGACTGGCGCTAAGCCTGCGGAGTCAGGCACGCGCCGCACGCTGACCTATTGGGTGCAGATCGCAATCTGCTTTTTCATGGGGTCGATCCTGCACAACCGTTTGGTCATCATTTTCGCGATGGTGGCGGTGATTGCGGTGTATTACCTGCGCAAGCAGCCGGAGCCTGTTGGCCGGAGCGCTGGTGCTGGCGACCTTGCTGGGTTATCTGGTGCGTCCGCTGATGTAAAAAGCGCCCTTCATTGGCGTGAAGGGCGTTGGTTGAAGGGTGTCAGAGCGCGGCGATGGCGGCTTGCTTCCAGGCGTCTGCTGCGGCTTGTTCGTCGTTGCGGTGCTCGGCCAGCTCGGCCAGATAACGCCAGGCGCTGGCGCGCAGTACCTTGTCGGCCAGCTTGGGCGCGGCCTCGGTGAACAGTTGCTGCGCCTTGCCCCACAGTTCGCGGTGCAGGCAGGCAACGGCGGACAGGTACTGCAGGCGCGCATCGCGCGGATTGGCCTGATGTGCGCTTTCGATGCGTGCCAGCCAGTTGGCATCGATGCCGCCCAGATTGGATTCGAGCACACGAATCAGCTTGAGCGCCTGATGGTCGGACAGCGATGACTGCGGGTCCACCATCAGTTCCCATACCGGCAACAACCAGTGACGCACCTGCGCCTGATCGCCATCGAGTTGGGCCAGTCGCTGAGCCGCGTGGACGGCGAGTTCGGGCATTTCGCGTTCGCTGGCGTCGAGCGCCATCCATGCGCGTTGCAGTTGCGCCGGGTCGTGCGCGTCGTTGATGAGTTCGGTGGCCAGGCTGCGCACGATGCTTTCCGCCGCCGCAGGCGAGAAGGCGCGGTGTTTGCCCAGCAGGCGTGCCGTGTCGAGCGCGTCGGCGGTGAGGCGCGCCATGCGCGAGGCCTTGAGCCGGGCGCGCAACGCCAGCGTGCGGCGCGAGGCGCCTGCAGACAATGTGGTCATGCGATCCAGCGCGGCATTGGCGTCGCGCTCGTCCAGCGACCAGCGCGCGGCGCGCAGTTGGGCGCCTTCACGCAGTTCCTGCTCGGACGTGGATGCGTTGGCGGGAATGCTGTCGAGCGCCTGCTGCAAATGCGTTTCGCGCGTGGTGCGATCCTGCAGCGCGTGCGAGCTTTCGGCGGCCACGATGTGCGCCAGCGTGCGCAATTGGCGACCATGGGGCACGGGAGCGGTCTCCGACAGGCTGTGCTCTTGCGTGATCGACGACTCGGCCGCCTTGCGCGCACGCAGGAAGCGACCCGCCAGCAACTGCGACATGGCATCCAGGAGCGATGCGTGCATGGCGCGCTCTTTTTGTTGCAGGCGCCAGCGGCGTGCGCGGTGCGGCAGTCGCAGCAGGGCGGCGGTGCCGCGCAGTGCGGCATAGAGCAAGGTGAACGAGCCGAACAGCAGCAGCAGGACTGCGTTCAGCGACAAATCCACCCGGTACGGGGGCCAGAAGAAAGTGACCGTGCCCTGGTTGTTGCCCGCGAACAGGGCGACAGCCACGGCAATGCCGAACAGGGCGAGAAGCCAGAGTGCTGCGCGCATGGATCAGGGCCTTCCAATCATCGTCGTCATCATCACCATCTTCAGCGGCCCGCAGCCGCCGTGGTCAGCGCGGCAAAACTTTCGTCTAGGCGCGGCAGTTCCATGCCCTGCATGTTGGTTTGCAGTTGCGTGATGGTTTCGATGGCGCGGCGCGTGTAGCGCGAATCGGGGTCGAAGTATTTGTTCAGCGCGTTCTTCGCGTTGGCCAGGTCCATGCGTGCGGAATCGGCGCGGCGCGAGAGGATGCCCAGGCGCGCATTCATGAGCGAGAGCTTGAGGTTCTCGCGCAGGAAGTAGGCCTGACGTGGCTCGATCAGCACCGCGTCTGGTTGATCGATGCGGCTCACGCGCACGAGCCCACGCGCTTCGCTGGCAACGGCCTCCCATGCGGTGTTCAGCAAGGCTTTCCAGCGCGGCTCGTCGGCTTCGGGCGTGGTGGTGGTCTCGGCCACGTTGCGTGTATTGCGCTGACGCATGGTGGATGCGGTCACCACCGAATTGAGCAGTGGAATGTCATCGATCTGTCGCGTGAGGTCGTCCAGGCGACCGAGCAGACCTGCGGTGTCTGTCACGGCGGCCTTGTTCACGTTGTCCAGATCGTTGTGGATGGCGCGCTGTACGGGAGTGAGGCGCGGTTGGGCCGCGCGCTCGATGCGTTGGTCGGCGCTCTTGAGTGCGGCGATCACCGGCTCCAGGCTGCCGGTGAGTTGCGACTGCTGCAGCGCAAGGCGCAGGCCGGATTCGATATCGACGACCAGATTTTCATCGCGCGAGCGCGACAGGCTTTGCATCAGCTCTTCGAGCTGCGAGCGCTGCAACGCCACTTCACCCACGCGCGTTTCGGCCACTGCGAGGCGGGCCGACGTGTCGCGGGCCATGTCGGAGGCTTCGCGCGCCATGGTGCGCGCCTCGATGGCCTGTGCGCCGGAGTCCGCTGTCTGGCGTGCCAGTTGTTCCTGGATGTTGGACAGCTTTTGCCACAGCAGGACGCTGCTGACCAGACCGGCAATCGCAACGATGCCGACGGCGCCGGTCAACAGGCGTGCACCGGCAGAAGGCTGGGCGGCAGCCGCAGGCGCGGGCGGGGCGGGCGGCGGCGCGTACCCACCCGAGGATGCGGCCGTCGGAATCTCTTCGTGGAGTGTGTGTTGTGGCTCGAGGCTCATGGCAGTGATTTTATCGACGCGGTCACGTCCTGTATTGTGGGACGGCACTCCGTGATGTTTCCAAAACCTGCGGCGCGTGCTGCGTCCGCAATGCGGGGGTGCGTGACCATGGCGTGCGCTGCGTTCCAGCGCGTTTGCGGCAGGCGTGAGACCAAATGGCGCAGGGCTTCGGAACTGCTAAAAAGCCACACTGATCCGTCGGAGGCCGCGCTCTGCGCAAGGTCTTTGGCGGCATGGGACAAGGCGGCGCCCACGCGTTCGTAAGCGGCAACGAAGTCGACCGTGCCGCCTGCTGCGGCGATTTGCGCGGCCAGCCAGTCGCGGCCATTGCCGCCCGGTGTGGCGGTACTGCCGTCGGCGTCGGTGCTGGCACCGCGCACGATCAACACGCGGTCACCGGAACCGATCTGCGTGTGCACTGCGGCCCAGAGATTTTCGGAGTCGAACTGGCCCGCATCGGCAGCCGGCTCATCGATGTGCGTGGGTGGCACGCCCGCATCGCGCAGTGCCCGCGCGGTTCCCGGACCGGGGGACCAAAAGCGCTGCTGCGGCTGAAAGCGCACCGCGCCATCCGCAAAAAACGCAGCCACGGCCTGACCGCTCACAAACATCAGCGCCCGGTACCTGCCGCTGGCACATTGGTGGCGCGCCGAGTTCAGCGCGTCGGCCAGCGCGGGGGCGCGCACGGGGCCGATGGAGAGCAGCGGCAGGGCGAGGGCGTCGATGTGCTGGGTGCGCAACTGCGCCACCCACCGCTCAGCCTCGGGCGATGGGCGGGTGATCAGAACGCGGGTCATATCGTCCGGCTAGGCGCTGGCGACTTTGGCGCCCGCAGCCTTGAGCTTGTCGGCCACGGCCACGCCCAGGGCGTCGGCGGCAGCCAGATCGGTGATGTGGCCAGCCTGCGCAGTGGCGCGGATGAGTGGGTGCTTGCCCTCCACGTCGCCCCACGCGGCTTCCAGATGCAGCGTGGTGCCGGTGAAGCGGCCATGGGCCGCGAGCGGCACCGAGCAACTGCCACCCATGGCGCGACTGACGGCGCGCTCGGCGGTGACGGTCAACCAGGTGGTCATGTCGGCCAGCGGCGCAAGCGCCTGCTTGAGGTCGTCGCGGCCGGTGCGAATCTCGATGCCGAGGGCGCCTTGACCGGCGGACGGCAGCATCTGTTCCGGCTCGAAAATCTGGCGAATGCGCGATTCCATCCGGAGCCGTTTGAGGCCCGCGGCGGCCAGCACGATGGCCGCGTATTGGCCCTCGTCGAGCTTGCGCAGGCGCGTGTCCAGGTTGCCGCGCAGCGGTTCGATCTTCAGATCGGGGCGCAGTGCCTGCAGCAGCGCCTGACGGCGCAGGCTGGAGGTGCCGACGACCGCGCCTTGCGGCAGTTCGTCGAGCGAAGCGTAGTAGGGAGAGACGAATGCATCGCGCGGATCTTCGCGCTCCATCACACAGGCCAGCTCGAAACCGGCGGGCAGCTCCATAGGCACGTCCTTGAGCGAATGCACGGCCAGATCGGCGCGGCCTTCTTCCAGTGCCAGCTCCAGCTCTTTCACGAACAGGCCCTTGCCGCCCACCTTGGAGAGCGTGCGGTCGAGAATCTGGTCGCCCTTGGTGGTCATGCCCAGCAGGCGGATCGGGTGTCCGCGTGACTCCAGCAGTGCCTGCACATGTTCGGCCTGCCACATGGCAAGGCGACTTTCGCGCGTGGCGATCACGAAGGGCGCGATAGAGGATGTGGG
Source organism: Comamonadaceae bacterium UBA2121 (assembly GCA_002331385.1). GTDB lineage: Bacteria > Pseudomonadota > Gammaproteobacteria > Burkholderiales > Burkholderiaceae_C > Diaphorobacter_A. Next base: position 48,242 of record DCYB01000006.1, read on the forward strand.
CTGGGTGGAGTTTTTTGTCATCTCGATTACAAATTGGCGTCAGTCAGCCTATGAACGGTCGGAGGGGATGCTAGCATGTTGCGTTGCAGCAGTCGCTGTCGTACCAGAACAATCTGGTGCGGGTACTCTCATCGATACAAAGTTCAGGAGAAACTTTCCGCATGTCCGCGCCCGCCCGTAAAACAGAAGCCACAGACAAGGCACCCCCAGCACGCAAGACCGACAAGGATCTGCCGCTGATTCAGGACATCCGGCTGCTCGGTCGCATTCTCGGCGATGTGATCCGGGAGCAGGAGGGCGTCGCCGCCTACGATCTGGTGGAGCAGATCCGCAAGCTGTCGGTGGCATTCCGCCGCGATGCGGATCAGGACGCGGACAAGGCACTCAAGAAGCTGCTCAAGGGGCTCACGGGCGACCAGACGGTGAGCGTGATCCGCGCATTCACGTATTTCAGTCACCTTGCCAACCTGGCCGAAGACCGCCACCACATCCGCCGCCGCGCCGTGCACGAGCGCGCGGGCAGCGCGCAGGAGGGCAGCATCGAGGTGGCGCTGGCGCGGCTGCGCTGGGCGGGTATTGCGCCGCGCGCTGTGGCGCAGTCGCTGGCGAAGAGCTATGTCGCGCCCGTGCTGACGGCGCACCCGACCGAAGTGCAGCGCAAGAGCATTCTGGATTCGGAGCGTGAAATCGCCGATCTGCTGGCCGCGCGCGACGACATCCAGGAGCGCGCCCAGCTCTACAACACCGCCAAGGACACGCTCACCCCGCGCGAGCTGGCTGCCAACGAGGCGCAACTGCGTGCGCGTGTGGCGCAACTGTGGCAAACGCGGTTGCTGCGTTACTCCAAGCTCACCGTGGCCGACGAGATCGAAAACGCGCTCTCCTATTACGAATACACCTTCCTGCAGGAAATTCCGCGCCTGTATGCCGAGCTGGAACGCGAACTCGGCCAGCAGCACATTGCCAGTTTCCTGCGCATGGGCCAGTGGATCGGTGGCGACCGCGACGGCAACCCGAACGTCACCGCCGAGACGCTGGTGCTGGCGCTGCGCCGCCAGTCCGATGTGGCGCTGCGCCACTATCTCACCGAAGTGCACCACCTTGGCCGCGAGCTGTCGCTCTCGTCCAATCTGGTGCAGGTGTCCACGGACATGCTGGCACTGGCCGCGCGCTCGCCCGATACGAGCGAGCACCGTGCCGATGAGCCTTATCGCCGCGCCTTGACGGGCGTGTATGCGCGCCTTGCCGCAACGCTCAAGCATCTGGCAGGCGGTGACGCTGCGCGACATGCGATTGCGCCGCAAAACCCGTATGCCAGCGCGCAAGAATTTCTGGCCGACCTGCGCGTGATCGAAGCCTCGCTGCTGTCCCACCGCGCTTCGGCCATGGCACAACAGCGTCTGCGTCCGCTGCTGCGTGCCGTGGAAGTGTTTGGCTTTCATCTGGCCACGGTGGACTTGCGCCAAAGCTCGGACCAGCATGAGCGCGTGGTGGCCGAACTGCTGGCGACGGCGCGTATCGCGCCGGACTACGCATCGCTGCCCGAAAGCGAAAAGCGCAAGCTGTTGATGCTGTTGCTCAATGACGCACGGCCATTGCGCGTGATGGGTGCAGACTACTCGGAGCACACGGCGCAGGAAATCGCGATCTTCGAGACCGCACTGCGCATGCGCCGGATGTATGGCGCAGAGGCGATTCGCCACTACATCATCAGCCACACCGAGACGGTGAGCGACATGCTCGAGGTGCTGCTGCTGCAAAAGGAAGTGGGCCTGATGAGCGGCACGCTCGATCGCGAAGGCCATGCGGACCTCATCGTGGTGCCGCTGTTCGAGACCATCGAAGACCTGCGCAACGCTGCGCCCATCATGCGCGAGCTGTATGCGCTGCCGGGTTACGCGGCGCTGGTGCGCGCCAGTGGCGCGGAGCAGGACATCATGCTCGGCTACAGCGACAGCAACAAGGACGGCGGCATCTTCACCAGCAACTGGGAACTGTACCGCGCCGAGATCGCGCTGGTGGCGCTGTTCGACGAGTTGAACGCCGCGCAACCCGGCCAGACAATCCAGTTGCGCATGTTCCATGGCCGTGGGGGCACGGTGGGACGCGGCGGCGGCCCGAGCTATCAGGCCATCCTGGCGCAGCCGCCCGGCACCGTGCGCGGGCAGATTCGCCTGACGGAGCAGGGCGAAGTCATCGCCTCCAAATACGCCAACCCGGAGATCGGCCGACGCAATCTGGAAACGCTGGTGGCCGCAACGCTCGAAGCCTCCCTGCTGCAACAGACCAAGCCGGCGACCAAGGTGTTTCTCGACGCGGCGGAGCAGCTCTCCCAGGCCAGCATGGGCGCTTACCGCGCGCTGGTGTACGAGACCAACGGCTTCACCGATTACTTTTTCAGCGCCACGCCGATCCGCGAGATTGCCGAGCTCAACATCGGCTCGCGCCCCGCATCGCGCAAGGCCACGCAAAAAATCGAAGATCTGCGCGCGATTCCGTGGGGCTTCAGTTGGGGCCAGTGCCGCCTCACGCTGCCGGGGTGGTACGGCTTTGGCTCGGCAGTCGAGGGCTTCATCAAGGCACCCGGTAAGGACCCGAAGGCACAACTCGCACTGCTGCAAAAGATGTACCGCCAATGGCCGTTTTTCCGCACGCTGCTGTCCAACATGGACATGGTTCTGGCCAAGAGCGACATGCAATTGGCATCGCGTTACAGCGAACTGGTGGGCGACTCGCGGCTGCGCAAAAAGGTGTTCGGCACCATCGAGGCCGAATGGCAGCGCACCTCGGACGCGCTGGTGCGCATCACCGGCGACCGACAGCGCCTGGCGCACAACTCGGCGTTGGCGCGCTCCATCCGCCATCGTTTTCCATACATCGATCCGCTGCACCACCTGCAGGTGGAACTCATCCGCCGCTGGCGTCTGGGGCAGGGCGATGACCGCGTGAAGACAGGTATCCAGATTTCCATCAACGGCATCGCCGCGGCACTGCGCAACACCGGCTGACCGGTTAACTGACAGTCGGGACCGCCGGGCGCGCGCCGCCGAACGCTGACAGGGTGAACACGAAACATGCAATGGTTGGGGCGTGACCTGATCCAAAGTGGCTGGCTGCAGCGCCTGCGCGGTCAGGAAGCCTCGCTGTACGCGTTGCGCGTGGCCGTGGCTCTGGGCGGCGCGATGGGCTGGTGCTGGGCCAACGACCATCGCCAATGGGTGGTGCCGCTGTTCCTTGGCGTGATCGCCAGCGCATTGGCCGAGACCGACGACAACTGGCGTGCGCGCCTGCGCGGCCTGTTGTTCACGCTGGTGGGATTTGCGCTGGTGGCCTACGCGACCGAGGCCGTGGTGCATTCGCCGCCGCTGTTCGCGCTCGTGCTGTGCGGCTTTGCCTTTGTGCTCACCATGGCCGGTGCGGTGGGCGAGCGCTATCGCGCGGTGACGACGGCATCGGTCATCCTGTCGCTCTACACCGCCATGAGCGTGGGTGCGTCGCCGGGTTCGGCATCCTCGCACCTGATTCCCAAGCTATTGCTTGCGGGGGCCGCGTGGTATGGGCTGCTGTCCGTGCTCTGGAAGATGGCTTTTCCGCTGCGCCCGCTGCGCATGGGATTGGCGCAGGTGTATGCCGAACTCAGCGGTTATCTGCTGCTCAAGGCCAGCCTATTCGAGCCGGTGCGTGGACTGGACGTGCAGCAGCGGCGCATTGGTCTGGCGCAGGCCAATGGCCGCGTGGTGGCGGTGCTCAACGTCATGAAGGAGCGGCTGCTGCGCCGCATGCAGGCGGGCAAGGTGCCGCAGGGAGAACTGCTGCATTGCCTGAACCTGTATTTCCTCGCGCAGGACATCCATGAGCGCGCCAGCTCCTCGCACTATCTGTACAACGACTGGGCGGAGGAGCTGTTCCACAGCGACGTGCTGTTCCGCTGCCAGCGTGTGCTGTCCCTGCAGGGGCTGACCTGTGCGCGGCTGGCGGAAGCCTTGCGTGCGCACCAACCCTTCCAGCGCGGCGAAGAAGTAGCGCATGCGCTGGTGGATCTGGACGATGCCATCGGCTATCTCGAGCAACAAGGACGCGCGCAGTGGCTGCGTCCCCTGCGTTCGCTGCGTGCGCTGGCGCGCAATCTCAAGACGCTGGATGCGCAACTCACGCTGGCGACCGGGCCGCTCAATACCTCGCTGCTCGGCGATGTCACCTTGTTCGATGCGTCCGTGCGCACTGTGGCCGATGCCTGGGCGCGCGTGCAACGGCAGCTCAACTTGCGCTCACCGCTGCTGCGCCACGCGGTGCGCAGCACAATGGCGTTGGCCGCAGGGTGCGTGGCGATGCAACTCACCGATCCGGCGCATGGGCACTGGATCTTGCTCACCACCTTGTTCGTCTGCCAGGCCACTTATGGCGCCACCATCCGCCGCGTGGTGGAGCGCATCGCGGGCACCGTGTTGGGGCTGGTCGTGGGATGGGCCTTGTTGACGCTTTTTCCCGGTCTGGCGATGCAGGCGCTCATCGCCGTGTGCGCGGGCGTGGTGTTCTTCATCACGCGCACGCAGCGTTACGTCACGGGCACTGCTGCCATCACGCTGATGGTGCTGATGTGCTTCAACCAGACAACGGGCGCGGCGTATGAGCTGATCGCCCCCCGCTTGCTGGACACGCTCATCGGCAGCGTCATTGCCGCCGTCGCCATGCTGCTGGTGCTGCCGGACTGGCAGGGCCGGCGGCTGCACACCGTTGCGGCCGAGGCGATTGCGGCGCACGCGGCCTATCTGCGCGACATCCTCTCGCAATATGCAGAGGGCAAGGACGACGATCTCGATTACCGCGTCGCCCGCCGCAACGCGCACGACGCCGACGCCGCGTTGTCGCGCGCCCTCGCGCAACTGATGCAGGAGCCGCACTGGGCGCGCCGCAACGCGCGGTGGGGGCAGCGTGTGCTGGTGCAGTCCCACAGCCTGCTGAACTATGTCTCGGCGCTGGGCGCCCACCGCGGACGGCTGGACGATACCGGCGAGAACGCGCTGCTGCTCACCGCAGGAGCGTATGCGGCAGCGCAGTTCGATGCCATCGCTTCGGCTTTGCGCGTGCGGGGTGCGGAGGCTTCTTCGGATGCGGCATACGACGCGGCGCGCTGTGATGCATGGGTTGCGCAACTGCTGGAGCGGGCGGAGTCCGCGCCCGAATTCCTGCGTGTGGTGTTGGGGCAGTTGGCGTTGATCTGTGGGGAGATCGGGCCGTTATGGAGGGTGGGGCTGGAATTCCATTCCAGTGGCGACGTGTGAGTGTTTTAGGGGTTCTTTTGTTTTTCTGGATTGGGTGATGGATTGAAGGTGGTTTGCCGGGATTGCGCCCGGCGGC
>DCYB01000012.1 GCA_002331385.1 Comamonadaceae bacterium UBA2121
GGCAAAAGTCCAAGACTTTTTTTATTTTCTCCGCCCTGTCCGACTTGCGTTGCCTGTCGATCTGTGCGGCGAAGAAATGAAGTATACCCCGAATTGACACCCTAATGACAAAAGGCAGAAGAATTTTCAAAATTCCTCTGCCTTTGCGTTGATTGCCTCTTTAAGTGGCGGTGCTCAGACTTTCCACTTCTCCATCAGCTTGGCTGGTGTGAGGTTGTCATAGGTCTCGAATGGCTGGTGAATCCAGGGGTTGGTCGGCAGGAAGTCGACCGAATAGTCTGGCGTGAAGGTAGACAGGCCCTTGGTCCAGATCACCGCTGTGCGCAGCTCTGTAATAGGAGCGTAGTTGCTCTTGAGCATGGAGATCACGGCGTTCAGGGTGTGGCCCGAATCTGCCAGGTCATCCACGAGCAGCACGCGACCTGCGATCTCGCCCTTGGGCGTGGTGATGAAGCGGGCAATGTCGAGGTGCCCCTGCACGGTGCCCGCCTCAGCGCGATACGAGCTGGTGGACATGATGGCCAGCGGCTTGTCAAAAATGCGGCTCAGCATGTCGCCGGGGCGCAGACCGCCACGGGCGAGGCACAGGATGGTGTCGAACTCCCATCCCGACTGATGCACCTTCAGCGCCAGTTTCTCAATGAGGTTGTGGTACTCGTCGTAACTGACGTAGAGGTGCTTGCCGTCTTCTGTCAACATTGTGGGTTACTCCTGGCTTGGTAGCAGATATCGCTTGAAGGTTTGCTCGGTGGTCTGACTGTGTGCAAATAGCGAGATTCACTCTTACTCAGCAGCGTAGGGGTTGTGCATCAGGATCGTGTGGTCACGGTCCGGGCTGGTGGAGATCATGGCGATCGGCACACCAGTAACTTCTGCGATGCGCTCCAGATATTTGCGTGCGTTGGCAGGCAGCGTGTCGTAGTCGGTCATGCCAACGGTGGAATCGGTCCAGCCGGGAATGGTTTCGTAGATGGGCTTGCATCGTGCAATTTCTTCCGCGCCCATGGGCAGGATGTCGATGCGTTCGCCATCGAGCTCGTAGCCGACGCACAGTTGCAACTCCGTCAGACCGTCCAGCACGTCCAGCTTGGTGATGCACAGGCCGGAGAGGCCATTCACCTGCGCGCTGCGCTTGAGCAGGGCGGCATCGAACCAGCCACAACGGCGGCTGCGGCCCGTCGTCACGCCCTTCTCGGCGCCGACGGTGCTCATGTGATAGCCGGGAGTGCCTTCTTTTTCCCAATCCAGTTCGGTGGGGAACGGGCCGCCACCGACGCGCGTGCAATAGGCCTTGGTGATGCCGAGCACGTAGTGCAGCAGGCTGGGGCCCACACCAGAACCGGCGGCGGCATTGCCTGCAACGCAGTTGCTCGACGTGACATAGGGGTATGTGCCGTGATCCACGTCCAGCAGCGTGCCCTGCGCGCCTTCGAACAGCAGGTTGGCGCCATCCGCATGTGCGTCATTGAGTTCACGCGACACGTCGGCCATCATGGGCTTGAGCATTTCGGCATGGCGCATGGCTTCTTCGTACACCGCGTCGAACTGCACTTCGCCGTCCTTCAGGTAGGGCTTGAGCGCATCGCCGAACTGCATCTCCCTGGAGCCCAGGAACGTGACCAGCACATGGTTGTAGAGCGCCAGCAGTTCGCGCAGCTTGGTGGCGAAACGCTCAGGGTGCTTCATGTCCTGCACGCGCAGCGCGCGGCGGGCGATCTTGTCTTCGTATGCGGGGCCAATGCCACGGCCAGTGGTGCCGATTTTTTCGACGCCGCCGCGCTCGCGCGCTGCTTCTCGCGCCACGTCCAGCACAGCGTGGAATGGCAGGATCAGCGGGCAGGCTTCGCTCACGCGCAGGCGCTCGCGCACTTGAACGCCGGCCTTTTCCAGCCCTTCGATTTCTTCAAACAGCTTCGCGGCCGAGAGCACCACACCATTGCCGATGTAGCACTTCACGCCCGGACGCATGATGCCGCTGGGAATCAGGTGCAGTGCCGTCTTGACGCCGTTGATCACCAGCGTGTGACCCGCGTTGTGACCGCCCTGGAAGCGCACCACGCCTTGGGCGCTTTCGGTGAGCCAGTCCACCAGCTTGCCCTTGCCTTCGTCACCCCACTGGGTGCCGACCACAACAACGTTACGACCCTTGCTTGCTTTCATCTCTAACCCGATCAATGCTAAAAAACCAAAAGTCAAATGGCGCGCACGACCCAACGGTCTGCCATTTGTACCAATTCGCGGTCGCAGTGGAATTCGTCCACTTTGCTTTCGTGCCCCGGCAGCACGCAGACCACCGTTTCGCCTTGACGGCGCAATTCGGCAATCGCCTCGGAGGCGGCGCCGTTGGACGCCCAGGGCGCACGGATGGCGGCCTTGAGCGGCTTGGGAGCGACCACGCTCACCAGTTGCTTGATATCCAGACTGAACCCTGCAGCGGGACGATTGCGACCAAACACGGCGCCGACTTCGTCGTAACGCCCGCCACGCACCAGCGCATCACTGGACCCGGGCACATAGATCGCGAAGCGCGCGCCGCTGTAGTAGCCATAGCCTCGCACATGCGCGAGATCGAAGGTGACGCGCGCCGAGTGAATGCGCGAAGCCGTCGTGCGCAGGTCAGCCAGCACTTGCTTGACGCCCGCCACATGGCCCAACACCTGCTCGGCTTCGTCGAGCACCTTGGCATCGCCGTAGAGTTGCAGCAGCGCCATGAGCCCGTTGCGCGAAGATTCCGGGAAGGACTGCGTCAGCTCGGCCAGTTCGCTGGCGTCCTTGACGGCCAACGCGGCGTGGACCCGGCTCAGCGTCGGCAGCCCGACGGGCACGCCCGCCAGCAGGCTGCGCACGATGCGCACGTCGGCCAGATCGACGATGGGATCTTTCACATCGGCAACGCGCAGGCACTCCAGCGCCAGCAGTACGGATTCGATGTCCGCCTCGATGCCGGCATGGCCGTAAATTTCGGCACCGAACTGGAGCGGCTCGCGCGTGGCATAGGGATGCTCTGGCAGTGCGTGCAGCACGGGGCCGCAATAGCACAGGCGTGTCACGCTACGGCGATTGAGCAGGTGGGCATCAATGCGCGCCACTTGCTGCGTGGTATCAGCGCGCACACCGAGCGAGCGACCCGAGAGCTGATCGACGAGCTTGAATGTCTGCAGATCGAGCGCCTCACCAGTACCAGTGAGAAGGGATTCCAGATGCTCCAGCAACGGCGGCATCACCAGCTCATAGCCATAGCTACGTGCGGTGTCTAGCAATCCACGGCGAAGTTCTTCGATGCGCCGGGCCTCTGAGGGCAAAACATCGGCGATGTGATCCGGCAGGACCCAAGCAGACATGAGAAATGGGGGTGCTGTTAAAAGCGTGATTCTACCGGACTGCTTCCAATCAAGCAGCCCTGTGGGGGTCTTCCATTAAAAGACCAGCAGTATCGCAAGCCCGGCGAGGATCGCCAGCAGGCCAAAAAACCGTATCTGCCCGTCACGCAACTGGGCGATTTGCGCCATGGCCTTGCGCCAGCTAGCGGGCGAAAAAAAGGGGAGCAACCCCTCCAGGATCAGCACCAAAGCTGTGGCTGTCCAGAAGGCTTGCCCCCACTCCATATGTACACCTTTGCGATCAACAATGCGTTGCGCGCTTACTGTTTTGCGGCACGGCCTGCAACGGGTGCGGTGAAGTTCTTGAAGAATTCGGTGGACGATGGATCCACCACCATCACGTCGCTCTTCTTGTTGAAGCTGTTCTTGTACGCGTCCAGGCTGCGGTAGAACTGCGCAAACTGCGGATCGCGCCCAAAGGCCTCGGCGTACACGCGGGCGGCTTCCGCATCGCCTTCGCCCTTGACCTTCTGCGCATCGCGGTAGGCGTTGGCAACAATCACTTCACGCTGCTTGTCGGCATCCGCGCGGATCTTTTCACCTTCGGCGATACCGGTGGATCGCAGTTCGTTGGCCACACGCTGGCGCTCAGCCTCCATACGGCGATAGACGGATTCGGTGATCGCCTCCACATAGTCAACGCGCGTGATACGCACGTCCACCACGTCGATGCCCCAGGGCTTGGCACCACGCACGGCCTCCACCACTTCGCGCTTCACATCGGCCATCAGCGCGTCGCGCTTGATCGAGATGAGATCACGCACGGTGCGGCGGTTGACTTCCTCCTGGAAGGCGTTGCGCACCACACGGTTGAGCTGCATCGCACCGGCGGCCTCATCGCGACCCACGTTACGGATATAGGCCGACGGATCGGAAATGCGCCAACGCACATACCAGTCGATCACCACGCGCTGCTTCTCTGCGGTCAACATGGACTCGGTGTCCGAGCTGTCGAGCGTGAGCAGACGCTTGTCGATGTAGCTCACGTTCTGCAGCGGCGGCGGCAGCTTGAAATTGAGACCTGGCTCGGTGATCACTTCCTTGATCTGGCCGAGCGCGTAGACCACGCCGAATTGGCGCTGATCCACCACAAACAACATGGAGCTTGCCAGTGCGAGAGCGATCAGCAGCGACGTTATCCAAAAACCGACTCTGTTCACGACTCTCTCCTATCGCACTTCACGTTCACGCGAGCGGTTGGCATCGCGGGTGCGTGTATCTGTATTGGGCACGGCGCTGGGCGTTGGGGCCGGCGCGGTACTGGCACTGCCGTCCGAAGACGACGACGCAGCATTCGTATTCTGCGTGACGGATTGCATGATCTTGTCCAATGGCAGATACAGCAGGTTCGAGCCCTGGCGCGACTCAACCACCACCTTGGTGACGTTGGAATAAATCTGCTGCATCGAATCGATGTACATGCGATCGCGCGTCACTTGCGGTGCCTTCTGGTATTCGGTCAGCACCGAGCTGAATCGACCGGCATCACCCTGCGCGGTTGCCACAATCCGGGCCTTGTACGCCTCCGCCTCTTCCGTCAAGCGCGAGGCGGTACCTGCGGCGCGCGGAACGACTTCGTTGGCATAGGCTTGCGCCTGATTCTTGGTGCGCTCACGCTCCTGACCGGCCTTGAGCACATCGTCAAACGATGCCTGCACCTGCTCCGGTGGACGCACGCCACCCTGCTGGAGATTGATACCGACAATTTCCACACCAATCTTGTAGCGATCCAGAATGGTCTGCATCAGATCGCGCACGCGCGGTGCGATCTGGTCGCGCTCTTCGGCCAGCGCCGAATCCATCTTCATCTTGCCGACGACTTCGCGCACAGCTGTTTCAGCCACTTGCACGACGGAGCTTTCCGGGTCACGGCTTTCAAACAGCCACGCACGCGCGTCGTTCAAGCGGTATTGCACGGCGAACTTGATCTCGACGATGTTCTCATCTTCCGTCAACATGGCCGACTCGCGCAGGCCCGTGCTCTTGATGATGCTGTCGCGGCCCACATCGGTAGAGCGGATACGGGTCACATAGACCAGTTCGTGCTTCTGCACGGGGTAAGGCAGTCGCCAGTTCAGGCCCGCGCCCACCGTGGAGTGGTATTTACCGAACTGCGTGATGACGGCCTGCTGACCTTCCTGCACGATGAACACGCCGGTACCCAGCCAGATGACCACGGCCACGGCTGCAATCACGCCCACGCCGACGCCTGCACCCTTCATGCCGGGCTGAAAACCTCCGCCGCCGCCATTATTGGGGTTCTTGCCGTTGCCACCACCGAACAAGCCTGCGAGCTTGCGGTTCAGGTCCCGGAACATCTCGTCGAGATCCGGCGGCTGGCCCGAGTTGCCTTGCTGTCCGCGCTGACGCCCGTCCGGCTGTTGACCGTTGTTGTTATTGTTGTGAGGCGGGCGCGGCTGATTGTTGTCCGGGGAAGACGAATTTCCGTCGGACTGATCATCACCACGACCCCAGCGAGGGTCATTCAAATTGAACATCCCGCGTATACGCTGGGGCAGAGTTGCCCAACGAAATGCGAAGTTGCCAGAATTCATGCCAAAGTCTCTTGTTCTCTTAGACGCTAGATAGAGGAGTATTGTGCCAATCAATGATCGCCGGACTCAAATTCAGGAGCAGCGACAGGGGACATCACGCCACGGCCCTGCTCCAGAATCATCCCCGTCAGCTCGGCACGCAAGGCATCCAGACCTGCGCCCGTCTGCGCACTCAGGAAAATGCGCGGCATCCGGCGGCCGTCCAGTTCGTACTCATCCCGCGTGCCCGGTGCGATGCGCTGCTCGGGCACCATGTCGAGCTTGTTGAAGACGAGAATCTGCGGAATGTCCTCTGCACCGATTTCGGCCAGCACGCGCTGCACCTGTTCGATCTGCTCGGGGAAATGCGGATTCGAGCCATCCACCACATGCAGCAGCAAATCGGCTTCCACCGCCTCTTGCAGCGTGGCTTGAAAGGCGTCCACCAACCCGTGCGGCAAGTCACGAATGAAGCCGACGGTGTCAGAAATGGAAATCGACCCTGCTTCGGCGCCGAGATACAGCTGGCGCGTCGTGGTGTCGAGCGTGGCAAACAACTGGTCTGCGGCATAAGCGCGCGCCTTGACAAGTGCATTGAACAATGTCGATTTGCCCGCATTGGTGTAGCCCACAAGCGACACACTGAACACATCCCGGCGCATCCGCTGGCGGCGCTGGGTTGAGCGTTGCTTCTTGACTTTGGTCAACCGCTCTTTGGTGCGCTTGATCGCATCGTTGATCATGCGGCGATCCAGTTCGATCTGTGTCTCGCCCGGACCACCGCGCGCACCGATACCCCCGCGCTGACGCTCCAGGTGCGACCAGCGGCGCACCAGGCGCGTGCTCAAATATTGCAGGCGTGCAAGCTCGATCTGCAACTTGCCCTCGTGGCTGCGCGCACGCTGGGCGAAGATTTCCAGAATCAGCAAGGTGCGATCATTGACCGGCAGTTCCAGCGCACGCTCCAGATTGCGTTGCTGCGCCGGGCTGAGCGCCTGATCGAACAAAATTTCTTTTGCGCCGTAGGTCTGGGCCAACAGGCGAATTTCCTCCGCCTTGCCAGAACCGACAAACAGCGCCGCATCGGGCGCCTTGCGCTTGCAAGTCAAGCGGGCCACGGGCCGCAAGCCTGCTGTCTCGGCCAGCAGGCCGAGTTCTTCAAGCTCCCCATCGAAATGAGGTGCTCCTAAATCGACCCCGACCAAAATGACCGGGGCACTACCTGGCACAGGGACAACTGCTTCTTCAGCGCTCAAAGTCTGGAGCCTTCAAATAGAAAGAAACCCACGACCCGACGGCCGAAGAGGGACCGCCATGCTTACGGCGGTTTTACTGGTTGCTATCAGCTTCTGCGTTGTCGGCAGTGGAAAAATTCACTGCACGTCCGGGCACGATGGTGGAAATGGCATGCTTGTAAACCATTTGCGTCACCGTGTTACGCAGAAGAACCACGTATTGATCAAAGGACTCGATCTGACCTTGCAGCTTGATGCCGTTGACCAGATAGATGGAAACTGGCACATGCTCACGACGCAGTGCATTCAGGAATGGATCTTGCAGAAGTTGGCCTTTATTGCTCACGATATTCTCCGTGTTCTCAGAGCGTTGTTGTAAACCGACACCTTACCACAGCCACCCTGCCCCCGACGAGTGCAGGGCTTGAATGCTTGTTGTACTGGTGTTAGCAAATTCGTATTAATTGTCCGCGTAGGGGTTATGTGAGGTCTTCATCTCGATTCGCAAGGGTGTACCGACGAGATTGAACTCTTTTCTGAACCGGCTTTCGAGGAATCGTTTGTAGGCGTCCGTGACGTGCTCCAGCGAATTGCCGTGAATCACAATCACGGGCGGGTTCATGCCACCCTGGTGCGCATAACGCAGCTTGGGGCGGTACATACCGGATTTTTTCGGTGTCTGGAACTGCACGGACTCCAGCAGCAAGCGCGTGAGCACCGGCGTAGGCATCTTGCACGTGGCCGCCTTGTAGGCCTGCATGATCGAGGTCCACAGCGGACCAAGCCCTTGGCGCTTCTGCGCCGAGATGAAATGCAATGGCGCAAACTTCAGGAACGACAGGCGCGTTTCGATGGAGCGCTCCACCAACTGACGTTGGTAATCGTCCACGGCATCCCATTTGTTGACGGCCAGCACCACGGCACGACCGCTTTCCAGAATGAAGCCAGCAATGTGCGCATCCTGATCCGTCACGCCCTGGGTGGCGTCCAGCAACAGCAACACGACATTGGCCGATTCGACCGCCTGCAGCGTTTTGACCACGGAAAATTTTTCGATGGCTTCGAATACCTTGCCCTTACGGCGCAGGCCTGCGGTATCGATCAATTCAAAGCGCTGGCCATGGCGCTCGAATGGCACCGAGATGGCGTCGCGCGTCGTGCCCGGCATGTCGAATGCCACAAGGCGTTCCTCACCCAGCCAAGTGTTGATGAGTGTGGATTTACCCACGTTGGGTCGACCCGCGACGGCCAGGCGAATGACGCCCTTGTCCTGCTCTTCCAGATCCTCTTCGGGTTCGGGAAGTTGGAGCAGTTCGAGCGCATGCTCGATCAACGGGCGCACGCCCTGCCCGTGCGCAGCGGAAATCGGATAGACCTCGCCCAGACCCAGTTCATAGAACTCGGCCATGTGCATGCTGTCCTTCATGCCTTCCGCCTTGTTGCCCACCAGCAAGGTGGGCTTGCCCAGGCGGCGCAGGTATTTGGCGATTTCGTGATCCTGCGCCGAGAGTCCGCCGCGCACATCGACCACGAAGATGACTACATCCGACTCGGCAACTGCCTGTTGCGTCTGCTTGGCCATTTCGCGGAAGATGCCCGAGGAGGCATCGGGCTCGAAGCCGCCGGTGTCGATCACGATGTATTCGTGCTTGCCCAGACGGCCATTTCCGTAATGCCGGTCACGCGTCAATCCCGCGAAATCGGCAACGATGGCGTCACGCGACTTCGTCATGCGATTGAACAAGGTGGACTTGCCCACGTTGGGGCGTCCAACCAAAGCTATAACTGGCTTCATTTTGAATTCGTATTATTGCGGCCTGAAACCGTAAATGCCTCCGTCGCGGGTCACCACGACCAAGGTGTCTGCCACGGCGACAGGCGTTGCCGCCACGCCAGACTTGTCTGTCGTGAGGCGGTTGAGCGGCGCGGCATCCTCACGCGAGAGCATGTGGATCGTGCCATTGTTTTCGCCAATCACCACGGAGCGTCCCAACACCAGCGGCGCCGTCAACTGACGGTACTGCAGGCGTGTGCTGCTCCACATCTTGGCACCGGTCGCGCGATTCCATGCGACCACGCTGCCATTGCTTTCAACACCGTAGATGGCCTTTTCGTCGCCGGAAATACCTTCCGTGCCGTTGGCAGGCTGGGTCCAGCCCACTGCGCCGCTGGCCGCATCCACGCAGCCCACGGTGGCCTGGAACGCACGCGCGCACAACTGGTTGCCGACGCGGCTCGTCGTGCCGACGATCTCTACCAGTCGCTCCACGTCATTCGTGCCGCGCGGGCTGGCGATCGGCGCTTCCCAGCGGATGGCACCGTTGTCGGGATCAAAGCCAACCAGTCGACCACCCAGACCGGTCACCAGCGTGTTTCCAAAGGGCACCAGCACGCCTTGTTGGCGCAACACCAGCGGCTCACCCGGACGATGCTGCATCCACAGGCGCTGGCCGCTGGATGCGTCAAAGGCGTACACCGAACGGTCTGCCGCCAACACAAAGATGCGGTTGCCTGCCACCAATGGGGCGGTGAAGACCTGGATCGGCAGGGTCTTGCGCCAGATCTCGCGGCCACCTTCAATGGCAATCAGTTCGTTCGAACGGCTGACCACGGCACTCCAGCGGCCGTCACTGCCGACACCGGCCGACAGCGGCGCACCCACATTCACGCGCCAGGTCTGCGCGCCCGTGGTAGCGTCCACGGCCAGCACTTCACCCGCATCGGAGGCCAGCACCACGGTAGATCCCTGCACATGCGGTTGCAGCACGAGGCGCTCGACCTTGCCCATCTTGGACTGCCACACCTTTCCCACCGGGATGACGGGCACGTTGGCTCCGAGCTCCACCGGCTTCGGGGCGGACTTGCTGCCAAAGAACGAGCAGCCACTGAGCGCCACGGCGCAAAGTACAGCGCCAGCGACCCATGCGCTGCGGGGTTGGCGAGACGACTTCATGTTCACTGCGTACTCCCGGTAGATTCAGTCGATGCAACTTGCACCTTGGCGCCAAGTGCATTCAGCTTGGCTTCAATGACCCGACGGTAGCTGGAACGCTTTTCCAGCGTGGCGTAGGCCTTCTGGTATTCGACCACGGCTGCGCCTGAGTTGCCTTGCAGGGCCAGAGCGTCGCCACGGCGGTCCGCAAATGCAGCGCTGAATTCGGGCTGAACGGTACCTTCCAATTGCTTGAGCGCCTCAGGATACGCCTTTTGCTCCATCAGCAGCGAGGCCAGACGCAACCGCGCGAGCGACTTCTGCCCATCGTACTTGGCTTGCGTGCCCACCCACTCCAGAGCGGCCTTGGCACCATCCACATTCTTGGCATCCATCAACACCTTGGCGGCCGTCAGACCCGCCTGACCCGCTTGCACCGTGCCGGCATAGCGCGACTTCATGTCGTCAAACGCCATTTGCACACGCTGGGCGTCGTTGGCGATGGCAGCAGCGTCTACCTCATCCAGCAGGCCTGCGGCCTGATTGGCCTGACGGTTCTGCCAATACTGATAGCCGTTCCAGCCTGCGTAAGAGCCAGCCACCACCACCACCACGGCGGTGATCAGCGTGCCCCAGCGCTGCCAGAAGTGCTTGATCTGATCGATCTGTTCCTGTTCTTCGAGGTCAAAATGATTGGCCATGGTGATCGGTTCTTCCGCTGGTAAAGGTTCTTAAACGGTGGTGAGAAGGCTGGGTGCCCAGGCGCTGATGGCGTTCAGCGGCTGTTCCTGCTGTTGTCCATCGCCGTCGCGCAGCGCCTTGACGGTCACGGCGCCACGCGCCATTTCGTCCGCGCCGAAAATCAGCGCGTGGCGTGCTCCACTGGCGTCGGCCTTCTTGAATTGCGACTTCATGCTGCCCATGTCCTCGCCAGCTGCGGTGGGAGTGTGCATCTGCACGCTCACGCCCGCAGCGCGTAGCGTCTGCAATGCGGCCATGACGGCAGGCAGTCTTTGCGCATCGGGAATGATGGCGTAGGCATCCGGCACAGGCGTCGGTGCCTTGGCGCCCTGCTCCTTGAGCAGTTCCAGCACACGCTCCACACCCAGTGCCCAGCCCACAGCGGGCGCCGGCTTGCCGCCGATCTCTTCAATGAGATAGTCATAACGACCGCCGCCGCAGATCGTGCCCTGCGAGCCCAGTTGCGTCGTGACGAATTCAAACACCGTGAGGTTGTAGTAATCCATGCCGCGCACCAGACGCGGGTTCATGGTCCACGGCACGCCGTTAGCGTCCAGGATGGATTTCACCGTATCGAAGTGCTTGAGCGAGGCTTCGCCCAGAAAATCGAGCAGGCGCGGCGCGGCGTTCACCACGTCCTGCATGGCAGGGTTCTTGGTGTCGAGAATGCGCAGCGGGTTGGAGTACATACGGCGACGCGCATCGTCGTCGAGCGCGTCCACGTTCTTTTCCAGATAGGCAATCAGCGCCGAGCGGTGCGCGCGGCGCTCTTCCGGTTGACCCAGGCTGTTGAGTTGCAGCTCGACGTTCGTCAGGCCCAGCTCGCGCCACAGGCTGTGCGCCAGCAGGATGAGTTCGGCATCGACCTGTGCGCCGGGAAAACCAAGGGCTTCGGCACCAATCTGGTGGAACTGGCGATAGCGGCCACGCTGCGGACGCTCGTGGCGGAACATCGGGCCCATGTAGTACAGGCGCTTGCCGCCTTCGTACAGCATGGAGTGCTCGACCACTGCGCGCACGACACCCGCCGTGGCTTCCGGGCGCAGCGTGAGGTGCTCGCCGTTGAGCTTGTCCTCAAACGAGTACATCTCTTTTTCGACGATATCGGTCACTTCGCCCAGACCACGCACGAACAGCGCCGTGGGCTCAACGATGGGCGTGCGCATGTTGCGATACGCAAAGCGCGCCATCAGGCCGCGCACCTTGTCTTCCAGCCACTCCCAGTCGGCGGAATCCGGCGGGAGAATGTCGTTCATCCCCTTGATAGCCAGCAATTTTTGAGTCTTGCTCAACGAAAACACCTTTTTAGTTATGCAGGGCGCTGTGCGCGCTCCCGTTGTAGGATAAGTCAGGATTTTCGCCTGAATGGGTCTGATCGCTTCAGATCCCCGAATACGAACACATCAATCAAAGGCGGTAAAGCCGCCGCAAATCCTCGTCACACCTGTGTAGCGTTGCCAAAACGCTTGGCAATATAGCCTTCGACGACTTGCTGAAACTCTCGCGCAATGCCTTCGCCGCGCAGGGTCATCGCCTTTTCGCCGTCGATGAAGACGGGCGCCGCAGGCGCTTCCCCGGTGCCGGGCAGGCTGATGCCGATGTCGGCGTGCTTGCTCTCGCCGGGTCCGTTCACGATGCAACCCATCACGGCCACCTTGAGCTTTTCCACGCCCGGGTACTGACCACGCCAGACAGGCATCTGCAGACGCAGGAAATCGTCGATCTGCTTGGCCAACTCCTGGAACGTGGTGCTGGTGGTGCGACCGCAGCCGGGACACGCGGTGACGCTGGGCACGAACATGCGCAAGCCAAGCGACTGCAGAATCTCGGATGCGACCACCACTTCCTGCGTGCGCGCTTCGCCCGGCTGGGGTGTGAGCGAGACCCGGATGGTGTCGCCAATGCCTTCTTGCAGCAGCACCGACAACGCCGCCGTCGAGGCCACGATGCCTTTGGTGCCCATGCCCGCCTCGGTCAGACCCAGGTGCAGCGCATAGTCGCAACGCCGCGACAGCGCCCGATAGACGGCGATCAGGTCCTGCACGCCGCTGACCTTGCACGACAGGATGATCTGGTCGCCATTCAGGCCCATCTCCTCTGCGCGCCTGGCGGAATCGACCGCCGAGGTGATCAGCGCCTCGTACATGACCTGCTTGGCATCCCAAGGCTTGGCACGACGGCTGTTTTCGTCCATCAGGCTGGCGAGCAACTCCTGATCCAGACTGCCCCAATTCACGCCGATGCGAATGGCCTTGTCGTACTGGATGGCGGCCTCGATCATCTGGCCGAACTGGCGATCACGCTTGTCGCCCTTGCCCACGTTGCCGGGATTGATGCGGTACTTGGACAGCGCCATGGCGCAGTCCGGAAATTCCGTCAGCAGCCGGTGACCGTTGTAGTGAAAGTCTCCAACCAGCGGCACGTTCTCGCCCATGCGGTCGAGCTGCTCACGGATGTAGGGCACCGCAGCGGCCGCTTCGGGCGTATTGACGGTGATGCGCACCATCTCGGAGCCTGCGCGCGCCAGTTCCTTGACCTGAATGGCGGTTCCCACCGCATCCACGGTATCAGTGTTGGTCATGGACTGCACGCGCACCGGAGCATCGCCGCCCACAGTGACTACGCGGTCACCCCACACCACACGTGCCTGCCGCGATTTGCGGGCCGCAGGCGCGGACATTGCCACCGGTTCGTGCTGATTGCTCATGATCACTTCACCTCAAAACGCGCAACCTTGCCCCGGCCATAGGCCTCCATCGACATGGGCTGACCGCGCACGATCACGTCCGTCACATCGGGGCGACCCACGGTCACCTGCCACGGTGGCTCACCAGTGGCGAAGATGGTTTCGCCCGCCGCCAGTTCGCGCTGCAGCATGACGCCGTTCACAGCGCTGA
This sequence comes from Comamonadaceae bacterium UBA2121, assembly GCA_002331385.1. Classification (GTDB taxonomy): domain Bacteria; phylum Pseudomonadota; class Gammaproteobacteria; order Burkholderiales; family Burkholderiaceae_C; genus Diaphorobacter_A. The sequence goes on from DCYB01000012.1 coordinate 13,720, forward strand.
CGATCTTGATCCACGAGGCTTCGCGGGCGCGGATTTCCAGCGCCTTCGAGCCATCCACTCCCCCCAGCGGCAACGGCGCGCTGGCTACTGCCGCTGCCACCATGGCCGCTGTGATCGGCGCGCTCGAGCTCGATGCTGTCTCTGCTGGCGCCATGGCGGCTGTCATCGCGGTGGTGCCGGGCAAAGAAGCGGCGTCTGCTGGCTGCGCCGCCGGCTCGCTGGCGGGGTCCATGGCGGATACCGCCACGGGCTCGCTCACAGCGTTGCCGCCTGTTGCATCGGACGACTGGCGTTGCGGGAAAAAGGCCACGGCCAGCGCACCCACCAACAGCACGGCAACCGCGATGCCCACCCAGCGCGACTTGTTGGGGCGCTCGATCGGCGACTGCACCTTGAACCGGCCGGTCGGGTCCCTGAAAGACGCATTCAAGCCGCGCGTCATTTGCAGCGCTTGCGGTCCTGTCGAGGGGAGCAACGCCAACACCTGCGCCGGATCGATCTTGAGCGTGCGACTCACGCTGGCGGCCAACGCGCGCATGAACACGTTATCGGGGAATTCGTCGTATCGGTCTTCTTCCAGCGCCTCGATCTTGCTCACCGGCACCTTCAGCGCCACGGCCAGCGCCGCGATGTGCACGCCCATGGACTCACGCGCATGACGCAGCAACGCCCCGGCCGTATAGCCTTGCGCCGCTCCCGCGTCTGCAAAATTCTCCTGCATGTCGGCACCACTACCTGCCTGTTCACTCATTGAACGCACCTCTTTCGTATGCCAGCATTTCCTTGGAGTCCGGGAAGCGCTTGCGCAACTGGTCGGCCAACTGCCGCACGGTTGCCTGCTGCCCCAACGCACGCTCGATCTTGATTCCCAGCCACAACGATTGCGCGCTGGCGAAATTTCCATTGTTCACACGGCGGATGTAGAACTGTGCTCGGCTGGCATCACCGCGCCGGAACGCAAGTCTGGCCAGCTCGAACCCGACCACCGAGTTGCCCGCGTCCATCTCGTAGGCCTTGAGCAACGTGGCTTCGGCCTGCTCAAACTGCTGGGCGCGCGCCTGGCACACGCCCTTGGACATCAGGGTGCGTGCACGGGCTGCATAGCCCGGTGTGGCCAGCGCCTTGTCAAACAGATGATCCGCGTGCGCGTACTGCTCCTTCTGGCAGCGCAGCCATCCCAGGTTCTGCATGATGTCGGGATCGTTCGGGCGCATATTCTGCGCCCGACTCAGGTTGTCTTCGGCCTGCCCCACGTCATTCATCTGCATATAGATCAGACCGCGCAAATGGTAGGCATCAGCGAATGTAGGGTCCGTCTGAATCGACTGGGCCGCTTCTTCCAGCGCCACCGCCGTCTGCCCATTTTGCAGATAGTTGGCCGCCAGCTCCAGGCGAATCCGCGCGCGTCGGCGCACGTCGCTGTCCACGCTGGCGGCGATGCCGTCACTTTGCGGATGCGATGTGGATTCGGTGGTGGTCGTGCAGCCACCCAGACTCAGAAAAGCCGCCAGCATTGAGGATGTCGCCAACCCTGCCAGAGCTGCACGCCGCCATTCCACACCCCATTGGTTCATCCTGACCCCCTTTGCCGATTCCCGTCTCAAGCAATAGGCTTGAGTTCGATAGTTCTGAGCTTAGCCATGCGTTCGCCAACCTTCGTGCGATCGCGCACGTCACCTGCAAGTTGGCCACAAGCCGCGTCAATATCATCGCCGCGCGTCTTGCGCACGGTCGTCACGATCCCCGCATCTGACAGTTTTTTCGCAAACATCGTGACCTGAGTCGCACTTGAGCGCTTCAGGCCAGAGGCAGGAAACGGATTGAACGGAATCAAATTGAACTTGCAGGACACATTGTCAGCGCCCTGCCCGCGTACCAAATCAACTAGCTCATTCGCATGTTCAACAGTGTCGTTGACACCGTCAAGCATGCAATATTCGAAAGTAATGAAATCACGCGGCGCGTGTTCCAGATACCGGTTACACGTCGCCATCAGCTCCTTGAGCGGATACTTGCGATTGAGTGGAACCAGATTGTCACGCAGCGGATCGTTGGGCGCATGCAACGAAACGGCCAGCGCCACCGGGCAATCCTGCGCCAGGCGGTCCATGAACGGCACCACACCCGAAGTGGACACCGTCACACGGCGGCGCGACAGGCCATAGCCGTGGTCGTCCAGCATGGTGCGCAACGCGGGCACCAGTGCGGTGTAGTTTTGCAGCGGCTCGCCCATGCCCATCATCACCACATTGGAGATGACACGCTCGTCCGTGCCAAAACGTTTGCGTAGAAAGTGCTCTGCATACCAGAGCTGCGCGATGATTTCGCCGGTGGTCAGATTGCGGCTGAAGCCCTGATGCCCCGTCGAGCAAAAGCGGCACCCGACCGCGCAACCGGCCTGCGAGGAGATGCACAGCGTGCCGCGATCGTCCTCGGGAATGAATACGGTTTCGACCGCGTTGCCATCGCCCACGTCGAAAAGCCACTTGATGGTTCCGTCGGCAGAAATGTGCTCGGTCACCACGGGCAAGGCCGTGACGTGCGCGCAACCGCGCAATTTTTCGCGCAACGACTTGGCCAGATCACTCATCTGGTCAAAATCGCTGGCGCCACGCTGGTGAATCCAGCGGAAAAGCTGAGTGGCGCGAAAACGCTTTTCCCCCAGGCCCTCGCAAAAAGCAGCGAGCCCGTTCAAATCAAAGTCCAGAAGATTCGTGGTCATAACGTCACCTGTCCATGTCCACGCGGGAAAAGCGCTTCAAAGCCAGTTGCACAACCCATTGGGACACCCCAACGGGCGTGCAGTTCCCGGATTAACGGGAATAGATGTTCATGCCGGGGAAGAAGAAAGCCACTTCCACAGCAGCCGTTTCAGCGGCGTCGGAGCCGTGCACGGCATTGGCGTCGATGCTGTCAGCGAAGTCGGCGCGGATGGTGCCTGGAGCCGCCTTCTTGGGGTCGGTTGCGCCCATCAGTTCACGATTCTTCAGGATGGCGTTTTCGCCTTCCAGGGTCTGGATCATGACGGGACCGGAGATCATGAAGTCCACCAGATCCTTGAAGAAAGGACGCTCCTTGTGGACTGCGTAGAACTGCTCGGCTTCCAGACGCGACAGGTGGGCCATGCGAGCAGCCACGACCTTCAGGCCGGCAGCTTCAAAACGGGCGTAGATCTGGCCGATGACATTCTTTGCGACTGCATCGGGCTTGATGATGGAGAGGGTACGTTCGATTGCCATGAGAAGACTTTCTGTTGATGTATGGGCTTTTTTACTTTTTGCTGAACCAGCAAAACCGGATATTCTAGCTTTTTGCCAAATCCTTACCGGTCGCGGCGGCGGTTGCCCTGGTTACGCTGCTGCTGACGCTGGCGCGAAAAACTATCGCCGCCAATGTAGCCGACCGAGGTCTTCATCGGATCTGGCTGACCACTGCCGCCGCCACCGTTGCCACCACTGCGGCCACGGCCAGACGAGGCCGAGCGATTCTGATTCTGACCACCGCCGCCCTGCCCCTGGCGATTGCCACGGCCCGGGCCCGAACGGCCACCACCTTGCGGAGTGCGTTGGCCACCTCGCGCCCGGTTACCGCCGCGACCGGGCTGATTATTACCAGCCTGTGCGTCAATCAGATTACCGGCACCGGCAGCCTGCATCAACGCACGGATGTCGCGCTCATCGAGCTCCACCCACGCACCGCGCTTGAGGCCGCGCGGCAGCAACATGGCGCCGTAGCGGATGCGGATCAGGCGGCTCACGGCATGGCCCACCGCCTCGAACATACGGCGCACTTCGCGGTTGCGGCCCTCAGAGATGGTGACGCGATACCACTGGTTGGCACCTTCACCTCCGCCATCTTCGATGGAGCCGAAGGTCGCCACGCCGTCTTCCAGTTGCACGCCTGCCAGCAGGCGTTCCTTTTCCTCGGGCGACAGCGCGCCGAGCACTCGCACGGCATATTCACGTTCCAGCCCGAAGCGGGGGTGCATGAGCTTGTTGGCCAGTTCGCCGGAACTGGTGAACAGCAACAGGCCTTCGGTGTTCAGGTCCAGACGTCCCACGGATTGCCACTTGCCCTGATGCAGACGCGGTAGCTTGCGGAACACGGTCGGGCGGTTTTGCGGATCGTCATGCGTGACAACCTCGCCCACCGGCTTGTGATAGGCCAGCACGCGGGCTGGTGGCGGTTCGATGCGAAAGCGGATCGGCTTGCCATTGACCTTGATCTGGTCACCATATTGCACACGCTGGCCGATGTGGGCAGGCTCGTTGTTGACCGAGATACGGCCTTCCAGGATGAGCTGCTCCATCTCCAGACGCGAACCTACACCCGCCTGCGCCAACACCTTGTGCAGCTTGGGGGTTTCGGGCTGCGGCTGGAGCACGCGCTTTGCAGGCGCAACGTTGGCATCTTCCTCGTCGCGGTCGATCTGGCCGGAGACCACATCGGCAAACTGGTAGCCCTCGTCCGCACCACTGCGCTGCGCGCCCTGGGGACGGCGACCATCGCGGCCATCCCTGCCTTCGCGCCCATCGCGGCCTTCACGGCGATCACCGCCACGACCCGCGTTGCGCTGGCGATTGCCGTTGCGATTGCGCGCATCGTCACGACGCCCCGCCTCGCGCGGCTGGCGTTCCGCCGTGTCCTCTCCATCGGCCACCTCGGGCTCCGATGCCGACGCGGCGTCGGGTGCGGCGGCCACGGGATCAGCAGACGCCTCGGGCGCAGCAACGACTGGCTCCACTGCAGGCGCTGGCGCGACGGGAGCGGCATCCGCCTCCACGGCGTCCACGGCCTCCACGGCTGTCTTGCGCGGAGCGCGCTTGCGCTTGGGTTTTTCCTCGGGCGCGGCTTGCTCGTCAGCGGGCTGGGCTGACGCTTCAGGTGCCGTGGCATCGGCCACGTCGGCATTCTTGGCGGCGGCCTTGGTCGTACGACGGCGCGGCTTTTTCTCGGCAGCGGGCTGTTCAGTCTCGAACGGCTGGTTTGCTGTCTGTTCTGGATCGTTCATATGGCTTTTCCTGCGTCCTCGTCGTCCGCGTCTGGTTGGTTGGGTGCGTCGGTCTCCGCGCCGGACTCTGCATCTGCGTGGCTGGCGGCCTGTTCTGGCGCTGGCGCTTCGCTGATGTTTTCGGGAGTCCCCTCTGCGTCGGATTCCACCGCCACCTGCATCTCGTTTTCGGGCTGTTCCTGTGGCGCAGCCAGATTCAGTTCTTGTCCTGCTTCTCCGGAGTCCGTTGTCAGTGCCTCGGTCGCATCGTCCGCGGCATTGCCCGACTCATCCTCCACGGCTTGGGTCTCATCCCCAGTCGTTTGCACAAGCTCTGCTTGCGCGACTTGTGCGTCTTGCGCTGGCAATTGCGCCTCCGCGTCCGCCGCCTCGTCTGCTGCAACGTCACTCAACAGATCGCCTTGCGGCGAATCCTGAGCGGCGTCCCCCTGCAACTCTGGCCCCAACGCATTCAGCAGCGCCGATTGCGCGGAGGCTTCGTCGAGCACCGGCAACTGGTCCAGCGACTGCAACCCCAGGTCATCCAGAAACTGCCGCGTCGTCGCAAACAGTGCCGGGCGCCCGACGGTCTCGCGGTGGCCGATGACCTCCACCCAGCCCCGGTCTTCCAATTGCTTGATGATCAGGCTGTTCACCGTCACACCGCGAATATCTTCAATGTCCCCTCGCGTGACCGGCTGACGGTAGGCGATGATCGCCAGCGTCTCCATCGTGGCTCGCGTGTAGCGCGGCGGTTTTTCGGGGTGCAGCCGGTCCAGGAATTCGCGCATTTCCGGGCGACTCTGAAAGCGCCAGCCCGATGCCAGCGGCACCAACTCTACGCCTTTCAGCGCCCAGTCCCACTGCAAATCCGTGAGCAGGCTTTTGATGGTGTCCGCGCCGAGCACATCGTCGAACAATGTCCTCATCTCGCGCACGGTGACCGGCTGCTGCGCACAGATCAATGCGGTTTCGAGGACCCGTTTGGCATCCAGCGTATTCATGGTTCCGTCGTCTCGGAAAAAAGGGGCTGCCTGACTCGGCAGCGGCTCTGGACCTGGCGGCGAACTCAGCCGCGAGAGTCACCGTGCTGGAGCGGGGAGTGAATCCCTCCCGCGCAGCACTGATGGATCAGGATGCTCTCCATGGTGTTCGACCGGTCCGACCGTGAAGATCTGCGGCAACCATGCAATTCATCCCTGCCCTGCATTGTAACGCAGGCCCCAGAAATCCATCGCGGCCACCATGTCTGCGGCCAGCGGCGCATGGAACACCATCATCTCACCCGTCACCGGATGCGCAAACGACAACCGGAACGCATGCAGGGCCTGCCGCGCAATGGCTTCATTGGCCACACCGCCGTAGAGCACGTCAGCCAATAGCGGATGCCCGATCGACGCCATGTGCACGCGAATCTGGTGGGTTCTGCCCGTGTGCAACGTACACCGCACAAGGCAGCCCTGCACACAGTTGTCCAGCAAATCGATGTCGGTGCGCGCGGCCTTTCCGCTGTTGCGCTCCAGATCCACCACGGCCATGCGCAAGCGGTTGCGCGGATCGCGGCCGATGGGAGCGTTGACATGCCTTGGCGACGCGCCAACCCACGGACGCTGCCCGATCGCCAGATACTGCCGACTCACCTCGCGTGCAGCGATCATGCGCACCAGCGCCTCCATCGTGACGCGCGTGCGCGCCACCACCATCAGCCCGCTGGTGTCCTTGTCGAGGCGGTGCACGATGCCTGCGCGCGGCAGGGAGCGCGCCTGTTCATCCCGCCCAAGCAAGCCATTGAGCAGTGTCCCGCTCCAATTGCCCGCCGCAGGGTGCACCACCAGACCGGCGGGCTTGTTCACCACCAGCAGATGCGCGTCTTCGTAAACGATGTCGAGCGGAATCTGCTGTGCCCGGAACGCCTGACTTTGCTGCGTGGGCCGCATTTCCACCCGCAATCGATCGCCCGAAGCGACCTTGGCCGACGCCTTGAGCGCCTGCCGACCATTGAGTTGCACGGCACCATCGGCCAACAACTGCTGGAGATAGCTGCGCGAGAATTCAGGAACGCATTCGGCCAGCGCCTTGTCGAGCCGGATCTGGTGCTGCGCGGTAGTTACGGTGAATTCGCGCTGCTCAGCGGGTTGACCGTCGGAATCCGGCTCGGCGTCAGCGTCCGCTTCGGAGCCAGAATCCGGCTCAACCTCTGCATGCTTCATCCGCGCAGAATCCGCATCGGGAACCGCGGGAGAAAGGGGCGCGACCTGAGGGGTCGCGCCTTTGGTCTTGCGTGTCAAAAGAGAAGAAACTGTCGCCGCTCAGCGCGCAGGCAGATAGCGCGATGGGTCCACCGGCTTGCCTTGGCGGCGAATTTCGAAGTGCAGCTTCACGCGATCCGTGTCCGTGCTGCCCATCTCGGCGATCTTCTGGCCGCGACGCACGTTCTGGTCTTCCTTGACCAGCAGAGTCTGGTTGTGCGCGTAGGCCGTGAGGAAGGTGTTGTTGTGCTTCAGGATGATGAGGTTGCCATAGCCACGCAGACCGGCGCCCACGTACACCACGCGACCATCGGCTGCGGCCAGCACCGGATCGCCTGCGCGACCGCCGATGTCATAACCCTTGTTGCGCGCCTCATCAAAGCCCGCGATCAACGTACCGCTGGCGGGCCAAATGAAGTTCATGGAGTCGTCGCCGGCCACTGCCGGCGCAGCCGGTGCGGGGGCTGGCGCGGGAGCGGGCTCGGATGCCGATGCGGTCGGCGTCGACGCCGTCGGTGCTGGCGCGCCCGCCTTGGCCGTAGTGGAGCCTGTCTTGCCCGCAGTGGCGGCAGACGTGGCAGCGGCAGTGGTGGTGCTGGCACGGGTCGAATCTGTACTGCCCGGCGGCACGACGCGAAGCACCTGCCCCACCTCGATCACGTTCGCGTTTTCCAGATTGCTCCAGCGGGCGATGTCCTTCCAGCTCTGGCCATACTCCAGACCAATGCGGATCAGCGTGTCCCCCGGCTTGACGGTGTAGTAACCGGGCTTGCCCATGTTCTCGTAACCCGGCAAGGTGCGCGGGTCCACTGCCGGGGTGCCATTCTGGCTCATGCCAGAGCCGCCCATGGAGGTGCCACGATCTTCTACAGGCGCCCTGTTCACAGAGGTGCTGGAGCAGCCAGCCAGAATCATGGCGCTGCAGGCCACACTCGCCCAAGCGACAAGACTACGCGATACTTTCATAACAACATTCCTTCACGCAACCCCTGATTTTAGGGGAACGAAATTCACGGCCTCCAAGATAGTCTGTTTCAATCCATGCGCAGTCTTATCGACCACAAGCAAGGACTGCCGACCATCCGGGCCCGCCATGGGAGCCACAAGCCGGCCTCCCACAGCCAATTGATCACACCAGGTCTGGGGCAGCATTTCGCCGCCCGCGGCTGAAATAATGGCTGCATAGGGTGCCCCTTTGGGGTAGCCCAGCATGCCGTCACCCAGAATCAGGTGCACATTGGAGAGTCTGAGCGGCCGTAAGTTCTCACGGGCCTTTTCGTGCAACGCACGAAGTCGCTCGATGGTGTACACCTCGCGCGCCACGCGCCCCAGCACAGCCGCCTGATAGCCGCAGCCCGTGCCGATCTCCAGCACGCGCCCCAACCCTTCTGTCTTCACGCACGGAGCGCCCAAAAGCAACTCCGCCATCCGGGCAACGATACTCGGTTTTGAGATCGTCTGCCCCAATCCGATCGGCAAACTAGTGTCTTCATACGCCTGATTCACCAAGGCTGTATCGACAAAGCGATGCCGCTCCACAGCGCCCATGGCGGCCAGCACCGGGGCCGAGCTGACACCGCCCTCGCCCAGGCGGCGCACCATGCGTGCGCGCACCGCCGACGAATCCAGCCCCAGCCCCGAAGGCGCTGGTGCCGGACGCACGAGTTGCACCGCAGGGCGAGTCAATCCCGGCAGGGGCGCAGCAGCGCCTGGCAGTCGCGCGGGAAAGCCCGGACGGCGCTCGCTCATGAAACCTCCTGCACCCGGGGAAGCGACTGGCCCCAGTAGCCAATGCGCTCGTGATCGGTCAGATCCACTTTGAGTGGCGTCATTGCCACATGCCCGTTCGCTGTCGCATGGAAATCCGTACCTTCGGCCTCATCCAGCGCTGCGCCTGCACTGCCAATCCAGTACATCAGTTCGCCGCGCGGGCTCTGCTGCTCGATCACGCGCTCCGCTGCATGGCGACGCCCCAAACGGCACACCTTCATGGAACGCAGTGCCTCGAGCGGCATGTTGGGAATGTTCACGTTGAGCAACCAGGGCACGCCACCCAGATGTTGTCCCGCCTGCAATTGCTGGACGAATTCGCGCGCCTTGGCTGCAGCGGCTTCAATTTCGCCCCAGCCCTTGTCCACTTGCGAGAAGGCAATCGCCGGAATGCCGAACAGATAGCCCTCCATGGCAGCGCCCACAGTGCCGGAGTAAATGGTGTCGTCGCCCATGTTGGCGCCGTTGTTGATACCGGCCACCACCAGATCGGGCTTGTAGCCAAGCAGGCCAGTCAATGCGATGTGGACGCAGTCCGCAGGTGTTCCGTTCACGTAGCGAAACCCGTTCGCAGAACGCTGGACATACAGCGGCGAATGCAGGGTCAGCGCGTTGGATTTCGCGCTGTTATTGTGTTCGGGAGCTACAACCTCCACATCGGCAATCGTCTTGAGCGCATCGTGCAGGGCCACAATGCCCGGCGCCTGATAGCCGTCGTCGTTGGAAATGAGAATCTTCATGGTTGCAGAAACTGAATATTGGATTGTAGGTTGCGCGGGCGACAAAGTTCAAAGAGTGTGGTGAGAAAGGCTACATTGGTGCCACCTCGCAAAGATCAAACAAGCGCACCTATCTGCGTCCAGCGCGGCAAAACCGTCGAAAAATATACGGGATTGTTCAAAATGACTTCATTCGCGCCATGGTCGGCTCCATCCATTCGCGCGGCCCGGACTGAAAGCATCCCATGTCTGACGCTCCCCATTCGCACGAAGACCCCATGCACTCGCGCCGCAGGTGGCTGACGCGCGCCGCGCAACTGTCCGTGGCGGCGTCGCTGCCACGCTGGGCGTGGTCGAAGCCACCTGCCCTGCAGCACGATCCCTTCAGTCTCGGCGTGGCCAGTGGCGACCCGGCGCCAGACGGCTTCGTGCTCTGGACCCGGTTGTGCCCCCTCAGCGCCGCAGACAGTCACCCCGCTGCCCGCGCCATCACCGTGCGCTGGGAAGTGGCGCACGACGCCCACTTTCGACAGATGGTTGCCAAGGGTGATGCCCTCGCCGATCCTGCCTTCGCTCACAGCATCCATGTGGAAGTGCAGGGACTGCAGCCGGACCGCTGGTATTTTTACCGCTTTCTGCTGGGCGATGCCGTCAGCGCGGTGGCCCGCACACGCACTGCGCCCGCACCCAACGAGATGCCGCAGCGCCTGCGTGCCATCTACGCCAGTTGCCAGCGCTGGGAGCACGGCTTCTATTCCGCTTGGCGGCATGCATGCAATGACGCGCCCGATCTGGTGCTGTTCCTGGGCGACTACATCTACGAATACGCCACGCCCGCCGACGCCCGGGGTCTGGCACGCACGCACACGCTACCGCATGCCCGCACGCTGAGTGACTTCCGCCACCGGTACGCACTGCACAAGAGCGATCCCGATTTGCAGGCCGCGCATGCCGTCGCTCCTTGGATCGTCACATGGGATGATCATGAAGTGCAGAACGACTACACCGGCAACTATGGCCGCGATGGCATGTCTGCTGACTACCTGCTCACACGGACGGCGGCATGGCAGGCGTTCTACGAGCACATGCCCCTGCGCGCGAGAGTGTTGCAAGCCGACGTCTTCCATCACGTGCAGTTGTATCGACGCATTCCGTGGGGGCAACTTGCACGATTGCACGTGCTCGACGGTCGCCAATACCGCGATCGACAAGCCTGTCGCACAGCCGGCAGCAGTTCGGCAGGCGCGGTGCAGCCGGGACAATGCGCGGAGTTGTCCGATCCCTCGCGCAGTTATCTGGGCATGGAGCAGGAACAGTGGCTGCAGCAAGGCCTAGTCGCAGACGCACGGCATGGCGCGCCCCGCTGGAGTGTCGTGGCCCAGCAAACGCTCTTCTCTCCCCGCCGCTATCCGTCCGGCGTGCAATCCACCGACAGTTGGGACGGCTACCCCGCCGCACGGGATCGACTGGTGCGCGCCATCGCCAAGGCCCCACCGCGCAACACGGTGTTTCTTGGCGGTGATATTCACCAGAACTACGTCTGCAACGTCGAAGCCGCCAATGCGCGATCCATCGACGGAAAGGCCTCGCGCATCATCGCCAGCGAATTTTGCGGCACCTCGATTTCATCGCGCGTCGACACCACCCAAGTGATGGTGGATGCCATCCAACGCCACAATCCCCACGTGCTGCTGGCCCGATGCGAGGAGCGCGGTTATGGCGTGTGCGACATCACGCCGCGCCACTGGACCACATCGTTGCGCGCCATCGACCATCCAATGGACCCACATAGCAACGCACATGAACTGGCCCGATTCGTTGTCGAAGACCAACGCGCAGGTCCGGTTCGCGCATGAGCGCGGTAGCCGTCAGAACGGCCAGAACACCGGAATCGCGATCGTGCCGATCACCCAGAATATGAAGTTGAGCGGCAGCCCCACTTTCACGAAATCAATGAACCGGTAGCCCCCTGCGCTGTACACCATGGTGTTGGTCTGGTAGCCGACCGGCGTGGAAAAACTGGTCGATGCAGCAAAGGTCACCGCGATCAGGAACGGCGTGGGATCCACATCCAACATCTTTGCCGTCGACATGCCAATCGGCGTGAGCAGCACGGCCGCTGCCGCGTTGCTCATGAATTCCGTCAGCAACAGCGCCATGAGATACAGCACGGCCAGCACCACGTGCGGTCCGAATTCGCGCACCAGGCCGAGCGTGTTGTTCACTAGAAACTCGGCAGCGCCCGACGTGCTCATCGCCACGCCCAGTGGCAACAGTCCGGCCATCAGAATGATGATGCGCCAGTCGATCGCGTCGTAGACCTCATCCGCATCGAGACACCCCGCCAGCGTCATCGCCACAGCCCCGACCAGCGAGGTGATGGCGATGGGCACCCAGCCAACGGCAGAAACCGCAATCACCAGCACCATCGTCAGCAGCGCAAACGGAGCGCGCCAGCCGGACTGCTTTTTGGCATCGCGCTCGGACAACACAATCACATTGCGATCGCTGCGCAGCGCGCCCATTTCCGCCTCGGGCATGATCACCAGCAGCACGTCGCCCACATCCAGCCGCACGTCCCGCACCTTTTGGCGCAGCACCTGCCCGCGCCGATGAATGCCCAGGACCGTGGCACCATGGCGCCAACGCGGGTCGATCATGCTCAGCGTGCGACCAATGGCACGCGAATTGGGCGCGATCATGATCTCGGTGATCACCTGCTTGACATCCTTCAGGTCACCCCGGCGCAGCGTGAATTCAGTATTGAGCTCCAGGCCCGCCCCTTCGCGCAGCTTGTCCAGATCCGACCACTCACCACGCGCCAACAGCACATCACCTTCCTGCAAGACTTGCGAGCGCGGGGACCACACCTTTTCGTCACCCCGCAACAGCTCCAGCACATAGACGCCAAACTCCTCACCCAAGTGGGCCTCACCCACCGATTGCCCAATCAGCGAAGACTCCGGCATCACGCGCAATTCGGTGAGGTATTTACCCAATTCATAGTGCTCGTCCGGATCCGTCGCACGCGAATCCGGCAACAGCCAGCGTCCGATGGTCAGCAGATACACACAGCCCGCCGCCATGCAGATGAGCCCGAGCGGCGTGAACTCGAACATGCTGAAGCCGGGGTGCCCCATGTCCTTTGCCATCGCATTCACCAACAGATTGGTGGACGTGCCCACCAGCGTGCAAACGCCCGCCATCTGCGACACGTACGACAGCGGGATCAGGGCCTTGGAGGGCGACATGCCGATGCTCGTCGTAGCCGCAATCACGATCGGCATGAACACCGCCACCACCGCCGTGTTGTTCACAAACGGCGCGATCACCGCCAACACCGCAAACAGGATCAGCAGGAAGACGAATGGAGACTTCGCCTTGCCCAGCAAGCGCCCCACTCCCGACAAGGCGCCGCTGTTCTGCAAACCCGCCGCGAGAATGAACATCGCCGCCACCGTGATCGTCGCCGCATTGCTGAACCCGCTGAGCGCCTGCTCCGGATTCACCAGCCCCAGAATCGCCAACCCCGACAACACCAGCAACGCCACCGCGTCCATGCGCAGCTTCTCGGTGGCAAACAGCACAATGGCCACGAGCGCAATGGCAAGTACCGCGATGATTTCCGTCGTCATAAGCGCGCGTTTCTTTCTCGATTCAGGAGGTTCGCCCGAAAGAAAGCGACAGCGATCTGCCGTCCCCTCCCAAGAGCGTCATTCAATGAAAGAAAATTCTAAGCAGCGCCGCTGCAAGACTGTGACGGAAGAAACCCATCAGCCCCTTGAGCGGATGGACTACACGAGCCACAACTGCACGTCATCCAGCGTCCCGCGCGCACGGATCAAACGCCGCCCATCTGGCGCGTTTGCCGCGCTGCATTTATCGTGAAGGACAATACAGCCTTTGACGATATCGACGCCGCCAGCGGGCAGCATCCCAATGAACGAGAAATCCGGAAATACACAGGCACACACCGCTGCCGACTACAGCGCCCATACGCCGATGATGGCCCAATATCTTGCGGTCAAGGCGGACTATCCCGACACGCTGGTCTTCTATCGCATGGGGGACTTTTACGAGTTGTTCTTTGCCGATGCGCAGAAGGCGGCGCGGCTGCTGGACATCACGCTCACGCAGCGCGGGCAGTCCGCCGGGGAGCCGGTGGTCATGGCCGGGGTGCCGTTTCACGCGCTGGAGAACTATCTGGGCCGGCTCATCAAGATGGGCGAGTCGGTTGCCATTGCCGAGCAAGTGGGCGAAGTCGGCGCAAGCAAGGGGCCGGTGGAGCGCAAGGTGGTGCGCGTGGTGACACCGGGCACGCTCACGGACAGCGAACTGCTGTCCGACAAGAATGAATCCGTGCTGCTCTCCGTGCATCAGGGCCCGCGCGCCAAGGCGGGGCTGGCGTGGCTCAGCGTGACGCAGGGCGTGGTGCATCTGGCCGAATGCGCGCATGACGAGGTAGGCACCTGGGTGGCCCGCATCGCACCCAGTGAAGTCATCTACAGCGCGGGCGTGACCGAGCGCTTCGAGTCGCAACTCACCGAGCTGCGCCACAGCGGCGTGCTGACGTGTCCGCTCAGCCTGCGTCCCGATTGGCAGTTCGACGCCGCCCTCGGAGAGCGCAAATTGCTGGAGCATCTGGGCGCATCCAGTCTGCAAGCGTGGAACGCGGAAGGCCTCCAGCAAGCCCATGCCGCCACGGCCGCATTGCTGACCTATGCGGAACATACGCAAGGCCGTGCGCTCACCCACGTGCACAACGTGCGCGTACAACGCAACGACCAACTGATCAACCTGCCCGCGACGACGCGGCGCAACCTGGAACTCACCAAGACGCTGCGCGGAGAAGACGCGCCCACGCTGTTTTCGTTGATCGACACCTGCATGACGGGCATGGGCAGTCGGCTGCTCAAGACCTGGCTGCTGGAGCCGGAGCGCGATCGCAGCCGCGCGCGCGAGCGCCTGTCCGCCATTGGGGTATTGCGCGGTGGAGGTTCAGGCACGGACAGCCCATGGCAGATGCTGCGCGGCGAGCTCAAGGGCGTATCCGACGTGGAACGCATTACGGCGCGCATCGCCTTGCGACAGGTGCGTCCGCGCGAGTTGGTGGGGCTAGGCAAGACGCTGGAAAAATCGCATTTGCTGTCGCAATTTCCGCGCGCGCCCGAACCCTTTCTCGCGCAACTGTTCGACGACCTTGTTCCGCCCACCGACTGCACGGAATTGCTGCGCTCGGCCATCTTGGAAGAACCGGCAGCGTTGATCCGCGACGGCGGCGTGATCGCCACCGGCTTCGACGCCGAATTGGACGAACTGCGCGGTATCCAGAACAACTGCGACGACTTCCTGCTGGAGCTGGAAACGCGCGAGAAAGAGCGCACCGGCATTCCCAACCTGCGCGTGCAGTTCAACAAGGTGCATGGCTTTTACATCGAAGTCACCACCAGTTATCTCGACCGCGTGCCCACCGACTACCGCCGGCGCCAGACACTGAAGAACGCCGAGCGCTACATCACGCCCGAACTGAAGGCGTTTGAAGACAAGGCCCTGTCCGCTCAGGAGCGCGGACTGGCGCGCGAAAAATACCTGTACGAGCAAATCCTCGACCAGTTGCAGAACCATGTACCGGCGCTCACGCGGCTGGCTACGGCGCTGGCCACGCTGGATGCCCTGTGCGCACTGGCGGAACGCTCGCTCACGCTGGACTGGTGCGCTCCGCAGTTCGTTCCGGAGCCCTGCATCGACATCGATGCCGGTCGCCACCCCGTGGTCGAAGCGCGACTGGCGGAGACGTCATCCGGCGCCTTCATCGCCAACCACACGCGACTGAATGCCAACACGCGCATGCAGATCATCACCGGCCCCAACATGGGCGGTAAGTCGACCTACATGCGGCAGGTGGCGCTGATCGTGCTGCTTGCCAGCATGGGCTCCTACGTGCCTGCGGCGGCGTGCCGTCTGGGCCCGGTCGATGCCATCCATACGCGCATTGGCGCGGCCGACGATCTGGCCAACGCACAATCCACCTTCATGCTGGAGATGACCGAGGCCGCACAAATCCTGCACAGTGCCACGCCGCATTCGCTCGTCCTCATGGACGAGATCGGGCGCGGCACCAGCACCTTCGACGGTCTGGCCTTAGCGAGCGGCATCGCCACACATCTGCACGACAAGACCAAGGCGTTCTCGCTGTTTGCCACGCACTATTTCGAACTGACCGAGCTGTCCACCCGCCATCAGCACGCGGTCAACGTGCACGTGGGCGCGACCGAGTCGGGAAGCGACATCGTTTTCCTGCACGAAATCCAGCCCGGCCCCGCCAGCCGCAGCTATGGCATCCAGGTTGCCAAGCTCGCAGGCGTGCCCGCGGGCGTCATCAACCACGCACGCCACACGCTGGAAGTGCTTGAAGCCCGCGCTGGCGAGGACGAGTTGCAGGTGGACCTGTTCGCTCCTCCGCCGGAGCCGCCGCAAGCCAGCATCAGCCGTGTGGAGCAATCGCTCGCCGCCATCCACCCCGACGCCCTGAGCCCGCGCGAGGCATTGGATGCGCTGTATCAGCTAAAAAAGCTACTGAATTAACACCATCAGGGAGGCCCACATGGAAGACACGCACGACGTTCGCGTCGATCTCGACGACGCCAGTGTTCCCGCGCAGGTGCGTGATCGCGTGCTCTCCATGATGCAACCCGGCGATCAGCTCTGGCGCTGTCCGCGCCTGTCTGCGCCGAAGCCGGTGCTCGGCCTTTTTGGCAACGGCCGGCGCGAAGTCGTGATCGAGTGGTGGCTGACCGACGCCAATGGTGAACTGATCGAAGTGTTCTTCTTCGCCTGAAAGCTCACGCGCCCGCGAGGGTGAGGATCGAGTCCCACTCCACGCCCTGCATGGCGTCCCAGTGCGTCACGATCACACAGCGACGCGGGCTGGCGTGGCCCATGCCTTGCGCCTGCGCCGTAAAGCAGGTGTGCAGGGCTTGCTGCACATAGCGCTGGGACGGCTTGTCCAGCGCCGCCAGTGGCTCGTCGATCAAGGTCAACGGCGCACCGCTGGCCCACGCACACGCCATCCACAGCTTGCGCAGCGATCCGGTGGACAGCCCCAGCAGCGGCTTGTGCAGATGCTCTTCCACGCCCAGCCCGTGCGCATGTGCGTCGAAATTTTCCTGCGACCACTGCGGATAGCGGGCCGCACAGCGCATGGTCCAATCGCGCGCAGTCAAGGCCAATTCCGCGTCATTCAACATCGTGCGCGGGTGTTGCCAGAAGACGTCCGACAGACTGCGCTCACGCCCCTGCGCGTAGCCCACATCGATGCGTCCCGCCCGGACAGGAATGTCGCCCGCCAAGGTGCACAGCAGCGCCGTTTTCCCGACTCCTTCATCGCCTTGCACCAGATGCAGGCCCGCACCCCAGACGTGGTCCGGGCATTGCAATAACGGGCCGTTGGGGTAGCCGATGTGAAGCGCGTGGGTTTGCAGCATGGCAGGCACAAGGTCTCCAGAATTCGTGTGGATTGCATCGCCCCGGTTTGACGCGACAATGTGGGCCTGATTCTCCACCACCCGAGCCTGCCCGTGTCCAAGACCCTCGACTATCTGATTTTCGACTACAGCGAAGACGAGGACGGCAACGGCACCTGGGATGCCATGAGCAGCGCGCAAGGCGAGGCCATCGCCCGCATGTGCACCGAAATCGAAGACGTGCTGCGCTGGGCCAGCCGCGATTTCCACGGACGGCAAGGTGCCGTCGATGACGGCGGCGATTGGGATTTCGACCTGCAAGCGCAGTCGGACGATGGCGCTGCCTTGCCCGCACAATTCCACCCTGCGGAGGGCCGACTGTCGCTGCACCAACCAGCGAGAGGGCGCGTGACGGTGTCGCTCTCGCTCACCGGCAACAGCGCCTTTGCCGAGGCGTTCTCAACGCAGTTTCACTGGGACGCAGATTGATCCTTCAGGGACACGGCAGAGTCGGATGACCCGGTGCGCCAATCCCCTGCCACGTTCTTGAGCAGCGTATTCACCGCTGCCAGCCGGCGGTTGCGCACGTCGATGAGACTGCGCTCTGCACTCAGCACGGTGGTTTGCGCGCTCAGCACATTCAGATAGGCCACGATGCCCGCCTTGTACTGATTGTTCGCCACCACCAGCGCCTTGCGCGCGGCGGCAACGGCTTCGGTTTGCACCTGCAACTCCTCGTCGAGTGCGTTGGCCGCGACGAGATTGTCTTCCACCTCTTGCAGGGCGGTGATCACGGTCTGGCGATAGGTGGCAGAGGCCAGATCGAGCGACGCACGCGCTGATTCCACGGCCGCATCGCGTGCGCCCCCGTCAAAAATCGCGAGTGCCAGCGCCGGGCCGAGGGACCAGAACAAGTTGGGCGCACTCAGCAAGTTGGACAGGCTGGAGTTGCGATAGCCCGCAGCCGCAGAGAGGGTCAACGAAGGAAAGTACGCCGCGCGCGCCACACCAACCTGCGCATTCGCCGCAGCCACGCTGCGCTCGGCAGATGCAATGTCCGGGCGCTGCTCCAGCAATTGCGACGGCAGCATGGACGGCTCGGCGGGCGGTGCGGGCATGACTCCTGTGGGTGCCAGGCTGAAGGCCGCAGGAACCTTGCCCAGCAGCGCCGCAAGCGCATGCTCCAGTTGCGCGCGCGACGTCTGCGATTCAATGAGCTGCGCCTGCGTGCTCTTGTATTGCGACTCGGCCTGCGCCACATCTGCCGACGAGGCCACGCCTGCCTTGTAGCGGTTCTGCGTGAGCTGCCAGCTCTGCTCATACGCTTGCAAGGTCTGCTGGAGCAGGCTTTGCTGCGCCTCCGCCGCACGCAGTGAGAAATAGGTCTGCGCCACCGCCGCCTGTGTGGACAGGCGCACGGCGGCCAGGTCGTCACGGCTGGCCTGTGCGCTGGCTTCACTGGCATCCACCGTTCCGGCGATGCGCCCCCACAGGTCGATTTCCCAGCTGGCATTCAGGCCCAGTGAGTAGCTGTTGTTGATGCTGCCGCTGCGCGCCACATTCTCGCCCGCCGCATTGGACACGGTGCCGCCACCCGCACGCGCACGCGAGCCGCTTGCGCTCGTCCCCACGGTGGGAAACAGCGAGGACCGGCTGCTGGCCACGGCGGCCTGTGCCGCGCGCACCCGGGCGAGCGCCTGGGCAATGCCCTGATTCTGCAATTGCGCCTCGCTTTGAAGTTGGTTCAGCGTGGCGTCGCCATACAACGTCCACCAGTCATGCGGGACGTCGGCAGCCTTGCTGTCGTTGATGCCATGCCGCGCCGGAAACCAGGTGCCCGCATCCGCATGCTGCAGATCTGCCTGTTTGAAATGCTCCGGCACCTCCAGGTAGGGTCGCTGGTACGCGGGTTGCGTGGAGCAGCCCGCAAGCAGCAGCGCCGCCGCCAACAGTCCAAGTCCACGTCCGACGGGTCGATGCAAAGTGTTCCGTATGCCCATTTTCATATTCACTCCCCCACCTTGAGTGCCGCATGCGCATCGCCAGCCGATGCTCCGCGCCACGCCGCAGGACGATGTCGCCAAAAGTTCACAACGCGCATGCGCGTGCGCTCCAGCAGCACGTACACGACTGGCGTGGTGTACAGCGTGAGCAACTGGCTCACCAGCAAACCACCCACGATGGCGATGCCGAGCGGCTGGCGCAACTCCGCGCCGTCACCGCGCCCAAGCATGAGCGGCAGCGCCCCAAAAATGGCGGCCATGCTGGTCATGAGAATCGGGCGCAGGCGCAAATCACAGGCGCGATAGATCGCCTGCGCTGGCGTGACGTGTCCGCCCTTTTCCCGCTCCAGCGCGAAGTCGATCATCATGATGGCGTTCTTTTTCACCAGCCCGATCAGCAAGATCACCCCGATGAACGCGATGAGCGAAAACTCCGTCTTGAACAACATCAGCGCCAACAAGGCGCCCACACCGGCCGACGGCAAAGTGGAAAGAATCGTCAGCGGATGCACAAGGTTTTCGTACAGGATGCCCAGCACCAGATAGATCGTGATGATGGCCGCCAGAATCAGCAGCGGTTGTCCCGACAGCGCCTGCTGGAACGCGCCCGCCGTGCCGCCAAAACTGCCGCGCACGGACACCGGCACGCCCAGTTCGGCCACGGCGTTGCGGATGACGTCATTGGCCTGCGACAGCGAAACGCCCGGCGCCAGGCTGTAGCTCACGCTGCTGGCCGGTGTGCCGCCCTGATGGCTGACCGACAGCGGCGTGTTGGATGTGGTGATCTTGGCAAACGCGGTGAGCGGCACCTGTTCGCCACGGCTGTTGACGAAAAAGAAGCCGCGCAGGGTTTCCGGGCTCTGCAGATAGCGCGGCGCCGCTTCCATCACCACGCGGTACTGGTTCAACGGGTTGTAGATCACGCCCACCTGCCGCTGCCCGAACGCATCGTTCAAGGTGCTGTCGATCTGCGCCATTGTCAGGCCCAGTTGCGCAGCCGCATCGCGATCGACCACCAGCATGGTCTGCATACCGAAATCCTGCACGTCGCTGTTCACGTCCACCAGTTCAGGCAAGGTGGAGAGCACCTGCCGGATGCGCGGCTCCCACGTTCGCAGATCCTGGATGTCGTCCGCCTGCAAGGTGAAGTCATACGAGCCCATGCTCTGGCGACCGCCAATGCGGATGTCGGTCTGCTTCATCATGAACAGGCGCGCACCCGGTTCGTCCTTGAGCTTTTCTCGCAGCCGGTTGATGACTTCGTCCGACGACACCTTGCGCTCCGACATCGGCTTGAGCGACATGAACATGTTGGCCGAATTGCGCTGACCACCGCCCGTGAAACCCGTCACGTACTGCACCGCCGGGTCTTCCTGAACGATGGCCAGGAAGCGCTGGATGCGCCGCTGCATGGCCTGAAACGACGTGGACTGGTCCGCCCGGATGAAACCCATGACGCGGCCCGTGTCCTGATCGGGAATGAAGCCCTTGTCGATCACCCGGTAGAGCTGCACGTTCAATGCAATCACGCCCACGAGCATCAGCAACACCAGCGGCTGATGGCGCAGGCACCACGCCAGCGAACGCCGGTAGACCACCATGGCCCGATCTTCCAACCGCCCCACGGCGGCAGAGAACCGATCCCACGCAAGGCGCCAACGGCCACGCTGCCGCGCCGGGCGTTGCCCCTCTTCTTTGGGCGTGCGCAAGAGTGCTGCGCACATCATCGGCGTGGTCGTCAGCGACACCAGCATCGAGATCAGGATGGCCGACGACATGACCACCGCGAACTCCCTGAAGAAGCGCCCCACCAGCCCGCCCATGAACATGATGGGCACGAACACCGCAATCAGCGAGATGCTCATCGACACCACGGTAAAGCCGATCTCGCGCGCGCCATCCAGCGACGCCCGTAGCGCCGACTTGCCGCGCTCCATGTGGCGCATGACGTTCTCCAGCACCACGATGGCATCGTCCACGACAAAGCCGGTCGCCACCGTCAGCGCCATCAGCGAGAGGTTGTCCAGCGTGTAGCCGCACAGGTACATCACCCCGAACGTACCCAACAAGGATGCGGGCACGGCGACCGCCGGAATCAGCGTGGCGCGGCCGTTGCGCAGGAACAGGAACACCACCAGAATTACCAGCGCGATCGAGATGAGCAGGGATCGCTCCACCTCCTTCACCGATGCGCGCAGCGTGGGCGTGCGGTCCGACACGATGGTGATGTCGATCGCAGCGGGAATCGATGCCTTCAGTTGCGGCAGCAAGGCGCGTACGCGATCCACGGCTTCCAGAATGTTGGAGTCGGGCTGCTTGAACACCTGCAGCAAGACCGATGGCTTGCCGTTCATGACGCCGTAGTTGCGCACGTCCTGCACCGAGTCCACGACATCCGCCACATCCTGCAAGCGGATCGCGTTGCCGTTGGACCAGCTCAGCACCAGCGGCGCATAGTCCGCCGCCACGCGCGCCTGATCGTTCGCGGCGATCTGCCAGTAATGGTCCTCGCGTTCGACCGCGCCAAGGGGCCGGTTCGCATTCGTGCTGGTGATGGCCGTGCGCACCTGATCGAGCGACACCCCGTTCGCCGCCAGCCGTACCGGGTCCAGTTCCACGCGCACCGCAGGCAACGCACCGCCGTTGATGGCCGCCTGGCCCACACCTTCCACCTGCGAGAGCTTTTGCGCGATCACGGTGGAGGCCGCGTCATACATCTGCCCGCGCGTCAGCGAGTCGGATGTCAACGCAAGGATCATGATGGGCGCGTCCGCCGGATTGATCTTGCGGTACGTGGGCAGGCTGGGCATGCCGGAGGGCAGCAGATCGCGCGAGGCATTGATGGCCGCCTGCACGTCGCGCGCGGCGCTGTCCACCGTGCGGCTCAGATCGAACTGCAAGGTGATGCGCGTGTTGCCCAGGCTGGAGCTGGACGTCATTTCGTTCACGCCCGCGATCGCGCCGAGCGAGCGCTCCAGCGGCGTGGCGACGGTCGCGGCCATGGTGTCGGGCGCGGCACCGGGCAAACTGGCCGTGACCGAGATGACCGGAAAATCCACCTGCGGCAGCGGCGCCACCGGCAACAGGAAATACGACAGCCCGCCCGCCAGCGCCAACCCGATCGTCAGCAGCATCGTGGCGATGGGCCGGAAGATGAACGGCGCAGACAGGCTGGACCAGCGCGTCATGGCGCCTCTCCCAGTCGGCGCTCGGGTTCTTCCTGCTCCAGCTGGTTGCGCTTCACGGGTGGCAGGCCACGCTTGACGCGCCACTTCTCCACCCAGCCTTCAAACGTCAGATAGATGACTGGCGTGGTGAACAGCGTGATGAGCTGGCTCACCAGCAGACCGCCCACCAGCGTCACACCCAGTGGATGGCGCAACTCGCTGCCTACGCCCGTACCCAGCATCAGCGGCAGCGCGCCAAGCAGCGCGGCCAGGGTGGTCATCAGGATCGGACGGAAGCGCAGCAGACACGCCTGAAAAATGGCGTCGTGCGCACTGAGGCCCTCATCGCGCTGCGCCTCCAGCGCGAAGTCGATCATCATGATGGCGTTCTTCTTCACGATGCCGATCAGCAGCACGATGCCGATGATGGCGATGATGTCCAGATCGATCCTGAACGCCAGCAGCGCCAGCAATGCACCCACCGCTGCAGACGGCAGCGTGGACAGGATCGTGACCGGGTGGATCGTACTTTCATACAGCACGCCGAGCACGATGTACATGGTGATCACCGCTGCCAGCACCAGCAGCAGCGTGTTGGACAGTGAGGCCTCGAACGCCAGCGCCGCGCCCTGGAAACTCGTATCCACCGACAGTGGCAACTTGCCTTCCGCGCGCATGGTCTTCATCACGTTCTGCACCGCGTCCACGGCGTGCCCCAGCGATACACCTGGGGCGGTGTTGAACGAAATCGTCGCCGCTGGCAACTGGCCCACATGGTTCACCGCCAGCGCCATGTTGCGCTCTTCGATGGTGGCCAGGGACGACAACGGCACCGGCGGGCCGCTGGAGGACGACACATAGATCGACTGCAGCGCTTCGGGACCGACCTTGAACTGCGGTGCCACTTCCAGCACCACGCGGTATTGGTTGGACTGAGTGAAGATGGTCGAGATCAGCCGCTGCCCGAACGCGTTGTACAGCGCCGTATCGATGGCAGACACGGTCACGCCCAGGCGACTGGCCTGCGCCCGGTCGATGCGCACATAGGCTTGCCGGCCCTGATTCTGCAGATCGGTGCTGACGTCGATGACTTCGGACAGCCCGCGCATGCGCTGTTCCAGTTCGTTGGTGCTGCTGGCGAGCAGATCCATATCGGGCGAGGACAACAGCAACTGGTATTGCGTGCGCGCTTGGCGGTCCTCGATGGTGAGGTCCTGCACCGGCTGGGCGAACAGGCGGATGCCCGGCACCTGATTGGCATCGTCGGACAGTCGGCGCAGCACGGTGGCCACGCCGTCGCGCTCGCCATGCGGCTTCAGGTCGATGAGCAGCCGGCCCGTGTTCAGCGTCGTGTTCGTGCCATCGACGCCGATGAAGGAGGAGATGGACTGCACCGCCGGATCGGTGAGCAGCGCCGCCACCAGCGCCTGCTGGCGCTCCGCCATCGAGGCAAACGAGATGGACTGATCGGCCTCGGTCGTCGCCTGGATCGTGCCCGTGTCCTGCTCAGGGAAGAAGCCCTTGGGCACGGCGAAATACAGTAGCGCGGTGATCGCCATCGTGGCCAGAAAAACGATCCATGTGAGCCCGCGATGGTCCAGCACCCAGTGCAGCATGCGACCGTATCGCTCGATCATGCCGTCGAAGAAGCGCCCCGTCGCGTGGTAGAGGCGTCCGTGCTGTTCTTCCGGCGTGTGCTTGAGCAAGCGCGCGCACAACATGGGCGTGAGCGTCAGCGACACCACCGCCGACAGCAGGATGGCCACCACCATGGTGATGGCGAATTCGTGAAACAGACGCCCCACCACATCGCCCATGAAGAGCAATGGAATCAGCACCGCCACCAGCGAAATGGTGAGCGAGATGATGGTGAAGCCGATCTGCTTGGCCCCCTTGAGCGCGGCCTGCGTGGGCGGCTCGCCGCGCTCCACGTAGCGCGCAATGTTCTCGATCATCACGATGGCATCGTCCACGACGAAGCCGGTGGAAATGGTCAGCGCCATCAACGTGAGGTTGTTGATGGAAAAGCCCGACAGATACATCACACCAAAGGTGCCGACCAGCGAAAGCGGCACCGCGAAGCTGGGAATGAGCGTGGCGGACCAACTGCGCAGGAACACGAAGATCACCGCCACCACCAGCGCGATGGCGAGCATGAGTTCCACCTGCATGTCGTCCACGGATGCGCGAATGGTCACCGTGCGGTCGGTCAGAATCTGCACGTCGAGCGAGGCAGGCAACGTCTCCTTCAACTGCGGCAGCAGCGCCTTGATGGCGTCCACTGTCTGGATCACGTTCGCTCCGGGTTGGCGGCGGATGTTGAGGATCACCCCGGCCTGCGAGCCCTGCTCCGGGTTCGCGGCCCAGGCGGCCAGTCGAGTGTTCTCTGCATCGTCCACCGTGTTGGCAACGTCGGACAAGCGGATCGGGTTGCCGTTCTTGAACGCAATGATCAGGTTGCGGTATTCGGCAGCAGATTGCAGTTGGTCGTTCGCGTCGATGGTGGAGGCGCGGTCCGGCCCGTCAAAACCGCCTTTGGCACCCTTCACGTTGGCGGCGGCGATGGCGGAGCGCACATCGTCCAGCGTCATGCCATAACTGGCCAGCGCCGTGGGATTGGCCTGAATGCGCACGGCGGGCCTGCGTCCACCCGCGATCGCCACCAGCCCCACGCCCTTCACTTGCGAGAGCTTGGGCGCAAGGCGGTTTTCCACCATGTCGTTCACGCGGATGACGGGCAGCGAAGGCGAGGTGATGGCCAGCGTGAGGATGGGCGCGTCCGCCGGGTTGACCTTGCTGTAGGTCGGTGGCATCGGCAAATCATTGGGCAGCAGGTTGGAGCCGGCATTGATGGCCGCCTGCACCTGCTGCTCGGCCACGTCCATCGACATGTCGAGCGAAAAGCGCAGGCTGATGACCGATGCGCCGCCAGAACTGGTGGACGACATTTGCGACAGCCCGGGCATCTGGCCGAACTGGCGCTCCAGCGGCGCGGTGACGTTGGAGGTCATCACGTCCGGGCTGGCGCCGGGATAGAGCGTGGTGACTTCGATGGTCGGATAGTCCACCTGCGGCAGCGCCGAGATGGGCAGCAGCCGGTAGGCC
Source organism: Comamonadaceae bacterium UBA2121 (assembly GCA_002331385.1). Lineage (GTDB taxonomy): Bacteria > Pseudomonadota > Gammaproteobacteria > Burkholderiales > Burkholderiaceae_C > Diaphorobacter_A. The sequence goes on from DCYB01000012.1 coordinate 39,186, forward strand.
AGGATGCCCGATATCAGCACCGCCACCATCAGCAGCGTGGTGGCGATGGGCCTCAGGATAAACAGTCGAGAAAGATTCATGGAGTCCGCCGATTCGATTGCTGCACTGGATGTCCGTTGCAGGGCAGCGGCGGGTTAACGACTGGCAGCGGCCGAAGCTGCCGACGCCGGTGATGCGGGCGCCGCCTGCGGCGCGGAGGCTGCGCTGGCCGGTGCCTGCGCGCCCCCGGCAGCGGCGCGTTCTGCGCGCAACTTCTGCACATAGGCGCGGCGCTCTTCGGGGTTCATGGTGGCGAGTTTGGCCCGGATTTCCGGCGGCAGATTGGGCGGCATGCGCTGCTGGCCCTTGGCGGTTTCCAATGCCTGATCGACGTTGCTGACCTTGTCGGGCGCAATGATGGACACCCGTGCGCCCTCGCGCAGCCGGTCGATGCCATCGGTGACCACCTGATCGCCCGGCTGCAGATCGCCTTGCACGCTCACGCGGTTGCCATCGGTCGTTCCCACCGTGATCTTGCGTTGCGTGACGGTGTTGTCCGGCTTCACCAGATAGACGTAATTGTTCTGCACCGCCGTCGCCGGTACGGTGAGCGCGTTCTCCAGCAGATTGACCTGGAGCTTCACGTTCACGAACTGGTTGGCAAACAGCTTGCCATCCGCATTGTCGAACGCAGCCTTGGCTTTGACGGTGCCGGTGGTGGTGTCAATGGTGTTGTCCAGCGCATTCAAGCGCCCCTTGCCCAGCATCTGCTTTTGGTCGCGGTCCCAGAGCTCGACGGGCAGATCGCGGCGCTCGGCCAACCGCTGCGCGAGGGTGCTGACGTGCGCCTCCGGCAACGAAAACACCGCATCAATGGGTTTGACCTGCGTGATCGTGACCAGCCCGTTCGCATCGGACGGATTCACCACGTTACCCAGATCAGCCTGGCGCAAGCCCAGTCGCCCGGAGATCGGCGCCGTCACCCGCGTGTAGCTCAATTGCAGTTTGGCCGCGTCCACCTGCCCCTTGTCCGACGCCACCGTGCCCTCGTATTGGCGCACCAGCGCGGCTTGCGTGTCCACCTGCTGGTTGGCGATGGAGTCCTGCGCCTGCAGTTCCTTGTAGCGCTGCAGATCGAGTTGCGCGTTCTTCAGCAAGGCCTGATCACGCGCCAGCGTGCCCTGCACTTGATTGAGCGTGGCCTGGAAGCTGCGCGGATCGATCTCGGCCAGCAACTGGCCCGCCTTGACCTCATCGCCTTCCTTGAAGTGCAGCTTGATGAGCTCACCCGCCACCTTCGCACGCACGACGGCAGTGGCGCGGGCATTCATCGTGCCGATGGCGCTGACCAGCACGCGCATGTCGCGCCGGTCCACCACGCCCGCCGAAACTGGCTGTGCTTGCGCCCCGCCCATTTGCGCTCCCATTTGCGCTCCCATTCCGCCCGGACCTCTGCCAGAGCCACCGCGACCACCCGCCCCCGCGTTCTGCGCGCTGGCAGCCGGGGCGGGCTTGGCTCCATCTGCCTGCTTGTGGGCAAACCACCAATAGCCACCACCCGCCACCAATGCCAGTACCACCGCGCCCCAAAGCAGGCTGCTTTGCGCGCGGCCCCGCTGCAATTGGCTGTAAGCGGATGTACTGCAAGCACGAAAGGTGGGGATGTGACGTTGGGGCATGTCAGCCTTGATGTAAGTAGGGTTCTTTCCCTTCATCATAGCCAGCGCCTGTAAACCGTTGGTTAACCGTTCGTTTCGTCTTTGTCAGTGGCGACAACGTCAGCTTTCTGACGCGACTACACTTGCGCCTTCGGCTTTTTTTCCAACTCATCCTATGACGTATTGCGTTGCCATCAAGCTCAACGCAGGACTGGTGTTTCTCTCGGACTCGCGCACCAATGCGGGTCTGGACCAGATCAGTTCCTTTCGCAAAATGATGGTCTATGAAAACACGGGCGACCGGTTCATGGTCCTGCTGTCGGCGGGCAACCTGAGCATTTCCCAATCCGTGCGTGAAATCCTGCAGGTCACCAAGCTGCCGTGCGCGGAGGAAGGTGGCGAGGCCCTCACCATCTGGAATGCCACCAGCATGTTCGATGTAGCGCGTGTGCTGGGTGCCGCCGTGCGCCGCATCTACGACCGCGATGGGGAATCGCTGCAGCGCGCAGGCGTGGATTTCAACGTCTCGCTCATTCTGGGCGGCCAGATCAAGGGCGAGGGAATGCGCCTGTTCCAGGTGTATTCGGCGGGCAATTTCATCGAAGCCACGGCAGAGACGCCTTACTTTCAGGTGGGCGAGTCCAAATACGGCAAGCCGGTGCTCGATCGCGTGATCACGCCAACCACGCCGCTGGACGAGGCCGCCAAGTGCGCGCTGGTGTCGATGGACAGCACGCTCAAGTCCAACCTCTCCGTCGGCTTGCCGCTGGATCTGGTGGTCTACGAGGTGGACCAGTTCGCCTCCGAGAGAATCGTCTGCATCGACGAGCACAATCCCTATTTCCGCATGCTCCACGAAAGCTGGGGCGAGCGACTGCGCCAGGTGTTCGACAGCATCGAAGATCCGGCATGGAACGGACGTGCGACTGAGGTGCCGCTGCGCGTCGACCCCATTCGTAGCCAGCACCTGAAAAAAATCACCAGCCCGGACGAGAAGCTGATCTGACGCGGCCCGCCACACCATGACCGCCATCGTTTTTTCGCACGCCAACAGCTTTCCGGCCAGCACCTATCGCGTGTTGTTCGAGAACTTGCGCGAGCGCGGCTTCAGCGTGAATGCGGTGGAGCGCTACGGTCATGAAGACCCCTATCGTGTCAGCGACAACTGGCCGCATCTGGTGCAGCAGTTGGCCGACTTTGCCGCCAGCGAGCAGCAACGCACGGGAGAGCAGGCGTTTCTCGTCGGGCATTCACTGGGCGGCTTTCTGAGCGTGATGGCGGCGGCGCGGCACCCCGAACTGGCACGCGGCGTCGTGCTGATCGACTCTCCGCTGCTGGGTGGCTGGCGCGCCAGCGCGTTCGACGTGGCCAAGCGCACGCAGATGGCGGGCGCACTCACACCGGGCAAGATCAGCCGCGCGCGCCGCAATAGCTGGGACAGCGCGGAACAGGCCTTTGATCACTTCCGGCACAAGAAGGCATTCGCCCATTGGGATGAGCGCGTGCTGCGCGACTATGTCACCAACGGGTTGGAAGAGCGCGACGGCAAGCGCGTGCTGGCGTTTGACCGCGACGTGGAAACCGCTATCTACAACACGCTGCCACATAACCTGTCGCGGCTGTTCAAGGCGCATCCGCTGCAATGTCCGGCGGCGTTCATTGGTGGCCTGCAGTCGGAGGAGCTCAAGCAGATCGGCATGGCGCTCACCCGCCGCATCACCTGCGGGCGCGTCACCATGCTGGACGGAAGCCATCTTTTCCCGATGGAAAAACCCCTCATCACCGCAGCCGCCATCGAAGCCACGGTGAACAATCTGGCGGGTGTTGCTCCGGCTGCGTCAACGCGCTACAGCCGCAAGGGCTGACGCGAACGCGCCCCGCCCGGCCTCCATCACCTCGTCAGTCGGCCCACTGCACCACGCCAGTCCACGAGGTCAGCAGCACGATGATGCCGAACACAATGCGGTAATAGGCAAACGGCACGAAGCTGTTGGTGCTGATGTAGCGCAGCAGCCAGCGCACGCACAACCAGGCGCTGAGGAAGGCAAACACCAGTCCCGTGAGGAACAGCGGCAGGTCATGCAGCGACAGCAAGGCGCGCTCTTTGTAGAGGCTGTAGACGCCTGCGCCGATCAGCGTGGGAATGGCGAGGAAGAACGAGAAATCCGTCGCGGCCTTGCGCGAAAGCCCCAGCAGCATGCCGCCGATGATGGTCGCGCCACTGCGGCTGGTGCCCGGCACCAGCGCCAGGCATTGCACGAGGCCCACCTTGAGCGCGTCCAGCGGCGTCATGTCGTCCACAGTCTCCACGCGGGTGGTCACGGCGGAGCGGCGCTCGGCCCAGAGGATGATGAAGCCACCGATGATGAAGGTGGAGGCCACCACCACCGGCGTGAACAGGTGCGATTTGACGAACTTGCCAAACAGCAGGCCCAGGATGACCGCAGGAATGAAGCCGATCAGCACATTGAGCGCAAACTTCTGCGCGCGCCGCTGCGTGGGCAATTCCACGATGGTGGTGCGGATGCGCTGCCAGTACACCAGGATCACGGCGAAGATCGCGCCCGTCTGGATGGCGATATCGAATACCTTGGCCTTTGCATCATCGAAGCCCAGCAACGATCCCGCAAGAATCAGGTGACCGGTTGAAGAGATGGGAAGAAATTCGGTAAGCCCCTCGACCACGCCCATGATGGCGGCCTTGAGCAGCAAAAGCAGATCCACGTTGGTTTCCAGACGGCAAGCGAAAGGGTTGATTATCGGCGCTGAAAGTTTCGCTTCCAGGATCACCCGGTAGTTTGCAGGTTACAGTCCGTTCATTCAGCGCGTATTCATGATCGCTCCGGCGCGATAGCGGCAACTGGGGCACACTGGGCGCTGCCGCATCACAAACAACAAGAATGACCGAGACAAAAGATCGCGCTGTGCCCGCCGCGCCGCCGTCCCGCGCGCTGTGGGCCATGCTGCTGGCCCTGATCGCCGGCTTCGCGCTGAGCAATTCCTATCGCACGGTAGCCGCCATCATGGCGACGCCGTTGGCGGACGAGATGGGGCTTTCGCCCCAGGCGCTGGGCGTGTTCGCGGGCAGCTTTCACTTCATGTTTGGCGCGATGCAAATCTTCATGGGCATCGCCATCGACCTGTGGGGCGTGCGCCGCACCATTCTCGTGGCGGCTCCCCTGGCGATTGGCGGGGCCTGGCTGTCCGCCGCAGCGTCGGGATATGGCATGTTGCTGCTCGGACAGGCGTTGATCGGCGTGGGGTGCGCACCGGCGTTTCTCGCGTGCACGGTGTTCATCTCGCGCCACTTTCCGGTGCAGCAATTCGCTGCCGTGTCCGGCATGGCGATGGCCATCGGTACGCTGGGCATGCTATTTACCGGCACGCCGTTGGCATGGTTGGTGCAAACCACTTCATGGCGTGTGGGGTATGGCGTGCTGGGCGCATTGTCGGTGGCCGCGTGGATCTGGGTCTGGCGCAGCGTGCACGAGCCCGCAGTCGCAGCCGATAGCCCCACCGGCCACGCGCGCGAGCGTGAATCGCTTGGCAAGGCCGCGCGTGGTTTTGCCGCGCTGTTCACGCTGTCGCACACCTGGGGCGTGGTGGCGCTGGGCTTCATCACCTATGCCGCGTTCATCAGCCTGCGGGGCTTGTGGATGGGCCCGTTGCTGGTGAACCGCTTCGGCTTTTCCCTCGTCGAGAGCGGCAACGTGCTGTTGATACTGTCGATGATCGGCATGTTCGGGCCGATGGTGTTTGGTCGCATCGACCCGGGACCGGCGCACCGTCGGCGCTGGTTGCTCATGGGTACGCTGACCATGGCGGCGCTGTTCGCCGTGATTGCCGTGTCGCACAACGCATGGGTGAATATCGCCATGGCGTTGGTGATCGGCTTCCTGATCGGTTTCGTCGTGCTGCAATACGCCGATGTGCGCGCAGCCTACCCGGCAGCACTGACGGGGCGTGCGATGGCGGTGTTCACCATGGCGATGTTTCTGGGCATTGCGGCCATGCAATGGTTCACCGGAATGGTGGCCTCGCTCGCACAAGCGCACGGCATGGAGGCGTTTGGCCCGGTGATGGGCAGCATCGCTGCCTTGCTCGTGCTGGCGGCGCTCGCATTCCGGCTGCTACCACAGCCACCCGCCCCTACCTGAATCGGTCCTGAAGTTCAGGCTGCGGGTTACGGACTACAAGCGGCTGGCGTTCGAGCCATCCCCGCGATACAGCCACGGCACATCCAGCAAGCGCTCTCCCAGCAGCCGCAGCGAAAGGTCGCGCCCCCAGCGCACCGGGCCGGTGGCATGAAAGATGACGCCATTGCGGCGCGAGCGCTCCTGCACGCGTGCGTTGCGCTGCCAACGGTTCAGCGCATAGCGGCGCAGGCGCAGGTCCACCTCCAAGTCATGCATGGACAGCGCACGCTGCAATTCCGCCGCATCCTCGATGGCCATGCCCGCGCCTTGCGCGAGATAGGGCCGCATCGGATGCGCCGCGTCGCCCAGCAACGCCACCAAACCCTGCGCCATCTCCTCGGGACCGCGCACTGGCGGACGATCCGCCAACGGCCACAGACGCCAGCCGCCGCTGATCTCCGGCACCGTGTGGATCAACTCGCGCAGCGCGCTGCAGGTGCCCGAGAGTGCCGCATCCAGATCGGCGGCGTTCACGCTGTGGTCCCAGGAGTCCAGATCGGCGGGCGATTCGCCATGGCGAATCGCCACCACGTTCATCAGCTCACCGCGCCGCAGCGGATACTGCACCACGTGCAGCCGTGGCCCGAGCCACGCCGTGACCTGCGTGGTGCGCATGGCTTGCGGCAACTGGCTCTGCGGCACCACGGCGCGATACGCCAGATGGCCCGAGGCACGCACGACCTTCTCGCCCAACAGACGCGCGCGCGTGCCGCTGCGCAGACCGTCCGCGCCGATGAGCGCATCGCCTTCCACCAGCACGCCGCTTTGGAGCCGGATGGTGACCACCTCCCCGGTTTGGGAATGCTGGTCGATGGTCTGGTTCAGATTCAGATGAATGCCGGCGCGCTTTTGCGCCTCATTGAGCAGCAGCGCGTGCAGATCGGCGCGGTGGATCGTCGCATACGCTGCGCCATAGCGCTGAATGACCGAAGCGCCCAGCGGCAGCGCGGCCAGTACATCGCCATCGACGGCGCTGCGCACCTGCAGCCGGTCAGGAAAGGCGGCCACCGCCTGGAGTTCACGCTGCAAGCCCCAGGCCTGCAGGCGGCGCACCACGTTGGGGCCGATCTGCACCCCGGCACCGACCTCGGTGAATTCCGGCGCGCGCTCGAACAAACGCACGTCCCACCCCGCACAGGCCGCGCCGATCGAAGCCGCGAGCCCGCCGATGCCACCACCGGCGATCAGAATCTGTTTATGCATATGTGCGATTGTGCTGTGTAGCCCGCGCGAAAATCAAATGGCGCGGGGCAAGCCAATGATTTATGGCAATTCGCAGGTACAAATGAAAACGCCGGACCTCGCGGCCCGGCGCCCAGCCCTGTATGCAGCGCAGATCAGTCGGCCAGCAACTGGCGCAACACGTACGGCAAGATACCGCCGTGACGGTAGTAGTCCACCTCGATCGGCGTGTCGATGCGCAACTTCACGCTCACACTGCGGCGGCTGCCATCCTTGCTCGTGATAATCAACTCCGCATCGCTTTGCGGAGCAAGATCGGCGGCGGGAATCACGTCGATGTACTCGTCACCCGTCAGCCCCAGGGTTTGCCAACTGTCGTCGCCCTTGAATTGCAGCGGCAGCACGCCCATGCCGACCAGATTCGAGCGGTGGATGCGCTCGAAACTGCGTGCCACCACGGCCTTGATGCCCAGAAGCTGCGTGCCCTTGGCAGCCCAGTCGCGGCTGGAGCCGGTGCCGTATTCCTCACCCGCCAGAATGACCGTCGCACGACCTTCGGACTGGTATTTCATCGCGGCGTCATAGATGGCCATCTTGGTGGCCACGCCCTGACCATCGCGATACAGCGTCAGGCCGCCCTCTTCGCGCGAACCGTCGGGCAATGCGGGAATCATCAGATTCTTGATGCGCACATTAGCGAAGGTGCCACGCATCATCACCTCGTGATTGCCCCGGCGCGAGCCATAGCTATTGAAATCGGCCTTCTTCACGCCGTTTTCCAGCAGCCACTTACCAGCCGGCGATGTCTCCTTGATCGAGCCGGCGGGCGAGATGTGATCGGTCGTGATCGAGTCACCAAACAACGCCATCACCCGCGCCTTGTGCACGGCGTATGGGCTGCCGGAGGCTTTTGGGCGCTCCGGCAGATCGAGCGTGAAACCATCGAAGAACGGCGGCTCGGCAATATAGGTGCTCTCGGGCCATGTATAGGTGGCACCCGTCACGCCCTGGATTTTCTCCCACAGCTTGCCCGGCTCGCTCGACACCTTTTCGTAGTTGGCGCGGAACGCCTTTCCGTTCATGGCGTACTTCATCAGTTTTTGCACTTCGTCGGTGCTGGGCCAGATGTCGCCCAGATACACGTCGCGTCCGCCCTTGCCCTGACCCACCGGTTCGGTCATCAGATCCTTGCGCACGTTGCCTGCGATCGCGTAGGCCACCACCAGTGGCGGGCTGGCGAGGAAGTTGGCGCGGATGTTGGGGTGAATACGCGCTTCAAAGTTACGGTTGCCCGACAGTACCGCAGCGCACACCAGATCGTTCTGCACGATGGCGGCGTTGAACTCGGGCAGCAAATCGCCCGCATTGCCGATACAGGTCGTGCAGCCATAACCAGCTACGGCAAAACCGAGCTTTTCCAGATACGGCAGCAACCCGGATTCAGTCAGATACAACGTCACCAATCGCGAGCCCGGCGCAAGCGAGGTCTTGACGTGCGGCTTGACTTTCAGCCCCGCCTCCACCGCCTTCTTTGCCAGCAGACCGGCGGCCAGCATCACGCTCGGGTTGGACGTGTTCGTGCAACTGGTGATGGCGGCGATCAGCACGTCGCCATTGTGCAATTCGATGTCGTGGCCCTCGGCAGCGGCGACCTGGGCATCGGCGGCCCTGAGGCTCGCGGGCTGGTCATCCACCATGGGCGCATTGGCGACCATCTCCGCCATGTTCTGCGGCGCACCCAGCGGCAGTGGATCGTGATTGGGCTCGGCGGTTTCGCCCGCGCCATTGATATGCACGGGATAGCTCAACCCCAGCTTTTCCACCGGAAGATTGAAGCCATTTTCAGCGGCAGGCGCCGTGAACAACTCCGTGAATTTGGCCGCGACATTACCGATCTCGATCCGGTCTTGTGGACGCTTCGGCCCCGCCAGACTGGGAGCGACCGAGCCAAGGTCCAGGCGCACAACGTGCGAGTAATCGATGTCGCCGGGATTGGCCACACCAAACAGACCCTGCGCCTTGAAGTACGCCTCGAATGCGGCGATCTCCTCCTTGGTGCGGCCGGTGCCCTGGAAGTACTCCACCGTCTTTTCATCGACCGGGAAGAAGCCCATCGTCGCGCCATATTCAGGCGCCATATTGCCGATGGTCGCGCGGTCGGGAACCGACAGGCTGCGCGTGCCTTCGCCGTAAAACTCGACGAACTTGCCTACGACCTTTTCCTTGCGCAGAAGCTCGGTGACGGTGAGCACCAGATCGGTCGCGGTCACGCCTTCGCGCAGCTTGCCGGTCAATTCAAAACCAACCACGTCCGGCGTGAGGAAATACACGGGCTGCCCCAGCATCGCCGCCTCGGCTTCGATACCGCCCACACCCCACGCGACCACGCCGATGCCGTTGATCATGGTGGTGTGGCTATCCGTGCCCACCAGCGAATCGGGGTAGTACACATCACCTTTGGTTTTGTGCACGCCGCGCGCCAGGTACTCCAGATTCACCTGGTGCACGATGCCAAAACCCGGGGGCACGACACCGAACGTGTCAAATGCCTGCATGCCCCATTTCATGAACTGATAGCGCTCGTTGTTGCGCTGGAACTCCAGCTTCATGTTCAGGTCGAGTGCACCCTTGTTGCCGTAATAGTCCACCATGATCGAGTGGTCCACTACCAGGTCGACCGGCACGAGGGGCTCGATGGCCTTTGGCTTTTTGCCCAACGCTGACGCCGTGCTGCGCATAGCCGCGAGGTCGGCCAGCAGTGGCACACCCGTGAAGTCCTGCAACACGACGCGCGCGACAACAAAGGGGATTTCATCCTTGCGCTCGCCATGCGGTTGCCAGTTGGCGAGCTGTTCGACATGCTCCGGCATGACCTTGATGCCATCGCAATTGCGCAGAACCGATTCGAGCACGATGCGGATCGAAACAGGAAGGCGGCTGACATTCGCATATTGCTTCGCCAGTTCAGGCAGCGAAAAGTACTGTGCCTTGCGCGCCTTGCCCGATCCCGCTGCGAATGTCTTGAGCGTGGATGCAAAGGCATGGCTTGATTCGTGGGTCTTGACCATATTCTGAAACTCCGGTTGTGGAAGCGAGTACTGCCTATTCTGGCAGCGGACGTGATGTTTCGCCATCAGAGGTGCATGACGGCACATCCGGGGCAACGTCTTACAGCTCCGGACGTCTGATGCATCTTCTGAGACTGCACCATGCAAAGCCCTCTCCCGCAGTCGAACGGGCGACAGACACAGGGCGCGTGCAGCTTTGCAGCACATCACCCGATGAGACGGCGTTCGCCCCAGCGCGAGATCCGCTGCAGAGACCATGTCCTACATCCATCGCTTCATATGCCCTGAGCGTGGCGCAGGTTATTCGATTCATCTGATTTTTAATCGACACCTCACGCCAGCGTCACATTCAAAATGATCGCGCATATGACAATTGAATAACAAATCGTTAATCCAGATTCTGACCATTTGCTGCAATGCAGCATTTTCAACAACCTTCGTAAAGGACTGCACTTCTTCCATCAATCACATTGTCTACCTCGCTGAACTACTACTTAACACAGAACTCGGCGTGCCGTACAAACAAAAAAGTCCGCAAGAGCGGACTTTTCCCGAATCAGGTTCGGCAGTGCATCATATGAACGGACTGCAACAGCCCATATCACTACGATTTTCTGAGTTGTTCAGATAGCGAACTGCTCGCGATCCTGGTTTTGAATCCACTTGGGGGCCTTGCCACGACCGGTCCACGTTTCGCCTGTCTCGGGGTTGCGATACTTGGGAGCAACCTTGACACCGGAAGTGGAGGACGAACGTGAACCGCGACCGGATGGGAAAACATCCTGTGCTGTCAGTCCATATTCAGCCACGAGACCGCGCACCTGAGCGACCGCAGCGGACAGCTCCTGCCGACGCGCTTCATTGATGCGCTTTTCGAGATCTTCCCGTTGCTTAAGGAGGTCTTTGTAGCTTTCATTCATGATATTGGCTAGTAAAGAGTTGAAAGATGACGGGATTATATAAACATTCGAATAGCCATGTCCGATATTTAGAAAAATAAGTGTAACTTCAGAGAATTAAACGATCGTCATCATAAGGAAAGTTGAAAAAGTTACGGAACTTTTTGCAAACACCCACATCGATTCCACAAGATTCATCCATTTTGATTCATTCTGTTACTATCCGCGAGGATTTACACGAAGCCCGTGAGCTCCATCGCGCCGCACACTCATTGGAGTGCATCTAGAACGAACCATACTCATAAAGTCGTATGCGTAGGGTCCGTTCGAGAGCCCCTACTTATTACAGCGGACCGAGGCATTCCACATCCCCAAGCGCATTCACCACACGATCGCCGGACGGTTTCGTTCTAGCCCGATGATCCCGTGAGACCTCTGGCGGACACCCATCGTCAGCGACAATCACTGCATTGAATCGCTTTGGATGGATTGCGCTGGATATGGCCATTTACTGCATTGGTGACCTGCAAGGTTGCGACGACGCATATGTGCGTCTTCTGGAGACGGTGGATTTCTCTCCCAGCCGCGACACACTTTATTTACTGGGCGATCTGGTCAACCGGGGCCCGAGTTCTGCCAGCGTGCTGCGCCGCTGCATGCAAGGGGGAGACAGCGTGCGCGCCCTGCTTGGCAATCATGATCTGCATTTGCTGGCCGCCGCGCACGGTGCGCGCCATCCTTCTCGCCGCGACACCCTGTCCAGCGTGCTTGATGCCGACGATCGCGAAGCCATGCTCGATTGGGTGCGTCATCAACCGCTCGCGCGCAACCTCGATTGGGGCGGAACACCCCTGCTGATGGTGCACGCCGGTGTATTGCCTTCTTGGTCGCTGACCGACACGCTGGCGTATGCCGACGAAGTTCAGCGCATCTTGCGCAGTCCCGAACTGCCGCAGTTTCTGGCGCAGATGTATGGCAACCTGCCCGATCGTTGGGACACCCGCCTGGAGGGCGTGGACCGCTTGCGCGTCATCGTCAATACGCTGACACGACTGCGTTTTTGCACCCCCGAGGGGCGCATGGATTTTGACAGCGCGGAAAGCGCAGAAACACCGCCCGCCGGGTTGGTCCCGTGGTTTGAAGCGCCGGGGCGAAAAACCGCTGATGTCGTGGTCGCATTTGGCCACTGGTCCACGCTCGGGCTGCTGAATCGGCCCAACTTGCTGGGCCTGGACACGGGCTGCGTCTGGGGCGGCTGCCTCAGCGCCATGCGTCTGGGAGCACGCCCGGAGGAACGCGAGTTGTGGAATGTACGCTGCGATCAGGCCCAAAAGCCGGGCTGATCGGGTCAGCAATCATGGATGACTGGCGCGCTGCTCACGCGCCAGCGGATGGCCCGATCACTGTGGCTGCGACGATTGCGTCGGCTTGGGCATGGGTTTGAACAACGCGGGAATCTTGCGCCGGGTGCGGATATTGGCAGAGGCGCCTGCGCGTGCAGGTTGACTCTTGCCCGATGTCTCCCAGCTTGCCGGTTGCAAAGGCGCATCGCTGGCTTCGTATGGCTTGTCGAAAAACGGATCCCTGGACACCGGCGCCTGGCGATAACCGCGCGGCTCCCGGCCTTCCCGATTCTCGCGTCCTTCGCGGTGGTAACCACGGGAATGCGATGCACCAGAAGTGCCTGCATCGCCCTCTTCACCACCCCAGGCACGGCGACCATCATTGAACCGGCCGCGTGGACGCTCGTCGTCCAGCTCCATCGGCTCCAAATTGATCTTCTTTTTGGTGAGCTTCTCAATGTCGCCCACCAATTTGGCATCGTGCGACGTCACGAGCGTCACCGCCAAACCCGACGCGCCCGCGCGGCCTGTGCGGCCAATGCGGTGCACATAGTCCTCGGCGTTGAATGGCACGTCGAAATTGAAGACCGCTGGCACGTCCTTGATGTCCAGCCCACGCGCGGCCACATCGGTACACACCAGCAAGCTGACTTCGCCGCTCTTGAATGCTTCCAGCGCCTTCAGCCGCTCGTCCTGGCTCTTGTCACCGTGCAATGCGGCTGTCTTGAGTCCATCGCGCTCCAAACTGCGCGCCAGGCGCGCACAACCGAGCTTGCTGTTGGTGAACACAAAGGCCTGCGTCACGCCGCGATCCTTGAGCACCTGGCGCACGGCGCGGCGCTTGTCGTCATCGCTCACCGAATAGAAACGCTGCTCTACCGTGGAAGCCGTTTCGTTCGGGCGTGCTACCTCGATGGTGATCGGGTTTTGCAGATAACTGCCGGCCAGTCGCTTGATTTCCGGCGAGAACGTGGCCGAGAAGAGCAACGTGGTACGGGTCTTGGGCAGGAACGACAGGATGCGCTGCAGGTCGGGCAGAAAGCCAATGTCCAGCATGCGGTCCGCCTCGTCCAGCACCACGTACTCTACCTGATTGAGGACTGCATTTTTGGCTTCGATATGGTCGAGCAGGCGCCCGGGCGTTGCCACCAGCACCTCTACGCCCTTTTTGAGCTCCGCCGTCTGCGGCTTCATATCCATGCCGCCAAACACCACCGTGCTGCGCAGCTTGGTGTATTTGGAGTACATGGCGATTTGCTGCGCGACCTGATCCGCCAGCTCGCGCGTGGGAAGCAGCACCAACGCGCGCACCGGATGGCGTGCGGGCGATGCCGAAGTGTTCTCGTGCTTCAGCAGTCGCTGCAGCAACGGCAGCGAAAATGCTGCCGTCTTTCCGGTGCCAGTCTGCGCGGCACCCATGACGTCCTGCCCAGAAAGCACGACCGGAATGGCCTGCTCCTGAATGGGCGTCATGAACTCGTAGCCCATATCGGCTACGGCGCGCTTGAGCGGATCTGCCAGCGCGAGGGAAGAATAGGCTTGTGTCATGAAGCCCCTATTGTCGCATTGACACGCCAAGTCGGGGTTTTCAGCATGCCAAGACCCGACAAAATTGTGGCAGCTTGCACTAAACCGGCGTGAAAAACACCGGATCGGCACATTTGCTGCACGTCAATCAGATCGACTGGGCACTGAAGGTATCGCACGACTGGACACTGCCAGTCTTCAAACCGGTAGTGAACCAGCGCACGCGCTGGGCGCTGGAGCCGTGTGTGAATGCATCAGGGCGCACTGTGCCCGTCTGCTGGCGCTGCAGCTTGTCGTCGCCAATCTGCTGCGCGGCGTTGATCGCAGATTCGATATCGCTTTGGTCGAGCCAGTTCTTGGCTTGCTGCGAATGGTTGGCCCAGATGCCCGCGTAGCAATCCGCCTGCAATTCCAACCGCACCGACAACGCATTCTGGTCGCGCTGGCTCACGCGGCCGCGCATGCTGTCCACCTTGTCGGTGGTGCCCAGTAGCGTTTGCACGTGATGCCCCACTTCGTGCGCAATCACGTAAGCGCGCGCAAATTCACCCGGCGCGCCCAACTGGCGGCTCATGGTATCGAAGAAGTCCATATCCAGATACACCTTCTGGTCGCCGGGGCAGTAAAACGGCCCCATGGCCGATTGCCCCGTGCCGCACGCGGTAGGCACTGCACCTCGGAAAATCACCAGCTTGGGCTCTCGGTATTGCGCACCACCTTGTTTGAAGATTTGCGTCCACACATCTTCGGTCGAAGCAAGAACGGTCGACACAAACTTGGCTTGCTGGTCATTGGCCGGGGGCGCTTTGGCCGGGCCTTGCTGCACCTGAGGCTGACCGCCACCGCCAGACAGTACGCCAATCGTGGTCAGAGGGTTGATGCCGAACACGCCCCATCCGATCAATGCCACCACCACGGTACCAATGCCGATGGAGCGGCCACCAATCATGCCTCCGCCGCCGCTTCCGCGCCGGTCTTCCACATTGCTGGACTCGCGATTACCTTCCCATCTCATTGTCTTTTCTCCGGTTGATCTGCCTTGGTGGGAGCCGAATGTTACGCCCTGATGAGCGACTGTGGTGAGCATTCGGCCACTGCTCTACGGAAACGCCAAAGCAATAGCAGAAGTTGACAGTATTTTGAGACGGGCGAGGCGTAGGACGCCCTCGCGTTTTCGGGCATTTTCAGGGATTTGGGCCGTGCATCCCATCGCAAAACGACCAATTGCGATCAATCGTCAACCGGCACGACCCCACCCGCACGCGCGCCGTCAGAGTGCCGCAATCACGCCTTGGGCAGTGTGACACCAACCTGACCCTGGTATTTACCGCCGCGATCCTTGTAGCTGACCTCGCACTCCTCGTCGCTCTCGAAGAACAGCACCTGCGCACAGCCCTCGCCCGCGTAAATGCGTGCGGGCAACGGAGTGGTGTTGCTGAACTCCAGCGTGACGTAGCCTTCCCACTCCGGCTCGAACGGCGTCACGTTGACGATGATGCCGCAGCGCGCATAGGTGCTCTTGCCCAGACAGACCGTCAACACAGTGCGCGGAATCCGGAAATATTCCACCGTGCGCGCCAGCGCAAAGCTGTTGGGCGGGATGATGCAGGAGTCACCGTGGAAATCCACAAAGCTCTTTTCATCAAAGTTCTTCGGATCCACCACCGTGCTGTGGATGTTGGTGAACACCTTGAATTCCGGCGCACAGCGGATGTCGTAGCCATAGCTGCTCGTGCCGTAGCTGATGATCTTGCGGCCATCGACCTGGCGCACCTGCCCCGGCTCGAAAGGCTCGATCATGCCGTGTTCCTCAGCCATGCGGCGGATCCACTTATCGCTCTTGATGGACATCCCAATCACTCCAGTCACTTCGGATTGCAGCGCCACCGGAAACCTCTCGGGGCACTGCCAGATATTGTGCGCACCGCCCTTCGGCAATACGCGCATAACCGGATATTTTGCCCGCAAAGTAATGCCTACAAGCGCAAGCCCGACCTGCGCGCGGTCCATCACGCCAATTGCGTGCGTTCTATCAAGCGGTCATCGCCCAGCACGATCATGGCAAACAGCAGCTCGTCCAGATCACGCGCCTGCGCCGTTCGCCGCGCGAGCAGCGGCGTGGCCTGTGGATTCAGCACCACAAAATCCGCCTCGCAGCCGGGCTGCAAATTGCCCACGATCCCATCCAGCCCCGCCGCGCGCGCCGCGCCCGCCGTGTGTTGCCACCACAATGCCTGCGGGCTGAGCGATTGGCCTTGTTTGGCGTGTCCCTCGCGGCCCACGTAATACGCTGCGAGCATGGTGTGAAAGGGGCTGAAGCTCGTGCCGCCGCCGACATCGCTCGCCAGTCCATACAAAAATCCTGCCTCGTCGGCCTTGGCGAAATCGAAATAGCCGCTGGAGAGAAACAGGTTGCTCGTCGGACAGACCGCCGCCGCCGTGCGCCGCTCGCGCATGAGTGCGCGATCCGCATCATCAAAATGAATGCAGTGCGCATACAGGGCACGCTCGCGCATCAGGCCAAAATCATCGTAGATCGACAAATAACTGCGCGACGCGGGAAACAGCTCACGCGCCCAGCGGATTTCGTCGCGGTTTTCCGCCACATGCGACTGAATCCACACATCGGGATATTTCGCCGCCAATTCCCCCGCCCCGCGCAGTTGCGCATCGGTGCTCGTAGGCGCAAATCGCGGCGTGATGGCGTAACCCAGTCGATCCTTGCCGTGCCAGCGCTGGATCAGCGTCTCGGTATCGATCAGCGACTGCTCGGTGGCATCGCGCACGCCGTCGGGGGAATGCCGGTCCTGCAGCACTTTTCCCGCGATCATGCGCATGTGCCGGGATTGCGCTTCGTGCATCAGCGCATCGACCGAACCGGGATGCGAGGTGCAGAACGTGACCGCCGACGTCACGCCGTTGCGCAGCAATTCATCCACAAAGAAACGCGCTACTTCTGCGGCATATGCCGAATCGGAAAAGCGCGACTCATGCGGGAACGTGTAATTCTCTAGCCAGGGCAGCAAACCGTCGGCGGGTGAGCCGATCACGTCCGTTTGCGGATAGTGAATATGCAGATCGACAAAACCCGGCGCGATGATGCGCCCCGGCCAGTGCATCACTTCCCGGCCCGCATACTGACCGCTCAATGCGCTCCAACTTCCGGCGGCCAGTACGCGCTGCGTGCCTTGCGCATCGGCCTCGGTGGCCAGCAGGCCGTCTTCTTCAAAAATGGCTGCGCCTTCGGGGGTGAAGCGCAGGAGTGCGGAGCGATAAATAGGCATGGGCGGAGCTTACGCGCTGCGCGCGGGGGCGGCATGGGGTTGCGCGCATAGTGTTCATATGGATTGCGTATTTTGCCGGTGTGGTGAGCGCGCTCGGCTGGTCTTGCTCTCTCGCCCGCTTGCGGGAGAGGGTTGGGGTGAGGGTGAATGCGGCCTCAGCTCATGCGCATCGCTCGTTCTTGTAGCAACGTCGTTGATTGGTAGCTTGCCCCTGCTCTTCCTTTACTTTCCGGAGCCGGGGAGTGCGCCCCGGCGGCGCAGTCACTTTCATTTGTCGTGCCAAATGAAAGTAACCAAAGCAAAGGCGTTCATGCGTCAGAACTCACTTTGCGCACTGCGTGCGCGCCGTTCAGACATCCGCCGCAAGTCAGTTTTCGGGGAGGTGGCTGCTGCGTCCTGCGGCGCAGCAGAGGTGTCGCACTAGCGCTCTGCTTTTCTTGCCCCCTCGCCCGCTTGCGGGAGAGGGTTGGGGTGAGGGTGTATTTTTTCCCGTAGCTCGCGCCCTACTTGCGCCGTGGCGCTTGCACGCCCTCGGTCAGCCAGTCCATTTGCAGGATTTGCATATCGCTCAGCGACTGCCCTGCCGCAATGCGCACCACGCCTTCGTTGTCGCGGATGGGTTGCTTGCCTGCGTGGAAGGGGTGCAGCTTTCCGGCGATCATGTCTTTCTCGCGGGCGGCGACTTCTTCACGCACGACCAGCGGGATCTTGGAGTTGAAACCGTCCAGGCGAATCATTCCTTCGCGCACGCCGCCCCATACGTCCTGACTCTTCCAATCGCCGTTTGCCACCGCCTGAACGCGGCGGGTGTAGTACTGGCCCCATTGGTGCGTAACGGCAACGAGTTGCGCTTGTGGGCCGACCTTGTTCATATTGGAGTGGAAGCCGATGGCATATTTTCCGCGCTCCTGCGCTGCGGCCATGATGGCGGTGGACGCGGTCTGGAACGAGATCACGTCCACGCCTTCATTGAACAAGGCCATGGCGGCGTCACGCTCCTTGGGTGGGTCGAACCAGACATCGAGCCAGATCACTTTCACCACCGCCTTGGGGTTCACCGAGCGCATGCCGAGCGCAAACGCGTTCACGCCCTGCATAACTTCCGGAATCGGAAAACCGGCGACGAAGCCTGCCACGCCGGTCTTGCTCATGCGGCCCGCCAGCACGCCGGAGAGATAGCGGCCTTCGTAATAGCGCGCATTCGCCGTGCTCACGTTGGCCGTCCGTTTGTAGCCGGTGATGGACTCGAACTTCACGCTGGGGAACTCTTTCGCGACGCGCAGCGTGGGCTCCATATAGCCAAAGCTCGGCGTGAAAATGATCTGGTTGCCCGCTTGGGCCAGATCGCGGATCACGCGCTCCGAGTCCGCGCCTTCGGCCACGTTTTCTACAAAGGTCGATTGCACCTTGTCGCCCAGCGCAGTGAGCATTTCCTGCCGGCCTTTTTCGTGCTGATGCGTCCAACCGGCGTCGGCCACGGGCGAGACATAGACGAATGCTGCCTTGACCGGCGCGGTTTTGGGCGCAGTCTGTGCCAGCGAGAAGGTGTGGGGGAGAAGCGAAAAACAGGCGGCCGCGAGCGCGGCAGCGAGGTTTTTGTACATGGTGTTCCTCTACATGGTCCCGATGAAATGACAAAACAAAAGGCTGCCGGGACAGCAGCCTTTCGAGCAATGAAGGCGCGCATTCTAGCGCGTTGTCCAATCCTCAGGGCGTCGTCGGTGCACCACCTTCGTACCAGCGCTTGAAGATGTCCACTTCTTGCGGTGTCAGCACGCCGGGATTGCCGAACGGCATTTTCTTGAGCACCACGACTTGCTGGTACACCTGCTGCGCGTGGCTCTTCACATCGTCGGGCGAGTCGAACTTCACGTTCTTCTGCGCGATCGTGTTGGCGCTGTGACAGACCACGCAGTGCTTTTCCATGACGGCATGCATCTCACTGTAGGACGGCACTCCACTTGCTGCGGCGCCGCCGGATGCCGCGCCCGTGGCAGCCACCGGAGCGGTCACCGCCGCCGGAGCGGGCTTGAGCCAGATGGCCACGCCGATGATCACCAGCACGCCCACCAGCGCATATGGCCACGGATGACGGTTGCGACCCAGTTTGAAGCCGTGGCGCATGACGAAGAACTGGCGAATCGCCGCGCCCGCGAACATCATGAGGATCAGCACCAGCCAGTTCAACGCATGGTTGTAGAGCCAACCGTAATGATTGGACAGCATGGCGAACAGCACCGGCAGCGTGAAATAGGTGTTGTGCACCGAGCGCTGCTTGCCGCGCTTGCCGTGGATTGGATCCACCGGCTGACCCGCCTTGAGCGCGGCCACCACCTTGCGCTGGCCGGGGATGATCCAGAAGAACACGTTGGCGCTCATCGACGTGGCCAGCATCGCGCCCATCAACAGGAACGCCGCCTGCCCGGGGAAGATGTGGCAGGCCAGCACCGCGGCAATACACACCAGCACCAGCACCAGTGCGCCGACGATGGAGTCGCCGTTTTCCTTCTCACCAAAGACGCGGCAGATGCCGTCATACAACAGCCAGAACACCACCAGAAACGCCAGCGCCGCGACGATGGCCATGTGCGGGTGCATGGGGTTGCCGCTGGCCGGGTTGACGAGATAGATGTTCGCGTTCCACAGGTACGACACGGTCAGCAGCGCAAAACCGGACAGCCAGGTCGTATAGCTCTCCCAGAAGAACCAGTGCAGATGGTCCGGCAGTTTGGGCGGCGAGACGGCGTATTTCACCGGATGATAGAAGCCGCCGCCATGCACGGCCCACAGCTCTCCTGTCGCCCCATCGCGCTTGAGCTTTTCATCGAGCGGTGGCGTCAGGCTGCTGTCCAGAAATACGAAGTAAAAGGAGGAACCGACCCAGGCAATGGCGGTGATGACGTGCAACCAGCGCAGCAGCAGATTGGCCCAGTCGAGAATGTAGGCTTCCATGGCTTTCAACCTTGGTGAAGTGAGTTCACCCAATTTCGACTGCTCACCACTGCGGGCGCTCTGAGCAGAACATTCCGGCCGCGCACCTTGGTTCCTTCCGCCGAAGACCTGGGCACCGCTGCGACCTTTTTTGTAGACACGAAGTGTATGCAAAAAAGTGCGGCTTCGCTATTTACCCGGCCCTAGTGATTACCCTTGCGCGGATTGCGCATACAGCGACTGGAGCAGCTGCGCGGCGACCGAGGCAGCGATCACCTCCGGCTCCTTGCCGCTGATTCCGGGCACTCCGATCGGGCAGGTGATATGCGCGATTTCCTCCTCGGCAAAGCCGCGCTGACGCAACCGGGCACCGAACACGGCGCGCTTGGTCGCGCTGCCAATCAAGCCGACAAAGGAGAGATCGCCGCTTTCGCGCTGGCGCTTCAGGCACTCCGCAACGATGAGCAGATCTTCCGCGTGGCTGAAGCTCATGATCAGCACGCGTGCGCCCGAGGGCAGCTCCCGCACGGCGGCCTCGACCGGATCGGAATGCTCACACTCCACATGCGGCGGAACAGGATCGGGGAACACGCTGTCGCGGCTGTCAATCCAGCGCACGGCGAATGGCAATGGCGCCAACGCCTGCACGATGGCTGCGCCCACATGGCCGCCACCGAACAGCGCCACGGGATGCAATGCGGGCATGAGCCGCGTCCGCAACGCATGGGCATGCCCGGCCCCGACCCGCTCGAACCGCAGATGCACGACGCCGCCGCAGCACTGCCCCAGACTGGGCCCGAGCGCCCAGCGCCGCACCATTCCCTCTGCCGGAAAATCTGCCAACGCCAAAGCGTTGCGCGCCAACTGGATCGCCTCCAGTTCCAGGTGACCGCCGCCAATCGTGCCGAAAAGCTGGTCGGCCGTCACCGCCATCCACGCCCCCGCCTCACGCGGCGCAGAGCCTTGCGTGGATTCCACCGTGACCAGGCAGGCAGGCGCTGACAACAAATGTTGCAGCAAGCGTTGAAGTGCTACGGACACGGAATAAGCCCCCGGTTGTTGCAAATAATCCGACAACATCAGACGGATGTCGACGCCACAGCTATTTAAACAAAGAAATGCCCGCCCGTTTGCCATCACCCTTGCTGGCTCGCCGATCCGCACGCAACCAGCGCCTCGCGTGGTTGATCGTGCTGATGCTGGCCGTGGGCATGGTGCTGCTGATCCGCTACGCCGAAACGCCGCGCCCCGCGCCGCCATCGGTTCCAGCGCCACCGGCGCCCACCGTACCTTCGCCACCCACGGCACCGACGGCACCTCCTGCACCCACCTCGCCGCCGACCAACGCACCGCCCGCACAACCTGCGTCGCCACCCGCGTCGCGCCCTGCAGCGCCCACCATCGCGCCGTCACAAGCCACCACGCCGCGCGCTTACCGCAAGGATGCCGCGCAGCACCTATACGCCAAAAACGCGGCGCGCATCTACAAAGGCAAACTCCAGCCCCTGCTCTATGCCATTGGCGTGCTGAAAGTGAGCATCGACAAGCATGGCAAGGTGCGCAGCCTGCACTGGATGCGCGCCCCGAGGCATGCGCCCGAAGTCATGCGCGAGATTGAACGCACGGTGCGCGCCGCCGCGCCCTACCCCGCCCCTGTCCGCATGGGCAGCGTGGTGTACACCGACACATGGCTCTGGGACAAATCCGGCAAATTCCAGTTGGACACACTGACCGAAGGGCAGCTTTGAATGCCGGTGAAACGGCTGCTCAATTCCCCGATTCGCGGTCCACAAGCAACTCCGCAGTCAAGTCACCGTAGAGCCCGAACGCTTCACGAGCCGCGATAGGTCGAGTAACTCCATGGACTCACCAGCAGCGGCACGTGGTAATGCTGATCCGCATGCGCCACGCCAAAGTCCAGACTCACGCGATGGAGAAAATTCGGCTCGGGCAAGGACACACCACGCGCCTTGAAATACGCGGCCACGTCGAAGGTCAGGCGATAGGTGCCGGTCTTCAGGCTCACGTTGTCGAACAGCGGTGCGTCGGTGCGGCCATCATGGTTCAGCGTGAGGCTCTTGACCAGCGTGGCTTGCTCGCCATCGGTGCGAAAGAGTTCCACCTTCATGCCCGCTGCGGGGCAGCCGTGCATGGTGTCGAGAACGTGTGTGCTCAGGCCCATTGGGAAAACTCCTTAATCATTGCAAGGTTTCGACGGTATCTCTGTCGACCAAAAGTGTATACAATTTTTGTGAACTCGAAGAGCTTTTTCATGGAATCATCTGCCACCAGCACCATTGCCGACTCCCTCACGCGCGCCATCGTCGAGCACAAGCTCCAACCCGGAACCAAGCTGGGCGAGCAAAAGCTGGCCGACCATTTTGGCGTCTCGCGTACGTTGGTGAGGCAGGCGCTGTTCCAGCTGTCGCAGAATCGTCTGGTCACACTGGAGCCGGCGCGCGGCGCGTTCGTTTCGACCCCTTCGGTGGAAGAAGCCAAACAGGTGTTCGCTGTGCGGCGCATGCTTGAAACCGAAATGACGCGCACCTTCGTGCAGCAAGTCAAACCCGCGCAGATCAAGGCGCTCAAGGCACACATCACCGCCGAGAAGAAGGCCATGGACCGCAACGACGTCGGCCAGCGCACGGAACTGCTGGGCGACTTTCACGTGGTGATGGCCGAATTGATGGGCAATGGCGTGCTCGCGCAGTTGCTGGGCGACCTGATTTCACGTTGCGCGCTCATCACGCTCATGTACCAGAGCACGACGGCGGCCGAGCACTCGCACGAAGAGCACGAAGCCATCGTGCGCGCGCTCGCCGACAAGGACGAAGACACCGCCGTGCGCCTGATGCAGGAGCACCTCCAACACGTGGAAGAAGGCCTCACCTTCGACCGGGACATGCCCACCAACGACCTGTCGATGGCGCTGTCCGCCGTGGCCTAACCGTGGATCGACATGACCTATAACGCCTGCGCACCCTATCCTCGCGACCTCATCGGCTATGGCCGCACGCCCCCACATCCCGAGTGGCCGGGCAAGGCCCGCGTGGCCGTGCAGTTCGTGCTCAATTACGAGGAAGGCGGCGAGAACTGCGTGCTGCATGGCGATGCGGCAAGCGAGCAATTCCTGTCCGAGATGTTCAACCCGGCCGCCTATCCGGAACGCCACATGAGCATGGAGGGCATCTACGAATACGGCTCGCGTGCCGGCGTGTGGCGCATCCTGCGCGAATTTGAAAAGCGCAAGCTGCCGCTCACCGTTTTCGGTGTGGCAACGGCCTTGCAGCGCCACCGTGAAGTGGCACAAGCCTTTGATGAACTGGGCCATGAAGTGGCCTGCCACGGACTCAAGTGGATTCACTATCAGGGCGTGCCGGAAGAGGTCGAGCGCGCGCACATGGCGCAGTGCATGGAGATTTTCGGCGAGCTGTATGGAAAGAACGGCGACCACGGCCTCGGCTGGTACACGGGCCGCGACAGCCCGAACACGCACCGCATCGTGGCAGACAACGGCGGCTTTGCCTATGACAGCGATTACTACGGCGATGACCTGCCCTTCTGGATGACCGTGAAGACAACGGATGGCGGCGAACACCAGCAACTGATCCTGCCCTACACACTCGACGTGAACGACATGCGCTTCGCGCTGCCGCAGGGCTACTCGCACGCCGATCCGTTCTTCCAGTACATGAAGGACAGCTTCGATGCGCTCTACGCCGAAGGGGATCCTGCTGGCGAGAACGCACCGAAGATGATGAGCATCGGCATGCACTGCCGCCTGCTGGGCCGTCCCGGACGCATCGTGGCGCTGCAGCGCTTTCTGGATCACATCCAGCAACACGACAACGTCTGGGTTGCCCGCCGCATCGACATCGCCCGCCACTGGGCCCAGCGCTTTCCCGCGCCGCAACTTTGAACCACGAGGGCCAACGCCATGACTCTGACCCTGCAGCAACTCAACCAGGCCGACGCCGCCGAAGCAACGCAACTGCTGGACGGCATCTACGAACACTCGCCATGGATCGCCGCTGCCGCCATGGCCGCGCGTCCGTTCCGCTCGCTCGCGCACCTCAAGCACGCACTGGCGCAGGTGGTGAACACGGCCAGCGCATCGGCCCAACTGGATCTGATCCGCGCCCACCCCGAGCTGGCGGGCAAGGCCATGGTGTCCAACACGCTGACCGCCGAGTCCACGCACGAGCAAAGCAAGGCCGGCCTGACGCAATGCACGCCTGAAGAATTCGCCCGCATCCAGCAACTGAATGCAGACTACAACCAGCGCTTTGGTTTCCCCTTCATCCTCGCGGTGCGCGGCCCGCGCGGAACGGGTCTGGGCAAGCAGGACATCATCGACACCTTCGCCCGCCGACTGTTCAACCACCCGGAATTCGAGCGCGCCGAAGCGCTGCGCAACATCCACCGCATCGCCGAAATCCGGCTGAACGACAAGTTCGGTTTCGAACCCGCGCTTGGCAACGATGTGTGGGATTGGCAAGAGCGACTGGCCCAGCACACCGACCCCGGCTATGCCGAACTGGGGCAGCTCACCGTCACCTACCTGACCGACGCGCACCGCGCCTGTGCGCAGCGCATCAGCCACTGGATGCGTGACTGCGGTTTTGACGAGGTGGAAATCGACGCCGTCGGCAATGTCGTGGGCCGCTACCGTCCTGCGCAGGAAGGCGGCCAATACCTGCTCACCGGCAGCCACTACGACACGGTGCGCAACGGCGGCAAATACGATGGCCGCCTCGGCATCTTTGTCCCCATGGCCTGCGTGCGGGAACTGCACCGCCAGAACAAGCGCCTGCCCTTCGGCATCGAAGTCGTGGCGTTTGCAGAGGAAGAAGGCCAGCGCTACAAAGCCACCTTTCTTGGCTCCGGCGCGCTCATCGGCGACTTCAAGTCCGAATGGCTTGACCAGCAGGATGCAGACGGCGTCACCATGCGCGAAGCCATGCAGCATGCGGGTCTGTGCATTGACGACATCCCCAAACTCAAGCGCGACGCGGCGCACTATCTCGGCTTCATCGAGGTACACATCGAACAGGGTCCTGTGCTCAACGAGCTGGACATTCCTCTGGGCGTGGTCACCTCCATCAATGGCGGGCAGCGCTATGTGTGCGAGATGATCGGCATGGCCAGCCACGCCGGCACCACGCCCATGGACCGCCGCCGCGACGCGGCCAATGCCGTGGCCGAACTGGCACTGTATGTGGAGCAACGCGCCGCGCAAGACGGCGACAGCGTGGCCACCATCGGCCAGCTCCACGTGCCCAACGGCTCGATCAACGTCGTGCCCGGGCGCTGCCTGTTCAGCCTCGACATGCGCGCGCCCACCGATCCGCAACGCGATGCGCTGGTCAAGGATGTGCTCGGCAAACTGGAAGAAATTGCACAGCGCCGGGGCCTGCATTTCAAGGCCGAACAAGCCATGAGCGCCGCCGCCGCGCCCAGCGATCCTGCGTGGCAAAAGCGCTGGGAAAACGCCGTAGACGCCCTCGGCGTGCCGCTGTTTCGCATGCCCAGCGGCGCGGGCCATGACGCCATGAAGATCCACGAAATCATGCCGCAAGCGATGCTCTTCGTGCGCGGCCTGAACTCCGGCATCAGCCACAACCCGCTCGAATCCACGACCTCGGACGACATGCAGTTGGCCGTGGACGCATTCACCCACGTGCTGCACCAGCTCGACGTCTGACAGAACACCAACCAAGGAACCCCCATGAGCCAGACCCCACAGGCCACCTACGCCGCGCTCGACGCCTGGATCGACCAGCATTTTGACGAGCAGGTGAAGTTTCTGCAGGCGTTGGTGCAGGTGCCGACGGACACGCCGCCGGGCAACAACGCACCGCACGCCGAGCGCACCGCCGAACTCATCCAGCCCTTCGGTTTCGACGCCGAAAAACACGTCGTGCCCGAGCAGGATGTGAAGGACTACGGCATGCAGTCCATCACCAACCTGATCGTGCGCCGCGCCTATGGGGACGGCGGCCGCACGATCGCGCTGAACGCCCATGGCGACGTGGTGCCGCCCGGCGACGGCTGGACGCACGCGCCCTACGGCGCCGAGATCGCCGACGGCAAGATGTATGGCCGCGCCACGGCGGTGAGCAAGAGCGATTTCTCCTCCTTCACCTTCGCCGTGCGCGCGCTGGAAGCCGTCGCCCGCCCCACCAAGGGCCATGTGGAACTGCACTTCACTTATGACGAAGAATTCGGCGGCATTCTCGGCCCCGGATGGCTGCTGGAAAAGGGCCTGACCAAGCCCGACCTGATGATCGCTGCGGGCTTCAGCTACGAAGTCGTCACCGCGCACAACGGTTGTCTGCAAATGGAAGTCACCGTCCACGGCAAGATGGCCCATGCCGCCGTGCCCGATACCGGCGTGGACGCGCTGCAGGCCGCCGTGGCGATCCTCAACGCGCTGTATGGCGAGAACGTCAAATACAAGCAGATCACGTCCAAAGTGCCCGGCATCCAGCACCCGTACGTGAATGTGGGCCGCATCGAAGGCGGCACCAACACCAACGTCGTCCCCGGCAAGGTCACGCTGAAAGTGGACCGCCGCATGATCCCGGAAGAGAATCCCGCCGAGGTCGAAGCCACCATCCGCAAGGTGATGGGCGACGCGATCGCCGCCTTCAACGCACAGCGCGGCTACACCGGCGACGACGCTGTGCGCATTGACATCAAGCGCCTGCTGCTGGCCAACGCCATGACGCCGCTGGCGGGCAACCAGCCGCTCGTCGATGCCATCCAGACCCACGGCGAAGCGGTGTTCGGCACCCGACCGCCCGCCGTCGGCACGCCGCTCTACACCGATGTGCGTCTGTATGTCGAACGCGGCATTCCGGGTGTGATCTATGGCGCCGGCCCGCGCACCGTGCTGGAATCGCACGCCAAGCGTGCGGACGAGCGCATCGATCTCGAAGACCTGCGCCGCGCCACCAAGGTGATTGCGCGCTCGCTGGTCGACTTGCTCGCGTAAACCACCCTTTACACGCTGCACAAAGCCCGCAGGGATGCTTTCCCTGCGGGCTTTGTTGTTTCCCAAGTGCTTCGGATGTAAGCGCGCCCACGCACCGCCCTGCAGCGCGGGGCCGTCGTCGCACGCATCACATTGAATATCCAGGCGTCATAGGGTTTGCATGGAGCCGTCGCAGCATCTGTTTTGTATACACTTTTTGTATGAATAACTGTGCGCAGTACACAGCAGCAACGGCCTTCCGGTCTTGCCCAGTGCTTGCGCCTCGAGACATTGCCTCAGGTGAACTCCCATGACCACTTCCGTTCATCCCGTTGATGAAAAACTCCCCTTAGGCAAAGTGACTGCGCTGGGCCTGCAGCACGTTCTGGTGATGTATGCCGGTGCCGTGGCGGTTCCGTTGATCGTGGGACGCGCATTGAATTTGCCGCCCGAGCAGGTGGCGCACCTGATATCTGCCGACCTGTTTGTCTGCGGCCTGGTCACCCTGATTCAGGCCATGGGCGCGACGCAGTGGTTCGGCATCAAGCTGCCGGTGATGATGGGCGTGACGTTTGCGGCGGTCGCGCCCATGGTCTCCATGGCGCAGACCACGGGCGGTCAGGCGGGTGCGGGGCTGATCTTTGGCTCGGTGATTGGCGCGGGCATCGTGTCCATACTGCTGTCGCCGCTCATCAGCCGCATGCTGCGCTTTTTCCCGCCGGTGGTGACGGGAACCATCATCGCCGTCATCGGCATCAGCCTGATGCGCGTGGGCATCAACTGGATTTTCGGCAACCCCGTCGGGCCCACGGCGCCTTCCGTTCCCAATCCCGAGCACCTGAAGTGGTTGGCCGAGGCGCAGGCCACCGCTGGTGCGCCGGGCTCGTCGCTGCCGCCGGTGCCCAAGGGCTTTTCGGTGGTGCCCACCATTCCCAATCCCAAGTACGCCGATCTGGCGGGCGTGGGCATTTCGGGCATTGTGCTGTTGACCATCCTGTTCATCGCGCGATTCGGCAAGGGGTTCCTGGCCAACATTTCCGTGCTCATGGGCATCGTGGTGGGCGGCCTCGTCACCGCCGCGATGGGGTTGATGGATTTCAGCAAGGTTGGCAAGGCGCAATGGTTTGACGTCATCCTGCCATTCCAGATTGCTACGCCGGTGTTCGATCCCATCCTCATCCTCACCATGTCGCTGGTGATGATCGTGGTGATGATCGAATCGGTCGGCATGTTTCTGGCGTTGAGCGACATGACCGGCAAGCCCATCTCGCAAGACGACCTGACGCGCGGTCTGCGCACGGATGGTCTGGGCACGCTGATTGGCGGTATTTTCAACACCTTCCCCTACACCAGCTTTTCACAGAACGTCGGCCTCGTGGCGGTGACGGGCGTGAAGAGCCGCTGGGTGTGCGTGGCAGGTGGCGTGGTGCTGATCGTGCTGGGCGTGCTGCCCAAGATGGCTGCGCTGATCGAATCGTTGCCCACCGTGGTGCTGGGTGGCGCAGGTCTGGTGATGTTCGGCATGGTGGCGGCCACCGGCATTCGCATCCTGAGCAATGTGGATTTCCAGAACAACCGCAACAACGCCATGATCGTGGCCGTGTCGATTGGTGTGGGCATGATTCCGCTGGTAGCGCCCAACTTCCGCCAATGGATGCCGCATGCGATCCACCCACTCATCGAATCGGGAATTCTCCTGGCCTCGCTTGCTGCTGTACTATTGAACATCTTTTTCAACGGCACGAGCAGCGACACATCCGCCGCCGTGCGTGCCGCCTCCCAGGCCGAGGCTCATTGACTACCGCTATTGCCTGCGTCTGACTCCCTCTCCTGGAGAAAGAAAAGTCCAGCCCTGATGCTGCAAGGCGCCAGGGCTTTTTGTATGTATTTGTCACAGGAATTATCCGGGTTCGGCCCCTAAATGGAATCACCGCGCTGGAGTAAGCTGTGCCTGGCTCCTCACATTGACCAGTAGTGAATATCGTATGACCCAATCCATGTCCGCAGCAGAATCTGCATTGCGCGAAGCCGCGCTCGAATACCACCGCAACCCTTCGCGCGGCAAGATTTCCGTCACTCCTACGAAACCCCTATCCAACCAGCGCGATCTCTCGCTGGCCTACTCGCCCGGTGTTGCCTACCCCTGCCTCGACATCCAGGCCGATCCGTCGCTCGCTGCTGAATACACATCGCGCGGCAATCTCGTCGGCGTGATCACCAACGGCACCGCCGTGCTGGGTCTGGGCGATATCGGCCCGCTGGCAGGCAAGCCGGTGATGGAAGGCAAGGGTTGCCTGTTCAAGAAGTTTGCCGGTGTGGACGTGTTCGACATCGAACTCGATGCACGCGACCCGGACAAGATCATCGAGATCGTGGCAGCGCTGGAGCCCACGCTCGGCGGCATCAACCTGGAAGACATCAAGGCGCCGGAGTGCTTCTACATCGAGCGCGAACTCTCCAAGCGCATGCAGATCCCCGTGTTCCATGACGACCAGCACGGCACGGCCATCATCTCCAGCGCCGCGCTGCTGAACGGCCTGGAACTCGTGGGCAAGCAGATCGACAAGGTGAAGGTGGCGGTTTCCGGCGCGGGTGCCGCAGCCATTGCCTGCGTGGACGTGATGGTGGGTCTCGGCGTGAAGCGCGAGAACATCTACATGGTGGACTCCAAGGGCGTGATCTACGAAGGTCGCCCCGGCGGCATGGACGAGTCCAAGGCCCGCTACGCCCAGAAAACCGAAGCGCGCACGCTGGCTGACGTGGTCAACGGCGCGGACGTGTTCCTTGGCTGCTCCGCACCCGGCGTGCTGACAGCGGACATGGTGAAGACCATGGCCGACAAGCCGATCATCCTGGCGCTGGCCAACCCCGAGCCGGAAATCCGCCCCGAGCTGGCCAAGGCCATCCGCCCCGACTGCATCATGGCCACGGGCCGTTCGGACTACCCGAATCAGGTCAACAACGTGCTGTGCTTCCCCTACATCTTCCGTGGCGCGCTCGATTGCGGCGCCACCAAGATCACCGAAGCCATGAAGCTGGCCTGCGTGCGCGAAATCGCCGCACTGGCCAAGCAGGACGTGAGCGACGAAGTGGCGGCAGCCTATCAGGGCAAGGAACTGAAGTTCGGCCCCGACTACCTCATTCCCACGCCGTTCGACACGCGCCTCATCCTGCGCATCGCACCTGCGGTCGCGCAAGCGGCGCAAGAGTCCGGCGTGGCCACGCGCCCCATCACCGACCTCGCGGCCTACCGCGAAAGCCTTACCCGCTTCGTCTACCAGACCGGCATGTTCATGCGCCCCGTGTTCGCCGCCGCCAAGGCCAACGTGCAGCGCGTGGCCTATGCCGAGGGTGAAGACGAGCGCGTGCTGCGCGCCGTGCAGGTGGCCGTGGACGACGGTCTGGCCAAGCCGATCCTGATCGGCCGCCCTGCCGTCATCCAGACGCGCATCGCCAAGGCCGGTCTGCGCCTGCAGCCGGGCCGCGATGTGGAGATCTGCGATCCTGAGGACGATCCGCGCTTCCGCCAGTACTGGGAGGCCTACCACAAGATCATGGGCCGCGAAGGCGTGACGCCCGAGGCCGCCAAGGCCGCGGTGCGCCGCTCCAACACCATCATCGCTGCGCTGATGGTGCATCTGGGCGACGCCGATGCCATGCTCTGCGGACTGGTGGGCAAGTTCGACGCCCACGTCGCCCATGTGCGCGACGTGCTCGGACTCAAGCCCTCGGCGAGCGAGCTGGCGACCGTGAACGCCGTGATGCTGGACACCGGCACGCTCTTCATTGCCGACACCTACATCAACGAAGACCCGTCGGCCGAAGAGCTCGCCTCCATCGCGCTGATGGCCGCAGAAGAAGTGCAGCGCTTTGGCCTGCCGCCCAAGGTGGCCTTCCTCTCGCACTCCAACTATGGCTCGTCCACGCGCCCCTCTGCGGTGAAGATGCGCAAGGCACGCGACCTGTTCACCCAGTTGGCCCCGCACATCGAATGCGATGGCGAGATGCACGGCGATGCAGCCCTGTCCGATAAGGTGCGCAGCAACACGCTGCTGGAAACCACGCTCACCGGCTCGGCCAACGTGCTGATCTGCCCGAATCTGGACGCCGCGAACATCCTGTTCAACGTGCTCAAGCAAACCGGCGGCCACGGCACGACCATTGGCCCGATCCTGCTGGGCGTGGGCGGCGCGGCTGACGTGCTGACGCCATCCGCCACCGTGCGCCGCGTGGTCAACATGACGGCGCTGGCCGCTGCCAACGCCGCAGGCAACCACCGGTAATTCCAGCCGCACTCCCATGAAAAACGCCGCCCCATGCGGCGTTTTTCTTTTTCCGAGAGCCCAGAGGCATCTCCGCAGAACGCCGAGAAATATTGCGCGCATCAAAGAAATGAATTACAGTTCACATCAACGTGAATCAATATTCATTTCTTTCTCATGGCCTACCGACAGACACCCGCCGTTGAAGCCCGACTGCAAGATAACCGCACGCGCATCCTGCAAGCGGCGCGCGCCCTTGTCAGCGAAGGCGGCTGGCAAGAAGCTCAGATCGCCAACGTCGCCAGCACCGCAGGCATCGCCACAGGCACGGTGTACCGCTACTTCCCCTCCAAAGCCGAACTCTTTGCCGAAGTGCTCTCGCGCGTATCGCAACGCGAAGTGGACGTGCTCAACGACATCGCCCAGTCCGACGCATCCGCGCAAGAGCGGCTGCACTCCATGGTCACCACCTTCGTGCGCCGGGCGATGCGCAACGCGCGGCTGGCCTACGCCCTGATTGCCGAGCCGTGCGACAAGGCCATCGACGAAGAGCGCCTCAAATACCGCGCCGCCATCAGCGAGGTGGTGCGCGCCGTCATCGCCAGCGGACAGCAACAGCGCACCATGCGCAGCGACGTGCGTGCGGACATCGCCGCCACGGTCATTGTGGGCGGCTTCATGGAGGGGCTGATCGGGCCGCTCTCGCCACTGGCAAGTTCATCGACAGACTCGGACGAACAACGCGCCGAAGTCGCCGCTCTTGCCGACCAGATCGCCGCCCTCGCCTGCGCCAGCATCCGGAACGCCACCTGAACACAGCCCAAACACCCGACCACCCGAGCGCCAGATCATCACAAGGAGACACACCCCATGAACCAGTCCGTCCACACCGAGGCGCTCACGGCGCCGGCTAACCGCTACCGCACGCATCAGGTGCTCAATCAGGCGCAACCCGCTGCGGGTTTCAACGCCTTCAGCAACGACGCCGTGCTGACCGCCGCCATCCAGCGCGAAGCTCCCTGGGCCGCGCAGAAATGCGCCGCACTCGGTGCCGTCGCGGGCGACGACGCCGTGCAGGATCTGGCGCGTCTGGCGAACAAACACGACCCGGAACTGAAGACGCATGACCGCTTCGGTCATCGCATCGACTGGGTGGAATTTCACCCCAGCTGGCACCAGCTCATGTCGCTGGCCTGGCAGCATGAGGTGCCCAACCTCTCGTGGCGCACGAGCGAGCCCGGCGGGCACTATGCGCGCGCCGTGCTCTCCTACCTGTGGAATCAGGTGGAACAAGGCACGGCCTGCCCCACCGGCATGGCCTATGCGTCCTACGCGGGATTCAGCGCCGAGCCCGCACTCGCCATCTGGGCTGAAAAATCCAGGGGAACACAATACGAATTCAGCCGCAACGAAGTGGGCGACAAGCCATCGGTCGTCATCGGCTACGCGATGACGGAGAAACAGGGCGGCTCCGATCTGCGCGAAACGCAAACCACGGCACGCTTCTCCCACACGGCCAACTACCACGGCGCCACCGCGCATTGGTACGAACTGACGGGCCACAAATGGTTCTGCTCCGTGCCGCAATCCGATGGCTTCTTCACCCTCGCCAAGGTGAACGGCGGCGTCACCTGCTTTTTCCTGCCACGCACCCTGCCCGATGGTTCGTTCAATGCGTTCTATGTGCAGCGTTTGAAGGACAAGGCAGGCAATCGCTCCAATGCGTCGAGCGAAGTGGAATATGCGGGCACGCTCGCCGTCCGTGTGGGCGAAGAGGGGCACGGCATCCGCGAAATTCTCTCGCACGCGCACCTCACGCGGTTGGATTTCGCGGTCGGCTCGGCCGGGCTCATGCGCCAGTCCCTCACGCTGGCGCTGCAGCACACGACGACACGCAATGCGTTCGGCACGTCGATCGCCGACCGCCCGATGATGCGCAACGTCCTGGCCGACATGGCGGTGGAAGTCGAAGCCGCCACCCTGTTTGCCCTGCGCATTGCCAAGGCCACCGACGGCATGGAGTCGAACGAGCACGAGAAACTGCTGGCGCGCGTGGCCACTCCGGCGGCCAAGTTCTTCAATTGCTCGCGCGCTCCGGCCATTGCCTATGAAGCGCTGCAATGCCACGGCGGCAACGGCTTCATCGAAGAAAACCCGATGGCCCGCCTGTATCGCGAAGCCCCGCTCAACAGCGTGTGGGAAGGCACGGCCAACATGATGTGCATGGACGTGCGCCGCGCCATGACGCGCACACCCGACACGCGCGACGCGCTGACCACCGAATGGCGCCAGTTCGCCGGGCAGGACAAACGCTTTGACGCCCTCGTGGCCAGCACGCAGCAACTGGTCGACGCGGCACTCGCGGATGAGTTCTACGCCCGCCCCATGACCGAAGCCCTTGCGCGCACGATCCAGGGCGCAGAGCTGCTGCAGCACAGCACACCTGATGTCATCGACGCCTTCTTCGACACGCGCTGCGGAACGGGCTGGGGCGTGCACTTCGGCACCATGGGCACGGGCATGTCCCCGGACGCTGCGGCGCGCATCGTCAAGCGCGCCAACGTGCTGCGCTGACGTCGCGGCACTTCGCTCCGGGCGGCGGACATTTCCCGTGGCAAGGAAAGTCCCGCTCGCCCGCATAGTCAATGGAATAGACATTATTTGAATTCAAATGATTTCTATACAATTGACGCATGACCCACAAGGAATTCATCGATCCACGCCGCCGCGTGGGCTTTCGCCTCGTCGGCGTGGCCCGGCGCTGGCGCCACGCACTGGACACACGGCTGGCCGCAGCAGGCCTGAGCGACGCCGTGTGGAGCCCGCTGGTACACCTCTATCGGCTGGGTGACGGCATCTCGCAAAGTGAGCTGGCTGCGGCCATCGGCATCGATGGCTCCAGTCTGGTGCGGCTGCTGGACATGCTCGTCGCGCAAGATCTGATCGAACGTCAGCCCCACCCTACCGATCGCCGCATCAAGGTGCTGCACCTCACTGCCGAAGGTCGCACCAAGGTGCAAGCCATTCGCAAACGGCTGACCGCGTTGGAGGACGAACTGCTGGCCGGTCTCGACGACGCCACCATCCAGACGCTGGTGGATGCGTTCGACACCATCGACACGCACATTGCGGAGCTCCATGAAAAAGCCTGACGTCGCCGCGCACGCATCCCACGCACAGATGCTGCGCCACACGATTGCGCCCGCACGCCTGCGCGAGAGCTTTGCGCTGGCGCGTCCACCGTCCGTGCGCAATGGCGCGCTCGCTGGTGGTCAGGCGGCATTGGCCGTCGTCCTGGCCGCAGGCGCCTTGCACTATTCGCCCTGGCCCGAAATGGCGGGGTTTGCCGGGCT
The DNA here is from genome assembly GCA_002331385.1 of Comamonadaceae bacterium UBA2121. GTDB lineage: Bacteria > Pseudomonadota > Gammaproteobacteria > Burkholderiales > Burkholderiaceae_C > Diaphorobacter_A. The sequence goes on from DCYB01000012.1 coordinate 73,844, forward strand.
CGGCGGCATGGCGGCGCTGTTTGGCCGATTTGGCTCACCCGCGCAATGCCGCCGCATTGTGTTCGCCGCAGGCTGCCTGTTGACGGCGCCCGTCGCATTGCTGTCCTTGGCCGCGTGGTTCCAACTGCCCATGGTGGTCATGCTGCTGCTGTTTTCGCTGATGGCCGGTGCTCTGGCATCCGTTGCACACCGCACGCAAGTGGGTGCTCCGGGGGCCGTGATCTTCGTGTTCGCCGCCAGTGCCGCCATCACGCCCATCGACTCGGCCTCGCTATGGTGGCAGCGCGTGCTGGCCACGGCTCTGGGCGCGTTGCTCGCGTATGTGGTGTGCGCGCTGACCGACCCGTTGCGTGACCAGTCCGTGCAGCCTGCAGCACCTGTCGCCCAATCGACGACTGCCAGCCCCCTACCGCCCCTCACACCGGGCTATGCCCCCAGCCAATCGCTGCGGGTGGCACTGTGCGCGGCGATTGCCTCGCTGGGCGCGTACGCACTCGGTTGGTCGCATCCCGCGTGGGCGGCGATTGGCGCGATTGCCATCATGCAGGGCATCCATTTGCCACACACCATTCACCGCGCGTGGCAACGAACGATTGGCACCATCATCGGTGCAGGCATCGCCTGGGCAATTCTATCCACACATCCCGATTTCTGGCACATCCTCGCCGTGGTGGCCGTGCTCCAGTTCGTCACCGAGGTGATCATCGGCTACAACTACGCGCTGGGCCAGATGGCCATCACCCCCATGGCACTGCTGATGACAGCGTTGTCAGGCCACGCGGGCGCGACCGAGATGGCGGTCTCGCGCATTTATGACACCGCCCTTGGCGCACTGGTCGGCATCGCGCTGGCCCTGTTGTTTTCCACGCTCGATGAACGCATGCATCTGGCACGCCATCACTCCGGAAAACACTGAGAACCCGTCGTCCTGGCGCGCATGAAAAAGGGCGGGCACTCTGTAAGAATGCCAGCCCTTGCGCGCTCTATATCAGTTCAATAAACGCTTACTGCTTGATGGCCTCGATCTGTGCCACGATGCGCACGTTCTTGGGGAAGCCATAAGCCACGCCGTAGTCCACGCCAAATGCGGTGCGATCGATCGTGGTTTCAAAGTCGCCGCCGCACACTTCACGCTTCACCATCGGGCTGTCGTAGCAGGCAAACTGGTTGGCCTTGAAGGTCACGGGCTGCGTCACGCCCTTGATGGTCAGATTGCCTGCCACGGACACCACCTTGTCGCCGTCAAACGTGAACTTGTCGCCCACGAACTTCGCCGTAGGGAACTTGGCTGCGTCAAAAATTTCGGCGCTTTGCAGGTGCTTGTTGAAAGGCGCGGTGCCGGAGTTCACCGAGTCAATCTGCAGCGTGAGTTCGACCTTGCCGGTCTTGGCCGCCTTGTCCAGCTCGACAGTGCCTTCCTTCTTGTCGAATCGCGCACGGTTCACGCTGGCGCCGAAGTGGCTGATCTCGAATGTGGCGAAGGTGTGTGTCGGGTCGACAGCATAGGTCGCGGTTTCAGCCTGGGCAACGGTACCGGTCATGATGGCAACGGCGGCGAGTGCGAAAAACATCTTACGCATGTGAATAACTCCTTAGGACAAAAAATCGATTCGGTAGGGTTGGGATTGCAGGTGCGATAACGCCCCTCAGATCTTGGGAATGCCTGTGAGTGCCAGCTTGAACTTGACCTGCACATCGTCGGCCACCATCGAGGTGTCGGCCCACTCCTGCTCGCCAATCTTGAAAGCGAGGCGCTTGATCGGGAAGCTGCCAGTGGCCGTGGTGTTGGCGCCGCTTTGCGCCAGCGTCACAGGCACCACCACATCCTGGCTTGTCCCCTTGATGGTCAGCTTGCCCGCCACTTCATATTTGCCACCGCCCAATGCCTTGATCGCACTGGACTGAAAGCTGGCTTGCGGAAACTTGGCCACGTTGAACCACAAAGGCTTGGGCATTTCAACGTCTGTCTCTTTCGAGCCCAGGGTTGCGCTGCCGGTGTCGATGGTCAATGCGACCTTGCTGCTCGCCAGCTTGGCTGGGTCGAACGCAACCTGTGCATCGAACTTCTTGAAATGTCCGTTGACGGGCACACCCATCTGCTTGCTGACAAAGCTGATCTCGCTTTGCGCCGGGACCAGCGCCTGCTGCGCCATGGCCGGAGTGGACAGCACCGTTAGCGCCGAGCCGGCGAACGCCGCCATCACGGCAAAACGGGACAAAGTGGTCTTCATATTCAACATCTGATTGCTCCTGTACAGCGGGCGCCGATGGCGTCCCGCTCCTGTGTCATTCCATTCAAAAAAAACCGATTCAACCCTGCTTACCGGGCAGCATGCGCGAGAGCAGCCCATCGCGGTCGATGAACTGGTGCTTGATCACGGCGGCCACGTGCATCACCACCAGCGCAGCCAGCGCATAGGCGCTCCAGCCGTGCCACGGCTTGATGGCTTCCGCCAGTTCCTTGTTCGCCGACACCAGATCTGGCAACGGCAACACGCCAAACAGCACGATGGGGAAACCCGCTGCCGAGCTATAGGCCCAGCCGATCAGCGGTACGGCGAAAAACAGGGCGTACAACCCGAAATGCACCGCATGGTGCGCCACGCGCTGCCACGCCGGCATAGTGGCCAGCATCCGGGCCGGAAGCGCCGGTGGCTTCTGCACAAAGCGCCACAGCACCCGCAGCGCCGACAGCGCAAGGATCGTCATGCCGGCCCACTTGTGCCAGTTGTAAAGCTTGAGACGCTGCGGCGAAAACGACAGGCCGGTCATGTACAGGCCGACGCCGAACACCGTGACGATCGCGGCGGCCAGCACCCAGTGAAATGCCATGGCAGTGCCGCTGTAGCGGGCAACTGTCTGCGGCGGAATGTTCTGCATATTCGACAATTTTTCTTGATGCGTGGCTCTCATCCGCTTCCGACCACCGGAAGCTTTCGACAGATTTCACCGCCAACTCGGCAGCGATAGTGAGTAGTCTAGATTCGCTGTCATGCATCAAGTTTCAACAAAATTGTCGTTTCAATTCAAAATATTCCAACGACCAATCCCCACCCCCTGTGCGGACTTGATGTAACCAACCGTACGCCCGTTTCAAATGGCCCCTTCGGAGTTCGGCAAATCGAGTTTGCCCTCGCGCAATGCCTTGAGCAGTTCGTGTGGTGTTGCCCAGATATGCGCCTCCAGCGCCAGCGCGGCGCGCGCTTCCTGGCCGGACATGGCCATTTCAAAAATTTCACGGTGTTCCGCATGCACGTCGCGCGTGGCCCCGGGCAGGTCCATGGCGTAGCAGCGGTAGCGCTCGCCGTGGCGGGCGAGCAGGCCCAGCACCTTTTGCGCCCAGGGCGATTGCTTGCCCGACAGCAGTGCCTCATGAAAACGCAGGTTCAGCGATTCCCAGCGGCGCCGGTTCTCAATCGACAGCGGCTGCTCCAGTGAGGACAACTCTTCGTAGGCTGCCGCCAGTTGCGCACGCCAGGCGTTCCCGCCGAACCGGATGGACTCGCGCAGGGCATTGGTTTCGATGTGCACCCGCAGGCGCGTCAGGTCTTCCAGATCGTCCATGGCGATGGGCGAGACGCGAAAGCCGCGCTGCCCTTCGGCGGTCACCAGCGCATCGCTTACCAGCCGCGTCAGCGCTTCGCGCAAGGTGCCAGCGCCCACGGCATAGGTTTGGCGCAGGTGCTCGATGCGCAGCTTGCTGCCGGGCAGCAAACGGCCCTCGATGATGTCGGTGCGCAGCTCGGTATAGGTCTGCTCGGTCAGCGTACGGGAGCCGTTGTCGTGCGGAAATTCGGCATCTGCCGCCGCCTGGCTCTGGATGAAGCTGCGTTTGGCCATGGCGCTTACTCCTTCGCTTCCGGGCTACGCTCGCGCAGTCGGGAGAGCCGGTAGCTCAGTTGCGGCCGCGTCATGCCCAGCGCCCGTGCCGCCGCCGCCAGATTGCCGCCTGCGCGGTGCACGGCCTCCTGCAGCAGGCTGTCCTCCAGCGCTTCGAGTGAGAGCCCTTGCCGCTGCATCTCGTCATACAGATCGTTGGTCTGCGTGTCCGGCATGGCTGGCGGCTCGTTGACGAGAAAGCCCTGCGCACTCAGCCGACTCTGCCCGCCATCGTTCCACTGCGGAAACAGCGTGGCCACTTCGATCAGTTCGCCCGGCGGCGTGAGAATCAGGCCGCGTTCCATGAGGTTTTCCAACTCGCGCACGTTGCCGGGCCAGCGGTGGCTGCGCAAAGCCGCCACGGCGCGGTCACTCAACCCCGCCACCTTCTTGCCGTGCATGGCCGAGAATTTTTGCAGCAGGTGCATGGCGAGCAATTCGATATCGTCCACACGTTCGCGCAGCGCCGGAATGTGGATGGGATAGACATTCAGCCGATACAGCAGGTCGCGCCGGAACGTGCCTTGCTCCACCGCTTTTTCCAGATCCACGTTGGTGGCGGCCACCACGCGCACATCCACCTTGATGGTGCGCGTGGCACCCAGCCGCTCAATCTCGCCGCTTTGCAGCACGCGCAGCAATTTGGCTTGCGCAGCCAGCGGCATTTCGCCCAACTCATCGAGCAGCAGCGTACCGCCATGGGCACGCTCGAAGCGCCCGATGCGCGTGGCCGCAGCGCCGGTGTAGGCGCCCTTTTCGGCACCGAACAATTCACTCTCGATCAACTCGGCCGGCAGTGCCGCACAGTTCACGGCGACAAACGGTTTGCCCGCGCGCGCACTCATGTCGTGCAAGGCGCTGGCAAAGCGCTCCTTGCCGACACCGGTTTCTCCCGTCAACAAGACGGTGACCTGGGTGGGCGCGGCCTTGCGCAGCAGATCGACGGACACCTTGAACGAGCGCGCCTGCCCCAGCAGCGGCCCCTGCCCGTCCGCAGGTTGCAGCCGCGTGCGCAATGCCTCGACTTGCGAATGCAGTTCATCGATGCGTACCAACATCGAATCCGGTTGGTACTCACGCGCCAACTGCTCGCCATCGGGCCATTCCTCGGCAAAGCGTCCTTCGATCAGACAGTGTGAATGCCCACATGCCGCGCATTGCACTTCCTTGAACAAAGCGGGCCTGCGGAAAAAAGCACTCGTGTAACCGGAGGCATAACCGATGAGCATCCAGCAGGCGGGATCGTTCTGCGGCCCCCATTCACGCAGGTGTGCGTCGGCCTCCCAACTGTGGTCCCAGCGCACATGGCAGCGAAAGCGTCCGGCTTTTTCGTCCAGCTCAAATAGCAACGGTGTTGCGCATACGGCACCTTCCAGCCGATGCAGTTGCGGCCCCACCGAGAACATGTCGAACAAACTGGCGTTCGGACGAATCTGCCGCGCCAGCAGCGCATCGCGCTCGCCCGACGCATACCCGCCGCGCATCAACAGTCGGCGCGTGTTCTCCATACCGATGGTGTTCATCAACTCGCGCCGCACCGCCGTCAGCGATGCCGAATGCAGCAGCAACATGCGCTGATCGGATAACCAGATCAGGCCCTCCTCCGTGGAAAAGCGGACGAGTTTGCGCAAATCCGTATCGGATGGCATCGGAGGTGTGGGACGGGTCATACCGAAACTATCGATAAAAATCCGAACATCCACCATTCGGACAGACCCGTAAACCGACCCTTGGAAATTCATCAAATCAACATGTGATTCCGGGCCAATTGATCATTTGATCATGCTGCATTGCAACAGGCAGCTGGGTGTTTTCTGAATGACCGCAGCGCAACTGTCATCAGGCAGACAAAAGCGGTCCAAACGGGCGCCGATGGATAGGGACTAACCCTCAAATTATCGATATTTTTGCCATCCGCTCCAAAACTGGCACGCCTGATGCAAGACAGGACGCACAGACCAGCATGGAGTGCGCAATGAATCAATCCACCTCTTTGGCAGCCCCGATCGAACTACCCCAGTGCGACCTCACACGGCGCAGCGTGCGTGTGAACCGGCTGCGCAGCAATGGTTTTGTGGAATTCGAATTCTCGGTCGGCTGGCCTGAACTGGTGGTGGAACTGATGATGACCGAGAAAGATTTCCACGCTTTCTGCACCCGGCAAAACGCCACCGTACTGCCGCCGCACAGCGAAGCAGCGGCGCAGTGAGTCCGCACCTTTCACCGAACGACAAGCACAGGAGACAAGCCCCATGAATATCGACCTGCAGGCGCGCGAAATACAGCCGCTGCGCCAAACCTTCGCACGTGTTGCCGCGCACACGGGTGACAAACCCGCGTCGCGCTATCTGGAGGCCACGCTGGGCGTGCAGGCCACCGAGCACTTCCAGTACCGCCCCACGTGGGAGGAAGGCTATGAGCTGTTCGACCAGCGCCGCACGGCCGTCGAGCTCAAGGACTGGAATGCGCTGCGCGACCCGCGCCAGTATTACTACGCCAACTGGACCATGACCCGCGCGCGCCAGCAGGACGCCATGGAGGCCAACTACCAGTTCGTCGAATCGCGCCTGCTCGCGCAGAAGATGAACGACACGCTGCGCGCCCAGGTCTGCACCGTGCTGATGCCGCTGCGCCACGTCGCCTTTGGCGGCAACATGAACAACTGCAGCATCTGCTCGCGTGGCTATGGCACGGCTTTCACCGCTCCGGCGATCTTCCACGCCATGGACCAGTTGGGGGTGGCGCAATACCTTACCCGCCTGGGTCTGGTGCTGGATGAACCGGGCGTGCTCGAAGCGGGTCGCAATGACTGGCTCAATAGCATCATCTGGCAGCAACTGCGCCACATGGTGGAAGACATGCTGGTGACGAACGATCCGGTGGAACTGTTTGTCGCTCAGAACCTCGCGCTGGACGGCCTGCTGTATCCGCTGATGTTCGATCGCTACGTGGACGACCATGTCTCGCTACAAGGCGGTACGGCCGTTGCCATGCTGACCTCGTTCATCCCCGAGTGGCACACCGAATCGGCACGCTGGATCGATGCCGTGGTGAAGGTGGCCGCCGCCGAATCCACGCACAACCGCGATCTGCTCACGCAGTGGGTTCGCCAGTGGACCGAGCGCGCGCAAGCCGCGCTGGCGCCCGTGGCCGAACTGGCCCTGGACCACGCTGGCGCACAAACGCTGGCCGACGTGCGCACCGCACTCGATGCCCGCGCACGCAAGTCCGGACTGGACGTTTGAGGGAGACACGCACATGCAGACCACACAAACCACGCAGCCCCGCTCCAAAGTGTTCATCGCTTTCCAGGACAACGAGGAATCGCGCCCCGTCGTCGAGGCCGTGCTCGCGGACAACGCCGAAGCCACCGCCGCCTACACGCCAGGTCTGGTGAAGATCGACTGCCCACAGCGACTGGTCATCCGCCGCGCGAGCATTGAAGACATCACCGGCCAGCCCTTCAACCTGCAGCAAATCCAGATCAACCTGGTGACGCTCTCGGGCCATGTGGACGAGGACGACGACGAGTTCTCGCTGAGCTGGAACAACTGACGCCAACGCCACCGCACACAACCACACGATCAGACAGAACAAGCCAAGGAGACATCATGGACACCACCGTTGTCAAGAAGAAACTGGGCCTCAAGGAACGCTACAGCGCCATGACGCGCGGCCTGTCGTGGGACACCACCTATCAGCCGATGGACAAGGTGTTCCCGTACGACCGCTACGAGGGCATCAAGATCCACGACTGGGACAAGTGGGAGGACCCCTTCCGCCTGACCATGGACGCCTACTGGAAATACCAGGGAGAGAAGGAGAAGAAGCTCTACGCCGTGATCGAGGCGTTCGCGCAAAACAACGGCCAGCTCGGCGTGACCGATGCGCGTTACGTGAACGCCCTCAAGCTCTTCATCCAGGGCGTGACGCCGCTGGAATATGCAGCGCACCGCGGCTTTGCGCATGTGGGTCGCCACTTCACCGGAGCCGGTGCGCGCGTTGCTGCGCAGATGCAGTCCATCGACGAGTTGCGTCACTTCCAGACCGAGACGCACGCCATCAGCCACTACAACAAGTACTTCAACGGCATGCACAACTCGGCCGAGTGGTACCAGCGCGTGTGGTTCCTGTCGGTGCCCAAGTCGTTCTTTGAAGACGCCATGTCGGCTGGCCCGTTCGAGTTCCTCACCGCCGTGAGTTTCTCGTTTGAATACGTGCTCACCAACCTGCTGTTCGTTCCCTTCATGTCGGGCGCGGCGCACAACGGTGATCTGTCCACGGTGACCTTCGGCTTCTCCGCACAAAGCGATGAATCGCGCCACATGACGCTGGGCATCGAATGCATCAAGTTCATGCTGGAGCAAGACCCCGGCAACGTGCCCATCGTGCAGCGCTGGATCGACAAGTGGTTCTGGCGCGGCTACCGCCTGCTCACGCTGGTGGCGATGATGCAGGACTACATGCTGCCCAAGCGCGTGATGAGTTGGAAGGAAGCCTGGGAGATGTACGCCGAAGAAAACGGCGGCGCGCTGTTCCGCGATCTGGCGCGCTACGGCATCCGCGAGCCCGAAGGCTGGAAGCACGCCTGCGAAGGCAAGGACCACATCAGCCATCAGGCGTGGAACACCTTCTACAACTACGCCGCTGCCGCGCCCTTCCATACCTGGGTGCCGGAAGAAGACGAGATGAAGTGGCTGTCGGAAAAGTACCCCGACACGTTCGACAAGTACTACCGCCCGCGCCTTGAGCACTACCGCAGTGAGCAGCAGGCAGGCAAGCGTTTCTACAACACCACGCTGCCCATGCTGTGCACCACCTGCCAGATCCCGATGGTGTTCACCGAACCCGGCGACGCCTCGCAGATCTGCTACCGCGAGTCCACCTATCAGGGCGACAAGTACCACTTCTGCAGCGACGGCTGCAAGCACGTGTTCGATCACGAGCCCGAGAAATACGTGCAGTCCTGGCTGCCCGTGCACCAGATCTATCAGGGCAACTGCTTCAAGGAAGGCGTCGATCCGACGCAGCCGGGCTTCGACGCGCTGGGCGCCGTGCTCGACTGGTACGGCATCCAGGTGGGCACCGACAACTTCGATTTCGAAGGCTCGCAAGACCAACGCAACTTCGCCGCATGGCGCGGCAACACGATACCCGATACCGCCAAGGAAGGAGGTGCAGCATGAGCGTTACCGCACTCTACCCCTATAGCTACGAAGCCAAGGACCGCCGCGAGAACTTCCCCGCCCCGCTGCTCTACATCGGCTGGGACGAGCACAACATGTTCTGCGCGCCGGTGTGCCTGCCACTGCCCGCCGAGACGCCCTTTGGCGCGCTGGCCACCAACGTGCTGCCCGGCGTGTACGGTGCGCACCCCGACTTTGCCCGCATCGACTGGGACCGCGTGCAGTGGCTCAAGTCGGGCCAGCCGTGGACGCCCGATCCGGCCCGCAGCCTGGCGGAGAACGGGTTGGGACACAAGGACGTGATCCGCTTTCGCACCCCCGGCCTGAACGGCATTCAAGGGTCGGCTAGCTGAAGCCTTGCGTCAGCCGAATGGATGAATCGCGCGGAGTTGCCTTCATGAGTTATCAACTGACACTGGAACCGCTGGGCGCCACCATCGAGGTGGAAGAAGGCCAGACCCTGCTGGACGCCGCGCTGCGGCAGGGTATCTACATTCCCCACGCCTGCGGTCACGGCCTGTGCGGAACCTGCAAGGTGCAGGTCTGCGACGGCGAGGTGGACCACGGCGCGGCCAATCCGTTCGCGCTCATGGACATGGAACGCGACGATGGCAAGACGCTCGCCTGCTGCGCCACGCTGCAGACGGACGCCACCATCGAAGCCGACATCGAGGATGAGCCCGACGCGCGGGTCATCCCCGTGCAGGACTACCACGCCACCGTGGCGCGCATCGAGCAGCTCACGCCCACCATCAAGGCACTGCACCTGCGCCTTGACCAACCAATGCCATACCAGGCAGGTCAATACGTGCAGGTGCAGATTCCCGCGATTGGCCAGTCGCGCGCGTTCTCGATCGCCAATGCACCAGACGCCAGCGGCCACGCACAGGAGATCGAACTCAACGTGCGCATGGTCCCCGGCGGCGCTGGTACCGCATGGCTGCACGAGTCGCTGAAGGAAGGCGACGCGCTCACCATCGCGGGGCCCTATGGGCGCTTCTTCGTGCGCCATTCGGCTGCGCAGCCCATGGTGTTCATGGCGGGCGGATCGGGCCTGTCCAGCCCGCGCGCCATGATTCACGAGCTGCTCGCACGCGAGTGTGCGCAGCCCATCACCCTGATCTACGGACAGCGCAGCCGCGAGGAGCTGTACTACGACGCGGAGTTCCGCGCGCTCGCGCAAAAGCACCCGCAGTTCACCTACATCCCCGCCCTCTCCGGCGACTGCGCAGACAGCGACTGGAGCGGCGCCAGGGGCTTTGTCCACGAAGCCGCCCGCGCGCACTTCGAGGGCAACTTCGCTGGTCGCAAAGCCTATCTGTGCGGCCCGCCACCGATGGTGGAGGCCTGCATCTCCACGTTAATGCAGGGCCGCCTGTTCGAGCGCGACATCTACACCGAGAAATTCATCTCGGCCGCCGATGCGCAGGGCCCGCGCAGCCCGCTGTTCAAGCGCGTGTAAGAGGCTGCCATGCTGAACTTCAACAGCCATCCCAAGATGCATGTGCACGTTGCGCAGACCAACGAGAGCTACGACTGCGCGACCAACGAGAGCCTGCTCAAAGGCATGCTGCGCCTGGGCCGCAAGGGCATCCCCGTGGGCTGCGTGAACGGCGGTTGCGGCGTGTGCAAGGTGCGCATCGTCGAAGGCTCCGTCTGCGCACTCGGCCCCGTCAGCCGCGCGCACGTGAGCGTTGAAGAAGAGGCGCAAGGCTACACGCTGGCATGTCGCGTTGCGCCCGCCGAAGCGGTGCGACTGGAAGTCAGCGCGCGCCTGTCCAAACCCTTTTCCCAACCGCGGCCGAACGGCTGCAGCGCGCCCACCGGGTGCGCCAGCCCGACTGCATCGAGCGCATCGAGCACACCGAACCAACCGATTTCCCCAACGCCATCAACGACATCAACCACCAAGGAGACATGAGATGGGAATTCTTCGCATAGGCCACGCCAGCCTGAAAGTGATGGACCTTGCTGCGGCACAGCAGCACTACGAAAAAGTTCTGGGCCTCAAGACCGTCATGAAGGACAAGGCCGGCAACGCCTACCTGAAATGCTGGGACGAGTGGGACAAGTTCTCCCTCATCCTGACACCGTCCGATCAGGCCGGCCTGAACCATCTGGCCTACAAGGTCGAGAAGGATGAAGACCTCGACACGCTGCAACAGCGCATCGAACAATGGGGCGTGAAGACGCAGTTCCTGCCCGAAGGCACGCTGCCATCTACGGGTCGCATGTTGCAGTTCAACCTGCCGAGCGGCCACGAAATGCGCCTCTACGCGCACAAGGAATATGTCGGCACCGACGTGGGCACCACCAACCCCGACCCGTGGCCGGACGACATCCGCGGCTCGGGCGTGCACTGGCTGGACCACGCGCTGCTGATGTGCGAGCTCAACCCCGCTGAAGGCATCAACAAGGTGGAGGAGAACACCCGCTTCATGAAGGAAGCGCTCGACTTCTTCCTGACCGAGCAGGTCATGGTCGGCCCCGAAGGCTCCATCCAGGCCGCCACCTGGTTGGCGCGCACCACCACGCCGCACGACATCGCATTCGTGGGCGGCCCGCGTTGCGGCCTGCACCACATCGCCTTCTTCCTCGATTCGTGGAACGACGTGCTCAAGTCCGCCGACGTGATGGCCAAGAACAAGGTGCGCATCGACGTCGCACCGACCCGCCACGGCATCACGCGCGGCGAGACCATCTATTTCTTCGACCCGAGCGGCAACCGCAACGAGACCTTCGCGGGTCTGGGCTACCTCGCACAGCGCGACCGCCCCGTGACCACGTGGACCGAAGACCGGCTGGGCAGCGGCATCTTCTATCACACGGGCGATCTGGTGCCCTCGTTCACCGAGGTCTACACCTGATCCACGCACAGCGGCAAAAACGGCCACACGGCAACAACAAAGACAACAACGAGGACAAGCCCATGAAAACAAGAATCAAGGCCGCCGCACTCGCGGCGATGGCAGCGCTTGGCTGCACGATGGCACACGCCGAAGGCCACTATGTGCCGGGCGTGGAAGGCATCCAGGCATCGAGCGTGCCACCGCCCGGTGTGTACTACCTTGGCTATCTGCTGAACTACAACATCAACAGCTTCCGTGTGCCTGGCACCAGCAGCAACCTGCCGGGGCACAACTCCGGCACGGTCACGGCGCTGGCCAACCGCGCGGTGTGGATCACGCAGCACAAGGTGCTGGGCGCGGACTACGGCATGGAGATGATCGTGCCGGTGCTGCGCACCTCCCTCACCATCAACGCTGCGGGCGTGTCCGACAGCCGCACCGGCGTGGGCGACATCTACGTCGGCCCGCTGGTGCTGGGCTGGCACGGCAAGCAGTGGGACGCCGTGGCCGCAGCCGGCATGTGGTTTGACACCGCCGACACCGACCACGCTGCCTCCCCCGGCAAGGGCTTCAAAAGCACCATGCTGACGGGTGGCCTGACCTACTACTTCGACGACGCCAAGACTTGGAGCGGCTCTGCGCTCACGCGCTTCGAGCGCAACGGGCGCAATGATGCGGGCTTTCGCCACGGCAACCAGCTCACCACGGAATGGGGCGTGGGCAAATCCTTCGGCAGCTTCCAGGCCGGTGTGGTGGGCTACAGCCAGTGGCAGGTCAGCGATGACCACGGCCCCGGCGCGAGCACAAAGCGATCGTCGAAGCACGCACTGGGGGCCGAGTTCGTCTACCCCATTCCCAACGCGGGCGTGTTCCTGAAAGCCGCTGCCTACAAGGAAGTGAAGGCAGAGGCTGGCACGGGCGCTTACCCGAAGGGATCGTTGGTGCGCTTCACGCTGGTGAAGGCGTTCTGAAAGGCAGTGGCATGCGCAGCGAAGCTCAAATCAGCACCCACATGCCCGCCTCGTGCAGCGAAACGCAACGCGTGATCGATGCCGAAGCAGCACTGCGCGCGGCCGACGCCGCCGTGCGCCATGGCCGGCAACTGGGTGTGCGTGTGAACGTCGCGGTGGTGGACGCGGCGGGCGTGCTGGCTTCCTTCGCGCGCATGCCGGGCGCGCCGCTGCACTCGATCGACATCGCCATCGACAAGGCCTACACCGCCGCAAGTTTCGGCTTGCCCACCAGTGCGTGGACCGAGGCGCTCGCCTCTCACTCCGAAGCCCTGCGCGCAGGCCTGGTGCTGCGCCCACGCTTCGTAGCGTTTGGCGGTGGCCTGCCGATCGAGGAGCGCGGCGCGCGCATTGGAGGCATTGGAGTTTCCGGCGGCAGCGAATCGCAGGATGAAGCCATAGCGACGGCGGGCCTGGCGGCACTCGGGCTCGCCCCCTGATTGACAACTCTTGAAGATAGACCATGAAACAGATACTGAACTTCATCAACGGCGACTACACGGCTTCTGCACGCAGGTTCGACAAGCGCTCTCCACTGACCGGCGATGTCATCGCCGAAGTGCACGAGGCCGACAAGGCCGCCGTGGACAAGGCCGTTGCCGCTGCCAGGGCCGCACTCACCGGCCCGTGGTCGCGCATGACCGTGGCCGAGCGCGTGGAAAAACTCTACGCCGTCGCCGATGGCATCAACCGCCGCTTTGAAGAATTTCTGGCCGCCGAATGTGCCGACACCGGCAAGCCACGCAGCATTGCCAGCCACATCGACATTCCCCGTGGCGCGGCCAACTTCAAGATCTTTGCGGACGTGGTGAAAAACGTCCCCACCGAATTTTTCGAGATGGCCACGCCCGACGGCAAAGGCGCCATCAACTATGGCTACCGCGCACCTGTGGGCGTGGTCGGCGTGATCTGCCCATGGAACCTGCCCCTGCTGCTGATGACATGGAAAGTCGGCCCCGCGCTGGCCTGCGGCAACACCGTGGTGGTCAAACCTTCCGAGGAAACGCCGCAGACCGCCGCGCTGCTCGGCGAAGTGATGAACGAGGCCGGCATTCCGCCCGGCGTCTACAACGTGGTCCACGGCTTCGGCCCCGACTCTGCGGGCGAGTTCGTCACCAGCCACCCCGATGTGGACGCCATCACCTTCACCGGCGAGACACGCACGGGCGAAGTCATCATGAAAGCCGCCGCCAAAGGCGCACGTCCGGTCAGCATGGAGATGGGCGGCAAGAACGCCGCCATCGTCTTTGCCGATTGCGATTTTGATGCCGCCATCGAAGGCACGCTGCGCTCCGCCTTCGTCAACAGCGGTCAGGTGTGCCTGGGCACGGAACGCGTGTATGTCGAGCGCCCGTTGTTCGAGCGCTTTGTCGCCGAACTCAAGCGCCAGATCGAAGGCTGGAAGATCGGCGCTCCGGAAGATGCCGACACGAAGCTGGGCCCGCTGATCAGCCAGGAGCATCAGCAGAAAGTGCTGTCGTATTACAAGATCGCGGCGGACGAAGGCGCCACCATCGTCACCGGCGGGGGCGTGCCCAACATGGGTGCGGACTACGCGCAAGGTGCCTGGGTGCAGCCCACGATCTGGACCGGCCTGCCCGAATCCGCGCGCGTGATGAAGGAAGAAATCTTCGGCCCGTGCTGCCACATCGCGCCGTTCGACAGCGAAGAGGAAGTGCTCGCCAAAGCCAACGACAACGAATACGGCCTCGCCTGCGCGATCTGGACGCGCGACGTCTCGCGCGCGCACCGCGTTGCGCAACGCATGCAGGTAGGCATTTCGTGGGTCAACAGCTGGTTCCTGCGCGACCTGCGCACCCCCTTCGGCGGCAGCAAGCAATCGGGTATCGGACGTGAAGGCGGAGTGCACTCGCTCGAGTTCTACACGGAGTTGAAGAATGTGTGTATCAAGCTCTGATCACAACCCCGAAATCGCCAAATCCATCGACGCAGCAGGCATCCGCACCAACTACCACGACATGGGCAGCGGCAAGCCGGTGCTGCTCATCCACGGCTCCGGCCCCGGCGTTTCCGCCTGGGCCAACTGGCGTCTGGTGATGCCCGAGCTGGCCCGCCATGCGCGCGTGATTGCGCCCGACATGGTGGGCTTTGGCTTCAGCGATCGGCCTGCAAACATCCAGTACGGCATGGACACCTGGGTGCAGCAGGCCATCGGCTTGCTGGACGCGCTGGGCATCGCGCAAACCGATCTCGTCGGCAACTCGTTTGGCGGCGGGCTGGCGCTGGCACTGGCGATCCGCCACCCCCAGCGCGTGCGCCGGCTGGTCCTCATGGGCAGCGTGGGCGTGCCGTTTGCACTCACGCCGGGACTCGATGCGGTGTGGGGCTACGAGCCCTCGTTTGCCGCCATGCGCCGACTGCTCGACATCTTTGCCCACGACCGCCAACTCGTCAGCGACGAGCTGGCCACGCTGCGTTATCAGGCCAGCATCCGGCCCGGTTTCCAGGAGTCGTTCTCGGCCATGTTCCCCGCACCGCGCCAGCGCTGGATCGACGCCCTGAGCAGCCGCGAAGAAGACATTCGCCAACTCCCCCACGAAACGCTGGTCGTGCATGGCCGCGAGGACCAGGTCATTCCGCTGACCAACTCGCTCATCCTGTCCGACTGGATTCCCCGAGCCCAACTACACGTCTATGGCCAATGCGGTCATTGGACACAGATCGAACACGCAGCCCGCTTTGCCTGGCTGGTGAGCGAATTTCTCGCCGAATCGCGCGGCGCTGAACCCCTTCCCCTGTGAGTAGATACATGAACAAAGAACTTCAGAATTCCCTGGGCGACGAGCTCTACGCCGCATTGAAACATTGCACCGTCATCGAGCCACTTACCGCGCGCCACGCCGACATCACCATCGAAGACGCCTACGCCATCCAGCAGCGCATGATGGCGCGTCGCCTCGATGCAGGCGAGCGGGTGGTGGGCAAGAAAATCGGTGTCACCTCGAAAGCCGTGATGGACATGCTCGGCGTATTCCAGCCCGACTTCGGCTGGCTCACCGACGCCATGGTGTTCAACGAAGGCGAGGCCATTCCCGCCAGCACGCTCATCCAACCCAAAGCCGAAGGCGAGATTGCGTTCGTCCTGACGCAAACATTGAAAGGCCCCGGCGTCACCGCAGCCGATGTGCTCGCCGCCACCGAAGGCGTGATGGCGTGCTTTGAAATCGTCGACTCGCGCATCCGTGACTGGAAAATCAAGATCCAGGACACCGTCGCCGACAACGCCAGTTGCGGCGTCTTCGTGCTGGGCGACCGCCTCGTGGACCCGCGCGATGTGGACCTGGGCACCTGCGGCATGGTGCTGGAGAAGAACGGCGAAATCGTCGCCACAGGCGCAGGCGCAGCCGCACTCGGCCACCCGGCCAACGCGGTCGCCTGGCTGGCCAACACCCTTGGTGCACACGGCATCGCGCTGGAAGCAGGCGAAGTGATCCTCTCCGGCTCACTCGCCGCCATGGTGCCGGTGAAAGCGGGTGACAACCTGCGCGTCAGCATCGGCGGCATCGGCGGTTGCTCGGTGCGTTTTACCTGAACGCGCCACGCCGCCCAACCCACGACTCCATCCCTAAAGGCGCGCCGACAGCATCCCGTGCGCGCCGCCTCACGAACACCGAAAGCACAGGCCATGGCACTCTCCAACGACATCATCCAACAGCTCGCCGATCACCTCTACGCCTGCGAGGCGAACGCACGCGATACGCCCAAAATCACTGACGACCACCCCGACATGGACTGGGACGACGCCTATGCCGTGCAAGACGGCATCCTCGCACGCAAGCTGAAGAACGGTGCGCGCGTGGTCGGCTACAAAGCCGGGCTCACCTCGCACGCCAAGATGCAGCAAATGGGCGTGGACTCGCCCGTCTTCGGCTTTCTCGTGGACAGCGGCAGCGTGCCCGAAGGCGGCACGGTGAAGGTCAGCGAACTCATCCATCCCAAGGTCGAGCCTGAGATCGCCTTCGTCATGAAGCGCGCCCTCAAAGGCCCCGGCTGCAACATCGCTGACGTGCTCGCCGCAACCGACTTCGTCATGCCCGGCATCGAAGTGATCGACAGCCGTTACCGCGACTTCAAGTTCGACCTCAAAAGCGTTGTCGCCGACAACACCAGCGCCGCCCGCTACGTGGTCGGCGCACGCGCGCTGCGCCCCGAAGCGGTGGACATGCGCACCGTCGGCATCGTGCTCGAAAAGAACGGCCAGGTCGTCGCGCTCGGCGCAGGCGCCGCCGTGCTCGGTCACCCCGCCGCAGCCATGGCCATGCTGGCAAATCACCTCGGCAAGCGCGGTCAGGAAATCCCTGCAGGTGCATTGATTCTGTCGGGCGGCATCACCGAAGCCGTGGCCGTCCAGGCCGGAGACAACGTCTGCCTGCGCGTGCAAGGCATGGGCAGCCTCAGCCTGCGCTTCGCCTGAGCCACGACTGCCCCAGTGCTGCAGGAGACACCACCATGCAACGACGCCAATTCATCCTGAGCGCCAGCGCCCTCGCGACAACCCGCGCCATCGCGCAACCCGCGAGCGCCAGCTACCCCACGCGCCCGGTGCGCGTGATCGTGCCCTTTCCACCGGGCGGCCCCACCGACGTCATGGGCCGCACCGCCGCCAAGGCACTGGCAGAGCAACTCGGTCAACAGTTCGTCGTGGACAACCGCGCTGGCGCCGGTGGCAACATCGGCACCGACGCCGTCGCCAAGGCCGCGCCAGATGGCTACACCATCGGCCTGTCTGCGATCAGCAGCCTCGCCATTGCGCCCCATCTCTACAGCAGCGTGCCCTTCAACGTGCAAAAAGACTTTGCACCCATCGCGCTAGTCGGCACCACGCCTTGCGCGCTGGTGGTGCACCCGAGCGCGCCCTTCAACGACCTGAAGGGCATGGTCGCCTATGCACGCACCCATCCAGGCCAACTCAACTACGCCACCTCTGGCATCGGCACCAGCAATCACCTGGCCGCCGAACTGCTCCAATCCGTGGCCGGAATCCGCCTCACCAACGTGCCCTACAAAGGCTCCAGCCAGATCGTCCCCGACCTGCTCGCGGGCACCGTGATGATGAGCATGGAAAGCTCGCTCGCCACCACGCTGCAGCACATCCAGGCAGGCAAGCTGCGCGCCATTGCCGTCACGTCGGCGCAGCGCACACGCGCCCTGCCCCACGTGCCCACCGTGGCCGAATCGGGCTACCCCGGCTTCGACGTCGAGACCTGGTTCGGCCTGATCGCCCCCGCAGCCACACCCGCCGCCATCGTCACCCGCCTATCCGAAGCCTGGGCAACAGGCGCACAAACACCCGAAGCGCAAAGCGCCTTCGACACCATCTCCGGCAACCTGCGCTCCACCAGCCCCCAACAGTTCGCCCAATTCATCCAGGACGAAAACCAGCGCTGGGGCGCACTCATCCGCAAACTCGGCATCAAGGCCGACTGACACCGCTCCACCCCGACAACCACCGCAGAAAGATCCTCCCCATGCCATTCGCCCAGATCTACATGCTCGAAGGCCGCACCGAAGAACAAAAAAAAGCCGTCATCGAAAAAGTCACCCAGGCCCTCGTAGACGCCATAGGCGCCCCCCAAGCCAACGTCCGCGTATGGATCCACGACGTCCCCAAAGAAAACTGGGGCATCGCCGGCACCACCGCCAAAGACCTAGGCCGCTAACAACCACCCAACCCAGGCAGAACGCGCCGGGAAATTGTGTAGAATCACCCGCTTCGGAGGTTTGGGTGAGTGGTTTAAACCAGCAGTCTTGAAAACTGCCGAAGGGGTGACCCTTCCGTGAGTTCGAATCTCACAGCCTCCGCCAGACGCCTATATTCCATGCGGGTTTCCAGACCACAAGCCCGCAAGACCCACCAATAGACCCGCGAATTCTTGAACAGCGTGGCGGGTTCTTTTTTGTTCCGTCGAACTCGGAAAATGCGGTGCCGTTCGGCGTTTCAAGCGCGCAAGGGCACGCCCCCGAATCGTGGTTCTCGAAGGCGCAGCCCTGCGCCAACGCCAATCCAACTTGCTCAGATTTGAAATCTGATTGATTGACACTCAGCTGTGTTGAAGTCACTCAACACTGAACCGCATCGGGAATCGAGGAGTCTCAACACACTGAGAGGAAAGAGCCCATGGCAAATCAAACCAAGTACTCACCCGAGGTGCGCGAGCGCGCAGTTCGCATGGTGCACGAGTGCCGAGAGCACTACTCGTCGCTGTGGAAAGCCGTCGAGTCGATTGCCCCCCAAGATCGGCTGCAACCCCGTGACGCTGCTTTAATGGGTCAAGCGCGCCGAGATCGACAGCGGCCTGCGCGCGGGCGTGAGCGCTGAGCAGCGCGAGCGCATCAAAGCATTGGAGCGAGAGGTCAAGGAACTGCGCCGCGCCAACGAGATCCTGGAGCTGGCCAGCGCTTTTTTCGACCAGGCGGAGCTCGACCGCAATTTGAAGAAATGAAGCGTTTTGTTGACGAGCACCGGGGCACTTACCGGGTCGAGCCCATCTGCACAGTTGTGCAGTTGGCCCCCTCGTGCTACCGGCGCCACGCAGCGCGCCAACGCGATCACGGGTTACTCAGCAACCGGGCCCGGCGCGATGCTCAACTGCCGCCCCAGATCGAGCGTGTGTTTCAGCAGAACTGGCGAGTCTACGGTGTGCGCAAGGTGTGGCGCCAGCTTCAGCATGAAGGCCTTGTGCTTGCTCGCTGCACGGTGGAGCGCCTGATGAAGCACCTGGGCCTGGAAGGCGCGCGCCGCGGCAAGCGTGTGCGCACCACGGTGGCGGGCAGCGCTGGCGCATGCCCGCTCGATCGGGTGCAGCGCCACTTTCATGCCCAGCGCCCCAACCAGCTGTGGGTGGACTTCACCTATGTGCCCACCTGGCAGGGCTGGTTGTACGTGGCCTTCGTCACCGACGCCTTTGCCCGTCGCATCGTCGGCTGGCAGACGAGCGCGCGCATGACCACGGACTTTGTGCTTGATGCGCTGGAGCAGGCACTGCACGCACGCCAACCCGAGCCGGGCATGCTCACCCACCATGGCGACAGGGGAGTCCAATACCTGTCCCTGCGCTACAGTCAACAATTGCATGAAGCGGGCGTGCTCGCCTCGGTGGGCTTCACCGGCGATTCTTACGACAACGCGCTGGCCGAGACGATCAACGGGCTGTACAAAACCGGGGTCATCAAGCGCCAGGGGCCGTGGCAGTCACGCCAGCCACTGGAGCTGGCCACCCTGGAGTGGGTGCATTGGTTCAATACGCAACGACTGCTTGAACCCATTGGCAACATTCCACCCATGGAAGCTGAAGCAAAATACTTCAGCGATCAAACCGTCGCGCAGGCCCGTGTACAGGACATCACTTTAACCACCTAGCCTCCTCGATTCCCTGAGCGGTTCACTGCGCAGTGGACCTTCGTGCGCACTGCAGTCGCTAATTCCAGTGACTGCTTTGCGATAATTAGCGTGATCTTGGCCGGCCGCAACGACAGGCTGTAATCGCTGCGAACGAAACACGCAAAGAGGTGTTGGTACGCACAACGAATGACTCCATCACGCGCGATACGAGTTCGCGCGTCCTGAGCGCCATTACTCCACGCTATCGATAGGAATGGTGACATCGATAGCTCGGGACGAGACCAAGTATTCGTGTCCGAACGAGTGGGATCATCTTTACTAAAATTCCATTCATCACCCCACAGGCTTGAAATTATTCAACGCCCACGTCATATCTCACCGCACAATACCCGGCGCCCAGTTGTGCAAGATCCTGCGTTTGGAATCATGAACTCACCTTCTCTCCACATCGCGCCATTCTGTACCCACATGTTTGGTGATTGGCCTGGCATATTTCCACCGGAACGCGCCCAGCTCATATCGGTGAAATTTGAAGCCAATGCATTGCAAGAACAGGATTTCGAACTACGTGGTGTCGCACCCCCTGCAACCGTTCAGAACGCATCGCTTCAACGACGTGCAGAGTTTCTTGCTGGACGCATTTGCGCGCAATAGGCGCAACTCCAATTGAATGGAAGCGCGACGTCGCCCACCCGGTGTGACGATGGAAGTCCTGGTTGGCCCTCTGGAATAGTCGGTTCGATAACCCACAGCAGGTGTTTTGCGGCTGCAATCGTTGCGAATCAGGCCGACTATCTCTCGCTTGGATTAGACATGGAGTGGCTGTTGTGTGACGAGCGCGCGATCGAATTTGGCAGTGCCGTACTCACGTCCAATGAGAAGCAGCGCATGCAAGTGAGTCTTCCGGATTTATCATTTGGCGAACGAATCACCTTGGGGTTCTCCGCCAAGGAGACCCTTTTCAAAGCACTGAACCCTTTGACGCATTGCTTCTTCGGCTTCATGGATGCAGAGCTGATCCATTGTGAGAAACGAGGGATTGTGGTGCTGCGCCTATTGCGCGATTTGAATGGTTCGGGAAACGCGTGGAGCGCAGGTTGCGAATTTTCAATCCGCTTTCTCTTCTGGAGCGGTTTTGTGCTGACCTGTGCCTCCATTTCCAAACAGCTACTTCATGGCGAATGAGGTGTAAGCACCTTGCGCTCACTGGCATCCAGACTTAGGCCGACGATCAGAGCGACAATGGCCAATGCGACGCCACCCATGAATGCGCCCGCATATCCAACAGAAGCCGTCAGCGCGAGCAATGAAGATGACGCCAGCAACTCCCCCAGATCCCGCGTGCTTTGAATGGCGGTGACGTCAGTTCCCGCTTGAGTACCTCCTGCTGCGTTTCGCATGGCTGCTGTCATAACAGCGACCGATGTGATGCCGGTTGCGATGGAGCCAAGCGTGACGCAGAACCATACTCCGCTTTTTACCAGTGGCCAATATCCAGCAGCCATGCCAAACCATATGCATGCCGATAGCCCGGCCAGTGCCACTCCAAAACCAAATGCGCGCCAAACGCCCAGTAGTTTCACCAAATAAGCACCGCCACCACAACCCAGCAGTACCGTTACCAAACCGCCGATCATGCCCAGAAGACCGATATCCTGCAGCGCCCAGCCGGCATCATTAAGATAGAGCTTGGATAAGCCAAAGCCAGAAACTGCGGTCATCGCAGAAAACAAAGCAAGCACGAGTAAGGTCGTAGCATGGGGCTTTTTCAGAAAATGCAACAAGCTGGCTTTGGGAATTTCTTTCCGCGGTCGTTCACGTTGGTCATTCAGAGGCCAGATCGACATACACACCAGACTGGACAAAGGGATCAATGCCAGGACAGAAAATGCCAGCTGCTGTCCGAGATGACCCGTAAGCACCAACGTTCCGGCACCGCCCAAGAAAAAGCCGATCATCACACAGGCGATTTGCACTGCGTTAACTTTGGCGAGTAATGGGCCACTGCAATGCTCGGCAGCCATGCTATCTGTCGCGATGTCCTGAGTTGCACTCGCCAGGGACGCGATCACCAGCAGGATCAACAATGGCCAGACAGAAGCCACATGTATGCCGACCAACGCCATTCCTGCAATACAGGCCAGCACAATGCACTGCATGGGCAGAATCCAGCTGCGTCTGCGCCCCCAGCGCTGCGCCCAATGGTTATCCACCCAAGGCGCCCAAAGGAATTTCAGAATCCACGGCAAACCCACCAAAGGCAGGAATGCCAGGGCACCAAGGGGAGCGCCATCGTGACGCAGCAAGGTGGGAAGCGCGTCCATGGCGATGCCGATAGGAATGCCTTGAGATAAATACAGCAACGCCAACGTAGCTACGAGACGGCGGTTGTTCCAGAAGTCAGACATAGGTTTTCCACTACAAAGAATCATGACTTTCCCGAAGACCTCGGGATTGCACCAGCCAGCGCTGTGGTTTCATCAACAGCAAGCCACAGGTGAACAAAAGTGCGTCGAGTTGCCATCCCGGCCATATGCCCTGCCGCCACCATTGCAGGCCATGAAGTACCGTAGCCAGTGCAGTGACTCCGCCAGCCGCGGTGAGCAGTGATGTTGTGGCATGCAAGCGCGATGGAGACACAAGCACTGTCAACGCTGCAGCGCCCCAACACACACCGAAGAAAGCATTCAAGCGCTGATCGGCAAGCCAATCGGCAGGCGCGCATTGCATCACTAGAAGCAGCATCGCAGTAGCTGCCACCAATCCGACGCACAGGCCCTGCGACACACGCAACCATGGGACGCCGCGATCGCGTTGTACTTTTTCGCGGCGCCGCTGCCAAAGAAACAAGCCGCTCGCGCACAGCACGCAGGCCGCCAACCCCATTAGTAATTGCACCGAGCGCATCACCGAGCCCCACGACGATCCCAGCCAGTCATATTGCGCAAAATGCAGTGGCTGCACAGCGATGAACGCACGCGTCCAAAAACCGTGCGATCCTGAAGTGAGATCACCAAGCCAGAGCCCGTCGGATCGCCGATAGAAGTGCCGCTCGAACACCGCAGTGCTTGGCAGACCTGATTGCACACCGGCCAGTTCAACCATGTCGCTGGAACGCACTGGCGATTTCGCGCGATGCAGCGTCAGCCTTTGTGCGTTGAAGCCAGGCGTTCTGAGTTGGTCGTTTGCGAGAATCTCGTCAAGCGTCAGTTTCCCATCGCCATCGGTGGACGGGTTGCCCGCAGCGGGCATGCGTCCCATCAAATCCACGAATACCTGTCGCGGCATCTGCGGATAGACCTGGGGCGCGAGCAACAAGGTTCCCAGTGCACCCAACCCACTCAATGCGCCAGTCAGTGCAAACAACAGCAACCAAGGTAAGGCCCACAATCCGATGAGCGAATGCAGATCGAAAACTGAAGTGCGCAGCCCCTTGTCACGCCTGAAACGCCGGAAGTCGCGCCAACGCCTGCTGTGCGTCCACAGACCTGCCACGCAGAGCACCAGCAAGGCCAATCCGAACAGGCTTATTGCGATCCTCCCAGGAAAGCCTGCAAATAGACTTTTGTGCAAGTCCTTGAGCAGACTCAGTGCAGGAACCTCGCGAACAGGCGCACCGCTGACCGGATGAAGCAACAACGTGCATGCCTGTCGTTGGTTGCACAAGGCGGCGCCGAAATGGTCTGCACCAGGAAGGATCAACGTTGCGCCATCGTCAAAATCCACTCCTTGTGCTTTCGCATGGCGGAGAAGTTGCTCTATCGAAAGTATCGGACCAGCACCCACTTTGGGCGACGCCAACGTCCATTCAACAAGCGCGTTGTGACCCAGGCTCCAACAGCCGCTGAAGAGCACTACGAACATCAATGCTCCGAACAATGCGCCAGCTCCGCGATGCAACTCCTGCGCCAACTTTCGCCGCGTCATCATCAGGGGGTTCCTACCAAGTCCGACGCCAGCAGAACTGCCGACATCAACGCGACGGCAATGAGCGCGCTAACGGCGAAGCGCCATGGTCTCAATGTCAGCAACGCGCCCAACAAAACGGCACATCCGATCGCGACGCCCACGAACAAAGCCAGATAGAGCCGCTCAAGTGCCGCGACTGAAATAGCCTCCTCACCCGCCAATCCACGTGCGACAAGGATCGCCAGCAACGTCGATATCAAAGTACTCTCCAACAGCGCCAACGCGATGCGAGCGTACCAATAGGCAGACTCATCTCGATGCATTAGAAACTACCGCGCAAACTCACCATGACGTTGCGCGGCTCTCCGTAACGATTGCTCCACTGCGGTGAGAATAGGTTCTGGTAGTAGATGCGATCGAACACGTTGTTCACGCTGACGGATGCAGTCCAGTCCTTGTTTACGCGATAGCCCAATCTCAGACTTGCGGTGGCATAGCCGCCCTGCCGCAGTTTCACTGCGCCAGCGTTCACATGGTTTTCACTTTGCATCTGCAGACCGGCGCCGATACTCCAACGTCGCTCTTGCCATGGCAATTGGTAATTGCTCCACACCCGCAGAAGATGCTTGGGCGTGTAGGTTGAATATTGCGTTCCTGAGCGCGCAACCGTATCGCGCAGGTACTTGGTTTGCGTATGGGTGTACCCGACAGCCACCGACAAGGCCGGCGTGATGCGACCGGTTGCCTCCAGCTCGAAGCCCTGACTGCGCACCTTGCCACCGCTTACGTAAAACGCACCGGGGCCTACGCCCGGATGCTCCGGATCGATCTGCGGGTTGTTCTCAAGCTGCACGCGGAATAGCGCCAGCGACAGATTCATGCGACCACCAGCGATATCACCCTTGATACCCGTTTCGTAGCTTCTTCCTTCCACCGGCTTGAGTGGATCGCCGCTGAATGTGCGCATGGTTTGCGGTTGGTAGACCTCCGCGTAGCTGGCGTACCATGACCAGTCAGGTTGAAAGTCCCAAATCACGCCGCCATACGGAGTCCATTGTTGGCCTGGTTTGAAGCGCTTAGCAGGATCTTTCTGCTCCCACCAACTCGTGCGCCCACCCAGCACCAAAGTCAGAGGCTCGGCCAATTTGATGCGACCCATTCCATAGAGCGACTTCTGCGTGGTAGTGGTACTACCGGGCGATTGGTAGTCACCAAATTGCGGAAGGGGAACGCTCCAGGGATTCCAGCGATAGACGTTCACAGGTACATTCACTGCAGTGCGAGGCATGGCCTGGAACTGCTCCGTCTCACCGCGGCTGTAGTTCGCGCCGAACAACAGTTCATGCCTCAGACCCCACCCTTTGACAGGGCCGCCGATCGAAGCGTCCAGCGATCGCTGGCTGCTTTCAAAACGGTAAGCACCGACATTCAAGCGCCCGCCGTCACCGGTTGCAGGATCGATCGCGCCGTACGATCCTGCGTAGCGCAGATGCGAATCTGCGGTTTGATAATCCGCGTTGAGCTTCGCTGTCCATCCACTTTCCAGTCGCTGTTCAAGCGAGCCGAATGCGCGTTTGGTCTCCCAATCAAACTTGTCCCACGCCACATCAAGATACGTCTTGCGTGACAGGCCTAGGCTCGATCCGTCCTTTGCCATTGGAACACCCGCCATGTTTGTGACGGAGTCGATGTTCTGGTACTGCGCGCCCACCGTCAGCAAGGTTTGCGGCGTGAGATCCACTTCGGCAATGCCATAAAGCAGTTTGGTCTTCTGCTCGGCCACTCGATAGAAATAGTCGCGGTCTTCATAGGCGGCCACCATGCGGCCACGCACGCGCCCATCCGCGGTCAACGGGCCACCCACATCCAGCTCTCCCCGCAGCCGATTCCAGCTTCCAGCACTGAGCGAAACGCTCTTGGTGAACGCGCGCTGCGGACGTTTGCGCACCAGGTTCACTGTGGCGGATGGATTGCCTGCGCCGTGCATCAGGCCATTGGCCCCGCGCAGAATCTCCACTCGTTCGTAGACCGCCATATCCTGCGGCGAACTTGCCGTGCCACCCAGTTGCGCCGAAACTCCGTCCATTTCGAACGAGTTGATCTTGAAGCCCCGCACATAGAACGCCGTGGTTAGCAACTCGTAGGGCCGTGTCGTCACGCCGGTTGCCTGCGCCATCACTTCGTCCATACTGAACAGGTTTTGCTCCTGCATGCGCTGCTGATCGATGGTGCTGATGGATTGGGGAATTTCGCGCGGTGCCAGCTTGAGCTTGAGCATTGCCCCGCCAGTCGACTGCTGCGACTCCTGAACCGTCACCGTTGGCAGCTCCTTCGGCCGCTCGCCCGTCGATGCACTGTCTGCTGCAAGTGCCGGCAACCATGTCAGCGAGGAAAGTGACAACGCCAAGGTTGCAGAAAAGGGTGCGGTTGCTAATTTATAGCTACCCTCGGAGTTGAAACGATGTCCATTGCTTGCTGTCATTGCCATTCCCGTAACCTCTTTTATCAAGAATAAGTATTGTTCTCAATTGTGAAGAGTGTGGCTTTCGGTGGCAGCACTATTTCTATCGATTCAGGTCTATGTGCCTGGCGCATGGACCGCCCCTGACGTCGCGAACGCGGCATACCAGGAACATCGACTTAGTAGTTGCTCATGGGTACCACCATCCGTCAGACGTCCATCAATCAACACCAGAATTTGGTCGGCTGCACGCGCCAACGCCGGAAGGTGCGTTACCGCGAGCACGGTTCTCTGCCCGCGCAGGGAGATCAAGGTTTGCACAACCCTGGATTGCGACAACGCGTCCAGATTGGCCGTGGGTTCATCCAGCATCAGCACCGCAGCGGGCGACATCAGGCAGCGCGCCATGCAAAGACGTTGGCGCTGCCCGCCTGAGAGCAGCGCGCCATCGGGACCCACGTCAGCGTCCCATCCGCCGGGAAGCAATTCGATGTCGTCCCATAGCGCAGCGGCGCGCGCTGCATCGCGCATTTGGGCGAAGTCGGCCCGTGCATCCGCCAATCTCAGGTTCCATGCGATGCTGCCCCGTAAAACGCCCTGTCCCTGAAACATCACTGAACGGCTGCGCGCCAGCGTGACTTCATCCAACCCCCGCGCATCCGCTTGTCCCATCAAGACACATCCGTCCGAAGGATCAAAAATTCGCGCCAGCAACATGAGCAACGTACTTTTCCCTGCACCCGAAGGGCCCACCAGAACAGTCAACGACCCGGGTGGCACGTGGAGGTTAATGTCTTGCAGCAGCACGCGTTCTTCATCAAGCCGGTAGTCAAGCTCTCGCGCGTGAATGCTGCTATCGCGCACCCGTTCGCCATGTGCAGGTGATTTCAAAGGGGGCATGCCAAGAATCCGGAGCAGCACGTCCAGCGATTGCAGCGCGCCACGCAAAGCCTGATCAAGATGCGTGAGTTGCGCCAATGGCTCAATGAAACGCCCGAGCAGCAGGATTGCGGCCACCACCAGCGCACCATCGTGCGTGGAATGGACCACACTCCAGCCGCCCAGCAGAATGGCAAACGCAAAGCTTGCTTGCACGCCGAAAGCGAATGCCACGTCTGACGGAAGGCCGCGGAGCAGCAACTCACGTGAGCGATTGCGCAGCGAATGCAGCGCTTCTTCGAGAGGTGAACGTGAAAGCACGTCAGGCCCACTTGCCCTGATCAATATCTGGTGCCTGGCGAAACTCTGAAGTTGCCGGGACATAGCTTCCTCAGCGGTGGATCGTTCACGCTCCAACCGGGCGCTACGGCTCGACGCCCAGCGCAGAAGTACCGCCAACGCCGCCCCCGCGACAGTCAGCACCGAAGCCATCCGCGTATCGATCAGCCACAGACCCAGGATCACACACGATGGCGTAACCACGGCGCTCACCATCGGAGCGATCAGGTGCGCCGGAATCGCCATGCTGTGCAGCACCGGTCCGCGCAGCAACGTCTGCGGCAATGCTATGCGCCGCAACCCAAGCGGGTTCAAGCGGGGCATATGCACGAGAAGCTGCCCCAACAAGCCGGCCATCAGACCTCCTCCGGCCAGATAGCCGCGCCGTTGGGCAACAAAGAAAACCAGCGCATGCAAGGCCGTCGCGGCAAGCAGCAAAAACAACCACGGAGACGCGAACGTCCCCGCCCTCCACCACGTCATCAGCACCGGCACCAGCAGCAGTCCACACACCGCATCCATCACGGCGGCACAGGCCGCCCAAACCGTGGCCTGCCACATCGCAGTGCGGCATACCTCCGGTAGAAGACTCCATCTGCGCAACCACGTCATGTGTCGTCACCGCCCTGTTCCCGCCACATCCGGGCGTAGACACCCGATGCCGCCAACAATGCTCCGTGCTGTCCCTGCTCGATGATCCGGCCGTGCTCGACCACCACGATCAAATCCGCATCGCACACTTCTGCAAGCCGGTGCGCCACAATCAGCCGCGTGCGCGTGGCGGCACAGCTTCGAAGTGCACGTTGCACCGCCGCTGCGGTCACGGGATCGCAGGCTGACGTGGGTTCGTCCAGCAACAGCACAGGAGCGCGTGACAGCAGGCAACGCGCAACGGAAAGCCGTTGCAGCTCGCCACCTGAGAGCTGCGCATCAATGCCAACCACGCTGTCGTATCCACGAGGCAGCGAATCTATCCATTCATCAAGGCACACCGCCTGGGCGGCTGCATGAATTTCTTCCTGCCCAACCGAAGGATTCAGCAGTGCGAGGTTCTTTGTCATCGAGAGTTCGAGCGCATCTCCGTTCTGGGGTACGAGCGCGATGTGCTCCCTGCGAACGGAGTTCGGCAGATCGCGCAACTCGACATCCCCCATCCGGATGCTGCCACTCGTTGCGTCCATGAAGCGCGCCAACAGATGCAGCAAGGTACTTTTGCCGGATCCAGAAGGACCCACCAGCGCGACCAGGCTCGCCGGAGCAATTGTCAGATTCAGATCGTGCAGCGTTTGGCTTTCTGCATAAGCGAAACTCACAGCGTCCAGACGAATCGATCCATCGACCGGCACAAGCTCCGACTGCCCTTCGCTCAATGGGGAAAGATCAAAAACTGCCTGAAGGCGATCAGCAGCTTCTCCTGCAGTCGCAAGCGCATCGCCACCATGTCCCATCGCACGAACGGGAGCACTCATCACTTGCAGCATCAGAATGAATGCGCACAACGTGCCTACACCCAGCGGCATGTGCTGCCAGGAAAATAAACATGCCCCCGCCAGCAACCACCCCATCATCCAAGGCGATGACAACAGCACCTGCACCAGTGCAGCGACACGTCCTGCTTTGTGCACCCAGCCGTGAAAGGCGAGCACGAAAGCCGCAGCCGATGCACACGCCCGACCTTGAACGCCAGCGCCGGGATACTGCCGCGCCAGCACCAGATTGCGCGCGTATTCACTGTAGTCCTGAGCCAGTTGCTCCAGGCTCTGATTGCGGGCGTGCACGGTAGCCTTGAAACAGACGCGAACGCAGCAGACGGTACCCCGCAGTCGCCATGAGCAACGGAATCAAACACCACACCAACAGAGCCGGTTCCATCCACGCCAGTACCGAGGCAGCCGTGATGGGAATCACCACGAGATTGCAGATGTCAATCGGTGCATGCGCGATGACTTGGTGCAACGCACGAATATCCTGCCCCGCAAGTCGCCCCACTGCATCAGGCCCGTTGCGTGCAAACCATTCCAGCGGAAGTCGTTGAAGATGGGCCAGCAAACGGTAGCGCAAGTCACTGCACGCCTGAACATCCACCTGATGCGTGCAATACGTTGCCGCAGCCTGGCATCCCAACCAGATCGTCACGCACAACAGCACCTGCAGCGGAACGCTCATGGAAAGTGAAGCGGCGTCGTGCACCAGTGCCTCGGCCCATCGGGACAACAACACCCAAGGAACGAGTGAGAAGACACCCGCCATCGCCTGGAGCGTCACAGCTCCCAACAATTGCCAGCGATAGGAGTGCAACAGCGTGCGCAACGTCGGCGTCACACTAGGTCGCCCACCAGTTCGTGCAATGTGCGGGGCTGCGGGACTACCGAAGGGCTTTGCGGGAACCCGATCCCTTCTGCAATGCGCTGCCATACAAGCGCCACGTCGAGACTGCGCTGATTGCTGCGCTCGCATTCAAGAGCGTCGGACAATACCGACAACGAGGCACCCGCAGCATAGGGCCAGAGCTTGCTGTGCACATCACTCCACGACACCGCATCCGCGTGCCAGATTTGCATTACGGGAGGCAATTCACCCGAGCGACCGGTTTCTCCGCCCAATGGATACACGCCTGATGGGTCTGCAATTGGTAGCGCCATCGCGGGCGTCCAGATCAGTGGGCCAAACGGGCTCGACAGGCTGAGCACGCCGTGATCGGTGGTCACCACGAAACGCATGAGCATGGCCATGCGTCCGTCATCTGTGGCGTCCAACTCGTTGAGCACCTGCAAGCGCACCGGCGTTCGGGATAAAACTAGCACTGCTGCGCGCATGCATTCGCCCGCATCCGGAAGTACCTGCACCGACCACGGTGATAACCCTTCCAGTGCAGAGCCCACAATATCCAGACTTGCCACCCCCATTTGAACGCTGCACGCCACGTCAATGTGGCGCACACGGCCGCTGCGACCCAAACGCTGCACAAGCGCGATGAACTGCGCGACAGCTGGCAAGTGGAGATAGAACGTGTTGAGTAAACATCGGTGGCCCCATCGCACCGATTCACGTAGCAGGGCTTGAAGCTCGTGCGACAGAAGTGGATGCTCAACCACCACATCCATGCCGCGCTCCATCAGTGCACATGCCAATTCAACGCCCTGCTCGCCCCGCGCTGCGCCGCCAACAGCCACACATGCCAAACGCACATCGGCAGGTATGGCAGCAATGGAATCGAGAAACGGCACTCCAAGCCGCTGAGCGAGGGCGTGCGAGCGTTCGCTTCCACGTCCCAGAATGGCGTGCAGACAGTATCCCGGCTGCTGCACAATGCCCGCTGCGTAGAACTGGCCAAAGCGTGATCCAGCCACAATCACCGGCTTGCAATCGGTCATGCCGTATCTCCTTGAACATACCCGACCAGAGCTGTGCCTAGACAATCGAAATGAGCACCCGGCAACGTGTGCACGGATGTGGGACCCAGAACGGTTTGTCGCCATTGGTGCTCAAGAGCCGCTCCGTAATCCTGAACCAGCGGATGCCCGCCATTCGGCACAAACAGACGCACGCGTCCCAGATAGGGAGCACCCGGGCCGTGCTGACTACCAAGAACGGAGTGACGGAAAACTTGCCACAGCGTTTCACGCTCTCCCGGCTCTGCAGCCACCCGCGTTGTTCCACCTCTTCCCGCGCTTGCAGCGTTCAACACACGCTTGCGGAGAGATTCGGTATCTTCGGGGGCCTGATCCAACACGAACGGAGGAGCGTCAAAACCCAAAGCGTGTGTGTCCAGCCCCAACGTAGCAGCAAAGCTGAAGAGCCAAAGTCGCTCATCGCTGAGCTGTTTCGGAAGCCGGTAGCTGGAGACCACATCCAGACAGCGCACGCGCACGCCCATCTGCACGAGAGATTTGGCCAACTCCAGTGCTACAAGGCCTCCCGAGCAATAACCCAGCAGATCCACCTCACGGAACCCCTTGTCGACCACCGCCCTCGCGTACATATGCCCCAACGTCGTGAATAAATGCTCTGCGGGAATCGCCAGATAAGCGCTGCTGTCATGGACCGCCAGCCCCCACAGCGGCGTTGCGCCATCGAGTGCTGCAAGCAGTGGCCGGTACGGCAGCAAAACGCCCAGTCCCTCATGCACTATCAAGCGCGGCACGCCTTGCCCCGACCGCAAAGACACAAAGGGGTCAAAGCCACGCATACGCTCAAGCAACGGAACATGGGCGTGCGTGATCGAAGCACCAGGCGCTGCCGCAACATGGCGCGCAGGAATCTCTTCGCCACCTGCCAATTCCTGATTTGCCGAATCACGCAGTCGACGCGCAAGCCCCCGAGCTGACGGCTCGCTCAGCGCCCAGCGCAAAAGTCGGTCGAACGGTTGGGCTTTCGCAGCGGGCATGCGCTCACGCAGTTGGGCTATGGCCTGCGCAATCAAAAGAGAGTCGCC
Source organism: Comamonadaceae bacterium UBA2121 (assembly GCA_002331385.1). GTDB lineage: Bacteria > Pseudomonadota > Gammaproteobacteria > Burkholderiales > Burkholderiaceae_C > Diaphorobacter_A. The sequence continues at coordinate 106,154 of DCYB01000012.1, forward strand.
GCCGGCACTGAAGAAATCCTCGTTGGTACGCAAACCCGGACGCTGCAGAATATCCCGCCAAAGCGCCAGCACCAAAGCCTCTTCCTCGCACAAGCCAGTGTCCAGCTCTTCTGACGCAACGAGGTTGGTTTCTCTGCCTTCGCGCTCCTGCGAACATGGCACAGATGCATGAAGCTCGAGCGCCGTTGCGCTCAACGCCTTGCGATCCACTTTGCCATTGGCGGTGACAGGAATGGCCTGCACGACATGCAGTTGCGCAGGCAGCATGTACCTCGGCAGTCGCCGGGCCGCAAACTCCTGGATCTGGCGCGCGTCGACATACATCGTGTTCGCAGCATGGCAGCGCGCAATCAACACGTCGTAGCCCAGAATGTCGAGCGGCGTTCCTGCGCCCGACACGCATTGGGCTGCATCACCCTCGCCGACGCTGAGCCAGTCCAACCACTGCGGTGCATGCACGAACAAGTCATGCTGCTCGACACGAGCATCGCACGGCATCTCCATCATCAGACTCTGGCTGACACTGATCTCGCTATGCTCCCGCGTGAGTTCCTGGATCACCCACCAGGCATCGTTGCGCATCAGCCTGCGAAGACCATAAAGCAAGGCTGGTGTATCGAGCGCATTGTTCAACGCTCCAGAACTCAACACCAGATCCAAAGAGTGCGCCTCGATACCTTGGCTATCCAGTTCCGCATTCATGTCAAAACGGAAAAATCGCACCCAAGGGTAGTCGGCAAATCGTGCGCGTGCCGATGCGAGAAAGTAGCCCGATACGTCGGTGAAAAGATAGTCCACCTTCACGCCCTGCTCGACCAGCCGGGCAAGCAACGGAATCACCTCGCGACTGGCGGCTGCTGTACCAGCCCCCAGCTCGAGAATTCGCCACGACCGCTCCCGCTGGCGCGATACGATCGCAGCAACCGCTTTTGCCATGACCCGGTGCAGCGCTCTGGCATGCAAACCCTCGCTGTACATGGCTTCAGCGATGTGGCTTGAGCCTTGCGGAAACATCAGCGATGCAGGAGCGACACGTTCGTGAAGCAAGTCATCAAGGCTCATTGCGCTTGTGCGCAGATAGTCCACGAGCGACGCAGGCCAATACTTCTCGGGTGCAGCGGAGGCAAAGGCGTTCCATGCCGCCTCAACGGTGCTGTTGTCCATACTTGGATTCAAGCGCCAACCTCGCTCCATTGCGACGACTGAACCGTGCAATTCAAGCTGTTTAAGCCAATGGCGTAGCAAGCGCTCGTATTGCGCGGGCAATGAAAGGCGCTCGCACAATGTGGTGAAATCCAGCACTTCCTCCACGTGCCAGCCGCAGGCATCCACCAACCAATGCAGCACCGACGTCCAGCTTGCATCATCAAGCAAACGCACTGCAACACGCAGCGTGTGTGGATCGCCCCAATCCACATCGAGACCTTTGCGCGCTTGCGCGCATACTTGGTTCAGAGCCTCTTGGATTCCCGTAGACGCGGCCTCCGGGACCAGCGAGACAAAGCTCACCAAGGTGCGGGCGTGCGCCTCACCAATCGCCACACTGGCAGCCTGCCGAACATCGGGGTGTTCACCCAATGCCGCATCCACTTCTGCAAGCTCGATTCGATGGCCCCGGATCTTGACCTGATCGTCCTCGCGCCCCAGAAATTCGATGCTGCCATCTGACAGATAGCGCCCCATATCTCCCGTGCGGTACAGACGCCTTCCGTCCGGATGCACGATGAAGCGTTCTGCCGTGCGCTGCACATCGCCCGCATATCCCAACGCCAATCCGACTCCGCCAATGTGGATTTCACCGCGCACGCCCTTTGGGCAATCACGGGCACGGGTATCCAGCACATGCATGCTTTGCCCACGCAACGCCCGACCATACGGAACGCTCGGCAAAGTCAAATGCTGTGACGCTATCGGTTGTTCAATGGACCAGATCGAGGCTTCCGTTGCGCCACCCAAGCTGAACATGCGGCTGTGCGGCCACCGCCTTTGCCAACGCGCAGCCAGACTGGGTGCGATCCAGTCGCCGGACCACATCACACAGCGCGGAGCCTCTATATCAAACGTCGGTTCGGTGTCCAGATAGTCGATGAGCATCTGCGCCTGCGCGGGAACCGAGTTCCATATGGTGATGTCGTAGTCCCGCATCAATTGCGCCCAATGCGAGGGGTCTGCTCCACGTGCCGGATCAGGAAGCACGACCTGAGCCCCTGCCGCCGTTGCGCCAAAGAGGTCGTAGACCGAGAGGTCGAAGCTCAACTCCGCCAATCCCAACAACCGGTCTTGCGGGCCTACCGAATAGCGCTCGTTGATGTCATGCAGCGTGTTGCTCACTGCGGCATGACTGAGCATCACACCTTTGGGTATGCCCGTTGAACCCGAGGTGTAGATCACGTACGCAAGATCTTGCGGTTGCACGGAATGAGGCGCTTGCGGTGGCCAATCAGTCACGGGGACCAGCGTGTCCAGCAATATGCGTGGACATTGCATCGCCATACCCTCGGCGATATCACGTTCAAGGCAGACGAGGGCAGCAACGTCCGCGCTGGCGAGGATGGTCTGGCGACGCAGCTGCGGCTGGCGAATGTCTACGGGCACGTAGGCCGCCCCCGCTTCGATGATTCCAACCACGGCCGCCAACTGCCATGCACTTTTTGGCAGCATCACCGCCACCTTGCGCCCTGCTCCCACCTCGAGTTCCGACAAAGCACGTCGCAAAGCGCCTGCCCACTGGACAATGCTGCGAAAACTGTGGCTCCCTTGGGAGTCGTGAATCACCATCGCATCCGGAGTAGCCAGCGCACGCTCAGCGAATCCGCTGGCAATGCTTCGAGCCGTATCCGGCAGCGCCGTGGGCTCCGCTCCAAGCCCATGCGCCGCGAGCGGGTGATTCGGAGTTGTCCAATCGGAAGGATTCACCGACAGATGCCGCAACAATTCCACATAGGCATCGAACATCGCCTCCGGTTGCGCATCCGGAAACACGCCCTCACGTACATCCCAACCAATTTCCAATCCGCCAAACTGGTCCGTCACCTGGCAATCGAGCCATACCTGCGGCGTCTGACTCACCATGTATTGCGGCGCTGAAAGCGACTGCGCCGCCGAACCCAGCAGACGCTGAAGACTTCCGATTCCGCTGGTGAACACGACTGGCATGAGGTCGGCGCCGCGCCCACGTATCCGCGCCAGTTCACGCAGCACATCTACGCCACTGAACGCGCCGTGATCCAGATCGTCGAACATCTGCTCGCCAATACGCCTCGCCCTCTGCACGAAACTCTCTCCTTCACGCACATCCACAGCCAACAGGCTGAGGCGGGTGAAATCGCCCAACACCTGAGCCAGCTCGGGATGCAACGCCACCGGACGATCGAGCACCGTAAGATTGAGACAGAACGCCGGGCTCTGGCTCCATCGCCCTATCGTCTCGGCGAACGCCGCCAATGCCACGCCTGCTGCACTCAGGCCGTGTTGGCCCGCCTGCATTTGAATGGCTTGCCATTCGACTCTCCCAAGACGGGCATGCAAATGATGGAATCTCCTGCTCGCAGTATCTGGTTGGCCTTTCAAAGGCAGATCGGGGCGCGCGGGTAACTCGTCGAGCCGTGCGAGCCACCAATCGCGATCACGCTTTGCCGATACAGCATGGTGCTGTTCCTGCGACTGCAGTACATAGTCGCGAAAGGTTGCATTCAAGGCGGGTGGTTGCCAATGCGGCTGCTGCACACGCTGGCGCCACTCGCTCAGCAAGAGTTGCAAGCTCGCATAGTCGATCATCGTGAAATCGACCGAGCAGTGCAGCACCGTGTGGTCGTCAGCCAAGGTGAACTCCGGTTGCAGCACCGGCCATGCATCAAGTGCACGACATTCGTGGTCCAGCCGGGAGCGCACCTGTTCCAGATGCTGCACCAACAGCCCGCCCCCCTTCCCCCGCAAGTCGTGTACCGTCAACGACTGCCATGGCACATGAGGAAGCACCCGCTGCCAAGCGCTTTCTTCGATCACCGCGCGCAACATGGGATGGTGCAGCACCAGTGCATTCCAGGCCCGCTCCAGCGCATGAATATCGGCATGGGCGGGCCACCGGTATTCCGCATACAGGTGACAGGCGTTGCCACCATAGTCAAACGCTGTATTGCGCCCCAGCACATACGCGGCCTGTACAGGCGTGAGAGCAAAGCGGACATGCGCCGACTCAGGGGTAGCGCGCCAGGCGGTTCCAAGCGCACTCAGATGCGCCTGCAATGCCTCACGCCGCTCGCGCAATTGGTTCAGCAACGTATCGTCCAAGCCACCAGCAGGCCCTCTGAATCGCACTTGACCTTGTTCACTCCACAACTGGATCACGCTGGCACGACAGCGCTCCAGGAGATCCTCGACGCTCATAGAACGCCCTCCTGCATCGCCACTGACTGGCGTGAAGACATCGCGTCGTTCAGCAATTGGCTCATGCCCGCCAGCGTCGGATTGCGGTAGAACTCAGCCATCCCCATCGGAACGCCGAACCGCTCGCGCACACAGACCAGCAAGCGTGTAGCAAGAAGGCTGTCACCACCCACACTGAAGAAATTCGCGTCAACAGAGCCGACAGGCCTTCCAAGAAACTCTTCCCAACAAGCCGCCAATTCCACTTCATTGCCCTGCAAAGGAACAGATTGCACCGGCGCATCCACCGTCTGGCTCAAGCATCGGTTCATAGTGGCAGCCAGCCGTTGTCTGTCCACCTTGCCATTGGCATTCAGGGGGAAAGCGCTGCGAACCCAGATATGCTCGGGTCGCATGGCTTGTGGCAAACGTTCTCGCACCACGTCCTGCAACGTGCCGATGTCGCGCATTGACCATGACGCTTGCGCATGGAGCAACGTCATGCGCTCACTCCGCCACCGGCAGCGGCACTCGAATCCTTCCGCTCGCAACCCGCTTTCGATTGTCTCCAGCGCAAAGAGACAGGGTTGATCCGCCTGCAACAAGGCTGCGCCCAGTTGTTCCAGTGCAGACGTCTGCATCAGATCTGCCAACATCAATCGTCCTTGTTGACGCAGCAAGATGCGAGCCCATCGCACGCTATCAAAGTCATCGGTATTTCCATGCAACGATGCGAAGCTGATGACAACATCGAATTGCCCCGCATCGCCGACGTGCAGCAAACCGTCATCCACTATCCTGTACGCCAAAGCAGCGCCAAAGTGCTCCTGCGCGGCATGGAGCAATCCACTGCTGCGCTCGAACAGTGTGATGTGCGCGCCCTCCGTCAACGCGGACTGCACAAGCCCATCAAGCCACAGCCCCACGCCCGTATCGAGTACCGCCACGCGAAGGGCACTTGTCTGGCTTTGGGACATGGCTGAAATTTCCTCGATCATCAATTCGAGGATTCGGCGACCTTCCGGCAAACGCGCGGCCACGCTCTGCGGCGCAAGACGCGCATCAAGCAAGATGTCTGCGGCACTCCACTCTTCCCGCCGCAGCACGTCATGCAAAGCCTCCGTGGTCGATGTGACCACCGACTCACTCCATTGCAGGCAGGAAAGTGCTTCGCGCAACGAAAGGACTGGCACACCGCTTGAGGACTCCGTCTCACCAAGCCATCGTTGCCAGCGCTGAGCGAGCGGCGGGGCAATGGAAATGCCCGAGGCAAACAAATGCGTCAACACGTGGCGCGTAAATGCGATCTCCGCGCTCTCCCAATGCTCGTGAGGCTCTATATCAGCTAAAGGGTGAACTGACTCATCTGCAGGGGCTCCACGCAACGTGATCGTTGCTGCCAATGCATGCGCATGTGCGCCGGACTGTTTCCCAAGAATCACGGCGCATGCATTCTCCACAGCTTCATGCGCGCATAGCGCCGCCTCGACTTCCCCAAGTTCAATGCGCTGACCACGCAGCTTGATCTGTTGATCAGCACGACCGAGAAACTCTATCGTGCCATCGCTCCAAAAGCGCCCCCGATCGCCGGTGCGATACCAACGCCCTTGCGGATCGCTGACAAAACGCTGCGCCGTCAACTCCGGTGCATTGCGGTAACCGCGCGCAAGACTTGCCCCACCGATCCACAACTCTCCAGCCACGTGATCAGGCACGTCGTATCCGCATGCATCGACCACGCGATAGACCTGCCCCTGCAATGCCCGACCGTAAGGAATCGACCGCCAATGGGCCGGTACCTCTTGCACCTCCTGCAGGTTTGACCAGATACCTGCCTCCGTCGCCCCTCCCATCACCATAAGGCGACACGCCGCTTCCACGCGTCGTCTCAATCGTCGTGGAAGATCCAGCGCCACCCAATCACCCGATAGAAGTACGGCGCGCAAACTCCGAAGACTTCCCTGGGAAGACGGCAGGCTGAGCAGCATCTCCAGTAACGCGGGAGCGGAGTTCCACAATGTCACACCAAGCCGCCCGATACTCTCGTTCCAGGCGGCCGCGTCACGCGTATGCTCCGGCGTAACCAGCACCAGGCTCGCCCCGGAACCCAGTACGCCAAATACGTCAAACACCGAAAGGTCAAAGTCCAGAGCCGAAACCGCCAGCACGCGGTCTTCAGGGCCCACGTGCAGAATTTCGCGCACCGCGGCCAGCGTGTTCATCGCTGCTGCATGACTTACTTCCACCCCTTTGGGAACCCCGGTGGAACCCGAGGTATAGATCACATAGGCGCTATTGCGCGCATTGCCGGGTACAGGCGCCCGTATCGGCTCTGCTTGCGCCAGTTCGTGCACATCCCACCTTGGAGGATCGCTTTGCGGCTCATGCTGCAAGGCAATCACCGCGCGAATGCCCGCAGATTGCTCGATCAACCGGCGACGCACAGGCGGTTGATCCACATCGACAGGCACATAGCAGGCACCGAGTGCCAGCACCGCATGGACCGCAGCGATCTGCTCAACCCCACGAGGCAGACTCACCTCCACAGCGTACCCGAAGACAATGCCCAGCCTGCGCAACCCTGCGGCGATGCGCAATGCGAGCGTCGCCAATTCACCCCGGCTTACCATCCGCTCATCGAGCCACAGTGCAGACCCTTGCGGCTCCTTGTTCGCCCAAGCAAAAAAGTCTTCATGCAAGCACCGCGAATTGGCTCGCGCAAGCGCAGCATTGCTTTCCTTCCTGCGCGCGGATTGGTCCCACGCCACGGGTAGATACAAAGGAGACGCCCAGTCGCCGTCACACAACCGCTGTACCAACTCCACGTAGGCCGAAAACATGGCGTCGAGCATCCCCCCGGGAAACAACCCCTGCACACTATCCCACGCCAGCAGAATGCCGTTTTCAACCCGATAGAGCTGGTGATCCAGCCACACTTGGGGCGTTTGCGAAAGCATGTCGTGCAAATCGCCGAAGACGCTGCGAAATGCTTCGGGAACAAAGCTCTCGCGCCCGAGATTGCAGGAGAAGACGACCGGTGCACTGCGCTGCAGTCCACGCCGCCGTGCCTCGCGCAGCACTTCGAGTGCCGGGAAGGCCGCGTGCCCGATCGCCGCGTGCAGAGAATGCTGAAACCGAGCCACCGCGCTAGAGAACGGCGCGCCATGCTCCATCTGACATTCGAGCAATAGCAACGTGGTGAAGTCTGCGATCACATTGGCAATCTGCGGATCACCGTCGTGGCGATCGAACAATGGAACGTTCAATAGAAATCTCTGCTCACCACTCCAACGAGCCAACACGATGGCAAACGCACATCCGAATATGCTCGCAAGCGTGACGCCGTGCAGCGCAGCCAATGCCTGAAGACGATCGCTCTCCACTTGGCTCAACAAGAAAGCCTGTCGCCGCCATTGCTGTTGCGTGATGTCTCTAGGCGCACAGGCAAGGGGCAGTTGCGGTGCATCGGGCAAGTCTTCCAATCGCTTCAGCCAATGCTGCCTGGCCGCTTCCTCAGCCTCCTCGCGCTGCATCTTGCGTCGTGCCAGATACTCCGCAAAATGCAACACTGGTGGTGATGGCATCGTCAGCGAATCAACGTAGGCACGTCCCAATTCCTTCAGCAAAAGACGCAGACTTTCCACGTCAAGTGCCAGCAAGTCGACGCTCAGCCAAACGCGATCCTCTCCGTCCGGCATCTGCGCAATACCCAAAAGAAAGACTTGTCCCCGCTCCACCGCCAGACACTCATGCGAGCGATATCGACTCAGTGCCTCCCACGCTTGCCGTGCGTCGAGCGTACTCCATTGGCGCCAATCATCATGCTGGCAACAGGATAAGAGCGGATCATCGAGAATCTGCTGCATCCCATCTGCAAATCGTGCTCTCAGCATGGGGTGCCGCATTCGCACACAATGCGCTGCCGCAGCCAGTCGCTCGGGATCTATGCGAGAGGTGCGGAACTCCAGGAATGCATGGCAACTGATATTGCCCAGCACTTCACTCTTTGCACGCCCAAGCCAATACGCCTGCTGCACCGGCGTCAGCTCGAACGGCTCATTCAACGCCATTGACATAGCCGGTGCAAGCGTTGGCTCCTGATGAACAGGCAAGTCCGCCAACAAATCCAGCCAGGCACCGAGCGTGGGCCGCCGTGCCAGAACAGGGAATTCAAGCACCGCTCCCCTGGCTCGCAGCCGCTCCTGCAAAAACATGAGCCGTATGGAATCGAGACCGCAGCCGAGCAGATCATCCTCGTCTGAAAGCGTGCGAATTTCTCCCTCGGACTCTTGCAGCAACTGCGTCAACTGCTCCACGAACCAGTCGCGCCACTGCGAGCGCGAGTCCACCAATACATCCATGAAAGCCCCCAACAAAGGAATCCACTCAATTGAGAATAAAAAGCATTTTCATTGAATGATTTGAAATCTCGGCGTTCATGCTTTCGGTGGCGGCACTATTTCTTTGGATTCGCTGGCATGTCCGCGTCTCAGCGCACCTCGCTGGGAGACACACCAAACCGCTTGCGAAATGCAGTCGCGAAATGCGCCGGGCTGTAACCCACACGGTAGGCGACCGTGGAAACGTTCAACTCTTCACTGCACAGCAGTCGATGTGCCTCGCGCAAGCGATACTCCTGCAGGTATTCGAATACGCTCGCACCGAAGACGCTGCGAAATCCCTGCGTGAGCTTGCGCCGGTTCATTCCCGCGGTGTGGGCCAATTCCTCCAGCGTAGGCGGATTGTCAAGAAACGCGATCAGACGATCGCGCGCACTGTGGATTCGCTCGACTTCCATACTGGTAACGCGCGGCACTTCGCCAGCCCTACGGTCATCGGCCAGGAATTGCATTCCGAGCGCCGTCAATTCCAGCGCTTTGCCTCCGAGATAGAGATCGCGTGTGCCACCTTTCAACTGACAGGTGGCGATCTGTGACGCCACCACCTGAAGCGCTCGTGGCGCAGGAAAACTCACCAGCCTTGGATCACCCCCGGCGCGTGGCTGCAGAGGCTTTGGCAACCAGTCGCAGGCGCCACAACACGACGGCTCCTTGAACTGCACTATCGTGTAGCGCAGCGGATGGTCTGTGCCATAGACCTGCGCCGATGTGAAATCTCCTTCATTGGCGATCATGCACAGCGACGGCCCATTCATCACACTGTCCTGCTGTCCTGGCACTCTGCAACGCAAGCTCCCGCTTTGCACCAACACCAATCGCAAACCGCACTCCAAGGGTTCCTCGTACCAAGCTTCACTGGGGGAACGGTAGGTACCGGTCCGCAAAGTCAAATCCGGGCTGATATGTGAAATACCAGGTTGATGACCCGATGCGACCGACTGGCCGCCTGTTTCCCTGGAAGCAATGATGGTGATGCTCATGGATGGTTCCTGACGTTGCAACGCATTCGAGATACGCGATTGAAAAGCGCGCACCTGAAATGCCGATGACCCCGCCTTCGCGCCACGGCACCACATTGCCCCTCGAGCCAATGGAAAAGTTCCGCAACCGAAAGAAGGAAGTGAATGACTGCAATCTTCTTTGTTGATAATAATTCTCATTAACTTGCAAATCAACATAACCGGTATGTCCATGCAGCCTTTGCCACCTGTCACTCACGACATCGCCGATTGGCCAGAGAAATTCGCCCAGCAATACATCACCTCCGGTCATTGGCGTGACGAGACCTTCGACCAGTGCTTTGCAGAAGTCGCCACACATCACCCACAGCGAACTGCCATCACCGAGATGAATGGCGAGGTGACGTACGAGGACTTGTTGTATCGCGTCCGCTGTTTGGCCAACGGGCTGCGCCACAGCGGATTGGTGGTGGGCGATAACGTCGTTGTGCACTTACCCAACGGGGTCGAATTTGTAGAAACATGTCTCGCGCTGTTCCAGTTGGGCGTACGGCCCGTATTGGCGCTCCCTGCCCACCGGCAGCATGAAATCGAAGGGTTCTGCCGTTTCGCTGACGCCAAGGCCTACATTTGCGCCCCTCACGCCGACGGCTTTGATCCCGAACCTCTCGCGCTGCATCTGCTGCACGAAAAATTCTGCGCGTTGGCGATTGTTCATGGCGACGCAACCGCTCCATTGATCGCGGCCGCAGCGTTGCGCAAAGCGCCACCGCTTGTCGAGAGCGCAAGCCGAGCGCAAGACGTCGCCTGCTTCCAACTTTCAGGCGGAACCACAGGGCTGCCCAAGCTCATTCCGCGTCGCCATCGTGAGTATCTCTACAACGTGCGTACATGCATGGAACTCAGTGGCTTCAATACAGAAACCGTGTACCTCGCCGCATTGCCGATGGCGCACAACTTCACGCTATGCTGCCCCGGTGTCATGGGAGCGCTCCTTGCTGGGGCACGCGTTGTGGCAAGCATTCAGCCCGACGCGCAGCATTGTTTTACCTGGATCGAGCGCGAACGCGTGACCCATACATCGCTCGTGCCACCCCTCGCGCTGCTCTGGATGGATGCGCAGCGAGAGCGTCGTGCAGATCTCTCCAGCCTGCGCGTGCTGCAAGTAGGAGGCGCGCGGTTGCCCGACAACGCAGCCCGGCGTGTCATGCCGACACTCGGCTGCCAGCTTCAGCAAGTCATGGGAATGGCGGAAGGACTGATCTGCTGCACCCGCCTCGACGATCCGCAAGAGCGGGTGACCAGCACACAGGGACGCCCGATCTCTCCGTCGGATGAGATCAGAGTCGTGAATTCGCAAGGGCAGGAGGTGGCATGCGGAGAGGTAGGTGAACTGCAAGTCCGAGGCCCCTACACGATGCGTGGCTACTACAGGCTACCGGAGCACAACGCTCACGCGTTCACGCACGATGGCTTCTTCCGCACGGGTGATCGGGTCAGCATCACGGCCGAGGGCCATGTCGTGGTTGAAGGACGTGACAAAGATCAGATCAACCGCGGAGGTGAAAAGGTGGCAGCGGAAGAAATCGAGAACTTGCTGCTTGCCCATCCTCAGGTTCACGACGCTGCGGTGGTGGCAATGAATGACCAGCTCATGGGCGAACGTATCTGTGCATTCGTTGTCCCCCGCGAACCTGCCCCCACCTCCATGCGTCTGAAGCTTTTCCTTCACAGCCAGGGCATTGCGGCCTTCAAAATCCCGGACCGAATCGAGCTGATTCACGCCTTTCCACAGACAGGCATCGGTAAAACCAGCAAAAAGGAACTGCGCGATCAGCTCCGCAAAAGCTTGGAGGCACGATTGTGAAAACGGCTGTCGATCCTCGCTGGGTTCGTCACCACCGCATCACGCCCTCACCCCAGATGCGATTGGTGTGCTTTGCACACGCTGGTGGAAGCGCAAGCTATTTTCGTCATTGGGTCGGGCAACTGCCACGCAACGTCGATCTGCTCGCCGTTCAATATCCGGGGCGCGAAGATCGCTTCAACGAAACCTGCATGACATCCGTCTCCAGAATGGCCATGCAAGCGGGCCTTGCGCTTCAGGCCTATGGCGATGTGCCGCTGATCCTCTTCGGGCACAGCATGGGCGCGGTCATCGCCTATGAAACCGCGCTGTGGCTGGAGAAGGCCGGCCAAGGCGCGCTTCACCTGTTTGTGTCGGGACATCCCGCTCCGCATCTGCAACGCGCGAGCCAATTGCATCTGGCAGACGATGCCTCCTTGCTGGCCGATGTTCTGCGCCAGAACGGCGCGGCCCAACACGCGTTGCAGAGCCCTGAGCTCAGCAAACTGTTCCTGCCTATCCTGCGCAGCGACTACCAAGCGTTGGAAACCTATCACCGCGCAAGCACTGAGGCTCTGGCTTGCAATGTCGATGTCGTAGCCGGCACGCATGACAGCGAGATTTCCGGATTGGAAGCACAAGGTTGGCAACAGGCTAGCCACCGGGTAGCAAACATTACAAGGTTTGCCGGAGGCCATTTCTATCTGAATGACCAATACCCGGCACTGATACAGCACGTCCTGCGGCGTGCGCAATACAACGCATTTCACGGCGAAAGGACAGGCAGCAATGAAACAGCCTGAAGACTGCAGTGATCTCCTCGACGTGCGCGAGGCCATCGATCAGATTGACCACAGCATCGTGGAGGGCCTCGCGTTGAGAATGAAATATGTTCATGCCGCATCGCGCTTCAAACCCGATCTGGCCAGCATTCCAGCACCCGAACGTGTATCTACCATGCTGGTCAAACGTGGCGAATGGGCCGCGGAACGCCAATTGGAGCCCGCGTTCATCAAAGGCCTTTTCTCATCGATTATTCACTGGTACATCGCGCAACAGATCCAGTACCGAGTCCGGCAAGAGGCCCGATCATGAAGTCCCTCGCACTCGCACCTGCCGCCGAACGACTACTGGAGAAAACCTTTTCAACTGCCGTCGCGCGTGCCCGTTCATTACAACGCACGGTACTTGCAACTGCATCATTTGAAATCCCGCCATTGCACCCGTTGGAGGTATTGCGGAAGTGGGATGACGACGTAACACCTTGGCTGTTCTGGCAATGCAAAGACACAGGCGCCAGCTTTCTGGCATGGGCCCGTGCACTGGAACTGCAAGCCCAAGGCGAACATCGCTTTTCAGAGATCGACAAACAATGGCGAGCACTTTGTGCCGAAGCATGCACAGATGGCCCAATCCCCCCGCGGCTCTGCGGCGGATTCCGTTTCGATACGGCTTCACAAAGGGAGGATCACTGGCTCCCGTTCGCCGACGCCAGCCTAATGGTGGGCAGCATTGTTTTCCTGCAGCAGGAGGGCAAACACTACATGCTGTGCCAGCATATGGTGAGCGAAGCCGACAACGCATCCCAGCTCACAAGCCATTTCGCTGAGCGCTATCTGCACTCCGTGTCATCGTGCTCCCCATCACCCGTCAGCGCGACAAACGTCGAAACGCTGAATGCGCACAACCGGGATCGCGGCGACTGGGAACAAAAGGTACGCGACGCGATCTGCACCATTCAAGAGGATGTCATCCAGAAAGTGGTACTGGCGCGCTCCCAGATTCTGCCCCCGCGCGATCGGCACGCCGCCGATGTTCTTGCCGCTCTGCTGCGACGCCAAGAGGGCGCATTCGTATACGGATGCCGAAGGGGCAACTGCTATTTTGTGGGGGCATCGCCCGAGCGACTGGTCAGACTCGAAGACCAGATCGTCTCGACGCAAGCGTTGGCCGGAACCGCTGCGCGCAGCAATCACCCATCGGAAGACGCCCGCCTCGCGCATCAACTGCTGCACAGTGAAAAAGACCTTCAGGAGCACCGCATCGTGGTGGAGCAGATTCGCTCAGCGCTCATTAAGTGCTGCGAAAATCTCAGCGTCCCCGAGCGCCCCGTAATCACGCGGCTCAATCGCCTCCAACACCTCAACACGCCCATCTCCGGTCGAGCCTCGCGCAGTTCGAGCATATTGGAGCTAGCCCAGCAACTTCACCCCACTCCCGCAGTCGCAGGCTATCCAAAAACAAAGGCACTTGAATACATTCGCACCCACGAACAACAAGACAGAGGCTGGTACGCCGCGCCGCTGGGCTGGATCGACGCTCACAACGAAGGCGATTTTCTGGTCGCGCTGCGCTGTGCACTTTTCACGCCTCATGGATCGCACCTGTACGCTGGCTGCGGAATTGTGCAGGACTCCAACCCCGGCAAGGAGTTTGAAGAAACCAACATCAAACTGTGGGCCATGCTCAATGCGTTGGAATCAAAGTGCTAGTGTCGAAGTGAACCGCGCCGGTAATCGAGGAGGCTACGTGGTTAAAGTGATGTCCTGTACACGGGCCTGCGCGACGGTTTGATCGCTGAAGTATTTTGCTTCAGCTTCCATGGGTGGAATGTTGCCAATGGGTTCAAGCAGTCGTTGCGTATTGAACCAATGCACCCACTCCAGGGTGGCCAGTTCCAGTTGCTGGCGTGACTGCCACGGCCCCTGGCGCTTGATGACCTCGGTTTTGTACAGCCCGTAGATCGTCTCGGCCAGCGCGTTGTCGTAAGCATCGCCGGTGGAGCCCACCGATGCGAGCACGCCCGCTTCGTGTAATCGCTGGCTGTAGCGCAGAGACAGGTATTGGACTCCCCTGTCGCCATGGTGGGTGAGCATGCCCGGCTCGGGTTGGCGTGCGTGCAGTGCCTGCTCCAACGCATCGAGCACAAAGTCCGTGGTCATGCGTGCGCTCGTCTGTCAGCCAACGATGCGCCGGGCAAAGACGTCGGTGACGAAGGCCGCGTACAACCAGCCCTGCCAGGTGGACACATAGGTGAAGTCCACCACCCACAGCGGGTTGGGGCGCTGGGCATGAAAGTGGCGCTGCACCCGATCGAGCGGGCATGCGCCAGCGCTGCCCGCCACCGTTGTACGCACACGCTTGCCGCGGCGCGCGCCTTCCAGGCCCAGGTGCTTCATCAGGCGCTCCACCGTGCAGCGAGCAAGCACAAGGCCTTCATGCTGAAGCTGGCGCCACACCTTGCGCCCACCGTAGACTCGCCAGTTCTGCTGAAACACACGCTCGATCTGGGGCGGCAGTTGAGCATCGCGCCGGGCCCGGTTGCTGAGTAACCCGTGATCGCGTTGGCGCGCTGCGTGACGCCGGTAGCACGAGGGGGCCAACTGCACAACTGTGCAGATGGGCTCGACCCCGTAAGTGCCTCGGTGCTCGTCGACAAAGCGCTTCATTTCTTCAAATTGCGGTCGAGCTCCGCTTGGGCGAAAAATGCGCTCTTGGATTCAACCCGTCGCTGCATCACCTTTGATAAAAGAGTGCAACGAGGAAAAATTCATGGCGAGATTGGGACGTCCGGGGCTTTCGGATACGCAAAGGCGAGACTTGTGGGAGCGATGGAAGGCGGGTGATTCCATCAGCGACGAGTAGTGCTCTCGGCACTCGTGCACCATGCGAGCTGCGCGCTCGCGCACTTCGGGTGAGTACTTGGTTTGATTTGCCATGGGCTCTATCCTCTCAGAGTGTTGAGCCTCCTCGATTCCCGGTGCGGTTCAGCATGAATCACACCGACTTCAGTGCCGGCCAGGATGCTGAAATGCAGGTATCAGCCTGCACGGGATTGGCAGTCCGCCACTAGTAGTGCGCCTGCGCTTCTGCTGGCAGTCTATGCCTTATGCGTTCCAACGGTCGGTCGCGCTGCAACCGATGAACTCAGGGCTGTATTGCTGGCTCCCAGGTTTCACACGTTTTCCATGGCCCGCGCATTGCGAAAAACATCCGGACGACAATCGCCTGACACGCGTGAAGCCGACACCGGAGGGCAAAAATTTCGTCGAGAAGGTCTACGGCACCCGCGTAGAATTCATGGCAAGAATGCTCCAGGGCATTCCAGCCAAGAACATCCCCGTCATCATCTCCGGTTTGCGCCGTATGTCCGAAAACCTCGGCGACATGCACCCCTTGCCCTGAAGTCCGTCAGACTCGGGTGCGGTCGGTTTTGCGGCGCGTACGCGCAACGTGTTGTGCCTTGAATAGGTTGTCGCTGACAGCGGCAGCGGCTCTGCACTAGCCATCTTCCAGCATCAACTCCACATCCATGACGCTGCTGACAGGCAGCCCGTTTCTTTCGGCAAGAGGCGGACGCGCCCAGGTTTCGTCTCGCACGGCTTGCTTTGGCACGGGCAAAACACCCCGCCCGACTCGCGATGTAGTTCAAAAACACACTCGCAACGCCACTTCATAAGTTACACATTTGGCACAGCTTCAGCATTTGCTCTGATTTCAGCTTGCTGACCAGACGGATGCGCGGAGCACGCAATGGCTTTGCGTTCCTACATGCAACTCGCCCGTTGCGAAGACTATTCCAGCGACTCCCAAGGGAAAAAAAGCGGATGGGCGGTCCTTATCGCGCGACATACGGCCTTCGGAAAATTCCTATCCGCCGATAAACTTACACGAATACATTTACATACTCCAACAATAGTCGCACTTTATGTCAATCACCCACTTTGAAAGTTACATTTATAGGCGCTCAAAGGGCTTTACGCTGATTGAGGTGATGATCGTTGTTGCGTTGATTGCCATCCTGTCCATGATTGCCGTGCCTTCGTACAAGGACTATGTGCTTCGGGGGCAGGTAGCAGAAGGAACCGCAGGTCTCCAAATGCTCCAGGCAGACATGGAGCGCCACTACCAAAACTACAGGACATACGCCAAGTCCGGGTCGGTAGAAACTCCCTGCGCCACCAATCCGAAGGCAGGACAGTTCTCCCTGTCCTGCACGGAAACGCCGACAGCATCCGCGTACACCCTTCAAGCGGTCGGCAGAGGCCTGACCTACACGGTCAATCAAGAAAACGTTCGCACCACCACGAGCACCGTTTCGGGTTGGCCCACGTGTGCTACCGGATGGGCGCTCAAGAAGGGGCAATCATGCTGAGCAGGCGATGGCAGATTGTGCGCATGGCAGGCTTTACAGCCATTGAGTTGATGACTGCAATTGCGTTGCTCGCTATCTTGCTGGGCATTGGCGTTCCCTCTATGGTGGACTGGGTACGCAACAACAAGGTTCGGGTGGTCGCAAACGCGCTGCAAAGCGGTATCCGAAGTGCCCAGACAGAGGCTCTTAGCCGCAGTCAACCTGTCGTGCTTGTTCTGACCAATGCAGTCCCCACAAATATCGAAGATCTATCTGCCGTGGCAAACGGAAAATTCTGGGCCACGCTGGCGATTCCTCGGCAAGGTACTTCTGAGACTGGAGCGCTCCTGAGTACCGGGGCGCTGGGCGACGTCGCTGACGGCGTGACCATCACCGGCCCGGGCGCCATCTGTTTCAGCGCGATCGGTCGGATGACCGCTCATACGGAGCCAGGCCCGACAGGCGCAACTTGTAGTCTTCCCACGACCACAGCCGAAGTGTTCGATGTGGACATGACCGGAGCCAAGCGGCGACTTCGCGTGCTTGTCTCCATTGGCGGACAAGTCCGCATGTGTGACCGCGACAAGGACATTGCAACAGCTCCTGATGGGTGCCCAACATGAATTTGCACTCCACATCACCTCACTCAGTGCCCTCTGCTACACAGCAGGGCGTAGCCATGATCGAATCCATGGTTGCGGTACTGCTTTTCTCCCTCGGTGCGCTCGGTCTTATCGGGCTGCAGACGTCCGCCATCAAGATGGCCGCTGAGGCGGATGACCGCAATCGCGCCGCACTACTCGCGGATGATGCGGTCGCGTCCATGTGGCAAACGAACTCCATCACGCTGAGCTCCAATGACCTACTGGCCTGGGAATCAGCCGTTGCAGCACAGCTTCCGAATGGCAAAGGTGAGATCACGTCGGTAAGCGATGTCAGCAACACTGCGGACGTGGTGATCACATGGCGCTCGCCCTCGCGGAAATCCACCGATACCAACCGCCTGTCCACACGGGTCACCCTGAACGGGCCGGACTTCTGAAGATGTCTACCGCAATGAAAAAGACAAAGAACGTCCGACGGAGCCACGCCGACAGGGGATTCACGTTGGTGGAGCTCATGATTGCCATGGCGATCGGGTTGATCGTGACGTTGGCAGTCACCACCATGATCGTGGTGAGCCAATCCCACGAGCGCGTCACCACAGGCGCAAACGACATGAATCAGGGCGGCGCGTTCACCGCCTCGATTCTTGATAACTCCGTGCGCAGCGCCGGGGCTGGGTTCAGTCAATACTGGAACCGCGGCGTTATCGGCTGTCGACTCAATGCCGAGAGATCGGGCAAGCACATCCTTCCCCGGTCCAGCGCCCTGCCTGCGCCGTTCGAAAAGGTCATGGGAGGTGCAGGGGTCTCGGATCTGCGCCTTGCGCCTTTGCTCATCGCTCAGGGCCAGTCGGCCGGCGCATCGGATGTTCTCCTCGTCATGAGCGGTCTTACCAATGTGGGTGATGTGCCACGCGACATCCGGAGCTATTCAACTGCTGACAATAAATTGTTCATGAAGAACACCGTCAGTCTGCATCAGGGAGATGTCGTCGTCATCAGCCGCGAAGGCACCACGGATTGCATCGTGACCCAGGTCGACGGTGGAGCATCTCCCTTTGAGGACACGCCAGGGCAAGACACCTTGCCTCTGGGCGGTACCTTTTTCAGCGAACAGTCCAGAGACGGGAATACGAGCCTGACCGACTTGGCGCTGGACAGCTCTGGACGGACGAAGTTATCAGCCATCGGCAATGTGAACAACGTGCAATTGCAAGCATTCGGGGTGGGCTCAGACCAGGTCCTCTATCGCTACGATTTACTCCAATCGAATGATCGCGATGCTTCCGAGCCGGTTGCCGAAGGCGTGGTCGCGATGCGCGCTGTCTACGGCGTAGCCAGCGATCTTGACCGGGCGTCGTCAATGCCTGCTCCTGTCTGGGAGGCCCCAGCCGATGACTTTGCCCTTGATGCACTGATTGCCCAGAGTCCACCCGAACGCATTCGGTCCATCGTTGCCGTTCGCGTGTCCATGCTCGTGAGGAGCAGCGTGCGACAGCCCAGCCTCGTTGCCGATGAAAGCTACACGCTGTTGGCCGGTTTGTCAGGTGCTTCCACGGTCAGGCTGGCTGACTCGGAGCGTCATTTTTCCCATCGCATTTTTGAAACCACGATCCCCATGCGCTCCATGATGGTGCGCCTTTTGCCCAAAGGGGAAACGCAATGAAACCGCGCTCCATCTACCCTGCCACACGCTCCAGGCACGCTGAACGGGGTGCCGCCCTTTTCATTGCGCTGATCGTGCTCGTGATACTGATGCTGGGCGGCATTGCGGTCATGCGCTCCGTGAATAATGCGCTCACCAGCGCAGGCAATCTGGCATTCCGGCGCGACCTCATCAATCAGGGCGAACAGGCAGTGGCCAAGGCCATTGCCTCAAGCTTTCCAATGGGCGCAGCGTCCACGGGCACGGCACACAAATCACTCAGCTACAGCCCGGTCGCATTGGCGGCCAGCAGTGAAGGCATCCCCAAAGTGCTGCTGAACGATACAGACTTCGCCACGATCGGAGACGCAACCAATGATCTCACGGGCGCTAGCAGTGACGTGAAGATCCGGTATGTTGTAGAGCGCCTCTGCAACCAGGCCAATGAAGCAGCAAGCGCTGCCAATTGCGTGGTGTTCGAACAGATGCCCGTTGGTGGAAGCTCGCACATGAGCGACAACGCGGAGCCAGAGGTCCAGCCTGTCTATCGGGTCACCGTGCGGGTGAGCGGACCGCGCAACACCCAAGTATTCATTCAAAACACTTTTACGAAACCTGAAGCGACGGCCAGCTCCGCGCCAACAGGCTCGGGAGGATGACCATGCCCCACTTCTGCCGAAAGTCCACGCTCGCCTTGCTGGCGGCAACCGCCATTCCCATGCAAGCGATGGCAGTGGTTCCCCTCGCGGATCAACCGGTGTTGTCCAGTAGTCATGTCCCCGGCAACCTGGCACTCGCACTCTCCGTGGAATATCCGACTGCGGAGCGCGTAGCTCACACAGACGACTACTCCAGCACTGCCACCTTCCTTGGCTATTTCGACCCCGACAAGTGCTACAAATATGTGTCAAATTCAGCGCTAATCAAGACAGACGGAGGCGTCACCGTTGACAAGAGCCAGGGAAATCAAGGGTATTTCACACCCTACAGCATCAGCACCAACCGCAGTTGCACGGGTTACTGGAGCGGTAATTTTCTGAACTGGGCCACCATGTCCACGATTGACCCATTTCGTTGGGCAATGACGGGGGGGCACAGAGTTGTGGATACTGCAACTGAAACCATATTGCAGAAGACTTGGCACAACGGCAATCTGTTTCCAAACAAGACGCTCAGAAAGTCTTTGGCCAGTATCTCGACCCCATTTAATCAAGATATCACCATCGCCATTTCAGGGCTAGGGTTCGCCATGAAGATTGGCTCGAACCAATACACCGTGCGGGTCAAAGTGTGCGACTCATCGGTCGGTCTCGAAAGCAATTGCAAGGCATACGGAAATAGCTATAAACCAGAAGGTTTGATTCAAAAGTACTCGCAGGAAATGCGGTTCAGCGCATTCGGCTACCTGAACGATAACGATATCCTGCGCGATGGCGGCGTGTTACGGGCAAAACAGAAATTCGTCTCTCCCATGCAACCCATGCCTGGGCAACCCAGCATTGTGAACACGGCGGCAGAGTGGAGTGCAACGGATGGGACCTACATACGCAACCCAGACAAGGCCGATGCTTCAGCTACTGCCAGCGCTTCTGGCGTCAGTATTTTAGATAGCGGAGTGATCAACTATCTGAACAAATTTGGTCAGTTACTTCCAGGCAGCTACAAGTCTATCGACCCAGTCAATGAGCTGTACTACGCAGTTCTGCGTTACTACCGCAATCTGGGCAACATTTCTAGCTGGAGTGACCTCTCCTCAACCAGTAGCATCAGTACTAAAACGAAATGGCTCGACGGATTTCCGGTCATCACCAACTGGTCCGACATCGATCCGGTGCAGTACTCTTGTCAGCGCAATTTCATCCTTGGCATCGGAGACGTGAATACCCACCGTGACAAGAACGTCCCTGGCAACTCAATGAAAACAGAAGAGCCGACAATGCCGGCATTCGGAGACTCCCTTTTCAATGCCGTCACATCGACAAACAAGGTCAAACAACTTCAGGGGATGTCGGGATCGGCCACGACGCTCACTGGGTCCAGCCAATCCACGGACTATATGGCGGGATTGGCCTATCAGGCGAACGTGCTGGACATTCGGCCAGACGACGATTCCAAGCCACAAACCAAAGGCAAGCAAACGGTTCAGACTTACTGGGTGGACGTC
Organism: Comamonadaceae bacterium UBA2121; assembly: GCA_002331385.1. Taxonomy (GTDB): domain Bacteria; phylum Pseudomonadota; class Gammaproteobacteria; order Burkholderiales; family Burkholderiaceae_C; genus Diaphorobacter_A. Next base: position 127,272 of record DCYB01000012.1, read on the forward strand.
ATGGAAAACCCAGATTTTGTGACGAATAACAAGTTCTATCTGGCTGCCAAGTTCGGGGCCATGAAGGTTCCAACCAACTTCAATTACAACTCGTTTTCAGGGCCCATTCCCAAAGAATGGTGGTCCACCAATGGTGAAAAGGTGGGTTCACAAGATCGTCCGGACAGTTTTTTCACTGGACGTAATCCGGCTTCCCTGATCAGCGGACTGACTCGGGCCTTTGAGAACATCGTCGGTGATATCAAGGCATACACCACGACCTTTTCTCTGGCCACAAAGCACATCGCGGGCGATAGCGAGGCATCCTATGCTGCGCAGTACGATGCCTCCAATTGGAGTGGGCAAATAACCGCCTCCACCGTTTCCATCAACAGTGCGGGCGATCCGTCACTGGCGACGGCTCCCACATGGAATACACGCACCGTCTTTGAAACCCAGCTCAGCGGCAACGGCTGGAACATCGGGCGAAAGATCGTGACCATGGGCACGCCCACCGCAACCTCCAGCGGCGCCATTCCATTTCGTCACGCCAGCCTGACGACTGCGCAAAAAGCATTGCTTAATACGAGTTATGTGGATGGGGACGACAGCGCCAACTACGTCAATTTCTTACGAGGCGACCCCTCCCAGGAAGGCTCTGGTTATCGCGTGCGTTCCGAAGTCACGAGTACCGGAACAGTGCGTCATCGGCTCGGCGATATCGTGAATTCCAAACTGACTGCGGTCGGAGCACCTTCAGCGCGTTTTGCGGATATCTTCAATCCTGGGTACAGCAAGTTCAAAAGAGACAATCAGAACCGAGGAACCATGCTCTATGTCGGCGCAAATGACGGCATGATGCACGCCTTCAAGGGCGGTCTGGATGTGAGCGCGGGAGCAGGTCAGGAAGTTTTTGCTTATATTCCTGGCGCCCTTTTCCACAAGACGGCGACCGCAGACAACGATGGCTTGCTGGCCAGACTGGGTAACCCGCTGTACTCGCACAGAAACTACGTCGATGCGACACCTTTGGTTTTCGACATCGATATGGCGCGCGCCGGTGGAGCAACGCAGACGGATGCCACCGTGTCGGATTGGCGCAGCGTGCTCATCGGCGGTTTGGGCAAGGGGGGACGTAGCTATTACGCTATAGATGTCACCAATCCGGCCAACATGACCAGTGAGACGGAAGTGGCGCGCAAAGTGCTTTGGGAGTTTCCTGCTCGCAACTTGCTGCCTGTAGCATCAGGGGGAACCTGCACCACCAAGTGCATAGACATGGGCTTTAGCTTCGGAGACCCGGTGGTAGTGAAGACCGCGCGTTACGGCTGGGTCGTCGTTCTCGCTTCCGGCTACAACAATGCAGACGGCAAAGGGCACATTTTCCTTGTCAATCCAACCAATGGCGCACTGCTCGCGGACATCAGCACCGGTACGGAGAACTCCTCCGGAATGGCCCATCCGGCAGCGTACGTTCTGGACTATAGCGATTTCACAGCAGACTCTATCTATGTAGGCGATCTGGAAGGTCGCGTGTGGCGCTTTCCCCTGAACAAGCTGGAAGCGAATGGCAACTATCCCCCTCCCACCCTCATCGCGCGCTTCACATCACCAGCGGCCAAATCAGGCACCCCAGGCGAGGCGCAGCCCATCACAACGCAACCTTTGATCGAGATCGATCCGGCGACCCGGCGACGCTATGTCTTGGTGGGAACAGGCAAGCTGCTGGACGGAAGCGACATTCTCAGTAGCCAGCACCAATCGTTTTACGCGATTGTGGATGGCCACTCCGATATGTTCTCCACCAAAGCGCTGGACGGCGACAACTGGCCGGCAGTCCGCTCGGACTTTGCCGTCGTGGAAAGTACGGATAACTCCACGCCTCGCAAAGCCAACATGAATGGAAAAGCAGGGTGGGTCATTGAATTGGGGGTGACAGGCAACGTCGGGTGGCGAGTCGTTGGAAAAACCACGAGCTACAACGGAACGGTGGGATTTTCTTCTGTACTGCCCAGTGGCGATGAATGCAATCCGTCCGGTAAAAGCAATGTCTACGCGGTGAGTTTTGCTGCGGGGAAATCGGTGCTTGACGACCATGTCGACTTTTTGCAGCGAGACAGCGTTGTGATCGACTACAGCTTCTTCAATGCGCACGGCAAAGTCCAACCCTGGATTGGTGACAACAAGGGAAGCCTCGACAAAGTCGGCGGTACCTTCTACACGCCCCATTCACGTTCGCTGAATTGGCGAGAGCTCTCCAACCTTCATTGATCTGGAGGGTGGGGACGGAATACCGCAACGCCTTTATCTTGACCCATCTGGAAGCCGGGATCGACTCAGTCTCCCGGCTTTTTTCCGTGCAATCCGCCACAACTGCTCAATTCTCGAATTAACACGTAGGATGAATGCCATTTTTTCATCCTTTAGTCAGCGGGCAGAAAAATACGCGCTCTTGAATGACAATCACACATGACGCGAACCTAATATCTCATGCCGTCTTGATTTGAAAGTCATTCAGGCCGGACCGAACAACGATGCAAACCTACGCCTCCCATAACCCGCAGACAGGTATGACAATCTCTGAGTCGGCCGGCAGCAGGCTCTTGATGGCAGCTTCCCGCCGCTTGGATCTACGCCATTGGCTCAACTCGGGCAAATCGCTCGCGTTACTCTCTGTCACCGCGATCTTCCTCCAAGGCTGCGCCACCCACAAACTCCCCAGCAACGTCGATCGACCTATCAGCAAAGCCGTTGCCCCGGCATCCACTTCGCCGCTGGTGCAGATCACCCAATCGCGCAAGCTGCGAGAGAACAAGGCCGGATCTGCTGCGTCGGGATTCCTGTTGCTGAATGGGCCGCAGTCGGCCTATGGCAGTCGGTTGGCGCTGGTGGAGGGGGCGCGGCAAACACTGGATTTGCAGTACTACGCGATCCATGCTGATGCCAGCACGGAGCGGCTATTGCGCGGGGTGGTGGATGCGGCGCGGCGTGGCGTGCGCGTGCGGGTTTTGCTGGATGACTTTCATGGCACGGGGCGCAATGCGCTGGTGATGCATCTGGCGTTTGTGCCCAACGTGCAGATGCGCATGTTCAATCCGCTGCCGGGTGATCGTGAATCGATGATCAGCCGCATGTGGAATGCGGCCACCGATTTTCAGCGCGCGCAGCAGCGCATGCACAACAAGCTGTTTCTGGCCGACAACGTGATGGGGGTGATGGGTGGCCGCAATCTGGGCGACTCCTATTTTGGCAACGCCGACTCCAATTTCATCGATGCGGACATGCTGGTGGCCGGCCCGATCGTGAAGGACATGTCGCGCAGTTTCGACGACTACTGGAACAACGAACGCGCCTATCCCGTGCAGTCGCTCATTGCCAAGGAAGACCTGGACCGCATGCGGCGTGAATACGAGCGCATGGACAGCGAAACCCGCGAAGATTCTGCCGAGCAAGGTGAGAGCTCAACGCCTGCGCCCGCACCGCAGCGCGGCGCACAGCCCCAGCCGCCCGATGGCGAGCCACGTCCCACCGGCAAGAACCCCGTCACTTCGGAGCAACGCGCACAGGTCTGGGATATGAAGCCGCTGGATCTGCGCACAGCCCCTCTCGTCTGGGCCAATGCCGTGATGCTGGTGGACAAGCCGAGCAAGATTCCCGCCGTTAACTCCGATGGCGAAACCGATCCGAACAGCGCGCAACCCGCGACGCAGGCAGGCGGCCAAGGCGGGAGCATCTTGCGCGAGGTGCAGCGCAGCGCCGGCATGACTGCGCAGCAACGCGCCGCGGAAACACCTTCGCTGCCGGACAACGTGGTGGATGGGCTCATCAGCCTGATTGGCTACGCGCAGCGCGATTTGCTGATCGTCTCGCCTTACTTCGTTCCCGGCGAGAGCATGATGGCCGCGTTCAAGGCGGCGGTGCAGCGTGGCGTGCGGGTGCGCGTGCTGACCAATTCCCTGGCGTCCAACGATGCGCCGGTCGCCCACATCGGCTACGCGCGTTATCGCAGGCAACTGATCGAAGCGGGCGTGGACCTGTATGAGATCACCAGCAAGGCGAGCAATCTGCGCTCCGCGTTTGGCATGGGCAGCACCGGTAGTGCGGCGCCGAATGCAGAGCGCGTGATGCTGCACTCCAAGATTCTGGTGATGGACGGCAGCCTGTTGGTCATCGGCTCGATGAATCTGGACCAACGCTCGAAGTTGCAGAACACCGAAATCGCCGCCCTGGTGCGCAGCAAGGCGCTGTCGGATCAGGCCACGGCGATGATCGAACGCGGCCTCTCGCAGGGCACCTGGCATGTGGTGCTCGACAACGGCAAGCTGCTGTGGAAAGCCCCGCAAGACAGCCATCTGGAAGACGAGACAACCGATCCAGAATCCAGTCTGCCGCTGCGCATGATGCTGAAGATCATTGCGCCGTTGGTGCCGGACTCGGTGTTGTAGTGATTGAAATAGCCGCGCTCAGTGCGCAAGCTGCCATTGCACTTCGTGTGCGGATGGCTCGCTCACCTCGAAGTGCCCCAGCTCGTTGCGCAGCCACGCGGTGATCTCGCGTTGATCGCGAATGGTGCGCACATGGGCGAACGCGGCCTCGGCTTCGGGGTAGCGGCGACGCAACAGATTCAGCCATTGCTTGAGCCGACCCGCGCGCTGACCGGGCGTGAGATCGGCGCAGACCATTTGCCAGAAACGGATGAGATGCGGATGCAGATCGCGCCACTCCACCGTTTGCGCCGGCTCGCCCTGCACCGCCGCTCGCACGGACCACGCCAGCCCCGGATCGGCGACGATGCCGCGCCCCAGCATGAGGTCGGCGCAGCCGGATTCGGCGCGGCAACGCAGGGCGTCCGCAGCCGTCCAGATCTCGCCATTGGCAATGATGGGAACGTGCACGGCTGCGCGGATTTCCGGAATACGCTCCCAATAGGCGGGCGGGCGATAGCCGTCCACCTTGGTGCGCGCGTGCACGACGATTTCACTGGAGCCACCCGCCTGCATGGCTTGCGCGCAGGCGATGGACAAGCTGGCGTCGTCGTAGCCCAGCCGCATTTTGGTGGACACCGGCATGTGCGCAGGCACGGCCCGGCGCACCGCTTCGACCAACCGGAAGATGCGATCAGGCTCCTTGAGCAGCGACGCGCCGCCGCCATGCTTGTTCACCACTTTGGCGGGGCAGCCGAAATTCAGGTCGACACCGAAAGGCCCCAGTTCCGCCAACCGCGCAGCGTTGGCCGCCATGCTGGCCGGATCGGAGCCCAATAGCTGCGGGCGCACCGGCACCCCGGCCAGTGTGCGGCTGCCGTTGTGCAACTCCGGAATGAAGCGATAGAAGACCCGGTCCGGCAACAGCCGACCCGTGACGCGGATGAATTCCGAAACGCAGCGATCCGCCCCACCCACGCGGGTGAGGATGTCACGCAAGACAAAATCGAGCAGCCCCTCCATCGGAGCCAACAGCAGTTGCATGGCGCTTCAGAAAAGAACGAAGCGCTCGCGAGCGAGCGCTTCGAGGGGTGGTGCCCTGTCGCTGCGGAAACTTCCGCACGACCGTGGGGGCTCAGGCGTGAACCGTACGCTTCAAGCGGATTTCTTCAATCTTCACACCACCAACGAGGTTGGTTTTAGCGGACGACATCTCGCGCTTGAAACCGGCCATCTCATGAAAGCGCAGCGCGCGTTCATTGCGAAGCGGCACCCAGGCGGTCACCGTGGTGCAGCCTTCTTCTTGCAGACCATCACGCGCGGCATCCCACAGGGCCAGGCCGACGCCTTTGTCCCAATGGGTGGGCGCTGCGTAGATGGCCCAGATTTCGCCTGTGGTGGGGCGGCTTTTTTCATCACGCGACCGGTCGAAGCCGACGAAGCCGACGATCTTGTCGCCATCCATGGCGACCTGAACCTGAGGCTCGCAATACTCGATGGCTTCGCGCCAGTAAGCCTGGCGCTTTTCCACCGACGACATGGATTTCAACTGGTCGTCAGGCACCAAGCCTCGGTAGACCTCCAATGCAGAGGCGGTGTGAACCTGGGCAATGGCTTTGGCATCGCGAAGTGTCGCTGGACGAACCGTAATACTGGACATGGGGAAACGCAAACGAATGAGAGAACGAAAAACCCGCTATTTTCGCAAAATTGTGGGTTTTCCTCACGCGCCAGATCGTTTCCACCTCAACTACCCTGCTATTACACGCAATGCTTGCCTAATTGGCCGACATGGTTCATAGAGAATTGGACGCTCCAATGGGCGCACTCGCTTCGAAGGCGCGTCTGGCACCCCATCGTCGCTGCATTAGCGATAACTGACGGCATCCATTGCGAACAATGTTCAAAAGAGCCGTTTCAACAATCGCATGATACGGTCAAAACGGGGGCCGTAAGGCGGATACAGCATCGCGCCCGCAGAAAAACGCGACTGCGCCAGCACCGACTTCTGGTGGCTGAAGCGCAAAAAGCCCTGTTCACCGTGGTAGCCACCCCACCCGCTGTCGCCCACGCCGCCAAACGGCAGCCGGTCGTGGGTGATGTGCATCAGCGTGTCGTTCACCGTCACGCCGCCGCTGACCGTGCGCTTGAGCACCGAGTCGCGCACCGCGTCGCTTTTGCCAAACCAGTACAGCGCCAAGGGCCGGGCCGAGGCGTTGATGTGCGCAACGGCATCGTCAAGCCGCTCATAACTGATCACGGGCAGGATCGGGCCGAAGATTTCTTCCTGCATGAGCTGCATGTCCTGCGTCACGCCAAACACCAGCGTCGGGGGCATTTGCCGCGCTACACCGTCTCCGATGCTCATGGGCGGCGGAGGCGGCGTGTCTGGCTGCGCCGCCATCACCTCGATCTGCGCGCCAAGCGTTTGCGCCTGCTGCAGCATGGTGCGCAGGCGGCCCAGGTGGCGCGAGTCGATGATGGAGGCGTAATCCGGGTTGCCTTCAAAGTAGGGGAACAGCCGTGCCACGGCGGCACGGTAGGCGTCGGCGAACAGCACTTCCTTGCCGCGCGGCAGCAGCACATAGTCCGGTGCAATGCAGGTCTGCCCCGCATTCAGCAGCTTGCCGTGGGCGATCTTGAGCGCCGCGTCCTGCAGGTCGCAATCGGCATCGATTATGCAAGGAGATTTGCCGCCGAGCTCCAGCGTGGTCGGCGTGAGATTGGCCGCCGCCGCCTGCGCCACCTTGCGCCCCACCGCAGTAGAGCCGGTGAACACGAGGTGATCAAACGGCAGCGACGCCACCAGCGCGGCCACGGCAGCGTCGCCCTGCACCACGCACATTTCGTCGGGTGCAAAGAATTGCGCCACCAGCCCCGCCAGTTGGGCGGATGTGTGGGGCGTGAGTTCGCTCGTCTTGATCATCACCCGGTTGCCCGCCGCCAGCGCGTCGATGGCGGGACCCAGCGCCAACTGCACCGGGTAATTCCACGGCGAGATGATGCCCACCACGCCCAGCGGCTGGCGCTCGATCCAGCCGCGCGCAGGCAGCAAGTACAGCGGCGTGGACATGCGCTGCGGCTTCATCCAGCGCGACAGCTTCTTGAGCGTGTGCGCGAGTTGCGAGCGCAGTACGAAAAAATCCGCCACTTCCGTGAGGCGTTGCGAGCGAATACCAAAATCCGCCTGCACCGCCGCCGCCAACACCGCCGCGTGCTCGTCCAGCAACTTGCCCAGACGCAGCAGGCGCTCACGCCGCACCAGCATGGGCACCTCGACCTGTTCCCTGCTGGCCTGGCGCTGCAGTTCAAACAGGTGACGTACGTCGGCGGGGTGCGTGTAACTGGTCATAGGCTGATCATCATATCGACGCGACCATGACCGAACCTGCAAGAAACCGGGCAGTTGTCAGTGAATTTGTATCCATCGTGGAGTACGCGCCCTTGCTCTTGATTCAACGCGCATGGGCAGCAGCCATGGCAGCGCAAAAAAACAAACGCCGACAGCCCCGAAGGCGTGTCGGCGTTGCGTGAATGTGTTGAAAAAGGATGAAAGCGAAGAAAGTCGCCTGCTCAGCGCACTTCGCGCGGCTGCACGTCGGTCACATCGATCGAAGGGCGCAGTCCGCCGCGCATGCCCGATAGACCGCCACCAGCGCCTGAGGCTCCGGCTGCGCTAGCCTGTGCTTGCGAGGGCGCTGCCGACCAGCGTGCCGTGCTGCGGTACACGGTGCTCCAGCCCGAACGCGGATCGATCTTCATGGCCCATGGCATCACGGGCTGTCCCGTGATCCGCGCCCACACGGCGCGCGCGCCCCACACCAGTGCCAGCAACATGGCGGCTGCCAACACGCAAAGGAACACGACCACTCCTGAAGCAATCACGATCAGGCGCAACATCAACCGGGCCAGGCCCGATAACAAGTCGTTCAAAATCTCTTCCTTTCAACAAGGCCCATAACTCTGACCAGAGTGTGACAGATATGGGCCTTCCCTATCAAATCAAGCGGTTTTTGCCTCGCCGAAGTGAAATACCCCAGGGTCTTTCACCGGATCGACGCTGACCGGGATCGTGCTCTTGGGCGGATACTTGCCCTCCAGCAGCAATTTGGACAGCGGATTCTCAATCCGCTGCTGGATCGCACGTTTGAGCGGACGCGCACCAAACACCGGATCGAAGCCCACCTTGGCCAGTTCCTCCATGGCTGCATGCGAAACGTCCAGATGCAGATCGAGCTTGGCCAGCCGCGACTCCAGCAGCTTGAGCTGGATGCGCGCGATCGCTTCGATGTTCTTCGAGTCGAGTGCGTGAAACACCACGGTCTCGTCAATGCGGTTCAGGAACTCCGGACGGAAGTTGTTCTTGAGTTCGCCCCAGACCGCTTCCTTGATGTCCTCAGTGCTCTGCCCCACCATGCTCTGAATGAGCTGCGAGCCAATGTTGCTGGTCATCACGATCACCGTGTTCTTGAAATCCACCGTACGGCCTTGGCCGTCGGTCAGGCGACCGTCGTCCAACACCTGCAGCAGCACGTTGAACACGTCCGGATGCGCCTTTTCCACTTCGTCCAGCAGCACCACGCTGTAGGGCTTGCGGCGCACGGCCTCGGTCAGATAACCGCCCTCTTCGTAGCCCACATAGCCCGGAGGCGCACCAATCAGCCGCGCCACGGAGTGCTTCTCCATGAACTCGCTCATGTCGATGCGGATCAGGTGCTCCTCGCTGTCGAACAGGAAGCCAGCCAGTGCCTTGCACAGCTCGGTCTTGCCCACGCCTGTGGGGCCCAGGAACAGGAAACTGCCCAGCGGCCGGTTCGGATCCGACAAACCAGAGCGCGAACGGCGGATTGCGTTGGACACGGCGGCAATCGCCTCTTCCTGCCCAACCACGCGCTCATGCAGCTTGTCCTCCATGTGCAGCAGCTTGTCTTTTTCGCCCTGCATCATCTTGGCCACGGGAATGCCTGTGGCACGGCTCACCACTTCGGCGATTTCTTCCGCGCCCACTTGCGTGCGCAGCAGCTTGTGCTTCTTGCCGTCGGCACCTTCGGCCTTGGCCTCTTGCGCCTGGGCTTCCTTGAGCTGCTTTTCCAGCTCGGGCAGCTTGCCGTATTGCAGTTCGGCCACCTTGTTGAAGTCGCCCTTGCGCTTGAGGTCCTCGATCTGGATGCGTATGGTGTCCAGCTCCTTGCGAATCTGCTCTGAGCCCTGCGCCGTGGCCTTTTCAGCCTTCCAGATTTCTTCCAGATCGGCGTACTCACGCTCCAGCGCGGACAGCTCGTCCTCGATCAGGGCCAGGCGCTTTTGCGACGCCTCGTCCTTTTCCTTCTTCATCGCCTCGCGCTCGATCTTCAACTGGATCATGCGGCGCTCCAGCTTGTCCATCTCCTCCGGCTTGGAGTCGATCTCGATCTTCACCTTGGCTGCAGCCTCGTCGATCAGGTCGATGGCCTTGTCGGGCAGGAAACGGTCGGTGATGTAGCGATGGCTCAACTCGGCCGCCGCCACGATCGCCGGGTCGGTGATGTCCACGCCGTGGTGCGCCTCGTAGCGCACCTGCAGGCCGCGCAGGATGGCGATGGTGTCTTCCACCGAGGGCTCTTCCACCAGCACCTTCTGGAAACGACGCTCCAGCGCCGCGTCCTTTTCGATGTACTTGCGGTACTCATCGAGTGTGGTGGCGCCGATGCAATGCAGCTCGCCACGCGCCAGCGCAGGCTTGAGCATGTTGCCCGCATCCATGGCCCCTTCGGCCTTGCCGGCACCGACCATGGTGTGGATTTCGTCGATGAAAAGGATGATGCGGCCCTCTTCCTTGGCCACGTCGTTCAACACGGCCTTGAGGCGCTCTTCGAATTCACCGCGATATTTCGCGCCTGCGAGCAGGCCCGCCATGTCCAGCGACAGCACGCTCTTGTCCTTGAGCGAATCCGGCACTTCGCCGGACACGATGCGTTGCGCCAGTCCTTCGACGATGGCGGTCTTGCCCACGCCGGGCTCGCCGATCAGCACCGGGTTATTCTTGCTGCGGCGCTGCAGCACCTGGATGGAGCGACGAATCTCATCGTCGCGCCCGATCACCGGATCGAGCTTGCCCGAGCGGGCGCGCTCGGTCAGGTCGAGCGTGTACTTCTTCAGTGCTTCGCGCTGGCTTTCGCCTTCCGCCGTATCCATCGTCTGTCCTCCACGCACCGCCTCGATGGCGGTATCCATGCCCTTGCGGGTCAATCCATTCTGTTTGGCGAGATCCGCCGCCTTCGTGCCGCTGTCGGCCAGCGCGAGCAGGAACAACTCGCTGGCGATGAACTGGTCACCGCGCTTGATGGCTTCCTTTTCGGTGGCTTGCAACAGGCGCGTGAGATCGGGGCCGATCTGCACTTGCTGATCCTGGCCCTGCACCTGCGGCAGTTGCTTGATGGCGTTCTCAGCAGCACTGGCCAGCGCCGCCACGTTCACGCCCGCACGCTGCAGCAGCGACTTGGGACCGTCGTGCTGGCGCAGCATGGCGACGAGCAGGTGCAGCGGGTCGATATAGGCGTTGTCGTTGCCGAGCGCCAGTGATTGCGCATCTCCCAGCGCTTCTTGAAATTTGGTGGTTAGTTTGTCGAGTCTCATGGTGTTCTTGTCACTCCGGATCGAAGTCAATGAGATTTAACTGATAGCGAGTGTGGATATTTCAAGATGTGCAATGCAGAAAATCTGCACCCGCCTTCCGCAATGCGCACAACGCCAGCGCATCCTGCACATCGGCTCACTGAGCGGTCAAGTATTGCCTCAGGCTATCGGCGCGCGCGTAGGAGTTCTTCGCATCGTCGCGGCCACGTCCTTGCCGCCGAAGGCGGTAAAGCGGGCTGGCGGTCAGGCGTGCGGCGCCGACCAGCGGGCCAGTGCCTGCTCGTCACTCACGCGCGCATCCACCCAGCGCGCGCCCTGCGGCGTCTGCTCCTTCTTCCAGAAGGGAGCGAGCGACTTCAGATAGTCCATGATGTATTCACAGCCCTGGTACGCCATGCCGCGATGTGCGGACGTGACCGCCACCAGCACGATCTGGTCCGTGGGCGCGAGCAGGCCCACGCGGTGGATCACACGCACGCCATACAGATCGAAGCGCTCGACGGCCTGATCGATGATGGCTTCGATGGATTTCTCCGTCATGCCGGGGTAATGCTCCAGCTCCATGCTGGCGACGCTGTCGCCCTCGTTGCGATCACGCACCGTGCCGACAAAGGCACACACCGCGCCCACGCGCGCATCGCCAGCGCGCAAGGCAGCCACTTCGGCCGACAGGTCGAAATCCTGCGTCTGCACCGAGACGCGAGGCGATGGAGTAGTGGAAATCGCATTCGAAGACATTCCCCCATTGTCGCAGCAAGCTCGGACCTGCGGCCACGAGCACCTTCGGCGTTGCAAGATAATCCGGGCATGGCTACACAAACCATCAACACGGGCGAGTACACGCTCTACCCCTCGCCGCAAAACCAGCATCGCGTACTGTTCGAGCATCAGAAGTTCGTGCCGCACCCGTATGCGCTCATCCACTTGCCGGATTTCGAGTTCGAAGGCCGCGTCACGTTGTTCTCGGCGCACCGCGTGGCCGACCACAAGATGGGCCAGTTGGTGAGCTGCGAACTGCCCGCCGATCTGGAGCGCTTCGAGCGCCTGTTCCGTCCCGATTGAATGCGAGCGCCTGCACACCATGGATGAAACCTCGCAAATCCAGCCGCCGCCCAGCTTTGTCGAAGTCCACAGCCACAAGAGCGGCAAGCTGTTGCTGCCCAAGACCGAACTGGTTGCGCGCTATGAGCTGTGCGAAGACCTCGCCAGCCACCTGAGCGAACAGGCGCAAATGCTCTATCACAGCGGCAATGCGTCCGAAGAGGGCGTACTGCTCGGCATGCACGCCGCCCTCTGCGCGGAAGGCTCGGTCGTGGCGCCGCCAGAAGCGCGCTGGGTTGTGCTGCGCATGGCCGAGCTGCTGGAATGGCGCGCGCCGCTGCTTTCTCACCACATTCCACAGCAAGACTGAGCGCAACCGCATGGCGCTTGCTACACTCGCGCCCATGCCTTTTCGCTCCCCCCTGCACAACCACCACGCTGCCAGCACGTTCACCGCGCTGACCGCCGCCGTGGCCCACGCTGCAGCCAAAGCGAAAAAACCCAAGCTCGTCTGACCGGAGCTGAGGTTCCGTCCAGATGAGCGACGGAACCGGCCAGGCAGCTCTCACCCCCACTCCCGTTTTCCCTTTCCCGTCCAGCCCCTGCTGGCAGTTGCCCACCGAACCGCCGCGCGTCCGGACGGTGGCGTCGTGCGGTCTTTCACGGTTCAACACCACGCATTGAAAGGAACGGGAAATGCCCCTTCAGAACCCCACGCCCACGGCGGCGCACACCGACTTCTCCGGCCTGTGGATTCCACTCGTCACCCCTTTTGATGGCGACGCCATCGACCACCCTGCACTGGCCGCCCTCACCACGCGCATGTGCAACGCGGGCGTCGCCGGGTTCGTCGCCTGCGGCTCGACTGGTGAGGCTGCAGCGCTCACCCACGCGGAAGAAGATGCGGCGCTGGCCACCATCGTCCAGGCGGCTGCGGGTCTGCCGGTGGTGATGGGCGCGTCCGACTGCAATCTGGCGCGCATGCTCGAGCGCATACAGCAGCTCAACCAGCAGCCCCTGGCGGCAGTGCTGGTGCCACCGCCCAGCTATATCCGGCCCTCGCAGGCCGGTCTGGTGCAATGGTTCAGCCGGCTTGCGGACGCCAGCGTTCACCCACTCATCATCTACGACATTCCGGCCCGCACAGGCGCGGTGATGGCGCTGGAGACACTGCGCGCACTGGCCCGCCATCCGCGCATCGTCGCCATCAAGGACTGCGGCTGCGACGCCAACAAGACGCAGGCGTTGATCCACGACGGCCAACTGCAGGTGATGGTGGGCGAGGATGCGCAGATTTTTTCCACGCTCGCGCAAGGCGGACATGGCGTGATCGCGGCCAGCGCCCATGCGCATACGGAGCATTTCGTAGAGTTGCTGCGCCTGCTCGCGCACGGTGATGTGCTGTGCGCGCAGCCGCTGTGGCAAGCCTTGCTGCCGCACATCCGGTGCAGCTTTGAAAAGCCCAATCCAGCGCCCATCAAGGGCTTGCTCGCGCACATGGGCTGTATGCGCCCCGACCTGCGCGCGCCGATGACGCCGGCTTCCAGCGACCTGGTCCAGCGCATGAGCCAATTACCCATGCCATCGCGTCTGGCAGACCCGACAACGGCGCTGCGTGCCTGAGTCGCCAACCGTCAGAACGCGAACGTCGACGACAACGCCACTCGCCGCGGCATGCCCAATGTGGCGGCAAGCTGGCCTTGCTTCCAGTAGCGTTTGTCGAACGCGTTTTCCACCGTGGCGCGCAGCGTGACGGGTGTGCCGTCCCACTCCGTGGCATAGCGCAGGCCCAGATCGACAACGGTCCAGCCCGGCACCCGCGTCAGATTGGCCGGATCGGCATAGACGCTGCCGGTATGCACGGCGCGCGTCACCAGCGTCAGCCCCTGCGTTGCGGGCAAGTCCCATTCGCCGGTCAGCGTGAACTGCCGCCGCGCCGCACCCACGGTGCGCTTGCCATCCCATGGCGTGCCGCGCGCACCCACCATGCGCGCCTGCATCACGGTGGCGCCGCCCAGCAGTCGCACATGGCGGTTCAACGCGCCCATCACGTTCAACTCCACACCGCGATGGCGCTGCGCGCTGTTCACGGCAAAGGTGTTCGTGGCAGGATCGATGAACCCCGCTGGCCGTGTGATCTGGAACACGCCCAGAGTGCCCACCACATCGCCCATGGCGACCTTCACGCCTGCTTCCCACTGCCGGGTGCGATACGGCGCAAACGTCTCACCCCGGTTGGTCGTGCCATAGGGCGCGGTGTCGCCCTGACTCACGCCTTGCACATGGTTGGCATACAGCGAAACATGTTCCGCCGGCTTGACGAGGAGCGCCAGCACCGGACTCGTCACACCATGGTCATAGCGCGCCTCATCCATGCCGAGCACGGGAAAACCGACCTGGTTGTCCGAGCGCACCAGTTGTCGCCGCAGGCCCAGCGTCAGCCGCACGCGATCCTGCGCCATCGACAGGGTGTCCATCAACGCATAGCCCGGCAGCGACATGTGCGTGCGCCAGTCGAGCGAGCCCAATGGGTCCATTGGCGCGGGCGTCGGCGCGGGCAGATCGGGCTGCTGGCCGATATGCCCCACCCCGCTGCCACCCTCCAACGCCGACACAAAGAACTGCGCGTGCCCACGCCGACGCAACTGCGACGCCGAGAACGACCAGTGATGGCGCACGGCCCCGGTGTCGAACCAGCCCTTCACCCCGGTCTGCGCCGCCAGCGTGTACTGCCGCCAGTACACCGGCACGCTCTGGAACGCATAGCTGCCATCGGCCATGAGGTACGGCGTCGCGCCCAGCAGGGCCGAGGACGCATTGCGCGACTGCCCCGCCGCACCAAACACGGTGATGCGCTCGCTCACGTCGTACTCCACCTGCGCCATCAGCGTGTCGTCATCCGAGTCCTGCCAGTTCCATGCGGGCGCGACGTTGCGCTGGCCGTCCATCGCGGCGGGCGGCTGCCCTCCCAGCGCACTGAAGTTGAGCGAGCCCGCCACCCCACGCATGTATTGCGACTGGTGAATCACATCGATGGATGCGCGCAGCCGCGTGTCTGTGAAATCCAGCCCTACGGACGCCGTGCGTGAACGCTCGGAAAAATGCTCCCGCGCGCTGTCGCCCTGCAACAACCCGGCGTTCACGCGGACGCCCCACACGTTGTCGGTGCCAAAACGGCGGGCAATGTCGGCATTGGCGTTCCACAAGGCGCGGGACGTGAAGCCGGTTGTCAGCGCGGTGATGGGCACGTCGGTGGCGCGTTTGGAAATCAGGTTCACCATGCCCCCCACCGAGCCACTGGGCGTCATGCCAAAGAGCGCGGCCGAAGGCCCGTTGAGCACTTCCGTGCGCTCGACAAAGTTCGGCAGCACGCGGAACTGCCCGAGAACGCCGGGCAGGCCGTTGAGCGAGATGTCGTTGTTGCTGACAGGAAAGCCGCGAATCACCAGCCCGTCGGAACTGGTGCCGTCGCCATACTCTTCGCGCACCGCCGGGTCCACCTGACTGAGCAGGTCCGCCACACTGCGCGCCTGCGTGTCCTCGATGGTTTTCGCCGTATAGCTGATAACGCTGAACGGCGAATCCAACACCTTGGCATCACCCAAAGCGCCCAATTGCACGCGCGACGACACGTTGCCGCCGGGCAATGCTCGGGGCGCGTCGCCGGGCAGGTCGGCGGGTGCTTGCACGGCCACTTCTGGCAGGGCAGTCTGCGCATGCGCGTCATTCACCCCGGCCAGGCACAACGCTGCCACCCCGGTCCACCGGGCGCGCAGCGTTTCTAGTCGCGGCACGATTCGACGCAACGACAAGTCGGATCAGCGCGCACGCAATAGCGCGCACACGCCATCAAGAGCCGTTGAGAGTTTTTTGGGCGACCAACATGGGGGGCGGCAGTGCATGAACGTGGTGGCTGGAATATTGAATTAGTGTTAAATGGTAACAAATAATTCAATTTATAAGCCAGCTTTTTCAGTACACGCCACCTGCTGCGCCCCACGCCTTGTAACGCTCCAGCATGCGCTGCACCTGCCCATGCGTCCACTCGCCGCCACGCGCAGCGGGAATGCCGCGTGCATTGAGCACCTCGGCCATCTTGCGATGCGTGAGCCCCTGCGCCATGAGCTCGGCAAACAGCGCTTCGTGCTCACGCGCAAAAGCGTCGGCAGCGTCCTTGCGCTTTTGCACGGTGGCGCGGATGTTGTCCGCACCCGCCGTGCCCAGCTTCACGCCACGCGCCTTGGCATCCGAGAGCGCCCGGCGTGTGCGCGAACTGATGGATTCGTCTTTGGGCTCACCCATCGTGCGTCCTCAGCCGCCGGTGACGGGCGGGAAGAACGCCACTTCGTCACCCTCTTTCAGCACCGCCTCCGCCTTGCACATGTCCTGATTGAGTGCCATGCGCACGGCCTTGGAGGGGGCCAGCGCCTGCGCGGCGGCATCGCCCTTGGCGGCGCGCAGGGCTTCGCGCAGTTCGCCAACCGTGGCCGCCGTGGTCGAGAGCGTTTCGCTGCCCGTGCCCATGACTTCGCGGATCGATGCGAAATAGCGCACGGTGATGGTGCGCGCAGAAGCGTCCTGGCTCATTGCAACAGCTCCGCAAAGGAAATGAAGCGCACCCAGTCGCCTCGTTGAATGGTGGTCATGGCGGGATTATCGACAACGCCATCCCCCCACGCGGCAGAGGTAAGCACACCGGAACTCTGGTTTTTGAACAGCTCCACGCTGCCCTGCTCCGCGTAGCGCACGCGCAGGAACTCGCGGCGCGCATCGGCTTTGGTGATGTCGAACGCGGCCTTCATCCGCACGCTGCGCGGGGTCACGTTCTCCATGCCTTGCAGGCGCAACACGAATGGGCGCACCAGCATCAGGAAGGTCACGAAGCTGGACACCGGATTGCCCGGCAGCCCCATGAAATGCGTGCGCTTGCGTTGCCCGCTGCCGTCGGCGTCTTGGCTGAAGATGGTGCCGAACGCGAACGGCTTGCCGGGCTTCATGGAAATCTTCCACAACCCCAACTCGCCCAGCGCTTCGACGGCTGGCTTCACGTGGTCTTCTTCGCCCACGGACACGCCTGCCGTGGACACGATCAGATCGTTGCCGCGCGCGGCCTCACGCATCACGCGCATCGTGGCGTCGCGGTTGTCGGGCACGATGCCGCAGTCGTTCACCTCACAACCCAGGCGCTGGAGCAGCGCTCGCAAGAAGAAACGGTTGCTGTTGTAGATGGAGCCGGGCGGCATGTCCTGCGGCGCAACGGCACCGGGCATGACGAGTTCATCGCCCGTAGAGAACAACGCCACACGCGGCCTGCGCGCCACCCGCAGTTGCGCCATGCCAATGCTGGCGGCCAGCCCCAGCGCCGCCGGCGTAAGGCGCATGCCCGCGTGCAACACCGTGCTGCCATTGGCGATGTCTTCGCCGGCTTTGCGCACCCATTGCGATGGCGCGGGTACCGCGTTGATGCGTACGCTGCCATCGGGCTGCACGTCGGCATCCTCTTGCATCACGATGGCGTCCGCCCCCTGGGGCACGGCTGCGCCCGTGAAGATGCGGGCGGCGGTGCCAGGTTGCAGTGGCTCGCCCACATGGCCCGCAGGAATGCGCTGGCTCACTGGCAGCACCACACCGGCCTGCGCGACATCGGCGCAGCGCACGGCGTAGCCGTCCATGGCGGAGTTGTCCAGCGGCGGCACCTGCAAAGGCGACACCGCATCGGCCCACAGCACGCGGCCATCGGCCTCGAAGGTATCGACCATCTCCGGCGCATCTAGCCGCACGGCCTGCGCAAGCACGGCGGCGAGTGCATCATCGAGTGACATGAGATTGGCTTGCGGCTTCAACGTGTGGTCTCCTTGCGCGTGGGTGCGGTGTATTCGAGGCGGACTGCGTTCTCCATCATCCAGTCCACGATCTGCGCGGGCTGGTTCAGGTTCAGCACCGGCAGTCCATGTCCGGCAGGAAGCGAGCGCGCCTCATCGGTCGCAATCGCGACGATATGGGGGTCCTCAGGATAGCGCAGGTGGCGCGGCTTTTCGTCGGCCTCCGGGGTGCGCCAGATTTCGATTTTCGGCAGGCTGTCGTCGTGCTTGAAGCCCTCCACCAGCGCCCAATCGACGCCGTGGTCGAGCTCGGCCAGCATATCGTGCGCGGACAGCACCTGCTGGGGCGCTTCCCACTCGCGCATCAGCGCCATGCGTTGATCCGACACCACCAGCACCTCGAACGCGCCCGCCTTGCGGTGGCGCCAACTGTCCTTGCCCGGCACGTCGATGTCGAAATCGTGGTGCGCGTGTTTGACCACGGACACGCGCGCGCCACGCTCGCGCAGGATGCGAATGATCTGCTCCAGCACCGTGGTCTTGCCAGCGCCGGAATATCCGGCGAAGCCAATGGCCTTCATCTGTTGTCGTACTTTCTTTTGCTATCCGGAAAAAACAAACCGGCGCGTGCTCGCAGGCAGGCGCCGGTTCCATTGTGACGGCAACGGCAAGCTCAGTCAGAGTAACTGCCTTGCGCACCCGGGGTCACTTGCAGTGGTCTGCGATGAAGTCCTTCACCTTCTGCGCATCCGCAGGCATCACCACCACGCGCTTGGGCAGGTTTTCGATGCCGTTGAACTTGGCCGGGCGATCGGGCTCGCGGCCCAGCGCCTCTTCGATGGTGGCGGCAAACTTGATCGGCAACGCCGTCTCCAGCACGATCATCGGCACGCCGGGCTGCAGGTGCTCGCGCGCCACTTTCACGCCATCGGCCGTGTGCGTGTCGATCATGTCGCCGAAGCGCTCGTAGGTGTCCTTGATGGTAGCCAGACGATCGGCGTGTGTGCTCTTGCCGCTCACAAAACCATATCGGGCACCAGCGTCCTTGAAGGCCGGATCGGCGCTCAGATCGAACTGGCCTTTGTGCGCCACGCCATCGGCGAACAGCGACTTCAGACGCGCCCCATCGCGGCCCACCAGATCGAACACGAAGCGCTCGAAATTGCTGGCCTTGGAAATGTCCATCGACGGGCTGGAGGTCTCATACGTGTTCGCCGCGCCGCGCACCTGATACACGCCGGTGCGGAAGAATTCGTCGAGCACGTCGTTCTCGTTCGTCGCCACTACGAGTTGCGCAATCGGCAGCCCCATCTGGCGCGCGACATGGCCCGCGCAGATATTGCCGAAATTGCCGCTCGGCACGGTGAAGCTGACCTTCTGGTGGTTGCTCTGCGTTGCCTGGATGTAGCCAGCAAAGTAGTACACCACCTGCGCGAGCAGGCGCGCCCAGTTGATCGAGTTGACGGTGCCGATCTTGTACTTCGCCTTGAAGGCGTGGTCATTGCTCACGGCCTTGACGATGTCCTGGCAGTCGTCGAACACGCCTTCAATGGCGATGTTGTGGATGTTCGCATCCTGCAGGCTGAACATCTGCGCCTGCTGGAACGGGCTCATGCGGCCATGCGGGCTGGTCATGAACACGCGCACACCCTTCTTGCCGCGCATGGCGTACTCCGCCGCGCTGCCGGTGTCACCGCTGGTGGCGCCGAGGATGTTCAGCTCTTCGCCGCGGCGCGCCAGTTCGTACTCGAACAAGTTGCCGAGCAACTGCATCGCCATGTCCTTGAACGCCAGCGTCGGGCCGTTCGACAGCGCCTCGATCAGCAAGCCGTCTTCCAGTGGGCGCACGGGCACGATGGCATCGGTGCCGTAGACCTCGCGGGTGTACGTCTTGGCGCACAGCTGCTTCAGATCGGCAGCGGGAATGTCGTCGATATAGAGCGACAGGATCTCGAAGGCGAGCGCCGCGTAGCCCTGTTGCGCGTAGACCTCGCGCAGTTGCGTGAGTCTGGCGTCGTCGATCTGCGGATAGTGCTCGGGCAGGTACAGGCCGCCATCGGGCGCGAGCCCTTCGAGCAGGATGTCGCAAAAGCGCTTGCGATCGGCGTGACCGCGAGTGGAGAGGTACAACATGAGTACAGCGCCTTAATTGAGTTCTTCCTTGCGGATGCGATTGATCGGCGCGAGCACGGTGGGCAGGCCCTGGATCTCGGCCAGTGCGCGGTCCATGTCGCCTTCGCGCGTATCGTGCGTGAGGATGATCAGGTCGGTCTGTGTGGAGCCTTCACCGCCCACTTCGTCCGCTTCGCGCTGCAGCACGGCATCGATGCTGATGCCCGCGTTGGCGAGGATGCCGGTGATCTTGGCCAGCACGCCCGCCTCGTCGGACACGCGAATGCGCAGGTAGTAGCTGGTGACCACATCGGCCATCGGCAGCACGGGCAGCGCGCCGCCCGCATCGGCCAGCGTGTGCGACTGGAACGCCAGCGGCGGCACGCGGTGCGCGGGATCGGCGTCGTGCAAGCGTGCGATGTCCACCAGATCGGCGACCACAGCCGAGGCGGTGGGCTCGGAGCCCGCGCCCTTGCCGTAGTACAGCGTGGTGCCCACGGCGTCACCATGCACGACGACGGCGTTCATCGCGCCTTCGACGTTGGCGATCAGGCGCTTGGAAGGCACGAGCGAGGGGTGCACGCGCAGTTCCACGCCCTTGTCCGTGCGCTTGGTGATGCCCAGCAGCTTGATGCGGTAGCCAAGTTGCTCGGCGTACTTGATGTCGGCGGACGACAGCTTGGTGATGCCTTCCACATAGGCCTTGTCGAACTGCACGGGAATGCCAAAGGCAATCGCGCTCATCAGCGTGGCCTTGTGCGCCGCGTCCACGCCTTCGATGTCGAACGTGGGATCGGCTTCGGCGTAGCCCAGGCGTTGCGCTTCCTTGAGCACCACGTCGAAATCCAGCCCCTTGTCGCGCATCTCGGAGAGGATGAAGTTGGTTGTGCCATTGATGATGCCGGCCACCCACTGGATCTGGTTGGCGGTCAGGCCTTCGCGCAGCGCCTTGATGATCGGAATGCCGCCCGCCACCGCTGCTTCATACGCCACGATCACGCCTTTTTCGGCCGCGGCGTTGAAGATTTCCGTGCCATGCACGGCCAGCAGCGCCTTGTTGGCGGTGACCACATGCTTGCCCGCTGCAATGGCTTCCAGCACCAGCGCCTTGGCGATGCCGTAGCCACCGATCAGCTCGACCACCACGTCGATATCGGGATTGGCGATGATTTCGCGCGCATCGGACACCACCTTGGCCGCGTCGCCGACCACGGATTGGGCGCGCGCCGTATCCAGATCAGCCGCCATGGAAATCTCAATGCCACGACCCGCACGGCGGCGAATCTCATCTTGATTGCGCTTGAGCACGTTGAACGTGCCGCCACCCACAGTGCCAATGCCCAACAGGCCTACCTGGATCGGTTTCATAAACGAGTTTTCAGTCAGTCAAAAGAACTGCGCGCGCCGCCTCTCCCGGCCCGCGCACAGGGGGTTAAAAAAAGGTTCAGGCGGCCTGTTCCTTGGTGGCCTTGACAGGCTTGGCCGGGCTCGCTGCAGCCAGGCTGCGCGGCTTGTCCGTGCCATGGCGCTGACGGTACTTCTGCAGGAAGCGGGCCAATCGCCCAATGGCTTCGCGCAGGTCCGCCTCATGCGGCAGGAACACGATGCGAAAGTGATCCGGCTTGGGCCAGTTGAAGCCCGTGCCCTGCACTAGCATGACCTTGGTTTCCTGCAGCACTTCGAGGAAAAATTCCTGATCGTCCTGAATCGGATACACCTCGGGGTCCAGTCGCGGGAACATGTACAGCGCGCCTTGCGGCTTCACGCAGCTCACGCCCGGAATGGCGTTGATCAGCTCCCACGCCAGATCGCGTTGCTTGCGCAGGCGACCGCCTTCGCAGATCAGGTCGTTGATGCTCTGATAGCCCCCCAGCGCCGTCTGCACCGCCCATTGGCCCGGCACGTTGGCGCACAGGCGCATGTTGGAGAGCATGTTCAGCCCCTCGATGTAGTCGGCTGCGGCCTTCTTGTCGCCCGACACCACCATCCAGCCCGCGCGATAGCCGCAGCTGCGATAGGCCTTGGACAGCGAATTGAAGGTGAGCGTCAGCACGTCGTGCGACAGGCTGGCCAGCGGCGTGTGCTTGGCGTCGTCATAGAGCACCTTGTCGTAGACCTCGTCTGCGAAGATCACCAGGCTGTGCTCGCGCGCGATCTCGACGATGTCCTCCAGCAGCGCGCGGCTGTAGAGCGCGCCGGTCGGGTTGTTCGGGTTGATCACCACGATGCCCTTGGTGCGCGGCGTGATCTTGGCGCGGATGTCGTCCAGATTCGGCATCCAGCCGTTGGACTCGTCGCAAACGTAGTGCACGGGCGTGCCGCCGGAAAGGCTGGTCACTGCGGTCCACAGCGGATAGTCCGGTGCGGGCAGCAGCAGCTCATCGCCGTTGTCGAGCAGCGCATTCGTGGCCAGGCTGATCAACTCGGACGCGCCATTGCCCAGATAGATGTCATCCAGCGTCACGCCGTCGATGCCCTGCATCTGCGTTTCGTGCATGACGGCCTTGCGCGCAGCAAAGATGCCCTTGCTGTCCGAATACCCTGCCGACGTGGGCAGATTGCGGATCATGTCTTGCTGAATCTCTTCGGGCGCGTCGAAGCCGAACACCGCCAGATTGCCAATGTTGAGCTTGATGATTTTCTGCCCGTCTTCTTCCATCTTCTTCGCCGCGTCCATGATCGGCCCGCGGATGTCATAACAGACGTTGGCTAACTTGGCAGATTTATGGACGGGTTTCATGGCAGCAATCAGTGGCAGTAATCAGTGGCAATAACGACAGCGGACGGCGAAAACCATCCGGTGAAACCTATAATTTAAGCACAGTTCCCTCTATGCTGCGCTGCGTCAAACCCATATTTGCCAATAGAAACCGCTGTGGAAACGACTGCGCACATCCGATCCACCCCGCGCCAGCGCGACAACGGCGTGCCTGCACCCATGGAAATCAGCGCGTGCGCCATGGCTATCGCACTGCATCGTGCGCAATCGCTGTGATCGAATCACACTGGTAACCTGAAAGCGTGTTGTGCTGGCCGCTCGCCGGCAGCACATCTACTTCCTGAATTTCGCCCGAGAGAATTTCCCATGAAACTCCATGCCGACCGCTTCGACGTCCAGACCATCAGCGGCTACGGACCCGGTTGGGTCGCCATTGACAAGAAAGAATTCACCCACAGCCTCATCGTGGGCTCCCGCGGCGAACTGGTGGACTGGCCGTGCCAAAGCTTCGAGGATCTGACCATCGCTCATTTCGAGCAATTGGCGGAGATGGGTGCGGAGGTCGTCATTCTAGGCAGCGGAGCGAAGAACCGCTTTCCCGCTCCGGCGCTGATGGCACCGCTCATCAATCGGCGCATCGGGCTCGAATCCATGAGCACCCAAGCGGCCTGCAGAACGTACAACATTCTGGCGGGCGAGGGTCGTCATGTGGTGGCCGCTTTATTGCTGGAAAGCGATAAATAGAATTTCCAAATCACGAACGACTCGTGATAGCTAGCCAAAATAGGTATTTCGGAGTAAACTCTAGGGCTGTCGTCGGGAGACACTCCATAAAAGCCTAAAAACCAGATTCTCCCGGCTTTTCAACGACTACTTTGAGAGATTGAGTGCCATGGCGATCGTTGTCAACAAACCCCTCCCCGAATTTGATGCCGTTGCGACCGGCGGAATCAAGGTTTCCAACGCTACGCACCTGGGCCAGATTTTGATTCTTTATTTCTATCCAAAGGACAACACGCCCGGTTGTACCACGGAAGCGATGCAGTTTCGCGATAAATACAAAGATTTTGTGAAGGCTGGTGCCGAAGTGTTCGGTGTGTCCCGCGACAACATGAAGTCCCACGACGACTTCAAGGAGAAGCTGGAACTGCCTTTCGAGCTGATCGCAGACACGGAAGAAAAGATGTGCCACATGTTCGGTGTGGTGAAAAACAAGATCATGTACGGCAAGAAGGTCAAGGGCATCGAGCGCTCCACCTTCCTCGTCGGCCCCGACGGTGTGCTGATCCAGGAATGGCGCGGCCTGAAGGTTCCGGGCCACGTGGACGAAGTGCTCAAGGCCGTCAAGGCCATCAAGGTGCAGGACAAGAAGGCCGCCTGAAGCCGCATTGCGTCAATTCATCATATGGAGTGTGCATAATGGATCAATGTCCTTGATTTCCGTTTCGCGCATTCCAGACACGAAAGCCGCCCGGGTTTCCTGGCGGCTTTTTGCATTCTTGAATTTCCCTTCGTAGTCACTAGCCAGCGAGGCTTTTAAGCACCATGCCCCTGCCACCCGCACCGACCAAGCGCGCGACGCTGCTCTCTCCCGAAGCCTTCCGCCAAAGTGCTGCTTCTGCCCAGGCACTTGAAGAATCGCCACACGACGAATTTGACCTGACTGACGCGCACGAGCCCGCCGCCCCCGCCGCAAGCGCGCGCGCGAGCAAGAAAGCTCCTGCGCGCAGCAGCGCCAAGGCGACCACGCCTGCGGCGAAAAAGACCAAGCCCGTGACAGCCAAGCCAAGCCCCGTTCAGGCCAAGGCAGCGCCCGAGCCCGCACCTGCCGTGGCACGCCCGGCTGCGCCAGCCACCCGCCCGGTTGCCAATACGGCGACACCTGCGACCAAGGCCAAGCCGCGCGCTGCACGCGCCACCGGACCCAAGAAGCTGTTCGTGCTGGACACGAACGTGCTGCTGCACGACCCGACCAGCCTGTTCCGCTTTGAAGAACACGACATCTTCCTGCCGATGATCGTGCTGGAGGAGCTGGACAGCCACAAGAAGGGCATGACCGAAGTGGCGCGCAATGGCCGCCAGGTCAGCCGCTCGCTGGACGCACTGGCCGCCGCCGATGGCGAGGACATCGCACGCGGCCTGCATCTGAACGCCACGGGCCAGACGGCAGCCAAGGGCCAGCTCTATTTCCAGACCACGCCGCTGGAATACACCCTGCCTGCCAGCCTGCCGCAAGGCAAGGCAGACAACCAGATCCTGGGCGTGGTCGAGGCGCTGGGACAGCAATTTGCACCGCGTCAGGTGGTGCTGGTGTCCAAGGACATCAACATGCGCGTCAAGGCGCGCGCACTGGGTCTGGAGGCCGAGGACTACCAGAACGACAAGACGCTGGAAGATGGCGATCTGCTCTACTCCGGCGCGCTGGCGCTGCCCGCCGACTTCTGGACCAAGGCAGGCAAGAACGTGGAGAGCTGGCAGAGCGGCGCACACAACTACTACCGCGTCACCAGCCCCTTCGTGGCGCAGATGATGATCAACCAGTTCGTGTACTTCGAAGCACCTGGCGAGCAAAGCATGTACGCGCGCGTGACCGAGATCCGCGACAAGACGGCGGTGCTGGAGACGCTCAAGGATTACGGCTCGCAAAAGAACAGCGTCTGGGGCGTGAACACGCGTAACCGTGAGCAGAACTTCGCCATGAACCTGCTCATGGACCCGGACGTCGACTTCGTCACCCTGACCGGCACCGCAGGCACCGGCAAGACGCTGATGGCACTGGCCGCCGGCCTGACGCAGGTGCTCGACGAGCGCCGCTACACCGAGATCATCATGACCCGCGCCACCGTCAGTGTGGGCGAGGACATCGGCTTCCTGCCCGGCACGGAAGAAGAAAAGATGGGCCCCTGGATGGGCGCTCTGGACGACAACCTGGAGTTTCTCGCCAAGGGCGACGGTGGCAATCCCGGCGAATGGGGCCGCGCGGCCACCAATGAGCTGATCCGCAGCCGCATCAAGATCAAGAGCATGAATTTCATGCGCGGTCGCACGTTCCTGAACAAGTACGTCATCATTGACGAGGCGCAGAACCTGACGCCCAAGCAAATGAAGACCCTGATCACCCGCGCAGGCCCCGGAACCAAGATCATCTGCATGGGAAATCTTGCACAGATAGATACACCCTATCTAACCGAAGGCTCTTCCGGCCTCACCTATGCGGTAGACCGATTCAAGGGTTGGCCGCACAGCGGACACATCACGCTGGCACGCGGAGAGCGCTCGCGTCTGGCCGATTTTGCCAGCGAGGTCCTGTAAGGCATGGCGATCAGCTGGATCACCGCGCTCAAGCTCGTGCCGTGGGCCGACGTCATCGAGGCCGCGCCTCAGGTGATCAAAGCCGCGAAGGGATTGGTCGGCAAGAAAGAGGCGGCAGAGCAAAAAGCCGAACAGGCAGCCGCTCAGTCCGATGCCGCGAGCGCGCGTCTGATGGCTGCGGGCTCGTCAGAACCCGCGGCGGAATTGGCGCTCAAGCAGATCAAGCTGCTGCAAGGGCGCGTCGAACTGCTGGAGCAGTCCCAGCGCCAGTCGCTGGAGATCATCGAAAAGCTCGCGGAGCAAAACGCCCAGTTGGTGACCACAGTGGGTGCGCTGCGCACTGGCGCGCAGCGTCTGGCCTGGGCCTGTGCCGTGCTGGGCGCGTCGGTCCTCGGACTGGTCATCTATCTGGCCGTTCGCGGCGGCACAGCCTAACGCCCATCGCGTCCAACCGGCGATTGGCCCCCTTACCCGACAGCGCGGCGCAGTCCCTGCCCGCGCTGTTTTCATTGGCACGCCCACATGCTCCTAACGTCTTCGAACTTCCGTACAAGTCCTGTTGAATGCGAGCAATCACTATCAATGATGAAGACGATGTTTGATCCAATCGGAAAATACAATAAGTAACACAGGGTTTACCCTAGTCAATTTTGGAACGTTTGAAGTCACATTTCAGGCTCAAAAAATTGATGTGGCTCTTGTTTTGAGCGCATCTTGATTTCACTGCGCAATAACAACGCAAAAAAAGGAAGTTGAATGCAATTTCATTGGAATGATCCCACCTCGATCATGTTCGCCATTTACCTGGTGGCCATGCTCGGTATCGGCTGGATGGGATACATGGGCACCAAGAACCTCTCGGACTACATTCTGGGCGGTCGCAGTCTTGGCAGCTTTGTCACGGCACTCTCCGCCGGGGCATCCGACATGAGTGGTTGGTTGCTGATGGGCCTTCCCGGCGCCATCTACGCTAGCGGCCTGTCCGAATCGTGGATCGCCATCGGTCTGATCATCGGCGCTTATCTCAACTGGCGCTTGGTGGCGGCGCGTCTGCGCCTTTACACCGAGCGTGCAGGCAATGCCCTGACGCTGCCGGACTATCTCTCCAATCGTTTCGAGGACAAGAGCAACATCCTGCGCATCGTCACAGCGCTGGTGATTTTGGTGTTCTTCACGCTGTATTGCGCCTCCGGCGTC
Organism: Comamonadaceae bacterium UBA2121; assembly: GCA_002331385.1. Lineage (GTDB taxonomy): Bacteria > Pseudomonadota > Gammaproteobacteria > Burkholderiales > Burkholderiaceae_C > Diaphorobacter_A. The sequence continues at coordinate 154,493 of DCYB01000012.1, forward strand.
GTGGCGGGTGCACGACTGTTTGAAAACATGTTTGGCATGCCCTACGCCACCGCCCTGTGGGTGGGCGCGCTGTGCACGATCGCATATGTGTTCATCGGCGGCTTTCTGGCCGTGAGCTGGACGGACACGATCCAGGCCTCGCTCATGATCACCGCTCTGATCCTCGCGCCCGTGATCGCCTACTTTGCCGTGCAAGGCAGCCTGCAGCCCGCACAGGACTGGAGCTCGCTGATCCCCGCAGACAAGTTTGACATGTTCAAGGGCGCAAGCTTTGTGGGAGTGATCTCGCTGTTGGCCTGGGGCCTGGGCTACTTCGGCCAACCGCACATTCTGGTGCGCTTCATGGCCGCCTCGTCGGTCAAAACGATTCCCGCAGCGCGCCGTATCAGCATGACCTGGATGATCCTGTGCCTGGCCGGTGCCGTGGCCGTGGGCTTCGTCGGTCTGCCCTACTTCGCGAGCAATCCCGCAGGCGCGGCTGCCGTGACCGCCAACTCGGAAACCGTGTTCATGGAAATCTCCAAGCAACTGTTCAATCCGTGGATTGCCGGTGCGCTGCTGGCCGCCATCCTGGCCGCCGTGATGAGTACCCTGTCGTGCCAGTTGTTGGTGTGCTCCAGCGCGCTGACCGAAGACATCTACCGCACCTTCCTGCGCAAAAACGCCAGCGATCTGGAGCTGGTCTGGATTGGCCGCGCGATGGTGCTCATCGTGGCGCTGATCGCCATCGGCATCGCCAGCAATCCGGACTCCAAGGTGCTCGGCATGGTGAGCTACGCGTGGGCAGGCTTTGGTGCCGCCTTCGGCCCGGTGATCATCCTGTCGCTGTTCTGGAGCCGCATGACCCGCGGCGGCGCGCTCGCCGGCATCATCGTCGGCGCTGCCACCGTTCTGGTGTGGAAGCAGTTTGGCTGGCTGGGTCTGTATGAAATCATCCCCGGCTTCTTCTTCGCTGCCGCCGCCGTGATCATCGTCAGCCGCATGAGCCCCGCTCCCTCCAAGCAGATGCTGGACGCGCACAACGCCGTCGAGCAGGAGTTCGAGCAGATCGGCGCTCGATAAACAGCGAATTTCCCGTTACCGCGCACGCCGTCACAACGGCTGTGCCTTGCGCACCGGCCGCGCCAAAAGCGTTTGCCGTGTGCGCTTCTTTTTTTGGGGCGTCCGCTGCGCCGACTCAGTAATCGTCGCCAGAACCCATGGCCAGGTTCTCGAAGCGGGTCTGGTTTTTCTGGAAGAAGAGTTTCACCGTACCGGTCGGGCCGTTACGCTGCTTGCCGATGATGACCTCGGCAATGTTCGGCTCGTTCGACTCCTTGTTGTAGTAGTCGTCACGGTAGATGAACATGATGATGTCCGCGTCCTGCTCGATGGCACCGGATTCACGCAGGTCAGACATCATGGGGCGTTTGTCGGTGCGCTGCTCCACCGAGCGATTGAGCTGGGACAGGGCAATCACCGGGCACTGCAACTCTTTGGCCAGCATCTTCAGGCCACGCGAAATTTCGCCCAGTTCGGTCGCCCGGTTGTCGGCTGCCGCATTGCCAGAGCCGCTCATGAGCTGCAGGTAGTCGACCACGATCAGGCCAAGCTTGCCACACTGGCGGGCCAATCGGCGTGCGTTGGCGCGCAACTCGATGGGCGTGAGACCCGGCGTCTCGTCGATATGCAGCGACACCGTACGCAGACGCTCAATGGCTTCCGTCAGGCGCGGCCATTCCTCATCGGTCAGCTTGCCCGTACGCAGATTGCCCTGATTCACGCGGCCGATGGAGCCAACGATACGCACTGCCAACTGCGCGGCGCCCATTTCCATGGAGAAGATGGCGACGGGCAGCCCTTCGTTGAGTGCCACATGCTCGGCGATGTTCACGGCGAACGAGGTTTTTCCCATCGATGGACGCGCCGCCAGCACCACCAGATCGCCCGCCTGCAGGCCGCTCGTCATGCGGTCCAGATCGGCAAAGCCGGTGGGAACGCCGGTCACGTCCATGGGGTTGTCGGCCATCTCCTGCACTTGGTCGAGCAGGTTGATCACCAGCGTATCGAGCGACTGGAAACCCTGCTTCATGCGCGAGCCTTCTTCGCCAATCGCGAAGATCTTCTGCTCGGCTTCCTCCAGAATGTTCTTGACCGGCTTGCCCAGCGGGTTGAAGGCGTTGGTGGCGATTTCGTCGCTCGCCGTCACCAGCTTGCGCAGGATCGAGCGCTCGCGCACGATCTCCGCATAGCGGCGGATATTGCTTGCGCTGGGCACGTACTGCGCCAGCGTGTTCAGGTAGATCAGGCCGCCGACTTCTTCGGACTTGCCCAAGCCTTGCAGGTGTTCGTACACGGTGATTACGTCCGCCGGCTTGCTGCCGTTGATCAGCGAGGCGATGGCGGAATAGATCAGCCGGTGCTCGTTGCGGTAGAAGTCGCCATCCACCAGCAGATCCCCAACGCGGTCCCACGCCATGTTGTCGAGCAGCAGTCCGCCGAGCACGCTGGATTCTGCCTCCACCGAGTGCGGCGGGATGCGCAGCCGCGCGACTTCGCGGTCCGCTGGCTCCGAAGAGTCGTTGGCAGGAAAACCGGGCAGAACTGCAGACATGGAATCAAATCACTTTCGAGGGGAACCAATGATGCTAGCCGCTCCAGCAAACCATGTCATTGGAAAGGCTGTGGATAAGGCTGTGGGCAGCCGGTGAAGATCGGCCTCGGAAGAGCGTCGCCCGCCCTCTCCGGCAGCAGGGGGAAAAGGCAGGAACCGTGAAACCGTGAAACCGTGGGGACCAGCCATTGCGGCAAAGCAGGCAACGAAAAAGCCGCCCGAGGGCGGCTTTTTCATTCAACCGGGGGTTGAATCAGGCGTGTTCGCCGTAGACCGAAACGGTCACTTCCACCAACACGTCGGTGTGCAGTGCCACGTTCACGGTGTTGTCGCCCACCGTCTTGATGGGGCCGTTGGGCAGACGCACTTGCGACTTGTGCACTTCGAAGCCCATGCGGTTGAGCTCTTCAGCGATGTCGTGGTTCGTCACGGAGCCGAACAGACGACCGTCAACGCCGGACTTCTGTGTCAGCTTGACGTTCTGGCCAGCCAGCTTTTCGCCGGACGCTTCGGCAGCTGCCAGCTTCTCGGCTGCAGCCTTTTCCAGTTCGGCGCGCTTGGCTTCGAACTCGGCCTTGTTGGCTTCGGTGGCGCGACGTGCACGGCCCGAAGGAATCAGGAAGTTGCGGGCGTAGCCGTCCTTGACCTTGACGATTTCGCCGAGGTTACCCAGGTTCACAACCTTGTCGAGCAGAATAACTTGCATTGTCGTGCTCCTTAGATCTTGTGCTGATCGGTGTAGGGCAACAGAGCCAGGAAGCGGGCGCGCTTGATGGCGGTGTTGAGCTGACGCTGATAGATGGCACGGGTGCCAGTCAGGCGTGCAGGGATGATCTTGCCGTTTTCGGCGATGAAGTCACGCAGCGTGTCGACATCCTTGTAGTCGATTTCTTCGACACCGGCGACGGTGAAGCGGCAGAAGCGCTTGCGCTTGAACAGCAGCGACTGGGTGTTGCGCTTTGGACGCTTGTCCTTGTTGAATTTCTTGAACGTGGCCATTTGTGAGCCTCTTGAAAATTAATCCTGTTGAATATCCTGGATGTGAAACACCACACCTTTGCCATTGCGCGGCGAGGCCAGAAAACCCTGGAACTCCCAGTTGCTTCCCAGCGCCTGGCGTGCGAGGCGCTCTGCGAGCGCGCCGAAGGCCACTGCCTTGATGGCCGCCTTGACCTGGCGCTCGGTGCCTGCCTCCTGCTGAACCGACTCGTGTTCGAGCCGCAGGTCCAGCGCTGGCAGTCCGGCGGGCGTGTAGCGCAGGGCTTGCACCTCTGCAATACAGGCCGTCAGGGCGATCTGGTTTTTCACTCCTCCTGGCTTGACGGACGTTGGCGTTTAAGCGATCAACGCTCGTTGGCAGCCGCTGCTTCAGCCTGGCTGGCCTTGCGGGCTTCTTCGCGCTCAACCGTCTTCATCATGGAGGAAGGAGCCGTGTCGGCCTTCTTCTTCTGGACGGTCAGGTGACGCAGAACGGCGTCGTTGAACTTGAAAGCGTGCTCAAGTTCAGCCATCACAGCCTGGTCGGCTTCGATGTTCAGGCACAGGTAGTGCGCCTTCGCGAGCTTGTTGATCAGGTAAGCCAGCTGACGGCGGCCCCAGTCTTCAACACGGTGAACCTGACCACCGCCTTGGGTGATCATGCTCTTGTAGCGTTCCAACATGGCTGGAACCTGCTCGCTTTGATCCGGGTGGATCAACAGGATGATTTCGTAGTGACGCATGCAAACTCCTTTTGGATTGCTTGGATTGCAACCACCCGCCGCGTCGAAGGTTAGCGGTGTGGCAAGGGAAACCCAGCATTATAGCGAGTCCAGAAATCGCTGCATAGTCCCCTGCCGCCGCGCAGGCATCCATGACGGGAAGAATCCGGCGCGCCTGCTGGCACATGAAAAAAGACATCGGCGCGATAGCCAAAGCCCTTGAATTGGCTACACGCGACCCCATATGGAAGTCATTGCCTTTCATTTCACCCCCAAACGACATGTCCGATCCAAAAAACAATCCATTCACAGAGTCTGTCGATCCCCTTATGACGCCCGAGGAATTCGAAGCCGCGCAAGGCGCACAAGCCGCCGATGAACTGGGCCGTCTGCACAATGAACTGCAAGAGCTCAAATCCAAGAGCGCGGAATTGGCTGACCAGTACCTGCGCGCAAAGGCCGAGGCCGAAAACTCCCGCCGCCGCGCCGAGGAGGAAGTGTCCAAAGCACGCAAGTTCGGCATCGAAAGCTTTGCCGAGAGCCTGCTGCCGGTGGCTGACAGTCTGGATGCGGCCCTTGCTATCGAGAATGCCAATGCCGAGCAACTGCGCGAAGGCTCGGAAGCCACGCTGCGCCAGCTCCTGTCGGCGCTGGAGCGCAACAAGGTCGTGGTGATCAACCCGGCACCCGGCACCAAATTCGACCCGCACCAGCATCAGGCCATCAGCATGGTGCCCGCCGATCAGGAAGCCAACACCGTGGTGACGGTGCTGCAAAAGGGCTATCTGATTGCCGACCGCGTGCTGCGCCCTGCGCTGGTGACCGTGGCAGCGCCCCGATAATTGCCGGAATCCGGAAACATAAATATTTGAAGCCGATGTCTTGAAGGACACGAACTTATCCACAAGTTATTGGCTACCAACCCTCACGAACAACCAACCTACTTACAGAACTAAGCGGAGAAGAAAATGGGAAAAATCATCGGTATTGACCTCGGTACGACGAACAGCTGCGTTGCCATCATGGAAGGCAACAACACCCGCGTGATCGAGAACAGCGAAGGCGCGCGTACCACTCCCTCCGTCGTTGCTTACGTTGACGATGGCGAAATCCTCGTTGGCGCACCGGCCAAGCGTCAGGCTGTCACCAACGCCAAGAACACCATTTTTGCAGTGAAGCGCCTGATCGGCCGCAAGTTCACCGACGCAGAAGTGCAAAAGGACATCGACCTGATGCCCTTCAAGATCATCAAGGCCGACAACGGCGACGCTTGGGTCGAAGTGCTGGGCAAGGACAAGCTGGCACCTCCACAGATCAGCGCCGAAACGCTGCGCAAGATGAAGAAGACGGCCGAAGACTTCCTCGGCGAGCCCGTGACCGAGGCCGTGATCACCGTGCCAGCGTACTTCAACGACGCCCAACGCCAGGCCACCAAGGACGCAGGCCGCATTGCCGGTCTGGAAGTCAAGCGCATCATCAACGAGCCTACGGCTGCGGCTCTGGCCTTCGGTCTCGACAAGCAGGACAAGGGCGACCGCAAGATCGCCGTGTATGACCTCGGCGGTGGTACGTTCGACGTGTCGATCATCGAAATCGCTGACGTCGATGGTGAAAAGCAGTTCGAAGTGCTGTCCACCAACGGCGACACGTTCCTTGGCGGCGAAGACTTCGACCAGCGCATCATCAACTACATCATCGACGAGTTCAAGAAGGAACAAGGCGTTGATCTGTCCAAGGACGTGCTGGCTCTGCAGCGTCTGAAGGAAGCCGCTGAAAAGGCCAAGATCGAGCTGTCCAGCACGGCCCAGACCGACATCAACCTGCCCTACATCACGGCAGATGCCAGCGGTCCGAAGCACCTGAACATCAAGCTGACCCGCGCCAAGCTGGAAAGCCTCGTGGATGACCTGATCGAGCGCACCATCGCTCCATGCCGCACGGCCATCAAGGATGCCGGTATCAGCGTGTCCGACATCAACGACGTGATTCTTGTCGGCGGTATGTCGCGCATGCCCAAGGTGCAGGAGAAGGTCAAGGAATTCTTCGGCAAGGAGCCACGCAAGGACGTGAACCCCGATGAAGCCGTGGCCGTCGGTGCTGCCATCCAGGGTCAGGTGCTGTCGGGCGACCGCAAGGACGTGCTGCTGCTGGACGTGACGCCACTGTCGCTGGGTATCGAAACCCTGGGCGGCGTGATGACCAAGATGATTGCCAAGAACACCACGATCCCGACGAAGTTCGCACAGACCTTCTCCACGGCCGAGGACAACCAGCCCGCCGTGACCATCAAGGTGTTCCAAGGCGAGCGTGAAATAGCCAGCGCCAACAAGCTGCTGGGCGAGTTCAACCTGGAAGGCATTCCGCCGGCCACACGCGGCACGCCGCAGATCGAGGTGAGCTTCGACATCGACGCCAACGGCATCTTGCACGTCGGCGCGAAGGACAAGGGCACGGGCAAGGAAAACAAGATCACCATCAAGGCGAACTCGGGTCTGTCCGAGGACGAAATCCAGAAGATGGTGAAGGACGCCGAACTCAACGCCGCTGACGACAAGAAGAAGCTGGAACTCGTTCAGGCGCGCAACCAGGGCGAAGCCGCGGTCCACTCCGTGAACAAGAGCCTGTCCGAGCATGGCGACAAGCTCGACGCAGGCGACAAGGAGAAGATCGAAGCCGCCGTGAAGGCACTGGAAGAGGCGCTGAAGGGCGAAGACAAGGCCGACATCGATGCCAAGACCACGGCGCTGATGGAAGCCAGCCAGAAGCTCGGCGAGAAGATGTACGCCGATCAGGCCGCAGCCGCTGGTGCGGCAGGTGCGGCAGGTGCGGCAGGCGCGTCTGCTCAGGCAGGCGCTTCCGGCAACGCCGCGGCCGACGACGATGTCGTTGACGCCGAGGTCAAGGAAGTCAAGAAGGATTAAGCCGCCGAGCGCGCGAATCCAGCTTTAGCCGCCGCGCCCGGTTCCCCACGGAACCAGCGCGGCGTTTGTGTTCCAACAAGCTGCTGACGAAATGTCCAAACGAGATTACTACGATGTTCTTGGCGTCCCCAAGAATGCGTCGGACGACGAAATCAAAAAGGCGTATCGCAAGCTCGCCATGAAGTACCACCCTGACCGCAATCAGGGGGATGCCTCCAAGCCTGCCGAAGAGAAGTTCAAAGAGGCCAAGGAGGCCTACGAGATTCTTTGTGAACCCGCCAAGCGCAGCGCGTATGACCAATACGGCCACGCGGGCGTGGATCCCAACATGCGTGGGGGCATGGGCGGAGCGGAGGGTTTCGGCGGTTTTGCCGAAGCCTTTGGCGACATTTTTGGCGACATGTTCGGCGGTGCGGGCGGCGCACGTGGACGCGGAGGCCGTCAGGTCTATCGCGGCAACGACCTGTCGTACGCGATGGAAATTTCACTGGAAGAAGCCGCCAATGGCAAGGACGCGCAGATCCGCATTCCCTCCTGGGACGAGTGCGACACCTGCCACGGCTCCGGTGCCAAGCCCGGCACACAGCCCAAGACGTGCGGCACCTGCCAGGGCTCCGGCGTGGTGCAGATGCGCCAGGGCTTCTTTGCGGTGCAACAGACCTGCCCGAACTGCCGCGGCTCCGGCAAGATCATTCCCGAGCCGTGCACGAGCTGCCACGGCCAAGGCAAGATCAAGCAGCAAAAGACGCTGGAAGTGAAGATCCCTGCTGGTATCGACGATGGCATGCGCATCCGCTCCACCGGCAATGGCGAGCCCGGCTCCAATGGCGGGCCTCCGGGCGATCTGTACATCGAGATCCGCGTGAAGAAACATGAAATCTTCGAGCGGGACGGCGATGACCTGCACTGCGAAGTGCCGGTGAGCTTTGTCACCGCCGCACTCGGCGGCGAGATCGAAGTTCCCACATTGGCTGGCAAGGCCGCGATCGACATTCCCGAGGGCACACAGGCAGGCAAGCAGTTCCGTTTGCGCGGCAAGGGCATCAAGGGCGTGCGCGCGAGCTATCCCGGAGACCTGTACTGCCACATCGTGGTGGAGACACCCGTGAAGCTCACCGAATATCAGCGCAAGCTGCTCAAGGAATTTGACGAGTCGCTCAAAAAGGGGGGGAGCAAGCATTCACCCTCCACCGAGACATGGACTGACAAGATCAAGAATCTCTTCAGTTAAAATTCAAGCGTGGGTGCGCAAGTTTGCGCACGCTCGCTGGCTTGCTTAGGCGCAAGCTCAGCGTGAAAATACCCAAGGCCGGTTCTGCCGCGAGCAGACACCGGCCTTTTCCTTTTATGCAAAGATCCACCATGCAGACCCTGCCCATGCGCGAATTCACCCTGCGCGGCGTCCTTCTCGGCGCCCTCATCACTCTGGCATTTACCGCGGCCAACGTGTATCTGGGGCTCAAGGTCGGGCTGACGTTTGCATCGGCCATTCCTGCCGCCGTCATCTCGATGGCCCTGCTCTACAAATTCAAGGATTCCAACATTCTGGAGAACAACCTCGTGCAGACGCAGGCGTCCGCCGCAGGCACCTTGTCGAGCGTGATCTTCGTGCTACCAGGGTTGGTCATCATGGGTCTGTGGAGCGGTTTTCCGTTCTGGCAGACAGCACTGATCTGCGCCACCGGCGGCACGCTCGGCGTGCTCTACACCATCCCGCTGCGCCGCGTGATGGTGGTGCAGTCCGAACTGCCCTACCCCGAAGGCGTGGCAGCCGCCGAAGTGCTGCGCGTGGGCGATGCCCAGCGCCATGTGCAAGAGGCGTCCAGCCCGTCCTCGAGTTCCAGCCTGCGCGAACTCGGCTGGGGCGCAGGTCTGGCGGCCGTGTTCGGCCTGTTCAGCAGCGGCTTTCGCGTGCTGGGCGAATCGGTCAGTGTGTGGCTGCCGGTGGGCTCCACGGCGTTCCGTTTTGCGGCTGGCTTTTCTCCCGCGCTGCTGGCGGCCGGTTACCTGATGGGCATGGCCGCAGGCATGGCCGTGTTGTTGGGCGTGGTGCTGTGCTGGTTCGTGATCGTGCCGTGGCTCACCGCCGCTGCGACGCCCGAGGCTGGACAGGCCATCAGCGCACTGGCCACACAACTGTGGAATGCCAAGGCCAAGTTCCTGGGCGCGGGCGTCATTGGCATTTCCGCACTGTGGGCCATCATCACGCTCGCCGGGCCGATCATTGCCGCCATGCGCGCACAACCCGCGCACGCCCATGCGACCGGCGCTGCGGGCCATGACGAAACCGACGTGGACATGCCGCGCAGCTGGATGCTGATCATCGGTCTGGTCGCGCTGGCCGTGCTGTTCTTCGTCGTCAACCACTTCGTCGGTCAGTACATGCCGGAGCTGGCCTCTGCTTCGCGTTATGGACTTGCGGCGTTGTGCGTGCTGTTCGCAGCGATCTTCGGCTTCCTCGTGGCCGCTGCTTGCGGCTACATGGCCGGTCTGGTCGGCTCCTCGGCCAGCCCCATATCGGGCATCGGCATCATTGCCACGGTGCTCATGGGCCTGTCGATCCTGGGCTTGAGCGCGCTGTTCCCAAGCTTCCACACCAGCCTTGCAGGCAAGCTCGGCGTGGTGCTCGTGCTGTTCATGGTGTCGGTGATTCTGGCCATGGCCGCCATCTCCAACGACAACCTGCAGGATCTGAAGACCGGCTACCTCGTCGGAGCCACGCCCTGGCGCCAGCAGGTGGTGCTGATCATCGGTTGCGTCATCGGCGCCGCCGTCATTCCGCCCGTGCTGGATCTGCTCTACAACGCCTACGGGTTTGCGGGTGCGCTGCCGCGCGCCGACATGGATCCGAAGATGGCACTAGAGGCGCCTCAGGCCAACCTGATGACGCAGATCGCCAATGGCATCTTCAGCGGCTCGCTCGACTGGACCATGCTCGGCGCGGGCGTGGCTGTGGGTCTGGTGATCATCGCCATCGACTGGACGCTGCGCAAGAGCGGCAAGGGCGCGCTGCCGCCGCTGGCCGTGGGGCTGGGCATCTACCTGCCGCCCACCATCGGCGTGACGCTGACGCTGGGCGCCGTGCTCGGCTACGCGATCCAGCATGCGCTCAAGGCCTATGGCGCGCGCCATGGCAAGGACTGGATCCACGCCGCCGAAGAGCGCGGCCTGCTGCTCGCCTCGGGCCTGATCGTCGGCGAAAGCCTGATGGGCCTGCTGATCGCCGCCGTCATCGGCTTCAGCGGCAGCAACGCCCCGTTGGCGCTGGTTGGCGCAGACTTCAGCGTGGCACCGTGGCTGGGACTGGCGTATTTCGTGATGCTCGCCGCGATCTTCTATCGCCGCGTCGTCCGACGCTGAGTGGACTGCGGCACGGTCTTCCCACAAGGCCGTGCACGTGAACTCCTGCGGCGTGGCGCGCCGCAGATTCAACAGTTGATGTACAACAACTGATAAAAATCAGATTGTGGTCTCCGTGATCCCTAAGGTGAGGGCGCTCGTGCTATTGCGCGCTCGACCACCGTGTTCGCCCCCACCCCAAATTCCCCCACGTCGACCCTTCGCACGCGCCAAGGCACCCTCGCAGCGCAGCAAACGGTCTCCGCCGGGCCCGAACTGGTGTGTCCTGCTGGCAGCTTTCCCGCATTGAAAGCCGCCGTCGACGCGGGTGCCGACTGCGTCTATCTCGGCCTGCGCGATGCCACCAACGCACGCAATTTTGCTGGTCTGAATTTTGACGAAGCGGCCATGCTGCGCGGCATCGACTATGCGCACCACCGACGCAGCAAGGCTATGCGACTGAGCGTCACCCTGATCTGCGCTTGCACCTCTCTGTGCAGCACAGCGTGGGGCGCGCTCTCGACCTGCTCGGCATTGAACAGCACGGACTGACCGCCTCCTGGCAGAGCCTTGCAGCGCAGTCACCAGAACCCACGACATGACGTACATGGATTTGCGCGGCTTCATCGCGCAGTTGGAGCAGGACGGCGAACTGCGCCGAATCGGGCAGCCCGTATCGCCCTGTCTGGAGATGACGGCGCTGGCCGATCGCGTGTTGCGCGCGCACGGCCCGGCGCTGCTCTTCACGCACCCCACGGGGCACGACATGCCCGTTCTCGCCAACCTGTTCGGCACGCCTGCCCGCGTCATGCGTGGGCTGGGCGTGGACTCGAAGGACGCAGTGCGCGCGCTCGGCCATGCCCTCGCAGCCCTGAAGGACCCAGAACCACCGCGCGGCGCCAAAGATTTGTGGGGTCAGCGCACGCTGCTCAAAAGTCTGTGGAACATGACGCCTTCGCGCAGCGCGCGTGCCGCCTGCCAGCACCACGTGGTGGAAGGGCCGGACGTCGATCTCACGCGCCTGCCGATCCAGCAGTGCTGGCCCGGCGACGCTGCGCCGCTGATCACCTGGGGCCTCACCATCACGCGCGGCCCGCACAAGGCGCGCCAGAATCTGGGCATCTACCGGCAGCAATTGCTGAGCCGCAACCGACTCATCATGCGCTGGTTGCCCCATCGCGGCGGTGCGCTGGATTTTGCCGATCACTGTCAGCAGAACCGCGGTGTGCCCTACCCCGTCGCGGTCGCCATTGGAGCCGATCCGGCCACGCTGCTGGGCGCGGTCACGCCCGTGCCGGACAGCCTCTCCGAGTACCAGTTTGCCGGCCTGCTGCGCGGCTCGCGTTCGGTGATTGCCCCCGCCATTGGCGTGCCGCTCGACGTTCCGGCCCACGGGGAGATCGTGCTGGAAGGCCACATCCGCCCCGATGCCCAGCACCGCTCCGGCTTCGAACATGCGCTCGAAGGTCCGTATGGCGACCACACTGGCTATTACAACGAATGCGCCGAGTTTCCGGTGTTCACCGTCGATCGCATCACCCAGCGCGACGACGCCATCTATCACAGCACCTACACCGGCAAACCGCCCGATGAACCTGCCGTGCTCGGAGAAGTGCTCAATGACATGTTCGTGCCGCTGATCCAGCGCGCATTCCCGGAAATCGTCGACTTCTACCTGCCGCCCGAGGCCTGCAGTTACCGCATGGCGGTGGTCAGCATCCGCAAGGCCTATGCGGGCCATGCGCGCCGCGTGATGATGGGGGTGTGGAGCCATCTGCGGCAGTTTCTCTATACCAAGTTCATCGTGGTGGTCGATGACGACATCGACGTACGCCACTGGCACGACGTCATCTGGGCCATCACCACGCGCATGGACCCGGTGCGCGACACCATGCTGGTCGAGAACACGCCCATCGACTATCTGGACTTCGCCTCGCCGGTGGCGGGCCTCGGCAGCAAGATGGGACTGGACGCCACGCACAAGTGGCCCGGGGAAACGCAGCGCGAATGGGGCCGCACCATGCACATGAGCGCCGATGTCAGCGCGCGCATGAACGCCCTCGCCGATTCCCTCGGTCTGTGAACGGCAAACGCGGCAAGCCCCAAAGCGCCTCTGCCATCGCCAGATCAGCGGTCACTCCTCACCAAGCGTGGCAATAGACATCGCAATTCACGATGACAACGTCATATTTTCTCCATAAAATGGCGTCTGCATTCTTGAACCACGATTACAGACCCCGCAATGAAAAGCTCCGAGCGCAGCTTTGCGCGCCGAATCGATCTGACCTCGCTGCAACTGTTCGTCGCAGTCTGCGAGTTGGGCAGCATCGGCCGTGCGGCGGAGCGTGAATTCATTGCGGCATCCGCCGTCAGCAAGCGCCTGTCCGATCTGGAAACCGCTGTCGACACGGCCCTGCTCTATCGCCACAGCCGCGGCGTCACGCTGACGCCTGCGGGCGAAAGCCTGCTGCACCATGCGCGCACCGTGCTGTTCGGGCTGGAGCGCATGCAGGGCGAGCTCTCCGAATATGCCGACGGCGTGCGCGGCCATGTGCGCATGCACGCCAACATCTCGGCCATCGTGCAGTTCCTGCCCGAAGACCTCGGCGCATTTGCGCGCGAACACAGTCAGGTCAAGATCGACCTGCAAGAACATCTGAGCCAGGAAGTGCTCAACGCCGTGCGCGATGGCGCGACCGATCTGGGCGTATGCCACACCGGCACCGCAGAAGAGCCCGAAGGCCTGCAAAGCCGCGCCTACCGCAGTGACCGCCTGGTCGTCGTCGTGCCCCGATCGCACGAACTGGCAGAGCGTGCATCGATCACGTTTGCGCAGGTGATGGATTGGGATCTGGTCGGCCTGCAGGCGGGCAGCAGCATCAGCCTTGCCATGCGGCAGGCGGCGGGCCAGACGCCCAAGCCCTTGCGCCAGCGCATGCAGGTCACCAGCCTCGACGCCATGTGCCGCATGATCGACAACGGGCTTGGCATCGGGCTGTTGCCGGATCGTGCGTTCGCCCTCATGCACAGCGTGGGCGACCTCGCCGCCGTGCGCCTCGACGAGCCCTGGGCCGAGCGCGAGCTGCGCGTGGTCGCGCGCGATTTCAATGCCCTGCCGGTCACCGCCAGACTGCTGGTCGAGCACCTGACCGGCACCACCGCCGCCAGCGAAGTGACGCTGCCGGCCTCCGCACAAGAACCACGGCGCGTGGCCTGATCCGCACAGCACAGCGCCAACACATTGCCACCTTCAGACCCTACGAAAGAAAAGAGTACACACCATGGGACGCACTCTCTACGACAAAGTGTTCGATGAACACGTGGTCCACACGGAAGAAGACGGAACCGCCGTTCTCTACATCGACCGCCATCTGGTGCACGAAGTGACCAGCCCGCAGGCATTCGAAGGCCTGCGCGAAGCGGGCCGCAAGGTCTGGCGCGTGAGCTCCATCGTCGCCACCGCCGATCACAACACGCCCACCACCAATTGGGATCAGGGCTATGACGGCATCACCGACCCGATCAGCAAGGAGCAGATCACCACGCTCGACAAGAACATCGCTTCGGTCGGCGCAGCGGCATTCTTTCCCTTCATGTCCAAGCGCCAGGGCATCGTCCACGTGATCGGCCCCGAGAACGGCGCCACGCTGCCCGGCATGACCGTGGTCTGCGGCGACAGCCACACCTCCACGCACGGCGCGTTCGGTGCGCTGGCGCACGGCATCGGCACGTCGGAAGTCGAGCACGTCATGGCCACGCAGACCCTGCTCGCCAAGAAGGCCAAAAACATGCTGGTGCAAGTCAACGGCAAAGTCGCGCCCGGCGTCACAGCCAAGGACATCGTGCTCGCCATCATCGGCAAGATCGGCACCGCAGGCGGCACGGGCTACACCATCGAGTTTGCTGGCGAAGCCATTCGCGACCTCTCGATGGAAGGCCGCATGACGGTGTGCAACATGGCCATCGAAGCCGGTGCCCGCGCTGGCATGGTGGCGGTGGATGACAAGACCATTGCCTACGTGAAGGGCCGTCCGCTGTCGCCCACCGGCGTGGAATGGGATCAGGCCGAAGCCTACTGGCGCACGCTGCACTCCGACGCCGACGCCACATTTGATCGCGTGGTCGAACTCGACGCCAAGGCCATCGTGCCGCAAGTCACCTGGGGCACATCGCCTGAAATGGTGCTCGGCGTGGACGCCTCCGTGCCCGATCCAGACAAGGAAAAAGACCCCAGCAAGCGCGGCGCGATCGAGCGCGCACTCACCTACATGAACCTCGAACCCGGCAAGCCACTGAACGACGTGTTCGTGGACAAGGTGTTCATCGGCTCGTGCACCAACAGCCGCATCGAAGACATGCGCGAAGCTGCTGCCGTGGTGAAGAAGCTCGGCCAGAAGGTTGCCAAGAACATCAAGCTCGCGATGGTGGTTCCGGGCTCCGGCCTTGTGAAGGAACAGGCAGAGCGCGAAGGTCTGGACCAGATCTTCAAGGCCGCCGGTTTCGAATGGCGCGAGCCCGGCTGCTCGATGTGCCTCGCAATGAACGCCGACCGCCTGGAGCCCGGCGAGCGCTGCGCCTCCACCAGCAACCGCAACTTCGAAGGCCGTCAGGGCGCTGGCGGCCGCACGCACCTCGTCAGCCCCGCCATGGCCGCCGCAGCTGCCATCCACGGACATTTTGTCGACGTGCGCAAATTTGCGTAATGATGTGAGCTTTCAACCCAACTCATGGAGAAATTTCATATGACCAAAATCGCTATCGCCTTCGCCCTGATCAGCACTTTCATCCTGAGCGGTTGCAACACCGTCAAGGGCGTGGGACAGGATGTTCAACGCGCAGGTGGCGCGCTCGAGCGCGCTGCCGATAAATAAGGCCAAGCCAGGCGGCCCCCGGCTGGGGTGCCGCAGAATTTCAGGACCGATCAGATGCAAAAATTCACAGTGCACAAGGGCCTCGTGGCTCCCATGGACCGCGAGAACGTGGACACCGACGCCATCATTCCCAAGCAGTTTCTCAAGTCGATCAAGAAGACCGGCTTTGGCGTGAACCTGTTTGACGAGTGGCGTTATCTGGACCACGGCGAACCCGGCCAGGACCCGGCCAGCCGCAAGCCCAATCCCGACTTTGTGCTCAACAAGCCGCGCTACCAGGGTGCCTCCATCCTCATCGCGCGCAGGAATTTCGGTTGCGGCTCCAGCCGCGAACACGCGCCCTGGGCGCTTGACCAGTTCGGCTTCCGCGCCATCCTCGCGCCGAGCTTTGCCGACATCTTCTTCAACAACTGCTTCAAGAATGGCCTGCTGCCCATCGTGCTGCCCGAAGCCACGATCGACCAGTTGTTCAATGAAGTGAACGCCTTCCCCGGCTACGAACTGACCATCGATCTGGAGCGACAAGTCATCGTTCGCCCACAAGGCGAAGAGATCGCCTTCGACGTGATCCCGTTCCGCAAATACTGCCTGCTCAACGGCTTCGACGACATCGGCCTGACCCTGCGCCACGCAGACAAGATCAAGAATTACGAAGCCGAGCGTCTGGCTTCCAAGCCCTGGCTGGCTCACACCATGCCTGCGTCGGCATAACGCCGGCGGACAGCGCCGACCGACCTGCGTCCTCTAGCGCCTGTGCAGAGGGCCATGGTGCGGGCCACGACGCACTGAACCCGTCATCGCCCGCTTCCTCACCCGGGAAGCGGGGACCCACCCAGTCAATATCCAACGGAAACCCAACATGAAAATCGCAGTTTTGCCCGGAGATGGCATCGGCACGGAAATCGTTGCAGAAGCTGTCAAGGTGCTCGATGCACTCGACCTGAACCTGGAGATGGAGTCGGCTCTGGTCGGCGGCGCAGCCTACGACGCGCATGGCCACCCGCTGCCGGAATCGACGCTCAAGCTCGCCAAGGAGGCCGACGCCATCCTGTTTGGTGCCGTGGGCGATTGGAAGTACGACAAACTCGACCGCCCGCTGCGCCCCGAGCAAGCCATTCTCGGCCTGCGCAAGAGCCTCGGCCTGTTCGCCAACTTCCGCCCCGCCATCTGCTACGAGCAACTGGTGGATGCCTCCAGCCTCAAGCCTGAACTGGTCGCGGGACTCGACATCCTCATCATTCGCGAGCTGACCGGCGACATCTATTTCGGCCAGCCGCGCGGCAAGCGCACCGCCGTGGACGGTCACTTCCCCGGCGCGGAAGAAGCGTTTGACACCATGCGCTATTCCCGTCCGGAGATCGAGCGCATCGCGCGCGTGGCTTTCGAAGCCGCACGCAAGCGCAACAAGAAGGTGACCAGCGTGGACAAGGCCAACGTGCTCGAAACCTTCCAGTTCTGGAAGGACGTGGTCATCGACGTGCACAAGGAATATCCGGACGTCGAGCTGCAGCACATGTACGTCGACAACGCCGCCATGCAACTGGTGAAGGCGCCCAAATCGTTCGACGTGATCGTCACCGGCAACATGTTCGGCGACATCCTTTCGGACGAAGCGTCCATGCTCACCGGCTCCATCGGCATGCTGCCCTCGGCCAGCCTGAACGACAAGAAGCAGGGCCTGTACGAACCCAGCCATGGCAGCGCTCCGGACATCGCCGGCAAGGGCGTGGCCAACCCGCTCGCCACCATCCTGTCGGCGGCCATGATGCTGCGCTTCTCCCTGAATCAGGAAGAAGCCGCCAACCGCATCGAAACCGCGGTGAAAAAGGTGCTCGCCCAGGGCCTGCGCACGCCGGACATCTTCAGTGAAGGCACGACCAAGGTCAGCACCCGCGAAATGGGCGACGCCGTGGTCAAGGCGTTGGGCTGATACCCGCACGGCAGACCGCCGTTGATGCTCGCAAACAAAAAGGGGCTGCTCGCAAGGAGCAGCCCCTTTTTTACGTATTCCGCGCTACCGGGCGGCGCGCGTGTTTACTCCTACTCCGTCGCCATCTCCGGCTTGAGCGCCGCATCCACCGGTCTGGCCAGTTGGAACAGGTCCGTGCTGCGCCCGTACCAGCCACCGCCATGCATGCGGCTGATGAGTCCCAGCCGGGGCGTATCGACAAAGCCCTGCTCCGGATCGAGCACGACCGAGTCATCGATATGCGCCGCCAGCACGCGCCCGATGACCACCGTCTGCAGCGGCCCCGTGATCACCGAGGCAATGCTCACGCATTCCAGCGACACCGGGCAGCCCTGAATCAACGGCGGATGCACATGGCGCGCGGGCAATGGCGTGAGGCCCGCCTGCTCCAGCTCATCCACGGCAGCAGGATAGTCGGCACAGGTCTGGTTCATCTCCGTGACCAGACGCTCGGGCACGAGGTTCACGACGAACTCGCCGTTCTCCAGAATGTTGGCTGCCGTGTCCTTGAGCGCGCCCCGGGCGTGTCGCATCATGCCTAGCGCCACCGTCGGTGGCTGATGCCCCATGACGTTGAAGAAACTGTACGGAGCAGCATTCACAACCCCTGCGTTCGACCGCGTGGTCACCCACGCAATGGGGCGTGGCGTGACCGTTGCGGTCAAGAGGTTGTACTGTGTCTGCGCGGGCAGCGCAGAAAAATCGAAATACATGAATCAGCTCTCCGGCGTCGGGTGCAACGCACTGGGCACCACCGCCTGCTTGGCACGCGTGTCCACGTGCAGTTGGAAAATATCGGGCCGCGCGTAATGGCCCGAAGCGTCAAAGTCGAACTTGCCGCGCAGGATCTCGTTGGGATCGATGTCGGCATACAGAATCGTTTCGCCCGAGAAGTCCGGCCCCGCCAACACGTCGCCCAGCGGCCCGATGATGGCGCTGCCACCGCGCATGAGCACGGTGTCCGGCGCATCGCCCAGAGCGCATTCGAAATCATCGGGATAGGCATCGCGGCGCAAGTGCTGGCACGAGGTCAGCACATAGCAACGCCCTTCCAGCGCGATGTGGCGCATCGACGGCACCCACGAATCGCGGTCGTCCGCTGTCGGCGCGCAATAGATCGCCACGCCCTGGCTGTACATGTACATACGCAGCATGGGCATGTAGTTTTCCCAGCAGATCACCGCACCGACACGGCCATACTCGGTGTCAATCACGGGCATCGTCGAGCCGTCTCCAAAGCCCCAGATCAGGCGCTCTCCGGCAGTCGGCATGAGTTTGCGATGCTTGCCCACAAAGCCTTCGCGGCCGTTGAAATACAGCACCGTGCAGTACAGCGTGCCGCCGTCGGCTTCGATGCAGCCCATCACCACGACCGTGTTGGTGTCCACGGCCGCCTGCGCAATCAGCGCCACCTCTTCACCGTCGAGCCGGATGGCCTGACGGTGGTAGGCCGCGAATGCATCGCGCCCTTCCGGCTTGCGCATGCCAATCGGCGCGCCAAACGTGTTGCCCTTGGGATAGCCGCCCAGATAGGCCTCCGGGAACACCATCACCTTGGCCCCTTGATCCGCGGCCTGCTGGATCAGGCCAACGGCCTTACGGGCGGTAGCGATGCTGTCTTGCGGAATCGATGCGGCCTGCACGACCGCCACTTTGAATGGCTTGTTCATTGGTTCCTCCTTCATCTAGCCGCGCCCATCAATGCGCCGCCTCTTCGTCAATGGCCTTGGGCTTGGTGTTGGGCAGCAGCAGCGAGCCAATCACACCCACCACCGCCGTCACGATCACGGGGTACATCAGTCCACCAAAAATATTTCCGCTCGCCTGCGCCAGATACGTCGCCGTGAACGGGACAAGGCCCCCAAAAATGCCTGCGCCAATGTGATACGGGAAGGACAGCGCCGTGTAGCGGATGCGCGCGGGAAACAGCTCCACCAGATACGCCGCCACCGGGCCGTACACCATCGCCACGACTGCCGTCATCAGGATGAGAATCAGCACGATCGTCACGCGGTCCACGCGCGCCGGGTCGGCCTTGTGCGGATAGCCCGCCTCCGTCAATGCGCGGGAATAGGCCTTGGCATCGAAGCCGTTGACCGTGGTCTCGCCCACCGACATCGCGATGGCCTGACCTTCGAGCGGCGGTGCATATTCAAAGTTGATGCCCTTGGACACCATCAGCTTCTTGGCCTGCACGCAGAGCTTCTTGTGGTCTGGGTGCGCGCCCACCAACGCGGCTTGCAGACCGAAATCGCATGCACCGTTCGAGGTGTCCGCATGGATGCGCACCGGCGTGGTCTGCATCACCTGTGCGAGCTCGGGATTGCCTGCCTTCAGCAGCGCGCCAAACATGGGGTGGTAGCCCGCTGCAGCGATGAACAGGCCCGCCATCATGATCCACTTGCGACCGATCTTGTCGGACAGCCAGGCGAACAGCACGAAGGTCGGCGCACCGATGATGAAGCCGATGGCGAGCAGCGTGTAGACCGTTGTCTGGTCCAGTTGCACCGCCTGCTGCAGGAAGATCATCACGTAGAACTGGCCCGTGAAATAGGTCGCGCCCTGTCCCGCCGTCACGCCCACCAGTGCAAGAATCACCAGCTTCAGGCTGGACCACTGGCCAAACGTCTCCTTCACCGGATTCTTGGACAGGCGGTTTTGCTGCTTCATGCGCGTGAACACGGGCGACTCGTGCAACTTGGCGCGCACATAGATCGAGATCGCCAACATCACGATCGACAGGATGAACGGCAGACGCCAGCCCCACTGCCGGAAGTCCTCCGCGCTCATGGCGGCCTGCGTGCACAGGATCACGATCAGCGACAGGATCAGCCCCGCCGACGAAGTGATCTGGATCCAGCCGGTCAGCAGACCGCGACGCTTGGGCTCGCAGTGCTCGGCCACGTAAATCACTGCACCGCCGTACTCGCCACCCACGGCCAGACCCTGGATGACGCGCAGCGTCAACAGCAGGATCCAGGACAGGTGCCCCACCGACTCATAGGTCGGCAGACAACCGATCAACACCGTGGCGCCGCCCATCATCACCACCGTGATCAGGAAGGTGTACTTGCGCCCCCACTTGTCGCCCAGATAACCGAACATCACCGCGCCCAACGGACGAATGATGAAGCCCACCGCCAGCGCACCCAGCGCCGCCAGCAACGACACGGTCGGGTTGTCCTGCGGGAACAGCACCTGACTCATGAAGACGGCCAGCGAGCCGTAGATGAAAAAGTCGTACCACTCGAACAGAGTTCCCAGTGTTGACGCCACGACCACTTGGCGCTCTTCCTTGCGGCTGAGCGTCGGTGAGTGGCCTGCGTGCGGTTGCGCGATTGCGGCTTCCATAGATGTGTGACCCCTTAAAAATTGATATAGCTGTATTGATTAACTATTATCAAATCAACTTGATGTAACTCAAAGTTAGGGATTACCCGATCATCGCGCTGCGCCGCAGCGGGAAAAGCCGCGCTGCTACACTCCGCGCTCCATGGCAACCAGAGAACAACATGGCTAAAAAGGCTGGCACGACAGACAAGGACGCGCCCCAGTCGCCTGCCAAAATCGCATCGTCCCGCCGCGGCATCCAGTCGATCGAAGTGGGCTTTCGCATCCTCGACAAGATCCGCCAGAGCGGCAGGCCGCTGCCCTTGAAGGAGCTCGCGGAGGCGTGCCAGCTCACCGTGCCCAACGTGCACTACTACCTGGTCAGTTTTCAGAAGGTGGGTCTGGTGGTGCAGCAGTCGGACACGGGCTATTACGGGCTCGGCCCTTATGCGCTGCGGCTTGGGCTGGCGGCGCTGGAGCAGTTCGACGTCTTCACCAGCGCCCGTCCGGCCATGGCAGAACTGGCCGCGTCCACCGGGCAGACCGTGTTTCTGGGCGTGTGGGGCAACAAGGGCCCGACGATCGTTTACCGTGTGGAAGGCAGCCGCAGTCGCCCGTTACTGGAACTGCGCGTGGGCAGCGTATTGCCGCTGCTGTCTTCGGCGCTGGGACGCAACTTTCTGGCCCATCTCCCGCGCGCCAATACGCGCGACCTGCTGGAGCAAGAAATGGCAAGCCTCCAGCACGCCGATGGTCAGCGCAAATACACGGAAAAAGACGTGGAAGTGCTGCGCGAAGAAGTGTTGGCGCATCACATCAGCCGCTGCCGCGACGCGCTGCTGCCGCATTTCACCTCCATGTCGGCACCCATTTTCGACATGCTGGGCGAGATGAAAGCCGCGATCACCCTAATGGGCCCGGTCGGCTCGTTCGACGACGCGCTCGACTCCATCACGGCGCGCATACTGTCCGAGAAGGCGCGCTCCATTTCGGAAGCCGCCGGGTGGACTGCGCCCACGACAAAGGCGTGAGCCACGCCTTCAACACGGCGACACCGCGGCGCTTCCCACCGCCTCGAACAACCGGCTGAGAACTTCCGCGGTCACCCGTGCCTCGTTGAAGAGCACGTCACTCAGGAACAGGAATGCCACGCCCAGATAGGCGATGTATCCCAGGCCCACATAGTCGTTGAACACGATGGTGTGCAGCCAGTCTTGCTGGAACAGGTAGAGATACGCGCAGCCTACCGCTGCCGCGAGCAACACCATGGCGGCGGGCAACAGATGGACGCCAGCGGCTTTCCTGCGCCAAAGTGCCACCAGCAGCAGCGCGAAGACAAACGCATTCGCTCCCATGAAAATGCGCAATTCACGGTGCAACTGGCCAATGGTGTCAAAGTATTTGGAGCGGATGTGCAGCATCAGGCGCTCGCGCGTTTCGGCCAACGAGGGGCGCGCCACCTCCAGCCGCCCCTGCACGAATCGGGCCGAGCGCTCGCGGCATGCGCCGTCCATCTCGCTGACCTCATCCTTCACTTTCTCGAACAACTGGGGAAACTGCAGCACCAGCAGCGTGCGCGCCTGTGCCATGTCCATTTCGGGACGGCTCACCAGTACCGACGCCCGACCCGCAAACAGGCTGTCGTCCAGTTGATCCAGCCGATCCAGCACGCGCTGCTCGACCTCGGCGCGCACGATGCGCGCAGCGCCCTCTTCCACCCAGGCTGGCGCCACGAGCGAAATCGTCAAGACGAAACCACAAAAAAGGCACCCCATGGTGCCCAGACTCCAGGCCAGCGCCCGGACAACCCGATGAGCCATGTCCCACAAAACCGAGAAAAGTCCGATCTGCCATTGTGGGAGTGGCAGGCAGCAGGGGCGCGGCAAACGCCCGAAGTCAACGCATTGATTGATGCAACGCAGAGTCTACGGACATGCGGGGCGCTTGGGGTAGAAAAAAGAATGCCGGGCTCATGGCCCGGCTGTGCATGCGCCAAAGCACCAGATGCGGTGTGTCAGGCGATCAGGTCCTTGACCATCTTGGTCGCGCCGTTGTTCTTCACCGAATCGATGCCCGCCTCGCGCGACTGCGCCGTCGCGTACATCTGGCTGGTGCCGATGACCTGGTGGTTGGCCGCCTTCAGGTTGAAGAAGGATTTGCCGTTGGAGGCTTCCTTGCGCTCGTAGCGCTCTTCGCTGGCAGCGTTCGTTTGCACCGACGCGATGCCGTTCTCTGCCGACGCCCTGGTCTTGTACAGCTCACTGGTGAGAATGGTCTCGGCATTGCCTGCCTTGAGGACGAAGCGGAACTGCCCGTCGGTGCTCTTGCTCAATTCAAACCAACCTGCCATGGATAACCTCCAGATGAAAGGAAAAGTGGAATGGGCGGACAAGCGGAAGCTTCGCACCATCGAGCGGCACATCCCGATTTGTCCAGACGCAAGCATATGCGTTGCGGGAGCGCCAATTGCAAAGAATGTTGTTTGTCGAAAAAACGCACGAATTCGATAGCCTCCGCTACAATTTACCGATTATGTTTGTCGCTCGCACGTTCGACCTGAACACAGCCACCCCCGCTGGCGTGGCTGCGCGCGCATCCATCTCCACCAAAACCACGACGATTAAGGGCTGATCCAGCCTGGTTCGTCGTGCGCCCTTTCTGGCCAGACGAGCCAGGAGCAGTCCCGAATGGCACTGTTTTTTATCTTGAAAGGGCGTTGAAAATGAGCAAGTTGGTAGGTTTAGTCGGCTGGCGCGGCATGGTCGGCTCGGTTCTCATGGACCGCATGCAGGAAGAAAAGGACTTCGATCTGATCGAGCCCCTGTTCTTCTCCACATCCAACGCGGGCGGCAAGGCCCCCGCCATGGCCAAGAACGAAACCACGCTGCAGGACGCCTTCAACATCGACGCCCTGAAGCGCTGCGAAATCATCATCACCGCACAAGGCGGCGACTACACCAGCGAAGTCTTCCCCCAACTGCGCGCTGCGGGCTGGAACGGCCACTGGATCGACGCCGCATCGACCCTGCGCATGCAGGAAGACGCCGTCATCGTGCTGGACCCGGTCAATATGCCGGTCATCAAGAATGCCCTGTCCAAGGGCGGCAACAACTGGGTCGGCGGCAACTGCACCGTCTCGTGCATGCTGATGGGCGTGGGCGCGCTGTACAAGGCCGGTCTTGTCGAGTGGATGAGCACCCAGACCTACCAAGCCGCTTCGGGCGGCGGCGCACAGCACATGCGCGAACTGCTCACCCAATACGGCACGCTGAACGCCGAAGTGAAGTCGCTGCTGGATGACCCCAAGAGCGCCATTTTGGAAATCGACCGCATGGTGGTGGCCAAGCAGCGCGCACTCACCGCCGAAGAAACCGCCAACTTCCTGGTGCCGCTGGGCGGCAGCCTGATTCCCTGGATCGACAAGGATCTGGGCAACGGCATGTCCAAGGAAGAATGGAAGGGCATGGCAGAAACCAACAAGATCATGGGTCTGGGCGAAGGCTTTGGCACGCCTGCGATTCCGGTCGATGGCTTCTGCGTGCGCGTGGGCGCCATGCGCTGCCACAGCCAGGCCCTGACCTTCAAGCTCAAGAAGGACGTGCCCGTGGCCGACATCGAGGCCATGATCGCTGCGGACAATCAGTGGGTAAAGGTGGTTCCGAACAACAAGGAAGCCACGCTGCAGGACCTGACGCCAGTGTCCGTGACCGGTACGATGACGATCCCGGTCGGCCGTATCCGCAAGCTGGCCATGGGCCCTGAATACGTCGGCGCTTTCACCATTGGCGACCAGCTCCTGTGGGGCGCGGCCGAGCCTCTGCGCCGCATGCTGCGCATCTTGCTGGACGCGTGATATTGATGTGAATCACCGCCTGCCGTGGACAACACGCTCTACGGCAGGCAGGAGGATACACTTGCTCACATTGCGTTGCCCATTGCCAACATCTCAAATAGCGGAATCCTAACAATCCTGTGGAGAGTTAAGTTGGTGTGCTGGTTCAGCTTGTCAGTGCAAAGCATTGCTGATATGGTGCTTTTACACATTTTCACGAACGATAGTGAATGGCGTCAAAAGAACAAAATCGCATCGTCGCAAGCTCAATAATCACTAAATAACTGCACACATGCATCGCTGGAAAATCTCTATTTTGGCGGCGGCTGCCATTGCTACCACCGGCTTGTTCGCGGCCGATGCTCACGCGCTGGCACTGGGTCAAATCCACGTGCGTTCTGCATTGGGGGAGCCTTTGCGGGCAGAAATCGATCTGCCGCAGATTTCCGATGCCGAAGCGGAATCACTCAAGGCCACGACGGGAGCCCCCGGGGTTTACCGTGCTCAGGGGTTGGAATACTCCTCGGCGATCAATGACATACGTGTGCAGTTCCAGCGCCGCCCCGATGGCACTGGCGTTCTGCGCCTGTCCAGTTCGCGCGCCGTCAACGATCCCTTTGTCGATCTGGTGATCGACGCCACGTGGGCGTCCGGCCACATCGTGCGCAGTTACACATTGCTGCTCGATCCGCCAGAAACGCGTCGTAGCGCGCCGCCACAACCACTGGCACCCCAGATTCCAGCGCCCACCGCTGCGCCTATACCCGCACCAGCACGCACGGCGGAACCCATGCCTGCGCCGCGCCATCTGCCCGAAGTGCAGGAGCGCCGCCCGCAAGCTGTGGCTCCAGCGCCACAGCCACGCACCACTGTGACGCCTCCCGCCGTGGCGGCGACCGCAGCGGAAGACGTGCGCGTGCGGGCGGGCGACACGGCGGGCCGACTTGCCAACGCACATCGCCCGGCAGGTGTGTCACTCGACCAGATGCTGGTCGCGATGTTGCGCGCCAATCCCGATGCGTTCATCGACGGCAACGTCAACCGACTGCGGGCTGGCAGCGTGTTGCAGATGCCCACGGACTCTCAGGCCAGTGCCGTGGCGCCAAAGGAAGCGCGCCGCATCATTGCCGCCCAAAGCCGCGACTTCAACGAATTCCGTCGCCGTCTCGCTGCGTCCGCTCCCTCCGCAACCGTTGCAGCTCCGCAACGTGCAGCCACAGGCTCGGTGCAGGCACAGGTGGACGACCAGAAGCCCGCTACTGCCTCGTCTGACAAGCTCACGCTGTCCAAGGGTGGCGTGCAAGCGACCAAGGCCGATGAAAAGCTGGCGCAGGATCGCCAGTCGAGCCAGAACGCAGAGCGTATGGCCGAACTGAACAAGAACATCTCGGAACTGAACAAGCTCAGCACCGCTGCCGGCGCTCCCGCAGGGGCCGCCAGCGCTGCTGCCAGCAAGCCCACCGAATTGCCGTCTGTGGCCACTGTTCCTGCCACGGTCCCCGGCGCCGCTGCCGACGCTGCTTCTGCTGCCGCCAACGCAGCCAGCAGTGCGGCCGCAGCAGCCAGCGACACCAATGCAGCCGCCGTGGCCGCGACCGATGCCGCGTCAGCAGCGAGTGCCGCCAATGCTGCAGCCTCCGAGGCCGCCGCAGCCGCATCCCAACCGGCACCGAAAAAGCCGGCGAAGGTGGTTCCCCCACCGCCGCCCCCGCCAGAGCCCACCTTCCTCGAATCACTGCTTGAAGATCCGCTCAAGCTCGGTGGCATCGGGGCCATCCTGGCCCTGCTGCTCGGCTACGGTGTTTATCGCAGCTCGCAACGCCGCAAGGCGCAGTCGCTGTCTGCAGACAGCTCCATGCTGGACAGCCAGTTGCAGCCGGACTCGTTCTTTGGCGCAAGCGGTGGTCAACGCATCGACACCGCCAACAGCGGCCTGTCCACCGGCTCCTCGTCGCTGGCCTATTCGCCCAGCCAATTGGACGCAGGTGAAGTCGACCCGGTGGCCGAAGCCGACGTGTACCTCGCCTACGGTCGCGATCTGCAGGCAGAAGAAATCCTGCGTGAAGCCGCGCGCATCACGCCTGAGCGCGCCTCCATCCACGTGAAGCTCGCCGAAATCTACGCTAAGCGCCAGGACCGCAAGGCACTGGAAGCGCAGGCCAAGGAACTGTGGACGCTGACCCAAGGTCAAGGCGCGGACTGGGCTCGCGTGGCCGACATGGGCCGCGGTCTGGATCCGGACAACGTGCTCTACCAAGCCACTCCCCGCGCTGCGGGCGTGAGCACTGCCATGGCGGCAGGCGGTGTCGCCGCTGCCGGGGCAGCCGCAGCAGCGATTGCCAGCGGAATGCGCGAGCAGCAGCCAGAACTGGACGCGCCCAGCACCCTGCCCGTCGAGTTCCCCACCTCCGCGCCTGCGCCCATGAGCCCAGACCTGGCAGCGGGCCTCGACCTGGATCTGGACCTCGGTACACAGCCGCAGGACAAGGCCCCTGCCGCACCCGATGCAGCTGCGCCCGCAGCTTCCATCGGGCTGTCGGATTTTGAGTTGCCGTCGCTGTCGCTGGACCAGCCAACCGCTCCCGGCACCTTCACGGCGCCTCCGGCAGAAGCCGTGCTGTCGTCCGATGATGGCAACGCGCTCGACTTCAGCATGGATGACCTGTCCTTTGACGTGCCCTCCTCCGACAAGCCTGCGGCGGCGCCAAGCCCCGCCGAATTCGTGCAGTCCACGTCGCGTCAACCGCTGGAGTTCGATCTGGACGGCGTTTCCCTCGATCTGGACACGCCAAGCAGCGCGCCGGCTGCGAGCTATTCCGGCATGGATTCGCCCACGACGGCACCGGCTCCGCTGTCCGGCTTAGGTGCCGCACCGATTCCCGAGGAACCTCTGGCCACCAAACTGGCGTTGGCCGAAGAGTTCAACGCGATTGGGGACAGCGAAGGCGCCCGCACGTTGGTGGAAGAAGTGATTGCCGAAGCCACCGGCGAGCTCAAGCAACGCGCGCAGCAGATGCTCGCGAAGCTGGGCTGATCTTGATTGAATCGCCCTCCAGGCCAACGCCCCTTGCAATCCGTGGCATCCTCCCTGACAGGAGAAAACGATGAGGATTGCACTGGGCGTCAGCTACAACGGTCAGGCCTATAACGGCTGGCAAAGCCAGCCTTCTGGCAACACCGTACAAGACCAACTCGAAGCGGCCCTGGGCCGCTTTGCTACTCATGAGGTGTCCACCATTTGCGCGGGACGCACCGATGCGGGCGTGCACGGCACGATGCAGGTGGTGCACTTCGACACGCCGCTGGAGCGCGTGCCGTTTTCCTGGGTGCGTGGCACGAATACCTTCTTGCCACCCGACATCGCCGTGCAATGGGCGCAGCCAGTGCCGGATGCCTTCCATTCGCGCGCCTGCGCCATTGCGCGCCGCTATGCCTACGTGCTGCTGCAGTCGCCCGTGCGCCCCAGCGTGGAAGCGGGACGCGTGGGCTGGGTGTTCCATGAGCTGGATGGCGCCGCCATGCAGCAAGCGGCGGATATGTTGCTGGGCGAGCACGACTTCACCTCGTTCCGCGCCTCGGCCTGCCAGGCCAAAAGCCCGATCAAGACCGTGCGCCGCATCCACATCACGCGGCGCGGCACGGCGAGCATCGAGCATGACAGTGCTGCCACCGCAGCCTCTGCGGGGCCGCATCACTTCGCACCATGCTACTGGCGCTTCGAGTTCGAGGCCAACGCCTTCCTGCACCACATGATCCGCAACATCATGGGCTGCCTGATCGCGGTGGGCCAAGGCCTGCGGTCGCCCGAATGGATGCGCGATGTGCTCGCCGCGCGCTCCCGCGATGCAGCTGCACCCACGTTCTCCCCTGACGGCCTGTATTTCCTTGGCCCTGTGTATGAGAAGGAATGGGGCCTGCCCGAGCGCACGGCTGCGTATGATTGGCTCCCATGAGCGCCGTCTTGCCCCCTTCTTTCCCCGCCCCCCTGTTCACTGCTTCCCCTGCCCGCACCCGCATCAAGATTTGCGGGCTCACGCGCGAGGAGGACGTGGATTGCGCCGTCAGCGCCGGAGCCGACGCGATCGGCTTTGTGCTGTATGCGAAAAGCCCGCGCGCCGTGACGCCTGCGCGCGCGGCTGAACTCGCGCGCCGTCTGCCGCCATTCGTCACGCCAGTGCTGCTGTTCGTGAATGCGCCGGCCAGCGAAGTCATGGCCGCGTGCGAGCAAGTGCCCGGCTCCATCGTGCAGTTTCATGGTGATGAAACACCCGATGCATGCTGGAAGGCCAGCGGCCAGGGCGTGCGCCCCTACCTGCGCGCTGCCAGAATTCCACTGGGAGAAGACGCCGGGCGCTTCGACTTGGTAAAATTCGCCCAGGATTACTCAAAGGCCCAGGCCATCCTGCTCGACGCGCATGTCGACGGGTTTGGCGGTGGCGGGAAAACATTCAATTGGTCACTCCTTCCAACAAGCGTCGACTCTCACCTCGTTTTGTCTGGTGGACTCACGCCTGCAAACGTGACCGCTGGCGTCCAGCAGGTGCGCCCGCGTTGCAAGACGCTGGCCGTTGACGTGAGCTCCGGCGTCGAGGCCGATGCCCCCCATGGTGGCACCCTCAAGGGAATCAAGGACGCCGGAAAAATCCATCGTTTCATCGCCGCCGTACGCGCCGCCGATGTCGCCTCAGCCTGAATTTTTCTGACCATGTCTGCATACAATTATCCTGACTCTCTGGGCCATTTCGGCCCCTATGGCGGCTCGTTCGCCAGCGAAACACTCACGCACGCCATCAATGAGCTGCGTGATGCCTACGCGCACTACCAGAACGATCCCGAATTCCTGAAGGAATTCCACTACGAGCTCGCTCACTTCGTGGGCCGCCCTTCGCCCGTCTACCACGCGGCGCGCACCAGCAAGGAAATGGGCGGCGCACAGATTTACCTGAAGCGTGAAGACCTCAACCATACGGGCGCGCACAAGATCAACAACGTGATCGGACAGGCCATGCTCGCCAAGCGCATGGGTAAGCCGCGCATCATTGCGGAAACCGGCGCCGGCCAGCACGGCGTGGCCACGGCCACCATCTGCGCGCGCTATGGTCTGGAATGCATCGTCTACATGGGCGCCGAGGACGTGAAACGCCAAAGCCCCAACGTCTACCGCATGAACCTGCTGGGCGCGACCGTTGTGCCCGTGGAGTCCGGCAGCCGCACGCTCAAGGACGCCCTCAACGAAGCCATGCGCGACTGGGTCGCGAACGTGGACAACACGTTCTACATCATCGGTACCGTGGCGGGCCCGCACCCTTATCCGATGATGGTGCGTGATTTCCAGAGCGTGATCGGCGAGGAATGCCTCCAGCAGATGCCCGAGTTGCTCAAGGCGCAGAACATGACCGCGGAACAACCCGACGCCGTGATCGCCTGCGTGGGCGGCGGCAGCAACGCCATGGGCATTTTCTACCCCTACATCCAGCACGACAAAACACGCCTCATCGGCGTGGAAGCAGCGGGCGAAGGGCTGGAAAGCGGCAAGCACTCGGCCTCGCTGCAGCGCGGCTCGTCGGGCGTGCTGCACGGCAATCGCACCTTCATCCTGCAAGATGACAACGGCCAGATCACCGAAACCCACAGCATCAGCGCGGGGCTCGACTATCCCGGCGTCGGCCCCGAGCATGCGTGGCTGCAGGAAATCGGTCGCGCACAATACGTCGGCATCACCGACAAGGAAGCGCTCGACGCATTCCACTACCTGTGCCGCACCGAAGGCATCATTCCCGCGCTGGAATCGAGCCACGCCGTGGCCTACGCCATGAAACTGGCCAAAGAGATGCGGCCCGATCAATCCATTCTCGTGAGCCTGTCCGGCCGCGGAGACAAAGACATTGGCACCGTTGCCGACCTGACAGGCGGCGACTACTACGACCGCCCCAGTATGCGCGGACACGCCGTCAAGGGAGGCCCGGCAGCATGAGCACGAACCGCATCACCACCACGTTTGACAAACTGAGGCAGGAAGGCCGCAAGGCGCTGATTCCCTATATCACCGCGGGCTACCCGTTCGCCGCCATCACGCCCTCGCTCATGCACGGCATGGTCGAGGCGGGCGCTGACGTGATCGAGCTGGGCGTGCCCTTTTCCGATCCGATGGCCGACGGCCCCGTGATCCAGAAGGCCGGCGACCGCGCGATTGCCAACGGCGTGAACCTGAAGATGGTGCTCAGCCACGTGGCCGAATTCCGCCAGAAGAACCAGACCACGCCGGTCGTGCTCATGGGCTATGCCAACCCGGTCGAGCGCTATGACCAGTTGCATGGTGCGGACGCCTTCGTGAACGACGCAGCCCAATCCGGTGTCGACGGCATCCTCATCGTGGACTATCCGCCGGAAGAATGCACCGAGTTTGCCGCCAAGTTGCGCGCGCGCGGTATGGACCTGATCTTCCTACTCGCCCCCACCAGCACCGACGAGCGCATCCAGCAGGTGGCCAAGGTCGCCAGCGGTTATGTGTACTACGTCTCGCTCAAGGGCGTGACCGGCTCGGGCGCGCTCGACACCAGCGCCGTGGAAGCCATGCTCCCGAAAATCCGCAAACACGTGCACATTCCCGTCGGCGTGGGCTTTGGCATTCGCGATGCGCAGACCGCACAAACGCTCTCGCGCTTTTCGGATGCGATCATCATTGGCAGCAAGATCATCCAGTTGCTGGAAGACCAGCCGCACGAAAAAGTAATCCCCCTGACCATTGATTTTCTGCGCGGCGTGCGCAAGGCAATGGACGCATAATCCCGCAATTGCGATGGGCGTTGTATTTCACAAAATGAAATAGACGCCCACGTTTGCGTATTGGAAAGGAAACCTCCCATGTCCTGGCTCGAAAAATTGCTGCCCGCCAAGATCCAGCCCACGGATCCGGCCGAGCGCCGCCAGATGCCCGAAGGCCTGTGGATCAAATGCCCCAGTTGCGAGACCGTGCTCTACAAGGCCGACCTTGATCACAACCAGATGGTCTGCCCCAAATGCGGACACCACCACCGCATTGGCGCACGCGCGCGTCTGGACGCTTTCCTCGATCCGGAAGGCCGTTATGAACTCGGCCAGGAAGTCCTGCCGGTGGACGCCCTCAAGTTCAAGGACAGCCGCAAGTACCCCGAGCGCCTGAAGGAAGCTCTGGAGCACACGGGCGAGACCGATGCGCTCATCGTCATGGGCGGCTCGGTCAAGAGCATCAACGTCGTGGCGGCGTGCTTCGAATTCGACTTCATGGGCGGCTCCATGGGCAGCGTCGTGGGCGAGCGTTTCGTGCGCGGCGTGGAAAACGCGATCGAACAAAAGGTCCCCTTCATCTGCTTCACCGCTACCGGTGGTGCACGCATGCAGGAAGGTCTGCTGTCGCTCATGCAAATGGCCAAGACCAACGCTGCGCTCACCCGCCTGGCAAAGAAGGGCCTGCCCTACATCAGCGTGCTGACCGACCCGACCATGGGCGGCGTCTCCGCTGGCTTTGCCTTCGTGGGCGACATCGTCATCGCCGAACCCAAGGCGCTGATCGGCTTTGCAGGTCCGCGCGTCATCGAATCCACCGTGCGCGTGACTCTGCCCGAAGGGTTCCAGCGCGCCGAGTTCCTCCAGACCAAGGGCGCGGTCGATTTCATCTGCGACCGCCGCGAACTGCGCCAAACCATCGCGCAAAGTCTGGCCATGCTGCAACGCCTTCCCGCAGACGCCGTCGCCTGATGCGCACTGCATCAAAAAACCGCCAGCAGCCCTCGCTCTGGCGGTTTTTTCATGGCTGCGCGCAGCGCAACCTAGTGCATGACGCCCATCTGGATGTTGCCCAGAACGATCATGACGATCTGCAGCAGCACCAGCGCCACCAAAGGCGACAAATCGATGCCTCCCACCAGCGGCACCACGCGGCGGATCGGGCGCAACACCGGCTCGCACAGACGATCGATCACGCCGCTGAGCGGTGAGCGCGTCTGCACCCACGACAGCACGGCGTTCGCAATGATCAGCACCATCATCAGCGTGACGGCGATGCGCAGCAAACCAAACACGGCCAACAGCAGCGTCACGACAAAGCCTGCTGCGCCGCCCAGCAGCAACGTGATCACGGCGTATTGCACCAGCTGCGCCAGAAACGCCCCGAGCACGCAGGACAAGTCCCACCCGCCCGTAGCGGGAATGATGCGGCGCAACGGCACGACCAGCCAATCCGTGAAAGCGAACACCAACTGCCCCACCGGATTGGAGAACGGCACGCGCTGCGCCTGCATATAAAGACGCAGCAGGCAGGCACCCGTCAGGAGCCCGCAGGCGACATCAAGCAAGAGGGAAATGATCTGAAAAAGCATGTTGTCAAGGCGTTTTAATGTCTTTGAATGGCCGAAGCCACGACCTACGTGGGATGATAGCGATGCACTCCGATGGTTCTCCCGCATGCCCCAACAACTGACACTGTCTTCCCTTCCGCTCTTTCCTCTTGGCACGGTACTGTTTCCCGGCGGACTGTTATCGCTGCGAGTATTCGAAGTGCGCTATCTCGACATGGTGCGCAAATGCCATCAGGCCGGTGCGCCTTTTGGCGTCGTTGCGCTGGCCAAGGGTGCCGAAGTGCGCAAGGCGGGTGCGCCCCAAGAGGAACTCTACTCCATCGGCACGCTGGCCACCATCGAAGAGCTCCAGTCGCCTCAACCGGGATTGTTGCTGGTGCGCTGCCAGGGCGGTGAGCGTTTTCGCATCACCCAACAGCACTTGCTGCACCACGGTCTGTGGGTGGCCGACGTGGACATGATGGACCCCGATCTGAGTGTGCCCATTCCGCCCGAGCAGCAATACGTGGCCGACTTGCTCGCCAATGCGCAGCACTCACTGCGCGAAAAATCGCCGCACACGGACGTGGTCACCCATTCCACCACCGATCAGCTCAACGACTGCGCGTGGGTTGCCAACCGGTGGTGTGAACTGCTCCCGTTGCCGCTCGAACTCAAGCAACGCCTGATGTCACTCGACAATCCACTGGCGCGTCTGGAACTGGTGGCCGACGTGCTTGAGCAGACGGGCATTGCGCGCTGACGAGGGCCGATCGGCTCAACCGCCGCGCGAGCGGTATTCGGGAACGAAGCCGTGCAGCCCGATGCGCAAATGGTGCGGCGCAGGCTCGGGGCCCAGCGCCTCGATCCAGTGGCTCAGCGTGACGATGTCCAGCGCGTCCGGCGTGCCCTCACCCTGACGCACGACGCGCAGCTGCGGGTGGCTGGTCGCCGTCGTCGTTTCGTCGTTGGCGAGCCATTCCTCGAACAGTTTTTCTCCCGGGCGCAGGCCCGTGTAGGCGATGGGAATTTCCGCTTCCGTACGGCCCGACAGGCGAATTAGCAAGCGCGCCAATTCCACGATCTTCACCGGCTCGCCCATATCGAGCACGTAGATCTGGCCGGATTGCCCCAACCGCCCTGCCTGCACGACCAACTGCGCGGCCTCGGGAATGGTCATGAAGTAGCGCACGATCTCGGGGTGCGTGACGGTGATCGGCCCGCCGCGCGCAATCTGCGAGGTGAACAACGGCACCACAGAACCGCTCGAACCCAGCACATTGCCGAACCGCACCGCCACATACTCGGTGGACGGATACGACTTCGCCATCGCCTGCACCACGCGCTCGGCCAGCCGCTTGCTCGCGCCCATGATGCTGGTGGGATTGACGGCCTTGTCGGTGGACACCAGCACGCAGCGCCGCGCGCCGCACTCGCCTGCCACGCGCGCCACGTTGAGCGTGCCCAAGACGTTGGTGCGCAATGCCTCCACCTCGTTGCTCTCTTCCATCAGTGGCACATGTTTGTATGCCGCCGCGTGAAAGATGACGATGGGTTTGAAGCGCTCGGCAATGGCCTTGATGCGGTCGTATTCGCGCACATTGGCCGTGAAGTAGTGGCCCTGCATTTCGGGATGCGCGCTGCGCAGCTCTTGCTCCAGCGTGTAGATGGCGGCTTCCGAGACATCCACGCACACCAGATGCGCCACGCCAAAACGCGAAACCTGGCGGCACAGCTCTGCGCCAATCGAGCCACCCGCGCCGGTGATCATCACCGACTGTCCCGAGAGCCATTCCGCCAGATCACCCGCATTCAGTTGCACCGGCGTGCGACCCAGCAGGTCTTCCAGTTCCACGCGCCGCAAGTCGGTCGCTGACTGGTTCAGCCAATGCTCTGCGGTGGGCATCGACAGCAGATTCAATGCCGTGCCGGACCAGCGCAAGAGCATCTCGCGCCGCAGCGGTGTGCCGGGCGGACTGGCCAGCAACACGGAGCGCACCTGGTGCGACTGCGCAATGTCTCCCAGATGCTGGGTCGTGCCCAGCACGCTCACGTTTTGCAGACTCTGGCCGACGTCCTGTTCGCGCGGAGAGACGATGCCCACCACGTACCAGCCGGGCGAGCCCTTGATGGTTCGCATCGCCTGATCGGCCTCTTCGAGCGTGCCCACGATGATGACGGGTGCCTGCCCCGGCTCACGGCGCGCATTCAGGCGCTGCTCGGCGAGCGAGCGCCACGTCGCGCGTGCGCCCGTCAACAGCGCCAGCACGAGCAGCCCGAAAATCGGAAACACCGAACGCGCAAACCCCGGATAGCGCAGCACCATCACCGATGCCACCGTGAGCAACACGCCCAGCAACACACCCCACGCCAGTTGGCGCACGTCGGCCAGACTCACATAACGCCACGCCTGCCGCTGCACGCGCGCCAGTGCCAGCCCCACGGCCATGCAGCCAACGGCCCATGGCAACGTGGCGAGCGCCATGCGCAAATACTCCTCGGGCATTTCAAAATTGAAGCGCAGCCAGAAGGCCAGCATCCACGCGATGGCCACCATGAGCACATCTGCGAGCGCAAAGCCCACGAAGCCGCGATTCCAGTGCCATCCATTCACATTCATGTTGTACGCGCCTGAGGTCCTACAAGGGCCCAGAACGTCCGGGCGAGAATCATCACATCACCGGCCACACTGTGCCGGTGGACGTAGTCGAGGTAATACTGCTGCTTGATCGGCATGATGACATCCACGTAGGTGCGCTCGACGTCATCCGCACCGGCCAGAAGCTGCTCTTCGTTGCGAAACGCAATCGCGGCGTTGTCGGTGATGCCGGGGCGCACGGAGAGAATTTGCGCCCGCACCTGCGGCGCGTAGTGCTGCATGTAGCGCGGCACTTCGGGGCGCGGGCCGACCAGACTCATGCTGCCTGTCAGCACGTCCAGCAACTGCGGCAATTCATCGAGCTTGTAGCGCCGCAGCACATGCCCGACGCGGGTGATGCGTTGATCGCCCGAAGCGGTCACCTGCGGCCCCGATCCGTCGCCCACGCGCATCGTGCGGAACTTGCGAATGCGAAAGGGCTGCCCATGCAAGCCTACGCGCTCTTGGCGGAACAGGAGCGGCCCCGGTGAACTCAGCCGCACCGCCAGCGCCACAGCGAGCATCAACGGCGACAGCGCCAGCAGCAAGCCGCTGGAGACCAGCACGTCGAATGCGCGCTTGGCACCACTCACGGCACCACCTTCGCCGGCACCACTTTCGCCTGCAACAGCGCCTGCCGCACCGCACGCACCACGCGCTCCACATCCGCATCGCTCATGCGCGTGTAGATGGGCAGCGACGCGGTGCGCTGGTACAGCGCCTCACTGACCGGAAAGCTCTCTGGCCGCAACTGGCACAGCTCACGCCAATACGTCTGGCGATGCAGCGGTATGTAATGCACGCTCATGCCAATACCCTGCGCGAACATGGCATCGATGAACTGATCGCGATCCACCCCGACGGGGAGCGCAATCGGGTACAGGTGCCAGGCGTGCACATCCGATGCGTCGGGCTGTGGCGGCAGCGTGATGCCGGTGCCCTCCAGCAATGCATCGTATTGCGCGGCAATCTGCGCCCTGCGTTGCTGCATGGCGTGCGCGCGTCGCAGCTGCACCAGCCCCAACGCGGCCGCAATGTCGGTCATGTTGTATTTGAATCCGGGCGCCACAATGTCGTAGCGCCAGGCAGGCACCGTGGAGTTGAACCGCGCGAACGCATCCCGATCAATGCCGTGCAGGCGCATGGTGCGCGCACGCTTGGCCAGTGCGTCGTCGCGCGTCACCAGCATGCCGCCCTCGCCCGTCGTCATGGTCTTGTTGGCGTAGAAGCTGAACACCGTGGCATCGCTTGGCAGCGTGCCGATCATTTGCCCCTGATGCGTGGCAGGCAAGGCGTGCGCCGCATCTTCGATGACCTTGAGACCGTGCGCACGTGCGATGTCCAGAATGCGCGTCATGTGGACGCTGCGGCCACCAAAGTGCACCACGATGATGGCGCGCGTGCGCGGCGTGATGTGGCGCAGCACCTGTTCGGGGTCGATGCACCAGCTGTGCTCTTCAATATCGACCAACACCGGATCGGCACCGAGATAACGGATCACCTCCGCGCTGGCGGTAAAGGTGTGCGTGGTGGTGATCACCTCGTCACCGGCCTCGATTCCTGCGGCCTCCAGCGCCAGATGCAGCCCTGCCGTGGCCGAATTCACCGCGATGGTCTGCAGGCTTGAATCGCCCAGGAACGCGGCGAACTCCTGCTCGAAACGGCGCGTCTTCGGCCCGGTGGTCAACCAGCCGGACCGCAGCGTGTCCACCACTTCTGCGATTTCCTCCTCACCGATATCGGGCAGGGCAAACGGCAAGGGCGGCAGGCTGTCATGTTGTGGTGACTGGCTCATGGCAAGGGATGGGAAAGGGCGGGCACGTGGCCCGGTTTCGATAACAGGCACAGCACATGCGTGCGCAGCCACGGCACGCTGTTGAGCACCGGATACAGCGCAGGACTCACGCGGCACGCCATGCGCCCAATGGGCGGCGCGAGCGTGGCGCGCTGCACTTGCAGGTGAGCCTGCGGGAACAAGGCCCGCAATTGTCTGACAGACACGCCGCGCACATCCGGATTGCGCGGATTGTCATAGACAAAATCGTGCCAGAGCACGGCCCCGCCCGGCTTCAGCCACTGCCACACCTGCTGCGCCAGTTGTTGCTGGATAACGGGCGCCAGGATCGACGAGAACACGGTGAACAGCACGATCAGATCCTGGCTGCCCGGCGCAACGTGCCGCTGCATGTCCGGGGCCAGCGCATCGCCCTGCCAGATGCGGCAATCCGCAGGCAACAACTCGCGCGCACGAGCTGCGCGATCAGCCATCAACTCCACGCCCGCCAGCCGCGCAGGCACAACGCCCATGCGCAGCAGATCTTGCAGATTGCCGCCATTGCCGCAACCCACTTCCAGTACATCCATGGCGTGCAGCGCGTGTCTGCCACTGCCCACCAACAGCGCGCGCATGCGCCGCAGGCGCTCCTGCCACGCGGCGAAGGCGTAGGGGTTGTCCATGCCATAGCGGCGTGCATCCGCCTGCGCGTCGCGGCGCGTGTAGCGCGCCTGCATGTTCTGCGCTTCGGTGGCGCGGGAGTCGATGCCGTCCTTCATCGCGTCAGCGCTCCCCACGCAGGCTGAGGGCCACGGCGCAAAAGAATGTCGCGCCAGCCGCAGATCGAGCCCCAGCCATAACCGAGGTGATACGCCGCAATCACCGCGACGACCCGTGCCGCCATGCCCGCATCCAATTGACCACGCATGCCGGACAGCGCCAGCACCATCAGCACGGCATACGCCAAGAGCAATGCGGCCAACGGCCATGCGCTCACGCTGATGGCCAGCGCGAGGCACACCACCAACGCCATCACAAACACCGCCGGAACGAGTTGGCGCAGCGCAGCAGGCTGGCCATGCTTCTTCATCACGAACGGCTTCCAGTAACCGTACTGCGCATACTGCCGCAGCACCTGCCGCAACTGTGCGCGCGGGAAGTAAGCAGACTGGATGCGACTGCTTTGCCAGATGCGCCCACCCGCGCGGCGAATGCGCAGGTTGTGTTCGTCATCCTGATTGCGCACAAGGCTTTCATCAAAGCCACCCACACGCGCCAGCGTGGCACGCGGCCAGCAACCGAGATACACGGTGTCGACCTCGCCGTTGTAGTGCACATCCCGGGAGCGCGCACCGCCCGCCACCCACGGCGACTGGAACGCCGCCGCCACGGCTTTCTGCATGGGCGTATGGCCTTCGGCACACCACGCGCCACCCACGTTGTCGGCGCCGGAGGCCGCCAGTTCGGCAAGGCACTGCACCAGATAGTCCGGCGCGTAGCGGCTATGGATATCGAGGCGCACGATCACCGCGCCGCGTGCATTTTCCACACAGCGATTCAAACCCGTGGAGACGATGCGTTGCGGGTTGTCCACCCAGCGAAAACGACCGTCTTGCCGACACCAGGCGTCGAGCAGTTCGCGCGTGCCGTCATCGCTGTTGCCGTCGGCAATCAGCACCTCCAGCGACCAATCCGGAGGCAATTGCATGGCCGCGAGATTGCGACAGAATTCGGTGATGTAGTGGCGCTCGTTGCGGCATGGTGCTATCACGGAAACCAGCTTCGGCGTCGCGGCCTGTTCGGTCACGGGTGGCCATGGCGATTCGGGCGTACCTTGCGGATGGCTCACGCGCGCTCCTTGTCCGAGCAGCGGAACCAGTAGTGATACCGGTGCATGGGAAACACGCCGCTGTCCACCTGAGCGAAGCGCTCGCGCATGTGCGCCACCAGCGCGCTGCGGCGGGTGCG
Source organism: Comamonadaceae bacterium UBA2121 (assembly GCA_002331385.1). Classification (GTDB taxonomy): domain Bacteria; phylum Pseudomonadota; class Gammaproteobacteria; order Burkholderiales; family Burkholderiaceae_C; genus Diaphorobacter_A. The sequence goes on from DCYB01000012.1 coordinate 193,743, forward strand.
CCATTCCGACGCGATCTCCCAATAATGCCCATCCGTGAGTCGCCGACGGCAAGGAATGCGCATGCCCAGCGACACATCGACAAACCGGTTGTGAATGCCCATGCGGCCCATCACTCCCACCCACGGAAAATGCCCTGGCAAGGAAATGAACGCCTGATCGGCCAGACCGCGGATGATGTCGAGATTGGGGCCGAACTGCTCGAACGGCATGTGCTCCAGCACTTCGCAGCACGACACGGCATCGAAGCGCTCGCCCTTCAGATGCTGCGGCAATTCCTGCAACGGCGCGCACACATCGGGCTTGAGCGCGGGGTTGATGTCGGCGGTGACCACTTCCACACCGGCCTGACGCAGAAAGGTCGAGACAAATCCGTTGCCGATGCCGATCTCCAGCACACGCCGGGCACGCATGGCGTGCAACTGCCGTATCTGGAACGACATCGAATAGAGATGCTCCGGCGTGAAATTGCTGTCGTCGGTGTAGTGACTGCGCTCCAGTTGTGCCTCGCGCTGCGCACCGACGTTGCCTTGTCTGGTCATGAAAGCGGTGGTTTCAAACAAACCTCAAGTATCGACCCGAACGGCCTTGAGCGACACCAGAAGGTAGGCCAAATACACAAAGATTGCGCTGATTGTGTATGCAGCCGCAACAGCAGTCAGTCCGCCACGGGGAAATCCCAGCACGACGGAGAGCACCGCGCAAGCGAACAACAGGCATTGCCCGAGCAAACTGAGCGTGAGCCAACCGCGCCACGGCAGCAGGAACGCCAACGGACTGGCCACAAACCGCACGAAGCCCAGGGGCAACAGCACCAGCACCATGCGCACCAGCACATCGCCTTGCGCCGGGAACACCCACGGCAGCACCCACGTCACCAGAATCCACGCCATCACATGCGCGGCGAGCGACAGCCCCGTCATGCGCAGGATGGCCTGTCGCACCGTGTCCAGCACGCCCTCGCCCGCACGCCCTGCCGCCACGACGCGTGCGCGCAAACGGTCGGCCAGCGCCAATCCGAACACGCTCGTCGGCAACATGGCGATGCGCAAGGCCAGCGCCGCCACACCGGCCGCCACGTCGCCACCCATCGCACCGATGAGCAGCACCTGTCCATGATTTGCGCTGGTGTTGAGCAGGAATCCGGGCAGCTCTGCGCGCACGAACCGCGCATGGCACGCCAGCACGCGCCACGGTCTTTGACGCGTGCGCTCCAGCGCGAAGCCCACCCGCCCGCGCACGATCGCGATCAGCCAACACGCCCACGCGGCCAACGGAATCGTCCATTCGAGATAACTGTCGAGTTGCAGGGCCCACGCCACCATCAGCGCCACCACCATGGCCAGCGCAGGCGCGGCGCGCAGCGCGGCGGCCTTCACCACCTGACCACGCCGCGCCGAATGGGCTGCAAGAATCAACATACCGGCCTGTGGCAATACCGCGCAAGCACCGGCCCACAGCCACGCCGGCACGGAAGTGAACAGGGACACCAGCGCCAGCGCCAGCAACAGCGCCGCAGTGCACGCCCATGCACTGGTTTGCGCCAGTGAAAACAGGTCCGCCGCACGACGCGGGCGACGTTCGATCTGCCCCGCATATTCCAGCCGCAAGGTGATGGCGGCGGGCACCATGGCTACCAGCGCCAAGGCCTGTCCGAACGCGCCAAACCGCTCTGCGCCCGCCCACCACGAGACAACCCACGCGCAGAGAAAGAACGATGCATGCTGCGCCAGAGTCCAGAGCGCTGCGGCGCCCAGACTGTGCAACCAATGCGCTCCGCCCACGGGTGCTTGCGCCTGCGCGGGGCGCGCTGCGGTGGGCTGATCGTCCAGTGCCATTGCGCTGTGCTTCGCCGTGCTTCAGGCCGTACGGCGGCCCACGCCCTGATAGTGGAACCCGAGTCGGCGCATGTCCGCCGGATCGAACAGATTGCGGCCATCGAAAATCACGGGAGCCGCTAGGAGCTTGCGCAGCGCGCCAAAGTCGGGGCTGCGGTACGCCTTCCATTCCGTGGCGATCACCAGCGCATCGGCCCCCTCGCACGCCGACATCGGATCGTCCACGAAGGTGACATGGCTGCGCAAGCGATTGAGCTGCGGCGCACTTTCACCGGACATGAGTTGCTCCAGCGTATGCACCTGCGGATCGTGCGCCGTCACCTGCGCGCCCAGCGCCACCAGCCTGCGCACGATGTGGCGGCTGGGTGCTTCGCGCACATCGTCGGTCGCGGGCTTGAAGGTCAGCCCCCACAAGGCGATGGTGCGGCCTGCGAGCGAGCCACCAAAGTGCGCCTCGATGCGCGCCACGAAGCGCTCTTTCTGGGCATCGTTCACGGCACGTACGGCTTCCACCACACGCATGCGCTCGCCCGCCTCGCGCGCGGTGTGGCAAATGGCGGCCACGTCCTTGGGAAAGCATGACCCGCCGTAGCCCAGTCCAGCATAGATGAAGTCGTACCCAATGCGCCGGTCCGAACCAATGCCCTTGCGCACCTGCTCGATGTCGGCCCCCAGCGCATCGGCCAGATTCGCCATGTCGTTCATGAAGCTGATTTTCGTGGCCAGCAGGGCATTGGCCGCGTATTTGGTGAGTTCCGCACTGCGCACGTCCATCACAATGACGCGCTCGCGGTTGCGGTTGAATGGCGCGTAGGCCTGGCGCATCAGCGTCTCGGCCTTGCGCCCTGCGGCATCGCCGTTCACACCGATGACGATGCGGTCGGGGCGCATGAAGTCCTCCACCGCTGCGCCTTCCTTCAGGAATTCGGGATTGGACACCACGGCGAAATCCGGCAACCGCTTGCCGCCGGATGCACCTTGCTTGCGCTGTGCGAGCGCCGCCTGGATCGTCTCGCGCACCTTGTCAGCCGTGCCCACGGGAACCGTGGACTTGTCCACCACCACCAGGAAGCGCGACAGGTGCGCGCCGATCTCTTGCGCGGCGGCCAGCACCTGGCTGGTGTCGGCGCTGGAGTCCCCCTTGGGCGGCGTGCCCACGGCGATGAAAAGGATGTCCGCGTGCCGCACCCCCTCGCGCATGCTGGTGGTGAAACTCAAGCGGCCTTCGCGCAGGTTCTTGGCGATCAGTTCGGCCAGTCCCGGCTCGAAGATGGGCACCTGCGCGGCCCGCAGTTGCGCCACGCGGTCATCGTCACGGTCCACGCAGATGACATGGTTGCCCAATTCGGCAAAACACGCGGCAGACACCAGCCCCACATATCCCGCGCCCACTATGGTGATTTTCATAACTTCCGATCGCTGATTGTTCCCCTCGAAACCCCTCTTCGGACCCTTTCCCCCCGCAACAACTAAAATGAAGGGTTTGACGGCGCGCAGCACACCGCTCGCTGGGAAGATGCCCGTGCCGCCGCTATTGTCCACCTTCCCGGCCCACAGCCCACATTTATGTCTTCAGATCAGCCTACCTCCCCTGCAGTCAACACGGATGAGAACCAGCTCATCGCCGAGCGCCGCGAAAAACTCAAGGCCCTGCGCGAGATTCAGGCTCAGGGCAAAGGCGTGGCGTTCCCCAACGATTTCAAGCCCGCCGACCGCGCGCAGGCGCTGTCCGATGCGCATGGCGCGACCGAGTCCGAGGCGCTGGAATCGCACAACATCACCGTTAGCGTGGCGGGCCGCATGATGCTCAAGCGCGTCATGGGAAAGGCCAGCTTTGCCACCGTGCAAGACGCCACCGGCCGCATCCAGCTTTACGTGACCCGCGACGCCGTGGGCGAAGAAGCCTATGCCGACTTCAAGAAATGGGATCTGGGCGACATCATCGGCGCCGAAGGCACACTGATGAAGACCAAGACCGGGGAGTTGTCGGTGAAGGTATCGCGCATCCGCATGCTCACCAAGAGCCTGCGCCCCATGCCCGACAAGTTCCACGGTGTGGCCGATCAGGAAGTGAAGTACCGCCAGCGCTACGTCGACCTGATGACCGACGAGGCCGCGCGCCAGCGCTTCGTTGCGCGCAGCAAGGCTGTGGCCGGCATCCGCAACTTCATGGTGGAGCACGGCTTCCTGGAAGTGGAAACGCCCATGCTGCACCCGATCCCTGGCGGCGCCAACGCCAAGCCGTTCGTCACGCACCACAACGCGCTCGATCAGGAGATGTACCTGCGCATTGCGCCCGAGCTGTACCTCAAGCGCCTGATCGTGGGCGGTTTCGAGCGCGTGTTCGAGATCAACCGCAACTTCCGCAACGAAGGCATCTCGGTGCGCCACAACCCCGAGTTCACGATGATGGAGTTCTACGCGGCGTACTGGAACTACCGCGACGTGATGGACTTCACCGAAGCCATCGTGCGCGACGCCGCGCAACAGGCCACCGGTTCGCTGTCGCTGACCTACGGCGGCAAGCCCGTGGACCTGTCCAAGCCGTTTGAGCGCATGACCATTCCCGAAGCCATCGTGAAGCACACAGATGCGGGCGAGAACGTCACCAACCGAGAGTGGCTCACCAACGCGCTGAGGAAGCTCGGCATGAACGAGGAGAAGGACAAGCTCTCCGCGCGCACCATCGCTAGCCTGCAAGTGCTGTACTTTGAAGAAGTCGTCGAAGAAAAGCTCTGGAACCCCACCTTCATCATGGAGCACCCGACGGAAATCTCGCCGCTGGCACGTGCCAATGACGAGCGCCCCGAGGTCACCGAGCGCTTCGAGCTCTACATCACGGGCCGCGAATTCGGCAATGGCTTCTCGGAGTTGAACGACGCTGAGGACCAGGCCGCTCGCTTCAACGCCCAGGTCACCGCCAAGGATAGCGGCGACGACGAAGCCATGTACTTCGACCACGACTTCGTGCGTGCGCTCGAATACGGCATGCCGCCCACCGGCGGCTGCGGCATCGGCATGGACCGACTGATGATGCTGCTGACCGACAGCCCCAGCATTCGCGACATCATCCTGTTCCCGGCATTGCGTCGCGAGCAGTAACAAGTCGCATCAAACGGCGCTACACTGCTCAATAGAAGTTCGCAATCACCAGCAACTGCTATTGAGCAGCCTTTTATCCAGTGAGGCGGTGAACTTCTCCAGCCCTCATGACAAAGAAGCAGCCCTTTATCGACTCCAGTCTGCATCCCTCGCAGACACCCACAGCCGATCGCCCGTTTTCCGTGTTGCTGGTGGAGGACTTGGCGTCCGTGCGCGCCGCGCTTGCCAGCGAATTGCGCTTGGCTGGCGTCTCGCACGTAATGGAAGCGGCCAACGCGGATCAGGCGCTCAGCCAGTTCGAGCAGTTCCGCCCCGACATGGTCCTGCTGGACGTGCGCTTGCCCGGCGACCACGATGGCTACTGGGTCGCACAGCGCATGCGTGAGCTGGAGCCCGGCGGCTGGACACCGATCATTTTTCTCTCCGGCCTCGATGGCGAACTCGACGTCTGGCGCGGCATCGAAGCCGGTGGCGACGACTACCTCGTCAAACCGGTGCGCCCAATCGTGCTGGCAGCCAAGTTGCGCGCCATGCGCCGACTGCATGAGATGCAACAGCGCCTCGTCACGCTCTCCGACGAACTGCACGTTGCCAACCAGCGCCTTAACGATCTGGTGGAACTCGATCCTCTTACCGGGCTCGTGAACCGGCGCGGCTTCGACCGCATCCTGCACGCGGAAATCCTCGCGGCGAAAAGGGACAACTCTCCACTCACGCTGATGCTGTGCGACTTGGATCACTTCAAGCGCTACAACGATGCCATCGGCCACGTGGAAGGCGACCGCTGCCTGCGCGAACTCGGACGGGTGCTGCGCGATGTGTGCATGCGTCCACGCGATGTAGCCGCACGCTATGGTGGCGAAGAGTTCGCCCTCATCCTGCCCAACACCCCACGTGCAGGCGCCATGACCTTTGCGCGCGCGCTAGGCGGGCTACTCAAGACACGCAACATCCACCACCCCGATTCACCGCTCGGCCCCGTGCTCACGCTGTCTGGTGGCATCACCACCTGTATTCCGGACGATGTCACCAGCGCCGTCACCATGGTCATGCGCGCCGACGAAGCGCTGTATGCCGCTAAGGCGCAAGGCCGCGACCGGTTCTTCAGTTTTGAAATGCAGATGGACACCGTGGCCCAGCGCAATCCTTGACCTGCCATAGTCCGCAACACTCCAGCGCTTATAGTAGTGCGATACCATGATCGCGCCACTGCATTTGCAGATGCTGTGCCGCACATCGCGCCGCCCCGCACGGGCAGCGCCAGTACCACTTACCACAACGCACACGCGCAAACTCCCGTGCGCTGACGCTGCTCTTGCCCGGCAGTGCCGGCGCAGACCACTGCTTTTGAATACGCTCTGCCTGACCTGTCAACGCTCTGTAGATAACATGATTCGCTGGAAAACCCATCTCCCTGTCTGGATGCAGGATTGGCTGGACCTCATCATCCCCGGGGTGCAAATCATCCTTATCATCGTCGCGGCCATGCTGCTGCAGCGCCTACTCAAGCGCGTCATCCACAGAGCAAGCGATCACTACCAGTTTCCGCACGAACTGCTGATGCCCGTGACCACGGTGGTGCGCTGGATCATCATCATCAGCGCCGCACTCATGGTGCTGGAGCGCATGGGCGTATCCGCATCGGTGCTCTGGACCGCCTTCACCGGATTTGCCACCGTGGGCGCGGTGGCGTTCTTCGCCGCGTGGAGTGTGCTCTCCAATCTGTTCTGCGCGTTCCTCATCTTCACCGTAGGCCCGTTTCGCGTGGGCGACCACATCGAAGTGCTCGACACCGCAGAAAAGCCCGGCGCGGTCGGCAGGGTGGTCGACATCAACCTGCTCTACACCACGCTGGAAGACTCCACAGCCTCCGAACCCGGCACGCTGCTGCAGATCCCCAATGCGCTCATCTTCCAGCGCGTCGTGCGCCGTTGGCGCGCTGGCACGCCGCTGCCCGAGGACAAGCTGCACAAGCCCGCGCCGCCCGACACCGGGGCTCCCGATGCGCCCGCGGCCCCCAAGCCCGCCACGTTTCCGTAAAGCAGCGCTGCGCGGCGGAGTTACTCGCCCAGACACACCCCGATATCGCGCGCCGTCACCAGCAGCGCATCGTCCAGCGGAATCGTGCGCTGAACGTGCGCAACGTCCGACATCGGCACGCTGGTGATGGCCCCGCATTGCAGCGTTACCATGCGCCCGTGAACGCCTTGCAGCAGCAACTGCGCGGCATGGTGCCCAAAGCGCGTTGCGAGCACGCGATCAAACGGTGTCGGATCGCCACCGCGCTGCAAGTGTCCCAGCACCGTGGCGCGCACTTCGCTCTCCAGATGCGGCTGCAAGCGCTCGCGCAGTACATGCGCCACGCCCCCCAGACGCACCGGATCGGGACTGCCCTGCACCACCTGCCGCACCGTCAGATCGGTGCCTCGCTCCTTGGCACCCTCACCCATGCAGATGACGGTGTAACGCTGGTCGTTCTCGCGCTGACGGCAGCGCTCGATCACACTCTCCAGTCGGAAATCGATCTCCGGCAGCAAGATGATGTCCGCCCCCGCCGCCAGTCCGGACTCCAGCGCGATCCAGCCCGCGTGGCGTCCCATGGTCTCCACGATCATCACGCGGTGGTGGCTGAAGGCCGTGCTGTCCATGCGCCGCAAGCCCTCCGTCGCGGTAGCCACTGCGGTGTCAAAGCCGAAGCTGCGCTCGCAGAATGCGATGTCGTTGTCGATGGTCTTGGGCACGCCCACGCAGGGCAGTCCGATGCGCTGATGCAGGCCATGGGCCAGCGACATGGTCCCGTCGCCCCCGATCACCACCAGCACGTCCAGCCCCAGCGCGGCCACGTTGCGCGCCACCTGCTGCGTGGTGGCCTCGTCGCGCAAGGGATTGGCGCTGTTGCTCGTGCCCAGCAAGGTGCCGCCCGTGTGCAGGATGCCGGACACATCACGCCACGTCAGTGGGCGCACGCGCGGCTGCTCATGCATCAGCCCGGCAAAGCCGTCTTCGATGCCGATCACCTCGCACTGTCCATGGTGAATCAGGGACTTGGTCACCGCGCGGATCACCGCGTTCAGCCCCGGACAATCACCGCCACCTGTCAAAACTCCCACACGCATGCGAACGCTCTCCCTTTCAATTTCGTGTTGAAACGATGGGCTTCATCATCGCATGCACACGCTGTGGAAAGCGCTGTCCGTGCGCAGAAATGGTTCAGCGCATCACCAGTCCGCCATCCACGGTAAGCACCTGTCCCGTCATGAAACGGCTCAGGTCCGACGCCAGAAAGAGCACCGGCCCTGCCACGTCGTCCGGGATGGCCAGACGCCGCAGCGGCGTCGCCGCCATCAGCGACTCGCGGAACGACTCTTTGGTCTGACGGCTACCCTCTGTGGGATAGACCAGTCCCGGCGCAACACAGTTCACACGGATGCCAAGCGGGCCCAGCTCACTCGCCAGATTGCGGCTGAACGCCACCAGCGCGGACTTGGCCGTGGTGTAGTCGTGATACGGCACCACAGGTTGGTCCACCAGATTGGTGACGATGTTCACCATGCTGCCGCCCCCGCGCTGGCGCATGTGCACAAGCGCCGCGCGACAGACATGGAACGCGGCGCCAACCGCGCCATCGAACTGCTGTTGATAGTCGCTCCACGCCAGATCATCAAAAAGCGGCCGCCGCTCCGGATCGAAGGCATATGGTTTGAACGCGTTGTTGACCACAATGTCGATGCCGCCAGCCTCCCGCACTACGCTGTCCACCATGGCCTGCACCGCAGCGGGAGAGCCAACGTCGGCCTTCACCGCCCACGCATCCCCGCCAACGGCCTGACATGCCGCCACCGTCTGCGCAGCCGCCGCGTCGTTGGAAAGGTAGTTGATGGCCACCGTCGCGCCTTCCCGCGCGAATGCGGTGGCGATGGCAGCGCCAATGCCCCGGCTCGCGCCGGTGACCAGCACGACCTTGCCGCGCAAATTCAGGGCTGATGACTGCTGCGTCATCTCAGGCTCCCGGCAGCAGGCTGGTGTCCACCACGTCCGCCACGTTGATCTGCCGCTGCACCATTCCGAGCGCACGATAGGTGTCCGCGCCCTTTTGCAGTGCAGCCATGTCGAAGCGACCCAGCGCAGGCGCCGACGCACCTGCCTTGCCTGGAGCGGAGGGCAGCGACGCCGCGTTGCGCAGGCGAATCACCTCCAGATTGATGTCCCGCTGCGTGCCATCGATGGCCCGCTTCATGGCCAGTGTGGCCGCCTCCTCGGGGTTGGCGATCATCCATGCGGCGCTGTCCCGGTACGCGCGCAAGAATGCCTTGAGCAGGTCTTTCTTGTGCGTCAGCGACTCTTCACGCACCACGAACATATCGCTGGAAATGTTGAGGTGGTCGCGCACCGGAATCACGTGGATCTCACCCATGCCCTTGCGCATGCCCACGGCCAGGCCGGTATCGGTCGCGGCAGTCGCATCCACCTGCCCTTGCATCAATGGTGCAAAGTTGAGCAGTCCCGTCACGACGATGGTCACGTCCGACTCCTTCAGTCCGGCTTGATGCAACAGAACCAGCAGGTTTTGCCGCGTGCCGCTGGACAGGCTGTACACGCCAATCTTCCTGCCCTTCAGATCGGAAGGCTTCTGGATGCCGGACGTCTTCAGCGACACCACGTTGAACACGTTCTGTGGGTAGATGTCGTAGATCGCGACCAGCTTTTCGCCCTTGTCCAACGCCATGAAAAACGAGCCGGGATCGGTGAAGGCCACATCCGCCTGGCCGCTCAGCAGGTTGCGGATCGCGTCACCGCCCCCTGCGCCCGGCAGATAGACCAGGTCCACGCCTTGCGCCTTGAAAAAGCCCTTGTCGGGCTCGGCCAGAATGTTCGTGATCTCGCTGATGGGCTTGCTCCAGCCCGCGAGGCGCACCTTGCCTTGCGTGGATGCGGCCATGCCAGAACCTGCGAGCGTCATTGCAGAAAACCCCGCGCCAGCGGCGAGCACGCTGCGGCGTGAGACGGAGAACGGGAATGTCGATTCGGTGTGCATGTGGGCAAAGTAATCAGTGAGAGCGGGAGGCTGGGCCCGCATGGGAAGGCGCGGACGAAGCTGCGTGGGAGCGCAGCAGCCGCCGCTCCAGCAGCAGGCAGCATTGATAGAGCAGGAGCCCGAGTGCTGCAACCAGCACGAGGGCGGCGAACATCAGCGTGGTGTCCATCATGCCCTGCGCCGCGATGATGACGGCGCCCAGCCCGTGGCTGGCGCCCATGAATTCGGCCACCACCACACCAACCAGCGCGAGCACGCTCGCCACACGCAATCCAGCGAGGATCGCAGGCAGCCCAGAGGGAATTTTCAGCCGCAATAACGTCTGCAGACGCGTCGCGCCCAGCATGCGGAATAGCTGCAAGCGTTGCGCGTCCACTTGCCGCAAGCCGGTCAGCGTGTTTTCCATGAGCGGGAAAAAACAGATGAGTGCCGTGATCAACACCGTGGGCAACAGGCCAAATCCAAACCACAGGACAAACAGCGGAGCAAGCGCCAGTTTGGGCACGACTTGGCTGACCACGACATAAGGTTTGAACACCCGGTCCAGCAGCGCCGATTCCGCCAGCGCCATGCCCACCAGCAATCCCACGAGCGCACCCAGCACCAGTCCTGCGAGCAGCGCCTGAACGGTGGCCACCATGTGCGGCCAGAAGTAGCCCGACTGCAGCCCCTGCCACAGTGCCTGCGCAATGGCGGAAGGCGCAGGCAGCACCAAGGCGCTCACGCCGGATTGGCGCACGAGCCACTCCCACAGGCCGAGCAGAACCAGAAACAGCACGCCTGCCAGAAGTCGCGCCTGCGAGGTCGTCGGCGTCATGCGGCTACCCTGTCCATGGACGCCCGCACGCGCGCGCACACCCCGTTGAACGCTGCGCCATGGCGCAGCATCTGCGTGCGTGGCTCGGGCAGTGCGACTTCGATGTCGTCCACGATCCGGCCACCATGCATGAGCGCGATCCGGTCGCCCAGATACACGGCTTCGTTGATATCGTGCGTGACGAACAACACCGTCGTGCCGTGCTCGTGGCAGGTTTGCAGCAGGTCGTCCTGCAACTCTGCGCGCGTGATCGCGTCGAGTGCGGCAAACGGCTCGTCCAGCAGCAAAAGCGGTGGCTCCAGAATCAGCGCGCGCGCAAGCGCCACGCGGCTTTGCTGCCCGCCCGACATCTCGCGCGGATACCGCTGCGCTAGCTCGGCGATGCCCAATTGCTCAAGCAACTGCATCGCCTGGGCCGCGTCCTGCGGCACCGGACGGCGCTGCAAGGACACTGGCAACAGCACATTGTCGATCCCGGTGTGCCAATCGAGCAAGGTAGGCGACTGGAACATGAAGCCCACATGCGGCCCCGGCGCGACCAACTCGCCACCGCGCAGCCGGATGTGCCCGGACTGTGGCGCAAGCAAACCAGCGGCGAGCTTGAGCAGCGTGGTCTTGCCACACCCGCTGCGCCCGAGCAGGCAATGGATTTCTCCGGCCTGCATGTGCCAATCCACGCCATCCACTACCGGGGCTCGGCCCGGATAGGTGAACACCACGTTGTCAATTTCCAGAAATGCCATGACTGTGCTGCCCTGCCCTGCCAACCGCTCAATCGGCGTAGCGCGCCAAGGGCTGCGCCGCCCACTCTGCCGACTGCTCCAACTCGGTCATGCGCACCAGATCGAGCAGGTTGAAGCGCCCATCATGGTGCCACCCAGCCTCGGGCATGCTCATGGAGCCAATCGCGCTGATGCGGGTGACACCCGCTGCGCCCAGCAGGTTCGCCAAACGGTGCAACGCCTCCGGGTCTGCGGCCACGCCGGCGGTCTGCAAATACTCGCGCTGTGCTGCCACCATGGGCAACACCGCGTCGAGGCTGTTCACGCCGACGACTGCAATCGTCCGGTACAACGCCGTGGGCGCGAGCGGCTGCAGGCTGTCGCTGTAAGCCACGTTCCACGCAGCGTCAGCACTGCCCATCAGTTGGTTGTCGGCATCGGACCATTCCACGCCCTGCTGCCATTTGGCCACGGTGGCGCTTTCTTCCAGCGTCAGGCTGCGGCGTGCGAATCGCCGCTGCAGATTGGCCAGCTCCGCCGCCAGATAGTCGGCAAACGTGCGCGGTGCCACCGCTGCACCGCGCTCCACATAAAACACATGCGGAGAGTAGCAACCCTGCTGGTCGTAGCGCATCACATCCCATGCGGCCAGCCGGGCGACTGCGGGGGCCTTGAGCGTGTCGAGCGCCGACTGCCCAATCAGGCCGAAGCCCAGCTTGTGACCATGGGGGAGAAATCGCGTGGTCACGGGCAGGCGTTGGCGCAGCGCCTTCAGCGTGGCGTTGCCGCCATAGGCCAGCACCGTGTCGGCGGCGTTCAGAAGCACATCGGCGCTTTCGGCACCCACACCTGACTCACCGCCCGCTCCGCTCCACCACACCACGGCCAGACAGTCCGCGAGCGGCGGATGCACCTCGGCCAACAGGCGTGCAAACCAGCCCGCAAACAAGGGCTCCGCACTGGCCAGTTTGCCGATGCTGGCCGACTTGACCAGCAATCCGCACACCATGCTCCACAGCGACAACGCAGGCACATTGCCCGCCCAGCTATGCACCAGCAAATCGGGACCGAACGCGCGCACGGCGCCGCCTTTGGGCGCCGGCTGAAAACTGTCGAGCACGGCGGGATTGGGGAAATCTTCTGCGACAAAGCGGCGCAGTTGCGGCGCTCTGAACGTCTTGAAAAAACCTGTCAGACCCAAGCGCACCATGTCGGCGTCGTAGCCCGTGACCACTGGCAGCCAGCGCTCGGCCTGCTGGCGCAGAAGGTCGTCACGATCCAGCATGCGTGCGATGGCCCGGTCGATGACGTCGATGATGTCAGCCACGCGCATGGTGTGCAGATGCTGCCTTGCCGCTGCCTGCACACGCGCCGTCAGCACCTGCATTTGCGCGCCCGTCAGCACGGGAACGGACACCGCGAGCCGCGCGCCGTCGCGCTCGAAATGCAGCTCATGCCATTGCACTTCGTCGTCGTTCAGGCCCGGGAGATATCCCGCGGTGATGCGTTCTGCGTTCACGTGGCGGAGGCCTTCACAAACTCTTCCACCGCCAGCGAGCAGCCTTTGGCCGCTGCGCCTTCGGCGCGGCCCAGCAATAGGAAACCGCCGTCGGCCCACAAGCCCACATCCTCGGTCAGAATCGTGGTGACGGAGTTGTAGTTGGCCAGATCACAGTGCACGAGAATGCCGCGCTCGCCCGCCGCCACGTCGCGTCCTGAAAGGGGCTCCACCAGTCGCGAGCGAATCCAGTGCGGACCCGATTTGACGGAGGGAATCGTGGCGTTGCCAGCGTCATAGAACTGCGTACTCAGTTCCGTCATGCCATACATGTTGATGCACAGCGCGCGCGGCACGCCAAAGGTCTGCGACAGGCCCGCATAAAACTCTTCCAGTGGCAGCTCGCGCGACTGCCCCTTGTAGCCACCGGTGTCGAGAATGCGGCTGCCAGCTGGCAACTGGAAACGTCGGCCCTGCTCCCGCAGCGCATCCATCACATGCACGAGGCTGAAGCTGGCGCCCAGCAGCGCAAACGGCTGCGCGGTGCGCTCGGCGTTGTCCAGCGCCGCACACAGGCCTGGCACATCGATACCCTGCGGCGTGAGGTAGTAGCGGCTGTCTGGCGTTCCGAATTGGGAACGGGCCAGTGCCAGGTAGTGCGCCAGCGATGAGTTGGGCATGGCCTGCTCGTCCGGAAACAGGATGCCCATCGGCATGCGCTTGTCGCCACGCATGAAACGCTGCGCGAAATGGCGCTGCATGGACAGGTCATACACCTTGAGCTTGGGATGAAAATGCCTGCCCCGTGCGGCGCGTCCCGTGGTGCCGCTGGTCATGAAGACACGTTCGTCGGGCGACGCGGGCTGGCTGCGCAGTTCCATGGCCTTGAACGCATCGATGGGAACGGCGGGAATGTCTCGCCACGATTTCACATTGCGCAGCGTGGCACCGCGACGTAGGCAGAAGCTACGAAACGGGGCGTTGGACTCCAACTGGTGCGCAAACAGCCGCAGGGCGAGTTGATCGAACTGATCGTCGGTGCAGCCGTCCATCGCAATGAATGCGAGCACATCTGCAACCAGCGAAGCGGCCTTGTCCATGGATTTCCTTCTTGAGCGGGATGTCATGCTCCGAAGGCTCTTGCTTCCCAAACGCTGGGGCGCGATGACTGCGCAGATTGCAAGCTCTTCTTCCGCCGGAATGACCCGGTTCAAGTTCTCGGGTGTGAATCTCAGCACTGGCGTGCACCCCGGAGCGATGGGCTATCTTAACGCAGCCCATCCGCGTTCGCGGCGAGTGGTGCGAGTAACACTTTGAGGGAAAAGGTGGCCCGATTTGCCTGCATTCCGGCGCCTTGTCAGGTCACCGCCTCGATGCGCTGCTGCGCCACATCCAGCTCCCAACGCCGGTTGTGAAACGCCTGCACGCTGTCGCGATGGGCGATCGACACCATGGCACCGCCGCGCTCTTGCACCAAGCCGGCCAACTGACCATAGATGGCCGCTTCGGCGGGGGCGTCGAGCGCGCTGGTGGCCTCATCGGCGAACACCCACGCAGGTCGCTTGAGCAGCACGCGCGCGATGGCCAGCCGCTGTTGCTCGCCACCAGACAGCGATGCATTCCACACGGCCTCCTCGTCCAGCCGCGCACTCAGGTCGGGCAGTTGCGCATCCACCAAGGCCTGCTTGAGCGCGGCGTCGGTGTAGCGCCCGGCGGATTCGGGATAAGCCAGTGCGTCACGCAATCGTCCATCCGGAAAGTAAGGCCGCTGCGGGATGAACATGGCATCGTCCGGCCGCTTCATCTGTCCTTTTGCGAACGGCCAGATATCGGCAAACACGCGCATCAGCGTCGATTTGCCACTGCCCGAAGGGCCACTGATCAACACCCGCTCACCGGGCAGCACCTGAAGAGCCGCATCTTTCAGAATGGATTTTCCATTGGGCAGATCGACTTCAAGCTGCTGCGTCTGCAACACCTCAGCGCTTTGCACTGCAACGCCGCGCACGGCGGTTTCCTGCGCATGCAGGCTCGCATCAAAGCCGACCAGACGCTGCGTGGTTGCGCGCCATGCGGCAATGTCGGGGTAGTTGTTCACGATCCAGCTCAGCGAGTCCTGCACCTGATTGAAGGCCGAGGCAATCTGCATGAGTTGCCCCAACTGGATCGCGCCACTGAAAAAGCGCGGCGCCGCAATGATGAACGGGAACACGACGGCGGCCTGCCCGAAGAAGTTGGTGAACCACACCAGATTTTTCTGCTTGCGAATCAGCGTGTAGTAGTTGCCCAGCACGTCGCGAAATCGCAGTTGGAGACGCTCGCCTTCCACCGGCGCGCCATCATCGAGCGCAATCGCCTCGGCATGCTCGCGCACACGGATCATGTGGTGCCGGAAGTTGGCCTCCAATTGCTGCTGCCGGTTGTTGAGCCAGACCTGCGGCGCACCGATCCAGAACGTGATCGCGCTGCCCACGAGGCAGTACAGCACCGCCATCCACACCATGAACCCGTTCACCTGCCATTCGCCGCCACCCAAGAAAACAGGCACAGGCACGCCGACCGCGCCGCTGAGGCTCCAGAGAATGCCGACAAAGCTTACGAAGGTGACGACAGCGTTCAGCAGGCCCATCGCCAGGGAGATGGTGTAGGTGGTGAAAAGGTGGAGGTCTTCCTGGATGCGCTGATCCGGGTTGTCCGGCGAGGCGCCGCCGCGCGAGCGCTCAAGCTCCATCTGGTAGAACGCTTTGGCTTGCAACCACCGCGCCATCATGCGCCGCGTGAGCCAGCGGCGCCAATTCAGTTGCAGCAATTGCGTGATGTAGAACTTGTAGACCGCGATGACGATGTAGATGAGCGCCAGCCACAGAAAGCGCCAAAGCTGATGCCAGAACACATCGGCCTGCTTGTTCTGCAGTGCATCGTAGAAGACCCGGTTCCACTCGTTGATCTGCACCAGCATGAAGACGGCCGCCAGATTCAACGCGATGATGCCTGCGAGCAGGCCCCATGCGCGCCATTTTTCTTCCGATACGAAATACGGTTTGGCGAGGGCAAATGCTTCGCGCGTGATGTGCGCTGCGTTGCGCAGTTTCCGGGTCAGATGCATGGCGCTAGGTGGTTTTGATTTTGTTTTTGATACAGGCGTCTGGTTCTTGGCCTTGGTGGGGGCGCTCCAAACAACAACGCCCGCCAAAAAGATTCTGGCGAGCGTTTCTGAAGCAAGGCTTAAACAGCCGCGGTCAAGGAAGCAGATCGAGCGCGTGCATGTATGCCGGTTGGATCATGAGCTCGTCCCAGGGCTGTGGCAGCGTTTGCGGCAGCAGTGCCACGCGGCGCGCTTCGCTGTTTTCGTCCGCGCGCCAACGGCCTTGCGCCAAGGCGCGCTCCATGTCGGCAAGGAAATCATCCAGCACCGTGCTGTCGCCCACACTCTGGTTGCACAGCAAGGCCAGGTCGCACCCCGCATTCAACGCCGCGCAGGCCGCATCGGCAAACGACACCACCGCGCCGTTGATGCGCCGCGCGCCTTCCATGCTGAGATCGTCGCTGAAGATGGCGCCGTCATAGCACATCTGTCCGCGCAAGATGTCCTGCAGCCACTTGCGCGAGAAGCCCGCAGGCAGCGGATCGACTTTGGGATAGATGACATGCGCCGGCATCACGGCAGTGAGCGCGGTGGACAGCCATGGGTAGGGCGCCGCGTCCTGGCTCAGGATGTCGCGCAGGCTGCGCTTGTCGACCGGCACGTCGGTATGCGAATCGGCCTTCACGAAGCCGTGGCCCGGAAAGTGTTTGCCGCAATTCGCCATGCCCGATTGCAGCAGGCCCAGCATCAGACTGCGCGCCAGCGTCGCGACGACGCGTGGATCGCGGTGGAAACTGCGGTCCCCGATCACGCCGCTCTCGCCCCAGTCCAGATCCAGCACCGGCGTGAAGCTGAAATCCACGCCACACGAGCGCAGCTCGCTGCCCAGCACATAGCCCGCCGCGGTGGCCGCATCCATGGCACGCATGGCACCAGATCCTTCGCGCTGCTTGCTGCCCTTGCCATCGTCCATCCACAGGTCACCCAAGGCGCGCATGGCCGGAAGGTGCGTGAATCCATCGGTGCGAAAGCGCTGCACGCGACCGCCTTCGTGATCCACGCTGATAAGCAGATCGGGCCGCACGGCCTTGATGTCGGCACACAGTTGCAGCAACTGCTCGCGGTGGTCCCAATTGCGCGAGAACAGGATCATGCCGCCGACCAGCGGGTGGGCAAGGCGCTTGCGGTCCGCGTCGGTGAGCTGCTTGCCAGCAACGTCGATGATCAGCGGGGCATGGATGGCGGGAGAGTTCATGGGTTGTCAGTCCTGCGGTTCGCGCGCAGGGCGCACCGGGGTTCGGGGTTCTTGTTGGTATTCGATCACGCAGAAGCTGGCGGCGTAGTCGGTCTCGTCGGTCACGGTGATGTGCGCGACCAGCCCTTGGGCGTCAAACCATTCCTTGAGCGCGCCGTGCAGCACGATTTCGGGTTTACCGCTTGGCAGCTTGGCGATCTCGCAGTTGCGCCACGTCATCGGCATGCGCATGCCCAACCCCACCGCCTTGCTGAAGGCTTCCTTGGCAGAAAAGCGCGTGGCCAGATAGCTCACGCCGCGTGCGGGCCAGCGCTGGGTGCGCGCACGCCACGTTGCGAGTTCGCCTTCAGAGAGCACTTTCTCCGCAAAGCGATCGCCATGCCGCTCCAGACTTTCGCGGATGCGGCGCACATCGCAGATGTCGGTGCCGATGCCGTAGATCATCGGGTCACCCTTGCGCCGTGCGCGCTGTCCGCGCCGCCATGCCGTCGTCGATGCATTGCTGGTACGCCCGCACCGTCGCCGCATAGCCCAGCTCCAACGCATCGGCAATGAGCGCGTGGCCAATGGACACTTCCAGCAGCCCCGGCACATGCGCCACAAAGGCGGCAAGGTTGTCGCGGTTCAGATCGTGACCGGCGTTCACGCCCAGGCCAGCGTCCAGCGCCGCTTGCGCCGCCGTGGCGTAGATCTGCAACTGCGCTGGCGTTTCGGCCGTGCCCCACGCGGCGGCAAAGGGCTCGGTATAGAGTTCAACGCGATCGGCGCCCACTGCCCTGGCTGCAGCCATCTGCTGCGGCACCGGATCCATGAATAAGCTGACGCGCACGCCCAGCGAACGGCACTCCTCAATCAGTGGCTTCAGGCGTTCGGCGTCCTGCGGGAAGGTCCAGCCATGGTCACTGGTGAACTGGTCTTCGCTGTCTGGCACAAACGTCGCTTGCTGCGGGCGCGTGCGCCGGATGAAGTCCATCAGGTTCTGCGTGGGATTGCCCTCGATGTTGAACTCGGCCTGCGGCCAGTCTTTCATCAACGCGGCGAGTTCATCGACATCGGTGGCGCGAATGTGGCGCTCGTCGGGGCGAGGATGGATGGTGATGCCCTGCGCTCCGGCTTCAAGGCACAGCGTCGCTGCACGCGCCACGCTGGGAATGCCGAGATGCCGCGTATTGCGCACCAGCGCGACCTTGTTGACGTTGACCGAAAGCGCAGTGCGCGCGGATGTGTTGTGTGCTGTCATAGCGATTGCAGATCCATCATGAGCTGGCGTGTGCGCAGCATGGGGCTTCCGCAATGGTATTGCAACAATGCGCGCAATTGCGGTTTTAACTCGCTCGCCATGCCAGGACCTGCGTTCACCAGCGCGCGCAGCGTGGCGGTGTACGCATTGGCGTTGGCGTTAGCGTTAGAGTTGGAATTGCCATCCACCAGCGCCGAATGCAGGTCCAGCCACTGTGCGCCCGACAAGGCAGAGCGGTCGGAACCGGCGGCCATGCGCAGACCACCTTCGGCGACCAATGCGTAGCGTTTCGCGTCGCTCAACGGCGTCAGCGTGGCCGTTTCTACATGCAGGTCGGGCAGCAGGCCGATGTCGCGCAGCAACACCAGTTCGAAGCTGCGCAGCACGGGCTCGAGCGCATCGCCGTGTTCACTGGCCAACACATGCAGCACACCCGCATAGGTGTCAAACAACGGCGCATGGGTGTCTTCGCGCGCCAGCAGGCGCAGCATCAGCTCGTTCAGATACAGCCCCGAGAGCAAGGCGTCGCCCGATGGCAAGACATGGCCGCCGACCCATTCCGCGCCTTTCAGTGCATGGATGTCGCCATGCCCTTCGCCCGCGATGGTGTAGGTCAGGCGCAGCGGCTGCAACGGCAGCAGCACCGGACGGAAGTTGGACGTGGGCTTTTTGGCCCCGCGCGCCACCAGCGCCACACGGCCGTAATGGCGGGTGAAGACTTCCAGGATCAGGCTGGATTCACTCCAGTCGTACTGATGCAGGATGAACGCCGGCTCGTCGCTGATGCGCTTGGTGGCCATCTACACAACACCCATCCCGGCACACACGTCCGCGCAGATCACTCGTAGCCGAAGGAGCGCACGCGCGCTTCGTCGTCAGCCCAGCCCGAGCGCACCTTGACCCAGACTTCGAGGAAGACTTTGGCGTCCATGAGCTTTTCCAGCTCCTGACGCGCCTCGGTGCTGATGCGCTTGAGGCGCTCACCCTTCTCACCAATCACCATGGCCTTGTGACCATCTCGCTCCACAATGATCGTCGCGGCAATCTTGATGAAGCGCTTGTGCTGCTTGCTCGGCTCCTCCTCGAACTTGTCGATGACGACGGTGGAGGTGTAGGGCAACTCGTCGCCGGTGAAGCGGAACAGCTTTTCACGCACCGTTTCGGCCGCCAGGAATTGCTCGCTGCGATCGGTGAGCTCATCTTGCGAGTACCACCAAGGCTGCTCGGGCAAGTACTTCTCGATGATGCCGAACAGGCGCTGGATGTCACCCTTGTTCTTGGCCGACATGGGCACGAACTCGGCAAACGGATGACGCTCCTGCATGTCGCGCAGCCACGGCGCGATTTCGGCTCGACGGTGCACGGTGTCCAGCTTGTTGGCGATCAGCAGCGTCGGGATACCGGGCTTGAAGAGGCTCAGCACCTTGGCGTCGGCCAGCGTGAAGCTACCTGCTTCCACAACGAAGAGGATCAGGTCCACATCGCCGATGGCGCCCATCACGGTCTTGTTGAGCGACTTGTTCAGCGCGGTGCTGTGCTTGGTCTGAAAACCCGGCGTGTCGACAAAAACAAATTGCGTTTGATCCAGCGTGCGAATGCCGGTGATGCGATGGCGCGTGGTCTGCGCTTTGCGCGAGGTGATGGAAATCTTCTGGCCCACCAGCGCGTTCATCAGCGTGGACTTGCCCACGTTGGGCTTGCCCACAATGGCGATCAGGCCGCAACGCTGGCCCGTGGTGTCTACCGGTGCTCCAGCGGGACGGGCAGACGCCAGCATGGCGTCCAGTTCTGCGCTGCTCTGCGCATCGGTGCCCTGCGCGGGCAATGCGTCGGGTTCGTCGGGGCCACCAGCGGGTGGCGTGGAGGAAGAATTCGTCATGCGTGTTGTGCTTTCAATTGGGC
This sequence comes from Comamonadaceae bacterium UBA2121, assembly GCA_002331385.1. Lineage (GTDB taxonomy): Bacteria > Pseudomonadota > Gammaproteobacteria > Burkholderiales > Burkholderiaceae_C > Diaphorobacter_A. Next base: position 214,235 of record DCYB01000012.1, read on the forward strand.
GAGCAGTCTCGTGGCGGCCGCCTGCTCTGCGGCGCGGCGTGAGCCACCCGTTCCGTGTTCGGTCAATCCCATGTCGGGAATTTCGCAGACCACTTCGAAGGTCTGCTTGTGTGCTGCGCCCGCCGTGCCGACCACACGATACTGCGGCAGTTTCATCTTGCGACCCTGAAGCCACTCCTGCAGCGCGGTCTTGGCATCCTTGGCGGCGGCTTGCTTCTCGGGGCTCAGGTCGACGCCCTCAAAGAAGCGGTGCACCATGGCCTGCGCGGTCTCGAATCCGGCATCCAGGTAGACCGCGCCGATCAATGCTTCAACTGCATCCGCCAGAATGGACGGACGCAGCTTGCCGCCGGACTTGGACTCGCCCTCGCCCAGGCGCAGAACCTCGGAGATTTTGAGCCGCGTGGCGATGCGGTGCAGCGAATCCTGTTTGACCAGATTTGCGCGCATGCGCGACAAATCCCCTTCAGGCAGATCCTGAAGGCGGCGAAACAGCATGGTGGAAACGGCGAGCCCCAGAACGGAGTCGCCAAGAAACTCGAGGCGTTCGTTGTGATCGGCGCTGAAGCTGCGGTGCGTGACCGCGCGCTGCAGCAGCGCCGCGTCTTTGAATGCATGCTGCAGTCGATCTTGCAGCGAGAGAAGTCCGTTAGATAACACTACTTTGATGAACCATGGAACCGGTAGAGCAGATAAGCCGGCCCGAACAATGGAATTTCGCGGGAATACTCGTAAGAAACGACGACCGTTTCATTTTCTTTGGTGACTTCGAGATCCTTGCCGTTGATGGTGCGGATGTCATCGATGACAGCCGAGCGGTCAAACGCCGCACGCACTTGCGCCACCGAACCACCTTCCGCAGCCGCTTTACGCACGGCCTTGTGTACGGCTTGCCACTCCATCAGGATCGGCATGGATGTCGTTGCCACATAACCGATTGCCACGGCAATCAGGAGCACGAACACCAGACCGATGAAGGACAGTCCACGCTGACGAGCGCGCGGTGCAGAAACGCGATGTGATGCCATACCAGTAATTCCCTCTTGCTCTATGTATCAATTCTGGATGCCAGCCGGCTGGCGTCTTGTCAGTTGAACGATCCAATCCGCTTCAGATTACCAAAGTTCATCCAGATGAAGAACGCCCGTCCCACGATGTTGCCCTCGGGCACAAAGCCCCAATAGCGCGAGTCCAGCGAGTTGTCCCGATTGTCGCCCATCACGAAGTAATTCCCCTCGGGCACCGTGCAGGTCACGCCTTCGACACTGTAGTTGCACATGTCGCGATGCTGGAAATTGCTTGCGCCCTGCACAAAGGCGGATGCATCGCTGTTGTTCAGCACATTGTGCGGCTTGCCACCGATGGTTTCCTGGAACTGCTTGAAGTAGCGCATCGCGTCCGCCTCGAAGAAGTCCGGCAGGCTCGTGGTCGGAACCGGCTTGCCGTTGATCGTCAGGCGCTTGTTCAGGTAAGCCACCTTGTCGCCCGGCACACCAATGATGCGCTTGATGTAATCCACATTCGGCTGGGGCGGATAACGGAACACGATCACGTCACCGTTTTCGGGCGCCTTGCCGCCAGTGATGCGCGTGTTGAACACGGGCATGCGCAGGCCATAGGTGAACTTGTTCACAAGGATGAGGTCGCCCACCCACAACGTCGGATACATCGACCCGGACGGAATCTTGAACGGCTCGAACAGGAATGACCGCAGCAGGAACACCACCAGGATGACCGGGAACAGCCCGGCCGTCCAGTCCAGCCACCACGGCTGCATGATCAGCTTTTGCTGCGTGCTCTGGATGTCATCCGCGCCGTCAGGGCGAATGCCCATGCGCTCCAATTCCTCGCGGCGTTGCGCCGTGGATGATGCAAACGTCTCGGCCGCCTGCTTGCGGCGCGGCAGGAAGTAAAAGCGTTCAGCCAACCAGTAGAGGCCCGTCACCACCGTCGCCAGAAACAGCAGCAACGCGAAATTACCCTCGATCGCGCCCACGTACCAGGCACCGATGTAGCCCACGAAGAGCGCGAGGATCAGAGATGTCAAAACTTGCATGGGCCGATGCCTTTTTCTTCCTGTAGTTTTTTTAGTCTTCCACCTGCAGAATGGCGAGGAACGCCTCCTGCGGCACCTCCACCGAACCAATCTGCTTCATACGCTTCTTACCCGCCTTCTGCTTTTCCAGCAGCTTGCGCTTGCGCGTGATGTCGCCGCCATAGCATTTTGCCAGCACGTTCTTGCGCAACGCCTTGATTGTCTCGCGCGCAATGATGTTCGCACCGATGGCGGCCTGGATGGCCACGTCGAACATCTGGCGGCTGATGATTTCGCGCATCTTTGCCGCCACGGCGCGACCACGGTATTGCGCCTGCGTGCGGTGCACGATGATGGACAGCGCGTCCACCTTCTCGCCGTTCAGCAGGATGTCCACCTTCACCACGTCGGATGGGCGATATTCCTTGAACTCGTAGTCCATCGAGGCATAGCCGCGCGAGACCGACTTGAGCTTGTCGAAGAAGTCCAGCACGATCTCGCCCAGCGGCAGTTCGTAGGTGAGCATCACCTGACGGCCATGGTATTGCATGTTCAACTGCACGCCGCGCTTCTGGTTGGCCAGCGTCATCACCGGGCCCACATAGTCCTGCGGCATGTACAGGTGCACGACCACAATGGGCTCCCGGATCTCCTGGATGCGGCCCTGCTCCGGCATCTTGGAGGGGTTCTCCACCATGATGACTTCGCCGTCGCCCTTGACCACTTCATACACCACACTGGGGGCCGTCGTGATCAGGTCCTGATCGAACTCGCGCTCCAGACGCTCCTGCACGATCTCCATGTGCAGCAGACCGAGAAAACCGCAGCGGAAGCCAAAGCCCAGCGCCTGCGACACTTCCGGCTCGAACTGCAGCGACGCATCGTTGAGTTGCAGCTTTTCCAGCGCATCGCGCAGTGCGTCGTACTGGTTCGCCTCGGTCGGATACAGACCGGCAAACACCTGGGGCTGGATTTCCTTGAAACCGGGCAGCGCGGACTCGGCCGGGCCCAGATTGTTGGGCAGCTTCTTTTCCAGCGTGATGGTGTCACCCACCTTCGCCGCCTTCAGTTCCTTGATGCCCGCGATGATGTAGCCCACCTCGCCCGCCTTGAGCGAATCGCGCGCCACGTTGGCCGGAGTGAACACGCCCAAGTTGTTGGCTTCATAGGCTGCGCCCGTCGCCATCATCTTGAAGCGCTCGCCGCGCTTGAGCTCGCCATCCACCACGCGCACCAGCATCACGACGCCGACGTAGGAGTCGAACCAGCTGTCGATGATCATCGCGCGCAACGGCGCATCGGGCTGCCCCTTTGGCGGCGGCACCTTGGCGACGACGGCTTCAAGAATTTCGTCGATGCCGAGGCCCGTCTTGGCGGAGCAAGGAATGGCGTCACTGGCATCGATGCCGATCACGTCTTCGATTTCGGCCTTCGCGTTGTCGGGATCGGCTTGCGGCAGATCCATCTTGTTCAGCACGGGCAGCACTTCCACGCCCAACTCGAGCGCGGTGTAGCAGTTCGCGACGGTCTGGGCCTCCACACCTTGCGAAGAGTCCACCACCAGCAATGCGCCCTCACATGCGGACAGCGAGCGCGAGACTTCATAAGAGAAGTCCACGTGCCCGGGCGTGTCGATCAGATTGAGGTTGTAGACCTTGCCATCCTTGGCCTTGTACTGCAGCGCAGCGGTCTGCGCCTTGATGGTTATCCCACGCTCTTTCTCGATTTCCATCGAGTCCAGAACCTGGGCTTGCATCTCGCGATCGGCCAGGCCACCGCAACGCTGGATCAGACGGTCAGCGAGCGTGGATTTACCGTGGTCGATGTGCGCAATGATCGAAAAATTTCTGATGTGATTCATCAACGGAAAACAGCAAGTGTTTGAATTGCAAAGACCGGAGGACAAGAAAAAAGGGCGCGTCAAAAAGCGACGCGCCCTAAACCAACAATCTTTGGCAACTGCGATAGTTGGAGCTTCATTGTAGGCAAAAAGGCCTTCTGGGGAAGCCCATTCCAGCGCAACTTAGGGCCGTTGCCGCATAGCAACGGGGAAATTATTCACAGGTTATCAACAATACAATTGTAAATCACATGAACAACTTGTGAGCGAACTGTGGACTGCCTGTGCATCAACCCTGTTCATCCCACATCATGGGGTGTTCACGCCCATTTATACGGATATTGATTGTTAGATGGCCGCTATTCTATAGAAATATGCAGAAAGAAACTTTTCCCTCGACGTAGCGGAAAGCGCAAAAATCCGCCGGGCCATCCCTGGCGAGTCTGCTTCTGAACAAGAAAGGCCCTATCCCCTGCTAAGGGAATGGGGCCGATCACCGCCTGACTCGCGTCAATTCTCAATCATTTGGAGGGGCGAATCAGCGCGTATTGTGCCCATTCTCCACGGCGGTACAGCACATTAATAGGCTTGTTTTTGTCGGCTTTTGCCAGCGCCGCATCAAAGTCCTTCACGCTTGCGACCTCGGTGTTGGCCACGCTCATGATCACGTCCCCTTCGCGCAGGCCCGCGCGGGCCGCCGCTTCGGCCACTTGCGTGACGCGCACGCCGCCCTTGATCTTCAGTTCCTTGCGCTGTGCATCGGTCAGATCCGTCACCATCAAACCGAGCTGCTCCGCAGCCGCAGACGCCTTGGGTTTGCTAGCGCCAGACTTGGCATTGCTGGCGGTCTTCTCGTCGGGCTCGACTTCCGCAATGGTGATCGGCAGATCGCGCGAATTGCCACGGCGGAACACCGTCACAGTCGACTTGGTGCCCGGCTTGGTGTTGCCCACCAGACGCGGCAGGTCAACGGTTTTCTCGACCGCCTTGCCGTCGAATTTGGTGATCACGTCACCCGCTTCGATACCGGCCTTTTCGGCGGGCGAGCCGACCTCGACGCCGCGCACCAAAGCCCCTTGCGCTTTGCTCAGGCCGAGCGACTCGGCGACGTCTTTCGAGACCTGCTCGATCTGCACGCCGATGCGCCCGCGACTGACGCGGCCAGTGACGCGCAACTGGTCACTCACGCGGATCGCCTCGTCGATCGGGATCGCGAACGAGATGCCCATGAAGCCGCCCGAACGCGAATAGATCTGGCTGTTGATACCGACCACTTCGCCACGCATGTTGATCAGCGGACCACCGGAGTTGCCAGGATTCACGGCCACGTCGGTCTGGATGAGCGGCAGATAGTCGCCCGTGTCACGCTGCTTGGCGCTGACGATACCGGCCGTCACGGTGTTGTCCAGGCCGAACGGCGAGCCGATGGCGATCACCCATTCACCGACCTTCAGGCGGTTCACGTCGCCGACCTTCACGGCCGGCAGGCCCGTCGCATCGATCTTCACCACGGCCACGTCGGAGCGCTTGTCCGCGCCGATGATCTTGGCCTTGAACTCGCGCTTGTCGGTGAGCGTGACGATCACTTCATCCGCACCATCCACCACGTGCGCATTGGTCATGACAAAGCCATCGGAGCTCAGGATGAAACCCGAGCCCACACCGCGCGGCTGCTCTTCAGGCTGCTGATTGCGGCGCTGCGGGCCTTGCGGGCGCGGGATGTTGGGGATGGGAACACCAAAGCGCCGGAAGAACTCCAGCATGTCCTCGTCCATGGCGCTGCTCGGATCGCCCGGAGTCACCTTTTCGGTGGTGCGGATGTTGACCACGGCAGGGCCGACCTGATCGACCAGATCCGTGAAGTCAGGCAGCCCGCGAGCGGTCGCTGCAGGCTGTGCTTGCACGGGTTGCACGGTACCAAGCGACGTGGTGAACACCGCCGCCGACAGAACGGCCAGCGCAACGCCGTGCCAAGTTTTCTTCTGATGATTCCTCAACATCTCAACCTCGGAAAAATGTTCTTGCTATCTTGGCAAATATGCCGATGCCTCTTGTGAAGGACAATGCGCCGAATGGTTCCCTTGGCGCACGCAATCGCACGCACGAGTTCATTCGACCATTCATTGTTCAACGTGCTTTATAGCCGATGCGAAGCGCCGCAGCGTGAGCAAAGGGACCTCGCCCACCATCGTGACCCAGCCATGCTGGGCGACGCGCATGGACAGCGTCTGCGTCGCGCCCAAGCGCATCCCTTGCCCTTCGTAGGCTCGCTGATCTTCGCCATAGGCTTCCAGGAATACCGAAATCGTCGCCAATCCATCGGAATACACACATTGCACCGGCGTCAACGGCGCCGCTGCAAGCGCGGCTTTATCGGCCGTGTCCGGCACTAAGGATGTTTGCGTGCAGTTCAGCAAGACAAAGCCCGGCACCGGCACGTGCAGACTCCAGCCATGATCGTGCAATGTGGTGACGGCACGCGCATCACGCACGACGCGATAGCCCACCACATCGTTCATCATGGCTTCAATCTGAGCGCCACCGACCGGCGTTTCCAACGCGAGTCGTGAAAACCCGGCTTCCTCCAGCACCTTGCCGCCCGCCGAAATCGTCTGCCACTTCAGCACCAGACCACTTTCGCGATCCAGCCAGATGCGGTAGCCAAAACGCAGGGCGTCTCGCGGGCGCAGATCGAGCACATCCGCCGTGCGCGAAATCAATTGTTCGTGCCCACTGAGCTGTGCCACGTAGTGGGCCGCCAGCATGCCTTCATCCACCCCATGGGGCAGCGCAAATTTACGCGGCATGTCGCGCGACGTGATCTTCACCACGCGTTCGGCGGGCAGAAAGCTGCGCACCTCGGCGTTCTGGCGATAGACGATGCGCGGATTGCCGGACAGCGCCTCCATGCGCTCGATCTGGCGCTCGGGCTCGCATACGTGCCACACGCGAGAACTGCTCACAACGCCGGAGGAAGACAGTACGTTGAACTGGCCGCTGTAGGTATTGAGATCCGTGGCGCGGCGCATGCGCTCCAGCCAGCCATCGATGTTCAGAGCACGCATTTGCGATGACGAGAGCGGCGGCATCCCACATCCGGCAGAGTGGGCAGCTCCGGCCCACGTCAGCGAAGACAGGCACAGCAGCAGCGCGCACCAACGGCGCGCTTCCAACAAAGGCATCACTACACAACGGGAGAAGGACTGGCTAGGCGCGCACTCGACAGGCGTGGCGATGTGGATCGGCATAGACACCTGCACCCCCATCAATCGCCATCCATTCTCACGTGATGCGTGCGCACGCGCTGGAGATCAGCGCGCGGGCGCTTCGAAAGTGGCGTTGCGCAAGAAACCCGCAGGCATCTGGAGTGCCGAGGTATTGCCGTATTGCTTGTGCGCCGCGAGCAACTCATCGAGACGCGGATCACGGATCATCACGGCCTGCTGCCCTGACGACGCGCCCGCACCCACATTGGCCACCAGCGTTTGCGGCGCCTGCATGGGCTGGCTCGCAGCAGCAGGAACCGCCGCCAATTGCACGCCCTGCTGCGACGCAGGTGCGGTGAGGCCGGTGTAGGCATTCCACCCGATGGTGGCGACGGCGGCCAAAGAAGCAAATCCGGCCACCATTTTCCAGCGGAATACATCGTGGTTCGCCGCTTCGATGTCATGCAGGATCGCAGCAGGCACACCGTGGGATACTGCAGCACGCTCGGGAATGGCCTGCTCTTGCGCCGGAGCGACCTGCACCACGTCACCTGTCACCAGCGTCGACCCACCCGATTCAGCCGCGATATCGGCGCGCAAGCGCGCGATGAGGTCGCAACTCAACGGCCGCGCCAATTCGGAGGAACGCAGCACATCGCCGATGAGGTGATATTCGTGCCACGCGGCACGCCCCTCATCACAATCTGCAAACGCCACTGCCTGCGCGCAATGCGCGCTCGCCAGCTCGCCGTCGGCCAATGCCGACAACTGTTCTCGCATCTTTAGATCGCCGTTCATGGTCTCACCTGCCAATAGCTGCTTCGTTCGTCGTGTGTTGCACTTGCATCACCACCGTTTGCCCGTCTGCTTGTCCAGCAAAGGCCGTACCTTTGCGGAAATGGCCTCGCGCGCCCGGAAAATCCGCGAGCGCACCGTGCCGATCGGGCAGTTCATGGCTTCTGCAATTTCGTCGTAACTCAACCCCTCAATTTCCCGCAATGTGACCGCCTGACGCAAATCTTCGGGCAGCGCTTCCATCGCCGAGTTCACCGCGGCGGCAATTTCTTGCGCCGCCAGCACAGTTTCGGGGGTCTCGTCCGTGGTTAGTTCAAAAGCATTCGAAGAAGTTTCATCCTCGTCATCTCCAGAACGAAATGCTGTCTCGGTGATGATGGGATTGCGCTTGAGATCGACCAGCGCCTTCTTGGCGGTATTCACCGCAATGCGGTAGAGCCACGTGTAAAACTGGGCATCACCGCGAAATTGATGCAGCGCACGGTAGGCGCGCAGAAAAGTCTCTTGCGCGATATCGGGAATCAGGTCCGTGTCGCGCACCATGCGACCAATCAGCCGCTCGATACGTCGCTGATACTTGATCACCAACAACTCGAAAGCGCGCTGATCGCCTGCCAGCGTGCGCTCCACCAATTGCTGATCGGTATCAGCGCTGGCGGTCGGCTCGGAGGTGTTTGATGTCATGTTCTGTGGCAAACGCTCAGCGCTTCATCAGGCTGAAAAAATCTTCAGGTCACCGTGCCAGCCGGCACGGGTGAATCCAACAAGGCGCGCGAATATACCGCGCGCCGCAAATCCGCCCAATGGTCAGGGGCCTGTCGTCGCTCCAGCCACAGCCACTGAATGCGCCCCGACGCCAGCACTCTGACCTGCAGCGCCATCCATGACTGCGCATCGATCAGCACTTGAGGCGCACTGACCAAGCCCTGTTGGCGGTCACTGGATTCTTCCAGCAACCACTGACCACCATCCCACATCAGCATGCCTTTGGAGTGCAGACACCAGAAGCGCAAAACCACTCCCGCCGAAGCCATCCACAGGACAGCGCCTGCTACTGATTTCGCCGCCAGATGGTCCCTCACCCCCGACGCCAGCCAAGCCAGCAGCACCAGCATTCCGAGCAACGCTAATGCCCCCAGAGCCCAACCCAGCGCTTGCGATCTGCACAAAGGAAAGTGCACCACCGGCGCAGATGAGCGATGGCGTGCCATGGTTTGCATCTGCATCGTCATATCGCCCTTCAGATCAGGACGATGCACGTTTGCAGCGCGTTCGCCTGCGACAGGGAATGATGCGGCAGGTATTCAGGCCGATCCAAGCGCATGGGCGCCTTCGCATCGGCCGTCATGGCATCAGATACGCTTGAAAACCAAAGTGCCGTTGGTGCCGCCAAAACCGAAGTTGTTCTTCACGGCCACATCCATCTTCAGGTCGCGAGCGGTGTTGGCGCAATAGTCCAGATCACACTCGGGGTCCTGTTCGTGGAGATTGATGGTCGGAGGAACCTTCTGGTCGCGCAGCGCCAGCACCGTGAACACGCTTTCGATGCCGCCCGCACCGCCCAGCAAGTGGCCGGTCATGGACTTCGTGGAGCTCACCACCATCTTCTTGGCGTGGTCGCCCAGCGCCGCCTTGATGGCATTGGATTCATTGATGTCACCCAATGGGGTCGAGGTACCGTGCGCGTTCAGGTAATCCACCTGATCGGCATTGACACCCGCGTTGCGCAATGCATTCAGCATGGCGCGACGTGGACCATCCATGTTGGGAGCGGTCATGTGACCTGCATCCGCGCTCATGCCATACCCACTCAATTCGGCGTAGATCTTGGCACCGCGCGCCTTGGCGTGTTCGTACTCTTCGAGCACCATCACGCCAGCACCTTCACCCAGAACAAAGCCGTCACGGCCCTTGTCCCAGGGGCGCGACGCAGTCTTGGGGTCGTCATTGCGGGTGGACAGTGCGCGCATGGCGGCGAAACCGCCCACGCCCAGCGGAGACACGGTTGCCTCCGTACCACCAGCGACGACCACGTCTGCATCGCCATATTCAATCATGCGTCCTGCCTCGCCGATGCAATGCAGACCTGTCGTGCAGGCCGTCACCACCGAGAGATTCGGGCCCTTGAACCCGAAGCGCATGGACACATGCCCTGCCACCATGTTGATGATGGAGGCAGGCACGAAGAACGGCGTGATGCGGCGCGGGCCGCGCGCTGCCAGTTCTGCGTGGGTGTTTTCGATCATCGGCAAGCCACCGATGCCCGAGCCGATCACGCATCCGATGCGTGTGGACAGCTCGTCATCCAGTGCTTCGCCCGTAGGCAGTCCGGCGTCCAGCACGGCCTGTTCTGCCGCAGCAATGCCGTAGTGGATGAAGGCGTCCATGCTGCGCGCATCTTTCGCGCTCATGTACTTCTCTACATCGAAACCCTTGACCTCGCCTGCAATCTTGCAGGAGAAGTTCGACGCATCGAACTTGGTGATGAGGTCAATGCCGGACTGGCCGGCAAGAAGGTTGGCCCATGCTGCCTCTACCGTATTACCTACAGGAGAGATGCAGCCCAGGCCGGTCACGACAACGCGACGACGGCTCATGCGTTCAAACTTTCTGCTGATCTGATCGGTCAAAAAGCCGATTAGGCCTTTTGGTGGGTGTTGGCGTAGTCGATTGCGTTCTGCACCGTTGTGATCTTCTCTGCGTCTTCGTCAGGAATCTCGATGCCGAACTCATCTTCCAGAGCCATCACCAATTCGACCGTGTCCAGGGAGTCAGCGCCCAGGTCAGCCACGAAGGCCTTTTCGTTGGTCACTTGGGACTCTTCCACACCGAGTTGTTCGGCAATGATTTTCTTGACACGTGCTTCGATATCGCTCATGGTTTCCCTCAGGGGGTTGTGAATGAATCCGCGATTTTAACTGCTTCGCGACAAGGGCCAAGCAGCTAGCCGTACGGACGAACCGGCACTAACTGGTTTTTACCTTACATGTACATGCCGCCATTGACGTGCAATTCCTGCCCCGTCACATAGCCAGCACCCTGTGAAGCGAGATAGGCAACCGCGTGAGCAATGTCACTTGGCTGGCCCAGATCGCCCATGGCAATCTGCGACTTGAGTGCAGATTTTTGTTCTTCGGGCAGATTCGCCGTCATGTCCGTGGCGATGAAGCCCGGAGCAACGCAGTTCACCGTGATGCCACGGCTGCCCAGTTCACGCGCCAACGCGCGTGTCATTCCCGCAACACCGGCCTTCGCGGCGGCGTAGTTGGCCTGCCCCGGATTGCCCGATGCGCCCACCACGCTGGTGATGCTGATGATGCGGCCAAAGCGCTGCTTCATCATGGGGCGAATAGCCGCACGGCTCACGCGGAATACGGCCTTCAGATTGGTGTCGATGACGGCATCCCAGTCATCGTCTTTCATGCGCATGGCCAATGTGTCACGCGTAATACCCGCATTGTTCACAAGGATATGCAGGCCGCCAAATTCCTTGACGGTGGCGTCGATCAGTGCGTCCACGGCGGCGCCGTCGGTCACATTCAGCTTCACGCCCTTGCCGCCCTTGGCTGCCAGCGCTTCGCTGATGCGTGCCGCACCGTCATCCGAGGTGGCTGTGCCAATGACACGATAGCCACGGCCTGCCAGTTCGACAGCGATGGCAGCGCCAATGCCGCGCGTGGCACCGGTGACCAGTGCGATTTGTGCTGTGGTTGTGTTGGTTTCGCTCATGCCAGCAATTCTTTGGTTTCCGCCAGTGTGGCAGGATCATAAATGGACGCACCGACCAAATCCGCATCAATGCGCTTGGTCATGCCAGCGAGCACCTTGCCCGGCCCACACTCAATGATATGCGTTACGCCGCGTGCCTTGAGCGCCTGCACACATTCCACCCAGCGCACAGGGCCAAATGCCTGACGATACAGGGCGTCGCGGATGGCGTCGGCGTCTTGCACCACCGCCACATCCACGTTGTTCACGACGGGGATTTGCGGGGTTCCCAGTGTGAGCGCAGCCAGCGCTGCGCGCAGCTTTTCAGCGGCGGGCTTCATGAGGCTGGAGTGGAACGGCGCCGAGACAGGCAGCGGCAATGCGCGCTTTGCGCCTGCTGCCTTGAGCACTTCGCAGCCCTTCTCCACGCCGGCCTTGGTGCCCGCAATGACGGTCTGCGCCGGATCGTTGAAATTGACGGCCTCCACCACGTCTTCGGAGTCCGCACCGAAGCCTGCTGTCGCCTCTTGGCAGCCTGCGACCACCTTGGCCGCATCGAGGCCCAGAATGGCGGCCATAGCACCCGTTCCGACGGGCACGGCTTCCTGCATCGCTGCCGCGCGCAATCGCACCAGCGGCGCTGCCTGCGCCAGCGTCAACACGCCGGACGCTACCAACGCGGAATACTCACCCAGCGAATGCCCTGCCATTGCCACCGGCAGCGCGCCACCTTCCGCGCGCCAGACGCGCCACGCCGCCACGCCAGCAACCAGCATGACCGGCTGCGTGTTGGTGGTGAGGGCCAGCGCCTCTTTGGGACCTTCGTGAATCAGTTGGGCGACGTCTTCGCCCAGCGCGTCCGATGCCTCGCGCAGCGTCTCCAGCACGACCGGATGATCACCCCAGCCATCGAGCATGCCGACCGATTGCGAACCCTGACCGGGAAAGACAAATGCAAATGTTTTGGACATAGCTATAGATATTATTCTTGCGCTGACTCGCACCGCAGCCCACCGCCACTACGGCAGCGGGCCACGCGCCTGTCTAGCTTACATGGTGAGGAGGATCGCGCCCCAGGTAAAGCCACCGCCCACACCTTCCAGCAGAAGATTTTGGCCAGGCTTGATTTGACCCGCGCGCACGCCGTGGTCCAGCGCCAACGGAATCGAGGCCGCTGAGGTATTGCCATGCTGATCGACGGTAACGATCACCTTCTCCATGGGCAACTTCAGCTTCTTGGCCGTGCTTTGCATGATGCGGATGTTGGCTTGATGCGGGATCAACCAGTCGATATCGGCGTCGGTGAGGCTGGCTTTTTCCAGCGCTGCACGCGCGGCCTTCTCCAGCACGCCCACGGCCAACTTGAACACGGCCTGACCATCCATCTTGAGCAGCGGATCGCCCAGAATCTGACCGCCGTAGACATTGCCCGGCACACACAGGATGTCGACGTGGCGACCATCGGCATGCAGGTCGCTGGCCAGAATCCCCGGCTTGTCTGAGGCCTCCATCACCACGGCACCTGCGCCATCGCCAAACAGCACGCAGGTCGTGCGATCGCTGAAGTCGAGAATGCGGCTGAACACTTCTGCGCCCACCACCAGCGCGCGCTGGGCCATGCCGGACTGGATCATGGCATCGGCCACGGTCATCGCATAGACGAAGCCGCTGCACACCGCCTGCACGTCAAACGCGGGGCAGCCATGCACGCCCAGCTTGTTTTGCAGGATGCTGGCGGTCGAAGGAAAAACCATATCCGGCGTGGAGGTGGCGACGATGATCAGGTCGATGTCTTCGGCAGTGATACCGGCGGCTTCGATGGCCTGGCGTGACGCCTGCAGCGCCAGATCGCTGCTGGACACATCGCGCTCGGCGAAATGACGCGCCTTGATGCCAGTGCGCTCGACGATCCACTGATCGGAGGTTTCAACGCCTCGCTGAGCGAGTTCGGCGACCAGATCCTCGTTGGTCACACGACGGGGAGGCAAAAAGCTGCCCGTGCCAGAAATACGTGAAAAGCGTCTCATTGATGTGTAGCCGACGTGAAATCAGACGAAATCGAACCGCCGCCAGGCGCCACCTCTGGCGTCGTGCGGGCCACTTGCGTCCGAACGCGGTCGAGTAGATTGTTGCGGGCTGCATCATACGCCCGGTTGAGCGCCTGCTCGAATGCCATTGCGTCGGCAGAACCATGACTCTTGAACACCAGACCTCTCAATCCCAGCAAGGCTGCGCCGTTGTATCGACGGTGATCCATGCGCCTCATCAGCGCAGTTAGCACCGGATAGGCGACGATCGCTGCAAATTTCGTAAATATATTGCGTTTGAATTCTTCTTTGAGCCCGCCCACGATCATGGACGCCACCCCTTCGGAAGCCTTCAAAGCTACGTTACCCACAAAACCGTCACAAACGACAATGTCAACAACTCCTTTGAAAATATCGTTTCCTTCGACATTTCCGTAGAAGTTGATATTGCCGCTTGCGCCCGCAGCGCGCAGCAGCTCTCCGGTTTCCTTGATGACTTCGCTACCCTTGATGGCCTCTTCACCGATGTTCAGCAGGCCCACCGTCGGATGCGCTCGCCCTTGCAGAACGGATACCAGCGCCGATCCCATTTCGGCAAATTGCAGCAAATGCTCGGCCGAACAATCCACGTTCGCACCCAGATCGAGCACGGTGGTCGCACCGCCCTTTTCGTTGGGCATCTGCGTGGCAATGGCAGGGCGATCGATGCCTTCCAGTGTCTTGAGCAGATAGCGTGCGATGGCCATCAGAGCACCCGTGTTGCCCGCGGAAATGGCCACCTGCGCCGCGCCATCCTTGACCTGCTGGATGGCCACGCGCATCGACGAGTCCTTCTTGCGTCGCAAGGCGACCTCTACCGCGTCGTCCATCGCAACCACTTCCGTGGCGGGCACGATGCGCGCACGCTCATGCTGGAATGCAGACAGCGCCGCCTGTTGCCCGACCAGCAACAACTGGGCATCGGGGTGCTGCGTCAAAAATTGACGACAAGCGGGAAGTGTGACATCGGGGCCATGATCGCCCCCCATACAGTCGACAGCCAGTGTGATCATTTAGGCAAAGTGACGAGTTCGATGAGTTGACTCGTAAAAATACTTGGACACGCCAAAAAAACAAAGGCCCGCGCTACCGGCGTGTAGCTGCGGGCCCTGGATTGCAAAAGCCTCGATCAGGCTTCTGTCTTGCTCTTGATCACCTGACGGCCACGGTAGAAACCGTTAGGGCTGATGTGGTGACGCAGATGGTTTTCACCAGTGGTGGGCTCCACTGCGATGCCCGGAACATTCAGGGCGTTGTGCGAACGGTGCATGCCGCGCTTGGATGGGGACTTCTTGTTTTGCTGAACAGCCATGATTGGCTCCTACGGTCTGAAAAGGGTTTGTGGAAAAAACGCGATCAGCCCATTCAAGACACGAGGGGATTTCGCGCGAAACCATTGATTATAGTCCATTTGAAATCCCTGCTCAATGCCAAGTGTGCCGCAAGCGCAATCGAAACGCTCAATGTTTCTTCTCATCCTTGCGCAAGCCCGCCAATGCGGCGAATGGATTGGGCTTCTCGTCGTTGGCCTCTTCGAAATCTTCGTCGCTGGAGCTCATCACCACCGGCGTCGGACACTCGTCGTGGCGCGGAACCACGGGCAGCTCCATGAGCAACTCATCTTCAATCAGTTGACGCAGGTTGAATTCGCGGCTCAACACCAACAAATCTTCTTCGCATTCGTCGTCCAGCGCTTCTGCTGTGGCTTCATCGGCCACAAAACGGAATTCGCGCTCGATGTCGATCGGTACGTCCACAGGCCCAAGGCAGCGCTGGCACTGCATGGGAACGGCAGCATGCACCTTCAGGCGCATCCAGACCTGCGAGCCAATACCGGCCAGCGTGCGGATTTCTCCGTCGGCTTGCCAGTCCACGATGAGATCAGGATGCAGTCCCTTGGCCTCTTCGGCCACGCGCTTGTATTTGAGCAGCGAATCGTGCCCGACCAAGTGCCCGCCCGCTTGGGCGAAGGCCTTGATATCGAGTCGATCAGCAGAGAGTTCCTTGGTCATGCCCGCAGTGTAAGAGAATCGGAGCATGCAGCAAGCCACTTCCCCGCTACGCCCTCTGATTTTGGGCTCTACCTCCCGCTATCGCCGCCAGTTGCTGGAGCGCCTGCAACTGCCCTTCGACGTGGCCGCACCCGATGTGGACGAAACCCCCCTGCCCGGCGAGAGCCCGCGCGACCTGGCTTTGCGACTGGCACTGGCCAAGGCGCGGGCAGTTGCAGCGCAGCATCCACAGGCCGTTGTCATTGGCTCCGATCAGGTCGCCGACCTGAACGGCAAGCCATTGGGCAAGCCCGGCAACCACGAACGCGCCACGCTCCAGTGGCGCGAAATGCGCGGGCACTCCATGGTCTTTCATACCGCCGTGAGCGTGGTGTGTCTGGAAACGGGGTTCGCACAGACCGATCTGGCGCCAGTGCGCGTGCGCTTTCGTTCATTGGATGACGCAGAAATCGAGCGCTATTTGCGCGCAGAACAACCGTACGACTGCGCCGGAAGCGCGAAAAGCGAAGGCCTGGGCATTGCCCTGCTCGATGCCATCGAGAGCGACGACCCCACGGCGCTCATCGGCCTGCCATTGATCCGCACCTGCCAGATGTTGCGTGCTGCAGGAGTCATGCTGCCATGAGCGAGTCTCTTTCCCCACCCACCAAAGGCACGCTGTACCTCGTCCCCGCGCCGCTTGATTTCGGTTGCGACAGCCAAGTGCCGCTGACCGACGTGCTGCCCGATGGCACGCTGCGCCAAGCCGCGCGCCTGACGCACTGGATCTGCGAAAACGCCAAGAGCACGCGCGCTTATCTGAAACGCGTGGACGCGCTGCATCCGCTGACTGCTCCGTTGCAATCCCAGCTCATCACCGAATTGCCGCGCGAAGTCCACAAGAAGGGGGACCACGGCGGACGCGGCCATGCGGCATTCGATGCAACGCCTTTGCTGGCCGCTGCGAACGCGGGTCACGACATCGGTCTCATCAGCGAGGCAGGCATGCCCGCCGTGGCCGACCCGGGAAGTTCTGTCGTGCGCGCCGCGCACGATCTGGGCCTGCGCGTGCAGCCGTTGGTTGGCCCGGTTTCGCTGCTGCTGGCGCTGGCAGCCAGTGGCCTGAACGGGCAAAACTTCGCCTTCGTCGGCTATTTGCCGCAGGATGGCGCGGACCGCTCCAAGCGCATCAAAGAGTTGGAGTCGCTGGCAACGCGCCAGGGGCAGAGCCAGCTCTTCATCGAAACACCATACCGCAACGCCGCGCTGTGGCAGGCGCTAGTGCAATCGCTCGCGCCCACGACCCGACTCGCCGTGGCCAGCGGCCTCACACTCGAACAAAGCCGCATCGAAAGCCGCAGCGTGAAGCAATGGCGCAACGTGCCCTGCCCTGCTGACAACCGCACGCCCGCCGTATTCGCCATCGGCAGCTAATACGGCACGGCTGCCTTCGCTGCAAAAGCGACATGCACACAAAACAAAAAGGCCTCGCAGTTGTTGCGAGGCCTTTGCGTTTGGATCGAGCCATACGGGTGGTCAGCGCATTTGCCAAGAGGCCGATTGCAGCGCCTTGGCGGCTCCCGCTCCCATGGCAGCGCCAAAGCGCTTGACCAGACGTTCGGCCACGTTTTCGCGGCGCGTGTAGTCGACGACTTCTTCCGCCTTTACCACTTCGCGCGCCACGTAGTCCAGGTTGCCCAGAT
Source organism: Comamonadaceae bacterium UBA2121 (assembly GCA_002331385.1). GTDB lineage: Bacteria > Pseudomonadota > Gammaproteobacteria > Burkholderiales > Burkholderiaceae_C > Diaphorobacter_A. The sequence goes on from DCYB01000012.1 coordinate 231,579, forward strand.
CATCGGCCAGCCCCATCTCCACGGCATGCTGCCCGGTCCAGAACAGTCCGCTGAAGGTTTCGGGGGTTTCCTTCAAGCGGTCGCCCCGGCCCTTCTTGACCACGCCGATGAATTGTTGGTGGATCTGGTCGAGCATCTGCATTGCATATTGCCTTTGCTCGTCCGACATCGGACTGAACGGATCCAGAAAGCCCTTGTTCGCACCCGCCGTCAGCAGCCGGCGCTCCACGCCCAGTTTTTCCATCGTGCCGGTGAAACCAAAACCATCCATCAGCACGCCAATGCTGCCCACGATGCTGGCCTTGTCCACATAGATCTCATCCGCGGACGAGGCGATGTAATAGGCCGCAGATGCGCAGGTTTCCTCCACCACGGCATACACCGGCTTGTTGTACTTGGACTTGAGGCGCTGGATTTCGTCGCTGATGATGCCCGCCTGCACCGGACTGCCGCCGGGCGAATTGATGAGCAACACCACCGCCTGAGCACCGGAATCTTCAAACGCGCTGCGCATGGCCGCGACCACGTATTCGGCGCTGGCCTCGTTGCCCGCCGCGATCTCGCCCTTGATGTCCACCACCGCAGTGTGCGGAGTGGTCTTGCTGGTGGTCGCCGTCTCGCGCGAGAACAGGGCCCACGCCACGCCAATCACGACCAACAGCCACATCATGCGCGTGAAGATGCGCCAGCGGCGCGCAGAGCGCTGCTCCTTGATGGTGGCAAACACCAGCTTTTCCAGCACGTCGCGCTCCCAGACGGTATGGCCGGCTGCCGAAGGTGCGCTGGCGGCGGAGGATGCGGGCGAGTTGTGGGCCCACAGATCGGTTGCCTCGGGCTCACCGTTGGGCGAGCCGGGATAGTCCGGACGATTGGGATCAGTCATGAATCAAAACTCAACAGGTTGCAGATTGCTGGCCGTGTGCCAGAACACCTTGCCGTCGCTTTCGCTCAGTGGAATTTTCACCAAACCACCTCGACAGGGCCCGCCCGCGCAATCACCCGTATCAGGCTGATAGGCGGCACCGTGGGTTGCACACAGCAGCCAGCGACCAGTGTCGTCGAAAAACTGGTCTGGCTGAAAGTCCATTTCCATGGCGACATGTGTGCATCGGTTCAAATAGGCGTGCGCATGGCCTTCAAAACGAATGGCAAATGCACGCATGTTGTCCCCTGCGAAGCAGACATCAAAGGGCACGGCCCGCCCACCTTCGAGCAGATCGCTGCTCTGGCACAGCTCTATCGCGTGGATTGGCCCCAACTCGCTCATACGCGCCTCACGCATGTTTCAGAAGCCAGTGATGCAAATCTGCAACACTGCCCGCCACATGCAATGGCTTCAGGACGGCAAAGCCGCGCGTATCGTGTGCGCCATACGATACGCCCACACTGGCGCAGCCCGCAGCCCGCGCCATTTCGAGATCGTGCGTCGTGTCTCCGATCATCAACGTGCGGGCTGGCTCGATGCTCCACTGCGCCATCAACTCTTCGAGCATGAGCGGATGGGGCTTGCCCGCCGTTTCGTCTGCGGTGCGCGAATCGTCGAACATGCCACGCAACTCCACAGCCGCCAGCACGTGATCAAGCCCACGCCGGCTCTTTCCGGTTGCCACAGTCAGCAGATAACCACGTTCGCGCAAATCATTGAGCATAGGCAACACTCCGCTGAATAAGCTCAGGTCATCCTGATGCTGCAAATAGTGATAGCGGTACCGATTCACCAGCTCGGGATATTGGTCAGGTCGTACATCCGGCGCAGCCTTGGCCAGCGCATCGGGCAGCGCCATGCCGATCACCCAGGCGGCCGCCTCGTCGCTGGGAATTGCTCCCCCCACATCGCGCACCGCCTCCTGGATGCTGCGCACGATGCAGGCGGTGGAGTCATACAGCGTGCCGTCCCAGTCAAAAGCGATCAGGTCAAAGCGGCGGGAACGGGATTCAGACATGGGGAGGGTTCGGTTCGGAGTTCAGGAAATCGCCCAGCTCGGGCGGCAGTTCGGCGCGCAATTCAATGCGCTCGTGGCTCGATGGATGATTGAACTGTAGCCGCCACGCATGCAGGAACATGCGCTTCAGGCCCTGCTTTTGCAAGCGCTTGTTCAGATCGAAATCACCATATTTGTCGTCGCCGACGATGGCGAGCCCCTGACTGGCCAGATGCACGCGGATCTGGTGCGTGCGTCCGGTCTTAATCGTCACCTCCAGCAGACTCATCGCAGGCAGCCCCTGCATGGGACGCGGCGCGTGTGTGGAGCGCACCTTCACCAGCGTGATCGAGCGCATGCCGTCCGGATCATCTGCCGTGGTCGTGCGCACGCGGCGCTCGCCGTCTTCCTGCAAATATTTGTGCAGGGGAGCGTCGATCACCTTCTTGTTGGCCGGCCAGGTGCCGGCCACCAGCGCAAGGTAGGTTTTTCCGGTTTCGCGCTCGCGAAACTGGTCTTGCAGCGCCACCAGTGCCGAGCGCCGTTTGGCCACCAACAAGATGCCGGAGGTCTCCCGGTCAAGCCGGTGCACCAATTCCAGGAACTTGGCGTTCGGGCGCGCCTGACGCAACTGCTCGATCACGCCAAAGCTCACGCCGCTGCCGCCGTGCACCGCCACGCCGGCGGGTTTGTCGATGGCCATCAGGAAGTCATCCTCCAGCAGCGCCGGGAATTCCCTTGGCGGCGCAGGGCGATCGGCCTTTTCGGCCACCTTGTCGGAAATCCGCACCGGCGGCACCCGCACCAGATCACCGGCCTCCACGCGCGTGTCAGCGCTCGCACGCCCCTTGTTCAGACGCACCTCGCCGCTGCGGATGATGCGATAGACGTGCGTTTTGGGGACGCCCTTGAGCTGGCGTATCAGAAAGTTATCCAGACGTTGTCCGGCAAATTCCGCGTCGACTTCCACGAAGCGTACTGCCGAAGTGGCTATTGCGGCCGCCTGTTTGGCCGGTTTGCCCTCTATAATGTGTTTCACCTGCGCGACGAATGTGTAAGTGGTTGATTTGTCTGGAGTTTAGTCCACCCAGCCCAGTGAGTCGCTCAGTATGGTTGATGCCCATAGGCGTCCTACGCGCAAATCCTGCAAGTTATTGACTTGCGAATGCCCGAAAAGACGCCAGTGGCTAACACATTGAAACACTGAATACGGAATTTGAGCTGGCACCGGTCTATGAAATTGTCTGGCGCGGTGCCGGCGGAGTAAAGCGAATAACAACATGTGGTTTTTGATGGCCTGGATCGTCTCACTGTGGCAAGGGTGCAAGCCCCTGGCAGTGCTGCCGCCTGCGCCGCAAACGTCCATCCGGGTTGTGCCACGGACTGCCTTCGTCGCCGTCCGGCAACGCACATACCGCTTCGCCTTCATCCACGCCCCACCCTTGCGCCTGATGAGTTAAGTCTTTGAATTCACATTGACTCATCGGCTGCAGATTTGCGGCTATTCCTTTCGTTTCTCTGCGTTGGCCAGGCATTGGCGGCTCCTAGTGGGCCTGTTTTTTGTCATGGAACTTTGGCAGGACGCCCTGCGGTGCAACGGCATGTGTGATGCGCACCGGGCGGCCTGCATACAACAACGAGAAGGAAACGCATCATGAAACGGATGCTCATCAACGCCACGCAGCCAGAAGAGCGCCGCTTGGCCATCGTCGACGGCCAGAAGCTGCTGGACTACGAAATCGAGATCGAAGGACGCGAACAACGCAAGGGCAACATCTACAAGGCCGTCGTCACGCGCGTCGAACCCTCACTGGAAGCCTGCTTTGTCGATTACGGTGAGGACCGCCACGGCTTCCTGCCGTTCAAGGAAATCTCCAAGCAATATTTCGCCGAGGGCGTATCGCCCAGCCAGGCCAAGATCCAGGACGTGATCAAGGAAGGCCAGGAGCTCATCGTCCAGGTCGAAAAGGAAGAGCGCGGCAACAAGGGCGCAGCGCTCACCACCTTCATCTCGCTGGCGGGTCGCTATGTGGTGCTGATGCCCAACAACCCGCGCGGCGGTGGCGTCTCGCGCCGCATCGAGGGCGAGGACCGCGCCGAACTCAAGGAGGCGATGGACCAGCTCGAATACCCCAAGGGCATGTCCATCATTGCGCGGACCGCCGGCATTGGCCGCACCGCACCCGAACTGCAATGGGACCTGAACTTCCTGCTCAAACTCTGGAGCGCCATTGACGACGCGGCCAAGTCCGGCAAGGGAGCCTTCCTGATCTATCAGGAGTCCAGCCTCGTGATCCGCGCCATGCGCGATTACTTCAACACCGACATCGGCGACATCCTCATCGACACGGATGAGATCTACGAACAGGCGCACCAGTTCATGTCGCACGTGATGCCGGAGCACGCCAACAAGGTCAAGCGTTACCGCGACGATGCACCGCTGTTCAGCCGCTTCCAGATCGAGCACCAGATCGAATCCGCCTACTCCCGCGTGGTGACGCTGCCATCGGGCGGCGCGATCGTGATCGACCACACCGAAGCGCTGGTGTCCGTGGACGTGAACTCGGCGCGCGCCATCAAGGGCGGCGACATCGAAGAAACCGCTACCCGCACCAATCTGGAAGCCGCCGACGAAGTCGCGCGCCAGATGCGCCTGCGCGACCTGGGCGGCCTGATTGTCATCGACTTCATCGACATGGAAGAGTCGAAGAACCGCCGCGAAGTGGAAAGCCGCCTGCGCGACGCCCTGCGCCAGGACCGCGCACGCGTGCAGTTTGGCTCGATCAGCAAATTCGGCCTCATGGAAATGAGCCGCCAGCGCTTGAAGCCCGCGCTCTCCGAAGGCGCACACATCAACTGCCCGCGCTGCGGCGGCTCCGGCCACATCCGGGACACAGAAAGTTCGGCGCTGCAGATCCTGCGCATCATCCAGGAAGAGTCCATGAAGGACAACACCGCCGCCGTGCACTGCCAGGTGCCGGTGGAAGTGGCCTCGTTCCTGCTGAACGAAAAGCGCACGGAGATCGCCAAGATCGAGCTCAAGCAGCGCGTGAACGTGCTGATGATCCCCAACAAGTCGCTGGAGACGCCGCACTACAAGCTCGAGCGCCTCAAGCACGACGATCCGCGTCTGGAAGGCCTGCAAGCCAGCTACCAGCTCGCCGAGGAAACCGAAGACCAGACCAAGGTCACGCGCCGCTCGCAAGAGCCAACCAACAAGCAGACCCCTGTCATCAAGGGCATCCTGCCGGACGCACCCGCACCGCAAGTCGAGCCGCGCCCCGATGCTGCTGCCCGCGCCGCAGCCCGTGCTGCCGGTCAACAAGCCCGTGGCAACACTGCGGCACCTTCTGCCGCTCCGGCCGCAGCCGCCCCGGCCGCGCCCACACCGCAGCAGGAAATGGGCTTCTTCGCATGGCTCAAGAGCCTGTTCGGTTTCGGCGCGCAAGCCCAGGCACCTGCTCCGGCGCCTGTGGCCACGCCCGCACCCGCCCCGGCCGCCAATTCGCGCGAACCACGCCGTGAAGGCCGCGGCGGTGACCGCCGCCGTGGTGGCCGCGATGGCAACCGTGAAGGCGGCAACCGTGAAGGTGGCCGCGACAACAACCGTGACGCCGCCTCCGCAGAAGCGCGCAGCGAAGGCCGCAACGGTCGCCGCAATGAGCGCACCGACCGCAATGGCTCCAGCAATGGAAACGGCAGCGGCAACGGCAACGGCGAAGGTCGCAACAACGAACGCCGCAGCGAGCGCGGTGATCGCAATGATCGCGAGCGCAACGGCAACAACATCCCGGTCGTGGATGCCAACGCGCCCATGAACGCATCGACGGACGAGTCGAGCGCGTCGGGCAGCGAGCGCCCACAACGCGAGCGCCGTGAACGAGGCGAGCGCGGTGAACGGGGCCAGCGTCGCGAGCGCGGCGAGCGCACTCCGCGCACCATCGACGCCAACGCCGCCGTGCCCACCACCGAGCCCATGCCCCTGCTGCCCATGCCCGACATCGACCTGTCGCTGCCCAACGGCAACGAAGCGGCACAGGAAGGCCAGGACGCACAGACGACCACTGCCGATGGCGAACGCCGCGAGCGCCGCTCGCGCGACCGCTATGGCCGTGATCGCCGTGGTCGTGGCAACGGCAACGGCAACGGCAACGGCAATGGCAACACCGAAGGCATGACCGAAGCTGGTGCAGAAGCCGCCCCGTCTGGGGATAGCGACGCCGACAGCCGGGCCGTGGTCGCAGCCACCACGACGGCTGTGGTCGTCGCCTCGGAGGCCGTGCAGATCGAATCTCCGACCGAGCAACCCGCGCGCCGCAGCTACTTCTCGCAAACCACCACGGCCGTGGCCGTGACGGCTGCAGAGCCCGTGGAGCAGGCACCCGCCGCTGTCTCCGCAGAAGACGTCGCTGCGCCGGCGCCAGCACCGGTGATGGCAGAAGCCGCTCCGATCGCTGCTCCGGTCGACGTAGCAGTAGCAGAAGCAGCGCCCGTCGCGCCCGCAGTGCAGGCACCCGCAGTCGCTGCTGATTCCGGCATGCCGCGCGTTGGCAACTACGATCTGCCATTGCAATCGCTGCACGACATCGCGACCTCCTCTGGCTTGCAATGGGTGAACTCGGACGCAGAGAAGATCGCCGCAGCGCAGGCCGCCATCGCTGCCGAGCCCAAGCCCATCCACGTGCCGCGCGAGCGCCCGACCGTCGTGGTCATGGACGAAGGCCCGCTGATCCTCGTGGAAACACGCCGCGATCTGGGCGACATGCGCCTGCCGTTCGAGCAGCAACAACAGCAGCAGCAGTAATCTGCGCGCCAGCCCGCAATCCTTGCGGGCCACATTCGGCTACACCCCGGTTGTCACACGATGGCCGGGGTGTTGTTCATTCCGGGCATGCGATCTGGTGCCCATTGGTTCCTGATGGACGTGTTGCAAGCGCGAGAACAAGGAACGCATCAACCCGTCGCAACGGGGCTTTCCGAGCCAAACCACCAGCCCTGCGCCAATGCAGGCGAAAATCCCCGGTATGCTGTTCCTCCTCTCCCCCGCCAAATCACTCGATTACGAATCTGCTCTGCCCGCGGACCTGCCGCACACGCTGCCCCAGTTCGTGCCGGATTCGAAGAAACTCATCGATGTGCTCCAGCAAAAGTCTCCGCAGGAGATTGCCTCGCTGATGAGCATCAGTGACACCCTGGCCGGACTGAACGTTGCCCGCTATGCCACCTGGTCCCCGAAATTCAGCGCCAAGAATTCACGCCAGGCCGTCATGGCATTCAACGGCGACGTGTATGAGGGCCTGCAGGCGCACTCCTTGGCCGCCGACGATCTGGCCTGGGCGCAGGACCATATCGCCATCCTGAGCGGGCTCTATGGCGTGCTGCGCCCCCTCGACTGGATGCAACCCTATCGCCTTGAAATGGGCACCCGCCTGCACACCGATGCAGGCACAACGCTCTACAAATTCTGGGGCAAGCGCATTGCGGAATACCTGAACAAGCGCCTACAAGCGGACGCCACCCCCGTGATCGTCAATCTCGCATCGCAGGAATACTTCAAGTCGGTCGACCGCAAGACACTCAAGGCACGCGTCGTTGAATGCGTGTTCGAAGACTACAAGGCCGGTCAATACAAGATCATCAGCTTTTACGCCAAGCGCGCACGCGGGCTCATGGCGCGCTGCGCGATCGAAAACCGGATCCTCTCGCCGCACGGTCTGGAAGGTTTTGACCTTGAGGGCTATGCTTGGCACGCCGCCTCGTCCACGCCCGAGCGACTCGTTTTCCGCCGCCGCGTCGCGGGCGCCTGACGCCCTGTCCTGAATCGACTCCCCGAAGGAATTCTCACACCATGCCTTCCAGTTCGAGCACCCAGAAGAAATCCTCCCGCCTGCAAAGCATCACCCCTGAATTGCGACAATGGATCATCGCGCAGGCGCAGGCGGGTTTTTCCGCGCCGACGCTGTTGCAGTCCATGACCGATTCCGGTTGGGACGAAGACGTCGCCGTGGACGCCTTGGAAGTCGTACTGCGCGAGCACCTTTCGCAGGTCGCTGCACAGCAGAACCAGCCAGCGCCCAGCAAAGTGCCGGAACCCGACCTCGACCACTCTCCGCTCTTCATCGATGTGGGGGATCGACAAGTCGAGGTGTTGATGGATCTGGCGCACCCGCGCATCGTGCTGTTCGGCAACTTGCTGTCGCGCGAAGAATGCGAGGCTCTGATCGCCGAAGCCCAGCCCCGCATGGCGCGCTCCAAGACCGTGGAAACCCAGTCCGGTGGCGAAGAAATCAATCCCAACCGCACCAGCGAGGGCATGTTCTTCCAACGCGGCGAGAACGGCATCGTGGCGACGCTGGAAGCGCGCATCGCGAAGCTGGTGAACTGGCCGTTGGAGAACGGGGAAGGTCTGCAGATCCTGCACTACGGGCCCGGCGCGGAATACAAGCCGCACTACGACTATTTCGATCCTGCAGAGCCGGGCACGGCCACCATCGTCAAACGCGGCGGGCAGCGCGTTGGCACGCTCGTGATTTACCTGAACAACCCGGTCAAAGGCGGCGGCACGGTGTTCCCGGACATCCAGCTGGAGGTCGGGCCGCGCCAGGGCAACGCCGTATTCTTCAGCTACGAACGCCCACACCCCGCCACCAAGACCTTGCACGGCGGCTCCCCGGTTGTCGAAGGCGAAAAATGGATCGCCACCAAGTGGTTACGGGAAGGAGAGTTCAAGTAACTCTCCCCCGGGTCGATGGGCACTCGCCATTCCTGCTTGCTTGTCGGTTATCGAACACAGAGCAGCATTGACCCTCGGTGCGACGGCGGCCCACACGCGAGCAACGACGTCCCGCCCCGCCGAAGCTCCCATACTTTGTAGAACTAGCACATGACATCCCAACCAGAGCAATCTCCGCTGGGCAAGGCTTCGGCCTATGCGGACCAGTACGACGCGACGCTGCTGTTCCCGATTCCCCGTGCGACCAAACGCGCAGACATCGGCATCACCGGCGACGCCCCTTTTTTCGGCGCCGATCTGTGGACCGCCTACGAAGTCTCGTGGCTCAACGCGCGCGGTAAACCGGTGGTCGCGCTCGCGCACATCACCATTCCGTGCGAAAGCCCGAACATCGTCGAGAGCAAGTCATTCAAGCTCTACCTGAACAGCTTCAACAGCAGCCGCTTCACCAGCATGGAAGAAGTGCGCGACACCATTCGCGCCGACGTGAGCGAGGCGGTCTGGCGCGGCAGCGATGCCCCCCGCACCATTGGTGTCAAACTGGTACTGCCCGAATGCTTTGGCGATGAAACCATGGGGGAGCTACAGGGCCTGCTGCTCGACCGCCTCGACATCGAATGCGATCAATACACGCCCGATCCTTCGCTGCTCCAGGCCAATCACGAAGAAGCGCCGGTGACGGAGGAACTCGTCAGCCACCTGCTCAAAAGCAATTGCCTCGTCACGGGCCAGCCGGACTGGGGCAGCGTCCAGATCAGCTACAGCGGAGCCCAGATCGATCAGGAAGGGCTTTTGAAATACATCGTAAGTTTTCGCAACCACAATGAGTTCCACGAGCAATGCGTCGAGCGCATTTTCATGGACATCTGGACCCGTTGCCAACCCATCAAACTGAGCGTCTACGCACGCTATACACGGCGCGGCGGCCTCGACATCAACCCCTTGCGCACCAGCCATCCGCAAGCCCTGCCGAAGAACCGGCGCAATGCGCGGCAGTAGTTATTGACTGTCGAGACACATGAGCGATAAACCTTATGTCTTATGACGAGCAAAGGCGCCAATTCTCAATACTGATCAGGTATCGAATGTCGAAAAAATAATATTGGACCCGCTGCCGACCCGCGTCCTATGCTGTCCCCATAAAACTATGACGGAGACAAGCTGGAATGAGCGATACGGCACTTGGGCACATCAAAGTTCTGGATTTGACGCGCATCCTCGCAGGACCTTGGGCGACGCAGAATCTTGCGGATATGGGCGCGGAAGTGATCAAAGTCGAGCGTCCTCACGTTGGCGATGATACGCGCGCTTGGGGCCCTCCTTTCCTGAAGGATGACACAGGGAACGAAACCCGGGATTCATCCTATTTTCTCTCCGCCAACCGGGGTAAGAAATCCATTACGGTGGATCTGGCACATCCAGAAGGCCAAGCATTGATACGCGCGTTGGCCCAGCAGGCCGACGTCATTGTGGAAAATTACAAGGTCGGCACATTGGCACGTTACGGCCTCGACTACGACAGCCTATCCGCGCTCAATCCCCGGTTGGTCTATTGCTCCATCACCGGGTTCGGTCAGACCGGCCCGTACGCAGCGCTGCCCGGCTACGATTTCGTATTCCAGGGCATGGGCGGCCTGATGAGTATTACCGGCCAGCCTGAAAACGCCGCTGGCGACGAGCCCATGAAAGTGGGCATTGCCATCAGCGACTTGCTGTGCGGGATGTACGCCACGACCGCCATTCTTGGAGCCCTCGAACGCAGACATCAAAGCGGCAAGGGGCAACATATCGATCTCTCACTGCTCGACTGCATCGTTTCGATCAGCTCATATCAATCGATCAATTATTTCCTCTCGGGTCAGATTCCCAAACGGATGGGCAATGCGCATTCGAATATGGTCCCCTATCAGGTGTTCCGCTGCCGGGAAGGCGATGTCATTGTGGCCGTTGGCAATGACACGCAATACAGGGCGTTCTGCAACTTGATTGGTCGATCCGACCTTGGCTCCGATGAGCGTTACGCAACGCCGGGACAAAGAAACCGCAATCGTGACTCCCTGATTCCCGAGATCGCCAAGGCCATGCTGACGCGCACGATGAATGAGTGGGTCGAAATGATGGAAGCCGCGAATGTGCCTTGCGGACCGATCAACAATATTCAGCAAGTGTTCGAAGATCCGCAAATCACACATCGGCAAATGCGTCTCGAACTAGAGCACTCCGCGGGCGTCAAGGCGCCAGCCGTTGCCAGCCCGATCCGGTATTCCGAATCCCCGCTGCGCTATCAGCGCTCAGCCCCTTTGCTGGGTGAGCACACGCACGACGTATTGCAGTCCAGCCTTGGGCTGACGGCAGAGCGTATTAGCGAACTGCAGCGCCAAGGCGCCATTTAAGTTCACTGCACGCAGGCAGAGCGCTTTCACAAGCTGCGCCTGGCGCCAGCCCGCTGAGTGCGCGGCAACCATGGTTCAACGATTCAACACAAGGAGACAAACATGCGACGCCTTTCATTTATTCGCGCGGTCACTGGGGCAGTACTCATCGCCAGCAGCACATCCATATTTGCGCAGTCCGCGAATGCGCCCATTCGCTTTTTAGTGCCTTACCCTGCAGGAGGAGCTGCTGACCAGATAACGCGTCTGGTAGCGCACGAAACGTCCAACATTCTCGGCACGCCCTTCATCATTGAAAACAAGGGAGGCGCGGCAGGGATGATTGCTGCAGAAACCGTGCTTCGCGCCCCCGCCGATGGCACTACGTTCTACGTAGGCGCCAATGCGCCGATGGTGATCAATCAGGCCATCTACGACAAGATACCCTACGACCCTGCCAAAGACTTCGTACCCGTCGCAGGCATGGGCAAAGCGCCCCTTTTATTGGTGACGCGAAAGAATCTCGGAGCCAAGGACCTGTCAGAGCTGATCGCGCTGGGTAAAAGCAACGGTACAGCGTTCAGCATGGGCTCTGCGAGCAGCGGCAATATCACGCATCTCGCCGGCGAGTATGCGGCTTCGAAAATGGGAATGAAGGTGATGCACGTGCCCTTTGCCGGCAGTGCCCCCGCAATCACCAGTCTGATGGGCAGCAACATCGACATCATGTTCGACGCCCTTCCTTCCTGCATGCAGCAAGCCAAGGCGGGCCGCATCGTTCCACTGGCCATCCTGGATGGCCAACGCTTCCCGCAACTGGCGGACGTTCCCACCGCCGCAGAGCTCGGCTTCAAAGGTCTGGAGGCAGCCGCCTGGTTCGGCATCATGGCCCGTACTGGCACGCCGCAAGCCACTATCGACAGCCTGAACAAGGCCGTCAACGAAGCGCTTGCCAAACCTGAACTGATCAGCAAATTGCGCAACATTGGCGCACAGCCCATGCCAGGGTCGCAACAGCAGTTCGCGCAGTTCATTGATGCGGAACGCAAGCAGTGGATGCCTCTTGCCAAATCCCTCGGCGTACGCGCTGACTGAGGCCGCCATGCAACCCAGCCGCAAAATCAGCCTCGGATCTATTCAGGCCCTCAAAGACTACGTCGGTTCGCCGGCAATTTCCGGCGAGGCCATCATTGTCGATCAACAGGCCATCGACACCTTCGCCGCAGTCACTCACGACCAACAATGGATCCATGTAGACCCGGCGCGTGCAGCCACTGACTCCCCATTCGGAACGACCATTGCCCATGGCCTGTTCACGCTCTCACTCATCACCGGCTGGTACCACCGGGTGTTTGAATTTCCTGGTCGTAAGCTCGCCCTGAACTATGGGTTCGACAAGGTTCGCTTTACGGCGCCAGTGAAAAGCGGTGCCGCTTTGGTGGGCAGCTTCCGACTCGAGCAGGTACAGGAGCTGAACATCCATGAAGCCCGCTGCCATTGGCATGTCGAAGTCACCGAGGTGGGTGTGCAGCGCCCTGCACTTGTCGCTCAGTGGATCATGCAACTGCGCTATTGAACGAGTCGTTTGAAAACATGTATTGGAGACGCAATGTCTGTTCTTGAAATAACCCGTCATGGCGCCACCGCAGTGCTCACGATGAATCGGCCGGCGGCGCGCAACGCGCTCGACATGGAGTTGCGTGCAGCATTTGCACAGGCCATTCCCGAAGTACGCGACGATGCGGCCATACGCTGCGTTGTCCTCACGGGTGCGGGCGGTCATTTTTGTGCCGGCGGCGACATTCGCGCAATGGGATTTGGTGACGGCGACATCTTTGAAGGACGCTCACGCATCATCGCCATGCAGCGTTGGTTCGATGAGCTGGTGGACATGGAAAAGCCGGTCATCGCCGCCGTAGAAGGCTCGGCATTTGGTGCTGGTCTCTCCATGGCGCTCGCCGCAGACTTCGTCCTGGCGGCTCCAGATGCCACGTTCTGCTCTGTGTTTGCCCGTATCGGCTACGTACCGGATCTGGGAGGCATGTACCTGCTTCCCCGCGCAGTCGGCCTCTCGCGAGCAAAGGAGTTGGCCTTTACAGCGCGCGTCGTTCCCGCGCAAGAAGCGGCCGAACTGGGCATCGTCCAGCACATCGTCGCCAGTGACAAACGGGTCCTCGACGAAGCGCTGGCGCTTGCAGCCAGATTCGACAACGCTCCGCCGGGTGCATTGGGGATCATCAAAAACACCATGAATCACGCCTTTGAGTCCGACCGGCGTACGGTGTATGCGCAAGAGGCATTCGCCCAAGCCCTGTGTCGGGAAAGCGCATACCACAAGGAAGCCAAGGCGCGTTTTCTCAGCAAGCAACCGCCGCTGTATCAGTGGCCGCAAGATAGGAACTGAAATGAATTCAAGCAACTCCACGACGCTGCAGCCACAAAAGGAATACTTCGACCACCTGGCTGCCGGGCACTTCATGATCCAGCGCTCCCGCAGCAGTGGCGAATATGTTTTTTTCCCCCGTATCGCTGCGCCTCGCACCGGAGCTCGTGATCTTGAATGGGTTCGCGCCAGCGGGCGTGGCACGGTTTACGCCACCACAGTGATGCGCATGCGGGCACCGACACCGTCCTACAACGCCTGCCTTGTGGAGCTGGAAGAAGGGCCGCGCATGATGAGTCGGGTGGAAGGGATCGCACCAGAAGAGGTGACCATCGGTATGGCCGTGCAAGCGCGCATCAGCGTGGATGCCGATGGTCAGCCACTGGTTGTTTTTGACCAAGTGCAAGCGAGGACCTAAGCATGAGCATGACTGAACGTTTTCCCCGCGGCAAAACGGCCATCGTTGCCTCAGCGACCTATGGCATGGGAGAGGCTCCAGGACAGACTTCGCTCGACCTGGCAGTCCATGCCAGTGTCCGAGCGCTGTCTTCGATCGGACTGACACCTCAAAATGTGGACGGGCTGTTTATCGCATTGCCGGACGACTACCTTTCCGGCCTCAGTTTCACCGAGTACCTCGGCATCTGTCCTCGGCTGACCGATAACAACCGCACTGGTGGGTCGTCGTTTCTCACCCATGCCATTCATGCAGCATTGGCACTGGATGCCGGTCTGTGCGATGTCGCCTTGATCGCCTACGGTAGCAACCAACGGACAGCATCCGGAAAGCTGGTCAGCTCGTTGCGACCTTCGCCTTATGAAGCCCCTTACCGCCTGGCTCGGCCCATTGGTGGCTATGCCTTGGCGGCGTCGCGTTATCAGGCCCAGTATGGGCTCCAGAAAGAACAACTCGGAGCCGTGGCGCTCGCTGCGCGACAGTGGGCTCAGAGAAACCCCGAGGCGTTCCTGCGCGATCCCTTGAGCATGGACGACTATCTGGCTTCCCGCATGGTTGCCGACCCATTTTCCGTGCGCGACTGCTGTCTCGTGACCGATGGCGCTGCAGCCGTGGTCATGGTGCGTGCAGATCGTGCCCGTGATCTCGCCACGCGCCCCGCATACCTGCTCGGAGGCGCTGCTGCTGCATGGCACAAGGACATTACGAACATGCCTGACCTGACAGTGACTGCGGCATCCGTGAGTGGTCCACGGGCAATGGCCCAGGCAGGAGTCAAACCCGCCGACTTTGACGTCGTCGAACTCTATGACGCTTTCACATTGAACACCATTCTCTTTCTGGAGGACCTCGGCTTCTGCGCCAAAGGTGAAGGAGCGGCATTCGTGGAAGGCGGTCGCATCGCCCCGGGAGGCTCTTTGCCAGTCAACACCAACGGCGGAGGCCTATCGTGCGTTCACCCCGGCATGTACGGCTTGTTCACCATGGTTGAAGCCGCGCAGCAACTGGCCGGCGGGCTCGGAGAGCGGCAAGTGGACAACGCGCAATTAGCACTCGCCCATGGAAACGGTGGCGAATTGTCGAGTCAGGCAACACTCGTTTTGGGCAGTGCAGCAACGCTGTGAAAACCCACGCTTCAACATCTGGAGACCCACCTATGAACCCAGCCATCAACACGTCTCTCGGTCACCGTCAAGTGATCGTCACAGGAGCGGGACAAGGTATTGGCCGCGCTCTCGCCTTGGCAATTGCCGAAAGGGGCGGAAGCGTGATCGCCGTAGATCTGAACCAATCTGCCCTCGCCCAGCTACAAGACACCATCGGTAGCGACAGGTGCATCACGGTGTGCGGGAGCGTCGCTGAGCCACGCATTGCACAAGAAGCCGTCGAAGCGGGCATCCATGCATTTGGAGGCGTCAACGGTCTGGTGAACAACGCTGGCATCACGCGCACCGGCATGATCGAGAAAATGTCTCTCGAAGCGTGGACCCAGGTGATCGACGTACACCTGACAGGCGCTTTTCTGTTTCTGCAAGCCCTGGGCAGGCATTTGTTGGAGCGCTCCCGAAATGGAGAAAAAGTCACTGGTTCCATCGTCAACATTTCCTCGGACGCGGGCCGCCGGGGCACGATCGGACAAATCAACTATGGAGCAGCCAAGGCGGGCATTCTGGGCCTCACGATGTGCGCAGCGCGGGAGTGGGCAAAGTATGAAATCCGGGTCAACACGGTAGGTTTTGGGGTCGTCGAAACGCCCATGACAGAAACAATTCGAGGTGAAAAATTCCGTGACACGTACTTACAACAAATTCCGCTAGGACGTTGGGGAGAGACCGATGAGGTCGTGCGTCCCGTGTGCTTTTTGCTCTCTGAGGAGTCATCCTACGTCACCGGTCAACATCTCTCGGTGAACGGCGGCTACACCATCGGCGTGTAACAGTATCTACGACATTTCCCGCTTAAAACGACCTCCCGATCGGTCTGCGGCGAGGCAATGGGAGATACACGGACTTTGGCCCTCACGCTTTCGTGCTAGTGTTCAGTCATCGCACTGTGCACAACGGGAGACATGCATGCGCATCCTTCGAGGCTTGCTTCATGACATCGCAGTGACAGATCAGTCCACGATAGAGGGACAGGTTCTTGGCAACATCGTGGTCACCAAAGGGGCAGAGTTGCACCTGCGCGGACCGTGCGCCGGTAATCTGGTGGTGCGCAGCGGTGGCAAGGCATTTTTATATGCCATTGTGACCGGTCGCATCATCAATGAGGGCGGCGAAATACTGCGAATGCAGCCTGGCCCAGCGTCTGGCTGAATGATGAATGGAGCGCGACTTGCGGCTCCGCTCAGAATAGCGACGCGCTTTCGCCGCTGCGCAATTCCGCCATAGCCTGCTCCACCTCTGACTGCGGCAGCAGATTGCCTACGCGCACGCCGAGCAGTCGGAGGCGCTTTTCCAGCGGCACTCGCTTGAGGCACTGCCCCGCGTGGCGCCGGATGGCGGCGGCATCTTGTGTGTAGACATCGATGGTCTGATCGCGCGTGGCGATCTTGAAATCGTCATAGCGCAGCTTGATTCCTATCGTGCGGCCGGCATAGCCTTTGCGCTTCAGGTCGGCAGCCACCTGGATACACAATTCCGTAAAAACCTGCCCCAACTCGGCCCGGTCGTACACGGCGTGGAGATCGCGGTCGAACGTCGTTTCGCGGCTCATGGAAACGGGTTCGCTTTCCGTCACCACCGGCCTGTCGTCGCGCCCCCACGCAGCGTCGTGCAGCCAGGCGCCGTATGAGCGACCAAAGTTCGCCACCAACCAATCGCGCGGGCGGGCCGCCAATTCTCCAACGGTTTCGATGCCATGCGACTTCAGCCGGGCATCTGCCTTGGGGCCAATCCCGTTGATCTTGCGACAGGCCAGCGGCCAGATCTGCGCTTCCACATCGCTCTCGAAGACCACCGATATGCCGTTGGGTTTGTTGAATTCACTCGCCATTTTGGCGATCAGCTTGTTGGGCGCGACACCGATCGAGCAGGTCAGCCCCGTGGCGTCATGAATCGTTTTTTGCAGCAGTCGCGCGAGAACCCTACCCCCCTCCCGCTGGCCACCGGGCACATTCGTGAAATCGATGTAGACCTCGTCCACGCCACGATCTTCCATTCGCGGCGCAATGGAGAGAATGATGTCCTTGAACTGCCTTGAAAATCGCCGGTATTCGGCAAAATCCACCGGCAACATGATCGCCTGAGGACACAGGCGTGCGGCCTTCATCATGCCCATGGCGGACCCCACGCCGAACTGCCGCGCCGGATAAGTGGCCGTCGTGATCACACCGCGGCCTACATAGTCTTTGAGCAGCGGAAACGCTTCCACCGGAATATCGGCCAGTTGCCCACCATATTGCGCTGTCAGCGCATCGTCCTGTGAACGCCGGGCGCCGCCGATGATGACGGGCAGGCCTTTCAATTGCGGATAACGCAGCAACTCCACGGAAGCGTAAAACGCATCCATATCGAGATGGGCGATCCGGCGAATAGGCATAGGCGATTGAACTGCGGGCGACACAAAGGCTATTGTTGCCCGGTTTCCGTCTAATTGCTGCGCCGCCGCAACTCAAGCCCGCATTCACACGCCCAGCGAACAGATCAGCACCAGCCCCATCAGCATCAGTGCGATGCCCCATTTTTCCGCCCGCGTGAACGATTCGCTGAACAATTTGCGCGACACGAGATAGCTGAACACCACTTCCACCATGCCCAGCGTGCGCACGGACGCAGCGCTTTGCATGGCATAGGCCGTGAACCATGCGATGGATGCGATCGCGCCCATGGAGCCCGCCACCATCGAGATTTTCCACGCGCGGAAGATTGGCATCAGTCCGCGCTCCGTTCTCCACTGCACCCATGCGCCGAGCCCGATGGTCTGCATGGCCTGCGCAATCAGCACGCCCCAGGCGCCAGAAATCCACGGTGTCTCCGCGCCCAAAGCCAACGCCGCGCCGCGGTAGCCAATGGTCGCAATGGCAAAGCACGCGCCACATACCAAGCCATACACAGCGGATTTGCTCAACCATGCCGCGGCGGACAGCAACTGCCCGCGCGGCGGCAGCGACAACATCACCACCCCGACACTGGCTAGCACCATCGCAAACAAAGCCCACGCCGACGGCAGCTCCGCCAGGAACACCGCGCCAAACAAAGCCACCTGCAACACTTCCGTCTTCGACAAGGTCACGGCGACCGCGAAGTTGCGCTCTTTCATCGCCATCAGCAACGCCGCCGTGGCGGCCACCTGAAAGAACGCGCCCAACGCCAGCCATGCCAGATAAACCGGAGTGAAGTGCGGAATCGACGGCGTGTGCGCCGGCAACGCGTACATCAACCACAAACACAGCGCCGCAAACGGCAAGCCATACAGAAAGCGCACCAAGGTAGCCGATAGCGTGCCCAACTCCGACGTGAGGGAGCGCTGCGCAGAGTTGCGCACCGTCTGCGCCAAGGCTGCAAACAGCACCACTGGCACCCAAAGCCACGCCCAATCGTTGATTGCAGCGGCATGGGAAGAGGCGGAGTGAGCGAAGATGGTTGCCGTGGACATGGCTGTGTTCATAACGATCGCGAGCGGATATGAATTGCAATGGTGCAGTTCCGCCTTGCTCTGCGAGCATAACCGTCAGCTATCGGATGCTGCGACGGCAATTGGCGACGTCTGGCGCTCCCACAAGCGATGTCGATAGGTTGGTGGGTGGCCTGCATCGGCAAATGAAAAGGCCCCGCGAGGAATGTCGCGGGGCCTTTGTCAAGTCAATGGGTCGGTCAAGCCGACACGTGCATCATCAAGGTGTCGTGGGTGGCGTAACGCTAGGGCAATCCTTCACGGCACCCTTCACCACGTTCAGGGAAATCTGCCTTGAAGCGGTGACCGAACCTCTCGTTGCGGTGACCAGGAAACCCACGCGGCCACAAGTCTGACCGGTAATCACCGGCACTGTGGCGCCTTCGGGAAGGGTCTCAGACCAGTCAGGCGTGCCATTCACGTAGCCGTAGTTGCCTTGGGAATTGCCGCGCAGCCATGAAGGCAACGCACCAAACGTCCATGTGACAGCCACGTCGGGATCGCCGCCGACTGCGGAGAACGTATATTGGTAGTTCTCTCCCATGGGCGCATCTGGCAATGCACACGTGCTGTTGATGCCACCGGCGCAACCACTCAGGCTGATTACCAGCGGATCAACCAGAGGAGCACCCTCGACATTGATCGCCATGTTGCTTTGCACCATCTTACCTTGACGGTCCGTGACACGGATCACCACAGGATAGCTGCCAATCTTCTTGACTGCAGGAGTTCCGGAAATCAAACCCGAGGAACTGAGCGTCAAACCGGTTGGCAACGTACCACCGGCCAGCGTCCATGTGTATGGAGCAGCTCCGCCCTCAGCGGCGAGCATGAAACTAAATGGAATACCGTTCACAGCGGTGGCGTCGATATTCTCGGTCTTCAGTGCTAGGGGCTCTTTCGCCTCCAACTCGTGCACAGCGTCAATGACGAGCAGCGATGTCACTGGCTGCTGGATACCGTTGGCCACGTTATTGTCCGCACGGTCGGAAACAAACTCCAGCAGGATCGGGCCTGCGTTCGGTCCGCTCTTCAAGCTGAACTGTCCAACGCCTCCCATGCTGGTGACTTGCGCCACGGTACTGGCTTTGCCATTCACAACCAGTTGCGCGCCTGTCGCTGCTTCACTGGGTCGAATGCTGACCTGCAGATTGGGAGCACCCGGATTGGGCACAGGCTGGTTGGCATCGTCATAAATCGTCGCCTGAACTGCTGCTGCATTCGGCAGATTGGACAAATTATTGCTTGTGCCCAGCATCGTGGTCATCTGTGTGCGACCTACGATCCACGCCGGCTTACCAGTGGATGCTCCCACTGTGATAGTCGTGCTGGCGGAGTAAATCTTGCTGTCACGCGGATCGGTGATCGAGCACACAATACGCGCGGTACCTGCCTTGTCCGATGAGTGGAAGTGGAACGATGCACCACCAGAATTGGCGCCCAAGGTCACAGAACGATAGGCTTTAGGCGTCTTTCCCTCATCGTCATTTTCGTGCTCACTATCTCCGTCCAGATAGTACAAGGCACCGCTGTCCAGACCACTGTCCAGATTGCATTCGAAAACCTTGTCGCCGCCAGGTACTGGCCGGCCTCCGGTCTGGGCGTTGACATACAACGTCGTCGTGTAAGGAGCATGGGCTCCCGTACTTGCCACGTTCTGCGCGGGATTGATATTCAGTGGCAGTTGCGACAGGTCAGAACGCAGCGTAATGCTGTATTGTTGTTCGGAGGTGCCGCCGCTACCTCCGCCACCGCCGCAGGCAGCCAGCGTTGCCGCCGCGAGCAGCAGCGACATCTTGAAAATATTCTTCATCTCAAATCACCTTGAAAATTAACGGACAGGCCCGCGGTCAGAAATCACCTTAGGCGTGATAAACACCAGCACTTCATTCTTGGTCGACTCCCGGGTGCGGCTCTTGAACAGATTGCCAACGACCGGTACATCGCCCAACAACGGGATTTTATTTTCCTGATTGATCTCTTCCATCGTAAAGATACCGCCAATTACGACGGTGCCGCCGTTCTCCACCAGAACCTGCGTACGCACGTGCTTGGTGTCAATCGCCACGCCTTGTTGGGTGGTCTCGCCGCGGCTGTCCTTGTTGACGTCCAGATCGAGAATGATATTGCCTTCGGGCGTGATCTGCGGTGTCACTTCCAGCTTCAATACTGCCTTCTTGAAGTTGATCGTGGTCGCTCCATTCGGTGCCGTCACCGTATAAGGATACTCAGTACCCTGCTCGATCAGTGCCTTGGTCTGATCGGCCGTGATCAGGCGGGGACTGGAGACAATCTTGCCTTGGCCATCGGCCTCCATCGCGGACAGCTCCAGCGTCAGGAAGCGGTTGGCCGCGGAATTGAAAATCGACAGAGCAAAATTTCCGAATGCAGCAGCTGAGGACAGCGATGCGGGCAGGTTGATGAAATTCTGTTCCGAGTTGTAGCTCGTTCCCGCCATGCCCGTAGCGCTGTTGGCGTTGTTCATGCTTGAGCCCAGAGCCAGTCGATTACCGCCACCCAAGCCGTAACCGCCATCGCCGCCCTTGCTCGCACGCAAATCACCGCCACCCAGACGCACACCCAACGAGCGGCCAAACGTGTCGCGTGCCTCAACAATGCGGGCTTCGATCAGAACCTGACGAACCGGAACGTCGAGGCTGAGCAGCAACTGACGCACTTCCTCCAGCTTGCTTGGTGTATCGGTCACGAACAACTGGTTCGTGCGAGGCTCCGCAATGGCATTTCCGCGGGCGGTCAGGAACCGGTTGTTATGGTTGGTTCCACTAGAGCCGCCTTGACTGGAAGTGGTCAGTTGCGTGACCATGTCCGCAGCCTTTGCGTAGTTCAACTGGAATGCTTGCGTGCGCAATGGCTCCAGCTTTTCAATGGCCGCTTGTGCTTCAAAGTCCTTGCGCGTGCGCTCGTCGATTTCGTCCTTCGGTGCAATCCACAGCACCGTGCCCGACTTGCGCATGCCAAGTCCCTTGGCGTCCATGATGATTTGCAGCGCCTGATCCCAGGGCACGTCTTTCAGGCGCAATGTCAGCGAGCCCGACACCGTGTCCGAAGTCACGATGTTGAAATTGGTGAAGTCTGCAATGACCTGCAGGAGCGAACGCACTTCGATATTCTGGAAGTTGAGCGACAACTTCTCGCCGGAGTAACCGGGCCCCTGAGACAGCTTGTTCAGGTCAACCTTCTTCTGGCGCACCTCCACGACAAACTGGTTGTCGCTCTGGTACGCGCTGTGCGTCCACTCGCCCACCGAATCGATGACCATCTTCACGCGTTCGCCATCCTGCGAACTGCTGATCATCTGCACGGGAGTGCCGAAGTCAGACACATCCAGGCGCCGACGCAAACCCTCTGGGAGTGAAGAATGCATGAACTCCACCACCAGCGATTTGTTCTGCTGCTTGATGTCCACGCCCACTTGGTTGTTGGTGAGACTCACCACGACGCGACCAGCACCATCGCTACCGCGACGGAAGTCAATGTCGCGCAAAGGCAGCGTGTCACGGTTCTGGTCCTCGGCAAACTTGGTCGCCACCGGCGCCGGCACCGCCGCGTTGCCACCCACAGCACCCATGGTCACGAACAGGCTGTTGCCCTGGATTTGTGCAGAGTAGGTGGTGGCCTGCTTCAGGTTGATCACCACGCGCGAGCGAGAAGCGCCCTGCGCAATGTTGGCCGATTTCAGGTTGCCTTGATTGATGTCGATAAGGTTCTGCCCCGTGCCATTCGACACGCCAGGGAAGTCCAGCGCAATGCGAGCGGGACTCTGCACAACAAATCCAGTGGGAACTTCGGTCAGTGGCTCAGTGAGGTCGATGCGCACGACCTCTGTGCCGCCTTGCGTGAAGCCGGATACCGAGCGGATCATGCCCGCCGCCTGCGCCCACGACGTGCCAAGCAAAGCCGCCATGGCAATACCCGCAGCGCAGATTTTCTCTCGGAGCCTATTGTTTTTAAAGAACATTTCTTTACCTCTGACCTTCCTGCAGATCAAGCGTTGTCGGGCGTTCGATCCAGTCGCCGGTCGGATCCTGAACAATTTCGATCAACTGCATATTGCTTTCGGTGATCGCTTTCACCCGACCGTAATTCATTCCAAGGTGGTCGCCTACGCGCACCTGATACAAGAGCTTGTCCACTCGCACCAAACCGATTGGAACACCCGTCTTGTTCATGCTGCCAACCATGCGGATCGTGTCCAGGGGATACGCTTCCAACGGCTCCTTGCGCCGGTTCTGCTGCAGCGCCAGCAAGGTGGTGTTGTTCGTGGAGCCCGCGGTATCCCGGCGTAGTGCCTGTGTCAGGCGCAGCGATGCAAACGGATCCTCGGACAACGGAGCAAAGTAGTCTGCTGGCTTGAATTGCTTGGGCTCTTCAATCGGCGTGACCTTGGGGCGTGTGGTTGCGCGCTGTTGTTGCATCCAGGTGCTCAACTCGGCTTCATCACCCGACGAACATCCACCCAGCAACGACACCCCCAGCGCCACGCACATCAGTGAAATGAATGGCTTCATTATTTCTTCTTCCTCGTCGCGTCAGCAGCCTGCTTCTGCGCCTGAATCTCTTCCTGATCCAGATAGCGGAACGTCTTGGCCGTCGCATCCATGGCGAGCATGCCGCTGGAATCCTTGGAATTCGACGGCGCAATGCTGATGTTGTTAAGTGTCACGATGCGAGACAGGTTTGCAATGTCTGCGGCAAAGGAACCCATGTCCGGATACTTACCAGACACCCGAACAGTAATCGGCAGTTCGGCGTAGTAATCCTTGACCACGATTTGCCCCGGGCGGAATGTCTCAAACTGCAGGCTGCGGCCCAGACCTGCTTGGTTGATATCCGACAACAGCGCAGACATTTCCGACTTACTCGGCAATTGCTTTTCCAACTGAGTCACGTACTGCTGCACCTGCTCGCGTTGCTTTTTCAGCGCTTCAAGATTCACGGCCTTGGCAAGCTTGTTGGTGTACTGTTCGCGCAGCGTCACCTCCTGAGCTTTTGCTGCTTCCAGTTGGTCTTCGTAATCGCGCAGCAGGAACCACCACGCAGCCGCGACCACAATCAGCGCAATAAATGCGCACAGCAACACGCGCGGAACCACGGGCCAAAGGGAAGGGTCCTTCGGATCCAGATCCGTGAATTGCCGTTTCAGGCCATCCTGCATCTGCGTGAAGTCCACCTTGGGAGTGCGTTTTTCAGCCATTCGCCTTCCCCTTCGCGGCGTCTTTTTCCGCCTTTTCGGCCGCCTTGGCCGCAGCCTCTTGCGCCTTCTTCACGTCGGCACTACGAAGCAACTGGAAACGCATCTTGAACGAGGCTACGCGGCGCACATCCTTGGCTGTTACGTTGGCATTGGCGGCCACAATTTCCAGCAACTCAGGCTTGGTAAACCAGGGCGTGTTATTGGAGATGTTGCGCAGCAATTCCGAGACGCGTTCATTGGACTGCGCCATCCCTTGCATCTCCACCGTCTGGTTGTTCTGATTGACGTTGGTGATGTAGACCCCGTCTGGCAATTGACTTGCGAGCTCGCTCAACAGATATACGGGCTGGTTGCGATCGGCCTGCAAGTCCTCCACCGCTTGCTGGCGCGCGCGCAATGCCGTGATTTCGCTCTCAAGTGTGGCGATTTCCTTGATCTGGTCATCCAGCTTCTTGATCTCGCTTTGCAAAAACATGTTCCGCGATTCCTGGTTCTCGATCTGGTTCTGATACCACCAGTAAACGCCAGCCGCCACTGCCGCGCCCAGAATGGCCGCAAGCACCATGGTGACCTGAAACGCCTCTCTGCGGCGCTTTCTCGCAGCCTCTCTATGAGGAAGCAGATTGATTAATATCACTGCAGAAACCTCCGCATGGCCAATCCGCACGCTGTCAGATAGGTAGGTGCCTCACGCACCATTTTTTTCAATCGCACCGAGCCAGCGATCTCCATTCCGTCAAACGGATTGACGGAGGAACATGCAAATCCCGTGCTCTTGGTGACAGCCTCGGTCAAACCAGCCAACGGGGCGGAACCGCCTGCCAGCAGAATGTGGTCGACCCGGTTGTAGGGTGTACTGGTGAAGAAGAATTGCAGTGCGCGACCAATTTCCTGCGCCATGCTGTCCACGAACGGGCGCTGCACGGCGGAGGCATAGTCCTCAGGCAGATCGCCGCTGCGCTTCTTGGCCTCAGCTTCTTCCTGAGAAAAACCGTATTGACGCACGATCAACTGCGTGAGCTGTGCGCCGCCAAATGCCTGGTCCCGGTCATACAGCACTTCGTCGTTGCGCAACACTTGCATGCTGGCAGAGAACGCGCCGATCTCGAAAAGCGCCACGACGGCATCTTTCCCCTTGTTGGGCAAGGATTCAATCAAGCGCCCAGCGGCCAAGCGCGCCGCGTTCGACTCGATGTCCATGACCAACGCTTTCAGACCCGCTGCCTCTGCGAGTCCTTGCCGATCCTGCACCTTCTCCTTGCGTGACGCGGCAATCAGCACATCCACATCGCCGGGCGCCGTCTTGCTCGGGCCGATTACGCAGAAATCGAGGCTCACTTCGTCGAGCGAAAAAGGAATATATTGGTTGGCTTCGGATTCAACTTGAACTTCCAGCTCCTGCTCACTCAAACCACCTGGCAGTGTGATTCGTTTGGTGATCACGGCCGATGAGGGCAATGCAAGAGCCACATTCTTGGTGCGCGTTCCGCTCTTCTTGACGAGACGGCGCAGCACTTCCGCCACTTCGTCAAACTTTTCTATGTTTCCGTCCGTAATCCAGCCTCGCTCCAACGGCTCCACATTGCAGCGCTCCAGAACGAAGGCACCCGACTTGTCGCGGCCCAGTTCAACCAGTTTGATACTCGAAGAACTGATGTCGATGCCCAGCAAGGGGGCAGACTGCCGACCAAATAAAGACCCCATTGCTATCAAGATGACCCCCCCGACATATTTACTTCCGCAGCGCAACAAAACTTAACACTTCACATGAATGCTATCAGTAAGGGGGTTATCCAGCAAAGAGATTTGGGGTGTGATAGTAGGCTGCGCGTTGTCAAAAGCAGACGTTCCCTCTTAAACAAGACTATCAACACACCAACAACACTAGTCACCGTGCATGATGAAATTGCCCGCAAAATCGCGGTTTCTATAATGCAGGGCTACCCCGTGGAAGCCTATGCCTCGAACTGAACAATCCCCCCCCTCGTCACCCTCTGCAAAGCCTCGTCGCTCCGTGATTTCATGGATTGGCCGAGCCTTCGTCTGGCTGTTCGGAACGGCGGCGGCCTGCGTGCTTGCCGGGATCATCGTCGTTGCCATTGGACTGGCAATGGCATATCCAAACCTTCCCGACATCTCCGAACTGGCTGATTACCGTCCTAAATTGCCCCTGCGAGTCTACTCACAGGAGGGCGCCCTCTTAGGAGAATTCGGAGAGGAGCGACGCAATTTGACACCGATCAGCGAAATTCCAGATGTGATGAAAAACGCTGTGCTCGCTATCGAGGATTCGCGTTTTTTTGAGCATGGTGGCGTGGATTACAAAGGAATGGTGCGTGCTGCGCTAGCCAACCTGGGTAAGGTGAAGAGTCAGGGGGCCTCCACCATCACGATGCAGGTGGCGCGCAATGTATACCTTTCTTCCGAAAAAACGTTCACACGCAAGATCTACGAAATCCTGCTGACCTTCAAGCTCGAGCACCTGCTGACGAAGAACCAGATCCTTGAGATCTACATGAACCAGATCTATCTGGGCAATCGAGCCTACGGTTTCTCGGCCGCGAGCGAGACCTACTTCGGAAAACCGCTCAAATCCATCAGCATCGCCGAAGCGGCCATGCTCGCTGGCTTGCCCAAGGCCCCTTCTGCCTACAACCCCATCAGCAATCCGAAGCGCGCCCGTTCCCGCCAGCTCTACATCATCGAGCGCATGCAGGAGAACGGCTACATCACCGCGCAGGAAGCAATAGAGGCAAAGAAGGAAGACCTGAAACTGCGCAGCGGCACGGGCGACACGCGCGTCCACGCTGAATACGTCGCCGAGATGGTGCGCCAGATGATTTTTGCGCAGTATGGCAACGAGGCCTATACGCGCGGTCTGAACGTCTACACGACGCTCAACGCAGGCGACCAGGAAGTCGCCTATCTGGCGCTGCGCAAAGGCATCATGGACTACGAGCGCCGCCAGCACTACCGCGGGCCGGAGCGCTTCGTCACACTGCCCGCCGACCCTGCCGAAGCCGAGGACGCCATCGACGACGTTCTGGCCAACCACCCCGACAACGGCGACGTGGTGGCTGCCGTGGTGCTGGAAGCCGCACCGCGCAAGGTCGTCGTCGCCCGCGCCAATGGCGAACCCATCACCATCACCGGTGAAGGCCTGAAGCCTGTGCAGTCCGGGCTGAGCGACAAGGCCGCGCCCAACATCAGACTGCGCCGTGGCGCGGTCGTGCGCATCGTGCAAACGCCCAAGAACACATGGGAAATCACCCAGTTGCCCGAGGTCGAAGGTGCCTTCGTGGCAACGGACCCTCGCACCGGTGCCATCAAGGCGTTGGTGGGCGGTTTTGACTTCGACAAGAACAAGTTCAACCACGTCACGCAGGCATGGCGCCAGCCGGGCTCCAGCTTCAAGCCGTTCATCTATTCCGCGGCACTGGAAAAAGGGTTTTACCCCGGCACGGTGATCAATGATGCGCCGCTGTTTTTCAGCGCCGGGGCCACGGGCGCGCAGCCATGGGAGCCCAAGAACTACGACGGCCGCTACGATGGTCCGATGACCATGCGCACTGGCCTGGCGCGCTCCAAGAACGTGGTGTCCATACGCATCCTGCAGTCCACCGGCCCCAAGTTCGCGCAAAGCTGGGTCACCCGCTTTGGCTTCGACCAGGAAAAACAGCCTGCGTATCTGACGATGGCTCTCGGTGCCGGCTCCGTCACCCCTATGCAGATGGTGACCGCCTACTCCGTTTTCGCCAACGGCGGCTATCTGATCAATCCTTACCTGATTGCACGCGTCACCGATCATCGGGGCCACATCATCTCTGAAGTCCAGCCACCTGATCTGGCCAAGACGGAACGCGTCATCGATGCGCGCAACGCCTTCATCACGAACAGTCTGCTGCAAGAGGTGGCTCGCTCCGGCACCGCTGCCCGCGCGCAAGCCACGTTGAAGCGCCCGGACATCTACGGCAAGACCGGCACGACCAACGACGCTTTCGACGCATGGTTTGCGGGCTTCCAGCCCACGGTGGCGGCGGTGACATGGATTGGCTATGACACGCCGCGCAATCTCGGCAGTCGCGAAACCGGTGGCGGCCTGAGCCTGCCGATCTGGATCAGCTTCATGGAGCGCGCACTCAAGGGCGTCCCCGTGTCAGAGCCCACCGTGCCTCCCGGAGTGGTGAATGTGAGCGGCGAATGGATGTTCGAAGAGTACGCTCGCACGGGCGGCGTCTCCAGCGTCGGAGTCGACACAAGCAACTCGTCCGTCGCACCGTCCGCACCGCCGCCGAGCGAGGAGCGCAGCAAGATTCTGGATCTCTTCCGGAACTGATCAGGTAGTTCACGCAGGTTCGGCGGTGGGATCGAATCCCGCCGCCGAGTGCCAATCAGTCAACGGGCAAAAGGCGCTTGGCGCCTGGCGCGCCGCACTTCAGGCTGTGAACTGAAGCGGCAATCCCGACTGCGCCGAAGCGTCACGGCTCAGGTCCGCAAAAAACTCCGCGCTGCTCTTCGTGTCTTTCCACGCGTTGCCGTCGAACTTGTAGTGATAGCCGCCGCTTTGCGCGGCCATCCAGATTTCGTGCAGCGGCTTCTGCAGATTGATCACGATCTGGCTGCGGTTGGTGAACGTGATGGTCACCATTCCTCCTGAGCGCTGACTGTCCAGATCGGCGTCGGTCGTATCGTTGATGTGGTCGCAGCGCTCTTCGATCGCCAACAGAAGTTTTTCAGCGCGGTCCATGAATTCTAGGTCTGTCATTACAATTTCGGAATGTTGAAGTCTTGCCAAATTCTATTCAGGACGATTGCCCTTGGCGGGCTTGCGGTGGTCGTCACTGCCTGCGGCCAGCGCGGGCCGCTGTATCTGCCCACTGAACCGGCGGCCGCCCAGCGCGCCACGCTGCCGGAAACGCTGGACCCCACGCGCCGTATCAGCCCCTCATCAGCGGCTGACGTAGCACCGGCTCCGGCCACGCCTGCAACGCGGCCGGCCAGCCAAAGTCACTGATCTGCGTCACGCACGCGCTTCGCCGGCCCACCAGCGCCGGAACGCGCCTCCAAAACCCCGAACATGACAGCGACTGTGGCCGCATCGCATAGGTGTTTGCCCGGAATCAGCTTTGCACTGCAATGCTCTTGATTTCGATCAATGCCGCGCACCACTCACGGTTGTAAATTGTTACTTTCGTAATCGAGTACTCTTATGTCATTGGAACCTGTTGAGCTCTACCGGGACAAGCGGCACATATGCCTGATGTTCTCGGACCTGATCGAGGAAGACGGCGCTGCGGTGCAGGCCAATCAGTTTCTGATCGTGGACGGTGATACGGGTGCCATCCTTGATCCCGGGGGCAACCTCGCGTTCAACGAACTGTTCATGGGCATGACGAAGTACTTCGCGCCCAGCCGGCTGTCCTATCTGATTGCCTCGCACGCCGACCCCGACATCATTGCCTCGCTGGACCGCTGGATGACCAGCACCAAGGCGCAGCTGGTGATTTCACGAATCTGGGAGCGCTTTGCCCCCCACTTCACCAAGGTCGGAAAGACGGAGAACCGCGTGATCGGCATCCCCGACGAAGGCGCGCACTTGCCGCTGGGGCAATCCGAGCTCGTGTTGTTGCCTGCGCACTTCATGCATGCCGAAGGCAACTTCCATTTCTACGATCCCATCAGCAAGATCCTGTTCTCGGGCGACCTTGGCGTTTCGCTGATGTCCGGCACGCAGGCCCGCGTTCCCGTGACGGATTTGCGTGCCCATATCCCGCTCATGGAAGGCTTTCACCGCCGCTACATGGTCTCCAACAAGATTTTGCGCTTGTGGACCGCCATGGCACGCAAGCTGGACGTCGCCATGATCGTGCCCCAGCATGGTGCGCCCATTCTGGGAGCCCAGGCGGTCAGCGATTTCTACAATTGGCTGGACGGCCTGGCGTGTGGCATTGACCTGTTCGACGACCGCAATTACCAATTCCCCAAGGGCATCGTCGATCCGGCCACGCGTCAAATCCGCAATTGACGCTCGCGTGTCCGCGCACCGCTATTCACGCCTGAACCTCAACCGTTCAGGCGTTTTTGCTTTTCGAGGCGAAGCGGCGTAGCACGCGCACGCCCAGCAGCACACCAATGACTGCCGCGTAAACCAACACCTCATTGAAATCGTTTTTGCCCGCTCGCATCCAGAAAAAGTGCAGCAGCGCCAGCCCCGCAATCAGGTATACCGCACGATGCAGACGCTGCCAGGACGGGGCTCCCATCGCCTTGATGACCCGTTTGAAGGATGTGGCAAACAGGACGCTGAGCAGGACAAAGCCCAGAAAGCCCACCAGAATGAACGGTCGCTTGGCGATGTCGCGCACCACTTCACCCCATTCAAAACCCATGTCGAGCCATGCATAAGCCAGCAGGTGCAATGCCGCGTAGAAAAACGTGAACAGCCCTAGCATGCGCCGGTAGCGGGCCAGTGACGGCGCATTCAGCCACTGCCGCAGCGGAGTCACGGCCAGCACGATGCAGAGCATGCGCAGCGTCCAGTCTCCCGTAGAACGGATCAGCGCTTCCGCAGGATTGGCCCCCAGACGATCGGCAAACGCGGCAAATACCAGCCACGCAAAGGGCAAGAGGCAA
Source organism: Comamonadaceae bacterium UBA2121 (assembly GCA_002331385.1). Taxonomy (GTDB): domain Bacteria; phylum Pseudomonadota; class Gammaproteobacteria; order Burkholderiales; family Burkholderiaceae_C; genus Diaphorobacter_A. Next base: position 261,908 of record DCYB01000012.1, read on the forward strand.
AGCACAAACACCACCGGCTTCGTGAAGCGCTGCCGCAGCGTTAGCTCCAGCCCGTTCACTGCAGTGCGGGCTTCGCCGGATGGGCGATGTTCGCTCAAAGCCATTCCGGGTTGCCGATTCAATAGAACTTCTTCAAATCCATGCCAGCGTACAGTTGCCCAACCTGCGCTTCATAGCCATTGAACAGCAGCGTCTTGCGCTTCTTGGCAAACAGCCCGTCCTCCCCGATGCGTCGCTCCGTCGCCTGACTCCAGCGTGGGTGATCCACATCCGGGTTCACGTTGGAGAAGAAGCCGTATTCGTTCTTCGCTGCCTTGTTCCAGGCCGTGCCCGGCTCCTTGTCCGTGAGCATGATCTTCACGATGCTTTTGGCGCTCTTGAAGCCATATTTCCACGGAACCACCAGTCGCACCGGCGCGCCATTCTGGTTGGGCAGCACTTCGCCATACATGCCGAACGCGAGCAAGGTAAGCGGATGCATGGCCTCATCCAGACGCAGCCCTTCGGTGTACGGCCAATCCAGTACGCGCGACCCCAGATACGGCATCGTGGCCTTGTCGGCCAGCGTGATGAATTCCACGTATTTGGCGCTGCCCAAAGGCTCCACGCGCTTGAGCAGTTCCGCGAGGGAGTAGCCCACCCACGGAATCACCATCGACCAACCTTCCACGCAACGCAGGCGATAAATACGCTCTTCCTGGGGCGCGAGTTTCAACAGCTCTTCAATGCCCAGTTTTTGCGGCTTGTTTACGAGTCCACCCACTTCCACCGTCCACGGGCGCGTACGGAGGGTGCTGGCATTGCGCGCCGGGTCGGCCTTGTCCGTGCCGAATTCGTAGAAGTTGTTGTACGTGCTCGCGTCCTTGTAGGACGTGACTTTTTCCATGGTCACCGCACCAGCCACTTGTGAGCGCACGGACGGCAGCGCGGTCAGCTTGCCCGGTGCAGTCACCGTGCCGGATGCGGCGAACGTCGACCAATGCATGGATGAGCCTGCGGCAGCCGCGCCGCCTGCCACCATCATGCGCAAGATGCGGCGTCGCTCCTCGTAGATGGATCGCGAGGTGATGTCCGAGCCGATCGGGTGCTCGAAGCCGTTGGCGTTGGTGCGTATCAGCATGTGCATCTCTCCAAAAGGACGACAACCAACAGGAGTTTGCCAAAAAAAAGTGGCACCGGAGTGCCACACAAACCTGATGGTCTCGACAGTCAATCTATCAGGAGGGTATGGGATACGAGCCCGGCCTGCCTCGAAAGTTCACTGCATCGAGCCAACTTTACAATTCGCCATAGCTGTGCAGTCCTGAGAGGAACATGTTCACACCCAGAAACGCGAATGTGGTCACGGCCAGCCCCACCAGCGCCCACCAGGCCGACATGGTTCCGCGCAGGCCCTTCATCAGGCGCATGTGCAGCCAGGCTGCGTAGTTCAACCAGACGATCAGCGCCCAGGTTTCCTTCGGGTCCCAGCTCCAGTAGCCACCCCAGGCCTCCGCCGCCCAGAGCGCGCCTAGCACGGTGGCAATGGTGAAAAAGGCAAAACCAACGGCAATCGACTTGTACATCACGTCGTCCAGCACCTCCAGCGCCGGCAGGCGATCCGCAATCGCGCGGCGGCCCCACAAAATGGCCCCCACGATCAGGGCCGAGATGCCGAAATACACCATCCAGTACGAACTACCGGTTTCCTGGCTCTGGCGGAAGGCCAACGGCTCAAAACACAGCGCCACACCCAGCAGCCACAGCGGCGCGAGCTTGTACCAGCGCGTTTCGGTGGCTTGCTGTTTGATGAGATAGGCAAACGCCACCATCGCCGCCAAGGCAAACGTGCCGTAGCCGACGAAATTGGCCGGCACGTGCAGCTTCATCCACCAGCTCTTGAGCGCAGGCACCAGCGGCTGGATCTGCTGCGCATCGCGCACCACGGTGTACCAGAGCAGAAAGCCGACCGCAGCGCTCACCACCAGCATGACAAAGCCGCCCAAGGCGCGTGTCTTGTATTGCGATTCGAAGTACAGATAGAAGACCGCCGTCATCCAGCAGAACATCACAAACACTTCGTAGAGATTGCTCACCGGAATATGACCGATGTCCGGGCCGATCTGGTAGCTCTCGTACCAGCGCACCATGGTGCCGATCAGGGCCATGCCCACGGCCGCCCACGCGACGCGCGAGCCGAGCTTCATGAGCGCGTCGCCCTCGCTTTTGATGAACATGCCCACCCAATAGAACACCGTGCTGATAAAAAACAGCATGCTCATCCACAGGATGGCGGACTGGCTGGAGATGAAGTACTTCAGGAAAAACACGTTATCGGCGCGCGCCAGATCGCCCGCACCATCGTTCTGGTACAACCCGATGGCCGAAAGCGACACCACGGTCACCACAATCATCAGCGTGGCCAGCGGTCGCCAGAACCAACCCAGCCAGATCGCGCAGGGAATCGTGCCGATCAGAATGCCTTTTTCGTACACGTCCATGGCATGGCCGTAGCGCTGGAGGGCGTAGATGCCTCCCACGGCCACAAGCACGGCAAACAACCAGTCAAACCAGTTGCGGCGGGAGAAGTAACCCTCGTTGAGGGTCATCGTGGTGGTTGCGGTGTTCATGGGGCGGTACCTCCGTCGGATCCGGGAAGACCCAACAATTTTGCGCTCAATTGCTCAAATTCCTTGTCAGCGTCCATCGTCTTGCGATTGGTGGACAGGGCCATCATGGCCTTGGTGCCCGCGGTGCCATCGGCGTTGTCTCGCGCTGGGGTGAACCAGATCCAGATCCGGCGCTCACGCACATAAAGCATGGCGAACACACCCAGAATCAGCAATGCGCAGCCAAGATACACGATGTTCCGGCCCGGCGCACGCGCCACCTGGAAAACACTGGCCTGGATCTGCTCGAAATTGCGCAATTCAAAAAACACTGGAGCGGGATAGAGCTGCACGTCGCTGAGCGACAGCACGGCCTGTGTCATGAAATTTTGCGTTTTTTCGTCGAAAGGCATCGGCGCAAGGCCGGCCTTCTCGCGCGTGAATTGGGCCAGCTCAAACAATGCGCCATTCAGAATGCGCACCAGCACCTCGCCAGCGCGGCTGCGCTCGGCCTCGGGCACGTTGGCTTCGATGAAATCGGACACCGCCTGCAGGCCCACCAATTTGCGGCCGTCCTTGGTATCACCCTCGGCGAACAGCGTCAGGGCGCGCAACGCGGACTGGTGCAGTTGCTCAGCCAATTCCGGCTGCTTGCCGTCGAGCGCCTGCGCCGTGTAGCGGCGCACCGCCTCTTCGCGCGTTGCGGGATCGGCCAACGCCTGGCGCATGCGCAGGAAGCCATCCATGCCGCCTTCCAGATCGACGGGAACACGCAGGTAGCGGAAGGGATCGGCGGGCGTTTCACGCAGGCCCAGCAAATACACCGGCTGGCCATCGCCCGTGTCCACGGGCAGCATGTAATTCACGAATTCACGCGCCTGTCCTGACGCATCGCGCAGCTTGTAGGTGATGCTCGGGCCCACATTGCGCAGTTCGCGCTTGGTGTTGCTCTTGTTGCCTGCGCCCAGACGCGACTCGATGGAATGGCGTAAATCGACCTTGCGCACATCCACCTCGGAGCCATTGGAGCCCGTCATGTTCTCCACGTTCAGCACGCGCAGTGCTGTGAATTCAAGCGTGGCAGGCTGACCGCCAATTTCCTGCGCCGGCAGTTTCAGCGAGCCGCCGATTTCGCCATCCACCACAAAGGGGCGAATACCCGGCACCAGCCCGCGCGCCTGCAATTGCACCCGGGAGCCGCCATCGTCAAAGCTCGATTGGTAAATTTCCACGCCCTTGTAGCTGGCCGGATGGTTCACTTCCACCCGCGCAGGCACCTTTTCGCCCGTTTCCTTGTCGTGGATGACAATGTCGCTCGCGAAGAGCTTGGGCATGCCGGTGGAGTAATACTCCACGATGAACTTCTTCAGTTCGATGGCGAAAGGCAACTCCTGCAGCAACACACCATCGGACTGGTTCAGGATCGCCGTGCTCGATTGTGTGCCCTCGGTCACCAGCAGATTGCCACGGTAGGTCGGATTCTTTTCAGAGAGCCGGTGCTTGTCAGGCACATCGGAAATCATGCCACCGCCCGCGAAGGGCGTCTTGCCGCCCATGAGCATGTGCGCGCGCACGATCAGGTCACCGTCAAACAGACCGCCCAGGCAAATCAGCACGATGGCACTGTGCGCCGCGATGTAGCCGATCTTGTTGGCCGCCCCCGCTTTGGCCGCGAGCATCCAGCCCGTTCCGGGACCTGCTTCGGTGTCGCGCTGCTGCAGCTTGACCTTCCAGCCGCCCGTCACCAGCAGCTTGCCGAGACGCTGCGCCTCGGCCTCGGGCGCTCCGGCCAGATCATTGCTGGCCTTGTGGTGAAACGCGTTGAGGCTCTTTTCGCGGATGTTTTCCTTGTAGGTGCGCAGGTCCGCCAGATATTTCGGCGTATGGCGCGCGATGCACAGCGACGTGCTCACCACCAGAAACGCGAGGATCAATAGGAACCACCACGCGCTGTATACCGCGTTGAGCTTGAGCGCGAGAAACAGGTCCGCCCAGAATGGGCCGAACTGGTTCACATAATTCGACGCTGGCTCATGCTGCTTGAGCACCGTGCCGATCACCGAGGCAATGCAGATGACGGTGAGCAGCGAGATGGCAAAGCGCATCGACGCCAGCAGTTCTGTCAGGGAACGCCAATTCGGGGAGCGCGAGGACTCGAAGGATTCGGAAACGGCGTCGGGCATGGAAGCTGGAACGTGAATAAAACAAAGGGCGGGCGATCGACGTAATGCACGTGATGCGCCCGCCCGTATTGGGTGTGATTATCGGCGGATGGTTCCGTGGGGTTTCCCCTCTACCCGGATTCGGCCAGAGGGAAATCCTGATTAACGCAGGCCGGCGATATAGTCGGAAACGGCCTTGATTTCACGATCATTCAGCTTGGCCGAAACCTGCGTCATGATCTGGTTGTTGCCACGCTTGCCGTCACGGAAATCCACCAGTTGTTTGACCGTGTAGTCAGCATGTTGACCGCTGATGCGCGGATACTGCGCCGGGATGCCAGCGCCGTTAGGGCTATGGCAACCTGCGCATGCAGCGATATTTCGTTCCTGAATACCGCCGCGATAAATTTTTTCACCCAGACTCACCAGTGCCTTGTCCTTGGCGAAACCGGGCTTGGCAGACTTAGAAGCCAGCCACCACGAGACGTTGCGCATGTCATCCTCGGACAACAAGCCCGCCATACCCTTCATCACAGGATCGTCACGCTTGCCAGACTTGAATTCCAACAATTGCTTCACCAAGTATTCGGGGTGCTGCTGGGCCAGAACCGGATTGGCAGCGATCGTTGAGTTTCCATCCGCGGCATGACAAGCTACACACACGGCAAAGCTCGCCTCGCCCTTGGCGAGATCGGGCTTCGCAGGTTGCGCGGACGCACCAGCAGCGAAGGAAGGAATGGCGGTCACGGCGACCGAACAAGCCATCACCAATGAGGCAAGCAACTTCATATCGAGGGTTCTTATCTGATGAGTGCGAAACTCTGCCATTCTACAATGAGGGGCTTTTAGCGCCAGCCCTTGGAAACCCGACATATGTCAATTAAAACGCAGTTGCCAGTTGCAGAATCTGCGACGAATGCAGTACCCGACGCCAAACAGGCGCTGGGATGGATGCATACGGCACGATTTCTCACAACCGCAGCGCAACTCGATCAACTTCCGACAGTGGACGTTCCCGAGATTGCGTTCGTGGGTCGATCCAATGCCGGCAAGTCCACCTGCATCAACACGCTCACGCAGCAAAAGCAGTTGGCTTTTGCGTCGAAAAAGCCGGGCCGCACCCAACACATCAACTTGTTTGCGTTGGGTCGGCAAGGTGTGACCGATGCCGTGCTGGCCGACCTGCCCGGCTACGGCTACGCCGCCGTGTCGCGCTCGGACAAACTGCGCTGGCAGCGCGTCATGCTCAACTATCTGGTGAGCCGCCCCGGCCTCACGGGCATTGTCCTGCTATGCGATCCGCGTCTGGGCATGACCGAGCTGGACGAAGCCCTGCTCGAAGCGGTACGCCCGCGCGTGGAGCAAGGTCTCAAATTCCTCGTGATTCTGACCAAGGCCGACAAGCTCACCCGCAGCGAGCAAGCCAAGGCGCTGTCCATCACGCGTCTGAACGCTGGCGGCGGCGAGGTCCGGCTCTTTTCCGCGCTCAAGAAACAAGGCGTGGATGATGTGGCCCAGTTGCTGTGGCAATGGACGCATCCAGTCGCCCCGACCGCGCCTGAAACGCCTGACAGCGCAGCAGCGGCATCTCCAGAGAGCGACGCCTCACAGCTCGACGAACCCGGCGAGGACTGAGTCCGGCGCGCTGCGCAAGGATCAGTACAAGGACGGCTGCTCCGGTGGCCGCGTCTTGAAGCGCTTGTGCACCCAGTAATACTGCGCAGGCATGGTCCTGATCGCGGCCTCCAGTTCGCGATTCATGCGGGCGGTGTCGGCCTCGGCATCGCGCGTGGGAAAGTCCTCCCATGGCGCAGTCAGGCGCGCCACGTAGCCGTCTTTCGTCATCTCGGTATACAGCCCCATCACTTTGGCCCGCCCCAAGTGGGCGAAGCGCGAAAGCGATGGAATGGTGGCCGTTTGCGGCACCGCGAAGAACGGCACGAAAATGGAATCCTTCCTGCCGTAATCCATGTCCGGCAACAGATACAGCAGGCCTCCATGGCGCAAGCAGGAAATGATGGGCTTGACCCCGTCGGCCCGGTTAAGCATGCGCGAGTTGCCAAAGCGTTGCCGCCCAGCCTTGAACCACGCATCGAGCACCGGGTCGGGATTGGTGGCAGAAATGGAAGTGAACTCGCGCGTCGCGTTCAGCGGCAACACGAGCCCGCCCGCGTCCATGCTGTAGAAATGCGGCGCAAAGATGATGATGGGCTGGTCCGCTTGCAATTCGTGCACTGGCCCTTCCAGCTTTACCCGATCGCGCACCAGTTGCTCCGAGCCAAGCCACAGCCAACTGCGGTCCAGGAACGTCTGGCAAAACACCTCGAACGTTTCCTTGGCCCAGGCATGCCGTTGCGCCTCGGGCACTTCCGGGAAGCACAGTTCGAGATTGCGCAAGGCAATCTTGCGGCGCCGCCCAGCGACCATGAATGCCAGCCGACCGATGCCCTTGCCCAAACCGCGCAGCACCGGCAAAGGCAGCTTCGCCAGCAGGTGCATCGACGCGACGCCCACCCGGCTCCAACTCATTGCCCCTCCTCCGTTGACGCCGGCGCTGACTGCTGAGGCGACAGCTTGTCTACGCGCGGCTGCTTGTAGCGCCCGTAACCCCAGAGATACTGCCTTGGACACGCACGGATCGTGCGCTCCATGGCGGCATTGATTTCCTGCACGGCAACCTCCAACCCGGACGACAACGGCGGCGCCAACTCTTCCAGATACAACGTGAATCCTCGCCCCCACGGCTGTCGCTCACAGCGCGCCAGGATCACCGTGGCGCCGGTCTGCAACGCAAGGCGCGCGGCCAGCGTCATGGTATAGGCATCCCGACCAAAAAATGGTGACCATACGCCCAGACCCTGTGGTGGTACCTGGTCCGGCAACAAACCAACCGCCGCCCCCGTGCGCAGCGCCTTGATCATCTGGCGCACGCCCGACAAGGTGGTGGGCACCGCCTTCACGCCGGACCGGTTGCGCGCGGTCTCCAGAATGTGCGCGAGCCACGCCTGACGCGCAGGCCGATACAGCACCGTGATCTCGCCGTGCGTTGCTCCCCATTGCTGCGCGGCACATTGGACAGACAACTCAAAGCACCCGATATGCGGCGTGAGAAACACCACGCCCTTGCCGGCAGCGTAGGCACGCTCCACACACGCCTGGTTGACTAGCGTGTAGTGCGGCAAGCGGCCGAGCCAGATTTTGGGCATCTCGAACACCATGCGACCAGCGTGACCCACCGCAGCCCTGACTTCGCCAAACGAATATCCCGCTTGTGCAGCGTTGGCAACAAAGCGCCGCCGGTAGGTGGGCGAGAGCGCAAACGTCACCCAACCCATGGCCGCGCCAAGCGCGTGCAGCAGACCGAGAGGCCATACAGAAAGAAGGCGAAAAAGGAAAAGCATTAGAATAGATGATCGTCGCTAACTTAATGAGCAACTTGCAGAGCGACGTTAAACAAAACTGCTAAAGCGTTCGCCAAAGCTCCTCAGCTTGGGCAACGCCCCAAAAGCTGACATTACAGGAGTTTATTCAATGGCGAGCGACTTTCTCTTCACATCGGAATCCGTATCTGAAGGCCATCCCGACAAGGTGGCTGACCAGATCTCCGATGCCATTCTGGACGCTATTTTCGCCCAAGACCCATACAGCCGCGTTGCAGCTGAAACACTGACCAACACTGGTCTGGTGGTATTGGCTGGCGAAATCACCACCGGCGCGAACGTGGACTACATCCAGGTGGCGCGCGACACCATCAAGAGCATCGGTTACGACAACACCGAATACGGCATTGACTACAAGGGCTGTGCCGTGATGGTGGCCTACGACAAGCAAAGTCAGGACATCGCACAAGGCGTGGACAAGGCCAGCGACGACGAGCTCAATATCGGCGCTGGCGACCAGGGCCTGATGTTCGGTTACGCCTGCGACGAAACGCCCGAGCTGATGCCCGCGCCGATCTACTACGCGCACCGCCTCGTGGAGCGCCAAGCGCAGTTGCGCAAGGACGGCCGTCTGCCCTTCCTGCGTCCTGACGCCAAGAGCCAGGTGACCATGCGCTATGTGGATGGCAAGCCACACAGCATCGACACAGTGGTGCTGTCCACGCAGCACAGCCCCGACCAATCCGAGTCGGCCACGAAGATGAAGGCCAGCTTCACCGAAGCCATCATCGAAGAAATCATCAAGCCCGTGCTGCCCAAGGAATGGCTGCTGGACACCAAATTCCTGATCAACCCCACAGGCCGCTTCGTCGTTGGCGGTCCGCAAGGTGACTGCGGCCTGACAGGTCGCAAGATCATCGTGGACACCTACGGTGGTGCGTGCCCGCATGGCGGCGGCGCCTTCTCCGGCAAGGATCCAACGAAGGTGGACCGCTCTGCCGCCTACGCCGCACGCTACGTTGCCAAGAACGTGGTGGCCGCAGGTCTGGCGCGCCAGTGCCAGGTGCAGGTGGCCTACGCGATCGGCGTGGCTCGTCCGATGAACATCACCGTATACACCGAAGGCACAGGCGTGATTCCGGATGCGGAAATCGCCAAGCTGGTGGCCGCGCATTTCGATCTGCGCCCCCGCGGCATCATCGAGATGCTCGACCTGCTGCGCCCGATCTACGCCAAGACTGCCGCCTACGGTCACTTTGGCCGCGAAGAGCCCGAGTTCACCTGGGAAAAGACCGACAAGGTCGCCGTCCTGCGCGCAGCCGCTGGCCTACCAGTTTGATGTAAGCCGCTGCGCCTGACAGATCTGGGTACACCGCCCGCGCCGCCGTCCCGCCTGCGCGGTGTCCCGTCTGGACACCCTCGCGTGCGGGCTGGCGCGCCGGCTAACAAGCCAGCTTGGCCCAGCGATCACGCTGTCATACTTTGCCTACGCGAACTATCTGTCTGCACCCACCGAAGCCCCCTCAGCCGGGACGTAAGCTGACCCCATTCAATCATCGTTGATGCTTTTCAACAGGATTTTCAGGAGGTTTTCATGCTCAAGTGGGCCATCATATTTGCGATCGTTTCGCTCGTTGCCGGTGTATTCGGTTTCACCGGTGTTGCTGCAGGCGCAGCCAGCATCGCCAAGGTGCTGTTCTTTATCTTCCTTGTGATCGCCGTCATTTTCGTCGTGCTCGCGATTCTGGGAATAGGCGCCATCGGATAGAAAACCCATCCCGTATAGAAATAGGCCTGCCCGAATGGGTAGGCCTTTCTTTTAGCTTCAACCGATCTCGTACATTCACTCTAATTGAAAAAAACTATATTCCACGAAATAAACTCATAAAAAGAAGCAAGCACTCACATTCAGGCTTCTGACAGCATTAATATGGAGCTTCGCATTACTCTCTACAGGGGATTTTGGGAAATCACTTCAAAAATGCAGGAAGTCCGCTTTGATCGCTGGGTCCAAAAAACCTTCCATTTACGCGCGTTGCTCATTGCAGTAAATATTTACAAAGCTGGCCTTCGCAGATAGCCCACCGCATTCTGGCGCTTTGTCGGATTCTCCCTGAACTCCGTTAATTGCAAGTATTTGATTAATGGTGTGAGGAGTTATTAAATGCAGCAAAGCAGTAACAGTAAAAGCTGGTTCCATCAGCTTGGATGGATAGCGCTCGCTTTAGCGGGAGCCTGGGCACTTGGCGTGGTTGCACTGCGGCGTGGCGAATCCATCAATGCCATGTGGATCGTTGCCGCCGCCGTTTGCATCTATCTGGTGGCCTATCGCTTCTACAGCAAATTCATCGCGGAAAAGGTCATGCGGCTCGACCCGAATCGCGCCACACCCGCCGTTATCCAGAATGACGGTCTGGACTACGTACCCACCAACAAACATATCCTGTTCGGGCACCACTTTGCCGCCATCGCCGGCGCGGGTCCGCTGGTGGGTCCGGTGCTCGCCGCACAGATGGGCTACTTGCCCGGCACCCTCTGGCTGATTGCCGGCGTGGTGTTTGCGGGGGCCGTGCAGGACTTCATGATCCTGTTCATCTCGTCCCGCCGCAATGGCCGCTCCCTGGGCGAGCTGGTGCGCGAGGAGATGGGACAGGTTCCCGGCACCATCGCCCTGTTTGGCGCCTACCTCATCATGGTCATCATTCTGGCCGTGCTGGCACTCATCGTGGTGAAGGCGCTGGCAGAAAGCCCCTGGGGCATGTTCACGGTGATGGCCACCATCCCGATCGCCTTCTTCATGGGCGTGTACATGCGCTTCATCCGCCCCGGCCGCATCGGCGAAATATCGGTCATCGGTCTGGTCTTGCTGATGCTCTCCATCTGGGCGGGCGGCAAGGTAGCAGCAGACCCCAGCTGGGGACCTGCCTTCACGTTCACCGGCGTGCAAATCACCTGGATGCTGATCGGCTACGGCGCCATCGCATCGGTGCTGCCGGTGTGGCTGCTGCTGGCTCCGCGTGACTACCTGTCCACCTTCCTGAAAATTGGCACCATCATTGGTCTCGCGCTCGGCATCCTGTTCGTTGCACCGCAACTCAAGATGCCTGCGCTCACGCAGTTCGTCGACGGCACGGGTCCGGTCTGGAAAGGCACACTGTTCCCCTTCCTTTTCATCACCATCGCTTGCGGCGCCGTGTCGGGCTTCCATGCGCTGATCTCGTCGGGCACCACGCCCAAGTTGCTGGAGAGCGAACCGCACGCACGCTACATCGGCTACGGTGGCATGCTCATGGAATCGTTCGTGGCCATCATGGCGATGGTGGCGGCTTGCGTGATCGAGCCGGGCATCTACTTCGCCATGAACAGTCCGGCCGCGCTCGTCGGCACCGACGTGCAGAGCGTGGCCGCTGCCGTGAGCCAATGGGGCTTTGCCATCACCCCCGACGCGTTGGAACAGGTCGCCAAGGACGTGGGCGAGAACACCATCCTCGCGCGGGCTGGTGGCGCTCCGACGCTGGCCGTGGGCATCGCCTACATCCTGCACCAGGTGCTGCCCGGCGATAACACCATGGCGTTCTGGTACCACTTCGCCATCCTGTTCGAAGCCCTGTTCATCCTGACCGCAGTAGACGCCGGCACACGCGCCGGGCGCTTCATGCTGCAAGACCTGCTCGGGAATTTTGTGCCCGCGCTCAAGCGCACCGATTCGTGGGGCGCGAACATCATCGCCACAGGTGGCTGCGTCGCCATGTGGGGCTGGCTGCTGTATCAGGGCGTGGTCGATCCGCTGGGCGGCGTGAATACGCTGTGGCCGCTGTTCGGCATCTCCAACCAGATGCTGGCCGCCATCGCACTGATGCTGGCAACCGTCGTGCTGGTGAAGATGAAGCGCGAGCGCTATGTCTGGGTCACGATCCTGCCTGCCGCGTGGCTCGTGCTGTGCACCACCGCCGCCAGCCTGATCAAGCTGTTCGATCCGAATCCGGCCGTGGGCTTCACCAGCCTGGGCCGCAAATACAGCGAAGCCATCGCCAACGGCCAGATCCTTGCCCCGGCCAAAACGATGGAGCAGATGCAGGCGGTGGCGTTCAACGCCTACACCAATGCCACGCTGACCGCGATCTTCCTGTTGGTGGTGTTCAGCGTGCTCTTCTACTCCGTCAAGGTGTCAATGAAGGCCTGGCGCAACCCCGATCGCACGGATCGCGAAACCCCCTTCCAGCAAGCACCGGCAGCGGCTTGAGTTGCACTGCTGACCACCTCACGAAAAAGGAGCACACCAGATGTTCGACTTTGACAAGATCAAGCAGACCGGCTCGTATTTAGGCCGCGCGGCACGCATGTTGGTGGGCATGCCCGACTACGGAACCTATGTTCGCCACATGCAGGAAAACCATCCGGATCAGCCCTGCATGAGCTACGAGGAGTTCTTCAAGAACCGCATCGACGCGCGCTACGGCGGCGGCTCGGGCAGCCCGGTCCGCTGCTGCTAGCGCCGCCCCTCAACACCATGTGCGTGACTTGAACCACGCACATGCCAAGCGCGCTTCAGCGCGCTTTTACTTTGCCGCATCCCGCTACAAGCCGCGCGCGAGCAGCGATAGGCTGCGCCGGAATTCCGGCTTGAGCCGATACAGCTGCGCAGGCCGGTGCGCGGCGCCGCTGCGCATCTCGCCGGGCACAGGCTCCAGCATGGCCAACTCGTCCATCTTGCGGCGAAAGCTCACCTTGTTGATCGGCTCTCCGAGAATCGCTTCATACGTCTGCTGCAACTGCGGCAAGGTGAATTGGGGGCCGCACAAATGCACCGGCAGGGATGAATACTGGCTCTTGCTGCGAATCCGCGCGAGTGCCATGTCGACAATCTGGTCATGGTCAAAAGGCAGGCGGCCCAGACCTTCCAGTGCCTGCAAGCGCACCGGTTCCGCGCCGGACTCTGCGCGCGCGGCCAGTGACTGCTCCAACTCCTGCCAAGGCACCAGCGCGCAATACACCACCGAAATCGACCAGCCACGCGGATCGCGCGCGATGCCCGAGAAGCTTGCCAACTGCTCCAGGTACGGACTCTCCAGCCCCGCCTTCTGCCGCAGCACGCGCATGGCGCTGGCCGCAGTGTCGCTGTCCTCCAGTGGATGGACAAAGCCGCCCGGCAAGGCCCACGCACCCGCAAAAGGCGCCAGGCTGCGCTGTACCAACAGGACGTGCAGTTGCCCCTCCCGCAGGGTCAGCAACACCACATCGACCGTGCAGACGATGGCAGGATGGGACGCAGAACGCGAAGGAGTTTCAGACACCATGGGCAACTCTCACGTGCAACACCTGGATCACACACAAGTTAGATTCAAAAAGATACGAAGTGAAGCCTATCAGCATTACGCCCCGCCTCCAAGACTCCGTAAAAGATTAATTGGCCTCTTCTCAAGAGAGATGGCATGAACACGCTTCATCTCATTCCCTATATATGTTAGTTGCAAACATAAACTAACTAAACTACACTGCATTCATCAACGCTTTTCAGGAGGTTCCTGCCATGTCCCGGTCATTCGACACCATCCAGTTGCTCATCGTCGATCCCCAGAATGATTTCTGCGATCTTCCGCCCGACTGGCATGCGGTGAATCCGGCGACGCGCGCGCCCATCGCACCCAGTCTGCCTGTCAGCGGTGCGCATGCGGACATGCAGCGCCTTGCGCAGTTCATCCGACGCCAGGGCCCGCACATCGAGCGCATCACCGTCACGCTGGATTCGCACCAGCGCATCGACATTGCCCACCCCGGCTTCTGGCAGTGCGGCGATGGCTCGGACGTTGCCCCCTTCACGCCCATCACGGCAGCGCAAGTGCTCGCCGCCGAATTCCTGCCACGCGATCCGGGCACGCTGCCGCGTGTGCTGGACTATCTGCACGCGCTCGAATCACAGGGCCGCTACACGCTGATGGTGTGGCCTGTGCACTGCGAAATCGGTAGTTGGGGCCACGGCATTCACGCCGACGTTCTGGCCGCTTGCGACGACTGGCAGTTGCGTGAACAGCGCGCCGTGCGCAACGTCTTCAAGGGCATGAACCCATGGACCGAAAACTACAGCGCCATCCAGGCCGAAGTGCCCGATCCGCAAGACCCCGACACCATGCTCAACACGCGCCTGCTGCAGGCGCTGGCCTCCAGTGATCGCCTCCTCATCGCGGGCGAAGCCAGCAGCCACTGCGTGCGCGCGACGACGGAGCACATCCTCCGCTTCCTGCCCGAAATCGCCCCGGACTGGACGCCTGCGCGCGTCACCTTGCTGACCGATTGCATGAGTCCGGTGAGCGGATTCGAGCGCGAACATGCAGCGTTCGTGCAAAGCATGCACACTCAGGGCGTGCAATTGGCACAATCGAGCGAGCTCAGCCTCTGAGCCGGGGCAACACACACGAAGAACACCATGCCAAATCAGGACAAGCCCGTCATCACCAGCCTGCTGGACACCGACCTTTACAAGTTCACCATGTGGCAGGCGCTGCTGCACCGGCACCCGCAGACGCAGGTGGAATACCGCTTCGTGTGTCGCAACCAGCCGCAGTTTCCGCTGACCGATCTGCTTGCTGAAGTGAACGCCGAACTCGACGCACTGTGCCGCCTGCCGTTTGCACCCGACGAGTTGGACTACATCGGCGCACTGCGCTTCATGAAGAGCGACTTCATCGACTTTCTGCGCCTGTTCCAGTTCCAGCGCGCATTCATCGAAGCGCGGGCAGACGGCGACACCTTGTCCATCGTCGCCCAAGGTCCGCAAGTCCACGTGATGGGCTTCGAGATCTTCGTGCTGGCGATCGTGAACGAGCTGTATTTCCGCCGTTTCGACCACGACGCTGCCATCGCCGAAGGGCGCCGTCGCCTCGACGCCAAGATCGCCCGCGTACAAGCGCTGGCGCGCGACGCGAAACTGCGCCACCCCTTCGAGATGTTCGACTTTGGCGTGCGCCGCCGCTTCAGCGGCCCATGGCAGCGCGAAGTCGTGCAGGCGTTTGCCGAGCGCACGCCGGAATGGTTCAAGGGCACCAGCAATGTGCTGCTCGCGCGCGACCTTGGGTTGGTGCCCATCGGCACCATGGCGCACGAATATCTGCAAACCTATCAGGCGCTGGGCGTGCGTCTGCGCGACTTCCAGAAATACGCGCTCGAAGACTGGGTGCAGGAGTACCGCGGCGACCTCGGTATTGCCCTCACCGACACGGTTGGCATGGACGCCTTTCTGGCCGACTTTGACCTCTATTTCGCCAAGCTCTTCGACGGCCTGCGGCACGATTCCGGCGACCCCTACACCTGGGGCGAGAAGGCGCTGGCCCACTACCAGCGGCTGCGCATCGACGCGCACACCAAGCGCTTCGTGTTCTCCGATGGCCTGAACGTGGACAGCGCGCTGGCGCTCTACCACCACTTTGGCGATCGCGTGCAACTGGGTTTCGGCATCGGCACCCAGCTCACCAACGACATGGGCCTGGAGCAGCTCAACATCGTCATGAAGATCGTGCGCGCCAACGGTCAGCCCGTTGCCAAGATTTCCGACAGTCCCGGCAAGACCATTTGCGACGACGAGACCTTTCTGGCCTATCTGCGCCAGGTCTTCAACATTCCAGAACCGACTACCGCTCCGGAGGCATGATCATGTTCCGCATCACCATGGCGCAGCTCAACCTGACGGTGGGCGACATCGAAGGCAACGTCGAACGCATGATCGACTCTGCGCGGCAGGCCGCTTTGCACGACTCGGACATGGTCGTGTTCTCCGAACTCTCGCTGTGCGCCTACTACCCCGGCGACATGCTGGACGACAAACACTTTCTGAGCCGCATCGACGAAGGTCTGGCCACGCTCAAACGCGCATCGTGCTCGCTGCCCGACCTGCACTGGGTCGTTGGCGCACCCACGCGCAGCACGGGTGCGGGCAAGCATCTGCACAACAGCTTGCTGGTGCTGCGCAACGGCCAGGTGCTGCTGCAATACGACAAGCAACTCCTGCCCACCTACAACATCTTCGATGAGCGCCGCCATTTCGAGCCCGGCCCGGATGTCGCCAAGGTTCTGCGCATCGGCAGCACGCAAGTCGGCTTCCTGATCTGCGAAGACAGCTGGAACGATCAGGGCGAAGACTACGCCACCAACCCATTCATGCGCATGGCCGATGCCGCGCCCGAAGTGGTGGTGAGCATCAACGCCAGCCCGAGCAACGTCGGCAAGCGCGAGCAACGCCACGAAGTGTTCGCCGCCGCTGCGCGCGCGCACAACCTCACCATCCTCTACGTCAACCAGATCGGCGGACATGACCAGATCGTCTATGACGGCGCGTCGTTCGCGGTCGAACCCGAACGCGGCGTGGTGTTCGAAGCCAGACGCTTCGAGGAAGACATTCGCACGCTGCAATTGCACGAAGGGCACTTCAGCCTGCTGCATGGCGAGGCACTGCCCTCGGTGCCCAAGGAAGGGCTGCCGACCATGTCGTTCTACCGCCAGCAGATCGTGCTCGGCTTGCGCGACTATGCCCGCCGCTGCGGCTTTCGCAAGGTGGTCGTGGGCAGCTCGGGCGGCATCGACAGCGCGCTCACCCTGGCACTGGCCGTGGAGGCCATGGGGCCAGACAACGTGGTCGCCGTGACCATGCCCTCGCGCTACTCCAGCAGCGGCTCGGTGGATGATTCCGTGGCGCTGTGCAAGCAATTGGGCATCCAGCTTTTCACGCATCCCATCGCGGAACTGGTGCACCAATACAGCCAGCAGTTTCTCGATGCGTTCTCGCAACCGCTGACCGGCCTGCCGCTGGAAAACCTGCAGGCCCGCGTGCGCGGCGTGATCCTGATGGAATACTCCAACGCGTTTGGCAACCTGCTGCTCACCACGGGCAACAAGTCGGAAATCTCGGTCGGCTATTGCACGCTGTATGGCGACACCAATGGCGGGCTGGGCCTGATCGGCGACCTCTACAAGACCGAGGTCTTTGCCCTGTCGCAGCACATCAACGAGATCGCCGGGCGGGAACTGATCCCGCTAGCCATCATCGAGAAAGAGCCCTCCGCCGAGCTCGCGCCCGACCAGAAAGACGCCGACAGCCTGCCGCCCTACCCCGTGCTCGACGAAATCCTCAAGCTGCTGATTGAGGGCGACAAACTCTCTGCAGGCGAGTACGACCGCGCACGCCAGTTCGTGCAACGCCAGCAAGCGAGCAAGAAAGGACGGGAGTTGGTGCACCGCATACGCATGCTGATTGCGCGCAGCGAATACAAGCGCCGCCAGTCCCCGCCCATCATTCGCGTACGATCAAGGGCATTCGGCTCCGGCAGGCAAATGCCCATTGCCGCGCGCTACGTCTGATTTTCCAACGCCTACCGCTACACCATTCGCGCCATCACCATGTTCGACACCGCCATCCTGATCGGCCGCTTTGAGCCCGTGCACTCCGGCCACCTGGCCTTGCTGCAAAACGCACTGGCGCAAGCCCGGCAGGTCATCGTCATCGTGGGGTCGGCCTTCCAGGCGCGCTCGCCCAAAAACCCGTTCACGTGGGAAGAGCGTGCAGCCATGTTGCTGGGTGCGATTCCCGAAGTCGACCGCAAACGAACCACCGTGCTCCCCATTCGCGATTACTACGACGAGGCCCGCTGGGTACAGGCAGTGCAACAAGCGGTGGCGGAACACTCGCCTGCCAAAGCCAACATCGGCCTCGTCGGTCACTTCAAGGACGCCACCAGCAGCTACCTGAGTTCCTTCCCCACCTGGCGGCTCATCCCCATGGAGCGCCAAGGCAACATCGACGCCACGATGATCCGCGACGCATACTTCGGTGCCACACCAGAAACCGTGCAAGCGGCGCTCCAGCCGTTCGAATCCGTGCTGCCCGCCGCCACCGCCGCCCTGCTCGCAGAGTTCGCCTGGCGGCCCGAATACCTGGCCTTGCAAGAAGAATGGCGCATGCTGGCAGGCTACCGCGCCGCGTGGGCCAGCGCGCCTTATCCGCCCGTCTTCGTCACCGTCGACGCACTGCTGCGCTGCCAGGACCAGATCCTGCTCATCCGCCGCGCCCACGCGCCCGGAAAAGGCCTGCTCGCCCTGCCCGGCGGATTCATCGAACCACGCGAATCCATCTGGCAATCTTGCCTGCGCGAACTCGCCGAAGAAACCCACGCCGCCGTGACTGCAGAACAGTTGACCGCCAGCTTGCAATCCGTCGACGTCTTCGACCACCCCGACCGCAGCCAACGCGGGCGCACCATCACGCACGTGCACTACTTCGATCTTGGCAACGCGCCCCTGCCCGCCGTGCGAGCTGATGACGACGCCGCGCACGTGGAGTGGTTGCCCATCGCCCGAATTCACGATCACGAAGAGGCGTTCTTTGAAGACCACTTCCAGATCCTCAGTCATTTTTTACACAGAGGCCGCGTCAGCGCGCCTCCTCTGAAGTGTTGCGCCTGAATCTGCATGGCTGGCAGCAATGAAGTTATTCTTCACTCGCCCGGTCTGGATCAGAGCATTGCTGATTGCCCTGACATTCACCCTCTGCGCAGTGAGTGTGCGGGTGTTTTTCGGATACCCACGCTGTCAGAACGACGAGTTGAATTGGATACATATTGCGCACAGCCTGGATAAAGGGGTGGATTGGCCGGTA
The DNA here is from genome assembly GCA_002331385.1 of Comamonadaceae bacterium UBA2121. GTDB lineage: Bacteria > Pseudomonadota > Gammaproteobacteria > Burkholderiales > Burkholderiaceae_C > Diaphorobacter_A. Next base: position 280,680 of record DCYB01000012.1, read on the forward strand.
TCGGGGCCATCGTTCATGTATGTACTGCGTGAATTGAAATCACTGACGCAGAGGCAATATGCGCACCTGATTTCGGGCATGGGCATATTCAGCGTATTCGTGGGCACCCTGCTGATCATTCTTGGCTATTCCAGACTCCGGATAACCCGTCCCGGCGTCATTCTGGTGGCCTTGTCACTTTCCAGCTATTTCTGGGTGCCTTTGCTGGAAGCGCGGCCCCAACAATGGGGACAGATCCAGGTTTTCATTGGTTCGATTGCCGTATGGCTCTGGTTGCACAAGCGCGGAGGCTGGTTGTTCTTTCCAGTCCTGATCCTGGCTTCCGTCTCCCACATATTGAGCCACGCGATCCTCGTGTTCATGTGCGCCACCCTGGCTTTGGCCGATTATTTTGAAAATCGCCCTTTGACCCGACGCCATGCCGTCGTCATCGCATGCGTTTTGCTCAGCCTAGGAATTTACCTCCTGCCTTCAGGCCCCTACCAAACCATGCTCAGGGATATAGAGCAGATTCATTTACGTAAATTGCTTGTTGTTGCCCCTTACCTTGGCGCAGCTGCGTTGGCCCTGATATTCGCCCTGTTGACACTCCAACCCAAGCTGCATTGGCGCCCCGATTGGTCGCGTGCGACGGCACGGTATGCATTGACGCACCAACGCCGTATTTCCATACTGGTCCTCGCAATTTTCTTCGTGGCCATGGCGATCCAGGCGTCTGTTCTTCCTGCTGCGTCGTGGCTGCCATATGGCGGATCCATCTGGACATTTTTCATCTTCCAGACGGGCAACCTGCTCTTTGCCCTCCTGTTCATTCACGGGCTCTTTGCCTTTTTGCGCGCCGGCTCCGATCAAGCCATCGACTTGTCCCACGCACGCATGCTGGTCTGGTCACTGATTGCATTTGCTGCGCTGGGAGCCATCACCCTGATCGCTTCGTTCTGGATGCACGACTCCAACTGGGTTCTCCGGTTGATCAACTATTGCATCCTTTTCGCCGCCCCTATTGCCGCATTGGGCCTCGAACAATTCCAAGTGCTTAAGCGGCGTCCACTGCTCTATCTGCTGATCCTTCCTTTCATCTTCGTCAGTATTGGTCAGGCCGTTCGGCCTATCGGTTACCTTGGCTGCTGAGATCTGCTGCAGAGCCTCCCCCAACTCACAAATACACATAGGCTCACAGCCGCAGGCGCCCGTCGTGTCACTCTTGGTTTGATAGACTCAACAATTGCCGTCCTCCGCCCACCAAAGTCCCATCCAAATGGCAAGAATCTCCAAGACTTCCGCCGCATTTGCAATATTTTTGATTGCTGTAACTCTTTGCGTCTATCTACCGGGTCTGAACAATCAATTGATTTTTGACGACTTGCGCCTGAGTGAGGGGAATTTCTTTGAGCGCTACGGGAGCCTGCTGCAGTTCAAGCAGCGCATGCTGTCGTATGGGAGCTTTGTCTGGGTGCAGAAACTATTCGGAGAAGGCTGGTGGAAGCAACATCTGTTCAATGTCTTCCTTCACATTCTGACCGTGGGTGCGCTGTATGCGTTGTTCAAGGCACTGCTGCAACGCACCCAGTTCCCCCAGGACATCGAACACCAGGAGCATTTCCAGGCGTCGCGCAAGGCTGCGCTGCGCGTGGGTCTTGTGGTGTTTGCACTGAATCCGGTGGCCGTGTATGCGGTGGGCTACCTGATCCAGCGCTCGATTGTCATGGCGACACTGTTTGCCGTTCTGGCCTGCTTCGCCTATGTGCGTGGATTGGAGACAGGCCGCATCGGCTGGTATGTGGGCGCGGTCGTCGCATACATCGCTGCGGCGCTTTCCAAGGAACAAGCGGCACTGACCGTTGCCATGGCCGTGCCCTTGTATATCTACATACGCCGGCCATCCTGGAAAACCATTCTGTATGTGTCCGGCGCTACCGCGATCGTGCTGGCGCTGGCCATTGGTGTCGTGCTCAGCATCTACGGCAACCTGATCGGCAACCTGATCGACGACCAGTCCGTTTCCTATGTCAAGCAATTGCAGGCCATCAACCCGGATGTAGGCGGCAAGGTCTACGGCCTCAGCATTCTCAATCAAGCGGCCCTCTTTTTTGTCTATGGATTCCTCTGGATCGTGCCGTACGTGGGAATGATGTCGATCGACATGCGGCCTGCTTTTCCGGTTTCATTCGGCTCCGCGCTGCACCTCATCGGAGCCATCGCCTATCTGGCGCTGCTGCTCGCCTCCATCTGGGCTGTGCTGCGTAAGGATGGCGTGCTGCGCTTTGCCGCACTGTGCCTTTTATTTCCACTCTTCTGGTTTTTCACCGAGTTCGCGGTGGTCTGGGTGCAGGATCCGCTGGTGCTATACCGCAGCTATCTGTGGGCCGTCGGCATACCGGGACTGATCGCGATCGTGCTCACAGGCTTCAGGCCGCGCACCATCTATGCGGTTGGCATCGTTCTGGCACTGATTCTCGGCGCGTTGTCCGTCGAGCGCGTGATGTCCATGCGTGACGCCGAAACGGTCTGGGAAGACGCAGCGAGCAAAGTGGACCTCAAAGCACCTGCCAACGCGTTGGGCCGTTATCGTCCGTATCTGAATCTCGGTACCGAGCGCATGGAGCGCGGACGTTACGTGCAGGCCGAACGCGATTTCATGACTGCCGACTCGCTCAATGATCTGAACGGCAATGCGCGCTTCAGCATTGGTGTCGCCCAGTTGCAGCAAAAGAAATATCCTGACGCCATTCGCTCCTTCAAGGCTGCGGAAGATCGCGGATATTCAGGGCAGACGCTCTGGTACCAGCGCGCTGAAGCCTATGCGGCCCTTGGACACGCCAAGGAAGCGTTCGACGCCTTCACCACTGCCCTGCAAGCGGGAAACTCCGACGTTCACGACAACGAAGGGGCCCGCCAACTGACCGAGCGCACCCATCTGCGACGCGCCGAAATGGGGATGACGATTCAGAAATATGGCGAGGCGGTGAAAGACTACGAGGCGGCACTGACATCGTCGCCTGGCAACTCCCGCGCCGCCGTCGGCCTCGCCATGGCGCTGACCGGTTTGGGCGAATCCGCCAAAGCCAAAGAACAGATGGATGCCCTGATTGCGCGCACCCCCAGCGGCCCCGCGTACTACGCCCGCGCCATGGCCCAATACGGCCTGAAAAACACCGACGCCGCACTGAAAGACCTCGACGAAGCCACCAGGGCGGACCCGGCAAATGCGCAACGCTACGCAATGGCCGAAGCCCAATTGAGCGGCAAGCCTGCCCCCAAGCCTTGATCGGCCGGAACCAGGACACCCCAACACCATGGCCCTTCGCGTTCTGCACATAGGCAAGTTCTACCCCCCCTATCGCGGGGGTATGGAAGTGTTTCTTGCTGACCTGATCAGCGAGCAGCGCAGACAAGGAATCGACGCCCATGCGCTGGTTCACGGCGACCCTGAGGCGGATGATCCACCGTGGGTCAAACGCGTGCCGGTACAGTTCAGTCTGGTCTATGCCCCTATGGCAATGGGCTTTCGCACCGCGTTGGGCGATGCCATCGCGCGCATCCGCCCGGATGTGTTGCACCTGCATCTGCCCAACAACTCCGCTCTATGGGCGCTGACACTGCCCATTGCACGCAAGATCCCGTGGGTCATCCACTGGCAATCGGACATCGTCTTCTCGGAGATCAAATGGTCAGTAGCGCTCGCCTACATGCTCTACAAGCCATTCGAGCAGGCGCTTTTGGAGCGCAGTGCCCAGATCATCGCCACAACACCACCTTATCTCGAAGCGAGCAAAGCCCTTAGCAACTGGCATAACAAGACCGCCATCATTCCTCTGGGCATCAACGTGGCCGATATTCCCGCGCCGGTCGAGCTGCCCCCTGAAATAGGTTGGCGTGCAGACACCCAGCTCAAATTGCTCTCCGTTGGGCGTCTTATCTATTACAAAGGCTTTGAAACACTGATCGAAGCGGTCAGCGCCATGCCCGGCGTGGAGCTGCTGATTGTGGGCGAGGGAGAACTTCGCCCCCAGTTGGAAGCACAGATCAAAGAAACCTGTCACCCTGGAAAAGCGCCGCAAATCCGGCTGCTGGGGGCCATAGAAGATGCGCAGAAGCATACCTTGCTGGCTCAATGCGATGTCTTCTGTCTCGCCTCGCGTGAGCGCACCGAAGCCTATGGTATCGCCGTATTGGAGGCAATGGTGCACGGGCGCCCTTGCGTCGTCACCGACCTGCCGGGCTCAGGCATGCCGTGGATCGTCGCACAGGCCAAAAGCGGGCTGCGCGTGCCCTATGAGGACCTACACGCATGGCGCAGCCACATTGCCCGCATGCAACACGATATCGCACTGCGCGAACGCTGCGGGAAAGCTGGTATTGAGGCGATCCAGCGCCTCTTCAGCATGGGACCTTGCGAACGCGAGATCAACCGCTACTACCGAAGCCTTGTGCCGGAATCCACTGTCAGCTGCACACACAAGGGACTGATGATCGTCGTAAGCGCACGCAATCAGGAGCGGCATATCGCGCACATCATCCAACGCGTAGCCGCTCTCGCGCCCGAAGCCGTTATCGTGGTAGTGGACAACCGCAGCACCGATGCCACCAGCCGACTCGCGGAAGTAAACGGAGCACTCGTACTGCGCCCACTGCTAGCCATGACCACATGGGGAGCCTTGCAGACTGGCTTACGTTATGCACAAGCCCATGGCTACGAGACAGTTGTGACCATCGACGCAGACAGCTATTACGAGGTAGAGGAACTACCCACCCTGCTGCATGCAGTGCGGCAAAACCCGAACGCCGACCTCTCAGTGGCCTACTTCGCTACCAAGCACAGCCTCACCCGCCGCTTCGCATGGCAGTGGTATCGGCTCTTGACCGGATTCAAAATTCAGGATTTCGTCTCGGGCTTCCGGGTTTACCGGCGCGCCGCGATCAGCGTAGCGATATCAGCGGATGCCACACTGCTCGATTATCAGGATCTCGGAATCTACATTCTCATGCGCAAGCGCGGCATGAAAATTCTAGAGGTAGCTCTGGAAATGCGAACCGCCAAAGAAGACATCTCCGGGATTTTTCGCTCTTGGGGACAAGCAATTCGCTATTTCGCATTGTCTTCGCTGATGGCGTTGGCGCATGGACGCGAAAAGGAACGCAGCCCAGAACAGACATCGGGGAAATAGGCTGCAGTAGCCGCTCCATTCTCGTCCGCGACTCAAGCCATCAGTTGCTCGTAAATTGCGCTGGTGCGCATGGCACATTGCTCCCAGCTAAATGTCCGCGCACGTTGCACTCCGCGAAGCGATGCCGCCGCATTCCACTGTTCATCTTCGAGACCACGACGGAGCGCTTGCGAAATCGCGCCTTCATCTTCAGGCTGAACCGTCAATGCCACGTCACCCACCACCTCAGGCAACGAAGAGCTGGAGGAAGTCAAAACAGGCGCACCGGACGCCATAGCTTCCAGCGGCGGCAGACCGAAGCCCTCATATAGAGAAGGAAAACAAAACAAACGGGCGCCGGAGTACAGAAAGGGCAGATCTTCCTGCGCAACAAAATCGAGATATCTGAGCCAACCTGCTTGCGCGCCTCGCAGCATCAAGTCGTGGATTTCCTCAGCCTGCCAACCTCGCGAACCGCCTAGTACTAAGGGATAGCGTTGACGCAATGCGTCAGGCAATTGCCCATAGGCTCGTATCAAACGAGCCAGATTTTTTCGCGGTTCAATCGTGCCCACATAGAGTGCATAGCGCCCATGATCCAAACCGAGTCTGCGCAATGTCTGCAGCGAGTCCTGGAAACTCCTCGGATGGTAGGACGCATCCACTCCCAAAGGAATTGCGCTGATCCGGTCTTCCGGCCAACCAAAATGCGCAATCACCTCGCGCCTTACTGCTTCGGCATCGGTAATCAGATAGTCGGCCCGTGCAACCGATTTAGGCAGATCCCGGTGGAGCAACTCCACACGCGCCGCCGGGTGAAACTCGGGGCATACGACATGAGAGAGGTCATGAATCGTCGCCACCGATTGGCCAGGGAACGGCGGCAGAAAATAATTGGGCGAATGAAACAAAGCATCGCCCAATTGCCTCATGCGCCACTGTGACCACAACGGCATCAGCATTGAATATGCACGCACCGCATACTTATTGCCCGCGAGCACGCGCCGCAGTGTTGGCTTGTTCAACTGTTCTGTGGAAACAGTTTTCGCACGGTCCAACACCGCCTGCTCACTGACCCATTGACCGAGAGAGTAGAAACGCAACGAATCAACCCCATCGCAATGCGGGAGTCTGGTCGCCAATTCGTAAGCGTATCGACCGATACCGGTCAATGGTGCATGGATCGCATCCGCCCCCAGAATCACCTGCGCCACGTTAAGCGGCTCCAGCATTGCTGGTCAACATCCACTCCAACGTATCCTCCAACGGGCGCGGATTCCACCCTCCAATGAGACCGCTCAGTCGCGATGCGTCACCACACAGAGTCTTGACTTCATTCGCTCGCACAAAGGCCGGGTTGGTGAGCGCATGAATCGAATGCCCGGTGATACGCTCTGCCATCTGAAGCACCTCGCGCAGTGACACCAGATGGCCGGAACATACGTTCACCACCTGCCCCACGGCTGATGGAGAATCCAGCAGCGCCCGATAAGCAGACACAACATCGCGCACATCAGAGAAATCACGCCAGACTTCCATATTGCCCAGTTCAATCACATCCGCTTGCCGGCGGAAGTGGCTGACGATCTTGGGCAGCAGAAAGCTCTCAGACTGCCCCACGCCGGTGTAATTGAAAGGCCGCGTGATCGTGATCGGCAATTTGTCCATCCACAAGCGCGCCATGTACTCCATGGCCAACTTGCTCACAGCATAGTCATTGGCTGGATTGGGCTGGGTGCTTTCCGAAAGCGCGCCTTCCGTGGTATTGCCATAGATATTGGCACTACTGGCCAACAACACCCGCTCAGGCTTTTGTGCTGCGTCCAAACCAGCAAGCGCTACCAACAAATTGCGCGTGCCCACGAGATTCACGTCATAGAACGCACGTGCATCGCTGTGACCCACAAACGCGATCGCCGCGAGGTGAACCACGGCCTTCGGTTGCACTTGCTGAATCCAGGCGTTCAACGCGGAAGCATCCCGCAAATCCACATGCTGGTAGCGTGCCCTGCCCGGCTCGGGGTGAGAACCCAGCCCCCAAACCTCCCAGCCGTGCTGTTCCAATTCACGTGTCAAAAATTGACCTGTGAAACCATTGACGCCAGTAATCAAAACACGCCGCATCCGGGTTGTCCTCAGAATGAGAAGCCAGCTTCGTTACGCCGAATGTCAGCCTCGACCATCATCTGGCAAAGCTGTTCTAAGGTCGTGGTTGGTTTCCAGCCCAACTCTCGCTGTGCCTTCTCGGGATTTCCAATCAGCAAATCCACTTCAGCCGGACGATAGAACTTGGGGTTCACACGCACCAAAGTCTTGCCAGAAGCTGCATCAATACCGACTTCGGACTCGGCAGCGCCTTGCCACTTCAGTTCAAAGCCAGCCGCCTTCGCCGCCATCGACACAAAATCACGCACGGTTTCGGTACGGTTGGTAGCAAGCACGTAGGTGTCCGGCTTGTCTGCCTGAAGAATACGCCACATTCCTTCCACGTAGTCCTTGGCGTAGCCCCAATCACGCTTGGCATCCAGGTTACCCAGCTCCAGCACATCCAGCTTGCCGAGCTTGATCTTGGCGAGACTGTCCGTGATCTTGCGGGTGACAAACTCGCGGCCGCGCAGCGGGCTTTCGTGGTTGAAAAGAATTCCGCTGGAGCCGAAGATGTCGTAGCTTTCACGGTAGTTAACCGTCATCCAGTGGGCGTACAGCTTCGCCACGCCATAGGGGCTGCGTGGATAAAACGGAGTAGATTCCTTCTGCGGAATTTCCTGTACCTTGCCGAACATTTCGGAAGTGCTGGCCTGGTAGAAGCGGATCCTGGGGTTGACGATGCGAATCGCTTCAAGCAAATTGACCGCGCCGATGCCCGTGATCTCTGCGGTGGTGACAGGCTGCTCGAAAGATACACCGACGAAGCTTTGGGCGGCCAAGTTGTAAACCTCAGTTGCCTCGGTTGTTTGCAGCAGACGAACGCTGGCTGACAAGTCGGTCAAATCGTATTCAACCAGATGAAGATGGGGATGGTTTTGGATACCCAACTCTTCGATGCGCCAGAAATTGACGGAACTGGTACGGCGGTATGTGCCGTAGACCTTATAGCCTTTTGCGAGAAGTAACTCGGCCAAATAGGCACCGTCTTGGCCGGAAATACCAGTAACGATTGCAACGTTCATAAAAACCTCAGTGAATAGACTTCAAATTACCCAACGCGTCGGCAACCTTACCAATTACCAAATCAATATTAGCATCTAAACCGACCCACAGAGGCAATCTTACCAGTCGGTCTGAGTACTCATCCGTCACGGACATATCGCCGTGTGTGCGCCCGAAAGATTTTGCTGCTGGAGCCGAATGCAAAGGAACATAGTGAAACACGGATCCAACTCCGTTTGACTTCAGATATTCTATAAACGCAGTTCTCTGTCCTAGATTTGGCAACAAGATATAGAACATATGTGCATTATGGGAACATTCCTCGGGCACAATTGGCAGTCGCAACAAGCCTTCCCTTTCAAAATGCTCCAATGCAGCATTATACTGATTCCAAAGCGCGAGTCTACGACTGTTAATATCATCAGCCGCCTCCATCTGCGCCCAAAGGAAAGCTGCTATGAGTTCACCTGGCAAGAAGCTGGAGCCAATATCACACCATGTGTACTTGTCTACCTGCCCTCGAAAAAACTGACTCCGATTTGTCCCCTTCTCACGAATAATTTCCGCACGCTGAACAAAGGTAGCGTCATTTATTAATAATGCACCGCCCTCACCAGAAATGATGTTTTTGGTTTCGTGAAAACTAAGGCAACCCATATGTCCAATTGATCCCAGTGGGCGTCCTTTATATGTCGACATAATTCCTTGTGCAGCATCCTCAATAACAACCAAGTTATGCCTGCGAGCGAGATCCATGATTACATCCATCTCACAAGCCACTCCAGCGTAGTGAACAGGAACAATCGCGCGCGTCTTTGAGGTAATGGCGGCCTCTATCAAATTCTCGTCGATATTCAATGTATCCGGACGAATATCTACAAAAACAGGTATCGCGCCTCGCAAAACAAAGGCGTTAGCAGTAGAAACAAAAGTATATGACGGCATTATCACCTCGTCACCCGGCCCCAAGTTCGCCAACATAGCAGCCATTTCGAGCGATGCCGTGCATGAGTGAGTTAGAAGTGCTTTACTCGATCCGGTTATACGCTCCAACCAATGAGAGCAAAGCTTGGTAAACGCGCCATCTCCGGCCAAATGCCCTTTAGCATGCGCCTGAGCTATATACCAAAGCTCTTTTCCCGTCATATAAGGCTTATTAAAAGGTACTAATACGTCAATCATTTCACCGCCTCGATAAAACAATGCGAATATGGAATCCAGCTTTGATGACGAACAGTCGTCTTTACTACAGAAAAAACGCCCGCGCAAAGTTTAAGATATTCAGCTTCGGTTCTTACATTCTGCCCTCTATCTTGATCAATCAAAAATCTAGCAACTCTATTCTGACCTTCCACGAAAACAGGATCATGCGTAACAAATCGACCGCCTGGCGCCAAAGCCGTCTGCGCGACTTTGAGTAACCCCAACACTTCGCAATCCTCCAAGTGATGCAACACCCCCAAAGCCAACACGATATCAAATTTCTCGCTCGCAGCAGCCTTTTCGATGGTTAAAAGCGATGTACTAAATTCACCTCGATCTCCAAATCGTTTGCGGGCCGAAGATATATAAGACTCAGATATATCATATCCTTTGTATTCAACATCAGGAAGATACTCCAGAATCTCTGCTGTTCCACATCCAAGGTCCAAAACTCTTATACCCATATTTGCACGTATATACTCACGTGAAAACATCCTCCTAAAATTCGCCGCACCCATCGCATTTTGCAACAAATCGTAAAAAAAAGAATTCGAAAGCACGCTCCTGACTCCAGAGGTAATCTGAGACATACTATCCCCTTGCAATTATAATTAACCCAACAATAACGATGAAAGTGCCCAGAATTTTCTGAAAACCTAGACTTTCTCCAAACACAAAATAACCCGCAGCCAGAATAAAAATATAATTCAAACCCATGAATGGAAAAGCCTGACTAATTTCAAATTTAGTCATTGCACACATCCATGACACACCCGCCAAAAAGGTCGCGAAGACTCCGCTCAACACCCAAGGATTCAGTAGCAAATGAAATACAAATAATACTTTTCCATCGAATTCAGAAGGAAGTTGTCCAACGCTTGAAACTTGCCATTTCATTACAATTTGGCTGTATACCGTAAATACGATGGTTAAGACCACATACAAATATCCCATAATCTCACTCCGCGACTCAAAAGCCGAAAATACTCCAGATCCGATCACCAAGCTCATTTCATGAGTTTTGCAGGAACTCCACAATGCAATCCTGGCATTTCAATGTGCTTGACAATCACTGAGCCAGCACCTGTCCTGGTCGCAGGAGCGACGGTCAAACCATCTATCACCACCGTGCCAATTCCTAACATGACACGGTCTCCAATGTTTGAAAAACCGCCTATGGATACACGAGGCGCAAGAAAGCTACTGTGCCCTAATGTCGCGTCATGCGAAATAACACAGCCCAAATTGAGAAGGCAGTTGTCACCCACGCTAACATTCATATCTATTACACACCCAGCGTAAATAACTGACCCTGGACCAATACAAGCCGTTTTGTCAATAATCGCCGAAGAATGCACATAGGTGGCGAAAGGGACTACTCCTTTAAGTCTCAAATACAAATTTCCTCTAAACGCAAGATGTTTATATCCTATTGCAATTAACAGTTCGTCAAAAAAATTTTCGACGAACAGTCGTTCAATACTCCCAATATTTCCAAGAACTGGCAAATTATCGATCAAACCAGATTCATCTGCATAATCATCAAAAAAACCTACGCACCGCATATTCGGAGTTCCGCTTAGGTGATGTGATAGTTGTCTACCCAAATCACCGGCACCAACTATTGCAACTCGTTTGATCGACATAAGTTAAACAAAAGCGTAGAAATCAAATTAGCCAATATAAACCGAATTCTTGACAAGCACACTAATCACTCTTGTAGATTTGACGAACGATGGAGTATGGCCGTTTCTTAGTCTCAACAAAAACTTTGGAAAGATAGATCCCTATTATTCCCATAAAAGAAATCACCAAACCACCTAACAGCCAAATCGAGGCCATCACCGATGTCCATCCAGATAAGGATCCGCTCCAAAAAGTCCATCGCAGTATTAAAAAAACAATATAAGAGGTAGCGATAAATGAAATCGCACCACCTATATAAAATATAGAAATTAACGGAAGATTACTAAACGAAGTTATGGAATTTACCAACAAAGATACCTTCTTAGAGAAGGAGTAGGTGGATCCGCGCCGGCTAAGTTTGGATACCTTGAGTGAAAGTTGGGAAAAGCCTGTAATTAAAAAAAGTCCCGCTAAAAAAACTTCGCGCTCCTGATGCCTTAGAAGTGCGTTCACATATCGTTTCGTCATTAACCTTGCAGTGACGATATTCGCGGGCAAGTTTAAACCACTGAACAGGTTAAAAATCCTATAAAACCAGTCACCACTAATGCGTTCAAAAAAACCTCCTTTTCGAGACTCTTGAACACCAAAAACCACATCTACGTTAGCTTGAAACAATAGATCGGAAAACTCAGCCAGCCACTCGGGGGATTCTTCCAAATCACTATCAATCAGAAAAATCAAGTCACCTTTTGCGTACTCTAATCCGGTCATAATCGCCTTGTGGTGGCCAAAATTTTTGGACAAATCAATTACCACAAGATTCGAGTATGCCTTTGTGAGTTCCAGTGCAATTCTTAGACTATCGTCGGGTGAACCATCATTAACTAGTATTATTTCGAAATCAGTGCCAATAGCGGCGCGGGCCGAGCTATTAACCCTATCGAGAAACTCCGAAATAAATGTCGCAGACTTATAAAGAGTTGAGACAATAGATAACTTCATAGCGCTCCAATTTTCATGAAATTTCTGGATTTGGAGCCGCAATTAAAAAGGAGGTCTAAAATACTGACTCCATGATGAAAATCACCCCAAAGTTGATTGTACTCCTTATATCCTCCATAATCAAACCAATTCAATATTATTGCGTTTGTTTCAAAAAGGGTGGGGTCTATATAACTTTGAGCAGCGGGACCTGATACATACTCATCAGCATTCGCTAGCTTACAAATATTAAGTAAGCGTTCAACTCTGTCACCGTGCGAGTCGTACATACTTGAATTAACTAACCGAGTTTCTATTCCCAAGTACTTACATATCTCTCGAATAAAAATCTGATTCATTTGTGAAAGATGGCTATATTTGGAGTCCAGATACAAAGGTTCTAGCCATTTCGCAATTTCTTTAAAATATGGCGCGCGGGTATAATTAAGAGAAAGTGTACGCCAATGCTTCAACTGCCATTTATCATCAATCTCGACTTCAGAAATTTTACGGGATAGGTCGATGCCGGTCGGAACGGTAATCCACGTAAGGCCTTGAGGAGTTTTAATTTTATTTCTATTTCTCCAATCATTTTTTGTGTATTGCACCTGATCATAGAAAATAAATTCATCTACAGAACCAATCAAATCAAAGTATCCCTTCCAGGGAATATAATTTGATTGAAGTATGGCTACTTTTTTCTTCATAATATTAAGCAGTAATAATAAATTTCTGCAGCATTCCTAGCTGAATGCTATTTGAATTCAACATCACCAACTTGACAACCAAAAGATCTAATATCCGTATTAACGCTAAATAAATGGGCTGTCCGTAAACGCAGTAAAAATGCCGCCTGATTACTCGGCAATTTAAAAAGCACTTCTCTCCAGTCGTCATCTAACTTTTTTTCTGAAAGAATTTTAGGCAAATTAGAACTGGAAGCAAATTGAAGCAATTCGAGACTTGGGCACTTGTATTTAAAAGCGAGTAGCCTCTCTTGCTCGAGCGTCGGAGGAATAGCCAACCAAGCGTTTAACCCACTCATCCAGCGGAAAGGCCGTTCGTTAGGGTATTCCTCCCGATCATACCAACCCATAGCATATTGAACATCACTAATTACAATTCGACCACTTTGAACACCCGCCACAAAGATCTGATTTAGCTTCTCAAAATCCATAGCAACGACATTCTCTGAGTCGGACAATTCACTAATTTTATAAACAATTACTCCAGAGTCTTCAGTAACTCTGGTTATCATGGAACTAGAATCAAACGCCGCGACGACAAGACTATCAACTCGAGGTTCAAATTTTGTATTGTGTACCACGATATATTCATACCCTCTGTTCTTCAGCCACGAAACCTGCTCAAATGAAATAATTCCATCATTAATTGAATAGAGATAACTTACATCCTTATCCACGGCTCGCGGATAGAAGCTGCTATGACCTGTTAGCAGTCGCATGTCGTACTTAAGTGCAATAGGAAGAAAGGTTGAATTCTTGTAATGTGCGCTATTGAACTGAAATGGGATCGTCAACACCTTTCTTTGTTTCTCCGCGATTTGCTTATATGCAGCGTTTTCAGCCATAAATAAACTTATATTCGGATTCAAATATCCGAAATCCAGAACAATTAGCAAGGACAGTAAGGCGATTCCTCCCCGCCAGAAAACACCATGCGCGAAGCGTTTAACGAAAATTTTCTTTAAAAATACTACAAAGCTAGCGAGTAATAAAGTATAAATTACCGCCACCACCGACATAATGCGCCCCGTTGTTCGCGTCCCATTAAAGCCAGGGACGTTGTCAAACATCCAACGAAACAAACTCAACTTGGAAACCTCATCAAATCGCGGTCCAAATATAAAGAAAAATCCTGTACAAAACAAAAAGAATAATCCACCCAGATAGAAAGATCGTTTGAAATGCCGCCCCACAAAAAACAGATGCGCCGCAACCCACAACAAAACGAACGGGGCTGTGAATCCGAGGTAGACATTCTTTTCATTGCCACTGAATCTCGAAAACAATTGGTCAAAAGTCGGCGTGTAAAACAAAGTCTCCTCGAAGGATTGCCCCTTATCAAGAACACCCGTATTCATCATTTCAATGATAAATAAACCGTACAAAACAGTTAATATCAACCCCGGCAATATATAGAGATAACTACGCCAAAAATGTCCGACATGAAACTTCTTCAACGTACATATCAACACAAATAAGTAATACGGGGCTAACAGCAGCATTGCCCAGTAAAACATTTGAAAATTTGATGTGATCATAAAAAAAAGAATTATTCCAGCGGCCAACAAATAACTCTTGGAAAGCGACTTTTTTATATGCTCACAACAACCAATCAGCAATGGCAATAATATGGCATCCACGCCATAAACCATTTGGCCATATAAAAAGCTTGTTCTAAAGGGTAGCAGCGCCAAAAAAATACCACCTACTAATGCGGCGCTGCGATCATTAGTAATGGACTTGACCATAAAATATCCAGCGAGGCCCACCGCCGGATAAGAAATAACCATAATCAAATTGAACGCAACTATTGGGCCAAAAATGAATGAAATAAGTCCGGCCAAAGCAGAAAAAGGGAAAAATACCAATCCCTCAGTGAAACTTTGCTCAGAAAACTGGTACCCGGTGTAATAAGGAAATCGTCCGCGGATCAAATTGTCAAAGAAAAGAGAATATCTATAAAACTGCTCATGATGATCGCCGGGCGCCATGTATGAAACCCCCCCGCCTACACTGTTTGATGGGATTCCATCACTAAAATGCGCCAAAAAATTCCAACCTGAGTAATAGAATCCCACAAGCAGCAGAAAAACAGTAAGCCCTATTGGTATCAATTTTTCCTGAGATAGCTTAATCATAATTACCGACCTCAAACACTGTTATACACTATCAGTCACATTGAATATCCACTCCATACAATTCAATTTTTTTCGACATGTAGGAAGTGGTGATGACAATATAAATCGGTTTATTATATTTTAGTAGAGCATCTATTTTTTAGGAAAACAAATATGAAAGAAGCGCTCCGCTGCCTGGGTCCAAGTTAGATATGGCATCCCTGATGAGCTAATTGTAAAATTATTATTCTTATTTTCTATCCAATCCACTATCTCCTTACTCAAGGCGTCTTTCTTAGTTCCGTCAAAGTAAGTGGCCTTGTAACCTGCCACCTCTCTAAAAACTGCAATATCTCTTGCAATAATTGGAGTGCCATAGGCAGCCGCTTCAATGAGGGGTAATCCAAAGCCCTCCCCGTAAGAGGCAGCAATAAGGCAATCTACGTTTTCATACAACTCTTCGAGAAACTGGTCTGAAGCGTTGTCAACCCAAAAAAATTGATATCCTAGCTGAGGATGATTTCTAAAATATTCTATAGTGGCAGGAATATCCCGTCGCATATCCTCTGGTAGTGCTAACCAGCCTTCTTTACCCACAACGATAAGGTTCACATCAACGCCGGCCTTCCATAAAACATTGAACTGCTTCAGTGTTTCTAGATACGCTTTCCTCGGCTCAATAGTTCCCACCATGAGAAACGTTACCCTCGAAGCGATGGCCTTCCGGATTTGCTCGACATCGTCAGGCCATCCATGTGATGGAGCGGAAGACTTTAGGTCTGCCCCTAAATGAGACCAATGAATGTCGCAGTAATTCTGATTGCTACCCGGGTTAGCATTTCCTTTATGCCAGCGCTTCAAATCTTCAGCCACTGTCTCGGTGATTGCGATTGCCCCATCAAAAGTCAAGACAACACTGATCCACTCAGCATGTGCACTTGAAGCTCCTGGTGGAAATACTTGCGGCAACTGAATCGGCAAAAGGTCGTAGACCACAAATAGAATCTTTACACCTCGATGGCGCAGTGCATTAAAGAATCCGTTGCGTTGTGCAGATACGAGAATGTCTCCCGATATATCCAATCCAAGAATCACATCGCCACTACGGGGATCGATAATTTCATCCGAAAGAATATCATTTGGAAGATTCAGCAAATCAAGTGTGTATCGAGACGCCTTTTTATAGCACCATTTTCTATTGATCTTAGCCAAATATACAGGCTCAATACGAACGCCTACTGATTTTAATCCTATCAACTCGGTAATAATCGACTTGACTACTCGTTCAATTCCTGATTTATGGTCAAACGCTACCGTAGCTGTTATATCCAAAAATAAAGTGGAGCGGCCGTCCATTATGGGATCATTTTTAGCTATTTCTGACGCATACCTAATGAAATCAGACTCGGTCAAATTTTTCTGATGAGTAGAAACTATTCTATTCAGAAGTGTTTTTTGTTCATATTTGAATCTGTTTTTGAAATCAACCAAGCATTGGGAATAGAGATCTGCACATACCTGTGGCGAATGTTTATTTTTTATGTATTCAACTCCACGCCGACTCATCAGCTTGCGGAGTTGATAATCATCGTGCAGACTTTCAAGTGCTGTTATCAATTGCTCAATTTCAAAATTATCCGGCAGCATGAAAACAACATTTGGGTCTATTTCCGCCATAGAACCGTTCGCATTTAAGACAACAGGCACACCGTGAGCTAGGCAGTCAAGTACAGTTCCAGAAGTTTCCCCACGACTATGAGCCCTCAATTGAACGGCCATATCTGCAGCAGCAAGGTAATTTTGAAAAAGATCGCGTGGCGCAAAACCGGATATTGTAATTCGACCGGCTTGGTCTGAATCGCGAATTCTGTCCAAGATCTCTATTCCATATTCGCCACCATGATTTTCACCAACGAACACAAGTCTGCAATTTGAAGATCGTGCTAATTTGGAACCTAACCAAGCATCCAGTAACAAATGATTCAGT
Source organism: Comamonadaceae bacterium UBA2121 (assembly GCA_002331385.1). Lineage (GTDB taxonomy): Bacteria > Pseudomonadota > Gammaproteobacteria > Burkholderiales > Burkholderiaceae_C > Diaphorobacter_A. Next base: position 297,640 of record DCYB01000012.1, read on the forward strand.
TTGGAGCTATCCAAGTAACCAAAGCTGCACACGACAAAATCTGATTCAAGAATCTCTAACTGCATTCTTGCAGAGTTTCTTTCACCCAAGTTTGCTGTTGCTCTCAGATGAGGGACATAAGAGCAATTTTGCGCCAGATTTTCTGAGTACCATTCTCTTGTCAGCTCTTTGGAATAGTTTGAGTGAAGAATAATGCCACGTGATTTGCGAAAAATTTCCAAGTTGACCGGGAAATTTCGTTTGGCCAATTCAGCATCTAGATGATAACTTTTAAGCGCAAAATATCCATGGCTATCATACAGGCTCTGCCTCCAATATCCTGCATGCCCACTTATCTGTTCCTTCCATGCAACCAAGCCACTAAGAAAGAAGTCATGAAGTACAACGACACCTGGCACCTCTTCCATAAGGGCAAGCATGTAGTCGTGAAAAGGAGAATTGCCAAACTGATAAACCACATAATCAAAGGTTGCAGCATTTTTTTGCAACCATTCAGGATTTTTAACTTGAAAATTTTGAGATCCGATAAAGTCGATTTTTCCTGATTGGTTCGAGATTAGCGTTATATTAAAATTCCGACTCAGCTCAGGAATTAGCTCAGCGCTATAGTCCGCAATACCAGTACGCTCCGGAGGTAACGGGGACACAAACGCCAGTGTTGGTTTTGACCTACACTCGGTGTCTTGTTTTAATTTCTTCTTGGAAAACTCGCCATGAAGGTCTTCCCAGGCTTTAATCGCACGTCTAGCAGTGAGGTCCCAAGAAAATTTGAGTACTTGCTTTTTTCCATTTTTCTTGAGTTGCTCTAAAAATTCGTTATCGTTCAACGCTTTTGATATTTTTTCAGATATCGCTTTAGAATCAAATGGATCAAATAAGGCATCAGGCCACTCGATAATTTCCACTAAACTAGTTTTATTCGCAGCAATTACAGCGGCACCACACGACATCGCTTCTAGTGCTGGCAAACCAAAACCTTCATGCCAGGACGGAAAGACGAATAATTTACAGTTATAATATAACCTTGCCAATTCGCCGTCTGATACATAACCGGTGAAATAGATATTTGGCTTATACTCGCCGGCTTTTCTTGCAATAGATTTCAAGTCTTTTGAAACAGATTCGGGCATCTTCCCCGCAATCACTAGACTAAATTTTTCTCTGCTACCCGCATCCAAGTTAGCCCATGCCTCAACCAATCGAGGTAAATTTTTTCGCTGATCAGCCCCTCCCGTGTAAAGAATATATTCCAACTCTTCAGGAATACAAGTCGGTTTTTCGGTTGAAGGTGTATATTCGTTAAATACGCTTTCATTTATAGCAGCGGAAATATTAACTATTCTTTCAGAACTCAACGAAAGATATTCAAGCCCTTCAAGTCGTGAAGATTTTGATATCGCCAGAAATGCATCCGCTCGTCTGAAATGGTCGAGTTTTTCCGAGTAGAATTTCGAATAATTTTTGTTATGTACAAGATATTCCGTCGGATTCAATACTGGAATTAAATCGTATAAGCTAACACTTATTGGCGTTGAGTTATCAAATTTCCCAATACTGATTACCGCATCATCAGCATACCCCTCGAATACGCTTGAAATGTGAACAATATCTGGCTGTAAGCTTAGAATGAATGCCTCTCGCATTAATTCTGCAACGCTTCGTATTTCTACCTTATCAGATCCTTCATATCTAACCGGACCCGGAGCCGACCAGACTTTGATGTTGTCTTGAGAAATTAACGACGATAGACTCTTGCGTATATATTCTATCGAATCAGGGAGGAGTCCATTTAGAACAATATATACTTCATGCTCTCCACGATTTCTCAATACCGCGCAAATTAGCTCCAGAGTATACCGTCCAATTCCACGAAATCGACTTTCTGTTTGAACTCCTTGAGCATCAATCACAATACGCACGCTAGCTCCTCTCTTTTACTTATTTGAAATTTTTTTCATTTTTTTATAAATTGCGCGACCTTGAGTCGATAAATGCTCAACTCCGGCTGCCATTTCTTGGTGCTCAGTCGCTTCTAATGAAACAACATCATTCACATTTCTATTTACCCATATTTGACTAAGACGCCCGTGGATACTAGGATACCGAGAAATAAAACGATTAATGTTGGAGTGCAATTTGGGACGCTTCAGTACATAACCTATTATTTTAATAATTAATCTTTCAAAAGCAATTGCAGAGCCAGTGGATATTTTCCGCGAAAGGTTTTTAATGAATTTGTATGGGTGTCGAATTAGATCTTGTAGACCACGAAAAGGAGCCGTAATTTTCCAAGAAAGACTATTCAAGAGCTCAAATCTCTGATGCTCCAAGTTTCGTATTTTATCCTGCAAGGCAGAAATCTCATCTTCTGCCAACTCTCCACGATTTGGATACAAATCGTTGGCTAATTTATGCTCAATCGAATCAACTCGCTCAGTCATGGCCATATTAAATTCAAGCACCTCTGAAAGGCGGTTCTCACAATCGCTTGCTCTGCGTTCAGCTTCATGGAGTTGAAACAGCCTTTCATTGAATCTATGGCTTAGCTCATTGAATCTGTAGGTGCTTTCCAATTGGGCACGCTCAATTCCAGCTACACAATTTTCTAACTCGGAGTTTTTTTGCACTGCGCCTTTGATGGCCTCTTGGGCTTTCTCAAAGCGCTGCATCAAATCACTCTGCTGAAGTTGGGAAAATAAGCGCGAGAATTGAGTTTTTATATTTGCGTCGAATTTTTCAGCAAGAGTAGCCAACTCAATACCATACTTTTTATTAAATGCAACATCAAATTTTTCAAGCACCTCAATAGGTGCGCTCTTTTGAGATACAACCGAATAGTCCGGACTCACGCCTTCAAGAACTTGAAGGATTCCGATTTCACTTTGATTTTGTAAATCTGGATCTTCTTGAAGACGCACAATTAGTGACCGAACATACTGGTGTATTTCCGGTAGAAATTTCAGCAAAGTCGGTGGAAGAGGTCGGACATGTGTTGGGTCCTGATAGAACCAATTAGATCCCACCAGTATATTTTCTGGATTCGGAGTTTCCAGGATCAGTAAGCCCCCAGGTTTTAAAACTCTAAGTGCATGATATACAAGCAAATCAACTTGCCCAAATGAAATATGCTCAACCAAATGAAAGGCCGAAATGATATTTACACTTTCACTTGCGGTATTTTCAAGAAAATCTAATGCATCCCTACATACAACTGATAGCCCACGCTTCGTGCATTCGGCAAGCATGCTTGCGTCCAAGTCTACGCCGGTAACCGAGAACCCTTCGTCCTTCAGCAGCTCAAGCCACTCACCTCGTCCACACCCGAGATCAAGTGCACTTACGTGTTCATCAATCTCCAACATAGGTTCAACAAATGGAAGATATGCCTTAAGACGGCCTCGAATTAATTCACGAGAACCTCTGTATTTATCTTCAAATCTTCGATAGAAGTCTGAATGAATCATCTCTTTAACTCAATCACCGGAGGAATCCAATTTACACCTACAAATGTGATCCTATCGACATTCACCACATTGAACACAAATGCCAAGTCTTTCCATTCGAAATTCGCAGCCAAATGGGAGTCAGCAACATGCAGCGCCGTGGTAATTGAATATGAGCCTACACCTACATTTGCCGGAAAGGAAAAACTCAAAGAAACTTTCTCACCTCTTTTGAGATCGGCTATAATCTTACCCAAATGATAAGTATTGGTTCCAAAGATCGGCTGCCCCAGGCGATCCTTTATCATATATCCAAAAACCAATGAAGGTAAATCCTTATTGATCTCTATTGCCACTCTGAGTTTAACTAGCTGCCCTACATTCACATATTCAATCGGTTCATTATTTTCGTTTTCGAGGAATATGTGCGCGACATGCGCTTCTCCAGTTCCTGATGTCGTCTGAGCTCGGCCATCTTCGAGTCGTTGAACTTGAACTGTCGAGTTTTCTTTTTCTGCGATTAGGGCGTTATAGAAATCCATAACTTCTTCTGGTCTGCCATCTTTTACAATATTTCCATTTTCCAGAAGAATTGCCCTACTGCACAGACTCTGTATCGCACCACGGTCATGAGAAACTATTAGCAGTGTTGTGCCCTGCTTGCGGAATTCCTTGATCCTATTAAAGCTCTTATGTTGAAAATATGCGTCTCCAACGGACAGTGCTTCATCTACGATCAAAACGTCTGGGCGTACGGCTGTGGCGACGCTGAACGCCAAACGCATTTGCATACCACTTGAATATGTACGAACTGGTCTATCTATATAGTCGCCGATTTCGGCAAATTCTTCAATGGCTGGCATGCATTCATTTAGCTCTTCTGCACGCAATCCCAGTAATTGCCCTGCCATAGATACGTTTTGCCGTCCAGTGAAGTCTGGATGAAAGCCCATTCCCAACTCCAACAACGCAGCGACACGCCCCTCTAGTTGGATCCGGCCGTTGGTCGGGAGCGTAGTACCCGTAATGATTTTCAGCAAAGTGCTTTTGCCTGCACCGTTTACACCGACGATACCAACCGCCTCACCATGTTGAATACTGAAATTAATATCACGCAGTACCCATTTTTTGTCATGTGTAGGTGATCCGGTGGCCCACTCTCTTATTCGAGACCACTTATTTGGATAGCGCTTGTAGGCCTTGCCCAGATTGGCAACGATCAGTGATCCCATCAGAGTTCATCCACCAATTCGCCAACTCGCGAAAGGAAAAAATAGGCACCCAGCAAAAGGAAAGCCCCGGTCACGACGACAAGAGGTAGTAAACTTTGAATTGCGGGGAATTGTTGATCGAGAAAGATCTGCTGATAAGCTTGCATCAGCGGCTTCATGGGGTTGTATTGGAGTATGGCCCTCGCCTTTTCGGGTAGCGACGACCATGTGTAGACAATTGGCGTAAGCCAGAACCAGAATTGGAGTATCACACCCGTGAACTGGCCTACATCTCGAAAAAAAACATTTAAAGTTCCAAGAAAAACGCCCAACCCAATGGCAAAGAGAATTTGCAATGCCAACAATGGGAAAATAGCGAGAAACGCCCACCCGGGCCAGTGTCCAATTACAATCAAAAAAATGACATATAGTGTCATTAAGATAGCAAAATTAATAAGTGCAGAAATCGTGACGATTACAGGCAAACATATTCTTGGAAAGTTTGATTTTTTGATCAGATTACCATTTTCCAAAAATACGTTGTTCAGACGTGCCAACATCTCAGAAAACAGGTTCCACGTTATTACGCCGGCACAGAGATATATACTGAATGCGTAAAGTGTCTTATCATGTCCCGATAGGGTATTTCCCATCAGATTCCCAAAAATCACCGTATAAATCACAATCATGGTCAGCGGGTTTGCCACCGACCAGAACGCCCCAAAAAGCGACTCGCGATATTTGCCATGAAACTCGCGCATAACGCTGCTCCATACAAATCCGCGATACGCCCAAAGGGCGCGCAACATAGCTAAACCGGGCATGCTAAATCAGGCTCCTGCGGGTTCTTCGGCTCGCCCATACGTATCCTCAAACCGCACAATATCGTCCTCCCCCAAATAACTCCCTGATTGCACCTCAACAATCTCCAGCGGCAACTTCCCCGGGTTACGCAGACGGTGGACATGGCCTAGTGGGATAAACGTGGATTCGTTTTCACCCAGCAGTAGCACCTTGTCCCCATTGGTGACCTCAGCCGTACCTTTGACCACCACCCAGTGCTCGGCTCGATGGTGGTGCATCTGCAAGCTCAAGCTGGCGCCCGGGTTGACCACGATGCGTTTGACCTGGAAGCGGTCGCCGTAGTCAATGCTGTCGTACCAGCCCCAAGGGCGATGCACTTTGCGGTGTGAGTGCGCAAGGGCTTTGCCGTGCGTTTGCAGGTGGGTGACGATTTTCTTGACGTCCTGGGTTTTGCTCATGTTGGCGACCAGGATGGCGTCGGGAGTTTCCACCACGGCGATGTTGTCGACGCCCACGCCTGTCACCAAGCGGCTGCTCGACAGGAACAGGGAGTTGGTGCATCCGTGCTGAACGGCATTGCCGATCAGGGCGTTGCCGTCGGCGTCGTGTTCGCGCACAGCCCACAGGGCGTCCCAGGCGCCGACGTCGGACCAGCCGGCCTTGAGTGGTACGACGCGTGCCTCAATGCCCAGCTCGGGCATTTTGGGCAGGCGTTCCATGACGGCATAGTCGATGGAGTCAGATGGACTGGATTGAAAGGCGGCTGCTTCTGGGCGAACGAAGTCAGACTCGCGCAGAGCCTTGGTCATGGATTGCTCGCAAGCAGCCAGGATGTCCGGGCGGCAAGCTTTCATGGCTTTGAGCCAAACGCTGGCCCGCACGACGAACAGACCGCTGTTCCACAGGTAGTTACCTGCAGCCAGATAGCTCTTGGCGTGTTCGATCTCGGGCTTTTCCACAAAGCTTTGCACGGCGAAGGTGCCACTTTGCTCGGCTTTGCCATGCTGGATATAACCATAACCTGTTTCAGGTCGATCAGCGACGATTCCGAACGTCACCATATTACCTGCAAGCGCGGAGTCAAACGCGACTTGGACGGCTTCGTGAAATGCTTGACGATCCGCGATCACATGGTCCGCTGGCATGGCCAGCATGACGGGGTCCGCGCCTGCCGTCACGGCTTGCAATGCCGCGATCGTGAGAGCGGGTGCGGTGTTGCGTCCGGTGGGTTCGAGAAGGATCTTGGCGCTCCCGATTCCTGCCTGTTGCAGTTGCGTTGCCACAAGATAGCGGTGTTCGATGTTGCAAACCAGTAAAGGCGCAGCCAATGAAAGGTCACCTGAGATGCCGATCAGTCGTGTGGCGGTGTCCTGCAGCAGGCTGGCGTCGCCCGCCAGTGCATGGAATTGTTTGGGATAGGTTTCACGGGACAGCGGCCACAAGCGCGTGCCGGAGCCGCCGCAGAGAATCACGGGAATAAGCTGGTCAGTCATGGTAAGCGGAGACTCCTCGAGTCTCTTGTCGGCTATGCGGGAGGTTTTCCAAATCTGCCTCCAGAATCGCCAGGCGTTGGTTCAATCGGCGAACATCGCGTTCGATACGCGTGTTCATCATGTCGGCGTGCAGTGACTTCACGAACAGCACAATGCAGGCGAACAACAGGAGCAATGCGGGAGGGTAGGAAATCCCCACGGCGTAGGCGATGCGGTCAACGAGCCCAGGCCACGCACCAAGCAGTGCGGCTGCGCCCGCGACCACCACCCAGAAAAGTCCGTGCATCAGATAGAGATGATCCCGCCGTATGAGGTAGAGGATCAGAATCGCCAAGCCCACACCCAGCAATGTGGTGGTCGTTTGCAGTGAAGCCATAAATGCAAAGGGCTTTGACTGACGGACTAATAGGGAAAGGCCATGATTGTGCACGCCCTCGCCGAACTGTGCGCAGTTGGTCGCGCCTTCTTGCACAGATACGCCCATTCCCTTGCAGCCATAATCAAAGCGTCTCCGGTTGTTTCCTGTGATGAGACATTAGAGGGATCGGGCGTCATTGTAGTTGGAGCAGAGCAATACCCCAACAATCACTTGTTACCTCACGATCAACGCAAACATCTGTAGTTTTGTAAGCGAAAAATATAAATAGTTTCTGTTTATTGCAAATTCACTGAAAGCGCTAGTCAACTTGATACTTCATTTGCGGGCGCGCATGCCGATGGGCATTCATCCACGTCGTGTCATCTATAAGAGCAACTTCGAATGCCCCACTCCTGCCCCTTTCTCCACCCGGATCTGGGTGGCGATGCGGTCTTTGAGGCCTTCGACGTGGCTGATGATGCCGACCATCTTGCCCGAGGCGTTGAGGCTGTCGAGGGCGCTGAGGGCGATGTCCAGCGTCTCGGCGTCCAGCGTGCCAAAACCTTCGTCGAGGAAGAGGGAATCGATGGAGGTCTTGTGGCTCACCAAATCGGACAGCGCCAGCGCCAGCGCGAGGCTGACGAGGAAGCTCTCGCCGCCCGACAGCGTGCGCGTGTCGCGCGTGGCGTCGGCTTGCCATTGATCGACAATTTCAAGTTCCAGATCACCGGTTGTTTTGCGGCGCAACAGATAGCGCCCATGCAGTCGCGCAAGTTGGCGGTTTGCCAGCGTGAGCAGATGATCCAGCGTGAGCCCCTGCGCAAATTTCCGGTACTTGTCGCCGTTCGCTGAACCGATCAAGCCGGACAGGCGCTTCCATAGGTCACACTCCGCCGTTTGCGCTTCGATTCTTGTCAGCAAGGCCTTTTGGCTGCTGCGCAGTTGCGCATGGCGCGCCAATTGGTCGCGCTTGCCGCCGAGTTGCTGATTGATCTCGTAGATCGTCGTCTCCAACGCTTCTATTTGCGCACCCAGTTCCGCAAGCGTTGCCGTCGTCATCGGCTCCGCCGTGAGCGCAGCCAGCTTTTGCTTTTCTGCAGACAGCAACCCATCGGCGACTTTGCACTCTTGCTCGCACCCCTGCTTCAGTTGCTGGAGGCGCAAACGCTCCTGGGGTTCGATGAGGGCGGCGAGAAAGGCGGGCTCGTCTGCAAACACGCTCGACGTGAGTGCGCTCTGCCAGTCTTGCTGGGCACTTGCCAGCGCATGCTGCTGTTGCGCCATCGTTTCGCCCAAGGTGTGCACGGAGCCTTGCAACTGGCCGAGGTCCTTAGCGCTCGTTTCGATGTGGGCAATGCATTCGTTCAATTCCTTCTGCAACTGTTCTGGCAACGCTTCATTGGTGGCAGTGGCATCGGTGGTGTCAAGCGGCTCACCCTCGGCCTGCGGCAGTGCCTTGAATCGCTCATGCCAATGCGCCGCTTGCTCCATCGCGCGCTCTGCATCGGCTTGTTTGCGCACGATGGACTGTGCCAGTGCCTGCAATCGGGACTGGTGACTCAACCACACTTCGCGCTCTGTCTCCCGCGCTTGCAGCCATGTGTCGACCGAGTCCGGTAGCGCCGCGAGGTGAGCGTATCCCGCAGCCTGGATACCTTGCAATGTCTGTGCACGCAGTTCTTCAAGCGCCAGTTGCGCCTGTTCCACGGTCTTGTGCAACTCTTGCGCACGCGCTTTCAGGGATTCGATCTGCTGCTCTTCGCGCAACAGGCCCTCGCGCGCTGCGTGGGCCGCGTCACCCAAGGTGGTTTGCTGGTCGCGCAGCGCCTGAAGCGCTTGCTCGGAGGCTTCTGCGTCCTTGAGTTGGGCTGCGCTTTGCGCGACACGCTCGGCCATTGCACTCTTGTGCGCTTCGAGTGCGGTGGCGTTGTGCCAGTCCTCACTGTCGATGCTGTACGCGGCTTTCAGCAAAAGTGCGCGTTGGGTGTCCCACTGCGTTTGGCATTCGGCAGCGACCGTCTGCAGTCGCTTGCCGTGGGCAACGCATTGCTGCTCTTTTTCGCGCAATGCAGCCTGATCCTTGCCGATCTGCCGGATCTGCTTTTCGATGGCCTGCATCTGCGCGCGAAGCGCTTGCAGTTGCTCCTGCGTGCGCGATGTATCGTTAACGCGATATGCCTCCACGAACGGGTGCTCGCGCGCACCGCACAAGGGGCACTCTTGCCCCGGCCGCAAGTTGTCGCGGTGCTCGGACAGGCTGCGAATGATCTGCTCCTGCTCCAGAATCGTCTGCTTGTCCGCCACCTGCGTATGCAACTGCTCCAGCTCACTCTGGTGTTGCGCCAGCAGTGGATCGAGCCCGTCGGCCTGCGCCTTGCACTCGCGGTATTGCGTCACCAGCGCTTCGCGCTCTGCGGCCACCTGACGCCTGCGCGCTGCAATCTCCTCCAGCCGCTGCACTGTCGCCAGTTGCTGTTCGGCGTTGCGCCAATGCTCGCGCAGCTCGGTCAACACAGCGCCATTCAACAATGCCGCATGTTGTTGCTGCAAGGTTTGCCAACGGGCGTCGACGTCTGCCTTGGAGCGCTGCGCCTCGTCAGCGGCCTGCGCCAATTGCCTGATCCGGGTTTGCGCCGTCTCCGCCAGCTTTGCCATGTCGCGCTGCGCTTGCTGCTTGTCTTGGGCTTCGGCCTGTAGCTTGCGCTGGCGCGTGAACTGCTCGCGCCAGATGGCAATGTGCTCACCCAAGGCGGCGTGTTGCGCGTTGCACGCGCTCCATTCATTCAAGCGCCCTTGTTCCGACAGCAGCGCGTCAAGCTCACGCTGTACGCTTTCAAGCGCCTTGTGTGACAACGCTTTGGCACGCGCATGCGCGTGCCGGTGCATGCGGGTCTGCGTGTCCAGCGCGTGCCACTGCGCGGTGCGTTGCTGCTCCGTGCGCGCAAGCGCCGTGGTGGCGGCCTGGAGCGCCGCATGCAGAGCTTGCAGCGCCTGCGCTGGCTCGCTGCGCTGCAGGCGCTCCAGTTCGGGTTGAGCCACCTGCAGTGCCGTGGTGGCTGCGGCCAGGCGTTGCTCCGCCCCTGACACTGCGCGCTGCGTTTGCTCCACGCTCATACACCATTGCTCTTGTGCGCGCGTCTGGCGAATGTTCTGGCTCCACTGCGTGTGCTGCGCTTCGAGCACGGAGGTTTCCTGCTCCAGCGTTTGTCGCTGCTCCGCGCTGAGCAATTCCATACCTTGTGCCTGGGACTGCATCAGCTTGAGCTGTGTGCTTTCTTCGTCCGCACGCGCGTAAACCCGTTTGGAGATGTCTCCGTAAATTTCGGTCCCGGTCAACTCTTCCAGCAGCTCGGCGCGTTCGTTCGCGGAGGCATTCAGGAACGCGGCGAAACCACCCTGCGCCAACAACATGGAGCGCGTGAAGCGCGGAAAATCCAGGCGCGTGATCTCCGTGACGCGCTTGAGTTTTTCGTTGATGTGCGTGGTGATGATCGTGCCATCGCCCTTCGCCAATTCCACCCTGGGCTGCTGCAGCGTGCCGTCCACCTTGTCTCGCGCACGGCGCTGGCTCCACATCGCGCGGTAGATTTCGCCGCGTACTTCAAACTCCAATTCCGCGCTGCAATCGGCGGTGTGTCGCGTCATGATTTCATTCACCGACGCGGAGATGTTTTTCAAGCGCGGCGTCTCGTGGTACAGCGCCAGGCAGATGGCATCGAGCAAGGTCGACTTGCCAGCGCCCGTCGGTCCAGTGATGGCAAATAAACCATTGTCGGAAAACGGCGGTTGGGTGAAATCGATCTCGAACTCGCCCTTCAGCGAGTTCAGGTTCTTCAATCGCAGGCGACGGATCTTCATGCTGCATCGCCCTCGTCGTACATGCCTGCCACAATTTCACGATAGCGCACCGTCAGCGGCTCGCGCAGCGCCGCGTCGAGATCGGCTTCCGCGTCCAGCCTGCGGTCAAACACATCGTGCGGATCCAGCTCGTCCAGCGTCGCACCCGCGTTGTCGAACAGTTGCGCCGCCACCGCGCCGCGCTCGCGGCGAATGCGCAGGACTTCCAGCGGCAGCTTCTCCGTCAGCGCTTGCACACGTGCTGCCAGGTCGGGCAGATGCTCGTCTGCACTCACGCAGACCTCCACCCACGTCGTACGGTCGGGCGCAGTCTGATCGGCCAACTGCGCCAGCGCGGCGCTGATGGCTTTCAGATCGCCACGCACGCTGGCCAATCGCTGGAACACCGGCACTTCCAACGGCGTGACCGATTGCAGGCCGGATGCATCCAGATCGACCAGCAGCACCTGCTTGGTCTGGCTCAACTCGTCAAAGCTCAAGGTGATGGGCGATCCGCAATAGCGCACGTGCTCCGTGCCACCCACCTTCTGCGGCTTATGGATATGCCCGAGCGCGAGATAGTCCACCGGCGGAAAGCCGGACGTGGGAAACGCCTCCAGCGTACCCACATAGATTTCGCGCACCGACTCCGACGTGCTCGCGCCCACCGTGGTCAGGTGGCCTGTGGCGATGATGGGCAAGCGCGCACCGCCATCCAGCTCCAGTCGATCGCGCAAAGCGCACGCTGCCGCGTAGGTCGCGTGGTAATAATCCCTGATCGAATTCAGCAGTTCGTTCTGCCGCGCTGCGGCGCTCTGGCCGAACTCCGACTTCATCACATCGCGTGCCCGGATGAACGGAATGGCGCAGACAATACAACCCGGCTGCCCCGAACCCCGCAACGGCAATACACGCACCTGCTCCTCAGGCGCCTGCGCCGATGGCACGACACGCGCAGAAAGCAGCTCGATCAGCGCACTGCTCTCACGCAGCGTCGCCACCGAATCGTGGTTTCCACCCAGCAGCAACAGCGCCACGCCCGCCGCGTGCAACCGCACCACCAGTTCGCTGTACAACTCACGCGCGTAACTCGGCGGCGTGCCCGTATCGAAGATATCCCCGGCAATCAGCACCGCATCGACCGCATGCGCATCGACCTGCAGCAGCAGCCAATCGATGAGCGCCTTGTGCTCGGCCTGACGGCTCTTGCCCATGAAACTCTGGCCAAGGTGCCAGTCAGAAGTATGAAGAATTCGCATGTAACGGAGATTGTGGGCGAAACGCGGGCAACGCCAACCGAAAGCAGCGCTGCGAACTGCCATTTTGCCAAGCGCCACAGGAGGTCTGGCAAAGTCAGCTCGAGGGCAAGAACGGGGCCGAGGTGTAACAAAGCCAGAGATTCCCTCGCTGCATGCCACCCGATTTCACGCTTTCTGAAAGCCCGCCCTATTGAAATCAGCGAAAACTGGCCTTATTATTAGCACTCGATGCACCTGAGTGCTAACAGCACATCCAGAGGCACATAGTTTCAAGGCCAGCCGTCAGGGCCGGTCTTTTTCTTGTTCAAACCAGTTGAAAAATCAGGAGTTGGTATGAATCTGCGTCCCCTCGCCGATCGCGTGATCGTCAAGCGTCTCGAAAACGAAACCAAGACAGCCTCGGGCATCGTGATCCCCGACAACGCTGCAGAGAAGCCTGATCAGGGCGAAGTGATGGCCGTGGGCCCCGGCCGTCTGGACGACGACGGCGACCGCATCGCCATGTCCGTGAAGGTGGGCGACCGCGTTCTGTTCGGCAAGTATTCCGGCCAGACGGTCAAGGTTGGCGGCGATGAGCTGCTGGTCATGAAGGAAGACGACCTGTTCGCAGTGGTCGAGAAGTAAGGCCTGAGCGCTTTCTCTCGCACCCCTCAGTCTCCATCCCTTTCTAGTATCAAATTCTCAGGAGCCAAAAAATGGCAGCAAAAGACGTAGTTTTCGGCGGCGAAGCACGCGCACGCATGGTTGAAGGTGTGAACATCCTGGCCAACGCGGTCAAGGTGACACTGGGCCCCAAGGGCCGCAACGTGGTGCTGGAGCGCTCGTTCGGCGCCCCTACCGTGACCAAGGACGGTGTGTCCGTGGCCAAGGAAATCGAACTCAAGGACAAGCTCCAGAACATGGGCGCACAGCTCGTGAAGGAAGTGGCCTCCAAGACCAACGACATCGCTGGTGACGGCACCACGACGGCGACCGTGCTGGCGCAAGCCATCGTGCGCGAAGGCTCCAAGTACGTGGCCGCTGGTCTGAACCCGATGGACCTGAAGCGCGGTATCGACAAGGCCGTGGTCGCCCTGGTCGAGCAGCTGAAGAAGCAATCCAAGGCAACGACAACTTCCAAGGAAATCGCGCAAGTGGGTTCCATCTCGGCCAACTCCGACGAGTCCGTGGGCAAGATCATTGCCGACGCAATGGACAAGGTTGGCAAGGAAGGCGTGATCACCGTTGAAGACGGCAAGAGCCTGGACAACGAACTCGACGTCGTGGAAGGCATGCAGTTCGACCGCGGCTACCTGTCGCCCTACTTCATCAACAATCCCGAAAAGCAAGCCGCGATTCTGGACAACCCCTTCGTGCTGCTGTTCGACAAGAAGATCAGCAACATCCGCGACCTGCTGCCGACACTGGAGCAAGTGGCAAAGGCTGGCCGTCCGCTGCTGATCATCGCCGAAGAAGTCGAAGGCGAAGCTCTGGCAACGCTGGTGGTGAACACCATCCGTGGCATCCTGAAGGTGGTGGCTGTGAAGGCTCCTGGCTTCGGCGATCGTCGCAAGGCCATGCTGGAAGACATCGCTATCCTGACGGGCGGCAAGGTCATCGCTGAAGAAGTGGGCATGTCCCTCGACAAGGTGACTCTGGCAGACTTGGGCCAGGCCAAGACCATCGAAGTGGGCAAGGAAAACACCACCATCATCGACGGCGCAGGCGCTGGTGCTGACATTGAAGCCCGCGTGAAGCAGATCCGCATCCAGATCGAAGAAGCCACGTCCGACTACGACCGCGAAAAGCTGCAAGAGCGCGTGGCCAAGCTGGCTGGCGGCGTGGCCGTGATCAAGGTGGGCGCTGCGACCGAAGTCGAAATGAAGGAAAAGAAGGCTCGCGTGGAAGACGCGCTGCACGCCACCCGCGCTGCAGTGGAAGAAGGCATCGTGGCAGGTGGCGGCGTGGCATTCCTGCGCGCCAAGCAAGCCATCGGCGATCTGAAGGGCGACAACGCCGAGCAGGACGCTGGTATCAAGCTGGTGCTGAAGGCCATCGAATCCCCGCTGCGTGAAATCGTGGCCAACGCCGGTGGCGAGCCATCGGTCGTGGTGAACGAAGTGCTGAACGGCAAGGGCAACTACGGCTTCAACGCCGCCAACGATACCTACGGCGACATGCTGGAAATGGGTATCCTGGACCCCACCAAGGTGACTCGCACCGCGCTGCAAAACGCTGCTTCCGTGGCATCCCTGCTCCTGACGACCGAAGCCATGGTGGCTGAGGCTCCCAAGGACGACGCACCTGCCGGCATGCCCGACATGGGCGGCATGGGTGGCATGGGCGGCATGGGCATGTAATTGCCCTGCACGACAGAGGCTGGTGGGTAGAGGCTCCAGCCCCTGTTGCGAACCCTTTCGCAAACAAAAACCCCGCAGTTCGCAAGAGCTGCGGGGTTTTGTTTTGTCTGCGTCATCGGAAGTCGATGTGCGCTCCGATCATGCCAATGCAATGACGAGGCGATGGTTCAGGCACGAACCATGCCCCGCTCGCGGCGAAGCCCGAGGCTTCGCCTTCACTCGCTACATTCACCCACCACATTCATCCGGCATACGCTTCGAGGGGTTTGTCGTTGGGCTGCTTGAGCAGTTGCTGCAAGGTCTCGCTCATGGGCAGATTCAGCGGCTTGTTGGTTGGCGGAATCGGCTGCATGAACCACTTGTCATACAGTTTTTCGACTTCGCCCGCCTTCATCATGTCGATCAACGCTCCGTCCACGGCACGTTTGAACGTCGGGTCGTCCTTGCGGAACAGCAGCGCAATGGGTTCCGAGCCCAGCACCTCGCCAACGATCTTGTAGCCCGCCGGATTCTTGCTGCTGGCAATCACGCCGGCCAGCAGGTTGTCATCCAGCACGAACGCATCTGCGCGGCCCGATTCGAGCATGAGGAAGCTCTCGTAGTGGTCCTTGCCGAGCGATGTGGGCAGGTTCACGTTGTTTTCTTTGCCGAACTTGCGCAGCAATTGCACGGCAGTCGTTCCCGCAGAAGCGGCCAGTTGTTTGCCGTCGAGCTGCTTGAACGAGGTGATGCCCGAATCCGCACGCACCGCCATGCGCACCTGGCTCACGTAGGACGTCACGGCAAACGCCACCTGGCGCTGGCGCGCGAGGTTGTTCGTCGTGGGGCCGCAGCCCATGTCCACCGTACCGTTCTCCACCAGCGGCATGGTGTTCTGCGCGGTGAGCGCCATGTACTCGATCTTCACCTTGGGGGCGATGCGCTCGAGCACCTTCTCGCACAGTTCGACGTGATAGCCCACATAGCGCTGTCCTGCGCCGAGCGCATAGGCCATGGGGGCGGAGCTTTCACGCACGCCAAGCACGATTTTTCCGCTGCTCTGCAGCTTGTCGAATGTGCTTGAACCCTGCGGCGCGGTCTGCGCATGGGCATTGGTTGAAAGCATGGATGCCAGCGCGATGCTGGCCCAGACGAACTTCATGTGGCTGTCTCCTGTCGAGGGTGATCCGAAGAAAGAGTCGCGCCATGCAGGGCATGCGCGCAACCGTGTCAGTCGTTCACTATCGTTCAAAACTAGCCGTCCACCCAATAGAGGTTTGCACCAACATATGGCGCAATGAACCGTCGCTTCAGTCGGATGGCGCGCGCAAATAATGCAGCAATCCGTCGGTTGACGGGTCCAGCTTGTCGGAATCGCCCTGCGCCATCAGCGGCTCCAGCTCGCGAGCCAGCACCTTGCCCAACTCCACGCCCCACTGGTCGAAGCTGTCGATGCCCCAGATCGCGCCGCTGGTGAACACACGGTGCTCGTACAGCGCAATCAGCGCACCGAACGACGCCGGATCGAGCCGATCCAGCACCAGGAAGGTGCTCGGCCGATTGCCGGAGAAATAGTTGTAGCCGCTGCTGTCCGGCCTGCCCACCATGAGCGCCTGCGCCTGCGCCAGCGCGTTGGCCAGCAAGCGTGGATGCTGCTCCGGTAAATCGCGTCCGGGCTCGCGCATGGCGATGAACTCGACGGGAATGATGTCCGGCCCCTGATGGATCATCTGGAAGAACGCATGCTGGCCGTTGGTGCCGGGCTCGCCCCAGATCACCGGCGAGGTGGCGAACGGCAGGCGCGCACCACTGGCGTCCACACCCTTGCCGTTGCTCTCCATCTCCAGTTGCTGCAGATAGGCCGGCAGACGGCGCAATCCGTGGCTGTAGGGCGCAATGCTGCGGCTGGTGAACCCATGAAAATTGCGATACCAGACATCCAGCAACCCTAGTCGCACGGGCAGGTTTTCCACCAGCGGCGCGGTGCGGAAATGCTCGTCCATCGCATGCGCGCCGCGCAGCATCGCACGGAAGTGCGTTGAGCCAATGGAGATGGCAATCGGCAGACCAATCGCGGACCAGAGCGAATACCGGCCACCCACCCAGTCCCAGAACCCGAAGGTCGTGGTGATGCCAAACGCATCGGCCGCCTTCAGGTTGGTCGTGAGCGCCACGAAATGGCGCGCCAGCGACAACGCAGCGTCCTTGTCCGCCGTGCCGCCCTGCTCCAGGAACCAGGCGCGCGCGGCGTGCGCGTTGAGCATGGTTTCCGCCGTCGTGAAGGTTTTGGAGGCGATCAGGAACAGCGTGCTTTCGGGGCGCACCTTGCGCAACACGCTGCCCAGCTCGTTGCCGTCGACGTTCGAGACAAAGTGAAAGCGCTTGCCGGGCACGCGGAAATCATCCAGCGCCTTGACCGCCATGGCGGGGCCGAGGTCCGAGCCACCAATGCCGATGTTGACGATGTCGGTGATGGCGGTATCGGCTCGCACCCGATCGGCCAGCGCCAGCATCGCATCCAGCGTCGCGTGCACCTCTTGCAGGCTGCTGGCGATGAAATCATTGGCCGGTGGTACGTACCCTTCCTCGCCCGGCGCAGGACTGCGCAGCAGCCAGTGCATGACGGCGCGGTGCTCGGTGTTGTTGATCGGCTCGCCCGCGAACATGGCGGCGCGATAGGCCTCCAGCCCGCATTCCTCGGCAAGCTGGGTGAGCAACTCGCGCGTGCGCGGGTCGATCAGGTTTTTCGAGAGATCCGCGAACACATAGGGCGCACGATGCGTGAAGCGCTTGAATCGCTCGGCATCGGTGTTGAATGCGGCGCGCAGATCAAAGCCGGGGCCGTGGCTTTGAAAGTGCTTCGTCAGATGATCCCAGGCCGGGGTGTGGTCGCAGCGCGTGCGCGGCGCCATCATGCTGCGGCCAGCATCATGTGTTCCAGCTTGGCCGCATCAGCGGCGAAGGCGCGAATGCCCTCGGCCAACTTCTCGGTGGCCATGGCATCGGCGTTGAGCGCATACCGGAAACCGGCCTCGTCATAGCTCACCGGCTGCAGGTCGATGGAGCGCGCGGCCTGTGCATCCAGTGCCTGCACCACGGGCTCGTTGCTCTCGGCCAGCTTGGCGAGCAACTCCGGCGCAATGGTCAGCAGGTCGCAACCCGCCAGTGCAATGATCTGCCCGACGTTACGGAAGCTGGCGCCCATGACCTCGGTCGCGATGTCAAAACGTTTGTAGTGGTTGTAGATCGCCCGCACCGACTGCACGCCCGGATCGTTGGCGCCTGCCATCGCGGCTTCGTCCCACTGGCTGCCCGCCTGCTTCTTGTACCAGTCGTAGATGCGACCCACAAAGGGCGAAATCAGCTGCACCCTGGCCTGTCCGCACGCCACCGCCTGCGCAAACGAAAATAGCAGTGTGAGGTTGGTGTGGATGCCGCGTTGCTCCAGCTTGCGCGCGGCTTCGATGCCTTCCCACGTGGAGGCGATCTTGATGAGCACGCGGTCAATGTGCACGCCCTCGGCCTGATACAGCTCGACGATGCGCTCGGCACGCGCCACGGTGGCATCGGTATCGAAAGACAGGCGCGCATCCACCTCGGTGGACACACGGCCCGGAATGATGGAGAGGATTTCACAGCCAAAGCGCACGATCAGCCGGTCCATCTTCTCATCGATTTCCCGATCGCCGAAGCGTGTCACGCACTCCTTCATCAACGGTGCGTACTCGGGCTTTTGCACAGCCTTGAGGATGAGCGACGGATTGGTGGTCGCATCCTGCGGACGGAATGCAGCGAGTTGGTGGAAATCGCCGGTATCGGCAACGACTGTGGTGAATTGCTTGAGTGCTTCGAGTTGGTTCATGAGGGTCCCCCCGTCCATTTCAATATCTTTCGCCAGTCCCCGCCGACCAGCGCGACGGGTGGAAGGCAATGCCGCACGGTGCCTGCATGGCAGACACGCAATCTCATCGGATTTTTCAGCGATGCCCCGAGCCTGACAGTGTATGCGAGAGAACTGCCTCACTCCAAGCGCTACCTGCCTGCCTGAAACTCGGTAACATGAAAGGACCCATTGGGGTGACACATTCTTCATAATGTCACAATGAGCTTTGACCTCGTTTTGTTTGGCGGTACAGGCGACCTGGCTTGGCGCAAGCTGCTGCCCGCGCTATTTCAGGCATGGCGTCACGGGTCGATCCCGCAAGACGCCCGCATTATTGGTGTTGCACGCGATTCATTGAGTAACGATGACTACCGTGCACTCATCGCGTCGCGGCTGGACGTGGTCGAATCCGACAAGCGCCCCAGCGCCGAAGAGTTCACCCGGTTCGCGAGCCTGTTGTACTACCTGCGCATGGACCTCACGGCGACGCCGGACTATGAGCGTCTGGCCCACATGCTGCGCGAACGGGATGCGCAAACCGTGGTGCTGTACCTTGCCACCGCGCCCAACCTGTTCACCACGGCGTGCCAGCAGCTCGGCGCCGTCGGACTGAACACGCCGCGCACGCGCGTGGTGCTGGAAAAACCCCTCGGGCACGACCTGGCATCCAACCGCGACATCAACGCCGCTGTGCGCCGGGTGTTCGATGAATGGCAGATCTTCCGCATCGACCACTATTTGGGCAAACCCTCCGTGCAGAACCTGCTGGCGCTGCGCTTTGGCAATGCCCTGTTCGAGCCGTTGTGGCGGCGCGAAACCATTGGCAGCGTGGAGATCACCATCGCAGAGCAGCTCGGCGTTGCCAAGCGCGGCGCGTTCTATGAAAGCACAGGCGCGTTGCGTGACATGGTGCAGAACCACGCGCTGCAATTGCTGTGCGCGATCGCCATGGAGCCGCCCATCAACGCGCATGCCGACGCCATCCGCGATGAAAAGCTCAAGGTGCTGCGCTCGCTCGTGCCGTGGAGCCCGATCACGCTTGCGCGCGATGTGGTGCGCGGCCAATACACCGCAGGAACACTGGGCGGCGAACAGGTGCCGGGCTATCGGCAGGAAGCGGGAGTTGCGCCCGACAGCCGCACCGAAACCTTCGTGGCCCTGCGCGCCGAGATCGCCAATTGGCGCTGGGCAGGTGTGCCCTTCTACATTCGCACCGGCAAACGCATGGCCGCACACGAAGCGCACATCGCCGTGAATTTCCGTCCGGCACCCCACCCCATCTACCGCACGCCGCTGGGCATGAGCAATCGCCTGGTCATCCACTTGCAGCCGCGTGATGGACTCGCCCTGCACCTGTTTTCGGCGGGCAGCGACAAGCGCGGTGCGCGTGCGGCTGACGTGCAGTCGCTGGCGCCGGTGCAGCTCGATCTGGACTTCGACACCCGCTTCGGCAAGGAGCGGGTGGGCGCCTACGAACGCCTGCTGCTCGACGTGATCGCCGGGCGTCTCAACCTGTTCGTGCGCGCCGACGAGCAAGAGGCTGCATGGCGCTGGATCGAGCCGATCATGCAGTCATGGCAAGAATCGGATGAGGGACCGCGCCCTTACCCCGCAGGTTCCTGGGGGCCCAGCGCTGCCAGCGCTCTCGTGGCGCGCGACGGCAATACCTGGATGGAAGAATGCTAGACCGCATCACCGCATCAATGTCCTCGCTCGCACCCGCAGAGCAACGCGTCGCCCAACTGGTGCTCGAAGATCCGCGCGCGTTTTCGCATCTGCCCGTGCGCGAACTCGCTGCGCGCGCAGGCGTGAGCAAGCCCACGGTCGTGCGCTTTTGCCGCAGCATGGGCTACGACGGCCTGGCGGATTTCAAGCTCAAGTTGGCCGGTAGCGTGAGCGAAGGCGTGCCATTCATTCACCGCAGCGTGGACGTGGACGACAAGACCAGCGATGTGCTGGTGAAGGTCGTGGACAACGCCGTCGCCGCCTTCCTGCAATACCGCAATGCAGCCAGTACGGCGGCGCTGGAGCGCGCAGCGCTGGCCATTGCCGCCACGTGGCAGACCGGCAAGCGCATCGAGTTTTACGGAGCGGGCAATTCCGGCATCGTCGCGCAGGACGGCCAGCACAAGTTCTTTCGCCTCGGCATCACCAGCATCAGCACCAGCGATGGCCACATGCAGGTGATGAGCGCCACCCTGCTCGGCCCCGGCGACTGCGCGGTCATCATCAGCAACTCAGGGCGCACGCGCGATCTGATGGACGCTGCCGACATCGCACGCAAGAACGGTGCAACCACCATCGCCATCACCGCCAGTGGATCGCCTCTTGCGCACACCTGCCAGATCCATCTCGCAGCCGATCACCCCGAAGGCTACGACCGCTACAGCCCGATGGTGTCGCGCCTGCTGCACCTGCTCATCATCGATGTGCTGGCCACTGCCGTGGCCCTGCGCATTGGCGAGCCGCTGCAGCCCGTGCTGCAGCAGATGAAGAACAACCTGCGCGCCAAACGCTATACGTAATGACGCGGTGCGCTCAGGCGGCGCGTCCGTAGGTGGAGGTGAAGCCCGCCTTGGCGATGGTGTTGGCGTTCACCATGAAGCCTGCCAGCGCGCAGGTGGCGTCGTCCGGCAGATCGAGTTGGTCGACGGACAGCGCGTGCAGCGTGAACACGTAGCGATGGGGCTTGTCGCCGGGCGGTGGGCAAAAGCCACCAAACTCCATCAACCCGTAATCGTTGCGTACGTGGCGCGCCCCAGCGGGCAGTTGCGCGCCACCCTTTTCACCCGCATTGGCGGCGAGTGCGTTGGTGTCGACAGGAATGTTGACCACGAACCAATGCCACCAGCCCGAGCCCGTGGGCGCATCCGGGTCGTACACGGTCAACGCAAAACTCTTCGTGCCTTCGGGTGCGCCGCTCCACTGCAATGCGGGGGACTGGTTGTCGCCCGAGCAGCCAAAGCCGTTGAACTCGAAACGCGCATCGATGCTCGCGTTCGCGGCAATCTCGGGACTGGTGAGGGTGAATGCTGTCGTCATGAAACCTGCCTTTCTGTCATGCAAGCGCAAAGCGCCAGGAAATGCCGGACGCCACAAGGCCCCGGAGACATTCAAGTATGCCGCCGGAGCCTGCTTCTGACAAACCGGTTCGCCCGGCTTAACGGTTCACTCCCACGAAGCTCTTGGTGCTGTAGAGCGCATGCGGCAGACGACGCAGCGCGGGCAATCCGGTAGCCGCATCAGGCTGCTGTTTGGCGATGTAGTTGAAGAACACATCCGCGTCGAGCACGCCGATATCCAGGCGACGCGCCGCAGGCACAGCGGCCAGCGTCTTGTAGCCATCGCCGCCGGTTGCATTGAAGCTGAGCACGAACAGCTTGTAGACCTGCTCGTCGCGCAACGCACCCCATACGCCCGATTTGGCGTCGCGCACCTCGATGCCCGATGCACGTTGGCCGAATGCGGCGGAGGCGTTCACATCAAACCGCAGACCACCGGTGTAGGGATAAGGGCCGGTACCACCACCCACACCGTAGACCGCCTCCAGTCCATCTTCCAGCATGCTCTTCACTTCCTTGCCGGTGATATCCAGACGGAACAGCATGTTGCCGAACGGCAGCACCTGAATCACCTGATCGGCAGTGACCACACCGTTGAGCGGAATGCGCACGCCACCGCCACTTTGCAGCGAGATGTCGGCACCGCCGTAATGTGCATTCGCCTCATCCAGATAGGCCTGCGCCACCAGTTGCTGGATGTCCCCGCCGCGCACGCTGACACTGCCTTCGGCATTGCAGGCGGCGCTTGAACGTGTGTAGTCGACCGAACCCTCGCCGCCCGGCACACGACGCGAGCACAGCTCGGTCGGCACAAACGCCGATTGCGTTTTCTTGAACGTGGCCACGCGGTCCTTGTACGGTGCCAGCACTTGCGCCGCAGCAGCCGCCGCCGGGGTCACGCGCAGAAAGCCACTGGCCGCCACGCTCTCGTCGATGGCCTTGCGCTGCTCTTCGCTCACGTCCTTGCCGCCGATGCGGTAGTTGTTGCCGATCAGTACATGCGGCGTGCCGCTGCACTGCGACACATCGCCATGGGCATCAAAGCTAACCTTAAGCTCGCCCACCACCTGCGCATACTCCCACGCCTGAACGATGCACACGGGCTTGCCGTCCTTATCCGTTGTGCGTGTCGGGTACGCGCCGCCCGGCGTGCCCACGCCGATGCTCTTGAGCGCATCGGGGCCCAGCAGCGTGTGCGAGTCGCCGCCCACCACCACGTCCACGCCACTGAGTTTTTGTGCCACTTGCTGGTCGTAGCCGTAGCCGATGTGGCTCATCACGATGATCTTGTTGATGCCGTCCTTGCGCAGGGCATCGATGGCGCGCTGCGCGGCGACGGTTTCGTCCTCGAACGTCGTGTCTGGATCGGGGCTCGATGAGGCCTTGGTCTTTTGCGCAATCGTCAAACCCACGATGCCAATTTTCTGGCCACCGCGCTCCACCACCGTGGACGCCTTCACCGCGCCGGGCGCCTTGGCTGCGTTGAGCGCGGAGTTCGCGCCGAACTTTACGTTCGCGCTCAAGACAGGCGTCTTGCAACTGCCTTGATGCAGCAGATCGATGAAGCCCTTGAGTCCCGCGTCGCCCTTATCGAACTCATGGTTGCCCAGCGTGAACGCATCAAAGCACACCGTGTTCATCAGCGCGGCATCGGCCTCACCGACCTTGCCTGCGCGGTTGAAGTACAGCGAGCCCGTGAGCGCGTCGCCCGCGTGCAGTTTCAGGACGTTCTTCGAATTCTTCGCCAGCGTTTCCATGGCGGATGTCACGCGCGGAAAGCCACCCGCATCCACCGCGACGGCCGAGCGCTCGGCGCCGCCCGCTGACAGCTGCAGCGTTTTGGATGCAGAGTCGAGCGTGGAGTGATGGTCGTTGATGTGCAGGATGGTCAGATCAAGCGGCTCGCCCTTGGGGCCATCATCGCCCCCGCCTCCGCAGCCCGCCATGACAGCGGCAACCGCCAGCATGGCGGCGCCCATGCGTGCGTGGCGCACGCGCATTCCAGAATTCATCCATCGCAACCACATCGTCTCTCCCTCAGGGAACAGGAAAAGACTGCATCCTCGAAAGACGACGTGACAGGCCCATGAAGGGCGACCAAGACCTCAGCCGTTGGCGGTGTTTACCTTCAATTCATCAGGCTGCCATAGGCTGGTTGGCAATTCGCCCTTCCTGCACGGCATGGCAGGCTACCTTGGTCACGTCTCCGTCATCGAGCAGTTGCGGGCGCTCGTTGCGGCAACGGTCGTTGGCATGCGGGCAGCGTGGGTTGAACGCGCAGCCGGTTGGCGGGTTGAGCGGATTGGGCACCTCGCCCCGCACCGGCGTACGTGCGCGGCCCGTGTCGTGCATCTTGGGAATGGCATCGAGCAACATGCGCGTGTAGGGATGGCGCGGGTTGGAGAACAGCTCGTGCTTGTCCGCAATTTCCACCAGTCGGCCCAGATACATGACGCCAACGCGATCGCTCACGTGGCGCACGACGGCCAGGTTGTGACTGATGAACAGATAGGTCAATTGGCGCTGGCGCTGCAGGTCCTTCATGATGTTGAGTACCTGCGCCTGCACCGACACATCGAGCGCCGACGTCGGCTCGTCGCACACCAGAAACTCCGGCTCGGTGGCGAGCGCACGCGCAATCGAGATGCGCTGCCGCTGCCCGCCCGAAAACTGGTGCGGATACTTGAGCATGTCGGCCGGTGCGAGACCAACCGATTGCAGCAACTCGCCCACGCGCTGCGTCAACGCGGTTTTGTCGGAGATGAGGCCATGCTCGATCAATGGCTCGGCCACGATGTCGCGCACCAGCCAGCGCGGATTCAGGCTGGCGTACGGGTCCTGAAAAATCATCTGGATGCGCCTGCGCATATCCCGCATGCCGCGCCCCGCAAAGGCCGCGTGCGCGTCCTGCCCATCAAAATGAAAACTCCCGCGCGTGGGCCGGTACAGCCCCACGAGCAGGCGTGCGACAGTGCTCTTGCCGCAGCCAGACTCCCCGACCAAGGCCAGCGTCTTGCCCTTTTCGATGTCGAAGCTCACACCATCCACCGCATGCAGCAACGCGCGCGGTTTGCGCTCGAGCACGCGGTTCAGCCATGGGGCCGACACATCGAAGGTCTTGGCGAGGTCGTGTGCGCGCACCAGCGGCGCCTGTTCAGTTGGATGGGTCGGATGGTTCATGCGGCAACTCCCGCTGTGACTGGCACGCCCTGCTTCTCGCGCAGCCAGCAAGCCGCTCGCGTGGCCCCTGCTTGCATGAGATCAGGGCGATCGCTGCGGCATTTGTCAAACACCAATCGACAGCGCGGATTGAAGGCGCAACCCGGTGGAATCGCATTCAGGCGCGGCATGGCACCGTCGATCTGGTTGAGCCGTTCGCGGTCATCGAGAATGTCGGGAATCGATGCCATCAACCCCGCGGTGTAGGGATGCGCGGGTTGGTTGATGACCTCGTGCACGGGCCCGATTTCCACCACACGCCCCGCGTACATCACGGCAACGCGATCGCAGGTTTCCGCAATCACGCCCATGTCGTGCGTGATCAGCATGACGGCTGCGCCGCGCGACTGGCAGATGTTCTTGAGCAACGAAATGATCTGCGCCTGGATCGACACATCCAGCGCCGTCGTGGGCTCATCGGCCACGATGAGTTCGGGCTCTGCTGCCAACGCCAGTGCAATCACCACGCGCTGGCGCATGCCGCCGGAGAACTGGTGCGGATAGTGATCGATACGTTCCTCAGCCGCCGGAATGCCCGTGTCCTTCAACAGGGAGATCGCGCGCTCGCGCGCCTGCGCGGCGTTCAGTGGCAGGTGCGTGGTGATGGTTTCGATGAGTTGCCGCCCCACCGTGTAGAGTGGATTGAGCGAGGTGAGCGGATCCTGGAAGATGGCACCGATGCGTTTGCCGCGCACGTGGCGCATGGCTTCGGCGGGCAGGTGATCGATGCGCTCGCCGCGCAGCAGAATCTGGCCCGAGGCGATGTGACCGGGCGGCTCTAGCAAGCCGATGATGGACGCGCCCGTGAGCGATTTGCCCGCGCCCGACTCCCCCACGACGCCCAGAATTTCGCCCGGCGCGATGGTGAAGGACACGTCATCCAGCGCGCGCAATGTACCTTTGCGACCGGGAAATTCGACGACGAGGTTTTGCACTTCGAGTAGCGCCATGGCTTCTTACCTCAGACGTGGATTGAGGGCGTCACGCAACCAGTCGCCCAGCAAATTGACCGACAGCGCAATCAACACCAGCATGACGCCGGGGAACACGGTGATCCACCATTCGCCGGAAAACAGGTAGTCATTGCCGATGCGGATCAGCGTGCCGAGCGACGGCGACGTCGGGGGCGCTCCCACGCCCAGGAACGACAGCGTCGCCTCCGTGATGATGGCCGTGGCCACCTGAATCGTTGCCAGCACCATCACGGGGCCGAGCACATTGGGCAACACATGGCGCCGCATGATGCGCAGCGGCGCCACGCCGGTGACGCGCGCGGCCTGTACGTATTCCTTGCCATATTCGACCATGGTGCTTGCGCGCACGGTGCGGGCATACTGCACCCAGCCATTGCTGCCGGCAAAGGCAATCGCCAGCACCAGCACGCCAAAGGCCACGCCTTCCGCTGCGTCGGGATAGACCGCACGCGCCACGCCCGCGATGAGCAGCGCCACCAGAATGGCCGGGAAGGACGACACCACATCGCATGCGCGCATGAGCACGGCATCGATCCAGCCCCCCTTCGCGCCTGCGACCAAGCCCAGCGTCACGCCAATCACGATCGACAGCGCCACCGACACGATGCCGACGATAAGCGAGATGCGTGCGCCATAGATCAGCGCGGAAAGTATGTCGCGGCCCTGATCGTCCGTGCCCAACGGGTATTTCCAACTGCCCTGATCGGCCCACGCGGGCGGCAGGCGCGCATCGGACAGCTCCAGCGTGCTCAGATCGAACGGATTGTGCGGCGCGACCCACGTCGCAAACACGGCGCAGAAAATGCAGATGAACGCGATCGTTGCCGCGCCGATGGCGACTGGCGACGTGCGAAAACTGTGCGCGACGTCGCTGTCGTACCAGTGGGAGAAGGTTTGCCTCAGGCCCATCGCCACTCCATTCTCATTGCGCCATGCCCAGCGGCATGCCCTGCTCGATGATGCCGGCATGCAGCGCGGCGCCCAACGGCAGGATGTCGTCGTTGAAATCGTAGCGGCTGTTGTGCAACGTGCTGTTGCCAGCCCCCATGCCCTGACCGATGCGCAGATAGGCGCCCGGCTTGTTTTGCAGCATGAAGGAGAAGTCCTCCGCACCCATGCTCGGCTCCATATCGCGCACGACGTTCTCTGCGCCGACGACGCTCGCCGCCACGTCGCCCGCAAAGCCGGCTTCCGCTTCGGTGTTGATCGTGGCGGGGTAGATGCGTTCGTAGCGCACGTTCACGCTGGCACCAAAGCCCAGCGCAATGCCATTGCAGACCTCCTGGATGCGCCGCTCCACCATATCCTGCACGGCGGGGTCAAACGAACGCACCGTGCCCACCAGCGTCGCGCTGCCGGGCAGCACGCTGAACGCGCCAAGATCACCGGCCTGGATCGCGCACAGGCTGACCACCGCACTGTCCAGCGCGCGCACGTTGCGCGCCACAATGCCCTGCACGGCGGTGATGATGTGCCCCGCCACCAGCACCACGTCCACCGTCTGGTAGGGATGCGCACCGTGCCCGCCCCGGCCCGTGATGTCGATGGTGATGCGATCCGCCGCCGCCATCATGGCCCCGCCGTTCAGCCCGACGGTGCCGGGCTTCATCTGCGGCCAGTTGTGCATGGCAAAGACGGACTGGATCGGGAAGCGATCAAACAGACCGTCTTCGATCATCACGCGCGCGCCACCCAGCCCTTCTTCTGCGGGCTGGAAAATAAGCGCGGCGGTCCCGTCGAATTGCCTCGTCGCCGCCAGATAGCGCGCTGCGCCCAGCAGCATGGTGACATGCCCGTCATGACCGCAACCGTGCATCAGGCCCGGGCGACACGACTTCCAAGTGAACTCGTTGCTCTCCTGCATGGGCAGTGCATCCATGTCTGCGCGCAGCCCAATCATGCTTCCCGTGGACCGGGACTGGCCGTGGATCAGCGCCACCATGCCGGTCTTGCCGATGCCCGTGTGCAGTTCGTCCACGCCACATTCGCGCAGCCCCTCGGCGATGCGCGCACTGGTGAACTTTTCTTCGAAGCCTATTTCCGGATGCGCGTGCAACTCACGCCTGAACGCCGTGAGTTCCGGATGGAATTGCGCGATGTGTGCAAACGCACGACCACCGGCCTTGAATCGGGCTGCCAGCAAATCAATGTCCTCCCGCCTTTCCGCTGATGCGCAGGCGCGGATCCACAGCGAAATACAGCATGTCCACAATCAGATTGATGATGACGAAAATCAGCGCAATCAGGCACAGATAGGCAGCCATCACCGGGATGTCTGCGAACGTCACCGCCTGAATGAACAGCAACCCCATGCCGGGCCACTGGAACACCGTCTCCGTGATGATGGCGAATGCGATCAGTCCCCCCAACTGCAGGCCCGTGATCGTCATCACTGGCACCAGCGTGTTCTTGAGCGCATGACCGAAGTAGATGGCGCGATTGGTCAGCCCGCGCGCGCGCGCGAACTTGATGTAGTCTGTGCGCAGCACTTCCAGCATTTCCGCGCGCACCAGCCGCATGATCAGCGTGAGCTGGAAAATCGCCAGCGTGATGGCGGGCAAGGTGATGTGGTGCCAGCCCTTGGCATTGAGCAACCCTGTGCTCCACCAGCCCAACTGGGTCACCTCGCCGCGCCCATAACTGGGGAACCAGCCCAGCGTCACCGAGAACACCAGAATCAGCAAGATACCAATGAGAAACGTGGGCAGCGACACGCCCAGCAGCGAGATCGTCATGAACACCTGACTCATGAACGTGCCACGCTTGAGCGCGGCATACACGCCCATCGGCACGCCCACCACAAAGGCAATCACGGCGGCCACGAGCGCCAGTTCCAGCGTCGCAGGAAAGCGTTCCGCAATCAGGCGCGAGACCTTGGCACCTTGGCGCAGGCTCAGTCCAAAATCACCCTGCGCCGCGTTCAGCAAAAAGTGCCAGAACTGGACGATGAAGGGCTGGTCCAGCCCCAACTCTGCGCGCACCTTGGCGATCTGCTGCGGCGTCGCATCCTGCCCCAGCATCGTGACCACCGGATCGCCCACGTACTGGAACAGCATGAAGGAGATGAAGGCCACCGTCACCATCACGATCACGGCTTGGATAAGTCTGCGCAGGATGAAGGCGAGCATTCAGTTGGCGTGGGCTGACAGGGAATACAAAGAGACATCAACGCATGAGCATGGGCATGGACCGCGCACCCGCGTCGGCCCCCAGCTTCTCTTCCCCTCTGGGGCACATTGTTACGTTGAATCGTTAACGTGAGACTATGCCGCCCCGGCAAAGAAATTGCACAACGGGAATTCCCTGACACAAGGCAAGAATCTATCGACCTTCGCGTCCAATTTCGCAGTTCAAACGGCGTGAACGACTCTATCCGGACAAGCTTCCTGCACCCACGATGCACAAGACGCAGCACGGAACTGCTGGCGCTCAACGGCAATGCAGCAACCAGATCAGGATCGAACCACAACGACCTCCATGGTCCTCGTGGCGCATGCGGTACCAATCATGCACAGTGCTGCCATGCCACATGGAACATGCAACACCACACAGAAAGAAAGGCCAAACAGCCAAAAAAAAACCATCGCTCCGAAGAGCGATGGTTTTTACCTCTAACCAAAGCTGGCGTTAGGCCAGCCCGAAATTAGAAGGAGTGGCGGATACCAACTTGCACGCCGGTCTGAGCCTTGCCGAAGCCAGGGCCTTCGGTGTTCAGATCCTTGGCAGCCAGGCCCAGGTTTGCGCCGTCCTTGTTCTTCATGTACGACACGGTGCCGTACACAGCAGTACGCTTGGACAGGTTGTGGACGTAGCCCAGGCTCAGCTGGTGAGTCTTGCCGTCGTCGAAAGCCTTCTGGTCGTACAGAGCGTACTGCAGCTTGACTTCGCCAGCGCCCACGGGAGCGGAAGCACCCAGCATGTAAGCGTTAACCTTCTGGTTAGGAGCGCCGTCGATCTTGTCGCGGGTTTGCTGAGCAATACCCGACAGCTTCACAACGTTCATGTTGTAGGAAGCGCCGATCGTCAGGGCGTTGCGGTCGCGGTTAGCAGCAACGGTGTCGCGGTCGTCGTAGGACACAGCAACGCTCAGAGGGCCGTTGTCGTATGCAACGTAACCACCCATGTAGCGGCCAGCGTGACCGGAGGTCTGCTCGTCGAAGCCGTAACCGATAGCAGCGTTGAAGCCACCCATGTTAGGCGTGTAGTAGGAGATCATGTTGCTGGAACGGATGCCGTTTGCATCGCCAGCTGTGCCGTACCAGTTGGACCATGCACCGAACTGGCCGATACCAGTTTGGTTGAACAGGTCGTAGGAGCTGGTCTTCGTGTAGCCAGGGGTCAGGTCACGGCCCAGACGCACTTCACCGAAGCCACCAGACAGGCTCACGGTCGAACGACGCTTGAAGTTGAAGCCGCCAGAGGTGCCGTCATCGGTGAACAGCTCGCCTTCCATCCAGAAGCCAGCCTTCAGGCCGCCACCCAGATCTTCCACGCCGCGGAAGCCCAGACGGCTGGTGTAGTTGCCGCTGGTGTACATGCCGTACTTGCTGTCGCCAGCAGCGTTGGCCTTGTTCACGTAGCCAATACCCGTGTCAACGATACCGAACAGGGTCACGGAAGATTGAGCCATCGCAGCGCCGGAGGAAGCCAGCACAGCCAGGGCAATCAGTGATTTTTTCATTGCGAGTTACTCCAAGGTTAAACAGAGGGCCCTGGATAAAGGGGGCCAGTGGCACAAAGTTCGTTGTGCAGCCAGCCGGTTCCCCCGGGCCAACCTCCTGGTGGGGAAGTTAGTCCTATTGCAACAGAGGTGGCGATGTTTCGCAAAGGAAATCCCTCACAATTCGCCGAAAACCATAAATTCGTTGCGACGCTGCAACACCGTTAGTGACAAACTTCAGACACCCCAAATCCCGATTCGTCAACCCGCAGTTGCGGTCAAATTTGTCAACAACATACATCAAGCGCCCTTTTCTCGACAATACACCGTAATGGATCAAATTCTCGAAACTGCAGACGCCGCTCTGCGTACGCTTTTCGCGTCTCCCAAGGCGAGTGAGCCCTCCCCAGCGCGTGATTGCCCGGTGCCCTCACTGACCGAGCCGGAGCGTCGCCTGTCCGGCGCGTTGATGCGCGTGAACCACGTCGGAGAAGTATGCGCGCAGGCGCTTTATCTGTCCCAGGCCGCCGTGACGAAAGACCCGCAATTACGTGCCAGCCTGCTGGCAGCCGCCCGGGAGGAAGTGGATCACCTCGCCTGGACACGCGAACGTTTGGACGCATTGGGCAGCCGCCCGAGCCTGCTGAATCCGCTTTGGTTTGCCGGTGCCTTCGCCATCGGTCTGGGCGCCGCGCGCATCAGCGATCGGGTGAGTCTGGGCTTTGTGGTGGAAACCGAACGGCAGGTGTCCGAGCACCTGGGCGGGCATCTGGAGCGATTGCCACCAGGTGACGCGCCGTCACGCGAGGTCGTCGCCCGCATGAAGGTGGATGAAGAGCGGCATGCCACGCAGGCGCTGGCCGCGGGAGCGCAATTGTTACCGGCTCCGGCCCGTCTGCTCATGAAAGCGGCCGCCAGGGTCATGACGACGACGGCCCACTATATATAGAGCCCCGTTGCCGCCGGGCTCGCGCCCCGGATGCAGAACAAGGGCGCGAACGGCGCGATCAGGCCTCGATGATCTCGTAGCCCGTGGTGATCTCTGCCGTCTTGGCCAGCATGATGCTGGCGGAGCAGTACTTCTCGTGGCTCATGGCAATGGCCCGCTCCACCGCGGCGGCGGGGATGCCCTTGCCGGTCACGGTGAAGTGCATATGGATCGACGTGAACACCTTGGGATCGGTCTGCGCA
Organism: Comamonadaceae bacterium UBA2121; assembly: GCA_002331385.1. GTDB lineage: Bacteria > Pseudomonadota > Gammaproteobacteria > Burkholderiales > Burkholderiaceae_C > Diaphorobacter_A. The sequence goes on from DCYB01000012.1 coordinate 329,352, forward strand.
CGCTCGGAGGTCAGTTTGACCGAGCAGCCCCGCACATCGTGGCGACCGCGCTTCAGGATCAGCACCACGTCATAGGCCGTGCAGCCGCCCGTGCCTGCGAGCACGGTTTCCATGGGGCGCGGGGCCAAGTTCTGGCCGCCGTTGCGCGGATTGGCCTCGTCAGGCGCGCCGTCCATGGTCAGAACGTGCCCGCTCCCTGTTTCAGCCACAAATCCCATGCCCGAGCGCGTACCTGCGTTGCCTGTCCAGCTCACTGTGCATTCCATGATTTCGTCCTTTCTTATTGACTCTTTTGCGCAACATCTAGTTGCGTCGTAAAAAAACATGCTGATTTTGCTGCATCGCAGCAAGATTTGCGCATACAATTCAGGTCATGCGCTACCCGCGCTGATTGAAGTGGGTCTTGCGCGCCGATTGTCTCCTCCATCTCCTCAAAGGATGGATTTGGCCCCGGGCTTAACGGCTTGGGGCCATTTTTTTTGGCGCGATCTGCCAACCGGCTCGTCAAGGCTTCACCGTGACCGGATGACCATTCCCGGACATTGCACTTGTTTCTATGATGGCGACCCTGCACCGCCATTGCTACGTGCCACAGAACGCATCATGACCAAGACCCAACACAAGCCCGCCCTCAGCCCGTTCGACTATCTCAAGAAGATCCTCACTGCCCGCGTCTACGACGTGGCGGTCGAGTCCGATCTGCAGGTGGCCAAGTCCCTCAGCCGCCGCATGCACAACAAGGTGCTGCTCAAGCGCGAGGACCAGCAACCCGTGTTCAGCTTCAAGCTGCGTGGCGCCTACAACAAGATGGCCCAGCTCGACGCGGAGCAACTGGCACGCGGCGTGATTTGCGCCTCTGCAGGCAACCACGCGCAAGGTGTGGCGATGAGCGCCTCCAAGCTCGGCACCCGCGCCGTGATTGTGATGCCGACGACGACGCCCCAACTCAAGATCGACGCGGTGAAAACCCTTGGCGGCGAGGTCGTGCTCAGCGGCGACAGCTATTCCGACGCGTACGAACATGCCGCACGCCTGCAAAAGGAACAGGGCCTGACCTTTGTGCACCCGTTTGACGATCCGGACGTGATCGCCGGACAGGGCACGATCGCCATGGAAGTGCTGCGCCAATTGCAGGCGCTGGGCAGCAACCGGCTCGATGCCATCTTTGTTGCCATTGGCGGCGGCGGGCTGATCTCGGGCGTGGCCAACTACATCAAGGCGGTGCGCCCCGACATCAAGGTGATCGGCGTGCAGATGAACGACTCTGACGCCATGGCGCAATCCGTGAGCCAGAAGGAGCGCGTGACGCTGCCCGACGTGGGCCTGTTCTCTGACGGCACCGCGGTGAAGCTCGTGGGCGAGGAAACCTTCCGCGTGGCCAGCAATCTGGTGGACGACTATATCTTGGTGGACACCGATGCCGTGTGCGCCGCCATCAAGGACGTTTTCGTGGACACGCGCTCCATCGTCGAGCCCGCAGGCGCGATGTCGGTGGCTGCGATCAAGCAATACGTCGCCAAGCACAAGACCAAGGGTGAAACCTATGCCGCCATCCTGTGCGGCGCGAACATGAATTTCGACCGCCTGCGCTTCGTGGCTGAGCGCGCGGAAGTCGGCGAGGAGCGCGAGGCGCTGTTTGCCGTGACCATTCCCGAAGAGCGCGGCAGCTTCAAGCGTTTCTGCGAAATCGTCGGCGCACTGCCCGGCGCAACCCGCAACGTCACCGAGTTCAATTACCGCATCAGCGATGCCAAGCGCGCGCACGTTTTCGTCGGGCTGACCACGAACGCGCGCGGCGAATCCGAAAAGATCGCGCGACATTTCCAGAAGAACGGTTTTGACGCGCTCGATCTCACCCATGACGAATTGGCCAAGGAGCACCTGCGCCACCTCGTCGGCGGTCATTCGTCGCTGGCGCAGGACGAGCGCCTGATGCGCTTCACCTTCCCCGAGCGCCCGGGCGCCCTGCTCAAGTTCCTCAGCCTGATGCAGCCGCACTGGAACATCAGCCTGTTCCACTATCGCAACCAGGGCGCGGACTATGGGCGCATTCTGGTCGGCATCCAGGTGCCTGCGGAGGACGCCAAGGCGTTCGACAAATTCCTCAAGACGTTGGACTACCCGTACGTGGAAGAGACTTTGAACCCGGCCTATCGCCTGTTCCTGCAATCCACCGGTGCCTGAACGCCGCACATTGCCCACCATGCAGGCCGTACGTCACTTTTTGCTGGCAGTGCAGTTCTTCACCCGCATTCCGGTGAACGGGCCTCTCACGCAATGGGTCGGCTACAGCCCTGCCATGCTGCGCGCGAGCGCGGCGCACTTTCCGGGCGTGGGACTGCTGGTCGGGCTGATCGCCGCGCTCAGTTACGCCGCATGCTTCCTGCTGCTGGGCGGACAAGGCTTCAGCGTCCTGGTCGCCGCCGTGCTCAGCACCATCGTGACGGTGATGGCGACAGGCGGTTTTCACGAGGACGGTCTGGCCGATGTGGCCGATGGGCTGGGAGGCGGTTATCAGCCCGAGCGCGTGCTGGAGATCATGAAAGACTCGCGCGTCGGCGCTTTTGGCGCGATGGCGCTGGTGCTGGCGTTCGCCGCCAAGTTCTCCCTGCTCGCCCAATTGGGCAGCGCCGGGTTGGCGGTCGTGTTGTGGTCGATGCTGTGCGCGCACGTGTTCTCGCGCCTGTGGCCGCTGGTGCTGATCCGCAAACTTCCCCATGTGGGCGACACCGCCACGTCCAAGAGCAAGCCACTGGCGGACCAGATTGCGCTGGAATCGCTCTGGGCCGCTGGCATGTGGTGCGTTCTGCCGCTGGTGGCCGGGACGTTCGCGCTCGGGTTCTCCGCGATGCTGCTCGGCATTTTGCTCAGCGCGCTGGGCGCGGCGTGGATGGGCTGGCGTTTTCTGAAGCGGTTGCACGGTTTCACTGGCGATTGTCTGGGTGCCGTGCAGCAGGTGTCGGAGATCGGCTTCTATCTGGGCATCGCCATCGCCGTCGGCAGCGTGGCCTGACCCATGACCAAGCACATCAGCGCCAGCCCCCGGTTGTGGTTGGTACGCCACGCCCAACCGCTGGTGCAGGCAGGTGTCTGTTATGGGCAACTATCACTGAAGGCAGATCAACTGCACACACAACAGTCCGCAAAAGCACTGGATGCTGCGCTGCCTCAGGATTGGGCTGAATTGCGCTGCTCGCCATTGGAGCGCTGCGTGCAACTGCGCGATGCGCTGCTCCGCTTCCGAGACCCGGACGCCATCACGGCGCACCTCGATGAACGCTTGCAAGAGATGGACTTCGGCGCATGGGAAGGCCAGCGCTGGGACGCCATCGCCCCTGACGCTCTCGCCGCCTGGACTGACGATTTTCCCCACTATCGCCCGGGCCAAGGCGAACCCCTCGCCGCCATGCTGGCCCGCGTGTCCCAAGCGCTAGAGCAATCCTGCGCGATCGGGCGTGCGGCGCACAAGGATGTGGTCTGGATCACACACGCCGGCGTCATCCGCTGCGTTCACTGGTTGCGCACGCACGGTCCGGATCGGATGCCCGCGGCCAATGAGTGGACCGCGCCCGCGCCGGGATACGGCGAGTGGATCACGTTGGCGCTTTCACCCGCAACGTGACGGGCGCTGAAAGCCGCTATTGGTCTGAAGCCGGGTGCGGCTGCAGCGGCACCACGGGCATGCCCGTGCCCTGCGGGAGCACAGGCGCCTGAACGTTCGGGAACGCGGGCATGTTGCCAAGGTCAGGCGCTGCTGGCGCCGAGGCGCCGGAGGAAGACGCCGTCTTGAGCGGCATCTGCAACGTCATGCTGGACGCGCCGTTCAGGCTTGCGCCTAGACGTGCCTCACGTTTGCTCACCGTCTGCAGCACCAGCCCCGGCGTCACTTCCGCGCCTACGCGAAATGGCTTGGCAGGCTTGCCGTCCACCTCGATCAGCGCCGCGCCGTGCCCGCTGCGAGTGCCTGCGAGCACCCCGATGAGCGTATAGCGCGTCGGCGCGATCTCTTTGGGCGCGCTCTCCACGGGCTCGCCGCCCAGCAGACGCGCCAGGGATTGCGCGTCCACCACCGCCTGGGCATGCGGCAACGCGGCGGCGCCCGATGCGGTCGCAGGGGCCGATAATTTCAGCCCCCAGAACACCACACTGGCCACCGCCAAAAACCACAAGGCAAAGGTTCCGCCCCCCACCTTCCACCGGTTGAATGCTTTTGTCACCATCGCGCGATTATGATTGAGGCGATATGTCCATTCCAAGTCGATCTGCCGACATGCTGCAATCTGCCCACGCATTCGCCCACTCCACCCGCCGTGCTGTTGCACGCGGCTTCACCCTGATCGAGCTCATGGTGGTGCTTGTCATCATCGGCGTACTGGCCGCCTTGATCGTGCCGAACGTGCTGGATCGCGCCGACGACGCGCGCAGCACCGCCGCACGCACGGACATCACCAATCTGATGCAGGCGCTCAAGATGTATCGCCTGGACAATCAGCGTTACCCCACCGCCGAGCAGGGCCTGCAAGCGTTGGTCGCGCGCCCGTCGAGCGGACCCGCGCCCAACAACTGGCGTCCGTATCTGGAAAAGCTGCCCAACGATCCCTGGGGCCGCCCCTACCAGTACCTGAGCCCCGGCATCAAGGGTGAAGTGGACGTCATGTCCTTCGGCGCAGACGGGCAGTCGGGCGGCGAAGGCAAGGACGCAGACATCGGCAGCTGGCAATAATCCGCGCTGAACCCGTCGCCACACCCTGCCCTCATACCCCACCGATCGCCATGAAACGCTCCAGCCACGGCTTCACTCTGCTGGAGCTGCTGGTGGTGATGTCCATCATCGCGCTGGCCACCGTCGGCGTGAGCTTTGCCTTGCGCGATGACGGCGCCAGAGAACTGCAGCGCGAAGGCGAGCGGCTGGCCGTGCTGCTCGAAAGCGCACGCGCCCAATCACGCGCCTCGGGCACGGCGGTGCGTTGGCGCCCGACCGAAACCGGATTCGTCTTTGAGGGATTGCCCACATTGCGGCTCCCTAAGCAATGGCTGCTCAACGGCACGCACACGAACGGTCCCGCGCAGCTTTGGCTCGGGCCGGAGCCCATCATCAGTGCGCAACAAGTGTGGCTGATCAACGACGCCTTTCCCGGACGCGCCGTGCGCCTGTCCACCGACGGGGTCCGCGCGTTCACGGTGGAGCAAATGCAGTGAACCAGCGCATCTGCATCGCCCCGCAGCGTGGCTTCACGCTGGTAGAGGTGCTGGTGGCGCTGGCCATCGTGGCCATTGCGCTGGTGGCAGGATCGCAGGCCACGTCGGCACTGGTGACCAACTCCACGCGCCAGACCGATGTGATGCTGGGGCACATTTGCGCCCAGAACGAGCTGGTGAAGGCGCGCCTTGCCCGCGAACTGCCCTCGTACGGCGATAACCAGAGCGTGTGCGAGCAGGCCGGGCGCAGCTATCAGGTGGTGACCACGGTGTCGCCGCTGCCCAATCCGCAATTCCGCCGCGTGGACGCCCAGGTGTTTGACGAGCGCTATCCGGTGATCCGCGTCTCCACCATCGTGGGAAGGTACTGATCGCCCATGCGCTGCGCCGTCCCTCCCCTTTCCTTTGTCAACAGTCGGGGCCGTGTCGCCAAGGGGTTCACGCTCATCGAACTGATGGTGGCGATTGCCGTGCTCGCCATCATCGCCCTGCTGAGTTGGCGCGGACTGGACGGCATGGTGCGCGCGCAAAACATCACACGCGAGCGATCGGACCAATTGGTGATCGTGCAAAACGCACTCGCGCAATGGAATGCAGATCTCGATGCCTTGCAGGCCCTGGACAACACCCAGCCACTCGCATGGGATGGGCAGGCGCTGCGCATGACGCGCCGCAGCACGCAGCAGCCCGAACAAGGCGCGGTGGTGGTGGCGTGGGCGCGGCGCACCGCAGGTGGCACGCCCATGTGGTTGCGCTGGCAATCGCCGCCGGTCACCACCGTATCCGATTGGAGCGTCGCATGGGATCGCGCGGCGCAATGGGCGCGCACGCCCTCCAGCAGCGAAGCGCAGCGCGAGACCCAGTTGTTCCCGCTCGCGGACTGGCAATTGTTCTACCACGTCGGCGGAGCCTGGGCGAATGCGCAATCCAGCAAGGGCGGCAGCTTTGCCGAGCAGACGCTGAGCGGGCTGAGCTCCGCCTCCGCATCCATTCCCGAAGGCGTGCGCGTGCAGATCACGCTGCCTGCGGGCGGGGCGATCTCGGGCACCATCACTCAGGATTGGGTCAACCCGTTGATTGGAGGGAACAAGCGATGAGGCTTCCGCTGCGCCAATCCGGCGCTGCTCTGCTAGCGGCCATGTTGACCGTGGCGCTGGTCGCCACCTATGCCGCGTCGGCCATGTGGCAGCAGTGGCGCGCGATCGAAGTGGAGGCGGCGGAGCGCTCGCGCATCCAGTCCTCGTGGATTCTGGTCGGCGCGCTGGACTGGTCGCGCCTGATCCTGCGCGAGGATTCACTGGCAAAAAACGACCGGACCGACAACCTCACCGAGCCCTGGTCCGTGCCCCTGGAAGAGGCGCGGCTGTCCACCTTTCTGGCCGCCCAGCGCGGCGTATCGCAAGCCGACGATGCCAGTGCCGACACCTACAACGCCTTCCTCTCGGGCCGCATCACCGACCTGCAATCGCGCTTGAACCTGCGCAACCTGGTCGCCAACAACACCGTCAACGCCGAGACCTTGAAAGCCTTTGGCCGCCTCTTTAACTACCTCGGTCTGCCGCAGGACGAGCTGACGCGCATCGCCACCCACATGCAGCAAGCCGTTGGCCGGGAGGGCGAAGGCGCCGCCAACAGTGCCGCGCCGCTGTTACCGCACACCCTGCAGCAGTTGACGTGGTGGGGCATCTCGCCCGTCACCCTGTCGAAGCTGGCCCCCTATGTCACCTTGCTGCCCGAAGCGACCAAAGTGAACCTGAATACCGCCAGCGCCGAAGTGATCTGGGCCGCCGCCGATGGGCTGGACATGTCGCAGGCGCAGCAGATCGTTCAGTCGCGCGATAGGCAATACTTCAAGACCGTGCAGGAGGCGACGCGGCTGCTAGGCGACGACGAACGCCTAACCGCTGCCGCGTTCGAAGTGAGCTCCGCCTACTTTGAGGTGCGCGGCCGCATGCGCATCGACCAGACCGTAGTGGAAGAACGCTCACTCATACTCAAACAGCGCGGCTTCGCTCGCACACTCTGGCGCGAACGCGGCGGTTTTCTGCGCGATACCACCTATACGATGGGGAATTCTTGAACGCACTGCACACATGTCACCACGGGGTATCCCGTGTGCGCCCTAAAATGGCGCGCGAAAACGAGTCATGAGCACCCTCATCATTTATCTGCCTGCGGGCATGCCGGGACCGACCACGGAATACAGCTACACGCTGACCGCGGACGGCCACACCGCCACGCGCCACGCCAGTACCACCGCTGCCCTGCTGCCCGATCCGGGCCGCACGGGAGAGGTGGTCGCCGTGCTGCCGGTGCGCGCGCTGTCGTGGCAGCGCGTGACTTTGCCACAAGGCGCCACCACATCGCCCGCGCGCCTGCGCTCGGTGCTGGAGGGCCTGCTCGAAGAGCAACTGCTGGACGATCCTGCGGAGCTGCACTTTGCCCTCGCCCCCCATGCCCACATCGGCGCACCTGCGTGGGTGGCAGTGTGCGAGCGTGAATGGCTACAGGCGCATCTGCTGGCGCTGGAGGCGGCGGGCCGCAGTGCCGAGCGCATCGTTCCCGAATTTGCGCCCGCGCCCACCCCGTCTGACGCGGATGCCTCACCCGAAGTGTTTGCACTGGGCGTTCCCGAAGACGCATTCGTGGTGCTCACCGCGCAAGGCAATGAACGCGATGCCGTCTGCGTGCTTCCCCTGAATGCCGCGACGCTGGCGCTGGCCGTGCAAGACAGCGACGCGCCACCCAAAGTCCACGCCGAACCCGCCGTGGCCGCGATGACAGAGAAGTGGCTGAACCGACCGCCAGAACTCTCAACCTACAGCCAGCGCGCACTGGCAGCGGCGCGCAGCGAATGGAATCTGGCACAACTGGATTTCGCCAGCAGTGGCCGCATCCGCGCCATGCGCAGTGCGACCGGCGCCTTCAACAGTTTTTTCCGCGCACCGCAATGGCGTGCCGGGCGCTGGGCGCTCGGCCTCGCCGTGATCGCGCAACTGATCGGTCTGAACGTCTGGGCCTTCAAGGAGCGGCAATCCCTCACGGCCAAGGAAGGCGGCGTGCGCAGCATCCTGCAGCAGACGTTCCCCAACGTGCGCGTCGTCGTCGACGCTCCCGTACAAATGGAGCGCGAAGTGGCCCAACTGCGCCAGCAGGCGGGCAGCGTCTCGCGGCGTGATCTGGAGCCCCTGCTTGCCGCCGCCGGTGCCGCAATGCCCAAGGACAAGACGCCGACCCAGATCGAGTTCGCCAATGCCGAATTACGCCTGACCGGCGTGTCGCTGTCTGCGGAAGAAATGGATGCGGCCAACCAGCGCCTGCGTGCCGACGGATTCACGGCGCGTCAACAGGACCGGCACGTGCTGATCCAGTCTGCGGAGAATGACGCGCGATGAACAAACCTTCACTCGACCCCTTCAAGCAGCGCTGGAAGTCGCTGGGCGCACGCGAGCAAACGCTGGTGCTGGTGGCGGCAGGCGTCGTCCTGCTGGCGCTGCTGTGGTGGGTGGCGCTCGCCCCGGCCATCAAGACGCTGCGCACCGCCCCGGCAGCGCATGCCGCGCTCGATCGTGAGCTGCAACGCATGCGCACCCTGCAGCAGGAAGCACTGGAGTTGCAAAAAGTCCCCCGCACTGAAGGCGCCGAGGCCGCACGCACCTTGCAGACGTCCGTCACGCAGCAATTGGGTGCCAGCGCCCAACTCAACGTCGTGGGCGATCGCGCCACGCTGAGCCTCAAGCCGACGGCGGCACAAACGCTCGCGCCCTGGCTGGCGCAGGTGCGCAGCACGGCACGCGCCGTACCGATCGAAGCCAAGCTGGTGCGCAGCACGGCGCGCGCTCCCGCCGCCCCCGCCAAAGCGCCCGTTGCCGACGCAGTGCCCGCCCCCATGCAATGGGAAGGCTCCATCGTGCTGGCACTGCCCCCGGGCTGAGGCCCACCATCCATCAGAAGCATTCCACGTGTTCCGCCAACAAGCCCCTCTCCCGCAGACCACCCGCACGCGCTCGCCGCGCGGCTGGGCGCTGGCTGGGGGCGTGCTCGGCGGCCTGTGCACGCTCACCCTCTACGCACCTGCGCACTGGCTGACTACGCCACTCGCACAGGTCACCGGCCATCAGGTGCAGCTGCAGCAGCCACGCGGCACGATCTGGAATGGCTCCGCACGACTCGTGCTGACGGGCGGAGAAGGCAGCGCTGACGCGGCCTCACTGCCCGGTCGACTGAACTGGAAATTGCGGCCTACGTTCACCGGCGCGCGCCTGAGTGTGGATGCCGATTGCTGCACGCAGCAACCGCTGACCGCGCAGGTGCAATTGCGCTGGGGCGGCCTGCAGATGAAGGTGAACGATCAGCTCAGTCACTGGCCTGCCGCCGTGCTTGCTGGCCTCGGAACGCCATGGAACACCTTGCAGCCGCAAGGCAAGCTGGCGTTGCAGACCAAGGGCCTCTTGATCAGCGCCAACGCCGGTCGGCTGGTAGTGGACGGTGAGGTGCAGCTGGACGCGCTGGACGTTTCCTCGCGCCTGTCCACGCTGCGCCCGATGGGCAGCTACCGGGTGCTTGTGCAAGGCGGCAATGCGCCCACGCTGAATGTCAGCACGCTCGGTGGCGCCTTGCTGGTGAGCGGCACCGGCCAGTGGGTCGGGCAACGTCTGCGCTTCAATGGCGAGGCGCGCGCCGCGCCGGGGCGCGAAGCAGCGCTCGCCAATCTCTTGAACATCATTGGACGGCGCACCGGCGACCGTTCCATTCTCACCGTGGGTTGAATTTATGAATTTCCTGCCTCGATACCGCCTGCGGACTGCCTTGCACACCATCGCTGCCAGCACCTTGCTGTTGTGCGCGGGCGTTCCGGCCCACGATGCGATGGCCCAGTCGGGCACCACGCGCAACGTGCAGTCCAACGAACCCGTCACGCTGAATTTCGCCAACGCCGACATCGAAGCCGTGGCACGCACCATTGCCACCATCACCGGCCGCAATGTGGTGGTGGACCCGCGCGTGCGCGGACAGCTCACGCTGGTGACCGACAAGCCCGTGCCGCCCAGTGCTGCGTTCCAGCAGTTCCTCGCAGCGCTGCGCCTGCAGGGGTTCACCATCGTGGAGTCGGCAGGACTCTACAAGGTGGTGCCCGAAGCGGACGCCAAACTGCAATCCGGCGGCGTCACCGTCACGCAGGGCAGTTCGGGCAATGCGCCCAGCGGCGGACAGATCGTCACCCAGATCTTCAAGCTCAATTTCGAAAACGCGGGCAATCTGGTGCCGGTGCTGCGCCCGCTCATCAGCCCCAACAACACCATCAACGTGAACCCCGGCAACAACTCGCTGGTGATCACTGACTATGCGGACAACCTGCAACGCCTTGCACGCATCATCGCCGCGATGGATGTCTCCAACGCCAGCGACGTGGAAGTGATCGCGCTGCAAAACGCCATTGCATCCGATCTGGCACCGCTGGTGCAACGCCTCGTGGACGGCTCGGCCTCAGCGCCGTTGACCGGAGCGCCCACCGGGGCCGGAGCCGCGCCAGGGCAAACCGACAGCGCGTACCGCACCACCTTGCTGGCCGAGCCACGCAGCAACTCGCTCATCGTGCGCGCCGCCAACCCGGCGCGACTGGCGCTGGTGCGCTCGCTCGTGGCCAAGCTCGATCAGGCTCCAGCGGTCGGCAGTTCCGCCGCCACCGGCAACATCCACGTCGTCTATCTGAAAAACGCCGACGCGGTGAAGCTCGCGGCCACGCTGCGCGCCGCCATCTCCAACGGCTCGATGTCCGGCGGCACAGGCAGCAGCAACTCGGGCCTGCCTTTCAGCGGCAACAACAGCGGCGGACTGTCCAGCGGCCTCACCAACACCAGCACCGGCGGCATGGGCTCGACGCAAAATTCTGGCTTGGGCAACAGCATGACCAGTGGTGGATTGGGCAGTGGCACGTCCGGCGGCTTTGGCGGCTCGCAGAACAACCAGAACCAGCCGTCTACCGGCGGCCAGATCCAGGCCGACCCATCGACCAACTCGCTCATCATCACCGCGCCAGAGCCGCAATATCGCCAGATTCGCGCCGTGATCGACAAGCTCGATGGCCGCCGTGCGCAGGTGCTGATCGAAAGCCTGATCGTCGAAGTCAGCGCCAACAAGGTGGCCGAATTCGGCATCCAGTGGCAAGGCATCATGGGCAAGTACGGCAGCACGCTCGGCCTCTTGGGCGTGAACTCCGGACAGGCGGGCACCAACATTCTGGACATGGCGATTGCCGCCGCCAGTTCCACCAACGGCAACCTGAGCAACCTGGCTGCTGCCAAGCCCTCGCCCGGCCTCAACTTTGCCGTGGCGCCGCGCATCAACGGCAAGTACTACCTGGGCGCGCTCGCCAACTTCCTCGAAAATTCGGGCGACGCCAACGTGCTGTCCACGCCCAACCTGCTCACGCTGGACAACGAGGAAGCGCAAATCATCATCGGCGAGAACGTGCCGTTCGTGACCGGCTCCTATGCCAACTCCACGGGCAGCGCCACGGTCAATCCCTTCACCACGGTGGAGCGCAAGGACGTCGGCCTGATGCTGCGCGTGCGCCCGCAGATCAGCGAGAACGGCAGCGTGAAGCTCACGCTCTATCAGGAAGTCTCCAAGGTGAACGATGCCACGGCCAACAATGCCAACGGCCCCACCACGAGCAAGCGCTCCATCGAGTCCTCGGTGATGGTGCAGGACGGCAACGTCATCGTCATCGGCGGCCTGCTGGAAGACACATATTCGATGGGCCAGGACAAGGTGCCGCTGATGGGCGACCTGCCCGTGGTCGGCGGCCTGTTCCGCAACGAATCGCGCAAGCGCCAGAAGTCCAACCTGATGGTGTTCCTGCGCCCGGTCGTGATTCGCGACGACGCCACCAGCGACGCGCTGGTGCAGGACCGCTACGAAGCCATCCGCGCGCTGCAACTGAACACGCAGCCCGCCGACAGCACAGTGATGCGCGCCGTCAACGACGCGCCAGTGCTGCCGCCGCTGAACACGCAGGTGCCGCCCGCCTCGGCCAACCGCATGAAGGCGCGTGAGCGCGCGTCGGCGCCCGCGCCCATGATTCCGGTGACCGTGCCCTCGCGGCCCACACTGCAGCCCCAGCCCGAGTGGTCGGTGCAGGACCCGAACTTCAAGCCGCAGTAAGCGCAGGAAGACGATCGCTCATGCGTTACCCGCTGCCCTACACGTTTGCGCGCGCCAACCAGTTGCTGCTGGAGGATGATGGCCACCAGCTCATCCTCTGGCACGCAGCCAGCCCCAACATGGGCGCGTTGTCGGAAGTGCTGCGCAAGCACCCCGCCCAACAGCTCATGCCGCTGGATGCGGGCGCGCTGGCGCAGCGCATCAGCGCGGCGTATTCGCAGTCCGATTCCAGCGCCGCCATGGTGGTGAGCGAAGTCGAGTCCGACGCCGACCTCTCGCGCATGATGCAGGAGCTGCCCGCGGTCGAGGACTTGCTCGAATCCGCAGGCGATGCGCCCATCATCCGCATGCTCAACGCGCTGCTCACGCAGGCCGTGCGCGACGGCGCCAGCGACATCCACATCGAGCCCTATGAACGCCACTCCAGCGTGCGTTTTCGCGTGGACGGCACCCTGCGCGAAGTGGTGCAACCCAACCGGGCCTTGCACGCAGCGCTGATCTCGCGCCTGAAGATCATGGCCGATCTGGACATCTCCGAAAAACGCCTGCCGCAGGACGGGCGCATCAGCCTGCGCCTAGGCACGCGCGCCATCGACGTGCGCGTATCCACACTGCCCAACGCACATGGCGAACGTGCGGTGTTGCGTCTGCTGGACAAGAGCGAGAGCAAGCTCAGCCTTGAATCCGTTGGCATGCAGGGCGCCCTGTTGCGCCAGTTCGAGCGCCTGATCAAGCAGCCCCACGGCATCATTCTGGTGACTGGCCCCACGGGCTCGGGCAAGACGACCACGCTCTACGCATCGCTTGCGCGACTGGACGCGGCGTCCTCGAACATCATGACGGTGGAAGACCCGATCGAATACGAGTTGCCGGGCGTCGGCCAGACGCAGATCAACAGCAAGATCGACCTCACGTTTGCCAAGGCCCTGCGCGCCATCCTCCGGCAAGACCCGGACGTCGTCATGATCGGTGAAATCCGCGACTTTGAAACCGCGCAGATCGCCATCCAGGCCTCCCTCACCGGCCACCTCGTGCTGGCCACGCTGCACACCAACGACGCGGCCAGCGCCATCACGCGATTGACGGACATGGGGGTAGAGCCATTCCTGCTCTCCAGCTCGTTGCTGGGCGTGCTGGCGCAGCGCCTGGTGCGCAAACTCGATCCGAGCGAGCCTTCCGGTTATCGCGGGCGCACCGGTATTTTTGAATTACTGGAAGTGGACGATCGCATCCGTGCGCAAATCCACGGACAGGCGAGCGAAGCCGACATCCGCGAACAAGCGCGCGCCAATGGCATGACACTGATGCGGGCGGATGGTGACAGGCTGGTCGCTGAAGGCATCACCAGTCCGGAAGAAGTGCTGCGCGTAACGCGCGACTGATCACCGGAAAAAATTGCAATCTGTCCCGGTGGCGCGCGCCGAAAGGGCTGTGAAATCGATTTCAGGCCTTGGCGGAAAGCGGCGGCAGCGGGGCTGGGCCCGAAGCGGCACCGCCGCGTGCCAAGCCTCGCTTGAGTTCCTTGAGCAGCAGGACCATCTGACGCGATGCATGCTGGCATTGCTTGAAGGTCTGGTCGGCACGACCAAAATCGCCCTGCTCAACCTGCATGATCAGATCCGCCGCCTTGGCGTGAAAGTAGCGGTTGCGTACCAGCAGCATCTCGTAGGTAGGCAAATGGCCCAATGCGCGATGGCCCGCATCGTGCAGCCACGACCCCAGCTCTGAACTACGCGCATCACGGATCACATGCGGGCGCAGTTGCTCGTCCACCTGTCCCTCCAGCGCCTGCCACAGCCACGGTAGCCAGCGCTCATGGCTGACGATCAGCGCCTCGATGTCCAACTCCACCGCAGACAATTGCGCGATCTCGCCGCCGAAGGCATCCAACTGACTGGGCCGAAGCGCGGGAATGCTCGAAACGGCCTCTGCACCGGACGATGACGCTCGTTGCGAAGCGCCAACACTCGACGGTGAAAACCATCGTTTGAGAAAGTCCATGATGCTCCTCTCTGCTTCATCTGGTCTGGGATTCAGGCCGTCCTCCATGACAGCTGGGCGCCCTCCCGGCTACCCTCACCCATACTTTATTGCAATACTAATTATTTAGTAGATAAATTTATTCTATCAACCTGCGGCTCATTGGAATTCAAACAAGTGTGTACTCATTCGCACACCTCGCCGTGACCACTCCAAGACGAAGAGAGTCTAAGGTGTTACAAATTGTCTGCACATCCCCCAGATGGGGTATGTTTAGTATTGCGCTATATCAATTGACATTCATTTACATAGTTCCAATCACAAACACTCTCAATGCGCCGGGAAGTCCGCTATTTCCCCACGCCTGCGCAAATGCCCGGACACTCTCACAATGACCCCATGAGTTCCTCCAAATCCCTGCCTCCCCTTTCCATGCTGGATCTGGTGGCTGTGCGCGAGGGCGCCAGCGTGGCCGATGCGCTCGATCTCGCCGTGCGCACGGCCCAGCATGTCGAACAACTCGGTTTTCGCCGCTACTGGGTCGCCGAACACCACAACATGCCCGGCATCGCCAGTTCGGCCACGGCGGTGCTGGTCGGCCACATTGCGGGCAAGACACAGTCGATGCGCGTCGGCTCGGGCGGCATCATGCTGCCCAACCATGCGCCGCTGGTCGTGGCCGAAGCCTTCGGCACCCTGGCCGAGCTCTACCCCGGGCGCATCGACCTGGGACTGGGCCGCGCGCCCGGAACCGACGGCCCCACCATGCGCGCCCTGCGCCGCGACCGGGTCGAGACCGAAGAGGATTTTCCGCGCGACGTTGCCGAACTGGAGCGCCTGCTCGGTCCCGCACAGCCGGGCCAACGCATCACGGCGGTGCCCGGCAACGGCACCAACGTGCCCATCTGGCTGCTCGGCTCCAGCATGTTCTCTGCGCAACTGGCGGCAGAAAAAGGCCTGCCCTATGCGTTTGCCTCGCACTTCGCGCCGCGCTTCCTGTTGCCTGCACTGGAGATTTACCGCGCACGCTTCAAGCCATCTGCCGTGCTGCAAAAGCCGTACGCCATGATCGGCGTGCCGGTCATCGCTGCTCCTACGGATGAGGAGGCCACCTACCTTGCCAGCAGCACATTCCAGCGCGTGCTGAGCATCCTCACCAACCAGCGCGGCCTGTTGCAACCGCCGGTGGAAAACTTCATGCACTCGATTGGCGAGCGCGAACGCGAGGCCATTGCAGACTTTCTCGCCGTCTCCGTGATCGGCGGCCCGCAGACCGTGCGACAGGGCTTCGAAGCACTGGCCGAGGCCACGGGTGCAGACGAGTTCATCCTTGTGAGCGACATCTACAACCCTGCCTTGCGCCTGCAATCGCTCGACATCGCCGCCGCAGCCGCACGCGGGGATTGACGGCTGCGCTGCCGCCGGATGGCCGTGGTTTGCGCACGCCGCCATCCGCCTGCCATGCCAAGCGGCTACCATCGGGGATTGGCCGCGCTTTTCACTCGCCTGTGCGATGACGCTGCGGCGCACCCCCATTCGCACTGAGCACGACGCATGCCCGCCTTTTCCTATGAAGCACTGGACGCCCAGGGTCAGACCCGCAAAGGCACGATAGACGCCGACAGCCCCAAGGCTGCGCGCAGCCTGTTGCGTGCACAGGCGCTGGTGCCACTGGATGTGCAGGCGCTCGCCTCCACCAGCCACGGTGCCGGTGGCCCGACGCTCAGCGAACGGTTGATGACGCGCCCCGTCTTCAACTCCACGCAGCTCACGATCTGGACGCGGCAACTCGCCGGCCTGATCGTCTCCGGCCTGCCGCTGGAGCGTGCCCTTGCCGCGCTGGCCGAAGAGGCCGACGTGCAACGCCAGCGCCATCTCGTTGCCGCGCTGCGCGCCGAGGTGAATGCCGGATCGCCGTTCGCCAAGGCGCTGTCGCAGCACCCACGCGAGTTCTCCGACATCTACTGCGCGGTGATTGGCGCGGGTGAACAAAGTGGTCACCTGGGCGAGGTGCTGGACAAGCTGGCCGACGATCTCGAGCAGCGCCAGGCCCTGCGCGCCAAGCTCGTGGGCGCGTCGCTCTACCCGGCTATCGTCACCGTCGTGGCCATCGTCATCGTGCTGTTTCTCGTGGGCTACGTCGTGCCGCAGGTGGCCAATGTGTTTGCGG
Organism: Comamonadaceae bacterium UBA2121; assembly: GCA_002331385.1. GTDB lineage: Bacteria > Pseudomonadota > Gammaproteobacteria > Burkholderiales > Burkholderiaceae_C > Diaphorobacter_A. The sequence continues at coordinate 345,868 of DCYB01000012.1, forward strand.
GCACCAAGCGGGCGTTGCCCGCGCTCACTGTGGGCATGCTCGCGCTCAGCAGCGCCGTGCGCAACTATGGCTGGCTGATGCTCGGCGCGGTCGTGCTGACGGCCATCCTGATGCGCACCGCGCTCACACGCCCGGCCTTTCGCGAACGATTCGATGCGTGGTGGCTTAATCTGCCGCTCGTGGGCCGACTCGCGCGTGGCTACAACGCGGCGCGCTTTGCGGGCACGCTCGCCATGCTCGCAGGTGCAGGCGTTCCCATCCTCAAAGCCCTGCAAGCGGCCGCCGAAACCCTGAACAACCGCGCCATGCGCGCCGATGCGCTCGACGCACTGGTGCTGGTGCGCGAAGGTGCACCGCTGGCCTCCGCGATCGGGCAGAAAAAGCGCTTTCCCGGACTCGTCTCGATGTTCGCGCGCCTGGGTGAACAAACCGGCCAACTGCCGCTGATGCTGCAGCGCGCGGCCAACCAGCTCTCTACCGAAGTGCAGCGCCGCGCAATGCAACTGGCCACCATCCTGGAGCCGCTGCTCATCGTGGGCATGGGACTGATCGTGATGCTCATCGTGCTCGCAGTGCTCATGCCCATCATCCAGCTCAACCAGTTCGTCAAATAACCCCAGCAGACCCTCCGACATGCCGATCACACTCGACGATCAACTGGTAGTGGCGATTTCCTCGCGTGCGCTGTTCGACTTCGAAGAAGAGAACCGCATCTTCGACGCCGAAAATCCTCAGGCCTACATGCAATTGCAGTTGGACCGGCTGGAGACGCCGGCGCGCCCCGGCGTTGCTTTCTCGCTGGTGAAAAAGCTGCTCGCATTCAACAGCGATGATCGCCAGCGCGTGGAAGTGGTCATGCTGTCGCGCAACGATCCGGTGAGCGGCATGCGCATCTTCCGCTCCACGCAGGCGGCACACATTCCGCTGCAGCGCGGCGTGTTCACGCAAGGCGGTGCGCCGTTCCGCTACCTGCGACCGCTGGGCGCGCACCTGTTTCTCTCGGCCAATGCGCAGGACGTCTCGCAGGCTCTGCAGTGGGGTTATCCGGCAGCGCACGTCTTCACCGATTCAGTACGCGCCAGCGATGCGCACCCCAATGAAGTGCGCATCGCCTTCGACGGCGACGCCGTGCTGTTTTCCGACGAGGCCGAACAGGTGTTCCAGCGTGATGGCCTGGCCGCATTCCAGCGCCACGAAACCGACAAGGCCACGCAGCCGCTGCCGGAAGGCCCGTTCAAGCCGCTGCTTGCGGCGCTGCATCGCCTGCAATTGGCGCAGGGCACGGGCATGCGCATTCGCACCGCGCTGGTCACGGCCCGCAGCGCTCCTGCGCACGAGCGCGCCATCCGCACGCTGATGAACTGGAACATCGCCGTGGACGAAGCCATGTTTCTGGGCGGTCTGGAAAAAGGCCCGTTCCTGCGCGAGTTCGAACCGGATTTCTTCTTCGACGACCAGACGGGCCACGTCACCTCCGCAGCGCGCCACGTCCCCGCCGGGCATGTGCACAGCGGTATAGCCAACCGCTGAGCGCGCGCACGCCTGCGCTTCCCTGTGCATCCAATTGCAGAGAGAAAGTGCAGCTTGGCAAAGTTGTGCAAAGCCTTGCTGCAGACATGGGCAGTTGCGGGCATCCGTGGCACCATCACTACTTCATCCACGACAATCCGATATCTCCAGATTCCCTCTTGCGGCTGGTCCCGGCACCAGCACTTTTCCCCGCAGAAGTTGAAGGAAGTGAAGGACATTCGCCATGCCAACCTCACTGCGTCCCTGCCCCCGCTCTGCCGCCATGGCAGCCATTCTCACGCTCGTCTCGCCCTTCGCCGCCGCAGCCGAGCCGACCGTTGCCGAGCCCTCGAAAACCAGCGCCAGTGCGCCACTGAGCAAAGGCGAAATCAAGGCCATCAAGCAATTTCACATGCTCGACTTCAATGGAGACGGCAAGCTCAGCCGCAAGGAAGTCGCCATCGTTCCCAAGCTGTATTCCGCGTTTGACGACACCGACACCAACAAGGACGGGTTTGTGACGCTGGAAGAGGTGCGCGCCTTCGCCATCAAGTACCGCGCCGCGCGCGACAAGGCCAAGGCAGAGCAGGCTCAGGCCGAAGCCACGCAACTCGCCAAAGACGCCGACAAGCCCAAGTAACCGGCCAACCGGCATTTGCGCCCACCGAAGGGCGCGGCCACACCCGCTTATTCCAGCGCAAGGTGCTCATTCACCCGGGTTAGATTTTCTTTGTGCGAATCTAGCATGCGCGTGAGGTTCTTGTGCAGCGCCGGGTCTTCCACGCGCTCCAGCAATTCGGCCACACGCTTGGCCACCCAGCCCTGTCCGCGATTGAGAAATGCCAAGCGCTCGGCCACGTTCTCGATCGCCATGGCCTTCTGGAAAAACGCGCCCGTGCGCGGACTCGTCGTGCCGCCCATGTCGCGGATGGCGTGCAGCAGCATGACGCACCATTGCACTTCGTCGTGATGAATCGCCTCCACCAACTGCCGCGTGGCCGGATCACTCACTTGCGCCAGCGTCTGCACGGTCACGCGCACGCCTGCGCGCTCGGCTTCCAGCAATTCGTTGAGTTGCGCTATCAGGGCCTCATTGCGCTCACGCTCGAATGCGGGCGCGTAGCACACGGGCGAGCTCACCTCTACCTCTGGCCGGTGCAGCATGCGCCAGTGCGTTTGCGCTGATTGCATGATGGACGCCATGCGCTGCGCTGCCGTCGGGATGGAATCGATGGCATCGACGCCGCGCCCCGCATAGAGCGCCATGGGCTCAAAATCGCCGCTCATCGAGCGTAAGGGAGAGTCGGTGCTGAACAGGTAAATGGGGCGGCCCTCTTCTTCGCCAATCACGCGCCGCGCCTGCGTGAACGGATCACCATGCTGGCCCTGCGTCACGCTGTTGCGCAGCACGCGCACGGCGGCGTGCGCAGGCCAGTTGATGTGAAAGTCTTCGGTCAGCACCGTGTCGTCTGCGCGTGCTCGCACCACGCGCTGCTTGTGAAAGTCGTGGGCAAACGACTCCTGCGTTGCCAGCAGGGCCGTGCCCAACACTGCGGCCTGCGCGCCCTGCGTCATCAGTTGCGCCACCTGCTCGCCCGTAGAGATACCGCCCGCCGCAGCCACCGGCACATCCACAACCGCCAGCACCGCCGCCAACAATGCGTCCAGCGGCTGCCGTCCACTGACGTGCCCGCCGGCCTCCACGCCCTGCACGATGAACGCGTCCACGCCAGCGCTTTGCGCCTGCAGCGCCTGCGCGACACTGCCGACCTGATGCACGACAGTGATGTCCGCCGCCTTGAGCCGCGCAACCACGGCGTGGTTCACATCCCAGAACAGGCCAACGACGGGCACCTGCAGATCAACGCAGCATTGCACTTGTTGGTCGAGCAGTTCTGCTGACGTGCCTGCGGGGATCAGGTTCACGCCGAAACGCGCCGCCGTGCGATCACGCACGGCGCGCACTTCCCGCTCGATCAGCGCAAGGGGTTCACGCACCATGCCGAGGAAGCCGAATCCTCCGGCCTCGCTGACCGCTGCAACCAGTTCCGATCGCGCGACGCCGCCCATGCCCGCCAGGATCAGCGGCAGACGGCAGTCAAGCATGTCGCACAAGTGCGTGCGTGGCAATGGTGTGGACGATGCATCGTCGGCATCGGAGTGATTCATCATGGCAAGGCTCCCTGTACGCGCCATGATGAACCGAATGCACTAGCGATGCAAAGCCCGATTGCCATTGCGGACACGCAGTGCGCGGCCCGATAGCCCGATCAAAGGAAGCGGCTGAGCAGCTTGCGCGATGCTTTGTCCAACGCGCCCGTGTCCGGCACGCTGTACTGCATGCCATCGCTGGCGCTGATCAGCAGGCGCGTGCGGCCTTCCAGCTTGCGGATGTCTTCTTCCGCCTTGAGCACCAGATCGGTCTGGCCGCGATTGGTTTGCACGGTCCACACGCTGGGCGTGGCAAAGCTCGACACCTTGATCAATCGTTCGATGGTGGGAATGAATTCGCGCGCGGCCAATTCTTCTTCGATCAACTGGCGCTGCGGCGCGCTGAGCTGGTCCATGCGATCGATCCACACGAGTTCGTGACCGTCGGTGCCGAACAGCGACAGCCCTTCATCCGGGGCAGTGATGGGAAAGGCGCGCACGGGCAGCACGCCCGTATGTTCGATGCCATCGGCCAGACGCAGCGTGAGCCGGCCATGCGCGTTGCGGGCGAGATCGAAAAAAGGGGGCTGGTGCGTGGCGCCTGAAGTGGTTGCTGGCAATGTCATGGTGTGAACTCCTGGGCGTCTTCAAACGGATTCGCGGGGTGCCTGCGCCGACGCAGCGGCCACGCGCGAGGCAGCATCGATCACCACGCCAGCGGCTTCGGCGTCTTCCTCGGCGCGGCGCGCCTGCGCCATGTAGAGGCGGTAGTACGCGCCTTCTGCGGCCATGAGTTCGTCGTGCGGCCCCACCTCGACGATCTCGCCGCGATCCATCACCACCAGTCGGTCGGCCTTGCGCAGCGTGGACAGACGGTGCGCAATCGCAATGGTCGTACGGCCCTTTACGAGGTTATCGAGCGCGCGCTGGATTTCCTTTTCCGTCTCGGTGTCCACCGCCGATGTGGCTTCGTCGAGGATGAGGATGCGCGGGTCGATCAGCAGCGCCCGCGCAATCGAAATGCGCTGGCGCTCGCCGCCCGACAGGCCTTGTCCGCGCTCACCTACCAGCGAGTCGTAGCCGTGCGGCAGACGCAGGATGAATTCGTGCGCGTGGGCAGCGCGTGCGGCCGCGACGATTTCTTCGCGCGTCGCATCCGGCTTGCCATAGGCAATGTTCTCGGCGATGGTGCCAAAAAACAGGAACGGCTCCTGCAGCACCAGACCGATGTTGCGCCGGAAATCCGATACCGCAATGCGGCGCAGGTCTACGCCGTCCAGTTGGATCGAGCCTTCGCTCACATCGTAGAAGCGGCAGATCAGGTTCACCAGCGTGCTCTTGCCCGAACCACTGTGGCCGACCAGACCAATCATTTCGCCGGGCCGGATGGTCAAATCCAGATGCTTGATGACCGAGCGGCTGCCGTAACGGAAGCTCACGTCCTCCATCGTCAGTTCGCCCTTCACGTTCTGCATGCGCACCGGGTTCTGCGGATCGGGCACGTTGCTCACATGGTCGAGAATGTCGAAGATGCGCTTGGCACCGGCCGCCGCCTTTTGCGTGACCGAGACGATGCGGCTCATCGAATCGAGCCGGCTATAAAAGCGCCCGATGTAGGCGATGAACGCGGTGAGCACACCCACGGTGATGCTGCCGTCCGCCACCAGCCAGATGCCGAAGCCCCAGACGATCAGCAGGCCGACTTCCGTGAGAAAGGTGACGGTGGGGGTGAACAGCGACCAGGTCTTGTTCACGCGGTCATTCGCCTGCAGGTTGGCCAGATTGGCCTCGGCAAAACGATCCGCCTCGCGCTTTTCCTGCGCGAATGCCTTCACCACGCGGATGCCCGGAATGGTGTCGGCCAGCACGTTCGTCACCTCCGACCAGACGCGGTCGATCTTTTCGAAGCCGGTACGCAGGCGTTCGCGCACGAGGTGAATCATCCACGCGATGAACGGCAGCGGCACCAGCGTGACGAGGGCCAGCCACGGGTTGATCGAGAACAGGATCGCCGCCGTCATCACCATCATCAGCACGTCGGTGGCGAAGTCGAGCGCATTCAGCGACAAGAACAGGTTGATGCGGTCGGTCTCCGCGCCGATGCGCGCCATCAGGTCGCCGGTGCGCTTGCTGCCGTAATAGTCGAGCGACAGCTTGAGCAGGTGGTTGTATGTCGTGGTGCGCAGACCCGAGCCGATGCGCTCGGACACCTTCGCCAGCACGAAGGTGCGCGCCCAGCCCAGCACCCACGCGACGAGCGCGGCGATGAGCAGGCCACCCAGGTAGTAAGCCACCACTCCAGGGTCGATCTTCTCGCCGTTCTGGTACGGGATCAGGATCTTGTCCATGATCGGGATGGTCAGGTACGGCGCCACCAGTTGCGCGCCGGTGGCCGCCAGCGTCAGCAAAAAGCCGAGCAGCAACTGGTTTTTGTAAGGCTTTGCAAAGCGCCAGAGCCGCAGCAGCACCCAGGTCGACGTGTGCGGCGCCTGTTGGCGCGCGCAGGCGGGACATTCATCGCTGTCTGGCGGCAACGGCGTGTGGCATGCGGGACACAGCGCTTCTTCCTCGTCGAGTTGTGACGGCAGCGATTGGCCAGACTGCTCCGCATCCAGGCGGCGCTCCAGTTTTTCAAATCGTTGCATCAACGCAATGGCTTGCGGATGAAAGCCAAGCGTGAAGCGCCACAGCACCAGCCGCTCTGCCTCCGTGTGCAGCTCCAGAGTGCCCACGCCGCCGTGGTCCAGCAGGCGCAGCGACATGCCCGGCACGATGGGCCAGAAGGCTGTTTCACCTTTCGCATTGCGGAAAACCAGACGCTGGTTCGTCAGCGCCAGCAGGCCGTCCTCGAAGTGCAACTGCGGGTTCAGGTCAACCTTCAGGGTCGCCAGCACGTTTTCATCTGCAGCGAGACTCGCTCGCAAGTCGGTCCCCTCGGGACCGGTCATGACACCCGAGGCGTCCAGAGGATGTTGATTTTGCATGTGATTTATTTGTCAGCCCTTGGCAGCATTCGAATGCCATCGGGGGCGAAGAGACGGATTGTCGACGACAGCCGTGACACCTGCGCAGCATCCTTTAGTAACGCACTGACCTCTTGTCTGGCTGACATCCGACCGCAATTGACACTTTTAGCGAGCACAATGCACGTTTTCCGCAGTGTCGGCAATTCGGGTCGGTGATCTACTCCGGCGACTCAAGAAACCAGGAATCAAAAAGTTGCAATTTATGGCGACATTCAACGACATCCAACTCCTGCGCACCACCTACCTGCGCGGCCCCAGCGTCTGGACCTACCGCCCCATCCTGGAGGTATGGCTCGATCTGGGAGAGCTGGAAGACTACCCGTCCAACAAGATTCCCGGCCTGAATGAACGACTCACCACCTGGTTGCCCGACCTGATCGAGCACCACTGCGGCGTGGGCGAGCGCGGCGGCTTCCTGCTGCGCCTGAAGGAAGGCACGTGGATGGGCCACGTGCTGGAGCACGTGATCATCGAATTGCTGAACCTCTCCGGCATGCCCGCCGAATTCGGCCAGACGCGCGAGATTTCCAAGCGCGGCGTCTACCGCATGGTGTTCCGCTGCCCCGAGGAAACCGTGGCCCGCACCGCGCTGGAATATGGCCACAAGCTGCTGATGGCCGCCATCAACGACCAGTCGTTCGACCTGAAGACCGCGATCCAGGCCATCAAGACGGAAATCAACGACCGCTACCTTGGCCCCAGCACCGGCAGCATCGTCGATGCCGCGACCGAGCGCCGCATTCCGCACATTCGCCTGAACGACGGCAATCTGGTGCAGTTGGGTTACGGCGCCGCGCAACGCCGCATCTGGACCGCCGAAAGCGATCAGACCAGCGCCATTGCCGAAGGCATCGCGCAGGACAAGGACTTCACCAAGCGCCTGCTCACCGCCTGTGGTGTGCCCGTGCCCGAAGGCCAGATCGTCAAGAACCCCGAAGAGGCTTGGGAAGTGGCGCAGGAGATTGGTTTTCCGGTCACCGTGAAGCCCTCGGACGGCAACCACGCACGCGGCGTGACGCTGGACCTGCACCGCGAAGACGACATCAAGACCGCGTTCGCGCTGGCCGAACCGGAAGGCTCCGACGTGATCGTCGAGCAGTTCATCAACGGCACCGAGCACCGCCTGCTGGTGGTGGGCGGCAAAGTGGTCGCGGCCTGCCGTGGCGAAACCGTGAGCGTGGCCGGCAATGGCAAATCCACACTGCGCGAACTGGTGGACGTGGTCAACCAGGACCCGCGTCGCGGCCCCGAGCAGGAATACCCGCTCGACTGGATCAACCTGCAGGCTCCATCGATCCAACTGGAGCTCAAGCGCCAGAACGTGACGCCCGAGTCGGTGCCTGCGCAGGGCGAATCCATCCTGCTGCAACGCAACGGCAACATGGCCATCGACTGCACGGACGAGGTGCACCCCGACGTCGCCTACTACGCCTCGCTGGCAGCGAAGATCGTGGGTCTGGACATCGCCGGCATGGACATGATCTTGCAGGACGTCTCCAAGCCGATGAAGGGCCAGGGCGCGATTCTGGAAGTCAACGCTGGCCCCGGCCTGCTCATGCACCTGAAGCCGACCAGCGGCGCGCCACGCCCCGTTGGACAAGCCATCGTGGAGCATCTGTTCCCCACCACCGATGACGGCGCCGCATCGGGCCGCATTCCGATCGTCGGCATTGCAGGCACGCGCGAAAACGCGTTCACCGGTCGCCTCGTCGGCTGGCTGCTGCAACTGTCGGGCAAGCACACGGGCGTGGCCAGCGCGCAGGGCATGTTCCTGGCCAACCGCCAGACGCAAAAGACGAACACCGCCAACTGGGCCGGTGCACACCGCCTGCTGACCAACCGCCTTGCGCAGGCCGCTGTGATCGAGACCACGGCCCGCTCCATCCTCGAAGAAGGTCTGGCGTATGACCGCTGCCTCGTGGGCGTGGTGACCGACATGGACGGCTTTGAAACGCTGGCCGATCACGACGTGCACGAGCAATCGCAGATGACGCGCGTGCTGCGCACGCAGATCGACGTGGTGCTCGACGAAGGCGCTGGCGTGCTCAACGCCGACATCGAACAGGTGGCCGATCTGGCGCGCCTGTGCGATGGCGAAGTGCTGTTCTATTCCATGCAGGCCGACAACCCGCACATCGCCAAGCACCGCGAAGACAACGCGGAAGGCCGCGCGGTGTTCGTGAAGAACAACCAGGTGATCCTGGCGACCGGCGCGCAGGAGCGCGTGCTCGGCACGCTCGATGCCCTCTCGCTGCCCGGAGGCCGCAAGCCCGACACGCCTGCCCTGCTGGCCGCGATTGCCACCGCATGGTCGATGGACATCACGCCCGATCTGATCGGCGCCGGCATCAAGACGTTTGAATACACGACCGCCTGAAGAGCACGCACTTTCACGATGATTCGACAGCGCGCGGCAATGTACTGATTGCCGCCCGCTCCATAGAAAGAACACACATGCAAGTTTCCCGCACCCGCGCCCTGCGTGGCCCGAATCTCTGGAGTCGCAACACGGCCATCGAGGCCATCGTTCACTGCGAACCCAACGAGTGCGTGTATGCCGACATGCCCGGATTCGAAGACCGGGTGCGTGCGCGCTTTCCCAAGATCGGCGCGCTGCAGCCGCACGGCGCAGACCAGCGCCTGTCGCTGGCCCACATGCTCGCAGCAGCCGGTCTGCAACTGCAGGCACAGGCTGGCTGCCCGGTCACGTTCAGCCGCACGCATGCAACGGTCGAGCCCGGCACCTATCAGGTCGTCGTCGAATACACCGAAGAAGCCGTCGGCCTCAAGGCGATGGAATATGCAGAGCAACTGCTGCAATCCGCGCTGGCCGACACGCCATTCGACGCCAACGCCGCGATTGCAAATCTGCGCGAGATCGATGAGGACGAGCGCATCGGCCCGTCCACCGGCTCCATCGTGGACGCTGCCGTGGCGCGTGGCATTCCGTTCCGTCGCCTGACCTCCGGCTCGCTCGTGCAACTGGGCTGGGGCTCCCGGGCGCGCCGCATTCAGGCAGCCGAACTGGACATGACCAGCGCCGTGGCCGAATCCATTGCGCAGGACAAGGACCTCACCAAGCGCCTGCTGCACGCCGCGGGCGTGCCCGTGCCGCTCGGCCGTCCCGTCAAGGATGTGGAAGACGCCTGGACCGTGGCCCAGGAAGTGGGCTTGCCCGTCGTGGTCAAGCCGCAGGACGGCAATCAGGGCAAGGGCGTGGTGGTGAACATCACCACACGCGAAGGTCTGGAGGCTGCCTATAAAACCGCCGAGCAGTTTGGCGATGACGTGATGGTCGAGCGTTTCCTGCCCGGTCACGATTTCCGCCTGCTCGTCGTCGGTGGCCAATTGGTGGCCGCCGCACGCCGCGAGCCGCCGCAAGTGCTGGGCGACGGCACACACACGATTCGCGAACTGGTGGACATCGTCAATCAGGACCCACGCCGTGGCTCGGGCCACGGCACGGCGCTGACCAAGATCCGTCTGGACGACATCGCGCTCGACCGCATCGCCTCAGAAGGGCTAACGCCCGACTCCGTGCCTGCGCAAGGCCAACGCGTGGTCCTGCGCAACAACGCCAATCTCTCCACCGGCGGCAGCGCCACCGATGTGACTGATGACGTGCATCCCGAAGTGGCGGCGCGCGCCATCGAAGCCGCGCAAACCATTGGTCTGCACATCTGCGGTGTCGACGTGGTCTGCGAAACCATGCTGTGTCCGCTCGAAGAGCAAAACGGCGGCATCGTCGAAGTGAATGCCGCGCCCGGTCTGCGCATGCACCTCGCGCCTTCCTTCGGAAAGCCACGCAACGTGGGCGTGCCCATGGTGGACGAGCTGTTTGCACCGGGGCAGGATGGTCGCATTCCCGTCGTCGCCGTCACCGGCACCAACGGCAAGACCACCACCACGCGCGTGATCGCGCATCTGTTCACCTCGCACGGTTGGCGCACCGCGATGACCAACACCGATGGCGTGTACGTGAATGGTCGCCAGATCGACAGCGGCGATTGCTCCGGCCCGCGCAGCGCGCGCAACGCGCTGGCCCACCCGGAAACCGACGCGGCCGTGCTCGAATGCGCGCGCGGCGGCATTCTGCGCGAAGGCCTCGGCTTCGATCGCTGCCAGGTGGCGGTGGTCACCAACGTCGGCGAAGGCGACCATCTGGGTCTGAACTTCATCACCACGGTGGAAGATGTGGCCGTGCTCAAGCGCGTGATCGTGCAGAACGTGGCACCGGACGGCTACGCCGTGCTCAACGCCGCCGACCCATTGGTGGCGGCCATGGCCCACGTCTGCCCCGGCAAGGTCATCTACTTTGCCGCCGATCGCCACCACCCGGTAATGGCCACGCACCGCGCCCAGGGCAACCGCGTGGTGTATGTGGACGGCGACAGCATCGTGGCCGCAGAAGGCTCATGGCGCGAGACGATTCCCATGCGCGACATTCCGATCACACGCGGTGGCGTCATCACCTTCCAGGTTGAAAACGTCATGGCCGCCATCGGCGCAGCATGGGCCTGCGGCCTGCCGTGGCAGACCATTCGCCGCGGCCTTGCCGGCTTCATGAACGACAGCGACAACGCCCCCGCACGTTTCAACGTGATGGACTACAAGGGCGCCACCGTGATCGCCGATTACGGCCACAACCCGGACGCCATCCGCGCGCTGTCGCAGGCCGTGGAGGCCATGCCGGGCAATCGCCGCAGCGTGGTGATTTCCGGTGCGGGCGACCGCCGCGATCAGGATATCGTGGAGCAAACGCGCATCCTCGGTCAGTACTTTGACGACGTGATCCTGTATCAGGACGCATGCCAGCGCGGCCGTGAAGACGGCGAAGTGCTCGGCCTGCTGCGCAAGGGTCTGGAAGGTGCGCCGCGCACCAGCTACAGCACGGAAATCCACGGTGAATTCGTCGCCATCGACCATGCGCTGGAACGCCTGCAACCGGGCGATCTGAGCCTCGTGCTGGTCGATCAGGTCGAAGAAGCACTGGCGCATCTTGCCAAGCGCTGCGCCGAGGCCAACCAGACCGCTGCGGCTAACTGAGACTGCATGCCATGAACGCAATCCTCCGCAACACCCTCTTGTCGGCGATTGCGCTGACGGCATTGAGCAGCGCCGCGTGGGCGGCAGGCGAGAAAATTGGCACCGTGGATACGGCCTTCAAACTGATTGGCCGTGACCACGACATCCTCGTGGAGGCCTATGACGACCCTGCCGTGCAAGGCGTATCCTGCTATGTCTCGCGCGCCCGCGTGGGTGGCGTCAAAGGCACGCTTGGGTTAGCCGAGGACCGCGCAGAGGCCTCCATCTCGTGCCATCAGGTGGGCGCCATTTCCTTTCCGCAGCCGATCAAGCAGAAGGAAGAAGTGTTCAGCGAACGCATCTCGATCCTGTTCAAGACGCTGAACGTCGTGCGCATGGTCGACACCAAACGCAATACGCTGGTCTATCTGACCTACTCCGACAAGCTCATCGACGGCTCACCGCAAAACTCCGTCTCGGCGGTGCCGGTGGTGCACAGCACGCCGATTCCGCTGAAAAAGTAAGCGCCGCGATCCGGGTCTGGATCAGGATCAGGCTTGCTGCTGCTGCGCGAGTTTGGTCAGCGCTTCTTCAAACACTTCGACCGGCTGGCCGCCCTGGATCAGGTGGCGGTCGTTCACGATCACCGCAGGCACGGAATGGATGCCGTGCTGCTGGTAAAACGCTTCGCGTTCGCGCACCTCGTAGGCGAACTCGTCTGACGCCAGAATCGCCTTGGCCCGCGCCTCATCCAACCCCAACTCGCGCACCACGCGCAGCAGCACGTCGTGGTCGCCGGGGTTTTCGCCCAGGGTGAAGTAGGCGGTGAACAACGCGTGCTTGAGCGCACGTTGCTGATCGCCCGTGCCCTCTTGCGCCAGCCAATGCAGCAGGCGGTGTGCATCGAACGTGTTGTAGATGCGGCTGCGCTTGTCCATGTTGAACTGGAAGCCCAGTGCCGCTCCGCGCGCGGCAATGGCATCCTGATTCTTCGCGAGCTGCTCCGGCGGCGCGCCGTATTTGCGCTGCAGGTGCTCGATCACGTCTTCCCCTTCCGGCACCATGTCGGCATTCAACTCGAATGGCTGGAAGTGCCAGTCGATGTTCACCTGGTCTTTCACGCGCGCGGCGGCCTGCTCGAGCGCCTGTAAGCCGATGGCGCACCAAGGGCAGGAAACGTCGGAGACGAAATCGATTTTCAGGGTCACAGGTGCAGTCATGGTGCGGCTCCGGAGGATGGACTCAAGGCATCACATCGTAGCCGTGTTCACGATGACCGACGCGCACCATGGGTGTTACTCCAGCCGGAGGCGCAGTTCCGTCTTCAGCACCTTGCCATAGCTGTTCTTGGGCAACGCATCTACCCAACGATAGGCCTTGGGCCGCTTGAAGCGTGCGATGTGGTCATGGCACAGCGCGTCCAGTTCGTCATCTGCCACCGGGAGTGCGTCTCGCCCCACGAGGAAGGCGATGACCACCTCGCCCCAGTCCGCATCGCGCTGCCCCACCACGGCCACTTCACTGACCTGCGGGTGCAGCAGCAGCACCTCTTCCACCTCGCGCGGATAGATGTTGGAGCCGCCAGAGATGATCACGTCCTTGGAGCGATCGCGCAGCGTAAGGAATCCGTCGGTGTCCAAACTGCCCACATCGCCTGTGTGTAACCAGCCGCCGCGCAATGTGCTCCGGGTCGCCTCTTCATTCGCCCAATAGCCGGCCATCACCGGATCGCCGCGCACGACGACTTCGCCCAACGTTCCGTCGGGAACGGGCTGGTCCTGTGCGTCCACCACGCGCACCTCGACATTCGCGTGCGCCTTGCCCACCGATGCGATCCGTTCGCCCCAGCGCGGATGCTGCGTGTTGCCGATCTCGTCGCGCGACAAGGCCGTGATGGTCATTGGGCATTCGCCCTGCCCGTAGATTTGCACGAACTTCTGCCCCATGGTATTGAGCGCGTTGCGCAGGTCTTCCACATACATTGGGCCACCGCCATACACGATCGTCTTGAAGCCCGACACGTCGGCCTGCGAGCGGCGCACGAAATCCACCAGCCGGTGCACCATGGTGGGCGCGGCGAACAGGCTCAGGTGCCCCACGCTGGCAGCCAGCGCGACCAGCTCCGCCGGATCGAAACCACCGGACACCGGAATCACATGGCGCGCACCGCGCAGCATGTGCGCATAGTTGTACAAGCCCGCGCCGTGCGACATGGGGGCTGCATACACCATGGCATCGCTGGCTGACACGTCATCCACATCGGTGAAGTAAGCCATGGTCGCGGCCAGCAGATTGCGGTGCGTCTGCATCACGCCTTTGGGTCGCCCGGTCGTGCCGGAGGTATAGAACAAGGAGGCCACGTCATCCGCCTCGCGTTCCTGCAGGTCGAGCGGCGGGGTCGAGCTCACGATTTCGTGCCAACGCGGGGCGCCGAACTCCAGCAGCATCGGATCGCTGGCGCCCGCCTGGCGCGCTGCGTCACGCAATGTCTGCGAGACGCACACCATGCGCGCGCCAGCGTTGTCCAGCACGTAGGCCAGCTCCTTGGCGTGCAGCTTGTAATTGACCGGCACCGAGATCGCGCCCGCCCAATGGATGGCATGCAGCGCCTGCAGATATTCCACGCAGTTTTCCGCATAGATGGCCACCCGATCACCGGGTTGCACGCCGCCATCGTGTCTCAGATGTGCGGCCAGTCTGGCCACCCGATCGGCCAGCGTGCGGTAGTCGCATACCCACTCGGCGCCGTGCAGCAGCGCGGGCCGCTCGCCAAACGCTTTGGCGGCGCGCGCCAGCAGTATGGAGATATTCATGACTGCGCCTCGCAGTCGCAACCGGAATCGGGTTGCACTGTTGTCGATGGAACGAATCGGCCCCGCTGGCCCCGAATCCTGGCGGCGTCCATGCATGTCTCCTTGGATGAATTGGTTGGTGATTCACGCTCGCGTATAGTCGTAAGAATACACATGACTGCCGACCTGTTCGAAGACGACGACGACGCACCCGAGCGGCTGCACCTGAGCACGCATGCCGTGGTGCTGCGACGCTTCGCACGCGGGCACGCTGCCGCACTGCTGCAAGACATTCAAGACATCGCATCGCATTCGCCGTGGCGCCACATGGTGACGCCGGGGGGCAAGCCCATGTCGGTAGCCACCACGGGCTGTGGCGACCAGGGGTGGGTGAGCGATATGCACGGATACCGTTACTCGGAGTTCGACCCACTGACCGGCGCGCACTGGCCTGCACTCCCGGCGCGCTGGCTGAAACTGGCGCACGATGCAGCGCAAGCCGCTGGCTTTGCCAACTGCGCTCCACCCGACGCCTGCCTGATCAATCGCTATGCACCCGGAGCACGCATGGGACTGCATCAGGACAAGGACGAAATCGATCTGGGCGCGCCCATCATTTCCGTCTCACTGGGACTGCCCGCGCGCTTTCTCTGGGGTGGCAATGCGCGTGGCGACAGGCACCAGAACGTGCCGTTGATGCATGGCGATGTGATGGTCTGGGGCGGCGCCGATCGACTGCGCTTCCACGGCGTTGGCCCGCTGGCAGAAGGCATTCATCCTTTATGTGGCGCATTCCGCTACAACCTCACGCTGCGCAAGGCGCGCTGACCGCGCACGGGGCCGTGCCAGCCCAATACTATCGATACGCAGCGCCGAGCCAGCGACTTCAATGCAGACCTTTGCATGAAAATACATCGCGAGTCTTTGCGAGTAATGCACTTCAAGGTACCATCATTTAATCGCCATCAAGAGATGGTGAGCGGACATGCCGATGGCGTCATCAGCGTTCTGGTTGCATGGTTCCGTAGATTCCCACAACCTAACGTAATTAATAGAGAGTTGCGTGCGCGTTCTATACATTGAAGACAACCAGCAATTGCGGGAGTCGCTTGCCGCGCTCATGGAAAGCGCATCGCGTGAAGTCGTGACGTGCGAAAGCGCCGAGGAAGCGCTGGAACACGACGCGTCCACGTCATTCGATCTTGTCATCACCGATGTCACCCTGCCCGGCATGAACGGGCTGGAGTTGTGCCGACACATGCTGGCGAAGGACCCCAGCCGTTGGATCGTCCTGTGTACGGGCCATCAAATGGACGACGACACGAAATCCCTCGGCCCCAACGTGCGCGCACTGCAAAAGCCTTTCGGCGTGGACGAACTGGAAAGTCTATTGGACTCGGTTCCTGCGCGCTGACTGCACGGGCGGGCATAGCGCATCGTCCTGCCGTTTTCCGGTCCATGTAGAAATGACAACGGCCTGCTCTCAGGTGCAGGCCGCGTATTTCTAGCACGGCTTTAGCGCTCGCGGAACGCTTCCCGTGCCTTGTTGAACGGCTTGATCAGGTACTGCATGATGGTCTTGCTGCCGGTGAGAATTTCCACCGAGGCAATCATGCCGGGCGTGATCGGGAACGTCTTTTCGCCGCGCGTGAGATGGTCGTCCTCGGTGCGCAGGAACACTCGGTAGTAGTACTGGTCACGCTTCACGTCGTCTTGAATCGTGTCGGGCGAAATCGTCACCACGGTGGCCGGTAAACCGCCATAGATGGAGAAGTCGTACGCCGTGATCTTCACCGTCGCCTTCTGGCCGGGGTGGATGAAGGCCACGTCGCGCGGCGAGATGCGTGCCTCCACCAGCAACTTTTCATCCATGGGAACGATTTCCATCAACTTGCCATTGGGAGGAATCACCCCACCTACCGTGGTCACCGCAATGTCCTTGACGATACCGCGCATGGGAGCAGTAAAGGTCAGGCGCGTGAGCGAGTCGGCACGACCGCGTGTCACCTGCCGCAGTGATTCGATCTCCGAGTTGGCCTTGGCCAGATCTTCTCGCGCCTTCACCAGGTACTGACTGCGCGACTCGGCAAGGCGAGTCTCCAGATCGTTGGCCTGACGCTTCAGTCGCAACACTTCCACATCGCTGGCGGCACCGCGCACGACCAAAGGTTCGGTCAGTTCCAGCTCCTTGCGCACAAGGCTCAGTGCTTCGTTCAACCCTGCCAGCGTTCCCGACAATGCCTCACGACGCGAGTTGTACAGCGCGGTTTCCGTGCGCACCAAGCCCTCATCTTCATGCACCTGTGCGGGAAACTTGAGCGGCGAATCGTTCACTTCTGCCATGAGTCGGGCCGCAGTCGCTTGCGCGGCACGCAGCCGCACCACGCTTTCTTGCACTGTGGCTTCGCTGCGCGTGCGGTCAAGGTGCGCCAGCACTTCCCCGGCCTCGACAATGCTGCCTTCCTCCACCAACAGCTTCACCAGAATGCCGCCTTCCAGCGACTGGATGACCTGCTCATGCGAGGAGGGAACCACCTTGCCGGTGCCCAGAGATACTTCCGCCAGTTCAAAGCGTGCAGTCCACGCGATGAAGACACCAATCATCAATGCGACGATCCACACCACAAGGAACGGCGGTGGCATACCGACCTTGTGGGTCGGCGAGTTCACCGGCAGCGGTGGAGGCTTGAGCTTGGGTCCACCCATTTTCAAACCACCGCCACCCTTGACGACTTTGGGATTGACCGCTGCTCCTCCGGACACACCCGCCGCTGCCGCTGCGCCAGGCGCAGTACCACCGCCAATCACAGGCGCGCTGGGCTTGGCCCCCGCACCCGCTTTCGCAGGAGCGCCGGCGGAAGCGGCTTTTGCGGCAGGCGAGCCGCCCACCAGAATGCTCGTTGCCGCGATATTGGAGCCCAGCGGTGCAGGCCCCGTAGGTAACAGCTTCGGCTCCGGGCGATCTTGCCGGCCCCCGGCTTCATGGCTTGCCATTTGTCAGCTCCCCCAGAACGTTCTTTTTCGGGCCGTCCATGACGACGCGGCCGTTGTCGATAATGATGATGCGATCCACCCACTGCAGGACCTGCATGCGGTGCGTCGCCACCACCAATGTGCGCGGGGCCAGCCAGGGCGTCATGGCATCGATGACCTGGTGCTCGGATACCTCGTCGAAGTGCGCCGTTGGCTCGTCCAGCAAAAGGACTGACGGCTGCCGCACCACGGTGCGCGCCAGCAACAGCGCCTGTCGCTGACCACCCGAAAGTCCAGTTCCGCCCTCTTGAATAAGTTCGTCGAGCCCTTCGGCACGCCCCTGCACCAGGTTGAGTCCACCCGTCATGCGCAGTGCTTCCAGCAGCTCACGGTCGCTCGCCATGGGCCGCCCCATCACCAGGTTCTCGCGGATGGTGCCGTGAAAGAGATTGGAGTTTTGCGCCAGCAAGGCCACGTCGCGCCGTACGTCCGACGGATCGATAAGGCTCAAATCCATGCCATCCAGATTGATGGCACCAGTGGTAGGCGCATACATGCCGGCGAGCAGTTGCAGCAGCGTGGACTTGCCCGCGCCCATGCGCCCCAGCACGGCGATTTTTTCCCCTGCCTGAATGCGCAGGTTGGCAAGCTCAAGTGCAGGACGCTTGGCATCTTCGGTGTATTGGAAACGCACCGCTGTGGTTCGGTAGTTGCCTTGCAAATTCTGGACATGCAACCTGCGGCTGTCTTCGGGGACATCGACGGGACGCTCCATGAGCTTGTTCAACCCTTCGCGCGCCACCTTGGCCTGTTGCCAGCGTGCGAGCAGGCTGGCGATCTGTGCGATCGGCGCGATCATGCGCGACGCGAGGATCGAGCTTCCCACCAGCGCACCGGTAGTCATCCCTCCGGTCATGACCTGATAGCAGCCAATGAGCAGCACCGAAGCGAAGACAATGCCCTGCAATTCTTGCGTCCAGGTCATCAACAAGCCGGTGAGAAAGCGTTGGCGCATGCCTACGTCGGCAGACACCATGTTCACGTGGTTCCAGCGGTTCTGGAAACGCGGCTCTGCGCGCAGCGATTTGATGTCATCCAGACCCTGCACGGCTTCCACCAGCATGGCATTGCGCAATGCTGATTCACGCATACCCGCATTGGCCAATCGGGCCAGTGGGCGTTGCGCCAGAAGGCCCGGAATGATCAGCAGCGGAAGCGCCGCAATCGGCACCCACACCAGCGATCCACCCACCAACCAGAGCACGCCGAGAAACAGCAGGAAGAACGGCATATCCGCCGCCGCGCTGACCGTCGTGGAGGTGAACATCTCACGCACCTGATCGATCTCGCGGATCTGTGCGATGAAGCTTCCCGTGGAACGCGGACGGGCATCATTGCGCACACGCATGGCGCGCCCGAAGACCACGTCGGAGATTTGCAGGTCCGCCCGCTTGCCCAGCGTATCGATGATGTAGGAGCGACTCACGCGCAGCGCGAACTCAAAGCAGATCGCGACGATGACGCCACCGAACAACACCCAGAGCGTAGATTCCGATTGCGACGGAACGACCCGGTCATAGACCTGCATCGAAAACATCATCCCGGACAGTGCCAGCACATTGGCGAAGAAGGACGCGATCACCACTTCGCCATAGCGCGGCCAATCGCGCAACGCGATCTTCCAGAACCAGCTCGGACGCCACGGCTTGATGTATTCGTCCACCCGCGCATCGGGAATTTCATCCAGCGGACGCAGCAGCGCCACGCGCACGACAAGCTGCTTGAGTTGTGCGCTGTCGAAGACGGTTTCGACCCCTTGTTCACCACTGAAGGCCACCCCCAGCTTGCGCTGCGCATTCATGGTGCGCACCACGCCGACCCGGCCATCGGCGAATTCGACTGCAAAAGGAAGTCGCCACGGATCGAGCAACGACTCGTCGAAGCTGCACAGGCGCACGCTCAAGCCAACTTGGCGCGCCATGATCTCCAGCAGCGAATCGATTTGCGTGCCCGCCTCCCACGCCAGCGCCACGCGCGCGTTCTCGGGCGATGCGCCGATGCCGTAGTGACGGCAAACGTTCAGCATGGCATCCAGCCATGCCGAGTATTGTTTTGGCAATTCCATTGGTTATTGACTCCAGCGTTCGCTCAATTGCGCCTTGATGCGGACCCTTGCGTAGATGGCGTTGCCACCAGGCGTGACGATCGTGCTCATGGAGCCACCTCCATGCCCTGGATCACTGCGTTGTTCAGGCCGAAGAATTCACGCAATCGTCCCGTGGACGCGATGAATTGCAGGCGGTATTGCCACAGGTCGTGAATGAGCCCTTGTGCATCCGCTTCTGCCTGATGGATTTCCTGCTCGGCATTCAGCAAATCGAGAATGGAGCGCGTACCCAGTTGATACTGCTCACGGTACAGGTCGCGCACCGACAGAATGCTGCGCCGGCGGTTTTCCACGTCAGCCAGACGGCCCTGCGCACCATGCGCCAACTCGCGCCATGCACGCGCCTGATCACTGGCTTGCAGCAGAGCGGTTTCAATGCGCTCACGTGTCGCCGCTTCTTCCGCTGCGGCGGCGCTGATTTGTGCATCGAGCGCGCCGCCCTGATACAGCGGCATGGACACGTTGAATGAAATCGTGCCGTAACTGCCATTGCGTTTGAGCGTGCTCGGATTCGTGCCGTGAATGGCGCGGTTGCCCGAGGCTTCCACGCTCAGGGTGGGCCACTTTGACGAGCGCGAGGTTGCCAGCAATGCTTTGGCCACTTGACGCTCCGCCTGCACGATCAACACGTCGGGCAGCAACTGGAATTCGGGATGATTCGTCAGCCAGAGCGTGTCGTGCTCCAGCCCGGGAAGCACGTCGACCGTGCGTGTGCCGGCCTCCCCGACGAACGTGCGCAGCTTTTGCCGCCACTGCGCCAGTTCGGCTGACACCTGCCCGAGATAGGCGTGTGCCCCTTGCGAGCGCGCGGTGGCCTGAATCGGGTCTGCCTTGGTGCTGAGCCCGGCCTTGGAGCGTAGCTCCGCCAACTCCAGCACCTTGTCCACCGCCTCCACCTGTCCTTGCGCAATGTCCGTCATCGCCTGAAAGCGATGCACCATCAATGCCGCTTCCGCCGTCTGGCGCGTGATTTCGTCAATTTGACGCAATACGATGGCCTGCTGGCGCCGCACCAGTGCTTCGCTGCGGCTGACCTGGTTGTCCACTTTGCCGAAGTCATACAGCATCTGGGTGGCAGAAGCAGTCGCAAGCGTGCTGTTGCTGTCCTTGCCCGTATTGGCTCCTCCTCCCAGACCCACGCGCACCTGTGGAAAGTAACCCGAGCGCGCCACATCCACGCCCGCCGTCTGCTGTGCAAGTGTGGCGACCGCATCGGTGATGGAGGGGTGCTGCTGCACTGCCAGCTTGACCGCGTGCGACATGGTCAACGAACCCTTCGTTGGAACCGCTGCACCAAAATTTTGACCACGCGGCGCGGGAGCATCGACTTCCTGTGCGAGGCTGGATGGTGCGAGCCGCCGCTTGGCCTCCGGAATCGGAGAGGATGCACCCGTGATCACTCCAGCGTTCGCCGGCGACATCTCGCTGGGGTTCGATGGAGCACGGGATTGGGCCAGAACCGGCGCACTAGTGAGTACGGCCAGAGTGGAAAAAGACAATAACGCGCGAGCTAGATTCAGAGCAGCGACATTCGATGGCCTAAGCTTTATTGAAAGCAAAATCGGCTTATTAGTGCGCATGAAAATATTCACCTTTTCCTCGCCAGCTAGATTTATTAATATTCACATTCATGCATTTATTTATCCACAAATGCACAAAACGCACAAATGCGCATCTCGGCCGCCGAATAACGGAAGAGAATGCGCATCCGTGAGTGCTTCATGCATCAATGCATTTTTCTAGTAAATCGCCAATCCACGTTGCCTTCGGTCAAGTTAGCTGTATATGCCAACAGGTTTTTCGCGCCACCTTTTAGTGATATTAGCTTTTTTAGGAATATGTGTGCATATATCCCACGAACCCCATCACTATTAATTTCATTCGAATATCATTTAATATTCACTTTTTATTCAATTAAAACAAACGATGCGAGTGCGTGATGAGAAAAATGAAAACTCGCAGGGAGGGGCCGCCGATCTGGCCCAAAGCGGGCCAGATCGTCCCCTGCCACGTCAGATCAAGTTGATCTGGTGGTTCGCCAGCAAAGTGGCGAGGTCGGTTTGGACATCGTTCAAAGTCACCAGGGTGGTGAAGTTCTGACCGGTTCCACTGCGGTCGATTTCGACCAGCGTGTTGTCGCCAGACACTTCCACCTTGAGGTAGCTTGTGATGCGATCACCCGCCTCGATGGTTGCGATGCCGTTGACGTACTTCGCCGCGTATTTGCCGTTGACAGTGGGTGTGTAGCCAACCAGCAGGTCCGCCAGGTCGATGCGGTCCGCATTCGCGGTCGCCTCCCATGTGCCCACCGTAAAGCCGTTCACCACGTCGTGGCCGTTGCCGCCAGTGCCGTCCGCTGCGTTCAACAGCTTGTACATGAGGGTGTCGTTACCGCCATGGATCAGGTTGAACGTGTCGTTGCCACCCCGGCCTTCGAAGAAGTTGTCGCCTGCATCATCGGTGAAGGTGTCGTTACCGGCACCACCGGAAATGCCTTCGATGTTGACGAATTTCGCCTTGCCAAAGCCCGTGTCTTGCAGACCCTGATGGCTCAAGTCGATCTTCAACGCGGTATTCCCGGCACGGATGTAGTCGACAAAGTCCATTCCACCCGTGTTGCTCCACTTCTTGACGCCAGAGACCTCCACTGAACCACCGCCGCCGTTGTAGACGTGCGTTCCGGCAGTCGCGAACAGAGTGTCGTTGTAGCCAGTTCCCACGATGCCGGTGGTGTTGGTTGCGTCCGTCGCGGCGGTGTCGGAATGCATTGCATTGGCATCACTCTCCGCAGTCAGGACGTAAGCGTGGTTGGCTTCAACCGGCTTCAAACCTGCCCAGGTGGAGTTGATGTTTTCAATGGCGTTCGTTCCCGTCTTCAAGGTGATGGAATCCACGCCTCCGTGATCGTTGCCGTTGGAAAGCAGCACGGCGCTGTAAGACTTGCTGGAATCCAGACCATAGAAATACACCAGTCCCGTGGAGTTGTTGGTGTTGACTCCACTCTGCGCATTGATGATCTGCGAGGCCACCACTTCGCCCGTGGCTTCATCGATCAGCATGACCGTGTTGCCATAGAACGAATTGATGCCGTTCTTGTCCAGAACGCGCAGGATGATGCTGGTGCCATCTTCGATCTTGTTCTTGTTCTCGATGTAGAGCGACGCTCCACCTTGAGCGCGGAACAAGACCAGGTCCTGCGCGCCGTCGAAGTCCAGGTCCACCGCCAATGCACCGGTCACAAAGTTGGTAGCGGTCAGATTGGCTTGCGGCACGAGAGTCTCGGACGTCCAGTTGACCTGCTTCGTTTCGGCATCCATGCCGTTGTTGGTCCAGAGCAGGCCAATGTTGTTGGCATTGGTGACCGCAGTGTTTTCTCCCGCGATTTCGATGACGTCCATTCGGCCATCACCGTTCCAGTCCACCGCCAGAGAAACGCGCGCATTCACCGTGTCCGCGAGCTTCTGCACGTTCGCACCAGTGTCCACTCCGTCGGCGGCAGCAGTTAGTCGGCCAGCGCCATCGTTGTAGTAAATGGTGCTTTCAGCACCGCCAACACCTGAACCGGTCAATCCTCCCAGGAACAAGTCCATGTAGCCATCACCGTTGAAGTCGGCCCATGTCTGACTGACAAACCGGTTGTCCGCAGCTTGGTCGCCTGCGAATACTCCAGTGACAACTTCCGTGGCCGTCAGGGTAACCTTTCCATTGGCATCAATACCGTTCTGGACCACCACCAAGCGGCTGTTCAAACCCGACGTCCCTCCCTTGTTCGTATTGTTGATACCAGCCGTTCCGTGATACACGATGTCAACATAACCATCGTTGTTCAAGTCAACGCCGGCGACTTCACGGTCTGGCGTGGGATTGCCCGAATTGGTGTTCGGTACGCCATCCTGTTGCGTGTTGGAATACACAAACGCGCCGGACTTGTCGAAGCCCACGATGGTGCCATCGGTGTTCATCACGAAGGCCGTGTCATAGCCGCCGCGGGTCTCGGCATCGTTGGGCGTCTCATCACCGTAGATGATGTCGACAAAGCCGTCACCGTTGATGTCGATACCTGCAACGCCTCCGTACCACACATAGCAGTTGGCGTTGGGATCATGGCCTTCGGTGCCAGGACTATAGGCTCCGATCTGGAACGCCTGATAACCGCTGCCATCGTATTTGAACGACTGCTGACCATTGGCAAAGGCCGTGTCGGCACCCAGAATGTCCATGAGCCCGTCGCGGTCGAAGTCGATGAACGTGGATTGCTGCTGGCGATCGGGACCACTCAGGGCAATCGAGGAGAACGACCCCAGCGTGGACGAGTCGGTCCCATCCTGCGTGAATACTGTCGAGTTGCTCAGAATCCGCCAGGTTCCGTCCTCACCCAGAGTGATGGCGGTTCCGGTGTCAGCAGACGATGCGGTTGTGGACGAGAAGGAGATCGTCGGCGTCTCCGAGACTGTCAGCTCATTCGTGGTGTCGTCCGTGGTGATCGGCGCGCCCTTGGCATCGAACAGCACCGCCTTCACATCGTAGACGCCGATATCCAGTGCGTTGGCATCCGGGATTTCCACATACCAGGTGCTGTTCAGCATATCGACTACCACGTCGCCCGTCTTGGAGCTGTAGGTCACGCCGTCCACGGTCACTTCCACATACTCGCCGGGCTGGATTTCAAAGCCCACCGAACCCGAAATGATCGGGGTGAGGTCCAGCGTCGACTGCGCGTTCACCACCACTTCCAGATCGATATCGAGCGTCAGTGATGTGCCCGGCCCTTCGTTGCCGGCCGCATCCTGTACCTTGGCTGTATAGGTGTGGCGCGAGCCATCCTCCAGCGGCTGCGGCAGCACGAAACTCCACTCCAGGCCATTCACTT
>DCYB01000002.1:0-222525 GCA_002331385.1 Comamonadaceae bacterium UBA2121
TCCATGACCAGCGTGACGGTGACTCGCTTGCCGTCAAATGCCCCCAACAGGGCTGCGACAGAGAGGGGTGGGTGAATCCATGACAGACAAAGACCGTGAATTGCTGGAGTTGGCGGCTAAGGCTGCGGGCTTGATGCTATGGACACACGCCAACGATGACGGGTTTTACATCTCCGACCCCATGCGCCGCTGGAACCCACTCGATAACGACGGTGACGCGCTTCGCCTGGCGATCAAAACGAAGGTGCTGTTTGACATGCAAGATCACGTTGGGCAACTCATCTTTGAAGAAGGCATTCAGTCAGACTCGGAGGCTGAGGCACGCCGCGCCATCACCCGAGCGGCAGCAGAAATTGGAAAGGCAATGACATGACAGACCAAGACCAGTGCCGCGCTGATTTCGAGAGATGGTTTGGGGACTACCACGATGAAGCGTGCAGGGAATACGGTGGGATCGACTGTACGAACCCAAAGGGCATTGCCGAAGACGCGTGGCAAGCAGCCCTCAATCACAAAGCCGCTGATGCGACTCCAACTACCGAGGAATCCTCGGGTGTTGTGTTGCCGGAGCCTGACGCCAGCGTCTACACAATGGAAGCGTTGGTGCCCGGTGGTCGCGAAGTCTCACACGTCACATTTCATCGTTCATTACCTGCTGGAACCAAACTCTACACAGAGCAGACAGTACGCACCCTGCTTGCCAAAGGTATCAAAGAATCCTTGACTACTGCCCCAGCAGTGCCGCAAAGGTGTTGGTGCGAGACATGCGACACAGCAGCCAACGGCTGGCGCACTCGCATGGCCCTGTGTCCAACCTGCGGAAACAAGCGATGTCCTCGCGCGAACCATCACGGCAATGTCTGCACCGGCAGCAATGCGCCAGGACAACCCGGATCAAGCTGGGAGCATGTGAAGCCAGCACCCCAATCTCCGAAGGAGCAAACATGACAATCACCGAGGGCTTGATCTATGGAGCCATCACTGTGCTGGTGCTGGCGGTTATGTTTCTAGCGGCTGTGGCTGACCTGCAAAAGAAAAAAGAGTGGGAGGCCTTCAAGTTAGCCAATGACTGCAAGGTCACATCACGAATCGATGGCGATGTCCTGCCGACAGTTGCCATCGGCGCAGATGGCAAGGCAGCCTACGGAATCACCGCAACGCCGACCAAAACTGGGTGGACATGTAATGACGGTGTTACCTACTTCAAGTGAGCGCAACATGACCACCCTCAGCAAACGCGCCCGCAAGTACGGCGACAAGCGCGACAGATTCCGCGAACAAGACGAACACCAGCCCGCCGATGCGGGCTTTTTTTTGGAGATTGAGATGACACCACAACAGAAATTGAAGCACGCCATTTTGCTCAAGGCCGCAGACCTCGACGACATCACTCTTTGTGAAGCAGTGACCACCGATAACGTGGATCGCCTGTATGAACAGAAAGACCTGAACGGGGAATTGCAAGACGCACGCAATGAGATCCGATGCTGCGGCGAAAAAACCAGTTTGAAGTGCGACTGGAGCCGGCACTACGAAAGCGAGGCGACTGCCGCGCGGATGCCTGATGGCACATGGGTCGGCTGGACGTACTGGTACGGTGGCGGCAAGCACAGCGAGCCTGAGGAAGTCGAATGGATCGAGGACGCCTACGACCTAACCATGGAAGAAAAGCAAGTGACAGTGACGCGGCGCACTTTCACGAAGGTATGACCACCCCGCCCCTCATGGGGCGATATTTGGAGAGAAGAATGAGCGATCAACATCCAACGCGATTTGTATGTATCAATGTCGCCGCTACATTGACGGGCATGAGTGAAGACGCCATCCGCGCGCGCATCAAGCGGTCGCAGTGGCTGGAGGGGCGGCAATATATTCGGCGCGGGAAGCGTGTTTTCATTGACCTCAGGGGGTACGAAAAATGGGTGATGCAGGGCGCGGTATAGAGGTTCGCGAAACCTCAATTCGAATCACGTTTCGCCTCGATGGGCGCGCACACAAAAAGACGGTAAAAACAGGTGGCGCCCCCATCCCGCCCACTCCGGCCAACATCAAATACGCCTTGAGGCTTGCGGAGGAAATAAAGGCCAAGATCAAGTTCGGAACGTTCGTGATGGCGGAGTATTTCGACGACGACGGCGACACTGGAAGTGTTGTGACTGTTGAGCAGCGTCTGCGACTCTGGCTGAAGCTGCAGACAGGCTTAGCACCGTCCACGCGGCGCGCATATGGATTTATTTCAGAGTGGTGGATCGCGGAGTTGGGGAGCAAACCAATTGCGAGCCTTGTGCACTCCGACATTCTTGGCGCGCTTGCAAATGCCTCGCACCGCACCGGCAAGACCGTGAACAACACCGTTTCCGTGCTTCGTAACGCACTGAAGCTTTCAATCCGTGATGGCGTGATTAAAACAAGCCCGCTCGAAGGCTTGGAGGCGTCAAGCCACCAGAACCCGGAGCCTGACCCGTTTACCGATGACGAGCGTGAGGCAATACTTCAAGACTTGGGCAGGAGATTTGACCCCCAGATCGAAAACTATTTTGGCGTGAAGTTTTTTACAGGCGTCCGGACTGGAGAAAGTCTCGCAATCCGCCCTGAACACATTGATATGACTAGCGGCATTCTTCAGGTGCGGGAATCAATTGTGCTTGGCGAACACCTCAACCGGACAAAGACAAAAAAGGCGCGCAACATCTTTTTGAACTCGCGCGCCAAGGAGTACATTTCTCGCCAGCTAGAGATCATCAAGAGTCAGGATGACGGGTGGCTTTTCCACCACCCCGAGCACAAGAGGCGGTGGGATGATGACAAAGCCCCGCGCAGCACCTATTGGGAGCCGACCTTAAAGCGCCTTGGAATCCGCCCCCGGAACCCATATCAAACAAGGCATACCTACGCTACCATGATGCTCATGGCGGGCATGACCCCCGCATTCGGCGCAAAGCAAATGGGACACTCGATCCAGATGTTTTTGCGCACATACGCCCGCTGGATAGACGGGGATCAGAATGCCTTGGAAATGCGAAAGCTGGAAGCAAAGCTTTCAGGGAACATTTCAGGGAACAAATAGGCCAAATAAGCCCATCTATGACCAATGTCAAGCCGCACCTTCACTCTGAACGGTGGTTTTGATTGGTCATGTTTGGGCTACGAAGAGAGTTCGACTCCCTCTCCTTTCCGCCATGAACCCGTCAGTCGATACATTGATTGCGGGTTTACCATTACGCCGCGCGCCGGAAAGACCGATACTTCACGGTTTTGCAGCTTCCAACACCATCCGGCCCATGGCGAACTTCAACGACATTCAGCAGCGCGAAACCGGCCTGCAGCAGCACCTGACGAGCGCGCAGATGGTGATGATCGCCATCGGCGGCGCGGTGGGCACCGGCCTGTTCATGGGCAGCGCGTTTGCCATCGGCTTTGCCGGGCCTGCGGTGCTGGTCAGTTACGCGATTGGGGCGTTCATTGCGCTGCTGCTCATCGGCTGTCTGGGCGAGATGACGGTGGCGCACCCCACTTCGGGCTCGTTCGGTGCCTATGCCGAGTATTACCTCAGCCCGCTCACCGGCTTCGTCGTGCGCTATGCGTATTGGGCCGCTCTGGTGCTGGCCGTGGGCATGGAGGTGACTGCGGTGGGCATGTACATGGCCTACTGGTTTCCGCAGGTGCCGCAGTGGGTCTGGGTGGCCGTGTTTTCGGTGATTCTCATCGGCATCAATCTGCGCAGTGTGAAGGTGTACGGCGCGGTGGAGTACACGTTCTCCGCCATCAAGGTGATCGCCATCGTGGCGTTCGTGCTGATCGGCAGCTACGTGGTCTTTGGCACGCGTGCGCCGGGCATCGGTTTTGAAAATTACCAGATCGGCGGCGGCTTCTGGGCCAAGGGCGCGTGGGGCATGTGGCTTGGCGTGATCGTGGCTATGTTCAGCTATCTCGGCGTGGAGGCCATCGCCGTGGCAGCGGGCGAGGCGCAGCATCCGCAGCAAGCGGTGCAACGGGCGATGAAAACGACCGTGCTGCGGCTGGTGCTGTTTTACCTGCTCACGCTGGCGCTCATGCTGGCCATCGTGCCATGGACGGAGGCGGCCACGCAAACCAGCCCCTTCGTGCGCGTGATGCAGGTGACGGGCATTCCCGGCGCGGCTGGGGTGCTCAACTTTGTCGTGCTGGTGGCGGCTCTCTCGGCCATGAACAGCCAGCTCTACACCACCTCACGCATGATGTTCAGCCTCGCGCGCGCGCAGCAGGCGCCGCACGTTTTCGGCGTGACGAATGATCGCGGCGTGCCTGTGGCGGCCATTCTGGTGTCCAGCCTCGGCGCGGGCGTGGCCATGTTCATCAACGCGTTCTGGCCCAAGGAGTCGTTCGTCTGGATGATGTCGATTGCCATGTTTGGCGCCATGTTCACGTGGTTCATGGTGTTCGTCACGCACCTGGCCTTCCGTCGCCGCCGTGCGCAGGAAGGCGCGCCACCCGTCTCCTTTCGCATGTGGGGCTTTCCGTGGCTCACGCTGCTGGGCGCGGTGCTCATGGCGGCGGTGCTGATGACGACGGCGCTCACGCCGGAGTTTCGCCTCACACTCGCGTTCGGTCTGCCGTGGTTGCTGGTGCTGGCGGTGATCTATCTGGTGCGCACCAAACGCTGAACGGCCCGCAGACGCACTGCTAACGCCAAGCGGTGCCGACAGTCAATGGGATTCGCAGGCATGTGCGCTCGCCTGCCGCTGTGATATACGTTGGGATTGCTTTCGCCAGACTGCACGGATTGCATGCCGGGATTTGGCACAGACAATGCAACGGGAACCAATAACACAACGGAGACCCATCCCATGGACACCAAGACCCGCACCACCGACACCAGCCAGCTTCGCATCAATGGCGAGCGGCTGTGGCAATCGCTCATGGAACTGGCAGACATTGGCGGCACGGCCAAGGGCGGTGTCTGCCGTCTGGCGCTGACCGACCTGGACAAGCAAGGCCGCGACCTCGTCACGCGCTGGGCCCGCGAGGCCGGTATGACCGTCGCCGTGGACAAGATCGGCAACGCCTTCATGCGCCGCGCGGGGCGCAACAACAGCCTGCCGCCCATCATGACCGGCAGCCACATCGACACCCAGCCGACCGGCGGCAAGTTCGACGGCAACTACGGCGTGCTCGCCGGCATCGAAGTCGTGCGCACGCTGAACGATCACGGCATCGAAACCGAGGCGCCCATCGAAGTCGCATTCTGGACCAACGAGGAAGGTTCGCGCTTTGTGCCCGTGATGATGGGCTCCGGTGTCTTCGCCAAAGCCTTCTCGCTCGAACACGCCTATGCCGCCAAGGACAGTGACGGCAAGAGCGTCAGGGACGAACTCGAACGCATCGGCTACATCGGCCCCGAGGAGCCGGGCGATCACCCCATCGGCGCGTATTTCGAAACCCACATCGAACAGGGCCCGGTGCTGGAGGACCATCACAAGACCATCGGCGTGGTGACGGGCGTACTCGGCATCCGCTGGTACGACTGCACGGTGACCGGCATGGAGGCGCACGCCGGCCCCACCCCGATGGCACTGCGCAAGGACGCGCTGCAGGTGGCCGCGCGCGTGATGCAAGAGGTAGTGGCCTGCGCACACCGCCACCCGCCGCATGGACGCGGCACCGTCGGCATGGTGCAGATCCACCCCAACAGCCGCAACGTGATCCCCGGCGAAGTGAAATTCAGCATCGACCTGCGCAACGCCAGCGATGCGGATTGCGAGTCCATGGACAAGGACATCCGCGCCGTCGCCGCGCGCATCAGCGAGGAAACGGGGCTGCCCATCCGCATCGAAATGGTGTCGAACTACCCCGCGCAACCTTTCAACGCGGGCTGCATCGACGCCGTGCGCCGTGGCGCCGAAACACTGGGCTATTCGCACATGGATGTCGTTTCCGGCGCGGGGCACGATGCCGTCTACATGGCGCAGCTGGCACCGGCAGGCATGATCTTCATTCCCTGCAAGGACGGCATCAGCCACAACGAGATCGAAGACGCCGAACCGGACGACGTGACGGCGGGCTGCAACGTCCTGCTGCACGCGATGCTGGAGCGCGCTGGCTGACGGGTCGCGGGCGTTGTCGCGCCGCAGCCGCCGTTTCGTTACCGGCGAGTCGGACCGGTCGCCCTCATTTCGCCAGATCCAGCAACTCCTGTCCGGTCAGCCGGTAACGGATCCACTCCGTCTGCGGTTTGGCGCCGAGGCGGTCGTAGAACTCGATGGATGGCGTGTTCCAGTCCAGCACGCTCCACTCAAACCGACCGCAGTCCTTTTCCACGGCAATGCGCGCCAGGTGCTTGAGCATGGCCTTGCCCGCGCCCTTGCCGCGCGCGGCAGGATCGACGTACAGGTCCTCCAGATAGATGCCGTTGCGGCCCTGCCAAGTCGAATAGTTGAAAAAGTACACCGCCATGCCCACCGGCTCGCCCGCGTCCTCGCAGATCAGCGCATGCGCGGTCGCCGCGGGGGAGAAGATCGTGCGGTGCACATGCTCCGGCGTCGTCAGCACTTCATCCTCGGCGTGCTCATAGATCGCCAGATCGCGAATGAAGCGCAGGATGGTGGAGGTGTCGCCCATATCGGCGGCGCGAACAACAATCGAAGAACTCATCTGAACACAACCCACTCTGCCAAAATCAAATCACCTGCAACTGCGCAGTGCCCGCCTGCACGTCACCAATCACCGCCGCAGCGGCAAACCCTTCGCGCTGGAAAATGGCCAGCACGTCATCCACCGCATCGGGCGCACATGCCACCAGCAGACCTCCAGAGGTTTGGGGATCGGTGAGCAGGCTTTGCGCCGTGGCAGGCAGCCCATCGGCCAGACGGACCTGCTCGCCATAGGCGGCCCAGTTCCGGCCACTCGCGCCGGTGACAAAACCATTCGTCGCCAATTGCTCCACGCCGGGCAGCAACGGCACCTTGGCCCACTCGATGCGCACGGTGGCGTTGGCACCGCGCGCCATCTCCAGTCCATGTCCCGCGAGGCCGAAGCCTGTCACGTCGGTGATGGCGTGCACGCCGGGCAGCTCGGCCAGCAAGGGGCCCGGCGTGTTCAGGCGCGTGGTGCTGTCGATCATCTGGCGATAGCCCGCCTCGTCGAGTTGCAGCTTTTTCAGCGCCGCAGAATACACGCCCACGCCCAGCGCCTTGCCCAGCACCAGCACGTCACCCGGACGCGCATCGGCATTGCGGCGCACGCGGTCCGGATGCACCAGCCCCATGGCGACGAGGCCGTAAATGGGCTCCACCGAATCAATGGTGTGGCCGCCCGCAATCGGGATGCCCGCCGCGCGGCACACGTCCTGCCCGCCGCGCGCAATCTCTCCGATCACGTTGAGTGGCAACTGGCTGATGGGCATCGCCACCAGCGCCAGCGCCATGATGGGCTTGCCTCCCATGGCATACACATCGGACAGCGCATTCGTTGCGGCGATGCGGCCAAACTCATAAGGATCGTCCACGATCGGCATGAAGAAATCCGTCGTGGCGACCAGCGCCTGCGCGTCGTTGAGCTTGTAGACGGCCGCGTCGTCCGACGTCTCGATGCCCACCATCAGTTCCGGCGGAATCACCGCGTTGGCGCCGCTGGATTTGAGAATCTCTGACAACACCCCCGGAGCGATCTTGCAGCCACACCCTCCACCATGCGACAGCGACGTGAGGCGGGGAACAGCACTTGCGCTAGCGGGTGCATCAGACGAGTGGGTGGCAGCGGTATCGTTCATGGCGTGGGTGAAATCCGGTTGTGCAAAGGAAATGCAAGCCTCCAATCATCCCAGATTCGGAACGCTCACCTTGCGTGCACGGATACTCACTTCCTGGCGCAGGTTGTATCCGTTGCCGACAACCTTGGCATTTCCCGTCCGCTGCGAGAATGGAGCAAGAGGCCCGCACAGACCAGCGTCGGAAATGCCAGGAATCCAAAGCCGGCACGATACGAGCCAAACCACTCCGACAACGCGCCAAACATCGGAGGACCCAGGACAACGCCCAGGAACGTCACTGCCAGCGTTCCGCCGGTGGCAACGCTGGCCAATCCGGGCGGGGCCTGTCGCGCGACCTCTGCCAGATAGACGCCATTCCAACCTACTGCGGTTGCGCCAAACACGACGAGAACGGCCATGATCAGGAGGGTCGGTGTGTCGGGGCGCAACATGGCGGTTGCCAACGCTCCCATGGCCATCAGCACGGCCAGCGCCGCAAGCATCGTGCGTGCGCCCGTATATCGATCCGCCAGCCATCCCCAAAGTATCCGCCCTGCCATACCGCCTACTTGCGCGATCGAGAGTGCCGCGCCCGCAGCCACCAGGGTGTAAGCCAGAGTCACGTTCAAAAAAGTGACGAGATACGTCGTCAGTGAAAGCTGCGCCATCGAAAACACAAATGAACATGCCGCTAGCATGCGCAGCGCAGGGTGCTTGAGGACCAGGCGAATCGGTTGCACCAGTCCTCCCAGCACCAATGGTTGCGCCTTGTCTCGATCGGCATCCAGGTGAGCGCACAAGGGCTGCGCAATCAACGCGCAGACAAGATTCGCGGCAGCCGACACCAGCAATGCCCCTTGCCACCCCAACAGCAGCAGCACGCCCGGCACAAATGCCCCAGCCAGGACACCCCCCAAAGGCACACCTGTCTGCTTGATGGAGAACACCAGCGACATGCGCCGGGGATCTGTGGTCCTTGCCAACAAATGCGAACTGGCTGGCGTGATAGGTCCGTAGCCGAACCCGATCAACACGGCGCCAACGGACATCGCCCACGGAGAGGGTATGGCGCACAAGGCCAATCCTAGAGCGCACAGGACCAAGCCGATCTGACTCACGCGGATTGCGCCCAATCGTTTGACCGTTGTCCCCGCGGCCAAGCTTGCCAACATCGCACCCGCATAAACAATGGCCACGTACACACCGATCAACGCGGGCGAAACGCCCACCGCCTTGGCCACATCCGGCGCCATGACGGGAAGCGTCAATAACGCCATCGCGACCATTGCCTGAATCGCCAGCGTTATCGAGAGAGGAACCCAGGCGCGATTCATACCGTGACGGCCTTGGCTCCCACACCCCACTCCCGGCGCAGAACCGTTGAATAACTAAAACTCTCGGCCGGGTGAATACTGATTGCAAGCTCTACCAGTTGATTGAGCTTGTTGCGGTACTTTCGGCATACCCACAAGCCTGCGCCACCACGCGCCACATGGAGCATCTGCGCTTGTTCATCACTGAGCAGTACGGCACGAATTTCCTGCTCAACCGACACGATCACTTCGCCAAATTGCTGTTCGATCGCAGCATGGACAGCTCCTCCCAGAGGCCCGCTCAACCCCTGTATGGAGCGGAACGCGGGATGCAGCCACAAGTCCGTCACACAAATAGGTTCGGGAGCAGCCGGTGCCCTGCGTCTGCCTTTCAGGTGCAACCACACTTCGCCCGCATTCCCCTCGACCAACCGGGCCTGCTGCGTATCGATCTGAACCGTTTCACTCGACTCGATGTGGAGCGTCGTTTCGGTTGCATATTGATAGAGGTCGCTCACTTCCGCAATGCTCTGGCGGTAACCAGTGGTGGCCGATCGAGCGCATACCGTGCTGCCGACCCGGGGCTGCCTGACAACCAGACCCAAACTCACCAATTTCTTGACAGCCTCTCTGGCCGTGGACCTGCTCACGCCAAATTGCTCGCACAGTTCGAATTCGGTCGGAAGTTGCGCCCCCACGGGATACTTGCCACTTTCGATCTCATTGAGCAGCGTTTGGGCCAGCTGCACGTATCGCGGCTGGCCGCCAACAATGGCCGGATTGGGTAAGCGGTTGCTTGAAAATTCAGTGTCAGTGTTCATATCACGGAGCGCTCGCGCAGTCGGGCGATGTCCTGTGCATCGTATCCGACTTGCCCGAGAATTTCGCTCGTGTCTGCGCCCATGGCAGGGGCAGGTTGAAGCGGGTGCTCACCTGCTCTGACCGGAGAGGCGACCATGCGGATGGTGCCTCCGGAATGTGCAAAATCCAACACCCGCTCCTGCTCTGCCACGAAGTCACTGTCCAACGCTTGCTGGACGTCGTAGACCGGCGCTGCAGGCACTTTGCCTGCAAATCGACGCATCCACTCTTGTGTCGTCTGTGTTTGCAGGACTTCGTCAAGTTCGGCCGTCAGGCGATCCCGATTCAACAGCCGATCTTTGAACGTGCGGTAGTGTGGATCCTCCTTCCACTCGGGTCGGTATACGCACCCCGCCAAAACGCCGAAGAATTTCTCTTTATTGCACATCAGAAAGATCCAGCCATCCTGCGTTTTGTAGAGCTGACTCGGTGTAAGCGAAGGGTGGCTGGAACGCGGCTCTCGCCCGATGGCTTGCCCTGCATTGAGGTACCAGGTGGCCACATAGGCCAGATTGTGCAGCGCCACATCGAAAAGGCTGACATCGATATCGCGCCCGACTCCAGTGCTTCGCGCTCCGATCACTCCTGCCAGAAGGCCCATCGCTGCCGTTGTTCCCGTCATCAAATCGATGATCGACAACCCCATTCTCGATGGAGGTCCATCTGGCTCGCCAGTGAGAGACAAGTACCCCGCCTCCGCCTGCATCAGATAATCGTAGCCGGGCCACGCGGCGCGGGATCCAGTGCGGCCGTAAGCGGACAGGTGCCCGCAAATCAATTGCGGATTGACCTCCGCAAGCTGCTCGTAGGTCAGGCCCAACTTAATGGGCAAATCCCCTCTCAGGTTGTTGAACACGACATCTGCCGTGGCGGCCAGGGCACGCAGAATTTTCTGCCCCTCTTCCTGCTTCAGGTCTAGGGTAATGCTTTTCTTGTTCCGGTTGAATGACTGGTAGAAATGGCTGTCTTCCGGACCGAAATAATGGGGACCGACAGCCCTTCCAACGTCACCACCATCGTGCGGATTCTCGATCTTGATGACTTCCGCTCCGAGATCGGCGAGGTGCTGCGTACCAAACGGACCCGCCCCGTATTGCTCGACTGCAATGATTCGCACGCCTGCGAGCGGCAGCGGCGCAGAGGACGGAGCGCCAGGAGACGCCGTTGCCTGGGTCATTCTGTCTTTTGCGTTCACACCGGATTCCTCTCGATGAGTTGCTTTGCGATGATGATGCGCTGAAGCTCGTTGGTCCCCTCTCCAATCAGCAGCAATGGGGCGTCACGGTAAAGACGCTCGACGTTGTACTCCTTGGAATAGCCATAGCCGCCAAAGATTCGCATGGCTTCCAACGCGTTTTCCTGCCCCGCTTCTGTGGCGAAGTATTTCGCCATACCCGCCTCCATATCACACCGCTCACCGCGATCAAACGCTTCTGCTGCGGCGTACACCAGCAATCGTGCGGCCTGCGTTCTCGTTGCCATTTCCCCAAGCTTCAGTTGAATCGCCTGATGTTGGGCGATCGGCTTTCCAAAGGTCTTGCGCACTTGCGCGTATGCCACTGCCTCATCCAGCGCAGCTTGCGCAACGCCCAAGCCTCGCGCAGCAACGTTGATACGCCCCAGCTCCAGGCCACCGAGCACTTGTTGCAAGCCCCTGCCCTCCACACCACCAATCAGGCAATCCACTGGAACACGATAATTTTCGAAGCTGAGGGCGCAGGTATCTATGCCCTTGTAGCCCAGCTTCTCCAGCTTCTTGCTGACGATGAAGCCCTCCCCTTTTTCCGCAATGAGCAGGCTCATCCCCTTGTGACCGGGTTGCGCCTTGGGATCCGTCTTGACCAGCAGTGCAAGGCAGTTGCCGTACATGCTGTTGGTGATCCACATCTTGCTGCCATTCACGATGTAGTGATCACCTTCACGCTTGGCGACGGTCCGGATGGATTGCAGGTCAGTCCCGGCGTCGGGTTCGGTCAGACCGACGCCGCCACGCAACTCCCCTGAAGCGAATAGCGGCAGATACTTGCGTTTTTGCGCTTCCGTACCAAAACGCTGGACCGCTGTGGCCATGATGAGGTGCGAATTGATGATCCCGGATATCGACATCCAGACCGTGGAGATCCGTTCGATGATTTTCGCGTACGTCGCTGTCGACAGTCCGAGCCCACCGTATTCCGTTTCGATGATGCAGCCAAACAGTCCCATCTCCTTCATCTTCTCCACAATCTCTGCCGGGTAGACATCGTCGTGCTCCAGCTTGTGCACATGCGGTTTGACTTCCGTGGCGAGAAAACGATCTAGCGAATCCAGAATGAGCATCTCCTGTTCGGAGTCTTGCAATGGAGTTGGCTGACGAGCGTTCATCTTCATTTCTCCCTTCG
The DNA here is from genome assembly GCA_002331385.1 of Comamonadaceae bacterium UBA2121. Classification (GTDB taxonomy): domain Bacteria; phylum Pseudomonadota; class Gammaproteobacteria; order Burkholderiales; family Burkholderiaceae_C; genus Diaphorobacter_A. The sequence continues at coordinate 12,282 of DCYB01000002.1, forward strand.
GGCCTGTACGCCCAGCAATTGCGACAATTCAGCAGCAGTGCCCTGCTCTATTCCCAACACTGCATTAAGGATGTGATCAGCGCGAGATCTGTCCACCGCGCGCATCGCGTTTTCGTAGTACTTGATGATCACGTCCTCGTTGCTGATCGGGCGACCTGGCGCGCCCCGATTCACGGGTTCTGCGTGACTCAGCCTGCGCCCATCGGCCAACTCCAACGTGACCTCGCCTCCGAAATAGCGAGGGAAATCGGCGTCTGGGTCTGGCACGCACAGTACCTTCGATGCCAGTGCCAACGTCTCGGGGTCCGTCCACGCGCCGGTTTCCAGAGCGTCCAATGAAAAGCGGCCATAGCGCAAGCCTGTAGCGATCGAATAGGGAACGCTGAATTGCGCTTCATATGCGTTGGCTGGCCGAAGTTTGTTTTCAACCGGTTCGCAAACGGCCTTCATGGCGCCCGTTGGTACTTTGGCGACGATGCGCTCAATCTCGGACCCGTCCCATTGCTTGCTCAAAATGCCGGCTGCATCTGCGAATGCATGAGTGAAGTGGCATGCAGGCACAGGCTTGACGGCCACGTTGCTGGTCTCCCAGACGATTCCCAGACCGTCGGTGATCATGCCGAGGTCACATTGGGAAAGCAGCGGACCGAGATGGCTTGCGTACAGCCCGAACCGCCCCTCATAGGCAGCCCCCGGACCCACGAAGCCATTCTTTGCCATGACGGCGGCCGTGATACCCGCCGCGCCCGCCCAGCCGGGATGAAAGCGCTTGGTCCACGCCCCATCTTCCAGACATTCAAGGCTGCCCGATGCCACGGAAAGCGCAATGCCCTGGGCGTTCACCAATGCCTGCGCAGGCAGGCCCAGCAAATGGGACGCCGCGAAAGTACACCCGAAGGTGCCGATCAACCCTGTGGGATGAAACCCGATCTGATGAAAGCCGCCCCGGGCGGCCGCACCCAGCCGGGTCGCCGTCTCCATCCCGAGTACATACGCCGCCAGCAAGGCTGCACCGGATGCGCCGTTGCGCGTCGCAAGACCAAAGGCCGCTGGCAGGACGGAGGTGGTGGCGTGAATCACTCCCGAGGGATGGGTATCGTCATAGTCCAGTCCATGGATGAGCAACGCGTTCATGATGACCGCATCACGCAAGGGCAGTTTCAGTCCATGCCCAATGACCGGAACGTCTCCGCCAACTCCGGCAAGCTCTCGCAGGCCATTCAAGGCAACGCGCGAAAAATCCCATTGTGTCGAGGCAAGCGCAATTCCCAACGCGTCCAGCATCAGATGCGTGGCGCGTTGCCTGACCGCGATGGGCACAGCCTCCAGAGTGAAGTCCTTCGCGAAATCAGCGAGGCGCGCCGATATATGGGTTGCCTGCGCCAGATCGGGATCTGAATGGGTCATCTTTCAGTCCACCTTTGCCCCGGACAACTTCACCGCCACGGCCCATTTGTCAATTTCGGACTGGATGAACTTGCTGAACTCGTCCGGCTTCATCAATGCGGCTTCGGCACCGAGTGCATTGAGTTGCTCGTTGACATCCGGAGCATCGCGCCAGCTGCTCGCCAGAGCCTTGTACAAGGTATCGATCACCTCTTTCGGGGTGCCCTTGGGCGCGGCCAGTCCAATCCAGGCTGGTGCCACAAAATGGCCCAGTCCTGCCTCCTGCATGGTCGGCACGTTGGGGGCGGCGGCATTTCGCTTTTCACTGGCCACCGCAAGAATGCGCAACTTGCCTGAGCGCATGTGCGGCAACAGCGCAGGGCCGGTATCGATCATGGTGGTGATTTGCCCGCCGATGAGATCCGTCACCGCTGCAGGACTGCCCTTGTAAGGCACATGGGTCATGTCGATGCCCAGATCATGTTTGAGCAGCTCCATCGTCAAGTGACTCGTCACGCCACTCCCGCCCGAGCCGTAATTGAGCTTGCTAGGAGACGTTTTGGCCAACTTCACCAGATCAGCCGCCGTCTGCGCGGGCACCTGGGGATTGACGGCGAGAAACAAGGGAACCACCGACAAAATGCTGACGGGAACAAAATCCCTCAGCGGGTGATAGGGCAGTTTCCCATACAGACTCGGGTTGATCGCCATCGTGCCGCTGGAGCCGACGACCAGCGTATAACCGTCCGCCGGCGCTTTGGCCACCAACTCCGAGCCGATGATTCCAGCCGCGCCAGGCTTGTTGTCCACGACCACCGGCTGCCCCATGGCGTCCTGCAGCTTTTTGGCGGCGATACGGGCAATCATGTCCGTCGCTTGTCCAGGCGGGAAGCCGACGACGATGCGAATCGGCTTGTCCGGATAAGCGGCGTGTGCCGTGACTCCAAAAGCCGCCAATCCCAGCGCTGTGATGGCTGCACGCCATGTTCCGAACAGAAGTTTCATGTGGAAGTCTCCTTTTGGGTGGGTTGCGCAGGACAACCGTTGTTTTCGACGCCTCAATTCAACGGTCTTCGACGCCGTGTCCCCGTTTCGGGATGAGGGACATGCGCACGAACTCCATCACCATGACCCCGTCCTGATTGAATCCACGGGTGAGCGTGGTCACGATCCCTTGCGTCGGTCGGCTTTGGGAAGGCCGCACCTCCAAAACCTCAGACTCCGCGTACAACGTGTCGCCGCCAAAAACGGGCGCAGTCAACCGGATCTCCTTCCAGCCGAGATTGGCGATCGCCTTGGCACTGACGTCACTCACGGTCATCCCCAGCACCACCGCAAGTGACAGACCACTGTTCACCAGCAAGCGCCCAAACTCACTCTTGCTCGCAAAGTTGGCATCGCAATGCATCGGATGCGCATTCATCGTCATCAGCGAGAACTGAATGTTGTCGTTGTCCGTGATCGTTCGGCCAGGCCGATGCTCGTACACGTCCCCCACCTTGAAATCCTCGAGATAGCGCCCGTAGGACGCGCGATAACGCTGAGGGCCAATTTCAATCGCTGACTGCATGAACAACGCTCCTTGGAGAGAGAAAACCTGACTGCTGGAATGGCTGGGAGAAAAAAATTTAATTGTTTTATTTAAACATTTGTAATGACAATTAATATAGACACGGACAAGCACTCTCAAAATGGGGGAAACCCGGGGACGCAATCCAATGAACGCCATCACAGGCCCATGCGATCCGTCCTGGTATCGGAGGCAGACTCCGCACATCAACCTTTGCGTACGGCGATCGTTGTTTCACGGGTCGCACGCTATAGTCTTGGGTTCAGTCCAGATTGCCATGTCCCACTACCAACCCGTCCGCCCTGCCGATATCTCCCGTTTCGACGCCATCGTCGATGCGCGTTCGCCCAGCGAATTCGCGCTGGACCACATTCCCGGCGCGATCAATTGCCCGGTGCTCGATGACGAGGAGCGCGCCATCGTGGGCACCTTGTATGTGCAGCAAGGCGCGTTTGAAGCGCGGCGTGTGGGCGGAGCCATGGTGGCGGCCAATCTGGCCAGACATCTGCGGGAGCAGTTTGCCGAGATGCCCGAGCGCTGGAAGCCGCTGGTCTATTGCTGGCGCGGCGGCATGCGCAGCGGCTCGATGGTGCAGTGGATGCGTCTGGTGGGCTGGGACGCGCAGCAGCTGGCGGGCGGCTATAAGTCGTTTCGCCGGCATGTGATTGCGCAGATCGAATCGATTGTTCCGCAGCTCAACCTGCGCGTGGTTCTGGGTGCCACGGGAAGCGCCAAGACGCGTGTATTGCAGGCGCTGGAGGCGCAAGGCGCGCAGGTGCTCGATCTGGAACACTGCGCGCGGCACAAGGGCTCGCTGCTCGGCAACTTGCCCGGTGTGGAGCAGCCGTCGCAAAAAAGTTTTGAAACCCAAGTGGCCACGGTGCTGGAGCAAGTGGACCTCTCGCGCCCGTTGTATGTGGAAGGCGAAAGCGCGCGCATCGGGCGCATTTCCGTGCCGCCGATACTGGTAGCGCACATGCGTTCGTCCGTGGCGATTGAGGTCGCCGCAACGCCTGAGGCACGATTGAATTACCTGCTGCGCGACTATGCCTACCTGGGCGACGACGTGGACAGCCTCATCGACAAGCTGGGCGTGCTGACAGAGCTGCAAGGCAAGGAAACCGTAGGCCGCTGGCAAGATTGGGCGCGCAACAAGGACCTGCCGCACCTGTTCGGCGAACTGATGACTCTGCATTACGACCCGCACTACGAGCGCTCGCAGTCCAACCACTTCACGCAGTGGGACCAGCGCCATCGCGTCGAGGCGGCAGCGCTGGAACAAGCGGACATCGAACGCATCGCCGCGCAGATCCTGGCGCTGGAAACGACGGCCTGACACGGCAGGTGGAGCGCAAACCCCTGCGCGCCCTCAGCAAAAGCGCACAGCGCATCCGCAAACGTCACCCGCTGCGGCTCCCGCAACCGAATGCGACGTCATGTCCTCGGGCGAGTTGCGCAGCATAGAATTCATTTCCGCCAACGAAGGCGGATGCGCCAAGGTCTGGCGCAAGGCGAAGGCAAGGCGATCTCGCACAAGCGCTATTCCCCCTAGGCCAGGCGCATCGTCTGGCAACTTTGTGATGAGCTGCAGGCGTTTCAGGATCACATCCGCGCGTTTGCCAGGAAGACCGGCGCCCCGCGCTACGTGGAGTTGGGTGCACTGGACAAGAACAGGTTTCGCTTTGGCGACGAGGTGCTTCTGGTGGCCGTGCACATGCTTCGAGGCGCGCTCGCCTGTGGAGGCCATGGTGGATCCTGCGAAGCGCTCACGCTATGACTGGTCGCGCGAGCTGCTGCTCGGCCCCGTCGCGCAATGGGACGGGCAAGGGCGCGACGTTGCCCTGCGGTAGCGCCGCGCGAATTACCCGAGCGGCGACGACGGTTTCGCAAACTTTTTAAGATCGCAACTGGCTTCGTGATGCATCCGACCTGCGCTGCCATCGTCGCCGCACACACCCCGTGCTCTTCACCGGGAGGTTCCGTGCCACCATCCCGGTTCTGAATCCTGCCCTTGTTCTTCTGGCCGCCTGTCGGCTCCGCAACGGCGCGCGCATGCTGCCCGTGTTGCGCGCGTTCGTGTTTCAGTCAAGGATCTTTCACCATGCAGGCCATCGCTCGCCTGAGCCAATTTGTTGGCAAGACGTTCGCTCTGTGGACGTTGCTCTTCGCCTTTCTGGCGTTCTTCTTTCCCGCACAATTCAAATGGATCGGCCCCTATGTCGTGCCGCTGCTGGGCATCATCATGTTCGGCATGGGGCTGACCCTGTCCAAGGACGATTTCCGCGAAGTGCTGCGCCGCCCGCGTGATGTGGCCGTCGGCGTGGTCGGGCAATTCGTCATCATGCCCGGACTGGCATGGGCCCTGGCCAAGGGCATGCAACTGCCACCCGAAGTGGCCGTGGGCGTGATCCTGGTGGGCTGCTGCCCCGGCGGCACGGCCTCGAACGTGATGACATTCCTCGCGCGCGGCGACGTGGCGTTGTCGGTCGCCATCACGTCCGTCACCACGCTGCTGGCGCCCATCGTCACGCCCGCGCTGATCTATGTGCTGGCGAGCCAATGGATCGACGTGAGCGCCGTGGCCATGTTCAAGTCCATCGTGCAGGTGGTCGTGCTGCCGATTGCACTGGGTGTGATCTGCCAGACGCTGATGCGCGAGAAGGTCAAGGCCGCCGTGAACGTGCTGCCGCTGGTATCGGTGATCGCCATCGTTGCCATCGTTGCCGCCGTGGTGGCCGGCAGCCAGCAGCGCATTGCGACGAGCGGCCTGATGATTTTTGCCGTCGTGGTACTGCACAACGGTCTGGGTTATCTGCTGGGCTACAGCCTGGCCAAACTGTTCGGCATGAGCCTTCCCAAACGCAAGACGCTGGCCATCGAGGTGGGCATGCAAAACTCGGGTCTGGGAGTGGCGCTGGCCACTGCGCACTTCTCGCCACTGGCGGCCGTGCCCAGCGCGATCTTCAGCGTGTGGCACAACATTTCCGGGCCCATCATCGCCACCGTCTTCCAGCGTTTCCGCGAAGACCAGCGCTGATCATCATTCCGGTAGCACCGCCCGCCCTGCGGGCGTGAGCGCCACCCGCCAGCGCCCTTCGCTCTCGCTCACCGTGACCCATCCGGGGCCACGGTGCGCGCCGATCTGCGCGTCCGACATCAGCGTGAGTTCACGCATCAGGGCACTCGCGCTCAGGCCCAGCGCTTTGGACAGGCGCGGTAGCGGTACCGCCGCATCGTCCCCGCGCGCGCCCTGCTCCTGCGCCAGGGCCAGCAGAATGTGCGCCGCCAGCGGCAACGCCTCGCTCATGCCGCCTCTGCCGAACGCTGCAGCACCACGGGAATCGACTTCGATGCCGGCGTGCCCGCGTTCAACGCCACGGACGACAGCGGCACCAGCGGGTTGGTTTCCGGATAGTAGGCCGCAAGATTGCCGCGCGGAATGTCATACGCCACCAGTTTGAACCGGTCCGCACGCCGCTCCTGTCCATCGTCCCACACGGTGCGGATGTCCACCCAGTCGCCATCGCGCAGCCCCAGGGCGCGGATGTCTTCGGCGTGGATGAACACCACGCGGCGCTGGCCGTACACGCCACGGTAGCGGTCGTCCATGCCATAGATGGTGGTGTTGTACTGGTCGTGTGATCGCGTGGTGAGCAGGGTGAACACGATCTCGTCGCGCAGGCGCTCGCGTGCACGGTGGCTGGGCGTGTCGCGCGGCACGTCGTGTGCGCAGAAAGTGGCCTTGCCGCTCGCCGTGCTCCACACACGTTCGCTGGCCGTGTTGCGCAAGCGGAAGCCGCCCGGCACGGCCACGCGCGCATTGAAGCGGGCGAAGTCGGGGAACACCTTTTCAATCTCGTCGCGGATCAGCGCATAGTCCGCCGCGAGGGCCGCCCACGGCACGCGGCTGCGCTCACTCAGCGTGGCCTGCGCGAGCCGCGCGACGATGGCGGGCTCCGACAGCAGGTGCTCCGACGCGGGCGGGTTGATGCCCACGGAGATGTGCACCATGCTCATCGAGTCTTCCACCGTCACGCCCTGCGCTGCGCCGTTCTGCATGTCGATCTCGGTGCGCCCAAGGCAAGGCAGGATGAGCGCCTCGCGCCCATGCACCACGTGGCTGCGGTTGAGCTTGGTGGTCACATGCACGGTCAGGTCGCAGCGTTGCAGGGCCTTCCAGGTGGCATAGGTATCGGGCGTGGCCGAGGCAAAGTTGCCCCCCATGGCAAAGAACACGCGCGCCTTGCCATCGCGCATGTGGGCAATGGCCTCCACGGTGTCCACGCCGTTGGCACGCGGCGGCTCAAAACCGTAGACGTCGCGCAGACGGTCGAGCAGTGCAGCGGGCGGTTTCTCCCAGATGCCCATCGTGCGGTCGCCCTGCACGTTGCTGTGCCCGCGCACTGGGCACGCGCCCGCGCCGGGACGGCCCAGGTTGCCGCGCAGCAGCAACAGGTTCACGATCATCTGGATCGTCGCCACGGAGTGCATGTGCTGCGTGATGCCCATGCCCCAACAGGCGATGACGCTGTCAGCCCCGATGTAGACGTCCGCCGCGCCGCGCATCTGCGCCTCGGTCAGGCCGGACTCTTGTTCCAGCACCTGCCACGATTCTTCGCGCACGCTGCGCTCCAGCGCATCGAGACCGGTGGTGTGCTCGGCAATGAAGGCATGGTCGAGCACATTGCCGTGCGCGGCCTCCTGCTCCAGCACATGCTTGATCATGCCTTTGACAGCCGCCAGATCGCCGCCCACGCGCAGTTGCAGGTAGTGCGTGCTGATGGGCGTGGAGCCAAAGGTCGCCATCTCCAGCTTGTCCTGCGGATCGGCAAAGCGCTCCAGCCCCCGCTCGCGCAGCGGATTGAAGCTGACGATGCGTGCACCGCGCTTGTGCGCCGCGCGCAACTCGCCCAGCATGCGCGGATGGTTGGTGCCGGGGTTCTGGCCGAAGATGAAGATCGCGTCGGCCTTTTCAAAATCCACCAGTTCCACCGTGCCCTTGCCCACGCCGATCTGCGGGCGCATGGCGCTGCCGCTCGGCTCATGGCACATGTTGGAGCAGTCCGGAAAATTGTTCGTGCCGAACTCGCGCACAAACAGTTGGTACAGGAATGCGGCCTCGTTGCTGGTGCGCCCCGAGGTGTAGAAGATGGCCTGATCGGGATCGGGCAATGCGTTCAGGTGCTGGGCGATCAACGCGAATGCGGCGTCCCATTCCACCGGACGGTAATGGTCGCTCACCGCGTCATACACCATCGGGTGCGTGAGGCGGCCCTGATCTTCGAGCCAGAAGTCACTCTGCGCGGCCAGCTCGCGCACCGTGTGCTGGGCAAAAAATTCCGGCCCTGCACGCCGCGCCGTCGCTTCCGCTGCAACGGCCTTGACGCCGTTTTCGCAGAATTCGAACGTGGAGGCGTGATTGCGATCGGGCCACGCACAGCCGGGACAGTCAAAGCCATCGGGCTGGTTGGCCGACAACAGCGTCTTCGCGCCCTTGAGCGGAATGTCCTGCGCGAGCAGCGAATTCTTCACGCTGTTGAGCGCGCCCCAGCCGCCTGCTGGCCCGTTGTAGAACTCGATCTTCTGCTCTTTCACCACTGTCTCCTGCTTGGCCCTTGAAGGGCCTGCTGGCGTGATCGCCGCTCTCTTGTGCGGAGCGACGGACCACGCGCCTTGCCCACCGATGCTCAGGTCGTCTTGCTGACGGTGATGGTCGGGAACTTCGACGAAAAATCTTTCGCCTGTTGTGCGATCTTCACCGCCACGCTGCGCGCGATGGATTGGTAGATCTTCGCAATCTCGCCGTCAGGGTCGGCCACCACCGTGGGCCGACCGCTGTCGGCCTGCTCACGGATCGACATGGCCAGTGGCAGCGCGCCGAGGTAGTCCATGCCATATTCCTGCGCCATGCGCTTGCCGCCTTCGGCACCGAAGATGTGCTCCGCGTGGCCGCAGTTGCTGCAGATGTGCACCGCCATGTTCTCGACCAGACCGAGGATCGGCACGTTCACCTTCTGGAACATGTTGATGCCCTTCCTGGCATCCAGCAGCGCGATGTCCTGCGGCGTGGTGACGATGATCGCGCCCGTCAGCGGCACCTTCTGCGACATGGTGAGCTGGATGTCGCCGGTGCCCGGCGGCATGTCCACCACGAGGTAGTCGAGGTCGTTCCAGCGCGTCTGCATGATCAGTTGCTCCAGCGCCTGGCTGGCCATCGGGCCGCGCCAGATCATCGCCTGCGCGTCATCCACGAGGAAGCCGATGGAGTTGATCTGCAAGCCCATACTGCGCTTGGGCTCCATCAGCTTGCCGTCGAGGCTCTCGGGCTTGCCGCTGGTGTTGGTCATGAGCGGCTGGCTCGGACCATAGATGTCGGCATCCAGCAGACCCACGTTGGCGCCTTCGGCGGCCAGCGCCAGCGCCAGATTGACCGACGTGGTGCTCTTGCCCACGCCGCCCTTGCCCGACGCCACGGCAATGATGTTCTTCACGCCCGGCAACAGTTGCACGCCCCGCTGCACGGAATGCGCGATGATCTTGCTGGTCACGTTGACCGATACGTTTTCCACGCCCGGCAGGTGGGTTTTCACCGCCGCGACGAGTTGCTGGCGCAGTTCAGGCACCAGACTTTTGGCGGGATAGCCAAGTTCCACGTCGAATGCGACATCACCGCCACTGATCGTGACATTGCGCACGGCGCGCGTGCTCACATAATCCTTACCGGTATAGGGGTCGCGAACGTGGGCAAGAGCCTCCAGGAGACCCTGTTCAGTAATGGCCATATTTTTTTACTCCTCAGGAGTCGGGTAGTCTATCCAGACTGAGTGCCATGCGCTCGCACGTGGCATTTGCCCCATTCCTCCCCATAACCCCTACATACATCAGGTTTCCCGTGAAGTTGAAGATGGCCGAGAACTCCCTGTTCGCAATTCTGCTGCGTTCGCCGTGGTGGATCAGCTTTGCGATTGCCGTCGGCATCGTGGCCGCCTGCTCGGCGCTGCTGCCGCGCGAGATCGCACCCTTTGCGGCGCTGGGCGCGGGGCCGATGGTGATCGTCGGCTGCATGGCGGCGTGGCGGCAGTTCAAGGCCCCGAGCAGCAGCCGACTGGAAGCCGTGCGGGCCGAAGTGGCGGCCATGTCGTGGAAGGAATTCGCCAACGCGCTGGAGCAGGCCTGGACGCTGGAAGGCCAGAGCGTGCAGCGCCTTCCCGGTAATAACTCCGCTGCCGATCTGCGTCTGGAAAAGTCCGGCACCGTCTCGCTGGTGAGCGCCCGCCGCTGGAAGGCCGCCAATCATGGCACCGAGCCGCTGCGCGAACTGTTCGACGCCGTACAGCGTCAGCAAGCGCAGCACGGCGTGTATGTGGCGCTACAAGATGCTGCGCTGACCGAGAACGCCCGCGCCTATGCCAAGGAGCACGGCCTGCTGCTGCTCGAAGGCGATGCGCTGGCCACCATGTTGCTGAACGCGCGCAAACGGGCGCGCTGACACGGGCCGGAATGCGCGACGCCAGGCTTTCCCCACCGCAAACTGGCCTCGTGCTCTCGGGCGGGGGCGCACGGGCCGCCTACCAGGTGGGCGTGCTCGAAGCCATTGCCGACCTGCGCATTGCCTGCGGCCTGCCGCGCCAGAGCAGTCCCTTCCAGATCCTCTGCGGCACCTCGGCAGGGGCCATCAATGCCTCTGCACTGGCTTGCGGCGCCGACCATTTTGACGACGTCGTGCGCCACATGGCGCGGACCTGGCGCGGCTTTCGCGCATCGCAGGTCTATCTGGCCGACTCCATCAGCGTGCTGCGCAGCGGCGCGCACTGGCTCACCTTGCTGTCTCTGGGCTGGACCGTGGCGCGCTGGCGCAAGGCGCGTCCGCATGCCCTGCTGAACAACGCGCCGCTGGCGGACCTGCTCAAGCAACTGGTGCCGCTCGATCGCCTGCCGGAGCTGATTCGTGACGGCCACCTGCACGCGCTTGCCATCACCGCGTCGAGCTACACCTCGGGCGAGCACGTCACCTTCTACGAATCGCATGCCGCGCGCACGCCGTGGATCCGCTCTCAGCGCAAATCCGTGCGCGCCAGCATCAGCCACGCGCACCTGCTGGCCTCGTCGGCGATTCCCTTCATCTTCCCGGCACGCGCCGTGTCGGTGGACGGGCAGATGCACTATCTGGGCGACGGCTCCATGCGCCAGACGGCCCCTATCGCGCCCGCCATCCATCTGGGCGCTGACCGCATCCTGATCGTCGGCGCCGGGCGCATGCACGAACCCGCGCTGCCCGCGCAACCCGACGCGCTGCCCAGCTATCCATCGCTGGCGCAGATTGGTGGGCACGCCCTGTCCAGCATCTTTCTGGATGCGCTGTCGGTGGACATCGAACGCGCCGAGCGCATCAACCAGACGCTGTCCCTCATCCCACCCGATGCGCGTGCGCGCAGCCCGCTGAAGCCGCTTGAACTGCTGGTGCTTTCGCCCAGCCAGCGCATCGACGAAATTGCCTCGCGCCATGTCTGCGAGTTGCCCGCCACGATCCGCGCCCTGCTCGGCGCTGTGGGGGTGAAGGACGCCGCCAACACCCCCTGCAACACCGGCGGCCCCGCATCGGTGGCAGGCGGCGCGGCGCTGGCGAGCTATCTGCTCTTTGAGAGTGGCTTTACCCAGGAGCTCATCGAGCTGGGCCGCTCCGACGTGAGCGCCCGTCGCGCGGAGGTGTGTGCGTTCTTTGGCTGGCGCTTGCCCACAGATTCGCACTGACACCCGCCCTTTGGCAGCTCCAACTACAATAGAAGGTTCCGTCCGGAGCCGCATTTCGCGGGTTCACCAAAAGATAGAACCGATGACTGCACGCAAGATTTTCGCCACCACCGCATTGCCGTATGCCAACGGCAACTTCCATATCGGCCACATCATGGAATACATCCAGGCCGACACGTGGGTGCGTGCGCAGCGAATGCAGGGCAACGAGGTGAACTTCGTCGGCGCAGACGATGCGCACGGCGCACCGATCATGATTGCAGCCGAGAAGGCAGGCAAGACGCCGCAGCAGTTCGTGGCCGACATTGCCGCTGGCCGCAAGCAGTACCTCGACGGCTTCCACATCGCCTTCGACAACTGGAGCAACACCGACAGCGCGGAGAATCATGAACTGTCCAAGCAGATCTATCTCGATCTGAAAAAGGCCGGCTTCATCGAAACGCGCACCATCGAGCAGTTCTTCGACCCCGAGAAGAACATGTTCCTGCCGGACCGTTTCATCAAGGGCGAGTGCCCGCGCTGCCACGCCAAGGACCAGTATGGCGACAACTGCGAGGTGTGCAGCTCGGTGTATTCGCCCACCGACCTGATCCAGCCGTACTCGGCGCTGTCCGGTGCCAAGCCGGTGCTGAAGTCCTCCGAGCACTTCTTCTTCAAGCTGTCCGATCCGCGCTGCGTGGAGTTCCTCAGCGAGTGGACGCAGGACGGCGTGCATGTGCAGCCCGAAGTGGCCAACAAGATCAAGGAATGGTTCGGCGTGCGCACCAATCCCGATGGCACGACCAGCGAAGGTCTGGACGACTGGGACATCAGCCGCGACGCGCCCTACTTCGGCATCGAAATCCCCGACGCGCCGGGCAAATACTTCTACGTCTGGCTGGATGCGCCCGTCGGCTATCTGGCATCGCTCAAGGAGCTGCTGAACCGTCGCGGTGAAGACTACAACGCCTACATGGCCGACCCGGCGCTGGAGCAGTACCACTTCATCGGCAAGGACATCATCACGTTCCACACGCTGTTCTGGCCCGCCATGCTCAAGTTCAGCGGCCGCAAGACGCCGACGAAGATCTGCGTGCACGGCTTCATGACCGTGAACAACGGCGAGAAGATGAGCAAGAGCCGTGGCACGGGTCTGGACCCGCTCAAATACCTGAGCCTGGGCATGAACCCCGAATGGCTGCGCTACTACCTGGGCGCCAAGCTCAACGGCAAGAACGAAGACATCGACTTCAACCCCGAAGATTTCATGTCGCGCGTGAATGCCGACCTGATCGGCAAGTACGTCAACATCGCCTCGCGTGCGGCAGGCTTTCTGGTCAAGCGCTTTGACGGCAAGCTGGGCGAGATGAGCGCCGACAGCCAGGCACTGGTCGCCCAATTGCGCGAGCAAAAAGACACCGTCGTGGCCGCCTACGAAGCCCGCGACACGGCGCGTGCCGTGCGCGAGATCATGCTGCTGTGCGACCGTGTGAATGCCTATGTTGACGCCAACAAGCCCTGGGAACTGGCGAAGAAGGAAGGCATGGAAGCGCGCCTGCAAGACGTGTGCACGACCTGCATCGAGGCCTTCCGCATCCTCACCATCTACCTGAAGCCGATCCTGCCGCAAGTGGCCGCTGAAGTGGCCAACTTCCTCATCGTGCCGCCCGAGTTCTTTAACGACGTGGACAAGCCGCTGGGCAAGGACCACCAGATCGGCGAGTACAAGCACCTGATGCAGCGCGTCGACGTCAAGCAGCTCGACGCCCTGTTCGAGCCCCCTGCTGCACCGGTCGTGGAAGCAGTCCTGCCGGGCGGCGAGGCGATTGCGCCCACCATCACCATCGACGACTTCGCCAAGGTCGATCTGCGCATTGCCAGGATTGTCGAGTGCAAGGCGGTGGAAGGCTCCACCAAGCTGCTGCAACTCACACTGGACGTGGGCGAAGGCCGCATGCGCAACGTGTTCTCGGGCGTCAGCAGCATGTACCAGCCCGAGCAGTTGCAAGGCAAGCTGACCGTGGTCGTGGCCAACCTGGCTCCGCGCAAGATGAAGTTTGGCGTGAGCGAAGGCATGGTGCTGGCCGCAAGCCACGCGGACGAAAAAGCGCACCCCGGCATCTACGTGCTGGAGCCGTTCCCCGGCGCACAGCCGGGCATGCGCATCCACTGACGCAGACCGCTTTTCGCATGGCAACGCACAAGCCTCTCCGCGCAGGCCGAGGGGCTTTTTTGGGGATTGTGTTCACCACAGCGGCGTTGGGGCTGTCCGGCTGCGCGGTGGTTAGCGTGACCACCTCCGTGGTCGGTCTGACCGCTGACGCCGCCATCGGCACCGTGCGCATCGTGGGCAAAGGCGTGGGCAAGGCAGCCGACGCGCTGCTCGACGATGACAAGGACGACGGCAGCGGCATCACGATCCGCTATCGCGACTCCGCCGATCTGCCGCCGCGTGCGCTGCCCGCGCAAGACGCTGCATCAGCGTCGGCCGTAGCGCCTGCACCGTCAGCCGCAACAGCGCCCGTGACAGCGCCAGTGACAGCGCCCGTCACAGGCGCACTCAACTCTCCGCAGTAGCCGGGCGCGGCGGCGCCTCAAGGGCCGTCGTGCAGCTTTTCGGCGCTATAGCTGTTCTTCACCTTGCGGTCGTAGCCGAACACCACGGTGAAATACATTTTGCGTGTGGGCGGATCGATCCAGTTCCAGTCCCACTCGATGGTCTGCTTGAGCTCGTACGGCACGACCTTGGCCGGCTTGCCCAGCATGCGGCGCACCTGCTCCTCGCTCATGCCGGGCTGCACCTTGGCGAAGTTCTGCGGCGTCAGCACCTGATCAAGCGCACGCATCTTGCCGTCCGTGCCGATGTTGATCATGTAGTTGGTCGCCCCCATCGGCTGGCGGTTGTATTCCAGCGTGCGCGAGCCATCGGCCTCCGGCCAGATGTACTCTGGCGGGCCTAGCCGGTCGCGAACATCCACCTCGGTGGAAATGCCTACTTTGAGATCTTCCATGCGTTGATTGTCACATCCGGCCAGCAAAGCCACCGCCGCCAAAGCCGCCGCAAACCCCGCCCGCGCCATGCGCACCATTGCCATGTGAAGTCCTTCCTGAAAGTTGAATCATCACGATATCCACGATCGTGAGGACGGGACTCTAACGCGACATGGCGCGTTTGGGGAGGTGCGGCGACTAATCCACACGAATGTTTGCAGTCTTCACCACATCGGCGTATTTTTTCAGGTCGCGCTCGATCTCTGCACGGAATTCGGCGGGCGTATTGCCTGATGATTCGATGCCCAGCGACGCCAGCCGCTCCTTGATGTCCGGGCTATGCACGACGCTGTGCAGTTCTTTCTGCAAGCGCTCAATGATGGGCTGGGGCGTCTTGGCAGGCGCAAGAATGCCGATCCACGAATTCACCTCGAATCCCGGCACACCCGACTCCGCCACGGTGGGAACGTTCGGCAGCGAGGCGAGCCGCTTGCTGCTGGAGACGGCAATGCCCGTCATCTGGCCGCGTTGGACGAACGGGTAGGCCCCCGCCACCGCCGTATAGAGCATGGGCAGCGTACCGCCCACCACATCGGCCATGGCCTGACCACCTCCTTTGTAGGGCACGTGGACGAAATTCGCTCCGGTGCGCGCCTTGAGCAATTCTCCCGCCAGATGGGGCGTGCTTCCCGTGCCCGCGCTGCCATACGAGACGCCGCCGGGCGTACTCTTGGAATAGGCAACGAGCGACTGCAAATCCTTGGCCGGCACCGACGGATTGGCCACGATGATGAGCGCCGCGTCGCCGATCTTGCTGACCGGCGCGAAATCCTTGAGCGTATCGAACAGCACCTTCTTGTAGACATGCGGGTTGATCACCATGGTGCCGTCAAAGCCCACCACCAGCGTATAGCCATCAGGCGCCGCCACCGCGGCCTGCTGCGTTCCGATGTTGCCCGACGCGCCCGGCTTGTTGTCCACGATCACCTGCTGACCGAGGCGCTCACCCAGTTTGTCCGCCACGACACGCGCGCCCGTGTCCGTCACGCCACCCGGCGCAAAGGGAACGATCAGCCGGATCGGTTTGCTCGGATAGGGTTCCGCCCGGGCAGATCCTGCCGCAGCCAGCAGCCCTATCGAGACGGAAATAGTGCTCAATACGATGGTCGTTTTGCTCATGGTGTCTCCTTGTCTTGTCTTGTCTTGTCGTGCGGTCCCGAGGCCGCCAGGGGTTCCCGATGGGCATCATGCCGTGCAAAATCCGCGCGTTCTCAGCCAGTCGAGCGTCAGCGTCGCTGTGCGCTGCAGCCGTTCGGGCTGCCCAACGAAGTAGTGGGTGGCGCCCTGTATGACCTGCATCTCACGATCCGTGCTGCGCACCCGATCGAACACCATGCGCGTATGCGGTTGTGGCACGGCATCATCTGCACTGTGCTCAAGCGCCAGAAACGGCACGCTGATGCGTTCCGCGCAGCGGTCGCCGAGGGCGTTGGTGTCGTCGGGCGACCATTGGGAAAGCCAGGCCCGCAGTGTGGAAAAGCGTGCCAGACCAATGGGCCCGCTGTTTGCCGTCTCGGGGTGCCCCATGTAGCAATGTCCGATGGGGCGGTCATTGGGCTCGAGCGCACCGTCCAGGAACCGGGGGTCGGCCATCGTGCGGTGCGTGACAAAGCCGCGCTCCACCTCGAGACCATTGCGGCGTCTGAGTTCGGCCAGCGTCTCCTTGACCCACGCCGTGCGCCGCACGACGCGCGCGCGTTGCGCCGCGCGAAAGCGCGCCATGAAGGCCGCGTCATACGGCGGGCGGATGTCCGGGTGGTACAGATCCAGGCTCGGGTCGCGTTGATCCGGATCGTTCTCGTCCAGCACACTGGGATCGATCCACTCCTGCAGCACCACGGCGCGCGAGACATGGGCCGCCTGCAGGATGAACGCGTCCGCGGGAATCAGACCGGCCTGCGTCAGATCGTACGCATCGCCCGCTGGTGTGTGCGTGACAGTCGGTGATTCCGCCTGCGACTGGTAATACAGCGACAGCGAGCCGCCACCAGACCACCCCGCCAACACCACTTTGCGATAGCCCCAGACGTCGCGCGCATGCTGGATGTACGCGCCCAGATCACGCACCACGTGCTCCATGATGAGCGCCGAATCGTTGCGTGCATATCGGCTTCCCGCACACAGCACGTGCACGCCGTTGCGCGCCATCGCCATCGGCATGGGCAGCAACTGCAGCGTGCTGGCGGGATGCATGTACACCAGCAGCGTGTCGCAGTGCACTGCGCGCGGCATGTAGCGGATGCCCTCCAGATGCACCACGCCCTGCTGCCCCGAAAAACCGTAGACGGTCTTGAACTGCGCAGCCTCCGAATAGCTGAGATGCACCCATTGCGCATCCACGTCGTGGGCGACGCTCTCCTGTTGGTTCATATGCGTTGCTTTCTGCTGTAGTGACTCATTCGGGCGTGACGCCAGCCGCCTGGATGCGCTTGATCGTGGCGGCCTTGTCGCTTTTCAAGAACTCTGCGAACTGCTGCGGCGTGCTGCCGACGGCGTCGAAGCCATAAATGGAAAGGTATTTTTTCTGGAATTCCGGAGCCTTGATCAGCTCGGCAATGTCCGCCGCAATGCGTTCACGAATCGCCAATGGCGTGCCTGCCGCCATCGACAGTCCGAAGTACACCGACGCCTCGTAGTCCTTGAACCCCGCCTCGGCGAACGTGGGCACGTCCGGAATCAGGGGTTGCCGGTGCGAGCCGCTGACCGCAATCGGCTTGACGTTCTGCCTTTCAATGAACGCGCGCGCGCCACCCGTGACCACGAGCGACATGTCCACGCGACCGGCGGTAACGTCCTGCAGCGCAAGGCTCAGGTTGTTGTAGGGGGCATGCACGCTCTCGATGCCGTTCTGCTTGTTGAACCACGCCATGGCAAGGTGGTTGGAGCCTCCAATGCCAGTAGACGCATAGCTCGCGGTGTCAGGGTGCTTGCGCGCGTAGTCCACGACCTCCTTGACGCTGTTGGCGGGGAAGTCGGGGCGCGTCACCAGCAGCAGCGGCGCACGCATCAGCAGCGACACAGGGGCCAGATCCTTCTCCGCGTTCAACGGGAGCTTGGACTTCAGCAACGGATTGAGCGCATAAGTGGCGTCGGTGGCGATCAGCATCGTGTGCCCGTCGGGCCGGGACTTCGCCACCTCGACGGCCCCCAGCACCTCATTGGCTCCGGGCTTGTAGTCGATCACCAGCGGCTGCTTCCAACGCTTTTGCAGATCCGGCGCGATCGCCCGCAAGATCGCGTCGGCAGGTCCCCCTGCGGTGTAGGGCATGATGAGCAGCACCGGCTTGGTCGGCCAGGCTGCTTCGGCTGCCTGTGCAGCCAATGCGCCGGTGCTCCATGCACTGGCCACCACCGTGGCGGCCAGAGCGCAGACGGCGCGTTTGCATTGAGTCTCCATCATGGGTTCATCTCCTTATCGTTGCAGTTGGAATGGGGCGCTGCCAATGGCTTTTCGGCACGCGCGTGCTGGCGCCTGAGCCACGCGCTGCTGCGCCCACCGAGCGGCCTTTGCAGCAGCGTCTGGGCGAACTCCACGGCCTCCAGCAGTCCTTCAAGCGCAATGTCGCACGCGAAACCACTTTGCCCGGCCATCAGCACCAGATCTTCGGTGGCCAGATTGCCCGCAGCGCCCGGCGCAAAGGGACAACCGCCGATGCCACCCACGCTCGCATCGAATCGCCGCACGCCAGCCTCCAATGCCGCCCACGCATTCGCCACGCCCATACCGCGCGTGTCATGCAAGTGAATGGCCAATCTGGGCAGCGGCACGACCTCGCGCAACGCCTGCATGCGCTCCTTCACCTGCGCGGGGGATGCCGCGCCGATGGTGTCCGCAATCACAACCTCTGCGGCGTGCGCAGCATGCATGCGGGCGGCCAGCCGCACGACTTCTTCCAGCGGCGTCTCGCCCTCGAATGGGCACTCGAACGCCACCGCCACATAGGCGCGCGTCGCCAGCCCCAGTGCGTGCGCGGCGCTCAACGTGCGCTCGCACACATCCAGCGCCTCTTGCAGAC
Source organism: Comamonadaceae bacterium UBA2121 (assembly GCA_002331385.1). Lineage (GTDB taxonomy): Bacteria > Pseudomonadota > Gammaproteobacteria > Burkholderiales > Burkholderiaceae_C > Diaphorobacter_A. The sequence goes on from DCYB01000002.1 coordinate 31,035, forward strand.
CCATGTTGATGTTCTTTTGATTCATCGTCTCGGTGGCCGACAGCACCACCGCGATCTCCCTCGCGCCACTCGCGTAGGCACGCGCCAATCCCTTGAGATTGGGAACCAGCACCGAGCTGCGCAATTGCGGCCAGCGGGCCTGCACCTGCGGCACCAGCTCGGCGGCGTCAGCCATTTGCGGCACGGCCTTGGGCGAGACAAAACTCGTTGTTTCGATGCTTTGCACGCCCGCATCCACGAGCCGTGCGATCAGTTCCAGCTTGGCGTCGGTGGAGACCGGAATCTGCTGGTTCTGCAAGCCGTCGCGCGGCGCCACGTCGGTGATGTGAATTTTTTCCATCGTCCCGGACCTCATGCAATCACACCATCGGCATGCAGTTGCGCAAGCTGCGCTGGCGAATAGCCGAGTTCTGTGCCCAATACGGCGTGCGTTTGCGCCCCCAGTGCCGGCGCTGCGGAAAAAGCATTCTCTTTCGCGCCGGAGAGCTTGACCGGATTGCCGGGCATTCGCAGTCGCTCCCCGCTTGGCAGGGCCACCTCTGCCACCATGCCGCGCGCGATGACCTGGGGATCGCTCAGCGCCTGCGCAAAATTGTTCACCGGCCCACACGGAATGCGCGCTTCACTCAGCAAGGCCAGCCAATAGGCGGTGGTGTTGTCGCGCAGCCGGGCGCTGATCTGTGCATCGATCTGTTCCTTGGCCGCAAAGCGCACGGGCTGCTCCTGATAGGCAGGATCGCGCAACGCTTCAATGCCGATGCAGTCCACGAACCGCACGAAGAAGGGATCGCCAATGCAGGCAATGATGATGTGACCGTCCGAAGTGGGATAACTGTTGTATGGCACGTGCACGAAGTGCCCGTTGCCAATCCCCTGCGGCACGATGCCGGACATCAGGTGCATCGTCGCCATGTAATTGAGCAGGGAGATCTGCACGTCGAGCATGGACACGTCCACATGCTGACCCACGCCCGTGCGCTCACGCTCCGCAATCGCCGCCAGCACACCGAGCGCGCCAAAGACGCCGCCGCCCAGATCACCGATCGGAATCCCGCTGCGCGTGGGCCCCGTCGCAGGCGTTCCGGTGATCGACATACCGCCACCCATGGCCTGCACGACCTGGTCGAACGCCGGACGCTGTGTCGCCGGACCGGTCTGCCCGAAGCCGCTCACGGAGCAGGTGATGATGCGCGGATTCACGCAGGCGAGCGCCGCGTGATCGATGCCCAGGCGCTGCGTCACGCCGACGCTGAAATTGTCGAAGACGACGTCCGCTCGCTTGACCAGATCCAGGAACACCGCGCGCCCTGCATCGCTCTTGAGATCGATGCAGACGCTCTGCTTGTTCCGGTTGAGCGTGAGGTAGTAGGCGCCCATGCCATCACGCGAATAGTCCGGATCGTGCTCCAGCAGGCGGCGCGTGCCCTCGCCCGTGCCCGGTGGTTCCACCTTGATCGTGCGCGCACCCAGATCAGCCAGCAGCATCGTGCCGTAGGGCCCGGCGAGCATGTGCGTCAAATCCAATACCGTGATGTGTTCGAGTGCCAAAAGATGTCTCCGCAGAAAGTTCTGCACAACAGACTGCACAGGCCATGCCAACCCGCGCAGCGCGCGTAACTGCTTGATTCATCTACCTATGCACACCACGGATTGACTTGAATATGTTTCATGCAACACTTATGAAACAAATAACGTTTCAAGTGAGACATGCATGCCGCGATCATCAGCCGCCCCTTCCGGAAAGCCGAGGCTGTGCTTTCTGAGCTATCGACATATCCGAGAGCTCGCCATGCCCGTCGTGGCCGAATACGCAGACCGCGCGGAGATCGAGGTGGTGGATGGCTCCTTTGGCGAGGCCCTCGCGATCGCGCAAAGCCGCATCAAGCACAACGAAGTGGATGTATTTGTGAGTGCAGGATCGAACGCCAGCATTCTGCGCACCGGTCTGGAGTCTCCGGTGGCGACCATCCAGCTCAGCGGCTTCGATCTTTTTCAGGCGCTGATTCGTGCGCGCCGCATCGCGCCGCGTGTCGGCGTGGTGATGTACGGGCATACGATTCCCGAGCTCGAAGAGGTCAAGGAGCTGCTCAACATCGAAATCCGCCAGCATGCCTATCGCACGCCGGACGATGCGCGCCAGCGCTTTGATGCGCTGCGCCGCGAAGGCTACGAAGTGATCGTCGGCTCCAGTCTGGTAGTGGATTTCGCCCAGCAGGCCGGTTTGCATGGCTTGCTCGCCTACTCGCTGGACAGCGTGCGCAAGGGGTTTGACGACGCGCTTGAACTGGCACGTGTGGCGCGGCTGGAGGCCAGTCGCTATGAACAACTGCACAGCGTCCTGCACAACCTGCAGGAGGCCGTGGTGGCCGTCGACGCGCACGAGCGCATCATCACGGCCAACCCGGGCATGCAGCAAGTGCTGGCGGGTCCCGGCATCCCGCTCCAGGGCCAGACCTTGTCCGAGCTGGCGCCGGAACTCTCCCTGCGCACCACGCTGAAGTCGGGCCAGATCGAGCGCGCCGTCGCCATCCGCTTTGCGCAACGTGACTGGGTCGCGCACCGCACGCCCATGGTCGAACAGGGCGACATCGTAGGCGCGGCCCTGACCCTGTACGACGCAGGCACCATTCAGGCGGCCGACACCAGCCTGCGCATGCTGCAGCGCAGGCAGCAACACGTGGCACGGCACACGTTCGAGAGCCTGATCGGAGCGAGCGCCTTGATGGAGCAGGCGAAGTCGAGCGCGCGCCGCTTCGCCCCCACCGACCTGAACGTCCTGATCACGGGCGAGAGCGGTACCGGCAAGGAGATGTTCGCCCAGGCCATGCACAATGCCAGTGCGCGCGCTGGCCGCCCTTTCGTCGCCGTGAACTGCGCATCGTTTCCCGAGACCTTGCTGGAGAGCGAACTCTTTGGCTACGAGGAAGGCGCATTCACCGGCGCACGTCGCGGCGGCAAGCGCGGACTGCTGGAGGCCGCGCACACCGGCACGCTGTTCCTGGACGAAATCGGCGACATGCCGCTGCCTTTGCAAACCCGACTGCTGCGCGTCCTGCAAGAGCGGGAGATCATGCGCCTGGGCGCAACGGCGCCCATTCCCATCAGTGTGCGCGTCATCGCGGCCACGCATCACCCGCTCGCCGAACTCATCGCTGCACAAAGCTTCCGGCAGGATCTGTATTACCGCCTCAATACCCTGCGGCTCAACCTGCCACCGTTGCGCGCACGACCCGAGGACATCGCGTCCCTGGTCATTCCCCTCATCACGCAATGCCTGAACCGGCTGGGCGGGGCCTGGTCGGCCAAGGAGGTCGATCACGCCATCGCTTCGTTCATGCCCCGTCTGCGCGCCTATCCCTGGCCGGGCAATGTCCGGGAACTGGAAAACATGGCCGAACGCATCGCGGTGTTCCTGCTTCCGCACGCTTCGCACGACATGGACCAGATTCTTTGGGACCCACTGCGCCACGATTGCGATGAGCTTTTCTCTGCGCCGCTCGACTCGCGCCCGCCCGAGGATGCGACGCGTCCGCTCTCCGAGCGCATTGACGAGGCCATGCGGGCCAGCGGCGGCAAGCCCGGTCTGGCGGCCCAGCAACTGGGGATCAGTCGCTCCACCCTATGGCGCTGGCTGCAGGCGTCATCGCGAGGAAATCCGGCGGATTAGCCCTTTACTGGCACAGACGGTAAAATCAGCGAGATTTCCTGTTACACACCCCCGTGCGCTTCCTTGCGCACGCGATTCAGAAACACGCCATGTCCTTCTTCCGTCGCCCCGACTACCAATCTGACACCACGCAGTTCATCAACCAGCTCAAGGAGCAAAAGCCTGAGCTGGACAAGCAGCAGCAAGCGGGTCGTGCGCTGCTGTGGGACAAGCAGGTGGATCGCGACGTGTGGAGCGAGTACAACGAGGGCCGCGTCGCGCAGAAGCCCTATGTGTACCAGACCAACTCCTGATGCATCTCCCGTGTCGGCCCTGAGTGCCCGCGCATTCGCCCCCGGACCGACACGCTGGCATGGCCGATAACGATCCTTCCCTCTCGGACGACGACGCACCGGTGCAGAAGTCGGGCGCGGACGGCATGCCCGATGTCGTCGATCAGGTCGCATTGGCACGCCTGTACGGCGAGCCGCTGTTCGCGCTGCCGCAGGATTTGTACATTCCGCCCGATGCGCTGGAGATTTTTCTCGAAGCGTTCGAAGGGCCGCTCGACCTGCTGCTCTATCTGATCCGCAAACAGAATTTCAACATCCTGGACATTCCGATGTTCAAGGTGACGCAGCAGTACCTGAGCTATGTGGAAGAGATCCGCACGCGCAATCTGGAGCTGGCGGCCGAATACCTGCTGATGGCAGCGATGCTCATCGAGATCAAGTCGCGCATGCTGCTGCCGCCCAAGAAGCAGGAGGGCGAAGCCGAACCGGAAGACCCACGCGCCGAGCTGGTGCGGCGTCTGCTGGAATATGAGCAGATGAAGCTTGCCAGCCAGCGTCTTGCGGCCGTGCCGCAATATGGGCGCGACTTCCTGCGTGCGCAGGTGTTCATCGAGCAAAGCCTGCAGCCACGCTTTCCCGATGTGGAACTGGCCGATCTGCAAGAAGCGTGGCGTGACATCCTCAAGCGCGCCAAGCTGGTGCAGCACCACAAGATCACGCGCGAGGAACTGTCCGTGCGTGAATACATGAGCCACCTGCTCAAGACGCTGCAGGGTCGCCGGTTTGTCGAGTTTGAAGAGCTGTTCCAGCCCGAAAAAGGCAGCACCGTGTTGGTGGTGACCTTCATCGCCATGCTGGAGCTGGCCAAGGAAACCCTCATCGAGATCACCCAGGCCGAGGCGTTTGCGCCCATCTACGTGCGCCTGGCCTATACGCCGGTCTGACCGGCGCCGTTTTTTGCCCATCTATCATTATTCCGGAGACACTACACCATGCCCCATCTCGTCATTGACTACAGCGCCAATCTCGCCGACTTTCCATCTGCCCGGATTCTGGCGGAGGTGAACGCCGCCCTCTGCTCCAGCCCCGAGGTGAAGGAAGAGGCCGACGTGAAGAGCCGCACGAACCGCATCGAGCAGTTCGAGATCGGCACCGCGCCCGCGCACCGCGGTTTCGTGCATGCGCAACTGCGCCTGCTGTCCGGTCGCACGCCCGAGGCGAAGAAGGATCTGGCCGAGCGCGTGGCCGTGGTGCTGCGCAAGCACACGCCGCGCCCCGCGGACATGATGGTGCAGCTCAGTGTGGAAGTGCTGGACATGGATCGCGGCTCCTACGTCAAAGAGCGGCTCTGAGGCTGCGGCAGATCTCCAGACAAAAAAAGCACCCCGGCCCGCTCGCTTCCCCACCAGGATGGTCGAGCCGTGGTGCATTTCCACCCGCACGCTGCGGGCGGCCGATCAGAACGTGTGGCGCACGCCGAATTCGTAGCCCGTGGCGTTGTCGCCGCTAGCGATGGTCGGATTCGCCAGTGACGAGGACGACACTGCGAAACCGCGCTTGGCGTTGCGATCGTTCTTGATGTGCGAGATCGTTGCGTACAGTTGCGTGCGCTTGGACAGGTTGTAGCCATATCCAACGGCAAAGCGCTGTGTATCGGCGTCGTGGGCCTTCTTGTCGTTGGTCTGCGAGTATGCCGCACGCAGCTCACCGGCGCCCAGCTTCATCTTGGCGCCGATCAGGTACACGTCCACGCGGCGGTCATTGCCGCGCTCGGTCGCAAGCAGCACCATCGGCTGGATGTCACCGAACTTGTACGAAGCGCCGATGTTGGCCGCCTTGTAATTCACGCCCTGATCCACCTTGCCGCCGCGCGTCACGCCGTAGGCCGCGGCCACGTTGAGCGGGCCGTTTTCGTAGCCCACGCGTAGTGCCGTGGAGCTGGCCAGACGATTGCTGTCGGCCTTCTCGCCAAAGCCGTGCTGCAGTTGGCCGTAGAAGCCGCCAAGCTTGGGCGTGAGGTAGTTCACGCTGTTGCTCACGCGCTTGGGCGCGCTGCCTTCCGGCGTGCCCGCGGCAGAGCTGGCGCTGCCCACCAGATTGGCGCCGTTCACGCCACCAACACCCACGTCGCCGAAGGGATCGAAGGTTTCGATGTTGAGGTAGGAAGGCGTCTTGTCACGGCCCAGACGCAGTTCGCCAAAACCGCCCATCAGGCTGACGGTGGAGCGGCGGTCGAACTTGAAGCCGGAGCCGCCATTGTCGGTAGCGATGCCGCCTTCCATCCAGAAGCCAGCCTTCAGGCCGCCACCCAGATCTTCCACGCCGCGAAAGCCCAGACGGCTGCTGGACAGCCCGCCGCTGGACAGACCGGTGATGTCATTGGTGTCGCTGGACAGATGCGCAATGGACGCATCCATCACACCAAACAGGGTCACGGTACTGGACTGTGCGTAAGCGCCGGAGGCGGCTACGAGAGCGGCCAGGGCAACAATTTTTTTACTCATGCTGTTCATTGGTAGGGTTGAAGAGAACAGCCAGTGAAGCGCGTCCCCCAAAGGAAAACGGGCATGAAATCACCGGCCAGACCCGTTACCGGGACAGCTCTATTGGAGTCACAGATTGTGACAAGTCAGGGTATTCCCGCCTTATCCGCGCATGAGATGTCAGATTGCGGGAATTGTCATATGGACGCGCTATATCACGCGCGCGCTCACACCCACGCGGGCTCTCGGCGGCCTCTTTGAGCTACTGCACGCGCTGCGCGTCCAGCCATCCGCGCAGGCTGTTGACGAATGCCCACGCACGAATCTGTGGCAAATCGTCCACGCGCACGACCGCCTCGCGCACGCGGCCAGATTGCAAGGCGAAGGCACGCCCCACGCCGGGCAGCAAACCGCATTCGATAGCCGGAGTCACCCACGCGCCATCGTCCATCTGCATACATATATTGCCGCGCGTGCATTCGGTGATTTCACCGCGCTCGTTCCAGAGGATGGTGTCGAACACCCCGCTGTCCGCCTGCCGCTCGAACGCGGCGTAATGGGCGCGGCGCGTGGTCTTGTGGCGCACCAACGGGCTGTGCGCGGAGGCAAAGGCGCGGTCCGCCAGTTGCAGTCGCACCGGCTGCAAGGTGTCCGCCATGGCAAACGCCTGCGCCTCGAAATGTCCGTCAAAGCCGAGCAGCCAGCGCACGCGCCACCAGCCATCGGCGTGCGCTGCGCGCACGGTCGCCATCGCCTCCGACGCCGCTGCCGCATTCCACGGCATGCCAAAGAATCGGGCGGACGCCTGCATGCGCGCTAGATGGTGCTCGGCGTGCTGCCATGCGCCATCGACCAAGGCCAGCGTCTCCAGCACTTGCAGCGGCGGCAATGCCTGGTCGATGAAAGCGCGCTTGTCCTGCCACTCCTGCCACTCCGCGCGCGCATGGGCGCTGGCGGTGATACCGCTGCCAATGCCGCAGCGCACATGCCGGTCCGCCGCCACCGTCAGGGTGCGAATGGGCACGTTGAAGGTCGCATGCAGCGCGCCCTGCTGCGCGCCCGGACGCACGACGCCCAGGGCCCCGCAATACACGCCGCGCGCTTCGGGCTCCAGCGCCTTGATCCAATGCATGGCCTGCACCTTGGGCGCGCCCGTGATCGATCCGCACGGAAACAGCGCCCCAAACACATCCACAAGCCGCGTGCCGGCGCGTGTGCGCGCAGTGACGTCCGAGGTCATCTGCCACAGCGTGGGCAGCGCCTCAACGTGAAACAGTCGGGGCACTTGCACGCTGTGCGGCTGCGCGATGCGCGAGACATCGTTGCGCAGCAGATCGACGATCATCACGTTCTCGGCGCGCTCCTTGGGTGACGTGCGCAGGTGCGCTGCCTGCGCCGCGTCCTGCGCCGCATCGGCGCCACGCGCGGCGGTACCCTTCATCGGGCGGGTGAGCAGATGCTCGCCGTCCCAATCGAAGAAGAGTTCCGGCGACAGGCTCAGGATGTCCTGCTCCGCCCACCGCATCGCGAGCACATAGCCATCGGGCTGGCGCGCTTTCAGCGCCTCGAAGAGATCCTGCGCTGTACCAAACAGCGTGCCCTTGAGCGGCTGCGTGAAGTTGATCTGATAGCACTCGCCCGCAGCAATCGCCTCGTGAATGCGCGCAATCGATGCATCGAACCGGTCCATGGCATCGTCCGCTTCGGCCTGCCATTGCACATGCACTGGCGCAGGCGTTTGCGCTCCATCTTGCGCATCGGCTTGCGCGGACAAGGGCGCTGCATATTCGGCAAACCACGCCAAGGGCACGCTCGGCAACGGTGCATGCGTGAGCAAGGCCTTGTCGAACGCGGCGGCGGCTTCATACGCCAGCCCGCCCACGCACCAACGCCCGGCCCGCGCCGCCTGCTCGACAGCGTCCAGAACGCCATGCACCTCGTCCCTGCGCCACGCCACCCAATGGCGCAGCGCGGGGCCGAAGCGCAGACGCATGCGTGCGGCTTGTGCGTCTTGGGGATTGGGAAAATCAAGATGGGTGGAAAGCATACGGCGCATGATCGCAAGAGTCCCGCGTCAATGGCGGGCGCGGCATTATTCCACGCGCCCAAGCGCCAGCGCGTCAACCCTGCACCTCTGGCCGTTTTTGCCTTAGCCTTGTATGCTGCACTGCAATACACGCAGCCCGCAAGAACATGGAGACTTTCCGCATGACCGATCCGCAGAACAGCGCCACATCCTCCGCAACACCGCCATCCGGCGGCACGCCGTACGGCACCATCCCGCCCGCCTCCGCGCTGCCGCAGCGCCGGCCCATCAGCCTGCCGCGTCTGGCGCAGATGCGCGAAGCGGGCGAGAAGATCACCATGCTCACCGCCTACGACGCCACCTTTGCCGCCATGGCCGATGCCGCCGGTGTCGAGTGCATTCTGGTGGGCGACTCGCTCGGCATGGTTTGCCAGGGGCTGCACAGCACGGTGGGCGTCTCGCTGGAGTCCATGGTCTATCACACCGGCTGCGTGGCGCGCGGTCTGCATCGCGTGCAAGGCACGGCATGGCTGATTGCTGACCTGCCCTATGGCAGCTACGCCGAGAGCAAAGAACAAGCCCTGCGCAGCGCCTGCGCGCTGATGCAGGCCGGTGCGCACATGGTGAAGCTGGAAGGCGGCGGCTGGACCGCGCCGACCGTGCAGTTTCTCGTGGAGCGCGGCGTGCCGGTGTGTGCGCACCTGGGCCTCACGCCCCAGACGGTGCACGCACTCGGCGGCTACCGCGTGCAAGGCAAGGACGACGTCGCCGCCGCCACCCTGCGCAGACAAGCCATGGAGTTGCAGTCCGCCGGCGCTTCGATGCTGGTGCTGGAGATGGTGCCCGCAGCACTCTCGCGCGACCTCACGCAGGCGCTGCCCACATGCCACACCATTGGTATCGGCGCGGGCAGCGGCACGGCCGGACAGGTGCTGGTGATGCACGACATGCTGGGCGTGAATCTGGGCAAGAACCCGAAATTCGTGCGCAACTTCATGCAGGATGCGGGCTCGGTGAGGGGCGCATTCGAAGCCTACGTGCAGGCCGTGAAGGACGGCAGTTTTCCGCTCGACGAGCGACATGCATGGTGAGCCATTCGCGCCCTCGCACACCAAAACACCCTATTTTCCTCACCTGATCAGCTACCGTCATGCAAATCGTCCACACCATTGCCGATCTCCGCTCTGCACTTGCCTCGCGTGGCAAGCCCGCCTTCGTGGCCACCATGGGAAATCTGCACGCTGGTCACATGTCGTTGGTACGATCCGCACAGCAACATGGCGACGTGGTGGTCGCCAGCATTTTTGTGAACCGCTTGCAGTTCTTGCCGCATGAAGATTTCGACAGCTACCCACGCACCTGGGATGCCGACTGCGCCAAGCTGGAGGCTGAAGGCTGCAACGTGCTGTTTGCGCCGCGCGAGCACGATCTGTATCCCGAACCGCAAGTGTTCAAGGTGCAGCCCGATGCGCGCTTGGCCGACATCCTCGAAGGCGAATTCCGCCCCGGCTTTTTCACCGGTGTATGCACCGTGGTGATGAAGCTGTTTTCCTGCGTGTTCGGCACGACCGGAGGCGGTGCAGCCATGTTCGGCATGAAGGACTACCAGCAACTCATGGTGATCCGCCGCATGGTGCAGCAGTTCGCCATGCCCATCGACATCGTTGCCGTGCCCACGGCGCGTGCCGATGATGGTCTTGCACTCAGCTCACGCAACGGCTATCTGAACGCCGAAGAGCGGCAGCAAGCCATGGTGCTCGCGCGCACGCTGCACCAGTTGTCCGAACAGGCGCGTGCAGGCAAGGCAGACCTGGCGGCGCTTGAAGCGGCGGCCATGCAATCACTGCGCGATCTGGGCTGGCAGCCGGACTATCTGACGGTGCGCCAACGCAGCGATCTGCTCTCCCCGACCGCCGACAGCCTGCAGACCGGAGAGCCCCTGGTGGCGCTGGGCGCGGCGCGATTGGGGTCCACCCGGCTCATCGACAATCTGGAGTTTTGATTCAACGAGGCGCCAGCTCAGGGCGCCACGTCACTGCGCCAACCCTTGAGCACGGCCAGCCCGGCCAGCCCGCCCAGGCGGTTGCGCATGCGCATGGCGGCATCGATCCGCGCGCGCGTGCGCGCCGCCATGTCGAGATACAGCGGCATGGCAGAGCGCGCGTCCACAGGCAGATCCACGCCATACGCATCGTGCATTGTGCATCGTGCATCGTGCATCGAGCATCGAGGCATTCTTCAGGCTGCCGAACAGAGCGCTTTCGCGCGGGACGTCGCAGGTGTGAACCGACTGCATTCGCGTGACTTTCTACAAGGCTGATGCACGCACATTACACGACTGGCATTTGATGCAAGGCAAATCCATGCTGCGCACGCACGCGCAAGCTTCATGACCTGAAGCAAATCACATGGTCAAGAAATTTCCCAATAACCCCGCCCACCCCGAGCGCACCTGCTGGGGCTGCGACCGCTATTGCGCGGCAGATGCGCTCGCGTGCGGCAACGGCTCTGAGCGCACACAGCACCCGGCGGAGCTCTTCGGCGACGACTGGGCCGAGTGGGGTCTGGACGCGCCAGAGTCCCCGTCTCCACCAGCGCCTTCGCTCGTCGTCACTGCGCCGCCTATCAAACCCGGTTGATTTCTTCGCGCAGCGCCTCCAGCAAGCCGTCCACGCCGCTCACCGCCGGACGATGCAGGGGCAGCAGTGCATGCACCTGAAACGGGATGGAGAACGCCAGTGGCCGCACCACCAGACGGTCGCTGGCACATGCCCGCGCGGTGAGCGGGTTCACGATGGCCACACCCAATCCCTGCGCCACCATGGCGCACACGGCCACCGCGCTATGGGTTTCCAGCAGCAACTGCCGCTGCACGCGCGCACGGGCGAACACGGCATCCATTTGCTGGCGATAAGGGTCGTCGCGCGCCAGGCTGACGAAGGCCTGATCGGCGAAATCGGACGCTTTAAGCATCGGCTTCGCTGCCAATGCGTGCGTGGCGGGCAGCACCGCCACCTCATCCAGCGCGGGCAAGGCCACGGAACGCGTTCCGGGCGGCACGTCGGCCTCTTCCGTCAAACCCAGATCAAAGCGCTGCGCCGCCATCCATTCATGCAGCAAGGGACCATCCTGCGTTGCCACGCTCACCGCCATCGGGCCGTGTTGTGCATGCAAGCGCGCCAGCGCGCCTGGCAGGAGTGCATGGCTGAGCGCGGGCATGCATAGAACGCTGATCTGCGTCTGGCTTGGCTTGGCCAGCGCCAGCGCGTGGTCGATGACCTGATCCAGCCCCTGCCAACTGCGCTGCACCTCGTCCCACAGCGACAACGCCCGCGCCGTGGCGCGCAGGCGGCCCTGTACGCGCTCGAACAGCGCGTAGCCCAGCAACTGCTCCAGACGCGCGAGCTCGCGGCTCACGGTGGGTTGCGATGTGAACAACAAGCGCGCCGCGCCCGTCACGCCACTGGCCAGCATGACGGCACGGAAGACCTCGATGTGGCGATGGCTGATGCGCGGCTCCAGCGGCGCGGGGGTTGCGGCAAGGCGGTCCGGGGAGCGTTCTGTCATTCTTGGCGGGTGAGAACTGATGCATCAGACCATATCAAATTTGAATTACCTATTCAAATCAAAGTATTCGACTAAATACCATCGATCCCGCATCATGGCGCTGATTGCGGGCCTCGCGCCCGCCTGCAACGGCAAACCAACCAGGCTTTTCAAGATGAGCAACCCCTTTTCCCCCTCGCTTCTGTGGAACCTCGCGGACGAATACGGCACGCCGCTGTGGGTGTACGACGCAGACACGATCCGCTCGCGCATTGCCCAGTTGAAGGCGTTCGACACCGTGCGCTTTGCGCAGAAGGCGTGCTCGAACATCCACATCCTGAAGCTGATGCGCGAGCACGGCGTGAAAGTGGATGCGGTGTCGCGCGGCGAAATCCTGCGCGCGCTGGCGGCAGGCTTCACGCCAGGTTTTGGCGAGCCCAGCGACATCGTTTTCACCGCCGATGTGATGGATGAGATCACGCTGGCGACGGTCGTCGAGCACAAGGTGCCAGTGAATGCCGGCTCCATCGACATGCTGCACCAGCTTGCGCGCGTGTCGCCGGGACACCATGTATGGCTGCGCATCAACCCCGGTTTCGGCCACGGCCACAGCAACAAGACCAACACCGGCGGCGAGCACAGCAAGCACGGCATCTGGCACAGCGACCTGCTGGCCGCGCTGGACGCCGTGCGCAGTGGCGGGCTTGTGCTGGCCGGCCTGCACATGCACATCGGTTCTGGCGTGGACTACGGCCACCTGCAGGAAGTGTGCGGCGCCATGGTCAAGCTGGTGCAATCCGCCAGGGACGCGGGTCATGACCTGCACGCGATCTCGGCCGGTGGCGGCCTGTCCATCCCCTACCGCAGTGGCGATCCGGTCATCGACACTGCGCACTACCACGGGCTGTGGGACGCCGCACGCAAGCAGGCCGAGGCCATCGTCGGTCACGCGCTCGGGCTGGAGATCGAGCCAGGCCGTTTCCTCGTGGCTGAATCCGGCGTGCTGCTGGGTACCGTGCGCGCCACCAAGAATGCTGGCAACAACCACTTCGTGCTAGTCGACACGGGTTTCAACGAACTCATGCGCCCCGCCATGTACGGCAGTTTCCATGCGATGGACGTGCTGCGCCGTGACGGCAAGTCGCTGGCCGCCAAGCCCAGTGTGGTCGCGGGGCCGTTGTGCGAATCGGGCGATGTGTTCACCCAGGGCGATGGGGGCGTCGTGCTGCCGCGTGACCTGGCTGGGGCGGAAGTGGGTGACCTGCTCGTCATCCACGATACCGGTGCCTATGGCGCCGCCATGTCCAGCAACTACAACACGCGCCCGCTCGCAGCAGAAGTGCTGGTGGACGGTGGCAGTGCGCGCCTGATCCGTCGCCGCCAGACGGTGCAAGAGCTGCTGGCGCTGGAGTTGGGCCTCTAAGTCAGCAGCCGCTCGCGCAGGCGCTCCTGCGCGGCCGCGCTCAGGTGCAGGCCTTCGGAGATGAAGTGCCGCATGGAGCCGAAGCGCACTTCGGCCTCCTGCAATGCTGCCTGCAAATGGCTCCCGTGCAGCGTAGGCGCCACCGCCTGGCGAAGGCCCGTGGCATGCGCGGAAAGGCGTTCGTTGCTCAATAGATAGTCCTGCACGATGGTGGCCAGCGGCACCTCGGCCATGCTGTGCAGCAGCGCCGCGATCCAGCCCGTCAGGACATCGCCGCGCCCGCAATGGAACAGTTGTGCAGACTGCGTGCGTGACATCTGTTCGAGCAGGTGCGCCGTGCGCTGGCGGGCCTCGGGAGCGGTTACGAGAAGCCGCAGCATCTGCTCCTCACTGGGGAGCTCCGTGCCCGCCGGTGGCTCCCACAAAGGGCTCAGCACGTAATCGATGCCATCGGGTATGCGGTCGGGTTGCTGCTGCCGCGCGTTTGGCACGCGCACGTCATAGACGGTTTGTATTCCCAGCGCTCTCAGGCGCTGGAAATCGGCGTCGTCGGGATTCAACCAGCCAGAGCGAAAGAATACGCGCGGCCTCAACGACTCTCCGTGCACGTTGAGATAAGGCGATTCTCTTTGAGGGCCCGCCACGTCCCGGAAATTGGGCAGCGAGGGCAAGCGCAAGTCCGGCCACGGGGAAGGAGACTGATCCATCTCCTCCTCGCGCTCGCGACAGGAAATGAGCCCCGCAAATGCCATTGCGGGAGCCAGTCCCAGCAACGCCAGTCGTATGACACTTCTTCGATAAATGCGCATTCCCGACGCGCTGGACAACCTGTTTTTCCGCCTCAATGTACTCTTCGCATCACCGCGCCATCGCGTGTATGCCGATCCTTTCAAAGTCAGAATCAATCGACATGAAACAATCTGCAAGTCAATTTGGGCTATCCGATTTTCAATTCGATTGCTACAAAAAAAGAATCAATAGAAACATGCACTTACGCAATGGATTTCCATACATAGTTGAGATCCATACAGGGACTTTTCCGCACTGCGAAAAGCAAACGGCGCATCACCGCCGATTCACTCGCCCTTCGGATCGCGCGTCATCAAGGTGTGTACCGCGTCCCTGACGGCCAGACGTCCGTCCAGCAGATCGACGACGGTTTCTGTGATCGGCATCTCCACACCCAGAAGGCGTGCCCTCGCCAGCACCGTGCGCGCGCTGTAGACACCCTCGGCGACATGCCCGAGCGACTGCACCGCCTCATCCAGTGTCATGCCCTTGGCCAGCAACAAGCCCACTTTGCGATTGCGTGACAAATCGCCCGTGGCGGTCAGCACGAGGTCGCCCAGGCCGGACAAGCCCATGAAAGTTTCCGCGCGCGCGCCCAGCGCCAGCCCAAGACGGGTCATTTCAGCCAAACCCCGCGTGATCAGCGCAGCGCGCGCGTTCATGCCCAGTTGCAGGCCATCGCACAGGCCGGTCGCAATCGCCAGTACGTTCTTGACCGCACCACCCACCTCGACGCCCACGATGTCGCTGTTGGCATAAACGCGCAGGGCTTCGCTGTGGAACGCCGTCACCAGCAACTGTGATACATCGGCATGCGCACTCGCGGCGACGAGCGCGGTGGGTTGGTTGCGCGCCACCTCGGCGGCGAAGCTCGGGCCGCTGAGGACACTGCTGCGCAGCGCGGGTGCCACCTCGCGGCAGACTTCATGCGCCATCAGGCCAACATGCCCGGCTGGAGCGCCTTGCACAACCGCTTCAAAGCCCTTGCACAGCCACGCTAGCGGAGCGCGCACGTCGCGCAGGCGTTGCAGCCATTCACGCAAGGCCGCCATGGGGGTACCCAGCACGATCAGGTTGGCCGCTGCGGCGAGCGCATCAACGTCAGCACTCACCACCTGCAGCGCGTCCGGAAAGCGCACATCCGGCAGATAGCGGGTATTGGCACGATCGGCCTGCAGCGTGGCGGCCTGCGCAGCATCACGCGCCCACAGCGTCACCTCGTGGGCGTTGGGTTTGGACGCGGCGCTCATGGCCATGGCCGTGCCCCAGGCGCCGGCTCCGATGACAAGAATCTTCATCCGGCAAGAATAGCAAGACTTCGATTGCCTCCGATGAAAACGCCGCAACGACTGCGCTCTCCAAAGCGCGCCTCCTGTCGCCGCGCAAGCTGTGAGGCCACCCTTGGCCTTTGGCGTCACGCAAAAAAGACATCCCCGCGAGGCACAAGGCCATCGCGGGGATGCGGTCGTTCGGTCGAGGGGGCTCGGCGTGCTGCGGCTTGGCGCTGCACGCCCACGCTGCCCCTACCATATGGCGCTTATTGCGCCGTGGCGTTGCCCGCTTCTGCAGCGGCAGCCTGTTGCTGCTCGTACATGGCCTGGAAATTGATTTCCGCCAAGTGCACAGGCGGGAAACCGGCGCGCGTGATCGTGTCGGCCACGTTGCCACGCAGGTAGGGGTACACGATCTGCGGGCAGGCAATACCGACAATCGCGCCCATCTGGTCTTCAGGGATGTTGCGGATTTCGAAAATGCCAGCTTGCTTGGCTTCGACCAGGAACACGGTCTTGTCCTTGATCTTGGTCTGCACAGTGGCGGTCACGGCAATTTCAAAAATGCCTTCGGCCACCGGATTGGCTTCCACGCCAAGCTGGATGTCCACGTTCGGCTGTTCCTGCTCCAGCAGGATGGCCGGAGAGTTGGGTTGTTCCAGGGACAGGTCCTTCAGATAAACACGTTGAATCTGGAACACTGGGGTTTCTTCGGTCGCCATGGTCGTTTGGGTCTTTCAGTCAGAACAAAGCCCGCCGGGGAAACGGTTTCCTCTGCGGGCAGGCAGGGCATTATGCAATGCGCGAGCGCATCGCCCGGTTTTTTTACGCGCCTTGCAGCAGTGGCATCAAACCACCACGGCCATCCAGCGCAACAAGATCGTCATGGCCACCCACGTGCGTCTCGCCGATGAAAATTTGCGGAACGGTGCGTTGGCCGGTCATTTCCATCATCTTCATGCGTTCGTCAGGATTGGTGTCCACACGGATTTCTTCAATCTGCTCCACCCCCTTGGCCTTGAGCAGTTGCTTGGCGCGAATGCAGTACGGGCAAACGGCGGTGGTGTACATCTTGACTGCTTGCATGGTGATCCTTTCGAGTTGATTGTGCAGCGTGTGGCAGGCGCGCCTGCCGGATTTGCGGCACGTGCGTCAGCGCACGATGCCGCTCAGTCTCTTCGTGCAGGTGGAGGCTGCCTCAGGCCTTTTCAACCGGCAGCGTAGCGTCGCGCCAGGCGGTCAGGCCACCGGCCAGCGCCTGGGCGTTTTCGTAGCCCAGCTTCTTGGCCACGCCGGTCGCGCGCTGTGCACGGCCGCCACGGGCGCACACCAGAATGACCGGCAGCGCCTTGTTTTTGACCATCTGGGGCAGCTTTTCCTCCAGTTGGTTGAGGGGAACGTTCTTCGCGCCCTTGACGTGTCCAGCCGCAAACTCCTCAGGCTCGCAGACATCGATCACCACTGCTTTGTCGCGGTTGATGAGCTGAATGGCCTGCGCTGTGGACAGCGAACCTGCGGTGGCGCCCTTGAGCATGGGATAGAACAGCATCGAGCCGGAAACCAGCGCGATCAGGAGCAAATACCAGTTGTCTATGATGAATTTCACGAACGTCCTTCGAATTGGCAAACCCCCTAATTTTAGAATGCTAGTTTTTTGCTTGTTCAATGGAGGGGAACCCATGCATAAATTGGTCCTGATTCGCCACGGCGAATCCACTTGGAATCTTGAGAATCGCTTCACCGGCTGGACCGATGTGGACCTCACGCCCACCGGTGTAGAACAGGCCAAGAATGCTGGCCGTCTGCTCAAGGCGGAAGGCTATGAATTCGACCTGGCCTACACCAGCGTGCTCAAGCGCGCCACGCGCACGCTGTGGCACACACTGGACGAGATGGACCGCACCTGGCTGCCCGTGGTGCATAGCTGGCGCCTGAACGAGCGCCATTACGGCGGTCTGCAAGGTCTGAACAAGGCCGACATGGCCAAGCAGTATGGCGACGAGCAAGTGCTGGTCTGGCGCCGCAGCTACGACACGCCGCCGCCAGCGCTGGAGGCGACCGACGCGCGCAGCGAGCGTGGCGACATCCGTTACGCCAACCTGAAAGACGGCGAAGTGCCGCTCACCGAATGCCTGAAAGACACCGTGGCGCGCGTAATTCCGTACTGGAACGACACGATTGCCCCAGCAATCAAGTCGGGTAAGCGCGTCGTCATTGCGGCACACGGCAATTCGATTCGCGCTTTGATCAAGTATCTCGACAATATTTCGGACAGCGATATCGTCAGCCTGAACATCCCTAACGGCATTCCGCTGGTGTACGAGCTGGACGACAACCTCAAGCCGATCCGTCACTACTATCTGGGTGACGCCGAGGCGGCTGCAAAGGCTGCGGCGGCCGTGGCTTCGCAAGGCAAGGCCTGATTTCGCGGGCGCTCCGGCCCGATTTCGGGCCGGAGTGGCGCTTGCACACGTCAATCAGGGTAGTTTCTTCAATACCCTAGGGAACTGTGTGCAGACAATCCCGAACTAAGATGTATATTGTTCGGTTGAGGTGACAAACATATGGGCCAAAAACTCAAAATTGCAGGTTGGATCTCCGTCGGCGTCTTCGCCGGGGCGCTGACCACGGTGTCTTTGCAGACCGTGGCCCGCAGCGGCATGACTCCCCTGCCCCTGGAAGAAATCCAGCAACTGTCGGCAGTTTTTGGTTTGATCAAGACCGACTATGTCGACACGGTGGACGACCGCAAACTGATCACCGATGCCATTTCCGGCATGGTGTCCAGCCTAGACCCACATTCGCAGTATTTCGACAAGAAGACGTTCAAGGAATTCCGCGAAGGCACGAGCGGGCGTTTCGTGGGCGTTGGCATCGAGATCACGCAAGAAGACGGACTGATCCGCATTGTTTCGCCCATCGAAGGTTCTCCCGCCGATCGCGCCGGACTCAAGACCAATGACCTGATCACCAAGATCGACGACACGGCGGTCAAGGGGCTGTCGCTGAACGATGCCGTCAAGCGCATGCGCGGCGAGCCGAACACCAAAGTCACCCTGACCATCCTGCGCAAGGACGAAAGCCGCACCTTCCCCGTGACCATCACGCGCGAGGAAATCAAGACCCAGTCGGTCAAGGCCAAGATGATCGAGCCGGGCTACGCATGGGTGCGCCTGTCGCAATTCCAGGAACGCACGGTGGACGACTTCGTGCGCAAGGTGGACGAACTCTACAAGCAGGACCCACGCATCAAGGGCATGGTGCTCGACCTGCGCAACGACCCGGGCGGCCTGCTCGACGCTGCCGTGGCCATCTCTGCCGCCTTCCTGCCCGAGAACGTGACCGTGGTGACCACCAACGGCCAGTTGCCCGAAAGCAAATCCACCTTCCGCGCCACGCCCGAAGACTACGCGCGCCGCGGCTCCGACCCGCTGCGCAGCCTGCCTGCCGCGCTCAAGAAGCTGCCGCTGGTGGTGCTGGTCAATGAAGGCTCCGCTTCGGCCAGCGAAATCGTGGCCGGAGCGCTGCAGGATCACAAGCGCGCCACCATCATGGGCGCGCAGACCTTTGGCAAGGGCTCGGTGCAAACCGTGCGCCCATTGGGTCCTGATACCGGTATCAAGCTGACCACGGCGCGCTATTACACGCCAAGCGGCAACTCCATTCAGGCCAAGGGCATCGTCCCCGACGTCATGGTGGACGAAACCGAGGAAGGCGACCTGTTTGCCTCCCTGCGCCCGCGCGAGGCCGATCTGGAAAAGCACCTGTCCAGCGGCCAAGGCGCGGAAGTCAAGGACGTTGCACGTGAAAAGGCGCGTGAAGAAGCCATGAAGCGCCTTGAAGCCGAATCGAAAGACAAAGACAAGGACCAGACCAAGAAGCCGCAGCGTCTGCCCGAGTTTGGCTCGGAGAAGGATTTCCAGCTCAATCAGGCGCTGAACCAGCTCAAGGGCCAGAAGGTGATGGTCAGCCAGACCAAGACCGAGCGCCCGGAGGCCAAGAAGGAAGATTAATCCAGAGGACTCTGGCTTTGCTTCAGCCACACGGACTGCCTCCCGAGAACGGACAGCCCGTGATCCATCTCAAAAGGCCGGACATCCCGGCCTTTTGCCTTGATGGACCATCACATTCACCGCATCCAGGCTTATTCCGATGAACGACGACCAGCTCCTGCGCTATTCCCGCCACATCATGCTCGACGAAATCGGCATCGAGGGGCAGGAGCGCATTCTTGCCGCTCACGCGCTCGTCATTGGCGCGGGCGGCCTCGGCTCGCCGGTAGGCCTGATTCTGGCCGCGGCCGGGGTAGGCACCATCACGCTGGTGGACGACGACCAAGTCGATCTGACCAACCTCCAGCGCCAAATTGCCCACACCACCGATCGCGTGGGCATGGACAAGGTGGAATCCGCCCGCATCGCGATGCACGCCATCAACCCGCAAGTGGATGTGCGCACCGTGCACGAGCGCGTGGATCTGGACACCTTGAAGACGCTCGCCCGCGAGGCCAGTGTCGTCATCGACTGCACCGATAACTACCGCACGCGCCACGCCATCAACGCGGCCTGCGTGAGCGAGCGCAAACCCCTCGTGTCTGGCGCCGCCGTGCGCATGGATGGGCAGGTCACCGTCTTTGATCCGCGTGAAGCGGATTCGCCGTGCTACGCCTGCCTGTTCTCGCCCGATGCCGTGTTTGAAGAAGTGCAGTGCGCTACGCTGGGCGTGTTCTCGCCGATGGTGAGCATCATCGGCTCGATCCAGGCGGCGCAGGCGCTCAAGTTGATCGTGGGCGGCACGCTGGGAGAGTCACTCATGGGACGGCTGTTGATGCTCGATGGGCGCAGCATGCAGTTCAGCACCATGCGCACATCGCGCGACCCGTACTGTCCTGTGTGCCAAAACAAAACCAATTAACGCAGGCAGTAGGATGATTCCCACATGTCAACCCTGTTGACGCTGTCAGAATTTCGCATTTTTGACACGTAGAGTACGGCGTGTATGAATCTGACTTTTGTAAACGATCAGAACAGGCACGTCGACAGACGTCGACCCCATTCTGGATAGCCGTGAAATTGCGCACCTATATTGTCGAAGACAACGCCACCATTCGGGAGAACCTTATCGGAACGCTCGAAGAACTTGCGGACGTCCAGGCTATCGGCACAGCCGATAGCGAGGACGATGGTAAGGCGTGGCTGACGTCCAATCCTGCCGACTGGGATCTGGCCATTATCGACCTGTTCCTTCGCCAGGGCAGCGGGCTCGGAGTGCTCGAAGCATGCCGGGGTCGCAAGCGCGCCCAGAAGATGGTCGTGCTGAGCAACTACGCCACGCCCGACGTGCGCATGCGCTGCGCCCAACTGGGCGTGGATGCAGTCTTTGACAAGTCCAACGAAATCGACGCACTGGTGGATTACTGCATTGAACACGCGCGCTCGTACCAGAGCACGCGGCAATAAATTGAGAAGATCGTTTCAGTCCCGCAAACACAAACGCCTCAGTCCATGCTGAGGCGTTTGTGTTTGCGGAGCCAGCCAGCGATCAATCGATGAGCTTGTTCTTCAGCGCGTAATACGTCAGGTCGCTGTTCGAAGACAGTCCAAGCTTTTCCATCAGGCGTGTGCGATAGGTGCTCACGGTCTTGACGCTCAACGACAAGGACTTGGCGATCTCGCCCGCTGTCTCGCCGCGCGCGAGCTTGAGGAACACCTGGAACTCACGCTCGGACAATTGCTCGTGCGGCGGCGCATCGTCCTTGCGGTTGAGTTGCTGCGCAAGCAAATCGGCGACGGCGGGCGTGAGGTAACGACGACCCAGCGAGATCGTGCGAATGGCTTCGACGATTTCCTTGGGATCACATTCCTTGTTCAGATAACCACTCGCCCCCTGGCGGATCATGTTGATGGCGTAGTGCTCCTCGGGATAGCCGCTGAGGATCAGAATGCCCATGTCAGGCGCCTTGGCTTTCAACATTGCGAGCGCATCCAGCCCGCTCTGGCCCGGCATGGCCAAATCCATGATCAGCACGTCCACCTCTTGGGCACGGATCAGATCAATGGCCTCGCGACCGTTGCCAGCCTCACCTACAACACGCAAATCAACATGCTCTGACAGAAATTGCTTCAGCCCCGATCGCACAATGGCGTGATCATCCACAATGCCAACTCGTATCATTCAAATTCTTTCTACACAGCTTGCCCTGATCGGACGTTGAAATTCACGAATAATGTTTATGGTTTTCGGTATAACCTGTCAATCGCATGATGCCATGCCCAAGCGGCACTTTATCGCCGGGGCTTTTGAATTGTGTTACGAGAATTAACATCCATGCGCAGATTCCGCCTCACAGAAATGACAATCAACATGCTCCTAGCCTTATTGGCCGCAGTCGCCATGGTGGCAGTGAACGAGGCGGGTTATCTCAGCTCCAATGCAGCGATGGAGCGACTGGAGCATGCCAAGAACACGCGCAATACACTGGACCGTCTGGTGCGCGAAATGCTGAGCGTGGAGAGTGGCTTGCGTGGCTATCTGCTCACAGGCGATATGCGCTACGTTGAGCCTTATGCGACGAGCGCACGCGGCATCGAAGCGGAGATTCCGCGCCTGTACTCCCTATTGGTTGCAAGTCCAGAGGACAGCGCCGATTTTTCTGCGCTCACCGGCTACATTTCGCGTCGCCTGTCCGAGCTCGACCTGAGCCTCAAGCTGCGCCGCGAAGGCAACGAAGACGCCTGGCGTTTTGTACTCTCCACCGAAGTAGGCCTCACCAACATGATGGCGATCGAGAGCACCACGCAGCGCATGATGGAACGTGCGCTGGAGCGCGAACGGGAAAGCAATGATGAGATCGTGCATTCCCTGCGTCTCTCGCGCATCGGCATCGTCTGTGTGGCAGTGATCGGCTTGTTGGCCTTCTACATGTACTTGCGCAAGGCCGAAGCATTGCGGCTGATGCACGAGCAGGAAAAACAAGTGCAGGCCCGAGAGCGCGACCAGCTCGAATCGCTGGTGCGTGATCGCACGGCATCGCTGGGCAAACTCGCGACACACTTGCAGCAGGTGCGCGAAGAAGAGCGCGGTCACCTCGCGCGTGAATTGCATGACGAACTCGGTGCCTTGCTGACCGCAGCCAAGCTCGATGTGGCACGCCTTAAATCGCATGTGGATCTGGAGGTGCCAGAAATCTCCGAACGCCTGCGGCATCTCGTGGATACGCTCAACTCCGTCATCTCGCTCAAGCGCCGCATCATCGAAGACCTGCGGCCTTCGTCACTGTCCAATCTGGGGCTGACTGCGTCACTGGAAATTCTCACGAGCGAGTTTGCCGACCGCTCCAAAATCGATGTGGACATCAGCGTGGAGCCGGTGCAATTATCCGACTCGTCGCAGCTCACGGTCTATCGCCTGATCCAGGAATCTTTGACCAACATCGGCAAATACGCCAACGCGAAAAAGGTACTTATCACCGTGCACGAGTACCCCACGCACGTCACCGTGCAGGTGCGCGATGACGGCATCGGATTCGACCCGCATTCGGTGTCTCCTTCCGCGCACGGACTCATGGGCATGAACCACCGCGTTGAGGCGGCTGGAGGGCGATTGACTGTGACATCGACACCCGGCGATGGCACGCTGGTGTCTGCCACCTTGCCTCATAGCGGCGATCGCGCATAAGGCAATCGCGTAGGTCGCGCTCCTACAACCGCAAGCGACCGTTACCGGCGTTTATAGGCAACACACTGAAATACAGTCAAGTCCTCGTTGCAGCAAATTGTTTTATTAAATCAATCTGCAAAGCTAAAAGTTAGTCGCGAAAACGCGAGGAGATGAAAAATGCTTCATTACGCAGTAGTATTTCTGGTGATTGCGCTGGTCGCTGCCCTGTTTGGTTTCGGTGGCATTGCCTCAGGCGCAGTTGGCATTGCAAAGATTCTGTTCTTTGTATTCATCGTTATCGCGGTGATTACATTCGTTATCGGTTTGATAAAACGCTGATCAGAGGCGTTTCGTTCAACCGTTACGCGGGATATTCCGTCAATGCCGCGCGCCTGACTAACCAGTGCAGTTTTTCGGAAAAGCCTGACTCAGAACTCTATCGAAAGGACATTCAATGAGCGATTTGCAAAAAGCCGCTGACCAAGTAGCAGATGCAGCCAAGGACAAGGCTGAGGACATCGTTGATTCGGCGAAAAGTGCCACTCAATCGACTCGTCGCGCTGCTAACCGCATGATGGATCGTGCCGAGGAAAAGCTCGACGAGTGGAGTGATGATCTTGAATCGCATCCGCGCATCGACGATCTGGCCGCCCGCGCACAGGAGTTTGCCAACCGCGGCATCAATTACGTGGCCGACACAAGCCAGCGCGCACGCCGCCAGATCCACCAGGCCACAGATGCGACTTGCCAATACGTGCAAGAGCAACCGGGCAAGTCATTGATGATGGCCGCTGCCGCAGGTGCCGCCGCCGCACTTCTGGTTATTCTGGCGCGAGGCAGCGATCGCCGCTAACGCATCGGCTGACTCATCCCACGATCACAATTTTTGCACGCATCCAAGTTCCACAACAAAGGAGAAAACCCATGAAGTACGCACGCGCACTCGTTTTTGCCGCCATGGCCGGAGTTACCATCGTCACAGCCACGGGCTGCTCGGTGGCTCGCGATCAACAGACCGTTGGTTCCTACGTCGATGACGCAGGTATCACGACCGCTGTGAAGGCCAAGTTCGCCGAAGACAAGACAGTAGCGGCCACCGCCATCAGTGTGGAGACCCTGAACGGCACCGTTCAACTCTCCGGCTTTGCCAAATCCCAGGCAGAAAAGGACCGTGCTGAATCCATTGCTCGTGGCACCAAGGGTGTGCGTGAAGTGCGTAACAGCATCGTGGTTCGTCCCTGATCCTGCCGTTGCCGCTTGGCCGTCACGCCACGGCAGCCTCTGATCGCATCCAAAGCCATGGTCCCCGGATCGTGGCTTTTTGTCATTTGGAGTGCGATTCATGAAGGAGGCAGATTCCTCGCGGCACAATGTCAGCCATGCGATTGTTTCACTGCGGGCATTGCGGCTCGCTGGTCTTTTTCGAAAGTTTCCGGTGCGTGCACTGTGGCAGCGCCCTCGCCTTTGTGCGCGAGCACATGGACATGCTGGCGCTGGAGCCAGCGGACGAAGCGCCCGGCCTGTGGAAGCGCAAGGAGCCACGCCCGGGACTGCAACTGACGCATGAGCACACATCCAACGCGGGTGTGAGCGAGGCGGAAGACAGCTATCTGCGCTACCGCATGTGCGCGGACCGGTCCCAATATGAAGCCTGCAACTTTGCGCTGATCGCCACACCCGACACGCCCGAAGATGCGCTTTGCCCCGCCTGCAGCCAGACGCGCCTGCTTCCCGACCTGACAGTGCCCGACAACGTGCGCCGTTGGGCCCGCATCGAAACGGACAAGCGGCGCCTGTTCTATCTCATCGTGCGGCTTGATCTGGCCGACCTGCCCGGCGAGACGGGACCGGTGTTCGAGTTCCTCGCCGATCTGCCCGGCGCCGACCCGGTGCTCACCGGTCATGCGGGCGGCGTGATCACGCTGAACGTGGCGGAAGCGGATGACGATGAACGCGCGCGCCGCCGCCTTGCCTTCAACGAACCGTACCGCACGCTGGCCGGCCACTTGCGCCATGAGATCGGGCACTATTTCTGGGATGTGCTGATTGCGCGCGGCGACCGGAAGCTGGACGCCTTTCGCACGCTCTTCGGTGACGAGCGCCTCGACTACGCGGGCGCGCTGTCAGACTATTACCTGCGCACGCCCATGCCCGCTTCGGCGTGGCAGGACGAATATGTCAGTGCCTATGCTACCGCGCATCCGTGGGAGGACTGGGCGGAAACTTGGTCGCACTACATGCACATCGTCGATCTGCTGGAAACAGCCAAAAGCTTCGACACACAGATCAGCGTGCCCAGCCCGCTGGGCGACGATCATTTCACGATGATCGATCCGTTCATGATGCCGCCGCCACCGTTCGAAAGCATGCTGGCGGCTCTCGTGCCTGCGACGCTGCTGCTCAACAGTCTCACTCGCAGCCTGGGACAAAACGATGCCTATCCGTTTGCGCTGAGCACTGGCGCGAAAAAGAAGCTCCACTTCATTCACCAACTGGTGTCAGAGCGGCGCATTGACGCCGCCGCGCGCACGCTGTCCACACAGCCGGTCGCCGCGTCCAGCACGGATACCTGAGTTCAGCCCGGCAGATGCGCTTAGCCCTTTTGCATGGCGAGCTTGGCCGTTAGGCGCTGCTGCACATTGGCGGAGACGAACTTGTCCACCTCGCCACCGAGCGAGGCGATCTCGCGCACGAAAGTGCTGCTGATGAACTGGTATTTGTCGCTGGGCGTGAGGAAGACGGTTTCCACATCCGGCATCAGATGGCGGTTCATTCCGGCCAACTGAAATTCGTAATCGAAGTCGGTCACCGCGCGCAAGCCACGCAGCATGGCCTTGCCCCCGCGCGCCACGACAAAGTCGCGCATCAGGCCGGAAAAACTCTCCACCTGTACTTGCGGATACGGCTTGCAGGCCTCGCACACCATCTCCATGCGCTCCTCCAGACTGAACAGCGTCTTCTTGTGGTGCCCTGCGGCCACCGCGACGATTACGCGCCCGAACAACTGCGCGGCGCGGCGCACGATGTCCTCATGCCCGAGCGTGATCGGGTCGAACGTTCCTGGATAAATGGCAAGCACGTTTTCCGCCATGGCATTGGTCTCCTTGCGGGCCATTATGCATTGCAGTGCAACATGAATGGGCTTACGGCTTGAGTTCGCTCACCCGATACCCAGCAATCGCCACCGCGATCAGGGCAATACCGCTCCACTGCCACGCATCGGGCCGCACGCCAAACCAGAGCAAGTCCACCATCCGCGCCACTGCCGGATAGATGAAACTCAGCATCACAATGGGAACTGGCAGGCAGTTATGCGCCGACGCAAGCCGCCATTGGCTGGCAGACAGGCGCTCCTCCCAAGACCCAGGAATGTCGGCAAGCCCGTATGCGTCATGAGCGCCTATTTCTGGCATGAATTGCAACCAGCCTTGCGGAAACCGTGCCACACAGCGCGCTCCAATCGCCCTACATTCATTGTTTACCCAACGCAGGCCGCCCCAGTGCACCAGTCTGCACGGGACGACGAAAGGAGACCTGTCCATGTCCGCATCCGAGCACGCAAACGCCCACATCAGCCCCGAACAGTCACGCGACGCCTTTCTCGCCGCGCGTGACTTCCTGCAAACGCACCGAACGGATTACGAGCACGCGTACAAGGAATTCCGCTGGCCGCAACTGGGCGAGTTCAACTGGGCGCTCGACTACTTCGACCACATGGCGCGTGGCAACGATGCCACCGCCCTGCACATCGTCGAGGAAGACGGCAACGAAATCCGCCGCAGCTTTGCCCAGATGAGCGAGCGCTCATCGCAGGTTGCCAACTGGCTGCGCGACATGGGTGTGAAGCGCGGCGACCGCGTACTGCTCATGCTGGGCAATGAACTGGCGCTGTGGGAATTGATGCTCGGCTGCATCAAGCTGGGGGCGGTGATGATTCCCGCGACCATGCTGCTCACGTCCGACGACCTACAGGACCGCCTCGATCGCGGGCAGGTGCGCCACGTCATCGTCGCCCGCGCGCACATCGACAAGTTCGATGGACTGAGCGGTGAATACACGCGTATCTGCGTGGGAGATGCTGCAGACGGCTGGCTGTCCTTTGCCGACGCTGCAAGCCGCCCCGTGCCATTCGCACCCGAGGGCCGCACGCTCGCCACTGACCCGCTGCTGCTGTACTTCACCAGCGGCACCACGTCCAAGCCCAAGCTCGTGTTGCACACGCACCAGAGCTACCCGGTGGGGCATTTGTCCACGATGTACTGGATTGGCATCCAGCCGGGCGATGTGCACCTGAACATCAGCTCTCCCGGTTGGGCCAAGCACGCCTGGAGCTGCTTTTTCGCGCCATGGATTGCGGGCGCCACGATCTTCATCTACAACTACGCGCGGTTCTCTGCCAAGGCGCTGCTCGACGCGCTGCGCGACCACAAGGTGACCAGCCTGTGCGCGCCGCCTACCGTGTGGCGCATGATGATTCAGGAGGACCTCACGCAGTGGCGCGGCCAGTTGTCGCTGCGCGAAATCATCGGCGCGGGCGAGCCGCTGAATCCCGAGATCATCGATCAGGTGCGCGGCGCGTGGGACCTCACTTTGCGCGATGGCTTTGGCCAGACCGAAACCTGCGCACAAATCGGCAACACGCCGGGCCAGCCGCTCAAGCCCGGCTCCATGGGTCGCCCATTGCCGGGCTATGACGTGGTGCTGCTCGACGTGGACGACAAGGAAAGCGACGAAGGCGAAGTCTCGCTGCGCCTCGATCCGCGCCCACTGGGCCTGATGACCGGCTACGAAGACAGCCCCAAGAACACGGCGCAGGTGATGCGCGAAGGCTACTATCACACCGGCGACACGGCCTCACGCGATGCGGACGGCTACATCACCTTCGTGGGCCGCGCGGACGACGTGTTCAAGGCCAGCGACTACCGCATCAGTCCGTTCGAGCTGGAAAGCGCCCTCATGGAACACGAGGCTGTGGCTGAAGTCGCCATCGTGCCCAGCCCCGATCCGCTGCGTCTGGCGGTGCCCAAGGCCTACCTGATCCTGGTGGCAGGCGTGGGCCCCAGCAAGGAGCTGGCCGAAGAAATCTTCGTCTTCACCCGCGCCCGTCTCGCACCCTACAAGCGCGTGCGCCGCATCGAGTTCGTCACCGAACTGCCCAAGACCATTTCGGGCAAAATTCGCCGCGTGCAACTGCGCCGGGATGAAGCCGGCAAGGTCGAGGCCGCCCAACGCGGAGACTTCGAATACGTCGAAGACGACTTCCCGCAACTCAAGGGATAAGCAAGGCGCACCCGGTGCAGCGTGCGCAGCGCGTGCGCCGCTGCACAGGAGCAACGGGCAGCAGCTTCAGATCTTGCGCAGCAAGTGCGCATGCACCGCACCAGCCTTCAAATGCCGGTGCAACGCCAGCCCCAGCGGTGCCAGCGCCTCTTCGCTCCACGCGGTGGGCGACTCCAGATAGATGAAACCATCGTCGGCCACCGCCTTGGCTGCGGCAGCGAGTGCCGGCGCGAACAAGTCGCCTTCAAACGGCGGATCGATGAACAGCAAATGCATGCTGCCCGGCGCGCATTGGCGCAGCACTCCCACGCCATCGCCGCGCTGGATCTTCACGTTGGCCGCCTGTAGCTTGACGGCGATGCTCTTGAGCTGTGTGGCCAGTCCTGCATCGGACTCGTTCATCAGCACCTGCGCAGCGCCGCGCGAGGCGGCTTCAAAGCCCAGCGCGCCGGTACCCGCAAACGCGTCGAGGCACTGCCAGCCAGTCAGGTCTTGTCCCACCCAGTTGAACAGGGTTTCGCGCACGCGATCCGGCGTGGGGCGCAGGCCCGGGCGGTCGGCCACTGGCAGGCGCGTGCGTTTCCACTGCCCGCCGATGATGCGCACTTCTCCCACACCACGCGACGGTGCGGCTTTGCTGGCGACGGCGGTTTTTTTCGCAGACGGACTGAGCATGGTCGAGCGCGGCCTCACTGCTTGCCTCCCACTACGACGGTGGCCATGCGATCGGGCTGCAGCATGCGCTGGAAGGCGTCGCGAATGTCCTTGGTTGTGAGCGCCTCGACGCGGTCGGTCCAGTGCTCCAGATAATCCAGCGGCAGTTGGTTGCGGGCAATGTTCACCACATTGCCGAGCAGCTTGCGGTTGCTGTCGATGCGCAGCGCGAAGCCGCCGATCAGGTTGTCCTTGGCTGCGCGCAGTTCCTCTTCGGTCGGGCCTTCCTCGACGAACCGCTTGATCACCTCGCGCGATACCTTCACTGCTTCGGCGGCCTGATCCGGACGCGTTTGCAGGCCTACGACGAAGGCACCCGCCTCCAGCCCCGGTGAAAAGCCGCTGCCCACGCTGTAGCTCAGGCCGCGTTTCTCGCGCACCTCGGTCGTCAGGCGCGAAGTGAAGCCGCCGCCACCCAGAATGTGGTTGCCAACGAGGGCCGCGAGAAAGTCCGGGCTATCCCTTTTGATGCCGGGCTGGCCGATCAGCACATGCGCCTGCGCCGACTGGAACGCGATGGTGTCGTCGCTGGCCTTCGTAAGTGCTGGCACCGGAGGCAGCTCAGGCAGCGGTGCACACTGGGCCGCCGAACTGGCAGGCAAGCGCGAGAGCAATGTGCGCGCGAGCTCCTGCGCCTGCGCCTTGTCGAGTGCGCCAACAATGCTCACGCGCGCGCGGCATGGCTGGATGTAGCGCTGGTGAAAGGATTTCATGTCCGCCACGCTGACGCGCTGCAGCGACTGCTCCGTGATCTGGTAGCCATAGGGGTGCGTGCCATACACCGCAGCGGCAAACGCCTTACCGGCGACGGTGCCCGGTTTGGTGTTGGCTTCCTTGATGCCTGCCTCCCAACGCGAGCGTTCGCGCTGCCAGATGTTTTCGGCAAAGCTCGGCTGAGCGATCTGGCGCGAGGCCAGCTTGGCGGCTTTGGCGAGCAACGGCGCATCGGTGAGCGAGCGCAGGGAATAGACAAAACCATCGCGCTCTGCGCCCGCGTCGAAGCTCGCGCCCAGATCGGCCCAAGCCTCACCCAGCGCGTTCTCGTCCAGCGCCGGTTCGGAAGCACCTGCCGCGCGCACGCCCTTGGACGTCATCATGCCGACGGCGCTGGACAGGCCCACCTGCTGCGCAGGATCGCGCCGCGCACCGGCGTCGAAATCGATCTGCACGTCCACCATGGGAATGGCCTTGCTCTGCACCAGCCAGACCTGGGCGCCATTGGGCTCCTTCCAGTGTTCGATGGGCAGCAGCGCCCATGCGGAGTGCGAGCAGAACGCCAGCGTGGCACCCGCCAGCAGCACGCGCGTGGTGCGGGCGCCAAGGCGCGGCCCGGGTTGTGTATTCTTCGTCATCATCATGATGTCAACTTTCCTGTGCGCCGGATCGCACCGCTTCGCAGCGTGCGCCGTCCGGCTGAACTTGAGTGTGGTGCGTCAGTGCATGCGTGCGCCGCTCGGGTCGGCGCTCTCTTCGCGCTTGGGCTTGCTGCCCGGCGACATCGGCTGCGGCACCAGCGTTGCGACGTTGAGCTGGTCGTCACCAAAGTAGCGCTGCGCCACCGACTTCACCTGCTCGGGCGTCACGCCGTCGAGCAGTTTGAGCACGCGGTCATCGGCATCCAGTGGATAGCCCTGCACCCAGTTGCTGCCCAGATCGCTGGCCTGTCCGTACAGCGAATCGCGGCCATAAATGGTGGACGCCGTCCATTGCGTTTTCACGCGCGACAGTTCTGCGGGGCTCACGCCTTCTTTGGCCACGCGAGCGATCTGTGCGCGCAACGCGTCTTCCACCTGGCGCGCGGTCTTGCCCTTGGCCGGCACGCCGGTCATCATGAACCGCGCCGGGCCACGACCAAAGATCGAGGCCGAGCTGCTGGCGCTGTCGGCCACGCGATCCGCACCCTGCGTGAGGGCGCGGTCCAGACGCGCGCCGTCGTAGCCGCTGAGCACGGCAGAAAGCATCAGCAGCGCCAGCGCATCGCGGTCGTCGCTGCCCATGTCCTCCAGCTTGCGCAAGCTGGGGACGCGGAAAGCCATCGCCACGAACGCCTGATCGGCGGGGGCCTTGTATTCCACACGGCGAATGCCCTTTTGCTCCGGCTCGGTGCGCGGCTTGCGCGCAGGCAGTGCGGATGACGGGATCTGGCCATAGGTCTGCTGCGCCACCGCGAGCACTTCCTGCGGCTTGACATCGCCCGCCACGACGATGACCGCATTCGACGGCACGTACCAGCGTTTGTGGAAGTCGCGCACGTCGTCAGGCGTCATGGAATCCAGATCGCTCATCCAGCCCACAATCGGGCGATGATAGGGCGACGCCACAAACGTCGTCGCGTTCAGTTGCTCGAACAGCGCGGCGCGCGGCTGGTCCTCCGTGCGCATGCGGCGCTCTTCCTTGATGACCTCGATCTCCTTCTTGAACTCTTCGTCCGGCCACTGGTTGTTGGCAAACCGGTCGGATTCCAGCCGCATCACGTCCGCCAGCCGCGCCGCCGGAATCTGCTGGTAATACCCGGTGTAGTCGAGCGACGTGAAGGCGTTTTCCTGCCCGCCCAGCGCCGCTACCCGGCGCGAGAACTCTCCGGGGGGAATCTTTGCCGTGCCCTTGAACATCATGTGTTCCAATGCATGGGCCACACCCGAGGTGCCGTCCACCTCGTCCATCGATCCCACACGCAGCCACACCATGTGGATGGCCGTGGGCGCGCGGTGGTCCGGCTTCACGATGAGCTGCATGCCGTTCTGGAGGGTGAACAGCTGCGCTCCGGACTCCGTCACCGCCTCCGGCTGCATGGCGCGCGCCGCAGATGCGGAGGACGCGGTAATCGCAGTGGACGCGGTGGATGCGGGACTCGCTGGAACCGCAGGAGTGGGCGTGTCGGCATGGCCTGCCAGATGCACGCAGGCCAGCAGGCCGAAAATGGTGATGGCTTGTTTCATAGAATCGATAGGATACTCAGTACCCGACAATGTTCAGTTTCTTCAAGAAAAAATCTTCCGCCCCCGCCGAAGATCCACAAAAGCCAGTGGCCGATCAGGCCACCGCTGCCCCTGCGCCCGCGCCCGGAGCACCGCCGCCCGCTGCCGCTCCGGTGGCGGCAGAGCCGCCGCAGCCCGCTGCCAAGGGCTGGCTGCGCAATCCGTTTGGCGGCAAGGGCCATGACAAATCCGCCGACGCGGCTCCGGCCGACGTGGCTGGCAGCTCCGTCATCGAACCGATCAATGTACAGGAGCCGCAGGCCAAACCCGAAATGCCCGTGGCCGCCAGTGACCGCAAGGGCTGGATGGAGCGCCTCAGGACCGGTCTGCGCAAGACCGGCACCAGCATCTCGACGATTTTCACCGGCACCAAGATCGACGATGCGCTGTATGAGGAACTGGAAGATGCGCTGCTCATGGCCGACACTGGCGTGAAGGCCACCAACCATCTGCTGGAAGACCTCAAGCGCCGCGTCAAGGAAACCAGGACCACCGATCCCGCCGCCGTCAAATCGCTGCTGGCGGACGCGCTGGCCGATCTGCTCAAGCCGCTGGAAAAACCGCTGGTGATTGGCGAGCACTCCCCCACCGTCATCATGGTGGCTGGCGTGAACGGCGCGGGCAAGACGACCTCGATCGGCAAGCTCACCCGGCATCTGGCCGACCACGGCCAAAGCGTGCTGCTGGCGGCGGCCGACACCTTCCGCGCTGCTGCGCGCGAGCAGTTGGGCGTCTGGGCCACGCGCAACACGGTGGAGATCGTCAGCCAGGAAGGCGGCGACCCGGCGGCCGTGAGCTTCGACGCCGTGTCCGCAGGCCGCGCGCGCGGCAAGGACGTGGTGTTGGTGGACACTGCTGGCCGACTGCCCACGCAACTGCACCTGATGGAAGAACTCCGCAAGATCAAGCGCGTGGTGACCAAGGCCGATGCCAGCGCACCGCACGAGGTGCTGCTGGTCATCGATGGCAACACCGGACAGAACGCGCTCAATCAGGTCAAGGCGTTCGACGAGGCTCTGCAACTCACCGGCCTGATCGTCACCAAGCTCGACGGCACGGCCAAGGGCGGCGTGCTGGCAGCGATTGCGCAGGAAAAGCCCA
Organism: Comamonadaceae bacterium UBA2121; assembly: GCA_002331385.1. GTDB lineage: Bacteria > Pseudomonadota > Gammaproteobacteria > Burkholderiales > Burkholderiaceae_C > Diaphorobacter_A. The sequence continues at coordinate 64,244 of DCYB01000002.1, forward strand.
TTCCCGTGTATTTCATCGGCGTGGGTGAAAAGGTTGAAGACCTCGAAACCTTCAACGCTCGCGAATTTGCGCAGGCCCTGCTGGCCTGATCCGTCATCCGCCCCAACGGACAAGGCCGCCCAGGTGCGGCCTTTGCTTTTTCCGCTTCACCTTGTCACGCCTTCAGCACGGGCTGCAACTGCGCCTGCACCCAGCGCGCATAGTCCAGCGACGCGGCTTCTTCGCGCATGAGCAATTGCGGCAGCTCGTACGGATGCGCGCCTCCCGTAAGCCATTGCGACAGCGCGGCCATGCCCGTCCGCGTGGTCTTGAAGACCACGCGCCATTCGGGCTCACTGCACGCCTCGCCCTTCCAGACGTAATGCGACTCGATCTGCGCGATCTGCACGCAAGCCGCCAATTGCTGCGATACGGCCTCGCGCGCCAGGCGGCGCGCATCGTCCACGCTGGCCACCGTGGTAGTGAGCACTCCGACCGACGCTTCTCCATCCCACATCATCTGCATGAATCGACTCCTGAACAAGCGCCCATTGTGACGGCGGCGGCACGCGGCCTGCCACACAAGGCCGCCCGAACACCGGCAACTCGCGTATAAAAGCGCATGCACGCCCTCGAACGCGCGGCGTGCAACCACAAGACCTATTAGACAGGAGACCTTCCGCCATGAGCACCAAGCCCTTCAAGGCCGCAGTCATTCAAGCCGCATCCATCCCCGCCGACAGCATCGAGTGCGCACTCAAAGCCGCGCAACTCATCCGCGAAGCCGCCAGCCATGGCGCGAAGGTGCTCGTCTTTCCGGAAGCCTTTCTTGGCGGCTACCCCAAGGGCAACAGTTTTGGCAGCCCCATCGGATTGCGCAAGCCCACAGGGCGCGACGCCTATGCCACCTATTACAGCCAAGCCATCACGCTGGACGGCGAAGAAATCGCCATCCTCAACGAGGCTGTGGTCGACACTGGCACGGTCGTCGTCATCGGCTGCATCGAGCGCGATGGCGGCACGCTGTACTGCACGGCGCTCTACTTCAGTGGCGAACAGGGCCTGATCGGCAAACACCGCAAGCTCATGCCCACGGCGGGCGAGCGCCTGATCTGGGGCTTTGGCGATGGCTCGACCATGGAGGCATTCGACACGCCCTATGGCCGCATTGGCGCCGTCATCTGCTGGGAAAACTACATGCCCATGCTGCGCATGCATATGTACAGCCAGGGCGTGAGCCTGTATTGCGCGCCCACGGCGGACGACCGCGACACCTGGTTGCCCACCATGCGCCACATCGCGCTGGAGGGCCGCTGCTTCGTGCTCACGGCCTGCCAGCACCTGCGCCGCGAAGCCTATCCGGACGACTTCGAATGCAGTCTCGGCAACGATCCGCAGACCGTGCTGCTGCGCGGCGGCAGCGCCATCGTGGACCCGACTGGCGCGGTCATTGCCGGGCCGGACTATGCGGGCGAAACCATTCTCTACGCCGACATCGACCCGGTCATGGTGCCGCGCGGCAAGTTCGATTTCGACGCCACCGGGCACTATGCACGGCCGGATATTTTCCAGTTGAAGGTGGACATCGGCGCGAAAAAATCCGTGTCCACCGTGGGTGGGGATTGATCTGCTCGTTGGCCCGTGCGTGCAGCCGGCTCACCCCGGCCGCGCTGCACTGCCAACATGCAATGCAGCGACGTTGACGCTGGCATTCAGGCGCCGATCCACCAACCGACCAACTGCTTCACGCCCACGGCGACCAGCAACACGGCGCTGGCACGCTCCATGCGCGGCAACCACGCGCCCAACCGTTCGCGCAATTGCGATCCGACATAGGCCACGCCCAGACCAAACACCAGCGTCGGCACGGCGATGGCGCCCACGCCAAAACTCAAACCAAGCAGGGCGCCATCGGCCATGCGCGCGGAGGCCGCAGCGGAGAACAACACCACGCCCAGCGGCGCGCACGGATTGAGCGCCATGCCCAGCCCCATGAGGAACAGGCCGCCGGGCAGCAGCGTGCGCGGATGCTTGTGCGCGGCGATCTCATCGCGCGGCATGAAGCGCATCGGTTGCTCCACTTTCTGCGCTGGCAAAGCCACTGCGCATGCGGACTTTCCCACGCGCAGCCAGAGCACCGCGCCCACCATGAGGGCGGCGCAGCCCAGACTCAATTGCAGCGACGGCAAATACGGTTGATCGGCCACCTGCTGCGCCAGAAATCCCGACACACCACCCAGCGCCGAGTAGGCCGTCAAACGCCCCAGCGACAATGGAAGCAGCACGCGCCAACTGCGCCGCACGCCGCCCGGCAGCCCGAGGAACACCGGCCCCAGATACGGCAGGCAACTGAGCAGACAGGGCCCCATGCCAAACACCAGCCCAAGCGCCAGGGCCATGGGCACGCCGACGATGCCCCAGGTGAGATCAGGCGTCAACGCGATCCCCGCCGCCCTGCCCCTGATCGGCCAACCACTCGCTGCGCGCGAGCAGTGCAGCACCAAAGGCAGTGGTGGTCTGCGGCGCATCGGGCACGACGATTTCGCGCTCCAGTTCGTCCGCGATGGCGGCCACCAATCCCTTGTTCAGCGCTGGCCCGCCGTCCATGTAGATTTTCCCGTCGATGCCCACGCGCCGCGCCAGCCGCGCCGTGCGCTTGGCGATGGAGTAGTGGATGCCGGCGACGATTTCACCTTTGCCGTGGCCACTGGCCAGCAGGCCGATGATCTCGCTTTCGGCAAACACCGTGCAGGTGCTGTTGATGGACAGCGGCGCGCCCGTGCCCATGAAGTGATAGTCCCCCAACTCCTCCAGATCGATCTCCAGATTGCGCGCGGCCACATCGAGAAAGCGCCCGGTTCCCGCGGCGCATTTGTCGTTCATGGCAAAGTTGACCACGTTGCCCGTGTCGTCGATCTCAATCGCCTTGGAGTCTTGCCCGCCGATATTGATGATGGTCCGGATACCCCCGTGGCGCTTGCCGACTTCGTGCGCGCCGATACCGTTGGCGGTGATTTCGCTGATGGAGTCGTCTGCCTCCTTGAACAGCTTGCGCCCATATCCGGTCGCAATCAGATAGCGCACCTGCGCGCGCTCGACGCCGTTGTTGTCCAGCAAGGTCTGCAGCGCTGCCTGAGCGTTCTTGTGAAACAGGCTGCCCGAATCGGTCGTGTGTTCGCCCACCAGCGCGCCCTCTTCATTCACCAGTGCCACCTTGATGGCGGTGGAACCGATGTCGATACCGGCGAAGAACAGCGGGGTGGATGCATTCTTCATAGTCATGTGTGCGCTCATGCGGAAGTCGCTGCGGCGGCCAGACGGGCCTGTCGCTTGCGGGTTTTGAGAGATTCGAGAAAGGCCTCGATGCGCGTGGTGAGCTGGCCCTGATCGTCCGGGCTATAGTCGGTCTCGACGTAGATCATCGGCAGTCCCGCCTCTTGCAACGCCCGGGCCACACTGCGCTGCTCCATCTCGTACACCTGACAGCCCGAGAACGCCTGGTACACCACGCCGTCCACGGCAAAGCTGCGCGCCAGCTCAAGCAAGCGGCGGATGCGGTCGTCATTGCGCGTGAACACCGGGCAGGTACAGGGCTTGAGGTACTTGTCGGCCAGCCCATCGATCATGTGCGTGGTCAGCCACTCGTCCACCGCCGTCATGTCATAGAGCATGCGGTTGGCCGAACAGGTTTCATCGGCCACGACGACGCCGCCGCATTCCTCGATCAGCAGCGGCAACTTCAGACTCGGAAAGATCGGCGGCGAGCCAGTGAACAGAATGCGCGGCGCCTTGCTCTGCGCGGCCTGGAAGCCGCTTTGCAGGCGCTGCTCCAACTCAGCGTTCAACGCTTCGACGGCGTCGGTCCAGCGGTCGATGTCGTCAAAGAAGTAGGCGTTGGTTACCAGGAAAACGTCCTTCCCCAGCATCAACGCAGGCGCGCTTTTGCGATACGCATGCAGTTGCCTGAACGCGGCCTGCGCACGCAAGCTTTTGGCCATGGCGGCCTTGATGCCCTTGCGCGTGAGGCGCTTGCCGGTGGTCTTTTGCAGCTCCACGGCCAGATTGCGCACCGTGCGCCGCCAGTATTCGCGCGCGGGCTCACTCTCCTTGTCGGGCGGCAGCGGCAGGTCGTGCACGGTGTGGCCGAACTCGCGCATCATGTCGCTGGACTTGGTCTTCTGGTCGCAGCTCGCAACGTTGACGATCAGGTCGAGCTTGCCCACATCTGGAATCTGCTGGCGCGCCTGCAGCCGGCCCAGCGTCGCCTTGACCAGCGCACACGACTTGGCGGGCATGAAGTCACCACCCGACTGGTCATACTGATAACTGCCGTTGCACAACCGTATCGGCGTTGCGCCCGCCGCGTAGATCAGTTCCTCTGGCACCTGGATGCAGGTCACGCCCACCTTGGGCCCCGTCTTGGACAAGGCTTCGCCCTGCACGAACACGCGGCGAAACAGGTCGTAGAAATACTGCATGCCTTGCGGGTTGTCGATGAAGTCGTCGACGATGTGGTTGAGCGTCAGATCGGCCTCGCGCGCGAGCTTGCTGCGATTGAAGGGCTGCGCCACGGGTTGGACAGGAATCGCGGTGTGGTTCATTTCTTGAGTGGCTTGCGCATACGGCATACGAAGCCTTCTTCAGTGGATTGATAGATCGGAATCCCGACGAAGTCGAGATGCAACGCGTTCTCCTCGGGACACGCCGCCACGCACTTCAGGCAAAGGGTGCAGTCATCGGACATGATGTCGACGGTGGTCACGTCGTCTGCGATGGAGCGGATCTCCATGTCGCACGCGGTGTAGCAGTCGCCGCAGCGGGTGCACTTGTCGCCGTCCTTGCGCAACTTGAGCAGTGCCGGTTTCGACACCAGATGCTGCAAGGCGAGCATGGGACAGAAGAAGCAGAAAAAGCGCTTCTTCACAAAACCGCCCACCAGCAACAATGCGGTGAAGCCCAGTCCCAGCGTCGTGAGAATCATGGCCGCCGGACTGGAAAAATCGAGCTGCCACTGCGTGGTGTCGCCAGCGAACAGTGGCAGGATCATGCGCCCCGGACACACCTGGCAAAAAGGCGCGCCCCAGTCATGCGACAACAGGCCGCCACCAATCGCCAGCGGGATCAGCACGGTCAACGCCAGCAGCACGTACTTCACCCAACTGAGCGTCTTGAACTGCTGATCGCGGTAACCACTCGCACGAATGCCAAGCTTCTGGCGCAGCAGCGTGATCCAGTCCTGCAACGTGCCCAGCGGGCAGATGAAGCCGCACCACGCCTTGTTGAGCACGAGGAACCAGAGCACGAAGAAAGCGAAACTGGTGGCGATGGAAGTTGCCGCCCAGCTCAACAGCATGGCCCACGGGCGCGTGAGCTGGTGCTGCAGCGGGAGCAAATAGCACACGCCGGAGCGCCCGCCCTGGTTGTAGCCACAACTGAAGATCGGCAAGCTGCTGCCCAGATCGATGGCGAAATAGCCGCCATACACCAGCAATGCAAACGCAGCGATCTGAAACCAGAAGCGGAACCGGACGATGTCCGCATGGTTGACGGCCTTGCGCAGGCGTGCGAGATCAACCATGGAACACCTCCTCGCGATACGGCCGCGCATGGCGTCTGCGATACCACCAGATCACCAGTCCCGAGAACAGCGCAACCTGCAGCGTCACCACAATGCCCCATGCGTAGGATTGATAGTCCTGCATGGAGGGCGCATAGATTTCGCTGAGCGAAGAAAGGTAACGTGTGCGCGCATACGACTGCCCCTGCCATTCGCCGGGACCGGCCTGCGTCCACTCGGCGGTGACGAGCAGGGGCTCACGGTGCCAACGATCGAAGTTCAGCCAGTCGTCCGTGAAATAGTCACGAATCAGGGTGAAGCGCGCGATGCCCTGCGCGTCCGAGCGCAGCGTTTTGTGCCAGCCTTGCCCGGTCGTCAGCGTGAGTTTCGCGCCTGCCAGCGGCGCCCCGCCGAACAGCACCTGATACACCAGCGTGTCACCGAAATGCAGCCGGGTTCCGAGGCCCTCGTCCGCCTTGGGTTCGCGGATGATTTCCAATGGCAGGCGCGCATCGGAACGCTGCACATGCGTGATTTCGTTGTCGCGCCGACCGTGTCCGGCGGGACGCACGATCACGGTCTTCGCGATCTGCACCAGTCGCGCGTCCTGCGACACCGTTTCGCGCACGAAGCCCGCCTGGTGATAGCCCGCCTTCTGCAGGGAAAACGCGGCGCGGTAGGCCTGCTCTCCCGACGCGGGCGCAGCGGTGGACGCCTGCAGATCCGCGTCCAGCAGCAGCACTTCGCCCTCGGCCTGCACCGCGCCCGATTGCATGGGCTGCTCGCCCTGCAGCAGCCAGACGCTGCGCGTGGGTGCCTTGCCGCCCTCGCCCATCACGTCGCGCATGGACAAGCGCTCCCGCGATACGCCGCCGCCCTCGAGCGGCGGCTGCTCACTGAGCCACAACACCGCATCGGTGATCGGTTGCGCCGACACAGCGGCGGCTTGACCGTGCGCGCCATATCGATTCGATCCGCCGCGCCGCCAATTGCCGCGCGCGGGCTCTGAGGCCGCATTTGCAGTTTGCCCCGCAGCAGCAGACGGGCGCCTTGGCGCAGCGCGTTCCTGCTGGGCGGGCTGCGCCAATGTGCTGCTTGCACCGGCGACCAGTGCGAGCACAACCATCAGTGATCTGATCATCTCCATATCCTTTCCACCAACCTCTGATCACGTGTTCTTCAATTCGTACACCACCGGTATGCGCAGATTGAGACGCTCTTCCGGCGGTCCACTGGCCGTGGCGACCGCAGCAGCGGCACGCACCAACTGCATCGCCGCGTTGTCCAGCACCGAAAATCCAGAGCTTTCCGCAACGCTGCAACTGACCACCTCGCCCGACGCCGAAATGACGACCTGCACCATCACCGTGCCCTCCTGGCGCATGCGTCGTGCCGTCGTGGGGTAACGCTTGTCCTTGCGCAGTGCGGCATCGAGCGTGCTGCGCCACTGGTTCTGCGCCTGAGCGTTGGAGCGGGCCGGAGCGCGTGCCGCCACCTCGGGCACTGCTGGCGCCGCCACAGGCGCAACGGCCTGCACGGGCGCAGCGGGTGCGACGGCCGCCGGCACCACCACATCCGCCGCTTGCACCGATTGCTTCGCTTTTTCCGGAATGACTTGCTGCACGACCGGGCGCGGTTGCGGTCGGTGCGCTGGCTTCTGAGGCCGCGGCGGCGCAGGTTTGGGCTTTGGCGTAGGCGGCTCGGGCTTCGGCTCGGGTTGGGGCTCGGGTGGCGGTGCGGGCGGCTCGGGCTTGGGCTCAGGCGCAGGCTCCGTCCATGCAATGGGCAGATCGAGCTTGTGCACGCGATCGATCGGAACCAGATCACCACCCGCTATCCAGATACCCGCACTCACCACCACCGCATGCAGGAAGAGAGACGTGAACCAGTCGCGCCCCGTCACGGCCGCACGCAGTGGGGGCAGCGCGGTACTCACTGTCGTTTGACCTCAAGACTGACTTGCGTGTAGCCGAGCGCCTTCACCTTGTCGACCAATTCGACGAACACGGCAAGCGCAATGCTTCCGTCTGCGCGCACGACCACGTTGGTGCTCACAGCGTAGGCTTTCAGTGCCTCAGCCAGATCACTCACGGGCTCATCGTTGAGGTACAGCGCCTGATGCTGTGTCAGCGTCAGCACCAGCGGCGCAGGTTGCGCTGGCGCCGCCGCGCTGGCCTTGGCCAGATCCACCGGAATGCGCCCGTTCACGACAAAGGTCGCCGTCGTCAGCACAATCGTGAGCAGCACCAGCATCACATCGACCAAAGGCACGATGTTGATCTCGTCCATATCGTCCATGGCGTGCCTTCCTCAACTGCCGTGCGCTTCGTCGAAGTCGGTCAATCGTGCGCGCACATGCTGGCGCAGCCAGTTGTTGAGCATCACGCAGGGAATGGCCACGGCGATGCCCGCGGCCGTTGCCTTGAGCGCCAGTGCCAGTCCGGTCATGATGGATTTCACATCCATCTGGCCCGAAGCGCCCAGCGATTCAAAGGTCAGCATGATCCCCAGCACCGTGCCCAGCAGTCCGATAAAAGGCGAATTGGCCGCCACCGTGCCGATGATGTTGAGCCTGCGCGTTAGATCGTTTTCCAGTCGGGCGCGGCTGGTGTAGCCGACTGCCTTCACCAGGCCGTAAAACCGACGACGCTCTAGCGCGACGGCCACGGCGGCCACACTCAGCAGTCCCAGCAGACCGAACACGGCATATTCAACGAGAGTCTTGATGTCCATGAAAAGACTCCCAGGTCAGAACCGCAATGCCAGTCCGACACGCCATACGCGCCCAGGATTGACGGTGATCGCCACGTCTTCGCCGCTGTAGATGCCGTCATACTGCTTGCCGGTGCCGTAGCTTTGGGAGTCGTTAGTGCCCCGCGCAATGGTGTGATAGCGACGATTGAAAGCGTTGTCTACGCGGATGAAGGCCGTCAGGCGCGCATCACCTCCAAGCGAAGGCATCTTGCGCGCGTAGTCCACGCCCAGATTGACCAGGGTCCGACCCTTCCACTTCAAATGGTTGATTTCATCGGCGAACGAAGTCGCCTTGTAATCCAGTTCGCCACTCAGTCGCCAGTGCGCATCAGGACGCCAGCTCGTGCGCAGGTTCAGCACATGCGGCGGCGTGCGCGGCACCTTGTTGCCTGTGTTGTTGTACTCGACCAGCTTGTAGCAACTGCTCCAGTCCGGATGGGGATTGCCCGCGGGACAGGGACGCCCATAGGCGCTGCCGAGCACCTGCAGGAACTTGTCATAGCGCGTGTAATACGAATCGAGCCAGGTGTAGGCAATGTCCCAATCCCACGCCGACGAGAACGCGCCCTTGAGCGCCAACTCCAGCCCACGCGAGCGGGCTCCGCCAATGTTCTCGTAGCGCGACGAAGAACCCACGCCGCCATATTGCCCGTTGGTGTCCAGGATGAAGTCCTTGCGGTCGATCTGGAACACCGTGGCCTGGATCGAGGCGTCCTGCTCCATCAGCATGAACGCGCGGCGCACGCCGAACTCGTAGTTGACTGCGCGCTCGGAGCGCAGGTTCGGGTTGCTCTCGACGCTGCCGTGCAAGCTATCGCTGCCGCGATACAACTGATCGACCGTGGGCACGCGGAATCCCGTGGAAACGTTGGCAAACAACGTCGTGTCCTTCAGTCCCGACCATGCGCCCCCAAGCCGGAAGCTGTTGACCCGGAACTGCCGACCCGCGTAATCCAGGTCCTTGGCTTGCGCGGACACAGGGTTGTCGACGTAATCCAGCTTGATGCGGTCATGTCGGGCGTTGGCCGTGAGCTCCCAATCTTTCGCTGGTTCCCACTTGATCTCGCCATAAATCGCCTCGACGTTCTCGCGCGTGCGGTCATCGGCCAGCACCGTGCCTTCCTGCACCACTTCACGGCTGCGCAAATCCCGCATATAGCTGGTCTTGGCGGTGTCATGACCCCGGTACTCGTTGCGCTTGATCTCGCCGCCGATCATGAAGCCCATCGGGCCCCACACGTCGCGAAACTCGGCTTTCGCGCCACGCTGCTTTTGCCGGTAGTCGTTGAAGGTGTTGTAGGCGTTCACGTCTTCCACCGTCTCGCCAGTGGCCGACAAGCGCTGCGGCCCGGACCAGAACTGGGTGTGGTCCTCGAACTGGTACACGTTTGCCAGCACGTTGGCGGTGTCGGTAAAGTCGTGCGAGTACGTCAGGTTCAGGCGCTGCAAATCCACATCGAAGTGGCGCGCGTAGTCCCGCCCCTCGGTGCCCTTGGTATCGAGCCGTGCCTGGGTTTCGCCCGTGACGGTGCCGTGCTTGTCGCGAAAGCGGCTCTCCTTCTCAAACCCGAAAGTGAGCGTGGAGCGATCGGTGGGCAGCCACTGTACGTTGCCGGTCAGGGCGTCGGCCTTGTAGTTGGACTGGAAGTGCCAGCCGTCGGACTTGCGCTGCGACACCTGCACGTGCGCGGACCAGCGATCGCCCGCTCCGCCGACACGCGCCAAGTGCCTCTCGTAGCCAAACGAGCCGCGATCCGCCTCCACCACAACGCCTTTATTGGTTGCGCCGCGTTTGGTGGTGATGATGATCGCACCCGAAAGCGCATCTTCGCCAAACAGATAGGAAGCACCGCCCTTGATGACCTTGATGCTCTCGATATTGTCCAGGTCAATATTGACCTTGCCCGTGCGCTCGAACACCGGCACACCATCGATCACGATGGCCACGCCCGGCTTTTCACCGTGGTAGCGCTGGTTATCGACTCCACGCAATTTGATCTTGAGCTCATCACCACTGGACGTCTCAACCGTGACGCCCGGAATCGCACTCAGCACATCGGCCAGGTTCTCTACGTGCTGCGACTCGATGTCCTTGCCCGAAATCACTGTCGTACTGGTGGGTGAGCGGGAGTCGTCGCCAAAGCGATCATCAATGGTCGATCCCGTCACCGTCACCTGGTGCAGGGTCTGGACCGGAGCAGTCGCATCCGAAGTTTGGGCCTGAGCGTGTGTCAGGCATGCAGCTGCCACCGCTGCCGCGATGAGGGAGGGGTTCAAGATAATTCGCACGGTCTGATTCCCGAAGCCGGCAAGCGGGATTGAGGGCAGCGTATTTGCGTCAGCCCCCTGGAAGCCCATGCCGAAATTGCGTGACGGAACGTGCGAATCCAGCCACTGGCTCGCACAGCGCCACTCCGACGGCCCGCGCCGAAGGGGTGAACCCGCCGGTCAATCAGGCCAACAAGACGGAGGAATCAGAAACGGGCGGCCCGCGAGGCGCAGTCCAGCGCACCTCGCGCGTCGGCAAGGTGGTGGCGTCGGGGAGAACAGGCAGAGTGAGCGCCTGCAGAGGAACGAACTCGGGCGCTGCGACATGCACGTCGTGCGCCAGATCGGCAACAAACACGCACAGCGGGCAGCGATCGACGCCGTCGAGCCCTTGCGGCTCGGCATCGGTCTCTGACGGCGACGCATTGGCGTTCCCAAAGTCGATCTGCACCCACTGCATTCCGAAGGTGGTACACAGCTCAACCCAGGTGCTTGACTTCTCCGACGCACTCAGCGAACGCGACACGGTCGGCGCCAATGCCGCCAACATCATCACGATGCTGCAAAGCAGGGCAAACCAGCGACGCGTAGCGCGCATGCGAAGGGAGTTCATAGCGATTCGACTATAAAACGCGCGCCTCTTATTGAGACCGAAGTTGCACCCCGATTCGCTTGTCCCTTGATCCGGCACATACTGCCTCACTCACAGCCGCCGTGACTTTCGGAGATTTCCTCGCAGACAGAGGCCAAAGGGATCTGATCCAGACGAACCGTGCTCTTTGCATCCGTATCCCCGGCGCGGTCATCAGCGCGAAGCAGGACTTAGTTGACAGCTATCTGCAAAATTCCATAACGTAACGCGATCGCTCCCGCATTTGCAATCTGGTTCATGTGAAAGCGTGAGCCCTGAAACCCAGTGTGATTCACTGATCAACCAGTCTGCTCCGCCAACAAGATGCGCAATTCACGTTTGAGAACCTTGCCTGATGGATTGCGTGGCAGCGCTTCCAGGAGTACCAGTTTCTTCGGCGTCTTGAAGCCACCCAGCTTGCCGTTGCAATGCGCTCGCAGATGTTGCAGCGTCAGGGACTCGCCTGGTTTGAGGACTACGGCTGCTGTCACACACTCACCCCATTGGGGGTCGGGCACGCCAATGGCGGCGACTTCGGCGACCTGCGGAAGCTCATAGATCACCCGTTCGACCTCGGATGACGCTATGTTTTCACCGCCACTGATGATCATGTTTTTCTTGCGGTCAGTGAGGAAAAGAAAACCTTCGGAGTCGATGTAACCTACATCTCCCGTGCGGAACCAACCGTTGACAAAACTGGCACTGGTTTTGGCTTCGTCGTGCCAGTAGCCGTTCGTGACTTTGGGACCTCGTACGCAAACTTCGCCCTGCTGCCCGGATGACAGGGTCCTGCCTTCATCATCCATGATGGCCAATTCCACATGACGCACGCTGCGCATCGAATTCGCGCTCGACCACCAGGGCACCACCGCTCATCCAGACAGCCACTCCCGGCAGGTCGTAAGCGCCGACGTGGTAGAGCGGCCCAACCACGAGCAGTTTGTCCTGCTTGTTAAGGTTTAAGGTGGTGATGTGGTCCAGGCACTTCCAAGCCATGTTTCCATAGCAGGCGCGTTTACGAACTTCAACGAAATCCATCATCGGTCGGTTGAATCTGTCGTGGAATCAGGAACGCTACCCTCCAATAGAATTGAGCAACTCATTCGATCCCATGCCCATGATTTCCACTAGAACCGAGTCACGCACTGCAAATCTTCGAGAGACTGTAGTGGAGCGTATCCGCTCAGAAATTCTCTCAGGCAGGACGCCAGCAGGTACTGTGTACTCGGTACCCGCTTTATCCACTGAACTGGGAATGTCTACGACGCCCGTACGCGAGGCCTTGCTGGAGCTCTGTCGGAACGGATTGCTCTCGCCCTTGCGTAACCGTGGCTTTCGTGTGGAAGGGATGTCTCTGAGCGCTTTGGATCAACTGTTCGAGATGCGTAATCTCATCGAGCGCTTTGCCATGGAGTCGCTGGCCAGACTCGGGCTTCAGGATCCTGTGCCCGCGCGCGCCATGGCGGATGAGGTCGCCAGGGCAGTCGAAAACGGAGATATTCAGGCCTATATTGCTGCAGACCGTGCGTTTCACGAAATTCTTGTTTCGCAGTTGAGCAATCCATTACTGACGAAATTGGTGCTGCAGTTGCGCGACGACATGCGTCTCTTTGGTATTGATTCGGAAGAAGGCCTCAAGCGTCAGCAAGCTTCTGTGAAAGAGCACTATCAAATGATTGATCTTGCGATCCGGCAGGATGTGCAAGCCAGCGGGGAGCTCATCAGCCGACACATCCTGGCCTGGAAACCGTTGTTCAGGGCATCGCTCGCGCAGATGGCCTGAACATCCTGTGCACCCCGGGCCGCGCTCACTGTCCGGGAATCACGGGCGGGGTGTAGGTGAAGGTCATCATCAACAGCGCTGCCGCAATGAAGACAATCGGTGTGTGAATGATGAACTGCACTGCGGTGTAACCTACCAGATCCTTGGATTTGAGTTTGAGGATACCCAGCAGCGGCAACATCCAGAATGGGTTGATGAAGTTCGGAAGGGTTTCGGCAATGTTGTACACCATCACGGTCCAACCCAAGTGAGCCTGCAAATGGTTCGCCGCGGTCATGATGTACGGTGCCTCGATGATCCACTTGCCACCCGCTGAGGGGATGAAGAAGCCCAAAAAGGCAGAGTAGACCGACACCAACAACGAAAATACGCCAGAGTCGTGCGCCAGGCTCACAAAGACATGCGCAATTTCGTCCGAGAGCGTCACGCCATGCGCGTCGATCACCTTGGTCAGCATGTATCCGATGCCGCCATAGAACGGAAATTGCAGAAGCACGCCGCCGACGCTGGGCATCGCCTTCACGAAGCTTTCCAGAAAGCTGCGCGGGCGCCAGTGCAACAAAAGGCCAAGCAACAGGAAAACGAAGTTGTAGGTATTCAACTGCGACATCGTGATGAGCGGATTGCCGGTGCGAAACGCGTTCCACAGCCAACCTGCCGCCAGCAACACCACCACGATTGTCAGAATCGGACTGAACTCGAGAAAGTCGCCTGGACGTTGGCGCTTCGCTTGCGCCAATTGGTCATTGTTCAGGTCCACCCCCAGATCTTCCGCAGTACGGGTGGCGCTCGGGCTTGGTGCCGAGACATAGCAGATCACCGCCGACATGACCGTGACCAGCACAATCACAACCAGGTTCTGCCAGGTCAGAATCGTCTGGTCAAAGCCGATGACACCCGTAATGGGCATCAGCGACGTGGGAATACTCGCAGGTGTCGCCTGCAACTGAGCGGCTGAGGAGCTCATCCCCAACGTAAAGCCACATCCCAGCCCCAGATAAGCCGCTGCACCTGCGGCTCGATAGTCCAGACCCAGAGACTTGCGGCGCGCCATCTCGCGTACCAACAAGCCGCAGAAGATCAGACTGAGACCCCAATTGATGAGTGACAGCAGAATACTCAGAACGCCCACAAAGACCACCGCTCCTTTCGGTGTTTGCGGGATCTGTGCGACACGCCGCAACAGTGTCGCGATCGGAGGAGACATCGCCAACACGTAGCCCGTCACAGCCACCATCGCCATCTGCATGGTGAAGGGAATCAGGCTCCAGAAGCCATCGCCAAACGCCTTGCTGGTGGCTACCGCATCGCCACTGTGCAAAAACGCCCCCAGGCCGACAATGGCGCAGGCAACGACGACAAAGACATAAGCGTCTGGAAACCACTTTTCCGCCCACGCAACGATGGTTTGGGAGAAGCGCTCCATCAGGGGCGGATTGTTTGAACCTGGATCGTTGGCTGATCGCATGTTGGAGCTTGTCATGACATACCTCGGGTGGAGCGTGGGGGAATGGTGGTGTACGAATGGGGCAGCGCACTATTTGCGAAGTACGACCGGCGTCAACGGAATCGACATGCAGGTGAGGCAGGTATCTGACGGGCCGTCCCACTTGTTCAGATGCGCCACCTTGCCTTCGACCACCGTCACCAGGCAGCTTTCGCATTGCCCAACGCGGCAGCCGCTAGGCATGGAAATCTCTGCACGTTCTGCAGCATCGAGAAGAGTCCCCATGCTGGGAGTCCATTCAAATGACTCGTCGGTATTCGCAATGCAGACCGTTTGCGGCTGCAGGGTCTTGGGGATCTGGACTTCGGCGAAAAATGTTTCTTCAAAGATGTTGAAGTTGTGCAAGCCCTTGTCGATCAACGCCTCTCGCATGGCGTTGAGAAAGCCTGGCGATCCGCAAAGGTAGGCCAGCGGCTGTCGCTCGAGCAACGGCGCATCCACCATCGAAAAGTCAGGTGTCCCGGGACCGTATACGAAGTCAATTGTCACGGTGCCAATGGCTGCGGCCAATTCCGTGAGCTCCTGCGCAAACGGGTATGGAGCATCCGGCCTGACGGAGTACACCAGGCTCACAGGTGGAGTAGACAAGCCTGCTTCGCGCAACTGCCACAGCGCGCGGAGGTATCCGAGAAATGGCGTGATGCCAATACCACCCGCAACCAGAAGTATGGGGCGCGAGGTATCCGTGGGGATGTTGTATGCCCCCGTGGGCTGCGACAGGCATACCAGTGAGCCGACAGACAAGCCATGAAGATGCGATGACATGCGCCCATCGGGCTGGTTGCTGGTGCGTGCGAGCCTGACTGCAATCGACAGTCGCTCCGGTTTCTGATTGGGGCCCACAAGGGAGTAAGCGCGGCGCACATCTATATCGTCCGTCGATACGATCACGTGCTGACCGGCAAGAAAATCAGGCAGCGCCTTGCCATCGACAGGAACAAAATCGAACTGCTCGATATCCTCTGCCGCGCGACGCTTGGCGGCAATGCGGAATGTCCGCGTACCCGACCAGCTTCCTTGATTCGCTTCCGCATCTGCTTCAATGCGGCAGATCGTCGCGCGCAGCGGGACCGAGCCGCTCACCGGATCACGGTGCTCATCGCTCAAGACACCATTGATGCTGGCGTTGTTGCGATCCAGGACTCGCACCGACGTTCGTCCGAGTGGCTCACAGCCCTGCCACCAGCCAAACTCCGCAATGGCCACGCGGTTGTCTAGCGTTTTGGAGATCTGTACCTTTTGCCGTACCGAGCCCTTGGGCGTCACCACCCTGACCCATTCACCTTCGTGCACGCCGATAGCAGATGCATGATCCACCCCGATCATCACCTGCGGCTCGGGCGACTTGCGGCGCAGAGATGCCACATGGCGAAGCGACGAATGGATGAACCAGCCATTCTTGGCTGTGGTGAGTACGATCGGATACTCATCTGATGTGCCCGGGTGCTCCGCCGACTCCACAAAGGTCGGCAACGCGGGCTGATCGATATCGAGCAGCGCTTCGGAATAGATTTCCACCAACCCGCTTGGTGTGCGAAACCCGATGACGCTACCGTCCGCATTGGTCTGGGCAAACTTCTGGCGCGATGTCGGCTGAGGAAAACGGATCCCCTCGGGGCGCTTGCGCAGATCATCCACAGTGATACCCAACGGCCCGAGTTGGTGGTTCCAGCCAGCTTCAATATCCCCACCAAACATGTTGTCGGCCATGCCCATGCGTCTGGCCAAATCCATGACGATTGCATAATCGGCGCGGGTTTCACCTAGCGGATCGACCATCTTCTGGCGCAGTTGGACATGTTCCACTGCTTCCTGTGAAATCTCGAATCCGCATCTGAGCGCTTCCCGCTCCCACGGGAGACTGGCTGGCAACACGATGTCCGCGCTCTGTGCCGTTGGATTCATGAACATGTCCACATGCACATGGAAATCAAGCGCCTGCAACATGCGTTGATTGCGTTCGGAGTCAGCTTGCGTGACAACCAGATTGGTGCCGAAGCTGAACAAAGTCCGCACCGGATAGGGATCCGCATCGAACACGGCACGGCACAAATCGCGCGAGGTGATCCAACCGAGAGCCGGCGGGCCGAGCGGAAGCTCGTCCAGTCCCAATGCCTTTTTTTGCTGCTCCAACGGCAGGAGGCTTTGGTAATCGTTGACCAAACGATAGGGTGGCGCACTGGTCCACAGATTACCGCCCTCCTTGTCGCAGGCTCCAGCCAGCGCATAGAGGGTTGCAATGGCTCGCTCCGTCTGCGTTGCATTGGTGTGTTGACCTACTCCGGTCCAGGAGTGATATGCCAGCTTCGGGGCGTGCATGAACAACGCGTTAAATGCATGTACCTTCTCAGAAGCGACCCAGGTGATATCCGCCACATGCTCTTCTGTGAAAGGCGCAACATGCCGCTTGAGCAAGGAAAGTACCGTGGCATAGCGGCGATGCCGACCTGCTGCATCGGTGAATTCGCCTTCAGCGAACAACTGGCATGCGTCAGGCGCATGAGCGTCTGGCGCGCTGAGAGCACGACGTGCGAACACCCTGCCGTGGGCGTCGCATGCCAGGAAATCATCGGCCGATGCCGTCGTATCCAGCTCGTTCGCACGCAGTAAGCGCTCGGACTCCATATCGACGAGCAATGGCCCGTTCGTCCATTGACCCACGAAGCGGGCATCGAAGCTATCGGTCTCCAGCAGGTGTCGAATGGCTCCCAACGCCAGAGCACCATCCGCCCCAGGACGTACAGGCACCCATAAGTCGGCCTGTTGGCCCGATCCATCCTGTTTGGGATCAACCACCACGACCTTGGCGCCGCGTTGGCGCGCTGCACCCACGCGTGTCGCCTGAGCGAGCCAAGTGCGCGCCGGGTTGTGCCCCCAGAGCAAAACCGTGTCCGCGTGCTCCAGATCTGGTACGCCGATGCCCCTGCCAAAGGTCAATGCATGGGCGTAGTCCTTGTGCCAGCCACACACCTCCACGGCATAAAGAATGTTGGGACTACCGAACATGCGAATGAAGCGCTCAACCCATTCGGCGCTATCGACCATTGGCGTGCCGCTGGGCGTCGTTACCGCAAACGCCACCGATTCGGCTCCATGCGCTTCACGCGCAGCCAACAATCGCCTGGCGATTTCGTCGAGCGCCTCATCCCAGGTAATACGCTCCCAGCCAGCGTCGTCTGCATCACGCGCAGCGGTACGACGCATGGGATAGGTAATTCGCAAAGGACTGGCCAAAAGCTCAGGCGCAGCGCGCCCCTTTGCACACAGCGCGCCACCTGTGGGGTGTGTAGGCAAAGGTGAGACTTGGATCAAGCGCCCGTTTTTAATCTCATTGAGAGATCCACAACGCGATCGGCACAAAGTGCAGTAGCCAGTTTTATTCATGGTGCAATCAAGTAGCGCGTGACACGCTACATCAACGAATTGCCATGATACGGCTCAAAATTCAGTTATTTCGTAATGGTAATTACCTAAATTGCTTGCTTTTTCGTGTAAAAAATTTCCATTAAAGAGAAATCAATAGTAAGTAACGCGTCACACGTCAATGCGACCAAATCGAAAGCCAGGGCGTGTTTACACTTAGGCAATCCACTAGCCACACTTACGAAGCTGATGAAGCTGAAGACCATGGAATTGCCCCTGAAAAACGGCGTTCTTACCAGTGCTGTGCGCC
Source organism: Comamonadaceae bacterium UBA2121 (assembly GCA_002331385.1). GTDB lineage: Bacteria > Pseudomonadota > Gammaproteobacteria > Burkholderiales > Burkholderiaceae_C > Diaphorobacter_A. The sequence goes on from DCYB01000002.1 coordinate 82,396, forward strand.
CAATGGGACGTCAGCACCAGCGGATACTTCCATTGGCTAAGCAGGAGTCTTGAGGAAAACTGCTGCACGACCACTTGCTGCAGCGACAGTGCTGCACTGGCGCATATCTGGGCGATTCACGCTGAAGTCAAAGGCGAATCCGGCTGGCCTGCATGCAAAAGAAACTACAGGCTCAGGGATTGCGAATCGGCAAGGAGCGGACCGCCTGAACAGAGATGTGCAAGCGCCTTTTGTCTTACAAGGTATCGGCATCCCTGCTTAAGTCAAGCCTAAGCCAAGCGCCGCACAATCGTTTGACCACCTCGAACGCGCTGACTGCTGATATCGAGGCACCCTGCTTCCGTGCCAAAAATTCCAGCTCCAGTGTGGATCGACACGTCGAAACCCAAATTCCACCAATGCAATCAACAGGTTGCATTGAGTTTGAATGTATTCCGAGTACAAGACCCAAGAAGAAGCGATAGCGACCCGGTGACTACCCATTCGTCCGACTCTTGAGATTGAAATCCTCATACCCAAGTAAAATAGTTGGGAACTTATCCTTTAGCACTCGCTCCAACAGAGTGCTAATATGAATCGAATCGATGAAAGGATGACTCTGATGAACCTGCAAGCTGCATCATCCTCGACGACTCTGGCACCTGCCAACCCTTGGGCGCTGGTGCCTCCGTTGGGGAATCTGGATGCCTATATTTCTGCAGTGAACCGGCTGCCTCTTCTGACGCCTGAAGAGGAGCAGACTTTTGCACGTCGCCTCAAAAATGATAGCGACTTGGACGCTGCTGGCCGCTTAGTGCTCTCGCACCTGCGTCTTGTAGTATCCATTTCCCGCCAGTATCTGGGTTACGGGCTGCCGCATGGCGACCTGATCCAGGAAGGCAATGTCGGTCTGATGAAGGCCGTGAAGCGTTTCGACCCCGATCAGGGTGTGCGACTGGTGTCCTACGCCATGCACTGGATCAAGGCCGAAATCCATGAATACATTTTGAAGAACTGGCGCATGGTCAAGGTGGCGACCACCAAGGCGCAACGCAAGCTGTTCTTCAATCTGCGCTCGATGAAGCAAGGCTTCAAGGCCGACTCGGCTCTGGACGAGAACGCCACCCTGCGCGACACGCTGTCTGACCATGAAATTGATATGGTGGCGCAGCAGCTGAATGTCAAGCGGGAAGAAGTCATCGAGATGGAAACCCGCCTGTCGGGCGGCGACGTGCTGCTGGACCCCGCGCCCAGCGACGATGGCGAGCAGGCCTTTGGCCCGATTGCCTATCTGTCGGACGCGAGCCATGAGCCCACGGCGATGATCGAAAGCCGTCAGCGGGACTCGCTGGCGTCTGATGGCATTGCCACGGCGCTGGAGAGTCTGGACGAGCGCAGCCGCCGTATCGTGGAAGAACGCTGGCTGAAGGTCAACGACGACGGCTCGGGCGGCATGACGCTGCATGAGTTGGCTGCCGTGTATGGCGTGAGCGCCGAGCGCATTCGCCAGATCGAAGTGGCCGCGATGAAGAAGATGAAAAAGGCGCTGGCGGATTACGCCTGATGCCAGGGCGCTGCAGCCAATGCGCTGCAGCAGGATAATGGAGAGCGCGCAGTCCCCGAGGCTGCGCGCTTTTTTGTTTGTGTGCCGGGCCGCCAGCCCATCAGTTGGCGCGGCCCCGATTGGAAAGAAAGCTGCCTGTGTCCCGATCGAATTTTCGCCTTCGCCGCTCCCTTGCCCTGAGCCTGCTTGCCGCACTGGCCGTGCCTGCCAGCTATGCCACCAGCACGCAGAATTGGCCCGTCAAGCCGCTGCGCATCGTCGTGGGCTTTCCGGGCGGATCCTCGCCGGATCTGACAGCGCGCACATTTTCCGAGCCGCTCTCGAAGATGCTCGGCCAGCCAGTGATCATCGAGAACAAGGTGGGCGCAGGTGGCAACATTGGGGCGGACTACGTCGCCAAAGCGAAGGATGACCACACCATCGGGCTGTTCATCAACGGCAATCTGACCATCGCCAAGCTCATCAATCCGCGGGTGCCCTACGACCCGCAAAAGGATCTGGCGCCGCTCACACTGGTGGGCGTTTCGCCTCTCGTGCTGACTGCGCCCATGCACCTGTCTGACGCGCCCGATGGCAATGACCCCCGCGCGTTTCTGGCCGCGGCAAAGAAGGCTGGCGACAAGTGGAGCTACGGCACGCCGGGCGTCGGCACCGTGGGCCACATCGGTACCGAGTTGATGAAGGCGCGCACCGGCATTGCGCCCGTGCACGTGCCCTACCCCGGCTATCCGCAGGTGGCGCAGGCGATGCTGGGCGGGCAGTTGCAGATGTCGCTGCTGCCGCCCGCACTCGCGCAGGCGCAGGAAAAGGCAGGCAAGCTGCGCTTGATCGGCGTGACGGCGGCGGGGCGCAGCACGCTCGCGCCACACGTGCCGAGTCTGGCCGAAGCGGGTGTGCCCGACCTGAATCTGGAAATGTGGAACGCCTTTGCCGCGCCTGTTTCCATGCCCGCCGCGATCCGCACCCGGCTGTCGAACGCGCTGATCGAGATTGCCCGCACCCCTGAGGTGCGCGAGAAACTGTTCCAGCAAGGTTGGCAGGCCGTCGGCTCATCGCCAGAGGGCCTGGCCAACCGGATCCAGAGCGACACGGCCACCATGGGCAAGGTCATCAAGGACCAGAACATCCGCGCCGAGTAACGCGGCGATTAACGCGCGGAGTAAGGCGGCAACCTACTCCGCCAGCAGCGCCTTCACGTCGGCCAGCAGCACCTGCGCGCCGCTGCCATAGCGCTCGTAAACGCGCAGGCGGCCCTGCGGGTCATAGACGTAGCTGCCTGCCGAGTGGTCCATGGTGTAGCTGGTCGGGGTCTTGCCTTCGACGCGCTTGTAGTAAATCTTGAAATCCTTGGCGATGGCAGCGAGTTGCTCTGGCGTGGGCAGCAGCGCAACAAAAGTCGGATCGAAATTCGCCATGTAGGCCTTGAGCACTTCGGGGCGATCGCGTTCGGGATCGACCGACACGAAGATGCCTTGCAGGCGCTCGCCGTCGGCGCCCAGCGCGCGCTTCACTTCGGCCAGCTCGCTCATGCTGGTAGGACACACGTCGGGGCATTGGGTGTAGCCAAAGAACACGACCACGACCTTGCCCGCAAAATCCTTCATCGTGCGCACCTTGCCGTCCTGATCGGGCAGCGAGAAGTCGCGCGCGTATTCGGCGCCCGTCACATCCACGCCCTGGAACACGGCCTTGCTCTTCTTGTCGCAGGCGGTCAGCCCGCCGAGCGTCACCGCCAGCACGCCCATGGCAGCCAGGGATTTCAGTGCATCACGTTTCTTCATAAGCCTCTCAAAACATCACGTAGTGATCCACCAGCAGCGCGGCAAACAGCACACTCAGATGGATCAGCGAAAAGCGGAAAGTCTTGCGCGCCAGGGCGTCGGAATACTCGCGCCAGAGCATGAACCCATAGGCACAAAATCCAAAACCCAGCACCACCGCAGCGGCCAGATAGATCCACGAACTCATGCCGTAGACAAACGGCATCAGGCAGCCCGCAAACAGGATCAGCGTATAGAGGAACACTTGCAGGCGCGTGAACTCGTTGCCGTGCGTGACGGGCAGCATGGGCAGGCCGGACTTGCGGTAATCCTCCACGCGGTACAGCGCCAGCGCCCAGAAGTGCGGCGGCGTCCACAGGAAGATGATGAGGAAGAGAATCATCGCCTCAGGGCCGACGTTGTCGGTCATCGCGGCCCAGCCGAGCACTGGCGGCATGGCGCCCGAAGCGCCGCCGATCACGATGTTCTGCGGCGTGAGCGGCTTGAGGATCACCGTGTAGATCACGGCGTAACCCACGAACGTGGCAAACGTCAGCCACATCGTCAGCGGATTGACGAACACGTACAGCAGCGCCGAACCAATCGCGCACAGCATGGCCGAGAACAGCAGTGTCTGCACGTTGGACAACTCGCCCTTGGCCGTGGGGCGCCAGGCGGTGCGCTTCATCTTCGCGTCGATGCCCTGCTCCACGATGCAATTGAACGCCGCCGCCGCACCCGCCACCAGCCAGATACCGGCACTGGCCACGGCCATCAGGCCCCATTGGTGCAGGCTCGGCAAACCGGGCACGGCCAGCACCATGCCGATGAAGGCACAAAACACGATGAGCTGCACCACGCGCGGCTTGGTCAGTGCATAGAACTGCCGCCAGCGCGAAGGCAGGTGGACCGGTGCCCGCGCGGCCGTTGGTGCGGGCGCGGGCGCAGGTGTCGAAGGTGAAGGAGAAGGAGCGGCGCTCATGCGGAAACTTTCGAGGTGCCAGGGCGCACCGGTGTCGTATCTGGTCGGCCCTGCTGCGGGCTGATGACCATTTCTGCCTCGCTGGCCGCAGTGCGGCTGCTGGCAATGCCCCAGGTCAGCACCACCAGCAAGGCAGCAGCGCCGCCCGTGTGCAGCACAGCGGCCACCAGCGGCCAGTCCAGCACCACGTTCGACAAACCCGTCAGGAACTGCAGCACGGTCAGGCCCACCAGCCAGCGCATCTGGTCGCGCAGCCGTTGCGCGCGATGCAGTCGCCATGCGAGCAGCAGCAACGCCGCCAACACCACATAGGCGGCCAGCCGGTGTGTGTAGTGGATCGCCGTCAGGGCCTGGAAACTGATGTGGCTGCCATCCTTGAGCAGCCCCAGTTCACGCCAGATCTGGAAGCCCTGCGCAAAATCCATGTCGGGCCACCAACTGCCGTGGCAGGTCGGGAACGTGGTGCAGGCGAGCACCGCGTAGTTCGTGCTGACCCAGCCACCCAGCAGCGTCTGGATCACCACCAGCAGCGCCGTCGCGAGCATGCCAATATAAAGCGAACGCGGTACCAGCGTTGGCTGCAGGTGCTTGGTGTGCAGCGTCTGCTGCACGGCCTGTACGCACAGCAGCATGAGCAGCACCGAGCCGCCGATCAGGTGCAGCGTGACGATGGCGGGAAACAGCTTCATGGTCACGGTCCAGGCACCAAACGCGCCTTGCAGACAGACCCAGAACAGCGTGAACGTGGGCCACCACGGACTCATGGGCGAGGACGCCCCGCCGCCCTCCTGTGCATGCGCGCGGCGCGCCTGCCTGCGCTGCCACCATGCGCCCACCGTGAGCACGATGATGAGCACGCCCACCGTGGTCGCCAGATAACGGTGAATCATCTCCACCCACGCTTTACCGTGCGTGACGGGGCCAGTCGGCATGGCGGTCTGCGCGGCGGTGATTTCCGCATGTGCGCCCACCGGGCTAGCGTTGCCATAGCAACCCGGCCAATCGGGACAGCCCAATCCTGAATCGGTCAGGCGCGTGAAGGCACCAAACAGCACCAGATCGAAGGTCAGAAACAGCGTCAGCACCGTCAGGGCCTGCAGCTTGCGCACGGGGGCGTGATGGCGGTTGCGCAGCCACACCCATGTGAGCGGCGCCAGTGCAATCACCAGCCCGAAAGCCATCAGCTCCAGCACCGGCGCAAAGTCGTACAGCGGCTGCATGTCGCTTGCACCCAGACTCATGGCTTGGCCTCCGTGGCGCGGCCTGCCTGGTCCCACGATGACGAAGCGCGCATCAGGCGCTCCAGATCCCGTTTGGCCCTGGAGGCGCCCTTGCGATCCATGTGCGCCGGAAAACGCATCATCCAGTTGCCCATCGGGTCGATGACATAAATGTGGTCGGCCAGCGCCTGCCCGGCTGCGGGTCGTATCCACTGCGCGACCAGCGCGGGATCTGCGCGCAGCACCGTGGCCTGCTGCAGGCCGGACTGCATGTTGGCGGGGATGGCGGCATCGTCCGTGACCAGCCAGACCCAATCCATGCGCTCCTTTTCCTTGCCCAGCCCTTCGCGCAACTGGCGCTGCAGATACAGGTTGTCCGGGCACGGCGCCGCACAGGCCGCAGGCGCTGCGCTGACCAGAAGCCACTGGCCCTTGAGCTGTTCCAGCGGCTCCTTCTTGCCGTCCAGCAACGTCACCATTGCCTGCGGCGGCATCACCTGCTGCGGCTGGATCAGTTCACCGAAATTGCGCCGTCCTTCGGGCCGGACCACGTAATAGGTGAAGTACGAGGCGATCACCGGCGCTGCACACACCAGCAGCACGCTGAGCATCTTCCAGCGGCCAGAACGCGTCTGGCGCGCTTCGGCCTGCGCCATGGCCTCGCCGGTGCTCGGCATGCTGTGCACGGTGAAGGCCAGCGGACTGTCCGCTTGCGTCTCAGGTGGACGGCTGGCGGCGTGGGCGAATGAAGCGTCGGAAGAGTTGGAACCAGACATAGAGAATTGCCACCAGGGCGCAGAGCCCGAACCATTGGAATGCGTAGCCGTAATGTTTGTCGACGCCCGCATCGACCGCGGGCCAGTCGCGCAGCAGACCATCGTGGGCATCGCCCGTCGTCTGCACGATCGACAGTGGCATCACCGGCAAGCCAGTCTCCAGCCGGTAGGCAGCCAAGTCGAGATTCTGCCGGATGCGCGAAGCCCCTGTGCCATTGCCGGATGAGCCCAGTTCGTAGAGCCGCGCTGGCCGCGCCGCCACGCGTCCCAGCACCTGCACAGGACCTGCGGGCGTGGCCACGTCGGGCAGTTGCGTGCGGTCTTCAAAATTGCGTGGCACCCAGCCGCGCTGCACCAGCACCACCGGAGCAGATGGCCCACTGCCCAGACGCAGCGGCGTCATCACATAGAAACCTTGACGGCCGTGCATCTGGCGGTTGTCCAGATACAGCGAGCGATCGGCCAGCCACTCGCCTTGCAACAGCACTTGCCGGTGCAAGAGCGCATCGGCCTTGGCGTCGGCGCGCAGGTCGGCATCGTCGGGCGACACCTTTTGCGCCTGATCGAGAAACGCCCCCGCATCCAGCGGCGGCAGCGCCATGCGCTCGTCCATGGCGTGCTGTAGCGCCTGCTTTTGCGCCGCGCGTGCCAGTTGCCAACGCCCCAGCGACGCCGTCGCCACCATGGCAACCAGCGCCGCCACGGTGACGATCCAGAAACGCCATCCCGGCACTCGCCTCGCCTCGTCGTTCACGTAATAATGTCCCCATGAAATTTCTGGTTGCTCTCGCCTTCCTCGCCATTCTGGCCAGTCTGGGTTCCGCGCTCTTTTTCATGATGCGCGGAAAAGGCGACGACCAGACGCGCGGCAAGCGCATGGCCTGGGCCCTGACTGCGCGCGTGGCTTTCTCGATTTTGCTCTTTTTGTGCGTGCTTCTGGCATGGAAACTGGGATACATCCATCCCACCGGATTGCCAGTCACGAGCAACTGAAAGACCACCGCGCCCGCAGCGCCCGCTGGCACGCACGCACGCCAAAGACGTCGTCAAACCATCCCTCAAAGAAAAAGCGCCCGAAGGCGCTTGCGGGGGTAGCGAGACAAAAAGTCTCACATCCAGTAGACCAGTATGTAGAGTCCAAGCCACACCACGTCCACAAAGTGCCAGTACCACGCTGCGCCTTCAAAGCCGAAGTGGCGCTCCGCGGTGAAATCGCCCTTCATCAGACGCAGTGTGATGAAGAACAGCATCAACATGCCGATGAACACGTGGAAGCCGTGGAAGCCGGTCAGCATGTAGAAGGTGGAGCCGTAAATGCCGGAGTTGAGCTTCAGGTTCAGTTCGGTGTACAGGTGGTAGTACTCATAGCCCTGCACGCACAGGAAGACGAAGCCCAAAATCACCGTGATCCACATGAAGCTGATGCACTTGCTGCGCAGGTTTTCGCGCAGCGCATGGTGAGCGATGGTCAGCGTCACGCCGGAAGTCAGCAGCAGCGCGGTGTTGATGGTCGGCAGCCAGAAGGGACCCACGGTCTGGAAGGGTTCCACCAGACCGGCGGGCGCGGCGGTCACTCCGGCGGCGACGCTGGGCCAGACGGCCTTGAAGTCGGGCCAGAGAATCGAGTTGTCCAGACTGCCCAATGCAGGCACGGAGTGCGCGCGCGCCCACCACAGAGCGGTAAAGAAGGCGCCGAAGAACATCACCTCGGAGAAGATGAACCAGCTCATGCTCCAGCGATACGAGAGATCGATGCGGCGGCTGTACAGCCCACTTTCGCTTTCACGGCGTGCATCACCAAACCATTGCCACAGCACGAACAGCCACCAGACCAAGCCCACAAGCACTGAATACTTGCCCCACTGGTGACCATTGATCCACTGGCTTGCACCAAGGATCACGAAGAACAGACCGATTGCCGCCATGACCGGATGGCGCGAGTCCGCCGGTACGTAGTAATAAGGCGTTGTGCCGTGGGTTGTTGCACTCATTTCAGCTCCTGCGTCTCTCAAATTCTCTGTTATCGGTTATCGGTTGAAGGTCTGTCCCGGTCGTCGTATCCGTCGCTCTGCCTATCTGTCTGTCTGTCTATCTATCTGCTCTCGCATCCTGATCACGCTAAGTGACCAGTTTCGCCACCACGATCAGCCCCACCACCAGCAGGAACAGTGCCAGCAGGCCCACCACGATGATGTGGATGGGGTTCAGGCGCTCAATGTCCTTCTGGTATTCCGAGCCTTTTCGCAGACCGATCATCGACCACGCCACGGCGCGCACGGTGCGCAGCAGCGATCCTTTGCGCTCGTGCGCGGGCTGCTGCTCTGCGGGTCGGTGTTCGTTGTCCATCACGGCAGCGCTTTCCTTCATGACTGTCCTCCACCAGCACTTGGCGCAGCAGGCAGCGCAGCGGTGGATTCAGGTGCCGCTGGCGTCTTGCCGCCCACCTCGAAGAAGGTGTAGGACAGCGTGATGGTGGTGACGTCTTTGGATAGCTTCGGGTCGATCACGAACGTGACCGGCCAGTCGCGCTGCTCTCCCGGATCCAGCGTGTACTGGTTGAAGCAGAAGCACTCCAGCTTGTTGAAAAAAGCCGTGGCCTGACGCGGTGCATAACTGGGAATGGCTTGCGCGGCCATGCGGCGGTTCTGCACGTTCTGAAATTCATACACCACCGTCGCCAGTTCGCCGGGGTGCACTTTCAGGGAGCGCTTCTCGGGCTTGAACTCCCATGGGCCCCGCGCATTGGCGTCAAACTCCACGGTGATGGTGCGGCTGTAATCCACCTGCGAATTCTTGGGTAGCTTCACATCCTTGCCTGCGGCGCCGTTGCCTGGCACCTGGCGCTCGGACAGCGACAAGATGTTGATGCCGGTGACTTCGCAGATGTGTTTGTAGATGGGGATGAGCACGTAACCGAACGCGAACATGCCCACCGTGATGACGGCAAGCTTGCCCACCATTCGCAGGTTTTCGCGCTGGATGCTCATGCCGCCGTGGCCCCTTTCAATGCAGCCAAGCCATCTTGATCATGAACCCGATGAAGAACGCCACAGCCACGGACAACAGGATCAGTCCGAGTCGTGCATTGGCTTTCTTCTGTGGGTCAGGAGTGCTCATGATCTCAATGGAATGCGTCGATGTGAAATTGCAATTGGCAATCAGCCAATCACACGCGTAGCCGAAGCGTCCAGCTTGGGCGGATTTTCAAAGGTGTGGAACGGCGCTGGCGAGGGCACTTCCCACTCCAGTCCTTCCGCGCCTTCCCAAGGCTTTTGCGGGGCCTTTTCACCATGTCCGCGCATGGCGGGGAGCACGACGAACAGGAAGAAGTACACCTGCATCAGACCGAAGCCGAAGGCACCGATCGATGCCAGCATGTTGAAGTCCGCAAACTGCATGGGGTAGTCCGCGTAGCGACGCGGCATACCGGCCAGACCCAGGAAGTGCATCGGGAAGAAAGTGACGTTGAAGGTGATCAGCGAGCCCCAGAAGTGAATGCGTCCGCGCGTCTCCGAATACATCACACCGGTCCACTTGGGTGCCCAGTAGTAGTAGCCCGCGAACATCGAGAACAGCGAGCCGGCCACCAGCACGTAATGGAAGTGGGCCACCACGTAGTACGTGTCCTGGAGCTGGATGTCGATGGGCGCCATCGCCAGGATCAGGCCGGTGAAGCCGCCCATGGTGAACACGAAGATGAAGCCGACGGAGAACAGCATCGGCGTCTCGAAGGTCATCGAACCGCGCCACATCGTCGCCACCCAGTTGAAGATCTTCACCGCCGTCGGCACCGAGATCAGCATCGTCGCGTACATGAAGAACAACTGGCCCGTCACCGGCATGCCGGTGGTGAACATGTGGTGCGCCCAGACGATGAACGACAGGATGGCGATGGATGCCGTGGCATACACCATGGAGGCGTAGCCGAACAGCTTCTTGCGGCTGAAGGCGGGCACGATCTGGCTCACGATGCCGAAGGCCGGCAAGATCATGATGTACACCTCGGGGTGGCCGAAGAACCAGAAAATGTGCTGGTACATCACCGGGTCACCGCCGCCGGCGGGATTGAAGAAGCTGGTGCCGAAGTGGCGGTCCGTCAGCGTCATGGTGATCGCGCCAGCCAGCACGGGCATCACGGCGATCAGCAGGTAGGCGGTGATGAGCCAGGTCCAGCAGAACATGGGCATCTTCATCAGCGTCATGCCGGGAGCGCGCATGTTCAGGACGGTCACGATGATGTTAATCGCGCCCATGATCGACGATGCACCCATGATGTGCATGGCGAAAATGCCAGCGTCCATCGACGGGCCCATCTGCAGCGTGAGCGGCGCATACAGCGTCCAGCCCGCAGCGGGTGCGCCGCCAGGCATGAAGAACGAACCGACCAGCATGATGGCCGCCGGGATCAGCAGCCAGAAGCTGAAGTTGTTCATGCGCGCAAAGGCCATGTCCGAGGCGCCGATCTGCAACGGGATCATCCAGTTCGCAAAGCCCACGAAGGCCGGCATGATCGCGCCGAACACCATGATCAGGCCGTGCATGGTGGTGAGCTGGTTGAACAGCTCGGGGTTCACCACCTGCAGGCCGGGCTCGAACAGTTCGGCGCGGATCAGCAAGGCCAGGATACCGCCCACCATCAGCATGGTGAACGAGAACAGCAGGTACAGCGTACCGATGTCCTTGTGGTTGGTCGCGAACACCCAGCGACGCCAACCGGAGGGCGCGCCGTGGTGATGGTCGTCGTGACCGTGTGCGTGACCGTGGTTGTCCAGTACTGCGCTCATTTGCTTATCTCCAAATCGATCAACTGCTCTGGACTCATTGCGCAGCAATGATGTCGACGCGGCGCGCCTGACGGTCATCGCCCGCACCAGCGGTAATGGCTTCCGGCTTGCGCAGCTCGATGCGATCGGCTGCGACGCCGTTGTCGGTCAGCACCTTGGCCACGGCCTGGGCGCGGTGTTTGGCCAGCTCGGCGTTCTGGTCGGCGCTGCCGGTGGAATCCACGAAGCCGGACAGCACGACCTTGCCGTCCTTGTGTGCGGCCCAATAGTCGGCTGCGCGTTTGGCTTCGGCTTGCGCCTCGGGGCCCAGCTCGCTCTTGCCGGTTTCAAAGAAGATCTGGAACGGGCCACCTGCCTGCGCCGCGGCGGCCGTTGTCTCGGCGCTCGCTGCGGGTGCCGCAGCAGGTGCTGCGGCAGGTGCGGGAGCGGCGGCGGCAGGGGCTGCACCGCCACCTTCAGGGAACTTGCCAGTGCGTGCGGCGACGAATTGCGCGGGCTGCACGAGCTGACCGGTCTTGTTGCTCCAGTGGTTCTTGGTGTAGGTGACCACCGCTGCCAGATCGGTGTCGCTGAGTTGCTTCCATGCGGGCATGGCACCGTTGGCGCGACCTTCCAGCACGGTGTGCATCATGTCTGCCGTGGGGCCGAGCACGACCGGGCTGCCGTCCAGCGCCTTGATGGCGCCTGCGCCCTTGCCGTTGGCCTGGTGGCAAGCGGCGCAGTTGGCCGCATACACCTTCTCGCCCCGGGCCACCAGCGCGGCCAGTTCCCAGACCTTGTTCGGATCATCCTTGGCGGCGGCCTGCTTCTTTTTCTCGCCCTCGACCCACTTGGAATAGTCTTCTGCCGACAGCACCTTCACGTGGATCGGCATGTAGGCGTGCTCCTTGCCGCACAGCTCGGCGCACTGACCGTAGAAATCGCCCACCTTCTCGGCGCGGAACCATGTGTCGCGCACGAAGCCGGGGATCGCATCCTGCTTGATGCCGAACGCGGGCACCATGAAGGAGTGGATCACGTCCTGGGCCGTGGTGATCACGCGCACCTTCTTGTTGACCGGCACCACCAGCGGGTTGTCCACCTTGAGCAGATAGTCGTTGGGCGCGTTGCTCACGTCGCCGCTGTTGGACATCTGGCGCTGAGCCATGTCCAGCGTGGAGATGTACGACAGGCCCTCGCCCTCACCGGAGAGGTAGTCGTAGCCCCATTTCCACTGATAGCCCGTGGCCTTCACGGTCAGGTCGGCGTTGGTGGTGTCCTTTTGCGCGACCAGCACCTTGGTGGCCGGCAGCGCCATCAGGATCACGATGATGAAGGGAATGACCGTCCAGATCACCTCCACGGTCACCGACTCGTGGAAATTGGCGGCCTTGGCACCGCGCGATTTGCGGTGCTTCCAGATCGAATAGAACATCACGGCGAACACGCCGATGAAAATCACCGTGCAGATGATCAACATCATCCAGTGCAGGTAATGCTGCTCTTCCGCGATGCGCGTGACGGGTGGCGCGAGGTTCAATTGTTTGACTGCCGGACCACCGGGGAGGTCCTGTACAGCGTGCGCTGCAGTGCCGATCCACGTCCCGGTCACCAGCAGCATAGAAGCCAGCTTTTTGGAAATGCTCTTCATAGTTCTCACTTACTTCTAAGCCTCAATTTGACCCATCCCTTACCGTGTCTGCGTGGGTCAGACCTGCGGCAAAGCCATGCGAATTCCACAGACAGACCGACTGACCGTGCATCCGCTGCGCTCGTTGCGCTGGTTGCTCTGCCCGCCCGCAGTCCACATGAACCCGGTTTCCATCAAATCCAGACTGTCATCCAGCAGCCTGTTGTCTCCATGTTTCTTGTGAAATCTCAATGAGGACTACACAAAAAACCATCCGAACATCAGCAGCATGCCCAGCCGTCAAACCACATGCAATCCGCATAAGTCCCGAGACGAAAGGGTAATACCCGCTTAATCCTTGATTGCTATCAAGAACTCAGGAGCGTGGGGCAACGATCCATCCCCCGCACGAAAGTTCCGGAACCGCAATCAACAAGAATTGTAGCGCGCATTGATGAAAATCATTGACACGCGGAGATATGGCCCAGCGATTGATTTACGACTGGCGGCCTTTACGCAACATCGTGCGCATATCGTCCAGCGACACGGCACTGCTCGCTTCCACTGGCACGCGCGGTGCGGGCTTGAATGCGTGGCCGTAAATGATCTCGAACGTGATCGCCAACTGGCCACCGTGGGCAGGATCGGCCAGCCGCTCGGCCAGTGCCTGCTCCAGCTGCGCCCGATAACCCCGTCCGCGCAGAGCGGCAAAGCGCTGCGGGTGCAGGTTGCGCCCCAACTCGCGCAGTTCCTTGATCAGGCGCGCAGGCGAGGCGAAGGTGAGCGTGATGCGCTCCATGTCCATCACCGGCTCGGCAAAACCGGCGTGCACCAGCATGTCGCCCCAATCGTGCATGTCGGTCATGGAGTGACCCGGCACGGGCCAACCCAGATCGGCATACAGCGCATGCAGCTCGCGCACCGTATCCGGGCCGAGGCAGGAAAACATCACATAGCCATCCACCGCCAGCGCCTTGTGCCACTGCGCGATCAATGCTTGAGGATTCGCAGCAGTGTGCAGCGCCATGTTGGACCACAGCATCTGCACGCTGGCATCCTGCGGCATGCCGAACTGCTGCACGGGGCCAGACCAGCGTGACAGGCTCCACCACGGCTTGCCAAACAGTTCCTGGGCGCGTTCGCTGCCACGCGGGGATGAGGTCTCCGTGATCTGGCATATCGCGTCGGAAAAGCGTTCCTGCACCAGCGAATGGCCCTCGATGCCGCCGCGCAGCGGGTCCCAGTCGCACCAGTTGGCGGGCTTGTCGCGCATCCACTGGAGGCGATCCTGCATGCGGCGCGCCACTTCCTCGTGCAGCCAGGGCGACGCCGGCGCGCGAACAGCGTTTGCATGCCAGCGCTCTGCGGCGGGCGGATCGATGGTGGGGGGCAGTTGTTCAGACATGGGAGCTAGCGGATTGTAGAAACATCATGCAAGGCACGAGCAAGAGAGGGAATTCGTCATGGCTGCGGCGTCTGGCCAACGTGGCCGACAGGACCGCGTGCGCACTGCGCGCCGTGCCGAGCCAATGTGCCGTATGCCACGCCTGGCCCGCCCAGCGCATCTGCCACGACTGCTTGGTGCGCTTGTGCACGACACGGTCGCGCTGCCGCACCTGCGCCATCGCCGTGCCTGCCGAGGTGGTGCAATGCGGCGCGTGCCTTGTCGATGGCACGCCGCTGGATCACTGCGTCGCCGCCGTAGACTATGCGTTTCCGTGGTCGCAGTTGGTGGCGCAGTTCAAGTTCCAGCCCGATCCGGCCTGGGCCGCACCGCTGGCTGCCATCCTGCGCAGCGCGCCGCACGCACAGCACCTGCTCGACGGCGCCGACATCATCCTGCCGATTCCGCTCTCGCGCGAGCGACTGGCCGAACGTGGCTTCAATCAGGCGCTGCAGCTCGCCCGCCATCTGGGCGCACGCCACAAGCTGCACGCGCATGTGCTGCAGCGTGTCGGCCACGGCCACGGCCAAGCACACGCTCAGGCACAGGTCGGCTTGCCGCGCGCCCAGCGCCTGCGCAATCTGCGCGGCGCGTTCCTGCTGCATCCAGCCCGGGCCGCTGCCGTGCACAATCGCCGGGTTCTGCTCGTTGACGACGTGATGACCACGGGCGCCACCCTGCACGCCGCAGCCGATGTGCTGCGCCATGCCGGTGCGAGTGCCGTGTCCGCGCTGGTGCTGGCGCGCACCGGGTGACGGCTTCACGAATTTCCCGCCAACGCGCTCCAGCCATGATCCAATCAGGGCCATGTTGAACATCGTTCTAGTGGAACCGGAAATCCCCCCCAACACCGGCAATGTGATCCGGCTGGCGGCCAACACGGGCTGCACGCTGCACCTCGTGGAGCCGCTCGGCTTCTCGATGGAGGATCGCTACATGCGCCGTGCGGGTCTGGACTATCACGAATACACCGAGGTGCGCCGCCACGCCAGCTTCGACGCCTTGCTCGAGCGCGAACAGCCCGACACCGCGCGCATGTTCGCCATGACCACGCGCGGCAGCCACAGCGTTTTCGACAACGCCTTCCGTCCGGGCGACTGGCTGGTGTTCGGCTCTGAATCGCGCGGGCTGGCACCTGCGCTGCGCGACTCCTTCCCGGTGGGCCAGCGCCTGAAGCTGCCCATGCTGCCCGACCAGCGCAGCCTGAACCTCTCCAACGCCGTGGCCGTCACCGTGTACGAGGCGTGGCGACAGGCGGGATTTCCTTCTGCCGCGCCGATGTGACGCTGGCCCTTGCTAGGCCCGCCGCTCCATGGCCGAGCGCACGGCATTGCGCGTGCGCTGCGTGAGAAAGTCCAGAAACGCCTCCGTGCGCGCTGGCAGGAACTGGCGACTGGGCAGCATGGCGTACAGCGTGAGCGCCGAGCCCGTCCACGGCGCCAGCACGCGCACCAGCCGCCCCGTGTTCAGATACGGCGCCAGCCATTCCACCGGTTGACCGCCAATGCCCCCGCCCTCCAGCATGGCGCGCAACAGCGTGTCCACATGGTTGAACTGGCACACCGGATCGATGCGCACACGCGCTTGCTGACCATCGGGCGTGTGCAGGGTCAGCTCGCCCGAGCGGCGGTCCGGATGTTTGAACCAGAGGACATCGTGCTCGCGCAATTCTTCCGGCGTACGCGGTGCGCCGCGCCGCGCCAGATATTCAGGTGAAGCGCACAGGATCGACGACGTGGTGATGATGGGCCGCGCAATCACGTTGCCGTTGAAGTCGGACGACAGGCTCATCAGCTTGATGTCGAAATCGCTGCCCCCGTGGGGGCTGGTCACCTCCACCGACACGTCGAACGTGACGCGCGGATGTTGCAGCCGGAACGCCGCGATCGCGGGTGCCACCACATGCGTGGCCAGCAACGGACCTGCCGATATACGCACCACGCCTGCAATCTCCACCGTGTGCGACTGCGCGACGCAGCGCGCATCCGCCACGTCCACCAGAATATGCCGCACACGCGCCAGATAGGCCTCGCCCGCATCGGTCAGCGAGACCTTGCGCGTCGTGCGCTGCAGCAATCGCGCACCCACATCGGCCTCCAGATCGGAGATGTGCCGCGTCACCGCCGCAGGCGACATGTCCAGGGCGCGCGCAGCCGCCGCGAAGCCGCCTTCGTCGGCCACCGACTGAAAGACCTGCATTGCCTGAAGTTTGTCCATGAATGAAAGCGCCCATGGGGAACGTCGATGCGATCGATTATTCCACCAGATAGAACAATCAGTTCCCAGCGCGGTGATTTATCTCTGTGGGCCGGACCAATACAGTCACTCCATCGCTGATTGCCGACGCAAAAGCAAACGCAACCGGCTTCCGAACACTGAAAGGAAACGCCATGAAAAACGCTCTGTCCACAGCCGCCCTGATCGCCACACTCGCATTGAGCGCATGGAATGCCCAGGCGCAGGTGACAAGCGCTGAAGCCGGCAACGTGATGAATCTGCACAGCACGCACAGCGCCCTGTCGCGCCAGCAAGTGAAGAACGAATTTCTGGCAGCGCGCGCCAACGGAACGCTGAAGCATGCGGGCGGCGACGGCTACCTGATTGCGCTGCCCACCAACACCCGGCAGGCTGCAACCCAACGCAGCCAGATGGAGCGCCAAGCCTCCACCGCGCTGCAA
The DNA here is from genome assembly GCA_002331385.1 of Comamonadaceae bacterium UBA2121. GTDB lineage: Bacteria > Pseudomonadota > Gammaproteobacteria > Burkholderiales > Burkholderiaceae_C > Diaphorobacter_A. The sequence goes on from DCYB01000002.1 coordinate 99,192, forward strand.
GCTGCGGACGGGTTGCCTGAAGTCGGCACGCAGCAGTAAAACCGATGCCGTGTCAGGCGTCGAGCCAAGCGCAGATGTCCTGCCACTGCTCCAGATCGCGCTCGACACGGCTGGGCGTCACGTCGAACAGGCTCAGGCCCTGCGCGGCCAGGTGCACATAGTTCTGCGTGTTGCGCAGATAGCCCAGCACCGGCAGGCCGAGCTTGTCGAGAAACTCGTGCAGATGGTCCGACGAGAGCGTGCGCGCATCCACGCGCATGCCGACGATGCCCACCTTCACGCCCTGCGCGTGCTTGTGCTCGGCCAACTCCGACAGGAATTCCTGCGTCGCAAAGATGTCGAACACGCTGGGCTGCAGCGGTACGATGACCTTGTCGGCCATCTTCAGCACTTCCTTGAACAGCTTGCCATGCAGTCCCGCAGGAGTATCCAGCACCGCGTGCGTCACGTCTTTGGGAGGCCGCGCCATGTCGTCGGCCGACAGGTTCCACCGGCCAATCGGTCGCGCCACCTGCGGGCGCTGGCTCAGCCACAGGCGCGAGGACTGCTGTCGATCCACATCGCCCAGCACCACCGTGCCACCCTGTTTTGCGAAATAGCCCGCAATATTGGTGGCGACCGTCGATTTCCCGACACCGCCTTTGGGATTCGTGACTGCAACCACCGTCATGCCAAGCTCCTTTGCCAATTGGTCAGCACGCGCCGCAACGCACGGCGCGCTGCAGGCAACAACGCCCAATGGTATCGGGCCGCGAACACTGCGCCTGCGCGATCAGGCCTGTTGGCCACCGCGTTTGACGAAAAACAGCCCCGTTCCCACCAGCATCAGCAGCCCGCCAAACAAGCGGTTCTGATTGCGCATCGCCCGCGCACTGCGCATGAGGGGGCGCAACGCACTGGCGCTGGCAGCGTAGCCGGTCATCACCACCATGTCCACCGCAATCAGCGTCACGGCCATCACGGCCAACTGGCTCCACAGCGGGCGCGCATCGGTCATGAACTGCGGCAACACGGCCACCATGAAGATGATGCCCTTCGGATTGGTGGCATTGGTCAGCATGCCGGTGATGATGCGGCGGCGCAGGCTCATCGACGCCACTGTTTCACTGCCTTCGAGCGGATTGCCCGCGCCTGAACGCCACTGCATGAAGCCCAGATAGATCAGATAGCACGCGCCGAGCACTTTCACGATGTTGAATGCCATCTCGGACGCGATGAGCAGCGAGCCCACGCCCGCTCCGGCCACGAGCAGGATGAACAGCAGCCCGATCTCCAGCCCGATGATCGTGCCCTCCGTCTTGCGCACACCGTACGACAGGCCATGGCTCATGCTCAACACCGCGCCCGAGCCGGGGGAAATGGCGATCACCCACGACGCAATGAAAAACGCCACCCACGTATGCCACTCCATCAGACCGCTCCCGCTTCGGACAACCCGGAAAAAATTCAGAGAAACCGGGATTCTATGGATTCCCGGCGGGCGACATCCTGCTGGCCCCCAATGACATCTGCCCGCCGATGACATTACGCGGGGAAACGTCGATATTTTTTTCCGGACTTTCGCACCGTGACGCGCTGCACACGCACGCGCAGTGCCAAAATTTCAATCCAGCACCGCACATTCACCCTATAACAGCGCACGCCCGCCATGCCCCACGCTCCCGTCTGGCTCACCTACGGCTTCACTTATCTGGCCGCCGCCGTGATCGCCGTTCCCATTGCCCGTGCGCTCGGTCTGGGCGCCATCATCGGTTATCTGGCGGCAGGCATCGCCATCGGGCCGTGGGGATTGGGGCTGGTCAGCAATGTGCAGGACATCCTGCACTTTGCCGAATTTGGCGTGGTGCTGATGCTGTTCCTGGTGGGTCTCGAGTTGCAACCCAGTCGGCTGTGGAGCATGCGTCGCCCGATCTTCGGCCTTGGCACGGCGCAGATGCTGCTGTGCGCGGGCCTGCTCTGGGCCTGTGCGTGGGCGCTCGGCCTGCCGTGGCGGGTCGGACTGGTGGGCGCGCTCGGACTGGCACTGTCATCCACCGCCATTGCGCTGCAATCGCTGGAAGAGCGCAACCTGATGCGTACCGACAGCGGGCAAAAAGCGTTCTCCATCCTACTGTTCCAGGACGTGGCCGCGATCCCGATCCTGGCGCTGCTGCCGCTGCTCGGTCTTGGCGCCATCAACGGCGGCACTCACGTCGATCACGATGCGCGCTATTTCGCATGGGAAGCGGCCAAGATCATCGGCGTGGTCGCGGCCATCGTGATCGGTGGACGCTACTTGCTGCGCCCGCTGCTGCGCTGGATCGCCAAGAGCAACACGCCCGAGATTTTCACGGCGACCTCGCTGTTCCTCGTCGTCGGCATCGCCATGCTGATGTTGACCGTCGGGTTGTCGATGGCGCTGGGCGCCTTCCTCGCCGGCGTGCTGCTGGCCGACAGCGAATACCGGCGCGAGCTTGAAACCGACATCGAGCCTTTCAAAGGCTTGCTGCTCGGGCTGTTCTTCATCGCGGTGGGCATGAGCATCGATTTCGGCGTCATCCTGGGTTCACCATGGAAGATGCTCGCGCTGCTGCTCACCTTCCTGACCATCAAGGGCCTTGCGATCTACGCCCTCGCGGTGGTCACGAAAATGCCGTATCAGGAGCGCCCCGTGTTCACGCTGCTACTGGCGCAAGGCGGCGAATTCGCTTTCGTCGTATTCCAGAGTGGCGCCACCTTCAAGGCCATTCCCGCCGAAATGGCGTCCATGCTGATCGGCGCGGTGGCGCTGTCCATGCTGTTGAGCCCGTTGCTGCTGGTCGTGCTCGACCGCGTGCTGCTCAAGCGTTTCGCCACGCTCAAGACCGTGCCTTCGGATGTGAAGGAAATCGACGAACCGCAATCCGCGCCCGTCATCATCGCGGGGTTCGGGCGCTACGGCCAGATCGTCGCGCGCATGATGCTCGCACAAGGCATCTCTGCCACCGTGCTCGACCACGACGTGGAGATGCTGGAGGTGGCCCACATCTTCGGCTACCGCGTGTTCTATGGCGACGCCACGCGCGTCAATCTGCTGCGCATGGCAGGCGCGGAACACGCGCGCACCATCGTCATCGCCGTGGACCAGCCAGAACAGTCGCTGAAGATCGTGCAGATCGTGCAAAAGCACTTTCCGCACCTGAACATCGTCGCGCGTGCGCGCGACGTCACGCACTGGAACCAGTTGCGTGACCTGGGCGTGAAGCATGTCGAGCGCGAACTGTTCGAGTCCAGCCTCGTGAGCGGCAGGACGGTGATGGAGCTCGAAGGCATTGCTCCCACTGAAGCCGCCTACTTTACCGCCCGATTCCGCCAGCACAATATCGAGCTCGCCAACCTCATGTACACCCACCACAACGACCGCGCCAAGATGATCGCCGTCGCCAAACAGGGCCGGGCGCAACTGGTCGAGCAGATGGCCAAGGAGCGCACGGAGCGCGAAGCCATGCGCGCCCGGGAAGAAGCCGCAGCCGACGCACCATCCGGCTCCATCCCTGATAGCGAGGACGGCCACGCAGCGCCACAATGAATGAGGGGCGCGCCGACCGCCCGCTGACGTAGTCGCCCCAGCGCCCACCTACAAAAAAGCCCGCAGCCAAAACGCTGCGGGCTTTTTTTCTTGAAGCGAAGCCGGAAGATCAATCGGCGGAAGCGCCGGAATCCTTGACCACCTTACCCCACTTGACGGCTTCGGACTTGATGAACGATGCGAACTGCTCTGGCGTCTCGCTCACGACTTCGCCGCCCTGCTCCTTGATCTTCGCGCGCACGGCGGGCTCGGCCAGCACCTTGGTCAGCGACGCGTTCAGCTTGTCCAGCACCGGCTTGGGCGTGCCAGCAACGGCGAACATGCCAAACCACGAGGTGGCTTCATAGCCGGGCACGCCCGCTTCGGCAACGGTGGGCACGTCAGGCAGTTCGGGCGAACGCTTGGCCGTGGTCACCGCCAGCGGACGCAGCTTGCCAGCGCGCACGTGGTTGATCGCGGAAGGCATGTTGTCGAACATGATGGCGATCTGGTTGCCGAGCAGATCGGTCACGGCTGGCGCGCTGCCCTTGTAGGGCACGTGCACCATGTCCACCTTGGCCATGGTCTTGAACAGTTCACCGGACAGGTGAATCGAGCTGCCGCTGCCGGACGAACCGAAGTTGATCTTGCCGGGGTTGGCCTTGGCGTAGGTGATGAGCTCCTGCACGGAGCGGAACGGCTGGTTGGGGTTGGCCACCAGCAGGTTGGGCACGTTGGCCACGCGCGTCATCGGCGCGAAGTCCTTCACCGGATCGAAGGGCAGCTTCTTGTACAGCGCCTGATTGATGGCGTGCGTGCCGACGGTGCCCATGAACAGCGTATAGCCGTCCGCAGGCGCGCGCGCTGCCATGGCCGCGCCGATGTTGCCGCCCGCACCCGCGCGGTTGTCCACCACGACGGACTTGCCCAGATCGTTGGTCATGGCCTGCGCAATCACTCGCGCCAGAATGTCCGTGGTGCCGCCCGCCGAGAACGGCACGACGATGGTGATTGGCTTGGTCGGGAAGTTGTCCGCCGCAGCGGCGGCAGCGCCCAGCGGCAGGGCCAGACCGGTGGCTGCAAAGGCCAGCGTGGTGGCGAGAACGGCGCGACGCTGCGCGTTGTGAGCTTGGAAAGGCATGGTGTCTTGTTTCCTCAAATGATGATTGGGATGCCTGTCGATCCCGGAACGGCCCGCACCTCATGAGCGCGGGCCTTGTTTCTCTGCGTCATGCACGAGGCATGCGCGCAGGTGTCACTCCTGCACGATGGACGAGGGATGGTTGGCCAGCGGCTTCACCTTGATGTCCATGAACGGGAACAGTGGCAGGTTGTTCAGCAGCGTGTGCAGTTCGTCGTTGCTTGCCACGTCGAAGATGCTGACGTTGGAGTACTCGCCCACGACGCGCCACAGGTGACGCCACTTGCCGTCGCGCTGCAGTTGCTGGGAGTACGCCTTCTCACGCGCCTTGATTTCGTCGACCACCTTGGGGTCCATCGAATGGGGAATCCGGACGATCATTTCAACCATGTACAGCATGAAGTTTTCCTTTCAAAAAAGAGGAGCGGATCAGGGAAGGCCGCGCATCAGACGTGCGGCCAAATGAGGATGACGGCGATGTAGATCGCGCCAATCACGAACATCGAAATCACGGTGTAGCCCATGATGTCCTTGAGCTTCAGACGCGACAGCGCGAGCGCGGGGAGAATCCAGAACGGCTGCACGAGATCGTTCCAAGCATTGCCCAGCATCACTGACATGGAGGTCTGCGCGAGCGAGGCATTCATGGCGTTGGCGGCATCGATCATGAACGGGCCTTGCACCACCCAGTGACCGCCACCGGACGGCGCAAAGAAGTTGATGAAGAACGAACTGATCAGACCCCAGAAGGGCAGCGTATCGGGCGTGGAGATGTTCACGAACACGTGCGCAATCGACTCCACCAGACCGGACGCGGCCATGATCGCCATGATGCCGGCGTAGAACGGGAACTGCAGGATGATGCCGCCGATGGTCTTCACGCCTTCGTTGAGTTTTTCGACGTAGTTCATCGGCGTGCCCAGCAGCAAGATGCCGAGGAACAGGATGAAGAAGTTGATCAGGTTCAGGTCCAGCGAGCCATTGCCCATGAAGTGCATCACCACATAGGCCATGCCGACCAGACCGATCAGCAGGCTCAGGATGCGGCTGTGGTTGAGCTTGTGCGCCAACGTGTTTTCATCGCCCAGCAGGCTCTCCGCCGCTGACTGCTTCGGGGCTTCGGCGTCCAGCGCGGGATCGATCTCGACGACCTTCTCTCCCGGCTTGGGGTGCATGGATGCGTTGAGCAGCGGCAACACGATCAGCACCACGAGGCTGGTGATGAGAATGGGCGCGGAGAAGATGGTTTCGGTCAGCGGGATCAGGCCCATCTTCGATTCGAAGGCATGGCCCTTGGTGGAGATCAGCACCGGAATCGTGGCCGAGAAGCCCAGACCGTACATCGTGAAGCCGCTGTAGGCCGACGCGATGATGAGCGGGTAGTGCACGCCCTTGACGCGGCGCGCCAGTTTCTTGGCGACGATGCCGCCGATCATGAGGCCAAAGCCCCAATTCAGATAGCTGCCGATGCAGCCCACCAGCGTCGCCACGATGATGGCCTTGCGCGGGCTGTGCACGCGGTCGACCACCTTGTTGAGCATGCGGTCCACCACCGGCGCAGAGGCCAGCACGTACCCCATGGCCAGGATCACCGCCATCTGCGTGGTGAAGGCAAGCAGGCTCCAGAAGCCCTTGCCCCAGTCCATGGCGGTGGCGGCAGGCATGCGCCCTTCGACCACAATGGCAAGCACCATGGTGAGCAGCGTGAGCATGATGGCGAAGACGAACGGATCGGGCAGATAGCGCCGCATCAGTTCAGTGAAAAAGGCTGTGATCTTGGACATGAAAAAACGAGAACTAAATGGAAAGCACCGACGGGTCGATCAAACGCCCGCCACACCGACGGTCATGCCGCCGCATACATACATCACCTGGCCGGTGACGAAACCACTGCGCGCATCGAGCAAATACGACACCGCGTGCGCCACGTCGTCCGGCGTGCCCACGCGCTTGACCGGAACCGCGTTGATGATGGCCTGCGTGCGCGGCGCATCGGGCGGGTTCGCCTTGTCGAACAGTTCGGTGCGGATCGGGCCGGGGCCAATGGCGTTGGCCGTGATGCCAAAGCGCCCGAGCTCCAGCGCCCACACCCGCGTCATGCCGATCAGGCCGGCCTTGGTGGCGGCATACGCAGTACGCAAATCCTTGCCCAGCGCCGCGCGCGAGGACATGTTGACGATGCGACCAAAGCCCGCCGCCTGCATGCCCGGCAGCAGCGCTTGCATGCATTGCAGTGAGCAGCGCAGATTGAGCGCATAGGCCAGATCGAATTGCTCCAGCGTCTGCTCTTGTGCCTGCGCGGGAACGACGACGCCGACGTTGTTCACCAGCCGCGTGATCGGGCCGCCTGCCAGCGCCTGCTCCAGCGCACGCGCGGTCTCGGCAGGGTTGGACAGATCGGCCTGGATGCCGCCCGGCACGTGGTCCACCACGCGGTCGATGACAACGGGCTCGTAGCCGTCTGCACGGCAACGCTCGGCACTGGCCGCGCCAATGCCCGCACCGCCGCCGGTGATGAGCACGCGCTCACGATGGGAAGAAGATGTCATGGAATTCACTCCGGGGAAAACAAGGGTGGTCACAGATAACTGCGGCCATCGACATAGGCCTTGCGCCAGCGCGTGATGCTCACGCGCTCGAACAGGCGTGCGGTGAAGAACGGGTCGGACTCGATGAAGCGCTGGGCTTCCTCGCGCGACTCCAGCGCCACCACGTACAGGCCGCCGCCAAGATCGGCACCGTCATCGGCCAGCTTGGCACCGCAGGCCAGCAGCAGGTGCTTGTTCTGGTCCAGATACGCCAGATGCGCGGCGCGCGTTTCCTTGCGCAATTGCGCATGGCCCGGCTTGTCAAAGGTCTCGATGATGAACGGCATGCAACTCACTCCTGCAGCGCCTTGCAGACACTGCGTTGCCGGACTTCATCGAGCGCCCGGCAGCTCAGGACAGCGTGAGCGACACGGCAACCCAGCCGCCGCCACTCGCGCAAGAAAATTCAGTTCACACCGTTGCCACCGGCGTCACCGGGGATGCCACCGCGCCCGGCAGGCGCAATGGTGGTGCGGTCAACAGAAAGCGATGGCGGCCACGCTCACGCAGCCAGTGCGCCAGTGGCGTGAGATGCCACAACTCGCCCAGATGCACGCCCAGCTTGAACAGGCAGTGCTCATGCAGCGGCAGCGCCGCGCAGCACGCGGGGCCCGCCTTTGCAGGAAAGGCTTCCACCGCGTAGTTGTCGGCCGCGATGGCGGCCAGTTGGCTGTCGGTGATCCATGCGAGCAGCTTCTCGTCGCGGCCATCGAGCACGGCACAGGCGTTGCCCAGCACGTCGTGATCGGGCTGCTTATGCATGCCCAGCACGCGTTCGGCAAATCCGGTGTGCAGGCACACCATGTCGCCCGGCTCTACGGTGACGCCGTCCTGCTGCATGATCTGCATGAGCATGTCGTAGCCGACCACCGTGCGCGCGTCACCGAGGTGCGCGCGCAAATCGATCATCACGCCGCGCCCTTGCACGCCCGTGGAAGCCATGCCGTCGATGCCGAGCGGACCAGCCGACGACGTGCTGTGGGCCGAGCCCGGCGCTGCGGGCACGCCGCAGTCGCTCACATCGGAAGGCCCCACCACCTCGCGCCCGGCGCGAAAGCCGTTGTAGTACACGGCTTCCGGTAGACCATCGCCATTGGCATCGAACAGACCACCCGCATGCGCGAGTCCGTCCCACTGCGTGGAGTACTGCAGATGCAGGATGGCCAGATCGTCCGACAGTACATCGGTGCGACCGGGGTCCAGCTCCGACAGCAGGCAGTTGAAATTCACCAGCCCTTTGCGCAACAAGGGACGCAGCACCGGCGGGTGGCGATTCGGATTGAGCGCATTGCCGCCGGGATAGTCCAGCGGCAGGCTCAGGGCAAAGCTCAGTCCCTCACGCACTTCGGCCACGCCCTGACGCACCTTTTCAGGCGTGAGCAGGTTCAGTCGACCCAGTTGGTCGTCCACACCAAAGTCGCCCCATGTCGATCCTTCAGGGCGCTGCTTCCAGCGCGGGTTGCCGGATGCTGCGCCTGTCGTTGCCTGCGTGTCTGCCATCTCGCTGCCTCCTGATGTTCAAGCGCGCAGGAACTGTGCGAGGGCTTCGTCGAACGCCGCAGGCGCCTCCAGATTGGAGAGATGGGACGCAGGCACCGCCACCAACGTGGCACCGGGAATGCGCTGCTGCATGAACTCGCCATCCGCCACCGTGGTGACGGGATCGGCGCTGCCTGCCACGATCAGTGTGGGCACGCTGATGCGCGCAATCTGGTCGCGCACGTCGGCACCGGCCAGCGCATCGCAGCAACCGGCATAGCCTTGGGGATCGACGTTGGCGATCCATGACTGCGCGCGTTGCACTACGGCGGGCTGCGCCTCGGTGAATGCGGCGGTGAACCAGCGCGAGGGTGATGAATCGGCCAGTTCCTGCATGGCCGCCTTGCCCTTTTCGCGCACCATGGCGGCGCGGGTGTTCCATGCCTCGGGCGTGCCGATCTTGGCCGCGCTGTTGCACACGGCAATGCTGCGCATGCGCGCGCCCGCATTCAAGCCCAGCCACAGACCGGTGAAACCACCCATGGAGATGCCGCAGAAATGCGCTTTCTCGATCTGGAGTGCATCGAGTATCGCGACCACGTCACCGCCCAGCAGGTCGAAGCTGTACGCGCCTTCGGACACCACGCTGCCGCCATGGCCGCGCGTGTCGTAGCGCACGACGCGATAGTCCTTCGAGAAGCGCGCGGCTTGCGCGTCCCACATCTCCAGGGTCGTGCCCAAGGAGTTGGAAAACACCAGTGCCGGAGCGTCCTGTGGACCTTCGACACGCACGCGCAGGTTGCCGCCCTGTGCGGCGATGAATTGATCGTTCTGACTCACTCTGTCATTCCTTCCTTCGTGCCCGGCGAGCGACGCGATGCCACCCGCCAGCGCACAACATGCATCACACTTTTTCCAGAATCACGGCAATGCCCTGACCCACGCCGATGCACATCGTGCACAGCGCATAGCGGCCACCCAGCGTGTGCAACTGGTTCACTGCCGTGGTTGCCAGACGCGCACCGGACGCGCCCAGCGGGTGGCCCAGCGCGATGGCGCCGCCCCACTGGTTCACTCGCTTGTCGTCGTCAGCAATACCGAGGTCGCGCAACACGGCGAGGCCCTGTGCGGCAAAGGCTTCGTTGAGTTCGATGACATCCATCTGATCGAGTGTCAGGCCCGTCAGCGCCAGCACCTTGCGCACCGCCGGCGCCGGGCCAAAGCCCATGATGCGAGGCGCCACGCCCGCCGTGGCCATACCCACCACACGCGCCTTCGGCGTGAGGCCGTATTGCTTGGCAGCATGCTCGTTGGCCAGCAGCAAGGCGCAGGCGCCGTCGTTCACGCCGGATGCGTTGCCTGCCGTGACGGATCCGTCAGGGCGCACAACGCCCTTCAGCTTGGCCAGCGCTTCCAGCGTCGTAGCGCGTGGATGCTCGTCCTGCGCGAACACGATGGGATCGCCCTTCTTCTGCGGCAACGTGACGGGCACGATCTCTTTGGCCAGGTAGCCCGCCGCGATGGCGGCTGCCGCCTTCTGCTGCGACGCCAGCGCCATGCGGTCTTGCGCGTCACGCTCGATCTTGAAATCGTCGGCGACGTTCTCTGCCGTCTCGGGCATGGAATCCACGCCGTACTGCTGCTTCATCAGCTTGTTCACGAAGCGCCAGCCGATGGTGGTGTCGTACACCGCGTTGTTGCGGCTGAAGGCGCTTTCCGCCTTGGGCATGACAAACGGCGCGCGGCTCATGCTCTCCACACCGCCTGCAATCATCAACGTAGCCTCGCCCGACTTGATGGCGCGCGCCGAGGTGCCCACGGCATCCAGACCCGAGCCGCAGAGGCGGTTCACGGTGGCGCCGGGCACTTCCACCGGCAAGCCAGCCAGCAACGCCGACATGCGTGCCACGTTGCGGTTGTCCTCACCCGCCTGATTTGCGCAACCGTAAATCACGTCGGTGACGGCCTTCCAGTCGACATTCGGGTTACGCTCCATTAGCGCCTTGATGGGCAGTGCGCCGAGGTCATCGGTGCGCACGCCCGACAGCGAACCGCCGTAGCGGCCGAAGGGGGTACGAATGGCGTCGCAGATAAATGCTTGGGTCGTCATGATGCAGGTGTCTCCGGTCAGATGAAGTGAAATGCCTATGCGGCAATGAAGCGTGGTCCGCCGCGGCGGTCAGGCAGCCTTGCGAATGGGCAGGCCCACCAGCTTTTCGAGTTCCGCGTGTTCGAGGCCCTCCACGGCGTCGATCAGCTCCAGCCCGTCGGGCGTGCAAGCCAGCGTGGCCAGGTCGGTGTAGATACGCTTGACGCAGCCGATACCGGTCAGCGGATAGGTGCACTCCTGGACGATCTTGCTCTCGCCCTTTTTGGTCAGCAGATCCATCATCACCCAGGTCTGCTTGGCACCAATGGCCAGATCCATCGCGCCGCCCACGGCGGGAATCGCGCCGGGCTCGCCCGTGCTCCAGTTGGCCAGGTCGCCCTTTGCAGACACCTGGAACGCGCCGAGCACGCAGATATCCAGATGGCCGCCGCGCATCATCGCGAAGCTGTCGGCGTGGTGAAAAAACGCGCCGCCCGCAAGCAGCGTCACCGGCTGCTTGCCTGCGTTGATCAGGTCGTAGTCCTCCTTGCCGGCAGCGGGCGCGGGGCCCATGCCGAGAATGCCGTTCTCGCTTTGCAGGATGACTTCACGGCCTTCGGGAATGTGGTTGGCCACCTGTGTCGGCATGCCGATGCCGAGGTTCACATAGGCGCCGTCGTGGATGTCCTGCGCAACGCGGCGGGCCAGTTCATCCTTGGTGCGTTTCTGGTAATTGCTCACGGTTCGATCCTTTGCGGGTGTTTCGCTCTGATGGGTCACTGGCTTCACTGCTTGAAGCCGCCAGCCTGCGTGGCCACGCGATCGATCTTCACGATCTGGCTCACGAAAATGCCCGGCGTGACGATGGCCTCGGGATCGAGCTCGCCCAGCTCCACGATCTCATGCACCGAGGCGATGGTGCGCTTGGCCGCCGTCGCCATCACCGGGCCGAAGTTGCGCGCAGCCTTGCGATACGTGAGGTTGCCCCAGCGGTCGCCGGCTTCGGCCTTGATGAGTGCGACATCGCCGTAGATCGGATACTCCAGCACGTACTGGCGACCGTTGATCTCGCGCGTTTCCTTGCCCTTGGCGAGCTCGGTGCCGAATGCCGTGGGGCAGAAGAACGCGCCCACCCCCGCACCCGCCGCACGCAGGCGCTCGGCCAGATTGCCTTGCGGCACCAACTCCAGCTCCAGCTTGCCCGAGCGATACAGCTCGTCAAACACATAGCTGTCCGCCTGACGCGGAAAGCTGCACAGGATCTTGCGCACGCGGCCCGCCTTGAGCAGCGCCGCCAGACCGAAGTCGCCATTGCCTGCGTTGTTGTTCACCACCGTGAGGTCGCGCGCGCCCTGCTCGATGAGCCCGTCGATCAGCTCGCCGGGAATGCCCGCCGTGCCGAAACCGCCAATCAAAACCGTGGCACCGTCCTTGACGCCTGTCAGGGCCGCAGCCACTGAATCTGCAATCTTGTTGATCATGTCTTGTGGAATAAATGAAGAAGGACGTCAGAAGCAGCTTCTGACCGCGAATGTCTCAAAAATTGTTCGACATAAGAACAAATGTTCGTATAATGAATTTTAGGATGGAACCGCCATGACAGACAATCTAAAAACGGTAGGGGATAACCCTAGACCCGGGGACACTTACGTCCAATCTTTTGCCCGTGGTCTGGAAGTGATCCGCTCATTCAGTGCCTCAGCGCCGGAGCAGACACTCTCCGAAGTGGCCGCCCAAACCGGCCTCACCCGCGCCGGGGCGCGGCGCATCCTGCTCACGCTGCAAACACTGGGATATGTCGAATCGGACGAGCGGCTGTTCCGCCTCACACCGAAGATCCTCGATCTCGGTTTTGCCTACCTCACCTCGATGCCCATCTGGGATCTGGCCGAGCCACTCATGGATGGGCTGGTGGAAAAAGTGCACGAATCCTGTTCTGCCGCCGTGCTGGACGATCTGGAAATCGTCTACGTCCTGCGCGTGCACACGCACAAGATCATGAGCACCAACCTCGCCGTCGGCTCGCGCCTGCCCGCGTTCTGGACCTCCCTCGGGCGTGTCCTCTTGGCCGCCCTGCCCGAAGACGAACTGCGCGCACGCCTGGCACGCCTGCCGCGCACCCAATTCACCGAACGCACCGCCACCGACGACGCCACCCTGCTCGCCCGCATCGCCGAAGCACGCGAACAAGGCTGGTGCCTGCTCAACCAGGAACTGGAAGACGGCCTCACCTCCGTCGCCGCCCCCCTCAAAGACCGCGCGGGCCACACCATCGCCGCATTGAACATCAGTGGCCACTCCAACCGCACCAGCGTGGAGATGATGAAAACCGAACTACTCCCGCAACTCCTGCAAACATCGCAGGCAATCTCCCGCTTGCTGGTGACGCGCAGAAGATGATTGATGGGTGCGCTTCGGTCTAACCTGCATGCCAGGTTCCAGACCTTCGGCTCCTCATTCCAGGCTTCTCCGGCCAAACCATGACGGCCTTTTGCCCTCACCCGCCGCCAAGCCCTGAGGGTTGGCCTGCGAGCCTCCCTGCGCGCTGCAATCGCGAGATCAATGACGCCAGCGACACATTGCACGCGATAGCCGCCCCCACGTCTGGTGGTTCGGGAGGCGCATGGCGGTGAATACACATCCGCGCTGTCGCCCGGTTCGTGCCATTCCGTTGCCTATTTTTCAAGCAACAGTTAAGAGTTCTTTGTAAATCAATCACTTGCACGACCCATACAGTGCTTGTCCACACTTATCCACAAGCTTGCCCAGTGCCGGGAGGGATAACCTGATGCGAATTGCTTAGAAATTAAGCAGGGAGAAAGATATTCTTATGAATCAATGAGTTATCGATCTCATACAGGACTTGTGCGCACTTATCCACATGCTTGTGCAGCAAAATCCGGGATAAAGCGGGTGGTTGCGCAACGCGCGGTGAATTGCCATCCGGGAACTGCTTTGCAGGCAATGGCTTGGGTGGTCGTGCTACGCTGGCGGGATGTTCAATCCGTCCCAAGCCGATGTGCGCCGCTTCTTCTGTGGCGCGCTTGCCAAGCAACAAGCCAACCAGCCCATGGAAGCCATCGAAACGCTGGCAGCGCTGTGGATTGACGAGCATCCGGAATACCACGCCGATTTGTCCGACGTCGAGGCGGCGCTCAAGCGCAATTACGACGAGACGCCTGAGCAGACCAATCCGTTCCTGCACCTGTCGATGCATTTGTCGATCAGCGAGCAGTGCAGCATCGATCAGCCACGCGGCATCCGTCAGGCGGTGGAGTTGCTGTCCAAGCGACTCGACTCCCTGCACGACGCGCACCACGCGGCCATGGAGTGTCTGGGCACGATGTTGTGGGAGAGTCAGCGCTCAGGCCGTCCGCCCGATGGCGACGCCTACGTGGCCGCGGTGCAGCGGCGCGCCACGCGGGACTGAAGCGCCCCGCGTCTACCGCTCAAGCCCAGGTCCTCAGGTCCTCAGGCCCTCAGGCCGTCAGTCGTTGCTCGCCCGGAAATGCCGAGCGGCGCGCTTTGGGCTCCTGCGGGCGGCGGCGCGAAGGCTGCGTGCTCACCAGCACGTCGCACGAGACCATGCCCAGCAGGCGTTGCACCTGCGAGAGAAAGGTCTGGCGCTCGAGCCAACCGCTGCGCAGTTTGCCGACGACGAGCAGATCGGCGTGCGAGCGCTGCTGCTGCACCATCAATTGGCGCGCCATGTCGCGCGTGCCCAGATGCATGTCCACGCGGTTGCGGCGGGCGTCGAACGAATCGCGCACGCGCAGCCGGCGGCGATTGGCGGGTGGGCGCGGCAGCACGTCTTTGTAGAGCGCGAGCGTGCTGGCATCGCACTCGGAGAGCATGGGCTGCTCGGTCGTGGGCGCCTGATACAGATCGACCTGTGCGCTTTGCAGCAGGTGGCCGGCGTATTGCACGAGATGCTGCGAGGCACGTGATCCGTCGACCGAAATCATCATGCGCTCGTAGTGGTCCGGCGCGCGCTGCTGCACCACCAGCACCGGGCAACGGCTGTGGCGCAGGCAATAGGCGAGGGTCGAGCCTTGCCAGAAGCGGGTCCAGTCGCGCTCCATGCGGCGGCTGATGACGAGCAGATCGGCCCCCACGGCGGCCCACAGGGCGCGCTCGGCGACGGAGCCGCCATCTTCCGGCTGCCAGTCGCGCGTCTTGACGTCGATCTGGTGCCGACGGGCGAGTTGTCGCGCACGCTGCTCAAGGCGTGCTTGCGGGCTGACGAATTGGGGATCAGGAGTTTCGTTGCCATAGACCAGGATCAGTTGGGCCTGATGTTTTGCAGCCAGCAGGGCGGCGCGATCCAGCGCATATTCAGCGTGCGTGGAAAAGTCGGTCAGCGCGGCAATGGTTTGAATTTTCATGGTGGCAGATCTCCTCTAGTTGGTTTGCTTGTTGTCGTGGCAACAGCAGCCCGCGCGGGCGGGCCTGCGCAGGCTGGTTCAGTTCTGGCGTCATGCGTAGGGGAAGGGACAGTCCCTTAAGCCCGGATGGCACTGGTCTGAAGTGCGTTGCTGAAGTCGTCCTGAATGCAATGAATCAACGTTCATTACAAGCCTGTGTGGCGGCTGGTCCAGTGTGGACGAAGGATTCAGCGAGAGGGAGAGGGCTTGCCCGGCGATGCTGGTGATGACGCACTGGCGGGAACGCGATGGAGCGACCGCCGGGCTCAATAATCTGCGTCAGGCGCAGCTGGTCTCTTTACACCCATCCTTTGCCGGGCACGCGCACTCACCTGCGCGGCAGTGAGGCACTGCAGCAGCAACGTGATGGCGGTGGGGGTATGGAGACACATGCTTATATTTTAAGCAATAGGAGTTTTCTTTGCAGTGAGCAGACCCGATGTCGCACTAAACTCTGCCAGTATTGCGCAGGTGAGCGCTCACAAAACAACAACGGCGCGCGTTGAACGATCAACGCGCGCCGTCGCAAACAGGGGGCTAATGGCGCAATCAGCGGAAGCGCGATTCGGGCACGGTCTGCAATTCGCTGGGCAGCGAGCTGATGTAGCCCGCCAACGCGCGCAATTCGGCGTTGGTGAATTGCTTGGCCATGCCCGCCATGATGGCGTTGGTGCGACCACCCACCGGGTTGTTCTCGATCTTGTACGAGTGCAGCGCGGCGTAGAGATAGTCCTTGTGCTGGCCCGCCAGCTTGGGATAGGACGGGTCGATGGTCTTGGAGAAATTGTCTCCGTGGCAGGACACGCAAGCGCCCTTTTGCAGCAGCTGCGCCACTTGCGCATCGGGTTCGCGCGCCTTCTCCGGAATCGGCTTCAGTTCCTTGGTGTGCGCGGCATAGTACGCGGCGACGTCGGCAATGTCCTGCTCGGTCAGCGAGTCGGCAATGCTGCGCATCGTGGGATGCTTGCGCTCGCCCTTCTTGTATTCGTTGAGCGCCGTGATGATGTATTTTTCGCTCTGACCGGAGATCATCGGTACGCGGTACACGGCAGGAAAAGTGGCCTGATAGCCGACGATGCCATGGCAGCCGATGCACATGGCGATCTTGCCTTCGCCCGCCTTTGCGTCTCCCTTGATCTCTTGAGCGTGAGTCAGACTCGTCGCAAATGCGACAGCCAGGCCAAATATCGTGGTGAACGTTCTATTCATTTTCCGCGCACAATCTGTGTTGAGTGACTTGTCCCCGCGTCTCTTCTAGCGCACTATGAAGGAGCAAGGCCATTATAGCCAGCCCCTGTCAAGCATCTTTATCAACGCTTTCCCTCAAATACGGCCCATGAAATTCCAAGGTTCTCAGAATTACGTCGCCACCCAGGATTTGAAGCTCGCTGTGAATGCCGCGATGACTCTGCAGCGCCCCTTGCTGGTTAAGGGCGAGCCCGGCACCGGCAAGACCATGCTCGCAGAAGAAGTGGCCAGCGAACTGGGTATGCCACTGTTGCAATGGCACATCAAATCGACCACCAAGGCCCAGCAAGGCCTGTATGAATACGACGCTGTCAGCCGCCTGCGTGACAGCCAGTTGAATGACGGCGAAAGCAGCCAGCGCGTCAAGGACATTCGCAACTACATCGTTCAGGGAGTGCTGTGGCAAGCCTTCACGGCAGATGAGCCCGTGGCGCTGCTGATCGACGAGATCGACAAGGCCGACATCGAGTTCCCCAACGATCTGCTGCGCGAGCTCGACCGCATGGAGTTCTATTGCTACGAAACGCGCGAGATGATCAAGGCCAAGCACCGCCCGCTGGTGTTCATCACCTCGAACAACGAGAAAGAACTGCCCGACGCCTTTCTGCGCCGCTGCTTCTTTCACTACATCAAGTTCCCCGACGCGGACACCATGCGCCAGATCGTGCATGTGCATTTCCCGACGCTCAAGAGCGAGCTGCTGACGGCGGCGATGAAGACCTTCTTTGACATCCGCAATCTGCCCGGCCTGAAGAAGAAGCCCTCCACCAGCGAACTGATCGACTGGCTCAAGCTGCTCGTGGCCGAAGAGATTCCGCTGGAAGCCCTGCAAAGCGCGGACAACAAGGTGTCCGTGCCGCCCTTGGTGGGCGCGCTGCTGAAGAACGAGCAGGATGTGACGCTGTTTGAAAAGCTGGTTTTCATGAACCAGCGCAACCGCTGAGCACCGCACGATGAGCACGTCACGACGCCTGCTCGTGGAGGGCGCCAGCGACGCCATCGGTTTTCTCGCGGGTGCGTTACTGGGCTATGGAATCGGCTACGTGCTGGGCCTGGACCTCTTTGCCGAAGGCTACGACACGCGCTCGATCTTCGCGATTGCGCTCGTAGGACTGGGCGGCGGCATCGGGTTGAACCTGGCACGGCGCTGGCGCTCGGCACGCGCGCCAGCCGCCCCCAAAAAGCAGTGACCCTGTAACACAGGTGTAACGCAAAGGCTTTCCAAGAACGGGACAATTCCTAAGTTTCAGAATTGTTCCTGTAGTTAGCGCAACAAGGCATTGCAGCGCACGGCATTGGCAACGCAAGGCAATGCCCTACGCTGCAAATCCTCATTTCGATTTACCGTTCCATGCAGCATGATGGCGGGGTTGTGCGCCGCGCAATTCCTCCTCACGCCCGGACCCAGAAGCACGTATGTTGATCGACTTCTTCTACACACTGCGCGCGGGCAAACTGCCCGTGTCTGTCAAGGAATACCTCACGCTGCTTGAGGCGCTGGAGGCGGGCGTGGTCGGACCGAAATCGGAGGACGGCTGGAGCCTGGACGATTTCTATCACCTCTCGCGCACCATTCTCGTCAAGGACGAAAAACACTTCGACAAGTTCGATCGCGCCTTCGCCGCGTACTTCAAGGGCGTGGAGATGATTGCGGACCTGCGCAAGGAACTGCCGCTGGACTGGCTGCGCAAGATGCTCGATCGTGAACTGACGGACGAGCAGAAAGCCGCCATCGAAAAGATGGGCTGGGACGAGTTGATGGAGACGCTGAAAAAGCGCCTCGAAGAACAGAAGGAGCGCCACGAAGGCGGCAACAAGTGGATCGGCACCAACGGCACCAGCCCCTTTGGCCATGGCGGCTACAACCCGCAGGGCATCCGCATTGGCGGGCCGGGCCGCAACAAGAGTGCCGTGAAGGTGTGGGAGCAACGCGCCTACCGCGACTACGACGACCAGCAGGAACTGGGCACACGCAACATCAAGGTGGCGCTGCGCCGCCTGCGCAAATTTGCGCGAGAAGGTAACGAGCTGGAACTTGATCTGCCTGACACGATCCATAGCACGGCGGCCAACGCCGGATTCCTCGACATCAAGATGATTCCGGAGCGCCACAACAACGTGAAGGTGCTGCTGCTCATGGACGTGGGCGGCACGATGGACGAGCACATTAAGCGCGTGGAGGAACTCTTCTCCGCCGTGAAGAGCGAGTTCAAGCACCTGGAGTTTTACTACTTCCACAACTGTGTCTATGACTTCATGTGGAAGAACAATCGCCGCCGTTTCGCAGAAAAATTTCCGACGTGGGACATCATTCGCAAATACAACAAGGACTACAAGCTGATCTTTGTGGGCGATGCCACGATGAGCCCCTACGAAATCCTGCAACCCGGCGGCAGTGTCGAATACAACAACGAGGAACCTGGTGCCGAATGGCTGCAGCGCCTGATCCACGCATTTCCCAAGTTCGCGTGGATCAACCCCGAGCCGCAAGGCGTGTGGGAGTATCGCCAGAGCATCAGCATCATCCAGCAACTGATGGGCAACCGCATGTACCCGCTGTCCTTGAAGGGGCTCGAGGACGCCATGCGTCTGCTCTCCAAATGAATCGATGGCAGAACGCATATTTCCCGAATCCCCCATAGTCGCCCCCGTCCTGTTGGTTGCGCTGGCCCTGTCGCTCGGCGGCTGCAGTCTGCTGCCCGGCAAGGACAAAAACTCCAACGGTGACCCCGCAGTGGCCACAGCCAACGGGAAACCTGCGTTCACGCTCGACGTCGAAGCGCCCAAGGAAATCCACGACCTGCTGGAAAAGCACCTGGAGCTGCGCCGCTTCCAGCACCAGCCCGACCTGCAGCGGCGTGAGTTGACGCGCCTGCTGGGCGCAACCAACGCCAACGTGCGCGACCTGATCGGCACTCTGGGCTACTTCAGCCCCACGGTGACCGTCGAAGTGACCGAGACACCAGACTCCGAAGAAGCGCCGCGCAAGGTCACGGTGAAAGTGGAGCCGGGCCCGCAGACGGTGATCCGTCAGTCCGAACTGCACTTCTCCGGCCTCAACGCCAAAGACCCCGACGGCAAGGAGCAGCGCGACCTGATCCGCGAGTCGTGGCCGCTCAAGACCGGCGAGCATTTTTCGCAGAACGCCTGGAGCGGCGCCAAGAGCGGTGGCCTCAAGATCCTGCAAGCCAAGCGCTATCCCACGGCGCGCATCGACACCAGTCTGGCCGACATCGACGCCGACAAGAACGAAGCCAACGTCAGCGTCACCTACGACCCCGGCGCGTCATACACGTTCGGGCCACTCGTGATCGAAGGTACCCAGCGCTACGACGCGGTGGGTCTGGCGCGCTTGGCGCGGCTGCCCGAAGGCGAGGTCTATGACCAGACCACCCTGCTGGACACGCAGCAACGCCTGGTCAGCAGCGGCTATTTCGACTCTGTCTTTCTCACCCTGGCCGATACGCCCGACGCCGAAGTCGGAGACTCGCCGCAAAAGCAGGAAGAAGCGCGTGCCGAACAGGGCCGGCATGTGAACTCGCCCGTCATCGCCAAGGTGCGCGAGGCCAAGTTGCAGAAATGGGTTTTCGGTGTGGGCCTGAGCACGGACACCGGCCCGCGCCTGTCCGTCGACCACATCCACAACAAGGTGCCCGGATTGGGCTGGCGTGCGGTGAGCAAGCTGCAGATCGATCGCAAGAACCCGCTCCTATCCACGCAACTCACGGCCCTTCCGGGAGCGGACTATTGGCGCTGGTTCGTCGGCGCCAAGCTGGAGCGCGAACCCGTCGGCGACTTCGACGTGAACAGTGCGCAACTGCGCGCCGGCCGCACAAGGTCGGAAGAACACATCGACCGCACCTATTACCTGCAATACGACTACGCCAAAACGCAGGGCACGGGCGCGCCGCCCGCCAGTTCCTCGTTGCTGGCCAACTATGGCTGGACGGGGCGCTACTTCAACAACACCCTCTCGCCCACTTCCGGCTACGGTCTGGGTTGGGAAGCAGGCGTTGGCACGACGCTGACGCCACAGCGCACGCCGTTCACGCGCGTCACCGGTCGCTGGATGATGTTGATGCCCATCGGCGAGCGTGATGCAGAAACCCTGCGCCGCAGCCGTTTGCAACTGCGCGCATGGGGCGGCGCCATCACCGCGAGCAAGGATGCCGAACTGCCCATGACGCTGATGTTCCTGGCCGGTGGCGACAACTCCATTCGCGGCTATGGCTACCAGACCATCGGCGCCAAGACGAACAACGGCAAGGTCATCGGTGGGCGCTATCTGGCGGCCGGCAGTGTCGAGTGGCAACGCCCCATCACCATCAAAGGCAACGCGTACGACTGGGAACACGCCACCTTCATCGACGCCGGCACCGTGGGCGACGACGCCAATGCCATGTACGCCCGCGTGGGCGTCGGCACAGGCATCCGCTGGCGCAGTCCCGTGGGCCCCGTACAGGCCGACATTGCCTACGGGTTGCAATCGCATGACGTGCGCCTGCACCTGCGACTTGGTTTCAATTTCTGAACATGGCGAATCCTGATTTGAACGGCTCGCACGGCTCCACTTCTGCCACCCCTGACAACCGCCCGCCCGCGCGCCCCGCACGCTCCGCCGGACGCCGCATCCTGCGCGGCATCGGCTGGATGCTGCTCGCGCTGGTGCTCATCATCATCACCGTGCTGGGCACCACTTGGTGGTGGGCAGGCCGTGATGACTCCCTCGCGCACGCGCTTCAGCGCGCTGCGCAATACCTGCCCGAGGGCCAGAGTCTGGAAGCGCGCGACGTCACTGGCTCCGTGCGCGCCGGAGGCAAGATCGGCGCGCTGGCGTGGAAAAGCCCCACCATGAAGGTGGAACTGCGCGATGCCGACATCGGTTGGAGCCTGCCACCGCTGCTCTCGCGCACGCTGCATCTGGGCAAGGTTCACATCGCTGAACTGGTGATCGAAAGCATCCCAGACACCGCGCCCAAAGAGCCCTCACCGCCGCTCGAACAGCTCACACTGCCGATCAAGATCGAACTGCCGTTCCAGGTGGACCACATCGTCTGGAAAGGCCCGCCCGAAGCCATCGTCGATGGCCTCGAAGGCCACTACGCCTATGACGGCACGCACCACCAACTCGACGTGAAACAGGTGCGCTGGGCCGATGGCAACTATCAGGCCCACCTGAAGCTACAAGGCGCGAGCCCGATGCAGCTCGAAGCCGACTTCAAGGGCGACCTGCATGTGGCCAATCCGATGGTGCCCGCGGAGGACGCCACGGACACCAAGCGTGCAAAGAACGCCAAGCCGACGCCGAACACGCCCGAGACCATCGCCGTCAGCGCCGAAGCACAGGCCCGCGGCACACTGGCGACCGCAGCCGCACGCATCGACGTCACGGCCAAGGCCAGTGCCACACCAGAGAGCTCCGGCAGCGCCCACACCGTGGAGCCGATGCGCGCCGACGTGCAAGCCAGCGTCATGCCGTGGAGGCCCCAACCGTTGCTCACCGCCGACGCCAATCTGCACCACGTCGACGTGGCCGCATTCTGGCCGCAAGGCCCGCGCACCATGCTGAGCGGCCAACTCAACGCCGGCCCGGTGGATGGCGGCGATGCGCAGCAATGGCAACTCAAAGCGCAATTCGACAACACGCTGCGCGGCCCCTGGGACAAGCAGCGCCTGCCGCTCGACTCGGTCACAGCCGACGTGCTCTACACCGGCACGCAATGGCAGGTGAAGGAAGCCATCGTTCAGGTGAATCAGGGCCGCATTGCAGCCCATGGAGCCTTCACCCCCGCCACCAAAGTGTTTGAAGGCCAAGCTGCCGTGCAGCAGCTGAACCCGGCTGAGCTCTATAGCACGCTGGACGCCGCGCCCCTGCAAGGCACGCTGCAAGCCAAGGCCGACGAAGCACAAAAAGTCGCTTTCGCGGTGGACCTCAAAGCCGCTGCAGGCGCAGCGCGCAGCAATAGCAAGGCACTGCGCATCCAGACGCTCGCCACCAAGGGCGAATGGCAACAGCCACTGCTCACCTTGTCCCAACTGAAGGTGCAGGCGCTGCAGGCCACGGTGGACGCCAGCGCCGTGCAATACAACGTGGACACGCAGGACGCGCGCGCCAAACTGCGCGCCGACGTGCCCGGCGCCGCAATGCAAGTCGATGGGCGCATCAGCCCCGCCAACGGCCAAGGCCGCGCTGCCTTGCAACTGGACTCGCTGCCCACGGTCGTTGCGTGGACACGCACGCTGCCGGGCGTCAAGGACCCACTGGCAGGCGCCAAGGTGGATGGCAAGGCGCAGCTGCAACTCGACTGGAACGGCGGCTATGGCAACCTGCTCCAACGCCTGCAGGCGGCCACCGGAGCCGCTTTGCCCGCCAGCAAGCTGCAACTGAAGGCCCAACTGTCGGGCGACAACTTGCGCTACCAAGCTGCCGATGCGCCCGCCGAGCAAGCCATCCAGATCGCGCGCCTGGCGCTCCAACTCAACGGCAGCCCCGAGAGCGCCGACATCACGCTGAACACCACCGCGCGGCGCGATGCGCAATCGCTGCAACTCGACACCGCGCTCAACGCCGGACTCGCCACTGAAGCGGGCGCCGCACCGCTCGACTGGCATGCCAGCATCCAGCGCCTGCAAGCCAACGCGCAACCCGGCAAGGACCAGCCCGGCCCATGGCTGGCGCGCCTGCAGTCCACCACGCCCGTACGCATCACGCAAAAGACCACCGGTACGCGCGGCAATCAGGTCGTGCTCTCTACGCACTACAACGCCAGCGCGGGCAGCCTGCTGATCACACCACCCGAACTCGGCGCACGCCGCCCCAATGCGGCACCGCTCGCCCCCGTCACACTCGCATGGGACGACACCACCGCCACCAAGGCAGGCGACGGCCACTGGGCCGTGCGCAGCGCAGGTCGGCTGCAAGGCATTCCGCTCGCGTGGGTCGATGCCTTCAGCCCCGGCGACGGCGAACCACCGCTGGCTGCGGCGGGACTCAGCGGCGACCTGAGCTTCAACGGCCGATGGGATCTGGACACCACCGGCAACGAACTCAAGGCCACCCTCACCGTCGAACGCGCGGGCGGCGATCTGCGCATCGCCGTGGACGACGGCACCGGCGGCACTACCGTCGTGCGCACCAGTGGCCCCACCACCGGTAAAGCCACCACCACGCGCAAAGTCACCGGCACCGGCATGCGCGCGCGCATCAAGGACGCACGCATCGACGTGCGCGCGCAAGGCAACAACGTCAACGCCAAACTACTCTGGGACAGCGAACGCGCCGGTCATGCCACCGCAGACCTCAACACGCAACTCACGCAGCAGGATGGCGCATGGACCTGGCCCGCCAATGCGCCGCTGTCGGGCAAAGTCTCTGCACGCATGCCCAACATCGGCATCTGGGCGCTCTTTGCGCCGCCCGGCTGGCGCGTGAATGGCACCTTGGCGGCAGACGCCACCATCAGCGGCAATCGCTCCGACCCGCACTGGATGGGCAACATCAACGCTGCGGACCTCAGCATCCTGTCCGTGCTCGACGGCGTCGACCTGCAAAACGGGACCTTGCGCGCGAAGATCGAAGGCACACGCCTCGACATCACCGAACTGCGCATCAAAGGCGGCAGGGGCAGCAGCGCGCGCATCCTGGGCTACAGCGGCAACCTCACCAACGCCCCCGAGGATGGCGGCGAGCTCACCGGCAGCGGCTTCGCGCAATGGGTGCCGCCCGCGGCAGAAGGCCAATCCGGCAACTTCGTCATGAACCTGCAAGCACAAGCCACCAAGCTGCAAGTGCTGGTGCGCGCCGACCGCCAGGTCAGCGTGTCTGGCCCGCTTCAGGCGCGACTGGACAACGGCCAATTCGTACTGCGCGGCAACATCACCGTCGATCGCGCCACCATCATCCTGCCCGAAGAATCCGCGCCCTCGCTCGACAAGGACGTCGTGGTGCACACGGCGGCGTCGCGCAAGGCCGAAGCGGAAGCCGCCAAGCTCCAGCAGCAGAAAACCGCCAAGGCCAACGCCCGTGCCGAAACACGCAAACTGCCCGACATCCTCGTCCAACTCAACATGGGCCGCGACTTCGCGCTGCAAGGCTTCGGCATCACCACGCGCCTGCGCGGCGGCCTCGAAATCAAGGGCGCCAACATCCCCGGTGGCCCGCCACGCATCACCGGAGAAATCCGTACAGAACAAGGCCGCTACCGCGCCTGGGGACAGTCGCTGGACGTCGAATCGGGCCTCATCCTCTTCAACGGTCCGTATGACAATCCGTCGCTCGACATCCTTGCCATCCGCCCCAACATCGCCGTGCGCGCGGGCGTGCAAGTGCTTGGCACCGCCCGGGCTCCGCGCGTGGCGCTCTACTCCGACCCCGAACTGCCCGATGCAGAAAAGCTCTCCTGGGTGGTCATGGGCCGCGACCCCAGCACCGGCGGCGCAGAAAGCGCCCTGCTCCAGCAAGCCGCACTTGCCCTCCTCGCTGGCGGCAACAGCGGCAGCGGCAAGATCGCAGGCAGCCTCGGCCTCGACGAAGTCGGCTTCCGCGGCCCCAGCGAAGGCACCGACGCCTCCGGCGCCGCCCTCACGCTGGGCAAGCGCCTGTCCGACAAGCTTTACGTCACCTACGAGCAAAGCCTCTCCGGCGCCATGGGCACGATCTACATCTTCTACGACCTCTCGCGCCGCCTGACCCTGCGCGGCCAGACGGGCGCCACCAGCGCCGTCGATCTGATCTATACGGTCAGGAAGGACTAAAGCACACGCTTTCTGTCGGCTGCGATTCCACGCTTCAAGGCCTGACAGAAAGCGCCACGCCGCAGACGATACAATCATCGATTCCGCCCAGCATCCTCTCTCCGTAGTTCAATGGATAGAACGAGCGCCTCCTAAGCGCTAGATACAGGTTCGATTCCTGTCGGAGGGACCAGCGTCGCGGCCAATAAAGTCCAAAATCCTCTCGAAACCCGCATGTTTAAAGGCATTGCGGTTTTTTCTTTGTCTAGTGCCGTCTCATGTGGACTACGGACAACCCAACATTTTGTTGGTAGTTGAATGCACTAACATACCAACCGAACCGAAACCGAACCGAAACCGGACCGTACCGTACCGTACCGGGAATCGAGCAGGCTACTTGGTTAAAGTGATGCCCTGCCCCCGGGCCTGCGCGCCGGCTTGATCGCTGAAGTATTTTGCTTCAGCTTCCATGGGTGGAATGTTGCCAATGGGTTCAAGCAGTAGCTGCGCTTTGAACCAACGCACGCACCCGAGGGCGGCCAGCTCCAGTTGCGTCGTCATGCGCGCGCTCGTCTGCCAGCCGACGATGCGACGGGCAAAGACGTCGGTGACAAAGGCCAGTCACTTCAACCAAAACCATGCCGCGATCCCCATGGAGATCCACAACACAATGATCATGATCGCCCCTGCGCGACTACTTGGTTTCGACCCTTTTTCCGCCATCCAAGCATCGGCTTGAGCACGGCATTCCGAAAGAACGTGAGATGGCAAAAGTTTGACCGTTAGATAGATCAAAGCTGGTAACAGGATGATGTCATCCAGGTATCCAAGAACCGGGATGAAGTCAGGAATCAGATCAATCGGGCTGAGTGCATAAGCCACCACAATTAGCCCCAAAGCCTTTGCGTACCAGGGCGTTTTGGGATGCTTCCCTGCAAACCAGAGCGCCACGCCATCGCGTTTCATCCGTTTTGCCCAAGTCTGCAGACTGTCACTGATTTTCATAGGGTTTTTTGATGAGTGATCAGCATTCTGCGCGCTTATCGCAGACGGCTTCAGGTGGAGGGATGTGCGCTGCGGGGGCATCGAAAAGTCCAGTAGGTATGCCCTTTGGACACACGCCGTTTCGTACGCGGAGAAAATTTTCTCCGTATGAAAAAGAAACATCAAATACGAGGAATCGGCGAATAGCTGGCGTAAAGGGTTGAAGCGGTCACCCGAAGGCTGGAGCTCGTCCGGGTGCAGGCAGGCCGCGGGGCAGTCGCAACAAGCCGGTACAGCTACCTGATTTCACAAGCCACCCCAACATGCGCTGACAACTGCTGATCCGGTGGCACCGAAAAGCTCAGGCAAGCGGGATGGTCGATGAATACAGCGTTTGCATGCCACGTACATACCGGGTGCGTGCCTTTCGAAGTGTAGGCACTGCTTGCTTACCGTGACCATTGAATTTGACAGCACCGACACAAACCCACGGCTTTTGAGGGTACTCGCTGACATATTCATGGCGGAAACTGGTTGACGATTGAAATCCAGCTTCTACAGGAGATTGTTCCATGCCCCGCACTCCGCAAACAAATCCGGATCAGGTCGTAGGCTCGGGTGGTGAGCTTCAACAACAGCCCAACGGTACACATCCCCCAATGACCACGCAGCAGGGTATCGGGGTTTCGGATAACCAGAACTCGTTGCGCGCCTACGGTCGTGGCCCATCGCTGCTGGAAGATTTCATACTGCGGGAGAAGATCACCCACTTCGATCACGAGCGCATTCCGGAACGGATTGTTCACGCACGGGGATCTGGCGCTCATGGGTCGTTTGTGCTGAGCAAATCACTCAAAAAATACACCACAGCGAAAGTGCTGACTGAAACAGGCGTCGAGGTGCCCATCTTCGTGCGCTTCTCCACGGTGGCCGGTGGGGCGGGATCAGTGGACACGCCACGCGACGTGCGTGGATTTGCCATCAAGTTCTACACCAGGGAAGGAAATTGGGATCTTGTGGGCAACAACATTCCAGTGTTCTTTATCCAGGATGCAATCAAATTTCCGGATCTGGTGCATGCGGTGAAGATGGAGCCTGATCGCGGCTTTCCCCAAGCCGCAACCGCGCATGACACATTCTGGGACTTTGTCTCGCTAATGCCCGAATCAATGCATATGGTGATGTGGGCGATGAGTGACCGCACCATTCCGCGCAGCCTGAGGATGATCGAAGGTTTTGGCATCCACTCGTTCCGCCTGATCAATGATCGTGGTGAGAGCACCTTCGTGAAATTCCACTGGCGACCTCAGTTAGGCATTCAATCCACGGTATGGGATGAAGCGGCGAAACTGCAATCTGCGGACAACGATTTTCATCGCCGCGACCTTTTCGAAGCCGTTGAATCTGGTCAACTTCCTGCGTGGGATCTTTATGTGCAGCTTTTCACGCAGGAGCAAGCAGATCAGTTGCCATACGACCACTTGGACCCCACCAAACTCATTCCCGAAGAAGTCATACCGCTGGAGAAAATCGGGACCTTCACGCTGAATCGATGGCCCGACAATTTTTTTGCGGAGACCGAGCAGATCGCGTTCTGCCCAGCCAATGTTCCCCCAGGCATAGACTTCAGCAACGATCCGTTGCTACAAGGGAGACTGTTTTCTTATCTTGATACGCAACTGTCCCGTTTGGGTGGTCCGAATTTTTCGCAAATCCCAATCAATGCACCCAAGTGTCCTTTCGCCAACTTCCAGCGTGATGGACACATGCAAATGCAATCTCCCAAGGGGCGCGTGGCCTATGAGCCGTCGAGTCTCGACCCGGCATCGCCTCGCGCATCTTTGTCCACTGGCTTCAAAAGCTATGCGCAGGACCCTGGCAGCGATGCAAAAGGCCGCGTGCGTCCGGAAAGCTTCGCTGACCACTATAGTCAGGCTCGAATGTTCTATCGCAGCCAGAGTGAGGTCGAGCAGTCACATATGGCGTCGGCGCTGGTGTTCGAGCTCTCGAAAGTTCAGACTGAACACGTGCGCACTGCCGTGGTGAGTCATCTGCTCGTGATCGATCCAGATCTAGGTAAGCGCGTTGCGGGCGGATTGGGTCTGGATTCCCTGCCCGAGCCGGCGGCAGATTCCAAGCGCGTCAACGATCTCGCCCTTAGCCCAGCACTTCGCATCATTGACCGGATGCTGCCAACATTGGAAGGACGTTGCATCGCCATCCTGATCGACGACGGATCGGACGCGCGCATCGTGAACGACCTCAGAAAGTCGATCGAAGCAAAGAAGGCCAGCGTGAAAATCATCGCCCCTAAGGTGGGTGGAGCGAAACTGAGTGATGGAACAATATGCAAAGCCGATGCACAACTCGCGGGCGCTCCATCCGCTCAGTTTGATGCAGTGGCTTCCGTCCTCACAACGGCGGCCGGAGAGCGACTGAGTCACGACGCTGCCGCCCAAGATTGGTTCCGAGACGCTTTCGGACACCTCAAAGCCATCGCTGCTTGCGCGGCCTCACGGGCCATTTTCCAGTCGGCGGGAGTTAAACCAGATGAAGGCGTGTTCGACCCCGAGGACGTCAAAGGATTTCTGAAGGCAGCCACGACCCGTCTGTGGAGCCGCGAACCCAAAGTTCGCACTCTGGCCTGAACCAACACGTGAAGTTCTGAATCGGCTCAAGAATGGGCGAGTAAGGATGAGCACAGCTCATTGCGCCCGTTCCACCACTTCTGAGGCGAGGGAGCGGGGCAAATGCCCCCTCTTTCTCAAACGACTACCAAGGCAACCACGTTTATTACTGCACGCGCATCACAATGGGTTCATTTCCACTGACAAACACCCACACACGGCTGTTGACAGAGTGGCATTGCACTCCGCCAGTGAATGCCGAGAATGCTGGCAACACCAGATGTGATCCGTTCAAAACCATAGCTGGCAACCCCCGGTTCCAGCCGCGCGCGCGGTAAATCGGGTGAATGTGTCCGTGGATATTCAAACCATGGCTGCCTGACCGCTGTGACGGAACATGCGACAGAAGTACATTGCCGTTCAGTAGTGAGGCACTGATCTCATCTAGCAGGAGCGTAGCTTCTTGCAGATTGCGATCGTGATTTCCACGGGTCAGTACAAACCGGGTTGCGGGATGTGATCTGCGCAGTGCTTGCCACTCCTCCCGGCTCTCTTTGCCTAGTGCGGCGCCATGCAAAAAGTCGCCCAGGATCACCAGCGTTCGCGGACGCAGTCTGCAAAGTAAAGCCCCCAGTCGCGAAAGATCGTGCGCTTGAACACTCTGCGGCACGGCGATACCCGAGGCCCGGAAAATGTCTGCCTTTCCGATATGAAGATCGGCGATCATTACCATCTTCTGTTCAGGCCAGTACAGTGCGCGCTCGGGCAGCGCGATGAAATAATGCCCTGCGATACGCACTCCAAGGCCCTGATGCGGCATTGCGTCGCTCATTTAGACTTCCGCGCGGGCGACCTGACGGAAGTCGTGAAATAACCTTCATCGTTTTGTACGGCTAACCGCCTGACACGCTCTGTCCAACTTTCGTTGGTGAGATTTCCCCTGAAACTCTCGGCCCAAAGGCCGAACGAAAACGGCGTATGTCGTTCGGGACTGACGAGCACACGCGTCAGGCACACGAGGCGCGTCAGGCACTCATACAGCGTGGGCATATGCAACTCCAGATCAAGTGCTTCTTGGCGCGCCTGCCGCAGCAACACATGCTCGGGATCGTACTTGCTCAGTACGTCATAAAGCAACCCGGCAGATACCTGCAACTGGCGATTGGGTACGCGAGCGCCCGGTGTCCTGGTCGTCACCAGACCCGCGATCTGAGCAATCTCCTTGAAGCGCTTGCGCGCGAGTTCGCTGAAATGCACGGCGCTTTCCAGATCCTCGGCCAACCGCTCTGGTGACAGTACACGGTGCCAGTCGATGGCGCTCGCGTCAATGGGGCGTTCGGCCTGCAGCATTAAGCCGATGTCGTTGCATGACCAGGAAAAGGAGTTGGCTCGTATTTGGGCAAGCCGCGCGGCAAACAACATGGCCAGCCCCTCATGTGCCACCCGACCGGCAAACGGATAGATGAACAGGCTTTCCGTCAGCATTTGCCGCGCTCCGTCTCCTGATTCCCGTGTCCTTGGGCCCTTGAGCCGCGCTTTTGCCGGTAGCAATTCGATAAGCAGCTCGGTTTCACCCGGCACATGCGAGCGTTGCTGCTGCAGGTGCAGGGTGGGCCGTAAATAGCGCATCTCCGGCGTCAATGTCTTTAACGCTTCGCCATCCTCGCGCTCATCACCCAGCGCCACCGCCTGCGAGAGCAGCGCCTGCATGCGCTCCCCAACGCGTGCCGACATAGCCATCAGCGAGCCGCCCCACGTGGGTGTCAGCGTGCCGAGGGCCGAGGAGCGTCGAACCCACGCGGTCATGTTGTCCACGGTGACCAATTGAAGGCTGCGCCCGGCGAAATTGAATACATCGCCCGGAGTCAGGCGCGCAAGAAAGCTTTCCTCCACCGAGCCAAGTCGCGCACCGCGCAAATATTGCACCTGTACCGCCCCCGACGCCACAATGGTGCCAATACCCAACCGATGGCGGCGCGTAACCTGTGCATTGGCTGGGCGGTAAACGCCGTCTTCGTCGCATTGCATTCGCTCGTATTGCGGATAGGCTGCAAGCGAAGCGCTCCCGCGCGTGAGAAACGCTATTACATCGTCCCACTGCTCATCGCTCAGCGCCTCGAAAGCGGCGGTCGAGACGACCTCATTGCGCAGGACATCGGCTCTGAATCCACCCGCCAGTGCTGTGGACATGACATGCTGACTAAGAACATCCAGGCACAGCTTCATGGAGCTGCGACGCTCATAGACGCCCGACTGTGCCAGTTCACGCGTCGCAGCGAATTCGCACAGATCCATCGTCTGCGTCGCCACCGCGTCAATATGCACGGCCGCCCCGGGTCGATGTTTCGCCCGGCCAGCGCGCTGTACCATGCGCGCCACCGAGCGAGCGCCGCCCACCTGGATCACTCGATCCACTGCAGGAAAATCCACACCCAGATCAAGACTGCTCGTCGCAACCACGCATCGCAGTTGCCCTGCGCGCAAACCATCTTCCACTTGGCGGCGCACATGTTGATCCAGTGAACCATGGTGGATCGCGAGATCGTCCCTCGCGTGCGGCCAGATGGCGTTCAGTGCGGTGAACCAGAGCTCGGCCTGCGAGCGCGTGTTTGTGAAGATGATACTGCTCGATGTGGACAGCACCAGCTTCGCCACCTCGCCCAGATTCGACAGGCCGAGATGCCCAGCCCATGGCAGGCGCGAACTCGGCGGCGGTAGGATAGTGTGCAGATGAAACGGCTTGGCGCGCTCGTCCCTCACCACGCGCATCTGCGACGCGGGACGCTGGCGAACCAGCACGCGCAATGCATCCTCAAGGTTGCCGATCGTCGCCGAGAGGCCCCACACCTGCACTTTCGGGGCCAGTGTCCGAAGACGCGCCAGGTTCAATTGCAGCAAAACACCACGTTTGGATGGCAGTAGTTCATGCCACTCGTCCACGACTACGCAGCGCAGCGGTGCAAAATGCTCGCGGCTGCGTTCGTGACTGAGCAAGATGGCAAGGGACTCCGGCGTGGTGATCAGCAGTTGCGCCTTGCCAGACTCGGACAGACGACGATCGTGCGCCGTGACATCGCCGGTACGCAGAGCGATCTGCCACTCTGGCAGCAATTCCTTGACCGGTCCCAGCAGGCGCTCGCGTGTGTCGCTCGCCAGCGCACGCAAAGGTGTGATCCATAACAACTCGACGCCTTCAGCGATCTTGCTACCGTTGTGGCCATCGCGCCGCGACAATGCGTCGATGATCGGCCCGCCGAGCGCTGCGAGTGTTTTACCGCTCCCGGTAGGCGCCGAAATGATGCCGCTCGAACCGTCTTGAAAGGCGCGCCAGGCTTCCCGCTGAAATCGCGCAGCCGCTATGTGATGCGCCTTGAGCCAGTCGTTCCACACCCTTCCCGCGCGCGCCAGAGCACGCTGCGAGGTGCCATTCGATTGGACAGACTTGGCCGACTTGGCAGAGGTTGCTCGTGCCATTTCCGTCCCCTCATTCGCGGCACAATGACTGCAGCGTTGCCAGCGTGTCAGCCTCTTGCACTGTCTTGTCGTCACGCCAGCGCAGGATGCGCGGGAAGCGCACCGCCACGCCCGACTTGTGACGTGAGGAGCGGTTTACCGCCTCGAAGCCAATCTCGAAAACCTGCTCGGCCTTTACAGAGCGCACAGGCCCGAAGCGCTCGAGTGTATGGGCGCGTATCCATCGATCGAGCTTAAGGATCTCCGCATCGGTGAGACCCGAATATGCCTTGGCAATCGGCACCAGCACGCCGTCCCCGTTCCACACCGCGAACGTGTAATCAGTGTGCAGGGTGCTGCGCCTGCCGCTGCCACTTTGCGCGTAAATCAGCACTGCATCGACAGTGAACGGGTCGAGCTTCCACTTCCACCAGTCGCCGCGCCTGCGACCCTCTTGGTACGTCGACTTGAGCGATTTAAGCATCACGCCTTCGGCATGATGATCAGCCGCTTGCTCGCGCAGTGCCTTGAATTCCGACCAGTCACGAAACGACAGTGCTGGGGATAGTGCGAACAACGGCAGTAGGGGGTTGTCTGCCGCCGCGTCGGCGCCTGCTGCAGCGTCCGCTTGCGTATGACTGATCAACTCCTCGAGCGCCTGTCGCCGCTCGGCCAGCGGCCGCGCGCGCCAATCTTCACCATCGCGCTCCAGCAAATCGTAGAAAAGAATGCGTACCGGAACCTCCTGAAGAAGCTTTGCCGAAGGCTTGCGTTTCTGAATGCGCTTTTGCAAAGCGATGAAAGCCCGTGGACAGTGGGTTTGCGCATCCCAGGCGATCAGTTCGCCATCGAGCACGACCCCCTGCGGAAGCTGTTCGGCTTTCGACTCCAGTTCGGGAAAGCGACCGTCCAGACGCTCCTCTCCGCGCGACCAAAGGTAAGGAGAAAAACCCTCGCGCCGCACCAGTTGTACCCGAATACCATCCCACTTCCACTCGGCCTGCCAATCCGCGACATCGCCAAGCGAGACAACATCGGCCTGTAGAGGAGATGCAAGAAAAAAAGGGTATGGCTTGTCAAGCGCTTGCGCGCTAACACTGGTGTCCATCAATGCCTCGAACGATGCCGGCGACGGCATCCACTCTCCAACCATACGGTGCGCCATATCTGCCGTGGATAGGCCCGCACGGCGTGCGAGTACAGACTGAAGCGTGCGCCGTGAAACACCCACTCGCAGCGAACCAGTAAGCAACTTGTTGAACACCAGACGAGAAACGCCGTGGAGCCGCAACCATGCCCACTGGACCGCTGTCTTGCGCGTTTCGACTGACTCACTCGCGAGCGGGAGCAGAAAGGCTTGCACCCACTCAGTGAGTGAACTGCTTGCATCCGGCACGCGCCAACCTACGCCTTGAGGCAACGGCATGATGTGATGTTGCTCATCGCCCTCGCGCGCTGCTACGAGCAGTGCCAGCGTCTCTGCCAGATCACCGACATGCCGGTAGCTGTCCTCCACCAGCCACAGCGGCAGACCGGTAAGTTCACTGATCCACTCTCGCAGTTCCTTGGTCGTGGCGATGCGGTGGCGACCAGCGTTGATCTTGCCGCCACTGAGCAAATGGATTGCCCACGAAGCTTCCTCGCTGCTGATGCCGTCAAAATACGCGTAAAGTGCAGCATCGCGTACCTTATTGCCAGCAGCCTCATCAAGCGACTGGTAGAGTGAGGTGAACCGGTTCATGGCTTGGGCTCCTCGCCGTTCTCCACCATTTCCTCGTCGTCGCCATAAGCCGTGCGTAGCCGCTCGGCGTGCAAACCACATTCGCGTTCCAGATACGGAATCAACGCGTCAGTGTTGCCGTGAGTGGCGATGACGCGCCGCGCTCCTACATCGTGGATAGTGCGGATCAATGCGTTCCAATCGGCATGGTCGGAAATTACGAAGCCGCGCTGGAGATTTCGCCGCCGACGATTGCCGCGCAGTTGCATCCAACCCGACGCGAGCGCCTGCTCGAATGCGCCAAAGCGCCGCGTCCAGGTCGAATCCCTTGCCGACGGTGGCGCGAGAATCAATCGGCCCGAAAAATCAGTCTGCGGATCGACCTCCATGACCAGTTCCGTGGTGGCGAGCTCGACCCCTGCGCGCCGGTAGACATCTACCCCTCGTGCCATCGCGCCATGCAGCAACACCGGCTCTGCCAATCGTCCCGGGAGCGCTGCGAGTATTCTTTGCGCCTTGCCAAGGCTGTATGCATAGAGGATCCCGGCCTTGCCTTGAGACTTGCATTCGGCAAGCCAATGCAAAATGCGCCCGATCTCGACGTCGAGATCGGGCCACGCGTACACAGGAAAGGCGAATGTCGCCTCGCAAATGAAAACATGGCAGGGCACGATCTCAAACGGCACGCAGGTAGGATCCGGTTGCCGCTTGAAATCGCCCGTGAACACCCAAACCTCCCCGCCCCGCTCCACGCGCACCTGAGCGGACCCAAGGATGTGTCCAGCAGGGTGCAGCGAGACGACAACATCACCGAACTGGCGCCGCTCGCCATAGTTCATTGACTGAAAGTTCTGTGCGCCCAGCCGCCACTCCAATATCGGCACGCTGGTCGTACTACACCAATATTCCCCCATGCCCGCATGCGCGTGGTCACCATGTCCATGCGTCACGAATGTACGGTGCACCGGCTTCCAGGCGTCAATGTAGAAGTCGCCCTCGGCACAGAAAAGGCCTTTGTCAGTCAAGCAGATCAGGTCATTGGAAATCAAATCGTATCCATCGGGTTTATAAGAACACTTGCCTTTTAGTCATTGTGTTCTGTTCCTCTCCCCGCATACGTCAGCGAACGCCGCGCGCTCATGCACGCTGTGATGTCGGCGCAAGCGCCCTTGTCTATGCCGGTTTTCATATTCCGCGTTACATCCTCGATGCGATCGCTTTTTATAGTCTATTCTTTGACATGGCGGCGCCATGAAATAAATAAAATTTCAAACGATGTATCGGATGAAATTTAATTTTTGGTCATATTTCTTCAATACACTGCAAGATAACACTCACTGCGTGTCAGCCCATTTTTACCGCCGCGATATGTTCGAGCTACCAAACAACTTTTCGGCTGGCAAATATTTCACACATCACCGCAGCGCCCTATTCAATTGTCAGAAATAGAGCTTATGACAGCTATTAGGGCAAAAAATACCAAAAAATACCAAAATCGCGCTCGCATCGAAGCAAGTTAAATGTCTCACCGTCCCTTCCATCCAAGAAAGAACCCGGTAATGGATGTCAAGATTTTCATGAAATAACAAAGCAGAATAATTTCCCGTCGACTTTACGTTTCACATCGGAAGGGCATTGTTTACTTAAACAAAATGAGCGTGAAGCCGTGGGCGCAATATCCATCCTGAATTTTTCAACGTGCGCTAGTTTTATCAACTGACGGGTAGGATTTCACTCAACTCAAGGTAGGCAAACGCCTACGAATCGAGTATGTAATGCAAGCAAATGCTCCGAGTTCGTTTTTTCAATGTCCTCACACTGATGTTGGGTGTTGGACTACACCGGAACAAATGCGCAAGATGAAAATGGTCTTCGACCATTAAGGAGTCTATATGACGACACATCACTACCCAGACGACAGCGTGCCCGTGACGCACACGACTGCTGATTTGACTAATTCTTCGGCGGTGTCCTGGAGCGCTATTTTCGCCGGTGCACTTGCCGCTGCCGTTCTCTCTTTGGCATTGTTTATGCTGGGTACCGGTCTTGGCCTTTCCTCGATTTCGGTCTGGTCTGGAAAAGGCTCAGACGGTGACACAATCGGCTGGGCAGCAATTGCGTGGTTGGCATTCACGCAGCTCGCCTCTGCCGGGGTTGGAGGATATCTCGCTGGACGTCTACGCACGAAGTGGCTGAGAGTGCATAGCGACGAAGTCTATTTTCGTGACACAGCGCATGGTTTATTAGCTTGGGGACTAGCCACTTTGATCATGGCCGCGCTGATGGGCTCGATAGTAGGCGCCACAGTCTCGGGTGCCGCGAAGGCCGTTGGCACTGCCGTGAGCGGGACTGCTCAAGCGGTAGGCGGCGTTGCCAGCACGGTGGGCGGTGTCGCAACCTCCGCAGTCGCAGGCGCTGCGGGAGCGACATCGAGTGGATCCCATAACCGCGCCGAAACTGATGAAGGCTCATCAATGGATTACTGGATAGAAGCGCTATTCCGCGATAGAGCGCCTGTGGCTTCGCAATCGGCAGATGGTACAGACCGTCCGGCCGTGGCTTTAGAGCGCGGCGCAACTCCTGCTGAGAACGCCCGCACTGTGGCAACCATTTTCAAGCATTCGATTCAGAGCGGAAGTCTTTCTGATAATGACGCCAATTATGTGGCCCAACTAATTGCTCGAAATTCCGATATGACTTCGGAAGAGGCCAAGAAAAAGGTCCAAGATAGTTTCGCTTCAGTTCAAAAACAGGTCGAAGAAGCGAAACAGAAGCTCAAGGCGGCTGAGCAAAAGGCCAAAGAATCCGCTGAACAAGCCCGAAAGGCCACGGCATACTCCCTTCTTTGGACGTTCGTTGCGCTCTTGATCGGCGCATTGGTAGGTTCGATTTGCGCCACCATTGGCGGGCGACAGCGCGATCGCTCAACCATTACGACACTGACCTGATAACTTACAAGGAGATTGCTATGCGTTCCATACTATTGTGGTTGATTGGGGTTCCCATTCCAATCATCATTCTGATCGCGCTCTTTTTTCACTAAACTGCGCAGGTTTTCGAAATAATTAGTGAGATCGGGTAACCCGCTTCGGCGGGTTCAAGTGCTCTAGGCACGTGCAGCATCACCGCTGCCTTTACCATAAGCGAAAAGTGAAGTTTTCCTCCCGACTTATCAGCGTAGATGTCAGCCCCGTCTCAATACAGCGGCGTTGCGTCAAGTGAATGGGATGGACTCTCCGTTATTCGGACGAAAAAGAGCCCGTGCAATACGGGCTCGGGTCTCTCGCAGCGCCAGACGCTTATTGCGGCTAAACATCTTCCTGTTGTCTTGCTCTAATCCAAAGCCGCGTGACGTGGCTTCTGCAGTTGCTGCTGCACAGAACAGCCCACTGATTCAGTGCCTTTCATTTTCAGTCACCACTTTGCTCTACCTGAATGACGTCATTAACATTAATGCCTAGTTCCGCTGCTTTTTTCATCAGGCGCTCAAAAACGTCGACGCGTACGGTGCTGGTGCGTGACAAAATCCAGAAGTATTTTCTATCGTCACCAACAACCAGTGCAAGTTGGTAGTCCGAGTCCAAGTAGACGACGTTGTAGCCGCCATAGAAGGGGCGAAAGAAGGATACTTTCAACGCGGCGACAGTCGAATCACCAAGAAATTTACCTTTGCCTTCTGACCGCTTCCAAATCCTCTTTTTTGGGTCATAACCCCGATTCACCACGGTGATGGAACCATCAGGATTAAGACTGTATTGAGCGGAGGTATGGATCAAACCCTTTTCAAACCGATGGTCGATGCGTGCGAGTTCGAACCATTTTCCCATGTAGCGCTCGGCATCGAAGTTTTCCACCGGCTCTATTCCCTTTGGAACTCGAACTGCGCAACCCCGTACAACTGCGACAGAGCCGAGCAATACGGTGGCGGTGGCAGCTGATCTAAGCCATTTTTTGTTGTCAATAGACATCGAATTTAACCTTCACGAAACGTTTGCCGATGGACACGAACTGGATTGGTAGCCGCGTGAAGAGGCTTGATGAGCGATGTGGCCATTGGCTCAGGTGGCTTAGGTGGCTCAGCTCAGGGGGTTCAGTCAGCTCAAGCAGCCAGCTTTCACTCGAGCACGGCTAGCGCACATCAGCGGCCAAAGCGGCTTGACTGAAATATTCAATCGCTAGTTTGTCTTGCTTCCCGTTGAGCTGCTCAAGTATGGATTCGCCAGCATCTACGAAGCCCATTGACCAATTCTCAAAACGTCGTAGAGCCACATCGTCACTTTTCGCCCGAACATCGAAATGTGTGTGTCGTTCATCGGCGATTAAAGACTTTTCGAGAGCACGGATTGCATCTTTGGGCCCTTCGATGTACTGACTGAAGTTTTCACCGTCGAACATCAAAATTCCTGTGATCCCGCGAATTGCATTCAACTCCCGTGCTTGCTTCACGATTTGTGCCACCCCAGTCAATGGGAAGTGGGGAGCGAGCCGACTCGTGTAGAGAAAATTGCTCAATTGGTTTTCCATCGCGATAGCCTTTATTAAAAAGGCATAGTACCAGAGCACCAACTCGGAGATGAATCCCAGTCGCCTCGTTCCTAAGGGCATTCATGATTTCGAAACATCGGCGGGGCACGTCCGCGAGAGGACTGACTCGCGGGGCGAGCGAACGGCGGCTGCAGGTTCCCGATCAAAAAATGTGGATGAGGCATCGCGACACACATGCTTGGCTTCAACCAGTCGCGAGACCTCGAACTCGCCAACCGGACTATCGATTTCAA
The DNA here is from genome assembly GCA_002331385.1 of Comamonadaceae bacterium UBA2121. Classification (GTDB taxonomy): domain Bacteria; phylum Pseudomonadota; class Gammaproteobacteria; order Burkholderiales; family Burkholderiaceae_C; genus Diaphorobacter_A. The sequence continues at coordinate 137,982 of DCYB01000002.1, forward strand.
GTACGGGTGTTGATTTGCTAAAGCACGGGTTGCTTGTAAGCGACGTACCGTTTCTCCCGTCTGAACATGGAGTCGGCACGGCGGCCGTCATTGATGCGCTCAATAGAGCCAAACCTTTCGTTGCATATAAAAAAGGCCACCGCAAAGGTGGCCCCATGTGCGCTTCATGCGCTGTCTTTGAATGTCTTTACTTCACGACCTGCAGGTCTCCGTTGTCTACGTAATGTTCGAACTCGCGCTTCGCCAGCGTCACGATTTCGGGCTGGTTGTCTGAGGGATCCATCCACGACAGCACGTAACTGGCGATGGCGGTGTCCACCTGCACTTCCGTGCCGACAGGGATTTCCAGCAACGGGCCATCTCCAGCGCGATGCTGGACCATGCCGGTCACTTTGGCTTTGAAATGATCTGCGAAACGTTGCACCTCAACGGCGGTTTCGCCTTGTGGGGAATTCGGTTTATGGTCTTTTTCGCTCACTCGATGTCCTCCTTGGGTTAGTACGCACGCGTATTCATGGCTCCTTCAGGAGTGAAAAACGCGCCGTTAGCCGGCTAAGAATAACCTGCCTTCTGCGTTTTCGCTGTCAGCAAACACGCAGAGCTTTCAGGCCTATGCAGACGGTCATTACGAGGCCCCGAGGTGCTGATACATTGGGCATATCCCCACATTCCGCACTTGACGGACTCGCAATGACACACCCCACACTTGCACTGCAGCACCTGCCCACCCGCGTCGCCGACGTGGGTGGAATTCCCATCCACCGGGCACTCCCGCAGCGCGCGTTGCGCAAAGTGGGGGCGTGGTGTTTTCTCGATCATGCCGGGCCTGCGGATCCGGAACCGCCTGGAATGCAGGTGGGGCCGCATCCGCACATTGGCCTGCAGACATTCACCTGGATGATCCGGGGTGAAGTGCTGCACCGCGACAGCCTCGGCAACGAGCAGATGATCCGGCCCGGGCAAGTCAATCTGATGACGGCAGGCTATGGCATTGCGCACTCTGAGGAAAGCCAGACGCCTTCGCACATCCACGCGGCGCAATTGTGGATTGCGCTGCCGCACTCGCACCGCAATATTCCGCCCCGTTTCCAGCATTACCCCGAGTTACCGCGGACGCGCGTGGGCGATTTTGATGCCACCGTACTGGCGGGTGAAGCGTTGGGGCTGACAGCGCCTGCCGAGGTGCATTCGCCGCTGATGGCGGTGGATCTCCATGCGGCGAATGCGTCAGCGGCGGTGGTGGCCGACATGCCATTGCGCGCGGATTTTGAGCATGCCGTGCTGAAGTTGTCCGGCGATGTGAAAGTGAATGGCGAGGCCTTGCCCGAGCAAGAACTGATCTACGTTCCACTGGGCACGGAAAGCATTGCGCTCGACTGCGCGCCCGACAGCCGTTTGCTGGTGATTGGCGGTGCGCCAATGGGCGAAGAGATTCTGCTGTGGTGGAATCTCGTGGCGCGTACGCCGGAGGAAATCCAGGAGGCGCGTGACCAATGGGAGGCGCAACTCAAAGAAGATGCTGCAGCGCCCAACGCCGATCCCAAATCTCTGGCGCAGCGCCGCTTCGGCCCACCGGTGGCGTCGGCACTGGAGTCATTGCACGCGCCATCTCTGGACGGCATGGTGCTGCGCGCATCCTGACTCGGGGTTTAGAGCTGGAAACCCACCGAGCGCACCAGTCCTTCGCCCACGTCGCGCAGCACGCCCGGAGCGTGCGCGACATAGGGGCGCGACTTGCCCACCATCCGCGCGCACCAATCGCTGAGCCAGCGAATTTGCGGCTCCGAGTAAAACGCGGTCATCACTTCATAGTTGAGGAACAGGCTGCGCGCATCCAGGTTGAGTGAACCTGACAACGCCACATCGTCATCGATGAGTACGGCCTTGGCGTGCAACATGTGCGGCACGAGCCAGACATGCGCACCGGCGGCACACAACTGACGCAATGCGCGCTCGCGCGCCCAATCCGCCAGCAGGTGATTGGACTTGCGCGGCACGATGAGCGACACCTGCACGCCGCGCCGGCAGGCCATGCACCAGGCATCGAGCAGCGCGTCATCGGGCACAAAGTACGGCGTTACCAGCACGATGCGCTTTTGCGCGTGGTAGCACGACGCGAGCAACAGTTCGTGGATGGTGTCGTCCGCATGGTCCGGGCCGGTCGCAACCCATTGCGCCCATGCGCCAGATTCGGGGCCGGGCGGCGCATTCACATGCGAGTCTGCATGGCGCACGCGACCATTGGCCGTACGCCAGTCCGAATCAAACTGTGCTGCGGCCTGCGCGGCCAACGGGCCGTGGGCAACGTGGCTCAAATCGATCCAGGCAGGCGTGCCGTCGATGTCGTGGAAATATTCCTCGGCCAGGTTGCGGCCACCGCTCCAGAGATGCTTACCATCAGCGATGGCCACCTTGCGGTGGTTTCGCAAATTCAGGCGACCACGTCGCGGGTTGTGCAATAAGGGCATGAAACGGCGCACGCGGATGCCTGCCTTGCGCAGCCGTCGCAGCGTGCTAGACCGCGTCTGCATGCTGCCAATTGCATCGATCATGAAGCGCACGCGCACCCCGCGTGCACGGCAGCGCAGCATGGCCTGCACCACGGCATCGCCCACGGCGTCGTTGCCGAAGATGAAGGTGCCGATGTCCAGCGATCGCTCCGCGGAGTCGATCAGGTCCATGAGGCTTTTGAGTGCCGAGGCGCCGTCTGCATGCCATTCCAGCAGGTCATTGTGTACGGGATGGGGAACTTCCATGCTCTCCAGCACCTGGGTGGCCCACGGCGGGCCGCCTTCTGGGGCAGGTACTGCGGCCGACGTTCCGCGTCGGTGCTTTTGTGGACGTGCAAGCTTGCGCGAACCGAACATCAGGAACAGCGGCACGGCGACATAGGGAAACGCAACGATGCTAATCACCCACCCCATCGCAGACGCGGGCGGCCGGTGTTGATGCCCGATGCGTGTGGCCATCACATAAATGAGCAGGCCGACGACCACGAAGATCGTATGGCCCATGGCCGAGAACACGGCGTAGCGAAACATGCGTCGAGATCACTCCATGGTCAACATGCAGATGGCCTATTGTGGCATTGCGCGCAACGCAATACGCACGCGAAGCCCTTCAAGATCGGGGGCTTGCGACAACTCCACGGAGGCACCGTGCATGCGCGCAATCGTCTGCACGATGGCCAGACCCAGTCCGCTGCCTTTCGGTGCAGACTGCCCTGTAGCGTGGTGCGCGCTGCGGTGAAAGCGCCGCATCACGTCCTCGCGATCCTCGGGCGCTATACCAGGGCCGCTGTCGTCCACCGTCAGCACGGCACAATCACCTTCGCGCTGTACGCGCACGTCCACCGTGCCGTGCTCCGGTGTGTATTTGAGGGCGTTGTCGATCAGGTTGCGCAGCAAGATGCGCAATGCATCGGACTGGCCGAGCACCATCACTGCGTCGGCCTGCGGCAGTCCCAGATCGATGTCTCGCTGCGCCGCCGTGGCCGCCGCATCGGCAACGGCCTGGCGCGCCAGATCGTCCAGCGCCACGGGTTGATCGAGCGCCCCGGCATCGGCGCTTTCTTCTTGGCGCGCCAGCACCATGAGTTGCTCGACCACACGCGATGCACGATCGATGCCAGCCAGCAATCTCGACGTCGCCAAGGTACGTGCAGCATCGTCCGGTGCACGTTGCAGCAACTGCGCCTGCAACTTCAGCGCGGCGAGTGGCGAGCGCAACTCATGCGCGGCATCGGCCACGAAATGCTGCTGAGCGTCGAAAGCGCGGCGCATGCGCGCTAGCAGCGCGTTGAATTCGCTCACCAGCGGCAGCACCTCCTCTGGCAGATCGCCCGTGCCCAAGGGCGACAAATCCTGCATGCGCCGCGCCGCCACTTCATGGCGCACGCGCTGCACCGGCGCCAGCGATCTGCGCACCACCCACCACACGGCCAGTGCGAGCAACGGAGCCATCAATGCGATCGGCAGCAGACTACGCCACGCCGATTCGCGCGCCAGCGCACGGCGCACGCGCATGTCCTGCGCCACCTGGATCACCTGCGAACGGGTTTGCAGCGAAAAGACGCGGTACATGGTGCCGCGTGCGGGCACGTTGGCAAAGCCGAGCAAGGCATTCTGGGGGAGTGCAGCACCCAGTGCCGACTCAAAAATGCGCAAGCCCTCGTTGGTCCAGACTTGCACGATGAATTCCTTGTTCTCATCCTCCGGCGGCGTACCCCGCGCGCGCCCCTGAGCATCCACCGGCAGGCCCGCGCGCAGCGCGAACGCGGTCTGCTGCATCTGGTAGTCAAACAGCGTATCGGTTTGCGCCAGCGCGTTACGGTAGGCAAACGCCCCTTGCAGCAGGGCCGTCAATGCAATCGCGGCGCAGATGAACAAAAGCAGCCTCCCGCCAAGGGAACGCGGAAGGCCGCGATGCTTGCGGTGTCTGGGATGTGGCCCCGGCATATCCGCTTCCAGCGCGCTGCGGTCTGCTTGTGGCGGCATGGCGCTCATTCCTTTGGCACCATGTAGCCGACGCCACGCACGTTGATGATGATGCCGGCGCCCAGCTTTTTGCGCAGGCCGTGGATGTAGACCTCCACGGCGTTGCTGCTGACCTCGTCGCCCCAACCGTACATCTTGTCCTCCAGTTGCTGGCGCGACAGCACCGCGCCGGGGCGTGCGATCAATGGTTCCAGCACGGCCCATTCGCGCGCGGAGAGCACGACGTTCTGTCCATTGACCGAGGCCTCGCGCGTCGCAGGAAACACCTTGACGCCCTGATGCTCGTACACCGGCTCGGCACGCCCTGCCGCGCGCCGCGTCAGGGCGCGAATGCGTGCCAGCAATTCGTCCATGTCGTAGGGTTTGAGCAGGTAATCATCGGCGCCCGCATCCAACCCTTCCACGCGCTGTGACACCGCATCGCGCGCCGTCGCGATCAGCACCGGCGTGCGATCGCGCCGCGTGCGCATGTCGCGCAGCACGCTCAGGCCATCGCGGCCCGGCAGGCCGAGGTCGAGCAACACGAGGTCGTAGCTCTGCGTGCGCAGCGCGGTGTCGGCACTGCGTGCATCGCGTGCCCAGTCCACGGCGTAGCGTTCAGCGCGCAGGAGATCCTGCACGGCTTCGCCGATCATGGTGTCGTCTTCAACAAGGAGCAGGCGCATACAAATCATCAACCCCAATTCACGGGGCCTCACGGTCAAACGCCCCGGCGTTGCGTGGGCAGCGCCGGGGCGTTCGCATCAACACAATGTCTGCCAGCATACCGCGTGGCCGTGCCGCGCGTTGCAGGAGAGTATCGCTTTCCCGCTGCGCAGTTTCAGCCCAGTGGTACCGGCACGAAGATGCGCGAGCCATCACGCTGCACCAACAACGCCACCGATTTTCCCGCCTTGGCGATGGCGCTGCGCACCTGCTCCACGTCCTTGGCGGGGGTGCCGTTAATGGACAGCAGCACGTCGCCAGCGGCCAGGCCGGCTTTGGCAGCGGGGCCTTGTGCGCTCTCGATCAGCAAGCCGCCGTCCACGCCGATCTGCTTGCGCTCGTCGGGCTGGAGCGGGCGCAGCGATACGCCGAGCTTGCCGCGCGCGACCTTGTTGTCTTTGCTGGCGACTTGGGTGCCCTTGTCGCTGGCGTTGGCGAGCGCTGCCACCAGTTCCTGCGGCTTGCCCTGACGCCACACCTCCATGGTGAGCCGGGAGCCGGGCGCTGCCATGCTCACATAGGCGGGCAGATCAGCCGAGCCCACGATCTTCTGGCCGTTGACGCTGCGGATCACGTCGCCCGGTTGCAGTCCGGCCTTGTCGGCGGGGCCGCCCTTTTCCACGTTCGCCACCAGGGCACCTTCGGGCCGGTCAAGGCCAAAGGAATCGGCCAGCGTCTGGTTCACTTCCTGCACGGTCACGCCCAGGCGCGCATGTTCGGCCTTGCCGGTGGCGATGATCTGGTCTTTGATGTGCGAAGCCACTTCGATCGGAATCGCGAACGACAGTCCCTGATAGCCACCGGAGCGGCTGTAGATCTGCGCGTTGATGCCGACGACTTCACCGCGTGCATTGAACAGCGGGCCGCCGGAATTGCCGGGATTCACCGCTACATCGGTCTGGATGAACGGCACCGAACTGTCATCGGGCAGCGCGCGCCCCTTGGCGCTGACCACGCCCGCCGTCACGCTGTTTTCAAATCCGAATGGCGAGCCAATGGCCAGCACCCAGTCGCCCACGCTGAGCGCCTTGGTGTCGCCGATTTTCACGGTCGGCAGGTTGGTGGCATCGATTTTCAGCACGGCGACGTCCGTCTTGGCGTCAGCGCCCAGCACCTTGGCGCGGAATTCGCGGCGGTCCGTGAGCTTGACCGTGACGGTGTCTGCGTCTTTCACCACGTGCGCGTTGGTCAGCACTATGCCATCCGGACTCACGATGAAGCCGGAGCCTTCGCCGCGCACCGGCACGTCACGCGGCACGCCGCGCTGCTGCATGCCGGGGCCGGGAATGCCGAACTGGCGGAAGAATTGATAGAAGGGATCGTTGGGATCGATGCCCTGCTGCGCCGCAGCCGGTGTATCGTCATCGTCGTCGGCGGACGCATTGCGGTTGGCATGGCGCGTTCCGCTCACGCTGATGTTGACGACGGCGGGGCCGCTTTGTGCCGTGATCTGGGCGAAGCTGGGCAGCGCGGAGGTTCCCGGCACTGCGCTGGAAGGCGTCGCCGTGCCTGCCACTGCCGTGGCGCTGGCAGGGCCTTGTTCGGCGCGGGCGATGTGGCCCGTGACCAGCCCCGCGCCTGCGCCGCCAATGACGCCTGCGGTCACCAACGCCACCAACAGGCCGCGCGGTGTGGATGCAAAAGTCGTGTTCATGGTGTTTTTACCTTTCGTCTGAGTCGAACAGAACAACCTCTACTGGAGTTCGTTGACCCGACTATGCGGTTGCACACTTAGAACAAACTTAGGGCGCCTCCCGTTGCACGCATGCGCCGATCGGATGGCTCGCTTAGAACGCGGCTTCCAGTGTCGGCATGGCCAGACGCGCCTTGGTCAGCGCCATGCCCAGATTGGCGGTGCGGCGGCAGACAAAGACAGCGACGTATTCCGGATTGAGCTTGCCGCGGATGAATACGTGAATCAGGTTATCGCTGTTGACGATGATTTCCTGAAAGTAGTGAAAGCCGTCATCCTCCAGTCCCCGCGCCTTTTTGAACAGGCGTTCAATCATGCTCACATTCGGGCCGTTGAACATGTCGGCAGTGGCGGCTGCCAGCAAATCCACCACCTGTCGTGGATGCGAGTCCACCGTGCGCAGCGAGAGCAGCATGCCCGAAGCCACGTCCACATAACCTGCAGCCACGCACTCGGGCACCGTGGCCGCAGCCTTGTTCAAAGCGTCATCAAAACTCATACCTTCAACTCCAAAATCAACTTCATCGGGGGTCAGACGATCTTTTGCAGAATCATCTCTTCATACGATTGCAGAAACACTTCCTGATCCGCGCTCTGCACATAACGCGGGTCAATGCGGCGCACACGGCGCAGCGCCTCCTGTGCCGTCAGCCCTTCACGCACAAGCCAGGCGGCAATGACCGTGCCAGTGCGGCCCAGTCCGCCAAGGCAGTGCACTGCCAGCACTTCGCCCTGCGCCAGCAGCAGCTCCATGCGTTTGAGCAGCATCTGGATTTGGCCCATGCTTGGCGCCTCGCGGTCGTAGACCGGCAGGTGCAAGTTTTTCAGGCCATTGCGTTGCAGCGCCGCCTGATCGATATCGCGCTCGGTGAGCGTGATGAGCATGGTGATGCCCACGCGCTTGAGCAGCGTGAGATCGTGATCGATGTCCGTCACCGCGCCTGGCATGGCCGCGCCTGCCAGCTTGCCCGGAACGATCCACAGGAATCCGGTCGGGCCTTTTGACGAGGAGCCCGCCGCTGCCTGCTGCGTGAGCACGTCGCCCAGCGCGGACAGCGCGTGCGCGGGCAGTGGCGGCGGCGCCTGGACTCCGTCCGCCAGCGTGTGGGCCTGCGCTTGGGGCGAAGCGACACTGCAACTGCCGGAGCGGATGAATTGCATACCCGCCTCGCTGATGGGCGCGTTGAAAAAATCGTCCGCGTCGCGGTGTTCCTGGATGCGGCCACCGGCCAACAGCAGCACGCGCCCGGCCAGTTGGCGGGCTTGCTTCTGGTGGTGCAGCACAACCAGAACCGTCATCTTTGTCGACAGATGGCGCAGCAGTTCAATCAGCAGATAGGCGTCGTAGTCGGACAGATCGGTCGTGGGCTCGTCCACCATCAGCAGGCCGGGTTCGGCGGCTGCTTCGTTCAGGATGGCCACGGCGCGCATCTGCACGTCGGGCAGGTCCATGACATGCTGGTCGAACTGCGCCTCCAGATCGGGAAAGCCCCGCTCGCGCACGCTATTCACGCACCATTGGCGCAACTCCATCGGCGTGAGGTGGAGCCGCTCGCGCGCGGGCGCAGCGAGCACGTCCAGCACCGTTCCGTTCAATGTGCGCGCCTGCTGCTGCACCAGTCGCGGTCGCTTTGCTTCGGCCAGCGGCTGGCCGAGATAGCGCACATCGCCCCAGGTGCGATAGCGCGGGTGCGCATCATAGGTGCCCGCGAGCGCGTGCAGCAGCGTGGATTTGCCCGAGCCGGAAGGCCCCATCAGCACCGTCAGCGTGCGCGGAGCCAGCGCGAATTCGATATCTGCGAGAACGACCTTCGTGCCAAAGGCAGCACCGAACCCGTTGACCGTCAGGCAGTCTTCTTTGCTTTCCATGCTCACTCCAGATGTGTGTACAGCCGCTTGGGGCGCCCTGCGCACCCATCTGCGCCATGCACCGGCGTGAGAGGTCTGCAGAAAGTTGTGTGAAATTACCAGCGTTTGACGTACGTTAAATAACGTAACTACATTTATTTAATTGTATTAATCAAAAACAAGACGTGTTTTTCACCGAAGTTTCACCAGACTGAAATAAAGGGTTTTCACTTACACGTAAGCACACTGGCGTGGAAAAGCGGCCGAAGGTCCTCCAGGAACCTCGGCTTCCATGTTTTTTCAACGGAAAGGCGGTGAATCCGCCTCGTTCAGATCGGGCTCAGGACTGGATCAACGCCAGCACCAGCTCCGGTGGGCGGCACAGGAGGGCGCCCTTGGGGGTGACCACGATCGGGCGATTGAGCAGCACCGGGTGCGCTGCGATGGCGTCGATGCATTGCGCATCGCTCACGCCCTCTGCGCCGAGGCCAAGCTCTTGATACACCGCTTCTTTCGCGCGCATCACGTCGCGCACCGGGACACCCAGTTGGCCGATCAGCGCGGTGAGTTGCTCCGCATTCAGCGGCTCGGCGATGTAGTCCACGATCTGCGGCTCGATGCCATGCTCGCGCAGCAGCGCCAACGCGCCGCGCGAGTTGCTGCAGCGGGCGTTGTGGTAGATGGTGACGGGGGTGGTCGATGTGCTCATGCGCACCAGTCTAGTACGACCTGCATGGTGTGCGCACCATGCGTGCTTTTACGCTGCGCGCAACGTGTCCACGCGCGCGTGCAGTTGCTCGCTCCACGCGCGGCGGTCCTGCCCGTTGGCACGCTCGGGTTCGCCAAAATGCACCACGGCCACAAGTGGCGGTGCCACCAGCGTGCGCCACATCGAGCCCAGCAGGGTCTCGTCGTCGATGTAGCTCGGGGCATGGCTGACGGCGCCCGTCTTGCGATCCACAAAGCGCACGCCCACGGGCTGCACCGGCGCATCCGCGGTGATCGCGGCCTGCAGCAGGTTGGCGTGAAACGGCAGCAGCACCCGGCCATCTCCGGTCGTGCCTTCGGGGAACACGCCCAGCACCTCGCGCGCCATCAGGGCGTCATGCATGTGCTGCACCATGCGCAGGGCATCGCGGCGCGAGGTGCGCTCGATGTAGAGCGTGCCAGCCGCCGTTGCCAGCGTGCCGACGATGGGCCAGTCTTTCACATCCGATTTGGAGATGAAGCGGCAGTAGCGCGCCGCGTGCATCACCGGAATATCGAGCCATGAGAGATGGTTGGCGATGATCAGCGCGGGGCCATTCGCCACCGGCGTGCCGCGCACCTCGAGCGTGACGCCAGCGCAGGCGAGCAACTGCAGCGCCCATGCCTGCACGCGCGCCTGTTGCTGCTCTGGCGAGAGTGACGGAAAGCGCACAAGCACCACCAGCAGCCCATGCAAGGCATGGACCAGCAAACGCAGAACGCGCCAGAGCGCCAACACCGTGCGAAGCATGAATCGTGAGTCGCTCGCGCCCTTTACCGTGCGGTCGTCAGGTGCGCTCGAATGCCAACTGGCCGCCAACCAGCGTGTACTTCACACGGGTGGGCAGTTCATAGCCGGAGAACGGCGTGTGCTTGCCCTGGCTACGCAATGCCTCGGGCGTCACCACCCATTCGGCCTTGGGATCCAGCACGCACAAGTCTGCCACGCCCCCTTCGACGATGCGGCCCACGCTGGCCTGCAACGTGCCCAGCGAGGCACCGAGCACGCGCGCCGGCTCGTTCGTGACCACAGCCAGCGCCCGTTGCAGCGGCGTGCCGCTGTCCTGCGACCACTTGATCGCCACGGACAGCAGCAATTCCATGCCGGTGGCACCGGGTTCGGCTTCGGCAAACGGCAGCACCTTGGCGTCTTCGTCCACAGGGGTGTGGTCGGAAACCAGCGCATCGATGGTGCCATCGGCCAGCGCCGCACTCAGCGCATCGCGGTCGCGTTGCTGGCGCAGCGGCGGCATCAGGCGCGCACGGCTGTCGAAGTAGCCAATGTCGGCATCGGTGAATGTGAGCGAATTGATGCTCACGTCGCAGGTCACGTTCAGGCCGTCGGCCTTGGCCTGACGCACCAATTCCACGCCCGCCGCACTGGAGATGCGGCACAGGTGCACGCGCGCTCCGCTCGACTTGAGCAGCTCGAAAATCGTGTGCAACGCAATCGTCTCCGCCGCCACCGGGATGCCGGCCAGACCAAGGCGCGTTGCCAGCGGGCCGCTGGCCGCCACGCCGCCCCCCAGATACAGCTCTTGCGGACGCAGCCACACGGTGTGGCCGTAGGTGGCCGCATATTGCAGTGCGCGCTGCAGCACCATGGTGCTTTTGAGCGGCACTTCCGCCTGACTGAAACCCACGCAGCCGGACTCGGTCAGCTCGGCCATTTCCGTCAGCACTTCGCCCGCCAGACCGCGCGTGAGCGCGCCCAACGGGAAAAGGCGGGACTGATGCAGCTTCTCCGCGCGGAACTTGAGCATTTCGACCAGACCTGGCTCATCGAGCACGGGATCGGTGTCGGGTGGGCAGACCAGGCTCGTTACGCCGCCCGCGACCGCCGCGCCCATTTCGGATTCGAGCATGCCTTCGTGCTCGTGTCCAGGTTCGCGCAGGCGCGCCGCCAGATCGACCAGACCCGGCAGCACGTAGCAGCCCGTGGCATCGACCACGCGATTGGGCGTGAAGTCCTTGGCCTCGCGATCGATCGCGATGACGCGGCCCGCTGCGAGGGCCAGATTGCATACCCGATCAAGACCTGTTGCCGGATCGATGACGCGGCCGTTCTGAATGAGTACTTTCATGATTCAGTGCCAACTTGTGCCTGCATGCGCGCAGCTGAATCGGAGCGCGCACCACAGACGATATGAACAAAAACGTGTTTCAGCGCCACCCGCTTCATGCCTCGTTGCCAGCCACGATGGACATCACCGCCATGCGCACCGCAATACCAAAGGTCACCTGCGGCAGGATCACGGCTTGCGGTCCATCGACCACGGCGGAGTCGATCTCCACGCCGCGATTGATCGGCCCCGGATGCATCACGATGGCGTCCGGCTTGGCCAGCTTGAGTTTTTCCGGCGTGAGGCCGAATGCCTTGAAATACTCCTGGCTCGATGGCAGCAGTGCGCCGCTCATGCGCTCGTTTTGCAGGCGCAGCATGATCACTACGTCGCAGCCGCGAATGCCTTCCTCCAGGCTGTGGAACACCTTCACGCCCATGTGCGTCAGATCGGTCGGCACCAGCGTGCGCGGCCCCACCACGCGCACTTCGGCCGCGCCGAGCGTCGTGAGGGCGTGGATGTCGGAGCGCGCCACACGCGAGTGCAGCACGTCACCCACGATGGCCACCGTCAGGTTGGAAAAATCCTTCTTGTAGTGGCGGATGGTGTACATGTCCAGCAAACCCTGCGTGGGGTGCGCGTGGCGTCCGTCACCTGCGTTCACCACGTGCACATGCGGTGCCACGTGCTGCGCGATGAGGTAGGGCGCGCCCGATTCGCTGTGGCGCACGACGAAGATGTCGGCGGCCATCGCGGACAGGTTGGCGATGGTGTCGAGCAGCGATTCGCCCTTGCTGGCCGAGCTGCGGGCAATGTCCAGGTTGAACACGTCCGCAGACAGCCGCTTGGCCGCGATCTCGAACGTGGTGCGCGTGCGCGTGGAGTTCTCGAAGAACAGGTTGAAGACACTCTTGCCGCGCAGCAGCGGCACCTTCTTGACTTCGCGGTCGTTCACGCTCACGAAGTTGGAGGCGGTGTCCAGGATGTGCGTGATGATGTCCTTGGGCAGTCCTTCCGTGGACAGCAGGTGGATCAGCTCACCGTTCTTGTTGAGTTGGGGATTGCGCTTGTAAAGCACCGTCAGGCCTCTTTGACTTTGACTTCAAAATGAAATGCGCCATTGTCCGCACGCGCGAGAGACAATGACTGCGTCGCAGGCAAGCTCACGCGCGCTGCGGCGAAACCGGCTTCGATGGGCAGCTCGCGCCCACCGCGATCGACCAGCACAGCCAGGCGGATGCTGGCAGGGCGGCCATAGTCATACAGCTCGTTGATCACTGCGCGCACCGTGCGGCCGGTGTAGAGCACATCGTCCAGCACCAGAATGTCGGCGCCGTTCACGTCGAACGGCAGGCTCGAGCTGGTGCTCGACGCCAGCCCGCGGCTGGCGAAATCATCTCGGTGCAGCGACGAGGACAGCACGCCCGCCTCGCCGTCCAGCCCTAGATCTTTTTGCAGGCGCTGCGCCAGCCACATGCCACCTGAGGCGATGCCCGCCAGATAGGTGCTGGCCGTGCGCATGGAGCGCACGCCACGCAGCAGTTCGCGGTACAGCGCCTCGGCGTCCAGCGTGAGATGGCCGCCCGAGATGGTCTGCGCAGAGGCATGGGGAGAAGAAGACGCAGTGCTCATGGAAGATTCCTCAAAAACTGTTCCAGGATGATGCAGGCAGACGCCGCATCGGCATCGGCCGCGCCGGCCGCGATGGCCTCGGTGGTGCTGTAGCGCTCATCCACTTCATACACTTGCAGGCCGTAGCGGCCCCGCAATTGGCGCGCGAACTTGAGCGCGCGCGTCGTGTTCTCGTGCGCGGCACCGTCGGGGTGATACGGCACGCCAACCACCAGCGCGTCGGGCTGCCATTCGCGGATGCGTTCGGCCACCTGGGCGAAGCGCGCCGCCTCGCCCTCGGCCTTGATCGTGCCTTGCGGCGTGGCACTGCGCAGCATGCGCGTGCCCACGGCAACGCCCGTGCGTTTGAGCCCGAAATCAAAAGCCAGAAACGATTGGAACTGTGCCGGGACGTTGGTGTGATCCGCTGGAACTGACATGCCGCTCAAGCGTGCCCCGCCTGATGGGTGAGCATCCACGCCTGCAGGCCCAGCAGCGACAGCGCGCGGTCGTAACGCTCGTCCACGGGCGTCTCGAAAATGATGGAGGAGTCGGCACTGACGGTGATCCAGCTGTTTTCTGCCAGCTCGGTTTCCAGCTGGCCCTCCCCCCAGGCCGAATAGCCCAGCGTGACCAGCACGCGGCGCGGACCGGCGCCGGTGGACAGCGCTTCGAGCACGTCCTTGGAGGTGGTCATCTCCAGGCCGCCGGGGATTTGCATGGTGGAGGCGTAAGCGGATTCGCTTTCCTCATCCTGATTGTCCGCGCGCATGGGATCGTGCAGCACGAAGCCGCGCTCGGTCTGTACCGGGCCGCCCTGAAAAACGGGCTCGTCGGTGAGGTCGTCACGGCGCAGCGACAAATCCACCTTGGCGAGCAGGCTTTGCAGATTGAGTTCGGCGGGCTTGTTGATCACCAGCCCCAGCGCGCCACGCTCCGTGTGTTCGCACAGATAGACCACGCTTTTGGAAAATGACGAATCTTCCAAGCCAGGCATGGCGATCAGGAAATGGTTCGTCAGGTTGATGGTCTCGGAATCAGCAGGCATTCCTGCATTTTACCGTGGGGCCGTCACGGCCACGGAGAAAGCGCCTTTGGACTGGCGCTTTCTGCTTGTCTGCGCTGACGTCGGGCCATGCCATAGACCGGGGAGCCGCGCGGGCTCACCCGATGCGTCACATGGCTTGGCCTACTCCGCTGCTTCCAAAAGCGCGTAGTGCTGGACGAGGCTCAGCAGTTCTTCGTCGGAGTAAGGCTTGCCCAGATAGTGGTTCACGCCCAGCTCCATCGCATGTTCGCGGTGCTTCTCGGCGATGCGCGAGGTGATCATGATGATCGGCAGATGCTTCAGGCGATCGTCACCGCGAATGTTGCGCGCCAGATCGAAGCCGTCCATGCGCGGCATTTCGATGTCGGACAGCACCACGGTTGGCCGCTCCTGCTGCAGTCGCTCCAGCGCCTGCAAGCCGTCAGCAGCCAGACTCACGCGATAGCCTTCACGCTGCAGCAAACGCTGTGTCACGCGGCGCACGGTGATCGAGTCGTCCACCACCAGCACCAGCGGCACTTGGGTCGTCTGGCGCATGGCAGCCGTGGTCGGCGGCACGGCGGCTGCGTCGACTGTTCCCTGCTCTGCGGGCTGCGCTGTCGCGGCCAATGCGGCGCGAGCAGCGTCGTTGACCTTCTCGCCATACACCGTTGCCAGTGCCACCGGGTTGTAGATCAACACCACGGCACCCGATGCCAGCACCGACATGCCGGCCATGCCGGGCAGGCGCGACAACTGCGGGCCAAGGTTCTTCACCACAACTTCCTGATTGCCCAGCACTTCATCCACGTGCATGGCAATGCGGCGTGCCGCGCTGCGCAGGATCACCACCGGGCGAATCTTGGCACCCGCCTCCGTGCTGACAGGCGAAGACTGCAGCAATGCTCCGGCCCAGAAGAACGGCAGCTTTTCGTTGCCGTCCTCGAATTCCAGCGTGCTGTAGGACTGCTCCAGTTGTTGCGCCGTGGTGCGACGCACCACCTCCACGAGGCTGGCGGGCACACCGATCGACAGATCGCCTGCGCGCAGCATCACCACCTGCGTGACCGCCGTAGTGAGCGGCAGGATCAGCCGGAACGAGGAACCCTGCCCCACTGTGGTGCTGGTTTCGATACGGCCACCCAGCGCGTTCACTTCGGTGCGCACCACGTCCATGCCGATACCGCGACCGGACAGGCCGGTCACCTCGTTGGCTGTGGAGAAGCCCGGCATGAAGATCAGTTGCGCCGCCTCGACGTCGCTGACCGGTGTGTCCGACGTGATCAGGCCGCGCTCGATCGCCTTGTCGCGGATGCGGGCCACGTTCAGGCCCGCGCCATCGTCCAGGAACTCGACCGAAACGTCGTTGCCTTCCTGACGCAGCGTGATGGTGATCGTGCCGTTGGGCGGCTTGCCCGCGGCGACGCGGGCTTCAGGCAATTCGATGCCGTGGCCCACGCAATTGCGCAGCAAGTGTTCGAAGGCTGGCGCCATCCGGTCGAGCACGCCACGGTCCATTTCGATGGCACCGCCCGCGATGTCCAGCTTGATCTGTTTGCCGGTTTCCTTCGACGACTGGCGCACCAGTGCGTAGAGTCGCTCCGAGATACTGTCGAACTCCACCATGCGCGTGCGCAGCAGATCGCGCTGCAACTCGCGCGCCTGACGGCCCTGGCTGACCAGATCGTCCTCGGCGCCTTCCATGGCACGCTGCAGATTGCGCTGCACGGTGGCCACGTCGTTGACCGATTCGGCCATCATGCGCGTGAGTTCCTGCACGCGCGTGAAGCGGTCGAACTCCAGCGGATCGAAGCCGGCCGCCGTGTCCTTGGAGAGCGCCAGACGCGACTGCATCTGCGTTTCGGCCTGCACTTCAATATCGCGCAGTTGCAGGCGCAAACGCTCGAGGTTGTCGGTCAGGTCGGTGAGCGAGCTGCGCATCTGGCCCATGCGCGCGTCCAGACGCGAACGCGCAATCATGACCTCGCCCGCCTGATTCACCAGACGGTCCAGCAGCTGCGCGCGCACACGCACGGTCTGGTGCGCAGCCGAGCGCACGGGCGCCAGTTGCAGCGTCAGCGCCTTGGCGACGGGGCCTTGTTGTACGACCGCGGCAGGCAGCTTGGCCGCCGCATCGGCCACGGCTTGCGCCGCTGCGGGCGGCGCTGCGTCCGACACCTGCGGCACGACAACGGGCTCGCTCAACGGCTGCGCGCCGACGTTGCGCAGGTTGTCAAACGACTCCTGCAATGCGTCGAGCTTGGTGAGCAAGGGCTCGATATCTCCGGTGACCGCTGTTTCCTTGTCGATCTGCTCGACGTCGGTTTCCATGCGGTGCGCCATCTCGCCAAGGCGCATCGCGCCGGCCAGTCGTGCACTTCCCTTGAGCGTGTGCAGTGCGCGCAGCAACTCGCTGCGTGCGTTGTGGTTGTCAGGATAATTCGACCACTGGCGCAGTGCACCGCCGAGGGTCGGCAGCAGTTCGATGGCCTCTTCCTCGAAGATCGGGAACAGATCGGGGTCGATCACGTCGACCGCATCGAATTCGTCGTGGCTGCGCTTGACTTGCGCAGGCTCAGTGGCGGTCTGACCGATGCGCACGGACTGGATCGTCGGCACGGACAGCGCCGGCGCCACAAAGCCGCGCACGGGCTCATGAGCCTCGGCGATCTCATCGATCGATTCCGCCAGCGGCGCCATGTCACTGATGATGTCGCTGTTCAGGATGTCGCTGAGTTGCGCGAGCAGTTGGGTGCTCGGCTGCTTGAGGAAACCGGCAGCGAACTGGTGCAACAGACGGCGAATGTCCTGCGCCACCGCCTGGAAGACTTCCTGCTGGTGCGGCAAGCCCATCGGTTGCGGCTGAATGTGCTGCAGTGCGTGCTCCAGCGAGCGCGCCATTTCCGACAGCCCGTTGAAGCCCACCGTCGCAGAGCTACCCGCCAGCGAGTGCGCGCGCGCAATGGCGTCGTCCGGCACGGGCATGCCCGGCTCGTCGATCCAATGGTGCAAATCGTTGATGAGCTTTTGCGACCACTCTTCTGCTTCACCCAGATAGACGTTGTAGAGCGGCATCGGAATGCGCAGATCGCCGATGACCTTGGTGGCGTCGTCCGGCTCTTGCATAACCGCTGGCGCTGACGCTTCCACTTCCTCCGCGACCTGCTCAGGCTCAGGCTGCTCAGGCTCCTGCCCCACAGCGTCGGCCTCGGGGTCTTGCCCGGCTTCGGGCGCGGTTGCCACTGCGCTCGCCTCAGCCTCCAACAGCGGCTCTGGCTGCACGTCGGCGGCGGCCGTTTCCAGCACCTCGTCCACGGGCGACGCGGGAGCCGCTGGCTCTGGCGTGGCCTGCGCCAGATCCAGATCCGGAATGTCCTCTGCGGAAGGCTCTTCCAGTGTCGGTTCGGCGGGCGTGTCTACCGCGTCTACCGTGGCTACCGCGTCGGTCACGCCAAAATCGGAGAGATCCAGATCTGGCAAATCGATCTCGGGCGCCTTGGCGTCGATCGCGGGTACGTGCGACTCCAGCAACTGCGATGCAGTGGCAGCGAAATCTGGTGTATCGGTGTCCAGGGAAACGAGTGCATCGACGATGCTCGCATCGCTCGTGGACGCGGGCTCGGCCTTGGCCTCCTGCGCGCGTGCTTCGAGCTTGAGGTCCAGCAGATCCATCGGGATGGAGCTGCTGAATTCCATGATCTCCGGCAGCGCAGGCAACTCGGCCTGATCTTCTGGCGCAGCGCTGTGCGCGTGATCTTCCGCAGGCTGGAGCAGGATGTCATCTTGCTGCTCAAGCGCCTTTTCAAAGCTGGAGAAATCGATCTCTTCCGCGATGGGGGGCGCGACCACTTCCGGGCTGGCGCCCAGGTGCGCGTCCAGCGCGGCCAACTCGGTGACGTCCAACTCGAAGGGCTGCGTTTCGCTGAAGTCGGGGAAATCGGCATCCACCTCGGTGACCGACTCGACGGCCAGTTCGTCAGGCTGCGGCAGCGGATCAAGCGTTTCGATGATGCTGGGAATGTCTTCGGGCAACTCAGGCTGGGCGAGCGGTTCCGGCACTTCGGACAGCGCCGTTGCGGCGGCGGCAGAACCCAGCGCCAGCGGCACCAGTCGGCCTTCCATGCGCATGGCTTCCGCACTCACGCGGAACACCTGCGGGTCCCACGCGCCTGCACTGCCAGCAGCGATATCGTCCACCCACCGACCAAAGGCCTGCAGACTGTCATTGGCCAGCGTGAGCAGCGGCGTTGGCACGGGCTTTTGTTCGGCCAGCCAGGCGTTGAGCACTTGCTCCATCGACCAGGCGGCTTCGCCAAACTCGTTCAGGCCCACCATGCGCGAGCTGCCCTTGAGGGTGTGGAACGCGCGGCGCAGCGTGGTCTGCTCGCTCAAATCATCCGGCGTATGGTGCAGTGCCTGAATGGCCGCCTGACCGTTGCCGATGACTTCGCGGGCTTCTTCCAGGAAGATGTCGAGCAGTTCGTCGTCTTCCTCGCCCGGCGCGGGCATCGGTGCCGACTCGGGCAACTGCGGCGGCTCCACCGCGATGGTGATGGCCGAATCGGTATGCGCGATGGCACCATCCTGCATCTCTACATCGAAGCCGAGCTTCTCGAGCTCGCGCGATGTGGCAGGTGCCACGGCGGGGGCTGCGGGCTCGGCCGCCAGCGGCTGAACCGGCGCGGGCGTGGTGGCCTCTTGCACGGGCTGCGCGACCGGGGCTCCGCCGCGCGCCTTCATCATCTGATCGACGTCTTCGGCGTGATCGTCGGCGCGGTGTTGCTTGGCCCGGCCCATCACCAGACGCAATTCGCCCTGCGCTTCGTCGTAAACGAAGAGCTTGCGCGCCATCGAGCGCTGATAGCTCAGCATGTCGATGAGGAAACCCAACGCGCCCAGACTGTTGCCGAGCTTGTCAAAAATAACCTGGCGCTGCTCGGGCTCCACCTCGCCCACCATGAGGTGTTCGACGGTATCGCGCATGTGCACCACGGCCTGCGAGGCCTGATCCAGCCCCAGCACCGAGAGCACGCCGCGCATTTGCGACATGCGACCCGGCACGTTGGCCAGCACCGCCACGTCATCGGGGGTGCGGAAGAACTGGTCCATCGACTTTTCCGCGTCGGCCAGTGTGGCACGAAGTTCATCGACCACGCTGCCCATCGTCTGATGGTCGCTCACGCGGCGATACAGCTCTTCCATCCACGCTTCCAGCGGCTCGGAGTCACCTCCCGCCACCACGCCATCCAGACGCTTGGCCAGTCGCTGCGCACGATCGGCCATGTGGTCCTGCGCCACGTCCAGTTCTTCAAACGAGGCTTGCAGATACAGCACAGCCGTGGCCACTTCCATGGCCAGCGCGGGTGAAGGCGGCTCGCCGGACTGCACCGTGTGATCGACGGCGCGCGTCAGCGCGGCGGCCAGCGGCTCGCTGCCGGGATGCAGCTTGCGCAGCGAATCGCACACGAGCGAGAACTGGTCCTGCGCAGGCTTGAGCTTGTTGCGATCACCGCCCGCCAATGCGGACCAGGTTTCCGTCGCCGCACTGATGCGCTTGCGCGCTTGCGCCAGCACGGCCGGATCAAACAGGCCAAAGCGGGCGATGTTGTAGTCGACAGGCTCGAAGTGCTGCAGACCAAAGGCCTTGCGCACGGCGTCCAGCGCGGGCGTGGCCGGGCCGGCCACCGGTGCGCCGGGCGAACGCGCCTGGGCGCAGAAAAACAGCAGTTCATGCACCAGCCGATCGGCCACGGTGCGATCGCCCTTGGCAATCGCCGCATACTGGAGCAGCACACGCGAAGCCACCCGCTTCACATATACGTCTGGCACCAGCAGGCGCGTTTCCAGTGCCTCAAAGAAGCCGCTGGCAATTTTCCAGAAGGCACGCAGTTGTCGCTCGGGTTCGCCCGCAGCAAAGCCCAGACACAGCCTCAGCAGTTCCGTATCCGCGCTCGGATCACCCAGCTTGATGATGCGCAGCACCGCGTTGTCCAGCTTGGCACGCGCTTCGGGGGTGTAGTCCTGCGGCGCTTCGGTGATGTCGAATTCGGGCTCACGAAAACGGCGCTCCACCGGCCACAGATCAGCGGGATGCACTCGCTCCACGCCATTGAGTGCCTGCGTTTCCTTGTATTGGGGAAACAGCGTGACCGCCGAAACCTGCTTGCCGGCCAACACGCTTTCCAGATACGCGATGAGCGCGAAACTGGCGCGCTCGATGGTGTTGGCGGCATCGTCCGAGCACATCTCGGGACGCTGCACATATTTCTGCACGGCCGATTCGGCGGCACGCAGGATGAGCGCTGGCGCCGTCATGCCCACCATCTCGAGCGCGCCGCTGGCCTGGTGCAATTGCTGGCGGGCTACGCGCAGCGGGCCAACGTCGAGTGACGCGAGATCTGACTCCCGGGCGATTTCCGCTTCGCGCACAAACCGGCGCATAGCCTTGACGGTGCCGTCAAGGGATTTGCGAAGTTCTTCAAGCACCCAGGCGAGCGGTCCCAGATCCTGCTCGCCATGTGTCCAATCAGTTACCGAAGCATTCACGGCCTCAAGAGATGACATGGATTCGTCCGCAGCCCACACGAGGCCAGTTCGTTAAAGAGAAACCGCCTTAGGCAATCTTGAATCGAGACACCGACTGCCGCAGTTCCTCTGCCACTTGCGACAGTTCGCGCACCTGCTGGGCCGTCGTGCGCGTACCCTCACCGGTTTGCTCTGTCACCGCAAAAATGTGCTGGATATTCTCCGCCACTTCGTTGGCCAGTTCGGCCTCGCGCGAGGTGGAGTCAGAGAATTGTTCAATCAATTCCGACAGGCGGCGTGACACGCTGTCGATCTCGGACAGTGCCGTACCCGCGCTGTCCGACAGACGGGCCCCTTCCACCACACCCTGCGTGGAACGCTCCATGGCGGCCACGGCGTCCTGGGTGTCGGTCTGAATCGCCTTCACGAGCGCCGAAATCTGGCGCGTGGCGTCTGCGGAACGTTCAGCCAATCGCTGCACTTCTTCCGCAACCACAGAGAAGCCGCGACCCGCTTCACCTGCCGAGGCTGCCTGAATGGCAGCGTTCAGGGCCAGCACGTTGGTCTGTTCGGTAATGTCGGAAATCAGCTCGGTAATTTCACCGATCTCCTGCGACGATTCACCCAGGCGCTTGATACGTTTGGACGTGTCCTGAATCTGGTCACGGATCGAGTTCATACCGCCGATGGCGTTCTGCACCGCCGTCAGACCTTGATCAGCCGCTTGCAGCGATTGGCGCGCCACCGCTGCCGACTCCTGCGCCTGCACCGACACGTCGTTAATACGCGAAGCCATGTCCAGAACCGAGCGGCCGGTTTCGCGGATCTCGCGCAGCTGTTCGGTCGACGCGGCCAGCAGCTCGGTCGACGTTGCGTCCACCTGCGCCGTAGTCTGCGCCACACGGGTCGCCGTGTTCTGCACCGAGCCCACCAGTTGGCGCAACTCTTCCACCGTGTAGTTCACCGAGTCGGCGATGGCGCCGGTGATGTCCTCGGTCACGGTCGCTTCCTGTGTCAAATCGCCTTCAGCCACCGACTGCAGTTCGTTCATCAGACGCAAAATGGCGGCCTGGTTGGCGTCGTTCACGCGCTTGGCTTCTTGCTCCTGGCGCTTGGCATCGCGCTGCAGCGATTCGGCTGCAGCCTGACGATTGCGCGAGTCACCCAGTTGCACGCGGGAAATACCCACACCGCAAAGCACCACGAACAGACCGGCCAGAATCAGCGCGATCAGCGGAATCACGCCGATACCGCTCTGCTCGGACAGACGGGTTTGCAGGTTTTCCAGTGCCACGCGCAGCTTCTCGCTGTCGGCCACGATGTTGGTTTGCGCTTCACGCGCCGAGACCAGACCTTGCAGGTTGCCCAGAATCGCGCCCGCTTGCGTGCGGGTTTCATCGTACAGCTGGATCAGCGACTGCAGTTGCTCACGGGTTTGTGCATCGCGTGCGGCGCCCAGACGCAGATCGGCACTGCCGTCGAGCAGACCCTGCGCGATTTCCTTGAACGAATTCAAGTCCTTGCCAAGCAGGAACACCGCCTCGGGGCTCACGCCTTCCGTCGTCTGGAATTCGTTGGCCGACTTACCAATACGCTGGGTCAGCATCACCAACTGGCCCGCCGCGGAAATCTCGGCCGGGGGCGCGTTATGCTGCAGCTTGAGAGAGGAGACGGTTTCTGCGATTTCCAGCAGATCGGCAGACTGGCGGTTAATGGTGCGCAGCGCGTCACCCACCTGGGTCAGGATCTTTTGCTGCTCCATCACTGCCTTGGCGTTGGCCGAAGCCTGCTTGACCTGCGCGGTGATCGCGCCCAACTCGGCGCTGAAGTCGTCACTCAGCGGCTGCACGTTGAGTTCGCCATCACCGCTGTTCAGCGCATTGACGTTGCGTGTCAGCACGGTCGAGCTGTCGTTCACGTCCTTGAACGCGGCCGGATTGCCCACCAAGGCTTGCGACACCGATTTCGCCAGACGCTGCGACTGCATCAGCGACTGGCCCGTTGCCGTCAGCTGCTGCGCCGCCCGGTTGGATCGCTGCAGCACCCAGCCGGCAACCAGCGCCAGCACCAACAGGCCCAGCGCCAACAACAGCAGCAACTTGCGCTGCTGCGCGGCAGGCGAGCCACGACCCAGCAAGGGCAAGGTCACCTGATCGGGATCGGTCAGATCGTCCAGCTCGCTGTATTGGCTTTGATTGGGGTCGCCCTGCACGCTGTACATGCCCTCGTTCTGGAACGAATCGGCCATGGCATCAGCGACGAGCGAATCCTGATTGGACATATCGCCAGAAATGTCCGGATTTTCGTCGGACTGCGCGCTTTTGCGTTTGAATATTTTGTCAAAAGAACTCGAAAAAGACATAGTGCAGCCTTACAGAAAATCTCACACGCCAATACTTAGAAAAACAGGGCTTTGAGCCAGAACCTGCAGGTTCAACTCTTGCCATGTCGCCCCCTCTGCGTCGGTATACAAAGTGCCGAAAAATTCGGGTGCATCCTCTGCGGGAGCCTCCGAAGACACAAATGCATCCGTGCCGCGCAATCCAAGCAAACTGTCCACCATCAGTGCGGCATTCACTTCCAGTACCGGATTCACTGCCAGCAAACTGGATTCCGTGAGCGCCTGCTCCGTGCGTGCCACCGGATAGCCCAACAAGCCACCCAGATCGACCACGCCCATGAGCGAGCCGCGCAAGTTCGCGATACCCAGATACCAGGGCTGCGTGTACGGCACGGCCTGCACCCCGGTCCACGGGAAAATCTCGCCCGAATGCGCGAGCGGCAACAGATAGCGTCGGCCCGCGGTCTGCACCGCCAGCCAGGACGACACGCTCGAACCTTCCGCCTTGGCGGCCTGCAACCGGTTTGCGAGCCGGGTCTGTAGCTCTCTGAGAGCTTCGCGATTGGCCATGTATCCCGCTTCTCGTTTCTTGTCTATCGAATAGAGGACCGGCGCTTTAGCTGAGCGCGTCGATCTTGGCCTGCAACTCGGCAGGGTCCACCGGCTTGGTGATGTAGCCACGCGCGCCCTGGCGCATACCCCACACGCGGTCGGTTTCCTGATTCTTGCTGGTGCACATGATGATGGGCACATCCGCAAATTGCGGATCGCGCGAAATCGTGCGGGTCAACTGGAAGCCGTTCTGGCCCGGCATCACCACATCCATCAGGATGAGGTCCGGCTTCTCTTCGCTCAGGCGCTTGATCGCCTCATCAGCGTTCTCGGCCGTGCGCACTTGCAGGCCGCGTTTTTGCAGCAGGTCGGTCAGATACATCAGCTCGGTCTTCGAGTCGTCGACCACCAAAATCTTCTGAATGCTCATTGCACGGCTCCTTGATTCGAAATCGCAAACTGCTGCACAGCCTGCAGCAATTGATCCTTGGTAAACGGCTTGGTGAGGTACTCCTGACAACCCACCATGCGTCCACGCGCCTTGTCGAACACGCCGTCCTTGGAAGACAGCATAACCACGGGCGTATCGGCAAACCGGGCGTTGCGCTTGATGATGGCGCAGGTCTGGTAGCCGTCGAGCTTGGGCATCAAGATGTCACAAAAAATGAGCTGTGGATGGAAATCGTTGATTTTCGAAAGTGCATCGAATCCATCGTCAGCCAGCATCACATCGTGTCCCCCTTGCTTGAGAAAAATCTCGGCACTGCGGCGAATGGTGTTGCTGTCGTCAACGACCAGTACCTTGAACGTCTGGTTAGCTGCGGTTGTCAATTTGGAGAGCCCCCGTGTATCGAAGAATCGTGACTGTCAAAGTCCCGCATCAGATTTCCACCATTTCAAAATCTTCCTTGCGTGCGCCGCACTCGGGACAGGTCCAGTTCATGGGTACCAGTTCCCAGGACGTATTGGGTGGAATACCATGGTCGGGAGCACCTTGCTCCTCGTCATAAATCCAGCCACAAATCAAACACATCCAAGTTTTTGAGGTTGCCACAGCTTAAATAGCCTTCACATAGAATGCAACGATTGTATCTAGTCATCACCGGAAGATGCTGCTTTCGTGCCACCGGCTACGCTGGCGTCTGTAAATGAAACCAGAACAGACACACCCAACATCACTATCGTCCCCAAACCAACCGGAGGAAGTACCTGGCGCCGTTTGCGTCTTGACTTTCAACGCCAACGATCCCAGCGGAGCCGGAGGATTAACGGGTGACACCACTGCTATGGCTTCCGTGGGAGCGCATGCGCTGGCTATTGTGACCGGCACCTATGTGCGAGACACAACAGAAACCGTCGATTTCTACCCAATTGATGATGAAGCTGTTGCAGATCAAGCACAAACCATCTTCCAGGACGTCCCGATTCAGGCCATCAAGGTCGGCTTTGCAGGCAGCCCCGAGAACCTGGCCATCATTGCACAAGTAACAGCTGATTACCCAGAAATCCCTGTCATTGCCTATATGCCCAACTTATCGTGGTGGGAAGATGACCGAATCGATCAATATCTTGATGCATTTCAAGAATTAGTACTTCCGCAAACATCAGTGTTGGTAGGAAACCACAGCACACTGCGCCGCTGGTTGTTACAAGACTGGGAGCACGAGCGAGCACCCACTGCGCGAGAAATTGCCATGGCCGCAGCCGAGCATGGCGTGGCCTATTCACTCGTCACCGGAGTGCCGGTAGACAACCAGCACTTCGACAACGTGCTCACCTCTGGCCAGGCCATTCTTGGCAGCGGCCAGTTTGAGCGTCTCGAGGTCAGCTTCTCCGGTGCGGGTGATACCCTCTCGGCTGCTCTCGCGGCCTTGATCGCGTGCGACAACGACCTGGGCGACGCCACCCGCGAAGCCCTGCTCTACCTCGATGGCTGCCTGCTCGCGGCGTACCGGCCCGGCATGGGCAAGCTGCTGCCCGACCGCATGTTCTGGGCACAACCCGATGACGAGGACGACGACGCACAAGGTGACGAGCCCTCCAGCGACGGCGGCGATGCCCCCGACATCGACGCATTCCAACTACCACCCCATGACACATCCCACTGATTTGAATCTCTCCCTTTTCGAACGCGCCAAGCAGGTCATCCCCGGTGGCGTGAACTCGCCCGTACGCGCCTTCAACGCGGTCGGCGGCACACCCCGCTTTGTCGAACATGCACTCGGCGCCTACTTCTGGGACGCCAACGGTCAGCAATTCACGGACTACATTGGTTCGTGGGGCCCCATGATCCTCGGCCACGGTCACCCCGAAGTCATCAGCGAAGTGCAGAAGGCCGTGCTTGAGGGCTTCTCCTACGGCGCCCCCACCGAGCGTGAAGTCCAGTTGGCCGAAGCCATCCTGAAAATCATGCCCTCCATGGAAATGGTGCGCCTGGTCAGCTCCGGCACCGAAGCCGGCATGAGCGCCCTGCGCCTGGCGCGCGGCTTCACCGGACGCAACAAGATCATCAAGTTCAATGGCTGCTACCACGGCCATGCCGACTCACTGCTCGTGAAGGCGGGTTCGGGACTGGCGACGTTCGGCTCGTCCTCCTCCGCCGGCGTGCCCGCCGATGTGGTCAAGGACACCATCGTCCTGGAATACAACGACATTGCCCAACTCGAAGAAGCGTTTGCCCAGATCGGCGGCGACATCGCCTGCGTCATCATGGAGCCCATCGCGGGCAACATGAACTTCGTGCGTGCCTCGGTCGAGTTCACGCGCCGCATCCGCGAGCTCACACGTGAGCACGGCGCGCTCATGATCTACGACGAAGTCATGACCGGCTTCCGCGTGGCGCTGGGCGGCGCGCAAAGCCTCTACGCACAGCAGATCGAAGGCTTCCAGCCCGACATCACCGTGATGGGCAAAGTCATCGGCGGCGGCATGCCCATGGCCGCTTTTGGCGCGCGCCGCGAAATCATGGAAAAGCTCTCTCCGCTCGGCCCCGTCTACCAGGCCGGTACGCTGTCTGGCAACCCGATTGCCACCGCGTGCGGACTCAAGACGCTGGAACTCATCAGCCGTCCCGGCTTCCACGACGCGCTGCATGCCACCACAGGCCGACTCATGGCGGGCCTCAAGAAAGAAGCCGACGCCGCAGGTCTGCCCTTCAGCGTGGACCACCAGGGTGGCCTGTTCGGGTTTTACTTCCTGCCCGAACTACCCGCCACGTACACCGAAGTCATGAAGACCGACGGCAAGGTCTTCAACAAGTTCTTCCACGGCATGCTGGACCGCGGCCACTACTTCGCCCCCGCGCTCTATGAAGCCGGTTTCGTCAGCGCCGCACACACACACGACGACGTGGACAAAACCATCGAAGCCGCGCGCGACGTGTTCAAGACGCTGTAATCCCGCAGTCGTCCATGCGAAAAAGCGCTCCCGAGGGAGCGCTTTTTTCATGGCATCAAGGCATGCGCCCCAGCGGTGTTCCGCCGACGGCTCACGGCGCTTTCGCCGGTGGGACGGCCATCACCCACTCAGCCATTTGCTGTGCTTGTTCCGGCGTAATTTGCGGGTGTCTCGGCATGATGACGTTGCCCCAGGTGCCGACACTGCCCTCGCGGATTTTGCGCGCGAGGTGGTCGATGGCATCGCCCTGCGACTGATACCTGGCCGCAATCGCTTCAAATGCCGGTCCAACGTAACTGCGCGTGAGCCCGTGACAGCGCATGCAGTCGGAGCCCTCGACGAGGGCCTTGCCTGCAGCGAGTTCAGGGCGCGCCTTCATTACCTCGTCCATGGCACTGGCGGCGGGCGCGGGGCGCATGATGAGCCAGCCCACGTTGGCCACGCCAAACGCGACCAGCAACATGAAAATCACCAGCGCCCAACCGATCCATTTCGGTCGATTGGGAGCGGGTTCGTCGTCTTCGTCGTAGCGGTCTGCCACGGTGTGGATCAGTGACGGAAGTGGCGCACGCCGGTGAAGACCATGGCCACGCCGCGCTCGTTGGCGGCGTCGATCACTTCCTGATCGCGCATGGAGCCACCGGGCTGGGCCACGCAGGTCGCGCCTGCATCGACCACGACGTCGAGACCGTCACGGAACGGGAAGAACGCGTCGCTGGCGACCACGGTGTTTTGCAGCGTGAGCTTGGCGGCTTCGGCTTTGATGGAGGCGATGCGGGCCGAGTCCAGACGCGACATCTGGCCTGCGCCCACGCCCATGGTCATGCCGTTCTTGCAGAACACGATGGCGTTGGATTTGACGAACTTGGCCACTTTCCACGCAAACAGCAGGTCTTGCAGCTCTTCCGGTGTGGGTTGCTTGATGGTGACGACCTTCAGGTCAGCCAGTTGCAACTCGTGGTTGTCGGCCGTCTGCAGCAGGATGCCCGAGCCAACACGCTTGGATTCCATGGCATTGCGCCCATTGTCCCAATCGCTCGCGCCGCCCTTGGGCAGTGCAATCTTCATAAGACGCACGTTCACCTTGCTCTTGAAGATCTCCAGTGCTTCTGCGCTGAAGTCCGGCGCCATCAGCACTTCGACGAACTGCTTGGAAACCGCTTGCGCAGCGGCCTGATCCACCGGACGGTTGAAGGCGATGATGCCGCCGAACGCGCTCGTGGGGTCGGTCTGGAACGCCTTGGCATAGGCTTCGTGCGCGTCCTTGCCCACGGCCACGCCGCAGGGGTTGGCGTGCTTGATGATGACGCAGGCGGGCTCGTTGAAGCTCTTCACGCATTCCCAGGCCGCGTCGGCGTCGGCAATGTTGTTGTAGGAGAGTTCCTTGCCTTGCAGTTGCTCGCCCATGGCCAGTGAGCCGGGCGCGGGGTACAGATCGCGGTACCACGCCGCTTGCTGGTGGCTGTTTTCACCATAGCGCAGGTCCTGCATCTTGATGAACTGGCCGTTGGCCTGACCGGGGAACAGGCTGCGCTCGGGCACGTAGGCTTCGGACAGCTTGTCGTCTTCGAACTTCACCGACGAGAGGTAGTCACTGATCGCGCCGTCGTACTGCGCGATGCGGTTGAACGCAGCCACCGACAGCTCAAACCGCAATGCGTTCGAGAGCTTGCCGCCCGCCTTCAGTTCGGCCAGCACCTTCTCGTACTGGTCGGCAGCGGTGACCACGCCCACGTCCTTCCAGTTCTTGGCGGCAGAGCGCACCATGGCCGGGCCGCCGATGTCGATGTTCTCGATCGCATCGGCCAGCGTGCAACCGGGCTTGGCCACGGTGGCTTCAAACGGGTAGAGGTTCACCACCAGCAGGTCGATGGTGTCGATCTGGTGCTCCTTGAGCGCAGCCATGTGCGCGGGCAGGTCGCGGCGCGCCAGCAGGCCGCCGTGCACCTTGGGGTGCAGCGTTTTCACGCGGCCATCGAGCATCTCGGGGAACTGGGTGACTTCGGCCACCTCGGTCACGGGCAGGCCCTTGTCGGCCAGCAGCTTGGCGGTGCCGCCGGTGGACAAGAGCGTCACGCCCAGTGCATGCAGGGCCTGCGCAAACTCGACAATGCCGGTTTTGTCGGAGACGGAAATCAGTGCTTTCATGTTCATTCGAGGATAAGTTCAGGAATTCTTTGCGAGATGGAACGGCCAGGCCGCAGCCTCACAACAGCTTGTGTTCCACCAGCTTCTTGCGCAGCGTGTTGCGGTTCAGGCCGAGCCATTCGGCAGCGCGGGACTGGTTCTCGTTGGCCTGCGTCATCACCACTTCCAGCAGCGGCTTTTCCACGAGGCGGATGACCATCTCGTACACGCCGTCCGGGGCTTCGCCGTCCAGATCGCGAAAGTAGCTTTGCAGGCTTTCGCGTACACATTCTTCAATGTTGTTCTTGCTCATGCGTCCGTTCCCCCATGTCTGATTCTGCGTGCTGCCCGGCGACGTCCGGCGTCGGCAGGCGATCCATGCGTGCGCCCAAGCCGTCGAAGTACTCGGCCACAGCGCGCCATTGCGCTTCGCAGTCGTCCAGGGTGTTGATATGTTGTCTCAGGGCTTCACCACCGGGCAGTGCGCGCACATACCACGCGATGTGCTTGCGCGCGCTGCGCACGCCGGTCAATTCCCCGTATAGCTGATAGTGGTCGCGCAAGTGGTCCAGCAGCAGCCTGCGCACCTCCGCCACCAACGGCGGCGCAAGTGTCTCGCCCGTCGCCAGAAAGTGTCCGATCTCGCGGAAGATCCACGGACGGCCCTGCGCCGCGCGCCCGACCATGACCGCGTCCGCGCCGGTCAACGCCAGCACCTCGCGCGCCTTGTGCGGGCTGTTCACGTCACCATTGGCCACCACCGGCACGCGCACGGCGGCCTTCACGGCGGCGATGGTGTCGTACTCTGCCGCGCCCTTGTAGCCCTGCTCGCGCGTGCGGCCATGCACGGTGAGCATCTGGATGCCAATGGACTCGAACGCGCGCGCCAGCGTCACGGCGTTCTTGTGCTGCTGACACCAGCCGGTGCGCATCTTGAGCGTGACCGGCACATTGCGCGGCGCGCAGGCGCTCACGACGGCCTGCGCAATCTCGACCGCTAGCGCCTCGTTCTGCATCAGCGCCGATCCGGCCCATTTGTTGCAAACCTTCTTGGCGGGGCAGCCCATGTTGATGTCGATGATCTCGGCGCCACGGTCGATGTTGTAGAGCGCCGCCTCGGCCATCATGTCGGCATCGGTGCCTGCGATCTGCACTGCGATCGGGCCGGGCTCGCCGTCGTGGTTTGCCCGGCGCGAGGTCTTGAGGC
This sequence comes from Comamonadaceae bacterium UBA2121, assembly GCA_002331385.1. GTDB lineage: Bacteria > Pseudomonadota > Gammaproteobacteria > Burkholderiales > Burkholderiaceae_C > Diaphorobacter_A. The sequence goes on from DCYB01000002.1 coordinate 168,320, forward strand.
TGTTCCACAAGTCCTTGCGCGAGGTGACCATTTCACTCACCGCATATCCCGCGCCCAGCGATTTGCACAACTGGCGGAAAGGCCGGTCGGTGACACCAGCCATCGGCGCGACAAATAGATTGTTCGCCAATGGGATATGACCAATGTGCAAGGCGGGCATAGGAGGTTTTGGGAGTAAATGTGCGGCGTGGCGCTCGAGAAGAGGCAGGATTATAGCTGCCCAAATTTTAGGCAGCGCAATACCGATACAGGCGACGCGGACGGAATGCACATCACTTGACGATTTGCACAGACTGACATTTGCGCGCGCCGCACAGGCCCTACACTTGCGCCAATATGGAAATCTGGATGCATCAACTGCTGGACTGGCTCGCGCTGCCGCAATTCGGGCTGAGCACCGTTTTCGTGGTCGCGCTGCTGTCCGCCACTCTGCTGCCGCTGGGCTCAGAGCCAGCCGTGTTCGGCCTCATCAAACTCAACCCTGATTTATTCTGGCCCGCCGTGCTGGTGGCGACCGCCGGCAACACCGTGGGCGGCATGATCAGTTGGTGGATGGGCCTGGGCGCGCACAAAGCATGGAATGCAGCGCGCGCGCATCGCCGCGCAGGCCACCCGGAAGGCGAGCTCCCCAAGAAGCCGCGCGAACTCTCACGCACCGAGCGCCGCGCGCGCGTATGGCTGCGCAAGTTTGGCGCCAAGACCTGCTTTTTTAGCTGGCTACCGGTGGTGGGCGATCCGCTGTGCGCCGTTGCCGGATGGATGCGCCTGCCCTTCTGGCCCTGTGCGGGCTACATGGCCGTCGGGAAATTCCTGCGCTATCTGGTGATGACGTCGGTGCTTCTGCACCTCATGCCGGGCTGATACGCGCAGCCGCGCTCACGGCAAGAATGCCGGAGACAACCAGCGCAAGCCGATCGACACCCATTGCTCGCCACCGCCCATGCGATTGCCCGCGGTGGCGTCCACCTGCACGCGCTCCGGAACGACCCAATGGCGCAAGCCGATCTGGTAGAACGGCTTGCCGTCGCCCTGGCCGAACGTCTCCGCGATCAACCAGGAGCGCTGGCTCAGTTGCGTCTCGCTGCCCAGGCCCCAGGTCACGTGCTTGCGCCCATCACCCTGATCGCGCTGCCAGCCCACGTTGGTGTGCAGCACCACGCGGTCGTCCGCCAATGAAACGCTGAACGGCACGTAGCCATACCAGCTCGCACCACCCCGCTCGCGGGGATTGCGCACGGTGCCCAGCGCAAGGCCCCAGCCCCAGCCGTTGGCCTCCAGCGGCTTGAACAGCGTCTTGCCCTGCAGCACCAGCGCCGTGGTGTGTGTAGCGCCCTGCGTGCGCGTGGCACCAGCGCCGACGGTCACCTCCAGATTGCCGGTGAAGTTGCACGCGGGCTGCACCCAAAATTCGTTGCCCACGCCCTTGTCATGCCGCGCCCAGCTTTCGACCTGACACGCCTTGTCATCGACGATGCGTGCATCGTCCGTGATCATCGGGCGCGCCGCGTGTACCTGCGCGCATACGCACAGCAGGCCCATGCCCGTCAGGGCCATCCTGATCATTGCAGTCGTCTCCATGGCAGTCCACCCGTCCGAGTCCAGATCGCGCCATTGTGCCTTTGCCGCGATGCATTCTGATGAACGCCGCAATCCGTCAATCCACCTGCAGTCCCAATTGCTGCGTCAGGCGCGCAAAGCGCTCCATGTCGTCCTGTATCTGCCCGGCAAATTCCGCTGGCGTTTGCCGCACCGGTGCATAGCCCTGCGCAGACAGTGCCTGCTGCATCGCAGGCTCGTCCACGATCTGTGTGAGCACCGCGTGCCATTGCTGCACCACCGCATCGGGCGTGGCGGCGGGCGCGAGCAAGCCGTGCCACTGCTGCGTCTCGAATCCCGGCGCGCCCTGCTCGGCCACCGTGGGCACATCGGGCATCTGCGCCAGACGCCTGGCCGAAGTGACGGCGATGGCACGCACCCGCCCGGCTTCGATCAACTGCGCCGCGCTGCTGGCCGTCACCACGCCAAGCGGCACCTCGCCGCCTGCGACCGCCGTGATGGCGGGACCGCAGCCTTTGTAGGGCACATGCTGCAAGGGCACATGCACCGCGCGGGAGAGCATTTCTCCGGCCAGATGCTGCGGCGTGCCATTGCCGCACGACGCAAACGGAATGGGCGCGTGCTGCGTCGCACCGTGCAGCTCGGCCACCACGTCGCGGAGTTGCGTGTAACCGCTGGCCTGCGGCACCACCAGCACCGAGGCAATCGTGCCGGCATTGAAGACGGCCTTGAAATCACGCTTCGGATCGAAATCCAGATGGCGATACACGCCCGGATTGATGGCAAACGAGCTGTTCACCATCAGCAGCGTGGCGCCGTCGGGCGCGGCCTGCGCCACATGGCGCGCGCCGATGTTGCCGCTGGCGCCGGGGCGGTTTTCCACCACCACGGTCTGGCCCAGACGCTCCTGCATTGCCGCGCCCAGTCTGCGCGCCAGCAGGTCCGTTCCGCCCCCCGCAGGAAACGTCACGATGATGGTGATGGGATGGTCAAAGCGCACGCCCGCTGTCACGGTGCGGGTCAGCCACACGCCCAGCGCAAGTGCCGCCGCCACACCGATCACCGCCCAACCTGCCGCCCGACGCGTCCACTTCATCATCAACCTCCGATCACGCCAATCAGCCGCATCGCCGTCGCGTTCATGCATCCAGTCCGATGTCGAGCACGCGCGCGCTGTGCGTGAGCCAGCCCACCGCGATCTGGTCCACGCCCGTCGCGGCCACTGCCGCTGCGGTGTCGGGGGTGATGCGCCCGGACGCCTCCGTGATGGCCTTGCCCTTGGCCATGGCCACGGCGGTACGCAAATCGTCCAGCCCCATGTTGTCGAGCAGCACCACGTCCACGCCCAGATCGAGGGCCACCTGCAACTGCGCCAGCGTGTCCACTTCCAGCTCGATCTTCACCATGTGCCCCACCCCCGCACGGGCACGCGCCACGGCGTGCTCCACGCCGCCCGCGAGCGCGATGTGGTTGTCCTTGATGAGCACCGCGTCGTCCAGCCCGAAGCGGTGATTGCTGCCGCCGCCCACGCGCACCGCATATTTCTGCAGCGCGCGCAGACCGGGCATGGTCTTGCGTGTGCACGTCACGCGCGCCCCAAAGGGCGCAATCGCCTGCGCGATGGAGTGCGTGGCCGTCGCCACGCCGCTCAGGTGGCACAGATAGTTCAACGCCACGCGCTCCGCCGTCAGGATGGCGCGGCTCTTGCCACGGATGCGCGCAATCTCCATGCCGGGGCGCAGCACCGTGCCGTCGCCGCAGGTCACGTCAAACGCCATGCGCGGATCCATCAAGGTGAAGGCGATGCGCGCCAGATCCAGCCCCGCCAACACGCCTTCCTGGCGCGCCACCAGACGCAACTCGTCCGTGGCGTCGGCGGGGACGATGGTGTCAGTCGTCAGGTCGCCCGCGCGGCCCAGATCCTCCAGCAGCGCCATGCGCACCATGGGCTCCAGCATCACGTCGGGCAGCGAAGGGACGGGCAAGGCAGCGGTGTGATTAATGCTCATATTGAGTATTTCAATGGTAAAAAAAGAGGCGCAATTCCACAGTCAGCGCGCAATTTATGCTGAAGTTGAGTATATCTATTATTCGATGATCGCGTGCAGGTTGCACTGCTTCCATGTAATCACCAAAAATGGCGAGGTCTTCAGCTGCGCGCCAGCGGCAGCTTGTTGCCCGACATGGCGCGTTCCAGAATCACGTTGCGCCGGAACCGGTACAGCTTGGCCGGGCGACCGGCTGTGCCCAGCGCGACCTGTCCGGTCTCTTCCACCAGCGCCTGTTGTTCCATCTGGCGGCGGAAATTCTGCTTGTGCAGGCCGCGCCCGGCCAGCGCCTCCACCGTCTGCTGCAACTGCAGCAAGGAAAACTCCGGCGGCATCAGCTCGAACACCACCGGGCGGTATTTGATCTTCGCGCGCAAACGCGCCATGCCCGTCGCCAGAATGCGCCGATGGTCGTGCCCCATGGCTTCACCCGGCAGCCAGTCCACCGACGGCTTCTTGCGTGCCGAGCGCCCCCGCGCCGATTCGGCCACCAGACCTGCTTCGAACAGCAGCTCATAGCGCTGCAGCACCAGCTCTTCGTTCCAGGCGTTGTCCTCCAGCCCGAACATCACCGCCACCCGCTGCCAGCGCGCGCTGCGTTGGGCGCGGTCATCGGCCAGCTTGCTCCAGGCGCGCAAGCGCGGAATGACCTCGTCCGCCACCAGCGCACAGTCACCCGCGCGCCAGTCCTCCCACGGGAAGTAGCGATACCAGTCCTGCCAGCCGTCCTGCGCAGGCGCGCCGGACTCGTCCTCTTCGCGCGTCAGCCCCAGATAGCTGATGGAGATGGCCCGCATGCCCAGCGCGTCCGAGCGATCGCGATCCGGAAACGTATAGAGCTGCTCCACATAGCCCAGCGGATGGTGCGTCTGGCTCTCCACCCACGCGCGCAGGCTGGCCTGCAACGACCGGTGGTCCGGCGAAAACGGCCCCGCCGGCAAGGTCAGCCCACCCTGCGTCGTCAGCACGCGCGGCTCGCCTGCGGTCACCGCCGCCAGGACGGCGACCAGATCGGCCTGAACAAGGTGCTGGGGGGACAAATTCACGATGGGAACGCAGGAGCAATAGTCATGGGACGTGGATGAGTTTAGTCGATGCCGGAGTCCGTCCTGCGCCCCGCCTCACACACAACCAAATGTCATATCTTGATGATGATTTCTCCCTACCCTTTTATTTCCAACCGCCTAAATTTCTTCCTATTGCAAAGGGACAGGCATGAATATTGGTTTTATCGGTTTGGGACGAATGGGCTTCTCACTGGCGCGTTCGCTGTTGCGCAACCAGCAACCGGTCACGGTGTACGACATCAACGCGGATGTGGTGCGCCAACTGGTGGCCGAGGGCGCCACGCAGGCGGCGGATGTGGCCAGTCTGTGCCAGGGCAGCGACCTCGTCTTCAGCATGCTGCCCGGCCCACGCCAGGTCAGGCAGGTGGCGCTGGGTGAGAACGGCATCGTGCAGCACCTCCCGCCGGGCGCGATTTACATCGACATGAGCACCATCGACGTGGACACCGTGGACGCGCTGGCAGATGCCTGCGCCGCCGCGGGCATCCATTTTGGCGATGCCCCCGTCGGGCGGCTGGCAATGCACGCGGATCGCGGCGAATCGCTGTTCATGCTGGGCATCGACGAGCAGCATCTGCCCGCCGTCGAACCCGTGCTCTACAAGATGGGCACCACCATCTACCACTGCGGCAAGGCGGGCAGCGGCACGCGCACCAAGATCATCAACAACATGATGGTGCTGTGCTATTGCCAGATCAACTCCGAGGCGCTGGTGCTGGCCAAGTCGCTGGGACTGGATCTGCAAAAGACCTTCGACGTGCTGACCAACACCACGGCCAGCAATGGTCAGCTCAAGGAGAAGTGGCCCAAGAAAGTGCTGGCGGGCGATCTGACGCCGGGTTTTGACATCACGCTCGGCTACAAGGACATCTCGCTCGCCTCCAGCGCAGGCGCAGCCACACAGACCGCCCTGCCCGTCTGCGACACGACCAAGAACATCTTCCGCATGGCGCTCGCCGCTGGCAAGGCGGGACAGGACACCTCGTGCCTGACCGACTTCTGGGCCGAGGCCAACGGCATCGACAAGCTGCGGCTGTAAACGCATTCACATTCAAAAGATCAAGGAGACAACCACCATGCCATTGAAGCGACGTACCCTTCTCGCGGCCGCCGCACTGTGCGCAGGCACCGGCCTGTTGGCCGCAGCCCCCGCCGTCGCGGCCTATCCGGACAAGCCCGTCACCATCTATGTCGGCTTCTCCGCAGGCGGCCCCACCGACATGGTCGCCCGCGTTTTGGCAGAAAAGCTCAGTCAGAAATTCGGCCAGAGTTTCGTCATCGACAACCGCGCGGGCGCCAGCGGGGCCGTGGCCGCCAATCTGGTGAAGAAAGCGCCAGCGGACGGCTACACGCTGATGCTGGGCAGCAGCAGCACGCTGTCGATCATTCCGTTCGTGCAAAAGGGCATCCAGTACGACTCCATCAAAGATTTCACACCCATCGCGCTGGTCGCCAGCTATCCGTACTACCTCACGGTTCCGGCGAATTCGAAGTTCAAGACCTACGACGATCTGGTGACCTTTGGCCGGGGCAAGGACAACCACCTGAGTTACGCCTCCGCAGGCAACGGCGCCGTCAATCACCTGGCGGGCGAATGGTTCAAGAACGACACCAAGATCAACGCGCTGCACGTTCCCTACAAGGGCGACTCTGCCGCCATCACCGACCTGATCGCCGGGCGTGTGGACTTCGCCTTCCTCGCGGGCGTCGTCGCCATTCCCCAGGTCACTGCGGGCAAGCTGCGCATTCTGGCCTCAGCCAGCGCATCGCCCGACCGGGGCCAGAAGGACACGCTGGTCATCGGCCAGCAAAAGCTGCCCGGGTTTGCCGCCGAACCATGGAACGGCCTGATGGGCCCGGCAGGTGTTTCCCCGGACATCGTCACCCAACTGAACACCGCCGTGAACGAGATCATGGGCAGCCCCGAGGTCAAGGCCAAACTGCTCACGCTCGACCAGTATCCGTTCACCGGCTCGCCCGCACAGTTCACCGACTTCATCCAGAAGCAGTCTGCGCATTGGGCCGGCGTCATCAAAAAATCCCACATCGTGCTGGACTGAGCGGAGCGCACACGCATGCACTATTCGCAATTCATCAACGGCGAGTTCTGTAGCGGCACCTCGCCCGATCACTTCGACGTGCTCTCGCCCTCCACCGGCGCATTACTCGGCAGCTACGCCATGGCGTCGCCCGCCGACGTGGAGCGCGCCATCCGAAGCGCCAAGGCAGCATTTCGCACCTGGAAGCAGTCGAGCACGCTGCAGCGCTCCGCCCTGCTGCGCCAAACCGCCGACGAGCTACGCAAGGACCGCGACCAGCTCGCGCACCAGATTGCCGCAGAGCTGGGCAAGCCCTACAGCGAAGCGCAAAAGGAAGTGGACGTTGCCGCCGAAATGTTCGAATGGTCCGCCGAGGAAGCGCGCCGACTCTACGGACGCGTGATCCCCGCGCGCGCGCAAGGCATCCAGCAGATCGCACAACTGGAGCCCTACGGCGTCGTCGGTGGCTTTGCTGGCTGGAACGCGCCCGCCATCACGCCGTCGCGCAAGATCAGCGCGGCGCTTGCTGCGGGCTGCACCATCGTCATCAAGCCGTCCGAAGAGACTGCTGGCGTGGCCCTGCTGATCGCTCATGCGCTGCAACGCGCAGGCGCACCCGCAGGCACGGTGAACATGGTGTTTGGCCATCCGGCGGACATTGCCGATCAGCTCTGCACCAGCCCCGACGTGCAGATGATCACCTTCACCGGCGGCACCGAAGTCGGCAAGCGACTCGGCGCCAAAGCCGCCGCGCACATGAAAAAGGCGACGCTGGAGCTGGGTGGTCACGCGCCGGTGATTGTCTGGCGCGATGTGGACATCGACAAGGTGGCCGCTGCGGCGGTCGCCACCAAGTACCGCAACGGCGGGCAGATCTGCACATCGCCCACGCGCTTTCTCATCCATGAGAGCATCTACGACGCGTTCTGCACGCAGTTTGCACAGCACGCCAGCCAACTGCGCGTGCTTGATCCGTTCGACCCGCAGGCCCAGATGGGCCCGCTGAAAAATCAGCGCCGCCTCGCGGCAATCGATCAACTGGTGCAGAACGCGCAGCAGTCGGGTGCACGCCTGCTGGCGGGCGGCAAACGCCTGGACCGTCCGGGCTTTTTCTACGAGCCCACCGTCCTCGCGCTCAACGACCTCACGGCTGACGCCATGCGCATCGAGCCATTCGGCCCCGTCGCGCTGCTGCTGCCCGTGAAAGACGCCGACGCAGCACTGGCCGAAGCCAATCGCCTGCCCTTCGGTCTTGCCGCCTATGCGTTCTCCAACGACATGCGACTGGCGCACCGCTTTGCCAACGAGATCGAGAGCGGCGTGGTCTGCATCAACGAATGGCAGGCCTCGCTGCCGGAAACGCCGTTTGGCGGCTACAAGGACAGCGGCCTGGGATCGGAGGGCGGCATCGAAGGACTGCGCGAATTCCTGCGTGTGAAGTGCGTGCGTCAGGGAGGTCTGGCATGAAACCCGTGATCGGCTTCATCGGCGTCGGTGTTATGGGCACCGGCATGTGCCGCAATCTGGCGCAGAAATCCGGTTGCGCGGTGCTGGCGGCAGACCTCGACATGGACCACGTGCGCACGCTGTCGGAGGTGGGCGTGGTCGCCAGCAGCGTGGCGGAAATAGCCGAGAAGGCGCACACGGTCTTTCTCTCGCTGCCCGCCATCCAGCACGTGGAAGCCGTCTGCACCGGCGATTGCGGTCTGCTGCAGCATGCCCAGGCGCTCAAGACCATCGTCGACATGAGCACCAGCGACGTGGAACGCACGCGCCAATTGGCGCAGCAACTGCAACGGTCGGGCATCGAATGGATCGACGCCCCCGTGGCGCGCAGCCGCGAGGCGGCCAACAACGGCACCTTGCTGATCACCGTGGGGGGCAGCGAAGCGCAGTTCCAGCGCGTGCAACCCTTGCTCGCCTGCATGGGCAGCGACGTGCTGCACTGCGGCCCCACGGGTGCCGGGCAAGTCGTGAAAATCATGAACAACATGGTGTTGCTCAACACCGTGCACACCCTGGCGCAAGCCTTCGCCATCGCCGAACGCGCGGGCGTCTCCAAGGATCTGCTGGCGCATGCGTTGGGATTGGGCTCGGCGGCCTCGTTCGCACTGAAGCTGACCGGCGCCCACTATCTGGCCAAGGACGTGTTCCCAGAAAAGATGTTCTCCGCAGCCTATGCGCTCAAGGATCTCAAGCTCGCACTCGCGCTGTCGCAGACCGTGGCGCTGCCCAATGACCTCACCGAGCTGACGGCCCGCCAGTTGCAAAAGTGCGTGGACTCAGGCTTCCAGGACCACTACTACCCGGTGATGTACCGGGTGATTGCCGCGCGCACGGAGGAGTGATGAACCCGCCACTGCCCACCACCGACGCATGGCTTGCGCACCGGGGGCGTTTCGTCAACGTGGATTTCATGGTCCAGTGCGGCGAACGCGAAACCCTGATTCGCATCCATGAGGGCCGCATCGAAAGCGTGCGCATAGGGCCGTTGGTCATGCCGCGCTGGACGTTCCGCCTCAGCGCCAGCAGCGATGCATGGCGCATGTATTTCGCGCCGCAGCCCACGCCCGGCTATCACGACCTGATGGCGATGATCAAGTTCGGCACGCTGCGGCTGGAAGGCGATCAGCACATCTTCATGAGCAACCTGCTGTACTTCAAGGACCTCATCCAAACGCTGGGAGGGACCGTGCAATGAGTCAGGCGCACATCGAGCCCGTTCGCGGCGGCTACGTCCACTTCGACGTGCAGGGCAAAAGCGTTCGCGTGTATTTTGAAACGGCAGGCACGGGCCAGCCGCTGCTGTGCCTGCACACGGCAGGCAGCGATTCGCGCCAGTATCGCGGCCTCCTCAACCACCAGCAGATCACCGACCAGTTTCAGGTGATCTGCTTTGACCTGCCCTACCACGGCAAATCTTCGCCGCCCGAAGGATGGGAGCAGCACGAATACCAGCTCACCTCGCAGCTCTACGTGGACAGCATCATCGGCTTCATGCAGGCCATGGACATCCACCAGCCGGTGGCCATGGGCTGCTCGATTGGCGGACGTGTCGTGCTCCACCTTGCGTTGCAACACCCGGAAAAATTCCGCGCGCTCATCGGTCTGCAATCGGGTGCGCATGTGGCGCCGTACTACAACCTGGAATGGCTCCACCGACCGGACGTGCATGGCGGCGAAGTCTGCGCAGGCATCGTCTCGGGCCTGATCGGGCCGCACGCCCAACCCGTCGATCGCTGGGAGACCCTCTGGCATTACATGCAAGGCGGACCCGGCGTGTTCAAGGGGGATCTGCACTTCTACAAGTCCGAAGGCGATCTGCGCGAACTGATCGGCCAGATCGACACCGCACGCTGCCCGCTGTACCTGCTGACAGGCGAGTACGACTACTCGTGCACGCCCGACGACTCGCGCTGGCTCGCGTCGCACATCGCGGGTGCGCAGTTGTCGATCATGCCCGGCCTCGGGCATTTTCCCATGAGCGAGGCGCCGCAGGATTTCATCCGCCACCTGCTGCCAGTGCTTGCGCAGATCCGGGATCGTTAGTCCACAACACAACCAGGAGACAACCATGCAACTCAGCTACACCTCTGCGGCATTGCTCGGCGCAATCAGCCTGCTTTGCGGCAGCGCCATGGCACAGGCGGGCGATGCCAGAATATCCGATGGCGTCGTGAAGATCGGTGTCCTCACCGACATCAACGGGCCATTCATGGACAACGTCGGCAAGGGCTCGATCGCGGCGACCGAGATCGCGATGGAGGAGTTCGGCGGCAAGGTGCTGGGCGTGCCGATCGAGATCGTCACCGCCGATCACCAGAACAAGGCCGACATCGCATCCACCCGCACGCGCGAATGGTTCGACCGCGACAAGGTGGACGCCGTCACCGAACTGGGCAACAGCGCCGTCGCGCTCGCCGCCATGAAGCTCGCACAGGAAAAGGACCGCATGTCCATCGTGACCGGCGCTGGGGCCGTGCGCATCAGCAACGAGGACTGCACGCCCAACAACGTGCACTGGGTGTATGACTCGTACGCGCTGGCCAACGTCGGCACCAAGTCGCTGGTAAAGCGCGGCATGAAGACCTGGTACTACGTGACCGCGGACTATGCGTTCGGCCACTCGCTGGAAAACGACGGCAAGAAGTTCATCGAGTCTGCGGGCGGTCAGGTCGTGGGCTCTTCGCGCTATCCGTTTCCGGGCAACGATTTCGCCTCCTACATCATCAAGGCCAAGGACAGCAAGGCCAACGCGGTCGCGATCGCCACGGCCGGCCTGGATTTGCAGAACGCCATCAAACAAGGGCGCGAGTTCGGGCTCGGCGCAGGCGGCCAGACCAGCGTGGCCATGCTCATGAGCCTCATGGACGTGCACGGTCTGGGTCTGAAGAATGCGGGCGGCATGATGTTCGCCGAGACCTTCTACTGGGACCGCGACGATGCCTCGCGTGCGTTTGCCGACAAGTTCTTCAAAAAAATGAAGAGGATGCCGACCGCGCTGCAGGCGGGTCAGTACTCCGCGATCCGTACCTATCTGAAGGCCATCGAGCAGGCCAAGACGGACAACGTCACCGAGGTCATCAAGGCCATGAAATCCATGGAAATCAACGACGCCTTTGCCAAGAACGGCAAGCTGCGCGATGACGGCAAGATGGTGCACGACATGTATCTGGTGCAGGTCAAAACACCCGCCGAATCGAAGAAGGCCTGGGACTACTACAACATCGTCGAGACCATTTCCGGCCAGGACGCCTTCGAGCCCCTGTCGGCCAGCAAGTGCGCTCTGGTGAAGAAATAAGCACCGTCGCCATGGCCGCCCCCACTGCCCCTTTTGACGTCTTCGCGATCAAGTACGCGTCGGTCGACCGCCCGCGCCAGAGCAACTTCCTGGAGCCTGTCGATGGCGACCCGGACGCGCCGATGCCGTTGGACTTTTTCGTCTGGCTGGTGCGCGGCGGCGGGCGCATGCTGTTGGTGGACACCGGCTTCAGCCAGGTGTCCGCCATCGCGCGCCAGCGCGCCTTTATCAAAGAACCATGGGACTCGCTGCTGGCGCTGGGGGTCGCGTCGGCGGAGATTGCCGATGTCGCCATCACCCACCTGCACTACGACCACGCGGGGAACGTCCACCAGTTTCCACAGGCGCGCATCTGGCTGCAGGAGCGCGAGATCGCCTATGCCACCGGCAAGTGCATGTGCGATCCGAAGCAGAACCATTTCTTCGCGCTCGATGACATCGGCGTCTTGCTCAAGCGCCTTTATGCAGGCGAGGTGCGCCTGATCGATGGCAGGCACGAGTTGGCCCCCGGACTGGAACTGCACCGAGTGGGCGGCCACACTGACGGGCTGCAGATCGTGCGCGTCATGACGTCCCGAGGTTGGGTCGTGCTGGCATCGGATGCCGCGCACTATTACGAGAACCTGCAACGGCGCAATCCGTTTCCCGCCATCTACAGCCAGCAGGACATGATGGACGGCTACGCGCTCATCCAGTCACTGGCGGACGGCGACGACAACATCGTTCCCGGCCACGACCCTCAGGTGTGCGAGAAGTACCCCCTGCTCGACATTCCGGGCGCCTTCATCTATCAGATCGCCTGATCGCTCGCGGGCGGCGCCGAAGCCGCTACCTGCTCGCGGATCCAGTCGCGGAACAGCATCACCTTGCGCGTGTGGCGCTGCAACTGCGGACGCACAAGGTAATACGACGCGCCGGTGCGCACCGGCAGGTTGAAGGGGCGCACGAGCCGCTGCGCCTTCAGATCGTCTGCCAGCAGCGACGTCTGCCCGATGGCAATGCCCAGCCCCTCCACGGCGGCCTGCCACGTCAGCACCGATGTGCTGAAACGCATGCGCTCCGTCTCTGCAATGTCGTCTTCAAAGCGGCATTGGCGCGCCCATGTCGGCCAGTCGTTCTGGCGATAGTGCGAGAGCAGCAAGCAGGTCCTGAGCAGCGCGCGCGGGTATCCGGCTTCGGGCGCATGGGTCTTGAAAAAAGCCGGGCTGCATACCGGCTCGATGATGTCCTCGAACAGGAAATCCGCATCCTGCCCCTGCCACGCGCCGTTGCCCATCTGGATCGCCAGATCGACGTTGTCGCGGTCGAAATCGACGTACTTCACCGAGTTGGTGATGACCACGGAGACATCCTTATAGCGCGCGTGAAAATCGCTCAGGCGCGGAATCAGCCACTTGGCGGCAAACGTGGTGTAGGTCTGGATGCGCAGCGTGTTGTCCGCGCCGCTGCGCATGATGTGGGAGGTGGCCTTGGAAATTGCCTCGAACGCGGGCGCGATTTCTTCGCCGTAGTGCATGCCCGCCTGCGTCAGGCTGATGCCATGGCGCTCGCGGCGGAACAGCTCCACGCCCAGATAGGACTGCAGCACATTGAGTTGCTTGCTCACCGCCGACTGGCTGATGTGCAACTCCTGCGCGGCCTTGGTGAGATTCTGCGTGCGCACCACGGCATCGAACACCTTCAGCGGATTGAGCGGCGGCAGCTTCTTGGACATGGATCGATTGTAGAAGCCGCCCGGGCGAACCAGTGCGGCAAAGGGCTTCAGCGCTGGGACAGCCAATAGGTCAGCAACACGTTGACCGCCGGGGCACTGTCATATTGCACCCAGTGGCCCGCGTTGGGCATGACCATCCACTCGCGCTCCTTGCGCCCCTGCATCAGGAATTCGGCCGCCTTCACCGGCTCGGCGGTCACGTCGTGCTCGCCCCACAGCATGAAGATCGGCATCGTCAGACCACGCAGCACTTCGCCCAGCCGCGCTTCGCGCGAGAACCGCTTGCTGCGAAAGCGCGTGTGCTCGCACGCGCGTGCATGAATCCACAGCGCATCGTCATCCACCGGTCCATGCAACAGGAAGACGCCGAGGTTTTCGCGCAGCACTTCCATGCGCTCATCACCGTCAAAATCACGCCAATTGCGCATGGGCACTTCGGTGGGTCTGCGCATGCCGTGCCCGGCACTGCCAAGCAAGACCAGACTGCGCACTTGCGCCGCCATGCGCTGCGCCAGCAGGCTGGCCACCAGACCGCCGAAGGAAAAACCGAGCAGATGAAAACGCTCTGCGCCCACCAGCTGGTGCACGCCGGCCGCCAGCGTATCCACCAACGCATCCAGCCGCGCGGGATCTTGCGCTGCCATCGGCAGACTGTCCGACTCGCCAAAGCCCGGCATGTCGGGCAACAACACGCGATAGCGCAAGGCCAACGCATCCACGTTGCGGGACCAGTGCTGCCACGCGCCGTGACCACCGTGCAGCGCAATCAGCGGTGGCCCTGCGCCAAACTCGCGCCAGCGCACGGCGCAACCGGCGTGTGAGGTGACATGCTCGCGGGCACGCGCTTGCAGCGCCTGGCTCACCGGGGGGACTTTCATCAGCATCGCGCGCTCCTGACTTCTGCCTTCTTTCGTCTGCCTGCGGTGCTCAGCCCTGCAATATGAGCGCGTCCACCGCCAGTACGCCTTCGCCCTCGGGCATCACCATCAGCGGGTTCACTTCGGCCTCGCTGACCTGCAACTCCGGGCGCACGGCCAACTGCGACAGATTGGCAATGGTGTGCGCCAATGCCTCCAGGTCGCCCTTCTTCGTGCCACGCAGGCCGGTGACGGTTTTCAGCATCTTCACTTCGTCGATCATCGTGCGCGCTACTTCGACCGTCACTGGCGCCAGACGAATGCTGCGGTCCTTCATCACCTCGGCCCAGATGCCACCGGCCGCCAGCATGATGATGGGCCCGGCATCCACATCCACGCGATAGCCCACCAGCACTTCCGTCAGCCCCTTGCGCATGGGCTGCACCAGCACCTCATCGCAAACTATGCCGGGAGCGCGCTCCTGCAGGTTGCGGCGCAAGGTGGCAAACGCCTCGCCTAACTGGGCGGCGTTCTGGATGCCCAGTACCACGCCGCCCACTTCGGTCTTGTGCTGGATGTCTGCCGAGCACACCTTGGCCACCACCGGATAGTCGAACGGCAACTGCGCTGGCGGCGACCCGATCGGGAACGTGGCCGCTGCCGCGTGCGGCACCTTCAGCGTGTCCAGCAGTGCATAGGCGTCGGACTCCTTGAGCGCATGAGGGTGCTGTATCTGTACCGGCTGCGCCTTGCCCCCCGGAACGCGCCGTGCGAACACAGCAGCAATGGCATCCGCACAGGCTTCTGGCGTGCGAAAGCAGGGAATCTGTGCCTGCGTGAGTTGCGCCAGCGCGTGCGGCGCATCGGGCACCAGCATGGCGACCAGCGGCTTGTCATGCCCCGCACTGTCGATGATCGGCTTGACGGCCAGATCTGGCTGGAACCGGGCGGACGAACCCACCACGGCCACCACCAGATCGAACTCTGGCGCTTCCAGCAAGATGTCCAGCGCCTTTTTCATCACCTCGTATTTCGTTCCCGCCAGCGTGAGGTCCAGCACACGCCCTGCGGTACCGGGAATGTCGGCGGCCTGGAGTTGCGCCAGCGTTTCGGGCGACACCATTTCCACCGTCACATCACGAATGCCGAGTTGGTCCACCACCATGGCCGCACCGCCGCCCGTGGTAGTGACCACGCCCACGCGCTTGGTGGCGCGTGGCGCGAGCGGCAGCTTCTGCGCCAGCGGCATGACCTCGAACAGCGTCTCCAGCATGTCCACGCGCACCACGCCCAGGTCCTTCAGGAACGCATCGGCGATGTCGTCCTCGCCTGCCAGCGCGCCCGTGTGCGTGGCCGACATCTCGGCTGCGGCGCCCGAGCGTCCCAGTTTGTAGGCCACGACGGGCTTGCCGCGCTGGGCCGCCTCGCGCGCGAAGGCCTGTAGCTTGTCGCCATGGTGCAGGCTTTCGAGGAACAGCACGTACCCCTCGATGTGCGGATCGTCCAGCGTGGCAGCGCAGATTTCACCCACGCTCAAGTCCACTTCGCTGCCCACGGACACCAACCCGGCAAAGCCCACGCCACGCGCCTTGCCCCGCGACACCAGCGCGCCAATCATGCTGCCACTGTGCGATGCGACAAACACCTTGCCAGCGGGCATGTCGGGCTCGGCAAAGGCGGCATTGGCGGTGAGCATCAGACCGTTGGATGGATTGACCACGCCAAGACTGCTCGGCCCCAGAATGCGGATGCCCGTTTCGCGGGCGATGGTGCGCAGCTCGGCCTCGCGCGCAGCACCCTCCGGGCCTGTTTCAGAAAAGCCGCTGGCCAGCACCGTCACCAGCTTCACACCCAGCCTGGCGCACTCGCGCACCGTGTCCACCACGGTGTCGGTGGGTGACAGCACGAACACCTGATCCGGCACTTCCGGCAGTGCCGCCAGCGACGGCCACGCCTGCTCGCCCTGCACTTGCGCACGATTCGGATTGATGGGATAGACCTTGCCCGCAAAGCCCGCACGGCGCAGGAATTGCTGCGGACGCCCGCCGGTCTTCTTCGTGTCGTCCGACGCACCCACCAGAGCCACGCTGCCCGGATACAGCAGCGCTTTGCACAGATCGGAAGTTGTACTGTTCATGCTAGTCATTGCCTTGCGCTTCTTGCTCAGTCGTTGCCGATTTTTGCTTTCTTGAACTGGTCGGCCCAGAAGGCCACCTCTTCCTTCAACTCTGCCTTGAATTGCTGCGGCGTATTGCCGATCAGCATCGAGCCCTGCGGCACCAGTGCATCCTGGAATTCCTTGGTGTGCACGGCTTTCTCCAGCACCGCCGCCAGCTTGTCCACGACAGCCTTGGGCGTGCCCGCCGGGGCCAGCAACGCGTTCCACGACTCCGACTTCATCGCCGGCACACCCACTTCCGCAAATGTAGGCACATTGGGCAGGCCGGGCAGGCGCTTGGGGCCCGCCACGGCAAGCGGGCGCACCTTGCCCGCGACGAGGTTGGGCATGGAGCCCATGGACGTCATGAACGCCGCATCAATGGTGCTGGACATCAGATCGTTGATCACACCGGTCGTGCCGCCATAAGGCACGTGCACCATTTTCATGCCGGTCAACTCTTCCAGCCGCAGCATGGCCATGTGCTGTGTGCCGCCCTTGCCGGTGCTGCCATAGGAAAGGCCGTCCGCCTTCTTCTTGGCCAGTGCCTCGAACTCCTGATAGGTCTTGGCCGGCGACTTCGGGCTGACGGACAACACGCCTGGCGCAACCGAAATCTTCGACACCGGCTCGAAGCTCTTGAGCGGATCGAACTTCTGCTGCGGATACACGTACTTGTTCATCACCAGCGGCGATGCGGCCAGCAGCAGCGTGTAGCCATCCGGCGGCGCGGCGGCCACCATTTCGGACGCAATATTGCTCGTCGCGCCGGGCTTGTTTTCGACGATGAACGGCGACTTGAGCGCATCGGACAACGCCCGCGCCGCCAACCGCGCCACGACGTCGGTCGGGCCTCCGGCCTGGAAGCCGACGATGATCTTCACCGTCTTGTGCGGGTAGCTGTCCGCGTCCGCCGCGTGCGCGCCGGTGAAGGCCATGGCGCACAACGAGGCAATGGCGAGAGGAACAATTCTGCGTTGCATGTGAGTCTCCTTGAATCCAGTGAATGCGATGGGTCCGGCGTCGTGGGCCGCGTACGGATCGTGCTGATCGTGTCAATCCTGCTTATGCTGCCTTGGGTGGACGCTGCGAGAACGTGCGCTCGAACACCCCTTCCGCGATGCGGTTCTTCAGGATTTCGATGGAGCCGCCCGCGATCATCCAGCCGCGCGTGCGGCGCACGCAGTACTCCACCAGCGCCTCCTGGCTGAAGCCCATGCCGCCCATCACCTGCAGGGCGTCGTTGGAAACCTCCCAACCCGCCATGTTGCACGCCAGCTTGGCCATGGCCGTGCTTTGGGCCGATGGCAAGCCATGCTCGCCCTCCAGCGCCGCCTTGTAGAGCAGCAGTTGCGCCTGCTCCAGCTTCATCCACATCTCGGCAAACTTCCACTGCAGGCCCTGGAACTCGCACAGCTCGCGACCAAACTGCTTGCGCACCAGCGCATGCTCACGCGCCATGTTGAATGCGTAACGGCCCAAAGCCAGTGCGCGCGACGAGTTGCCCAGACGCTCCACGTTGAAGCCGGAAATCTGCTTCTTGAAGCCGCCCGCGCCCAGCAGCACGTTCTCCTTGGGAATGCGGCAGTTCTCGAAATACAGTTGCGACCACTGCTCACCATTCATGAAATTCGATGGTTGGCCGACGACAAAACCGGGCGTGCCTTTTTCCACCAGCACCGAGCCGATGCCCCCCACGCCGGGGCCGAAGCGCAGATAGACGAGGAACAGCTCCGCCTCCGGGCTGTGCGTGGAAAACACCTTGCTGCCGTTGATCAGGTAGTCATCGCCATCCTGCGTTGCGGTGGTCTTCAGCTCGGTCACGGCAGAGCCCGCATCTGGCTCGGTCATGCCCAGAGAGATGAGCTTTTTTCCGGCCAGCAGATCGGGCAGGAAGCGCTTCTTCTGCTCGGGCGAGGCATATTCGACAAATGTGCGGATGGGGCCGAAATTGCCCGCCTGCACGATGTCGGCGCTCTTGGGGCAGTGCAGCGCCACCTGCTGGATCGCCAGCACCGCATGCATCAGCGTGCCGCCCTGACCTCCATCTTCTTCCGGGAACGTGATGCCCAGCAGGCCCTGCTCGGCCAGCAGCCTGGCAGTCTCCCACGGGTAGTGCGGGGAGTGCGCGCGCTCCAGTGCGCCGGGTGCGAGCTTATCCCTGGCAAAGCGGGCGACGCTGTCGGCAAACTCCTGATGTTCGGGCGAGAGTGTGAAATCCATGAAAGAACCTGACTGTGGGTTGTGCATTGATCGATGGGCAAATCATGCAGCGCCAGGCACGCTTCCAGTTCTTCCGGTTTGGCCTTGAGAAATGAAAAAAAGACATATCCCGATGAACGTTGCTCTTCCCCTTTTCTTCGATGCCAGAGGATGATTCACACCCATCAGCCACCCAATTGGCAGACATTTTTTCCGCCACTGTCAGGAGTCCCACACCATGTACGTCACCGAGCAACTCGGTCAGTTCACTGCCGCAATCGCTACCCGGACACTGCCTCCGGACGTGGTGCATCACGCCAAGCGCGCGCTCGTCGACTGGTACGGCGCGTTGCTAGCTGGCTACCCCATGGAGCCGACCACCATGGTGGAAAAAGCCCTCGCGCAGGAGCTCGATCAGGGCAAGGCACGGTTGGCGCTGGGCCGTCCGGCGGCCACGCGAGCGGCGGCGCTCATCAACGGCACGGCGTCACACACCGCCGAAGTGGACGACATCTTCCGCGAGGCCATCTACCACCCCGGTGCGCCCACGTTCTCTGCCGCCATGGCCGTGGGACATGCCATCGGCGCCAGCGGCGATGACTTCCTGCGCGCATCCATCGCGGGCTATGAAACCTCCACCCGCATCGGCCGCACCATGGGCCGCGCGCACTACCAACACTGGCACAACACCGGCACCGTTGGCACCTTTGGCGCGGCCACGGCTGCCGCCAGCCTGCTGCGGCTGGATGCGCGCCAGAGCGCCAATGCGCTCGCCATTGCCGCCACCTTCGCCGCCGGGTTGCAACAGGCCTTCAAGATGGATTCACTCGCCAAGCCGCTGCATTCCGGGCGTGCGGCAGAAGCCGGCGTGACCGCCGCCCTCATGGCGCAGCAAGGCGTGACGGGTTCATTGGACGTATTCGAAGGCGAGGTGGGATTGGGGCAGTCCATGAGCGACGGCCCAGACTGGAGCCACGCATTCGACGATCTGAGCAGCGTCTACAACATCAACGCGATGACGTTCAAGAACCACACATGCTGCGGCCACACGTTTGCGCCCATCGACGGCGCGCTGGAACTGCAAAAACGCCACGGCATTCGTGCAGAAGACATTGACAGCATCCGCATCGCCACCTACTCGCCCGCACTGGCCGTCGCGGGCAACATGCAGCCGCGCACCGCGCCGGAAGCGCGATTCAGCATCGCCTACGTGGTTGCTACTGCGCTGCTGCATGGCAGCGTGCGTCTAGCGGCATTCAGCCAGGAGCGGCTGGATTCACCCGCGATCCGCGCGCTCATGGAGCGCGTCCAACTCGAAGTGGAGCCGCAACTCGACGCCGCCTTTCCGCGCCAGCGCGCCGCCCAGGTCCGCATCACCCTGCGCGACGGCCAGACCTTTGCCATGCTGCAACCCACGCGCAAAGGCGACCCTGACATGCCACTGTCGGACGAAGAATTGAACGAGAAATTCCGCGAACTCGCGCTGCCCGTGATCGGACAGCCGCGCAGCGACGAGCTCATCGCCGCGCTGTGGTCCATCGACCAAAGCGCGAACCTCGACCCGCTGGCGCGCTGACGAGGCTGGCGCTCTGGCTCAGGGAAGGCGGATGGATCAGACGTTGAACAGGAAGTTCAAAGAGAACCCCTTTAAATACAATATCATTTTAAGGAATCTATCAAAACATACCCACATCTATACCCACCCATGCTACCGCTTGTTGCCGATTGACTTTCGCACCAGTGCATTTGATTGGTCGCGCTCCTATCTGCGCATCTAGGCCTTCAATTGATCATGGGCAATGCTCAGAAAGAGCTGATGGCAAAGCCAACCGCGACGGTCGTCTTGCCCATCGCTGCAAGTCGATCACCTGTATAAAACTCTCCGAAGAATCATAAGAATCATTGACGGGATACCGTTAGCTACGGTCGATACCAATAAGTACGCGTTAGCGGCTCCAGACATTGCAGACAGGGTCATCACACAAATCCAACAAACCTACATATATTTATGTGCTATCCTTCATGAAATTATGTGCCAACCTGATGAATCGGGATGACGTATTCAAATTTTCTTGCAGAGCTTCAGAAAATTGGGCTGAGCGTACGCGCATTTGCCGAATTAGTTGGCATGAATCCGAATTCGCTGTCCAACTACGCGAGTCACGGTGAGCTGCCGACCCACATCGCTCTAATTGCAGTGCTGATTGTCGGAATCGCAGAGAAAGGTGGGGACTACCGGCAAATCATGTCAAAGGTTGCACTCACGCCCAAAAAACCACGCGGTAGTGCAAAGCGAGGGCGGTTTGGCGGGAACCCACAGCAAGCAATGGACTTTGACGTATGACGAGCGATCACCAAGACACGCACTCAAAGCTCCTGGAGCGACGCCATGGCTGACCTTAACGCGTTGTTGACGGTATATGGCGCTGATGCAGCGTCACTGCACCTGTTGAATGTAGATGGGCCGGAGCTGCTTCCCTATGCCACGTTGTTAACAGCACGTCGCCATGGGAGTTCGGTGCTGAGTGCCGTTGGGGCGGTATATGAATGGCAGGGCGCGCCCCTTCTTTTTTTGGTGGATGCTGATTCCCTTGAAGGTGAGCAGCATTTGCACCAGATACGCCGTTTGCTCGCTATGCGCGGTGATGCACCTTATCTTGGCGTGGTGGCACCTGGGCGCCTTGATGTTTACCGCATTGCATTGGACAAGCATTCGCTGCGGAAGGCCAAGGTGGAGATCGGAAATACCGATCCATCTGTTGTGCTAGCAAGACTTGGCAACCTGCGGCCTGATGCAGCTATTAGCCATCGTGGCTGGATCTCCAATGTCGTCTTGAATTTACTGACACGATCAATTACGCGCTTGATCGGGCTACAGAGTGTGACGCAAGATGATGCCATTTCGCTGGTTGGTCGCGCGCTGTTTACACGCTTTCTTGCTGACCGAGATTTGTTGCCACGGGCAATATGTGCATCGGAAACACCTTCCAGTTTCTTCGATCAACGTTCTGCAGCCGAGAGAACTTCGCGATGGCTCGATGACACGTTCAATGGTGACCTCTTACCGCTTTCGGAGAGGGTTTTCGATGTGTTGCCTAACCAAGCCTATGCTGTGTTAGGCGATATCATGCGACGCGCTCCTGATAGCCAACTGTTCTTGGGTTGGGAAGAAAAATGGGATAACTTGGATTTTTCCCATATTCCCGTAGGAGTGCTGAGTCAAGCTTACGAGCTATATCTGCGCGAACGTGCGCCGCTTCGCCAGAAGCGCGAAGGAGGTTTCTACACCCCGCGTCCAATCGCAGATTTGATGGTGCGGGCCTCATTTCGAGCGCTGGAGCGTCATGGTACGGTCAGCCACGCTAGGGTGCTCGATCCAGCTGCGGGTGCTGGCGTTTTTTTGCTAACGGCGTTTCGTGAACTGGTAGCTGCGCGCTGGCGTGCGGAAGGGAAGCGACCTGAGACGAGGATGCTCCGCTCAATCCTCTATGGCCAGGTGACGGGCTTTGATGTGAACGAGGCTGCGTTGCGATTTGCGGCTTTAGGTTTGTACCTCATGTCCATTGAGCTCGACCCTAACCCCAGACCAGTTGACAAACTGCGCTTTGAGAACCTAAGCGGCACGGTGCTACACAGACTCACTTCCGAGAGCAAGGAAGAAGGGCATGAGCTGGGTAGTCTTGGCCCGCTGGTTGGGCAAAAGCATGTGGGTCAATACGATCTGGTTATTGGCAACCCTCCATGGTCCAGTGCGACTGGACTAAGCGATTGGCATCTGGTCAGCGAGGCAGTAGCCCGTATTGCTGCTAGCAGGCAAGTCTCCAATCAAACGCCACCCTTACCAAATGAGTGTCTGGATCTTCCATTTGTTTGGCGTGCTATGGAGTGGGCAAAGCCTGGTGGCCAGATTGCGTTTGCACTCCATGCCAAATTGCTCTTTCAGCAAGGTGATGGCATGGTCGAGGCGCGGCAAGCCTTGTTCGAAGCGCTAGATGTGACTGCGATCATCAATGGTTCTGAACTACGGCAGACCAAGGTCTGGCCAGAGATTTCAGCTCCGTTTTGCATTTTGTTCGCGACAAATGACATTCTAGGTTCAGGCGCCGGTTTCCGACTCATCAGTCCGAAGTTAGAAGAGTCGATGAACGCCGCTGGCGTTATGCGGATTGATGCATTGAATGCTGAAACGATACATCCCTCGCGTGTAGCAGAAGTGCCTGACATCTTGAAGATCCTATTTCGCGGAACAAGTGCCGATTTGGGAATTGTCGAGCGCATTCGAGCCCAAGGACACCCAACGCTTGATGCCTATTGGCGCGAAAGAATTGGTACAACTGAACGTGGCCGTTTGCGGGGTAGCGGGAATGGTTACCAGAAATTACGGCCCAGCAGTCGAACACGTAAAAATGGTGACGGTTTGCCGGGTGTAGACGCGACATATTTACATGGATTGTTTGAGGTTAACTCTGAGTCAATGACCAGTATCGTCATCGACGACAGTGTCCTTGAGCCGTTTGTAGATCAACGCATTCACGATCCTAGGCCCCTTGAGATTTTTGCGGGCCCTTTGGTCATTGTTCATAAATCTCCACCAGCGGCCACAGGACGCATTAGCGTTGCCATTGCCGCGACTAGTTTGGTCTTTAATGAAACGTTCTATGGGTACAGTCCAATTGGGCATCCTGAAGCGGATGCTCTTGTTCGCTATCTGACATTGATTCTTGGCAGTAGATTGGCTGTTTGGATGTCGCTCGTTACCAGCGGAGAGTTCGGCTTTGAACGCGAAGTGATCGAGAAGGCGACCCTGGATCGGATTCCTATACCTGATTTCGATGCTACGCTGCCTGAGCAGCGCAATGAAGTGATCAGGTTGTTCGAGCAACTGCGTAACGGGAACGCTTCTTGGGACGAAGTCGATGCATGGGTGGCTAACCTCTATGGTTTGGGCCCGCGCGATCTCCAGGTGATTTCGGATACGCTCGCGTTCAACCTGCCGTTTGCCGAGAATAAGCAGCAAGCGCAACAACCGCCGTCAGCGGTGGATACGGCCCGGTTCTGCGATACGTTGAAAGGAGAGTTGGAGCCCTGGTGTAAACGGTTGGGCACTTTCCTAAACGTGACGCCAATGCCGCAGCCAGCTGGTTCTCCGTGGGGCGGCATTGCATTGCAAACGGCTACAGCAGAGGAAAGCCTTTCCGCAAGTGATTGGGCAGGTATTCTGCAAGCCGCTGACGACACCGCAAGCTCCGAAGTGTTGATACGAACCAATGACGGGGGACTGTTAATTGGCAGACTTGCCCAGCAGCGTTATTGGAGTGATACCCAGGCTCGGCTTCTGGCACAACAGATTATTTGGTCTCATTTGGATGTGCTGAAAGGGCAAGCCTAAGCATGAAGTCTTCAGCCTTGGTGCCCCGCCCCGACCAAATTGATGCACTGACACGCGGACTGCGCCTTCCTCTAGCCGCTGTGGATCCCTCGCATCTGGAAATCATTGCCGATGGCCTTTGTAGTGCATTTCGGGATGTTCTGGTAAAGCATCCCACTGTGGTCGCCTCTGGCAGCGAAGCGGAAGTATCGGCCTTACTGGAAGCTCGATTGAACGAACTGGTCGGACAAGATCCGTTCTGGGGGCAGTTGGTGCTCTGTGTCGTCCGAGGTAAGGAAAGTGTGAGCTTTGACGGTACTCATCTAGAGAAAAGGCCGGATCTTTCAATCTACCTGTCGAGCCGCGCACGTAATTTTCCACTGATTGTTGAAGCCAAAATTTTGGATTCGGCCACCTCCAAAACAGCAGTCATGTACTGTGACAATGGGCTGTGTCGGTTTTTGACTGGAGAATATGCTTGGGCCAGTAAGGAGGCATTCATGTTGGGTTATGTCCGTGATAAGTCATCCATAGCTGGGCAATTGACGCCCTTACTTACCAAGGATCAGACACTTTCATCGCCACGATATGCAATGCAGGCACTTCCAACATATATGAGTTCAGGCGCTAGAGATCTTGCATGTTCACAACATGCCAGGGCGTTTACATACATCCACCAAGCGTCGTCTACCCAGCATCCTGGTCCTATGACCATCTGGCATCTGTGGCTGCAATGATCCCATTAAATCCTAAGGAAGGTCTGCACAAATCACTTTTCAATGTGGCAACACAGTCCTGAATCACCAACGATGCAGTTTTGAACGGCAAATCCGGTCCTCACGGTCCAACATTGATCAGATCGCACTCGCAGGGCCTGTTTGGGCTCTGTTTTTCATGCTTTACGCGCTCTGCGGGCGCACTTGTGCCTTGGCTTCCAAACGGTGCCGCGCCATCCAAAGGTTGGACAGGGCAAACAATGTGGTGATTTGCGCTGTGTTCTTCTTCAATCCCCGGTAGCGCACTTTCACATAGCCAAATTGCCGCTTGAGCACCCGAAACGGGTGCTCCACTTTCGCCCGGATGCTGGCTTTGATTTTTTCGACCTGCTCGATCATGTCTTCGATGGGGCGCGTCTTGTCCAGCGCTCGGCGCAGGCCCGCTCGCATCACTACGTGCCAGCGCACGCGGGCGTTGGCGTCTGGCCGCTTGTCCACGCCCTGGTAACCCGCGTCACCAAAGGCATTTTTCTCTTGGCCGTGCAGTAGCGAGTTAGCCTCCAGTACGTCCGAGACATTGCCCGACGTGCCACGCACCGTGTGCACCAGCCCTGAATCGGCATCCACACCAATGTGTGCCTTCATTCCGAAATACCACTGATTGCCTTTCTTGCTCTGGTGCATCTCGGGGTCACGCGTGCCGCTTTGATTCTTGGTCGAGCTCGGCGCAGCGATCAACGTGGCGTCCACCACCGTGCCCTCCTTGAGTTGCAAGCCCTGGGCTTGCAGTAGTTCATTGACGATGGCGAGAATCTGATCGGCCAGCTTATGGGGCTCCAGCAGATGACGGAATCGCAAGATGCTGGATTCGCTGGGAATGCGCTCGTCCCAATGCGTGAGCCCAGCAAAGTCACGGAACATGGGGATGTCGTGCAATGCCTCCTCCATCGCAGGATCGCTCAGGTTGAACCATTGCTGCATGAAGTGAATGCGCAGCAGCGTCTGCACAGCAAACGGCTGCTGGCTGTCAACGCCGATTTAAAACTGACCCACTTCCCTGCGGATCGCCGAAGTAAATCTGACCCACCCGGGTCACTTTGAATGCACTGCCCGGACGTTTGGAGCTTGGCTCCTGGCGGCTTGGCAATGCGCGGCACCGGTCATGTCGCCGATGTGTTCGTCCTTGCCGTTTGGCCGGCTTTGCGTTTGTCTTTCAGTCGGAAGCTCTCGCCCATGATCTGCACGATGTGGGCGTGATGCAGCAGGCGATCGAGCATGGCTGCCGTCAGTGTCTGGTCGTCTGCAAAGGCGCTGGCCCACTGGGTGAACGCAAGGTTGCTGGTCAGCACCATCGATCCTCGCTCATAGCGCTTGGCCACTACGTTGAAGAACAGGTTGGCCTCGTCGCGGCCAAACGGCAGGTAGCCGATCTCATCGATCACCAGCAGTTTGGGCCCGAGCACGGCCCGGGCAAAGTATTCCTTCAGGCGATTCTGACTCTTGGCGGCTGCCAGTTGCATCATCAAATCTGCAGCCGTGATGAAGCGCGCCTTGTGCCCCGCCATCACCGCTTTGTGGCACAAGGCGAGCGCGATGTGGGTCTTGCCAACCCCGCTCGGGCCGAGCAGCACGACGTTCTGGGCGCGCTCCACGAATGCCATGTGGCCAAGTTCGATGATCTGGGCCTTGGGTGCGCCACTGGCCTGAATCCAGTCGAACTGCTCCAGCGTCTTGATGGCGGGCATCGTCGCCAGCCGCAGCATGGTCACGCGCTTGCGCTGCTCGCGTGCTGCAATCTCGCAGGTGAGTATCTTCTCCAGGAAGTCGGCGAAGCTGCTCTCCTTGTGTGCGGCATCGTGCGCCAATGCCGGCCACTCGCTGGCCAGACGGTCCAACTTCAGTTGCTCGCACAGCTCGGCAATGCGCGCGTGTTGCAGGCTCGTCATGCTGCCACCTCCAGCAAGGCGTCGTATACCGACAGCGGATGCTGCAGGCTCTCCACCGGCAGGGCCAGACGTTGCGGCGTTGGCACTGAAGTTGGCGTTGGTGCCTTGAGCGCCGGTGCGCTCAGCATGACTGCGCGTTCTTCGGCCAGGCGCTGAGCCGGCACCACCTTGGTCGTGGCGTGTACCCGGGCGTTGGCGACCTCGTCGAGCCAGCGCCGCACGTGCAGGTTGGCCAGAGCCGCATCCAGGCGCAGCCCACTGGCGTGTAGTGTCGCAACCAGAGGCACCACGAAACTGCCCTTCAGGTAGGCGTTGAATCGCTCGACCTTGCCCTTGGTCTTGGTTCGGTACGGCCGGCACAGTCGCGGCGTGAAGCCGCAATCCTGCGCCAACTCCATCACCTGACTGTTCCAGCGGTGCAGGCCTTCGCCGTGGGCATCGCGCTGGATCACGACCGCCTTGGTGTTGTCGAACAGAACGTGCTCTGGAACGCCCCCGAAATAGTCGAACGCCTCACGAAGGCCTTGGCAAAGCGTGGCTGCATCCTCGCCAGAACACGCAACGAACTTCACGAAGCTCGCCCGGCTGTAGCCCATGGTGGCAACAAAGGCCAAGAGTGGCTCTTTGCCCCTTCTCACATAGGTGAAGTCGGCCTGCATCTGCTTGCCCGGCGGCGTCTCAAAGCGCACAAGCGGCTCGGGCTCACTCTTCTTGAAGGGGGCCAGCCAGACCTTGAGCTGGCTGATGCCGCCGCCATAGCCGCGCTCACGGATCTCGCGAAAAAGTACGGTCGCCGGAATCCACCGCGGGCGCGCCTGCTCGATGCGCTCCATCAAATAGCGCTTGTAATCGTCAAGCTTGCATGCCCGCGCGGGGCGCGGACTATAGCGCTGCGCCGCCTCATCCCTGAGGTAACGGCGCACCGTGTTGCGTGAGCAGTCCAACTGCCTGGCTATCGCCCTGAGGCTCTCGCCCCTGCGGGCCATCACTCGTATCTCCACTACTTGCTCCTGGGTCAACATCGACGGCGCAAAGGCCGTCATCCTCGCCCAGGTGGGTCACTTTTACTTCGGCGCTGTGGGTCAGTATTGCATCGGCGATAACAGCTGGCCCCGACGGCCTGACTCAGGCGCATAAGGCTCGATCAGCGCCACAAGCGCATTCCAAGGAACCACCCGTTCCATCGAGTCGAGAAACTCACGCCGACGTGTGCGCTTTGTGGTGACGTTCAGGCCCAGGCCGCTTTGATTCATGGCTGTATTGTGAGGGCCTTTGCTGCCTCAACGCACACTTAAGGGCGATTCGTGCAGAGGGTCCCTAAAGAACTCATCGTCATAACCACCTCCTTTTACAAGAGCCAGTTCCAAATTTTTTCTAATACTTATTAGTTCAGAGGAATTCAAATAACCACCATCTTCACAATTTGAATAAATAAATTTACCCAATGGACTATGAGGTTCATCCGCGCAGTCGTTTTGCCATGCATTTCGCTCTTTAAATTTATCAATCTTCACCACAAGAAGATCCAAAGCCTTTAATACGTCTTTTGCAGGGTGATTAATATTATTATTCGATCTAATTATCTCAAATATTTTTAATCTATATTCAATCGCCAGCGCGCAGAAATCACTGACTATCACCTCTTGACCTGAATATATCTAACACCCAATACATTGATTAACGAATTTTCGCAGATCATCAAAACGCTCTGAAAATTCATTTGACCAATCTTTATAAGATATTGAGTTAATTTTCACACTAACTCCTTGTGCTGGCAAATTCATCAAGCAAATCACACCAATCCTGCATCATTTTCGTTCTTTCAGAAAAATAATCAGTGTGGTTATAGGTGCGGCGAACCTGATTTTGATCAACATGAGCCAGTTGAGCTTCTATCAACTCACTACGAAAACCCATTTCATGCAGCATGGTTGAGCCAGTCGTTCTCGTTCCATGTGGCGAGTAAATTCCCGCCCAGCCATTTTTGTAAAGTAGTTGACGGAAGGTGGCGATGGCAAGCGGCTTTAATTTTGAATCTCTGCCAGTAAACACATATTTGTATTGACCCGTTTGCATCTTCATACTTTTGAAAATCACAAGAGCCTGATTTGTCAAATAGACGGAATGTGGCCGACGTGCTTTCATGCGTTCAGCGGGTATCGTCCAAATGCGCTTTTCTAAGTCGATTTCCGTCCATTCTGCTGCAGCTACCTCGTTGGGCCGCAGTAATGTGTACCAGAGCAAGCGAAAGGCTTGGACGGTCATGAAGCTACCTTTGTGCTCGCCAATCTCGCTCAACAATTTGACAACCTGCTCCTTGGTCAGCGCTGTTTTGTGCTGCGTCTTGTTCTTCGGCAAGGCATTGCGTACTGGCCAAATCGGATCAATATCTGCTCGCAGGGTGGCCACCACAAACTGAAAGATGGCCGATAGCGTGCGCTTGGCCTCTGCTGCTACGGAGGGGGCACGTGCGTGGGTGGACTGTAAGATGGCGAGAACTTGGTGTGCGGTGATATTACGCACCGATTGTTTGCCTAATGTCGGAAACGCTACGCGGCGCAGCATGTCCAGCCGCCGCTTCTTCGTAACGGCCTCCCAGTCCTTGGTTGCCAGCCATTCCAATGCCACCAACTCCAAGGTGTTGCTACGATCAAGCTCCCTGCGCGCCTTGTCAATCTGCTTTTGCTGAACGGGATTGATCCCCTCCTTTACGAGCTTGCGTGCGGCCCAGGTTTTCTCCCGAGCCTCAGACAAGGGGGTGGACGGGTACTCGCCCAAAGCCATCATCGACTCCTTACCACCCAGCTTGAAGCGGTATCGGAACGCTTTAACACCATTGGGCTTGACCTCCAGATAGAGGCCGTCGCGGTCGTTCAGTCTGTAGAGCCGCTCACGTGGCTTGGCGGTACGGCATTGCATGTCAGTAAGCATGGATAGCACCATACCCACCAACTCGGGAGCTCGTCAAGAAGCATACCCACAGCTGTACCCAATTTATTGTTGAAAAGACATGAAAAACGGCGCAACGTGATGCAACACGAGGCGCCGAAAAAACCATTCAATCCATTGATTTCAAATAGTCTATTGGAACAATATGAAACAACTTGAACAGTTGTAAAGCATAGCAAGAACGATCAGACGTTGAACAGGAAGTTCATCACATCGCCGTCCTTGACGATGTATTCCTTGCCTTCGGCGCGCATCTTGCCTGCGTCCTTGGCGCCTTGCTCGCCCTTGAACTGGATGAAGTCGTCGAACGCAATGGTCTGGGCGCGGATGAAGCCGCGCTCGAAGTCGCCGTGGATCACGCCCGCTGCCTGCGGCGCGGTGTCGCCCACGTGGATCGTCCACGCGCGCACTTCCTTCACGCCTGCGGTGAAGTAGGTCTGCAGACCCAGCAGCTTGAAGCCTGCGCGGATCAGGCGATTCAGGCCGGGTTCTTCCAGGCCCATTTCCTCGAGGAACATGTCGCGGTCGTCATCGCTCATCTCGGCCATTTCGGCTTCGATCTTGGCGCAGATGGCGACCACCGGCGCGCCTTGCGCGTCGGCGTATTCCTTGAGCTTGTCGAGCAGCGGGTTGTTCTCGAAACCATCTTCCGACACGTTGCCGACGAACATCGCAGGCTTGGCCGTGATCAGGCAGAACTGCTTGAGCAGCGGCGCATCTTCCTTGCTCACGCTGATCGTGCGCGCGGGCTTGCCTTCGTTCAGTGCGGCCTGAATGGGCGTGAGCAGCGACACCAGCTTGGCCGCTTCCTTGTCGTTGCCCGACTTGGCCGCCTTGCTGTAACGGTTCAGCGCCTTCTCCACGGTGGCGAGGTCGGCCAGGCACAGCTCGGTCTGGATGACTTCGATGTCGGAGATCGGATCGACGCGGCCCGCCACGTGGATCACGTTCGGGTCTTCAAAGCAGCGCACCACGTTGACGATGGCGTCGGTTTCGCGAATGTGCGCGAGGAACTGGTTGCCCAGACCTTCGCCCTTGGACGCGCCAGCCACCAGACCGGCAATGTCCACAAATTCGACGATGGCAGGCACGGCACGTTCGGGCTGCACGATTTCGGAGAGCTGATCCAGTCGCGGATCAGGCACTTCCACGACACCGGTATTCGGCTCGATCGTGCAAAACGGATAGTTCTCGGCGGCAATGCCGGCCTTGGTCAGCGCATTGAAGAGGGTGGACTTGCCCACGTTGGGCAGGCCCACGATGCCGCATTTGAGGCTCATGGCAGGGCTTTCTGGTAATCGGGAGACAAACCTGCCATTTTAGCCCTTTGTCGAAAATTCTCCCAATGGTCGCCCATCCAATCGGCCTGTTCAGTCAAACCGCAGGTTCGCTGCGATGCGCTGTCCGGCCCTCAGCACCACGCCTTCGCCTGCGACCGGGATGGCGTTCATGCCGAAGGTGAGCGCGCCGCCGACGCGCGGGTCCTGGCGATAGGTGCGCAGCGTGGCGTTGACTGCGGTGCCCTGCTCGGCGGTATCGGGATGAATGTCGGGGATGGGGCAGCGCGAACAGGGTTTGGTGGGGCGCAGTACCGCCTCTTGCTCCTCGGCATCGATGAACAGGGTATCGATGCGGTCTTCGTCGTGGGCGTCGACTCCGGACAGCACAACGTTGGGGCGGAAGCGGCGCACGTCGATCGATGCCTGGCCCTGCGCGTCCAAGCGCTGATTAATCTCTTGGACCGACGCGGTGCTGGTGATGAGCAGCGGAAAGCCATCGGCGAATTGCGTGATGGATTCCATGCCGTCCGTCCATTTCCCATCCACCATGCGGCGAAAGCGCGGGTCGAAGCGCACCAGCCGGCACGGTGTCTGAAGGAACTGACTGAACCAGTGCGCCGCCGCGTCGCCCTGATCGAGCGCCGCGACGGTGTCTTTCCAGACGGTGACCGTGGCCGCTGGCGCTGCCGTTTCCCGCACCGACTCGGCCGCCGTTGGCACGTGCAGTTGCGCCATGCCGGGCGCATGCAGGATGAGTTCGCCCGTCTGCAGCGCAGGGCGAATCAGCGCCATGCGCGGATACTCGCGCTGCGTGATGAATCGGCCCTGCGGATCGGTCACCATCCAGTGGCGGTCCCACTCCAGGCCGGTGGCGGTCAGGCGCGCCTCGCGCACGGCGATGCCTGCGCAGGATTTGACGGGGTAGATGAACAGGCTGTCGATGGTGCCTGCGAGGTCGTGGTCGGCCCGGTAATTCATAAGGCTTTGTCCGTGTGGCTGTACCCGGGCGCCACGCAACGCGCTGACCCGATGAGGTGGACGATTCTGCATCCTGCGCGCCAGCGATCGCGCGGGCTTCTACAATTCCCATATGGCGCACTCTTTTGACATCTGTATTCGCGGCGCGGGCATTGTCGGCCGCACTCTGGCTCTGCTGCTGGCGCGCGAGCGGCTTTCGGTCGCGTTGGTGGACTCGGCGGCGTCGCATGCGCCGTCTCATTCGGATGTGCGCGCCTATGCCATGAATGTGGCGTCGCGCGAGTTGCTGCAATCTGTGCGCAGTTGGCCCGATGCGACGCATGCCACGCCGGTATTGCAAATGCAGGTGCATGGCGATCAGGGCGGCGCCGTGACGTTCGATGCGGGCAGTCAGCACGCGGACGCGATGGCATGGATCGTGGATGTGCCGGCGCTGGAAAAACAACTGGCGGACGCCACGCGCTTCCAACCCCTGGTCGAGGTGGTCAGCGAGCCCGTGCCCGCCGCACTCACCGTGGTATGCGAAGGCCGCGCCAGCAAGAGTCGCAGCGAGTTCGGCGTGGAGTTCGACGTCACGCCCTATGGTCAAACCGCCATTGCCACGCGCCTGCGCTGCGAGAAGCCACATTTGCAGATCGCGCGCCAGTGGTTTTCTAGGGATGGCAGCATCCTCGCGTTTTTGCCGCTGGAGGGGGAACAGGGGAACTCCGTGGCCGTTGTCTGGTCCATCCCTCACGATCAGGTGGCGACCTGGCTTGCAGCGGACGATGCGGCCTTTGTGCAAAAGCTCGAAGCCATCAGCGATTTCACTCTGGGCACGCTGGAGCTGTCCGCCCCGCGCGCATCGTGGCCACTGCAACAGGCGCTCGCGCGCCGTTGGTGCGGCGCCATGCCGGACGCAACGGAAGGTCGCGCACGCAATTGGGCACTGGCGGGCGATGCCGCTCACACGGTGCATCCGCTGGCGGGACAGGGCCTGAACATCGGACTGGGCGATGTGGCCGCGCTGGCGCGCATCCTGGGCGAACGCCAGAGCTGGCGCAGCGTAGGCGATCTGCGTTTGCTGCGCCAATACGAGCGTGAACGCAAATCCGCGTTGTTGCCGCTGGGCACCACGATGGATGCGTTGCAGCAATTGTTCTCGCGTCAGGAATCCGCATTGCAAGCCCTGCGTAACTGGGGCATGCGAGGCTTCGAGATGAGCGGCCCGTTCAAGGAATGGGTGGCACGCCAGGCCATGGGATTGCAGCCACCAACCAAGCGTTGAGTGTGCGGCGAATTGCGCGCATCGCGTACATTGCCTGACATTCCGCAGGCCGCCACGGCGCGATTTCGCCGATCGTCGATGCTTTGATTTTTAACTTTGAGTGGATGAGAACCTCTATGAAATTTGTCACTACCTTGCTGGCTAGCGCCGCTCTCGTCATGAGCACTGGCGTGTTTGCACAAGAGGCTGCCATTCGCAAGGCGCTGGGCGAGCGCATCCCGCAACTGCAGAACATCGACGAAGTGGTGGCCACGCCCATGAAGGGCCTGTATGAGGTGCGTATCGGCACCGACGTGTTCTACACCGACGCCTCCGGCAACTACCTCATCCAGGGTGAACTCATCGACACCAAGGGCCGCCGCAACCTGACGGAAGACCGCATCAACAAGCTCACCGCCATCGACTTCAACGCCCTGCCGTTCGCCGATGCATTCACCATAGTGCGTGGCAATGGCAAGCGCAAGATCGCCGTGTTCGAAGATCCGAACTGCGGCTACTGCAAGCGCTTTGAAAAAGACCTGCAGAACGTGAACGACGTGACGGTCTATCTGTTCCTCTACCCCATCCTGAGCCCCGATTCGGCCGAAAAGAGCCGCAACATCTGGTGCGCCAAGGACCGCGTCAAGGAATGGGAAGACCACATGCTGCGCGACAAGGTCACGCCATCCGCAAGCTGCGACACCGCCGCCATCCAGCGCAACCTGGCATTGGGGCGCAAGCACAAGATCACCGGCACGCCGACCATCATCTTCCAGGACGGCACGCGTGTGCCCGGCGCGATCAGTGCGCAGGATGTGGAAAAACGCCTCACGCAGGTCAACGCCGCCAAGTGACGCCCACAAGCGCACTGCGCTTTTTCTCCCACTGATGCAAAAACCAAGGCCGGGCGCGCAAGCACCGGCCTTTTGCTTTGTGTTTTTGCCTTTGCTTTTGCTTTTGTTTCGTATCCGGCACGATTGCGCGCAACTTGATTGTGCGCATCGCCGCCGCATATAGTCAGGCACGATCCGTCGCCTGCAAGGACACCAAAGAACCCATGACCACTGCCGCAACGCCTTCCGTCTTCTTTCGCGTCGAACCCACCGATCCGCACAGCCACTTGTTCCAGGTGACGATGGTCGTCGCCAAGCCTGCTGCCGAGCAGGAACTGGCGCTGCCGGTGTGGATTCCGGGCAGTTACCTGGTGCGCGAGTTTTCCAAGAATCTGCAGCAACTCACGGCCCAGCAAGACGGCAAGCCGGTTGCCTTGCAGCAGCTCGACAAACACCGCTGGGTGGCGCGCTGCCGCCGAAACCAAGCGCTCACGCTCACCTACGAAGTGGCGGCCTACGACCATTCCGTGCGCACGGCGTGGCTGGATGCGTCACGCGGCTTCTTCAACGGCACCAGCGTGTGCTTGCGCGCCGTGGGCTTAGAGAACAAACCCCACGGCATCGAGATCGCGCCACCCCCGCGCATCAAGGGCTGGCAGGCGGCAACTTCGCTCACGCCGGTCCAGGTCAATCGCGCAGGCTTCGGCACCTATCTCGCGGCCAACTACGACGAATTAGTGGACAGCCCCGTTGAAATGGGCAAGTTCTGGAGCGCCCACTTCACCGCCTGCGGTGTGCCGCATCGCATCGTTGTGGCAGGCGCGGCCGCCTCGTTCGACGGCGAGCGGCTGGTGGCGGATACGCGCCGCATCTGCGAGGCCGAGATCCGCTTCTGGCATGGCAAGGGCATGCCTGCGCACTCCCACTATCTGTTCATGCTGAACGTGGTGGACGATGGCTATGGCGGGCTGGAGCACAGGAACAGCACGGCGCTCATCTGCGGTCGGCGCGATCTGCCGCGCGTGGGCGAAAAGCAGGCCCCCGAGGGCTACAACACCCTGCTCGGCTTGATCAGCCACGAGTATTTCCATACATGGAACGTCAAGCGCATGCGCCCTGCGGAGTTTGCGCGCTACGACTATGACCAGGAAAACTACACCGAACTGCTGTGGTTCTTCGAAGGCTTCACCAGCTACTACGACGACCTGCTGCTGCGCCGCGCCGGACTGATCGACCACGCGACCTATCTGCGCCTGCTCACCAAAACCATCAACCAGGTGCAACAGACGCCGGGCCGCCAGGTGCAGTCGGTGGCAGAGGCGAGCTTCGACGCGTGGGTGAAGTATTACCGCCAGGACGAAAACACCCCCAACGCCACGGTGAGCTACTACACCAAGGGCTCGCTGGTGGCGCTGTGCCTCGATCTCGCGCTGCGCCAACAGGGCCGCAGCACGCTGGACGATGTGATGCGTGCGCTGTGGCAACGCACCAAGGGCGGCCCGATGTCGCAGGACGACGTGCTGCAGGTATTGCACAAACTCACGGGCAAGGATTGGTCCGCGGACATCCACCAATGGGTGCATGGCCGCGACGAGCTGCCGCTGAAGGAGTTGCTCGCCACGCAGGGCATTGAATGGCAGGCGGACGAGCCAGCCCCCGCGCAGCGTCTGGGGCTGCGCGTGCAGGAAGCCAACGCTGGCGTGACGGTGAAGGTCGTGCTGCGCGGCGGACTGGCCGAGCAAGCCGGTTTCATGGCGGGCGACGAGTGGGTCGGCATCGAACTCGCAGACGGCGAAGCCTGGCGCATCAGCAAGCTGGACGATCTGGCGCTCTATGCGGGCGAGGCCAAGCGCGTCACGGCCATCGTTGCGCGAGACCGGCGCCTGCTGCGCCTGCCGCTCACACTGCCGCGCGCGGGAGCGGGCGCAGACCGTGCCGACACCGTGCGCCTGAGTGTGGGCAATGCCGATCTCGCCATGCACTGGCTGCGCACAGAAGCGGCCTGAGTGCGCCACCGCAGGCCACAGGGGCGGACAACGAGGTCGCACATCCTGCCGTTTGTCGCCGTCGCGTCAACGCAGGAGGAGTCCGCTTGGGTATAGTCATTCTTTCCTTGCACCACCGACAAGACTTTTTTGGAGATAGCCGTGGCCTACGAAATGATTGAAGTGCGCACCGAAGCCGACAAGGTTGGCGTCATCACCCTGAATCGCCCCAAGGCACTGAATGCGCTGAACGATCAGCTCATGAACGAGCTGGGCGAGGCACTTCGCGCCTTTGATGCGGACGAGAAAATCGGCTGCATCATCCTCACGGGCAGCGAAAAAGCCTTTGCCGCGGGTGCCGACATCGGTGCCATGGCCAAGTACAGCTTTGCCGATGCGTACAAGGGCGATTACATCACGCGCAACTGGGAGCAGATCCGCAAC
The DNA here is from genome assembly GCA_002331385.1 of Comamonadaceae bacterium UBA2121. Taxonomy (GTDB): domain Bacteria; phylum Pseudomonadota; class Gammaproteobacteria; order Burkholderiales; family Burkholderiaceae_C; genus Diaphorobacter_A. The sequence goes on from DCYB01000002.1 coordinate 204,508, forward strand.
ATCCGCAAGCCCGTGATCGCCGCGGTGGCTGGCTACGCACTGGGTGGCGGCTGTGAACTGGCGATGATGTGCGACTTCATCATCGCGGCTGACAACGCGAAGTTCGGCCAGCCCGAAATCAAGCTGGGCGTGATCCCCGGTGCCGGCGGCACACAGCGTCTGCCGCGCGCCGTGGGCAAGTCCAAGGCCATGGACATGGCACTCACCGCACGCATGATGGACGCCGCCGAAGCCGAGCGCTCCGGTCTGGTCAGCCGCGTGGTGCCGCTCGACAAGATGATGGAAGAAGCGCTGGGCGCGGCCATCATCATCTCCGGCTTCTCGCAGATTGCCGTCATGGCGGCCAAGGAAACCGTGAATCGCGCGTTTGAAAGCAGCCTGTCCGATGGCCTGATGTTCGAGCGCCGCCTGTTCCACGCGCTGTTTGCGACGGAAGACCAGAAGGAAGGCATGGACGCCTTTGTCAACAAGCGCCCGGCCGCGTTCAAGAATCTCTGATCTACGGGGTCCATGGCCGAAGTCTGCCGGCTTCGGCTGGCGCAGCGTCCGCGCAACGCAGACAGCGCGTGCTGCGACCGGTCTTTCACGAGGTGAAAAATCCCCTGACTTCGGGCGAATTTTCCTCCCGGTCAAATCCTGAGATATAATTTTCGTCTTTGGTCGTATAGCTCAGTTGGTTAGAGCGCAGCATTCATAATGCTGATGTCGAAGGTTCAAGTCCCTCTACGACCACCAGAATTACAGCCCGCAGGATCTCTGGTTCTGCGGGCTTTGTAATCCGGTCGTATAGCTCAGTTGGTTAGAGCGCAGCATTCATAATGCTGATGTCGAAGGTTCAAGTCCCTCTACGACCACCAATTGAAAAAGCCACGCAATGCGTGGCTTTTTTCGTTGGGCGCCCGAACGGCACCGCGAGCGTGCGGCTCAGGGGAACGCCCTCATCCGCCGCGCTGGATGATGTTGTGGATGTTGCGCTCCGCCAAGGCGGCAATCGTCAGCGCCGGGTTCACCGCGCCCGTGCTGCCCGGAATGGCCGCACCATCCATCACATACAGGCCCGGATGGCCCTTCACGCGTCCGTATGCATCTGTCACCTTGCCGATGACCGCGCCGCCGAGCGGGTGCGCGGTCCAGTTGCGGCCATTGACGTCCTGCACGAACGGACGCGCGCCCGGAACGGTGTTGGACGCCGTGCAGATCCGGTTGCTGACCACCCGGGTCGCGGCGACGACGTCGTCATTACCACCCGCGGCCCACTGCAGATTGACCTTGTCCGTGTAGGGATCGTAGGTGAACTGGCCACGATTGGTCTGGTCGAACGCCATGCCGAGCGAGCCGATGATCCCCAGATCCACCGGCACGCCGGGCACATACCAGTTTTCCAGCGTGACGGGCAGCGCGCCGCGCGGGTCGTGGATGCGCGAAGCGCAAGGCGACGCCTGCACCAGTCCCCTCGGCATGCCGAAGCTGCGCACCACGATGGTGTCACCATTGGTGCCCCAGCCGCGCCCGGTTTCTGCATTGAGATTGCGCAGCGTGCCCTGCGCCTGTGCGCGCACCAGCAGCTCGGACGTGCCGATGGAGCCCGCCGCCAGGAACAGGCGGTCGCACGTCAGCACATAACGCTCCAGTTGTCGCCCATGCGGACTGCGCTTGATCACGTCCACCGTGTAGCGGCTGCCGTCCCAGCCGATGCCCTGCACCTCCTGCCCCGGATACACCTTGGCGCGTCCGGTCGCCTCGGCCATCTTCAGGTAGTTCTGGTTCAGGTCGTACTTCACTCCGTTGCTGTTGCCGTGGTTGCTCATGCCCACCGTGGCGGAGCGCTGCACGCGGCCCGACAACTCGGCTTGCACGAGGTCCCAGTTCCACTGCGAGTCGACGGGATAGCTGGTGTATCCCGCCTTCGCCACCTGCTCGTCCCACAGGCGCGAATGGCCGAAGGGCCTGCTGTTGTAAATGCTGCTGGGCATCGGCGCGAGCTTCAGCATCTTGCGCACCAAGGGGTAGTAGGTGTTGTTCATCTCGTCGAAATTCACCGTGCCCTGGAAAATCGCGTCGAAATAGTGCCGCTCGGGCTGGATCATCACGCCCGTGAAAATGACCGACCCACCACCCACCGCCGCGCCGCGCCAGACGGTCATGTTGGTGTAATCGGTCGCATCCATCACGCCGCCAAAGCTGTCGAAGCGGCAGGTAACGCCCGCGATCATGTCTGCGCTCTTGCGATGCCAGAACGCCCGGCCATCCGGCAACGTGTCGTTGGAGAAAATCAGGCGTCTGGCGTGCATGGGCCACTTGGAACCGCGCTCCAGCACCGTGACCTGCTGGCCTGCTTGCGCCAGACGCAATGCAGAGATTGCGCCGCCAAAACCGGAGCCGATGACGAGGCAGGGCGTATATGTTGGGGGTCGCGCAATGGCGCGGAATATTTCCGGCACCAGCATCTTGTATTTCAGCAATTTCAGCGCCGGCGTGAATGCCTGCGCCGGCATGGATGGCAAACCAGCCAATCCGGACGCGCCAATAGCGGCCAGTACTTGACGACGTGTAGTCATGTTGTGTTTTCCCTCGTATATCGATTTATTGATGTGCTGCACTCCCTTTTTTCAGGGGATTTCAAAACACGTACAGATCGCTGGGCGAGCTGCTCAATACCGAGGGACTACAAACTGCATATGCGCCACGATAGCTTCGTTTCAGTCGCGTGCCCTGAACCCCATTGAGCGCCCGGCCCCGAGTTCAGCGAAGCTTCGACCTGAAACGTACCCCGATTTCCCGCAGAAAAACGGTGCTGGCACGCGTACAGCATAGAGAGCAAATTTGTAACTTTAGTAACACCAACAGCGTATTAGCCACATATCGAATCACATGCAAATTCGTTACGACACTGACATAAGAATGACGGCAAATATGGCATCGGGAGTGGACACATGCGTGCGCTATTGATCTTTGAATAATCGAGCTTCGTGGGTCGGGCATGACACCGGACCAGGCGCCTCAATGAATGCCAGCTAAAATTACGGCTTTTCCCCAGCCTCTGGATGAACACCATGAACCGCTGTACAACACCCGGAGATCGCACTGCGCGAGACTCTGGCCGCCTTTTCACCGCCGCGCTGGCGGGCTCCCTTGCCGTCGCCACGTTTGCGCTGCTGTCCGCCGCGCCCGCCGTCGCGCAAGATCAACCGCTGGGGTTCGCCTCTGGCCGCACGTTTCCTGGCACGTCCAAGCACGGCACTTTGACGGTGCGCAGCAACGTGGAGGCCTCGGTGGATGGCAAGACCTATCGTCTGGCACCCGGACTGCGCATCTTCAATCCGCAAAACCAACTGGTGTTCGCGCACTCCGTGATCGGACAGGAACTGCCCGTGCGCTACGTGATCGAAGCCAGCACCGGCATGCTGCACACCGTCTGGCTGCTCACGCCTGACGAGTTGAAGCGGGAGCCGAAAAAAGGCTGGTTCCGTTAAGCACCACCGCGCGCTGAGCCGGCCAGATGCATTGAGCGCCAACGCATAAGGCGGCACGTCTTCGGCGCTCACGATTGCAATTGCGAGTGCGATTGCAATTGCGATTACGCAAAACAACAACGACCTTTCATGCCGCGCAGGCTGCACCCGCGCGCGGCTCCATTGCCCCAGATTGAATTGGAATGACTGCCATGTCCAAGAAAGTTTTCATCAAGACCTTTGGCTGCCAGATGAACGAGTACGACTCGGACAAGATGGCCGACGTGCTCGGCGCGGCGCAAGGGTACGAGCCCACCACCAACGTCGACGAAGCCGACCTGATCCTGTTCAACACCTGCTCGGTGCGCGAGAAGGCGCAGGAGAAAGTGTTCAGCGACCTTGGCCGCGTCAAACACCTCAAGGACAAGGGCGTGCTCATTGGCGTGGGCGGCTGCGTTGCCAGCCAGGAGGGCGAAGAAATCATCAAGCGCGCGCCCTTTGTGGACGTGGTGTTTGGCCCGCAGACACTGCACCGCCTGCCCGATTTGCTGGCCGCGCGCACGGCCAAGGCCAAGCCGCAGGTGGACATCTCGTTCCCCGAGATCGAAAAGTTCGACCATCTGCCGCCCGCGCGCGTGGAAGGCGCTTCGGCATTCGTGTCGATCATGGAAGGCTGCTCCAAGTATTGCAGCTACTGCGTTGTGCCGTATACGCGCGGTGAAGAGGTGAGCCGCCCGTTCGAGGACGTGCTCGTGGAAGTGGCCGGGCTGGCCGATCAGGGCGTGAAGGAAATCAACCTGCTCGGCCAGAACGTGAACGCCTATCTGGGCAAGATGGGCGACACCAGCGAGATCGCCGATTTCGCCCTGCTGCTGGAATATGTGGCAGAGATTCCCGGCATCGAACGCATCCGTTTCACCACCAGCCACCCGAACGAGTTCACGCCGCGCCTCATCGAGGCCTACGCCAAACTGCCCAAACTTGTGAACCACCTGCACTTGCCGGTGCAACACGGCAGCGACAAGATCCTGATGGCCATGAAGCGCGGCTACACGGCCATGGAATACAAGAGCACCGTGCGCAAGCTGCGCGCCATCCGGCCCGACCTGGCCATGAGCAGCGACTTCATCGTCGGTTTCCCCGGCGAGACGGAAGAAGACTTCCAGAAGATGATGAAACTGATCCACGATGTGCGCTTCGACAATTCGTTCAGCTTCATCTTCAGCCCGCGCCCGGGCACACCCGCTGCCAACCTGCACGATGACACACCGCACGACGTGAAGCTGCGCCGTCTGCAGGAATTGCAAGCCGTCATCAACCAGAACATCAAGGACATCAGCGAGGAGCGCGTCGGCTCCGTGCAGCGTCTGCTGGTGGAAGGTGTCTCCAAGCGCGACGGCAGCGAACTGATGGGCCGCACCGAGTGCAACCGCGTGGTGAACTTCCCCGGCAACGAGCGCCTGATCGGCCAGATGATCGACGTGCGCATCACCGAAGCGCGCACCTATACGCTGCGCGGCGAGGTGCTGACGAGCGAAACGGCCAGCGCCTGATCACGCCTTAAAAGCAGGTATGGATGGCGCCGCATACGCGGCCGTCATCCTCCACCAGCGGCATCCAGCGCCATTTGTCGAAGGTGGTGCACGGGTGCGATATGCCGAGCTCGACCCGATCACCCACCTGCGGGCCCGCCGCGCCCGCGGCGTCGAAATGCAGGTAGGCGTGCTGATCGTTCAGCGCCTCTATCGACCATCCAGCAGGTACCTCGTCTGCCGTGCGCAGCCCCTTGCGCGCCACGCGCACGGGCGTCGGCAGGTCGATGTCGGAGGAGATGTCTCGCCGTCCGCAGGTGAGCAAGGCCAGGCCCGGCTCCGGCACGGACTGCACCATCGCCCACACCGTGAGCGCCGGACGCAACGAGGCATCCAGCCCCTCGCGCAACTCCACGTTGTGCAGATAACGCCGGTAGTTCAGATGATCGTGCGTGACGTAGCAACCCGAGCGCAACACACCGCGCAGCGGCAGCGCAAGCCCTTGCATGCGCAGCAGCGGCACCACCAGATCGAACACCGCCGAGCCGCCCGCGCTGATCAGGATGTGATCCTCTTGCGCGGCCCACAGCCGCAGTGAATCGCAAGCGAGCGCCAAGTCCATAACGCGCCGCACCAGAGCCGTCACCTCACGCGCATCGTGCTCGCTATCGCAGTTCGCGGCATTGCCTTCATAGCATTCCACGCCGCCCAGTTGCAGCGATGCCGAGTGCGCCACAGCCTGCGCCACTTCGAGCGCCTGCTCCAGCGTCCGGCACCCCGTGCGCTTGCCCGGAATGCCCATCTCCAGCAACACGTCGAACATGCGCGTGCTGGCGCGGCGCCGCACCCAGTCTTCGATCAGTGTCACCTGCGCCAGCGAATCCACCAGGAACCAGACGCGCAAACCCTCTGTCTGGGTCAGCAGGGCATCCAGCCCATCCAGATCCGCATCACACACCACCTGATTCGCAATGATGATGCGCCGCGCGCCCGCCGCCACGCCCACGCGCACCTGAAACACGGTGGCGAACGTCAGCCCCCATGCCCCTGCCACCATCTGCGCGGCAAACAACTCTGGCGACATCGTCGTCTTGCCATGCGGAGCCAGCAGGATGCCCTTGCGCTGCGCAAAATCCTGCATCCACGCCACGTTGTGCTCGAGCGCCGAGCGCTTCAGCACCGCCAGCGGAAACGGCAAATCGTCCGCCAGCACATTCCAGCCCTGGCCACCGATATCCGCGAGCGCACAGGCGGGTGCGGCGGGCGGAAAGCCCTTGAAGTCGGGCCCGAGAACAAAGGTGGGCGCAGTGATGGAATCGGTCATCGGATCAGTCATGGCGAGGCATCCAGTGAAGATGCCCACATGCTATATCACGCCCCAACCGTGCGCATGCGGCAGCCTGGCGCCCCCTCGACACACCCCACGAAAAAGCGCCTGACCACTTTCGCGATCAGGCGCTAGCGAACTTCCAGAGCTGTCAGAACGGCAACTTGGGCATGCCGCCGCCGCCCATCATGCCTTTCATCCCCTTCATGCCGCCCATGCGCTTCATCATCTTCATGAGGCCGCCGCCCTTCATCTTTTTCATCATCGTCTGCATCTGCTCGAACTCCTTGAGCAGACGATTGACTTCCTGCACCTGCACGCCCGCGCCATCGGCGATGCGCTTCTTGCGCGTGGCCTTGATGAGTGCGGGATGCTTGCGCTCTTGCAGGGTCATGGAGCAGATGATGCCCTCCTTGCGGCGCACTTCGCGCTCGGCCTTGTCCATGTCGACCTGTCCGGCCTTGCCCGCCAGTTCGGTGGGGAGCTTGTCCATCAGGGTGGAAAGGCCGCCCATCTGCTTCATCTGCTGCAACTGGGCGAGAAAATCGTTCAGATCGAAGCCGTCACCGCTCTTGACCTTTTCGGCCAGCTTTTGCGCGGCTTCCATGTCCACGCCCTTGGTGACCTGCTCGACCAGCGCGACGATGTCGCCCATGCCGAGCACGCGCTGCGCGTGGCGCGACGCATCGAACACCTCGATGCCGTCGATCTTTTCCGACACGCCGGCAAACTTGATCGGCGCGCCCGTGATCTGCCGCACCGACAGCGCCGCGCCACCGCGCGAGTCACCATCGAGCTTGGTGAGCACGATGCCGGTGAGCGGCAGCGCTTCCTTGAAGGCCTTGGCGGTGTTGACCGCGTCCTGACCTTGCATGGCATCGACCACGAACAGCGTTTCCACCGGCTTGAGCACGGCGTGCAGGTCCTTGATCTCCTGCATCAGCAATTCGTCGATCGCAAGACGGCCTGCGGTGTCCACCAGCAGCACGTCGAAATAATGCTTGCGCGCGTAGTCCAGTGCCGCCATCGCGATGTCGCGTGGCTTCTGGTCGGGCGTGGACGGGAACCACTCGGCACCGGCCTGCGCGGTCACGGTCTTGAGCTGTTCGATGGCGGCAGGACGGTACACGTCGCCCGACACGGTCAGCACTTTCTTCTTGCGCTTGTCGATCAGGTGCTTGGCCAGCTTGGCGGTGGTCGTGGTCTTGCCCGCACCTTGCAGACCAGCCATCAGAATGACGGCAGGCGGCTGGGCGTTCAGATTGATGTCGGCTATGCCCTCGCCCATGGTCGCGGCCAGCTCGGCGTTGACGATGCCGACCAGCGCCTGCCCGGGCTTGAGGCTGCCCAGCACTTCCTGGCCGAGCGCCTTTTCTTTCACGCGCGCGACGAAATCACGCACGACAGGAAGGGCCACGTCGGCTTCAAGCAGTGCCATGCGCACTTCGCGCAGCATGTCCTGCACGTTGGATTCGGTGATGCGGGCCTGGCCACGCATCTCCTTGACGAGTCGTGAGAGTTTATCGGTGAGCGCGGAAGCCATGCGGGATGCTCCAAAGGCAGAAATCACACCAGTTTCGTGGTGCTTGCTGCAAGTTTGACCCGCGAAACGCGGGCGAAAGGCTAAACTGTAAGTCTATGATTTTACCCAGTGCTTCCCCCATCGGCTGGCTATTGGCCATTGCAGCCGCGTTGGCCTATGGGGTCTCTGCCATTGCAGGCTCGCGTTTCACTGCATCGCAGGCGCGTTTCGCACTACTGCTGGCCTGGGTGTTGCACGGCATTTGCGTGGGCTGGGGCCTCCTCGGTCAGGCACCCCACTTCGGCTTTGCCGCCGCGCTGTCGATGACGGCATGGCTGGTCATGATCGCCTATGTGGTCGAGCGCCAGTTCTTCCCGCAATTGCGCACGCTCTGGGTGCTGGCCGTGCTCGGTGCTGCCGCCGTGCTGCTGGCGATGATCTTTCCGGGCAAGCCGCTGCACGCGCTGTCCTCGCCATGGCTGCCGCTGCACCTCACGCTCGGGATTGCCTCTTATGGACTGTTTTCAGCAGCCGTCGTGCACGCCTGGCTGATGACGCGCGCCGAAAAGCACATCCGCCTCGCGGCCGATTCTCCCAACGGCATGCCGCTGCTCACGCTGGAGCGCCTGACCTTCCGCTTCGTGACGGCGGGCTTTGTGGTGCTGTCGGCGACGTTGATCGCGGGCTGGCTGTTCGGCGAAATGCTGTATGGGCGCGCGTGGGTGTGGGATCACAAGTCGGTGTTCTCCGTGCTGTCCTGGCTCACCTTCGCCGTGTTGCTGGTGGGCCGCTCGCGCTTCGGCTGGCGTGGCCGCAGCGCCGTGCGCATGTTGTATGCAGGCGCTGTCTTGCTGCTGCTGGCCTATGCCGGGTCCCGTTTCGTGATGGAAGTGCTGCTTCCGCAGTCGGGTCACTGATCGGAAGTCCGCGCCATGAAATACCTGCTCGTCCTGATCGTTCTGATCATTGCCTACAACATCTGGCGCAAGCAGCGCCGGCTCGACGATGCCGCCAAGCGGCCGGGTCCACGGCCACGCACACCGGCCATCACGCAAGAAATGGTGCCCTGCGCGCACTGCGGCCTGATGCTGCCCAAGGGCGAAGCATTGCAGTCCGATGCCCGCACCTATTTCTGCTGCGAAGAGCATCAGCGGAGCGGCCGCAAATGAGCATGCCCCTGCCCCGGCGCTTCTGATCAGGAGGCGCTCGTGCTCGTTCACCAACCCTCCGGCAACAACACCTTCCTGCGCATCTGGCTCGCGTTCCTCAATGGCCGGGTCATGGTGGCGTTGCTGCTCATGGGGCAGTTGTCTGCGGGGCTCATCTGGCAATTTCCGGTCAATCCCAATGCGCTGGCCGTCAGCCTGGCCTATCTCGCCACGACGCTGCTGGTGCGACTCACCTCGCGCCAGGTGCCTTCGCCCAAGCCCGGCCCGCAATGGTTGCTGACGATTGGTGTGGACATGGCCATGTTCACCTATCTGCACCTGTTCACCAGTGACACGATGAACTACACGCCGCTGTATGGCCTGCCCGTGCTGATGGCGGGCATGCTCGGCACCTTGGCGCTGGCACTGGGCACTACGTCGATCATCACCTTGCTCCTGTTGGCAGGCTCGTGGTGGATGGCGCAGAAGAGTCCCGGCGACGTGACCCAGCGCTACCTGCAGACCGCACTCACCGCCACGGGCTATTTCATCGTCACCTATCTGGTCCACCAGTTGTCCGTGAAGCTGCACGCCGAGCACCAGATTGCGCTGCGCAACCGGGCCGCGGCCCAGACACACGAGGACGTGAGCGCGCTCGTCATGCAGCACTTGACCGAGGGCGTGCTCGTCATCGACCGGCAGAACATGGTGCGCATCGTCAATCCATCGGCCAGACTGCTGCTGGGCAGCGCCGCCGCCAGCACCACGCCGTTCGAGCTGCTCGCGCTGTCCAACTGGAGTCCGCTGCTGACGCTGGTGCGCTTCACATTCGAATCAGGCACACAGCAGTCCTCCGACATTGCCATCGCTCAGCCCGGACACAGCCCCATGGGATTGCGTGCCCGCACCTGGCTGACCACGCAGTTCAGCCCCGGTAGCGCGCCGCACACCTCCGATCCGCTGTGTGTGGTGTTCCTGCAGGATCTGCGCGAGATGGAAGCGCGCCTGCGCACGGAAAAACTCGCCGCCATGGGCCGCATGTCCGCCGCCGTGGCGCATGAAATCCGCAACCCGCTAGCGGCCATCCTGCAGGCCAATGCGTTGCTCGAAGAAGAGTTGAGCGATCCGGTGCAGCAACGCCTGAGCAAGATGGTGCGCCAGAACGCAGAACGCCTCACACGCATCACGGAAGAGGTGCTGGACATCGCGCGCGTGCGCCACCAGATCGACAACGCTCCCGCCTCTGCCATCGCGCTCGATGATGCGGTGACGCAGATAGTCACTGATTGGCAGGCGCACGATCCAGCGCGGCGCGGGGCACTCCACAGCATGCTGAATGCGCAAGACATGCACGTGGCTTTCGACCCGGACCATCTGCGCCGCATCCTGGTGAATCTGATGGACAACGCGCTGCGCTATATGCAGGCGCATGCGGATTCGCTTGGCATCCAGACCGGCATCGGCGAAGATGGTCTCGCGTTCCTGCAAGTATGGAGCGATGGCGCGCCGCTGGAAAAGTCGGTGGAGCAGCATCTCTTTGAGCCCTTCTTCTCCTCGGAAAGCCGCTCCAGCGGATTGGGCCTCTATATATGCAGGGAGTTGTGTACCCGCCACGGCGCGAGCATTCGCTACGAAAGAAAGACACTCTCGCTCGCACGCGGCGACATTGAAGGCAACGCTTTCATCGTTTCCTTCCGACAATCGCTTCTGCTTCCCACCACCCCGTCGCTTTTTGACACAATCATGGTTTGAGACGTTCACCACGACATGCCTGCCTACGCCGCCTCCATCCTCGTCATCGATGACGAACCCGATCTCAGAACCCTCTACGAGCTGACACTGCTGCGTGAAGGGTATCGGGTGGAAACTGCGGGCAGCGTGCAGGAGGCGTGCCAGCAATTGCGCGTGCAGCAATTCGACGTGGTGATCTCCGACATGCGCCTGCCTGACGGCTACGGCATGGAGGTGCTGGCCTACCTGCGCGATGCTCAGCGACGTGAACGGTGCGTTGTGATGACGGCCTATGGCTCCGCAGAAAACGCCGTCGAGGCGTTGCGTGCAGGCGCGTTCGACTATCTCACCAAGCCGGTCGACCTCAAGCAGTTCCGCTCGGTCGTGGCCTCCGCCGTACAAGGCACGGGCGGCGTGCCCGCACCCGGCAGTGCGCGCCCCGCCACGGCCACTGCTGCGGCCTCGCCTGACAGCGACAACGCCAAGGCACCAGCTCCCGCCACTGCCACTGCCAATGCCAATGCCAATGCCAACGCCAATGCCAGCGGCGCGCAAGAGTCCCCCGCAGAGGGCGCCGGCTCCAGCGCGCTGGCGCAATTGATTGGCGACTCGCAGGCCATGCGCAACGTGAAGCAGCGCATCGCCAAAGTGGCGCGCAGCATGGCACCCGTGTTGGTGCGCGGCGAGTCCGGCACAGGCAAGGAGCTGGTCGCGCGCGCATTGCACGGCAGCAGCCAGCGCACCGACGGGCCGATGATTGCCGTGAACTGCAGCGCCATTCCAGAAAGCTTGCTGGAGGCCGAATTCTTCGGCGCGCGCAAGGGCTCGTACACCGGCGCCACCACCGATCGCGAGGGCTTCTTTCAGGCCGCACGCGGCGGCACCCTGTTTTTGGACGAGATCGGCGATCTGCCACTGCCCATGCAATCCAAGCTGCTGCGCGCGATCCAGGAGCGCAGCGTGCGTCCGCTCGGTGCCACGCAGGAAGAAACGGTCGACGTGCGCATCGTCAGCGCCACACACAAAGACCTGGCCGCAGAAGTGCAGGCCGGCCGATTCCGACAGGACTTGTACTACCGCCTGAACGTCATCGAGGTGCTGATTCCGCCTTTGCGCGAACGCCGCGAAGACCTTCCCGTGCTGTGCGCCGCGCTGCTGCAACGCATTGCGCAGGACTCGGGCTTGCCCGTTCCGCGCCTGACAGAGACCGCACTCGAACGCATCTGCATGTACCCACTGCCCGGCAACGTGCGTGAACTGGAAAACCTGCTGCACCGCGCAGTCGCGCTCAGCGATGGCGATGAGCTGTTCGTCGAGCCGCCCGCAGAGGGCGTCGCGCTGGCATCGCCCTCGCCCTCGCCCTCGCCGTCGCCCACACCCTCACCTTCCGCCGCCATGGCAGCCAGCGCGCAACCAGAGGTGCCCCCTGCGCAGATGGAAGCGCGGGTTGCGCCCCCTGCGCCCAAGTTCACGCCCGAGTTCGCGCCTGATCTCACCCCCGATCCACTCGCCTGCGATACCTTGCCCAGCGATCTGCAAGCCTGGCTCGACAAGCAGGAGCGCGAAATTCTGGTGCGCGCCCTGCGCGAATCCGGCTTCAATCGCACGGCCACCGCCGCACGCCTGGGCATCAGCCTGCGCCAGATCCGCTACCGCATCGAACGCCTGAACATCTCGGAAGCTGAAAGCGGCAGCGAGCACGTCGATGGCGAATGAACGCCAGCGGGCACCGCTCTGGCGCGACGGCTGGTACCGGCACGCGCGCCGGGTGGACTCGCCCAACTTCGGCAAACGCCCCGCGCATGCGCACATCGATCTGGTGGTCGTGCACTCCATCAGCCTGCCTCCCGGTGAACATGGCACAGGAGACATCGAGCGCCTGTTCACCAACCAACTCGATTGGGACGCACACCCTTACTTCGATGCGATTCGCGGCATGGAAGTCTCCAGCCATTTCGTCATCGCACGCGATGGCGCCATCACGCAATACGTGAGTTGCGATGCACGCGCGTGGCACGCGGGACGTTCGCACTACCGCGGGCGCGACAACTGCAACGACGACTCCATTGGCATCGAACTGGAAGGCCTTGAAGGCGACAGGTTTACCGATGCGCAATATGATGCGCTCGCTGCGTTGTCGCGCGACCTCGCCGCGCACTATCCCATCCGTTTCATGGCCGGTCACGAGCACGTTGCACCCGGTCGCAAGAACGATCCGGGAGCAGGATTTGAGTGGCGGCGAATGCGAAACAATTTGTTTGATCTAGGTTGGTGGTTTCCACTAGTCAACTAGCACCCGCCACCGCGTCGTGGTTTTCGCAGGCTGCGCCGCCACACCCGGATTTCCCGCCTCCGACCACCCACACATGCGGCCTCGCAAGGCATATCGCGCGACAGGTCGCATCCCTGCGTGATCTCGCGTTGGAAAGCCCCAGTGCGCCAGCGATTGCAGCGCGCACAGTGCAACTTTCGGGACGATTCGCACCCGTTTTGAAAAATCGCGGCACCGTAGCGGATACACTACCGGTAGTGTCTTGAACTATTCAGACACCCCAGATATAGTGTGCCACGGCATCCCGTGTCACTTCACGCAGAAGGCCTCGAGCGACTGTCCAGTCCGCCTTGCCGCCTTTCGCCCGATCCAAAAAAGAGGAAACCATGCAAGCTGTACCCAACCCGGCTAATGAGGTGAGCCCTGCGCTCGCCAAGTCCACTTTTTCCGCAACGCCCAGCGCTGCGCCCGCCGCTGGCAACTTCTCCCAGTTCCAGATCATCCGCCGCAACGGCGCCGTGGTTCCATTCGAGCCGCAGAAGATCGCCGTGGCGATGATGAAGGCATTTCTGGCAACGCACGGCGCGCAAGGCGCGGCGTCCGCCAGCATCCGCGAAGTGGTGGACACGCTCACCCAGACCGTGGTCTACGCACTCACCCGTTCGCGTCCCGGCGGCGGCACCTTCCACATTGAAGATGTGCAAGACCAGGTGGAGTTGGGCCTGATGCGCGGCGGCCATCAGGAAGTCGCCCGCGCCTACGTGCTGTACCGCGAGCGCCGCGCGCAAGAGCGCGCGCAGCGCCGTGAGCAACTGCTGCCGCAAGTGCCCACCATGCACGTGACGGAAAACGGCCAGCGCGTGGAGCTGGACGTGCTGCGCCTGCACGCACTGATCGAAGCCGCCTGCGCCGACATTGGTGAGCACGTCACCGCCGCGCCGATCGTCACCGAGACCATGCGCAACCTGTACGACGGCGTGCCGATGGAGGAGGTCTACAAGGCCGCCATCCTGGCCGCGCGCACCAAGATCGAAAAGGACCCCGGCTACACCTACGCCACGGCGCGACTGCTCGCCCACACCATCGTGCGCGAAGTGCTGGGTCGCGACGTGCCGCCCGCAGAAATGCAGGCCGCCTACACCGAATACTTCCCGCAATTCATCCAGAAGGGCGTGGACAACGAGCTGCTCGATGAGCGCTTGCTCAAGGAATTCGACCTGCCGCGTCTCGGCGCTGCACTCAAGGCCGAGCGCGATCAGCAGTTCGACTACCTCGGCCTGCAAACGCTGTATGACCGCTACTTCCTGCACGTGCGCAAGACCCGCATCGAACTGCCGCAGGCGTTCTTCATGCGCGTCGCCATGGGTCTGTCGCTCAACGAGTCCGACCGCAATGCGCGCGCCATCGAGTTCTATGAAGTGCTGTCGAGCTTCGACTTCATGTCCAGCACGCCGACGCTGTTCAACAGCGGCACGCTGCGCTCGCAACTCTCGAGCTGCTACCTGACCACGGTGCCCGATCACCTCGACGGCATCTATGAGTCGATCAAGGAGAACGCGCTGCTGTCGAAGTTTGCCGGTGGCCTGGGCAACGACTGGACGCGCGTGCGCGCGCTCGGCTCGCACATCAAGGGCACGAATGGCGAATCGCAGGGCGTGGTGCCATTCCTGAAGGTCGTCAACGACACCGCCGTTGCCGTGAACCAGGGTGGCAAGCGCAAGGGCGCCGTCTGCACCTATCTGGAAACCTGGCACCTGGACATCGAAGAATTCCTGGAGCTGCGCAAGAACACTGGCGACGACCGCCGCCGCACGCACGACATGAATACGGCGAACTGGATTCCCGACCTGTTCATGAAGCGCGTGATGGAAAAGGGTACCTGGACGTTGTTCAGCCCCGCCGACGTACCCGATCTGCACGATCTCTACGGCGGCGCTTTCGAGAAGGCGTACTCGGCCTACGAAGCCAAGGCGGCTTCCGGTGAAATCCGTCTGGCCAAGCAACTGCCTGCGGTGGACCTGTGGCGCAAGATGCTGTCCATGCTGTTCGAGACGGGCCACCCATGGATCACCTTCAAGGACCCATGCAACATCCGCTCGCCGCAGCAGCACGTCGGCGTGGTGCACTCGTCCAACCTGTGCACCGAAATCACGCTGAACACCAGCGACACCGAAACGGCGGTGTGCAATCTCGGCTCCGTGAATCTGGCTCGCCACATAAAGGATGGCCAGATCGACCACGACAAGCTGAAGAAGACCATCAGCACGGCGATGCGCATGCTCGACAACGTCATCGACATCAATTACTACGCCGTGCAAAAGGCCAAGGACTCGAACCTGCGTCACCGTCCGGTGGGCATGGGCCTGATGGCGTTCCAGGACGCGCTCTACGAAATGCGCATCCCCTACGCGAGCGAGCAGGCCGTACAGTTCGCCGACGAGTCGATGGAAGCGATTTGCTACTACGCCTACTGGGCATCGAGCGAACTGGCCAAGGAGCGCGGTACGTACTCCACCTATGAAGGCTCGCTGTGGTCCCAGGGCATCCTGCCGATCGACTCGCTCGACCTGCTTGCCAAGGAGCGCGGCGGTTATGTGGAAGTGGATCGCTCCGCACGCCTGGACTGGGATGCGCTGCGCAAGAAGATCGCTGCCGACGGCATGCGCAACTCCAACTGCATCGCCATCGCACCGACTGCGACCATCTCCAATATCGTGGGCGTGGACGCATCGATCGAGCCCTCGTTCGGCAACCTCTCGGTGAAGTCGAATCTCTCCGGCGAGTTCACCGTCGTGAACCAATACCTCGTGCGCGACCTGCAACGCCTGGGCCTGTGGGACGACGTGATGGTGATGGACCTGAAGCACTTCAAGGGTTCGCTGCAACCGATCGATCGCGTGCCGCAAGACGTGAAGGCGTTGTACGCCACCGCTTTTGAAGTGGCACCGTCGTGGTTGGTGGAAGCGGCATCGCGGCGCCAGAAATGGATCGATCAAGCGCAGTCGCTGAACATCTACATGGCAGGTGCGTCGGGCAAGAAGCTCGATGAAACCTACAAGCTCGCATGGGTACGTGGTCTTAAAACCACGTACTACCTGCGCACGCAATCTGCGACGCACGTGGAGATGAGCACCGTGAGTGGTCGTCAGCTCAACGCCGTGTCTGCAGGCAACGAAGGCAACACAGCCGCATCGCCGAAAGCCGCGCCAGTCAACGCTTTGGAGGCTGCTGCTGCTGCTGCACGCACTCAAGCTGAAAGCATTCCCGCCACCGATATCAAGTTCTGCGCGATCGATGATCCGGGTTGTGAAGCCTGCCAATGAGTGCAATTGCACGCGCGTTTGAAGTGCTCTGCATGAACTCGCGCGTGCTGTGAAGCAACAAAACTTTGCAGAGCATCGCCGCAGCGCTTTTCTTTTTGGAGCGCTGCTTTCATAATCCGAACATTGGAAATCGTATGCTGTCCTGGGACGAAGAAGTCAAGCCCTCATCGCAAAATCAAACGGAAGGCGGTTCGCATGAAAGCCGCCTCGGAGCAACGCCCGCTCTGCAATCCGTTGAGGCAAGCGCTGCCAGCGTTTCTGCACCGTCCGCCACGGCACCTGCCGCAGCCACACACCAACGCGTCAACGCCGCAGACAAGCGCATCATCAACGCCAAGACGGACGTGAACCAACTGGTTCCGTTCAAGTACAAATGGGCTTGGGAAAAATATCTCGCCACTTGCGCCAACCATTGGATGCCGCAAGAAGTGAACATGACACGCGACATCGCGCTGTGGAAAGACCCGAACGGTCTGACCGAAGATGAGCGTCGCATCGTCAAGCGCAATCTCGGTTTCTTCGTGACCGCCGATTCGCTGGCCGCCAACAACATCGTGCTCGGCACCTACCGCCACATCACTGCACCCGAGTGCCGCCAGTTCCTGCTGCGCCAGGCATTCGAAGAAGCGATCCACACGCACGCCTACCAGTACATCGTCGAGTCGCTGGGTCTGGACGAAGGCGAAATTTTCAACGCCTACAACGAAGTCGAATCGATCCGCAACAAGGACGAGTTCCTGATCCCGTTCATCGAAGCGATCATGGACCCGGACTTCAAGACCGGCACGCCCGAGAACGACCAGACACTGCTGAAGTCGCTCATCGTTTTCGCCTGCCTGATGGAAGGCCTGTTCTTCTACGTCGGCTTCACCCAGATTCTTGCGCTGGGCCGACAGAACAAAATGACCGGCGCTGCCGAGCAATACCAGTACATCCTGCGCGACGAGTCGATGCACTGCAACTTCGGCATCGACCTGATCAACCAGCTCAAGCTCGAGAACCCACACCTGTGGACGCCCGAGTTCAAGAAGGAAATCGAAGGCCTGTTCGTCAAGGCCGTGGATCTGGAATACCGCTATGCCGAAGACACCATGCCGCGCGGCGTGCTGGGTCTGAATGCGTCGATGTTCAAGAGCTACCTGCGCTACATCGCCAATCGCCGCGCGACGCAGATTGGCCTGGAAGCCCTGTTCCCGAATGAAGAAAATCCGTTCCCCTGGATGAGCGAGATGATCGACCTGAAGAAGGAGCGCAACTTCTTCGAAACGCGCGTCATCGAGTACCAGTCCGGCGGAGCCCTGTCCTGGGACTAATTGGATCAATTACAGCAGGTCATGTTCTTTCACTCACACCACCACCCACAGGCGCCCGCACGAGGACCGGAGTGGTGGTGTGCACGTATTTGTGGTGACGGAGAGGAAATCCAACTCTCCGCTGCCATGAATCGCTCTGTGTCCACAGAAGACATGGGGTGCTCTTTGCAAATCGACCCAAGGAGAAAATGATGGCAACTGCGAAGAAAACCACTGCCAAGAAGGCAGTACCTGCTAAGAAGGCTCCCGCCGCCAAGAAGGCAGCTCCAGCGAAAAAGGCTGTGGCTGTAAAGAAGGCAGCTCCCGCCAAGAAGGCTGCACCAGCCAAGAAGGCTGTGGCTGTGAAGAAGGCAGCACCAGCGAAGAAGGCTGTAGTCGCCAAGAAGGCAGCGCCAGCG
>DCYB01000002.1:222822-348886 GCA_002331385.1 Comamonadaceae bacterium UBA2121
CAGCGCCAGCGAAGAAGGCTGTAGCCGCCAAGAAGGTAGCACCAGCGAAGAAGGCTGTAGCCGCCAAGAAGGTAGCACCAGCGAAGAAGGCTGTCGCTGCCAAGAAGGTAGCACCGGCAAAGAAGGCTGTCGCCGCCAAGAAGGCAGCACCAGCCAAGAAGGCCGTAGCCGCCAAGAAGGCAGCACCGGCCAAAAAGGCTGTAGCCGCCAAGAAGGCAGCACCAGCAAAGAAGGCTGTCGCCGCCAAGAAGCCAGCAGCGAAGAAGGCTGCGCCCGCCAAGAAGGCCGCTCCTGCTGCCAAAAAGGCTGCGCCTGCCAAGAAGGCTGCTCCTGCTGCCAAGAAGCCTGCGGCCCCAAAGAAGGCTGCTGCCAAGAAGCCTGCCGCCAAAAAGGGCGCGGCCAAACCTGCCGCTGCTGCCCCTGCTGCCGCACCAGCAGCACAAACCACGCTCAACCCCCAGGCAGCGTGGCCCTTCCCTACGGGCGGCAAGCCCTGATGGAAGCATCCGGCGCAGCGCATGCTGTTGCCGGAGCTGCACAAAAAAAGCCCGGTGCTCACGCTCCGGGCTTTGTTATTTTCAGCATGCCAAAAACGGATTAGCGGCGCGCTGTCGCCGCTTCACTCACTCAGATCTCAGGCGTGAAATCCAGCGTGTAATTTTGCGGACCGCGTTGCGCGATCTTCAGCGCACCCAGGCGATTGCCCAACTCTGCGCACTTGGCCAATGGCCAGCCACGCTCCAGACCGAACAGCAGCGCACCGCGCCAGGCATCGCCGCAACCGGTCGGATCGACCACTTCTTTCGCTTTCACAGGCGCTACGTGCTGTTGTTGGCCGCTCTCCCAGACCGTACAGCCTTCGCCACCCAGCGTCACCACCATCCCTCGCACCTTGCGTGAGATGTCGGCCTCGCTCCATCCGGTGCGCTCGCACAGCATCTTGCCTTCGTAATCGTTCACGGTCACCCAGGTGGCCAGCTCGATGAAGTGGCGCAGTTCTTCGCCATTGAACATCGGCAGCCCCTGCCCCGGATCGAATACGAAGGGAATGCCCGCCGCAACGAACTGCTCTGCGTGCTGGAGCATGGCGTCGCGACCATCGGGCGCAACGATGCCGACTGCAGCGCCCTGCTCTGCCGTAATCTGATTCAGATGCGCCTGCATCATCGCACCGGGGTGGAATGCCGTGATCTGGTTGTTGTCGCGATCGGTCATGATCATGGCCTGCGCGGTGTACGTGTCGTCCACTTGTGCCACATGCGCGGTGCTGATGCCCAGGCTCTTCATGCGCTCGAGGTAGTCACCGCCATCGCGCCCTAAAGCGGCCATGGGCAACGGCTCGCCGCCCAACAGCTTGAGTGCGTAGGCGATGTTGCCCGCGCATCCGCCGAAGTCACGGCGCAAGCTGGGCACCAGAAACGAGACGTTGAGGATGTGCAATTGCTCAGGCAGGATTTGCTCGGCAAAGCGGCCCTCGAAAGTCATGATAGTGTCGTAGGCCAAGGAGCCACAGATCAATACGGCCATAGTTCTGCCAATCGCTTGTAGTCAAAAAAGTGAAAAAGGAATAGATCCCGCGTGCTCACGGATAGAACGCGAGCAGCCGGTAGCCCACCACGTGCTGCGCCACTTCCGGCACATGCAGTCGCACTGCCCCGCTCCATTCGCCAGTGGCGGGCAACTCCGACGGAGCGGCGGTATCGGCGCGCGTGAGCACACGACGCAGCACGGGTTGGTTCTGCGCATCGGTGAGCGTCAATTCAAGCGCCGGCATTTCCAGCACAGTGGGCGCGCTGCTCTTGAGCGTGACCAGCAACTGGAACGTATCGGCATCGTCTCGCGTGCGCGTGAATGTGGAGCTGTCGATAGAGATTGCTGCAATCTGGCGCGGTGCGCCAATCTCGCAACCCAACGGCATGCACAACTGTTCGATGACGGGGCGCAGCGCGGGATAGGTCGCTGCGAGTCGGTTGCGCTCGGCCACGGCGTATTGCGCAGCCAGCAGGGCACACAATGCCAACCCGCTCAACACCAGCACGCCGCGCACCGCTGGCCTGCTCCAGAATGCCTTGCGGCGGGCAGCGCGGATAAAGCCGACGTCGTGCGCGTGATCGCCTGCATTGGGATCTGCATCGGCATCGGCATCGGCGGACATCTCCGGCGCATGCGCAAGCTGGGGTTCTGGCTGAGGCTCTGCGTCCGTTGCGTCGCTGCGCGCTTCGGCTGCCGACTCTTGCGACACGGTGGGCTTGTCGGCGTCATTTGTATCAGGCACGGCAGCGGCAATGTTGGCAGCGTCCTCAGACTGCTTTTGCGCAGCTTCTTGCGAAGGTGCGTCGGCCCCTGAGGCGACGTCCGTGGCGACGTCTGTGGTGGCGACGTCTGTGGTGGCGTCATGCACAGGGTCAGCCGGCAGATAGTCCGCCGTACCAGAACCCTCCGCGCTGGCCACGTCGCCTTCATGACCGTGCGTGCTCTCGTGCGCCTCGCTTGCCAGCGCAGGCTCGTGTCGTCCCAGATCATCGGGATGCAAGTGCAATTCCCGAAGCGTGGGCTCGTCCATGAACAGATGCTGACGCGACGCTTCAAACGTCAGTTCAGGCAGCTCTGAATCTTCCGCATCTTCCGGCTCCGCATCGAGGTCACGGGACGTTGTGCTGGGCGGTGTCACAGGCTCGGCAACCGGCTTGTCCCCTGCCGGCGGTGCGTGCGACAAGTCCTTATCGACAAAGCCCGGCTCCACCCGCTCGGCGTCCGTGCCGCCCAAGGGCAGCGGAGAAAACGGTGCTGAAGGAGCCGCCACAAAAGGAGTGGCCACATGGTGTGATGCGTGCGCAGACGTATGGCCGCCGACCGGACTGCCATCCATGTCTGGCGACCAACCAGGGGGCACGACGTTGGCCTCGCGACGCAATCCGTAGCTGATGTTTTGCGTGAGGCTTTCCGGCAAGCGCACGCTGGGCGCAGGCGGTGCGAAATAGCCAGTCCACGGCGCTGGTTGCTGGATCGGAACCGCAGACTGTGGCACGGCAAACGTGTCGGGCGCCAACGGCGCCGGTGCGGAAGTGGCCACTTGCGGCGCGTCATCCGCTGCGTGCTCCTGCGACGGCGCGCGCGCGCGGCCCCAGACTTGGGGGCGCTCCGGCGCTGCGGCAGGCTCAGGCGGTGAAGATGCGGTCGGCCCTGCGGCGCTCCCTGGAGCATCCGCTTCGGGCGCAGGCGGTGGCTGCATCGGCGCAGGCGCTGGCGCCGTGCGTTTGAGTTGCGGTGCGTTGCCCGACAGCAGCATGTTGACGTTGGCGTCGAACACTTCCTTGCAGCGGCCGCAGCGCACCCAGCCCCCTGAAATTCTCAGTTGGTCGGCGACAACTCGGAAGCTTGTCTTGCAGGCAGGGCAGCGCGTTATCTGGCTCATCGGCTTCGCATTGTAGGGTGTGCTTCAGACGCAGGCCATGCCTTGCCGCTGCAAGCAGACGCAACAGATCACATTCCGTTCAGCGTTTGGCCGTCATCAGGATCCAGCCATCTTCGCGATCGCTGACTTCCAATGCGACGAACGGCGCATAGGCCGCCTTGAGCTCGTCTTCCTGTCGCTCCAGAATGCCTGCCATCACGAGCGATCCGCCCTCGGCCACATGAGAGCAAAGCAGCGGTGCCAACATCTTCAGCGGTGTCGCCAGGATGTTCGCCAGCACCACGTCGTAGGTGCCGACCGCCTGATCGGGCAAGCCGGCATGGAGCTGCACCTGGTTCGCTGCCGCATTGGCGACGGTGGAGTCCACCGCTGCCTGATCGATGTCCACGGCCACGATGTCGCGCGCACCGAACTTGGCGGCACCAATCGCTAGGATGCCCGAGCCGCAACCGTAGTCCAGCACGCGCGCAGGCACTACGCCTTGCGCGGCCTGCCTGGCGATCCAGCGCAGGCACATGCGCGTGGTGGGGTGGGTACCGGTGCCGAACGCCAGCCCCGGGTCCAGCCGGATGCAGTTTCTGGCGGCGGCTGGCGGCTCGTGCCATGACGGCACGATCCAGAAATCGTCCGTGATGTCGACCGGTGCAAATTGCGATTGCGTGATGCGCACCCAGTCCTGATCTTGCACTTCCGTCAACGCGACGATGCTGCAGCCTTCAAAGAACTCTTGCACTTGCAGCAAACGTTGTGCGTCTTCGGCTTGCTCGCGCGTCTGGAACAGGGCAACCAGACGGCTGCGGTTCCAGCCGCCTTTGGGCGGTGGCATGCCGGGCTCGCCAAACAGCGCCTGTTCGGCATCGGTCTGCGCGTCGGCATCTTCAACGGAAACGCTCAGCGCATCCAGCGCTTCCAGCGCATCACTCAGATCTTCGACGCGCTCTTCGGGACTCAACAGGGAAAGCTCGTACATGATGCGCTGCTCCTATTCTTGCAAACAAAACATGCTGGCATCCGGTGGGATGGCCAGCATGGTTTCAATGATATCGGCCCGCACTTTGGGAGCGCGGGTGGCGGCTGCTTCAGCGCTTGCGCTGATCCAGCCACTCTTCCAGATAGTGGATGTTGGTGCCGCCAGCATTGAACTTGGCGTCCACCATCAGATCGCGGTGTAACGGCACGTTGGTGCTGATGCCTTCGATCACGGACTCGGCCAGGGCCGTGCGCATGCGCGCAATGGCCTCTTCGCGCGTATCGCCGTGCACGATGATCTTGCCGATCATCGAGTCATAGTTCGGCGGCACGAAGTAGTTGGTATAGACATGCGAGTCCACGCGCACGCCAGGACCGCCGGGGGCGTGCCACATGGTGATCTTGCCGGGCGACGGAGTGAACTTATATGGGTCTTCCGCGTTGATGCGGCACTCCAGCGCGTGACCGCGCACCTGGATCTGGCGCTGCGTGAACGGCAGGCGCTCGCCCGCTGCAACCATGATCTGCGTCTTCACGATATCCACGCCCGTGATCCATTCGGTCACCGGGTGCTCCACCTGCACGCGCGTGTTCATTTCGATGAAGTAGAACTCGCCGTTTTCGTACAGGAACTCGAACGTGCCTGCACCGCGGTAGCCAATCTTCTTGCACGCGGCCACGCAGCGGTCACCGATCTTCTCGATGAGCTTGCGCGGAATGCCGGGCGCAGGCGCTTCCTCGATCACCTTCTGGTGGCGGCGCTGCATGGAGCAGTCGCGCTCGCCCAGATACACGGCGTTCTTGAACTTGTCGGCGATGACCTGGATTTCGATGTGGCGCGGATTCTGGAGGTATTTCTCCATATAGACGGCCGGATTACCGAAGGCGGTGCCCGCCTCGGCCTTGGTCATCTGCACCGCGTTCACCAGCGCTGCCTCGGTATGCACCACGCGCATGCCGCGACCACCGCCACCACCTGCCGCCTTGATGATCACCGGATAGCCGATGGAGCGCGCAATGCGGCGAATGGCCACCGGATCGTCGGGTAGTTCGCCGTCGGAGCCGGGCACGCAGGGCACGCCCGCGCGGATCATTGCCTGCTTGGCCGAAACCTTGTCGCCCATGATGCGGATCGAGTCGGGAGTCGGGCCAATGAACTGGAAGCCGCTCTTTTCCACCCGCTCGGCGAAATCGGCGTTCTCAGCGAGGAAACCGTAACCGGGGTGAATGGCCTCTGCGTCGGTCACTTCCGCTGCAGAGATGATGGCCGGCATATTCAGATATGACAGCCCGGACGGAGCCGGGCCAATGCAGACCGCCTCCTCGGCGAGCTTGACGTACTTGGCATCGCGATCGGCCTCGGAATAGACCATCACTGCCTTGACACCCAGCTCACTGCACGCGCGCTGAATTCGCAGAGCGATTTCACCGCGGTTGGCAACTAGAATTTTTTTGAACATGCTGTCGCTTTATTCCGCTTTGCTCGATTACTCGATCACAAACAGAGATTGACCGTACTCAACGGCTTGGCCGTTCTCGGCCAGAACACGGGTCACGGTGCCGGACTTGTCCGCCTCGATTTCATTGAGGATCTTCATGGCCTCGATGATGCACAGCGTGTCGCCTTCCTTGACCTGGGCGCCGACTTCCACGAAGGGCTTGGCGCCTGGGCTGGCCGCACGGTAGAACGTGCCGACCATGGGCGATTTGACAGAGTGACCGGACGGTGCGGCAGCGGCGGCAGGCGCTGCACCTTCGGCTGCAGCAGGTGCTGCAGGTGCTGCAGGGGCGGCAACGGCGGCCATCGGCTGCGCCATCATCGGGGCAGCAACCACCTGCTGCACGATGGCAGCGCCACCTTTGACAATGCGGACCTTGCCCTCGGCTTCGGTGATCTCGAGTTCGGAGACGTTTGACTCGGACACGAGGTCGATGAGGGTCTTAAGTTTTCGCAAATCCATGGGAGCTCCAACGGCTAGAAACAGAATGGGGCGCAAATTTACCCTAATTTCAGCCTACTGCGCCGAACTAAGCGCAAATATCTATAACTTCAGCAGGGGATGGGGCTGACTGTTACAACTGGGCGACCCACTGCTGTAGGTCGCGTTCCTTGAGTTGCCCCATTTTACGCTGCAATATGTTGCCATCTTTCCCGAACATCACCGAAAACGGCAACCCACCTACGTCATTGCCCAGCGCACGCCCAATGTCGGTGCCGCTCAAACCTGCCAATGCGATGGGAAATTCCAGAGGCATTCGCTCCAGAAATTTGCGCACGGCTGCCGGCTGATCGATAGCCAATCCCAACACTTGTATGCCGTTCGCAGAGTGTTGTGCATAAAACTGGTTCAGCAATGGCAGTTCTTCCACACACGGCGGACACCAGGTGGCCCAGAAATTCAGCAACAGCGGGCGCCCGTGAAACTTGCGCATGGTCAAGGTTGCGCCGTCCAAGGTTTGCATGGAAGCGTTCCAGAATGCGGCCGCGGCCCCGTCTGCGACGTCATGGGGTTGCAGGCGCCACCAAGCAAAACCCGCACCTGCTGCCGCTGCCGCCACCCCGACGCCCACCTTGAGCCAGGACCTCCGGTTGGCAGGTGCGTGGGGCTCTGGCGTGGGGCCGGATGGTGGATGATCTGGATCGACCGACGTGGACATAAAAAGAACTTGCTTATTTAGAAATACTGATTTGAGTCAATCAACGCTCGCCATCGGGATGCTCACGCATCCTCTTCATTGTTGGCAAGCAGTGCGCGAACGGCCGCAATATCGCCGCGTGGCAAACGGCCTCGAGAGTCGGGTTTGAGCGCGCCGCGCAAATCGTCGAGGTCATAGACCAGCAAATGCACGCCGATATGCTCACCGAGTTCCTGCGACAGGCTGCTGACGCTCAAGGCGTCCACCAACTCCCCCCTGAACCCGGTCACGGACCGAGGCTCATAATCTACATGATGGTCTATCAAACAGATCTCTGCCGACTTGGAGTCATCGCAAAACATCTGCACGTAAATGTCCGATAAGCGTGTGGCAGTGCCGTGCCAGACGGCTCCTGCCAGATAAGGGCGGAACTCGGCCATGCGCTCCATCCACAGGAGCGCCAGTCTGCGCAGCGCGCGCAACTCGGCGGGCTGGGTGTCGGCGCAGAACAATCCGATGTATTCGCGCACGGCGTCCTCCACCAGATCATTGTCCGGCAGTGGAGTGCGCGCGGGCAGTCCCAGTTGCTTGACGGCGCGGCGTTTGGCCGGCCCCCACTCCAGGCCCTCCTCCACCACGATGCGCGCGGTGGCGTTGGCAATTTCGGTAGCAAGAGCGTCACTCATGGCGGCAATCCTGTTCACGATCCGTGATCCAGCAGGCCCAATGGCGTCATTCCCCGGAAATCAACCGCAACCTGCGTGGTCATTGTCGCTCCAATGGCAATACCTGAAATATCAGGTGACATCTTTCCCATCTCCCGCACGCGCAAACACTCGCAACAGCTACTCATTTCATAGCAGCGATGCCCTGTTGCGGTTTGATCTGAAACCCGCAGCGCGCAAATCGTAGAATCGATCTCCATGCACATACATATTCTGGGGATTTGCGGCACGTTCATGGGCGGAGTGGCCGCGTTGGCGCGAGAAGCCGGGCACCGCGTAACGGGATGCGATGCGGGTGTCTATCCACCCATGAGCGACCAACTGCGCGCGCTTGGGATCGATCTGATCGAGGGGTATGGCGCAGACCAACTTGCCCTACAGCCGGATGTTTTCGTTGTCGGCAATGTGGTGAGTCGGGCGCGACTGCCGGATGGCAGCCCCAAGTTTCCGTTGATGGAAGCCATTCTGGACGCCGGTGCGCCGTATATCAGCGGCCCACAATGGCTGGCCGAAAACGTCCTCCAGGGCCGTCACGTGCTGGCGATTGCCGGCACCCACGGCAAGACCACGACGACATCCATGCTCGCATGGATTCTGGAGCACGCGGGACTTGCGCCGGGCTTTCTGGTCGGCGGTGTGCCGTTGAATTTTGGCGTGTCGGCCCGCTTGGGTCGTGCCCCTACCCATGAATGGGGCGCCGCCGAACAAGGCAAGGCCCCGCTGTTCGTGATCGAGGCGGACGAATACGACACCGCATTCTTCGACAAGCGCAGCAAGTTCGTGCACTACCGTCCGCGCACGGCGGTGCTGAACAATCTAGAGTTCGATCACGCCGACATCTTTGATGATCTTGCCGCCATTGAGCGCCAATTCCACCATTTGGTACGAACCGTGCCGTCCACCGGGCGTGTCGTCGTGAATGCGCTGGAAGAAAGCCTCACGCGTGTACTGCACGCTGGTTGCTGGAGCGAAGTGGCCAGTTTTGGCTCTGCCGTCAGCGATTTCAGCGCCAAGGGCGAGCCTGGCCACTTTGAAGTCATTCACCAAGGCAAACCCGTGGCCCATCTGAAGTGGGATCTGAGTGGCGTACACAACCAGCTCAACGCCCTTGCCGCCATTGCAGCGGCCGAGCATGTGGGCGTGTCTCCGGCCCAAGCCGCCGAGGCGCTGGGCAGCTTCCAGAACGTCAAACGGCGCATGGAATTGCGCGGCACGGAAAATGGCATCACCGTCTACGACGATTTTGCGCACCACCCGACGGCGCTGCGCACCACGCTCGATGGTCTGCGCCGCGTGGTGGGCAAGAATGCCCGCATCCTCGCCGCCTTCGAGCCGCGCAGCAACACCATGAAGCTGGGCACCATGAAGTCGCAATTGCCTTGGGCGCTGGAGACTGCCGACATCTCCTATTGCCACACCACCGGGCTGGACTGGAACGCTGCCGACGCGCTCGCGCCCTTGGGCGATCGCGCGCACACCGCAGATTCGGTGGATGCACTGGTCGCACAGTTGAAGGCGGAGGCCAAGCCAGGCGACCACATCGTTTGCATGAGCAATGGCAGCTTCGGCGGCATCCACGCCAAGTTGCTGGAGGCGCTCAAATCCTCGACGTGACCCGATTCACAGCGTTGTAACGTAAAAAACGGTGCCCACGGCACCGTTTTTCGTTAGAGCAAGCTTGCCTCAGTAGGTCACCGCCATGCCGGCGACATCCACGCGAACCGTCTTGCGCTCCAGTGCCGCGCTGGCGGCGCGGGCGAATTGCTGCGACCACTCCGCATCCGACAGCAGGTTGTTGCCAGCGTTGGCCGCCACGACCAGCACCTTGTCGGCCAGCAACACCTTGCCGCTGGCACGCAGGGGTTCGCAATCCAGGCGAACGAATTCACTGTCCAGCCAGCGGCGGGCATCGGCATTGGTCAGGGGCTCGACGCCCTCCAGATCAAAGCGATATTCCTGCTGCGGCCCCAGGGTCACGGTAACTTCACTGCGCATAAAACTCAGCCCTCTGCAAAATGAACAACGGTGGCGACGCCACGCTCCAAATCACGCACTGGAGAATGGGACGCCTTACCTTGCCATTGTGCAATCAACGGGTGCGCCGAGTCTGTACAGCGGACGACAATTCATCCAAAGTCGCGAGCGAATCGTCCCATCCAAGACAAGCATCGGTGATGCTCTTGCCATATTCCAGCGTGCTCGGCAGTTCCTTGCCCGGCGTGAACTTCTGTGCGCCCGCATTCAGGTGGCTCTCGATCATCACGCCGAAAACGGCGCTGGAGCCGCCCGCAATCTGCGCCCCGATGTCGCGCGCCACATCGCGCTGCTTCTCGTGCTGCTTGCTGCTGTTGGCGTGGCTGCAATCGACCATCAGCGTCGGCTTCAGGCCCGCGGCGTCCAGATCCTTGCAGGCCGCGGCGACATGCTCGGCGCTGTAGTTCGGCGTCTTGCCGCCCCGCAGGATGACGTGGCAATCCTGATTGCCGTTGGTGTGCACGATGGCGACCTGGCCGTTCTTGTGCACCGACAGGAAGTGGTGACCACGGCTGGCCGACTGGATCGCGTCCGTGGCGATGCGGATGTTGCCGTCCGTGCCATTCTTGAAGCCGATGGGCGCAGAAATGCCCGAGGCCAACTCACGGTGGACCTGGCTTTCGGTCGTGCGCGCGCCAATGGCGCCCCAGCTGATCAGGTCACCGATGTATTGCGGCGAGATCACATCGAGGAACTCGCTGGCGGCGGGCACGCCCAGACGATTGATGTCGATGAGCAACTGGCGTGCAATGCGCAAACCCTCATCGATGCGGTAGCTGCCGTCGAGGTAGGGATCGTTGATCAGGCCCTTCCAGCCCACGGTGGTGCGGGGTTTCTCGAAGTACACGCGCATCACGATTTCCAGCGTGTCCTTGTACTTTTCACGCGCGGCCTGCAGCTTTTTGGCGTATTCCAGCGCGGCGTGCGGGTCGTGAATGGAGCACGGGCCGATGATCACCAGAAGGCGATCGTCTTCGCCCGACATGATGCGGGAGATGGTCTGGCGGGTCGTGGTGATCAGATTTTCCACTTCTGTCCCGCTGATCGGGAAGAAGCGGATCAAATGCTCTGGAGGCGGCAACATGGTGATGTCCTGGATGCGTTGGTCGTCGGTACTGCTGGTTTTGTCGACGTTGCGGTACCAGGCATCGGTTGCAGGGGAATTCGTGGTCATGAAAGGCGTCCTCGTGGAGAGATTTGACTGTCTGAAAGGGAAACGTTGGTGAAAAAAGAACCTTGGAAAAACAAAAAACCGCCGGGCTTTTCAGCTTCGGCGGTTGTCTGGGAGAACTTGCTTGCTTAGTTAACGAGCACGCGATTGCCTCTCATCCGCCTTGGACGAGAACCAAAAGTAAAAGTAAAACGCGCTGCGTACTTGCATCTTTTCAATATAGCACTAGTCATTGATGCAATGCAACAAGCAAAACCCGAAGGCGCGTTGCATCGGCATCACACATGCGCCCCCGCTCAGGCGGTTCCGCCCACGGTCAGGCCGTCGATGCGCATGGTCGGTTGTCCCACTCCGACCGGCACGCTCTGGCCTTCCTTGCCGCAGGTGCCAACACCCGTGTCAAGCTTCATGTCGTTGCCGATCATGCTCACTTTTTTGAGCGACTCGGGGCCGCTGCCGACGATGGTGGCGCCCTTCACCGGGTACAGGATCTTGCCCTTCTCCACCCAGTACGCCTCGCTGGCGGAGAACACGAATTTGCCACTCGTGATGTCCACTTGCCCGCCACCAAAGTTGGTCGCATAAAGCCCTTTGTCGATGGAGGCAATGATTTCTGCCGGGTCTTTGTCGCCGCCCAGCATGTAGGTGTTGGTCATGCGCGGCATCGGGATGTGCGCATAGCTTTCGCGTCGGCCATTGCCGGTCGGCTTGCCCTTCATGAGGCGCGCGTTCATGGCATCCTGGAGGTAGCCCTTGAGAATGCCGTCCTCGATGAGCACGTTCTTTTGCGTGGCATGGCCTTCGTCGTCCACGTTCAGTGAGCCGCGACGATCGGCGATGGTGCCGTCATCCAGCACAGTCACGCCCTTGGCCGCCACACGCTCGCCGATGCGACCGCTGAAGGCGCTGGAGCCCTTGCGGTTGAAGTCGCCCTCCAGCCCGTGGCCGACGGCCTCGTGCAGCAGCACGCCGGGCCAGCCGGGGCCAAGCACCACGGTCATCTCGCCCGCTGGCGCGGGGCGCGACTCCAGATTCACCAGTGCCGCGTTGACGGCATCGTCCACGTATTGGTGCACCAGTGCATCGTCAAAATAATCGAGTCCGAAACGGCCACCGCCGCCTGCCGAACCCACTTCGCGGCGCCCGTTCTGCTCGGCAATCACCGTGATCGACATGCGCACCAGCGGGCGCACGTCCGCCGCCAGCGTGCCATCGGCGCGGGCGATCAGCACCACGTCGTACTCACCGGCCAGCCCTGCCATCACCTGCACCACGCGCGGGTCCTTGGCGCGCGCCAGTTTTTCGGCACGCTCCAGCAGCGCCACCTTGGCCGTGCTGTCCATGGACGCAATCGGATCGAGGTGCGGATACAGCGAGCGGCTGCCCGCGATCTTGCGTGCGCCCACCTTGGTGCGCGCCGACTTGGCCGCCGTGCCGATCGTGCGCACGGTGCGTGCGGCGTCCAGCAGGGAGGCTTCGGAAATGTCGTCGGAATAGGCAAACGCCGTTTTTTCACCGGTCACGGCACGCACGCCGACGCCCTGATCAATGCTAAACGAGCCCGTCTTCACGATGCCCTCTTCCAGACTCCAGCCTTCGCTGCGCGTGTACTGGAAATACAGGTCGGCATCGTCCACCCGGTGCGCGCGGATTTCCGCCAGCGCGCGGGTGAGATGGGATTCGTTGAGGCCGAACGGCTCCAGCAGCAGTTGCTGGGCAATGGCCAAACGTTCAATGGTCGGTTCGCGGGAGATCATCCGCACATTCTATGCAGTTGCACACCGGTTTCCGCCGCCGGGCCGGGAAGCCTGCTGCAGCCACAGGTGATTCGCAGTGCGGGCCGTGCGCAGCCGTGAGGCCGCGCGCTTCACACTGCTTCTTGCGGCGACTGCGTAGGCTGATTCTGAGATCGCGCCACCGACATCAGCACGCCGAGCGCCAACCCCAATGTGACCATGGCCGTTCCGCCGTAGCTCACGAACGGCAGCGGCACGCCCACGACGGGAAGAATGCCACTGACCATGCCCATGTTCACGAAGGCATAGGTGAAGAAAATCATCGACACCGCGCCCGCCATGAGGCGACCAAACAGCGTGTTGGCATTCACCGCAATGGCCAGCCCACGCCAGACCAGCAGCAGGAAGCCGACGATGAGGGCCAGATTGCCGATGAGGCCAAACTCTTCGGAGTACGCGGCAAAGATGAAGTCAGTGGTGCGCTCGGGAATGAACTCCAGGTGCGTCTGCGTGCCCGCCATGAAGCCCTTGCCCCACAGACCGCCTGAGCCAATGGCGATCATGCCCTGGATGATGTGGAACCCCTTGCCCAGCGGATCGCGCGTGGGATCGAGCAACGTGCAGATGCGTTGCTGCTGATAATCATGCAGCACCGGCCAGCGCACGCCGTCTGCGCACAGTTGCGGCTCGAACCAGACGATGAGTGCAATGCCGACCACGCCCACCACCACCGGCGGAATGACCAGCTTCCACGGCAGCCCGGCAAAGAAGATGACGGACAGCCCCGCCGCCATCACCAGCAGCGAGGTGCCCAGATCGGGCTGCTTCATGATCAGACCGACCGGAATGGCAAGCAGCACGCCCGCCACCACGAAATCCAGCGCACGCAATTGGCCTTCGCGCTTCTGGAACCACCACGCCAGCATCAGCGGGGTGGCGATCTTGAGCAGTTCGCTGGGCTGCACCACCACACCGATGTTGATCCAGCGCTGCGCGCCCTTCTTGGTGATGCCGAACAGCGCCACCCCCACCAGCAGCACAACTCCCAGCGTGTATAGCGGCACGGCCAGCGCCATCAGTTTCTGGGGCGGAACCTGCGATACGCAAAACAGGATGCCTGCCGCCAGCAGCATGTTGCGGCCATGGTCGGCAAAGCGCGTGCCATGGTCGTAGCCGGACGAGTACATCGCGGTCAACCCGATGGACGAGAGGATCAGCAGCAAAAAAATCAGTGGCCAGTCGAACCCGCGCAACAGGGGAAGAATGCGCTGGAGTATGGTGGGCTTGTCGAAAACGGCGGACATTGCGCGCAATTATCACAGCGCAGACCCCAACCCTTCGCAGGGAGTGCAGAATCTCTGACCATCGGGGAGAAAATAGTCACCTACTTCCTCTCGCTCCCGAGTTCATTCCCGCTTTGCCTACAGCTTGCCTGAAAGCTGCCCAGACTCCGCCATGCCAACGACGCATCTGCTTTACCTGCACGGTTTCCGCTCCTCCCCCCAGTCCGCCAAAGCGCAAATGACCGCCGCGCGCGTCAGGCAACAGCATCCGGCCGCGCATTTCTGGTGCCCGCAATTGCCGCCGTCTCCGCGCGAGGCCATGGCCATGGTGGCCGAAGGCACGAGCCACTGGCCAGCGGAATCGACGGCCGTCATCGGCTCATCGCTCGGCGGCTTCTACGCCAGTTGGTTTGCGCAGCAGCGCCGCTGCCGCAGCGTGATGCTGAACCCCGCCGTGAACCCCGCCCGCGATCTGCTGCGCCACATCGGCGAGCAGACGCAATGGCACAACCCGAGCGAGCATTTCTATTTCCAGCCGCATTTCGTCGATGAACTGCAAGCGCTCGACGTGCGTCACCTGCCCCCCGCCGCACCGCAAATGGCCATCATCGCCAAAGGCGATGAACTGCTCGACTGGCGCGAAATGGCCGAGCGCTATGCGCAGGCCCAATTACACATTCTGGACGGCGGCGATCACGCACTGAGCCAGTTCGATCTGTACGTGGATGAGGTGATTGCGTTCTGCCAACTGGTGTGAGTCACCGCATCAGATGCCCGGAGCCGATGCCGGCGGCTTGGCCATGAACTGCCGGTAGGCGTCGGGATACGCCAATTCGAAGAGCTTCAATTGCTCCTGCGCCTCCTCTTCCAGACCCAGCAATTGGGCACTCTCGATGAGCCGCGTGATGACCCGCGCTTCGGGCGAATAGTGCATCAGGCGCTGCGCCAGCAGATGCATTTGTGCCGCATTGCCCGCATGGATCGTCGTGGTGGTGAGCCAGGCAAACTCGGCCTGATCGCGGAAAAACCGCGTCGTCATCGTCACTTCGCGCGCCGTCAGATCACGCCACTGTGGCTCGCGCTGCGCCTGCGTCAGATAAAGCTGCGCCATGCGCCGGTAGTCACTCGACACCGCATACGCGCCCACCAGCCAGGCCGCACAGGCGGCGCTCAACACCGCCTGCACCGCCAATGTGGACCCCGGGGAAAGATCGGCATCGTCGCTGGATGGCAGCAGCAAAATGACGAGGGCCAACGCCGTCACGAGCTGGAACGGCCCGTACCACAGCGGAAATTCCAACATGCTGTGCAAACCCACCAGCGCGAGCACGCCCCACGCCAACTGGCGTGACGCGTTCGTCTCACGCCATGGCTTGTAGCGCCAGATCGACCACAGCACCACGGCACAAAAAGCAATCGCCACCGGCAAGCCCAATTCCACCGCCAGATGCAAGGGCAGGTTGTGCGCGTTGTCCAGCAGCACGCAAAAGCGTTCGTCGGGAAATACCGTGCTGTAGTGCGCAAAGTCCAGCTCGCCCCAACCCCAGCCCCACAGCGGCTTCTGCCCGATGAGATAGAGCATGTTGCTCCACAGCGTGAGGCGGCTGGTGCAGCGGTGCGAAGTGTCGGCCACGCGCGAGAACAGGCCATCCATGTGCACGCCCGAGAGCCGGTAGAGCAATTCCGGCAGCATCCACGCGCACAACAAGAAAGCCAGCAGGCCCGCCAGCGACAACCAAAGCGAGACGCGCCCGATGCTGCGCCGCCAGAGCCACACCATGCAGACAAGCACCAGCCAGCCCATCGCCGCCGTGCGCGACGCCGTCACGCCGCTCCCCATACACAGCAGCACCAGCAGCCACGGCGCAGCCGCCGCGAAAACCGACAGGCGCCAATCGGCATGCGATGCACGCGCGTGCGAGCGCGCGCCCAGCCACACCGAGACGAGCAGCAACAGCGCCAGCGCACTCATCAACAGCAACGTCGCCTGCTGATTGCGTTGGCGCAGATTGCCAATGGCCTGACCGAGTGTGGAGGCATAAATCCACGGCGACCAGCCCACGTCGCCCTGGAAAAACTGGATCAGTCCGATGAGCGATGCCAGCACGCCCGCCAGCACCAATCCCAGCGCCAGATCGCGCGCCAGCGCGTCGCGCAGCACGCGCGGCCGATGCACGCCGCCAACACTCACCACAACGATCAGGCACGCACACACCGCGCTCGCCACCAGCGGCCAGAAATTGGACAGCGGCGATCGCGTATACGCAAACAGGAAGGGAACTGCGACCGCAAGCGTGCGAACGGACAGTACAAAGGCGTGAGTGACTGCTTTCATGGGGGCGCGCCGGGAACTCGCGTGTCGCGCATCATAGACCGGCAAATGGACCGTTCAGTCAAAGGGTTGGGCCACATGTCCTTTCGCTTGACCTGCCCGCTCCGGCAGGCCGGTCTCCGCTCCGTGTGAAAATACCGGTCATGCATGCATTATTCGAAGAAGCTGGCAAATTTCAGGCCGGCCGGATCCTCTCGGAAGCAGAAAGCTCGGCGCAAATCGAGCTGGATTCAGGAAAGCGCGTCAAGGTCAAGGCAGCCAACATCCTGCTGAAGTTCGACAAACCCGCCCCGGCAGAGTTGCTGGCGCAGGCGCGTGAGCTTGCGGCCACGATTGAGCTGGATCTGGCGTGGGAATTCGCGCCCGAGGACGAGTTCGGCTTTGCCGACCTCGCACGCGACTATTTCTCGCAGAACGCGACGCTGATCGAACAGGCCGCCGCGCTGGTGGCGCTGCACGAGGCACCGCATTACTTCCGCCGCGCCGGCAAGGGCCGCTTCAAGAAAGCGCCCGCCGAAATCCTTCAGCAAGCGCTGGCGGCGATCAAGAAAAAAGAGCAGATCCAGGCGCAGATCAGCGCCTGGGCACAGGAACTGGCCGAGGCCAAGTGCCCGCAACCGATCCGCGATCAGCTCTACAAAATCCTCTTCAAGCCCGACAAGAACGCGCCCGAATACAAGGCCGTGGTCGAAGCCAGCCGCGCCACGCACAAGGCGCCACTCGACCTGCTGCAGGCCGCCGGAGCCATCGATTCGGCCTACCAGTTCCACTGGAAACGCTTTCTCTTCGAAAACTTCCCCAAGGGCACCGGGTTCCCGTCGCTGGAAGCGCCGCTGCCACCGCAGGATTTGCCGCTGGCACCCGTGCAGGCCTACTCCATCGACGACTCGGCCACCACCGAAATCGACGATGCGCTGTCCGTGCAGGGTCTGGGCAGTGGCACCGTGACCGTCGGCATCCACATCGCCGCGCCGGGTCTGGCCATCGTGCCGGGAACGCCGCTCGACACGCTGGGCCGCACGCGGCTGTCCACGGTCTATATGCCGGGCTACAAGATCACCATGTTGCCCGACGACGTGGTGAACATCTACACGCTGGACCAAGGGCGCGCCAATCCCGCTGTGTCGCTCTACGTGACCGTGGATGAAGCCACGCTGGCCATCACCGGCACGGAAACCCGGCTGGAGCGCGTGCCGGTCGAGGTCAACATGCGCCACGACAAGCTCGACCACATCGTTACGGAAGCATGGCTGAACGACCCCGCGCTGTCGGTGGACGACACGCCGCAAGCGCTGCTGGACCGCCGTGCCGAGCTGTCCTTCCTGTTCCGCCTGGCCCAGCAGCTCAAGGCGCAGCGCGAAGTGGTGCGCGGCAAGCCCGAAACGTTCAACCGCCCGGACTACACTTTCCGCCTCGAAGGCAACCAGGGCGAAGAGCCGAATGGCAGCGAAACCGTCCATATCAGCACGCGCAAGCGCGGCGCGCCGCTAGACCTGATCGTGGCCGAGGCCGCCATCGTCGCCAACAGCACGTGGGGACAAATGCTGGCCGACCACAGCGTGCCAGGCATCTACCGCAGCCAGTTCAGCCTGGCTCCGGGCGTGAAGGTGCGCATGGGCACCAAGGCGCAGCCGCACGCCGGCATCGGCGTGAAATGCTATGCGTGGTCCACCTCGCCGCTGCGTCGCTACGTGGATCTGGTGAACCAGTGGCAGATCATCGCCTGCGTGCGCCACGGCAAGACCGCCGCACTGGCCGCGCCGTTCAAACCCAAGGACGCCGACTTGTTCTCCATCATCAGCAGTTTCGACGCGGCCTACAGCGCCTACAACGGCTATCAGGCAGGCATGGAGCGGTTCTGGACGCTCAAGTATCTGGAGCAAAACGGCATCAACGAACTGGAAGCCACAGTCATCAAGGACAACGGCCCCTACGGCATGCTCGTGCGCGCAGACACCTTGCCGCTGGTGATTTCGGTGCTTGGCGCGCAGAACCTGCCACGCGGTGCGCGTGCGCTGGTGCGTCTGGGTGATATCGACGAGATCACGCTCGACATCCACGGCACCGTGGTGCAGCGCCTGGACGACCCGGATGACAGCAGCGATGACGGCGACGTGAGCGACGAGGACGAAGACGATTCCGTGGCCGGCCCGATCGCCATCGCCGTCGATGTCAACGAGAGCGATGCAGCAGATGCGCCACAGGGCAAACCCCGCAGCGGCGAAGCCGGAGATAATCAGGCGCCGTGAAACTGCCCGCATTCCTGAAGCAGCTGAGCGTCCTGCAACTGGCGCTCGGCTTTTCCATCCTCGTACACGCCGCTTTGCTGTCGGTGCGCTTTGTCGACCCTGAAAGCTTCAACCGCGTGTTCGAGGACACGCCGCTGGAAGTCATTCTGGTCAACGCCAAATCCACCGAAAAGCCCGACAAGGCACAGGCCGTCGCGCAATCGTCGCTGGCTGGCGGTGGTGAAGCCGCCAGTGGCCGCGCCACCAGTCCGCTGCCCTATTCCGCGCTGACCGCCGTGGGCGACGATCTGGAAGAAGCACAGCGCAAGATGGACGCCATGCTGGAGCAACAAAACCAGTTGCTCGCGCAATTGCGCAAGGAACTCGCCCATTTGCCGCCGCCCGATCCGCGCCCCACTAGCCAGAGCTCGGACCACGAGGTGCAGGAAGAAAAGCGCAAGCAGTTGCTCAAGATTCTGGCCGAGATCGAAAAGCGCGTGAACGAAGAAAACGCGCGCCCCAAGAAGCGCTACATCAGCCCCGCCACACGCGAAGAGGTGTACGCCGTGTACTACGACGCGCTGCGCCGCAAGGTCGAGGACAAGGGTACGGAAAACTTCCCCGAGCAAAACGGCAAGAAGCTCTACGGCGAACTCATCATGATCCTCACCGTGAACCATGATGGCCGCGTGCTCGACACCGAAGTCGTGCAGTCATCCGGCAACCGCGCACTCGACACACGCGCTGAAGCCATCGCGCGGGCGTCCGGCCCCTTCGGCCACTTCGGCCCCGCCATGCGCACCAAGGCCGACCAGATCGCCGTGGTCTCGCGCTTCAAGTTCACCCGCGACCAGACGCTGGAAACCGATGTGCATTGAGGTGCGCCGCGCACTGCCATTGGCCCTGCCCCCTCACACTTCCCTTCACACGCCCCTTCACACGCCTCATCACACGACGTACTGCGGCGCCTGAGGGCGACTGCGGCCATTCACCCTGGACGGCATCGACATGAACAACACTTCCAACGATCTGTATTGCGTCATGGGCAACCCGATTGCCCACAGTCGCTCGCCATGGATTCACGCCCGCTTTGCGGCGTTGACCGGCGAGCCGCTCCACTACGAGCGCGAACTGGTGGCGCTGGACGGCTTTGCCGACGCCGTGCGCGCTTTTGCGGCACGCGGTGGCCGTGGCTGCAACGTGACCGTACCGTTCAAGCTCGACGCAGCCCGGTTGGCAACGGAGCGTAGCGAACGCGTGCGGCTGGCCGGTGCGGCAAACACGCTCACACTGCACGCCGATGGCCGCATCAGCGCCGACAATACCGACGGCCTCGGCCTCGTGGCGGACATCACGCGCAATGCCCATGTGCCCATCGCAGGGCGGGACGTGTTGCTGATCGGCGCTGGCGGCGCAGCGGCTGGCGTGCTGGGCCCGCTCCTGCGCGAGCGCCCGCGCCGCGTGGTCATTGCCAACCGCACGGTGGCGAAGGCCGATAGCCTCGCCCAGGCCCATGCCGCCATCGCGGCAGAAACCGGCACCGCATTGCACAGCAGCGCCCTGCAACCCATCGATGCAGATTTCGACATCGTCATCAACGGCACGGCCAGCAGTCTTGCGGGTGCCGGATCGCCCGTCGCATCCAGCGTGCTGCGCAAGGGCGCTCTGGCCTATGACATGATGTATGGCGCCGCGGCGCAGGAGTTCATGGATTGGGCCACGGCCCATCACGCCACCGCGCGTGACGGCCTCGGCATGCTGGTGGAACAGGCCGCCGCCTCGTTTGAAATCTGGCGCGGCGTGCGCCCGCCCGCAGCCCAGGTGCTGGCCGAATTGCGATCGGAGCTGGCGGCAGGACGCTGATCGCTGCATAGGAGCGTGTTCGTACGATGAAGGCATTTTCGCGCTGGCTCGGTCTGGCCCTGCTCGCATTCATCGCGCTGCAACTGTATTTCGTGCTGCGCGTGGCGCTGATGGTCGTGGTCGATCCGCAGTCCACCTCTTTTCAGCGCTCCCAGCTGTGGCAGCAATTACAGCCTGAACAGACTGTGCGCTGGCGCCAGCAATGGGTGCCCTATGGCAGCATCGCCGATACGCTCAAACGCGCCGTCGTCGCTTCGGAAGACGACGGATTCGTGAGCCATGACGGCGTGGACTGGAACGCCATCGAGCGCGCCTGGGAGCGCAATGCACGCGCCGAAGAACGGGCCGCAGAACTTGCCACCAAACGACCCAACGCACGCCAAAAGCCCGTGCGCATCCGTGGCGGATCGACGATCACGCAGCAGTTGGCCAAGAACCTGTTTCTGAGTGGCGAACGCACGCTCGTGCGCAAGGGGCAAGAGTTCGTGCTGGCGCTGTTGCTGGAGCAGATGCTGACCAAGCAGCGCATTCTCGAGATTTATCTCAACAGTGTGGAATGGGGCGACGGCGTATTCGGTGCACAGGCGGCGGCGCAGCGGTATTTCGGCAAGAACGCCGCACAACTGAGCAGCGCAGAGGCCGCCCGCCTGGCCGTGATGCTGCCCGCGCCCAAGCGCTTTGAACGGCAACCGCAATCGGCCTACCTGAACGGCCGCACGCGCATCATCATGGGACGCATGGCGCGCACCGAGCTGCCGTGAGCGGCAGATCTTCAGCGCACGCAGCTTTCTGATCAGATCACGCTGCCGCCTTGCGCTCGTGCACGTCCGCACGCGGCGCGGCGAGATACGTGCGCGCACCCCCCACAGGGCGCAAAGCCGGAGCCAGCGCCTCACCAATGCGCTCCGCCGTCTCCAGCACCGTGGGCAGGGAGCGCTTGACCATGCGCTCATCCATCTGCCGCGCAAAGGTGGAATACACCAGCACGCCACGCAACAAGCCTGCACTGAAAACAGGCACGGCCAACGCCGCGCTGTCGGCACGCTGCTGCCCATAGCGCACGGCGTAGCCTTGCCTGCGCGTATCGCGGATCATGTGGCGCAGTGCGCGCAGGTTATCCACGCGGCTGCCGCCGTCCTCGCGCGCGTTCAATTCTTCGATCAGGATGCGGCGCTCCGCCGGATCGCAAAACGACAGATAGGCGCGGCCCGATGCCGTATCCAGCAACTCGTAGCGGCGGCCCACGCTGGAAGGCCGGATCGCGTACGGGCTGTACGGCATGGTGCAATACACGATGCGGATCTGGTGGCGGTCGATCACGCCGAGCGAGAGCGGCCATTTGATCGCGTGAGTGGTGCTCACCATGATCGGCGCGGCCACTTCCGCCAACTGCATTTGCGTCGTGACGCCGCAGCTCAGATTGCTCACCGCCTGCGTGAGCTGGTAGTGCCCGTAGACATGCGGATCGGTGCGCACGTATTTCTCGGACTCCAGCGTACTCAGCAGCCGGTGCAACGTGGATTTAGCCAGACCCGTGCGCTGGTGCAGCTCCTGCAGCGTCCAGCTCACGCGCTCATTCATCACGCGCAAGATTTGCAGCGCGCGTTGCACGGAGCGAACTTCGGTGCTCATGCGCGGGCCTCCGGCAGCACCAGCGAAGACACGCCATGCGAAGGCTTGCCGCACAAGAATGAGTTCACGGATGCCCTCAGGCGGGGTCCGCTGCGCAGGTTCGGCACGACGAAACCCAATGGGCTGCCGTGCCCGGATGGCACATACAACAACACGACTAACGTTCTTTCTTCGGCCCATTCGCCGGACCTGCTCGTCCTGCTGCGAATGTCCTGTTACGGTGATCACACCCGCGCGCAGACCACCTTGTTCACCAAATGATGCGCATGCCTCTTTTGTCTCCAGATAGACATGCTCGTTTACCGCTACAGTCTAGAAGCTTCACCAAACTTGTGTTGGTCAATTTCTATCGTTCCACACTTCGGAATCATGCGTCATTTCTGGATTTTCATGCGACACTTTTACTCAGCGGCAAAGCCTGAAAGGATGGTCTGCGCGTGAGAATTCTGGGAATCGACCCCGGCCTGCAAACCACCGGCTTCGGTGTGGTGGATGTGAACGGCCATCAACTGCAATACGTCGCCAGCGGAACCATTCGCACCACGCAACTGGCGCGCGGCGATCTGCCCGGTCGGCTGAAGGTGCTGTTCGAAGGCGTGACAGAAGTGGTCAAGCGTTATCAGCCCGATCAGGCCACGGTGGAAATCGTGTTCGTGAACGTGAATCCGCAGTCCACCCTGCTGCTCGGGCAAGCACGCGGCGCGGCGCTGGCAGCGCTGGTGGCGCAAGATCTGCCCGTGGCCGAATACACCGCGCTGCAGATGAAAAAGGCCATGGTCGGCCATGGCCGCGCAGCGAAAAATCAGGTGCAGGAAATGGTGCGACGCTTGCTGCAATTGCCGGGCCTGCCTGGCACGGACGCGGCAGACGCGCTCGGCCTTGCCATCACCCACGCCCATGCCGGGATGGCCATGGCGCGCGTGAGCGAAGTCGCGCCGTTGCAGCGCAAGCAGCACGCCATGTACAAGTCCGGCAGGAGTTATTGACGCCTCCAGCGCATCGCCCAATGCGGCGCCAAGCTTAGTTGCCCAGCACCATCGAGGCGATGACGCCCGTGGCAATGGCGATCAGCAGATAGTCACCGCCGTATTACACCCACTGGTGGCCACGTGGCGGAGCAGAAAGGCGGTGATAGCGCCAATCGTCCACGACATAACTGCGCGTGCGATAGGCCTGCGGAATCCGGTCGCCATGCCGTTGCGTGTGCTTCCAACGTCTTTACCCACCCCCGCAGAAGTCGTCACATGGCGCACATTGGAATCAGGCCACCGGCGTGATCGGCACGTAGAGCTCGCCGCCGCCTTCGCGGAACTCGCCGGCCTTCTCCTTCAACCCCTTCGCGGCAAATTCGCGCACTTCCTGTGTGATCTTCATCGAGCAGAACTTGGGGCCGCACATGGAGCAGAAGTGCGCCACCTTGGCGCTGTCCTTGGGCAGCGTTTCGTCGTGGAATTCGCGCGCCGTGTCGGGATCGAGCCCCAGGTTGAACTGGTCTTCCCAGCGGAAATCGAAGCGCGCCTGCGACAGCGCATCGTCACGCGAACGCGCGCCCGGATGTCCCTTGGCCACATCGGCTGCATGCGCGGCAATCTTGTACGCGATGATGCCCTGCTTCACGTCGTCACGGTCTGGCAGACCCAGGTGTTCCTTGGGTGTCACATAGCACAGCATGGCGGTGCCGAACCAGCCGATCATCGCCGCGCCGATGGCCGATGCGATGTGGTCGTAGCCGGGCGCGATGTCGATGGTCAGCGGGCCAAGGGTGTAGAACGGCGCTTCGTGGCAGGTCTTGAGCTGCTCGGTCATGTTCGCCTGAATCATGTGCATGGGCACGTGACCGGGGCCTTCGATCATGGTCTGCACGTCGTGCTTCCATGCCACCTGCGTGAGTTCACCCAGCGTGTGCAGCTCGGCAAATTGCGCTTCGTCGTTCGCATCCGATGCGCAGCCGGGGCGCAAGCCGTCGCCCAGCGAGAAACTCACGTCGTACTGCTTCATGATGTCGCAGATGTCTTCGAAGTGCTCGTACAGGAAGCTCTCGCGATGGTGCGCCATGCACCACTTGGCCATGATGGAGCCGCCACGCGAGACGATGCCGGTACGACGCTGCGCGGTGAGCTGGATGTAGGCCAGGCGCACCCCTGCGTGGATGGTGAAGTAGTCCACGCCCTGCTCGGCCTGCTCGACCAGCGTGTCACGGAAGATTTCCCAGGTGAGGTCTTCTGCAATGCCACCCACCTTCTCCAGCGCCTGATAGATTGGCACGGTGCCGATCGGCACGGGCGAGTTGCGCACGATCCAGTCGCGCGTGGTGTGGATGTTCTTGCCGGTGGACAGGTCCATCACGTTGTCCGCGCCCCAGCGGATGGCCCACACGAGCTTTTCCACTTCTTCTTCGATGCTGGACGTGACGGCCGAGTTGCCGATGTTGGCGTTGATCTTCACCTTGAAGTTGCGGCCGATGGCCATGGGCTCGACTTCGGGGTGATTGATGTTGGCGGGAATGATGGCGCGGCCACGTGCGACCTCGTCGCGCACGAATTCCGGCGTGATGATCTTTGGGATGTGCGCGCCCATGGGGTTTCCCGCCAGGCGCTGCTCGCGCTCGGCGTCCTGCATGTATTCCGCCATCCATTCGCGGCGGCCGTTTTCACGCAGCGCCACGTACTCCATCTCGGGCGTGATGATGCCGCGCTTGGCATAGTGCATCTGTGTGACGTTGGCACCGCTCTTGGCGCGGCGTGGCTGGCGCTGCAGCGCGGCAGCTTCTGCGCGCAGTTGCTCCAGCCGGATGTCGTCGGCATCGCCCTTGCGACCATCGTCCAGCGCGACGCGCAGGCGGCCTGCGTAGTATTCGGTGTCGCCACGTGCGTCGATCCAGTTGCCACGCACGCTCGGCAGGCCCTGACGCACGTCGATCTCGACGCTCGAATCGGTGTAGGGACCAGAGGTGTCGTACACGCTCACCGTTTCGCCATTGGTCAGGGCGATGTCGCGCACGGGCACGCGCACGTCCGGCAGGCTGCCTGCCAGATAGTTTTTGGTGGATGCGGGAAACGGTTCGCGGGTGAGCGAAAGCAGTTGGGAAAACTTGTCGATTGCATTCATGGCGGCACTCCTTGGATCTCTCAAATGGAATGCTCCGCAATCGGCTGGATGCAGTGTTGCGCGGTGCTTCAGCGCGCCCATTCCGGGCGTGTGTTCACCTGCAATGCAGCGTCCAACTGCAGCTCTTCTTACGCTGGTACTAACCAGATCAAGTTCGCGGTTCCGGCGGTCAAGTCCGCCGTCTCAGCACGCCAATACGTGCACCCCGGAGCAAGCGCGAGTATAGGCGCAAAGAGAAAGATCGCAAACATTTTTGCGAAAAATCAAAACACCCCGTTCCGAAATCAGACTATTCGCTCGAGAAATAGCACTGCAAAGAACATGAGTGCCGCAATCAGCATCCATTTCAGGATGAGAAAGGCGTAGCGCTTGTAACGCACCTGACCGGTGCCAGCATAGAACGCGAAGCACACCGCTGCTGCCACAAGGAGCAGCATGACCGCCGCACGGAAGATCAACATGCGCGCCGCGCCCTTACCACGCGTGGGCCGGCATGGCGAAGCCGGCGGGCGCTTGGCGTTCGCTCTCGAACGTGGCCCATTCCCACGACTGCTCGTTGGCCAGCAGCTCGCGCAGCAGCAGATTGTTGAGGCCGTGGCCCGAGCGGAATGCGCTGTAGGCCGCCAGCAGCGGCTTGCCCACGACGTACAGATCGCCAATGGCGTCAAGGATCTTGTGCTTCACGAATTCGTCGTCGTAACGCAGGCCGTCCGAATTGAGCACCTTGTAGTCGTCCATCACGATGGCGTTGTCCAAACCACCGCCCAACGCCAGGCCGTTGGCGCGCATCATCTCCACATCCCTGGTGAAGCCGAATGTGCGCGCACGTGCGATGTCGCGTGAATAGTTGCCCGAGCCCATGTCGAACTCCACGCATTGGCCGGTGGAGTCCACGGCGGGATGGGCAAAGTCGATTTCGAAGCGCAGCTTGAAGCCGTGATAGGGATCGAGCCGAGCCCACTTGAGTTGGGCACCTTCGCCCTGACGCACTTCCACCGGCTTGATCACACGGATGAAGCGCTTGGGCGCGTTCTGCTTTTCCACCCCCGCGCTTTGCA
Source organism: Comamonadaceae bacterium UBA2121 (assembly GCA_002331385.1). GTDB lineage: Bacteria > Pseudomonadota > Gammaproteobacteria > Burkholderiales > Burkholderiaceae_C > Diaphorobacter_A. Next base: position 249,014 of record DCYB01000002.1, read on the forward strand.
GCAGGAATACGAAAGACGCGGAAGAACCATCCAGAATGGGTACTTCTTCCGCCGTGATGTCGATATAGAGATTGTCGATGCCCAAGCCCGCACAAGCGGACATGAGGTGCTCCACCGTGTGCACTTTGGCACCACCGACGCCGATGGTGGAGGCCATGCGCGTGTCCACGATGGCCATCGCGCTCACGGGAATGTCCACCGGCTCTGGCAGATCCACGCGGCGAAACACGATGCCCGTATCAGGCTGGGCAGGCCGCAGCGTCAGCTCCACTCTCTGGCCGCTGTGCAGTCCCACGCCAACGGCGCGGGTGAGAGTCTTGATCGTGCGTTGCTGAAGCATCATGGGATTTTAGGCGATCAGGCCAAAAAATGAGGGGCATTTCTACTATTTCCGCAATAGGAAATAACACCACCCGCAATGGCTATAAAAAAGGGAGAAAGCGGTTCACGCCTCCTCCCTGTCGAATAAAAATGCAACTCGCTTTTATATAACGCACGAGCAGTGCATTGCGCTGACACGCCACCGTGCACCGCCCGGAATAAGGCCCGCCACCGCGAGACTGTGCGACTCGCGGCGGGTGGCGGGCAAGCCGGACCGATCAGTCCGCCTGCTTGCGCAGGAACGCCGGAATTTCCAGCTCTTCCATGCCGCCGGACGACAGTGCGTCCACGCGCGCCGTCGCGTGCGTGCGGTTGGTGCGCCAAACGCTCGGCACCGACATGTTGTCGTAGCCAGGCTGCGCGATGCCACCAGCAGTAGTGCCGCCGACGTTCATGGTGTAGGGCAGGTTGTCCGTGCCGGTGCGCAGGCCACCCTGCACCACCGAGATCGGCTGGCGACGCGCATTTGCACGCGACAGGCCCGTGGCCACCACGGTGACGCGGATGTCGTCGCCGAGGGTCTCGTCGTAGGCCGCGCCGAAGATCACGTGTGCGTCTTGCGAAGCGTAGGCGTTGATGGTGTTCATGGCCAGGCGCGACTCGGACAGCTTGAGGCTGCCCTTGCTTGCCGTCACCAGCACCAGCACGCCCTTGGCGCCCGACAGGTCGATGCCTTCCAGCAGCGGGCACGCGATGGCCTGCTCGGCGGCGATGCGTGCACGGTCCGGGCCGTTGGCCGTGGCGGTGCCCATCATGGCCTTGCCGGGCTCGCCCATCACGGTGCGCACGTCTTCGAAGTCGACGTTCACCTGGCCGTATTCGTTGATGATTTCAGCGATACCGCCCACGGCGTTCTTGAGCACGTCGTTGGCGTGTGCGAACGCTTCGTCCTGCGTGATGTCGTCGCCCAGCACGTCGAGCAGCTTCTCGTTGAGCACCACGATCAGCGAATCCACGTTGGCTTCCAGTTCGGATAGGCCGTCATCGGCGTTCTTCATACGCTTGCCGCCTTCCCAGTCGAAGGGCTTGGTGACCACGCCCACGGTGAGAATGCCCATCTCCTTGGCCACACGCGCGATCACGGGTGCTGCACCGGTGCCGGTGCCGCCGCCCATGCCTGCCGTGATGAACAGCATGTGCGCGCCTTCGATGGCCTGGCGGATATCCTCCACTGCCAGCTCGGCCGCCTCCTTGCCCTTGTCGGGCTTGCTGCCAGCACCCAGACCGCTGTTGCCCAGCTGGATAGTGCGATGGGCGGTGCTGCGTGTCAGCGCCTGTGCATCCGTGTTGGCACAGACGAACTCCACACCTTGCACGCTGTGGGCAATCATGTGCGCAACGGCGTTGCCGCCGCCGCCGCCGACGCCGATCACCTTGATCTGCGTACCCTGGTTGAATTCTTCGGACTCGATCATGTCGATGGGCATGTTGGTGCTCCTGTCACTAATAATTGAAATGCAATTGCCAAAAAATGTGGGGTCGTTTTCACCGTGGTCTGGACTGAAGGCGGAGGTCGAGAACTTCGCCATCGGTCATGAAAGGGAGCAGGTGGTCCGGCACGCGCTAGCCAAAGCAGATGGTTGGTCATCTCAAAAGTTCCCCACAATGAAGTCCTTGAGACGACCGAACGCTGTCTTCACAGAACCGCTCTTGGCCGCAACCTTGAATCCACGCAGCCGTGCGAGCCGCGCTTCCTCCAGCAACCCCATGACAGTCGCGGCGCGAGGCTGAGCGATCATGTCGGAGAGGGCGCTTGAATACTTTGGAATGCCGCGTCGAACCGGCTTGAGGAAGATGTCCTCGCCCAGTTCCACCATGCCCGGCATCACTGCACTGCCACCAGTGAGCACGATGCCTGAGGAAAGCACTTCCTCAAAGCCGGATTCGCGTATCACTTGTTGCACGAGTGAAAAAATTTCTTCGACGCGCGGCTCGATCACACCGGCCAGCGCCTGCTTTGAGAGCATGCGCGGGCCGCGATCTCCGAGGCCGGGCACTTCCACCTGCGCGTCCGGGTCGGCCAGCAATTGCTTGGCAAAGCCGCTTTCCACCTTGATGTCTTCGGCGTCCTTGGTGGGCGTGCGCAGCGCCATGGCGATGTCGCTGGTGATTAGGTCACCTGCAATCGGAATCACCGCCGTGTGCCGGATTGCGCCACCGGTGAAGATCGCCACGTCGGTCGTGCCTGCGCCAATGTCCACCACCGCGACGCCCAGTTCGCGCTCGTCGTCGGTGAGCACGGCCTGGCTGCTGGCGAGCGGGTTGAGCATCAACTGCTCCACTTCCAGACCGCAGCGGCGCACGCACTTGATGATGTTCTCCGCTGCGCTCTGTGCGCCGGTCACGATGTGGATCTTGGCCTCCAGACGGATGCCGCTCATGCCGATCGGCTCGCGCACATCCTGTCCATCGATAACGAACTCCTGCGGCTCCACGAGCAACAGGCGCTGGTCGCTGGAGATGTTGATCGCCTTCGCAGTTTCGACCACGCGGGCGACGTCGGTGGGCGAGACTTCCTTGTCCTTGACGGCCACCATGCCGCTCGAATTCAGACCACGGATATGGCTGCCCGTGATGCCGGTGTAGACGCGCTGGATCTTGCAGTCGGCCATCAGCTCGGCCTCCTTGAGCGCCTGCTGGATGCTCTGCACGGTGGCATCGATGTTCACCACCACACCGCGCTTGAGGCCGTTGCTTGGGGCAATGCCGAGCCCTGCCAGCTTGAGGTCCCCGCCCGGCATCACCTCGGCCACGACGGCCATCACCTTGGCCGTTCCAATGTCCAGCCCGACAACTACATCTTTGTATTCTCTTGCCATAAATTCGTCCTGCCCTCAGTTATTGCGCCTTGGTGCATTTGTCGTTGATGTGCGCGATACCTTCGCTGCCCGAGGTGCGGCTGCCGGGCGTGCCGCCTCGGCCTTGGCCCGCGCGGCTGCTGTTTCGGCGCTCACTGTCGTCACGCCCTTCAGGCGCAATGCATATCCATCCATTTGTCGTAGGTCGGCTGTCTCCAGCGCGTCCACCTTGCGCCCCTGATGCGCCGCCACCTTGGGCACCGTGCGCACGAAGCGCTCCAGCCGCCGGATTACATCGCCGTTGGAGCCACTGCCCATCTCGATCGTTGCGCCGCTGTCCAGCTTCATGCGCCAGCTACCGCGACCGTTGAGCCCCAGCGTGTCGATCGCGCTGCCCAGCGGCTGCACGATGGGCGCGAGGTGGTCGTACATCTTGAGCATGTCCAGCGAATGCCCCTCCGGCCCTTCGAGTCGCGGCAGGTTGTTGTGCTCTTCATCGTCGGCCTGCGCCTCAAACACTTCGCCAAAGTTGTTCACCAGCGTCGGGCTGCCTTCGGGGCCCCAGAATGCGCGCGCGCGGTGTTCCTGAATCTCCACGGCCAGACCGTTCGGGTAGTCGCGGCGCACCTGCGCCGTACGAATCCATGGCACGTTCTCGAACGCATCGCGCGCCTGTTGCAGGTCGAGCGTGAAGAAATTGCCGACCAGTTGCGGCGCGACGTTGGCGCGCAAAGCCACGGGGTTGGTGTGCGACATATCGCCATGCACCACGATGCGGCCGATGCCAAAGGCCGGGTTGCGCAGGAACCACCAACTGCCCGCCACCACGACGCCCACGGCACAGCACACGAACAGGATCGTGGCGATCATGTTCATGACTCTGACGTCGAGCGGTGCTGGCAGTGCGTCGTTCATTGCGCGCTGGCTCCTTGCGTTTCAGTGGCTTGCACACCCTGCCGCGCATCCAGCGATGCGGAGGCGAGGATGCGCAGGCAGAGTTCGGGATAGTCGATGCCGCTCGCGCGTGCCGACATCGGCACCAGCGAGTGCCCGGTCATGCCGGGCGAGGTGTTGATCTCCAGAAGGAAGGGCTTGCGGTCCGATTTGCGGATCATGATGTCCGCACGCGCCCAGCCACGGCACTCCAACGTGCGGAAGGCATCCACCACCAGTTGCTGGATGGCGCGCTCTTCCGCTTCGGGCAGACCACTCGGGCAGTGGTATTGCGTGACGTCGGTGAAGTACTTGTTCTGGTAGTCGTAGTTGCCCTCTGGCGCCACGATGCGGATCACCGGCAACGCATGGGCGTCCTTGCCCTGGCCGAGAATCGGGCACGTCGTCTCGTCACCTTCGATGAACTGTTCGCACAGCACTTCGGGGTCGTACTTCGCGGCCAGCAGATAGGCCTGCTCGCACTGTCCCAGCGACGTCACCTTGGTCACGCCGATGGACGAGCCTTCGCGCGCGGGCTTGATGATCATGGGCGAGCCCAGTTCCTTGAACGCATGCGCGGCCTCGGCGGCACTGCTCACCAATTTCCAGTCCGGCGTCGACAGCCCCTGAAAACGCCAGATGCGCTTGGTCATGATCTTGTCCACCGAAATCGCGGACGCCATCACGCCGGGGCCGGTGTAGGGAATGCCCAGCAGTTCCAGCGCGCCTTGCACCGTACCGTCCTCGCCATGGCGACCATGCAGTGCGATGAAGCAGCGGTCATAGCCATGCGTCTTCAGGTCGCACAGATTGTTTTGCGACGGATCGAAAGCGTGCGCATCCACACCGCGCGAGCGCAGTGCCTGCAGCACACCGCCGCCAGACATCAGCGAGACCTCGCGCTCGGCAGACGAGCCCCCCATCAGCACGGCCACCTTGCCCATGCTGCGTGGATCGATATGGATTGCGTTGTTCTTGTTGCTCATTGCACTTTTCCTTCCTGCGCGGGCGCCTTGCCCGACGCCAGGATGTCCGCCACCTTCGCAGGCACCGAACCGATCGAGCCTGCGCCCATGCACATCACCACGTCGCCAGCGCGTGCGCCGGTAGCAATGCGCTGCGGCAGCTCGGCCACATCCTCGATGAAGACGGGCTCCACGTTGCCTGCCACCCGCAAGGCACGCGCCAGCGCCCTTCCATCTGCGGCCACGATGGGCGCCTCGCCTGCGGCATAGACTTCGGTCAGCAAGACGGCATCGGCCTCGCCCAGCACCTTGACGAAATCCTCGAAGCAGTCGCGCGTGCGGCTGTAGCGGTGCGGCTGGAACGCCATCACCAAGCGACGACCCGGGAAAGCGCCCCGCGCAGCCGCCATGGTCGCGGCCATTTCCACCGGATGATGGCCATAGTCTTCGATCAGGTCGAACGTGCCGCCATCCGCCGTGGGCAGATCGGCAATGCGCTGGAAGCGCCGGCCCACGCCGTTGAAATTCGCCAGCCCGCGCAGCAGCGCGTCGTCAGGCACATCGACTTCGGCCGCCACGATGATGGCGGCCAGCCCATTCAGCACGTTGTGCATGCCCGCGAGGTTGAGCACCACGTCCAGATCCGGACCCGCCACGCTGCCTCCGCGCACCACGCGGAAGTGCATTTGCGTGCCCACGGCGCGCACGTTCACGGCGCGCACTTGCGCGTCTTCGCCAAAGCCGTAGCTGATCACCGGGCGCGTCACGCGCGGCAGGATGTCGCGGATCGCCGGGCTCTCCACGCACAGGATGGCCGTGCCATAGAACGGCATGCGGTGCAGGAAATCAACGAACGCGGTCTTCAGCTTTTCGAAGTCGTGCCCGTAGGTTTCCATGTGGTCGGCGTCGATGTTCGTGACCACCGCCATCACCGGCAGCAAGTTCAGGAACGACGCATCCGACTCATCGGCTTCCGCAACAAGGTATTCGCCCTTGCCCAGTTTGGCGTTGGCGCCCGCGCTGTTCAGACGGCCACCGATCACGTACGTGGGATCGAGCCCGGCCTCGGCCAGCACGCTGGCGACCAGACTGGTCGTCGTGGTCTTGCCGTGCGCGCCAGCAATGGCGATGCCCTTGCGCAAGCGCATCAGCTCCGTCAGCATGAGCGCGCGCGGCACGACTGGAATGTTGCGCTCGCGCGCGGTCACTACTTCCGGGTTGTCGCCGTGCACGGCGGTGGAGGTAACCACCGCGTTGGCACCTTCGATGTTGGCGGCAGCATGCCCCACGTGCGTGCGGATGCCCAGCCCCTGCAGGCGGCGCAGGGTCGCGCTGTCGGCCAGGTCGGAGCCGGACACCACGTAGCCCAGGTTGTGCATCACCTCAGCGATGCCACACATGCCGGAACCACCGATGCCGACGAAATGGATGTGACGGATGGCCTGTTTCATGCAGCCAGCTCCTCACATGCGGTCACCACCTCGCGGGTGGCGTGAATCTTTTCCATGGACTTGGCCTTCTGCGCCTTTTCCAGCAGCGTCCCGCGCTGCGTTGTCATGATCATGTCTGCCAGGCTTTGTGCCGACAGGTCGCGTTGCTGCACCAGCCAGCCGCCATCGACGTTGACGAGGAACTGGGCGTTCGTCGTCTGGTGGTCGTCCACGGCGGATGGGAAGGGCACGTACAACGCGGCAGCGCCCACGGCGGCAATTTCCGTCACGGTGCTGGCACCGGCACGGCAGACAATCAGGTCCGCGTCGGCAAACGCCGCTGCGGTGTCGTCGATGAACGGCGTGAGCGTGGCGTCCACGCCCGCCGCCTGATAGTTCGCACGCAGCGCATCGATCTGCGCCGCGCCGCTCTGGTGCGTGATGAGGGGGCGTTGCCCGGCCGGAATCAGCGCCATGGCCTGCGGCACGATCTCATTGAGCGCACGCGCGCCCAGACTGCCGCCCACCACGAGCACGCGCAGCGGTCCGGTGCGGCCCGCAAATCGCGTTGCAGGGTCGGGCTTCTGCGTGAACTCAGCGCGCAGCGGATTGCCCACCCATTGGCCCTTCTTGAACACGTTCGGGAAAGCCGTGAAGATGCGGTCGGCCACTCCGGCCAGCACCTTGTTGGCCATGCCAGCCACCGAGTTCTGCTCATGCAGCACCAGCGGTTTGCCAGCCAGCACCGCCATCATGCCGCCGGGGAAAGTGACGTAGCCGCCCATGCCGACCACGACATCGGGCCGGATGCGCCGCACCACAGCGAGCGCCTGCCAGAAAGCCCGCAGCAGATTGAGCGGCAGCAGCACCAGCGTCATCACGCCCTTGCCGCGCACGCCGGAAAAATCGATGGTCTCCAGCGCAAATCCCTTGGGCGGAACGATGCGCGACTCCATGCTGCCGGGCGTGCCCAGCCAGTGCACGTTCCAGCCACGCGCGCGCAATTCCTGCGCCACGGCGAGACCCGGGAAAATATGGCCGCCGGTGCCGCCCGCCATGATGAGTGCGGTGCGCTGTTGGGTCGTCATACGCGCCCTCCCCGCATCAACACCTTGTTCTCGTAGTCGACCCGCAACACGACGGCGAGCGCGACCAGATTCATCAACACGGCGGAGCCTCCAAAACTCATCAACGGCAAGGTCAGGCCCTTGGTGGGCAGCGCCCCCAGATTCACGCCCATGTTGATGAACGACTGGAACCCGATCCAGATCGCAATGCCCTGCGCCACAAGACCAGCAAACACGCGATCCAGCGCGATCGCCTGGCGGCCAATGTGCATGATGCGGCGGGTGAGCCAGAGGAACGACACGATCAGCGTGAGCACGCCAATCAGGCCGAACTCTTCACCGATCACGGACAGCAGGAAGTCGGTATGCGCTTCCGGCAACCAGTGGAGTTTTTCCACGCTGGCACCCAGACCCACGCCAAAGATTTCGCCGCGACCGATGGCGATCAGCGCGTGCGACAGCTGGTAGCCCTTGCCGAGCGCGTGCTTCTCGCTCCACGGATCGAGATAGGCAAAGATGCGCTCGCGCCGCCAGTCGGAGAACCACACCATGCAGGCGAATGCCAGCAGCAGGATGAGCGCGATCAGGAAGAACATGCGCGCATTCACGCCGCCCAGGAAGAGGATGCCCATGGCCACCACGGCGATCACCATGAACGCGCCCATGTCCGGCTCGGCCAGCAACAGAGCGCCCACCACCGCAACCGCGATGCCCATGGGCAGAACGGCGCGGAAGAAGCGTTCCTTCACCTCCATCTTGCGCACCATGTAGTCGGACGCATAAATGACCACGGCCAGCTTGGCCAGCTCGGACGGCTGGAAATTCATGACGCCCAGCGAGAGCCAGCGGCGTGCACCGTTCACCACCGTGCCTACATGTGGCACCAGCACCAGCACCAGCAGCAAGATGGAGACGACGAACAGCCAGGGGGCGTAACGCTCCCACGTGTTCATCGGAATCTTGAACGCGATGAAGGCGCAGACGAAGCCGATCATCAGCGACATCACGTGGCGCTTCACGAAATGGTACTGCTCGATATTGCCGAAGCGCGGGTTGTCGGGCATGGCGATCGAGGCCGAATAGACCATCACCACACCCCAGGCGAGCAGCGCAATCACCACCCACAGCAGGGCCTGATCGAAGCCGACCATGCGCGCAGGCGTCGCCGCCGTCTGGCGGTATTCCGTGCCGCCGATGCGCACGGGCAGAATGTCCGCCGCCTTGGCGGGCGCGTTGCCCAGCATGCCGGTGAAGCGCTGCCAGAGTCCGAGGCGTTCTGCGTCTGCGCTGCTCATGCTCCGCCCTCCAGAACCTGCCCGGCGTCGTCCGCCAGCGCAGCCACCGCATCGCAGAAAACGCGTGCGCGATGGCCGTAGTTGTCAAACATGTCGAAGCTGGCGCAGGCGGGCGACATCAGCACCGCGTCGCCGCTTTGTGCATGGGCTGCAGCAGTGCGCACGGCCTCCGGCATGTCGGCGGCGTGCAGCAATGGCACGCCCGAGCCATGCAGCGCTGCCTCGATCTGCGGCGCATCGCGCCCGATCAGCACGGCAGCGCGCGCATAGCGTTCGATGGGCAACGCGAGCGGCGAGAAATCCTGCCCCTTGCCATCCCCGCCCAGAATCACCACCAGGCGGCGATCCGGACCCAATCCACTGAGCGCCGCCACAGTGGCGCCGACGTTGGTTCCCTTGCTGTCGTCAAAGTACTCCACGTCGTTCACGATACCCACCGATTCGACGCGATGCGGCTCGCCCCGGTACTCCCGTAGGCCGTACAACATTGGACCCAGCGCACAGCCAGCGGCCTGCGCCAGCGCCAGCGCGGCGAGTGCGTTGATGGCGTTGTGCCGGCCACGGATGCGCAGCGCATCCGCTGGCATCAGGCGCTGGATGTGCAGATCGACCTCCTGCACGCGGGCCTTGCGGCTGGTTTCGTCGGCTTCATGCGCACGCACCAGCCATGCCATGCCGCTGACGATTTCAATGCCGAAGTCGCCCGGGCGCTGCGGCATGTCGCCGCCGAATGTGACGTGCGCGCGCAGTTGCGGCTTTTGCAGCTTGACGCGCACAGGCGGGGGCAGCATGTCCATCACCATCTGATCCTCGCGGTTGAGAATCATGAGGCCGGTCTCGCCGAAGATGCGCGCCTTCGCTGCCGCATAACCCTGCAGGCTGCCATGCCAGTCGAGATGGTCCTGCGTGATGTTGAGCACCGCGGCGGCTGTGGGCTCGAAGCCCTTCACACCATCCAGTTGGAAGCTGGACAGCTCCAGCACCCACACCTCGGGCAGCGTTTGCGCATCCAGATGCTGGCTCAGCGTATCGAGCAAGGTTGGCCCGATGTTGCCCGCCATTGCCACGGTTTTTTCGGCGCACTGCACGAGCAGCGTGGTCAGCGATGTGACCGTGGTTTTGCCGTTGGTGCCGGTGATGCCGAGCACCGCCGGTTGGTATCCCGCAGTCGCCGCGAGTTCACGCAGGGCCAGCGCGAACAGGTCCAGCTCGCCCCCCACGCGAATCTGCGCTGCATGCGCCGCTTCCACCAGCGACGCGATCGCATCGGGGAACAGACCCGGCGAACGGTAGACGGCGTCGATCTGCTGGCCGTTCACCAGATCAGCGTTCAATGCGCCCGACACAAAGCGCACCTGCGGCAGTTCGGCCTGCAGGCTCGCCCATTGCGGCGGTGCTTCGCGCGTATCGGCCACCGTCACATCGGCACCGCTGCGCACGCACCAGCGTGCCATGGCCATGCCGGACGCGCCCAGACCCAGAATCAGGATGCGCTTGCCCTGCAACTCGGGCTCCAGCGCGGCAGCAGCGGCCTGTTCAGGTGCGTCGGCGGCATCGTCGGACGATGCCTCGGGCGCGGCTGCATCTGGTGCATCGTTGGCCGCAGCGGCCTCCGGCTCGTCCTTGCCATGCACATCGGCAAAGATGCGCGCGACGAATTCCTTGGCTTCTTCCGCGGCGGAGCGGGCGGGTGCCACGAAGTCATCCACCTTTGCGGGCGTTGCGGGCATGGCGGCGTCGGCGGGCTCTGTCGCCCCGGTCGCTTCACCTTCGATTGGCACCGCTTCGCCTGGAGCTTGCACACCGGCATCCACCTGCGGCTCCGGCTGCGTTTGCGTTTGCACGGCTTCTGCCGGCGCGGGCTGCACTGGTTCCACAGCGTCCACCGCGGGCTGCGCAGCCGTGGTGTGTGCGGGCGCTCCGTTCTCGGAAACGGGCAAAGCTGCCTCTGTCACCTCGGGAGGTAACGGGGCAGCTTGCTGGCGGAGCGGGTCGTGTGGGAACTGACTCATCTGAGCTTCAGGGTAGTGAGGCCGATGAGGCACAACAACATGGTGATGATCCAGAAGCGCACGACGACCTGCGTTTCCTTCCATCCGCTTTTCTCGAAATGGTGGTGCAGCGGAGCCATCTTCAGCAGCCGCCTGCCTTCGCCATAACGCTTTTTCGTGAACTTGAAGTAGGTGACCTGCAACATCACCGACAGAGCTTCCACGACGAAGATGCCACCCATGACGGCGAGCACGATCTCCTGGCGCACGATCACGGCGATCGTGCCCAGCGCCGCGCCCAAGGCCAGCGCGCCCACGTCTCCCATGAAGACCTGCGCCGGGTGCGTGTTGAACCACAGGAACGCGAGCCCCGCACCGGCCATGGCGGACGAGAAGATCATCAACTCGCTGGCGCCCGCGATGTGGGGGAACAGCAGGTATTTGGAATAGCTCACGCTGCCGGTCACATAGGCGAAGATGCCCAGCGACGCGCCCACCATCACCACCGGCATGATGGCCAGGCCATCAAGACCATCGGTCAGGTTCACCGCGTTGCTCGAACCGACAATCACCAGATAGGTCAGGATCACAAAGCCAAGCACGCCAAGCGGATAGGTCACTTCCTTGAAGAAGGGCACGTTCAGCCCGGCCTTGGGCGGCAGGTCCAGCGAAAAGCCCGACTGCACCCACGAGATGAACAATTCAAACACGCGCCAGTTGGAGTTCTCGGAGATGCTGAACACCAGATACAGCGCTGCCAGCAAGCCGATGACGGATTGCCAGAAATACTTCTCGCGCGAGCGCATGCCCTCGGGGTCTTTGTTCACCACCTTGCGCCAGTCGTCGGCCCAGCCAATGGCGCCAAAGCCCAGTGTCACGACGAGCACGATCCATACGAATCGGTTGGACAGGTCCGCCCACAGCAATGTCGAGATGGTGATGGCCAGCAGGATGAGCACGCCGCCCATGGTGGGCGTGCCGCTCTTGGACAGGTGCGACTGCATGGCATACGAGCGGATCGGCTGACCGATCTTGAGCGACGTGAGCATGCGGATCACGCGCGGCCCCGCCGCCAGTCCGATGACGAGGGCGGTGAGCGCCGCCATCACGGCACGGAAGGTGATGTACTGGAACACGCGCAGAAAGCCGAACTCCGGCGACAACCCCTGCAACCATTGAGCGAGCGTCAGCAGCATGCGACCCCTCCCACGGTGTGACCTTGCACCTTGGTGGTGTCCTGAACGGCTTGCGCCTGCAGTGCCTGCACCACTTGTTCCATCTTCATGAATCGCGATCCCTTGACCAGTACGCTGCCGACATCCGGCAGGCTGGCCTGCACCGCTGCGAGCAGCGATGCCATGTCTTCAAAATGCTCAGCCACCGGGCCTGCGGCCTCGGCGGCGTGGGTGCTCAGCGCGCCCAGCGCAAACACCCGGTCGATGCCGCGCTCGCGCGCATAGGCTCCGGCTTCCGTGTGGAATTGCGGGCCTTGGTCACCGACTTCTCCCATGTCTCCCATCACCAACCACCGGGGCTGCGGCAATGCAGCCAGCACGTCGATGGCGGCGCGCATGGAGTCGGGGTTGGCGTTGTAGCTATCGTCCACCAGCGTGATGCGGTGGTCCGCCGACAGGCGCAAGACCTGCGCGCGCGAACGGCCCTTCACCGGCTCGAACTGCGCCAGCCCCTTGCCGATGGCAAACAGCGGCACACCCGCAGCCATCGCACAGGCTGTCGCGGCCAACGCATTCGCAATGTTGTGGCGTCCGGCGATGTGCAGTTCGGTCTCAAACGCGCCCTGCGGCGTGTTGATCTGCACTTTCCAGCCATCGCCCAGCCACTGGGCCGTCGCGCATTGCACGTCGCCCGCGTTCTCGGCAAACATGAGCACACGGCGCGTGCCAGCCAGTTCGCGCCACAGCGGCGTGTAAGTGTCTTCGGCGGGAAACACCGCCACGCCATCGCGCGGCAAGGCGGCGAACACGCTGCCGTTTTCGCGCGCCACGGCTTCCACTGTCTGCATGAACTCCAGGTGCTCGCGCTGCGCGTTGTTCACCAACGCCACGGTAGGGCGTGTGATGTCGGCCAGATACGCGATCTCGCCCGGATGGTTCATGCCCATCTCGATCACGGCGACTTCGTGCGCCGCCGTCATGCGCAGCAGCATCAGCGGCACGCCGATGTCGTTATTGAAATTACCCTGCGTGGCGAAGGCGGCATCGCCCTTCCATGCGCGCAGGATGGACGCCACCATCTGCGTCACCGTGGTCTTGCCGTTGCTGCCGGTCACGCCGATCAGCGGGCCGTGCCATTGCTTGCGCCAGCCCGCAGCCAGTGCGCCCAATGCTTCCAATGTGTTGGGCACCTGGATGCCAGGAAGACCCGCTTCCTGCAAGCCACCATGCGCTATGGCAGCGACGGCGCCCGCCTCGTGCGCTTGCGCGAGAAAGGCGTTGGCATCGAATCGCTCACCCTTCAACGCAACGAACAGATCGCTTGCCGCCAAGGTGCGCGTATCGGTATGCACGCGCCGGAACGGGACGTTGCCGTCACCCATCAAGCGGGCCGACGGCACGCGCTGGGACACCAGCTCAAACGCCTGCGAGAGCTGCATGAGGGCGGGCTTCATCGGGCTCATGCCGCACCTCCCAACCGTGCCAGCGCCGCACGCGCTTCTTCTATGTCGGAGAAATGATGGCGCTCGCCATGCACTTCCTGATAGTCCTCGTGGCCCTTGCCTGCAATCAGCACCACATCATCGGGAGCTGCGCGCGCAATGGTTTCGGCGATGGCGGCTGCACGATCCGCCTGCACACGCAGATTGGCCGCAGGCGTCGTGCCCTGGAGGATCTGCGCGATGATGTCCATGGGCACTTCACCGCGCGGGTTGTCGCTGGTGATAACCACTTCCTGAGCCAGTCGCTGCGCCACCGCGCCCATGCGCGGGCGCTTGGCCGCATCACGATTGCCACCGCAGCCAAACACGCACCAGAGCCTGCCACCACGCTCCTTGGTCATCGGGATCAGTGCCTGCAATGCCTTGTCGAGCGCGTCGGGTGTGTGCGCATAGTCCACGGCAACCAGAGGCTTGCCTTGCTCCGACAGCCGCTGCATGCGGCCCGGCACGGGCGACAACTGTGCGCAGGCCCAGAGCGCGTGCTCCAGCGCCACGCCAACCGAGCGCAGCGCGGCAATCACGCCCAACAGGTTGGACACGTTGTACAGGCCGATCATCTGCGTTTGCAGCGTGAACGAGTGCGCGCCTTCCACCACGGAAAACACCAGCCCTTCGTGGTTGTGGCGAATGTCACGCGCCTTCAGGCGCGCCGGATGCAACAGCGAGACGGTCCACACGTCGAGTTGCGACGGCTCCAGCTCGGACGCCAATTGCGCGCCGCGCTGATCGTCGATGTTCACCACCGCCGTGCGCAGGCCCGGCCATTCGAATAGCATGCGCTTGGCCGACCAGTACGCCTCCATCGACGGGTGATAGTCGAGATGGTCCTGCGTCAGGTTGGTGAACATCGCCAGGCGAATGCGCGTGCCAGCCAGCCGGTGCTCGGCCAGGCCGATGGACGATGCCTCGATGGCGCACGCGCCGATACCGGCCTTCGCAAACTCCGCAAACGCGCGCTGCATGCGCACCGGGTCAGGTGTCGTGAGGCCGGTGTTTTCCAGCGCACCGGGCAATCCGACGCCCAGCGTGCCGACCAGCGCGCAGCCCTTGTAGGTGAGCACGTCTTCCTGCCGCGACAGCAGGTTCAAAGCTTCTGCCAGCCACCACGCGGTGCTGGTCTTGCCATTGGTGCCCGTGACCGCCAGCACATCCAGACGCGCCGTCGGGTTGTCGAACCATGCCGCTGCGATCGGGCCGGTCGCCGCCTTGAGTCCGCGCAGCGCCGCCATGTGCGCGCCGACGAAGCCGAAGGCCTCCACGCCCTCTTGCTCCACCAGACAAGCGGTTGCGCCATTGGACAGGGCGTTGCCCACGTGCAGGCGGCCATCGGTTGCCGCACCCGGCCATGCGATGAAGCCGTCACCCGGCTGCACCAGACGGCTGTCGGTTTGCAGCGTGCCGGTCACGCGCTCGCGCAGCCAGCGCACGGCGTCCTGCGAGGAGGTCAGGGACAACAGGACGCTCATAGCGGCTCCTCCACGGGGTCGCTGACGATTTGCGGACGCACCGCCATGTCGGGAGGAACGCCCATCATGCGCAGCGTCTGCTGCACGACTTCACTGAATACGGGCGCTGCCACGATACCGCCATAAGGCGAGCCGACGGTCGGCTCGTCAATCATCACGGCCACGATGATGCGTGGGTTGTCGATGGGTGCCATGCCGGTGAACCAGCCTCGGTACTTGCCGATGGCATAGCTCTTCCCCACCTGCTTGCGTGCAGTGCCGGACTTGCCGCCCACGGAATAGCCAATCGTCTGCGCGCGCTGACCGGTACCGCCGGGGCCGGCGGCCATCTGCAGCATCTTGCGCACCTGCTGCGCCGTGCTTTGGGAAAACACCGGCACGCCAATCGGCGGCTGCGAGCTCTTGAGCATGGTGGCCGGAATCACCTGACCGTCATTGGAAAAAACCGTATAGCCGCGCGCCATCTGGAACAGGCTGGCCGACAGGCCGTAGCCGTATGACATCGTGGCCTGCTCGATTGGCCGCCAGGTCTTGTACGGGCGCAGACGGCCGCTGACCGCGCCGGGGAACGTGATTTGCGGCTTCTGGCCGAAACCTGCGGCGGAGAACGTCTCCCACATTTCCTTGGCGGGCAGCGTCATGGCGATCTTGGTCGTGCCAACGTTGCTGGATTTCTGGATCACGCCCTCCACGGTCAACGCGCCGTAGTTGTGCGTGTCGGAAATGGTGGAGCCCGTGATGTTGATGCGACCGGGTGTCGTGTCAATCACCGACGTGGGCTTCACCCGGTTGGTGTTGAGTGCAAGGCCGATGGTGAAGGGCTTCATGGTCGAGCCCGGCTCGAACACGTCGGTGAGCGCGCGATTGCGCAACTGCTCGCCGGTCAGGTTCTTGCGATTGCCGGGGTCGTAGCTCGGGTAGTTGGCCAGCGCCAGCACTTCGCCGGTATGCGCATCGATCACCACCACGCTGCCGGCCTTGGCCTTCTTTTCGATCACAGTGTCGCGCAGCTTCTGATAGGCAAAGAACTGCACTTTGCTGTCCACCGCCAGAGTGATGTCCTTGCCGTCCACGGGCGGCACTTCGTTGCCGACCTCCTCGACCACACGGCCCAGTCGGTCCTTGATCACGCGGCGCTGGCCCGGCTTGCCTGCCAGGTCCTTGTCGAACGCGAGTTCCATGCCTTCCTGACCGTGGTCTTCCACGTTCGTGAAGCCGACGATGTGCGCGGCTGGCTCCCCTTCGGGATATTGGCGCTTGTATTCCTTGCGCTGGTAGATGCCTTTGATGCCGAGGGCCTGGATCTCCTGCCCCACATTCCAGTCGAGCTGGCGCTTGATCCACACAAACGTCTTGTCCTCATCGGCCAGCTTGGCCTTGAGCGAGGACAGCGGAATGTCCGCCAGTTTGGCCAGCTTCTTGAGCTTGGCCTGCACCTCGGGATCTTCCAGCTCCACGTCTTCCGGAATGGCCCAGATGCTGGCAGCGGGCACACTTGACGCGAGGATCAGTCCATTGCGATCCAGAATGCGGCCACGGTTGGCGGGCAGCTCCAGCGTGCGCGCAAAGCGCACTTCACCCTGACGCTGGAAAAAATCGTTGCCAATCACCTGCACGTAGGCCGCGCGCCCGGCTAGGCCGACAAAGCCCAGCGCCACCATGGCGACGATGAACTTACTGCGCCAGACGGGGGTCTTGCTGGCGAGCAGAGGGCTGGAGGTGTAGTTGACGCTGCGTGAGCTCACCGGCGCCTCCCCGGCTGTGTCGACGTCGGGTCAGGCAGCTCGCTGGCCATCACCATGGGCACGGGCGATCCGTCGTCCGCCACATATTGCGTGATGGCCGGTGTGGCCGATTTCATTTGCAGCTTCTCGCGCGCCATGGTCTCCACGCGCAAGGGCGTGGCCTGCGCACGCTTTTCCACTTGCAGCCGCTGGTGTTCGGTTTCGAGGCGGCGCGCCTCGGCCTGCGCCCGGTCGAGTTCCGTGAACAATCGACGCGACTCGTACTGCGAGTGCACCAGATACATGGCACTCGCCATCACGGCCAGCAGGAGCAGGAAATTCAGGCGCATCACGCAGGCACCTCCGTGCGCTCGGCCACGCGCATGACGGCGCTGCGTGCACGCGGATTGGCGGACACCTCGGCCTCGCCCGGCTTGATGCGATCGAGCGCCACGAGGCGCATCGGCGTTGGCGGCGCGAACGGAGCGCGCCGGTCATACACCTCTTTGGAGTGCAGCGCGATGAACTGCTTGACGATGCGGTCTTCCAGCGAGTGAAAGCTGATCACCACGAGCCGGCCACCCGGCTTGAGCACCGTGAGGCTGGCGGCTAGCGCCTGTTGCAGTTCTTCAAGCTCGGCGTTGATGAAAATCCGAAGAGCTTGAAATGTGCGCGTTGCAGGGTTCTGGCCCGGCTCGCGGGTTTTGACCGCGCCAGCCACGATGTCGGCCAGTTCGGAGGTGTTTGTAATTGGACCCCGTGTCTCGCGCCAAGCAACAATCGCCTTTGCAATGGGGCCAGCAAACCGTTCTTCGCCGTAGTCACGTATCACCTCCGCTATCTGCTTTGCTTCCGCCTCTGCCAACCACTGGGCCACACTTTCACCACGGGTGGTGTCCATGCGCATGTCCAGCGGGCCTTCGAAGCGGAAGCTGAAGCCACGCTCCGGATCGTCAATCTGCGGCGAACTCACCCCCAGATCCAGCAGCACGCCGTCTACGCTTGCCGGGGGGATTTCGTCGAGATTCCTGAAGCCTTCGTGCCGAATGGAAAAACGCGCATCGGCGATGCGCGTTGCGGCTTCGATGGCCTGGGGGTCTTTGTCGAAGGCCACCAGGTGCCCTTGCGGTCCGAGCCGCGAGAGAATGAGCCGCGAATGCCCTCCGCGCCCGAAGGTGCCATCCACATAGGTGGCGTCGGGCGGATGACCGGGTGCAACGAGGGCATCAACGGCCTCGTTGAGCAGGACGGTGGTGTGCAGCAATGGCTGATTCACGCGCGCCCCTTAAAAAGAAAAGTCCTTGAAGACGTCCGGCATCTCACCTTGCATCGCCTGGGCTTCTTCGGCGTCGTACTTCGCCTTGTCCCACAGCTCAAAGTGATTGCCCATGCCCAGCAGCATGGTCTCCTTGCTGATGCCCGCTGCCTCACGCAGCTCGGGCGAGATCAACACGCGGCCCGTGGCGTCCATCTCCACGTCCATCGCGTTGCCCAGAAAAATGCGCTTCCACCACTGCGCCTGCATCGGCAGTTGCGCGATACGTTCGCGGAATTTCTCCCATTCAGGACGGGGAAACACCATCAGGCAGCCATGGGGGTGTTTGGTGATCGTGAGCTGGCCAGAAGCGTTCGCCATGAGGACGTCACGATGCCGGGTCGGTACTGATAACCGACCCTTCGCATCGAGATTAATGGAAGACGCCCCTTGAAACACCGGTAGACCCCAGTTGGATTGCCCTCAATTCTGAGGCTTGAAGGCACTTTTCACCACTTAATTGCACTTTTTTGCACTGTAGCAGGAAAAGAACACCGCGCAAGAGGTCAAGCAACACAAATTTGCAATGAAATCAAGGACTTAGACCGGGTTTTGCAAGATGGATAGCAGATAAAACCCTTATGTATTAAGCACTTAGAGTTGGTAGTCAAAGTGACACATGAGGCTTTAGGCCCGGACTGACTATTCCGTCAGAGAATGTATCTAGTCAAATCCTCATTCTGACTAAGGGCCTGCAGTCGGTCATTCACATAGGCCGCGTCGATGGTCACGGTCTGCCCGGAGAGCTTCACAGCGTCGAAGCTGACCTCGTCCAGCAAACGCTCCATCACGGTGGAAAGGCGGCGTGCGCCGATGTTTTCCGTGCGCTCGTTCACTTCGAATGCGATGTGCGCCAGCCGCGTGATGCCTTCGGGCATGAAGGACAGGCTCACCCCTTCGGTCGCCAGCAGCGCCTGGTACTGCTTGACCAGCGATGCGTGCGTCTGCGTGAGGATGGCCTCAAAGTCCTGCACCGAGAGCGACTCCAACTCCACGCGAATCGGAAAACGACCTTGCAGCTCGGGAATCAGATCGCTCGGCTTGGCCAGGTGGAACGCGCCCGAGGCGATGAACAGCATGTGATCGGTCTTCACCATGCCGTATTTGGTGGACACGGTCGTGCCTTCGACCAGCGGCAGCAGATCGCGCTGCACGCCTTGGCGGGACACGTCGGAGCCCGAAGCCTCCTGCCGCGTGGCCACCTTGTCGATCTCGTCGATGAAGACAATGCCGTTCTGCTCCGCATTCGCCAGCGCGCGCGTCTTCACGTCGTCTTCGTTCACCAGCTTGGCGGCTTCTTCGTCGGTCAGCAGCTTGAGCGCTTCCGCGATCTTGAGCTTGCGCGTCTTGCGGCGCTCGCCGCCCATCTGGCTGAACATGCCGCGCAATTGCTCGGTCATCTCTTCCATGCCTTGCGGGCCCATGATTTCGAGCTGCGGGCGGGCTTCGGCGAGATCGATCTCGATCTCCTTGTCATCGAGCTGCCCCTCGCGCAGCTTCTTGCGAAAGCTCTGGCGCGCCGCGCCGTCGGGCACCGGCTCGGTGCCGCGCGCCTGCGGGATCAGCACATCGAGGATGCGCTCCTCTGCCGCATCTTCGGCGCGCATGCGCAGCTTTTTCATGTCCGCTTCGCGCGTCTGCTTGACGGCGATCTCCACCAGATCGCGCACGATGGAATCCACGTCCTTGCCAACGTAGCCGACCTCGGTGAACTTGGTCGCCTCGACCTTGATGAAGGGCGCATCCGCCAGCCGCGCCAGACGCCGAGCGATCTCGGTCTTGCCCACGCCCGTCGGGCCGATCATGAGGATGTTCTTCGGCGTGATTTCGTGGCGCAGGCTGGCATCCACCTGCTGGCGACGCCAGCGGTTGCGCAGCGCAATGGCAACGGCGCGCTTGGCGCTGTTCTGGCCGACGATGTGGTTGTCGAGTTCAGAGACGATTTCTTGCGGAGTCATTGAGTACATGATTTCCTCGGCGCGAAGCCTGCGGCTTCGATGGGAGCATTCATTGGGAGCGGGCCAACCGTTGCGCAGCGATGCGCCTCAACAACCGTTTGCCAGCCACTTGGAGGGGATCTGCCCGGGCTTCACAGGAGTCGCTTGGGCTTGCGGCGCAGCGCCTGGGCCCACCGGAGGCCTCAAGGCATGGGCCTCACAGCGTTTCGACGGTGTGGTGCATGTTGGTGTAGATGCACAGCTCGCCGGCAATCTCCAGCGATCTGCGCACGATGTCTTGCGCAGACATGTCGGTATTGTTCAGCAGCGCCTTGGCCGCCGAGTGCGCATAGGCACCGCCCGAGCCGATGGCGACGATGCCCTGCTCGGGCTCCAGCACGTCGCCGTTGCCGGTGATGATGAGGGATGCTGTCTCGTCCGCCACGGCGAGCATGGCCTCCAGCCGGCGCAGCACGCGGTCGGTGCGCCATTCCTTGGTGAGTTCGATGGCCGAGCGGGTGAGTTGGCCGTTGTGCTTTTCCAGCTTGGCCTCGAAACGCTCGAACAGGGTGAAGGCGTCGGCCGTGGCTCCGGCAAAACCTGCCAGTACCTTGCCGTTGTAGAGCTTGCGCACCTTGCGCGCCGTGCCTTTGACGACGATGTTGCCGAGGGTGACCTGGCCGTCGCCACCGATGGCGACCTGGATGCCGTCGGGTGTTTCGCGACGGACGCTGAGAATGGTGGTGCCGTGATACTGTTCCATGGCTGTGGCAGATGAGGGTTGAAGGCGCAAAATCAAGTCTTATCTGGCAGGATTTTGCGCTCGTTTTTCCTCTCAGAACCACTCGCCCGGTCAGCCGGCCCAAGTCGCTCGCGCCGATCAGTTCCGGCGTGCCACCACCCAGGCGTGCTCGCCAACGCCAATGACGTTGAAGAACACGGCAATCAGCCGGTGCAGGTTGGTGAATTGCACCGCCCTGCCTTGCGCCTGTTGCTCTGCGGCCCAGTTGAGCACCGAGCCTGCGGCCGGGAAATCCATGCGGATGAGCCGGTCGCACGCGATCTGCAATGGCATGCCCTCGCGTACATGGGCCTCAAACGGGGTCAGCAGGGGAATAGCGTCGCCGTCGATGTAGCCTGACAGACTGGGCGCGCTGGCACTGCCATTGGGCTTGGCTGGCTGGGCGGAGGCGCCGTTCAGCATGTCGTCGTGCTGCGCGTTTTGCTGGCGTGCCTGCTCGACTGCGGCATTGAGCGCACTGTCGTCGCCTTTGAAGCGGCAGCGCGTTGCTGTCCACGAAGGCGGTGACACCTCGTAGGTCACGCAATAGTCGAGCGCGACGAGTTCAAACTCGTCCGGCAGGCCCATGAGCCGCAGCGCCGCCATGCGCAGACGCCACCACTGGTCGTCCACCGACCGATCGCCGGAAGGCGTGCGCTCCAGAAGCAGGTTGTTCAGCACGGCCACGCTGCCAAAACGGATTTCCACGGGCTCTTCGGCCAATTGCAAAAACAGGTCCGCCAGGGCCGACAGGGCTCCCGCTTCGACGTTGGTTGTGCGCGCCCAATTGAACGTCCAGGGCTCAGCGGGCTTGCGAGCCAGCGACGTCTGCAATGCCGCCACCGATTGCAAGGTGACTGACGGCGGCGCATTCCAGTTGAATTCTCGCGTAGAGGCAATGGAGCCGGAAGGGTCCGGCATGGCGAGGCCAAGCTGCTCAGGCAACGAAAACCACAGCGGTGCCGAGCGCCCGAAACGACCCGCGTAATCGATTGCAAGCTTGTCGAACGGTTCATGCTGCCCCGTTGCACGGTACAGATCGAACAGGGTCATCCAGATATCGATCTGGCTCTCGGGTTCATCCTGCGCGTGTCGCGCCAGCACGTCCAACAAGCCTGATTCAGCGCCAGCGTAGTCGCCATTGGCGAAGCGGATGGCGGCCTCTTCCAGGTCCGGTTCATGCACAAATTTCTCCAGTTCGTCGTGGTGTACGACCGCGTCCAGCCCCAGCGTCGGCACCTCGAAAGGCACGTCAGGCAATGTCTGTGGCAGGGTCATGGGTTGTGTGGGCAGGGAGTGCCGGTACTGCTGCGGCACGCTGCTGTCGGGATAGCCCATCGGCGCGGTCAGCGGCGCGGTGGGCGCAAACTCCAGCGGCACTTGGGCGGTCTCGCCCGGTGACAGTTGCACGGGTGGCACCACGCGCGGCACGGCTGCGCCGCCCGGAGGGACCACGCCATCCGGCTTGGCGCGCCACCATTGCTGCGACATCTGCGCTTCGATTTCGTCGATCTTCTTGAGCGTGACTTCACGCCCGTCGGGTGTCTGATTGCCCGCATTGGGCTGCACGAATGCGCTCTGCGAGAACGCGGTGCGGCCTGTGGCATCTTCCAGCTTGCGTCCATCCACAAGCTCTTTGCGGCGGATCTTGCGCAACTGATCGAACTCGCGGCGGCGCACGAAGTCGTTGCGCCGTTTTCGCTCGATCATTTCCTTGAGCACCTGTTTGCTGTAGAGGCTTTCCTTGTCCTCTTCAGGCGCGTCCAGTTCCGACCATTGAACGGTCGGGTTGCGCACGAAGCGCACCACCTTGGACAGCAGACCGCCGCGGCCTGACTCTTCCTTGCTCATCGCAAAAAGCCTTTCCAGCTGTCAAAACTCCACCTGCGCGCAGCGATTACCGCGCGCAGGTGGAGACATGGGTGCGCAGATGACATCAATCTCCGTACATCTTCTGCTTGAGCTCGCGTCGCTGCTGCGCTTCCAGGGACAGCGTAGCAGTGGGGCGAGCGATCAGGCGACCTACACCGATAGGTTCGCCCGTTTCATCGCAATAGCCGTAGTCACCCGCGTCGATGCGGGCGATGGATTGCTCGATCTTCTTGAGCAGCTTGCGCTCGCGGTCGCGCGTGCGCAATTCCAGCGCGTGCTCTTCTTCGATGGTGGCGCGATCGGCTGGATCGGGCACCACCACGGTGTCTTCACGCAGGTGTTCTGTAGTTTCACCTGCATTGTTGTGCATGTCCTGCTTGATCTGAGTCAGCTTATGGCGAAAGAACGCCAATTGCTTGTCGTTCATGTATTCGCTCTCAGGCATGGCGAGGACTTCGGCGTCAGTCAACTCTTCTCCCGACTTGGTCTTCCAGTTATTGGCCAGCTTGGGATCTTTCTTGGCGGCCGCCACATTGTTTTGCGTTTGCACGGTCGTAGGCATGGTATCTAAAAAGCTGGCGTCAAGGGCCGCAACCCCTGATTGTGCCGGTTGATGGAACAGTCGATTGCGTGGAGGGGGACGCCTTGCCTGCCACAGCGCCGGTGACCGGTGTCCTGGCGAATGCCGGGGATTTGCTGGGTAGGACGTTCATCTCCTGTCTCCTCGCAATACGGGCGGAGCGGGAAAGCTGCCAAGCAACTATCCCTGTTTTTCGGGGCGCGATTGTAGCGACCTATTCACCAAATGGGGCAAAAGTGGCACGTAACCTACGGTGACTTGAGTTGACACACCAACGTCAACCACTCCCCTTTCCCAACTATCACCTCACAACAGACACTGATCCAGCCCCTGAGTGAGTATGTCTTTTGGCAAATCAATGCCGATAAACACCATCTTACTCACTCGCGCCTCATCCGGGCCCCATTCTGGACCGAGATCACTGCCCATCAACTGGTGTACGCCCTGAAAGATCACTTTCCGGTTCGTTCCACGCATGTTAAGCACACCCTTGTAGCGCAGCATGCGTGGCCCATAAATGTTCACAATTGCGCCCAGGAAGTCCTCAAGCTTGGCGGGGTCGAAGGCTTTTTCTGCACGGAAAACAAAGCTCTTCACATCGTCGTCATAGTGATGATGGTGGGGATGGTTACAGTGCTCGCCATGTTCGTGGTCGTGCCCGCAATGCGCGTCATGCTGGTGTTCGTGGTCATGCTCGTGGTGTGCGTGATCGTGATCGTGATCGCAGTGACCGTGCTCGTGATCGCAATGGCTGTGGTCATGGTCATGCGCGTGCCCATGGTCGTCTTCCTTGAGGAAATCCGGGTCAATGTCGAGCTTGGCGTTGAGATTGAAGCCACGCAGGTCCAGGACGTCCTTGATCGGCACTTCACCAAAATGCACGGCCCGGATCGGCGCACGCGGGTTCATGTGCTTGAGGCGGTGAATCAGCGCATCCTTGTCCGCGTCGGTCACCAGATCGGTCTTGGACAGGAAGATCTGGTCGGCAAAGCCCACCTGGCGGCGCGCCTCCTGGCGGTCGTCGAGTTGCTGGTTGGCGTGCTTGGCATCGACCAGCGTGATGATGGAGTCGAGCAGATAGGTCTCAGCGATCTCGTCATCCATGAAAAAGGTTTGCGCCACGGGGCCGGGATCGGCCAGACCAGTGGTTTCGATCACGATGCGGTCGAACTCCACCAGCCCCTTGCGACGCTTGGCGGCCAGCAGTTGCAGGGTCTCGCGCAGGTCTTCACGGATGGTGCAGCAGATGCAGCCGTTGCTCATCTGCACGATCTGTTCCTTGGATTCGGTGCGCAGGATGTCGGTGTCGATATTTTCCTCGCCGAATTCGTTCTCGATCACGGCAATCTTCTGACCGTGCGCCTCGTGCAGCACGCGCTTGAGCAACGTGGTTTTGCCGGAACCCAGAAAACCGGTGAGGATGGTGGCGGGTATCAAGGACATGGGGAGTTCACTTTCTGCAAATGGTCAGTGCGCCGGCCCAATCGCCGGACTGCCTGCCGAGGTCAATCCGGTGAGTGTAACGAGCAGGCATGTCGCCAACAGATGGGGACGTTCAAGCCCCTGGCAAGAGCAAGGCGCCAGGGACGCCCGGCATGAATCGATCGTCACGCATGCGTCGACCTGCCGGGTGCAGCGTACCCCTAGATCCAGCGGCGCACGCGGCGCAGATAGGCCTCGTAGGGTGCGCCGAACTTGGCGCGCAGGATCTGCTCTTCCGGCTTGATCTGAAAAACGGTGATGTAGAGCACGAACAGCGGCAGCGCCAGAAACGCCGCCCCGTTGCCCCGCCAGACCGCCCACGCCGTCAGCAGCAGCAACATGCCCAGATACATCGGATTGCGACTGAATCGGTAGATGCCAGACGTGACCACGCTGCTCGAGCGCTGCGGCGACAACGGATTGGCCGTGGTGCGATGGCGAAAGAAGGCGTTCAGCGCCGACAGATCGATCGCCAGTCCGGTCACCGCGATCACCAACGCCACCCAAGGGCGCAGCGGATGGTCAAAGCCCGCCTCCGGCACGAGCCGCGCGATGCCATACACCAGCCCCGCCACGGCCAGGCCGACCACGGGCGGCGGAATCTTGAGATCGAGTGCTGCCATCGGAATACTCCCCGTCAGTCGTCCTGCGGCTTGCGCCGCGCGCGCGGGTGGGCCGCGTCGTACACCTGCGCCAAGTGCTGGAAATCCAGCCGCGTGTAAACCTGAGTGGTGGTGATGTTGGCATGCCCGAGCAGTTCCTGCACCGCACGCAGGTTGCCGCTGGATTGCAGCAGGTGACTGGCAAACGAATGCCGCAACATGTGCGGATGCACCGGCGTGGTCAGCCCGGCCAACTGGCTGCGCTCACGCAGGCGCAACCAGACGGACTGCGCCGTCAGCCGCGCTCCGCGCCGCCCCACAAACAGCGCTGCCGCGAGGCGGGGAGAATGCGCGCCCCCGAACGGCTGTGCACGGATGGCCAGCCAATCCTGCACCGCCGCCACAGCGGCTTTGCCCATTGGCACGCTGCGGCGCTTGGAGCCCTTGCCGAACACATGGGCTTCGCCTGCCTCCAGGTCCAACCAGCCAAGGCCCTGGCTGTGCGCGTCGGACGTGGCAATCACATCCAGCCCGACGAGTTCGCCCACGCGCAGGCCGCAGCCATACAGCAGTTCCACGATGGCGTTGTCCCGCGCTTCCAGCCACGGATCGGCGTTGGGTTGTTCGTGCTCGGCCAGTCGCACTGCGTCATCCACACCCAGCGCCTTGGGCAGCGGCTTGGGCGCCTTGGGTGCGCGCACGTCCTGCACCGGGTTGTGCGCCACCAGTCCTTGCCGCCCGGCCCAGGTGAAAAAGCCGCGCCAGCCGGAAAGAATGAGCGCAATGCCACGACCAGAGCGTCCGCCGCTGTGCATTTGCGCAACGAATCGGCGGATGTGCGCGTTCTGCAGCGCGAGCAATGGCTGGTTCACGCCCTGCGCAAACTGCACCAGCTTTTCCAGATCGAGCGTATACAAGGCGAGCGTGCGCGCAGCAAGCCGCTTTTCCACGCGCACGAATTCGAGATAGCGCAGCGCTTCGGGTGGCAGCGCGATGGGCTGCGCCTCCTGCGCGGGCGTGGCATCAGGTTGCTTCTCAGTGCGTGCTGCGCCGCGCTTTCCCGCCATGGTGCATCCCGTCTGGAGTGAAGCGCCAGAAATCAGCGCAGTCGGTTCAGCGCCGAGCTGGCCAGTTCGGCCATGCGCGCGAGGAATTCCGTGCCCATGGCCGCATCGAAACGCTGCGGATCGTGCGAACCCAGCACCAGCAGGCCGAATGCTGGCTCGGTGCTGTCGATGGCACCTTCGCGCAGAGGCAGCAACGCCAGCGACTGCACTTGCGTGGCTTGCGGCAGCCATTGCGTGGGCTCGAAGCCCATGTTGGCGCCGCAGAACGGACTGGTCAGCGACGAGGCAAAAGCGCGTGCGTCATCGCTCACGCCCTGGGCAAACGCCTCACCTGCGTACACGCCGTTCACCCCCCACACGCGCAGGGCCACTTGGGGTACGTCGTACAACTCGCGCATGCCGCGCTCGATGGACTCGGGCAGCTTGGCGGGCTCCTTCACGGCGAGCAACTGGCGCGCCCAATCGTGCATCTTGTCGCCGATACCGGTGTTCTCGCTGCTGTGGCGCACCATGTCCATGATGCGGTGCTCCAGTCCCTTGATCTTCTCGCGCAGCATCTCGGCCTGACGCTCGTGCAGGCTGACGGCGCGATGACCGTGCGGGCTGGTGATGGTGATGCTGGACAGCACTTCGGCATGGCGCTCGAAGAAGTCCGGCGTGTTCACCAGGAATTCGGCAATATCGTCTTCGGTAATCGGTGGCACAGAAGAGTTCACGTTCGTGGGGGTAGTCATAAGCTGTCTGGAATTTCAATTTGACCTTCGAACACGGTGGTCGCCGGTCCGGTCATGAAAACGGAATCGTCGGGCTGGCCCGACCATGCGATGGTGAGTGTGCCGCCGCGCGTATGCACATCGACGCGGTGATCGAGCAGGCCCAGGCGAATGCCCGTGGCCACGGCGGCGCAGGCGCCCGAGCCGCAGGCCAGCGTTTCGCCCGAGCCGCGCTCGAACACACGCAGGTGGATTTCGCCGCGCTGCACGATCTGCATGAAGCCGGCGTTCACGCGCTCGGGAAAACGCTCATGGCATTCAATCTGCGCACCCACGAATCCGACCGGCGCGTTCTGCACATCATCCACGATCTGCACCGCGTGCGGGTTGCCCATGGAGGCCACACCCACCCACAACTGCAGCAGCGAGCCGGCGGAGGCGCCCTGCACTTGCAGCGGCCACTGCTCGCCATCGCCCATGGGACGGGGCGCCAGGCCCGCAGCGTCAAACGGAACGGATGCGGGCGCAAACTGCGGGCGGCCCATGTCCACGGTCACGCGGCCATCGGGCATCAACTCGGGCACGATCACGCCCTTCATGGTCTGCACGCGGATGGAATCCTTATCGGTCAGCCCCTTGTCGCGCACGAAGCGGGCAAAACAGCGCGCGCCGTTGCCGCACTGCTCCACTTCGCCGCCGTCGGCGTTGTGGATCACATATTCAAAATCCACCTCCGGCGCGGGTGCGGCGCGCACACTCAGGATCTGGTCGGCGCCCACTCCAAAGTGGCGATCGGCCAGAAACCGGTATTGCGCAGCGCTCAGGCCCAACCGCTGCGTGGTCTCGTCCAGCACCACAAAGTCGTTGCCCGCGCCCTGCATCTTGGTGAATCGTATCTGCATAGGCATCCGGCGATTATCCGCTGCCCTTCCCTTTGTGGAAGCGATCCGGGTGAATAAGAAGTGTCACCGCGTAAACCGGCGCGCCCGCATATCCGCTTTTGCCGCGCCACTGCTTCGCTGTCCACGCCCCCTACAGGGACAAGCCACCGGAGGCAAGATAGGCCACAGCGCACCCTTTATCGCGTGAAAGGAGCATCCCTCAAATGGCAACGCAAGCCACCGTGATCGCATTCCACCGCACGACCGGACTGCTCGGCATGGAACTGGGCAACGGCTCCTGCGTGCTGGCCGAGCACCTGCACGGCGCCGCCCCTCAGCGCGGGCAGACGCTGTCGGGCGAGATGGCGACGTTTGGCGAAGCAACCTGGGTCGACACCCGCAGCGGCGAGGAGATCGCCGTGTTCGTGCAGGCCTACGACATCGCACGCGACGCCGTCGAGCTGGCCATGCGCTGACGCGCAGGCGCGGCGCGCGTCACCTGCGTGCCAGCGCAAATGGTTGCCGATGCACATAATGTGTGCATGCCTCGTACCAGCCAACAATTACACACCCACCGCGAGCCCGTCAAAACACGCCCCGCCGCCACCGTGCTGCTGATGCGTGATGCGCCGACAGACAACGGCGAGACCGTGCTCGAAGTCCTCATGACGCGGCGCTCGCCCCATGCGAGCTTTTTGCCCGGTGCCTACGTATTTCCGGGCGGCGGCATCGACGCGCTGGACGCGGCGCCCGAATCGCATGCGCTGACCGACCACCGGCCCACGCAGAATGCCCAGCGCATCACGGAGGCCGTTGCAGGCATTCGTGAGAGTTTCGAAGAATTGGGCATCTTGCTGGCGCGGCACGCCGATGGCCGCTTCGCCGATGCCGCTGACATCGCCGCCATCGACCGCGACAAGCTGTTCATCGCGCAGTGCGCCGAGCACGGCTTGCGTCTGGCGGCGGACGACATGCACCTGCTGGCGCACTGGACCGCCGATCGCACCTCGCCCAAGCGTTTTTCCGTGCCATTTCTGGTCACGCGCATGCCGCAAGGGCAGGAGCCCGTGGCCGACGAGGCCGAGCAGTTTGAACCCGTGTGGGTGCGCCCCGGCGACGCACTGGCGCAACACAAGCAGGGCAAGTTCTTCATGATCTTCCCGACCATCCGCACGCTGGATTACCTGCAGCGCTTTGCCACGGTGCAGGCGCTGCTGGACGAAATTTCGCGTGACGAAGAGCCGCTATGGAATTGCTGCCCGCGCAGTGGTCTGGTGGGTGGCCGCGAAACGCGCTTCATGGACCACGAGTCGCCGTTCGGCGAACTCGCGCTGGTCACGCCCGACGGGCAGATCCTGCATCCGCTCGACTGGCAGAGCGAGCGCGCCGTGCCGCTGCTCAAGAACGTGCAGCGCCTGACCGCGCCGAATCCCGGCGTCATGACCGGCCCCGGCACCAACAGCTATCTGGTGGGCGATCCGTCCAGTGGCTTTATCGTCATCGATCCCGGCCCCGCCGACCCCGAACACCTGGACAAGCTCTGGCGCGCAGCTGGCGGTGACATTCGCGTCATCGTCTGCACGCACTCGCACCCCGACCATTCGCCCGGAGCGCGTCCGTTGCAGGATCTGGTCGCGCAGTACGGCAAGCCAAAGCCGCCCATTCGCGGCCTGGCTTCGCACGCCACAGCGCGCGTGGACAGCCAGTTTGCGCCCGACGCCGAACTGGCGGACGGCGAAACCATCGCGCTGCATGGCGTCTCGCCCGAAGGCGCCGTCACGCATACGCTGCAAGCCTTCCACACGCCCGGTCACGCGGCCAACCACGTGTGCCTGCTGCTCAAGGAAGACGGCCTGCTGTTTTCCGGCGACCACATCCTGAACGGCAGCACCACCGTGGTGAATCCGCCGGACGGCAACATGGATGACTACCTCGATTCGCTGGACAAACTCGATGTGATCTGCGAGCAGTTCGGCGTGGAGTTCATCGCGCCCGCACATGGCTATGTCATCGAACGGGCGCGCGCCGCGATCGCCAAGCTCAAGGCCCACCGCCTCGCGCGCGAAGCCAAGGTGCTCAAGGCCATGCAGGCGCTGCCGCGTGGCACGCTGGAAGACTGGGTCAAGCTGGCGTACGACGACGTGCCCGAGCGCATGTGGCCGGTGGCGCAGCGCTCGCTGCAGGCCCACGTGGACCGCATTCGCGGCATGGAACCGGGCAACTGATTGCGCGTGCGGACAATGGCCGCAGCGGGGTGAATCGGCAGCCGCGGCGCGGATTGATGGGGATAATCATGCCTTGCCGACCTGTGCGTGTCGGCGATGAAGATGGGTATGTCAATCAAGCAAGCAACAAGCGGCGCAGGGTCGCAGGAACCGGAAGGCCAACGCCTGTCCAAGCGCGTCATGCAGCAAATGGGCTGCTCGCGCAGCGTGGCCGAGCAATACATTGAGGGCGGCTGGGTCGCCATCGATGGCCGCATCGAAGAAGAACCCGGCGCGCGCGTGCTCGATACACAGCAGGTCAACGTTTCCGGCGATGCTCACCTGCTCGACCTCTCTCCCGTCACGCTGCTGCTGAACCAGCCCGCGCAATGCCGCGATCCGTTCAAGCTACTGCAAGCGCCCACGCATTCGGCCACCGACGCGCAGTCGCGCCACATTCGGGTGCTGCAACGCCACTTCAAACGCCTGCTCGATTGCGCGCCATTGCCGCTGCTGGCCAGCGGTCTGGCCGTGTTCACGCAAGACCGCAACATTGCGCGCCGGCTGCACGAAGACGCGGCCACGCTGGAACACGAGTGCATCGTCGAAGTGAGCGGCAACATCGATCTCGCCGACCTGGCCTCGCTGCGCCACGGCGACGTGCTGCCGCCCGCGAAAGTCAGCCGCCAGAACGAAACCCATCTGCGCTTTGCCCTGCCCGGCACGGCTGTGCCCGCGATTGCCGCGCAGTGCGCATCGGTGGGACTCAAGGCGGTGAACATCCGGCGTATCCGCATCGGTCGCGTGCCCCTGTCCAAGCTGGCCGAGGGCGAGTGGCGTTACCTGGCGCGTGGGGAGCGCTTCTGACACTAAGGCCGGCTGACCCCGTGACAATGAGTGAGGACGCAAGCGGTTGAGCATCTGCGAGGGCCGCTTTTTTGGTGCCCCGCTCCTATACTCCACACAACGCAAAAAAACAAAGGGAGTGGGGCATGGACGCCAGACACAGGGGCAGCATCCGGCTGGAGCCGACGATCGACGACAAGGCACCCGCCATTCGCGGCTACCGCCTGCGCTTCACGGGCAGCGGGGGCGAATACTTCCGTGTGTGGATCGTCAACGTGCTGCTCTCGCTCATCACCCTGGGCTTCTACACCCCGTTTGCACGCAAGCGCACCGTGCATTATTTCTACAGCCATTCGCTGATTGCGGACAGCGCGCTTGAGTTCACCGCACAACAGCGGCGCATGGTGGTCGGCTTCCTGCTGGTGTTCCTGCTGAGCGCGGCCTATCAACTGGTCGTGCGCACGGAGCAGGACACCACCGTGTCCATCTTCATCATCGCCGGTGCGCTGCTCGCGCCGTTCGTCTGGGCCAGCGCCATGCGCTTTCGCCTGACCAACACACGCTGGCGTGGGCTGCGTCTGGTCTTCACGGCCAACTGGAAGGAAATTTACCGCGCCAGCTGGCCCGTGTTCGCACTGGCGCTCGTGTGGCTCGCCACTTTTTTCGCCGTCACCGGGCTGGTGCCAGACCTGGACAGCAGTGCGCAAACCACGCGCATGCGATTGCCGCGCATTCCCGGATCGGCTATCGCGGTCATGCTGCTGGCGCTGTTCCTCTCGGTGCTGTGCATCATCCGTATCGAATACAACTACCGCAGCCTGCTGGTGCTGCGCACGCGCATCGGCGATCAGGTCAGCCGCTGGAAGCCGGTCTACATGGACTTTGTGAACATCTGGGTTGCCACCGTGATCGTGTTCCTGCTGTCTGCGCTGGCGGTCACCTTGCTGACGGGCGCCCTCATCGCCGCGGCTGTCCTGTTTTTCAAAGCCAACCTGGCGAAGCCGGAGGGCGTGTTCTTCATGATTCTGATGACCGTCGTCCTGGGTGTGCTGTCGCTGCTGTTCCTGCTGCTCGCCAGCACGCCCGCACGCGCGTTCCGCGAGGCACGCATGTTCCGGCTCATCTGGAACAACACGGGCATCAGCCATATCGCTCGCTTCAAGTGCACGCTGTCCACGCGCAAGTTCGTGTTCCTGCGGATCAAGAATCTGTGGCTGAGCCTGCTGACGCTGGGCCTGTACCGCCCGTTCGCGCGCGTCAACGAATACCAGATGAAATACGACTCCGTCACCCTGTATGTGAAGGGCAGTCTCGACCAACTCACCGGTCAGCTGGAAGCGGCCCAGAAGGAAGGTTTCGGCGACGCCCTGGCCGATGCGGCGGGACTGGATCTGATTGGTTGACCCACCCTGCTCGCACTCGCCAGCATTTGATGGCAAGACTTGGCGACCCCTTGATCTGACGCGCCGCGAGCGTTCGCAAACGTTGATTTTTCGGAGCCTTTCGCCCATAGACAATCCCTAGACTCACGCGCTTTCCAAGAGTAAGAGTCAAGGGAGCGTCACAGTGGATTCCAGCGTTCAGTCCGAGCAACACACATCCTCCTCATCTATCGATTCCTCGTCATTGCCTCAAGGGATCGAACCCATTGCATCGCATCCATTGCGATTCACCGGCTCTGGTCGGGAGTACTTCAGGGTCTGGATCGTGAACATTTTGCTCAGCATCATCACGCTGGGTTTCTACACGCCCTGGGCGCGCTGGCGCACCGCCACCTATTTCTATGGTCACACGCTTGTCGCAGGATCGCCGCTGGAGTTCACTGGCAGCAAACGGCGCATGTTCAACGGCTTCCTGATTTTTGTGGCCATCATGGGAGTGCTCAACCTCGCCTCGAGGGTCGAGAGCACATGGGCGAATATGTTCGCCATGGTCGCGGGCATGGCGTTGGGGCCCTTTTTCTGGCGCAGCGCCATGCGCTTTCGTACCTACAACACCCAGTGGCGCGGACTGCGCCTCGTGCTCGGCGCGTCCTGGAAAGAGGTATACCGGGCCTTCATTCCCATGTTCATTGCCGCCGGTGTCATGACCGTGGTGGTAGGCGGCCTGTTGCAGGTAGCAGAGGGCCCTGATAGCCTGAGTCAGGGGATCAACCCAGTCTGGACCGGCATCGGCGGCATCGCCCTGTTGGTCTTCTACGGCTATACGTTCTATGCCGTCATGCGTGTGGATTTCAATCTTCGCTCGTTGCTCATGGGCCGTACACACATCGGCGATCAAGCCTGCTTCTGGCGTGTCAGCTTCGCGCAGATGAGAAAAATCTGGTTCACCTCTGCGGGCTGGTTCTTCGGCCTCGCGGTCATCACCGGTGTTTTCTCGGCGCTGGCAGTTGGCTTTCTCATCGGCGGCATGGGTCACACGGTCGTCATGGCCATGACCGTGCTCTTCATGACGGTTTCAATGATCGTGCTCGGCTACTTTCAGGCGCGTATTTTCTTGTTGACGTGGAATCACACCGGAGTGACCCAGATCGCCCGCTTCCAATGCGCGCTCAGCGTGAAGGCATTCGTCGCATTGCGCTTCAAGAACCTGCTGCTGACCGGTCTCACACTGGGTCTGTATCGGCCGATTGCACGGGTATCGGAATACCGCATGCGACTCGAATCGGTCACACTCTTCACCAAGGGCGACATCAACCAGTTGAGCGGCACGTTGATGCAGTCCCAGGGCGATGCCTTCAGCGAGGCGCTGGCCGATTCGTTCGGCCTCGATCTGGTCTCCTGAACAGCGCGCCACTTTCGCTCTACATTGCACATCCATCGACGTCACCCAGCATCCGTACACACTCCATGAGCGCACACCCGCCTTCCACTCACCACGACGCGGCATCCGTATTGGTTCGCGCCCATTGGTTCGATGGACGCAGCAGCAAACCGCGCGGTGTTCTGGTCGGTCTAAAGGCGTCGCAGGCAAGTGGCCCCATGCTGCTGGTGCATCCGCTGGATGGGGATGGCACGCAGGTGCAGCGTTACGCGCTCAAGGATCTCACGCTGCCCGAGGCGTGGAGCAGCAACCATCGCCAGCCGCGCATGATCGTGGACCTGAACGATGGCGGCAATCTGGAAATCCTCGACCCCGCGCAGTGGCAACGCGCGCTGGATCAAAGCGGTTACCTGCCAGGACTGGCGCAGCGCATGCAGACGCGCTGGCCGCTGCTCCTGGGCGTGGCGGCGGTCGCGTTGGTGGGATTGGTGGCGTTCTACAAATACGGCACTCCATGGGCCGCCACTCAATTGACGCGCTTCATTCCTCTGCAATGGGAGCTCTCGATCTCCGACACCGCGCTGTCGCAAATGGACGGCGGCATGCTCAAACCAAGCAAGGTATCCCAAGCGCGACAAGAGCAATTGCGGGCAGAGTTCCAATCCCTGCTGGACAAGACGCCCGACGCACTCAAGCGCTACAAGGGCTATGCGCCCAACTACTCGCTGTCGTTTCGCCGCGGCATGGGGGCCAATGCCTTCGCCTTGCCTGGCGGCGCCATCGTCGTCACGGACGGGCTGGTCGAAACGGCAGCGCGCAAGAAACTGCCCGACGAGGCCATCATCGGCGTGCTGGCCCATGAGATCGGGCACGTCGTGCACCGGCACACCACGCGCATGGTGGTGGAGCAAGGTGTGCTCAATACCGGATTGGGACTGGCGCTGGGCGATGTGTCCTCCATTGTCGCCACCGGAAGCACGCTGCTGACTGGCCTGGCGTATCGGCGCAGCCACGAGCGCGAGGCCGACTGCTTCGCCATGGCCTTGCTCGGCCACTCGAGCCTGTCCTCGGCACCCATGGCCGATCTGCTGCTGGCCATGGCGGCCGATCGCGACCAGCGCACAACAGAGGACGGCGACGACCCGACGCCAGCATCCGCTCCGGCACCGGCTGCCGAAGGCGCATCGAAACCGGCCTCTGCACCCGCATCCACTGCGCCATCCGGGCAGCAAGAAAACGACGAAGACAGTAAGGGCGAAAGCGCCTGGACCTCGCTCTTGAGCACGCACCCGGACACCGTGGCGCGGGCGCAGGAACTGCGTGCGGGAAAAGCGGAGCATTGCCAGCGCCTGCCGTGATGCGTCAGCGCATCAGCGCGCCGTGCAGACATGCGCTCCAAAAAAAGAAAAGTGTGAAGCCCGCCGATAAGCCGGATTCTGTGCACCGCAGTTGCCTGCGACGTGACCGCCATTAATCTGGGCCGGGTGTCGCCACCACGGCTCGATGCTACCTACCCGCCAGCTCTGCGGAACCACATCAACGCTGGCCTACTTGGTATTGCTGCGCGTAGAGATTGCCCGTTTCACCCGTTGCGGCATGCCGCAACGACTCGTCTCTGTTGCTCTGATCCTCACCTCACGGTGGGCAGCCGTTAGCTGCTACGCTGTCCTTTGCAGTCCGGACGTTCCTCCAGTGCCGCCTTTCGGCGATTGCACCAGCGACGGTCTGGCGTGCTTCACGGCGGCCATTATCCCGCGAAATGGGTTGCCCCGCGTGCGCCCGGCGAATGGCCCGGCGGCGCCGTCACCGCGCGTCGGGCACGAACTCGCGCCGGAACTGCTCCGGCGTCAGGCCAGCTTCGCGCTGGAACATGGCGATGAAGGCCGAAGGCGTGCTGAAGCCGAGCTCCAGCGCAATGCGTTGTACGCTCTCGCCGTGCTCCAGCGCATCGACGGCGCGCAGATACCGCAGGCGCTGGCGCCACTCCCCCAGCGTCATGCCCAATTCCAATTGGCAGTGCCGGGCCAGCGTGCGCTCGGTCATGTGCACGCGCGAGGCCCACTCGGCCACCGTGGACTTATCGTCCGGATGCAGGCTCAGCGCCTGCAGCACGGTCTGCAGCGCGGGCGTGCGTGCCTGCGGCAAGTAGCTGCCCTCCACCTGACTGCCGCACATCTGGTCGAGCAGCACTTGCGCCAGCCGCAGATCCTGCGCCGTGGCGGGCGTGACGACGTTGCGGTGGCTGAAGTCGGCCAGGATGCTCTTCACGATCGGGCTGATTTTCAGCAGGCACGCCGTGCGCGGCAATGCGGTACACAACTCGGGCTGGACATAGAAAGCGCGATACACCGCCACGTGCTGCAGATAGCAGCCATGCTCCGTGCCCGGCGGTATCCACACGCCGTATTGCGGCGGCGCGACGAGTTGCAGATCGGCGGTCTGCATGCTGAAAGTGCCATGCGGCGTGTAGTTCAGGTGGCCGAGCCGGTGGCTGTGCGCGTCCGCCCAGGTGCCCGCACCGAACTCGTCGTAGCGCAGATGAAATGGCGCGGTGACCTCGTCCACGACAGAGGTCACCAATTGCAGGCGCGAGGGGCGCTGCACGCGCTGGGTCGCTGGCGGCTTGCGTGGGCTCATGGCAATTCGTCCTTTTCCAGCTATCGAATGTCCGAAAACAGATATGCACTCGATAGCAGCCAAATGCATGATACCCATCAAAGGTGAATCCATGCATATTTTCTATCCCTTGACGGCCGTGCTGCTATGGTCGATCAACACCGTGGTCAGCAAACTGGCTGCGGGCAGCATCCAACCCGGAGAGATCGGCTTTCTGCGCTGGGTCGTGGCAGGCGCGCTGCTCACGCCCTTCCTGTTGCGCGGCGTGATCGGCAACTGGCGCCACATCCGCCCCCAGCTTCCGCGCATCGTGGTACTGGGGCTGCTGGGCATGGTGATCTACCAGACTCTGGCCTATTACGCGGCCGGTTTCACCACGGCGACGCACATGGGCATCATCCTGTGCCTGTCACCACTGATGGTTCTGGCGATTGCCGTGACGCGATTGGGCCAGCCGCTCACCATGGGCGGCGCCGTCGGCAGTCTCGTTGCGCTGGTGGGCGTGGTGCTGGTGGTGACGAATGGCGATCCGGGCGTGCTGTTGCAGCAAGGCTTCAACCGTGGCGACCTGCTGATGCTCGTCGCGGCGCTGGCCTATGCCTGCTACAACATCCTGCTCAAGCGCTGGCACATGCCGCAGATTCCCACGTTCCAGTTGTTGTATCTGCAAATGCTGGTGGCCATCGTCGCATTGCTGCCGCTGTATGCGCTGACCTCCAGGACGGGCATCCATCTCGCCAATGCGCCGCTGGTGGCCTATGCGGGAACGATGGCATCCATCGCGGCGCCTGCGCTGTGGATGCTGGGCGTGGCGCGTCTGGATCCGAGCCGCTCCATCGTCTTCTTCAACCTGACCCCGCTGTTCACGGCCATCGTCGCGTGGCTGTGGCTGAACGAGCAGTTGCATTCCTATCACTGGATTGGCGGTGCGCTCACCATCGCCGGGGTGGTGCTGGCGGAGCGCTGGAAAGCCCCCGTCCGCGCCGCGCGCGCGCCCGCTTCGCATTGCGCCCAGCGCCCCTGAACGCGCGCACCAGACAGCGCTGCTGCGCTCAATTCACCGAAACGCGGATGTTGTAGAGAATCAGCAGCAGCAAGCCGATGACGCCTGCGAGCATGCAGCCGAGCGCAACCGAATACTGGCGCCATGCATATCCGCCCACGAGCAGAAACATGGCAACGCTCAGCGCAATGATGTTGAAGTCAAACAGTTCCATAGCCCTATTTCTTGCGATCCAAAACGTCAACCGCTCTGATCGCATGGAGTTAGATTAGCCATGTAAATTGTCAGCAATGTTGACAAAGTACAGCTTGATTCACATCAATTCACCACCTCTCGTTGAGAGCGTTTCAGCATAACCATATAGCGATAAGTGAGAACAACTGCGCCACAATGAAGTGTTCCGTTCTGTAGTACTCGCACTCAACGCATTTCACCCTTGCTGGAGACTTCCCTCATGAAATTCGACAACATCCTGCAAACCATCGGCAACACGCCTGTGGTGAAGATCAATCGCCTGTTCGGTGCAGGTGCCAACGTCTGGGTCAAGGCCGAGCGCAGCAACCCCGGCGGCTCGATCAAGGACCGCATTGCACTGGCCATGGTGGAAGACGCCGAGCAGCGCGGCACGCTCAAGCCGGGCGGCACGATCGTCGAGCCCACGTCCGGCAACACCGGCATCGGTCTGGCGCTGGTCGCGGCCGTGAAGGGCTACAAGCTGGTGCTGGTGATGCCCGAGAGCATGTCCATCGAACGCCGCCGCCTGATGCTGGCCTATGGCGCCACGTTTGACCTGACGCCCAAGGAAAAAGGCATGAAGGGCGCGATCGCACGCGCGCAGGAACTCGTGGATTCCACCCCCGGCGCGTGGATGCCGCAGCAGTTCGAGAACCCGGCCAACATCGACGTGCACGTGCGCACCACGGCGCAGGAAATCCTGGCCGACTTCCCCGAGGGTCTCGACGCGCTCGTCACCGGCGTGGGCACGGGCGGCCACCTGACAGGCGTGGCGCGCGTGCTCAAGGGCAAATTCCCGCAGCTCAAGGTGTTTGCGGTAGAGCCCGTGGCCTCGCCCGTCATCAGCGGTGGCCAACCGGCGCCGCACCCGATCCAGGGCATTGGCGCAGGCTTCATTCCCAAGAATCTGGACACCACGCTGCTCGACGGCGTGATCCAGGTGGACGCCGAACCGGCGCGCGAATATGCCCGCCGCTCCGCGCGGGAAGAAGGCATGCTGGTCGGTATCTCGTCCGGCGCCACGCTGGCCGCCATTGCGCAAAAATTGCCCGAACTGGGCGCTGGCGCGCGCGTGCTGGGCTTCAACTACGACACCGGCGAGCGCTACCTGTCCGTGGACGGCTTCCTGCCTGCCTGATCGCCCTTCCGCGCGACCTGCCTCTGAAAGCTCTCTGCGGGGAGCTTTCTGCATTTCCGGGCGGCTGTCTGGCCCATGCGCTTGCCGCTATCATCGCAAGCCACAGTCCACTCGCCCGATGACCACGGGCCAGCCCCACATGATCCGCATCTCCGAAATCAAGCTGCCACTGGCAGCCTTGCCCGCTGGCGAATACGACGCCGACACCCATCCCGAAGCCGCCTTGCGCGAACAAGCCGCGCAAACGCTCGGCGTTCCGGCGGCAGCCATCGCCGAACTGCACGTGCACAAGCGCAGCTTCGATGCGCGCAAGGCCGACCTGATGGCGGTCTACATCGTGGACGTGGCACTGGCCGACGGCGCGCAGGAAGCGCCTCTGCTGCAAGCCCACGCCAAGCACCCTCACGTGCACGCCACACCCGACATGCGCTGGAAGCCGGTCGGCCAGGCGCCTGCGGAACTGAAAGATCGCCCAGTCGTGATCGGCTTCGGCCCCTGCGGCATTTTCGCGGCGCTGGTGCTGGCGCAGATGGGTTTCAAACCCATCGTGCTGGAGCGTGGTCGCCCCGTGCGCCAGCGTACCAAGGACACCTGGGGCCTGTGGCGCAAACGCGAACTCCATCCCGAATCCAACGTGCAGTTCGGCGAAGGCGGCGCGGGCACGTTCTCGGACGGCAAGCTCTACAGCCAGATCAAGGACCCGCGCCATCTGGGGCGCAAGGTGATGGAGGAGTTCGTGCAGGCCGGTGCGCCGCCGGAAATCCTCTATGTTGCGCACCCGCACATCGGCACCTTCAAACTGGTGAAAGTGGTGGAGACGCTGCGCGAGCAAATCATTGCCATGGGCGGCGAAGTGCGCTTCGAGCAGCGCGTGACGGATGTGATCATCGACACCGACGCCAACGGCCAGCGCCGCGTCAGCGGCCTGAAGGTGACCGATCTTGCCACCGGCAACGAACAGCACCTGCCTGCCACGCAGGTCGTCATGGCACTGGGCCACAGTGCGCGCGACACCTTTGCCATGCTGTATGAGCGCGGCGTGGCCATGGAGGCCAAACCCTTCTCCGTGGGCGTGCGCATCGAGCACCCGCAAAGCGTGATCGACCGCGCACGCTGGGGCAAGCACGCGGGCCATCCGCTGCTGGGCGCGGCCGACTACAAACTCGTACACCATGCCGCGAACGGGCGCGCAGTCTACAGCTTCTGCATGTGTCCCGGTGGCACCGTGGTGGCTGCCACGAGCGAGCCCGAGCGCGTGGTGACCAATGGCATGAGCCAGTATTCGCGCGCCGAACGCAATGCCAACGCCGGCATGGTCGTGGCCGTGGACGAACGCGACTATCCGCGCGACGCCGCCGCCTTTGAAAAGGCCTTCGGCAAAAGCCACGGCGTGGAACATCTGCGCGACGGCGAAACCCATCCGTTGGCCGGAATCGTGCTGCAGCGACAACTGGAGTCGATCGCCTACGTGGTGGGCGGCAGCAACTACAGCGCGCCCGGACAACTGGTGGGAGACTTCCTGGCCAAGCGTCCGTCCAGGGCCTTCGCCAGCGTGCAGCCCTCCTACAAACCCGGCGTGCACCTGACCAGCATCGACAACGCCCTGCCCGACTTCATCACCGAAGCCATGCGCGAAGCACTGCCCGCCTTCGGCCGCAAGATCCGTGGATACGATATGCCCGACGCGGTGATAACGGGCGTGGAAACACGCACCTCGTCACCGCTGCGCATCGGGCGTGGCAAGGATTTTCACAGCCTCAACACGAGGGGCCTCTATCCGGCGGGCGAAGGCGCGGGCTACGCTGGCGGCATCCTGTCGGCGGGCGTGGACGGAATCAAAGTCGGCGAAGCCGTGGCGCGCAGCATGCTCGGCATCCCGCACGACTGAGCCGCGCTCAGGCCGCTGCCATCGCGGCCAGGCGCTGGTCGATGATGTGCTGCGCTTCACCCATGATGCGCTGGATAAGCTGCTCCACCGTCGGCACATCGCGCACCAGCCCCGCCACCATGCCGCAGGACCACACACCGCTTTGCATGTCGCCCTGCTGCATGATGCGCGGATAGGCGCCCGCCAGTTCGGGGGCAATGTCCTCGAACGTGATCGCCGGGCCCAGGGTGCGCTCCTTTTCCAGCACCGTCTCGGTGGCCCGGTTGAGGAACACACGTTCGGTATTGCGCAGCGGACGCATGATGATGCGCGTGTCCAGCTCGCTCGCCTCGACGATGGCCTGCTTCACGTTGTCATGCACCGGCGCTTCCTGCGTGGCGATGAAGCGCGTGCCCATGTTGATGCCATCCGCCCCCAGCGCCAGCGCCGCTACGAGCGAGCGGCCATCGGCCATGCCACCCGACGCGACAAAGGGAATCTTCAGTTCTTCTGCGGCGCGTGGCAGCAGGATGAAGTTCGGCACATCGTCCTCACCCGGATGTCCGCCGCACTCGAACCCGTCCACGCTGATCGCGTCGCAGCCGATGGACTCGGCCTTGAGCGCATGGCGCACCGACGTGCACTTGTGGATCACCTTGATCCCCGCCTCCTTGAGCATCGGCAGCCACTTCTGCGGATTGTTCCCCGCTGTCTCCACGATCTTCACCTGACCTTCGATGATGGCGCGAATGTAGCCCGCATAGTCCGGCGGATTCACTGCGGGCAGAAAGCTCAGGTTCACGCCGAACGGCTTGTCCGTCATCGCATGGCACCGCGCAATCTCCGCAGCCAGCAGCGCCGGCGTGCGCTGGGTCAGCGCGGTGATGATGCCCAGCCCGCCCGCGTTGGAAACCGCAGACGCCAACTCCGCCAGCCCCACGTAATGCATGCCGCCCTGGATGATGGGGTGCTCGATACCGAACAGTTCCGTGATGCGCGTTTTCATTCGATGGTGTCTCCTTGGATGGTTCTGTGTGACGTGTTGGGGTTCAATCCAGACGTGCGCCCGTGTCCTCGGCCAATGCCTTCCAGACCGGCATTTCACGCTGGTAGTTGTCCCGGAACTGCTTCGGGCTGGTCATCATCGCCGTGAAGCCCGTGCCCATGATGCGCTCCTGTGTCTTGGGTTCCTTCGCGATTTCAGCCAGGTGGGCATACAGCCGTTCAATGATCTCTGGTGGTACGCCTGCGGGCGCGCCCATGGCGATCCAGCCGACCAGCGAATAGGCATCGTCGTGGAATCCCTGCTCGTGGATCGTCGGAACATGGGGCATGACTTCCATGTGCTGTCGACCACTGACGGCTATCGCCTTGATGCGCCCCGCATCCACAAACGGCTTCACATTCTGCGCACTCGCAAACCCAAACTGGAACTGTCCGCCGATGAGCTCCTGCACCATCTGGCTTTCTCCCTTGTAGGCCACGTGCGTCATCTCAGCCCCGGTCACCTTGCTGATATAGGCACCCGCGAGATGGGCGTACGAACCCACGCCGTACGAGCCATATGACAACTTCCCCTTATTGGCTTTGGCGTAGGCGAGAAACTCCTTCATGTTGCTCGCGGGCACCGAAGGATGCAGCGCGAGCAACAACGGCGCTGCACTGATTTGCGTGACCAGCGCAATGTCCTTTTGCGGGTTGTACGGCAGCTTCGTATAAAGGAATTGGTAGGCCAGCATGGACGAGCTGAACGACACCAGCAAAGTGTGTCCATCAGGCTCCGCCTTCGCCACGTAATTCGTGCCAACGATCCCCGAACCACCAAGACGGTTGTCGACGATGACCGGCTGCCCGAGTCGCTTTGCCAAACCCTCGGCGAAGGTACGGGCCAGAATATCGGTTGCTCCTCCCGCGTTGTAGGGAACGACGATCCGGATGGGCTTGCTGGGCCATGGCTCGCCCGCGGCCTGCACAGCGGTGTGGGGCAACCACCCGGCGCCTACCAGCGTTGCAGCGCCCCGCACAAGCAGGTCACGGCGTTGCATCTCTTTTTTCATACCTCGTCTCCTTTCGGCTGCTGATGCAGCGTTGCTTGAAAACTCGGCGTCCCCGCCTCGCGAGGCGGAACACAGCCATGCACTGCGCGGCGTTGGCTTGCGGCTATTGCTCGGGCAAGGTCAGTACTCCCTTGTCACGCAGCGTGTTCAGTTCGTCATCGCTGAGCGCAAGCAGGCGCGTGAGCATCTCGCGTGTGCCCTCGCCCAGTGTGGGCGGTGCGTGGCGGATGGGCAGGCGCTGGCCGTTCATGCGCACGGGTGGGGCAAACACGGGCGTGGTGCCCACGACGGGATGCGGCATGTCCTGAATCAGCCCGCTGCGGCGGGTGCGCTCGCTGGTCAGTGCTTCGTGCAGACCCAGCACCTTGCCGCACGGGATGCCTGCGCGGGTCAGGCGCTCGAGCAGCACGTCGCGCTGGAACGTGCGGATCAGGTCTTTCAGCAAGGGCGTGAGCTCCAGCCGGTTGCGCGCGCGGTTCACGTTGTTGGCGAAGCGCTCGTCTTCCACGATGTCGGGGCGTTCCAGCACGAGGCGGCAGAACTTGTCGAACTGACTGTTGTTGCCCACGGTGATGATGAGCGGCCCGTCTGCGGCGTCATACATGCCGTACGGCACGATGGAGGGATGGGCGTTGCCATAGCGCTCGGGATCGTGCCCCAGCTTGAGCGCGTCGAGGCCGTAGTAGCCGGTCACCATCACGCCGCAATCGTAGAGCGCCATCTCGATGAAGCGCCCCTTGCCGGTGCGCTCGCGCGCAAACAAGGCGGCCAGCACGGCCTGCGCGGCGGTCATGCCGGTCATGAGATCGACCACGGCGACGCCAAATTTGAGCGGCGGTTGCTCCTTTGCGCCATTGAGCGCCATGAGCCCGGCCTCGCCCTGAATCACGAGGTCGTAGCCGGGACGCTGCGCCTCGGGGCCGCTGCTGTCATAGCCCGCCACGGCAACGTAGACCACATCGGGCTTGATGGCCTTGAGTTGCTCATAGCCCAACCCGAGCTTGTCCGCGCCACCGGTTTTGAAGTTGTGCACCACCACGTCGGATTGCAGCAGCAAGTCGTGGACGATCTTCACGCCCTCGGGCGTTTGCAGGTCCAGCGTCACCGACCGCTTGTTGCGGTTCATGCTGTTGTAGTAGGTGGTTTCCGTCGCGCCGATGCGGATGCCCCAATCGCGCGTGTCGTCGCCGCGTTGCGGATGCTCCACCTTGATGACTTCAGCACCATAGTCGGCCAAGACCTGCCCGCACAGCGGGCCGGCAAAGACGCGGGAAAGATCAAGGACCCGCACTCCCGCCAGCGGAAGATCGGATGCGCAGTCTGACGGGTTCGATGTCATGTGCCTGTCTCCTTGTTATCGACCAGATTGTCCTGTGCGGGGCCCGCCCTTGCCATTGCAATTTGGCGAACCCCGGCTTATCCCTGAGCGGCACACGTCAAGCGCTGCGCGACAGTGCCATGTAGCGCGCCAGATGGTGGTCTTCGTCGCCAAACTGATGATCGATCATCACCAGTCGTTTGGCGTAATGCGCAAAGGGCAGCTCCCATGTCATGCCGATGCCGCCGTGCAGTTGAATGCACTCCTCCGCCACCAGCGTGCCGATGCGGCCGGTGGTGTATTTGGCGGCGGCCAGCACCTTTGCCCGTTGCACGCCCTGCGCGTTGTCGATGGCGTCGGCCGCGTTGATGACGGCCGAGCGCGCTTGCTCCACCTCCAGCAGCAAATCTGCCATGCGGTGTTGCAGCGCCTGAAAGCTGCCGATCGGTACGCCGAACTGTTTGCGCGTCTGCAGGTACTCAAGCGTCTGCTGCTTGGCCAC
Source organism: Comamonadaceae bacterium UBA2121 (assembly GCA_002331385.1). GTDB lineage: Bacteria > Pseudomonadota > Gammaproteobacteria > Burkholderiales > Burkholderiaceae_C > Diaphorobacter_A. The sequence continues at coordinate 293,519 of DCYB01000002.1, forward strand.
GTCCATGGCGCCGATCGACTCCGACGCCAGCGCCAGGACGGCGTAGTCGCTGATGCGGCTGAGCAGCGCAAAGCCTTCTTCGACCGAGCCGACGAGCGCATCGTCCCCCAGCACCACCTGATCGAGTTGCAATTCGGACGCGCGCCCTCCATCAAAGCGCTGGTAGCTGCGCCACGACAATCCCTTGGCGTTGCCGGGCGCAAGAAACAGCGCAATGCCCTGCTCATCCAGCGGCTGACCGGAAACGCGCGCGGACACCAGCACCCACTGCGCCTCTTCGCCAAAGCCCACGACGCCTTTGGCGCCGTGGAGCGTCCAGCCGCTGGCCGTTTTCTCGGCGCGCGTGCGGACGTTGGAGCGCTCGTAATGGCTGCCCGGCTCGTCATGCGCAAAGGCCGCAATCGCCGTGCCGTCGATGATGCCGGCCAGCGCCGCCTGCTGCGCGGCATTCCCCGCGTGCGCCAGTGCCTGACCTACAACCAGTGCGCCGAGCACCGGCTCGGTCACCAGACCGCGACCGAGGTTTTCAAACACCAGACTGATGTCGAATCCGGTTCCGCCCAGCCCGCCCGCGGCTTCGGGAAACAGCATGCCGATGGCGCCCAGTTCGGCCAGTTGTTCATACAGGTGCGTGCTGCGTCCCTGCTCGCCATAGGCAAACTGGTTGCGCGTGGCGGTGTCGTATTGCTCGCTCACAAAACGGCTGAGCGAATCCGCCAGCATGCGGCGGTCTTCAGAGTGTTGGAAGTTCATGTGTGGACTCAATCGATGCGGTTGCGACGTGCTCTCACAGGCCCAGAATCATCTTGGAGATGATGTTGCGCTGGATCTCGTTGGAGCCACCAAAAATGGATTGCTTGCGGTTGTTGAAGTAGGCCGCTGCTGCGCCCGCAGCCTCCGGCTCACCGATGGCGGGTTGCGCGTATCCGTCATACAGCGCTGCTTCCACATACGGCGCCGCATAAGGCCCCATGGCACGCCGGATGAGCGACAGCACCTCCTGCCGGATTTGCGTGCCGCGAATTTTCAGCATCGAGCTCTCCGCGCCCGGCACTCCGCCGCCTTCCACCGCAGCGATCACGCGCAGATTGGTGGTGCGCATGTTCTCCAGTTCGATCTCCACCTTTGCCATGCGCGCGGCGAACAGCGGGTCTTGTGCCAGCGGCTGGCCATTGCATTGCACGCGCTGGGCAATCGCCTTGAGCTTCTCCAGTCCCGCCGTGGACAGGCCCACGCCAGCGATGTTAGTGCGCTCGTAGGTGAGCAGGTATTTGGCGTAGGTCCAGCCCTTGTCCTGCTCGCCTACCAGATTGGCGACCGGCACTTTCACGTCGGTGAAGAACACTTCGTTCACTTCGTGCTCGCCATCGAGCAGAATGATCGGGCGCACCTCGATGCCCGGCGTGTTCATGTCGATCAGCAGGAAGCTGATGCCCGACTGCGCCTTCACCTCCCGGTTCGTGCGCACCAGACAGAAGATCATGTTGGCGTGCTGGCCCAGCGTGGTCCATGTCTTCTGGCCGTTGACGATGTAGTGATCGCCTTCGCGCACGGCCGTGGTCTTGAGCGATGCCAGATCGGAGCCCGAACCTGGCTCGGAGTAGCCCTGGCACCACCAGTCATCGCCGTTCAGGATGCGCGGCAGCCATTGCTTTTTCTGCTCCTCGCTGCCGTACTTGATGAGCACGGGGCCGAGCATGCTCAGGCCGAACGGCACGATGCGCGGCGCACCAGCCATGGCGCATTCATTCTCGAAAATGTACTTCTCGACCGCGCTCCAGCCCGTGCCGCCCCACTCCTTGGGCCAGTGGTTGGCGAGCCAGCCGCGCTGGTTCAGGATGGCGTGCCAGCGCTCCAGGTCCTGCTTGCCCAGGTGCAGGCCACGTTGGACCTTATGGGACAAATCCGCTGGCAATTGGTCTTTGAGAAACGCCTGTACCTCGGCGCGAAAAGCTTGCTCTTCGGGTGTGAATTGCAGATCCATGTGGTGTGCTCCCGTTTTCGTCTTCAGAAAATTTCAAACAGTCCAGCCGCGCCCATGCCGCCGCCCACACACATCGTCACCACGCCCCAACGCGCCTTGCGACGCTGGCCTTCGAGCAGCAGGTGACCCGCCAGCCGGGCGCCCGTCATGCCGAAGGGATGACCAATGGAGATGGCGCCGCCATTCACGTTGAGCCGCTCGTTGGGAATGCCCAGCGTGCGCTGGCAATACAGCGCTTGCGAGGCGAACGCTTCGTTGAGCTCCCACAGGTCGATGTCGTCCACGGTCAGGCCATGCCGTTGCAGCAGGCGCGGCACGGCAAAGACGGGGCCGATGCCCATTTCGTCAGGCTCGCACCCGGCGATGGCAAGACCGCGAAACGCGCCGAGCGGCTGCAGGCCGCGCCGGGACGCCTCTTTGGCCTCCATCACCACGCAGGCGCTCGATCCGTCAGAAAGCTGCGATGCATTGCCTGCGGTGATGAACCGATCAGCACCCTTCACGGGCTCCAGCTTGGCCAGACCAGCCAGCGTGGTCTCGGGACGATTGCAGTTGTCGCGCGTGGCGACCACCTCTTCATAAGTGACCTCGCCCGTCTCCTTGTTCTTCACCGCCATGCGCGCGTTGCAGCGCACGATCTCGTTGTCGAACACGCCAGAGGCCTGCGCCGCCGCTGTGCGTTGCTGGCTTTGCAGCGAGAACGCATCCTGATCCTCGCGGCTGATGCCGTAGCGCGCGGCGACCACATCGGCGGTGTCGATCATCGCCATGAACAGGTCGGGCTTGTGCTCCACCAGCCACGGATCGGCGTCCTGTGCGTTGGTGTTGCTTGAGCGGATCAATGAGATGCTTTCCACGCCGCCCGCCACCACGGCGGGTGCGCCATCCACGATCACGCGCCCTGCCGCCAGCGCAATGGCCTGCAGGCCCGAAGCGCAAAAACGATTGACCACGGTGCCCCCCACACTCACCGGCAACCCGGCGCGAATCGCCGCCTGACGGCCAATGTTGCGCCCGGTGGTGCCTTCGGGATAGCCGCAGCCCAGCACCACATCTTCGATCAGCCCCGGCTCGATGCCGGCGCGCTCCACGGCGGCGCTGATGGAGTACGCGGCGAGCTGTGCGCCCGGCGTGACGTTGAATTCACCGCGATGCGATTTGGCAAGCGGCGTGCGGGCGGTCGATACGATCACAGCTTCACGCATGGGGGATGTCTCCTGGGTTGGGTTCTCAATGGACGGTGCAACGGGATGAGGCGACCGGACGCGCTCGCCCTGCGGGGCAGCGCGCGGCATGCCGGCTGGCCCGGCAGATATCCGGGAAGGCCACACACGCCGTCCGCGCCATGGATGGCTTACTTCAATGTGTTGAGGCTGGCGAAGCCGCGCCCTTCGGCGACCAGCTTTTGCAGCAGCGGCGCGGGCTGCCAGAACAGCGCGTCCTCCTTGGCGAAGGCTTCGATGTCGGCCAGCACGTTGGGCAGCCCGTAGGCGTCGGCCCAGAACATCGGGCCGCCACGCCAGCGCGGAAAACCGTAGCCGAAGATGAACGTGGCATCGATGTCGAGCGGGCGCAGCGCCACGCCTTCGTCCAGCACCTTGGCGCCTTCGTTCACCATCGCGGCCATGTTGCGACGCATGATGTCGTCGGCAGAAAACGCACGCGGCGTCACGCCCTTGCGTGCGCGCTCTGCATCGACGATCTGCGCCACCTCGGGATCGGGCTGGCCGCCGCGCACGCCTTGCGCATACACGTAGTAGCCGCGCCCGGTCTTCTGGCCAAACCAGCCACGCTCGCAGATGCGGTCGGAGATCTCCACGTAACGCGCCTTGGGGTCACGGGTCAGGGCCTTGCGCTTGCGTGTGGCCCAGCCGATGTCGCCACCGGCCAGATCCATCATCTGGTAGGGGCCCATGGGATAGCCGAAGTCGCGCACGGCCTTGTCGATGTCATACGGGCTGGCACCGTCCTCCATCAGGTAGTCCGCCGCCTGGCGGTACGTGGCCAGGATGCGGTTGCCGATGAAACCGTCGCACACGCCTGCACGCACAGGCACCTTCTTCATCTTGCGCGCCAGCTCAAACGCCGTGGCGACGACCTCGGCGCTGGTGCGCTCTGCAACGACGATTTCCAGCAGCCGCATGATGTTGGCAGGGCTGAAAAAGTGCAGACCGATGACGTCGCTGGGGCGTCGGGTGACGGCGGCGATGGCATCGATGTCGAGGTACGAGGTGTTGGTGGCCAGCACCGCGCCGCTCTTGCAGATGCGGTCGAGTTGGGCGAACACTTCCTTCTTCACACCCAAGTCCTCGAACACCGCTTCGATGACCAGATCCACGTCCTTCAGGTCGGCGTAATCGGTGGACAGCGTGAGCCGCGCCAGCACGGCCTCGCGCGCCTGCGCCGTCATGCGTTGGCGCTCCACCAGACTGTTGTAGACCTTCTCCACATTCGTGCGACCACGTGCGATGGAGTCGGCATCGCGCTCCACCATGGTGACCTGCAAACCCGCATCCAGCGCCGCCACGGTGATGCCCGCGCCCATGGTGCCGCCACCGATCACGCCGATGGTCTGCAGCGGACGTGGCTGCGCTGCGCTGGCCTCGGGAATCTTCGCCACCTCGCGCTCGGCAAAGAACGCATGGATCAGGCCCGCGCGCTGCGGACTGTCCAGGCACTCGACAAAGCGCGCACGCTCGAAGGCCAGTCCTTCATCGAACGGCAGGCGGAGGGCCGCGCGCACGCATTCGATGATTTTGGCGGGCGAGAACAAGCCCTTGTTGCGCGCTGCGGTGTCCGCCGCCAGTTGGTCGAGTGCAGCGGGCGCGGTGGCTGCATCGCTGATGGCCTGATCGCGCGTGCGGCGCACCGGCGCGTTGCGTGCGAGCAGATCGCGCACAAAGGCCAGGCCGTTGTCGACCGCGTCCGCACCCGACGCCACCGCATCAAGCAAGCCGGCCTTGTGCGCCGCATCGGCGGACAAATGCTTTCCGCTGAGCATCAGCTCGGCCGCAGCCATGGCGCCCATCAGACGCGGCGCGCGCTGTGTGCCGCCCGCACCGGGCAGCAATCCCAGCGTCACTTCCGGCAGGCCCAATTTGGAATGGGGCGTCGCCACGCGGTAATGCGCTGCCATGGCCACTTCCAGACCGCCGCCAAGCGCAGGGCCGTTGATGGACGCGACCACGGGCTTGTCCAGCGCCTCGATCTGGTTGCACACGCCCGGCAGTAGCGGCTCCTGCGGCGGCTTGCCGAATTCGCGGATGTCGGCTCCCGCAATGAACGCCCGTCCCACGCCCACCAGCAGCACCGCGCGCACGCTGGCATCGGTCTGCGCCTGTTGCACGGCAGCCAGCAAACCGGCGCGCACGGCGGCGCTGAGCGCATTCACAGGTGGGTTGTCGATACGCACCACCAGGATGCCCTCTTGCAGGGCGGTGTGCACGGGCGATGGCAGATGATTGGCGGGTGAAGTCATGTTCAGGCTCGCTTGTCTCGATGGTTGTGGAGGTCGCATGCACGACCGTGGACAGATTCTGGGATAGCGAAACTTGTTTGACAATGGCATGGACAGTTGACAGACTGTCAAATGAATTTATACAAACCACGGCTTTCTCTCCCATGGACGTCAACGCGCTCACCCTGTTCGTAGAAATCATCGATGCGGGCAATTTCAGCCAGGCCGCACGCAAGCTGAAGATGACGCGCGCCAACGTGAGCTACCACCTCAACCAGTTGGAAAAGTCGCTCGGCGTGCAACTCGTACGCCGCACGACGCGGCATGTCGAGCCGACCGAAGTGGGACTGCGTCTGTACGAGCATGGGCGCGAAATCCAGAACGAGGTGCTGGCCGCGCGCGAGACGATTGCATCGCTCGGGCGCGGGCTGCAAGGGCGTGTCGGCATCTCGGTGCCGAGCGGCTACGGGCAATTGGTCATGAGCGACTGGCTCATCGAATTCAAGCGCCTGTACCCCGGCATCGTGCTCGACGTGCTGTTTGAAAACCGCACGGAAAACGTGCGTGACGGCGTGGACATTGCGGTGCGCATCCTGGTCGATCCGCCCCCTTCGCTCGTCGCGCGCGACATGGGCCACGTGCGCTGGATCGCCTGCGCCTCGCGCGCCTATGTCGCGCAGAATGGCCTGCCGCGTTCATTGGACGAGTTGCGCCAGGCGCCGCTGATCACGGCGGGCGTGGTCGGTCGGCATTCACGCCTGCGCGCCTATCAACGTGATGCCGCGCCCGAACAACGCGAGGAAATCATGCTCGAACCGACGCTGATTTCCGAGCACTTTCCGTTCCTGCGCGAGGGCATCCTGGCGGGCCTCGGCGTGGGACTGGTGCCCGACTATGTGGTGCAGGCCGAAGTCGATGCAGGCGAGGTGTTGACGACGCTGGACGAATACCGGCTGAGCCTGTTCGCCAACCGCATGTACCTGCTGTACATGCCCAACCGGCACCAGACGCGGGCGGTGAGGACATGCATCGAGTTCCTGCTCGGCAAGGCCGGACAGACCCTCTTGCCCGCCATGGACCACATGCCTTTCGATTGAGGCAATGCGCGCCGGATCGGCGGCGCTTCGCTGGCTATCGAGGCCGCCATCCTGTAAGGCTGGAGACTGCGCTGCATCGGCCAAGACCGTGGAAAATAGCGCCTTTCCTGCTTCTCGCCATTTTTCCCATGTCCCGCCCTGCTTCCGATCCGCTTTCGTTTCCAGCCCCCAGCCGCTTGCGCATGGCAGCGGGCGTGCTGGCCATGGCCGCGGTGGTGCTGGCGTCGAACATTCTGGTGCAATACCCCATCAACGATTGGCTCACGTGGGGTGCCATGTCCTACCCGATCGCTTATCTGGTGAGCGATCTCATCAATCGCGGGCACGGGCCCGTGCCTGCCCGGCGCGTGGCGTGGGTGGGGTTTGCGGTGGCGGTGGCGGCGTCGCTCTGGCTCGCGCCTGCGCGCATTGCGTTGGCCTCCGGCACGGCGTTCATCCTGTCGCAACTGTTCGACATCAGCGTGTTCCACCGCTTGCGTCAGGGCCGCTGGTGGCGCGCACCGCTGGTGGCCACCGTGCTGGCGGCGATCCTCGATACGTTCGTGTTCTGGAGCATCGCCTTCGCAGGCGGTGACGATCCGTGGTTCACCTGGGCACTGGGCGATCTGGGCGTGAAGCTGGCCATGGGCCTGTTGCTGCTGCTGCCCTTCCGCCTGATGACCTGGCGCAGCGTGCATTGAGCCCGCGCCGCGCCGGGCACGGATCGATCACGATCACGATCACTCGGCGCTGGCGTCGTCGAGCGTTTGCAGCGCCTGTGCATCGAGCTGCAGCGACGCCGCACGCACCAGCGACTGCAATTGCGCCAGACTGCTGGCGCTGGCAATCGGCGCGGCAATCGCCTTGCGCGTGAGCAGCCAGGCGATGGCCACTTCGCTCGCCTGCGCGCCCAGCCGCTCGGCAACCGCGTCCAGCGCGTCCAGAATGTTCAGCCCCCGCGGATTCAGGTACAGGTCGATGGTCTTCGGTCCGCGCGCGCTCTTGCTCACATCGGCAGGCGTGCGGTATTTGCCGGTCAGAAACCCCGCTGCCAGCGCGTAGAAATTGATCACCCCCACGTCGTGCTGTTCGCACAGCGGTTGCAGTTCCTTTTCAAACACCGCGCGGTCGTACAGGTTGTAGAGCGGTTGCAGGCTCTCATAGCGCGCCAGGCGGTGTCGGGTGCTCACCTCCAGCGCCTGCGCAAAACGCTCCGCGCTGTAGTTGGACGCGCCGATGGCGCGCACCTTGCCCTCCTGGATCAGGTCGCCAAACGTGCCCAGCACGTCTTCCAGCGGAATTCCGGCATCGTCGTCGTGCGACTGGTAAAGGTCGATGTAGTCCGTTTGCAACCGCTTGAGCGATGCGTCCACCGCCTGCCGGATGTATCTGGGATGCAGGCCCACCTTGCCATCGCCCATGTCCTTGCCGACCTTGGTAGCCAGAACCAGATCCTTGCGGCGGCCCGACTTTTTCAGCCATTTGCCGATGATGGTCTCCGACTCGCCGCCGACATGGCCCGGTGCCCAGCGCGAATACACGTCCGCCGTATCGACAAAGTTCATGCCCGCATCCAGCCAGGCATCGAGCAAGGAGAAGCTGCGCGCCTCGTCCACGGTCCAGCCAAACACATTGCCGCCGAAACACAGCGGCGATACCTGCAACGGCGAGCGCCCGAGCGGGCGGGTGGGGAAAGACATGCGTGCTCCTTTTTAGTGGGTCTGTTCACCAGGACGATAGCACTTTGGCGCAGGCATAAAAAATGCCGCAGCAAGGGCTGCGGCATCGGTGGGGAGCGCGGGCTGGTTCCGGGCGGGATCAGGCCTGCTGCGAAGCCTTCAGGGCGGCCACGCGCTCTTCGATGGGCGGGTGCGAGCTGAACAGCTTGCCGATGTTGCCGGTGATGCCCATGGCCTGCATGTTCTGCGGCAGCGCGCCGGGGTGCATGCCACCCAGACGGAAGAGCGCGTTGATCATGGGCTGCTTGCGGCCCATGAGTTGCGCAGCGCCTGCGTCGGCGCGGAATTCGCGCTGGCGGCTGAACCACGCCACGATGATCGAAGCGAGCACGCCGAAGATCAGGTCCAGCACCACGGTGCTGATCATGTAGCCAATGCCGGGGCCGGAGTTGCTGTCGTCGTTGCGTCGCAGGAAGCTGTCGATGGCATAGCCGACCACGCGCGAGAGGAAGACCACGAAGGTGTTCATCACGCCCTGGATCAGCGCCATGGTGACCATGTCGCCGTTGGCCACGTGCGCGACTTCGTGGCCGATGACGGCCTCGACCTCTTCGCGGTTCATGCCCTGCAGCAGTCCGGTGGACACCGCCACCAGCGCCGAGTTCTTGAATGCGCCCGTGGCAAAGGCGTTGGGTTCGCCCTCGTAGATGCCCACCTCGGGCATCTGGATACCGGCCTTGTCCGAGAAATTGCGCACCGTGTCGACAATCCACGCCTCGTCGGCGTTGCGTGGCTGGTTGATGATCTGCACGCCCATGCTCATCTTGGCCATGGGCTTGCTCATCAGCAGCGATATGAAGGCGCCGCCCATGCCGATAACGAACGCGAAGCCGAGCAGTGCGCCCAAGTTCAGCCCGTTGGCGGTCAGATAGCGGTTCACGCCAAGCAGGTTGGCAACAATGCCCAGCACCACCACGACGGCGATGTTGGTCAGTAAAAACAAGGCAATGCGTTTCATCGTCTGTTTCTCCACAGGGGAAAACGGTTGCGGCTGCGTTTTTTATTCAGCAAGGAAACCATGCAGCCGTCGGTTGGAAATCGGAATATGGGTACGTCCGCGCGGATTTCAACCGGCGGCGGCAGTGACTCTTTGTTGGGTGTTGGTTCTTCTGGCACTGCGAAAAACGAATGAGTCATCATAGAAGCAAAAGTTCTCGTTTTCGTGCCACCAGCCCGGCACACCCAAAACCGGCAGGGGATTGAACGGTTTGGCAGCGAATGACTGTGGTTGGAAGTGCGCCGCCATCCACGCATCCACTGTCGCATCGTCCGCCGCGCACTCCAGCGCGGGATCGTCCACCACGTAGACGTGCGCGGTAATGGACTTGCGCGGTTGCAGCAGTTTTTCCAGCAGCGCATGACCAAAGGGCAGCAGCCGCGCGTGCAGCCAGTTGGCGCGCAAGCTGCAGCCCAGCGCGGTCCAGTCACGCGCGCGCAGCGCTTGGCGCAGCGCGGGAGGAGCAATGAGCAGCGCACCGTTTTCATCGAACACAGTGATCGCGTCGCGCAGCGGGCCACGCACCGCGCCGATGCCTTGCTGCGCAATGGCGCTCGCCTGCCATTGGTTGAACACCTGTTTGGTGCGCGGAAAACGCAACCAGATCAGGCCGTTGAAAAAGTCGTGCGCATTGTCGCGCGTAGGAATGCGGCGGCGCTCGTAGATGAACGTTTCATAGGCCATTGCGGGCGCCAGCACCTCCTGCTGCGCAAACCGGAACGGGACCGTGCCTGGCGCACTCGTAGCGGCGTCATTCAACGCGGCGGCCACACTGGCGCCTTGGGCAATCCGCTCTGCCACGCGCGCGCCGGGTTGCGCCAACGGGGCAAACCACGGCGCCCGCCAATCGATGCAGGCGAAGGCGGCGCGCAGATTCTCGGCAGTCGATTCGGAACCGACGTCCACGTCAGTTGGCGGGCGCGCCGCTGCTGCGCGCAGCCCGCTTGTCGCGCACTGCCACGCGCGGCGTGCCTTCGTCGCGCAGCTCAAACGCCTGCGTGGCGGCGAGCAGCTTGGTGAGCGATGCATACCCATAGTTGCGCGCATCGAACGAGGTCTTGTTGCCGATCTGCTGCCCCACGGCACCCACGCGCGCCCAGCCGCTTTCGTCTTCCGATGCCTGCACGGCAAGGCGCAACAGGTTCATCAACTGCGTGTCTCCGCGCAACTGCGCACCGGGAATGCGCAGGCGCGGCGGCGCGGGCATCTGGGTGCAGGGCGTTTCCTTCGCGGGTGCGTCTGCGGCGGGCTTGGTGCTCACCGCTTCGGGCGATGCCTGTGGCAGCGTCGGCTCGTCGTCGCTGACGAGCGATTCCAGATACAGGAAGCGCGAGCAGGCGTTGACGAAGGGCTTGGGCGTCTGCGCCGCGCCAAAGCCGTACACGGCAGCGCCCTTGGAGCGCAGGTGCATGACCAGCGGCGTGAAATCGGCGTCCGAGGAGACGATGCCGAAGGCGTCGGGCTTGTCGTTGTAGAGCAGCTCCATCGCATCCACCGTCATCGCCATGTCGGTGGCATTTTTCTTTTTGGAATAGTCAAACTGCTGCATGGGCAGGATGGCGAATTCCAGCAAGCGGTTCTGCCAACTGTTGAGTCCCGACTTGGTCCAGTTGCCGTACGCGCGCCGCACGTTGATTTCGCCCAGCGTGGACAGCTCGGTGAGTATCTCGTCGATGCGTTCGGCGGGCGCGTTGTCCGCGTCGATCAGCAGCGCGATGCGCAGTTGCTTTTCTCCATTGGATGCCATGTCGGGTCTCCTTGTCAGATGGAATGCGTCGTCCGGTCCCAGGCTCAGGCCGCGAGCCTCCAGGGCAGCGCCTCACCAGCGCGCAGGGGCTTGAGCTCGGCCTCGCCGAAGGCGAAGCTGGCCGGTGGCGTCCACGATTCGCGGCGCAGCGTGATCGTGCCCTGATTGCGCGGCAGGCCGTAGAACGCAGGGCCGTTGAAGCTGGCAAAGGCTTCGAGCTGGCCGAGCGCGCCCGCGTTGTCGAACGCTTCGGCATACATCTCGATGGCCGCGTGCGCGGTGTAGCAACCCGCGCAGCCGGTGGCGTGCTCCTTGAGGTGCGCGGGATGCGGCGCGCTGTCCGTGCCCAGGAAGAACTTGTCGCTGCCGCTGGTGGCCGCTGCGACCAGCGCGAGACGATGCGTTTCGCGCTTGAGCACCGGCAGGCAATAGTAGTGCGGACGGATGCCGCCCGTGAAGATGGCGTTGCGGTTGTAGAGCAGGTGGTGCGCGGTGATGGTGGCGGCGGTGTACTGGTCTGCCGCCTGCACGTAGTCTGCCGCGTCCTTGGTGGTGATGTGCTCGAACACGATCTTGAGTTCCGGGAAATCGCGGCGCAGCGGAATCAGTTGCTGTTCGATGAAAGCCGCCTCGCGATCGAACAGGTCGATGTCGCTGCTGGTCACCTCGCCGTGTACCAGCAACAGCACGCCGGCCTTCTGCATGGCTTCGAGCGTCTTGTAGGTCTTGCGCAGATCGGTCACGCCCGCGTCGCTGTTGGTGGTCGCACCCGCAGGATAGAGCTTGAGGGCCACCACGCCCGCCGCCTTGGCGCGCGCGATTTCTTCTGGCGCGAGGTTGTCGGTGAGGTACAGCGACATCAACGGCTCGAACTGCACCCCCGGCGGCACCGCAGACAGAATGCGCTGCTTGTAGGCCAGCGCCTGTTCGGCGGTGGTCACGGGCGGGCGCAGATTGGGCATGATCAGCGCACGGCCGAATTGCGCCGCCGTGTGCGGCACCACCGTGCGCAGCGGCTCGCCGTCGCGCACGTGCAAGTGCCAGTCGTCCGGGCGGGTGATCGTGAGGGTATCGGGTGTGGGGGTGACAGCGTTCATAGGCGTATTGTCGTTCGAACCGTGACACATCGTCGGGATGCCCGTTAGTCTGGGGGATTCCCCGCACGATTCGTTCAGCAGCCTCTGCCATCCGGGGCGCGCCAAAGAAAAACCCCGGTCGCGCAAGCGTGCCGGGGTTAAATTCCCCAAAAGGGGACGAGGGGTTCTGGGAGCTGCGAGACGCCGCTGATGCAGCACCTCCGCTGTGAATGGCGGGATTCTGCTGGGCACCGACGTCTCGGCGCGTAGGTCAAATTCCCGTTCACTCACTATAGCCCATATTAATTGCAAATTTTCTTTAATAGGATCAAATCCAATCGATTACCGTCGCTTGTTTGATCTGTCCTAAGGTTTCCCCACCCGCACCGTCACGGTCCGGGCGGGGTGATCCAGGAAGCCTCTGCACGCATCGACCGGATGGGAGCAGAGGTTCCTTAGCGCGCCAGCACCGGCGCGAGCGCCTTGCCGGTGTGCGTGCCGATGCGCACCAGTTCCTCGGGCGTGGCTTCGGCGACGATGCGGCCACCGTCCTTGCCGCCTTCGGGGCCCAGATCGATGATCCAGTCCGCTTCCGCGATCACATCGAGGTCGTGCTCGATCACCACCACGCTGTGGCCGCCGTCCACGAGGCGGTGCAGCACGCGGATGAGTTTGTGCACGTCGGCCATGTGCAGGCCCACCGTCGGCTCGTCCAGCACGTAGAGCGTGTGCGGCGACTTCTGCCCACGGCGGCCCACGTCGTCACGCACCTTGGTGAGTTCCGTCACCAGCTTGATGCGCTGCGCCTCACCGCCCGAGAGCGTGGGCGACGGCTGGCCGAGCGTGAGATAGCCCAGCCCCACGTCCTTGAGCAATTGCAGCGGATGCGCAATGCTGGGCATGCTGGCGAAGAATTCGACGGCCTCGTCCACCTCCATCTGCAGCACGTCACCGATGCTCTTGCCGCGCCACGTCACGGCCAGCGTTTCGGGGTTGAATCGCGCGCCGTGGCAGACCTCGCACGGTACCTTCACATCGGGCAGGAAACTCATCTCGATCGTGCGCACGCCCTGCCCTTCGCAGGCCGGACAGCGGCCCTCGCCGGTATTGAACGAGAAGCGCCCGGGCGCGTAGCCGCGGGCCTTCGCTTCCAGAGTCTCGGCAAACAGCTTGCGCACCGTGTCCCAGAAGCCGATGTAGGTGGCGGGGCACGAGCGCGGCGTCTTGCCGATGGGCGTCTGGTCCACTTCCAGCACGCGGTCGATGGTCTCGAAACCGGACAGCCCCTTGCAGCCGATCAGTGCAGGCGATTGGCCCGCGTCCATCGCATCGCGCCCGGCCTTGGTCGAGCGCTGGCTCACCCACGCGGCCACGTTGGCCAGCAGCACGTCGCGCGCCAGCGTGGACTTGCCGGAGCCGCTCACGCCGGTCACGCCGACGAGGCGGTTCAGCGGCACCCGCGCCGTGACGTTCTGCAGGTTGTGCATTTGCGCGTCGTGCACGGTCAGCCAGTGCTCAGGCACGCGCCCGTCCTTCTTGCTGGTGTCGACCACGTCGCGCCGCGCCTTCAGCGGATGCTTCATGGCATGCAACAGGTAGCGGCCGGTCTGCGATTCCGCGGCGGCCTCGACGTCCTTCACCGTGCCTTGGGCGATGAGTCGCCCGCCGCGCTTGCCCGCACTCGGGCCGATGTCGATGATGTGGTCCGCGCGGCGAATCGTGTCTTCGTCGTGCTCGACGACCACCAGCGTGTTGCCCTTGTCGCCCAGTTTGTGCAGCGCATTCAGCAGGATCTGGTTGTCGCGTGCATGCAGGCCGATGGTGGGCTCGTCCAGCACGTAGCACACGCCCTGCAAATTGCTGCCCAACTGCGCCGCCAGGCGGATACGCTGCGCCTCGCCGCCCGACAGCGTGGGCGCGCCCCGGTCCAGCGTGAGATAGGACAGTCCCACTTCTTCTAGGAATTCGAGACGGCTCTGGATTTCGGGGATCAGGTCGCGTGCGATCTCGGACTCGCGTCCGCTGAGTTGCAGGCGCCCGATCCAGTCGCGCACCTCCGACACGGACAGACGCGCCACGTCCGTGATCGGCGTGTCGGCGAACAGCACCGCGCGCGCCACCGGGTTGAGGCGCGTGCCCCGGCAGGACGGGCACACGGCATCGGCGACGTCGTCCGCATCCGGTTCGGCGAAAGTCTGTTCGCGGCCCCGGGTGTCTTCGCCCTGCACCGAATCGTCGAACACCTTGCGCTGCTCCTTCGTGAGCTTCACGCCCGTGCCCACGCAGTCGGGGCACCAGCCGTGTTTGCTGTTGTAGGAGAACAGGCGTGGATCGAGTTCCGCATAACTGGTGGAACACACCGGGCAGGCGCGCTTGGTGGAGTACACCTGCAACCTGCCGATGTGCGCCGTGGGCTCGCCCAGCTTGAGCGCGCTCTCCAGCCCGTCGAGTTCGCTCAGCACGTGCACCACGCCCTTGCCGTGTTCCAGCGCGCGCTTGAGCGCATCGCGCAGTTCGGTCTCGTTCTGCGCGGACACGGTGATGCTGGCCACCGGCAGTTCGATGGTGTGTTCCTTGAAGCGATCGATGCGCGGGAAACCCGTGGTCGGCAGGAAGTTGCCATCCACGCGCAGATGCGTGAAGCCACGTGGCCGCGCCCAATCTGCCAGCTCGGTATAGACGCCCTTGCGGTTGACCACCAGTGGCGCCATGAGTCCGATGTGCTGGCCCTTGAATTGCGTGAGCAACTGCGCCGCAATGCTGTCGGCCGTTTGCGGCTCGACCGCAGCGCCGTCGTGAATGCAGTGCTGCACGCCCAGCTTCACATAGAGCAGGCGCAGGAAATGCCAGACCTCGGTCGTCGTGCCCACGGTGGACTTGCGTCCGCCGCGCGAGAGCCGCTGCTCGATCGCGACGGTCGGCGGAATGCCGTACACCGCATCCACCTCGGGCCGGCCGGCGGGCTGCACGATGCTGCGCGCGTAGGCGTTCAGCGATTCCAGATAGCGCCGCTGGCCTTCGTTGAAGAGGATGTCGAACGCCAGCGTCGATTTGCCCGAGCCGCTCACGCCCGTCACCACGTTGAACTTGCCACGCGGAATGTCCACGCTGAGGTGCTTGAGGTTGTGCTCCTTGGCGTTGATGATCTCGATCGCGTTTTTCGCCTGCTGCGTGCTGGCCGCTGCAGCCAGGCGCTGCTCGCGGCGCAGTTCGGCCTGCTGCTCGTGCACGGAATGGCCGTGCTCGCCCAGCGCCTCTTCATACTCGCGCAACGCGGCGGCGGTGTAAGACTTGTGATCGTGGCGCAGCGTTTCCGGCGCACCCTGGGCGATCACTTCACCACCGGCATCGCCGCCATCGGGGCCGAGATCGATGATCCAGTCGCTGGCGCGGATCACGTCGAGGTTGTGCTCGATGACGATCAGCGAGTGCCCTGCATCCAGCAGCTTGCGCAGTGCGCGCATGAGCTTGGCGATGTCGTCAAAGTGCAGGCCGGTGGTCGGCTCGTCAAACAGGAACAGCGTGCCCTTTTTCGCCAGCGGTTGCTTGCTGGCGCTGCTGGACTTGGCCGCTTCCGCGAGATATCCGGCCAGTTTCAGTCGCTGCGCCTCGCCGCCCGAGAGCGTCGGCACGGGCTGGCCGAGCTTCACATATTCCAGCCCCACATCGACGATGGGTTGCAGTGCGCGAATCACGTCACGGTCGCTGGCAAACATGGCCGCGGCTTCGCTCACGGTGAGTTCAAGCACGTCGGCCACGCTCAGCATGCGGCCGCCGCGCTCGATTTTCACTTCGAGGATTTCTGGGCGATAACGGCGGCCATCGCAATCCGGGCAGCGCAAATACACGTCGGAGAGGAACTGCATCTCCACGTGCTCAAAGCCTGATCCGCCGCAGGTCGGGCAACGGCCATCGCCCGCGTTGAAGCTGAACTTGGCGGCGGTGTAGCCGCGCTCGCGCGACAGCGGCGCGTTGGCGAAAATCTCGCGGATCGTATCCCACGCGCCAACGTAGCTCACCGGGTTGGAGCGCGCCGTCTTGCCGATGGGCGATTGGTCCACGAACACCACGTCCGACAGATGGTCCGCGCCCAGCAGACGCTCGTGCGCGCCGGGCGTTTCCGTGGCCTTGCCAAACTGGCGCAGCAGGGCTGGGGCGAGCACGTCCTGGATCAGCGTGGACTTGCCCGAGCCGGACACACCGGTCACCGTCACCAGCCGCTGCAGCGGGAATTCGACGGTCACGTCCTTCAGGTTGTGTTCGCGCGCGCCTTCCAGAATCAGGCGCGGCGTGGCGTCCGTCACCATGCGCTTGATGCCCGAGGTGATGTGCTTGCGTCCACCTAGGTACGAACCGGTCAGCGTGTCGGCGCGGCGCAGTTCGCTCACCGTGCCGTCAAACACGATCTGGCCACCGCGCTCGCCCGGCGCAGGGCCCATGTCGATCACGCGGTCTGCGGCGAGCATCACGGCGGGATCGTGCTCCACCACCACGAGCGTGTTGCCCGCATCGCGCAGCCGCAGCATGGCTTCGGTGATGCGGTGCATGTCGCGCGGGTGCAGGCCGATGCTGGGCTCGTCCAGGACGAACAGCGTGTTCACCAGCGACGTGCCGAGCGCGGTCGTAAGGTTGATGCGCTGCACCTCGCCACCCGACAGCGTGCGGCTTTGGCGGTCGAGCGTGAGGTAGCCGATGCCCACGTCACACAGGTATTTCAGGCGCGTGGAGATCTCCTCGTGCAGCAGGCGCAGCGCCTGCGCTTCGCCGCTGTCGATATCGATTACGCTGTGCTCGGGCAGGTCCGCGCGCTGCACTTCGCCGTCCTTGGCCCAGCCAACCACGCGGTGTGCCGCGCTCGCGCCGATGCGCTCGAAGAAGATGCGCAGCCGATCGATGGGCAACAGCATCAGGTCGTGCATGCACAGCCCGGGCAGGGCCTCCAGTTGCGCGCGCGTCCACTCCACGCCCTGCGGCATGAAGCGTTGGGCCGGCGCCAGCACGGCGTCTGCATCGGCCTTGCTACCGATGCGCCATTGCAGGCTTTCGGTCTTCAAGCGCGCTCCTGCGCAGACCGGGCACGGCGTGTAGCTGCGGTACTTGGACAGCAGCACACGGATGTGCATCTTGTAGGCCTTGCTCTCCAGATATTCGAAGAAGCGCCGGATGCCATACCACTGCTTGTTCCAGTTGCCCTGCTTGAAGCCGGGCGTGCCGTCGATGACCCATTTCTTCTGCTCGTCGGTGAGCTTGTACCAGGCCGTGTCGCGGGGAATGCCGGCCGCCTCGGCGTGGCGCATGAGGTCGTCCTGCGCTTCCTTCCACGCGGGCGTCTGGATCGGCTTGATCGCGCCTGCGCGCAGCGTGAGTTTGTCGTTCGGGATCACCAGCCCGTAGTCCACACCGATCACGCGCCCGAAACCACGGCACGTCTCACACGCGCCCACGGCGGAGTTGAACGAGAACATGGAGGGAATCGGCTCGCTGTAGCGCAGATCGCTGTCCGGGCAATGCAGACCGGTGGAAAAGCGCCACAGATCCGGCTCGCCCTCGTCATTCAGCCGATAGACGATGAGCCTCCCGCTGCCGCGCTTGAGTGCGACTTCGATGGCTTCGATCACGCGCGCGCGTTCGGCGTTGCCCAGCCGGAAGCGGTCGGCCACCACATCGAGCAGCTTGCGCGGGCCGGTCGGGGTGGCCGCTTCGCGCTCGGCCTGCACTTTGGTGAAGCCGCTGGCCGAAAGCCACTGCTCGACCTGTTCCGCCGACGTGCCCGACGGCAGTTCCACGCCAAAGGTGATGACCACGCGCGGATCGCCCGCGGCCTCGCAGCGCGCCTTGAGTTCGGCGTAGATCGAGTCGGGCGAATCGTGGCGCACGGGTTGAGCGGTCACGCGGTCAAAGAGTTGACCGGCGCGTGCAAACATCAGCTTCAGGTGATCGTTGATTTCCGTCATCGTGCCCACGGTGGAGCGCGACGAGCGCACGGGATTCGTCTGGTCGATGGCGATGGCGGGTGGCACGCCTTCCACCTTGTCCACCGCCGGTTTGTCCATGCGGTCGAGAAACTGGCGCGCATAGGCGCTGAAGGTTTCAACGTAACGGCGCTGCCCTTCCGCGTACAGCGTGTCGAACACCAGGCTGGACTTGCCCGAGCCGCTGGGCCCCGTCACCACGGTCAGTTCGCTGGTGCGAATGTCCACGTCGAGGTTCTTGAGGTTGTGCTGTCGTGCTCCGTGTATGCGGATCAATCCCTGAGTCATGGGCGCCATCTCTCCTTGGTGAGGCGGAACATTCTAGGCGTCGATCGGCTTTCGTGCGCGCATAGGACATTGCACACTTCGGCGCAAGCATGATTGCTGGCATTCGCACGGAATCAGCACAAATGAACCCTCATTTTTCGCGCGCATACGACGCTGTTCGAAACACCTCTTGTCACAATTGAATCAATCGTTAATATTTAACGAATCACTCGGCTGATCGGTTTGTCCTACGCGGACAACCCAGTTTGTCTCTGAACGAGCGCTGCAGTTGGGGGCGGAATTCAAGAATCCAATCAACTATCGACGGAGACGATGCATGAGAAGCTGGCTGAAGTCTGCAGCGCTGTGGGCGCTTGCGACGGGAATGGGCGTGGGAGCGCAGGCGCAGATCGTGATCGGGCAAACGGCCGGATTCAGCGGCATCGTGGCCGCCGGAGTGCAAGAGACGACCGACGGAGCCAAGCTCTATATCGACACCATCAATGCACGCGGCGGCGTGAACGGCCAGAAGATCGAGCTGGTGTCGATGGATGACAAGTTCGATCCCAAGCTCGCGGCAGAGAACGCACGCAAGCTCATCGAAGAGCGCAATGTCACCGCCCTCTTCCTCACGCGGGGCACGCCGCACAACGAGGCCATCGTGCCCCATCTGGACAAGCATGGCGTGCCGCTGATCGGTCCGTCCACGGGCGCCATGGTGTTGCACAAACCCGCACTGCGGCATGTTTTCAACGTGCGCGCCACCTACCAGCGCGAGGCGGAGAAGGCGATCACCCACCTCGCCTCCCTTGGTGTGACGCGCATTGCGGTGGTATTGGCGGACGACAGCTTTGGCGCAGACGGCCTGGCAGGCGCCCTGCGCGGCTTCGAGCAAACGAAATTCAAGCCCGCGGTGCAGGAGAAATTCAATCGTGCCAAGCCCGACTTCGCCCCGCTGGCCGCGAGGGTGGTGGAGGCCAAGGCCCAGGCGACCCTGATGCTGGCCTCCGGCAGTGCCGTCGTGGATGGCTACGCCGCCCTGCGCAACGCCGGTTACGGCGGGCAGATCGTGACGCTGTCCAACAACGCCTCTTCCGGCTTCATCAAGAGCCTGGGCGAGCATGCGCGTGGTGTCATCGTCACACAGGTTTACCCGGGGGAGCGCTCGAACAACTATGCGATGGTGCGCCAAGCGCAAGACCTTGCGAAGGCGACCGGCAAGGAGGTAAGCCCCGCCATGCTGGAAGGATTCGCGGCGGCCAAAGTGCTGGTGGAAGGTCTCAAGCGCGCAGGCCCCAAACCCACTCGGGAGCGTCTGCTTTCCGCTTTGGACGCACTGCAAAATTTCGACTTGGGCGGACTGGAAATCAGCTACTCGCCCGAGGACCACACCGGACTGGATTTTGCCGACCTGTCCATCATCGGACCGGACGGAAAATTCCGTCGCTGAAACCCGACATGACAAAGTCAGCGTTTACTCATAGATAAATTTTGTGTCAACTTCGCACAATTTTTGACTTAAATTAGCTCCCCTGAGCTCCGACTGCTGGTAACAGAGCGGTCGGGACTACACTTCTTCAGAGTATTCCGAGTAGAAGAACAGGAGTTGAAAAATGAGTCCATGGAAGCGCATTGGCGTTGCGTGTGCCGCAGCGGCTGCGGCTTTGTTGGTGATGGGCGGAAGTGCGCACGCGCAAGCGCAGCCGCCGATCCTGATTGGTCAATCGGTCGGCATCACGGGCTCGGCGGCGGCCACGGTGAAGGAATCGATGCTCGGCGCATCGCTGTATTTCAAGCAGGTGAACGCGCAGGGCGGCATCGCTGGTCGCCCGATCGAAGTCATCGAAATGGATGACAAGTTCGACCCCAAGCTGACGATGGAGAACGCACGCGTCCTGATCGAGGAAAAACACGTCACCGCCCTATTCATGCCGCGTGGCACGCCCCACACGCGTGACCTGATTCCGCTGCTGGATCAACACGGCGTGCCGCTGATTGGCCCATCCACGGGGGCCATGGTGCTGCACGATCCGGTGCCAAAGAACATCTTCCACATCCGCGCGCCCTATCAGCGCGAAGTGGAAATGGCCATCGATCACATGTTTCGCCAGGGCACGAATCGCATCGGCGTGCTGCACGTCGACGACGCCTTTGGTGAGGACGGCCTGCAAGGTGCCCTCAAGGCCTTCAAGGCGCGCGAGATGGAAGCACTTTTCATCGAAAAGTACGACCGCGCCAAACCCGATTTCAGCGCCATTGCTCCACGTATCCTTTCCAAGAGCCCACAGACGGTGATCGTCATCGGCACCGGGCAGGCCGTGGTGGACGGCATTGTCGCGCTGCGCAAGGCAGGCGTGGGCGCGCAGCTCGTCACGTTGTCCAACAACGCCTCCTCGGGCTTTGTGAAGGCGCTGGGCCACAATGCGCGCGGCGTGATCGTCACCCAGGTGTTCCCCTCCGAGCGTTCCGTCGCCATTCCATTGATGCGGGAACTGAGCCGCGCCGCCAAGGCACAAGGCGTTGCCCAGATGTCGCCCGCCATGGTGGAAGGGTTTGCCAACGCCAAGGTGCTGGTCGAAGGCCTGCGCCGTTCGGCCACGCCGATCAACCGCGCGCAGTTGCGCGCCGCGTTGAATGGCATGACGAAATACGATCTGGGCGGTTTGGAGATTTCCTACAGCCCCGAAGACCACACCGGCCTCGATTACGCAGAGCTGTCGATCATCAGCTCGGACGGACGCTTCCAGCGCTGATCCGGCGCACAGGCTGCCGGGCACTCCGGCCCTGGGTATATCGCCCATGAAAAAACCGCAAGTGTTTGCGCACTTGCGGTTTTTTTTGCCTGCGATGAAAGCGATGCCCTTCAGTGCGCGCCGCTGGCACCCGTCGTCGGACTGATGGCTTCCGTGCCGTGTTTTTCGCCGCTCATGTCGACTTTGTCGCCCGCCTTCATGATGATGAACAGTGCGATGGCGGCGAACACGATGAATCCGATGACGAGCTTGATCATGGGGTATGTCTCCTGAATGTGGCTGTAGTGACCCGCTTGCGGGCATCTTATGAACGCGCCACGCAACGCAGATCTTTCGTTGAAAAGCGGTGCCCGGAAACAAAAAAGCCTCACACCGGAGTGTGAGGCCTGTCTGGAAACCAAGCCCGACGCCATTGCATCAGGCCTGCATTTCAGGCAGCTTACGCCGCCTGTTCTTCTTATTAGAAATTGTGACGAACGCCCACAGCGATCGAGCTGAAGTCCTGGCCGGCTGCGCCGCTCAGGTAGGAAGCGCCGTCCTTGTTGTCCACCTTGGTGTAGTAAGCGTAGACCTTGGTGCGCTTGCTCAGGTTGTAGTTGTAGGCCAGTGTGTACTGCATGGCGCTGGACTCGGAGATGTGCTTCATCTTGCCAGCGCGACCCACGTTCAGGTGGAACTCGCTTGCGCCCATCATGTAAGCGCCCGACAGACGGTACGCGGTGCGGGTGCCTGCGTCGGACAGCGCGGTTACCTGATCGAAGCCCCAGTTCTTGCTGCGTTGCACGTAAGCGCCCAGCAGGAAGTTGGAGCCGATCTTGTACAGACCACGGATGGCGAACTGGTCCGACTTGTCCAGCTTGGAGTAGCCAGCGCCCAGAGCCAGAGGACCTGCTTCGTAGTTGGCAGCCAGGTCGTACACGTTCTTGTTGCCGTACTTGGCGTTCTTCTCGTACAGGCCGGTGCCCACTTCCAAGTTGAAGCCACCGAAGGTCGGTGTCTTGTAGCTGATGCTATTGGAGTTGGTGGCGATGTCATTCATCACGTAGGCGTAGAACGCATCCGCCGATGTGCCGGTGTCGTGGTTGTGCATGCTGATGTAGTCAGCAGTGGCGAAGTACGAAGGAGCCGTCCAGCGGCCCAGACGCAGTTCACCGAAGCCACCTGCCAGGTTCACTTCGCTCTGGCGAGCAAAGAAACCACGGCCGTCCATGGTGCCGGTGTCAGAGCCGAAACCTGCTTCCATCACGAAGCCAGCCTTCAGGCCACCGCCCAGATCTTCCACGCCACGGAAACCGATACGCGAAGCGTTGTTTTCCATGCGCGTAGCGCTTTCGCCGCCAATCTTCTGGTGTTCCACAGAAGTGTTCACACGACCGTAAATGGTGACACTGCTTTGCGCAAAAGCTGCAGAGGTGCCGAGAAGTGCCAGCGAAGAGGCGAGCAGCAGACGGGAGGCTTTTTGCATTGGGGTTCCTTGAGTTGGGGCGCGCACGAAGTGCGTGATCGAATGTAACTGTATGTATTTTTTAGATACGTATATCACAGCTTGGAACCGTTGATTCACGTACCTGAAACGTTGTCCGGTACGCGAATTCTAGAGTTAACTCTTTGTGAAACCTACCGAAAAAGCGCTACTTGAGCGCTTTTGACGTATTGCCGCCACACTTTTGTGGTGTGGCGGCTTACCCCATTTTGTTACTTAAATGGTTTGAGGGGAATCAATCGTTTGCGTAAATATCCACGTCTTTGGTTTCCCGAATGAACAGCGTACCGACGATAAACGTCATGCCCGCGATCACGATCGGATACCAGAGGCCGTTGTACATGTTGCCGGTGGAGGCCACGATGGCGAACGAGGTTGTCGGCAGCAGGCCACCGAACCAGCCATTGCCGATGTGATATGGCAGGCTCATCGAGGTGTAGCGAATGCGGGTCGGGAACATTTCCACCAGCATCGCAGCGATCGGGCCATACACCATGGTCACCAGAATCACCAGATAGGTCAGGATGACCAGCATCATTATCTTGTTCATCTTGGCCGGATCTGCCTTGGTGGGGTAGCCCGCCAGCTTCAGGTCTTCTGCCAGTTCCTTCTTGAAGGCGGCGATGTTCTTGACGGTCTCTTCGTCAAACTTGTGATTGACCACGGTACCGGTCGGCGCCGCCACGGTGCGTTCGCCGATCTTCACCACCGCTGGCGAACCTGCGGGTCCGGCCACGTTGTCATAGCTCACCGAGTTCTGCACCAGGAAGCGCTTGGCAATGTCGCAAGAGCTCTTGAAGTCGATTTCGCGTGCCACAGGGTTGCCCTGGAACGAGCAGGTCGCGGGATCGGCCGTCACGGTGATGGCAGCGGTCGCCTGGGCTTGTGCCAGATCGGGGTTGGCCGCGTTGGTCAGCGCCTTGAACACGGGGAAGTACGTCAGCACGGCCAGCAGGCAGCCCAGCATGATGATGGGCTTGCGGCCAATCTTGTCAGACAGCGTACCGAAGATCACGAAGAACGGGGTGCCGATCAGCAGCGCGGCAGCGATCATCAGGTTGGCCGTGATGGCATCGACCTTGAGCTGCTGCGTCAGGAAGAACAGCGAATAGAACTGGCCCGAGTACCACACCACCGCCTGACCCGCCGTCAGACCGAACAGCGCCAGGATCACGACCTTCAGGTTCTTCCATTGGCCGAACGATTCTGCCAGCGGCGCCTTGGAGGTCTTGCCTTCGGCCTTCATGCGCTGGAACGCGGGCGACTCCGACAGCGACAGGCGAATCCACACCGAGATGCCCAGAAGCAGGATCGACACCATGAACGGAATGCGCCAGCCCCAGTCGTTGAACGCGGGCTCGCCCATCAGCGTGCGCGTGCCCAGAATCACCAGCAGCGACAGGAACAGGCCCAGCGTGGCGGTAGTCTGGATCCACGACGTATATGCACCGCGACGGCCATGGGGCGCGTGCTCGGCCACATAGGTGGCGGCACCGCCGTACTCACCGCCCAGCGCCAGACCTTGCAGCATGCGCAGCGCGATCAGGATGATGGGAGCGGCCACGCCGATGCTGGCGTAGGTGGGCAAGATACCCACGACGAACGTGGACAGGCCCATGATGAGAATCGTCACCAGGAAGGTGTATTTGCGACCGATCATGTCGCCCAGACGGCCGAACACGATGGCGCCGAAGGGACGCACCAGGAAACCTGCGGCAAAGGCCAGCAGCGCGAAGATGAATGCAGCGCCTGCATCCAGTCCGCTGAAGAACTGCTTGGCGATGATGGCCGCCAGCGAACCGTACAGATAAAAGTCGTACCACTCGAAAACGGTACCTAGCGAAGAGGCAAAGATGACTTTCTTTTCTTCGGGGGTCATCGGGCGCGCTGCTGCGACGCCTGCCGATCCCCCACGGGTCGGTGCACTGCTGCTCATGATGGCTGTCTCCTGTTGTTGGAAAAGTGAAATTGGCTATGCACGTCCCTTGTGCATGTGGACGCAATATCAGCGCGCCAACTTTCCAAAAACTGACAGCCAAAACGGCTTGCGCAGTGCAGCACTTACGCCGTTCTGACAAACCGGGTAGCAACCCGGATTTGCGATTTCTTGATGTGAAAAATAGCCCGGAACCACGCTACCGAATTCCTTCGATAGTGTGATTTGGGCTCGTTTTCAGGCATGAAAAGGGCGGGAAATCCCTCGCTAGGACAAACCCGGAACACTGCGTCAAGGCGTTGAACTTGCGCACCAAAGACGTCGCACCGGCACACTCGGTCGCCGCCAACGGGCCGATCTGCGTGGCTATTCAGAGGCCCGAAGGGCGCTGGATGGCGGCATCCCATTCACCGCTGGCAAACCACGCATCGCCCTCCAGATACGCGCGCAGCATGGGCAAGGCATCCAGCCCGAAGAACAGCTTGCCGTCCGCTTCGAACGTAGGCACGCCGAACACGCCCTTGGCGAGCGCTTCGTCGGTGTTGGCGCGCAGCAGCGCCTTGGCCTGCTCGTCCGGGGCGGGGCGAATCTGGTCTTTCAGCACCTCACGCAAGGTGGCCAGACGTGCCGCATCATTGGCGTCTGCACCGCCCAGCCAGACATGGCGGAAGATCGCATCCGCAGTGAACCGGTTGATGCACCCATCGTCACTGCACGCCAGCGCCAAGCGCAACAGGGGCAAGGGCTGGAAAGGATGCAGCGCGGGCATTTCCAGCCCGCAGCCTTGCGCCGCACCAAGCCATGTGACGTGGCGATAAGTCCACGCGCGCTTGGGCACAATGCCTGCCGGCCCGGGATTGGTGTGCTGCTTGAGCAGCGCACCCAACAGCACGGGCTTGTAGCGCAGTTGGTAGCTCAGGCCCTCCAGCGTGCGCAGCGCCTGATCGAAGGCGAGCCACGCATAGGGCGAGACGAAGTCCACATAGCAGGTGATCTGTTTCATGCAACAACCTTCGGCAATTCAATTCCTGCGCGCTGCAATGCCGCCATCCAGATGACCTGGCGTGCAGCGGCGTCGGCCTTGGACCATGCGCGGATCTCGTCGATGGTGCGAAAGCAGCCTTCGCAATGGCTGCGATCCGGCGTCATCTTGCACACGTTCACGCAAGGCGAGTCCACCACGCCATCGTAGCCGTGCGCGAAATGGCCGTTCGCCTGCACATCCAGCGCACGCGCTTCCAGCAGCAGGTTGTCGCTCATGCCGCCGCCTCCACCTTCACCACATCGGCCACCGGCGCTCCGGTGAGTTGCTCCAGATCGCGCGGGGCCAGTTGGAACACGCCGTTCGGATGCCCCGCCGCCGCCCAGATCACGTCGAAGCGGAACAGGTCGCGGTCGATCAGCGTCACGGGCGCATGTGCGTGCGCCACCGGCGACACACCGCCAATCGTGAAACCGGTGCGCGCCTTCACAAACTCTGCATCGGCGCGGCCCGTCTTGCCGACGAGCGCGTCCACCTTCTTTTCATCCACGCGGCGATCGCCCGACGTGATCACCAGCACCGCCACATCGTCGCTCTTGCGCCGGAAGATGATGCTCTTGGCGATCTGCCCCACTGTAATGCCCAGGGCATCGGCGGCCTCTTGCGCCGTGCGCGCCGAGTGATCGAGCATGACCGGCGCATGCGCATGGCCCTTGGCCTGCAGCACCTCGGCCACGCGGCGCACGCCATCCGGCAGCGCAATGAGTTCTGATCCACACATGTCGTCTTGTCCGCTCAATCAACCCGCCCGCTTGTTCAGGATCGCCGTGGACACGCGCGAGTTGGGCTTGCGCTCCAGAAAATCGCTGATGTACTTGCCCGCGTCGACCAGCTTGTCCAGATCGATGCCGGTGTCGATGCCCATGCCCTGCAGCATGAACACCACGTCTTCGGTGGAGACGTTGCCCGTCGCACCCTTGGCGTAGGGGCAACCGCCCAGACCCGCTACCGATGCCTGGAAATTCCACACGCCCATCTCCAGCGCCGCCAGCGTATTCGCCAACGCCTGCCCATACGTGTCATGAAAATGGCCGGACACGTTGTCGATGCCGAAGTGTTGGAGCGTAGCTTCCATGGCCGCCTGCACCTTGCGCGGCGTGCCCACGCCGATGGTGTCGGCCACGTCCACACGCTGCACACCGATCTGCTTCATGAGGCGCGCCAGCTCGCCCACGCGCTCTGGTGCGATTTCGCCCTCGTAAGGGCAGCCGACGGTGCAGCTCATCGCGCCCCGCACCTTGATGCCTTGGGCCAGTGCCGCCTCGACCACCGGCGCAAAGCGCTCGATGCTTTCCGCGATGCTGCAGTTGATGTTGCGCTGGCTGAACGCCTCGCTGGCCGCGCCGAACACGACGATTTCATCGGGTCGGGAATCGACCGCCGACTCGAAGCCTTTCAGGTTTGGCGTCAGCACCGAATACAACACGCCCGGCTGGCGCTCAATGCCTGCCATCACCTCGGCGTTGTCGCCCATCTGCGGCACCCATTTCGGGCTCACGAAACTGGTGACTTCGATTTCCTTCAAGCCTGCGTCCTGCAGGCGGTGCACCAACTCGATCTTCACCTGTGCGGGCACGGGTGATTTTTCGTTCTGCAGGCCATCACGCGGGCCCACATCGATGAGGCTGACGCGCGTGGGAATGTGGGAGGAGAGTGCCATGGTATGTCGTCGTCCTTTGCTGTCGTTATTCGGTGGGCGCGCTCAGTAGCCGCGCCCGATGTCTACCAGACCCGCCACGGATTCGCCGCGCTCGAACGCCTCGATCTTGGCGGCAATCTGCGCCACGCTGGCATGGCGCATGGTGTTGGCCGATGAGTGCGGGGTGACGGTGATTTTCGGGTGTGTCCAGAACGGATGCTCTGGCGGCAACGGCTCCGTGCGGAACACGTCCAGCGTCGCACCCGCCACATGCCCGCTGTCGATTTGCGCGAGCAGATCTTCTTCCACCAGATGCGCACCACGCGCGACGTTGATCACATATGCCTGCGGCTTCAATTGCGCCAGCGTTCCATGGTGGATGATGTTCTGCGTTTCAGGGGTGAGCGGCAACAGGTTCACCAGCACGCGCGTGGCGGCCAGAAAATCCCGGAAGCCCTGTTCTCCGCTGAAGCATTGCACGCCTTCGATCTGCTTGGGCGAGCGGCTCCAGCCGCGCACCGGAAAATCAAATTGCGCCACGGCCCGCGCCACGCGCTCGCCGAGCACGCCCAGCCCCATCACGCCGACCGGAAACTCCGAGCGCAGCCGCGTGCGGTGCATCTTCCACTCGCCCGCACGTTGCTGCTCGTCGTATTGGTCCAACCCACGAAAATGGCGGATCAGGGCGTGGCTCACGTACTCGGCCATCTGCACCGCCATGCCGCCATCGTCGATGCGCACCAGCGGCAACTGCAGCGGCCACTGCAGCTTGAGCAGCGCATCCACGCCCGCCCCCAGATTGAACACCGCCTTGAGTTGCGATTGCTCGTCCAGCAACTGCTGCGGCGGCTGCCAGACCACGGCGTAATCGGCGGGCGGCGCGCCGGGCTGCCACGCGCTCAACTGTGCGCCGGGCAAGGCTTGCGACAGTTCATCAAACCATCGCTGCACCGGCGCATTCTGGAAGTAGAACGTGATCTTCATGGTCTGCAAGCGTAGCGGCTTTGCGAAAGCCCCGCAGGCGCACGACCATCCCGGTGCGGGTTGGGCATGTGGAGGGCCTGCGTTGCAGCGATCACATCACGCGGCCACTTCAAGCTTGAGCAGCTCCGCCCCTTCGGTCACCTGATCGCCGGGCGCGTACAGCAGCTCGGCCACCACGCCGTCGGCCGGTGCGGCGATGGTGTGCTCCATCTTCATCGCCTCCATCACGGCCAGCGCCTGCCCCTTGGATACCGCATCGCCCGCCTTCACGGCAAATGACACGACCTTGCCGGGCATCGGCGCCGTCAGTCGGCCACCTTCAGAATGCGCGTCGCCCGCGTGGGCCAGCGGATCGATCAGGCTCAGGCGCGTGGCACCCACCGGGGTGAACACATGCGCCACTTCGCTTTGCATATCGACCCGGGCACGGGCGCGCTGCTCGCCCAGTTGCAGTTGGAGCGAGCCATCGGCTTGCTGCTCGAAACGCAGCGGTCCGGTGGCGATCTGCTGCGCGCCATCCAGCACGTTCAGCACGTACTGGTTCGGGCCCAGATAAGACAGCGACGCCGATACCGGACGACCAGCATAGTCAAAATCGAAGGGTCGCTGATAGCAGCCGAGCGAACGCCAGCCATCGCGCTGACTGAACGGATCGGTGCCTTGCGCCTGTTGCTCGCGCAGCACTTCATTGGCCACCACGCTGGCCACCGCCAACGGGATGCCCACAGGCTCTTGCTTGAACAGCACGGCTTCCTCGCGCTGGATCAGTGCGGTGTCCAGATTGGCCTGCGCGAACGAGTCGCTGCGGACCACGTGGCGCAGGAACTGCACGTTCGTGGACAGCCCCACGATCTGCGTTTGCGCCAGTGCGGCATCGAGTCGTGCCAGCGCCTGTTCGCGCGTGTCGCCATGCACGATGAGCTTGGCGATCATCGGATCGTAGAACGGGCTGATGGCGTCCCCTTCGCGCACGCCGTCATCCACGCGCACGTCGCCGCGCTCAAAGCTCACGCAGGCCGGCTTGCGATACACGAGCAGCGTGCCGGTGGCGGGCAGGAAGTTGTTGTCCGGGTTCTCCGCGCAGATACGCGCCTCGATCGCATGGCCGATGATCTTCAGTTCGTCCTGCTGTTTGGGCAGCTTCTCGCCGCTGGCCACGCGCAGTTGCCATTCCACCAGGTCTTCGCCCGTGATGGCCTCGGTCACTGGATGCTCCACCTGCAGGCGCGTGTTCATCTCCATGAAGAAGAAGTTCATCTCGCCGCCATCGCGCTGCTCCACGATGAACTCCACCGTGCCTGCGCCCACGTAATTCACGGCACGCGCAGCCGCCACGGCGGCCTCGCCCATTTCCTGGCGCATGGCTTCGGTCATGCCGGGTGCGGGCGCCTCTTCCAGCACCTTCTGGTGGCGGCGCTGCACCGAGCAATCGCGCTCGAACAGGTATACGTAGTTTCCATGCGCATCGCCAAACACCTGGATCTCGATGTGACGCGGGCGCTGCACGTATTTCTCGATCAGCACGGCGTCATCGCCAAAGCTGTTGATGGCCTCGCGCTTGCACGAGGCGAGCGCCTCGGCGAACTTGTCCGCCGACTCCACCGCGCGCATGCCCTTGCCACCGCCGCCTGCACTGGCCTTGATGAGCACCGGATAGCCAATGCGATCGGCCTCGCGCGCCAGCATGGCCGCGTCCTGATCGCTGCCGTGATAGCCGGGCACCAGCGGCACGCCCGCCTTTTCCATGAGCTGCTTGGATTCGGCCTTCAGACCCATCGCCAGAATCGCCGAGGGCGGTGGGCCGATGAAGACCAGCCCCGCTTCGGCACAGGCGGTGGCGAAATCATCGTTCTCCGACAGGAAGCCGTAGCCAGGGTGCACGGCCTGCGCGCCCGTGGCCTTCGCCGCTTCGATGATGCGCTCCCAGCGCAGATAGCTGTCCTTGGGCGCGCTGCCACCGATGTACACCGCCTCGTCGCACGCGGCCACATGCTTGGCCTGCGCATCCGCATCGGAATACACCGCCACGGTCTTCACGCCCATGCGGCGCGCCGTTGCGGCCACGCGGCAGGCGATCTCGCCTCGATTCGCAATCAGAATTTTTTGGAACATATTCAAACCACCGTCCTCTCGGAATCGGAAAACAAACCAGAAACGCGCCGCCACACGGCGCGCAAGAACTTGAACAGCACGATGAGCACGATCACCGACAGGATCAGCGCGAACACCAGTGCAAAACCAAACGCGACGGGATGCTGCGTGGCGAGCCAGACGGCCCCCACCACCAGCCCGTCTTCCAGAAAAGACAAACCCCAGTTGGAGAACGGCTCGGGCGAGGTGTTGACGGCGGCGCGCGTGGTCATCTTGGTGGCCAGCGAGGTAGCCGACAGCGTGCCGCCCAGCAGCCCTGCCGCCAACGCCATGCTCGCGTTGTCCGCGCCGAACACGCCTGCCGCCAGCAACGCACCTGCGGGCACGCGGATGAAGGCGTTGATCGAATCCCAAAGGCTGTCGACCCACGGCACCTTGTCGGCAAAAAACTCCACCACCAGCATGAAACCGCTCACCGCCAGCACCACCGGATGCTGCAATACCGACAGCCCGGGCGGCAACGGAAACCAGCCTGCGGCACCCATCGCACCCACGAGGAACACCACCGCGTACAAACGGAATCCGCTCGCCCAGCCCAATGCCGCCGCCAGTGCCAGCATGCTTGTCATGTCGAGCGACGCGGTCGCCTGCCTGGCCCCTTCGGCCACGTTGCGAGCCATGTCGGGGTCCAGATGGAGGCCGACGGTATGCAGCCATTGCACGAATTGCAGCCAGAGTGCGTCCATGGAGAGTGCCTTGTCTTACGTCGCCCAGCGCTTTACAGACCCGGCAGCCATGACGGCTTGCGCTTGGAGAGGAACGCCTGCACGCCCTCGCGGCCTTCTTCGCTCGCGCGGATGTCGGCAATGCCTTCCACGGTCTGCCGGATCAGCTCGGCATTGATCTCGCGTTCGGCCACGTCCTGCACCAGCTTCTTCGCTGCGCGCACGGCGTTCGGACTTGCGCTCAGCAGCGCCTTGAGGATCTCGTCCACCTTGGTGTCGAGCGCATCCGCTGGCACGACTTCATGCACGAAGCCGATGCGCAGTGCCTCTGCCGCATCAAAGCGCTCCGCCGTGAGGAAGTAGCGATGCGACGCGCGCGCACCCATGGCGCGAATCACATAGGGGCTGATGGTGGCGGGAATGAGGCCGATGCGGGTTTCGCTCAGGCAATAGTTCACATGGTCGGCGGACACCGCGATGTCGCAGCACGCCACCAGCCCCACGCCACCGGCATACACGTCGCCCTGCACGCGCGCGATGGTGGGTTTTTCGCATTCGTAGATCACGCGCAGCATCTCGGCGAGCGCACCCGCGTCGGCGATGTTCTCGTCGCGCGTGTAGTCGGCCATGCGGCGCATCCAGTTCAGGTTCGCGCCGGCGCAAAAGGCAGGGCCTTCCGCCGCCAGCACGATGGCGCGCACATCCGGGCGCTCGCCCGCCGTGCGGAAGGCCTGCGTGATCTCAGCAATCACTTCGTCGCTGAAAGCGTTGCGAATGTCCGGCTGCGTGAGCGTGATGGTGGCAACCGCCCCATTCACTTGCAGAGTCAGTGCTTTGGTCATGTCGTTTGTCTCCAATCGGATGCGCGCGCTTACATGCGGAACACGCCGAAATGCGTGTCCTCGATGGGCGCATTGCGCGTGGCGGCCAGACCCAGCGCGAGCACGCGGCGCGTGTCGGCGGGGTCGATCACGCCGTCGTCCCAGAGGCGGGCCGTGGCGTAGTACGGGTGGCCCTGCTCCTCATACTGCTTGCGGATCGGGTTCTTGAATGCGTCTTCCTCTTCGGCGCTCCATTGGCCGCCGCGCGTCTCGATGCCGTCGCGCTTCACCGTCGCCAGCACGCTGGCCGCCTGCTCGCCGCCCATCACACTGATGCGCGCATTCGGCCACATCCAGAGGAAACGCGGCGAGTACGCGCGGCCACACATGCCATAGTTGCCCGCGCCAAAGCTCCCGCCGATGATGATCGTGAACTTGGGCACGCTGGCCGTGGCCACCGCCGTCACGAGCTTGGCACCGTGGCGCGCAATGCCTTCGTTTTCGTACTTGCGCCCCACCATGAAGCCGGTGATGTTCTGCAGGAACACGAGCGGAATCTTGCGCTGGCAGCACAGCTCGATGAAGTGCGCGCCCTTCACGGCAGACTCGCTGAAGAGAATGCCGTTGTTCGCGATGATGCCGACCTGCATGCCCTCCACGCGCGCAAAGCCGCACACCAGCGTGCTGCCGAAACGGGCCTTGAACTCGTCGAATTCGCTGCCGTCCACCACGCGGGCGATGATCTCGCGCACGTCGAACGGCTTGCGCGTGTCCACGGGAATCACGCCATAGAGTTCCTTGGCCTCATACAGCGGCGCGCGCGGTGTCTGATCGTTGGCACAGACCTGCTTGGCGTGATTGAGGTTGCCCGCAATCTGGCGCGCCAACGCCAGCGCGTGCAAATCGTTCTCGGCCAGATGGTCGGCCACGCCCGACAGGCGCGTGTGCACATCGCCACCACCCAAGTCCTCTGCGCTCACGACTTCACCCGTCGCGGCCTTCACCAGCGGCGGGCCACCCAGGAAAATGGTGCCCTGATTCTTCACGATGATGGATTCATCGCTCATCGCGGGCACATACGCGCCGCCCGCCGTGCACGAACCCATCACCACGGCGATCTGCGCGATGCCCTTGGCGCTCATGTTGGCCTGGTTGAAGAAGATGCGGCCAAAGTGCTCGCGATCGGGGAACACGTCGTCCTGATTCGGCAGGTTGGCGCCGCCCGAGTCGACCAGATAGATGCATGGCAACTGGTTTTGCTGCGCGATCTCTTGCGCACGCAGGTGCTTTTTCACCGTCATCGGGTAGTAAGTGCCGCCCTTCACGGTCGCGTCGTTGCACACGATCATGCAATCGACGCCCTTCACACGGCCAATGCCGGTGATCACGCCCGCACCAGGCGCGTCGTTGTTGTACATGTTGAGTGCGGCCAGCGGCGACAGCTCAAGGAACGGCGTGCCTGGATCGAGCAGACGCTGCACGCGCTCGCGCGGCAGCAGCTTGCCACGCGCCACGTGCTTGGCGCGTGCGGCCTCGCCGCCGCCCTGTGCCAGACGCTCGGTCTGCGCACGCAGATCGTCGACCACGCCTTGCATGGCTTGCGCATTGGCCTGAAAATCCGCCGATCGCGCGTTCAATTGCGTTCCCAGAATGCTCATCGTTCACTTCTCCAGTCTTGCCCCGTTCGGGCTCTCGGTTTTTGTCACTGTTGAACGTGCCCGGCAGCGCATATGCGTCGAAAATAACCCATGCACACCGTCGAGACCGTCCTGCTTGTCCTGTTGCTCGGAGCACTCACCGGCATTGCTGCCCGCTACATCCGCGCCGTTCCACTTCCGCTGATCCAGATCGCGCTGGGCGCGGCGATTGCATGGCCCCAGGCGGGCGTACACATCGCGTTCGATCCGGATTTGTTCATGCTGCTGTTCATTCCGCCGCTGCTGTTCGCCGACGGATGGCGCATTCCCAAACGTGAATTCTTTGCCCTGTCCAAACCCATCCTGCTGCTGGCCCTCGGGCTGGTGCTGTTCACGGTATTCGGTCTGGGCTATCTGATCCACTGGTTGATTCCTTCGGTCCCCTTGACCGTTGCCTTCGCACTGGCCGCCGTGATCTCGCCCACCGACGCGGTTGCCGTGGCGGCCATCACGCGCAATCTCGGCATGCCCGAAAAGACCATGCACATCCTGGAAGGCGAATCGCTGCTGAACGATGCGTCGGGATTGGTGGCGCTGAAATTTGCCGTCGTCGCCACGCTGACCGGCGCACTGTCGTGGACCGAAGTGGCGCAGGATTTTGTCTGGATGTCGCTGGGCGGTCTCGCCGTGGGTGCCGGTTTGGGCTGGGGCTTCAGCTATGCGCGCAGTTCCATCACGCGCCGGCTCGGCGATGTCGCGGCCACGCAGATGGTGTTGCTGCTGGTGCTGCTGCCATTCGCGGCGTATCTGGTGGGCGAAAAGATCGGCGTCTCCGGCATCCTGGCCGCGGTGGCAGCGGGCATCGCTACGAATTTTGCCGATCTGGAACGCAGCAGCTACGTGAGCGAGCGCATGCAGACCGAAGGCACCTGGAGTCTGGTGGAAGCCGCCTTCAACGGCGCCATCTTCCTGCTGCTGGGCCTGCAGTTGCCCGCCATCATTGGCGTACCGTTGTACGAGGCGGGCGAGCACTGGTGGGTGCTGGTGGGCTACGTCTGCGCGATTTCCACGGCGCTGCTGCTCATGCGCTGGTTCTGGCTGACGCTGGGCGTGCGCCATGCCCTGCGCCGTGCGCACCATGAGGGCAAGATGGCCGAGCACCCCAGCCACCTGCTCACGTTGGCCACGACGTTCGCCGGCATCCGCGGCGCGGTCACGCTCGCCGGTGCGCTGTCCGTGCCCATGCTGCTGAACAACGGCCAGCCGTTTCCATCGCGCGGCATGCTGATCTTCCTGGCCACCGGCACGATCCTGTTCACGCTGATCGCGGGCAGCATCGCGCTGCCGCTGATCCTGCGCCGCCTGCCCGTTCCCGGAGAGTCGCGCACCGTGCGAGAGGAGCGTCTGGCGCGCGAGGCGGCATGCAATGCGGCGATGGATGCCTTGTCGCTCTCGGACGAAGAGCTCGAGCGCCACTCGCCCGAATGGGTGACGATGCATCAGGAAGTCATCGGCCACCTGATGCAGGAATATCGCAACCGCCTGCAGTTGCTGGACGATGGCAGCGGCATGGCGACGTCGCTGGAAACGCAGCGCGAATCGCCCGAAGTCGTGCGCCAGCGCAAGTTGCGCTATGTGCTGGAGGTGGAATTGCGCTTGCGCTGCATCCGCGCCGAACGCGACGCCGTCTTCAGCGAACGGCACACGCACCGCATCAACGACGAGTCGCTGCGCACGCTGGTCAGCGAGCTGGATCTGCAGGACGTCTCGATGCGCAAGCGGCTTGTCGCTGCGCGCCGCGCTGCCGGACTCGACAGCAAGCACAGCGGGCATGCCGACTGAATCCATCGCGGGGTGAAAAAGCGCGTGCCCGGTCATTTGCGGGCACGCAGTTGGGTGCGCTCGGCGGCGGCATCCGCCACCGGCGCGGTGAAGCCGTTGTCATCCAGGAAGCGGGATACGGTGGCCTCCCATTGGGGCAATCCCGCGCGGAAGAGTTCATGCCCGTCCTTGCCAAACGCAGGCAACTGCACAAATTGGGCCTTGCCGCCCTCCTTTTCAAACGCGGCATGCCACTTCGCCGGCCAGCTCGCGCCAAAATACTGGTCATTGCGCGCATACATCCAGAGCATGGGCAACCGGCTCTTTGCGCCCAGTTCGGTGAACACGCTGGCCAACTGCTGCGGATCGCACGGCTGCATGGTGTGGGTGCGCGGGTTGCCACCGGCGCCACCCGCAAAGTTGATGACGGCCTGCACGCCTTCAGGGTTCTGCGCTGCGGCGGCCACGGCGGCCGCGCCACCAAATGACTGGCCAGCGATCACAGCGCGATCAGGCGAGGCGTCGGGTCGGCGCGCCCGCACCGCGCGCAACACCGCATTGATCTGCAAGGCGGCTGCATTCAACGCGGGTGCGTAGCGCTTGTGCTTGCAGGCACCACTTTGCTCCGCGTCTTTGGCGAACTCTGGCCCATAGCCCAATCGCGTGGGCACGGCGACGATAAAACCGCGTGCGACAAAGTAGCGCGCCTGCTTGGCAAAGCGCGCGCGGTGCAGTTGCTTGCGCCCTTCGGCTTGTGGCGAGCGGCCGTGGTTGAGCACGAGCACCGGCGCGGGCACGGGGTTGTTCGGGTCGGAAAAAATGGTCACGGCAATCTCGCCCTGCACTGGCTCGCCGCTGGCGCTGGTGGTGGACACCGGCACTTCCAGCACGCGCTCCTGCATCGATGCAAAGGCCGGCGCAGCGCCGAGCGCGCCCACCCACAAGGGCAGCGCGACGCGAACAACAACGGTGCAGTTCAACGGTAGCAACATGGGCGTAAGCGTTTGGAGTGGCGATGCGCGACAATAACGCCATCAGGCCGTCTGGCTGTCTTGCAGGCCGAGCTCGTCCTTCATCTGGTCGCGGATGCGGAACTTCTGGATCTTGCCCGTGACGGTCATCGGGAACGAAGTCACGAAGCGCATGTAGCGCGGCACCTTGTAGTGCGCGATCTGGCCCCGGCAGAATTCGCGCACCTCGTCTTCAGTCAGGCGCTCGCCGGGCTTGGTGATGATCCACGCGCACAGCTCTTCGCCAAAGCGCTGATCGGGCACGCCGACCACTTGCACGTCCTGCACCTTGGGATGGCGATAGAGGAACTCCTCAACCTCGCGCGGATAGATGTTTTCGCCACCGCGAATCACCATGTCCTTGATGCGCCCGACGATGTTCACGTAGCCCTCGTCGTCCATGGTCGCCAGGTCGCCGGTGTGCATGAAGCCGTCGGCGTCGATGGCCTCGCGCGTCTTCTCCTCATCGCCCCAGTAGCCCTGCATGACCGAGTAGCCGCGCGTGCACAGCTCGCCGCTCTGGCCGGTGGGCAGCACCGCGCCGGTTTCGGAGTCCACGATCTTCACGTCCAGATGCGGCTGCACGCGGCCCACGGTGGACACGCGCTTTTCCAGCGGCGTGTTGTGATCGCTCTGGCAACTCACCGGGCTGGTTTCCGTCATCCCGTACGCAATGGTGATTTCCGACAGATTCATGTCGCGCACCACGCGCTTCATCACCTCGATCGGGCAAGGCGAGCCGGCCATGATGCCGGTGCGCAGGGTGGACAGATCGAATTCGGCAAAGCGCGGATGGTCCAGTTCGGCAATGAACATGGTGGGCACGCCATGCAGGCCGGTGCACTTCTCGGCCTGCACCGTTTCCAGCACCTTGAGTGCATCGAAGCCGTCGTTCGGGTACACGATGGCCGCGCCATGCGTGATGCAGGCAAGGTTGCCCAGCACCATGCCAAAGCAGTGGTACAGCGGCACGGGAATGCACAGCCGGTCCTCGAACGTGAGGCGCATGCATTCACCGATAAAAAAGCCGTTGTTCAGGATGTTGCGGTGCGTGAGCGTGGCGCCCTTGGGAAAGCCCGTGGTGCCGCTGGTGAACTGGATGTTGATGGCGTCCGTGTTCTTCAGCGTGGCGGCGATCTGGTCGATACGCGCATCGCCCGCATCGCCCCGCGCGAGCAACTGCGAAAAGCGCAGCATGCCGGGCTGCTCGTCGCCCTCGCCCACGGTGTCGATCCACACCACGCTGCGCAGCGTCGGCAGGCGTTCGGCGTGCAGGTCGCCGGGCGTGGCGCTGGCAAGCTCCGGTGCAAGTTCGCGCAGCATGCCCAGATAGTCACTGCTCTTGAAACTCGGCATGGTGACGATCGCCTTGCAGCCGACCTTGTTGATGGCGTATTCCACCTCGGCCGTGCGGTAGGCCGGGTTGATGTTCACCAGCACCAGGCCGACTTGCGCCGTGGCGAACTGCATGAGCACCCATTCCGCGTTGTTGTGCGACCAGATGCCGATGCGATCGCCTATGTCCAGCCCCAGGCCGAGCAGCGCGCTGGCCAGCTTGCGCGATTCGGTATAGAGCTGCGCGTAGGTGTAGCGACGGTTCTGGTGCGCACTGATCAGCGCATCGCGCTCGGGATGGCGCGCCGCCATATCGCGAAAGAAATCGCCGAGCGTCTGCTCGATCAACGGGGTGTCGCGGGAACCGGATGCCTGGCTGAGTTCCAACCGGGCTGCGGGCGTTGCTGGCGTCGTCATTTGCACTTGTCTCCTGCAAGATGGCTCGCGGCACACGCTCCACGGTGCGCGCGCGCTGCAAGAATCCCATAAGGCGCATCACCCACAATGCCCGAATCTTCACCGCGCGCTGCAGACCGCAGCTCTTGCCGCAGTGTTCTAGTCACCGCACAGCATACGCCGGGAGCGTGAAGTTGTGGAGTCACATTCAGGCCACATAGGTTGCAATATGCGACAGTACATCGCAAAATCCACGAATGTCCCAACTGCCCCTCAACCCGTCTCTGGACAACAATCACCCCGCCGTCACACCGATGGCCTTTGTGCAGGCCATTTTGCGCGCCTACGAGCGACGCGGCATCAGCCCGCTCCACGCGCTTGATACGGCACAAATTGCGCCAGAAGAAACAAAAAACACCGACGCTCGCATCACCGCATTGCAAATGGAGGTGTTCTCGGGCGTTGCCATGCGCGAGCTCGACGACGAGGGACTGGGCTGGTTCAGCCGCGCGCTGCCGTGGGGCACTTACGGCATGCTGGCGCGCGCCAGCCTGAGCGCGCCCACGCTGGGCTTGGCGCTGGCGCGCTGGTGTCGCCACCACGGCCTGATCGCTGGCGACATCCAACTGCAGTTGAACACCGAGGGCGAGCGCAGCGTGCTCAGCATCACCGAACGCGCCGACCTCAAGGACATGCGCGAGTTCTGTCTGGTTTCCGTGTTGCGCAATGCGCTCGGGCTGGCAAGCTGGTTCATCGACTCGCGCCTGCCGGTCATTTCGGCGCAATTTCCGTTCACTGCACCCGAACATGCCGAGGCCTACCACGTCCTCTTCAGTGGGGAGATTGCCTTCGATGCGCCCCAGGCGGCGGTCGAGCTGGACTCGCGCTATCTCGCCCTTCCGCTCAAGCGCGACGAACTGGCCATGCAGCAAATGCTGCAGCGCGCCCTGCCGCTCATGGTGCGCAAATACCGGCGCGACCGGCTGCTGGTGGCGCGCGTGCGCCAGATCCTCACCAGCATGCCCGACGTGATGCACAGCGCGCGCACACTGGCCGATGAGCTGCATGTCTCCACGCGCACGCTGCACCGGCAACTCAAGGAGGAAGGCGCGTCGCTGCAAACGCTCAAGGACGAAATGCGCCGCAACAAGGCCATCGACCTGCTCAACCGCACCGAACGCCCCATCAAACAAGTGGCACAGGCCGCAGGATTTGCAGGCGAAAAGAGCTTCATCCGCGCATTCCGCGCATGGACCGGCTACTCCCCCGCCGAGTACCGCAAGCACACGCGCACCTCCAGCGCGCACGCGGCCTAACGCACAGGCGCACGCCTGCTCAGCGCGGCAGCAGCGCGCGCAATTCGTCCATGTGCGAGAAGATGCGGCTTGCGCCTGCAGCCGTCAGATCGCCCGACTGCGCATGGCCCTGATCTTGCGGAAAGTAGCCCCACACCGTGGCGCCAGCAGCCACGCCCGCCTGCACGCCGGTCAGCGTGTCTTCGATCACCAGACAGCGCGCCGGGTTGGCACCCAGTGCATCGGCCGCCGCGAGGTACACGTCAGGAAAGGGCTTGCTGCGCGGCATTTCGTGACCGCTGAAAACGCGGCCATCAAAGTACGTGGACAACCCCACCTTCGCCAATTGCATTTCGACCTTGGCCCGGTCGGCACCTGAGGCGCAGGCGATGCGCCCGCTGAATGCGGAATGGATGTGCTCCACCGCCTGCACCGCGCCATCGATCGCCACCAGCTCGGCATGTAGCGCCTCGTTGCGCAGCGCATAGAACTGCTCCATCCACGCATCCGTCAGCGGCTGGCCCGTGTGCTGCTCGATCAGCGCGGCCTGGCTGCGCACCGTCTTGCCGATGAAGGAGCGCAGGCATTCCTCGGTGGTGATGGGCCAGCCCGATGCATTGAGCATGTCGCGCAGGACGCGGTTGGTGATGGACTCGCTGTCCACCAGCACGCCGTCGCAGTCAAACAGCACGGCATCAAACGATTCAGTCATGGAAAATCTTGGCGATGTGAAGTACGAAGAACGCCTTGCGCAACCGCTGGCCAAGGCGAGTGGAATTATGCAATGCAGTGTGGCGACTCAATGGGGATCGCCGTCAACATCGCCGTCCACGTAGACCCAGCGCCCATCCTCGCGCGTGAAACGGCTGCGCTCCTCCTGGCGCACGCCGCGCCCCTGCACGCGTGAGCGCGCGACGAACTCCACTTCAGCCGCATCTGCACCCGTTATGCGCGCATGCTTGACGGTCAGCCCCAACCATTTCACGCCGTCGTCGAAATCGAGATGGGCTGGGCGCGTCCGTGGGTGCCAGGTGTGCAGCAGGTACTGCGCATCGTGCAGGACAAAGGCGGAGTAGCGCGAGCGCATGAGCGACTCGGCATCCGGTGCGGGCGTGTCGTCCCAATGATCGACAAAGCGCCCGCAGCAATCGGCCC
Organism: Comamonadaceae bacterium UBA2121; assembly: GCA_002331385.1. Taxonomy (GTDB): domain Bacteria; phylum Pseudomonadota; class Gammaproteobacteria; order Burkholderiales; family Burkholderiaceae_C; genus Diaphorobacter_A. The sequence goes on from DCYB01000002.1 coordinate 333,957, forward strand.
ACGCCAGCGGTTTGCCCCTGGCATTCACACGCCCGCAAGGGCAGGCTGCGCGTCCGTCGATGGCCAGATGAGTCATTCCTTGTTTTCCTGTTCATTCCCAACCCCTGGATTCTGGCCCAAAGGCCGACGGCCCAGCGCGCAACTTGGGACCGCGTCCTACAGTCTTCCATCGCCCACCCGATGGAGTCGGGGCAGACAATGCCTGCATCACAAACGACAACACCGGAGAGCCGCAATGTTCACAATGGCAGTGCCGTGGTGGGAATTCATCGTGCGGGGCATCATCGTCTACGCGTTTCTGCTCGTGTTCCTGCGCATGACCGGCAAGCGCAACGTGGGCCAATACGATCCGTTCGATCTGATCCTGTTGCTGATCCTCTCGAACGCGGTGCAGAACTCGATGAACGCGGGCGACAACTCGCTCATCGGTGGCCTGATCTCGGCCACCACGCTCATCGTCTGCCATACGCTCATGGCACACCTCACGTTCCGCAGTCACTGGTTCTCGCGTGTCATCGACGGCAAGCCGCTGCGGCTGATCGACCAAGGCGAAGTGAACGAGCAGGTCATGCGCTCCGAACTCATCACCACCGACAACCTCAAGGCCGCCCTCCATGCTGCGGGCTGCCTGCACACCTACGAAGTGGAGCAGGCCACCATCGAAACCAACGGCCAGATCACCATCGTCCTGCGCAACCGCGACAGCGCCGCCAAGGACGGAGACGTGTGACAGCCCCAGGCGACATCCCTCTGAAGCCGACCCGCGAGCACGCTCGCTTTTCACTATGGGTTTGACACGACGCTGAAGCTCTCACTACGATATTCCATAAACACGAACTTAGTTCCATTTCTTCGAACTATGAGTATTCTTGGAAACGTACAGCGGGTGCTGACCCTGTTTGCCGATGGCGCCGTGGACTTGAGCTTCACGGAAGCCGCGGCACAACTGGATTTGCCCAAAAGCTCGGCATCGCACCTGCTCAACCAGATGCAGCGCTACGGCCTGCTGGACCAGCATCCGGTCACGCGCCGCTATCGCGCAGGCGCATTGCTGGGGCGCGCCGCGCATGCGGCCTATGTGTCCAGCGTGCTGGATGACGAATGCCGCAACGTGCTCGAACAGTTGTCCTCGCGCAGCGGACTCACGGCCTATCTGTCCGCGCTGTCGGGGCACGACACCGTGGTGCTGCAGCGCCTCAATGGCAGCGCGCCGGTGCAGGTGCTGTCGTCGCCCGGCTCGCGCCGCGACGCCACCAGCACCGCCATGGGCCGCGCGCTGCTGTCGCGCCTGAACGCGCCAGAGCTGCACGCGCTCTATGGCGAAGACACCGCCAGTGCCCTGCCCGTCGCCAGCCAGGGTGCATTTGCCACGCTGGAGCAACTGCAGGACTGTCTGGGCGAGGTGAGCGAAGCCCGCCACGCCATCGCCATCGACGGCCCCATTCCCGGCGTAGGCGCCATTGCTGCCGCCGTACGCAGCCCGCTCGATGGCGAATTGCGCGGGCTGTGCATCTCCTTCGTCTCGAGTCTCGAACCCAGCGCCGCGCAAATCGAGCGCTGGCGCGCATTGCTGCTGTTCGAAGTCGGCTCGCTGGGCCGTCGCATCGGCGATCCGTTCTGGAAATTCCCCTCCGGACAGTAACGCGCTCTCTCCTTCTCTACCCCTTCTTTCTCCCGGACCACCAGCCATGAATCTTCTGCTGCTCAGCAACTCTTCCAGCGACGCGGGCTACCTCACCCACGCCATGCCCTGGATCGACGAATGGGCTGCCCACCATGACGCCAGCGGCGACGCCTTGTTCATTCCCTTTGCCGGTGTGACGCGCACGTGGGATGCCTACGAAACGCTCGTCGCCGACGCTCTTGCTCCGCGCGGCCTGCACGTGCGCTCGGTACACCGCATGGACGATCCACTGGCGGCCATGCGCAGCGCACGCCATGTGCTCGTGGGCGGCGGCAACACCTTCGCCCTGCTGCGCGAACTGCGCCGCACCGGCCTGCTTGCGGCGATCCGCGAGCGCGTGCTGTCTGGCGCGGCCTCGTACATGGGCTGGAGCGCGGGCTCCAACGTCGCCTGCCCCACGATTTGCACCACGAACGACATGCCCATCACCGACCCGGGCGGGCTTGATGCGCTGGGTCTCATCGATCTGCAGATCAACGCGCACTACACCGACGCACACCCTCCGGGCCATCGCGGTGAAACCCGCGAGCAGCGCCTGCGCGAGTTCACCACCATGCAGCCCGACACCACGGTGCTGGGCCTGCCCGAAGGCACGGGCCTGCGCATCCACGGCAGCGATGCACGAGTGCTAGGCGCAGCCGGAGCGCGCTGGTTCCGTGGCGCTGCCCAGCCCCGCTGGCTGCCCGAAGGGGCCGTCACACCCGACACCAACCTCTGAGTGATTTCCGATGAAACATGTATCCACAATGATTGAAATGCTGTCGTCCGCCTATGTGACGGGCGAGCAGGTTGCCGAGTCGCTGCGCAGTCTGGGTGACTGCACAGTGAACGTCACCCACGTGGCCCACGATGGCGCAGAGACCGACTTCATCAGCATCGAAATTCCGGGCCAGGACGAGAGCGCGCCGCGCCTCGGGATCATCGGGCGATTGGGCGGGATTGGCGCGCGGCCGACGGTCTCCGGACTGGTCTCCGACAGCGATGGCGCCGTGGTGGCGCTGGCCAGCGCGGCCAAGATGCTCGACATGGCGCGCAACGGTGACCGCATGCCCGCGCCGGTGCTGATCCACACCCATATCTGCCCGCGTGCGGGCACGCGCCCGAATCATCCGGTGCCGTTCATGCGCTCGCCGTTTCCGATGCGCGAGATGATGTCGCACGAGGTCAGCCCGCGCATGGATGCGATCCTGTCCATCGACACATCGCGCGGCAACCGCCTGGTCAACCAGCGCGGCGTCGCGCTGACGCCCGTTGCCATGCAAGGCTGGCTGCTGCCCATTCCCGACATGGCGCTGGACGTGATGGGCTGGGTCAGCGGCGAACTGCCGATCACACTTCCGCTGACCACGCAAGACATCACGCCTTATGAAAACGGTTTGCCGCATGTGAACTCCATCATGCAGCCCACCATCGCCACGGCCGCGCCCGTGATGGGCGTGGCGCTCACGGCCCAGACCACCGTTCCCGGCTGCGCCACTGGCGCCACCAACGCCTGGGACGCCGACGTCGCCACGCGCTTTTGTGTCGAGATCGCCAAGCTGTATGGCCAGCGCACGCTGAGCTTTTTCAACGAAGCGCACTGGGCGCAACTGCAGGCGCGCTACGGCTCGCTCGCCCATCTTCAAACCGTGGGCCAGCCAGCATGACCTCCGCCACCGCCCCACGCGCGCGGCGCATCGCCTTCTTTACCATCGGGGAGTCGCCGCGCAGCGACGTCGTGCCCGCCATGAGCGCACTGCTCGGCGCGCACGTCCACGTGGATGAATTTGGCGCGCTCGACGCACTCGATGCCGACCAGCGTGCGGCGCTCGCACCACGCGCTGGTGCGCACCGCTTCGCCACGCGCCTGCGCGATGGCGGCTCCATCACGCTCGACAAGGAAGCCACGGAAGCACGTCTGGCGCAGGTCATGCGCGAAGCCGATGACGCGGGCTATGACTTGCTCGTGCCGCTGTGCACCGGCACCGCACTGCCGCGCCTGAAGACCTTCATGGTCGAGCCGCAGCAACTGGTGGACCAGACCATGCTGGCACTCTCACGCCATGCGCACACAGTGGGCGCGCTGGTCCCGCTGCAGGACCAGCTCGCCACGTTTCATCTCGCCGAACCGCTGGACTGCGCGCTGAAGCTGGACCACGCCTCGCCTTACGAGACAGACCCAGACGCCGCCGCAGAGGCATTCGCCCGCGCGGGTCGTGCGCTGTCGGATTGCGATTTCATCGTCATGCACTGCATGGGCTACACGCACGCCATGCGCGAGCAGGTGGCGCACGCAAGTGGCCGCCCGACGCTGCTGTCCAACCACATCGTGGCACTAGCGCTCGCGCAATTGCTCGCCTGACGCGGCACGCGCCACCAACCCCTTTTCACCCTCTCCACTTCTTCAGGAAATCCATCATGTTCCACCCATCACGTCGCCGCCTCATCGGCAACGCCGCCCTCATCGCCTCCGCCGCGCTGTTGGCGACCACCGCCGTCCAGGCCCAGTCGAGCTGGAAGCCCGAAAAGCCCATCAAGCTGCTCGTGGGCTTCGCTCCGGGCGGCTCCGCCGATACGCTGGCGCGCTTGCTCGCCGAGCCGCTGGGACACAAGCTGGGCCAGCCGGTCACCGTCGACAACGTGCCCGGCGCGGGCGGCAACATCATGGCCGGACGCCTGGCGAACGCCGCCGCCGACGGCTACACCATCGGCATTGGCGCGGCAGGCTCCATGGCGATCACGTTCGACCTCAACCCGTCCGCCACGCCCTACAAGCCGACGAGCTTCGCGCCCGTGACCATGGTGGCGACGCAGCCGAACGTGGTCATCGTGAACTCCTCGGTGGCGGCGAGCAACATCAACGAGCTGAAGTCCTACATCCAGCGCACGCCCAGCGCGAGCTACGGCATCGCGGGCATCGGTATTTCCAACCACCTGATCGCGGAAGCCATGCTGCACCGTCTGGGCGTCAAGATGCCCGCCGTGCCTTACAAGGGCGCAGCACCGGTGATCACCGACTTGCTCGGCGGCCACATCGTGATGACCGTGGACAACATCACCACCGCCGCATCGCTGGTCAAGGATGGCAAGGTCAAGGCCCTCGGCGTCACCACCGCCAAGCGCGCGCCGCAGTTGCCCGACGTGCCCACCCTGCAAGAGCAAGGCATCAAGGGATTCGACATGCCCACGTGGCAAGGACTGTTCCTCCCCGCAGGGGCGCCCGCTGCCGTGCAGACCGCTTACTTCGACGCCATCCAGGACATCCTGAAGAACCCCGCCACGCGCGAAAAAATGGCCGCGCTCGGCTCGGAGCCTGTGGTGGGAATGAAGTCTGCCGACTTCGTCACCTATCTGGCCAACGACCGCAAGCAATGGGGCGCGACCATCAAGGCCGCGAACATCCAGCCGCAATAACACACCAGGCCAACACGCTACGCCAACGCACAAGGCCGCTGGCGTAGGCGCAGCGGCCTTGTGGTGGGCAAGCGGTTGCCTGAGCTCAGGCCAGTGCGCGCTGGATGATGATTTTCTGCACGTCGCTCGTGCCTTCGTAGATCTGGCACACGCGCACATCGCGGTAGATGCGCTCCACCGGGAAATCATTCACCACGCCGTAACCACCGAGTGTCTGGATCGCGGCGCTGCACACGCGCTCCGCCATTTCGCTGGCGAAGAGCTTGGCCATGGCGGCTTCCTTGAGGCATGGCTTGCCCGCATCACGCAATGCGGCGGCGTGCCAGATGAGTTGGCGCGCTGCCTCGATCTGCACGGCGCAATCGGCCAGGCGGAAGCCCACAGCCTGATGGTTGAAGATGGGCGTGCCGAAGCTCTCGCGCTCCTTGCTGTATTGCAGCGCAAACTCGAATGCACTGCGGGCCATGCCCACGCTTTGCGCGGCGATGCCGATGCGGCCCCCTTCGAGCGCACCGAGAGCGATCTTGTAGCCTTCGCCCTCTGCACCGATCAGGTTCTCTGCGGGAATGCGGCAATCGTCGAAGTTGATTTGTGCCGTGTCGCTGGAGTGCTGCCCGAGCTTGTCCTCCAGCCGCGCCACGACATAGCCCGGCGCGTTGGTCGGCACGAGGAAGGCGCTCATGCCTTTTTTGCCCGCGCCCTTGTCCGTCACCGCGATGACGATGGCGACCTGGCCGTTCTTGCCGCTGGTGATGAACTGCTTGACGCCGTTGATCACATAGTCGTCGCCCTGCTTCACCGCCGTGGTGCGCAGCGCCGACGCATCGGAGCCCACATGCGGCTCGGTCAGGCAGAAAGCGCCCAGCATGTCGCCACGCGCCAGCGGCTCGAGCCACTGCTTTTTCTGCTGCACGTTGCCGTACTTCATGAGGATCGCGTTCACCGGACAATTGGTCACGCTGATGGCCGTGCTGGTGCCGCCATCACCCGCCGCGATCTCTTCCAGCACCAACGCCAGCGAGAGATAGCCCAGACCCGCGCCGCCCCATTCTTCGGGCACGCAAATGCCGTACGCCCCCAGCGCGGCAAGGCCCTGATGCGCATCGCGTGGGAAGTGATGGTCCCGATCCCACTGGCCGGCGTTGGGCCATAACTGTTCCTGCGCGAACTGGCGCACCGCGTCACGGATCATTTCCTGGTCGTCTGTCAGCAACATGCAAAATCTCCCCTTGGATGCTTGAAATCTGAATAATGAGGCCGCTGCGTGAAATGGGTTACGCAGCGCCAGTGTGAGGTTGAAATCCGGTGGGCGCCGCTACCAGTGCTCCGCCCGCCTGCCGTCGTAGTGCAGCAGTCGGCCCTTGTCGTCGGGCGTGAGGCTGGCCAGCACGCTGCGCATGCCGGCCACGCTGGCTTGCAGCGCGACGGGCGCATCACTGCCGCCCATGTCGGTTTGCACCCAGCCGGGATCGATGGTGACCAGGGTGGCGTCCGGATAGTCATGCTGCGCCGATGCCACCGCCATGTTGAGCGCGGTCTTGCTCACCCGGTACAGCCATGAATAGCTGTTGGGCACCACGGAAATCTGCGACATCGTCGACGACAGGAACGCGAACGTGCCCTGCGCCGCCGACACCATGGGCGCCACCTGCGGCAGCGCCTGCATGGCACCCAGCACGTTGGTGTGCATCACGGCATCGAAGTCCTGCTGCGTGGGTGGCGACAGCGCTCCGGGGCGGCGCATCACGCCCGCCACATACAGCGCAAGATCGATTCTTTCGCCATCCAGCAGCCAGGCCAGACCGCTCACGCTTGCAGGCTGCGCCACGTCGATCAGATGCGCCTCGGCCCCCAGGGCCTGCACGCGCTCCTGCCCGGCCGCATCGCGCACGGTGGCGATCACGCGCCAGCCTTCGGCACGGTATTGCCGCACGAACTCCAGACCGATTCCGCGCGACGCGCCAATCACCAGTACAACGGGCATGGACGACTCCTGACTCCTTGTTCCTTGCATCCGCTCAGCGCGGGCCCTGTTCTTCGGCGATGAGCTGCCGGTAGCGCTGCACCATGGCTTCCTGCGCTTCGGGAGAATCGAGCGCACCGATCTGGTCGTGGATCATCTGGTTGAGCGATGGCAGCACCGCCCGCTCCACCTGTGCATCCGCCTGCCAGAGCCGCGAACGCATCACCGCCTTGGCGCAATGCAGATAGGCTTCGCGCACGTCGATCTCGATGACCAGCTTCGGGCGTTGGCGTTCGCCCTCGAAAGGCGCGATGAACTCGTCCTCATCGCGCAGCCGCGCCACGCCATTCACGCGCAGGCTTTCATCCACCCCAGGCACGACGAACAGCAACGCCACGCGCGGATCGGTCAACAGGTTTTCCAGCGAGTCCAGCCGGTTGTTGCCGCCCGCGTCGGGCAGCAGCAGGCGGTGCGCATCCAGCACCTTCACAAATCCTGGCGGGCCACCGCGCGGCGATGCATCCAGCATCGCGCCCTGCGCGCCCGCCGTCGCCAGCACGCACAACGGCGAGAGCGCAATGAGCTTTTGGCAGTGCGCATCCAGATGGTCGAGCTGCTTGCGCACCGCCCGATCAGCGGGTTGCGCATACCGCGCACGCAATTGTTCGAGGGAGGTGATCACGCCGTTCAGTCCTCGTCCTGATCACGTGGTTGGACCGCGTTGTAGATGCCGAGGTATTCCTGCCACGAGGGATCGAACATGGTGGAGACTTCCTCGGACTGCTGCGGCGCGAATTGCTCGCCCATCTGCTGCGCCAGATGCGTGGCCGCCTGCGCGTCCTCGACATAGAACGCGGCGATGCGGGCGCTCATGTCCTCCACGCGCGTGTAGACCAGAATGCCGCTGTGGTGCTGCTCCATGCGCGATTGCAATGCGTCGCAGGCATCGCGCGCATTGTCCAGCTCTTCCTGGCTTTCAAAGCCGAGCCGCCATTCCATGTAATACGGCATGTCCGCCCGCGTCGCCACCGCGTTGGCGGACAGCCGGAAGGTGAGCAGATCTGGCGGAGCATCGTCCGCCGCATCCTGCCTGCGCACTTCAAAAGACGCCCATTGGTCGTCGTCCCCGCCATCGGAGGGAAAACGGTTGCTGCGCCCCAAGCCATCACGCACGAACTCATCGAAGATGGCCGGAAACACCGACAGTGGCTCGGCGCCATCCACGTCCTCCGAGAACGCATCGACGAACTCGACCGGCCCCACGCGCACAGCAAAATCCCACTCGCCCAGCACGTGATCGAGCATGATGAACGCCATGTGGCGTGCATGCTCCATCATCTCTTGGGGAATGATTTTCTCGAACGACATCTCCAGTCCCACCACGCCGCCCGCGTCGTAGTGCGCCACGAGCACGTCGGAGCACGACAGGCTGAAGTTGTCCATGTTCATCGAGAAATCGCTGCCCTGCGCGCGGCTGCGGAACGCCTGCACCGTGTGACCCGGCAATGGCGGTGCCTGCCGGACCAGCGCCTGCGCGTTCTCGAACTGGTCGAGATTGCCGTGCGATGTGATCACGATGCGTGCCACTTGGCTGCCCGGGTCCTTCTCCAGCTCTACAGCCAGTTCAGGCGCGTGGCGCGACAGGATGACATTGCCATGCTCGACAAACTCATGCTGCGACATGGCCGCAAGAGTGGGTAACTGCGCGGCGAACTCGCGCCAGAAGTCGGCGATCTGCGGACCGCCCAGCAGCGTGGCTTCCTCCGCCTCTTCGTCGTTGGGGCCGATCAGGATGTCTTCACTCATGGCTACGCCTCCATTGGTGCACCGCAATCACAAATTGCGCGGCGGCCGTTGCGAAGGGCTCGCCGCGCCAACGTAGCCCTGATCTTATGCTCAGATCAATTCAATGGCCATCGCCGTACCTTCGCCGCCGCCGATGCACAGCGTGGCGAGGCCCTTCTTCTTGCCGCGCGCCTTCAGTGCGTGGATCAGCGTGACGAGGATACGTGCACCACTCGCGCCGATCGGGTGACCCAGAGCGCACGCGCCGCCGTTCACGTTGACCTTGTCGTGCGGCACATTCAGCTCCTTCATCAGCGCCATCGGCACCACGGCGAACGCCTCGTTCACCTCCCACAGATCAACGTCTTCCACCTTCCAGCCGGCTTTCTTCAGCGCCTTCTCGGTCGCGCCGACGGGAGCCGTGGTGAACCATTCCGGGGCCTGGGCGTGCGTGCCATGCGCAACGATGCGGGCCAGCGGCTTGCACCCCAGCGCCTTGGCGGTCGACTCGCGCATCAGCACCATGGCGGCAGCGCCGTCGTTGATGCTGGAAGACGACGCTGCAGTGATCGTGCCGTCCTTCTTGAACGCGGGCTTCAGGCTGGAGATCTTGTCGAGCCGCGCCTTGGCCGGGCCTTCGTCCACGCTCACCGTCACGTCGCCCTTGCGCGTCTTCACGGTCACCGGCGTGATCTCGTCCTTGAAGCCGCCGCTCTCTGCCGCTGCCTGCGCACGCTGGACGCTGGCGATGGCGTAGGCGTCTTGCGCCTCGCGCGTGAAGTCGTACTTGGCCGCGCAGTCCTCACCGAACGTGCCCATGGAACGGCCCGGCTCGTAGGCGTCTTCCAGACCGTCGAGCATCATGTGGTCGAAAATCTTGTCGTGGCCCATGCGATAGCCGCCGCGGCCCTTCTTGAGCAGGTAGGGCGCGTTGGTCATGCTTTCCATGCCGCCCGCAATCATCACGTCGCGGCTACCGGCGATGAGCTGGTCGTGCGCGAGGATCGTGGCTTCCATGCCCGCGCCGCACATCTTGGACAGCGTGACGGCACCGGTGCTCTGCGGAAGGCCGCCCTTGAACCCGGCTTGACGCGCCGGGGCCTGGCCTTGTCCCGCCATCAGGCAATTGCCGAACAGCACCTCTTCCACCTGCTCGGGCTGGATGCCTGCGCGCTCGACTGCGGCCTTGATGGCAGCGCCGCCGAGATCGTTGGCGGACAGCTCGGAAAAGTCGCCCTGGAATGCGCCCATCGGCGTGCGCGCTGCGCTGACAATGACGACGGGGTCGCTGTGTTGCTGGCTCATGTGGTTCTCCTTGAAGTGATGGTGTGTTGCGATCGAAAAATGGGGCGGGGCGCGCTAGGGCGCCGCGGGCTGCTCGCGCTCGGGCGCATTGCGCTCATGCAGGTTGCGTTCGCTCTCGTAGGGAAACACGTCGAGCAACTGGCCTGCCTGAATGCGCTCCTTGTGCGATTGCCAGAATTGAGCGTCCAGCAGATCGGCGTGGTGGCGCATGAACACGGCGCGCACGGCGTCGTTGCCGAGTAAAAAGGGGCCGAAGGTTTCCGGAAACACATCGCGCGGATGCACGGCATACCAGACCTCGCCCGACATTTCTTCTTCTTCATTGCGCGGTGCGGGCACGCGGCGGAAGTTGCAGTCGGTGAGGTATTCGATTTCGTCGTAGTCGTAGAACACGACCTTGCCATTGCGCGTGATGCCGAAGTTCTTCCACAGCATGTCGCCGGGGAAGATGTTCGCCGCCACCAGATCCTTGATGGCGTTGCCATACTCCACCACCGCGCGCGACATGCTGCGATGCGCCTCGGGATCGTCCAGGCCGCGATCAAAGCATTCCTGCAGGTGAATGTTGAGCGGCACCAGCCGGCGCTCGATGTAGAGGTGGCTGATGATGACTTCCTGATTGCCGTCGCCATCGCGGTCACTGATTTCCAGTTGGCTGGGGGCGAACTTCTGGATCTCTTCGATCAGTTCGTCCGAAAAGCGGTCGCGCGGAAACGCCACCAGGCTGTACTCCAGCGTATCGGCCATGCGCCCCACGCGGTCGTGCTGTTTGACCAGCAGGTACTTGCCCTTCACCTGCTCGCGCGTGGTCTCCTTGGGCGGCGGAAAGTAATCCTTGATGAGCTTGAACACATAGGGAAAGCTCGGCAGGTCGAACACCAGCATCACCATGCCCTTGATGCCCGGCGCTATGCGGAATTTGTCGCTGGAGTAGCGCAGATGGTGCAGGAAGTCGCGATAAAACAGCGTCTTGCCCTGCTTGCCCAAACCGAGCGCGGTATACAAATCGGAACGCGGCTTGCGCGGCATGAGCGTGCGCAGAAAGTGCACGTAGGCGCTCGGCACTTCCATGTCCACCATGAAATACGCGCGCGCAAAGCTGAACAGGCCGTGCATGTCATCTTCACCAAACAGCGCGGCATGCAACAGCAGCTTGCCTTCGCTGTTGTGCAGGATGGGCACGGAGAACGCCAATTCGGTGTAGCCCGTGATGATCTTGCCCACCAGATACGCGCCCTTGTTGCGGTAGAAAAGGTTGGACAGCACCTGGATCTGGAAATTCGCCCGCAGCATCAGGCCTTCCAGGCGCGTGCCGATGCGCTCGGCCAGCAGGCCGATGTCGCGCTCCAGATCGTCGTAAGGGCATTGCAGGTTGATCTGCTCGAACAGCAAACGCAGCGCATCCGGCAACTGGTGCAGCGTTTGCGGGTAATAGGCGCGGTAGGTGGGCAACGCGCCGGGCGCGCGGCTTTCCAGATATTCCGTGCTCACGGCGGGACGCACGAAAATGAAATCGTTCTGGAAGTGGGTGCGATGCAGGATCTTGGTCGTGACCGAATTGAAGAACGTCTCGGCCAGTTCAGGCTGCAGGTGCTCCACCATCAAACCGATGTAGTGCAGCTTCACCTGCTGCCACACGCTCATCGGTTGCGCGCCCGCTGCGAACTCCTTGTCCAGACGCTTGACGCACTCCTTGACGCGCAGGTCGTAGAACTCGATGCGCTCACGCTGCGCGCGCTGCTGACCGTGCCAATCACGGGTTTCAAACCGGTGTTTGGCACGTGCGGACTCGGCTCGGAACAGTTTGTAGTGCCGGTTGAAGCCATCCATCATCGCCTTGGCGATGTCGTAGGCCTGCGGGGCATCCAGACGTTGCGGGAACATGGGTGGGTGCCTTTTGCCTTCTACCTTTTGCGTGAGAGGTTGATGCGTCGGCCGTCCGATGGCCCAGCGCAGGGGGTGGGTGCGGCGGCTGCTAGCCGCGCTGGCGCTTGGCCACCTGGACCACGGCGTTTTCGTAGACTTCTTCCAGTCCACCCACGCCCGGCACCGTCATGTGCAAGTTGGTGATCAGGCCGTTCTTGAGGCTGTAGCACCAGCCATGCAGCGTGATCTTCTGGCCGCGCGCCCAAGCATCCTGCATCACCGTGGATTGCGCCACGTTCACCACCTGCTGGATCGCATTCAGCTCGCACAGCGCATCATGGCGCCACTGCGGCGACAGTGCCTCGAGCAATTCGAGGTGTTTGTCGGCCACATCGCGCACATGGCGCGTCCAGTTGTCCACCAGACCCAGACGCAATCCCTGCAGCGCGGCCAGTACGCCGCCGCAGCCGTAATGACCGACCACCATCAGGTGTTCCACCTTGAGATGATCAACCGCATACTGGATCGTGGACAGGCAGTTCAGATCACTCGGCACCACCACGTTCGCGACGTTGCGGTGCACGAAGACCTCGCCCGGCTCCAGTCCCGAAATCTGGTTCGCAGGAACTCGGCTGTCGGAACAGCCGATCCACATATAGCGGGGTTTTTGCTGCGCCATCAGCCCGGTGAAAAAACCGGGCCGGTCACGCTCCATCTGCTCTGCCCATTCCCTGTTATGGACAAACAGCTGTTCGATGGAGGTTGTGCTCATAAGGCAATCCTTTGTTTGCTTGACTGTGAAAAATTTTCAGGGCGCAGCAAGACGTCGGCGCGGCAAATCGTCAGCAGGTTTCAGCAAACAGTTCGCGGCCGATCAGCATACGGCGGATTTCGCTCGTACCTGCGCCAATTTCGTAGAGTTTCGCATCTCTCCACAGGCGGCCCAGCGGGTACTCGTTGATATACCCATTGCCGCCATAGATTTGCACGCCTTCACCGGCCATCCACGTGGCCTTCTCTGCGCACCACAGAATCACGCTCGCGCAATCCTTGCGCACCTGGCGCACATGCTCACTGCCGAGCATGTCCAGATTCTTGGCCACCGTGTAGGCAAACGAGCGCCCGCACTGCAGCACGGTATACATGTCCGCGACCTTGCCTTGAATGAGCTGGAACTCACCAATGCTCTGACCGAATTGCTTGCGATCGTGAATGTAGGGCACGACGTTGTCCATGACGGACTGCATGATGCCCAGCGGGCCGCCGGTTAACACAGCGCGCTCGTAATCGAGGCCGCTCATGAGCACCTTCGCGCCGCCGTTCACCTGCCCGAGCACGTTCTCCGCCGGCACTTCCACATTCTCGAACACCAGCTCGCCCGTATGGCTGCCGCGCATGCCCAGCTTGTCGAGCTTCTGCGCAATCGAGAAACCCTTCATGCCCTTTTCGATCAGGAACGCCGTCACGCCGCGCGCGCCCAGCTCGGGCTCGGACTTCGCATACACCACCAGCGTGTCCGCATCCGGACCGTTGGTGATCCACATCTTGGTGCCGTTGAGCAGGTAGTAACCGCCCTTGTCCTCGGCCTTCAGCTTCATGCTGATCACGTCCGAGCCTGCGCCCGGCTCGCTCATGGCCAACGCGCCAACGTGTTCGCCGCTGATCAGCTTGGGCAGGTACTTCTGCCGTTGCGCTTCGTTGCCGTTGCGGTTGATTTGGTTCACGCACAGATTGGAGTGCGCGCCATAAGACAGGCCGATGGACGCGCTGGCACGGGAGATTTCTTCCATCGCCACCATGTGCGCCAGATAGCCCATGTTGGCGCCGCCGTATTGTTCCGGGACGGTGATACCGAGCACGCCCAGCTCGCCAAATTTCTGCCACAGATCCATCGGAAACTGATCCGTACGATCCACTTCCGCCGCGCGCGGAGCGATTTCGGATTGGGCAAACTCGCGCACCGCATCGCGCAGCGCATCAATGTCTTCGCCGAGTTGGAAATTCAAACCGGGCAGATTGGCAAGGCTCATGGAAGTCTCCGACAGTTATTCAAACAACACACACAAAGTACCTGAATCGCAGATCGCTGCAGGTTCACAGGCGCACATTCTAGGCAGTGTTGAGATTTACGTTTACGTAAACGTCAATTATCACTGATTTTTCAGCGTCCCTTGCGCCTCCAGGCGCTGCAAATGCATGAGAGATTCGTTTTCGTGCTCGCGGATCTCGTCGAGCTGCGCCTGAAGATCGGTCATCTGCGCTTCCAGCTGCTTGCGATGCTGGGCCAGAATCTCCATGAACTTGCGCAATTGCGTGCCCGTATCGCGCGGGCTGTCATACATGTCGATGACTTCCTTGGCCTCGGTGAGCGAAAGACCCAGTCGCTTGGCGCGCAATGTGAGCTTCAGCCGGGTACGGTCACGCGGGCTGTAGACGCGATTGCGTCCGCCCGGCCCTGTACGCTCCGGACAAAGAAGACCCATGTCTTCGTAAAAGCGCATGGCGCGAGTCGTAAGGTCGAACTCCTTGGCCAGATCGCTGATGGTGTAAGTGGTAGCCATGGATTGAATGCTTGGGCGAAAACCCGGGAGCGTCTCCCGGCTGCGCCATTTTGATTTGACGTTTACGTCAATACTATCCCAGCCATGACCGCACGAGAAGTCGTGCGTGTGCCGTGTCTGTTCTTGCGGTGAATTTGGCAGAGCTTGTCACGTCTTGCCACCTCTGCGCCTTGAGACAACGCATAAGTCACCCAGAATATTAGAGATTCTCTAAACGGCGCGCTCCGTGCGGGAGGGTCGGCCGGAACGATCTGTGAAACCCAAAAGCAAAACGCCCCCACAGGCAGAGTTGGAGGGCGTTTTGGGCTGTAATAGCCTGACGATGACCTACTTTCACACGGGAATCCGCACTATCATCGGCGCGAAGTCGATT
>DCYB01000005.1:0-151229 GCA_002331385.1 Comamonadaceae bacterium UBA2121
AATTTTTCCTTTGCCATTTCTTTCTCCAAAAAGAGCAGTGCCTGCGTTCAGGTTTAACGTCTGCACCCGATTGCTTGTTCGTCCCGCACAGGGCAACAGGACGGCACCGGATCGCAGATTGCAAAAACTTGCGACGGATGTGCCGGATGGCCGGGCGACTTGCACCCCGCGTATCCGGCACGATGGGCCAATTACTTGGCGCGCGCTGCCACGATGGCGTCAGCCACGTTCTTGGGCGCTTCAGAGTAGTGCTTGAACTCCATGGTGTACGTTGCACGACCCTGGGTCTGCGAACGCAGCGAAGTGGCGTAGCCGAACATTTCGGACAGCGGCACTTCTGCCTTGATGGCCTTGCCGCCACCGACCATGTCTTCCATGCCCTGCACCATACCGCGACGCGAGGACAGGTCGCCCATCACGGTACCGGCGTAGTCTTCAGGCGTTTCCACTTCCACGGCCATCATCGGCTCGAGGATGACGGGGTTGGCCTTGCGAGCGGCTTCCTTGAAACCGAAGATGGCAGCCATCTTGAACGCCTGCTCGGACGAGTCCACGTCGTGGTACGAACCGAATGTCAGGCGCACCTTGACGTCCACCACGGGGTAGCCCGCCAGCACGCCGGAAGTCAGTGCTTCCACCACACCCTTTTCGACCGCAGGGATGTATTCGCGAGGAACCACACCGCCCTTGATTTCGTCGACGAACTCGAAGCCCTTGCCAGCTTCTTGTGGCTCCAGCGTGAACACCACGTGGCCGTACTGACCCTTACCACCGGACTGGCGAACGAACTTGCCGTCCACGTCGGTGACCGTCTTGCGCACGGTTTCGCGGTAGGCCACCTGGGGCTTGCCCACGTTGGCTTCCACGTTGAACTCGCGCTTCATGCGGTCCACGATGATTTCCAGGTGCAGCTCGCCCATACCGGCGATGATGGTCTGGCCGGATTCTTCGTCGGTACGCACGCGGAAGGAAGGATCTTCAGCAGCCAGGCGCGACAGGGCGATGCCCATCTTTTCCTGGTCGGCCTTGGACTTCGGCTCCACGGCCTGTGCAATCACGGGCTCGGGGAACACCATCTTTTCCAGCACGATCGGAGCGTCCAGATCACACAGCGTATCGCCGGTGGTCACGTCCTTCAGGCCCACGCAGGCAGCGATGTCACCAGCGCGGATTTCTTCGATTTCCTGACGCTCGTTGGCATGCATCTGCACGATACGGCCGATACGCTCCTTCTTGCCCTTCACGGCGTTGAACACGGTGTCGCCCTTGGACAGTACACCCGAGTACACGCGCACGAAAGTCAACTGGCCCACGAACGGGTCGGTCATCAGCTTGAACGCCAGAGCCGAGAACTTCTCGTTGTCGTCCGCCTTGCGCGACAGCTTCTTTTCTTCGTCGTCCGGATCGGAGCCCGCCACGTCAGGGA
The DNA here is from genome assembly GCA_002331385.1 of Comamonadaceae bacterium UBA2121. Taxonomy (GTDB): domain Bacteria; phylum Pseudomonadota; class Gammaproteobacteria; order Burkholderiales; family Burkholderiaceae_C; genus Diaphorobacter_A. Next base: position 1,427 of record DCYB01000005.1, read on the forward strand.
TGTCCACTGGCGAGGGCAGGAAGTCCAGAACGGCGTCGAGCATGCGCTGCACGCCCTTGTTCTTGAACGCGGAACCGCACAGCATCGGCTGGATTTCGGTAGCGATGGTGCGCTGACGCAGACCGGCAATGATGTCGGCCTCGGACAGGTCGCCATCTTCCAGGTACTTGTTCATCAGCTCTTCCGAAGCTTCGGCTGCGGACTCGACCATCTTCTCGCGCCATTCCTTGGCGGTTTCCAGCAGTTCGGCAGGCACGTCCTGGTATTCGAACTTCATGCCCTGGGAAGCTTCATCCCAGATCACGGCCTTCATCTTGATCAGGTCAACCACGCCCTTGAAGTTGTCTTCAGCACCGATTGGAATCACCACCGGCACGGGGTTGGCCTTCAGGCGCAGCTTCATTTGCTCGACGACCTTGAAGAAGTTGGCACCGGTACGGTCCATCTTGTTCACGAAGGCCAGACGAGGCACCTTGTGCTTGTTGGCTTGGCGCCAAACGGTTTCGGACTGGGGCTGCACGCCACCCACAGCGCAGTACACCATGCAGGCGCCGTCCAGCACGCGCATGGAACGCTCCACCTCGATGGTGAAGTCCACGTGGCCGGGGGTGTCGATGATGTTGATGCGGTGCTCGGGGCGGGACAGATCCATACCCTTCCAGAAGCAGGTCACGGCCGACGAGGTGATCGTGATGCCGCGCTCTTGCTCCTGCTCCATCCAGTCGGTGGTAGCCGCGCCGTCGTGCACTTCGCCCAGCTTGTGGGTCACGCCTGTATAGAACAGGATACGCTCGGACGTCGTCGTCTTGCCAGCGTCGATGTGTGCAGAAATACCGATGTTACGGTAGCGCTCTAGGGGGGTTTTGCGAGCCATGATAGATCCTTGGTTTAGATCGCTATTTGGGAGCGAACGTACGCAGATGGCGTACATCAACTCAATCTTCAAGGGGCCTCAATCAACACAAGGCCGAAGTGTGAAATGCACACTGCCGGCCTTTATGGTGCAGAGAAATGAACCCCTGATGACTTCCGATCAGATTAGAAACGGAAGTGGCTGAAAGCCTTGTTAGCTTCGGCCATGCGGTGCACTTCGTCACGACGCTTCATCGCGCCGCCACGGCCTTCGGTGGCCTCGACCAGCTCGTTGGCCAGACGCTGTGCCATCGACTTCTCGCCACGCTTGCGGGCGGCTTCCTTGATCCAGCGCATCGACAGCGCCAGACGACGCACAGGACGCACTTCCACTGGAACTTGGTAGTTCGCACCACCCACGCGGCGCGACTTCACTTCGACCATCGGCTTCACGTTGTTGATGGCCGTGACGAACACTTCCAGAGGATCCTTCTCAGGGGACTTCTTGGCGATCAGGTCCAGGGCACCGTAGATGATGCGCTCTGCAACCGCCTTCTTGCCGCCTTCCATGATCACGTTCATGAATTTGGACAGCTCTACATTGCCGAACTTTGGATCCGGCAGGATTTCACGTTTGGGGACTTCGCGACGACGTGGCATTTTTTACCTCAATCTTTGCTTCAGTTGGCATCGTTTCCGATACCGCGAGAGCCAATCGGGACTCTCACTTACTCGACCCGGACGAAACATTCGTCTTTTGGGTCACTACGTTTGAACGACCCGCCAAGGCCGACAAACACCGAAAAAATTTGTCTGACAGAAAAAGCGATTAAGCCTTCTTAGGACGCTTTGCACCGTACTTGGAACGGGCTTGCTTACGGTCCTTGACGCCTTGCAGGTCAAGAGAGCCGCGCACGATGTGGTAACGCACACCTGGCAAGTCCTTCACACGACCGCCGCGCACGAGCACGACGCTGTGTTCTTGCAGGTTGTGGCCTTCACCGCCGATGTACGAGATCACCTCGAAACCGTTGGTCAGACGCACCTTGGCCACCTTACGAAGCGCCGAGTTAGGCTTCTTCGGAGTCGTTGTGTACACGCGAGTGCACACGCCACGACGCTGGGGGCAGTTTTCCATAGCAGGGCTCTTGGATTTGACAACTTCTACCGTGCGGCCCTGACGCACGAGTTGGTTAATGGTTGGCATTAATAAACGTCCCTAAACGTGAATTTGCTAGAAAAGCGAAAACGTGAATCCCTTCGGAATTTCCGAAAAGCCTTCTAATGTATCAGGTTGGGCTTCTGCAAGCAATCACTGTTGCAATTTGGCCTGCGTGATCCCTGCCCGATGCATCTCTCCAAAACGACCATGCCCGCCGAAAGTGCGACGGGCATGGACGGAATCGATGGTTCCGGAAAAGACCAACGCTCTCAAATCAAGAGCGAAAGTCCTTCTGGATTACTTGATCCAGAGGCGGATGGCATCCCATGCACGGCCAAAAATACCGGCCTGCGGCACGTCTTCCAGCGCTTCCAGCGGCACGGATGCGATCTGTTCGTCACCCAGCATGACCTTGAGCGTGCCGATCGGCTGGCCCTTGGTGAACGGGGCAATCAGCGGGTCCTTGCGCTCGACCTGGGTCGTGACCTTGCCGGCGCTGCCCGACGGTACGGTGATCACGATCGCCTCGGGGCGACCGATCTTCAGCGCGTTCTGCGTGCCCTTCCAGACGGCCGGCGTCGCCGCGGGCGCACCCGCATCGAACAGCTTCACCGCATCAAAGGCGGTGTAGCCCCAATTGAGCAGCTTCTGCGATTCGTTCGCGCGCGCGGCTTCGCTGCTGGCACCCAGCACGATGGAGATCAGGCGGCGCTGGCCCACATTGGGAAAATCGCGCTTGGACGTGGCCACCAGACAGTAACCCGCGGCGTTGGTGTGACCGGTCTTCAGGCCGTCCACGGTCGGATCACGGAACAGCAGCGAATTGCGGTTGTAGCTGTTGGACGCGGGCGTGCCGGGGTAGCGGTAGTTCTTCGTCGAGTAATAGTGCATGTACTCGGGGAAGTCCTTCATCAGGCGTTGGGCAAGCGTAGCCAGATCGCGTGCGGTGGTGAGGTGACCCGGCGCGGTCAGACCTTCCGGGTTGGCGTAGTTGGTCTTGGTCATGCCCAGCGCCTTGGCCTGCTCGTTCATGAGACGCACGAAGTTGTCTTCACTGCCGCCCACGCCTTCGGCCAGCGCCATGGAGGCGTCATTGCCCGATTGCACGATCATGCCGCTGAGCAGATCGTCCACCTTCACCTGCATCTTCGGGTCGATGAACATGCGCGAGCCGGGCATCTTCCATGCCTTGACGCTGACGGGCAGCGTCTGCTCCAGCGTCACCTTCTTGGCGCGCAGGGCATCGAACACCACGTAGGCAGTCATCAGCTTGGTGAGCGATGCGGGCTCTATTTGCGCATCCACGTCCTTGGCCGCCAGCACCTGACCGGCGGTCACATCCACGAGCAGGTAGTTGCGCGCAGCGATTTCCGGTGGCTGGGGCACCTGCGCAAACACCAGAGCGGGCGCCAACAGGGCGGCACATGCGAGATTTCGCACCGTAGACAAGAGAGACTTCATGAGATCAGGCAATCCGAAACTAAACAACAAACAGGAACGAGGCGAGCCAGCGTGCCCGCCTTCTTTTTACTGTGACAGCGCGCCGGACCGCAGATGTCGCAGTACCAAGCCCTTGAGCAGCGGCAATTGTCCGTGAAAGAAATGGCCGCCTCCGGGCACGACGGTAACCGGGAGTATCTGAGGCCGCGCCCAGTCCATGACGGAGGACAGCGGGACGGTATCGTCCGCCTCGCCATGAACGATCAACGTGCGCTCGTGAAGTTCCTGCGGGATGGGCGCGACGGTGAAGCGGCTTGCGGCTGTGCCGACAAAAACCACCTGTTCGATATCGCGCGTGCCATGCAGGCGCTCCACCGCATGGCTGGTGACGAAGGAGCCGAACGAGAAGCCGGAGAGCGCAATCGGCCCCTGCGGCGCGACCTGCCCGATCACGGCGAGCAGGTCTTCCAGTTCGCCAACGCCGTTGTCGTGCGCACCATCAGTCGCACCCACGCCGCGAAAGTTGAAGCGCACCGTCGTCCAGCCGCTTTGCACGAACGCGCGCGCCAGCGTCTGCACGACCTTGTTGTCCATGGTGCCGCCAAAGAGCGGATGCGGGTGCGCCACGATGGCGACGCCGCGTGGCGCACCGGCCAATTCGACGGGTTGGTCGCGCAGCGCCTCGATGGCGCCGACCGGACCGCTGAGGGTCAGGCGTTCAGTCTGGGCGTTCACGTCAGCGTCCGATTTCGGGCGGCGTGAGCAGGCGCTCCACGATTTCGCCGTTCTTCAGATGCGATTCGACGATCTCGTCGATGTCGCTCTCGTCCACGTAGGTGTACCAGACACCTTCGGGGTAGACCACGGCAATCGGGCCTCCGGCACAGCGATCCAGGCAGCCCGCCTTGTTCACGCGCACCTTGCCAGGTCCCGCCAGGCCTGCCGCCTTGACAGCGGATTTGCAGCGATCAAACGCCTCTTTCGCGCCGTGGTGCGCGCAGCTTTCTTCGCCGTTGACGCGATCGTTCAGGCAAAAAAAGATATGGCGCTGGTAGTAACCGGTCTTGCCTTCCGGTGTCGGCTTGCTGTCGCTCATAGCGAGCATTCTAGGCGTCGTCGCGCCGCCGCGACAGCTTCATCACCACATACACCAGTGTGGCGTAAGGCCAGAGCCAACCCAGCCACTGCGCCACGCCGTAAAAACGGATGAACCGGCCCTGCTCCCACGCCTGCAGCGTCTGCGCGAAATAGGCACTGGTGGGCGCCTGATTCAGCAAGTTCATGTGCAGCATCAGCGCCAGCAACAGCAAGGCCGCACACGCACGGCGCGGCACGGCCACCAGCAGCAGCGCGACCACCAGCCCCAGTCCCAGCCCCACGCGCGTGGGCACACTCTGCCACTCCCACGCATGCGCCGGGCCGTAGCTGAGCACGAAGGTCAGCGCTGTCACGGACACCCCCACCGCCGTCACCGCCAGCGAGAAAATCACGCGCCGCCCCTTGTCGCGAATGATGCAATAGCCGAGCAAGCAAGGAATCAGCAGGCCGAGTAACACAGCGATCAACTCGCGCCCCTGCGACAGCGCCTCCAGCACGTCGTCCGTCACGGGAAGCCATTCCAGAAACGGCGTATCCGTCAGCCATTCGGTGAGCGCCATCTCCAGCCGCTCCCACACCTGGCCAAGCCCGAGCGGCACCGGCAGCGGAAACAGCAGCGCCACAGGCCACATCGCCAGCAGAACCAGCGCTCCGCGCGAATGGCGCACGAACCAGCGCTCGCGAAACCGGCTCCAGCGCGAGATCGCGCCCATCTTTTCCAGCAGCGCCGCGACCAGCGCCCCCACCAGCGTTCCCGCCGAATTCAGCGCCAGATCCATGTTGGACGGCACACGGCGAGGCAGGTAGATCTGGGTGAACTCCATGGTGAGCGACAACAAGGTCCCCACTGCAAACGCCACCGGAACGGCCGACCGCCCCGAGCCCGTACGCAGCAAGGCCAGCGCCAGCAGAAACCCGAACGGCGCGTAGCCCGCAATGTTTGTATTGACGTCAAACCACGTCCAGTAGGGCGGCGGAATCTTGGCAAACAGGAACACCAGCGGGTCCATGCCCTGCGTGCGCCAGCCGTCAAATGGGAACAGGCTGGCAAAGACAATCAGCGCCGCATACAGCAGCGAGAGTGGCCAGGCAGTGGTCTTGTGCATGCGCTCGATTGCCTGCCGTCGCCCTGCGTCAGAACGGCTTGACGACGACCAGCAGCACCGCCGCCACCATCAGCAAGACGGGCACCTCGTTGAACCAGCGAAACCAGACGTGTGATCGCGTACTCGCGCCGCGCTCCAGTTTGCGCAGCAGCAGCGCGCAGGCATGGTGATAGCCAATCACCAGCAGCACCACGAACAATTTGGCATGCATCCAGCCCTGTCCCCGGCCGATGCCATATCCCAGCCACAACCACACGCCCAGCAGGACCGCAGGCACGGCAATCATCGTCATGAATCGAAACAATTTTCGCGCCATGAGGAGCAAGCGCTCACGCTCCGAATCAGAGCCTTCAGGCACCATGGCCAGATTGACAAAGATACGCGGCAGATAAAACAAACCGGCGAACCAGCTGGCGATAAAAACAATGTGAAAAGCTTTGACCCAGAGCATTTACGCAGTGTAAGCGAGTCGTCCCGCGCATCGACTCACACCCAAAGGCTCCGAGCGGGGTTGACGCTGTCGACCGGAGTCAGATCAAAGAATGGAGGGGCGAATCGTGTCAGTCTGTTACCCATTCGGATAACTTCCTTCATTGTTTTCTCAGATGCAAGCAATGCATCAGAAGAAAGACAATTGAAAAAATTATCCAATTAGATATGCATTATTATTTAAATATTCAATCAAATTGACGAGAGGATAGGGAATGCAGAAGCGTTTGTTGACAACAGTCGCATTGGCCAGCGCCATGGTTCTGACGGGTTGCAAAACCCTGGACTCAGGCAACCTGGGAGGTCTGATGGATTCCGGAGCGACTGCGTTCAAGGCCCTCTCCCTGACCGACGATGAAATCGTGAAGGTGTCCAACGAGTCCTGCGAAGCCATGGACGCCGGAAACAAGATTGCTGCAGGCAACAGCAAATACACGCAGCGCCTGAACAAGGTCATCGCGCAAATGCCCAAGAGCATCGATGGCAAGAATGCCGTCTACAAGGTCTACCTGACCGACGAGGTGAACGCCTGGGCCATGGCCAACGGTTGCATTCGTGTGTACAGCGGTCTGATGGACCTGATGAACGACGACGAACTGCGCGGCGTGATCGGCCACGAAATCGGCCACGTCGCTCTGGGCCACTCCAAGAAGCGCATGCAAACGGCCTATGCCGCTTCTGCCGCTCGCCAGATTGCCGCCAACAGTGGCAACTCCGCGCTGGCCGCACTGTCGCGCTCGCAAGCGGGCGAAGTGGGTGAAAAGTTCATCAACGCGCAATTCTCGCAATCGCAGGAATCGGCAGCGGATGACTACTCATTCGACCTGCTGACGGAAAAGAAGATGAATCGCCAGGGTCTGGTCACGTCGTTCCAGAAGTTGGCCAAGCTCAGCGGTGGCGGTGGTGGCTCCATGCTGAGCTCGCACCCTCCATCCGAAGCCCGCGCCAAGCGCATGCAAGACCGTCTTGACGGCAAGAAGTAAGCCGGACGCAAGAGACAAAAATAAATCAGCGAGTTAACTCCCTTGGGGCGTCTTCAGTTTTCTGGAGGCGCCTTTTTTTCGCCACTTCAGCCCGCACCCCAGCACGCACCCCAACACGCAATAGCTGCGCGCATCACAGCGGCATCCGGGCCTGCATTCGCCCTTCTTCCCAATGTGGAGGACAATTTCGGGATGCATCTCTCGAACCCCACTCCTTTTCCCATCAACCGCCCGCGCCGTCTGCGCCGCGATGCGTTCACCCGCAACCTCGTGCGCGAGCACACGCTCACACCGCACGACCTGATCTACCCGGTCTTCGTGCACGAAGGCACCAACCTGCGTGTGCCCGTGCCGTCCATGCCCGGCGTGGATCGCCTGAGCCTGGACCTGCTGCTGCCGGTCGCTGAAGAATGCGTGAAGCTGGGCATTCCGGTGCTGTCCCTGTTCCCCTCGATCGAGCCGGATCTGAAGACGCCCGACGGCAAGGAAGCGCTGAACCCCGACGGACTTATCCCGCGCGTGGTGCGCAAGCTCAAGAGCGAATTTCCCGATCTGGGCGTGCTCACCGACGTCGCACTCGACCCCTACACCAGCCACGGTCAGGACGGCATGCTCGACGAGACCGGCTACATCCTCAATGACGAGACGGTGGAAGTGCTGGTGGGTCAGGCGCTGGCGCACGCCGAAGCTGGAGTGGACATCGTCGCGCCCAGCGACATGATGGACGGGCGCATCGGCGCCATCCGCGAAGCGCTCGAATCGCACGGCCACATCCACACGCGCATCATGGCCTACAGCGCGAAGTACGCGAGCGCGTTCTACGGCCCGTTCCGCGACGCTGTGAACACGCGCGGCGCGCTCGGCAAGGCGGACAAGAACGTCTACCAGATGGACCCCGGCAACACCGACGAGGCACTGCGCGAAGTGGCCATCGATCTGGCCGAGGGCGCGGACATGGTCATGGTGAAACCCGGCATGCCCTACCTCGACGTGGTGCGCCGCGTGAAGGACGAGTTCAAGGTGCCCACCTTCGCCTACCAAGTCAGCGGCGAATACGCCATGCTCAAGGCCGCTGCCGCCAACGGCTGGCTGGACCATGACAAGGTCATGATGGAAGCGCTCCTCGCCTTCAAGCGTGCCGGAGCCGATGGCGTGCTCACCTATTTCGCCATCGACGCCGCACGACTGATGAAGACCCCCTGAGGCGCTACGCGCCTTCCCCCTGGAAGGGGGACACGACGCCTGTGGCCCGGCACAGCCGGTTCCACGGCGTCTGCTGGCCTTGGCAGGCAAGCGCCGCGACGGATTCAGGTGCGCGTTTCGCTCTTTTCAATCGCGCTCACAGCCATCTGGGTCGACCGTGCGCCAATATGGGAAACTGTCACGATCTCGCGTTCAAGCCTTGTGTCGGAGACAGTCTTGCCAGAAAAAAATCCTGCTGCGTTTCGCGTTTTTCATATCAGCCCCAGCACTCCCGCGCGTGAGCTGAGCGCTCTGCCCACTGCGGCTCCCGAATCGGGCTTCTACTGGATTGCCTGCACGCGGGCGATGCTGGGCGAGCAATTGCAGCGCATGCAGGCCACCTTGCAGGCAGTGACCGGACAGCAGCTTGTGGATCTGCACGTGTCCGACCTGCTCAACGCGCAACTGCCTTCTCACTACGACTACACATCGCAGTACGACCTGTTGGTGTTCCGGCGGCTCAGTTCTGGAGCTACGGCCCACCCCACCGCCGCGGCAGGCGCGGAGCATTCGACGGATGCTGCGGCCGAATCCAATGCCACGCAGCGCAATCTGCTGCGTCGCCTGCGCACCAGCGCGGTGGGCTTCGTCGTCTTCGACACGCTGCTGCTCACAGTGCATCCGGACGATTGCACCGTGCGCGAAGCCTACGCGGCGCGGCTGCTCGCACTCAGCTCCGGCGGCAATGGCGCGTCCATCGCGCCAACGCCACCGGTGGAGAGCGACACCTTGCCGCAAGAGACCACGCAGCGCGACCAGCGTGCAGGACTCCTCACCGCGGCGCGCATGCCCACCAGCCCGGCCGACGTGATGCTGCGTGTGGTGAACCTCATCGTCGATGGGTATCTCGACCTGCGCCGCGAACTCTCGCGCCAACTCGACCATTGGCAGGTGGAATTGCTGCGCCCGCGCGCCCGCGCCATCAACTGGACGGCGTTGCTGGAGTCGCGCCTGTCGCTGCACCAGCTCGATGAGATCTGCGAAGACCAGCGCACCGCCGTGCAAGACTGGATCGACGCGGTCGAAGGCTGGCCCTTGCCCGACACCCCTTCAGGCGTGCGCGAGATTGAACTGCTCAAGGTCCGCAGCCGCGACGTGCTGGAACACATTGAGCGCGTGGTGCACCACGTGCGCCGCCTGGAGCAAAGCGCAGAGACGGCGGTGCAGATGCATTTTTCGCTGCAAAGCAATCGCACCAACGACATCATGCGCACGCTCACCGCACTGACGGCGGTGTTCCTGCCGCTGAACCTCATCGCCGGCATCTTCGGCATGAACTTTGAATTCACGCCCTTCGTGCACATGAAGGAAGGCTTCTGGTGGGCCATGGCGACGATGACCTTCATCGCCCTGACGCTGACGCTGTTCTTCGTGCGCAAGCGCTATCTGGCGCGGACCGGCCAGGGCTAACCACCCCGCGCAAACGCAGCCTGCATGGCCTGCACGCGCACGCCCACCTGCAGCTTCGCGTAGATGCGCCGCACCATGGCCCGCGCAACCGGGAGCGTGACGCCCATGTCATGCGCCACGGCTTCCAGCGTGTGCCCTTGCGCAACCGATTGCAGCAATTGTGCTTCGCGCGCCGAATGGGCGATCTCCGTTGGCAGGCCGGCCTCTTGCAAGGAGGTCCCCATGCTCAGCGCCTCGCGTCCGAGCAGCGCACGCGCCACCGCAGGGTGCAATGCGCTGCCGCCCGCGTGCAAACTGCGGATCTCATCGAGTGCATCAGCTGCGGACAAGCTTTTGAGCAGATAGCCCATGGCCCCCTGTTCGATGGCTCTCAGCACCGAAGGCGCATCCTCCAGATCCGTGCTGACCATGGTCGCCGTGAACGGAAACCGCGCCCTGCATTCGGCGATCACGTCCTGCGCACTGCCATCGGGCAAAGGAAGTCCGACCAACAACACGTCCAGTTCCCCCGCCTCCAACGCGCCCATCGTTTCGGCCAGCCGCTGACGCGCCTGCTCGCGCGTGCCCACAGCCCAGCACAGATGCATGTCGGACGCACGTGCGATGGCGCGCTCCAAAGCCATGCGATCGACGATGTCGTACTCCAGCACGGCGACAAAAATGGGGGGCGTGTATTCGGGGCGGGCATCTGCCCTACGGCGATCATCAAGCGGGGGCTGCATCGCGCCGATAGTTGCATTTTTTCAGGACGCAGTCATTGCGCCGAAATGCAGCAAAAACACCTTTGCGTTGCGCAAATTTACACGCAACGCGCGCAGGCCGGAACGTCAGTGCGACGCGCCATAGCGAACGACTCCCAAGGCCGAATTTGCATGGCAAAAATTTCAATCCTGCCCTAGTCGCGTCGCCACCACGCTCATGTGCTCAGCGCCATGCTGTGCGAGTGACTTTCCGCGCCCAAGCCGCCAGCCGCGCTCGAACTGCGGCCAGCCCGGCGCGACACCGTCAACCCACGTGCTGGGCGAAAAACGCCTGCGTGCGCTCGTCCGCCAGCTTGGCCGCCGCGGCGTCATACGAGCCGCGTTGATCGCAGTTGAAGCCGTGATCAGCAGCGTAGAGGCACACCTGGATATCCGGGTGCGCCTGCTCCAGCGCCTTCACGCTGGCCACGGAGATGTGCGCGTCCCTGTCACCAAAGTGCGCCATGACGGGCACCTTGGGGGTGCGCGCGATTTCCTTTTCGGTCGTCATGCCGCCGCCGTAATACGGCACTGCGGCGGACAGGCCGCTCAACTGTCCGGCCGCGCGCCATGCCAGCAATCCGCCCCAGCAGAAACCCATGATGCCAACCTTCTTGCCACCCGACTCCCGCGCCGCGTAGTCGATCGCCGCTTGCACGTCGGTCAGCACGCCCGCGCCGGGCAAGGCTTCGGCCTGCGCTTTGAGGGCCGCGCCCGCTTTGACGTCGTCGGCACCGTAGCCCAGATCGACATCTTTTTGCAAACGCGCAAAGGTCGCAGGGGCCACCACCAGATAGCCGCGTTCGGCCCAGCGGTCGGCCACCGAGCGGATGTGCGCATTCACGCCAAAAATCTCCTGCAGCACAACCAGCGCACCGCGTGGCACACCCTGTGGCTTGCACACGTATGCGGGAAAAGTGGCACCGTCCGAAGCGGTGAGATCGATGAAACTGCCCATGTTGTCGCGTCTCCTTTGCTGCGATATTGGAGGTCTGCACGCGCGCCGCAAAGACCATATGCCGAAAGGCAGAACCATTCGCGCCGGATGATGCGAGGACAATCGCGCACAACGAACGGACCATCTTGCCATGAACAGAGAAAACCATTTGAACAAGGTCGTACTCGTCACCGGAGGCAGCCGCGGAATCGGCGCGGCAACGGCTCTGCTCGCGGCACGCACGGGCTGGACCGTGGCCGTCAACTACCGCAAGCATGCGCACGCCGCGCAGGACGTCGTGCGACAGATTCGCGACGCAGGCGGCAGCGCCGTGGCTATCCAGGGCGATGTCTCCGTCGAGGCGGATGTGATCACCATGTTCGAGACGCTCGACCATGAGCTCGGCCCGCTGTCCGCTTTAGTGAACAACGCCGGGGTGGTCGATCACGCCGCGCGGGTGGACCAGATGCTGGGCGAACGCCTGCGCCGCATGTTCAGCATCAACGTGCTGGGCAGCTTCTATTGCGCGCGCGAAGCCGTGCGGCGCATGAGCACGCGCCATGGCGGAGCGGGCGGCAGCATCGTCAACGTATCGAGCGCGGCGTCGCGCCTGGGCTCGCCCGGAGAATACGTCGACTACGCGGCATCGAAAGGCGCACTCGACGTGCTGACCATCGGTCTTGCCAAGGAAGTGGCCGCCGAAGGCATTCGCGTGAACGCAGTGCGCCCGGCCTTCATCGACACCGAAATCCACGCCAGCGGTGGCCGACCTGATCGCGTGCACCAGCTGGTGCCCGGCATCCCCATGGGGCGCGGCGGCAGCGCCGACGAAGTGGCCGAAGCCATCGTCTGGCTGATGTCGGACGCATCGCCCTACACCACCATGTCCTTCCTCGACATTTCCGGCGCAAAATAACGGACCGCAGCTACCCGCCGCCACCGCCTCATCATGGACCTGAAACCACTCATCTCCCTGCTGGCCATCGTCAATCCATTGGCGATCGTTCCCTTTTTCATTCACTACACACAAGGCTTCAACGAAGAGCAAAAGCGCCAGACCGTCCGCACCGCCGCCATCAGCACGTTTTTCGTGATCTCTGGTTGCGCCCTGCTTGGCCTGCAGGTGCTGAGCTTCTTCAACATCTCGCTGCAAAGCTTCCAGGTGGGTGGCGGCATGCTGCTGCTCATCAGCGCGCTGAACATGCTGAACGCCCGCCCCGCCGAAGACAAGCCCAACAGCGCCACCTTCGAAGCGGGCGCGGAGAAGGCCGCCATGGGCAACAGCATTGCCGTGGTGCCGCTCACCATTCCGCTGCTCACCGGCCCGGCGGCCATGTCCACCGTCGTGATCTATGCCAATCAGGCGCACACGATCTGGCAGCACATCGTGCTGCTCGGTTATGGTGTGGTGCTGGCGGGCGCGGTGTGGATCTGCTTTTCGCTGGCCGAACCGATTTCGCGCGTGCTGGGCAAAACCGGCATCAACGTGATGACACGGCTGTTCGGCCTGATCCTTGCCGCCCTCGCCGTGGAAGTGATGGCCGTGGGCCTGACCCGGTTGTTCCCGATTCTTGCCACACGCTATCCGCCTTTGTGACCACCGAAGTGACCTCATCGCACACCTGACATGGCCAGCCGCATCCTGCTGCTTGAAGACGACCCGGCAATCGCCCGCACCGTGATCTACACGCTGGAGCGCGAAGGACTCACGATCAATCACAGCCTGTTGCTGAGCGACGCGCGCACCTTGCTCGCACAGTCGCGATTCGACGCCCTCATCCTCGACGTGGGCCTGCCCGATGGCAACGGCCTGGAGTTGCTGCGCGAGCTGCGCCAACTGCCCGCGCACCAAGCTACGCCGGTCCTGATGCTGAGCGCACACGGGGAAGAGATCGATCGCGTGCTCGGGCTGGAGCTGGGTGCGGACGACTACGTGGCCAAGCCCTTCAGCCCGCGCGAGCTTGCCGCGCGGGTGAAAGGGCTGCTGCGCCGCGCGGGCAATGGTGCGCCGGCCAACGGACATGCCGCGCCCACTCCCACAGGCATTGCACAGCCCTTCCGGAACGACCCCGAGGGCCAGCGCATGTACTTTCAGGGCGAGCCGCTCGCGCTCACGCGGCGCGAATACCGCTTGCTCTCCACCCTGCTCGCAGGCGCTGGTCGCATCCATTCGCGCGATGCCCTGCTCACCGCTGCCTGGGGTGACGACAGCGACAGCACCGACCGCACCATCGACACCCACATCAAAACGCTGCGCGCCAAGCTGCGACTGGCCGACGCCACGCGCGACTACATCAGCACGCATCGCGGCATGGGCTACTGCCTCGATCTGCAGCCCGCGCAGGACTGAGCCGCATGCGACTCGGCCTGCGACTGCTGTTCGCCTTCTTCATCATCAACGGCATCGCGGCGTTCTTCATCCTGCGCGTCTTCACGGCAGAGATCAAACCCAGCGTGCGCGAAGTCATGGAAGACATGATGGTGGACACCGCCAACATCCTGGCGGAACTCGCCAGCGACGAAGTGGCGAGCGGACGCATGAGCCTCACACAGCGCGGCGCACCTGAAAGCGTTTTTGCGCGCAGCGTGCGCCGCTATGCCACGCGCCCCATCGACGCCACGATCTGGGGATTCTCCAAACAATCGCTCGACTACCGCATCTACGTGGTGGACGCATCCGGGCATGTGATCTTCGACAGCGAAGGCCGCGCCGAAGGGCTGGATTATTCGCGCTGGCGCGACGTGGCGCTGACCCTGCGCGGCGAATACGGCGCACGCGCATCACGCGACGTGGCCGAGGATGACGCCAGCGGCGTGATGTACGTGGCCGCGCCCATCGTGCACAACGAGCAAATCATCGGCGCGCTCACCGTGGCGAAGCCCACGCGCACCGTGCAGCGCTTCATCGAGCGCGCCGAGCGCAAAGTGCTCAAGGGCGGCGTGCTGCTGCTCGCGCTGTCCGCGCTGGTGGGCATTGGCATCACGCTGTGGATCGTGTGGCACGTGCGCCGCCTGCGCGACTACGCACTCAGCGTGCAGGCGCCCAGCGAATCCATGGCTGCCCCACCGCCCGTGCCGCAAGTGCCCGGCGAGCTGGGCGATCTCGCACGCGCCATGGACCACATGCGCGAGCGGCTCGAAGGCCGCGATTACATCGAAGGCTACGTGCGCGCGCTCACGCATGAACTCAAGAGCCCCGTCGCCGCCATTCGCGGCGCGGGAGAGCTACTGCAAGACGACCTGCCCGACGATGACCGCGCCGCATTCTCCGCACAGGTCGTAGAGCAAAGCGAGCGACTGCAGCGCCTCATCGACCGCCTGCTGGAACTGAGCAAACTGGAGCAGCGCCAGCACGCCGACCCGGCCGCGCCCGCCTCCCTGCGCGATTGCGCCGACCGCGCAGCGGCCCAATGCTCGGCGCGCGCACGCCAGCGCGACATCGCACTCAGCGTCACCGGGGACGGTGCCTGCGGCCCGTGGGAAGCGGGCCTCGTCACCCTCGCCATCGGCAACCTGATCGACAACGCCATCGATTTTTCACCCGCCAACGGCACGATTCACATCGACCTGCAAGGCGCGACCATCACCGTCACCGACGAAGGCCCTGGCGTGCCCGACTACGCCCTCGCACGCCTCGGCGAACGCTTCTTCACCACCCCGCGCCCCGATGGCTCGCGCAGCGGCTCCGGGCTGGGACTGGCGATCGTGAAGCGGATCGTGGATCTGCATGGCGGGCAATGGCAGTTGTTCAATCTGGAGCCCGGCTTTCGCGTGCGCTTGCATCTGGCTGTGTGATCCCTTCGGCGTTGCCACTTCACACCCACTTCACAAACTTCATCCGGTGCTCACGCGCAGCGCGAACACTGCGGCTTCATGAAACATCGTCCATGGAGCCTTTCCTTGAAATTTCCTTTTTTCAACAAGCTGCTGTCGCTGTTCGTCGTCATCGTGCTGCTGCTGTTCGGCTTGGGCATGATCGAAGACGTGGTGCGCGACCGGCAGCGTTATCGCAACGAAGCCGAACGCAGCGTCGTGCAAAGTCTGGCGGGCGCACAGTCGCTGGTCGGGCCCATGATGCACAGGGCCTGTGTGGAGAGTTGGGACCAAGTGAGCGGCAGCGGCAAGGAGCGCTCGGTGCGCGAGCAGCGCCGTGAATTCATCCTGACCGCGCTGCCCGACCACCTGAAGCTGCGCACGTCCGCACTGATGGAAGAGCGCGCGCGCGGCCTGCACAAGGTGAATGCCTATACGTTGAAGGCGCAGGTCACGGCGGACTGGAGGGGCCTGGCCGCACTGCAACCCGAGCGCACGCGGAAAGATTCGCGCCTGCAATGCGGCTCGCCCATCCTGATGATGGCGGTGTCCGATGCGCGCGGCATCCGCAGCGCGCAG
The DNA here is from genome assembly GCA_002331385.1 of Comamonadaceae bacterium UBA2121. Lineage (GTDB taxonomy): Bacteria > Pseudomonadota > Gammaproteobacteria > Burkholderiales > Burkholderiaceae_C > Diaphorobacter_A. The sequence goes on from DCYB01000005.1 coordinate 17,278, forward strand.
GTCGCCGTCGATGGCAAGGGGCTGGAGCTCAAGCCCGGCACATTCCACCCGGTCTATGCGCGCGGCCTGCACGCATCCTTGCCCGCATCCATCAGCGATACCAAGGACGAGGTGCGTGCTGCGTTCGATCTGGAACTGGTGGGAACACGCAGCGTGTCCATCGTGCCGACCGGCAACGACAACGATGTGCAGATGAGCAGCAGTTGGCCGCACCCCTCGTTCGCGGGGCGCTTTCTTCCCTCCGAGCGTGAAGTGACGGACGACGGCTTCACCGCGCAATGGCGCGTTTCATCCCTTGCGACGACCGCGCAGCAGGACGTGCTGGCCGGCCGCCGCGTGTGCCCCGTTGGCAGTCCCGCTGACGACTACGACACGGCAACCGCCTATGCGGCGGACGTCGCGACAACGCAGGCCGAGCACGGCTCGCCGGGCTGCGCGGACAGCTTCAGCGTGTCGTTTGTGGACCCGGTCAATCCTTACTCGCTGTCCGATCGCGCGATCAAGTACGGCGTGCTGTTCATCGCGCTGACCTTCGTGGCCGTGGGTTTGTTCGAGTTGATGAAGAAGCTGCGCGTTCACCCCGTGCAATACCTGCTGGTGGGCGCTGCGCTGTGCAGCTTTTTCTTGCTGCTGGTGAGCCTGTCGGAGCATCTCTCGTTCGGCCTGTCGTATGCGCTGGCCGCCAGTGCCTGCGTGCTGCTGCTTGCCTACTACGCCAGCCACATTCTGGGCGGGCTCAGGCAAGGCTTGCCGTTCGGTCTGGGCATTGCGTTGCTCTACGGCATGTTGTATGTGCTGCTGCAACTGGAGCAGACGGCGCTGGTGGTGGGCTCGATCGCGCTGTTCCTCGTACTGGGTACGGTGATGGTGCTGACGCGCAAGGTGAACTGGTACGAACTGGCGGGGCGCTCGCAGCGCAACGGCAACGAGCAGACGAACACGAACACGAACACAAACACGCAAGGAGCATCGGCATGACATCCCCCATCCCGCATTTACCCCGCCCCATGGAAGGCTGTGGACCGTCGCTGTCGCATGCGGAAGCGCAACGGGTGCAGCGCTATCAGGACCGCCTCGCGCGTGCACTGGCGCAGCGGGATCGCGCCACACTGCGGCGCACCAAACAGTACGTGCTGGCCGCCGCGTATCAGCCCCGGCGCGGGGTGACGCCAGCGCTGCGCAATGCGATGCGCCAGTTGTCCTGGCATATGGCGGCCATGCTGCTGACGCGCGATCGCAGCCGATAGAGCAAACGCAAGCGCAATCCGCGCAATCCGCGCAATGCAACCGCGCTCAGTGCACTGCGTCGGCGGCCTGCCCGGCTTCTTCCTCATCGTCGCCGGAGCAAGCTCCGGCGCAGCCGTGAATCAGATCGCGCGGGAGGTTGTCGGGCGAGGCCACGGTGCCAGTAACCGGATCGAATCCGACGCGGCGCAGATGCAGTGCCAGCGCCGCGTCCATGCTCTGGGTGTGCTGCACCAGCCAGATGGCCAGTTCGCGTGCCATCTCGCGCAGCACGAACAACTCGCCCTTGGCCGCGCGTTCTCCGCCTTCGCGCATCACCTGAAGCACGACCTTGTGCTGCAGGGTATGGCAATTGCTGGATGCGAATTTGGTCGCCAGCATCCAGCGATCTTCCTGCGCGAAATGCTGGTCGGTGTGCTCCACCAGCGTGTTCCAGCAGTCCTGCAGCGTTGCATCGTCCGCAGCGTGCACCGCCTGCAACAACTCGACAAACTCCTGATGCGTCTCATCCATCAACGGAAGATCCAGCACCAGTTCCTCAGACCATTGCAGCGAGCTCATTTCTATCCCCTTACGTGAAGCACCATCGTCCAGCAGGAAGCGCCAGACCACGCCTTGATGTGTGCAAAGACGAAGGGTAGAAGCCGCGCAGACAGTCAACTTTGATGTACATCAGCTACAAAGAGTACATCTATGGCATTCGTCAGATTGGCGGATAGGATCCCGTGCCCTCAGGCCAACGGGTCAGCACGTCGTGGCCGGTGTCGGTCACCACCACCATGTGTTCCCATTGCGCAGACAGCGACTTGTCGTTGGTGATCACCGTCCAGCCATCGCTCAATTCGCGCGTGGCCGCCTTGCCCGCATTCAGCATGGGCTCGATGGTGAAGATCATGCCCGGCTCCAGCACCAGTCCCGCGCCGGGCGCGCCGTAGTGCAGCACCTGCGGCTCGTCGTGATAGACCGTACCGATGCCATGGCCGCAATAGTCGCGCACCACGCCAAAGCGCTCGCGCTGCGCCACGCTCTGGATCGCATGGCCGACATCGCCCAGCGTGGCACCGGGCTTCACTGCCCGGATGCCGGCGAGCAAGGCTTCGTAAGTCGTCTCGACCAGCCTGCGCGCCTGATTGCCGGGCTGCCCCACGTAGTACATGCGGCTGGTGTCGCCGATCCAGCCCTGCGGCGTCGTCACGGCCACGTCCACGTTGAGGATGTCGCCCTCCTTCAGCACTTCCTTGCTCGACGGAATGCCGTGGCACACCACATGGTTCAGCGACGTGCAGATGGTTTTGGGAAATCCGCCGTAGCCGACGTTTGTCGGCACACAGCGCAGTTCGTTCACGATGAAGTCGTGGCACAGCGCATCCAGCGCTTCGGTGCTCACGCCCGGCTGCACATGCGGCGTGAGCATGGCCAGCACGCGCGCTGCCAGTCCACCCGCTTCACGCGACAACGCGATCTCGTCAGCGCCGCGAATCGGCACCACTTTGGCTTTTCCGCGCCTCATGCGCGACCTCCCATGGCTTGTGTGGACGCTGCGCCCTGCGCCTGATCGACCGACCCCACACCACGCGCCTGCACATGCAGCAAGGCGCAGATCCCGGAATAGTCCAGATCGGGGTGCGATTCCGCCAGTTGACCGACGCGCAGCCAATGCTCGGCCTGTGCGTTGATGGAGCGATGCAAGGCAGCGCTGGAGAGACGAATCTGATCGTGCAGTTCGTCGGATATTTTGACGATTCCCATCCTTGCAATGGTATTGCGAATATACGTTTCATATATTCCGCAAACTCAGCACCCACAATCGCATCATGCTTTTCAGCCGCTCATGGCCGAGGTTCTTTCTCCCCTGCAATGGCCCTCAGTGCGACAAATGCAGCCCGCACTCGCGGTTGTCCTCGCCCTTGGTCGGGTCCACGTAGTCGAAATTGTTCGGCAGGCCGTGTTCCACCAGGTATTCATACAACTGCTTGGAGCTCCAGTGCAGCAGCGGTGCCACCTTGATGAGTCCGTCCGGGTTGATGCTGACCGGCTCCATCTGCGCGCGCACGGCGGTGTCGGTGGCGCGCAGGGCCGTGAACCAGACTTCGGGCGCGGTTTCGCGCAGTGCGCGGGCAAAGGGTTCGAGCTTTACCTCTTCGGTGAAGGCAGCATGGCGCGGATCGTCCAGCGCGGGCACAGCGCCATCGGTCGCTTCCCGGTGCGCACGCGAGCGGCGCGGCAGGTAGATCGACAGGTTCAGTCCGAGCTGACGCGTCACCTCGTCGGCAAACTGGTAGGTGGCTTCGGTGTTGTAGCCGTTGTCCATCCAGATCACGCGCATGTCGGGTTGCGCGCGTGCGCACATGTGCAGGATGACGGCCTCGAAAGGCCGGAAGTTGGTGGTCACGATGGCGGTTTTGCCCAGGCCCACGGCCCAGTTCACCAGTCCTTGTGCGTCACGGCCCAGCGTGGCGTTGATGTCGGCAAGATCGATTGCGTGTTGCGTTGTCATGTTCTTCATACCCCTGTGTCCGATGCCGCACCGGCCACTGGGCCACTGGGCCACTGGGCCGCAGGTCAGCGACCGCTGTGCATGACCCATTGCGCGATCTCGTCCGCCACCTGCAGGGCGGCGTCGGAGAGCGCCTTGGCGCCACCTGCGGCATCCGGCGTGAGCGCGGGCTTTTGCGCGACGAACACCCGTTGTGCCACCAGCGCATCGCCCGCCTTGAGCGAGTCCACCAGCGACGCGCGCACGCGCACCAGACCCACGCTTTCCGAAGTGGATTGGAACACGTGACTGAATTCCTCTACTTCCGCACGCAAAATCACGGGCGACTTGCCGTCCTTGGTGAGTTGGTCGACGTTCTGGTCGCCATAGATCACCGCGCGCGTCGGGCTCAGGCGGTCACGCACCGCCTGCTGCATCAGCGTGGCGGGGGTTTCGCTCCAGCGCGCCAGCGTGTAGGGATGCAGCATCTGGGAATTGGAATACGCCAGCCGGTAGAACATGGCCGTGCGGCCCTGCGGAACACCGGCGGAGGAGAAATCGCCCAGCGCAATCGGCGCCAGCGTCGGTTGCGCCGCACCGGCTGGCTGCGCCGGTTGCATCAGGCCGGGGCCGAAGTCAAACACATCCACGCGCGGCGGCGGCTTGGGCAGCAGGTTGGAGGCGCAGCCGCCCAGCAGCGACGTCAGCGCCAGCGCGGCCAGCGTCGTGCGCAGCATGCTGCGGCCAGCGCGTGCAGGACGGGTGCGTGCAGGAGCAGAGGTGAGCGATGGGGTCAGGGATGCAGTCATGAGCGTCGTGCCTCAGGTAATTCCGATCGTTGCGTTGCCAGAGTGTTCATGGCGTTCATGGCGTTCAGTGCGCAGGCGCAGCGGGAGGGGCCACAAAGCCCGGCTCGCCCGGACCCGCAGCGCGGTCGCCAGCACCGAAGATGAGCGATTGCGGGTTGTCGCTGATGCTGTCGGCCGTGCGGCCCAGCCGGCGCGCCGCGCTGCCGGTTTCGCTGGCCGCGCGGTTCAGCGTCGGCAGCGTCACACGGCTGAAGCGATCCGCCGCCGCGGCCAGCGATTGCGCGCTGGTGGCGATCTCGCGCACCGGGCCGCCTTCATCGCTCAGGCCGCGCACGGTCTTGCCGATATCGTCCGCCGCACGCGATGCGCTGTCGCCCGCAGCACGCAGCGATGCCAGCGTGTGCTGTGCGTCCTTGGAGATGGCTGGCAGATTGGCCAAAGCCGGATCGAGCTTGGTGACGACGGTGTTGTCCAGACGCTTGACGAGCACGTTCACATTGCCTGCCGCGTCGCTGAGGTTTTCCAGCGCGGCGCCGAAGCGCTTCTGGTTCTCTTCACCCAGGATGGAATTGAGCTTGCGCGTGGCGTCGTTCACTTGTACAAGGATGTCCGGAATCTGCTCGGCAATCTGCGCGAACTGCGACGATTGCAGCGGCAGGCGCGGAATGCCATCACTGCCGGGAGGCAGCGTCTCGAACGGATCGACCGCATCATCGAGCTGCACGTGCGCCAGACCCGTCACGCCCTGGTATCCCAGCGTGGCAAAGGTGGTCTTGCTGACCGGTGCGTTTTCATTCACGGCGATTTTGATGAGCACGTTGCCCGAGGCCTGCGGATCAAAACCCACCGACACCACCTTGCCCACCGAAACGCCCTTGTAGCGCACGGGGGCCTGCGGTTGCAGGCCGCTCACGCTCTCCTTGCTGGAGAGTTCGTAGAGCGTGTAGTCGGTCTTGTCGCGCGAGAGCCAGTAGGCCAGTCCGGCGAGCAGTGCGGTCACCACGATCAAGAAGATGCCCGCAGCCAGGGCGTGTGCTTTGTTTTCCATCAGCTTTCCTTGGCCCCGGAGGCGGGCGGTGCGTCAACGGGCATCTGCACCGGTGCCATCGCACGCCGTCCGCGTTCTCCGAGAAAAAAGTGGTGAATGAACGGATGATCAAACCGCACCACCTCGGCGGGCGGGCCGTTCACGATCACGTGTTTGTCGGCCAGCACGGCCACGCTGGAGGACAGCGCAAACAGCGTGTCCAGATCGTGCGTGACCATGATGACCGTGAGTCCAAGCCCCGCGTGCAGCTCTTTGAGCAGATCGCAGAACTCGTCGGAACCATTCGGGTCCAGCCCGGCCGTGGGCTCATCGAGCAGCAGCAGCGGCGGATCCATGATGAGTGCGCGCGCCAGTGCCACACGCTTGATCATGCCACCCGACAAATCTGCGGGCATGCGCGTGGCGTGCTCGGGCTTGAGGCCTGCCATCTGCAGCTTCACCATAGCCGCGTCGTACACCACGTCCTTGGGCAGCGTGCCCTGCTCGGCCAGTGCAAATGCAACGTTCTCGATCACGTTGAACGCGGAGAACAGCGCGCCGTGCTGGAACAGCATGCCCACGCGCGCGGCAGCGCCCTCGCCCGTCAACTCGCGCGCGGGCCGGCCCAGCACCGTTACCGTGCCGCTGGTGGGCTCGGTCAGCCCCAGAATGTGGCGCAGCAGCACGGTCTTGCCTGTGCCCGAGCCACCGACGAGCGACAGGATCTCGCCCTTGCGCACCGTCAGGTTCAGATCCTTGTGCACGGTGAACGCATCCGCTCCCTTGCCGAACACGGTGGACAGATTCCGGATATCTACCACCACCGGCGCATCCGTCGCAGGCATGGGCGGACCCGCACGTTTCGTGCTGGCCAGCGCCGCCGCCATCTGCTCGGCAGACACGGTGGTCGGGGGTGTCATGACGTCACTCATTGCTCAAAACCCCACATTCTTGAACGCGATGGCAAACAGCGCGTCCACGATGATCACCATGGTGATCGCGCTCACCACCGAGGCCGTCGTGCCTTCGCCCAGACTCTGCGTATTCGGTTTCACGCTCAGGCCCCAGTGGCAGCCGATGAGCGCAATGAAAATACCGAACACCACCGACTTGCTCATCGCCAGCCACAGGTTGGGCAGGTTCACCGCCGCGGGCAGCGCCTCCATGAAATACGCGGGCGAAATGCCCATAGCCATGTCTGCCGCTAGCATGCCGCCGGCCAGCGCGGCCAGCGTAGTCCACAGCGCAATCAGCGGCATGGCGATGGCCAGCGCCAGCGCGCGCGGCATCACCAGCCGGAAGCCGTGCGGAATGCCCATGACGCGCAGCGCGTCCAGCTCTTCCGTCACGCGCATGACACCGATCTGCGCCGTGATGGCCGAGCCCGAACGGCCTGCCACCAGAATCGCACCCAACATCGGCCCGAGTTCGCGGATCAGCGAAATGCCCAGTATGTTGACGATGAACGCCTCCGCGCCAAACTGGCGCAATTGCAGCGACATCAGATAGGCCAGCACCACGCCAATCAAGAACCCTACCAGCGCCGTGATCGGCATGGCCGTCGCGCCCATGCGGTACAGGTGCCCTGAAATATCGCGCCAGGGTCCGCGCATGGGGTTGCGCAGCAGGCGGCCCAGATCGAACACCAGTTGCCCGATCAGCTCGATCAGATGCTTGAAATGCCCGAGCGAGTGCATCACCGTGCCGCCCAGAATGTCCGCCTGCTGGGCCATCCACGAATGGCCTTGCGGTGGTTCCGGCACTTCGCTGAACTTCGCCACCTGCTCGATGATTTCGCGGTGTGCGGGTGCGGCCTGCACGTTCGTGGGCCAGCGCTGACCCCACGCATTCCACAGAATCTGCGCGCCGACGTGGTCCAGCCGCTCTAAGCCGAGCAAATCCCATGCGCCCGCTTGGCGCACTCGCTCCAGTTCGTGCGCCAGCGCCTTCCACTGCCTGCGCTCGGCAAACGCGGCCGCGACCCAGGCGCCCTCGGCGTGGACGGCGGCATCGCTGGAAGCATTGACAGTGATCGACGGCGGATTGGAACTCTGCATAAGGGCAAAAGATCAGCCACAGCGGCAGTCAGAAGGCTAGCCGCGGTGGCTTCAGTCGGGCAGTCTCGCACAAGTTGGAGCGCGCCACCCCTGGCTGCGCATGTCACGGCGGACGCCTACACACATTGCATCTTTGCTGACAGATGTTTGCAGGAAAACGACCTGCAGACAACTCCCGGCCAAGATGCCTGATTCAGATTCGAATCATTCCATAGTTGTATCCGATGAGGATACTTTCATTTACATCGATTTAGCCAACAATTATGCATGTGCCCTAACGCAAAGAGGCGCGGGCGGTGGCCACGGGCACCATCCGCACCTCTGATGCGCCCTGCGGGCGCGCCACGCCGGCCTGTTGTCAGGCCACGCGCAATGCCTTTTCTGGCGCGCCCACACTCTGACGAGGGGCGTTTTCGGCGAAATATTTCATGATGGCGTCCACGCCGCCGCCCGCCATCTTCACGCCCGCGAGACGGAAGCCCATTTCCACACCCGCGATCATGGCTACCAGCGTCAGGTCGTTGCTGTCGCCCAGATGCCCCAGCCGGAACATGCGCCCGCGCAGCTTGCCCAGCCCCTGTCCGAGCGACAGGTCAAAGCGCTCATAGATCAACGTGCGCACGGCATCGGCGTCCACGCCTTCGGGCAGGATGACACCCGTCAGCACGGGCGAATACACCGCCGGATCGGCGCACTGGATGGGCAGATCCCAGGCCTGCACTGCCGCCCGCACGCCCGCCGCCCAGCGCTGGTGCCGCGCAAACACGGCGTCCAGCCCCTGACCGAGGATCATGTCCAGCGCTTCGGACAGGCCATACAGCAGATTGGTATTGGGTGTGTACGGCCAATATCCGCCCTTGTTGATCTCGATGATCTCGTCCCACGCCCAGAACGCCTTGGGCAGCTTGGCCGTGCGGGCCACTTCGATGGCCTTTTGCGATACCGCGTTGAAGCTGATGCCCGGCGGCAGCATCAGACCTTTTTGCGAGCCCGACACGGTGACGTCGATGCCCCAGGCATCGTGCTCCAGATTCGCGCACCCCAGACCCGAGATCGAGTCCACCATCAGCAGCGCCGGATGGCCCGCCGCATCGATCGCCTTGCGCACGGCAGCAATGTCGGAGGTCACGCCCGTCGAGGTCTCGTTGTGCACCACGCACACGGCCTTGATCTTGCGTTCCGTGTCCTTGCGCAGGCGCGCCTCGATCATGTCCGCCTGCACGCCGCGCCGCCAACTGGGCGCGTTGGGCAGGTGCTTGTCGGCACCGTCATAGGCCAGCACTTCCGGCTTCAGCCCCAGACGGGTGGCCATCTTGATCCACAGCGATGCGAAGTGGCCGGTCTCATACATCAGCACTTCATCGCCGGGGCTCATCACGTTGGCCAGCGCCGCTTCCCATGCCCCCGTGCCGGAAGCGGGATAGATCACCACGGGCTGTTGGGTCTTGAAGATCTTGCCGATATCGCCCAGTACTTTTTTGCCCAGCGCACCGAACTCCGGACCGCGATGGTCTATGGTGGGCAAACTCATTGCACGCAAAATGCGGTCGGGCACAGGGCTCGGGCCCGGAATTTGCAGAAAATGGCGGCCTGTAGGGTGAAAATCGAGTTGCAGCATGATGTCGTCCTTTCATGGCATATTTTGAATGCAAAATACAAAAATTGATGATCGTTAACCCTTAAGATTGACTCTATAAGCGTCACAATTGAATTCATTTCCATGACCAACGCCTATTCGTCGACGGACACACTCACCGGCAAACCCGTGGCCAACATCCAGCGTCTGGCGCTGCACGAACAAGTGGCCGACCGCTTGCGCCACATGCTCGTGGAAGGCGTGATCGCGCCCGGCGCCAAGCTCAATGAACGCGAAATCTGCGAACTGCTCAGCGTCTCGCGCACGCCGCTGCGCGAAGCCATCAAGCTGTTGGCCGCCGAAGGGCTGGTCGAGCTGCTGCCCAATCGCGGTGCCGTGGCCGCCAGCCTCGACGAAGGCGACATCATCAGCACCTTCGAAGTGCTGGCCATGCTGGAAGGCCAGTCCGGTGAACTCGCCGCCGAGCGCATCACCGAAGAAGAGCTCAACGAAATCCGCGCCATGCACTACGAGATGATGGCCTGCTTCACGCGCAAGAATCTCGCGGGCTACTACGAACTCAACGCCCGCATCCACGCCGCCATCAACGCCGCAGCGAAGAATCCGGTGCTCTCGCAGATCTACCGCAGCGTGAACACGCGCGCCCATCCGGTGCGCTTTCACACCAACCACGATGAGAGCAAATGGAAGCTGGCCGCCGCCGAGCACAGCGAAATGCTCGACGCGCTGGCCGCACGCGATGGCGACAAACTCAAGCGCATCCTCGTGGGGCATCTGGTGAACAAGCGCGACGCGGTGCTGGGCCAGTTGCGCGCCAGCCAGCCGCCCGCCAGCGAGGCCAAGCCCAACGGCCGCAAGCCGCGCGCATCCCGTTAATCCGCGCCATCCCTTCAGGTGTTGGCCATGTCGGAGGCGGTCGCCCGCGACGGCTTCTTGAATCTGGCGATCACCGCGCTGATCACCGGCCAGAACAGCAGGAGCAGCGCCAGCGTGATGATCGTTCCCGACAGCCCGTTGTGCCAGAACACGCCCACATTGCCGTTGCTGCCCAGCATGCTCTGGCGGAAGGCGTCTTCCATGCGATCGCCCAGCACCAGCGCGAGCACCATCGGCGCGAGCGGATAGTCGAGCTTCTTGAACACGTAGCCAATCACGCCGAAGATCAGCATCATCCAGATATCGGACGATGACCCATTCACCGTGAAGGCACCGATCGCGCACACCATCAGGATCATCGGTGCCACGATGGAAAACGGAATGCGCAGGATGGCAGCAAACAGCGGCACCGTGGACAGCACGATGATGAGCCCCGCCAGATTGCCCATGTACATGCTGGCGATCAGGCCCCAGACGAAATCCTTTTGCTCGGTGAACAGCAGCGGCCCGGGTTGCAAACCCCAGATCATCAACCCACCCAACAGCACCGCCGCCGTGGCCGATCCGGGAATGCCCAGCGCGAGCATGGGCAGCAGCGCCGACGTGCCCGCCGCGTGCGCAGCCGTTTCCGGTGCCAGCACGCCTTCCGGCTCGCCCTTGCCAAAGTGGTCGCCCTTGCGCGAGAACTTCTTGGCCAGGCCATACCCCATGAAGCTGGCGGCCACCGCGCCGCCCGGTGTCACGCCCATCCAGCAGCCCACGGCGGACGAGCGCAGCATGGTGAGCCAGTAGCGCGGCAGGCTGGCCCAGGTCGTGAGCACCACCTTCAGATCGATCTTCGCTTTCTTGCCCTTGAAGGCCAGCCCTTCCTCGATCGTCATGAGGATTTCGCTGATGCCGAACAGGCCGATCACCACGACGAGAAAGTCGAAGCCGCGCAGCAGTTCGCCCGAGCCGAAGGTCATGCGCAGCTCGCCCGAAATGGTGTCCATGCCGACCGCCGCCAGCAGCAGGCCCACACCCATCGCGGCGATGATCTTGGCCTTGGCTTCCTTGCCCATGCCGATGAAACTGCAGAACGTGAGGAAGAACACGGCAAAGAATTCGGGCGGCCCGAACTCCAGCGCGAACGAGGCCACGAGCGGTGCCAGGAAGGTGATCAGCAACACGCCCGAAATCGCACCGACGAACGAGCCGGTGAACGCCAGCGTGAGCGCCTCGCCTGCCTTGCCCTGTTGTGCCAGTGGATAGCCGTCAAACGTGGTGGCCACCGACCAGGCCTCGCCCGGAATGTTGAACAGCACCGACGTGATCGCCCCGCCGAACAGCGCACCCCAATAGATGCAACTGAGCAGGATGATGGCCGAGGTGGGACTCATGCCGAACGTGAGCGGCAACAGGATCGCCACTCCGTTCGGCCCACCCAACCCCGGCAGCACGCCGACGACGATGCCCAGCAAAATGCCGACAAACATCAGCCCCATGTTGTGCCACGAAAGCACGACACTGAAGCCGTGCAGTAGCGCGCCAAAATCTTCCATCGTTCATGTCTCCGATCACACTCGCGGCCTTGTGGCGACGCTGGACTCAATACCCCAACCAGGCTTCCAGCGGCCCTTTGGGCAGCGGTACCTTGAACTGGATTTCGAACACGACGAACAGCACCAGATTGGTGAGCACGCCGGTCAGGATGGCTTTCCACCACGCATAGCCGCCTGCGAATCGCATGAACGCGGCGATGAACAGCGCCGACGCCACATAGATGCCGAGCACGCCGATCAACGCGATGTAGATGGTGAGCGGCACCAGCACCTGCGCCACGCTCTTGAGCTGTCCCCACGTGGCGAAGAGGCCCTGCGACGGCTGGCGCAGCGCCTGCCACGCCACGCACAGCGCGGCCAGCGCCACGGCGATGCCGATGCGCATCGGGAAATAGCCCGCCTGCGGGCCAGAGTCATCCCACCCTGCGCCTATGCGCTGGTTGTCCCAGATGACGATGGCCGAGAGCACGAACAGGATGGCGGCCACCACCCATTCCACCGTGCGTTTGCTGATGCCGTGGCCGGGCAGTTCGTCCTGCGCGTCCTCGGGCGCGTTGCTGGCTTCAGACATTCCGGCTCCGTCACTTCTTGGCCATGAAGCCGGCGCTCTTCATGATGTCCGCATGGCGCGACTCGTCGGTCTTGAGGAAGTCGACAAACTTCTGCCCCACCATGAAGTCCGGGCGCAGCGCGTTCTTTTCGAGGTACTCCTTGAACTCGGGCGTCTCCACCACTTTGGAGAGCAGGTTTTCGTAGAACTTCGCCTGATCCGGTGCCACACCACCGGGCAGGAAGAAGCCGCGCAGCATGTTGTAGGACACGTCCAGCCCCTGCTCCTTGCAGGTGGGAATATCGGCCCAGCTTTGCGACTCGGTCACCTTGGTCGTGTAGCCGGAGCGCTTGTCCGAGAACAGGCACAGCGCGCGCACCTGACCGGCGCGCCATTGCGCGATGGATTCGCTCGGGTTGTTGGTGTTGGAGTCGATGTGCTTGCCGACCAGCTGGGTGCTCGCCTCGCCACCGCCCTTGTAGGGGATGTAGGTGAATTTCACGCCGCCCTTTTGCTCGATCTCGGCGGTGATCACCTGGTCTTCGCGCTTGGAACTGGTGCCGCCCATCTTCAGTTTGCCGGGGTTCTTCTTCACCTCGGCCAGATACTCATTAGACGTCTTGTACGGCGTGGAGGAGTTCACCCACAGCACGAACTCATCCTGCGCCACCATGCCGACGGGCGTGAGGTCCTTCCAGTTGAATGGCAGGCCCGTCGCCATGGGCACGGTGAAGATGCCGGTGGACGCCACGAGGATCTTGTGCGGGTCCTTGGCCGCGCTCTTCACATCGAGAATGCCTTCCGCGCCCGAGGCGCCGGCCTTGTTCTGGATAACGATCGGCACCTTCACCAACTCATGCTTGGTGATGGCCGCCTGAATCACGCGCGCCATCTGGTCCGACGCGCCACCCGGCGAAAACGGAACGACGAATTCGATCGCCTTCGTCGGCGCCCAGTCCGCGTGCGCGGCACCGGCCAGACTCATCATCAAGGACATCGCGACGGTCAGGCCCAGGGCTGCGCGAACGGGAGGATTTGCATGCATGGCGGTTGTCTCCTTCATCTTGTGGGGGGTGTGCGACCCGGGTGGGCCAGCCAATGTGCGTTGTCACGCATCGAAGGTCACGCAAGTTTTGCATTCAAAAGACAAACACGAATCATGGATTTCCCTGAAACACGTAAGAATTGATGCGCAAATAATGAATGCAAAATAGCTCCATTCACCCCATAGGCCGGGCAGAACGCCATCCAGACGGCGCCCACCCTCGCCTGCTCGCGCCGCGACGAGCCCACAGAAAGACCGCATGCAGATCGATTCGCAAGACCGCCTCGCCCCCGCTGGCACCGTGCTTCCACCCAACGATGTGAGCGAGGCGCTGGAACGCCGCCTGCGCCAGGAAACCCAAGCCGAAGTGATGTTCGACGCCGCATCGCGCGGGCGCTATGCCACCGATGCGTCGATCTACCAGATCATGCCGGTCGGTGTGATGGTGCCGCGCACCGAGCGCGACATCACCACCGCCATCGCGATCGCGCGCGACCTCAAGGTGCCCGTGCTGCCGCGCGGCGGCGGCACCAGCCAGTGCGGCCAGACCACCGGTGCGGCGCTGGTGATGGACAACACCAAGTACTTCCGCAAGCTGCTCGATGTGGACGTGCAGGGCGGCACCGCCACGGTCGAGCCGGGCATGGTGCTCGATCACCTCAACGCCCAGTTGAAGCCGCATGGCCTGTGGTATCCGGTCGACGTGTCCACCAGCGCGCAAGCCACGCTGGGCGGTATGGCGGGTAATAACTCCTGCGGCTCGCGCTCGATCACCTACGGCAACATGGTGCACAACGTGCTGGGCGCAAGCGCGTGGCTGTCGAACGGTGAACTGCTCAACTTCGGCCCGGTGGACCGCCTGGGCGCGCGCGAGACGCGGCTGGCGGACTTCGTGCGCTCGCTCGCCGAGCAGTATCGCGCCGACATCGACGCCCGCTGGCCCAAGGTCATGCGGCGCGTGGCCGGATACAACCTCGACATCTTCCACAACCAGAGCGAGCGGCCCTATACGAACGATGGCTCGGTGAACCTCGCGCACCTGCTCATCGGCTCCGAAGGCACGCTGGCCTATACCCAGAGTCTCACGCTCCAGCTCTCCGAACTGCCCCGGGCCAAGGTGCTGGGCGTGGTGAACTTCGAGTCGTTCCACGATGCGATGGATTCGGCCCAGCACATCGTCAAGCTCGGCCCGTGCGCGGTGGAGTTGGTGGATCGCACGATGATCGACCTTGCGCTGAGCAATCCGGCGTTCCGCCCGACCATGGAAACCGCCCTCATCAACGGCACGCCTGCGGCCATCTTGCTGGTGGAATTCGCGGGTGCCAACAAGGCGGAGTTGCTGCCCAGGCTGCAACAACTGGTGGAGTTGATGGGCGACCTTGGCCTGCCCGGCAGCGTGGTGCAGATGCCCGACGACGCGCCGCAGAAAAACCTGTGGGAAGTGCGCAAGGCGGGCCTGAACATCATGATGAGTCTGAAGGGCGATGGCAAGCCGGTGAGCTTCATCGAAGACTGCGCCGTGCCGCTCGAACATCTGGCCGAATACACCGACGCGCTCACCGACGTCTTCGCGCGCCACGGCACGCGCGGCACCTGGTACGCGCACGCATCGGTGGGCACGCTGCACGTGCGCCCGATTCTCGACATGCGCGTGGAAGGGGCGCAGGGCGGCGCGGCCAAGATGCGCGCCATCGGCGAGGAGGCTGCCGAACTGGTGCGCAAATACAAGGGCGCTTTCAGCGGCGAGCACGGCGACGGTCTGTGTCGCGGCGAATGGATTGAATGGCAATTCGGCCCCGCGATCAACGAGGCGTTTCGCGCCATCAAGCAGCACATGGACCCGATCGGCCTGTTCAATCCGGGCAAGATCATCGACCCGCCGCGCATGACCGACGGCGCGCTGTTCCGCTTCGCCCCGCCCAGCGCTCCCCGGCCCTATCAGCGCATCCCCATCCAGCCCGCGCTCGACTGGTCTGCATGGAATGTGAATGCCGACCCGGTCACGGAAGAAGTCACCGCGCCCGGCACCGGCGGCGACGTGACGGGCGGCTTCGCCAAGGCCGTGGAGATGTGCAACAACAACGGCACCTGTCGCAAATTCGACGCGGGCACCATGTGCCCGAGCTACCGCGTCACGCGCGATGAACAGCACCTCACACGCGGGCGCGCCAACACGCTGCGCCTGGCGCTGTCGGGCCAGCTGGGCCCGGACGCTTTCACCAGCGAAGCCATGCAGGAAACCATGGACCTGTGCGTCGGCTGCAAGGGCTGCAAGCGCGAGTGCCCGACCGGCGTGGACATGGCGAAGATGAAGATCGAATTCCTTGCGCACTACAAGGCACGCCACGGCCACACGCTCAAGGACAAGCTCATCGCCCGCCTGCCCGACTATGCGGCCACGGCCAGCCAGTGGTCGTGGCTGCTGAACCTGCGCAACAGCGTACCGGGTGCCGCGTGGATCGGTGAAAAGGTGCTGGGCATTTCCGCCAAACGCAGCCTGCCGCAATGGCGCAGCGACACCTTCTGGCACATGCAGGACGAGGACCGTGCCTTGTTCTCCGATCAGCCCGCCACGCTGGCTGCGGCGCGCGCAGGCCAGAAGGCCGCCGTGCTGTTCGTGGACACCTTCAACGGCACGTTTGAAACCGAAAACGCGCTCGCCGCCGCGCGCGTGCTGAAGGCGGCCGGCTATGTGCTGCACACGGTCGAAAAAGGCCAGGGCAGCCACCACTGCTGCGGACGCACGTACCTCGCCAGCGGCATGGTGGACGAGGCGCGCGCGCGCGCAGGCGCGCTCATCGACGCACTGCTGCCCCTGGCCGAAGCGGGCGTGGCGGTGGTCGGCCTGGAGCCGTCGTGCCTGCTCACGCTGCGTGATGAAGCACTGGTAATGGGACTGGGCGACAAGGCTGTCACCGTCTCGAAGCAGGCGTTGATGTTCGAGGAATTCATCGCCCGCGAGATCAAGGCGGGCCGCTTCGCACTGCGCCTGCGCCCGGCAGGCAAGCAGGTGCTGCTGCACGGCCACTGCCACCAGAAGGCGTTTGGCGCGGTCACGCCGATCATGGAGGTGCTCAAGCTGATTCCCGACACCAAGGCAGAACTGATCGAGACCAGTTGCTGCGGCATGGCAGGCAGCTTTGGCTACGAAGCCAATCACCACGACGTCTCCATGCAGATGGCCGAGGCCAGCCTGCTGCCCGCCATCCGCAAGCAACCCGATGCGATCGTGGTGGCCGACGGCACGAGCTGCCGCCACCAGATTGCCGACGGCGCGCAGCGCGAAGCCATTCACGTGGCGCGTTTGCTGGAGTCGCTGCTGGTATGAAAAAACATCACAAACCGCGTAGCAGGTGCTGATTGCATGGGGCTTACGCCATCAAAAACATAGCAAGTCAGCGCTTCCCCTCTCGACATCCGGATGCCGATCCGCACAATGACCGACGAGACAACTTCGTTTGGTCAGGCACCCGGCATCCATGAGCGACAACACCGAATTCGACTACATCATCATCGGCGGCGGCACTGCGGGCGCGCTGCTGTGCAACCGCCTCAGTGCCGACAAGCGCACCCGCGTCCTGCTCGTGGAAGCGGGGCGGCGCGACGACTACCACTGGATCCACATTCCCGTGGGCTATCTGTATTGCATCGGCAATCCGCGCACCGACTGGCTCTACAACACCGAGCCCGACCCCGGCCTGAACGGGCGCACGCTGCGCTATCCGCGCGGCAAGACGCTGGGCGGCTGCTCCAGCATCAACGGCATGATCTACATGCGCGGTCAGGCACGCGACTACGACCACTGGGCCGACGTGACCGGCGACGACGGCTGGCGCTGGAATGAAGTGCTCTCCGCCTTCCGCCGCCATGAAGACCACTGGCGCCTCGATGATCCTGCAAAGGCCAGCCCTGCCTTCAAGGCCTTGCACGGCAGCAAGAGTACCGGCGGATCGGGCGAATGGCGCGTGGAAAAGCAGCGCCTGCGCTGGGACATCCTCGACGCCTTCGCGCGCGCCGCACAAGAGGCCGGCGTGCCCGCCAGCGACGACTTCAACAGCGGCTCCAACGAAGGCGTCGGCTACTTTGAAGTGAACCAGAAATCCGGCTGGCGCTGGAACACCGCCAAGGCCTTTCTGCGCCCCACCTGCTACGGCCGCCCGAACTTCGAGATGTGGACCAATGCGCAGGCCGCCAAGCTCGTCATCGAAACGCAGCCCGACGGCAGCCAGCGCTGCACCGGCGTCCAGGTGTGGGATGGTCAGGAGATGATCACCGCGCGCGCGGACAAGGAAGTCATCCTGAGCGCGGGCGCCGTGAACTCACCGCAAATCCTGCAACTCTCCGGCATCGGCCCCGCCGACCTGCTGAAGAAAAACGGCATCGAAGTTGTACGCGACCTGCCCGGCGTCGGTGCCAACCTGCAAGACCATTTGCAGATTCGCGCGGTGTTCAAGGTCAACAACGTGCCCACGCTCAACATGCTTGCCAGCAGCCTCATCGGCAAGGCCAAGATTGGGTTGGAATACGCGCTCAAACGCAGCGGCCCGATGAGCATGGCGCCATCGCAATTGGGGGCTTTCACGCGCAGCAGCCCCGAGCGCGAGCACCCGAACATCCAGTACCACGTGCAGCCGCTGTCGCTCGATGCGTTCGGCGAGCCCTTGCACAACTTCCCGGCATTCACGGCCAGCGTCTGCAACCTGAACCCGACCAGTCGCGGCAGCGTGCAGATCAAGAACGCCGACTTCAAGAGCGCTCCCGCCATCGCACCCAATTACCTGTCCACCGACGAAGACCGCAAGGTGGCCGCCGACAGCCTGCGCGTCACCCGCCGCATCGTGGCGCAGCCCGCCCTGGCACCCTACGCCCCCGAGGAATGGAAACCCGGCCCACAGTACCAGAGCGACGACGAACTGGCGCGCCTGGCAGGCGACATCGCCACCACCATCTTCCACCCCGTCGGCACCACCCGCATGGGTCGTGCCGACGACCCGATGGCGGTGCTGGACTCGCATCTGCGCGTGCGCGGCATCGCGGGCCTGCGCGTGGTCGACGCCGGAGCCATGCCCACCATCACCAGCGGCAACACCAACTCGCCCACATTGATGATGGCCGAAAAGGCCGCGGAGTGGATTCGCGCAGGCGCGTGATCCTGTCGTCCTGATCCGATCGGCCGAGGCATGCGTACAGATGGGCGCTCAGATGCGCGCTCAGGAGGGCGCAAATGCGGCAAGGGCGCAAATGCGGCAAGGGCGCGGCGGTATGAAACACCACCGCGCCCTTGCCGCAACGAGGATGCGCGTCCATCCATCCATGTGCAGCGCCGCAAACGACTCCGGCGGCTCGGACTCCAGCACACGACCTTCCGCAGAAATCTTCATCGCATACACCATCGTCACGCCCGAATACGGCGGCGTAAAACGCCAGTCACGGCGGTAGATCGTGCCGCGCCCCGACCCAGCGGGACAAGGCTTGCTCACCTATGCACTTCGGACTATGAGAGTCACGATCAATTAGCCAGGCATGCCAACACCCGTCACACTCACGTCACGAAAAAATGTTGCACTGCCACAATTCTGGGCAATTTCGCTGGTCCCGTGCTCTAAAACTGGGTGGGGAAAGCACTGATGCACTAACGAGGTGCAACGATTACATTCTCCTTACTCGAACGCGCGCCTCGGCTCGCAGCGAGGGGACCGAGGAGACAAGACAAACTCAACAACAGCACAATATTTAAAACCTGTGTCCACAGAAGATGCAGATTCACCCAAGCGCCGCAATTGCGGCGCTTTTTTTTTGGCTCATCGCGAACGCCCGGGGAGTGCCGCCTTGAACTTGGGGAGAAGATGGCCGGTATAGCAACAGTCGTAGGCCGAGCGCTTGATGACCTTGATGCGATGGTTGATCCCCACCAACTGTCCGGTGTGCGTGGGCCAACAAACCCTTGAGACGATCCCGCGCCGATAGGGCTTGAGCGAGGTGCCATTGCTTCCAATGGCTGCGCGCCTGTCACCACTGTCCGCATTTCAGAAGCCCTTGAACTGCTCTTTCATCATCTTCACCGTCATCCATGGCGCATTTGCGACAAGCACGTCATCCAAGGGCTTGCCACAGCGCTATCTGGAAGTCCTGATCCGCGATCAGATGGTCAATTACCTGAAATCCGGGCCACCAGTCCCGCCAGCTGTATCTTTGTGTACTGAGTGCTGTTCTTGCTGGTTGGATATTTGAATTCACAACCAATGCATATAAGCTCACCTCTCTTCTGCTTTTATATCGAGGTTCTGTGAACGATCATTTGAATTTCCACAATTATCTTTTATAAATGCAATCGCCTCCGCAACTCCTCTTAGATTAACATTTGCACACCTAGCAGACATCGAAGTATAGAAATTGATTGTCAATTTCCGCGACGACAACGCTTTTTTTAATTCTTCGTTACGCAAAATTGCCGCGCCAGCATAGATTTCGTCCGAGTTCGCACTTCGACTAGGCAGATCCAAATTTTCATCAAATCGAAACTCTATTTTTTTAATATACGATAACTCACTCAATCCGGTCAATTTAAAAGACAAAGCATTCCCATTGTCCAGTATACGGTCATCGTATCTTACACCAACGCATCCCCCTCCAGTGGTTGCACTTCTTTTTTGGATATTCCAGCCCTCGACATTCTTTATGACCTCATTCGAGTCATCAATTGAAAAGGACCGTGATGGGTGAGATGCCACAAAAAGAAATAGAGCTACTATCTTCACATGTGCTAAAAAAGGTCGAATTTTCATATCGCCTGCCATCATATAAATTCCTTTACCTGAGGCCCGCCATAAAGCATTGGAAACCCTGTGTTTTTGAATGGGATATAGTCCCCGTACAAATTCTCCGAAGGTTCAGCCTTGCATTTTGCTGAATAAGGAATTTCAATTCCGTCATCAGTAAAATGACAACTCATGACTCGACCTTTTGACAGCGCCCAAGTATACATAAAGTGAAACCGGAACAAAAGACACTGAGACAAAACATAATGATTATGAACTCGTTTGCCCCCTGTCTTCAATTTATCCACTTCGGCAGCAGATTCAGGCCAGTTTTTTATACTTTTCTTTAACAGTCTGGATCTCCATCCTTTTTCAACAAATACAACAATTTCTTCTTCGTCCACAATTTTTCGCATCTCTGCCAGAAACCGCTTGGAAGGATATTTGTAAATTTTCTTACCGCTTTCCATCAAAGTGTCTTTATACAAAAAACTACAAAAATTGAATACAAATCGCCATTCAACCATTGGTGAACTTAAAGGCTCTTGTCTTTGATTGAGTGGAAGCTCGTTCGTGATCGCTGTTCAAGCGCTCCTCCATCGATCGGATCGTCCTGACGCAGATGACGGTACGCCGCGCCTGCGCTGGTGCGACAATCGCCCTCCATGGAATGGATCATCGTCTCGCTGGCCTCGATGCTGGCCGGTTTTGTGGACGCCATCGTCGGTGGCGGCGGGCTGATTCTGGTGCCTGCGCTGTTTGCCACCTTCCCTGCGGCTCCGCCTGCGACGCTGTTGGGCACGAACAAGAGTGGCTCGGTCTGGGGCACGGCGATTGCGACCCTGCAGTACAGCCGCAAAGTTCAGATGCGCTGGCATGCGATGCTGCCCGCGTTTGGCGCCGCCGTGGTGGGATCGTTTGCGGGCGCGTGGGCGGTTACGCTGATTTCGGGCGACTTTCTGCGCAAGTTGCTGCCCTTTATCCTGCTGGCGCTGCTGCTGTACACCTTGGCGAAAAAGGAGTTGGGCCGCACGCATGCGCCCGTGCATGAGGGCCGCAGCGAGACCATTGTTGCGAGCCTGATCGGTCTGACGATTGGTGCGTACGACGGTTTCTTCGGGCCGGGCACGGGCAGCTTTTTCATCTTCTTGTTCGTACGCCTGTTGGGTTATGACTTCCTGAATGCGTCGGCGTCGGCCAAGCTGATGAATCTGGGCAGCAACCTGTCGGCCATTGCGCTGTTTGCGGCGAAGGGCCACATTTGGTGGCATTACGCCGTGCCGCTGGCGATCTTCAATGTGATTGGCAGTCTGGCGGGCACGCATCTCGCGCTCAAGCACGGCGCGGGTTTTGTGCGCGGGATTTTCATCTTCGTGGTGACGGCACTGATTCTCAAGACAGGCTACGACGCGTTCTTGCGTTAAGCCGTTCGCGCGACATCGGTTTGCCGTACAGTGCATGCTGCGCGTTGCGAGGGGCACAGCGCCATACGATCATGAGGCATCCGGAACATGCGTGGCATCACTTTGATTGGCGCACCCACGGACGTGGGGGCGAGCGTTCTTGGCGCAAGCATGGGGCCGGATGCGCTTCGCATTGCCGGCATCGCTCGGGTGCTGCGCGAGCGTGGGCTGATGGTGCTGGACTACGGCAATCTGATCGGCCCGGGCAATCCTCAAGCGGCGCCGCAACAGGGCTTTCGCCATCTGGATGAGGTGATTTCCTGGAACCAGGTGGTGCACACGGCAACGCTGGAAACCCTGGCCGCTGGCCGACTGCCTTTGCTCATGGGCGGCGATCACAGTCTGGCGATCGGCTCCATCAGCGCGGTGGCGCGACATTGCCGCGCGCGTCAGCGTCGACTCAAGGTGCTGTGGCTGGATGCGCACGCCGATGCCAATACCCCCCAGGGCAGTCCCAGCGGCAATCTGCACGGCATGCCGGTGGCGTGCCTACTTGGACATGGCCCGCAAGCGCTCGTGCAACTGTCGGGTGCCGATCCCGCGCTGCGCAACGAGGAACTGGCCATGATCGGCCTGCGCAGCGTGGATGCCTGCGAGAAGGAGTTCCTCAATCTGCATCGCATCGACGTGTATGACATGCGCACCATCGATGAGCTGGGCATGCGCGCGGTGATGCAGTCCGCACTCGCGGATGTCGATGAAAACACGCATCTGCATGTGAGCTTCGACATGGACTGTCTGGACCCGGTCGAAGCGCCTGGCGTGGGCACGCCGGTGCGCGGCGGCCCCAACTACCGCGAGACGCAGTTGTGCATGGAGATGCTGGCCGACTGTGGTGCCTTATCGTCGCTCGACATCATGGAGCTGAACCCCGCGCTGGACATCCGCAATCAGACGGCGGAATTGGCGGTGGATTTGATCGAATCGCTGTTTGGCAAGTCAACTTTGATGCGTGAAAAACGTTGAATCTGTTGGTGCCACGTGCCAATGGGGGTAATCCCCGCAGAAGGTCAGACCGCAGGGGCGGCCCATCTTTTTATAATGTGGCTGCTTTGTGACGCCGCCCCGCCATCGAAAGGGGCACCTGTCCTCCGGCTGTGTTATCGACATGGCCGGATTTTTTGTACCTGATGCGATCCCGCAGGAACGAACACATGAAGAAGATCTTGACTACCGTGGCCACCGTCGTGGCATTGTGCTCCGCCGTCTCCGTGCAGGCCCGTCCGTTGGATGCCATACAGAAGAGCGGCAGCATCACCATGGGCTCGGAAGGCCAATATGCGCCCTTCAACTTCTTCAGGGGCAAGGAGCTGACCGGCTACGAAATCGATGTGGCCGAAGCGGTTGCCAAGAAAATGGGCCTGAAATATGAGTGGAAGGCCGTCGGCTTCGACGCGCTGCTCACGGGCCTGGCGCAAGACCGCTGGGATCTGGTCATTGCCTCGCACGCCATCACGCCCGAGCGCGAAAAGGCAGTGAGCTTCACCCTCCCGCACTATTGCTCCGGCGGCATCATCGTCGCCATGACGCCTGCGATCAAGACCGCCAAGGACCTGGCCGGCAAGGTCGTGGCGGTGCAAACTGGCACCACCTATCTGGAACATGTGAAAAAGGTGCCCGGCGTGAAGGAAGTGAAGAACTTCCCGACCGACGAAGCCGCCCGCAATGCGCTGGTGTCCAAGCGCGTGGACGCCTGGGTGACCGACCGCTTCGTGGCCAAGGAAATGATCTCCAAGAACGCCAAGGCTGGCTTCAATACCGGCGACATGCTGTTCGTGGAGCAAGTGGCTGCCGCCGTCTCCAAGGGCAACACGGGTCTGTCCGACGCCTACAACAAGGCGCTGAAGGAACTGATCGCTGACGGCACCATCAAGGCCATCTCCGAGAAGTACTTTCACGAAGACGTCACCTGCAAGTAATCCCTTCTCACTACAACGGTCCCCGAGCCTGCGGTTGCTGACCGGGGCCGGGACTCTGCACTCATGCTCTTAGCCCTCTGGCCCGCACACTGGAGCCGCTCCCAGCGCAGCAATGCAACACTGGTGGCGGCTTTGGTGTTGATGGTGCTGGTCCTCGCTCTGCTCGGCCAGTTCCTTTCCTTCTTTCCCGAGCCGATCGGCTCCAACGCCGCCTTGTTCAAGGAAGGCGCCATCACCACGCTGTACCTGACAGCGGTGAGCGGCGTCGTGGGCCTGATTCTGGGCACTGCCGCTGCGCTTGCGCGCACCTCGCCCATGGCCTGGCTGCGCTGGATCGCCAGTTTCTACATCTGGGCCATTCGCGGCACTCCGCTGCTGGTGCAGATCCTGTTCGTCTACTTTGCCCTGCCGGTGCTGGTGCCGGGCCTGAACCTGCCCGACTTCGCCGCGGCCGTAGTGGCGCTGGGCCTGAACGTGGGCGCGTACAACGCGGAAGCCGTGCGCGCCGGTTTGCTGGCCGTTCCGCGTGGGCAGACCGAGGCCGCACGGGCGCTCGGCCTGCCGCGTAGCCGCGTGTTTCTGGACGTGGTGTTTCCGCAGGCATTCAAGATTTCGCTGCCACCGCTGGTGAGCAATTTTGTCGCCCTGCTCAAGGACTCGTCACTGGCCTACGCCATCGGCGTGGTGGAGCTGACCAACGTCGGTAACCGCATCCAGTCGGCCACGTTCCAGCCGGTGCAGACACTGGTGACGGTGGCCATCACCTACCTGATCCTGACCACGCTGGTCACGCAGGTGGCAGCGGCCATCGAATACCGTTTTGACGTGGAGGGCCGGGTCAAATGAGCGCGCCCCTGAACAAGCCCAACTGCTACATCGTCGCCGACAAGGTGTGCAAATCCTTCGGCACGCATCAGGTGCTCAAGGACGTGTCCACCTCGTTCAACACGGGCGAGGTCACCGTCATCATCGGGGCGTCCGGCTCCGGCAAGAGCACGCTGCTGCGCGCCATCAACCGGCTGGAGCCGCACGACAGCGGCACCATCACCATCGCAGGCGAGCCCGTCACCGACAACCCGGCCACGCTGCAAAAGCAGCGCTGTGAAGTGGGCATGGTGTTCCAGCAGTTCAACCTGTTCGGCAATATGCCGGTGCTGGACAACGTCTCCCTCGCTCCGCGCCGCATTCGCGGCCTCTCGCGCGAGCAGGCCAACGCCAAGGCCATGCAATTGCTGACCCGCGTGGGCATGCAGGACCATGCGCACAAGTATCCGTGGCAGTTGTCGGGCGGACAGCAACAGCGCGTGGCGATTGCGCGCGCACTCGCCATGGAACCCAAGGTGATGCTGTTTGACGAACCCACTTCCGCGCTTGACCCCGAGATGGTGCAGGAAGTGCTGGACGTGATGCGCGAGCTGGCGCGCGGCGGCATGACGATGATCATCGTGACCCACGAGATGGGTTTCGCGCGCGAAGTGGCCGACCGCGTGATGTTCTTCGACCAGGGCCGCATTGCGCACGAGGCGCCGCCCGCCGAGTTCTTCGGCAACCCGGCGAATGACCGCATCCGTGCCTTCGTGGGCCGCATGTCGCATCATTGACCCTCGCTGCCACAAGCTGCA
Organism: Comamonadaceae bacterium UBA2121; assembly: GCA_002331385.1. Lineage (GTDB taxonomy): Bacteria > Pseudomonadota > Gammaproteobacteria > Burkholderiales > Burkholderiaceae_C > Diaphorobacter_A. The sequence goes on from DCYB01000005.1 coordinate 42,263, forward strand.
CCGAAGCGCGCCCGCACGGCGCGCTTCGTACTTTTGAAGATCTGTCTTTTCCGAGCCTGTTATGCGTTCCGAGCGTCGTGGCCTGTTGGCCCTGTTGATCGTCACCGTGGTCTGGGGCACGACCTTTCCGGCCATGAAACTGCTGTCGCATCATCTCGATGCACTGCAGATTATCTGGGCGCGCTTTGCCATCGCCCTCGTCGTGCTGCTGCCCATGTGGCGTGGCATGCGGGGCGCGGAACGGCGCTGGGGACTTGCGCTGGGCGTGCTGCTGTTCATCGCGTTCTGGCTGCAGATCGAGGGTCTGGCCCGCACCAGCAGCAACCGCAATGCCTTCGTCACCGGCCTGAACGTGCTGGTGGTGCCCATCCTCGCAATGCTGGCGCTGGGCCGGCGTTACGGGCTTGCGCTGTGGGTGGCGTGCCTGATGGCGTTGCTGGGCATGACGTTGATGTTCCACGAGAACGACCCGTGGAATCTGGGCGACACGCTGACGCTGGCAAGCACGTTCTTCTACGCAGTCTACATCCTCGCGCTGGAAGAATGCGCACGCCGTACCGCCAAGGCCCCACTGCGCGCCACACGCATGGCCGCAGCACAGGCCGCCGTGATGCTGGCCGCGTCGAGCGTGCTCGTGCTGCTGCGACACGGCGACGTGCAAAGTGCGCTGGGCCCGTTGCTGGACATCCCCTCCGCATCGTGGATTGCACTGGTGTACCTGGGCGTGTTCGCCAGCGTCATGGTGGTGACCTTGCAGGCCTGGGGGCAACAGCGTGTGGACGCCATGCGCAGCGCGATCATCTATGGGCTGGAGCCCGTCTTCGCCGCGTCGATGGGCTGGTTCCTGATTGGTGAGAGCCTGGGCCTGAACGGCTTGCTTGGCGCGGCGCTGATCGTGGGCGCGCTGATCGTGAGCCAGTTGCAGCCGCCCAAGGTGGTGGCGGCAGCGGCCTGAGTCCGCATCTACGCGTCCCTCATCCGGGACGTCGTCGCATGCGTTTCATGCAGCCGGTGGCGCGGGCACCCAGGCCGCACGCGGTATCACGTATCACATCACCTCAAGGCTCGGGCGTTTCATTCGCGACGATGGGAATATCCGCCACCTTGCGCGGCGTGCCGATGGGCGATGTCGCCTGCCCCCTGGACACGGCGGCCAGATCGGCTTCGCTCGGGTACAGCCCCATCAGCCAGTAGTCGAACACGCGGCGCACAATCGGGCCCGCAGCCGCGGCACCAAAGCCCGCGTTCTCCACGATCACGGCGACGGCGATGCGTGGCTCCTCCAGCGGCGCAAAGGCGGAGAACAGCGAGTGGTCGCGCTTGTGCTCTTCCATGAGCCTGGCGTTATAGCGCACGTTCTGGCCCAGACTCACCGCCTGCGCCGTGCCCGTCTTGCCGCCCGAGGTGTACTGCGCGCTGGCAAACAGGCGCGCGCCCGTACCCACCTTGTTCACCAGTCCAAGCGACTTGTGGATGACCTCGATGTTCTTCGGGCTGTAGCTCAGATCCACGCCTGCCGGCTGCTCGATTTCGGTCACCTTGCCGGAGACCGCATCTTTCGTGGCCTTGACGATGTGCGGCTTGTAGCGGGTGCCGCCGTTGGCCAGGATCGCCTCCGCCTGCGCAAGCTGGAGCATGGTGAAATTGTTGTAGCCCTGCCCGATCCCCAGCGACACGGTCTCGCCGGGAAACCAGCGCTTTTGCTCGGGGCGCTTGTAGGTGTTGCGCTTCCACTCCGTGCTGGGCAGGGTGCCGCGCAATTCGCCGTTCAGGTCGATGCCGGTGATCTGGCCAAACCCCATGGGCTTCATGAAGTCGTGAATCATGTCCACACCCATGTCCACGGCGAGTGAATAGAAGTAGGTGTTGCTCGAATGCTGGATGGCGCGGTACATGTCCACGCCGCCCAGGCCGCCTTCGTGGCTGCGGAAGGTGCGCCCGCCAAAGTTGAAGTAGCCGGGATCGTTGTAGACCTGCGTGGGCGAGCGCTTGTGCAGCTCCAGCGCGGCCAGCCCCATGAAGGGCTTGTACGTGGAGCCGGGCGGATAGGTGCCGCGCAGCGCACGATTGAGCAGCGGCTTGTTGATGGATTCGTTCAGCGCCTGCCAGTTTTCATGGTCGATCCCTTCCACGAACAGGTTGGGATCGAACGTCGGCTTGCTCACCAGCGCCAGCACTTCGCCATTGCGCGGGTCCATGGCCACCAACGCGCCACGGCGGTCACCGAACATGTCCTCCACGAGCTTTTGCAGCTTGATGTCGATGGACATCATCACCGTGTCGCCCGGGCTGGCCGCGTAGCTGGCGAGGCGGCGCACGGCATGGCCGCCCGCCGACGTCTCCAGCCGCTCCACGCCGGTCTGGCCGTGCAGCACGTGCTCGTAGGACGACTCCACGCCGAGCTTGCCGATGTAGTCGGTGCCACGGTAATTGGCGGCATCGTCGGAGTCTTCGATGCGTTCCTTTTCGCGCTGGTTGATGCGGCCGATGTAGCCGATGGCATGCGCACCCGTGTCACCCAGCGGATAGCTGCGGAACAGGCGGGCCTTGATGTCCACACCCGGAAAACGGTAGCGCTGTGCGGCAAAGCGCGCCACCTCCTCGTCGGTCAGCCGTGTGCGCAGCGGGATCGACTCGAAGCTTTTGGAGTCGTCCATGAGACGGCGGAACTTGCGCCGGTCGCGCGGCGTGACATCGACGATCTTGGCGATCTCTTCGATCGTCTCCTCCAGATTGTCGACTTTGGCGCGCGTAATCTCCAGCGTGTAGGCCGAGTAATTGGACGCCAGCACCACGCCGTTGCGATCAAGGATCAGCCCCCGGTTGGGCACGATGGGCACGACGGCCGTGCGATTGCTTTCCGCCTGCTCGGCCAGATCCTGATGGCGCACCACCTGCAGCATGTACAGGCGAAAGACGATGAGCACGAAGGCCATCAGCACCATCAGGCCGACGACGATCACCCGCAGCCGAAAGCGAGAGACATCGGCCTCTACATTTCGCAATTCAGTCATGGGCGGTATCCATCGTGTGGCCAGTAACGCATGACAGCGTCACAGCGGACGGTTCTCATCCGGATCGGGCGGACGCCTTTGCGGCGCCAGCAGGATCCAGGTGGCAACGGGCCACAACGCTGCTTCCAGTGCGGGAGCAATCAGACCTTCCATTCCGGGCAAAGTTCCTCCGGAGAGGAGCCGCAAAATCAGCTCGACAGCGTGCGCGCCCGCAAACAGCGGAATCATCTGCAGCGCCTGCCACCACACGTTGAACCACAGCATGCGGCGACTGGACATCTGCGCCGCGTACATCAGCAGACAGTACACCAGCGCGTGCTGCCCCATGAGTGCAGACTGGCTCACGTCCATGCACAGCCCAAGGATGAAGGCCACGCTGACGCCCACACGCTGCGGCTGATGAATGCCCCAGAAAGCGAGCAGCACCATCAGCCAGTCGGGCGTCCAAACCACGCGCCCCAACGGCAGGATGTTGATCGACAGACCCACCAGAAAACTGGCGACGATGAACACCGGACTGACCGGCAGCAGCAGTTGCTGACCTTTGGGCATCATGGCCGTGTTCCTTGTCCCTGCGCCCGTCCGGGCAGATCCCGCGTGGCCTTGGCAGGCTTGTCCGCCTTGCCAGACTTGGGCGCGGGCACCTCGGCCTCGACCTCGGCGCGCACGTCATCGGCGAGCGGCTTGAGCACGGTGGCGTATTGCGCACCCATCATCTGGGCGAGCGGCTCACAGTAGATGCGCGAGAACGAGGAGTCCGCACGCTTTTCCACCTTGATCACCTTGGCCACCGGCAGACCGGCGGGATAGACCCCATCCATGCCGCTGGTGCTGAGCAGATCGCCCTCCTGCACGTCGGCATTGCTGGCCATGAAGCGCAGTTCCATGCCGCCGCCGTGAATCATCACCGGGTCGCCATACGCCACGCCACGCACGCCGGTGCGCATGTTGCGCACGGGGATGGCCTGATCGCGATCGATCAGCAGCGTGACTTCGCTCGACAACGGAAACACGCGCGTGACCTGGCCGAGCACGCCGCCCGCATCGATCACGGGCGAGCCCGCCACCACCCCGGCCATTTGTCCGCGATCGATCACCACACGGCGCGTGTAGGGGTCCGCCGCGTCATACACTACTTGTGCGGCCATGCCGGGCGTGGTGACGCGCGTGCGCAGATCGAGCAACTGGCGCAACTGGGCGTTTTCCTGCAGCAACAGTTCCACTTGATTGGCCTGCTGGGACATCGCAGCCATGCGGCTTTGCGCGGCATCGCGGCCTTGTTGCGCCTCTTCCAGCGCCTGGAAATAGCCTGCGCCATCGCGCGCAAACTCTACGGGCTTGAGCATGAGCCACTGCAGCGGCATCAGCACCGTGCCAATGCCTTTGCGCACCGGCTCGGTGACGTGAAAGCGCGCATCCGCCACCATTAAAAACAGCGCCAAAGCGCTGCAAAAGGTCAGGCGTGCGAGGGGAGACGGCCCCTGCTTGAACAGGGATGGAGCCTTTCGGTCCAGCGTGCCTAACGGCATGGGTCACTCCATCCGCAGCCACGCATGAGCACGCCTGCCATGCCGTATTACTCGTTGGTGAAGATACCGCCGTGGCGGTCCATGCGCTCCAGCGCAATGCCGCAGCCGCGCACCACGCAGGTCAGCGGCTCTTCGGCCACGAGCACGGGCAGGCCGGTTTCTTCGGCCAGCAGACGGTCCAGGTCACGCAGCAGCGCGCCACCACCGGTCAGCATCATGCCGCGCTCGGCAATGTCGGCGCCCAGCTCGGGCGGTGTCTGCTCCAGCGCGTTCTTGACGGCGGACACGATCTGGTTCAGCGGCTCGGTGAGCGCCTCCAGCACTTCGTTGCTGGAAATGGTGAAGCTACGCGGCACGCCTTCGGAAAGGTTGCGGCCCTTGACTTCCATTTCCTTGACTTCGGAGCCCGGGAAGGCCGAGCCGATGTTCTTCTTGATGGCTTCCGCCGTGGGCTCACCAATCAGCATGCCGTAGTTGCGACGGATGTAATTGATGATGGCTTCGTCGAACTTGTCGCCGCCAACGCGCACAGAACCCTTGTAGACCATGCCGCCCAGCGAGATCACGCCCACTTCGGTCGTGCCGCCGCCAATGTCGACCACCATGGAGCCCGAGGCTTCCGACACCGGCAGGCCCGCGCCGATACCGGCGGCCATCGGCTCTTCGATCAGGTCCACGGAGGTGGCGCCCGCCGCCTCTGCTGCGTCGCGGATGGCGCGGCGCTCGACCTGGGTGGAACCGCAGGGCACGCAGATGATGATGCGCGGGCTCGGTGCGAGGATCGAGCGCGGGTGCACCATCTTGATGAACTGCTTGATCATGTTCTCGGTGATCACGAAGTCGGCGATGACACCGTCTTTCATCGGGCGGATGGCCTCGATGTTGCCGGGAACCTTGCCGAGCATGGCCTTGGCTTCGTGGCCGACGGCCTGGATGACCTTCTTGCCGTGGGGCCCGCCTTCGTGGCGAATGGCGACCACGGACGGCTCATCCAGAACGATACCCTTGTCGCGGGCGAAGATCAGCGTATTGGCGGTGCCAAGGTCAATGGCGAGGTCGGTGGAGAAGTACCGACGGAAAGCTCCGAACATTCAAGAATCCTCTCAGGCACGGCAGGCACGTCGGCGTGCCGTCGCCGGAATTTACTGGGGTGTAAGTATTGGTCTTTTTCGCACAATGACCAACAGTGCGGAGGGTCTTGCGGCAAAGCGAGAATAATACCGCAACACCTGTGAATAACTCCCCCTCAGCTGGCATAGATTCGGGCTTTACGCTCAGTTTATTTGCAGCAGGTTGTTTCAATTCGCGTCTAGATGAGTGCAACTCACCCCAACAGCACTCGCCGCATCCGTCCGTTTCTCGCCAAAAACACCGCAATCGCATTTGCGGGCCTGCCTTTCCCGCGCCTGCGCAACGGTGCTTGCAGGGGCGGCGCAAGGTCCATCGGGCCAAAGGGAGATAATAGGGGTCATCCCCATGCACAGACTGCTCCTGACCCGCACCGACGTGGTCGAGCGGCCGACTCCTTGGCGCATGGGCCCAACCTCTTTCGGATTGTTATGGCACTGACACACGACGACATGGCCCGCATCGCCAATCTGGCGCGGCTGGAACTCTCTGATAACGAAAGTGAGCGCATGCTCACCGGCCTCAATCAGTTCTTTGAAGTGGTCGAACAAATGCGCGCCGTGGACACCTCGGGCATCACGCCGCTGTCGCACCCGGTCGCGGCCATCCGTGACATCCAGTTGCGTCTGCGCGATGACGTGGTGAGCGAGTCTGACAACCGTGAAGCCAACCAGAAAAGTGCGCCAGCAGTGGAAAACGGCATGTTCCTCGTGCCCCGCGTGATCGAATAATTCGCTATTCCACACTACGCAAACAATCGTCAATGGTGTGGCCGGGTCGCCAATCATCTCGCCTTGCAGATGCCCTCTGATCCTCCCACCAGCCAGTCACCCCCGGAAGGGCCAGGCCGACACCCCTGCCCTGCCCAACCTTCGAGTACGAGAATCGCATGAGCATTCCCACCGAACTGCATGATCTGAGCGTCGCCCAACTCGCGGCGAAGCTCAAGGCGCGCGAAGTGTCCTCCGTCGAGACCGCGCAGCATTTTCTGGCCCGTGCCAAGGCGCACGCCCACCTGGGCGCATTCGTGCACATCAACGACGATGTGACGCTCGCGCAGGCCAAGGCCGCCGACGCCGCCATTGCCGCGGGCAGCAGCGCACCGCTTGCGGGCGTGCCGATTGCGCACAAGGACCTGTTCGTCACCAAGGACTTCCCGACCACCGCCGCGTCGAAGATGCTCGACGGCTACCAGTCGCCCTTCGATGCGACCATGGTGACCCGTCTGGCCGATGCCGGCTGCGTCACCCTCGGCAAGCTCAACATGGACGAGTTCGCCATGGGCTCGGGCAACGAAAGCTCGGTCCACGGCAAGGTGCTCAACCCATGGGATACGGAGCGCGTTCCGGGCGGATCGTCGGGCGGCTCCGCGGCTGCCATTGCGGCCCGCCTCGCTCCCGGCGTGACCGGCACCGACACCGGCGGCTCGATCCGTCAGCCCGCATCATTTTGCGGCATCACCGGCATCAAGCCCACCTATGGCCGCGCTAGCCGCTACGGCATGATCGCGTTCGCCTCCAGCCTCGATCAGGCCGGCCCGATGGCGCGCACGGCGGAGGACTGCGCGCTCCTGCTCAGCGCCATGTGCGGCCCCGACCCGGACCGCGACTCCACCAGCCTGGACATGCCTGCGGAAGACTTCTCGCGCAAGCTCAACGACTCGCTCGACGGCCTGCGCATCGGCATTCCCCAGGAGTTCTTCGGTGACGGCCTCGCGCCCGACGTGCGCGCCGCCATCGACGCCAGCCTCAAGGAATACGAAAAGCTCGGCGCCAAGCTGGTGCCCATCAGCCTGCCACGCACCGAGCTGTCGATCCCGGTCTACTACATCATCGCACCCGCAGAAGCCTCGTCCAACCTCAGCCGCTTCGACGGCGTGAAGTTCGGCCACCGCGCCAAGGACTACAGCGACCTGCTCGACATGTACAAGAAAACCCGCGCCGAAGGTTTCGGTGACGAGGTCAAGCGCCGCATCATCATCGGCACCTACGTGCTGAGCCATGGTTACTACGACGCCTACTATCTGCAGGCGCAAAAAATCCGCCGCATGATCGCCGACGACTTCCAGCAGGCCTTCAAGGTGTGCGACATCATCGCCGGCCCCGTGGCCCCCACCGTCGCTTGGGCGCTGGGCAGCGAGCGCAACCCGCTCACCAACTATCTGGCCGACATCTACACCCTGTCCGCATCGCTCGCCGGTCTGCCCGGCATGAGCGTGCCCGCCGGATTCGGCGAAGGCGGCATGCCCGTGGGCCTGCAACTCGTCGGCAATTATTTCGACGAAGCGCGCCTGCTCAACGCAGCGCACCGCCTGCAGCAGGCGACCGATTTCCATCTGCGCCAACCCACCGGCATGGCCCGATAAATCAGCGGGAAGGAACACAAGAACATGACTGAAAAGACCATCCAGCTGATCAATGGCTACGAAGTGGTGATCGGCTTTGAAACCCACACCCAGCTCGCCACCCACAGCAAGATCTTCAGCCGCGCCAGCACCGCCTTTGGCGCCGAGCCGAACACGCAGGCCTGCGCGCTCGACATGGCCCTGCCCGGCACACTGCCGGTGATGAACAAGAAGGCCGTCGAGTGCGCCATCAAGCTGGGGCTCGCCCTCGGCTCGCACATCGCGCCCGTCAGCATCTTTGCGCGCAAGAACTACTTCTACCCCGACCTGCCCAAGGGCTACCAGATCAGCCAGTTCGAAATCCCCGTCGTGCAAGGCGGTGAGGTGAGCTTCTTCGTGGGCGACGACAAGAAGACCGTGCGCCTCGTGCGCGCCCACTTGGAAGAAGACGCGGGCAAGTCCGTGCACGATGAATTCGTTGGCCAATCCGGCATCGACCTGAATCGCGCCGGCACGCCGCTGCTGGAGATCGTCACCGAACCCGACATGCGCAGCACCGAGGAGGCTGTGGCCTACGCCAAGGAGCTGCACAAGATCGTCACGTGGATCGGCATCTGCGACGGCAACATGCAGGAAGGTTCGTTCCGCTGCGACGCCAACGTCTCCGTGCGCAAGCCCGGTGGCCCGCTGGGCACGCGCCGCGAGATCAAGAACCTGAACTCGTTCAAGAACATGCAGATCGCCATCGACTACGAAATCCGCTGGCAGATCGAAGAGCTGGAAGACGGCCGCGCCATTCAACAGGCCACCGTGCTCTTCAACCCCGACACGGGCGAAACCCGCGCCATGCGCACCAAGGAAGACTCGGCCGACTACCGCTACTTCCCCGACCCCGACCTGCCGCCGCTGCACGTCGCCGCAGAATGGGTCGAGCGCGTCAAGGCTGACATGCCCGAGCTGCCGCGCCACCGCGCAGACCGTTTCGTGGAGCAGTACAGCCTGCCCGAGTACGACGCCACCACGCTCACACAAAGCCAGGGCATGGCCGACTATTTCGAAGCCACCGCCAAGGGCTGCGGCCAGCCCAAGCTCGCCAGCAACTGGGTGATGGGCGAAATCTCACGCCGCCTGAACACCGAAGAAATCGCCATCGAGCAGGCCCGTGTCAGCGCCGCACAACTCGCCGCGCTGATCCAGCGCATCCAGGACGGCACCATCAGCAACAACGCTGCAAAACAGGTGTTTGACGTGCTCTGGTCCGGCGAAGGCGCCGATGTGGACGCCGTCATCGAAGCCAAGGGCCTCAAGCAGATGAACGACACCGGCGCCCTGGAAAAAATCATCGACGAGGTGATCGCAGCCAACGCGGCAAACGTGGAGCAGTACAAAGCCGGCAAGGACAAGGCATTCAACGCGCTTGTGGGGCAGGTCATGAAAGCCTCCAAGGGAAAGGCCAACCCCGCCCAGGTCAACGAGCTGCTGAAGGCGAAGCTGGACTGAGCGCCCACACCGCAATCGCAATCGCAATCGCAATCGCAATCGCAGTCTTAGTCGCAGTCTTAGTCGCAACCACACTGCGCATTGAAAAGCCTCCTTCTGGAGGCTTTTTCTTTGTGTGCATCGCATGGTTGATTTTCGTGGGCCATGTGTACGCCACCTTGCCGTCGTGGCCGCAAGTGCTGGTCAACAACCCGCTGTCCCGCCGTCACTTTCGCAAATATCCCGCCATTCACGGACCCCAGTCGCTCTCGCTGCTCGCGCAGGTAGATGCGCCGCACGGGGCCATTCAGGGCCTGACGATGTGATGCACGCTTAGAGATACCAGCACCTTCTGCAGGGCGCGAGGCGCAGTAAGCAGGAAGGTGTCGCTGCAGACGAAGCGTTATTCCATTTTGGTAAAACGATAATCAAATCAAGAGATTAGATCAATTTAGCTAACCTGAATATTGGTGATCGGCTGACGTTTTCACGGCGGTTTCATGGGTAAATTGGTGAGCGATGACTAGCGTGCGCAAAAAGCTGGTCGTTGCTGCGAGATTTCGCGGACTCCTCAAAACCATTTCCAACAGGAGACTCCCCATGAAGACGTCGGCTTTCCACAGCCCGGATCCGGTGCGCCCCAATCGGCGTGCCTTGCTGCAGACCCTGGGCGCTGCCGGTGCGGGCGCGGGTCTGATGAGCCCCGCCCTGCGTGCGCTTGCAGCCGATGCCCCGGCTCCCGCGCCGAAAACCGTGACCCTGCCGTTTGCCAACGGCGAGCGCGAACTGGTGACGTTCCCGCAAAAGCGGCCACTGATCCTGCAAACCAGCCGTCCGCCGCAACTGGAGACACCGTTTGAAGTTTTTAACGACGGGCTGATCACGCCCAACGACGCCTTCTTCGTGCGCTACCACTGGAGCGGCATTCCCACCAACATCCAGCCCGACGATTTCCGCGTGAAGATCAGCGGTCTGGTCGACACCCAGCTGAACCTGTCGTTGGCCGATCTCAAGGCCATGGGCGAGCCGGTCAGCCTGGTCGCGGTACACCAGTGTTCGGGCAACAGCCGGGGCTTTTTCGAGCCGCGCGCGAACGGTGGTCAGTTGGGCCACGGTGCGATGGGCAATGCCAAGTGGACCGGCGTGCCGCTCAAGCGCGTGCTGGAAAAGGCGGGCGTGAAAAAGGGCGCCGTGCAGGTGAGCTTCAACGGCATGGACAAGCCGCCGGTGGAAGGCGGCCCGGACTTCGTGAAGGCGCTGGACATCGATCACGCACTCGACGGCGAGGTGATGCTTGCGTGGGCCATGAACGACAAAGATCTGCCCATGCTGAACGGTTACCCGCTGCGCCTCGTCGTGCCGGGGTACTACGGCACCTACTGGGTGAAGCATGTGGATGACATCCAGGTGCTCGACAAGGTGTTCGACGGCTTCTGGATGTCCACGGCCTACCGCATTCCCGCCAACAGTTGCGCCTGTACGCCCGCTGGCAAGGCACCGACCAAGACCGTGCCGATCAACCGTTTCAATACGCGCTCGTTCATCACCAGTGTGTCCGACGGCGCGAAGCTGAAGGCCGGCAAGGAGATCGTGCTGCGCGGCATCGCGTTCGATGGAGGACAAGGCATCGCCGAGGTATCCGTCTCCACCGATGGCGGCAAGAATTGGCAGAACGCCACGCTGGGCAAGGAGATCAGCAAATACTCGTTCCGTGAATGGAAGGCCGCCTTCAAACCGTCCAAGAAAGGCACGTATGAACTGAAGGTACGCGCCGTGAATCGCGCCGGTCAGGGCCAGCCGATGGAAGCGCTCTGGAATCCCGCTGGCTACATGCGCAATGTGGTGGAAACCGTGCGCGTCACCGCCGCGTAAGAAGTGACAGGAGCTGCACACCATGACCACCAAGCCACTGACCCCGATCTGCGCCGCCATCGTGCGCACCGCCGCCCTGTGCGCGGCAGCGATTGCCATGGCGCATCCCGCGCAGGCGCTGGAAATCGACCTGCCTGCGGAAACTGCGCTCTATAAGCAAAGCGACATGCCCGGCTACCAGCTCACGCTGCAAAGCTGCCTGATGTGCCACTCGGCGCAGTATGTGCAATACCAGCCGAAGACGTCGCCGCGTACCTATTGGGAAGCCACCGTCAAGAAGATGAAGCATCCGTTCGGCGCGCCGTTCCCAGAGAGCGACATTCCGGCCATCGTCGACTATCTGACCAAGACCTACGGCGCCGAAAGCGCACCCGCCGGCGCCGCGGCCAAGTAAGCACCCCACCGACCCTGCCGACACCCCAGGCCGCGCTTCCCCCAAGCGCGGCTTTTGTAACAAGGCCCATGACATGGCGCCGCGCCGCGCAGCGCCGCGTTCGAATAGACGCAGCGTATGCTTTCGTTTTAGGCACGGGACACGTAACGACCAATGAAGTCGACACTTTCATTTGTCAATCAATTGTTATAAGTAGAGTATTTCTCTGTCATACTTGACACCAGTCATCTGCTAATTGGGTGATCTGCGGAGTTCCGCCCGTTGCCCGAAAGCATCATTCGAGTACGTTGATCGGGATTGGTAAAAATTAGTTTTGTAGCGTTCAAGCTCGTAACTACGGGCTTTGTGGTGGTTACCTTCTACGCGAAAAAGATAGACAATCTAGTTGATTGAATTCTCCTAGTGAATACTCGTCACCTCGAAAAATTCAATCAATGGAAACCAACAAGTCAATAGTAGAATTCAAAAACACCGTTCAGAAGCGAGCACCGACATCGATCGTTTTCTGATTGGGGACTGACCCACTTTTTTGCCTTTTTCGACAGATCGTCTGCGCAGGCCCCAAGGTTGCTACCTTGAACTTTGCCTTGTCACAGAAAACCGCCATGCGTCATCCCAACCCCGTGAAAACGCGCCTCACAAACAGCGACAGCCTCGCACCGTTGGGTCAGGCGGCCATGCAAGCCGCTTGGGATTTATTGCCCCACCTCGTCTGGACCTCCAGCGCCAACGGCGTAGCCGGCTGGAGCAACACGGCCTGGAAAGACTTTACCGATACGCCCGCCTCTTCCTGGATCAACGCCGTACATGCGCAAGACACCGCCAGCGCGCAAAACGCCTGGGAAACTGCCTGCGCGGCCCATGCCAGTTTCCAGCGCGAGCTGCGCCTCAGGAACCGCAGCGGCGTACAGCAATGGTTCCTCGTAGCCGCCCAGTTCCATCCCGGCGTCCGCGAGGATCAGGCGGGTTACTGGGTCTTCACCGGCACCGACATTCACGAGCGCATGCGCGCCCGCGCGGCGCTCAATGAAAGTCTGATGATGCAGGAGACCATGCTGAACGCCAGCGTGGACTGCATCAAGATCGTGCTGCCCGACGGCACGCTGGCGCACATGAACCACGCGGGTTGCCGCGCCCTGGGCGTGTCGCCCGAATCCGGTTTCGGCATGAAGTGGCTGGACTTGCTGCCCGCCGAGTTTCGCGATCCCGGATTGCGCGCGCTGCGTCAGGCCCTGCGCGGGCGCAATGCGCGCTTTGCCGGCAAGAGCGTCGCACCCGGCATGCCGCCCCAGTATTGGGACAACATCCTCACGCCGGTGCAGGACGACGGTGGCCGCACCGTGAGTATTCTGTGCGTCTCCCGCGACGTCACTACACAGCAGGAGGCCGAGGAGCGGCTGCGCAAGGTCAGCGAGATCGACGAATTGACCGATCTGCCCAACCGCGTGGCCTTCAAGAGTCAGCTCAAGACCACGCTCGCGCATGCACGCTCCGAAAGCGAAACCGTGTTACTGATGCTGCTCGGGCTCGATCATTTCCGCCACCTCAACGACTCGTTGGGCCACGTCGCAGGCGACCATCTGCTGCAGGTGGTGGCGCGGCGCATACAGTCTTGCCTAAACGCTTCGGCCACGGTGGCGCGCATGGGTGGCGACGAGTTCGCCATCGTCGTGCCCGACATTCAGGACAATGCCGAGATCACCCGCATCGCCAACCGGGTGATGGCGCAACTGAATGTACCCATCCATTTCGACAGCCAGCGCATCAACGGCAGCATGAGCATTGGCTGTGCGCTCTATCCACGCGATGCGCGCGACGCCGACCTGTTGCTGACCAACGCCGATGCTGCACTCAGCGACATGAAGGCCAGCGGCCGCGGCGGCGTGCGCATCTACAGCGCGGACATCCTGCGCCCCTTGCGGGAAGAGGCGCGCCAGTTTGATCAGGCGCGGCGCATTCTGCGCGAGCGCTCCCTCACGCCCTACTACCAGCCCAAATTCCAGTTGTCCGATCGCAAGCTCGTCGGCATGGAGGCCCTGCTGCGCTCGTACGGTGCGGACACCACCGATCTGGGCAAGCCCAGCACGGTGCAGGCCGCGTTCCGGGACTACGATTTGGCCACCCGCATTGCGGAGGCCCTGCGCGCGCGCGTGTTTGCCGACATGCACGGCTGGCTGCAGTCCGGCTTGCCACTGGTGCCGGTTTCCATCAACGCCTCGCCGGTGGAATTCATGCGCGGCAATTTTGCCGATCGCCTGCTCAAGCAAATGAACAAGGCGCAGATTCCGCCCACGCTGATCGAGCTGGAAGTCACCGAGGACCGACTGGACGAACGCGGCTCACAGCACATGATCCGCGCGCTGGAGCAATTGCGCCGAGAAGGCATGCGCGTGGCGCTGGACGACTTTGGCACGGGCCACTCCTCGCTCACCCGCCTGCACAGTTTTCCTGTGGACTGCCTCAAGATCGATGGCAACTTCGTCACCCTGTTCGGGCGCGATCCGGCCATCACTGCCGTCGTGAACGCCATCGGCCAGATCGCGGCGGCCCTGTCGCTCACGCTGGTAGCCGAAGGCATCGAAACCGAATTGCAGCGCCAGTTGCTCATCGCGGCAGGCTTTCAGATCGGGCAGGGCCACCTGTTCAGCGAAGCCGTCAGCGCGCAAGAGATCGCCGTGCAACTCCTGTCAGCCAGCGGCAAGGGCACTGCCAACGAAAACGCGGCCTGAACCCAGGCCGCGAACGTGAATGTCCGGGGAGGTCGCGCCGCTCAATGCTTGCCCGATGCGGGTTCGGCCGCGCTTTGGCGCGCGGCGCGATCTGCGGCCCAAAGCGCCTTGAGCTGCACGAGTTCTGCCTCGAAGCGCTGGCGGATGCGTTGCTTTTCTTCTTCCTGCTGCGCGATGAAGCGCCGTTGCTCGGCGATCTCGGCCTCGTTCTCGGAGATGCGGCGCTGCAGGCGCGCAGGCGCCTTCTTGGGATCGTTGTGATAGAACTCTAACTCGGTGTTGATCTCTTCGCGCTCCGAGCGCAGCTGATCGATACGCTTGTTGGCGAGCAGCACCAGATCGTTCACCGGCTCCAGCGCCGCGTTGCGCTCGGCATGGTGTGTGGCCTCGTCCGGGAAACGGTTGACCAGCGCACGCTCGCGGCGGCGTTGCTCCACTACACGTTCACGTTGCTCGGCCTCGGTGCGTCGCTGCGCCTCCAGCGCGGCGCGCTCGTTGTCCGTCAGCGTGGGGCCGATACGGCGGCGCTCGGTGCCGGTGCGGTCGAGCACCCGCTGCTCGCGATCGATGCATTCGGGAATGGGGCGATCTGCCGTGAGGCGCCGGCCATTTTTGTCAGTGCAGCTGTAAATGGACGTCTGTGCGCCCGCATCCAGCGATGCGCTCAGAAACACGCCACCCAGTGTCGCCAGTAACCAATGCTTAGCCAGCTCTTTCAAGCGCGCCCCTTCCCTGTCATGTTTTTTCTATTTGTCCTCGACTCCATACCGTTCGCGGTAGGCCAGAACTCTTTCGTGGTGATTACGCATGTCCTGCGCACCGCCACTGTCGGCAAGATACTGCAATAAGTCTGCCAGCTTTGCGATGGTGCAAACCTGCATGCCCAGAGTGCCGCGCACATATTGAACGGCGCTATGAGCTACGTCATGTCCATTTTCAGTCGCCATCTCCTGACGATCCAGTGCAATCGCGATGCCGTACGCAGTGGCACCAGCGTTCGTGATCAGCGCAATGGACTCGCGCGCCGCTGTGCCCGCGGACATCACGTCGTCGATGATCAACACGCGCCCTTGAAGCGGAGCGCCCACCAGCGTGCCGCCCTCGCCATGGTCCTTGGCTTCCTTGCGGTTGTAGGCGAACGGCACATTGCGGCCCTGACGCGCCAACTCCACGGCCACGGTCGCGGCCAGCGGAATGCCTTTGTACGCCGGACCGAAGACCATATCGAACTCCATCCCGCTTGCCAGAATGGCTTTTGCATAGAATTCGGCGAGGCGGCCCATTTTGGCCCCATCATCGAACAGCCCCGCATTGAAAAAATAGGGGCTCATGCGCCCGGCCTTGGTTTTGAACTCTCCGAAGCGCAAAACGCCGGATTCCACTGCAAACTGCACGAAATCCAGTGCCAACTGGTCCTTGTCTGCTGCTTGCTCGCTCTTGCTCACCATGAATTCTTCCTTGTTCAAGTTAACCAGTCTCAACCTCAACGGCATTCGCTCCGCCGCGTCCAAAGGGGTGCTGGATTGGCTGGATATCAGTCGTCCGGATTGTATTTGCGTACAGGAAATCAAGGCCCAGGCGGCCGACATTGCCGACAAATTCGAGTCGATTGGCGACCTCAAGGGTCACTTCCACTTCGCCGAAAAGAAAGGCTACTCTGGTGTCGGCGTCTACTCCCGCCATGAACCCAGCGATGTGGTGATCGGCTACGGCTCGGGCGAATTCGACGCGGAAGGCCGCTACGTCGAAACGCGCTTTGACACGCCCAGCCGCAAGTTCTCCATCATCAGCGCCTACTTCCCGAGCGGCTCTTCGGGCGATCTGCGCCAGCAGGCGAAATTCCGCTTTCTGGCCGAGTTCCACATGCAACTCATGAAACTAAAGGCCGAGCGCGACTTCATCCTGTGCGGCGACGTGAACATCGCCCACCAGCAGATCGATCTGAAAAACTGGCGCAGCAACCAGAAAAACAGCGGATTCCTGCCCGAAGAGCGCGAGTGGATGACAAAGTTGTTGCACACAACTGACCCAACGGGCGGTCTCGTCGACGTCTACCGCATGCTGCAGCCCGACACCACCGACGCCTGCTACACATGGTGGAGCAATCGCGGACAGGCCTATGCGAACAACGTCGGTTGGCGACTGGACTACCACCTGGCAACGCCCGCCGTGGCGGCACTCGCGCGCACCGAGGAAATCTACAAGACGCAGAAATTCTCGGACCATGCGCCCATCACGGTGGGCTACGACATGACGCTGTGACGATGGCGGCCCACTCGGGTCGCACACTGCTGGCGCTCGGCGCGAGCGGCGCCCTCACGGCCTGCGCGCAACCGGGAGCACAGCCCACAGAGCCAGGCTCCCGTCCCATCACGATCGCCAGCGCGCCCGCCGCCCAACTGCCAGGCAGCCACCAGATCGACCTGCACCATCCAGCCAGCGGGAACGTGTGGCGCATCTTCGTGCACGTGCCGCAGCAGCCGGCACCGCCCGGCGGCTATCCCGTGCTGTATACGCTGGACGGCAACGCCACGTTCTTCCTCGCAGCCCAACTGGCACGCAATACGGCCAACCGGCCAGCGCACCTGCGGCCCGACCCGCTGCTGGTCGTCGGCATCGGCTACCCGAGCGACGACAGCATGGACCAGCACGCCCGCCGCCGCGATTACACACCGCCGCCTGCCGCTGTGGTGGAACGACCGACTGGTTCTGGAGCAAGTCAGTACGTGGCTGGATCGCGATACCCGACACCGCGTGATCGCCCAACTGCGCGTGGGCAGTCTGGAGCGCCCCCAACCCCATCTGGATGCAGCCCGTGCCGCGCGACAGGCCGAGCGCAAGATGAACGAATGGGTGGAACTGCTCGCACGCCGCATCCAGTCTGCACGCGCCACGCATGTGGTGGACTTTCAAGAGCTTGACGGCCTCGACCACGGCGGCGTACTCGCTCCCGCGCTGATCGATGCCGTCGCCCTGGCTCAGCGCGAGGCCATGTAGCGCTCGGCGGCCTGCCAGCCCAGATCGGCGAGCGGGCCTGCCTTGCGGCCGGTTTCCACGGCGTCGTCCGCCGCCGCGTTGCCATCGGCCGCGCGTTGCGCGATGCCGTGCAGGATCGCGGCCATGCGGAACAGGTTGTAGGCGATGTAGAAATCCCAGTGTCCCGCCGCGTCACGGCCAGTGGCTTCGCCGTACCACTTCACGTATTGCGCTTCCGACGGAATGCCGAGTTGCGCCAGATCCAGCCCCGCGATGCCGCGCCACAGGTCGTGTGGAATGCGCCAGCCCATGCACTGGTAGGACAGATCGGCCAGCGGATGGCCCAGGGTGGACAGTTCCCAATCGAGCACGCCGATCACACGCGCCTCGGTGGGATGGAAGATCAGGTTGTCGAGCCGGTAGTCGCCGTGCACCAGCGTGGTCTCGTCGCCTGCGGGAAGGTGCGCGGGCAGCCACTCCATGAGCTTGTGCATGGACTGGTTCACGGGCAAGGTCGATTCCTTGCATTGGCGCGACCAGCGTGCGATCTGGCGCCCCACGTAGTTGCCTTCCTTGCCATAGTCGCCCAGCCCCACCGCCTTGTAATCCACGGCGTGCAGCGCGGCGATCACGCGGCTCATTTCGCGATAGATGGCCGTGCGCTCGGCGGGCGCCATGCCCGGCAGGCCCTGATCCATGAACACGCGGCCTGCCAGAAACTCCATTACGTAGAACGGCGTACCGAGCAGGCTGTCGTCCTCGCAGTAGTCGAGCATGCGCGGCACGGGCACGCCGCTGCCCGCCAGCGCCTTCATCACGCGGAATTCGCGGTCGATGGCATGGGCCGAGGCAATCAGGGTTCCCGGCGGCTTCTTGCGCAACACGTATTGGCGATTCGCGCCAGCGTCGATGTGAAACGTCGGGTTGGACTGGCCGCCCGCGAGCACGCGCACGGTGAGCGGCTCGGCATCGGCCAGGCCGCGCGCGCGCAGGTAGTCCGCAAGCGCTTCCAGCGGCAGGTTCACTGCATTGTTGGGTGGGGTATTCGTGCTCATAGGCCACTCACCAGATGTGCGCCGTCCACCGCAACCGTCGAGCCCGACATGGCCGCGCCCGCATCGGAGGCGAGCAGCATCAACGGGCCATCCAGATCGGACAGTTCACTGAAGCGGCGGCTGGGAATACGCATGCGTAGCTTCTCGCCCAGCTCGCTGGTGAGGAAGTCGCGGTTCAGATCGGTGATCACATAGCCCGGTAGCAGTGCATTCACGCGGATGCCGTAGCGCGCCAACTCCAGAGCCATGGCCTTGGTCGACTGGATCACGCCGGCCTTGGAAATGGCATAAGGGGCCACGCCGCCGCCCACGCGCTCGCCCAGAATGGAGGCCACGTTCACGATGCAGCCGCCCTTCTTTGCGGCGACCATGCGGCGTGCGCCTTCCGTGGCCACCAGCCAGTTGCCCTTGAGGTTGGTGTCGATGACCTGATCGAAATCGTCTTCGGTCTGATCGAGCAACGCACGCGTCACGGTCACGCCCGCGTTGTTGACGATGACGTCGGGCACGGCCCATGCGCCGATCGCATCGAAGCAGTCGCGCACGCTTTGTGCGTCGCTCACGTCCAGTGTGAACGCGCGCGCCTCGCCGCCCGCCTGGGCAATGGCATCGACCACCGACTGCAGCTTGTCCACGCGCCGCGCTGCCACCGCGACGTTTGCGCCGTTGGCTGCAAGCACCTGCGCGAAATGCGTGCCAAGGCCACTCGACGCGCCGGTCACCAGCACCAGCTTGCCCTTGAGGCTGAACTTGTCCATCACGTTCATGGTGTTCACGCCTCCGCTTGCGCTGCGGCCTTTTCAGCCATGTGCACGAGCTTGCGCGCCATGCTCCAGCGGTGCACTTCGCTCGGGCCGTCATAGATGCGGAATGCGCGCATGTCGCTGAAGATGCGCATCACCGGCGTCTCACCCGTCACACCCTGGCCGCCGAGCATCTGCACGCAGCGATCCACCACGCGCCATTCGGCTTCGGAGCAGATCACCTTGGCGCGGCTGGATTCATAGTTGCCCTTCTCGCCCTGATCCAGCAGCCACGCCGTGTGCCAGATGTTCAGGCGCGCGGTGTGCAGGTCCATGTCGTTGTCTGCCAGCATGAAGCCCACGCCTTCGTGCTCTGCCAGCGGCTTGCCGAACGCTTGGCGTTTGCGCACATATTCCAGCGCCGCGTCGTGCGCGCGACGCGCCTGTCCCAACCAGCGCATGCAGTGCGTGAGGCGCGCAGGCGCAAGCCGCACCTGGGCATAGCGAAAGCCCTTGCCGATCTCGCCCAGCACGTCGCTGGCGGGCACGCGCAGGTTCTTGAAATGCAGCACGCCGTGGCCGCCGGTGAAGCACGAATCCATCGCGTCCATGCTGCGCTCGAGCACGATCTCGGGACGGTTCATGTCGGACAGGAACATCGTCGCCGAGCCGTCTTCCATGCGCGCCATGATGATGGTGTAGTCCGCGCCTTCCGCGCCGGTGATGAACCACTTGGTGCCGTTGATGAGGTAGTCATCGCCATCACGCACCGCCGTCGTCGCCAGCATCGAGGGATCGGCCCCCGCTCCTGGCGATGGCTCCGTCATGGCAAAGCACGAGCGCAGTCGGCCTTCGACCTGCGGGCGCAGCCAGCGCTCTTTCTGCGCGGGCGTGGCGACTTCCTCCATCAGGTGGATGTTGCCTTCATCGGGCGCATGGATGTTCATCGCCGTCGGGCCCAGCCAAGAATAACCAGCCTCTTCGAACACCACCGCTTTTTCGATGTGCGTCAGCCCCATGCCACCCATTTCGCGCGAGGCGTGGGGCGTGATCAGGTTCGCCTCCCTGGCGCGCTGCACCAGCTCGCGACGCAGCTCTTCACTGGGGCCATGCGAAGACTGGCGCGGATCGCGCTCCATCGGAATCACCTGCTCGGCGATGAATTGACGCGTTCTGTCGCGCAGCTCGCGCAGTTCAGGGGACAGGGAAAAGTCCATGAAAGCCTCCTCGAAAAAGAATCGTGACCACCCGCATGACAGTCTGCGGTCCAGACCTGTCGCACATCAAATTGTTGAACAATATTGAAACACAATCAAGCCGCCTCCTGCTATCCTGTTGGTGACACCTGCCGCAGCACCCGCTGTTCGTGCAGGCCGGTTTGCCCCAACCCATTGCGCAGCACCATGCCCAGTTCACACACCGACCAGACCGCTGACGACGTCGGCACCGACCACGCCACAGAGCGCTCGCACAGCGCCTCCGGCAGCGTTTTCTACGGCATCATGAACGGGCTGGAAACCCGCGCCTTCGTGCCGGGGCAGCGCCTGGTGGAGGTCGACCTGGCCGCGCAATATGGCGTGAGCCGCAACTCCGTGCGCGAGGCGCTGCAGCGCCTGTCCTCGGAGGGCGTGGTCGAGTTGTCGCGCAACAAGGGCGCCGCGATCCGCTCGCTCGACATGGAGCAGACGCTGGAAGTCCTCGACGTGGCCGAGCGCATGACCGGCCTGCTCGCCCGCAGCGCCGCCAAAGGCATTGCTGCGGGCCATTCCGCTGTGCCCATCGAAACCGCGATGCGTGAACTCGCACAGGCCGACGCCGCGCACGACCACGAAGCCTTTGCGCGCGCGCGCCGTGCGCTGTACCGCGCCTTGCTGGCCACCAGCGGCAGTCAGGAACTGCGCCGCCTGTTCCCGTCCATCCAGATGCCCATCGTCTATGCGCAGCACCGCCCGAGTGCGCTGCAGAAAGTGCGCATGCGCGACTACCAGGCCATGGCGCAGGCCATCCTCGCGGGCAATCCCGCCGCCGCCGACAAGGCCGGCATGGCCCACGTGCACAACGTTCGCACGGCCATCGAGCAACAGGCGCGCATCCACGCGCCCTGAACCGGCGCGCCTCCGCATCAGCCCTCATTGCTGGGCGTGGATCGATTGCATACAGTGGTTGGCGCTGCCCGCCACATCGGCTTGGGGCAGTCCGTCACTTCAACCGGAATTGCGCCCATGCCCACAGATTCCCGACTCCCGAATTTCCGCGCCATGACCCCCGCCGAGCGCTGGGACCACATCGTCACGACCTGCCAGTTGAGCGACGCGGACGCCGCCCTGCTGCGCCAGCCCGGTGCGCTGCCCCCGGCGCTGGCGGACGGCATGATCGAAAACGTCATCGGCACGTTCGAGCTGCCCATGGGCGTGGCCGGCAACTTCCAGATCAACGGACGCGACGTGCTCGTGCCGATGGCGGTCGAGGAACCCTCCATCATTGCGGCGGCGTCCTTCATGGCCAAACTGGCGCGCGAAGACGGCGGCTTCCAGACCTCCAGCACCCAGCCGCTGATGCGCGCGCAGGTGCAGGTGCTGGGCGTGAGCGATCCGTATGGCGCACGCCTGGCGCTGCTGCAAGCACGCGCGGAGATCATCGCCCTCGCCAACAGCCGCGACAAGACGCTCATCGGCCTTGGCGGCGGCTGCAAGGACATCGAAGTCCATGTGTTCCCCAGCACGCCGCGCGGCGCGATGGTCGTCATGCACCTCATCGTGGACGTGCGCGACGCCATGGGCGCCAACACCGTCAACACCATGGCCGAATCCGTCTCTCCGCTCGTCGAGAAACTCACCGGCGGCGCAGTGCGGCTGCGCATTCTCTCCAACCTCGCCGACTTGCGCCTGGCCCGCGCCCGCGTGCGCCTCACGCCCAAAACGCTCGCTACGGCCGAGCGCAGCGGCGAAGACATCGTCGAAGGCGTGCTCGACGCCTACACCTTCGCCGCCACCGATCCCTACCGCGCTGCCACGCACAACAAGGGCATCATGAATGGCATCGACCCGATCATCGTCGCCACCGGCAACGACTGGCGCGCTGTGGAGGCCGGTGCGCACGCCTACGCCAGCCGCAGCGGCCACTACACCTCGCTCACCACGTGGGAGAAAGATGCCACCGGCGCCCTCGTCGGCACCATCGAGCTGCCGATGCCGGTCGGACTGGTCGGCGGCGCCACCAAGACCCACCCGCTCGCGCGCCTGGCACTCAAGATCATGCGCGTGCAGACCGCGCAGGAACTGGGGGAGATCGCCGCCGCCGTCGGGCTGGCGCAAAACCTGGGTGCCCTGCGCGCACTCGCCACTGACGGCATCCAGCGCGGCCACATGGCCCTGCACGCACGCAATATCGCGCTGGTGGCGGGGGCGGTGGGCGAAGAGATCGAGCAGGTCGCGCGCCAACTCGCCGCGGAACACGACGTGCGCACCGACCGCGCCATCGAAGTGCTGGACATCCTGCGCGCACGCCGCTGACGGCAATTCCTAGCGGATGGTGGAAGGAGGAAGCTGGATGGCGCAGCTCGGCACGCGCCATCCCGACCACGCACAGGGCACGCCCCGATCCGCGACAATCCCCCTATGACGAACGCCCCACCCGCCCAGCCACGCAATCCGCTGCATGGCATCACCCTTGAACGCATGGTGACCGACCTCGCCGACTATTTCGGCTGGCTCGAACTGGGCCAGCGCATCCCCGTGCGCTGCTTCACGCACGATCCGAGCGTTGCATCGAGCCTCAAGTTCCTGCGCAAAACCCCGTGGGCACGGGAAAAGGTCGAGGGCCTGTATCTGTTCATGCTGCGAGAGCAGCGCCGCAACGGGCAATCCGGCTGATTGCCGCGACCCTCGCGCGTTTGCTTCGCTGTCTCCAAACTTCGCTACATTGGAGTCCAACACCACACGGCTCCGCGCCGACCCACATAGATACCAGACAGGAAGCTTTTGACAAAGGCTCGAACTCGATGTCTATAGGAATCACCTGATAAGCACCTCGGGAGCCATGCAAATTCTCGAAAGCATTTGAATTAAAGAGTTTTTCAAGCCGAAAGGTCACGCTATTCAACTCACTAACGACCGTCGTTGTTCGACCTAAGCGGGCCTCCGGACACCAGCTTGGGGTCTGCAACGAATGCCGCTGATCGTATCCGCAACGCCTCCTAGCGATCACTGTCTCATACCAATCATCCGAGTATCGACAGCGGCGACTGCGCAATGGAAGGTTTCAACTGCACATCGGATAGCGACCATCAAGTAGAGCTAAATAGGCCGCTGTCACATTGGGTAGTAGGTACTCGCAAGCAGATGCAATCGAATAGTACCGAGAAGGTCACGCATAAGTCCCGAGGCGGAACCAATCCATTCGGTTTCCCGGCACTTTGCGAAACAGCCCCCGCTCGTCGAGACGGGGACGGAAAATGGAACACCGTCCAACCGGATAGTGTGGCCTGCAGTGAAGTCGCGCTTGACCTGTTTTATACGGTCCGGCGCGTCCGTCACGAAGAGGTCGCTTCTTGCGTCATGAGTTCCTTGAAAATAGCACCATCTACGACTTGCCATCGCTAGGTGACTCCCTCCATCTTCCTGTACTCGACAAACCCACCCCCAGTCATCTACAGTGTTTCGAACGCCCTAGTCTGCAGATATTTTTTTACTGCTCGATCTTGATATTGGCAGTCTTCACAAGCTCCGTCCATTTCTTCACTTCGCTCTTAAGGAAGTCCGACGTTTCCTGCGGGCCGCCCGGGACCTGAGTTGCGTAGAGATTCTTGAAGGTTTCTTTGGTCGAAGCCTCGTTGGAGATTTCCTTCACTGCTTCGGTGAGCTTCTTGACAACCTCTGGCGGCGTCTTCGCAGGGGCGAGCAACATGTACACGGCTTCTACGTCATACCCCTTCAGGCCCGATTCTTGCACCGTTGGCAGTTGCGGGAAAAAAGGCGAGCGCTCTTTGCCAGTGCTAGCAAGCGCCTTGATCTTTCCGGCGTGCACCAACGGCGCAGCAGTGGTGATGCTGTCAAACATCAGCGAAATGGTTCCTGAGACCAAATCCACCTCTGCTGGCGAAACCCCCCTGTAAGGGACGTGAGTCATGCGCGTGCTCGACATTGCGTCAAAAAGCTCCACGGACATATGTGTAGTCGATCCAACCCCCGCCGAGCCGTAGGTGAGCTTGGTACCAGCCTTCGCTGCGGCAGTTAAGTCTTGAATGGATTTGTAGGGCGAATCATTGGGGACGACCACCAGATTTGGGGTAGACGCGATGAGCGCGATCGGCTGCAGGTCTTGATCCCAGCGGTAGTTGTTCTTGCCCAGCGCTTCATTGATGGCCACGTAGTTAGCCGCCATGACGATCGTGTAGCCGTCGGCCGGGGCCTGCGAGGTCATTTTGACGGCGACGTTACCGCCAGCGCCTGGCCGATTGTCCACGATGAAGGCCTTGCCCATCGCGGCGCTTAACTTTTGCGCATAGAGCCTTGCCAATTGGTCGGTGAGTCCACCTGGCGCGAAGCCCACCAGCATCTTGACCGGCTTGTTCGGGAAGTCATCAGTGGCGTGACTGCTTGAGGCGAAAGCCATACAGGCAACGCCCACAAGGCTAGCTGAGAACGCGTAACTAAAGCTCATGGTTGTCTCCTAAAAATTCGATAACTCGTAGATCTATTCGAAATATCGTTCTTGAATTATAATTGAAACCGACATACTGTAAAGTACTACGATATTTCGAATTTTCTTTAAAGGAGACAAGCATGGATATGGGTTTGCAAGGCCGGGTGGTGGTCGTGACGGGATCTGCCCGGGGCATAGGTAAGGCAGCAGTCACGGCGCTGGCGCGTGAAGGAGCGAAAGTGGTGGTGACGGATATTGATTCCTCAGCCATCGACTCCACCGTCTCCGAGCTGAGGGCCGAAGGTGCCGAGGCGATTGGTTTGGTGGCCGATGTGTGCGATGCGCAGCAGGTGCAAAGCTTGGGGGATCGGGTGAAGACTGAATTTGGCAGGTTGGACATTCTGGTCAACAACGCCGGCTTTACGCGAGACAAGTACCTCACAAAGATGGCCGATCAGGAATGGGATTCGGTGGTCAACACCATCCTGCGCGGTGCCTATCTCATGACCAAGACGGCACTTCCGATGATGATGGAGCGCAAGTGGGGGCGCGTCATCAACATTTCTTCACGTGCGCACCTGGGCAATCCCGGTCAAACCAACTACGCGGCAGCTAAGGCTGGACTTATCGGCTTCACGCGTTCACTAGCGCTGGAGCAGGGCAAGTTCAACATCACTGCCAATGCCATTGCACCCGGGTTTATCGAAACGGAGCTTGTTAAGGCGCTTCCCACGTACGAACGCCTGCGTGATGCGGCGCTTGCGAGAAATCCGCTGCCGCGTCTTGGCTCACCAGAAGACATTGCAAATGCCATCGTGTTTCTCGCGTCGGATCGTGCGGGATACATCACCGGTGAAACCTTACATGTTACCGGCGGTCGTTATTCGTCGTGAAGGAGTCGATCATGGATTCGCATATTTTTTCTCAACGGGCGCCGATCGATTGGCATGCTCTGCAGGAGGGCGACGCATTCGATACTGCCAGCCGCACCATCACCGAAACCGACGTGGTGAACTTCGCCTGTCTCTCAGGCGATTTCAATCGTCTGCACGTGGACCGCGAATATGCAGCGGCTACCCCTTTCGGACAACGAATCGCGCATGGTCTGTTAGTGTTGTCCGTGCTTTCGGGGTTGACGACGCAGTCCTCGGCCTACCGATTGTTGGAGCCATCAATTCTGGCACTCAAAGACATTGCCTGTCGCTTCCCCAGGCCTACGTTCCTCGGCGACACCATTCGCGTGCGCGTCAGCGTTCAGAGCAAGCATGATGCAGGCAAGCCTGATCGTGCTGAAGTACTGTTCCGCCGCGAAGCCATTAACCAGCGCGACGAAGTGGTAGTGCAGGCCGACTTTCGCATGCTGCTGCAAAAAGGGGCTGCTGTATGAGTGAGTTTGCAGATCTTTCAGCACTGGTGTCGCCGCGCTCCGTAGTGATCGTAGGCGCATCGGAAAAGGAAGCCAGCCAAGGCAAGCGCCTACTCGATAACGTGGTACAGCATTCGCGGTTCAAGGGCGATTTGTATCTGGTCAATCCGAGCTATGAATCGATGGGGAGCAATCGCTGCTGGCCCAGCGTGGCAGCCATTGGCGAGGAAAAACCAGGTGTGCAGATCGATTTGGCTCTGGTCATCGTGAACGCCCGTCACGTTTTGACAACACTCGGTCAATGCGCGGACATGGGCATTCAATGCGCAGTCGTTATGACTTCGGGCTTTGGCGAAACCGACGCGCAAGGCAAGTCGCTGGAAGCTGAAATCACCGCGCTTGCACGGCGCACGGGCCTGCGCATCTATGGGCCCAACTGCCCAGGCTTTGTGAATGTAGCCGAGCAACTGGGGTTCACCTTCTCTCCCTCTTATAAGAACGACTTGAATCCCGGCTCCGTGGGGGTCGCCACCCAAGGAGGTGGATTGGGCCGCAATATCTTGCAAGGTCTTGGTTACGGCGATGGCGTGGCTCTTTGGTTTTCGCCTGGCAACGAAGCCGATCTGGATGTTCCTGATTTCATAGCCCATATGGCAACAGATGAGAACATTCGTGTCATATCGGTGCTGATGGAAGGCGTAAACGACGGGCGCCGTCTGATCGATGCCCTCAAACTGGCGCAAGCACACGGCAAGCCGGTAGTGATCCTGAAGATTGGACGGTCCGAATTAGGCATCAAGGCAGCGCAGTCACACACCGGTTCATTGGCTGGTTCGGCAGCGGTGAACAGTGCGGCTTTCAGGCAATTTGGAGCGATTGAAGTCGACGACTTGGATGAATTGGTAGCCGTCTCGCGCATGCTCAGCTCCGCTGTTCATGAACGCAAGGCTGGTCTGTGTATCGTCACTTTTTCGGGCGGTACCGCCGCGCTTGCCGCAGACATCGCAGGGGCGAACGGGCTGAGCCTTGCATCTCTTTCACCGGTCACTCACGACAAGCTCTCCAGCTTGTTACCTAGTTTTGCCAGCATTGCGAATCCGGTGGATACGACGGCGGATATTCTGCGCGACTCCGACATGCTACGTCGCTGTTTGCAAGCCATATGCAATGATTCGAACGTTGGTACGGTACTGTTTCCGATACCTATGGACTACGGTGAAATCACCGAACAAATGGGACGGACCATTGCCGAGGTTGCGGCAACCAGCCAGGCGCAAGTGGTTCCGGTTTGGATGAGCCGCAAACTTGGAGGTGGGTATGAGGTGATGGATCGGGCGGGATTAATGCCATTTTTCTCGATCACTTCAGCGATATCTGCAATCCGAAAATGCAAGACCGTGTCCGTTTCAAAGGGCGTGAAAGCAGGCACTGCACCTGTAGACAATGCAGCAGATTCGCATGCCCCGTCTACCCAGGCACGCACCGAAGTGGCTGCCAAGCAATTGCTACGCGCACATGGTATCAACATTCCGCATGGGCAGCTTGCCCGTTCCGAAGCCGAAGCCGTGACAGCGGCCGAGGAAATTGGCTTTCCTGTCGTCATGAAGATCGTGAGCGCTCAGATTCCTCACAAGACAGAGGCCGGTGGCGTGCGCCTTTCCATCGAGAATGCGCAGGCAGCGCGTATGGCGTATGCATCGATTCTGGAATCGGTGCATAAGTACAGCCCTGAGGCCTTGGTGGATGGCGTGCTGGTAGAGAAGATGCTTCCAAGAGGTGGGCGCGAAATGTTGATTGGCGTGCACCAAGACAATACCTTCGGGCCCGTGCTGACGGTGGGGCTGGGAGGTATTTACGTGGAAGTACTCAAGGACGTAGCGCACCGCGTTCTGCCCATCACACGGGATGATGCCAGCGCCATGCTGCGGGAACTTAAGACATTCGCTTTGCTTGAAGGCGTGCGTGGTGAGGCTGGTGCTGATCTGCACGCGCTTGAAGACCTGCTCATGAAAGTGTCGCAGTTCGCACAATCTCAAGATGGGGAACTTCGCGAGCTGGATCTCAACCCCGTCTGGGTGGGTGCACAAGGCCAGGGCGCGATCGCGCTGGATGCGTTGATCGTTCAAGCGGCGCTTACCAAACCATCCCATCAATGAATAAATCAATGAAGACAACGGAGACTTGAATATGGCGATTTCAACTGCAATCGGATACGCAACCTTGCACGATATCTTTGTACGCGGCAGAGACCTATCAAAGGACATCATCCCGAACCTGGATTTTGTAGACATGGTGGGTCTGAGTATTTTCGGCAAGGTGCCCGAAGGCAACTTCAAACGCATGATTAACGTACTGATGGTCACTTCCACCGATCACGGCTTTACCCCCAGCTCTATGTGCGCGCGCCTCACCTATCTGGGAGCGCCAGAATCACTTCAGGGCGCAGTGGCTGCGGGGCTGCTCGGTGCGGGCGATCGCTATCTGGGCGTTACGCAGAATGTAGCCGAGATGCTGCAATCAGAGTCACACGACATAGCAGTCGACGCGCCTCAATCTGCATTTGATGCACGCGCGAAAGACCTGCTTGTGCGCTATAAGCAGCAAGGAAAACGCATCTACGGCGTGGGGCATCCAATTCACACTGACGGCGATCCTCGCGTTCCGTCGCTACGTGCCATTAGCCGGGAGTGCGCTTACTACCGCAGTGGCTGGCGGTTGTTGGACGCCTTGGAAAAAATCAACCTCCAGGAGTTTGGAAAGCATTTGCCCATCAACGGCGCGGGTGCGATGGGTGCGATTGCCGCAGATCTCGGGCTAGACTCCAAGGCGGCGCGCGGTCTTGCGCTAGTGGGACGCACTGCAGGTTTGGTTGGACATTTACTGGAGGAGGCTGTGACACCTTCCGCGCCTGATATGTGGAGGGTAGTGCTGGAAAAAGAGACGTCTGCTGAACTGGCAGCGCGTGGGGGCAAGGCATGAATTTCGAGCTCGACTCCACTCAGCAGGAACTAGCAGATTCCTTGCGAAAATACCTGATGGCCGAAGCCGCGCCACTTGTTGATGAGTACGAGGCCGCGAAAAAGCCTGTTCCACGTTATCTGGTGAAGGCCATGCGGGAATTCGGTTTGCTCGGCGGTTTGCTGCCCGAGGAGCAGGGTGGCTATGGCCTTCCCATGACTACCTACGGAACGCTGATTGCCGAAGTCGCCCGCGTCTGGCCGTCACTTCGTAGCATTACGAGCAGTACCAATCTAGCGGCCTCTGTCCTAGCCGATGGGGGCAGTGAAACGCTCAAGCGGAAATTCCTGCCAGCCATTCTTGAGGGCGAATCGATTGCCTGTTTTGCGCTCTCCGAGCCCAACATCGGCTCAGATGCGGCCAACATTCAGACCCGTGCGCAGGCAGTGGACAGTGGCTATGTCATTGACGGACGTAAGCTCTACATCAGCAATGGCCCAATCTGTGATGTCGGCGTGGTGTTTGTTCGCACACCATCGCCCGAAGGTACGGCTCCATCGGTCTCGTGCATTTTCTTTGAGGCGTCATCGCCGGGTTTCTCGGTCACCGATATTGCCAAGATGGGCATGCACAGTTGCCCTTTGGGCGAACTGCTGTTCGACGGGTTGCATGTGCCGCATGATCATATGGTGGGTAAGGAAGGGCGCGGATTTTCCCTTGCCAAGAAGTACCTCAATTCGGGACGTTGCGTGGTGGCGTTTTCGGCGCTGGGCGTGGCGCAAGCGGCATACGATGCGGCCGTGCAGTACGCCAAAGATCGCGTACAGTTCGGCAAGCCGATTGGCTCATTCCAACAGGTGCAGCAGATGATCGCCGACATGATGGCGATGCTCGAAACTTCGCGCCTGCTGTGCTATCGCGCAGCCGATGCGCTTGATCGCCAGGCGAGTGACAGTCAGCTCTGGTGCTCGATGGCCAAGCGTCACAGCACCGACAGCGCGTTGCGTATCGCTGAACTTGCCTTGCAGGTGCATGGCGGCGCGGGCTATACAGCATACTTCCCAGTGGAGCGCTACTACCGCGATCTGCGGCACCTCACGATTGCAGAGGGTACCAATCAGATCCAGAGTATGTTGATGGCGCAACACGTGCTTGAGCTCAGTGCGCTTCGTTGAGCGTACAAGTCTCCTTTTGTTTGAAATTCACTGGCATTGCGCCAGCAAGCTATCTCATATGCCAGCTTTTGTATCAGCCGCCAGCCGCGTCTTCCAGGTTTTGGAAACCTTTGCCAAGGAGAAGAAGCCGCTGAGCAATTCCCAACTCGCCAAGAAGCTCGATCTGGCCGAGAGCAGTTGCTCGGATCTGCTCTACACCATGCAGGAGAGCGGCTATCTGCTGCGCACGCCGCGCACGCGCGAGTTCTATCCTACCGCTCGACTCATGGAGATTGCCCAGTCGATCGCCGCGAGTGATCCTCTGACGGCATTTGCCGAAGAGGTGATGGACGTGCTGACCACGGCTTCAGGAGAGACGGCGCTGTGCGGCGTACTAGAAGGCCAGCAGCTTAAGGTTTTTGCCTCCCGGTCTGGCACGCATGCATTGCGCTACGTAGTGCCTCCGGGAACGCTTTTCGATATCCACACCACGGCGCTTGGCAAAGCCATTGTGAGCGAGATGCCGCTTGCCGAACGGCAGGCCCTGCTCGCAAAAATCGAACTGGCGCAGATCACCCCGTTCTCCGTGGTGGACAGGGAAGTTTTCGTAAAAGAGATCGAAAAATGCGCCGCAGACAAGTGGTGCCTAGCTAAAGACGAGGCCAATCGCGGCGTGTCGGCGATCGGTATCGCAGGCGACGTCGGCGGCAAGATCGTCTCGCTATCGCTTGTCGGGCCGACGCATCGTTTTGAAGACCACATGGATAAGTTGGTAGCGCTGATTCTGGATGTGCGCAAAAAATACTTCGAGGATGGCTGAGCACGTGATATTGCCAGTTCGCCTCGACACTTGAAAACAGGAGACAAGATGGGACCGCTGAAGGGGATTCGTATCGTGGAGATAGGCGGAATCGGCCCCTCTCCGATGGCCTGCATGTTGCTTGCCGATCTGGGCGCCGATGTCATCCGGATCGAACGTGTGGAGTCTGCAGGACTTGGCGTGGAGCGCCCCGCGCGCTTCAATCTGTTGCTGCGTGGCCGTCGCACCATGGCGCTTGATTTAAAGAATGCTGATGACGTTCAGCGCGTGCTTGAACTTGTTGCCGTAGCCGATGTATTGGTGGAAGGCTTTCGACCCGGCGTCATGGAGCGGCTCGGACTGGGCCCCGATGCATGTTTGGCAGTCAACGCGAAACTGGTATACGGCCGCATGACTGGGTGGGGGCAGTCCGGACCGCTTGCACATGCGGCGGGGCATGATGTGAACTACCTCTCTCTGACCGGTGTGCTCAATGCCATCGGACGCGAGGGACAACCGCCCAGTATTCCCTTGGCGGTAGTGGGCGATATGGGTGGCGGTGCCCTCTATCTAGTGATGGGCATCTTGGCGGCCATCATCGAGGCGCGAAAGTCCGGAAAGGGTCAGGTAGTCGACGCAGCAGTTGTCGATGGCGCAGCATCTCTTGCCACGCTGTTTTTCGGATTGAATGCGGCAGGGCTATGGAGCGATCAACGAGGCACCAATGTGCTTGATAGTGGTGCTCCGTTCTACGACGTCTATGAGTGCGCTGACGGGCAGTGGATTTCTCTGGGCCCCATTGAAGACAAGTTCTATCGCCAACTGCTAGAAAAGCTTGATCTCGATATCGACCACATGGCTGGTCAGCAAGACCGCGCAGGATGGGCACGATCCAAAATGCGGATTTCCCAGCGCATCAAGATCCGTACGCGTGAGGAATGGACTGCCCTACTCGAAGGCACTGACGTGTGCTTCGCGCCTGTTCTGTCGTTTGACGAAGCCCCAGACCATCCACATTTGAAAGCTCGCTCTACCTTTGTTGAAGTGGATGGCATCACACAGCCAGCTCCGGCGCCGCGCTTTAGTCGCACTACACCCGATTCGCCGCGCGCGCCGCGAGCGCTGTCTGTGCAGGATCTGGGAGGTGTGATTTCGAGCTGGCGTGTGGCGGGCTGAAGGGATTTGAGCACTGGCAGGAGAAACTCATGCAATTGATCGATAGCTTTGAGCGAGGCTTTGCGTATGGGGCCGACAGCCCGTGTCTGGTGGAAGTAGACGGCGACAGTCTTAGCTATCTACAAGTGCGCGAGCTTTCCTGTCAGATTGCGCACGGTCTGCACGCAGCAGGCATTGCGCGCAACAGCAAGGTGGGCTTGCTGAGCGCCAATCATCTTCTGACCTTTGCTGCGATCCTAGGGATCGTGCGCTCTGATGGCATCTGGTTGCCGGTGAATGCTCGCAATTCACCCGCCGAAAACGCCAACATCTTGGCGAGAGGTGATTGCGAGTTCTTGTTTTTGCACAGTCAATTCGCGTCGCAGATCGCATTGTTGCGCGCAGAACTTCCAGCCCTCAAAGGCATTGTGTGCATTGATCGCGAGTTGCCTGGAGTTCCATCGCTCACGCAATGGGCCAACCAGTATCCGGCGCAGTATTACCGTAGCGAAGCCGTAGCAGACGATGTGGTTGCCATTCGCGGAACCGGGGGAACCACGGGCTTACCCAAAGGTGTGCTCATCACGCACCGCAATTACCAGACGCTATTTGCAAACTGGTATGCAGCCATGCCGATTGAAAGAAGGCCCGTGCATCTGGTCATCGCACCGCTTTCGCACGCCGCAGGGGCGATGGCGTTTGCAACCTGCGGATATGGCGGCGCCAATGTAATCATGAACTCCACCGATCCGGCGGACATTATCGACGCCATTGAGCGCCACGCTGTGACGCAGCTGTACTTGCCGCCCACGATGATCTACAAGCTGCTCGCGCATCCGGGTGTGCGACGCGGTAACTATGCTTCACTGCGCTACTTTGTCTATTCTGCAGCGCCTATCTCGGTCGACAAGTTGCGTGAATCTCTTAGCGTTTTCGGGCCGGTCATGGTACAGGCTTACGGGCAGGCCGAAGCGCCGTTTTCCTGTACCGTGATGACGACCCATGACCACGCTGCAATTCTCGCCAATCCGCAGTGGCACCATCGCCTTGCCAGTTGTGGGCGTGCATCGCCTTTTGTCCGGGTCGCCATCATGAACGCTCAAGGGGATCTTTTACCTGCGAACGAGCAAGGAGAAATCGTCGTGCAAGGAGATCTCGTGATGCGTGGCTATTTCAAGGATACTGACAAGACCGCACAGGCGCTTCAGCACGGCTGGCTACATACCGGAGACATTGGCTACCAAGATGCGGATGGTTATGTCTATATCGTGGATCGACTAAAAGATCTCATCGTATCGGGCGGCTTTAATATCGCTCCTAACGAGATCGAGCAGGTGCTGTGGTCGCTCCCCGAAGTCAGTGATTGCGCGGTCATTGGTGTGCCCGATGCGTACTGGGGCGAGGCGGTAAAGGCCGTGGTGGAATTGAAAGAAGGTGCTCAATGGAATGCCGAACAGGCCATCGCCGTGTGTGTTGAACGTTTGGGAAAGATGAAAGCGCCCAAATCTATCGATGTGTGGACGAGCCTGCCCAGAAGCTCGGTGGGCAAAGTGCTCAAGCGGGAAATTCGTGAGCACTTCTGGCAAGGACAGGGTCGACGGATTTGATGTCGCCCGACGACAATAAGATCCCAGCAGCTAGAGAAATCGTAAGCGCTTTTAATGTCGGATTTCGGTACCATTCATCGAACAAACTCACATACAGATCGACGAGTTTCGAATCTTTTTATTGAACTCCGCTACCCTTCCAGCCAAAAGTTCGAAACTTTGTTATTAGGTTCGAACCTTTGTGATGACCAACCTCGAATCGCCCCATGCTCCAATATCTCACCGTCCCCGTGACCCAATTCCAGCAAAACGCGTCCATCGTCTGGGATGACGTGACCAAGGATGCCGCCATCATCGATCCCGGTGGCGATCTGGATGTGCTTCTCACTGAAGTACAAAAGTTGGGACTGAACCTGAAGGCCATCTGGCTGACGCATGCGCATATCGACCATGCGGGCGGCACGGGCGAGCTGGCGCAGAAGCTGGATCTGCCCATCATCGGGCCGCATGAAGGCGACCAGTTCTGGATTGACGGCTTGCCCCAGCAGAGCCAGATGTTCGGCTTTCCGCCCGCGTTGCCGTTTGCTCCCACGCGCTGGCTGCACGATGGGGACACGGTTCAGATCGGCAACGAGACGCTGAACGTGCGCCATTGCCCGGGGCATACGCCGGGGCATGTGGTGTTCCATGCGCCGCAGATTGATCGTGCGTTTGTGGGCGATGTGCTGTTTGCGGGCAGCATCGGGCGCACGGATTTTCCGCAGGGTAACCATCAGCAGTTGATCGACTCGATCGTGCAGCGCCTGTGGCCGATGGGCGATCAGACGGTGTTCATTCCCGGACATGGACCAGAGAGCACGTTCGGGCGCGAGCGGCGCAGCAACCCGTACGTTGGCAACACCTGAGCGCTAGCGCTGCCCTTGGCGCGCGGCGTCGTACAGGCCCTGTACGCGCGCGACGTTGTGCTGCAACTCGCGGATGCGGTTCGGCCCGCTCGGGTGCGTGGAGAGAAACTGCATCCCCTGCTGCCCTGTGGCCTTGCCCATTTTTTCCCAGAGCGTGACCGAGGCCTGCGGGTTGTAGCCAGCGCGCGCAGCGAGTTCCAGGCCGACCAGATCGGCATCGGTCTCATCAGAACGGCTGAATTTCAGCGTCAGCAGTTGACCGCCCAGATTCGCCGCCGTGCGCCCCACGTCGCCCAGGCCCAGCAGCGACGCACCCAGCGCGATGCCGATGTTGGTGGCCTGCGTCTTGGCCAGACGCGCGCGGGAATGCTCGCGCAGCGCATGGGCCATTTCGTGGCCCATGACCATCGCGGCTTCGTCGTCGGTGAGCTTGAGCTGGTCAAGGATGCCGGTGAAGAACGCAATCTTTCCGCCCGGCATGCAGAACGCATTGATCTGCTTGCTGCCGATGAGGTTGACCTCCCACTTCCATGATCGCGCCCGCGGATTCCAGGCATAGGTCTGCGGAATGATGCGCTGCGCGATCGCCCGCAGCCGCATGAGTTGCGGATGGTTGTCGTTGGCCAGCGCCTTCTGGGCGCGCGCTTCGGCCAGTAACTCGTCGTACTGCTGCGTGGCGGATTGCTCCAGCGTTTCCGCAGGCACGAGATTGCGCATGGCCGATGCATCGCCCACGTCCACCTGCGCCAGCACCGGCGCAGCACCCGCGCCCGCCGCCGCCAGCAGGAAGGCGCGGCGCGCATTCCACGGCCCCGTAGCGCGCGTGCCGCAATCGCAGCGCGGAATGGCAAATTCGGTTTCAGTGCGTAGAGGGAGGTTTTTCTCTGCAGGCATGCCGCCAGTTTAAGGCGATGCGGCAGAAATGGGCAGACGCGGGCCCACAATTTCTGCCCTGATCACCACCAACAGCCCCGCAAGCAGCGCCAACATGCCAAGCCATGACGACAGCGGCTGGTGCTCGCCCACAATCCAGACGGCCAGCAAAAATGCCGCCACCGGCTCGATGAGCGTGAGCGTCACGCCCGTTGCGCCCGAGATGCCGCGCAATCCGCTGGAAAACAACACGTATGCAATGCCGGACACCACCACGCCCAGATACACCACCACCAGCGCTGCGGAAGCGGTCCACTGCGGCGCTCCGGCGAGTAGGAAGGCACACGGCGCCGCGATGAGGGCAGCCCCCGTGAACACGTAGAAATTCACCATGTTGGTCGGCGCCTGCGCGACCAGCCGTTTGTTGATGAGCGCATAGCTCGCGTAGGACAGGCCCGCCAGCAGGCACAGCGCCAGCCCGCCCCACGATGTCGTTGCGCCCGACGAACGGCTGAGCACCATCGCCGCACCGCCGCCCACGCTGATGAGCGTGCCCACCCACCATAGGCGCGACAACGGCAGGCGCAGCAGCAACGCCTGGATCATGCCCGCCCAGATCGGCCCGCTGCCAATCGCCACGGCGGTGCCAACCGCCACGCCTGCCAGTTTCACGCCCGCATAAAAGCAGATGCTGTAGCCCGCCACACCCAGCGACGCCAGCGCAAACGATTGCGGCGTCAAACCGCACTGCGACGGCGAAACCAGCCGCGGCCCCCTGCGGCGTGGCGCTATCCACAACACGCAGGCAAAGAACACACTCGCCACCGCCAACTGCGCCGCGCCCACCCAGACGGGCGACAGTGCGCCAGCACCGAGGCTCTGCGCCGTGCCCGTTGTGCCCCACAGCAGCGCCGCCGCGCCCACCAGCACCACGCCTGTCAGGGCGGAGGGCACGGCATGCGGGCGAGGCAAAACGGGCGCGGGAGAAGTCGACTGAGTCATGCCTCTATGATGCGTTTCACGCGAACCGGCTACTATCGAGAAACGCTTGAGGTGGTGCGTCGCACTCACCCGGGCGGATCCCGCCGTTTCACGACATTCTGCAACTGCAACAGAAAGACGATTGCCGTGGCATTCAGTGAATTTGAACAACGTCGCATCGCCAAGATCGTTGGCGGCTATGTGGACTCGCGCCGTCCGCCGCCTCAGATTCGCAATGAACTGGATCTGGCATTCCTGATCGACAAGCAGTCCGTCATCCTGTATGAAATCCGGCAGATCATGGGTGGATCACATGTGGAACGCCCCTTCGCCAAAGCCACCTGGGTGAAGACGCAGCAGCACTGGCGCATCTTCTGGCAACGCGCCAACCTGAAATGGCATTCCTACGAGCCCTTGCCCGAAGTGGGTCGTCTGGAGGATTTCGTGAAGGAAGTGGAGCGCGACCCCTACTGCTGCTTCTACGGCTGACCGCACTGGGCGTGCCTCAAGGCCGCCCAGACCGCAATTGCCGCGCCCCCAGATCGCGATCGCGGCGCAAGGCGTAGGCCAGAGCGCTCGCACTTTTGTAGCCAAAGCGGAAGGCGGCTTGCTCCAGCGAGGCACCACGCGCAATCGCACTGCTGGCCGCATCCAGACGCAGATCGCGCAACCATTGTTGCGGCGTCTTGCCGGTCAACTCTTGCCAGCGCACCTGAAAGCGCTGCGCAGACAAATGCACCAACGCGGCCATGCGCTGGTTGCTCCACGCCTCGTGCAACGTGGACGCCACGCGCGCCTGCACGCGCTGCAGATC
This sequence comes from Comamonadaceae bacterium UBA2121, assembly GCA_002331385.1. Classification (GTDB taxonomy): domain Bacteria; phylum Pseudomonadota; class Gammaproteobacteria; order Burkholderiales; family Burkholderiaceae_C; genus Diaphorobacter_A. The sequence continues at coordinate 79,721 of DCYB01000005.1, forward strand.
AAGCTCCCGGCGCGCCAGCACACGCGGCGCATCCAGCAGGTGCGCGAGGTGCTGACTGGCGTCGCCCTGCGTCTGGGGCACGACACCGCGCCACTGCGCAGGCACGGCAAAACGGCGTGCGCGTGCGGCGCTGGATACCTCCGGCGCATCGATGACGAGCATGCGCGCGCCCGGCGCCGCCAGATAGCCGTGCTCCACGCCCGCCGGCACGATCATGCCGCAGGTGGTATCCACATATGCGGCGTGCCCAGCCACTTCCAGCTCCATGCGGCCTTCGATGGCATACAGGATTTGCACATGCCCGTGCGCGTGCGCGGCGTGCTCGCCGCTGTACTGGCGGATCGAGGCCACGGGTGCGGTGAGCGGTGTGAGTGAGTGCGCATGGCGTGCCATTTGCGCATGGTAGCGCGGGCGCGCCGTGCGTGTTTGCATAATGTGAGGGGTTCGCCATCGCACGATGGCCGGTATCCCTTCAGCGCCCATGACCGACTCCATCTCCAACGAAACCGCCGCCAACCCGCCTCGTTCCTGGCGCGAAGCATGGCTTGTCTACCTGCGGCCCGAAAGCCTGCGCATGCTGTCGCTGGGATTTGCCGCCGGACTGCCGCTGATGCTGGTGCTGGGCACGCTGTCGTTTCGCCTGCGCGAGGCGGGTATCGATCGCAGCACCATCGGCCATCTGAGTTGGGTGGGTCTCGCCTACGGTTTCAAATGGGCTTGGGCACCGCTTGTCGATCGCGTTCCCTTGCCCGGTTTGACGCGCATGCTGGGGCGGCGGCGCAGTTGGCTGCTGCTGGCGCAACTGGCGGTGATGTGCGGGCTGGCAGGCATGGCGCTGGTCAATCCGCGCGATGCCCTCCAGCCGCTGGTGATCTGGGCGCTGGTGACAGCGTTTGCCTCGGCCACGCAAGACATCGCACTGGACGCCTATCGCATCGAATCCGCGCCCACCAAAGAGCAGGCCGCGCTGGCCGCGAGCTACCAGACCGGCTATCGGCTGGCGATGATCTGGTCTGGCGCAGGCGTGCTGTGGCTGGCCGCGCGCGCCGAACTGACGGGCGCAGGCAGCTACCAGAACAGCGCATGGCAACTGGCCTATCTGGTGATGGCGGCCTCCATGCTCGTGGGCGTGACTACCGTGCTGGTGTCGCCCGAGCCCGCGCGCGTGCAACTGCCGTCCGCCAGAAGCGCAGGGGAATGGGTGCGCAGCGCGCTGCTTGAGCCCTTTGCCGATTTCTTTCGCCGCTACAAGTGGCACGCGGCGGTCATCCTCGGGCTGATCGCCGTCTACCGCATCAGCGATGTGGTCATGGGCATCATGGCCAATCCGTTCTATGTGGACATGGGCTATTCCAAGGACGAGGTCGCCACCGTCACCAAGATCTATGGCGTGGTGATGACACTGGTAGGCGCGTTCGTGGGCGGCAGCCTGTCCATGCGCTTTGGCGTGATGCGCATCCTGATGCTGGGCGCCATCCTGAGCGCGTTCACCAACCTGCTGTTCGCCTGGCTGGCCGGATACGGCCACAGCGTGCCGGCGCTGATCGCCGTGGTGTCGGCAGACAACCTGGCGTCGGGCATTGCCTCGGCGGCCTTCGTGGGGTATCTCTCCAGCCTCACCAACATCAGTTATTCCGCATCGCAATATGCGCTGTTCTCCTCGCTCATGTTGCTGCTGCCCAAGTTCGTGGCGGGCTTTTCGGGCGACTATGTGAACGCCCACGGCTACGCCCATTTCTTCACCAGCACCGCCATTCTCGGCCTGCCCGTGCTGCTGCTGGTATGGGCGGCAGGCCATGTGAAGAAAAGCCTGGAACCGGCTGCGCACCCCGCCGCCACGGCCGAAAGCTAAACTGGCTGGCCCGCGTCGCGCCCTTTACCTTTCTTTACAGGAGCGGCAAAGAGGAGCAGCACGGCTCGGGCACCATGTCCTGCAAGGCCTTGGCTGACGCAATCGCTGCAGTCAGGGCTTGTCCATTGAGTCCATCGAAAAATACGCCATGCCTCATAACCTGCTGATGATCGAAGATGACGTGCGGCTCGCCCAGATGGTGAGCGAGTACCTGGCACAGTCGGGCCTGCAAGTACACCACTGCGGTGACGGCACCAGCGGTCTGGCGCGACTGCAGGGGCCGGATTCGGCGGAGCTGCCCGATCTGGTGATCCTCGATCTGATGCTGCCCGACATGGATGGGCTGGAGATCTGCCGCCGCATCCGTGCCATGTCCACGCCCGCAGCGCAGGTGCCGGTGCTGATGTTGACTGCCAAGGGCGATCCGATGGACCGCGTGATCGGCCTCGAAATCGGTGCCGACGACTATCTGCCCAAACCGTTCGAGCCGCGCGAGTTGCTGGCGCGCATTCGCGCCATCCTGCGCCGCCGCGAATCGGGTGCGCAACCGACGACGCAGACCATGCGCTTCGGCTCGCTCGAAATCGACCGCGATGCGCGCACCGTCACCGTCAACGGCCAGTTGGCGGACCTCACGTCCTACCAGTTCGACCTGCTCGTGACGATTGCCGAGCGCGCCGGCCGCGTGCTCACGCGCGACCAGATCATGGAGGCCGTGCGTGGCCGCGAACTGGAGGCGTTTGACCGCTCCATCGACGTGCACATGGGTCGCATCCGCGCTGCCATCGAAGCCGACCCCAAGAACCCGCGCCGCATCCTGACCGTGCGCGGCGTGGGCTACGTGTTCGCCAAGCAGCAGGACTGACGCCGTTCCATGCAGCGCAGGCCGCGTATGTCCCTCATCAGCCCCTTCTCCCGCCGACTGTATCTACGCATCTGGCTTGCCGTGGTGGGCGGCGTGATGGTGTTCGCCTTCGCGATCGGAGTGGCGTGGCGCTGGGCTGCAGAGCACAACGCGCAGACCATGCAACCACCCGCACGCGAGATCGTGATCACCGACGCCAACGGCAAGCCCGTGCTGCATGGCCAGGCCAAGCGCGAGCGGCGCGAATCCGGCGAGCGCAGGGAGCCGGGCGACCCGTTCGTCTTCAACATCGAGACAGACAACGGCGAAACCTTCCAGATGGAGATGTCCGCCCGCGCACCGCGCAACGCCAACCGCGATGGCCGTGGCCGGGAAACGCGCGACGTGGCGTTCTGGCTGCGTCCGCCCTTCGGCTTCATCTGGATTCTGGCCGCCGTCGGCATTGCCGTCACGATCGGCGTGTTCCCCATCATCCGCAAGCTGCTGCAGCGGCTGGAGAACCTGCAGCGCAGCGTCAAACGCTTCGGAGAAGGCGATCTGAAGGTGCGCGTGCGCGCCCAGGGTCATGACGAGGTGGCCGATCTGGCGCGCCAGTTCAACGCCGCCGCAGCGCGTATCGAGGCGCTGGTGCAATCGCACAAATCGCTGCTGGCCAACGCCTCGCATGAACTGCGCTCGCCGCTCACACGCATCCGCATGGGCATGGAGCTGATGCAGGACGGCGCGCCCTCGCCTGCATCGCGCGCCGAAATCCTTCGCAACATCAACGAGCTGGACCAGCTGGTGGACGAGATCCTGCTGTCCAGCCGTCTGGACTCCGGCGTGAGCGACGTGGGCACGATGGAGCCGGTCGACCTGCTGGGCCTGGCCGCCGAAGAATGCGCGCGCGTGGACGCCGATCTGGACGTGCAAACGCAAGGCCTGGCCGCCGACGCGCTCGACGTGCAAGGCATCTCCAAACTGCTGCGCCGCGCCGTGCGCAATCTGCTGGAGAATGCACGCCGCTATAGCAAAGGCGCCGTCTCGCTGGAGTTGGTGCGCGAAGGCCCGATGGCCGTGATCCGCGTGTGCGACCACGGCCCCGGCGTGCCACCCGATCAGCGCGAACGCATCTTCGAGCCGTTCTACCGCCTGCCCGGCGCCAGCGAGCGCTCCGGCGGTGTCGGTCTGGGGCTGGCGCTGGTGCGCTCCATCGCCCAGCGCCATCACGGCAGCGTCCAGTGCGAAGACCGGCCCGACGGTCTGCCCGGCGCCTGCTTTGTGTTGCGCCTGCCCGTAGGCAGCTAGCCATCACTTAGCGTTTGCGCGGCCACACGCACGCCGAGATCACGTGCAGCGCCGCACCCACCACCAATGCCAGTGCGGCCAGTTCCAGGCCGCGCGCAAAGCCCTTGTCCGATGAGGAATGCGCCAGCAGCCACGCCACCATCGGCGGTCCGGCAATCTGCCCGATGCCGTAGAGCACGCTGATCAGGCTGGCAAAGCTGTCTGCCGACGCAGGCCATTGCCTGCGCGCTTCCTGCAGGCTGTAGAACGTGATGGCCGTGAACGGCAAGCCCACCAGCGCACTGCTGAGCGCAAAGCCGAAAATCGTCGGCATGAACAAGCCCAGCGCCACGCCGCACGCCTGCAGCAGATAGGCGAACACCAGCAGCCAGCGCCGATCCAGATTCGGCGGGGTGCGCGTGCCCAGAATCGTGCCGACCACTGCCGCCAGTCCGGCAATGGGCCAGAACAGATCGGCCCAGATCGACTGGCCCGGCAGCAGCGTGCGTGCAATCACGGGCAAAAACGTGGCGGTCACGATGTAGCCCAAACCGGCAAATCCATAGGCCAATGCATGCATGGCACGGGCCGCGGCGGGCGCTGCGGCAGCGGTCTGCGCGGCAGAGTGGACCGCCGCGCCACCGGGGCGCGCATGCAGATCGGCGTGCCCTGCCACCACCGGCCAGACGAACACGCTCATCACCAGTGCCATGGCCGCAAAAATCCACCAGCCCGTCGATGCATGCCAGCCGAGCGCCACCATGCCGCTGACCAGCAACCCCGTCAGCGCAATGCCCAGCCCCGGCCCGATGAAGATCAGCCCCGCCAACTCCGTGCGCCCCAGCGATGCCAGCCGCACCATGCACCACGACGCGACACCGAGCAGCGTCACCGCGCCGGTCAAGCCCGCCGCGAAACGAACGACCCACCAGATCCCGGGAAGCGGCAGCGCCGTCGCCGCAGTGAAGATCGCCGTAGCGACCACGCCTATGCGCGCCTGCGCTGCCGGAGAAAAGCGCTCCGCCCATCGCGGGGCTAGCCACGGCAGCAACATGATGGCGATGGCTCCGGCCAGATACCCCAGATAGTTCGCCGTGGCCAGCCAGCTTCCCTGCGCCAGCGTGATGCTGCCATCGTGCAGCATCATCGGCAGCAGCGGCGTGAAGGCAAAGCGGCCAATGCCCATGGCCACCACCAACGCGAGAATCCCTGCGCCCACGATGCGCCACGGCTCGTGCGAACCGCGCGCTTCGGCAGCGTGCCTGGCGGCTTGCATTGGCAATGCGGACTCGGGCGCATCCTTCACACCGGCAGCGGCCTTCATTCAATGATCTCCTTTTGAGATTTATTTTTTATAAATAATCTCATAAAATGATTTCATTGGGAAGCCGAATCATGGATTTACAGACACTTGATATCTTTCTTGCCGTGGCCGAAGAGCGCAGCGTCACCCGCGCGGCCGAGCGGCTGGGCCGTGTCCAGTCCAACGTGACCACGCGCATCCAGCAGCTCGAAGAGCAGTTGGGAACCGCGCTGTTCTTGCGCGAAGGTCGGCGCATGGAGCTCACAGCGGCGGGCGAAACCCTGTCGGGCTATGCAGAGCGCCTGCTGGCCCTCGCGGAAGAAGCGCGTCAGGCCGTTGCGCCCGATCACCCCACGGGCCGACTGCGGCTGGGTGCCATGGAAAGCACGGCGCTGGCGCGGCTGCCGCAGCCACTCGTGCAATTGCATGCGGATTGGCCCGATCTGTCGCTGGAGCTGCGCACCGCGCCGTCGCGCCAACTGGTGGAACAGGTGCTCGCGCATCAGCTCGACGCGGCGCTTGTCGCCTGGCCCCCGCCCGACATGGATGCCGAGGCGCTGACGCATTCGCTCGCGTGCGCGACCGTGTTCACCGAAACCCTGCTGCTCGCGCTGCCGGCCTCGCACCCTGCCGTGAAAGCGCCGCAGGACGTTCAGGTGGCGACGCTGGCCGCTTTCACACGCGGCTGCACCTATCGGCAGGTGGGCGAGGACTGGCTGCGGCGCGGCCTGCGCAAACCGCCGCAGGTGCGCGAACTGGCGTCCTACCCTGCCATCCTCGCGGGCGTTGCCGCGGGGCACTGCGCCGGCGTGGTGCCGCAATCGGTGCTGGAGCAATTGCGCTCGCCACCCGCCTTGCAATGGGTGCCGCTGCAAACGTGCACCACCATGCTTATCACGCGCCAAGGCTATGCCACGCCGGCGTTGCAAGCGCTGAAAGAGGCGCTCACCGCCAGCCCCGGCGCACTGCGCGTTGCCTGACGCGCCTTTCGCATTCATCACCGACTTTTCGTTCCGGAGACACGCCATGACCACGCTCACGCCATCGCTGCACATTGCACATCCCATTTTTCAGGGTCCCATGACCGGCTCCGACACGCCTGCGCTGGCGATCGCCGTCTCGCAGGCAGGCGGTCTGGGCATGCTCGGCTGCGGCATGCGCTCGCCCACGGCGATGCGGGAAACCGCTGCACAAGTGCGCGCTGCAACGGACAAGCCCTTTGGCATGAATCTCTTCGTGCTGCCCCAGCCCACGCCCGATCCGCGCGCCGTGGAGGCGGCGCTCCAGCGGCTCGCTCCGCTATACGCCGAATTCGGTCTGGAACCGAGCGTGCCCGCGCAATGGTGCGAAGACTTCGACGCGCAGTTCGACACGCTGGTGGAACTGCGCCCTCCGGTCAGCAGTTTCACCTTCGGCATCCTCACGCCTGCGCAGGTACAGCGCCTGAAGGCCGTGGGCAGCGATGTGATCGGCACGGCGACAACGGTGGAAGAAGCCGTCGCGTGGCAAGACGTGGGCGCGGATGCAGTCGTGGTCTCCGGCATGGAAGCGGGCGGCCATCGCGGCACGTTTCTGGGGGACTTCGACGCCAGCATGATCGGCACGCTGGCGCTCGTGCCGCAGTGCGTGGATCGCGTGTCGATTCCGGTCATCGCTGCGGGCGGCATCATGGACGGGCGCGGCATTGCCGCGTCGCTGGCGCTCGGCGCACAGGCGGTGCAGATGGGCACGGCGTTTCTCGCGTGTCCGGAGTCGGGCATCGGCCCCGCCTACCGCGACGCGATGGCGCGCGCCACCGCCACCGATACGCGCACCACGCGGGTGTATTCGGGCCGCTACGCACGCGGCATCGTGAACACCATGATGGACCGGCTGATGGCCGATGAGGCCGCGATTCCGGAGTATCCGATCCAGAACGCGCTCACCGGTGCGCTGCGCCGTGCCTCGGCGGCCGCGGGACACTCGGACTATCTTTCGTTGTGGGCTGGACAGGGTGTTGCCAACGCGCGCGTGATGCCTGCCGGAGAACTGGTGCAAACGCTGGCGCGCGAACTACAGCAGTTGCATCGACCGCCAAGCGCCTGAATCGTCAGTCCCACCAGCGCGTTTTCTCGCGCGTGTGCCGACGCTTGAAGCGCAGGTAGACGTTGTCGTTGGCATCGCGCTGGAGGCGCTTGAAAATCTCCATCACCACCACGCCCAGCGGATGCAGGTCGCACACGGACTCCAGCCGCCAGCGCATGTTGCGCACCGTGTCGTCCGTGCCGGGGATGAAGCCAGCGACCCCGTCGAATAAGCCCACGCGATGCGACCACAGCGCATCGAGCGACGCCTGCTGGTCGCGTGTCGCGTCGTTGATGCCCAGGATGTAGCGCTCGGTCTCGCCCAGCTTCACCGTGTTCACGAGCAGTGGCCCGTTCATGGCGATGGCGCGCAGGACCGGGTCGTCGTCGTGGTCGATGAAGGTGTCGCACGCCGAAATCAGCCAGCGCATATCGAGTTGCTGCGCCAGAAAATCCCGCTCTGCCATCCACATGCGCTTGAAGCGCGCATAGTTGGCGGCCACGTCCGCCTCGCGGCGAATGAGCACGATCAGCATGGCGTGCTGGTACAGCAGCTCGGACTGGCCGATGAACTCGCGCCGCACCTTGGCCAGATGGGCGTTCAGGTCGACCGACGCGCCATGTGCGTATTGCGCTGTTTCATCACCGCTGATGATGCTCGCACGCAGTGCAGCGAAGTCTTTCGCATCGAGCGCGCCCGCATGCGCCTCCGCGCCAAAGCGGCGGCGATGGCGTGTGAAGGAGAACCACTTTTCGAAAGCAGATTTGCGGCGCACGATCATTTGCCATCAACGATAGCATGAACGAACGCCGCCCCCTCAACTTAATTAATTGCCTATATAGCGGCCAATAGTGCTGTCATCGCGGACCAGCTTGCGTTGCATGTACAACGCCAGACGCTTGCGGTCCGGCTTGCGCAGTTTGATCAGCGGCGGCATCGCCTGCGCGGTGGGCCGCATCATCAATTGCACCTTGAGACGTGCACGGCTCCAGCCACTGGCTGCGTGCAGGAAAAACGGGCCATCCTCTGCGCGTGCCAGATCGAGTCGGTAGCCACCGCGCTTGCGCAACAGGTACTGGATGGCGAGATGCATGCTCAGATACTCAGGCGAAAAAATGCGCTGGCGCAGTTCGTCGTAGCAGCCCTCTGCGCGCAAGGCGGCGATGTATTCGCTATTGCTGCCGCTCACCACCCGCGTGGTGAATTCATGCTGCAAATCGGTGATGAACGGGCTGCCCGCAGGCGCCGCCATGAACCAGTTTTCCACCACCGGGCGCGCGGCATCGCTGGTGAACTGGTCCAGATAAAAACCCACGTAGTCGCTGCGCGTGCGCGCCTGCTCATCAATGACCCAATCCAGCGACGTGGTCAGAATGGTGCTCGCATCCAGCCAGATGCCACCATGGCGCCTGAGCAGCTCCACGCGCACCCAGTCGGCACGCTTGGGTGCGCTGGCGGTTCGCAGCGTCTCGGGAATGGCATCCAGATAGTGCAGCGCCGCCTGCTCGTCGAGAATACGGATGTCGAACCCCGGACACATGCGCCGCCAGTTGTCAAAGCAGCGGCGTATCAGTTCGGGGGGCTCGCCGCCGCTCCAGAACGCCCAGATAACGCGCGGGATGCGCAGCGGGTTGGGCGTCGCCGCCGTGCCGTCCGGCGCGGCGTATTCATAGAGCCGGAATGGCTGTCCCTCGAAACCCTTCACGGGTCGGTTGAACCACTGATTCCACTGGAAAATCCAACGCGCCAGCAGCAGCTCGCCGCGATCGCGCAGGGGCAGTGACTGCGGCGTGTTCATGCCACCCCACCCGCGCGCAGCCAGCGCTGCAGCTTGTGCTGGCGCAGCCACCAGCCGCGTGCAGCGTAGGCTTTGCACAGCGCCTCTGGCGTCCATGGCGAGGACGCCTTGAAGTGTGCGGTGATGCGCGCGATCGCATCGCGCTTGTCCGCGCTCGCGTCATCCATCGCATCGATATAGCGCATGGCGCCGATGTAGTTGCGCGCGCTTTGGTGGGCCAGCGCCAATTGCACACGCGCATCACCCGCGCATGGGCTGCCCGCCCATTCCGCGCGGAAGGCTTGCAGCGCCGCCGCCTGATCCAGTGCCTTGTGCAAATTCGGTGTCGCAAGAATGCTGCTGGCGCGCTGGCGATAGGCCACCCAGGGCTGGTTCGCGTAGTAGTAACTCGATGCGCGCAGCAGCATCAACGGCATGGTCGCCATGTCTTCAAAATAGCGCCCCACCGGAAAGCGCAATCCATCGCCCCACAACGCACGGCGCGAGATTTTGGACCACGCATGCAATTCGCCCGGCATGAGCATGTCCGCCAGCACCGCGCACCGATCGCGCAGCAACCGGTTGGCAGGCCCCGCAAAACTGCGGCGATGCATTTCCCCGCGCAGCCGGTGTTTGAGCCGCGGCTTGTCGCGCCAGACCTGAAAGTCGCACAGCACCACGTCTGGCGCATGCGCCGTGACGATCTCCTGCAACGCCGCGATGCTGCCGGGCAGCAGCTTGTCGTCCGAATCCAGAAACCACACGTAGTCGCCGCGCGCCGCATCCAGCATGGTGTTGCGCGCGGCACTCAGGCCCTGGTTGTGCGCGTGCTGCATCGGCGTGATGCGTCCCGGCCAGCGTGCTGCAAGGCGCTGCAACAATGCGGGCGAACCATCCGTGGAGCCATCTTCCAGCGCCAGCACTTCCACACCGGGCAAGCGCTCGGTCTGCTGCAGCACCGATTCAAGGCACTCTTGCAGATAGGGCTCCACGTTGTAGACCGGCACGAGGATGCTGAGCCATGGGCGATCGGGATCGGTGTGCTGCGTGCTCGATGTCATGGTGTGCCTGCTGCCAGAAGGTGCCCGAACAGCGCCTCATAGTTCCCAATCATGCGCTCCAGCGTGTAGCGCGTGTACGCATCCTCGCGACCCGCTGCCGCCAGCCGCTCGCCTTCTGCGGGCTGGGTCAGCACGCGCGCCAGCGCATCCGCGAGCGACTGCGGATCGGCATGCGCCACCAGCAGGCCGTTGCGTTCATCGTCGATCACTTCCTGCACGCCCGGCGCGCGCGTGCCGATGGCCGTGCAGCCCGCCGCCATGCCCTCGATGAGCGACAGCGGCATGCCTTCATAGTGCGTGGACAACAGGCAGATCTGGTGCGCCATAAGCAGTCCGGGCACGTCCTTGTGGTGGCCCAGGAATTCGACCTGATCGCCCAGCCCGAGTTGCGCGCTGAGTTGGCGCGCATGGTCCTGCGCGCTTGCCTTGCCACCGCCGGCCAGTTTGACGGGCGGTCGCAGGCCCCGTTCGCGCAGCAAGGCAATGGCCTTCAACAAGGTCGTGTGGTCCTTTTGCCGTGCGAACCGGGCCGCCATGACGATGCCGGGAATGCGTTCGCGCCAGGGATGATCGATCGCGGAATCAAACGGCGCAGTGCGAATGCCGTTGGAGATGGCGATGGTTTTGCCCGGTGGCGTGCCACGCGCCAGCAGCGCCTGCCGGACACCTTCGGAGCACCCCACGATGGCGTCGGTGCGCTCGGCCAGCCAGAGCATTTGCCGCGTGCGCGACCACGTGTAGCGCTCGCGCGAGTTGTGCTCCACATGCACCAGATGCGGCACCTGCGCGATCAAACCTGCATAGCGACCCCAGAGATGTTCGCTGAAGCCATGCGCCACCAGAATGTCTGGACGAAAACGTCGGCAGATGTGCACCAGTTGCATCACCGTGACAAGGTGCGCCCAACCGGGTACCAGCTCCACGCGAAGGCCTTCCTGCACCAGCGCGTCTACGCGGGCGGGATCGGTCTGGCGCTTGCGCCGCAGGACCAGCAGCGGCTCGAATTGCCCGCTCGCGCGATGGCCTCGCACCAGATCGACTGCCACCTGCGTGGCTCCGGAAAATCCACCGGTCACGAAGTGCAGCACGCGCGGCTTGCGGCCCGCCGCCCGGACGGGAGAACTGTCTCTGGTGGAGGCCGCGTTGGACAAGGACATGTCGATGAGTGTAAGGCCGCGCTTCACGGTGACAGCCAGTCAGCAGCCACCATGCGGCAGCGCGTTATGCCTTGGCCCGCGCGGCCATGCGCGTCATGCGTGCGCGCTGCCCGGTGCGCTCGTGCCCCTGCACCATCGACCACAACAGGATGATGCTGAACAGATAGAACATGATACCGCTGTTGTGTGCAAAGAAAACCTGCGTCAGCCCGAAGCCCATGTACAGCACCGGCACGCAGACACCACACATGCGCAAGGCGAGCATCTTGCGCCGCTGCGCCGGGTCTGCTCCGTCAAACATCTGCATGCGCTTGCGCGTGGGCCAGAACATCCACAGCGGCAAGAAGTAAAACCACAACAGCACACAGACTCCGACCAAGCCTGTCTTCACAAACACGTCGAGCAACTCGTTGTGCACGAACTTGTATTCCAGGATGGCGGGTTGGTAGCGGCCTTCGCTCACACGCTTTTGCTTCTCTTCCATGTAGCCGCCGAAACCCCAACCAAGCACTGGCTTTTCCAACCCGGCATCGATGGCAAAGCGCCAGTGCTCCAGACGCTGCCCGACCGACGTGCTGGCATTGCGCGTCGTTTCATACACCCGGATCTCGGACGTCATCTCGTCCCAGCGCGTTGCCAGCATGCCTCGGTTCAGCACCGACATCAGCCCGACGGCGATCATCAGACCGACGACCACGCGCCAGAACAGGCGACGCCGATTCCAGTACAGTAGCAGCAGGGCAAACGGCATCGACGCCAGCAGCGCCAGCCAGCCGCCGCGCGAGAGCGACAGCACGGATGCGTCCATACCCGCCACCACGGCGATCACGGCCAGCACCTTCTCGCCCCCATTCAACTGCTTGTGCACCGCTGCCACATACACGGCCAACATCACGGCCAGCAACAGTGCCAGGTTGCCGTACTGGATGGCATTCGTGCGCCCGCTGGCGCGCCATTCATGCAGCCCGTACACCTGCCACATGGCGATGGCGCCCGCGCCAATGCAGCCCACGACCAGCCCCCAGAAAAAGGCTTTGGGCCGGGGCGGAAACACCACCGTATACAAAAGACAGGGAATCGCGAGAATGAATTTGGCGGGGCGGTCCCACTTGCCGAGATTTTCTGACGGGTCAGCCATCGCCACCCACATCAGCGCCATGGCGAACATGCACACCGCCAGCCAGCCGGTGAGTATTTGCTGGCGCTCACGCGGCCAGCGGTGCAGCGTGCACACCGCGCCGATCAGCAGCAGCACGGCGCCATAGGAATATCCGGAAGCCAACCACAACGCCAGCCCGGGAACGGCAAACGCGGCCGCCGAATTCAGTTGTTCAGCCCACGACAGCGGAGCCGGTTTGACGGGTGCAAATTTCAAAATGAGGGACTCGTGAAGGATCGCAGTCAGCGCAAGACAATGTGGTCCAGCAGGTTCGCCGAGCGGTCATGCCGGACCATGAGGTCATGGCACGCACGCCAGCGATGCGCGGCACTTAACCGCACTAGTGGAAGATCAATCCATTGCCGTGCGCACGGACCAGCTCAATGGCCAGCGCTGACCACTTCTCCCGCCTTCAGGCGATAGACCGTGCCGCAATACGGGCACTTGGCCTCGCCAGTCTGGGCCACGGCGAGATAGACCTTGGGGTGGGAATTCCACAGCTTCATGTCCGCCTTCGGGCTCGGGCAATACACACCGCCCTGCGCGTTCAGGTCCTTGGCGAGGAGTTCAACAACTGCTTGCGACATGATGATCAAACCTTGGTGAGCCAGTGGGCATACTTGGGATTGCGGCCATTGACGATGTCAAAGAACGCGCTCTGGATCTTCTCGGTGACCGGGCCGCGGCTGCCGCTGCCGATTTCCACGCGGTCGAGTTCACGGATGGGTGTGATCTCGGCTGCCGTGCCGCTGAAGAATGCCTCGTCGGCGATGTAGACCTCGTCGCGCGTGATGCGCTTTTGCACCACTTCAATGCCCAGATCCTTGCAGATCGCAAACACCGTGTTGCGTGTGATGCCGTTGAGCGCTCCGGCCGACAAGTCGGGCGTGTAGACCACGCCGTTCTTGATGACGAAGACGTTTTCGCCCGAACCTTCGGACACGAAGCCGGAGCTGTCGAGCAGCAGTGCTTCGTCGTAGCCATCATCGGTGGCTTCCATGTTGGCGAGGATCGAGTTGGTGTAGTTGCTCGACGCCTTGGCCTGCGTCATCGTGATGTTCACGTGGTGGCGCGTGAAGCTCGACGTCTTCACACGGATGCCGCGCTGCATGCCGTCTTCGCCCAGATACGCACCCCAAGCCCAGGCGGCCACCATCATGTGGACCGTGTTGCCCCGGGGCGATACGCCGAGCTTCTCGGAGCCGATCCACGTCAGCGGACGCAAATAGCACGACTCCAGCTTGTTTTCGCGCACCACGGCCTTTTGCGCCTCGTTCACTTCCTCTTTGGAGAAAGGAATCGACATGCGCAGGATCTTGGCGCTGTTGAACAGGCGATCCGTGTGGTCATCCAGACGGAAAATCGCCGTGCCCTGCTCCGTCTTGTACGCTCGCACGCCTTCAAAGGCGCCGCAGCCATAGTGCAGCGAGTGCGTCAGCACGTGGATCTTGGCATCGCGCCAGTCCAGCATCTGGCCGTCCATCCAGATCTTGCCGTCACGGTCGGCCATCGAGGGAACTACGGGGCTCATGGGTATCCTTTTTCAATTGCTGTAGGTCGCAAAACCCCACATTTTACGATTGTGTCGGCGCAGCGGTCCCGGAAGACGCTTCTGGGGATGCGGCTTCCGCGCTGGGGGGGCGGGTCAATTCCCACTTCATCAGTCGGCCATTCACAAATTCGCAGTCCACGAACGACTTCGTGCCGTCCGTCCAGCGATAGCGTTCGGGGTCCTGTCCTTCGGGCGAAAGCAGTTGGCCCAGCGAGCGCGTCAAAGCCATTACGTGCAGCAGATTCACGCCCGGACGCAGTTTGGCGTTCAGCATGACGGCGCTACCCACGTAGCCAATCGGGCTCTTGTTGGCCTTTTGCATGACATTCATGAGGCGCGTGTAATGCAGCAGTGCCCACATCACCAGACCGCCCAGAACGGTGATCGGCCCCTGCCAGCCCCAGGCGTTGTATGAGGCAATGAACAAGCAGGCAATACCGACGGGAACGAGATATTTGCGGAAATTCATGCGCGCATTGTCGTATGAACTGCCAAAACACCTACTGTGGATGCTGCGTAGGCGAGAGCGGATATTTGCGCTCAACCCCGATCAGTCCAGCCCGCGCACGATGTTCATGGCCTCATCCACGCGCTCCACCGCGTGAATGACCAGGCCCTCGATCGGCTTCTTCGGCGCGTTGGCCTTGGGCACCACGGCCACGGTGAAGCCGAGCTTGGCGGCCTCCTTCAGGCGCTCCTGCCCGCGCGGCGCAGGGCGCACTTCGCCCGCCAGACCCACTTCGCCAAAGGCGATAAAGCCCTTGGGCAAGGCCTTGCCGCGCAGACTGGAAGTGATGGACAACATCACCGCCAGGTCAGCCGCCGGCTCGCTGATGCGCACGCCGCCCACGGCGTTAACGAACACGTCCTGATCGGCGCAGGCCACGCCCGCGTGGCGGTGCAGCACAGCCAACAACATGGCCAGGCGGTCGCGGTCCAGACCGACCGACAGGCGGCGCGGCGCAGGCCCGGCGGAATCAACCAACGCCTGAATTTCCACCAGCATGGGCCGCGTGCCCTCCAGCGTGACCAGCACGCAACTGCCGGGCACGGGCTCGCTGTGCTGCGACAGGAAGATGGCACTGGGATTGGTCACGCCCTTCAGGCCGCGCTCGGTCATGGCGAACACGCCGATTTCGTTGACGGCGCCAAAGCGGTTCTTGATCGCGCGCACCAGCCGGAAACTGGAATGCGTGTCGCCTTCAAAGTACAGCACCGTGTCCACCATGTGTTCCAGCACGCGCGGCCCGGCCAATGCGCCTTCCTTGGTGACGTGGCCCACCAGAATCACGGCGATGCCCGTGGCCTTGGCCATGCGCGTGAGGTGCGCCGCGCATTCACGCACCTGCGCCACAGAGCCGGGAGCGCTGGTGAGCTGATCGGAATAGACGGTCTGGATGGAGTCGATCACCGCCACGGCGGGCTGTGTGGCCTCGACGGTGGCGAGGATTTTTTCCAACTGGATTTCCGCCAGCACATTCACCTGGCTGTGGTCCAGCCCCAGTCGGCGCGAACGCAGCGCCACCTGAGCGCCGGACTCCTCGCCCGTGACATACAGCGTGGGCAGACCGACGCGCTGCAGCGCATCCATGGCCTGCAACAGCAGCGTGGATTTACCGATGCCGGGGTCGCCGCCAATCAGCACCACACCGCCCTCCACCACGCCGCCGCCAAGCACGCGGTCCAGTTCCTCGATGCCGCTGGGCGTGCGCGCCACATCCTGCGCCTCGATGGCCGCCAGCGGCGTGACGGCCTGGGCTTGCGCCAATCCGGAGTAATTGGATGCGCTCATGCGGTTCTTGCTTGCACCGCCAGAGCCGCCCTCGATCACCGATTCCACAAGCGTATTCCACGCACCACAGGCCGGGCATTTGCCCAGCCAGCGCGGGCTAGTGCCGCCACATTCGGAACAGGTGAAGATTGCCTTGTCTTTGGCCATGGTTGCTGCGCGGGAGTGAACTACTGGAAATAAATACAGGAGTGCGCACTATACCGCGCCCATCCACGCGCCAGCGCTCAAGTCATCTGCGCCAGCTCATCGGCCAGGAAAATCCGCGCCAGCCCCTGCGTGACGGCCTCCACAATCTGCTCGCGTCGCAAGGCGATGTGGTCATCCATCATCGTCGCGGCGGCGCTGGTGTCGCGCCGTGCAATGGCGTCGGCAATGGCGCCGTGTTCCTTTTGCGTGGAGTCGCGCCCCACTTTCTCCATGTCGATCCAGCGGATGAAACGCACGCGCTCATTCAGGTTGTTGAGCATGCGCGCCAGCTCGGCGTTGCCCGACATGGCGGCGATGCGGTTGTGGAACGCTTCATCCAGTTCCACCAGTTCCTGCGCCCGTGTGGCCGGGTTGGCCGTGCGGCTGAGCTCCAGGAATGACTGCATCTCGGCGATCTGCTCCTCGCTGGCGCGCTCGACCGCGTAACGCAGGCATTCGCGCTCCACCGCCATGCGCGCCTCGTACAGGTCGAGCACATCCTGCACCTGCAGCGGGCGGCGCATGTAGCCGCGTGTGCAGGGTTCGAGGAAGCCCTCCGTCACCAGCCGCGCAAGCGCCTCGCGCACCGGCGTGCGGCTCACGCCCAGTTGCGCGGCCAGCTCGATCTCGCTCAGGCGCACACCGGGACGCAACTGGTAGCTGATGGCCATGTCGCGCAGCGTCTGGAACACGTCGCTGCCGCGCTCGCGCCGCACCTGCGAGATGGGTTCGGCTTGCGCACGCGCAGCGCTTTTCGCCTTCGCAACGGAAGGCGCTCGCGCAGGTAGGGATTTGGATGGTTTCACCGCAGACATAAATTAAGTATACTGAATTGGATTCTTAACTTCACATTAAACCTCTAGGAGAACCGCGATGACCACAGCGCCCATGAATGGTGCAGACGCAATGGTACGGATGTTGCAACACAACGGCGTGAAGCATATTTTCGGACTCTGTGGCGATACCAGCCTGCCTTTCTATGATTCGATGGCCCGCCTCGATCACGGCATGGACCACATCCTCACACGTGACGAGCGCAGCGCCGCCTACATGGCCGACGGCTACGCCCGTGTGACCGGCAAGGTCGGCGTGTGCGAAGGCCCAAGCGGCGGCGGCGCCACCTACCTGTTGCCCGGTCTGGTGGAAGCCAACGAGTCGTCGATTCCGGTGCTCGGCATCACCACCGACGTGTCGGTGGGCGCGCGCGGCAAGTTCCCGCTGACCGAGCTGGACCAGCAGGCGCTGTACCGTCCGCTGACCAAGTGGAACACGACCATCGATCGCGTGGACCAGATTCCGCACGCCATGCGCAGCGCCTTCCGCGCAATGACCACGGGCCGTCCCGGCGCGGCACACATCTGCCTGCCCTACGATCTGCAAAAGCACGAGTTGCCCAATCCGCAGGACGTGTGGGCGCAACCCGGTCACGATCACTACCCGGCCACGCGCAGCGCACCCGATCCAGCGGCCATCGACGACGCCGCAGCGCGCATCGTCGCCGCCCGCTCGCCTGTGTTGATCTGCGGCGGCGGCGTGGTGATTTCGGGCGCCAGTGCCGCCCTGAGCACACTCGCCACGCGCCTGAATGCGCCGGTCTGCCTCACCGTGAGCGGTCAAGGCAGCCTGGCAGACAACCATCCGCTGAACGCAGGCGTGGTGGGCACCAACGGCGGCGTGCCTTCCACCCGCGATGTGGTGGCGCAAGCCGATCTGGTGCTGTTCATCGGCTGCCGCGCGGGCTCCACCACCACCGAGCACGGCCAGATGCCGGGCCGTGGCGTGACCATCTTGCACATCGACGTGGACGCGATGACCATCGGCACCAACTACCGCACCGACGTGGCCATGGTGGGCGACGCCCGACTGGCACTCGAAGCGCTGGATGCCGCTGTGCAAAAGATCATCGGCCAGCGCCCCGCCAACACCGCAGACGGCCGCGCGCTCGCCGCGCGTGCGCGCTTGGAAAAGCTCGCCTTCTTCGAGCCGCTGGCGCAGTCGACGGAGCTGCCGATCCGCCCCGAGCGCGTGCTGGCCGCACTGAACAAGCTGCTGCCCAAGCGCGCCATCGCCGTGGCCGATCCGGGCACGCCTTGCCCCTACTTCTCGGCCTATTTCGATGCGCCGCAGGAAGGCCGTCACTTCATCACCAACCGCGCTCACGGCGCGCTGGGCTATTCGCTCTCTGCCGCGTTTGGCGCTGCCGTGGGCCAGCCGGATTCGATGGTCATCTCGGCCATGGGCGACGGCAGCTTCGGCTTCACCTGTGGTGAGCTGGAAACCGTGGTGCGCCGTGGCGTGCCGCTGAAGATGATCGTGTTCTCCAACTCGGTCTATGGCTGGATCAAGGCCAGCCAGAAGACGGGCTACGGCGAGCGTTACTACTCGGTCGATTTCAACCGCACCAACCACGCCCGCGTGGCCGAAGCGTTCGGCGTGAAGGCCTGGACCGTGCAGGAGCCCACCGATCTCGAAGCAGCACTCAAGGCCGCGCTGTCGCACGACGGCCCCGCGCTGGTGGACATCCACTCGCAGCCGCTGCAAGACACCGCCGTGCCGGTGAGCCAGTGGATGGGCTGATATTGCCTCGCCTCATGCGCCCTTGTCTGGCACGGGCCAGCAAGGGCCGTTCTCGGCGCACGCGCTGCAACGCGGCAAGTGCGCCCTCACCCCTTTTTTTTCGCCTCGCGGAACACCGCTTTGCGAGCGCGCGAAAGGGCGGGTCAGCGTTGGAATCAGGTGCGTTGTCCTGCAAAATCAAACCAACATCGAACAATTTCTGGAGATCTGAATGAGTGGACCCGTATTGAATCGCCGCCAGGCCGTCGCACTCGGCGCTGCAGCCGCTGCCAGTGGACTGACCGGAATCGCGCATGCTGACGAAACGCCCATGCGCCTGCAAGTCACGTTCCCGCCGGGCGGCAGCACGGACATTGCCGCCCGCATCATCCAGCCGCGTCTGTCGGAGCTGGCCGCGCGCCCGGTGATCGTGGAAAACCGCCCCGGTGCAGCCAGCCAGATCGCAACGCAATACGTGGCCAAGTCCACGCCCGATGGCAACACCCTGCTGGTGAGCTTCGACACGCACGCCATCAACCCCATCGCCAAATCGCGTCTGCCGTATGACACCTTCAAGGACTTTGTCGGCGTCACGCTTGCCGTGCGCTTTCCGCTGGTCATCGGCGCCAATCCGCAGGCGGTGCAGGGCAAGGATCTGCGCGATTTCCTGAAGGAAGCCAAGGCCAACCCGGGCAAGTTCAGCTACGCCTCCACGGGCCTCGGCTCCATGAACCATCTGGTGATGGAAGACATCAAGCGTCGCTCCAACACCTTTGTGCTCCATGTGCCGTTCGGCGGCGGCGGCCCCGCCGTGCAGGCCGTGCTGGGCAACGTCGCCACGCTCACGCTGCTGAGCTACGCCGCGCTGCGCGGCCAGATCACGGCAGGCAAGATCAAGCCGCTGGCGGTGACCGGCGCCAAGCGCCTGCCCGAACTGCCGGACGTGCCGACAGTTGCCGAATGCGGTTTCCCCGGCTTCGAGGCGTACTCGTGGATCGGCATCTTTGCCCCATCGGCCACACCTGCGGCCACCGTGCAGCGCCTGACGCGCGAGTTCCAGGGCACGCTGCAGACGCCCGAAATCCGCAGCAAGCTGGTGCAGTCCGGCTTCGAAGTCGTGGGCAGCGATGGCCCCGCGCTGGACAAGCACACGCATCAGGAATATGAGCGCTGGCTCAAGTTCGTGAAGGAAACCGGCCTCAAGCTGGAAGACTGAGACACTGCCGCGCATGACCCCTTCGCATTCACTCGACCACGTCGTCATCGCCGTCCACGATCTGGCGCGCTCCATCGCGCAATACCGCGCACTCGGCTTCACCGTGCATCCGGGCGGGGACCATCAGGGGCGCAGTTCGCACAATGCGCTGATCGTGCTCGCCGATGGCTCCTATCTGGAACTCAAGGCCTGGCGCTCGCCCGCTCCCGAGGAGCGCTGGTGGAGCACACTGGACGCGAGCGGCGAGGGACTGGTGGATTTTGCGTTGGTGTCCCAAGCGCCGCAAGAAGAGCTCGCGGCCGCCCGGGCACGCGGCCTGCACACGCTGCGCGGCCCGGTGCCGGGCGAACGCATGCGCCCGGATGGCCAGCATGTGCGCTGGACTACGGCGCGCCACGACACGTCCGACGTGCCCTTCCTGTGCGGTGACATCACCCCGCGCAATCTGCGCGTGCCCGATGCGCCGGAGCTGCTACGGCATGCCAATGGCGCCACCGGTGTGGCCGCGATCACCGTGGACGTGCGCGATCTCGAGGCGACGCTGGCGCGCTGGCAGGCACTGCTCGGCCCCGCGTTCACGCCGCCCGCCATCGAGCACGATGACGCTCTCGGCGCCCATCGTGTGCGCATTCCGCTGCGTGGATTCGACGTGGTGCTGCAGGCCCCAAGCCGCGCTGACAGCCCCGTCGCGCAACGCGTGGCACAGCGCGGAGAAGGCCCCTGCGAAGTGCGCTTGCGCGGCGTGTCCGCGCCGCTTGCCAGTCCGGCTGTGGAGCACGGCTTCGTGCCGGATGGAGCGCTACGCACGCAGTGATCGGCAACGCCCCTGCCGGGCGCATCGTGAGGCGTTGTGACTTATAGTCGATCACCAACGGTCTGCTCCCCCGCGTGGTGGCAGCCATCACAACACTTCAGCGAGACAAGCCATCATGAGCACGCCCCTCACCCTGTACTACACCCCTGGCACGTGCGCCCAGGCCGTGCGCATTGCGCTGGAAGAAACAGGCGTTCCCTACCAACTGGAGCGCGTGGATTTTTCTGCGCAGCAGCAGCGGTCACCCGAATACCTTGCCATCAACCCCAAGGGCCGCGTGCCGGCGCTGGTGACCGAGCAAGGCACCCTGACCGAAGCCGCCGCCCTGCTGGCGTACATTGCGCAGCGTTTTCCTGAAGCGCGGCTCGCACCGACCGACCTCTTCGGCTTTGCGCGCATGCAGGAGTTCAACATCTACCTGGCCTCCACCGTGCACATCAACCATGCGCACCGCCCGCGCGCCGCGCGCTGGGCCGACGAGCCGCAAGCGCAGGCGGCCATGCAGCGCAAGGTGCCGGGCAACATGACCGACAACTTCCGCTACATCGAAGACAACTACCTCAAGGGCCCGTGGGTCCTGGGTGAGCAGTACAGCGTGTGCGACGGATATCTCTTCACCGTCGCGGGCTGGCTCAAGAGCGATGGCGTGGACATCGCCCAATTCCCCAAGGTGCATGATCATTTCAAACGCATGAGCGAACGCCCCGCCGTGCAAAAGGCGCTGTCCTGACGCCTGCGCCGTCCCGGCGCTGCGGCCAGGCCAGGCGTTCAGGCACATCGTTTTCACACACACAATAAAAAACCGGCGCCTTGCGGCGCCGGTTCTGCGTATCACCTCTGCCCTACGTTTGCACCGGGCAGTCCGAATTTATCACTCAAATGGCTGTGGGCGCTTAGTTTTGTCGCTAGAAGGCGGCAAGATCGGCAAAGTAATTTGTGGCTGGTCCCCTGTGAGGGTCTTCAGGAAGGCCACAATGTCCTTGTTTTCCGAAGGGGTAAAGGTCTTGCCCAACTGGATGCGGCCCATCGTATCCACCGCTTGCGACAGCGTATCGGCAGCGCCGTCGTGGAAGTAGGGATAGGTGAGTTCCACGTTGCGCAGCGTCGGCACCTTGAAGCTGAAGCGCTCGGCATCATTGCCCGTCACCGCGAAGCGGCCTTCCGCCGGGTTGTCCGTCTTGTATGCCTCGATCAAGCCCATCTTCTGGAACGAGTTACCGCCCAGGTTCGGGCCGTTGTGGCAGGCCACGCAGCCCGAGTTCTTGAACAACTGGTAGCCACGCAGCTCTTGCGCGTTGATCGCCTGCTTGTCGCCCTTGAGCCATTTGTCAAAGCGCGAATTAGGCGTGACCAGCGTTTCTTCAAACGCGGCGATGGCGGAAGTGACTTCGTCGATGCTCAGCTTCTCGGTGCCGAACACCTGCTTGAAATCGGCCACGTACTGCGGGATCGAGCGCAACATGTCGACCGCCAGATCGTGCGTGAATGCCATTTCGCCCGGATTGGCGATGGGGCCGCCCGCCTGTTCGCGCAGGTCCTTGGCGCGACCATCCCAGAACTGCGCCAGGTTGAGGCTGGAATTCAGCACCGTGGGCGAGTTGATCGGGCCCTTCTGCCACTTGTCACCAATCGACGTCTTCAGATTGTCGGCACCGCCAGTGCTCAGATTGTGGCAGGAGTTGCATGAAATGAAGCCCGAGCGCGAGAGTCGCGGATCAAACCACAGCTTCTTGCCCAGTTCCACCTTGGCCGGATTGGTGATCTTGGCGGGCTCGATGGGCTGTACGGGCTCCTGATTCTGGGCGCGCACGGCACCGCTGGCGACCATGGCGGCCGTGGCGACCGCGCCGAGCGCGTAGCTGAGAAGTCCACGGGGAGACGATTGGGTTTGTTTCATAGAGCACTCCGTTTATTGCTTTTTGAGAATTCCTGAGCGCATGACTAGGGTTTCCACCCTTGCATCAGCCATGCGCTGGTATTAGGACTCTGTAAAGCTATTTTTCCGAAGACTCTGATCCTCACTATTGACTCAGCGCAAGCGACTTTTATATCTGTGTGAAATTCGGTGAGCAGTCGCTTTGATTCACAAATATCAAGAGGTGGCCGCACAAAGCATGCACTCACCCATAAGCGCTTAATTCGCGACGACAGTCACCCGAGGCGCGACGGCGCACATCAACTCATAGCCGATGGTGCCCGCGGCCTGCGCCACCTCATCGATGGGCAGCAGCGCGCCGCTGGAAGCCTTGCCCCACAGCGTCACTTCAGCGCCCATGCCCGCCCCTGCCACCGGTGTCAGGTCGACGGCGAGCATGTCCATGCTCACGCGCCCCACAAGGCGCGTGCGCACGCCGTTGACGAGCACCGGCGTGCCGGTGCCGCAGTGGCGCGGGTAGCCATCCGCATAGCCGCAGGAAACCACACCGATCGTCATGGGCGCGTCCGCTGTAAAGAGCGAGCCATAACCAACGGTGTCGCCAGGCTGGAGGTGCTGCGTGGCGATGACGCGGGCCGTCAGCGTCATCGTGGGCTGGATTTCCCATTGGTCGATGCCGTGCTGCGGGAAGTCGGGCGAACTGCCGTACAGGACGATGCCCGCGCGCACCCAGTCGCAGCGCACGTCGGCATCGTTGCCGCGCAGCAAGGTCGCCGCACTGTTGCTGATGGTGCGCTCGCCGGGAAGGTCTTCCGTAGTTTTGAGAAAGATCTGAAGTTGGTGGCCGATGCCGCGCGGACCATCGGCGTCACTGAAGTGGGTGATGAAGCCGATTTCGTCGACCTGCGGCAGCGCATTGAGCCGCGCCCACGCGGAGCGAAAGCGCTCTGACGTGAAGCCGAGCCGGTTCATGCCCGAGTTCATCTTGAGGAAGACGCGGTGCGGAACCTGCGTCTTGTGTGCGGCCAGCCAGTCGATCTGTTCGTCGCAATGCACGGCATGCCACAGGCCAAGGCGCGAGCACAACTCCAGATCGCGGGGCTCGAAGACGCCCTCCAGCAGCAGGATGGGGCCGCGCCAGCCCAGCTCACGCACGCGCTGTGCCTCGGCCAGATCGAGCAGCGCAAAGCCGTCTGCGGCGCGCAGTGCATCGAACACGCGCTCGATGCCATGTCCATACGCATTCGCCTTGACGACGGCCCACACTTTGGCGTCTTGCGCCGCCTGACGCGCACGCGCCAGGTTGTGCTGCACTGCAGCAGTATGGATTGTTGCTACTATGGGACGGGGCATGACGGTGTTTCTACGGAGCCAAAGGTGGTCATTCTGTCATCGCTAGACTTGATGTGCGTGATATAACCGCCCGTCACACAGCATAGAGTTTGGATATTTTTGTGTGCATCAGTTGTACTGATAATCCGAACCGGGGCCCGCTTCACGATTTTCGAAACATGAGTTTGACTCGATACAGCCTACGCACGCGCGCTCTCGCGCCAGTGCTCAGCCGCCCCGCACAGATGCATCTGCCCGAGCTGCAACTCCGCGCCACCATGAAATTCACTGAGTGAGTCGGCCCAGCAGACCATGAAGCGCGGTTTCTATACCATCATGTCGGCGCAGTTTTTCAGCTCGCTGGCCGACAATGCCCTGTTCGTCGCCGCGGTGGAACTGCTGCGCACGAGCGGCGCTGCCGAATGGCAGCGTGCCGCGCTGGTGCCGATGTTTGCGCTGTTCTATGTAGTGCTCGCACCCTTCGTGGGCGCATTTGCCGACTCCATGCCCAAGGGCAAGGTGATGTTCATCAGCAATGCGATCAAGGTGGTCGGCTGTCTGATGATGCTCTTCGGCCATCACCCGCTGCTGGCCTACGCCGTGGTGGGACTGGGCGCAGCGGCCTACTCGCCGGCCAAATACGGCATCCTCACCGAACTGCTGCCCCCCTCGCAACTGGTGCGTGCGAACGGCTGGATCGAAGGCCTGACGATTGGCTCCATCATTCTGGGCGTGCTGCTCGGCGGACAACTGGTGGGGCCGCAGCTCTCGGGCATCTTGCTGAGCTTTGACATGCCGGTGTTCGATCTGGGCATCGACCTGGCCGCCGAGGCCGCCATCCTCTCGCTCGTGCCGGTGTACGCGCTGGCCGCCTGGTTCAATCTGAAGATTCCGCGCACCAGCGTGGAGTTGCGCCCCATGCCGCGCAATCCGATGGAGCTGCTGCCTGATTTCTGGAGCTGTAACAGCCGCCTCTGGCAGGACAAGCTGGGCCAGATCTCGCTGTCCACCACCACGCTGTTCTGGGGCGTGTCCGGCAACCTGCGCTACATCGTGCTGGCATGGAGCGCTGCCGCCCTTGGCTACAGCACCACGCAGGCCTCAGCGCTGGTGGGTGTGGTGGCGATCGGTACGGCCGCGGGCGCGGTGCTGGCGTCGGTGCGCATGCGGCTCGATGTGGCGACCAAGGTGATTCCGCTCGGCATTGCCATGGGGTTGCTGGTGATCCTCATGAACGTCATCGACCGGCTGTGGCTGGCGATTCCCTTCCTCATCGTGCTGGGCGGGCTCGGCGGTTTCCTCGTGGTGCCGATGAATGCGCTGCTGCAGCACCGCGGCGCGAACCTGATGGGTTCGGGCCGCTCCATTGCCGTGCAGAACTTCAATGAACAGGCCTGCATCCTGGCGCTGGGCGCGTTCTACAGCCTGTCCACCAAGTTCGGCCTGTCCGCATTCGGTGCGATCACGGTGTTCGGCATCGTCGTGGCGGGAACGATGTGGGCCATTGGCCTGTGGCACAAGCGCAATTGCCGCACGCATCCTGAAGAAGTCAACCGCCTGCTGGACATCGCGCGGCGCGACGACTGCCACTAGTGCCGGTCCTCGCACTGCTTTTCAACGCGCTGATCTGGGGGCTCACCTGGTGGCCGTTCCGGCAGATGAATGCCGCTGGCCTGCATCCGTTGTGGGCCACGGCGGTGATGTATGTGATGGTGCTGGCCGCGCTGCTGTTGTTCCGGCCCGGCATCCTGCGGCAGATTCGTGACAACCCCGGCCTCTGGCTGCTGGCGCTCAGCTCCGGGCTGAACAACATCGCCTTCAACTGGTCCATCACCATCGGCGACGTGGTGCGGGTGATCCTGCTGTTCTATCTCATGCCGGCATGGGCCATTGTGCTGGCGTGGCTGATTCTGGGCGAGCGCCCTTCGCGCAATGCTCTTGCGCGGCTGGCGGTGGCATTCTGCGGCGTGCTGCTGGTGATCTGGCCGGGCGATGGCGGCCTTCCTCGGCTGCTGTCCGCACTCACGCTCGCGGACTGGCTGGCGCTGTTTGGCGGCTTCATGTTTGCGTTCACCAACGTCACGCTCCGGCGCATGCACGCCATTCCCGGGCAGGCGCGCATGTTCGTGATGTTTGGCGGCTGCATGGTCACTGCCGTCGTCGCGGCGCTCATCGGCGGCCAGCTCGGCCTGGTGCCGCCGCTGCCCGCGCCTGAAGCGCGCTGGATGGTGATCGCTGTGGTACTTGCGCTGCTGCTGTTCATCGGCAATTGGGCACTGCAATATGGCGCGTCGCGGCTGGCAGCTTCGGTCACGGCGGTGGTCATGTTGAGCGAAGTGGCGTTTGCCAGCGTATCCTCGGTGCTGCTGGGCGCCTCGCAACTCGATGCGCGCAGTCTGGCGGGCGGCCTGCTGATCCTTCTGGCAGCCGCATGGCCGCGCCGACGCATTCCGCCTGCGCCAGCGCAGCCAAGCCCGCCCCGATCAGGCGAACACACAGGCAGCACACCATGAGCACACTCAGCGATTTTCAAGTAGCGCGCATCGACGGATCGCCCGTGCGCCTGTCCGACTACCGGGGCCAGGTGCTGCTCATCGTGAACACCGCCAGCGCGTGCGGATTCACGCCGCAGTTCGCGGACCTTGAGGCGCTGCACAAGCGCTACGGGCCACGTGGACTGGTGGTGATGGGGTTTCCCTGCAACCAGTTCGGCAAGCAGGACCCAGAGAACAATCTGGTGATTGAAGCGTTCTGCCAGAAGAACTACGGCGTCGATTTCCCCATGATGGCGAAGGTGGATGTGAACGGGCCGAACGCCATTCCGCTGTTCGACTGGCTGAAAGCGCAAGCCCCGGGCGTGCTGGGCACGCGCGCGATCAAATGGAACTTCACCAAGTTCCTGATCGGCCGCGATGGCCGCGTGCTCCAACGCTACGCGCCGCGCACCAAGCCCATGGAACTCGAATCCGATATCGAAGCCGCGCTGTCCGCTGCGGCGGCGGCCTGATTCACGCGATCACACCGCGCGCCGCGTCACTGGAGAGACTCGCACTGCACGCGCCGCATCAGATCGGCCAGCGTCTTGCCGGGCTCGTGGCGAAAGGTTGCATCGAGCACCTCGCACTGGTGAATGCGATCGACGCGGAAGGTGCGGAAGTCCTCGCGCAACTCGCACCATGCCGACAGCGTCCACACCTTGCCCCAATACAGACAGGCCAACGGCCGCACGCGCCGCGCGCTCGGCTGGTCCTCCAGATCGAGGTACGCCAGTTGCACCATTCGCCTGCCATGCGCCGCCTCGCGCAGGGCGCGCAAGGTGTCCTGCGTGCGCGCATCCAGTCCGCTGCCGGGGGCGAACAAGGCCTGTGCCTGCGCGGCCACGCGCGCCTGCGGCGTCAGCACTGAAAGAATCTTGCCGAGTGCGCTTTCCATGTCGAGCGCCAGACCGCTGTCCAGCCAGCTTTGCGCCACGCGCGCGGCGATGACCAATGCATCGGCTTCGGCCTGCGTGAACATCAGCGGGGGCAGTTCGAACCCGGCCCCCAGCCGGTAGCCCACGCCCGCCTCTCCTTCGATGGGCACGCCCTGATGCTGCAGGTCCGCCACGTCGCGGTAGATGGTGCGCAGCGACACCTCCAGCCGCTGCGCCAGAAACGCAGCCGTGGACAGCCGCCGCCCACGGATGAGCTGCACGATCTGGAAAAGGCGGTCGGCACGGCGCATGGCAAATCAGGGCGCGAAGTGGGAAGCGGCAAGGGGTGTCATGTTACGCGCGCCCGGGCCATGCAGTGCGTGAACGCTGTCAGCGCGACATGGCGTGCAAGCCGATGGTGTTGCCCTCGGTGTCACGCACGTGCGCCATGAAGCCGATGCCCTTGGGCAGTTCGATGCAGCCGTCCAGCACCTGTCCGCCCGCACCCGGCACACGCGCCAGCGCGGCCTCTACGCTGGGCGAGCAATCGAGATAGATGCGCACGCCCGCATCATGCGACGGCTTGGCCGCACCGCCGCCCACCAGGCAGCCGCCCGTGGCCGGACATTGGTGCTCGAACACCACCATGGGCGCGCCGCCAAAGTCTTCGCTGTACATCGTGCAGCCGAGCACGGTTTCGTAGAACGTCTGCGCACGCGGCAGATCGGTGCAGGGAATTTCGAACCAGTTGATGACGCTGGAAATCGATGGGGTGTTGTCAGCCATGGGAGCTCCTGTAGAAAAAATTGAACAGGACTCCATGCTGATGGGGGGCTGCTGACAGCGTGGTGTCAGCAGCCTGTCACGGCTCAGCCCGCGCTGGCGGCGCGCACGCGCCGGGCGCGCTCGAGTTGCTGGCCCACGTGGCGCGCCTGCATGCCGTACATGTCGGCAAAGGCGTCGACCGTGGCCGCGCCGCTGGCCTCGAAGGCGCGCAGCAGTGCTTCGTCACGCGCGTGGTTGCCAGCGACCTCGGCCATGGCTTCGTCGAGCAAGGCGTTCGTCGCATCATCTCGCCCGCGCACCAATTGCAGGTAGTCTTCGCGCGACATGCCGGAGGCCTCGAACGCCATGGCCATGCGGCGGCGCAGCTTCTGCGTCATGTCTTCACCGTCGCGTGGCTTGCGGCGGCGGAAGACTTCTACCAGCGCATGGAACACATGCTCCGGCGCCATCTGCTCGACCACTTGTCCATCCAGGTCGTGGCGCGGCATGCCTTGCGCCACCGCATTCAGGTAGCGCGTGGAGCGCGTATGGATGCCCAGCGCCAACTTCAGATCGGCGGGCGCAAACACGCCGGGCTGCGCGGCTTCGAGGTCCTGGAAAATACCGCGCTTGAGCGGCTTGGGCTGCTCGCCAAACAACTGCGGATACAGCGCCTGCAACTGCTGCAGTGCCGGATTCTGGCGGCGCTGGGGTGCGGCAGGCTTGTCCTGCGGCTGTGCAGGCGTCGCTGCACCCGGCGCGGCGTCCGCACCGTTTGCCGCGCGCGCCTTCTTGTTGTGGCGACGCCCGCCACGCTTGCGTCGTGGTGCGCCATCAGCCTTGTCAGCCGGTGCTTGTGCATTCTCCGCAGGTGCGGCCTGCGGCGAGCCATCCTGCGGGGCGCTCGCCGCAGTCGCCTCGGCACCCGCCGGTTCAGCATTCATGGCGGCCTTGTCGGCGTCAGTCACGGAAGAGTTCATGTGCAATCCATCGTGCCGCCCCATTGGCGGCACTCCTGTCAATCAAAACACTCCATCATGCCATTGTTGCAATATCCAGCCCGGATTCCGGCCTGAGGAACGGCTTGTAACCGCGCCCGTATGGCACTCGGCGGCAATGCGTCCTATGCTCTGCCTGAAGAGACAAGCCACTGCGGTGGAATCCAACAAGAGGCCGAGCAGATGTCAGCAATCGATGCCAGCACCGGCGCTTCCATGCGCCCGCACAGCGCGCACTGGGGTGCGTTTTCCGCCGCATGGGACGGCCATGCGCTCACCGTGCAACCGCACCCGGACGATCCCGATCCCAATCCCATCATCGACAACCTGATCGATGCGTTGCGTCATCCGGTGCGCGTGGCGCGGCCCGCCGTGCGCAAAGGCTGGCTGGAGCAAGGCCCCGGCCCGGACGCACGGCGCGGACAGGACGAGTACGTGGAAATGGAGTGGGACGAGGTACTGGATCGCCTCGCCGCCGAACTGCGCCGCGTGCAGCAACAGCACGGTTGCGAGGCGATTTTCGGCGGCTCGTATGGCTGGTCCAGCGCGGGCCGGTTCCACCACGCGCAAAGCCAGGTGCACCGCTTCCTGAACACCACCCTGGGCGGTTACGTGCGCTCGGTGAACACCTATAGCGCTGGTGCGGCCATGCCCTTGCTGCCGCATGTGATCGGCGCGATGGAGCAGGTTGCCAAGCAGAACGTCACGCTGGAACAGTTGGCCGAGCACACCGAGATCGTGCTGGCGTTTGGCGGCATGGCGCTCAAGAATTCGCGCGTGGCCTCCGGTGGCGTGAGTCGCCATACCGAGCGCGGTGCCATGCGTGCGGCGGCTGCGCGCGGCTGTCGCTTTGTCAACATCAGTCCGCTGCGCGTGGACTTGCCCGAAGAGCTGAACGCCGAATGGCTCGCACCCGTGCCGATGACGGACACGGCGTTGATGCTTGGCCTCGTGCATCAACTGCATGCGGACGGCACGCTCGACCGGGACTACATCGAGCGCTGCTGCCACGGCTGGGGCGTGTTTGAAGACTATCTGCTGGGCCGTGCAGATGGCATCGTCAAGGATTGCGCGTGGGCTGCCGGCATCTGCGGCATCGACGCCGCGCAACTCGTGGCGCTGGCCCGTTCGCTGGTGGGCA
This sequence comes from Comamonadaceae bacterium UBA2121, assembly GCA_002331385.1. Classification (GTDB taxonomy): domain Bacteria; phylum Pseudomonadota; class Gammaproteobacteria; order Burkholderiales; family Burkholderiaceae_C; genus Diaphorobacter_A. The sequence goes on from DCYB01000005.1 coordinate 109,865, forward strand.
AGCGCGTGTTGATCACGGTGTCGCATTCGCTGCAACGCTCCGAGCATGGCGAACAGCCCGTTTGGATGGGCGCGGTGCTGGCCGCAGCGCTGGGCCAGTTGGGCCTGCCCGGTGGCGGCTACAACTATGCGCTCGGCACACTCGCGCACTATGGCCGGCGCAACAACGCCACGCCTGTCGCGCCGCTACCGCAGGGCAGCAACGGGGTGAAAGCCTTCATCCCCGTGGCACGCATTGCCGACATGCTGCTGCACCCCGGCGAGCCGTTTGACTATGACGGCAAGCGCATGCCGTACCCGCACATCCGGCTCGCGTACTGGGCGGGCGGCAATCCGTTTCATCACCATCAGGACTTGCGCCGGCTGGCCGATGCGTTCCGCACCCTCGACACATTCGTCGTGCACGAAAGCGTGTGGACGGCCACAGCGCGCCATGCCGACATCGTGTTGCCCGCCACGCTCACCCTGGAGCGCGACGACATTGGCGCAACCGCCAACGATCCGCTGGTGATCGCCATGAAGCGCATGGCCGAACCCTATGCCGAGGCGCGTGATGACTACGACATTTTCTGCGCGCTGGCCGACAGGTTGGGCCATCGCGAGGCCTTCAGCGAAGGGCGCGACACGCGCGCCTGGCTCGCGCACTTGTACGAGCACACGCGGCGCGGGCTGGAAAAGCTGCACCTGCCAGCCCCCAGCTTCGAGGCCTTCTGGGCCCGCGGCGAACTGGAGATCCCCCAACTGCCCGACGACGGCGGGCTGCTGCGTGCCTTTCGCAACGACCCGGTCAACGCGCCGTTGCCCACACCGAGCGGCAAGGTCCAGATCAGCGCCGATGAGGTCGCCGCGTTCGGCTACGCGGATTGCCCCGGCCATCCCGCGTGGCTCGCGCCGCAGTTCGCGCCGACCGCTGCCTATCCGCTGTGGCTCGTGGCCAACCAGCCCTACACCAAGCTGCACAGCCAGCTCGACTTTGGCCGCTACAGCCAGGACAACAAACGGCAAGGCCGCGAAATCTGCCACCTGCACCCCCAAGCCGCCGCAGCGCGTGGCATCCGGGATGGCGACATCGTGCGCCTGTACAACGAACTGGGCGCCTGCCTGGCAAGTGTGCGCCTGACCGAAGATGTGCGCGAAGACGTAGTGCAACTGCCCACGGGGGCCTGGTACGACCCGCGCCCCGATGCGCGCCATGGCGTGGTCTGCGTGCATGGCAATCCCAACATCCTCGCGCGGGATGTGGGCACGTCATCGTTGGGGCAAGGGTGCGCGGGGCAGATCAGCACGGTGCAGATCGAGCGCTTTGACGGCCCGCTGCCGCCGATCCGCGCGTTCGATCCCCCGCTGATGCGCTATTGAAGCTCAGGCCAGCGCCTCGTCCAGAGCCTCGACCCAGTGGCGCACCGGAATGCCGGTGCCCGACTGCAAGTGCGTGATGCAACCCACGTTGCTCGACAAAATCATCGCGGGCTGCTCGTTGCCGCAAGCCTCGTCCAGCGCTGCCAGCTTGCGCGCGCGCAGCGTCCTGGACAGCTCCGGCTGCAAGATGGAATACGTGCCCGCCGATCCACAGCACAGATGCGATTCGGTGCGCGACACCAGCATCTCGAAACCCAGCTTGGCCAGATCGCGCTCCACGACGCCCTTGAGGCGCTGCGCATGCTGCAAGGTGCAAGGCGGGTGGTATGCCAGCTTGCCCTGCGGGCGCACGCGGCCTTCCAGTTTCTGCGCCAGCTCGGGCAACATCTGCGGCAACAGTTCGCACAAATCGCGCGCCAGTTCGCTGATGCGCTGCGCCTTGTCGGCGTAGCGCTTGTCGTCGCGCAGCGCATGCGCGTAGTCCTTGACCATGGCGCTGCAACCCGAGGCGTTGATCACGATGGCCTCCACCGCGCCCGACGACACCATCGGCCACCAGGCATCGATGTTGGCGCGCATCTGTGCGCGCCCGCCGTTCTGGTCGTTCAGATGGAACTTCACCGCGCCGCAACAACCCGCCTTGTCCGCAATCACCGTCTGGATGCCCGCTGCATCCAGCACACGCGCGGTGGCGTAGTTGATGTTGGGAAGCATGGACGGCTGCACGCATCCGGCTAGCAGCAAGACCTTGCGCTTGTGTTCGCGCGTGGGCCATGCGCCATGCTCCGATGTGGGCGGCACCTTGGCGCGGACGTTGTCGGGCAGCAGGTCGCGCATGGACTGCCCCAGCTTCATCGCGGGCGCAAACAAGGGCGACGTGATGCCCTCTTTCAGTGCCCAGCGCTTGAGTCGCTCCGCTGCCGGGCGCGGCACTTTTTCATCCACCACCTCGCGTCCAATGTCGAGCAGATGTCCGTACTGCACGCCGCTCGGGCAGGTGCTCTCGCAATTGCGGCAGGTGAGGCAGCGGTCCAGATGCTCCTGCGTGGCGCGCGTGGGCATCTGGCCCTCCAACACCTGCTTGATGAGATAGATGCGCCCGCGCGGGCCATCGAGTTCGTCACCAAGCGTCTGATAGGTGGGACATGTCGCGGTACAGAAACCGCAATGCACGCACTTGCGCAGGATGGCCTCGGCCTCCTGCCCTCGGCGCGTGCCTTGAAATTCGGGGGCGAGCTGGGTTTGCATGGGGTCGTCGTGGTCGTTATCTACGGCGGGGCGTCACACGCCTGCGCCCATTCGGCCCGGCTGGAAAATGCCGGACGGATCGAAAGCCTGCTTCAATCGCTTGGCGATGGCAGCCAGTGCCGGTGGCGCGGACGGCGTCGCAGCCGATACGTCTTCAGGGTGCTCGGGCGCGGCGAACAGCATGGCGCTTCCACCGGCTTGTTGCGCTGCGGCATATAGCGCGGGGCCGCAATCGAGCGGCGCCTGCACCCAGCGCTGCGCACCATGCCATTCCACCAACGGCGCGGGCACGCCCGCAGGCAGGGTCAGCACGGGCGTGGTCTGCGGCACAGATAGCCGCCACAGCGCCCAATGCGGCTGGCGCACGCGGTCCTCGAACCACGGCAGCGTCTGGTCGCGGCAGGCCTCCCAAAAGGCGGCACTGCGGCCGTCATCCAGACGCTCGGCGCCCATGCTTTCGCAGGCTGCGTTCACTGCGGCTCGCGCTCCGCGCAGGCGCACATACAGTTCATGCGTTCCCGCGTCTTCCAGCCAGCACGAGGCGTTCAGCGGCAATGGCTGGCCGCCCCAGGCGTGCAAGTGCTCCAGCGCTTGCGGCAGGCCGATTTCCAGCCGCAACGTGGCCTGCGCGGGCGGCACGGGCAACACCTTGAGGCTGACCTCGGTGATCACGCCCAGCGTTCCCCACGATCCGGCCATGAGGCGCGAGACGTCATACCCCGCCACGTTCTTCATCACCTGCCCGCCAAAGCGCAGCAGTTCGCCCTGACCGTTGATGATCTCGATGCCCAGCACATAGTCACGCACCGCACCAACGTTGGCGCGCGACGGACCCGAAAGCCCCGCCGCCACCATGCCGCCCACGGTGCCGCCCGCCATGAGGCGCGGCGGCTCGAATGGCAGGCACTGGCCATGTTGGGCGAGCAAGGCTTCCAGCTCGGCCAGCGGCGTGCCTGCGCGCACCGTGACCACCAGTTCGCTGGGTTCGTAGTCCACCACTCCAGCGTATGCGCGCATGTCGAGCAACGGCGCGTCGCAACGCGCCACCTCGGCGCCGCCAATGTGATTCTTGGTGCCGCCACCGCACACGCGCAGGGCATGGCCTTGCTGCGCCGACGCGCGCACTTGTTCAATGATCTGGGAAAGCGCTGATTCCATGCACGCATGGTAGCGCCCACGGTCCATTCTTGCTGCCCAAGCAACGTGAATTTTTTGATAACGGATTGTGAGGGTTTTACCGCCCTATTCCCGCGGCGCCGAGGTGCCCGCCCTCAGTGGCGCGCACGGCGCAGATCTTCGCGCAGCAGATTCAGCGCCAGATCCATTTCCTTCATCAGTTGGGTGCGCGTGAGCTTGTGGCGCGTGAGTCCGCGTTGCTGCGTGACATAGATGGGCTGCGAGCCATCCGCGCTCTCACGTACCAGATTCAGGGTGACAAAGGTGTTCGTGCCCCTTGCCCCCTCCGAGGCTGCAACCTGGATCAGCAGCGAGGGCGTTGGCCCGCGATCGCCAGACTCCTGCGTTGACCCGGTGAGCAGATCCACGCCGATGCCCTTCAGATAGACCGCAGCACGGCGCTCGATGATGGCGGGTGTAACACCCGCAAAGCGCACCGCCTCGTCCAGTTGGGGCTCCAGCATCACCATGGCATGCACGCCCCGCAAGACGTCGATGTCACGGCGGGTGATGTCCGTGCTGGCCAGCGCATGCAGAGAAAACACCAGCATCAGCCCTCCCATGAGCAGCCTGCCTGCATGCACCCATCGCATCTTCTTGAACATGGCAACGCTCCTTATTTCAGTGCCAGCAAAGTGACGTGCGAACCCCATTGACTCATAGGACATCTGGATACCAATCACACGCTCGCCGGGACTCTACCCAATGCGGTCGAAACGCCCAAAAGGCTATTTTTGATGGGGACAATGCGCTTCCAAGTTATTTTCAACACCGTGTTCATGATGCCGTCACATGCCGCGCATCCAGCTCACACCAATGTACCGGCAAGGCCCGAACCTGCGCAGCGGTGTACAGCACCCGACCCGACAGCGGCATGCGCACAAGCTCATCCGCAGGTCGCCCCCTGGAGGCCGACGTCACCAGCAACTGTGTCACTCCTTCCACGACGCCAAGGCATACCATGGTGGGGCATTGCACGGGAACGTCCCACTGCCCCAATTGCTGTCCCGATGGCGCAAAGCACAGGATGCGTGCGCCTTCGTACATCGCGCACCAGTAGTTGCCGTGCGCATCCACCACCGCTCCGTCCGGTCGCCCGGCGTAGCCCGCCATGCCGGGCTGCCAGCCATCGGGCTTGAAATCGAATTGCTGGAACACCGACGGAATGCCCACCGGATCGCCGTGCGCATCACAGCGCCAGCGGCGAATCACGTGCGCTGGCGTGTCTGCCCAATACAGGTATTGGCCATCGGGCGACCACGCCAGCCCGTTCGCCGTCGCCACGCCCTCCAGCACCCGTCGCACCCACACGCCGGCACGCAGATCGACGCAATACAAACCCGCCACCGATTCACGTGGCCCGCTGGCGGGCTCGTGCACCGTGCCCACCCAGAAACGCCCCGCCGCATCGCACTTGCCATCGTTGGCGCGCTGCGTGGCAGCATCGAACGGCAAGGTGGCCAACTCCCGCAAGGCACCGCCCCATTGCGGCGCATAACAGATGCGATCACGCAGCGCCACCACCAGACCCACCGCCACACCGTTCGAGCGGGCGGGCGCAATGCAACCGGGCTCGGACGGCATCGCCCAACGCTCGGCGTCTGCCTCCCCGGGACGCCAGCGCACGAGCGCACGTCCGGCAATATCCACGCAATACCACCGCTGCTCCAGCGGATGCCAGAAAGGAGATTCGCCCAACTGCAGGGCGGGACCGGGCAAGGCCGCCCACGCCGCACCGGGGTCGAGCAAAGGAGAGGAAACGTTCGCAGTCATGTCGACTCATTATTCATGCGGGCCGGTTTCAGTCCAGTGGCGCTCCCTTCGCAGTGGAACTGCCATGAAATTTTGCCCTGCGTTTCCTGAACGTCTCCAGCGGCTTTCTCTCGCCCCAAAAAAAGACCCGCACTCAGCGGGTCAAGCTCGGAGGAGTCACTCGCGGGAAGGGGCGGATGCCACCACACCCAGCCGCTCCCAGTCATCAGCGGTGATACGCCGTTTCGCCGTGCGATGTGATGTCGAGACCTTCGCGCTCCGACTCCTCGCTCACACGCAGGCCCACCGTCAGATCGGCAATCTTGTAGGCCACAAAGGCCACCACACCCGACCACACGATGGTGAACAGCACGCTCTTCACCTGCACCCACACCTGATGGCCCATGGCGAAGTCCGCGCCCTGCACGCCACCGAGCGCAGGCGCTGCAAACACGCCCGTCAGAATCGCGCCGACGATGCCGCCCACGCCGTGTACGCCGAATGCGTCGAACGCATCGTCCACCTTGAGCAGACGTTTGAGACCACCCACGCCCCACAGACACACCAGACCGCAAACCAGCCCGATCACGATGGCGCCCATCGGGCCAACGAAGCCGGCAGCGGGCGTCACGCCCACCAGACCGGCCACCGCACCAGAGGCCGCGCCCAACATGGAGGCCTTGCCCTTGTGTACCGCTTCACCAGCAATCCACGACAACGTGGCGGCTGCCGTCGCCAGCACGGTGTTCACGAATGCCAGACCGGCCACGGCGTTGGCCGCGCCCGCCGAGCCTGCATTGAAGCCGAACCAACCCACCCACAACAGCGACGCGCCCACCATCGTCAGCGTCAGCGAGTGCGGCGTGAACGCCTCCTTGCCAAAGCCGATGCGCTTGCCCACCATGTAGGCACCGACCAGCCCGGCGATACCGGCGTTGATGTGCACCACCGTGCCACCCGCAAAGTCCAGCGCGCCATCGGCAGCCAACAGTCCGCCGCCCCACACGATGTGCGCCATCGGCAGGTAGCTGAAGGTGAACCACAGGCCCGAGAAAATGAGCACTGCGGAGAACTTCGCACGCTCGGCAAAAGCCCCCACGATCAGCGCCACGGTGATCGCGGCGAACGTGCCCTGGAAGGCGATGAACACATATTCCGGAATGGTCGTCAGCGCGCCGAAGGTCTCCATGTTCACGCCCTTCAAGAACAACTTGTCGAAGCCGCCGATGAAGGTGCCTTCGCCCGCGAACGCCAGGCTGTAGCCGTACACGGCCCACAGGATGGAGACCAGCGAGAAGATCACGAACACCTGCATCAGCACCGACAACATGTTCTTGGAGCGGCCAAGGCCCCCATAGAACAGCGCCAGGCCGGGAATGATCATCAGGATCACGAGCAGCGTGGAGGTCAGCATCCAGGCGGTGTCGCCCGAGTCGATTTTGGGCGCAGGTGCGGGCGCAGCGTCGGCCTTTTCAGCAGGCGCATCTGCGGCGGTGACCGGTGCGGGCGCTGCGTCAGGGGCGCTCGCAGTCAACGCGGCGGCGACAGGCTCGGAGGCCGCTGGTGCCTGGGCCAGCGCCGCCGACCCACCGGCCAGCAGGCTGAGCCCGAGCACAAAGGAAGCGAAGAATTTTTTCATGGCTGAACTTCTGGGTGAATCGTTGGGAATCCGGAGAACATGTGGATGCGCAGTCAGAGTGCGTCGTTGCCGGTTTCGCCGGTACGAATGCGGATGACCTGCTCCAGAGCGGAGACGAAAATCTTTCCGTCACCGATCTTTCCGGTGCGCGCAGCGCCTTCTATGGCCTCGATGGCGCGCTCGACGATGGCGTCGTCCAGTGCCGCTTCGATCTTCACCTTGGGCAGGAAGTCCACCACGTATTCCGCGCCGCGATACAGCTCGGTGTGCCCTTTTTGCCGACCGAAACCTTTCACCTCGGTCACCGTGATGCCTTGCACGCCGATGTCGGAAAGTGCTTCACGCACCTCGTCGAGCTTGAAGGGCTTGATGATTGCCGTCACCATTTTCATTTGCTGGTCCTTGCGCGGTGGACGCCGTGCGCCACCGCATTGATGGATGGATAAAAGTGAAACCGTTGTGCGTGTGGCGTGTGCTCAGAACGTCTTGGCCAGCGCCACGATCAGGCGCGCTTTGTTCGCGTCGCCGAAGTAGCCCTTCTTGTTCGCGCCGACGATGGCGGCGTTCAGCGCAAGGCCAGAGCCAAAGTCGTATGCGCCACCAACGCTGTAGTCGAGGTAGTCCGGGACACCCAGATCACCGATGTCGCTTGCGAAGCGTGTGTAGCCAATGGATGCCTTGAACGTGGTCTGTGGTGCCACTTCGTGCGCAAAGGCCACGTTGAGATAGCCGGTGTGGCGGCCCTTGTGGTCCGACGTTTTCGCGCCTGCCCAACCGAAGTAGTCCTTCGACACCGTGTGCGAATACTTCACCGTGACTGGGCCCACGGTGCCTGCGCCGTACAGCTCGGTGGTGTTGCCATTGGTGTTTCCGGGATAGACGTAGGTCAGCGCGCCCACATCCCAGTCCACCTCTGCGGCCTTGAACTTGTAGCCGCCATACATGTCGACCTCGACGGAGTTGCCGCTCAACCAGTCGACGCTGGAATTCCAGTTGCCGATGTAGAAGCCGCTGTCGCCAAAGCTGTAGTCAAAACCGCCTTGAATGGCGGGATTCACGGCCTTGATGCGATGCACATCCTGATCCTGTCCGCGAAATTTGTAGTTCGTGGTCAGTGCCACGTTGGCGCTCAGCTGCGCGCTGGCCAGCGCAGGCGCGGCGGCGCACAGGGCGAACATCAAAGGCTTCAGGGCGGCTCGGTACATGGTTCCTCCAGTGCAGACAAACAGTGAAATGCGCGGTTACAACCCTCATAGCAGGGACCGTGCCATGTCGTTTTCAGAGGGCGCGCCGCATGCGCTTGCACCAGATTTGTTGATGACACGCAGTCGCGCACTCGAAAGTTGCCAACCGCGCACCACATTGGTGCCACAGTGAACGCCCTCGCGCGCTGCAGCGCGCACTTGACTGGGGAGGAAGTGCCGCAATGAGTCTCGCTTTAGTGCAAAGCCGCGCCCTGACGGGTCTGCAGGCCGCGCCCGTCACCGTGGAAGTGCATCTGGCCAACGGACTGCCCAGCTTCACCCTGGTGGGACTTGCGGATGTGGAGGTGAAGGAAGCGCGCGAACGTGTGCGCTCGGCGCTGCTGAACTCCGGGCTGGAATTTCCCGCGAACAAGAAAATCACGGTGAATCTCGCTCCCGCCGATCTGCCCAAGGATTCGGGGCGCTTCGATCTACCCATCGCCATCGGCATCCTCGCGGCCAGTGGCGTGATCGATGTGGCGCGGCTGGCCGGTCACGAGTTCGCGGGCGAGCTGTCGCTGTCTGGTGCGCTGCGCCCCGTGCGCGGCGCACTGGCCACCATCCTCGCGCTGCGCACACAAGGGCTGCAGGTACACAGTGTCTTGCCACCGGGTAGCGCTGAAGAAGCCGCGCTGGTGCCCGGTGCGCACATCTATCGTGCAGAGCATTTGCTCGATGTGGTGCAGCACTTCCTGCCCGCCAGCGATCAGGCGGCGCACGATGACGTTGGCAAAGGAATGCAGCGCATGCAGCCGCTCCATCACGCGCCATGCTTTGCGGGCCCTGACCTCGCCGACGTGAAAGGTCAAAGCGGGGCCAAACGCGCGCTGGAGATCGCTGCCGTGGGGGCGCATGGTCTGCTCAAGCTATGGCTGATTAAAATGATGGCATGCCAAAGGCTTACTCATACATCCGCATGTCCACGCCGGAACAGATCACCGGTGATTCCTTGCGGCGGCAAATTGCTGCCGCTGATGCCTATGCACGACGCAAAGGGCTTGAAATTGAACAACGCTTCGATGACATTGGCGTCTCGGGCTTCCGAGGAAAGAACGCGCAGATAGGCGCGTTGAAGAACTTCCTCGAACAAGTTGAAAGCGGCAAGATCGCGCAGGGCAGCTACCTGATAGTGGAATCCATCGACCGTCTGTCGCGCGACAAGGTATCCAACGCACTTGCCCTGCTTACATCGATCATTCACGCTGGCATAGTCGTCGTTGCCCTGAGTGAGAACAAGGAGTTCTCCACCAAGAATATCGACGATGATTCCTTTTCGTTGATGTACGCACTTCTTTCCATGGTGCGTGCTCATGATGAATCGCGCCGAAAATCGTCCATGCTCGGCGCTGCGTGGTCTGAAAAACGAAGTGAAGCGCGGAAGATCGGCAAGCCCCTGACCAAGCTTGCACCGGCGTGGCTGAAGATGAAATCCGACCGATCAGGGTACGAAATCATTCATGACCGAGCCGAAATTGTTCGAAGGATTTTTGATGAAATCCTTGCTGGACGTGGTGCAGGAAGCATCGCCAAAGACTTAACAATGAACGGGCCTAAACCATGGGGTCGCAGCAAGGTCTGGAACGAGTCGTACATCAAAAAAATCGCTGATTCATTCGCTGTTTTCGGGGACTATCAGCCCCACGTGTACAAGGAAGATGAACAGGGAAATTTGAAACGTGTACCCGATGGCGAACCTATTGTTGGCTACTATCCGGCGATTCTGGACAAGGAGACGTTCCTGCGAGCCAAGATCGCAATGCGTCAACGAAGAATATCTGGCCGTGGCCGGAAAGGCGTCGCCTTCAGGAACCCGTTGACCGGATTAATGAAGTGCCGATGCGGTTCCGGAATCCAGTTCATCGACAAAGGAAAGCTACCGAAAGGTGGAACGTACTTGAGGTGCAGTCAGGCAGTAAGAAAAGGTGATTGCACCTGTCCTGCCTTCAAATTCGATGTTGTTCTTCAGGTAGTCATTGGTTGCGTCAAACAACTGGATGTACGACGCTTCCTGAACAACCATGAATCGCATGTTCAGAGTGAAGAAATCGCCAACAAGCTTCAGGCACTACGAAGTGAACGTCAGCTTTCCAAAGAGAAGGCCCAAAGGCTGACGGATGCCATCGCTGATGGGGCATCCGATATGCCTTCGATTGTCATCAACACCATTAGGGAACAGGAGCGAAGAGTCATTGCAATTGATGCAGAAATCAAGGCACTGGAAGTCGCGCAGAACGACCTGATCACTGATGGGTATGAACAGCGAAAGTCGAATGTTCAACATCTTTTCGACCAGCTTTCAATCGATAGCGATGATGAAGATCAGGCTCGCCTTCGGATGCAGATCAACTCGGAACTTCGATCCATCCTAAAGTTCATCCGTATCGAACCTGACCTTGGACTTCTTCCCGATGGAGTGCCCTCCCTTCATACAAAGTTGGATGGCATACCGTGGGAGAAGTTGGATTCAAAGTATCGAAACTTGGAAGATCATCTGCATTTCAAGTTTCGGATCGCTTACAGGAACGGTGTGGTTGATCAGGTTGAACCACTTGCAGGAACGATCCAATCGTTGGAGTTTTCTCGAAAACAGGAGGACTTGATCCTGAAAAATTCGATGAATCATCGATGATGTAGTCTTCAAGGAATCGAGAATCTTCTCTTCAAGATTTCATCTTGGGTCTTCAAACTTTCATATCTTCAAGATTAGAAGACATAGCTTCGCATAGGCAGTCATTGCAACTGCCTGTTTTTTGCCGGGGCATCGTTCCGCGTATCGATACGACTGCACATCTGTGATGCCCCCGGAAGCGTCTTCAGTGCTTCAGCCTGTACTTACAGTTTGGGAAATTCAACGGTTTCGATAAGGAGCTGCCGCTGTACAGCTTGGCGGAAGATGAAATGTTTCCCAGTCAATGGATTCTTCCCAGTCATCCTTTGTTCGATTCTTCAGTACATACGTGCTGAATCCATACGACCAACAAACATCAAATCGATAATTTTTTGGGTCAGCCCATTCAAGCTTCGCCCATTGCTCTGCGCACAATGCCTGCCAAGCCTCGACTGATTGCCCAGATGGTACTTCGAGCAACGCATGACAATGCAATGCCGTTCCATCCTCACGGCTGGCTTTACCTTCATAAGCCGCTACAAAATTTAAGTTGTATTCGTCAGTGAGACGGCTTGCCTTTCGACTGCCGAACACTTTTCGCCGAAGCGCATGCTTGAACCTTCGAAGTGTTTCCTCAGCGATCTCCTGCCTTAGCCTTTCCCCGTTCTTGTTCCGCTGCCTGAAATTCAGGGTCAGCGCGAGCGTTCTTTCTGGCAAGAACGACTCGTCGATCCATTTTTTGTAGTCTTCTTTCTGCGATCGGCTCATACGTAACTCCAAAATTTTTCATTCGGAGTACTTACGCAAAAGCATTTATAATTTCTATACGTTCCTTTAGTGTTTATATGACATGAAATTCATCGCCTACTATCGCGTTTCGACGGAAAAACAGGGGAAGAGTGGACTCGGACTTGAAGCCCAGAGAGAATCGGTTCTCAAACACGTCGAACAAGAGGGCGGAACCCTCATCGCGGAATACAGTGACGTGATTTCGGGGGCTTCGGAGGCACGGGAACAACTTGATGCGGCCCTTCGTCGATGTGAACGAGAGAAGGCGACGCTGATCATTTCCAAGCTGGATCGCCTTGCACGTCAGCTTAGTTTTCTGGCGAAGTTCATTGAAAGCAAAGTTCCGTTGGTCGTTGCCGAACTCCCGCACGCCAACAAAATGCTGCTTCAGATGATGGCGGTGTTTGCGGAGGCGGAACGCGACATGGTTTCGCAACGAACCAAAGACGCCTTGGCCGCAGCGAAGAAACGGGGAGTCGTTCTCGGCAACCCGAAGTTGGCTGACGCACGCGTAAACGCCGCCAAGGCACGTGAACAGCAGGCAGATGAATTCGCGCTACAACACTACGACAACCTTCGTAGGATGAAAGCGAACGGGCATAGCCTTGCGAAAATTGCAGAACTTCTGAATGACGCCGGTAGACGTGCGCCGAGAGGCGGGAGATGGTATCCCACCTCCGTTTCCAATCTGATATCCAGAGCCGAACGATTGCTGAAGACGTCTGAATCGCCCTGCCAAATTTAAATATCCAACTTGGGTAATGCTGCGACGATCTTCTGGGTTTCCAGACTGACGGTCACGACACGCTGAAACAGTTCCAACGGGTACTTCGGATTCACCATGGTTTCAATAGCCCAGTCGTTCGCGTCGTTGACGATGCCGCTGGCCTTGTCGGTTTTGACCGATTGGCGCTCCATGACCCAGTCCAGTGCGGCCTTGCCGTTCACCACGTAGTCCCATGCTTGGGCGGGAATGTCGCGCAGCGTGATCTTGCCGTTGTAGATGACGGTGGACTTGTCGCCTTTCTTGGCGAACTTCATTTTTTCCACGCGGTAATCCGCATCGGATTGCACGCCTTTGGCGTCAATCGTCAGCGGGTAAGGCTCCACCGTTTCATAGTTCAAATGCCAATGCGCCAAGTCGCGGCCTGCCTTGCTGAATGCCCAAAAATCCGCAGCGGTTTTCACGCGGGGAATGCGTGGCAACTCCTTGCTCAGATTGTCGGCATAGCGTTCGCGGTAGTCAGGCGAGTGCAGCAGACCATAGACGTAATAGAACAAGTTTTCTTTACTGATGGCTTCGCCTGCATAGGCATCTTGGAAGTGTTTTAAGCCTTCGTCGGTGATGGCATCGCGGCGTTTGCGCGGTGCATCGGCGGTTGGCTCGGAAAACATATCAGGGGTATCGCTGGATTGCTCTTGTGCTTCTTCGTCGTAGAGATACAGGGGGAAGCATTGCGAGTCGCCATTGCAGTGAAGGTCGGGCAGCACATCAGAGATGATTACAGGGCATCCATTGCCATCGTATGTGGCATCAAATTGAATGACTAAGTTTTCTACGCCAGCAGCCGGGAAAATACGCGGCATCTGGTAAACACGTTCATTTAGTTGTCGGTTGTAGTACAGCCATTGCTTGGTGAATGGGCGATACAGAGATGGCACAACGCTGTCGCCTTCAAAGGCAAGCTCGCGTCCCTTGGCGAATTCTTGCTTGACGTTATGCGTCCAGCTAATCCGCTCTGGATTGGTGTCAATAAAGTTACTCAGTGCTGTTTCACGCGCTTTTTTATCCAGACTCGGGTACGTTCGATTGAAACGTGCCAGCTCCGCGTTGTAAAAGGCAATCATGCTGCCCATATTGCCCTCTAGCTTGTTTTGGCTCGTGTTGTAGGCCCATGCGTCACGGTTGGTCACTACACCTAGCGAAAAGTTGTCAAACAACTTGGCTGCATCTCCTTTTTTATCCCCCAGCACCATGAACTCGCCAAAGCTGTCATCGCGCTGCTTGAGCCAGTCGCCATGCTCGTCAGGTGTGACTGTTTGCCAGTCTGCGATGCCCGCCACGCTGGTGAAGGCTTCAATCTTTTCCAGCTTTTCTTCGCGGCTGAGGTAGTCGCCAATATCGTGAAAATAAATCTCGCCATGCGTGGCTGCATTGGGATTTTTTACCAGCAGAGAAATGGCGATGGGGGCGCGGCTGCCCATGCCAAACACATTGTCCTTTTCCTTGCGGCGAAGCTCGCCTGCGGTGCGAGCATTACCGCGCAGGTGAAACACGTAAATGCTTGAAAACTCATCTGCCAAGCATTTGCGCAGACCATCGGCAGTGTTGGCTTCCAAAAATCCCGCATTGGTCACAAAGCCGATCACCCCTGTATTGCCAATGCGGTCAGAGGCCCAGCGAATGGCGCGGATGTAGCTGTCATACAAGCCCTTGGAGAGGGTTGCCGAAGACTTTGCCGCATAGGTGGTGCGAATGCGACTGTCTAGATGTGGGTACTCCACATTGTCGTTGTTGTCGTTTTCATTCTTCTGCCCAATTGAATAAGGAGGATTACCCACAATCACCCGAATATCCAGCTTCTTCTGGCGTTTACGACGTGCGCTGTTATCCACCATCAGCGCATCCATCAAGTCTTCTTTCTCGTACATCTGGAATGTATCGGTCAGGCAGATGCCTTCAAAGGGAACGTACTTCCCGCCAATCAGACTGTGGTACGACGCTTCGATGTTGATGGCGGCAATGTAATAGGCCAGCAACACGATTTCATTGGCGTGCAGTTCCTGCTTGTACTTGTGGGGAAGTTCGTCCTGACTGATCAGCCCCGATTGCAACAGGCGAGTGATGAACGTACCAGTACCTGTGAACGGGTCGATGATGTGTACACCCTTGCTTCCCAATGTCTGGTTGAACTCCTTCTTCAACAGATCGTTGACGCTGTGCAGAATGAAGTCCACGACTTCTACAGGCGTGTAGACGATGCCCAGTCGTTCCGTCATCTTGGGGAAGGCGTTACGGAAGAACTTGTCGTACAGCTCCACGACAATTTTCTGTTTCCCAGCGGCGCTGTCGATGCCTTCGGCCCGCATTTTCACGCTGTCGTAGAACTTCTGAAGTGTGCTGGCTTCCTTGTCCAGATGGTGCTGATGCAAAGCATCCAGAACACCTTGCATGGCCTTGGACATGGGGTTGTTTTGGGCGAAACTGTAGTCGCTGAACAGCGCGTCAAACACCGGCTTGGTGATCATGTGTTGCGCCAGCATTTCGACAATTTCACCGTCGCTGATACTGCCGTTCAGATCATCGCGCAGTTCATCCGCAAAGGCGTCGAAGGCGTTCCGTTCTTCGATGTTTGACGGGTTATCCAAGATGGCTTGGATGTTGTCGATATGCGTGCGGGCGATCTTGGCGATGTCATTGGCCCAGTCTTCCCAGTGATGGCGATTTCCGACCTTCTGAACCAGCTTGGCGTAAATGGCTTTTTCGATTTCGCCCACTTCAAACTGAAGATCGCCCTGTACTTGTTCTTGGCTGGGGCCGCCACTTTCCTTACGGCCAATAGTGCTACCGCCACGGCCTGCGGTCTTGTTCTTCAGCCCGTTTTCGTCTTTCTTTCGCTTCGTCTTCTGCTGGATTTTGTCGCTGACGGCGATGATTTCAATCTTGGAACGGTCGTTGCCGACCAGTTCCAACTTGTTGACCATGGCGTCGAACTTGTCGTCGTGCGAGCGCAGGGCTTGCAGGACTTCCCAGACCACCTTGTATGTCTTGTTGTCGTTCAGTGCGTCATGCGGTTCAACACCGGCAGGAATGACCACGGGCAACACTACGTAACCGCGCTTCTTACCCGGCGCGTTGCGCATCACGCGGCCCACAGACTGAACCACATCAACCTGTGAATTGCGGGGCGTCAGGAAAAGAACGGCGTCCAACGCGGGAACGTCCACGCCTTCACTCAGGCAACGCACGTTGCTGAGAATTCGGCACGTGTTTTCTGGTGGTTCATCTTTCAGCCATGCCAGCTTGCCTTCCTTGGCGCTGGCGTTCATGCCGCCATCTACGTGTTCGGCTTCGCACTGAAGCGTGTAGGCGGGGCTGGACTGAAGTTCATCATCGTCCAAGTCTTCGCTGTCTTGGTATGCCTGAACAACCTTGCTGAACATGTCTGCAATGTTGACCGAGCTGACCTTGTGAACTTTTGCACCTTTCTTCGTTTCAATGACTTGGCAGAAAGCGACGGCGCGTTTCATGGGGTCGGTGTCGCCCACCAAATCAGGCGTCAACTCCTGCTTCGCGAGCGCCTTCCAGCAACCGATGATCTTGCCTGCATCGTCCACGCGTAGGTCGTTGTCTTCGCTACGCAGAAGGTCTTGAATACGGCGGTTGACGTGGCTTTCTTCCACCGACAAGACAATGACCTTGTAGTCGCACAGAAGGCCCAGCCTGACGGCTTCGGAAAACGTGATGACGAACAGTTCGGGGCCGTACAGGTTTTCGTCATCCATGGAGCACAGGACGACGTTGTCTGTTTCGGCTTTCACCTTGGCGTTGGTGCCGTAAATCCGTGGCGTGGCTGTCATGTACAGGCGTTTGATGGCCTGAATGAAGCTGGCGTCATGTACCTTGACGAAATTGCTTTCGTCATCGTCGCCAAATGTCGCGCCCGTAGTGCGGTGGGCTTCGTCGCAGATGATCAGATCGAACGCGGGAAGACCGTGTTCTTTTTGCGCCTTGCTGATGGTGTCGATGGAGTGGTAGGTACTGAACACCACGCTCATGTGTGTATCGCTTTGACGCGCCTTCATTTCCTTTGCCAGCCGCGCTGGGTCGGTCGTGGCGGGGTAGCGCAGTTCATGCGTGAACGTTTGTACGACGTCATCATCCTTCTTGCGATGCTTACCTACGTCGCTGTCAGAACAGACGGCGAAACTGTGAAGCGGGGTCGTACTTTCCTGCGTCCATTCGGTCAGGGTCTGCGATAGAAGTGACAGGCTTGGAACCAAGAAAAGAACGCGCTTTCCAGCGCCAGCATAGGCTTCGGCAATCTTCAGACTGGTGAAGGTCTTGCCCGTCCCGCAAGCCATGATCAGCTTGCCACGGCTTTCGCGTTCAAACCCCTTCAACGTCATATCAAGGGCGGTCTGCTGGTGTTGACGCAGCGACTTCTTCGGCTTCAGAACTGGGGTCTGATTGGGCTGGTACTTGGCCCAGTCAATCTGGCTGTTTTCCAAGTCGTGCAGATCAATCTTGTTGACCGGTGGCTGTTGGTCAATCAACGCGTTTTCCGCGTTGTCGCTCCAATTGTTGGTTGTGCTGACGATGATGCGACGTGAAAACGTCTTCTTGCCGGAGGCAGTGAAGAAGCTATCAATGTCGCTTTTCTGTAGTCGGTATGTGGGCGCGTACAGCTTGCATTGGATGGCATGAAATTCGCCCGTGTCAGCGGTCTTCGCTACCAAGTCAATGCCCGCATCGTTCTTGGAAAGCCCCTGAATCTCAGCCCACTGTGAATACGTCCATACATCGCTGTACAGGTCTTTGTACGTGGCTTCGTTGCGCAGATAACAGACGATCAGCTCTTCAAAGTACGTTCCCTTTTCGCGCTCGGTGACCGACGCGTCACGATACGCATCAAGGATGACGGTCAAAGGAGATTTCTTTTGGGTATCGGACATGTCAAATCAAGAATTAAATTTGGAGATGTTTTTTTCGATGGCATCGAGACGGCTACTGTCAGAATCTGACATCAAACAGTCTTCCCAGAACCACTTGTCGAACACTTGGACAATCGCAGTTCGAATGGGCATTCCACTTTTTGCCAGCGACTCAATTTCTTCGGCTTGAAATTCGTATTCGTCACGCATGGCCTCGTCGCCAGCGCAGCCTGTTCGCATAGGGTCAAGTTTCCACAGGACAGACGAAATTTCTCTGGAATTCATTTTCATTTTTCTGCTGCTGGCTTTTTGGCGAAGGCAATCGCCTGGAAGAAATGATCAGGCGTGTCCATTTCCGCAGAATTTTTGTTGTAGTTCTCTGCGTATGCGACTGCTTTTTCTTCGCTAGGAAATTCGAGAAGATCGTCTGTTCGAATGCCCCAGTCCCGTTCATGTTCCGTTACCCGAACACACCAAACTTGTGGTTCTGACGGCTTCTGGATGGACTTAGTTTTGGGTCGAGATTTCGACTTCATTTTGGACATTTCAGCCTCCGTGTTCATTAATTTTCTAATCAAAGATTCAGTTCACTGGGACGCAATAAATCCGGGGGCCAGCGCGGCACTGCCCGCGTCTCTCAGATCGCCGGTGTCTGCCAGTCGCAATCTGATTTCATGCCCCCTCATACTGGCGTCAGGACTGCAATCAACTTGCCACTGGCGCATCACGTATCCAGCCACTGCGCCACGCAGTCTGACTTCCAACGTTCCATCCTTCATTCCAAAGTCTTTCGCGATCACTTCCGGATGGGGACGTGACGGATGCGGAACCAAAGTCAGTTTGAAGATGCGATTCCATTGAACATCGGCGGTGATTTGTTCCTGGGGACTTGGTGGGATGCAGTCTGTCTGCGTGCGAACATCCTCCATGCGAGTCAGCACCAGATCGCGAAAATGGCCCTTGGTGCGATCAAATGCCCGAACATGCCAGCGCAGCCCCGAATCCACCAATGAATGGGGAATGATGACCCGTGGGCTAGGGCCTTTTTTCATGGACAGGTAGGTCAGCTCCAGTACTTGACCGTTGTGAATGGCCCGAGTGACGGTCGCCAATGTGTTTAGGTCGGGCTGGTTCAATCGCCTAGGCGAGGCATGGGAAATTGTTTCGCTGCTGGTTCCGGTATCAGCCGCTGCCGTGCCTGTGATCAGTGCAGCGAGCACCTTTTCAGGGTCGTGCTGAAACAGGGGCTGGAAGGTCGGCAGATAGCGATAGTGCTTCTGCTCGTAGCTGACGTTATGGGGAGCAAGTTGTTTGTAAAGCATCAGGTCGCGGGTGCCCGCTGCCGTTGCCACTTCAAAGCGTTCCAGCACATGCTTACGCGCTACCTCACCATAAAACCAGATGCGAAATTCAATGAATGCCAGTCTCTGGCGTTGCGCTGCGGACAGTGTGGCGAGTAGGTTGTCTTGTTCCATGACTGGGATATTTTCTTAGATGTTTCCGGCAGCCAACAACAAGGCCCGCACTTGCTCGTACTCACGGTATCGCGCGTAGTCCTTTTCAGTAGGATTCGAGATGCGCGATAAGTCCATGTTTTCGGCATTGTCCGCTAGCTTCACTGCCCGCGCGATGGGATCAGCTGCGGCACGCAGGGCAGCTTCAAGGCGTGTTTCACCGGGTCGCTTCGTCAGCGCTTCAATGGCTCGTAGAACTTCATCAGGAAAGCCTTCGCGCTCCAGGTGTTCTAGGGTGAAGGCCGTGTCCTCCACTACATCATGCAGAACAGCAGTCATCTTTTCGTACTCGTCATGGACACGATTCATCACTTGAATTGGATGGAGGATGTAAGGTTTTCCGGCCTTGTCCAGCTGCCCGTCATGGGCGGCAATGGCGATCTCGATGGCTCGCTCCAACAAAGTTGACATGGGACTCCTTGAATCTGCGGGGACAAGGGCATCATACGATCAAAATGATCTGTTAGATCGGATCAGTTTGATCTTGTTGTGATTTTATACGGACTCCCGCCACTCATGATCGTCACGCCACTTGATGTCGGCGGCTATACGGCTACAGACACTCTGCGGCAAACGTCATTGACAACGCCGCGCTGGCGACACGCAGCAGTCTTCTTATGAAAATTTTTCGCTGACAGCGAAAAATTTTTGCGCGCCACTGATCTTTTGACTTATACTGGCCCTGGGTTAACAGAGACAACTGTCGTTTTACTTGGGACATGCAAGCGTCCTGTGGGGTCGAAAGACCCTGTGCATTCGCGCCCACGCGCACCATGGGGCCGCCCACGTAGCTCCACGATGCCGCGCGGTGCGAGCCCATCCGGGACGACTCCCGGATGGGCTGTTGAGAGATTATGGGGATACCGCCGTTTGCTCTGCTTGGTTGCGGACGACAGCCACGGCAAATGCATTTCGCATTTGTTGATTGGTGCAGCCAAGGAGAACTGTCCATGAACAAGGACATTCACAATACCCACAAGCGGCGGGAGTTGAAGAAGCGGCGTTCTCGCTGGATTCGCCCGGAGACGATCAAGACAGCCATTTTGGCAATGCGCTTGATTGATATCTTGGCGCGGATCATTAGCAAGTTCCTGTAACTCTTCGGCTCCCCCCTTTTCAACAGGGAATTAATCATGCTACATCGAGCATTAAGGTTGCTGAGAACCTATCACCAAATTTCTCAGACCGAGCTTGCGAAGCGCCTCGGAATCTCTAATTCATATTTGAGTGAACTGGAAAAAGGAGACGGTAAGGAGCCTTCGCTTGATTTATTGAGCAAGTATGCAGAAATCTTCAAGATGCCTGTCTCTTCAATCCTGCTTTTCTCTGAGCAGATTGATTCGGGCATGAAGCCGGGGACGAAATTGCGAGTGGCTGCAGCCGACAAGATACTTCGATTGCTGGAATGGCTTGAGGAGCGAGATAGTGTCAAGAGTCCTACGTAAGCGCTATTCAATCGATCAATCTGCTCTATATCGAATTCGGGGAAAAGGGCAATTTAAATCCATCATCGGAGTAGACTGGGATGCCGTCCCGTCTCTGTTGAATACAAACCTTTATCGGGTATGGCTCAATGAAAAGGGCCGAGAAATTCAGCAGCCTATCGGGAGGTTAGAGAAAATTCATAAACGAATTGGTGATCTACTCTCACGCATTGAACTCCCTGACTACCTTTTCTCTCAACGCGGTTGTTCTTATGCTGACAATGCGCGGCAGCATGTCGGTGAGATACCTCTAGTAAAGACTGATATTCATAAATTTTATCCAAGCACTACTAGAGCCATGGTGCATAGAATGTTCGTTGAAGATTTTCAGTGCGCCAGTGATATAGCAGGACGATTAGCCGACATTTGCTGTTATCGCCAGCTTCACTTGCCAACAGGTAGCGCAGTGAGTGGGCGCATCGCCTTTTTCGCAGCACGGCAAATGTTTAATAGCATTTCAGATTTGGCCACCAATCAAGGCTGTACTATGACAGCCTACGTTGATGACATCACTATTTCCGGCGACGCTGCCTCTAAGACGCTTTTGGGTGAAGTTCGAAAAATAGTCCATCAACACGGCCTCAAGACGAAGCAGTCAAAATCAAAGACATTTTCTGCGACAGCAGCCAAGCCTGTGACTGGAGCTGTAATTGCAGGAGATGAACTAAGACTGCCCAACAAGCGACATCAAAAAATACATGAGGTGCGACAGGCACTAACTGCAGCATCAAGTCTTGAAAAACCACGTATTCAGCGAATATTACGGGGGCGAATTCAAGAAGCGAAACAAATTCTTGGCTAAGACCGGAGACACAGCGATAAGCCTGCGTTCGACACGGTGCCATGCCTACTTTTGGCTGTGGACTAGCGACATCAGTAACCACAGTGTCCACGAAGCACCAGACACAACAAGATCAATTTGATCTGTTGTTGCTTTTTGGCAATGTTTAGAGGCTTGAGTACCTCTAAATTTAATCAGCCACAACATGCTGCTCATCGGGCCGCCGGGTTCCGGCAAGTCCATGCTCGCGCAGCGCTTTGCAGGCGTGCTCGCTCCCATGACGGAAGAGCAGGCACTGGAGAGCGCCGCCATCCTGAGTCTGGCAGGCCGCTTCACGCCGACCGACTGGATGCAGCGCCACACCAGCCATCCGCACCATACGTGCAGTGCGGTCGCGCTCGTGGGCGGCGGCTCGCCACCGCGTCCGGGCGAGATATCGCTCGCGCACGAAGGCGTGCTGTTTCTCGATGAGTTTCCCGAGTTTTCCCGCAGCGCACTGGAGGCGCTGCGCGAGCCACTGGAGACGGGTGCCATCACCATCGCCCGCGCGGCGCAACGTGCCGAGTTTCCCGCACGCTTCCAGTTGATAGCCGCCATGAATCCGTGCCCTTGTGGTTATCACGGCTCACGTCAGCGTCCCTGCCGCTGTTCGCCGGAACAGATCACGCGCTATCAGGCCAAGCTCAGTGGCCCCTTGCTGGATCGCATCGATCTGCATGTCGAAGTGCCCGCGCTGTCCGCCGACGAGTTGTTGCAATCGCCGCCCGGTGAGTCCAGCGCGCACATCCGGGAGCGCGTGTCCAGCGCACGCCAGATCGCCATGGACCGGCAGGGCTGCGCCAACCAGCGCCTGCAGGGCAACGCGATCGAACACCATGCGCGGCTGGACGATGCGGCCATCCGCTTTCTGCAAAGCGCCGCTACGCGATTGGGCTGGTCTGCGCGCGCCACACACCGCGCCATCAAGGTGGCGCGCAGCATTGCCGACCTCGCTGCGAGCGAGACGATCGGCGTGGCGCATGTGGCCGAAGCCATGCAATACCGGCGCGGCCTGATGCACCATGGCAAGACGTGATGCATGCGTTGCCGCATGAAAAAGCCCCGTCCGGAACCACGCTGTAGCGCGGCTCCGGCGGGGCACCTTGGGCTTCGCCTCTTTCCCTTTCCCGTGTTCTGGCAAGTCTGCCGCGGCTTGCGCTAGCTTTCACCGCGCTCAATTCCGGAGTATCCGCTCACATCAAAAGCATGCCCCGGCGTGCAGCGCATCGCACGCCACAAACGGCCGAGCTATGCGAAATAGCTGCGACTCTTCTGGTAAGTAACACGGCTGACGAAAGCGTTCCAATTTTTTTTGTTCCACCAAAGGGCACGCGCTCAAACACCGAGATATTGG
Organism: Comamonadaceae bacterium UBA2121; assembly: GCA_002331385.1. Classification (GTDB taxonomy): domain Bacteria; phylum Pseudomonadota; class Gammaproteobacteria; order Burkholderiales; family Burkholderiaceae_C; genus Diaphorobacter_A. Next base: position 132,506 of record DCYB01000005.1, read on the forward strand.
CGCCGCACTTGAACATCCTGCGCCAACGCGCGCATGGGCGCCTGATGGACGATCTGGCCTTTTTCCAGCACATAGGCGCGATCGGCGACCACTTCGGCGAACGGCAGGTTCTGTTCGCTGAGCAGAATGCCGATGCCCTGCTCCTTCAGGCGCAGGATCGTGCGCGCCATCTGCTCGACGATGAGCGGAGCCACGCCCTCACTGGGTTCGTCCAGCAGCACCAGATAGGGCTGCCCCATGAGCGTGCGTGCGACAGTGAGCATTTGCTGCTCGCCACCACTCATGCTGCCGCCGGGCCGATCGGGCATTTCGCCCAGATTGGGAAACAGCTGGAACAGCGAATGCGGCGTCCACTGCGCCACCTCGCTGCCATCCGGCCAGCGGCGGGGCTTTTGCCGCCCCACTTCCAGGTTCTCCAGCACCGTGAGCTCCGTGAAGATGCGCCGGTCTTCCGGCACAAAGCCCACGCCGCGCTGCGCGATCTGGTGCGAGGCCTTGTGCGCGATGTCCTCGCCCATGAAGCGGATCACGCCTTCGCGGCGCGGCACCAGGGCGGCAATCGACTTGAGCGTCGTGGATTTGCCCGCGCCGTTGCGGCCCATGAGCGCTACGACTTCACCACGCCCCACGTCGAGCGAGACGTCAAACAAAATCTGCGCTGCGCCATACCAGGCATTCAGTCCCTGCACCTGCAGCAACGTGTCCTTCATCGGTGCAGTGGTCATGATGGGTGTTTCTCCAGCACCAGTCCGGTGCCCAGATAGGCCTGCTGTACGCGCTCGTCATCGCGGATCTGCTGCGGCGAGCCCTCGGCCAGCAACTTGCCGCGCACCAGCACGGCCACGCGATCGGCTTGGCCGAACACCACGTCCATGCTGTGCTCGGTGAACAGCACGCCCATGCCGCGCTCGCGCGCAATGCTGCGGGTGAGTTGCATGAGCGCCACGCGCTCGGCGGGTGCCATGCCCGCGGTGGGCTCATCCATCAGCAGCAAACGCGGCGCATGCGCAAGCGCCATCGCCAGTTCGACCCGCTTGACGTCACCGTAGGCCAGCTCGCTACAGGCACGATCGGCCTGCGCCTGCATCTCCACGCTCGCCAACAGCGCCAGCGCCTCTGCACGCCGATGCGCAGCGGCACGCGGCCAGAATTGCCAGATGCGCCGATCCGCCGACAGCAACGCCATCTGCACGTTCTGCAACACGGTGAACGAGGCAAAGGTCTGCGCAATCTGGAACGTGCGCCCCACCCCTTTGCGCCAGATGGCGCGCGGCGGCAGGCCCGCCAGGTCTTCGCCTCCCAGCAGCACACGGCCACTGTCCGGGCGCAACTGGCCACCGACCATGTTGAAGGTCGTCGTCTTGCCCGCGCCGTTGGGGCCGATCAGCGCCAGCAGCTCGCCGGCCTGCACGCCAAACGACACGCCCTGCACCGCCTTCACCCCACCGAAGGACTTGCTCAATTGCTCCACCTGCAGCAGCGCCTCTTGCGTCATGGCTGCACCTCCGGCGCGCGCGTGAGCCGCAGCCACAGGGATTGGGCAAAGCCCGCAATGCCCTGCGGGAACAACAGCACCAGCGTCAGCATGATCACGCCCAGCAGCGCGCGCCAATAGTCGGTATTGCGCGCCACCGTATCGTGCAGCCACGTGAACGCGCTCGCCCCCACCACTGGCCCGGCCAGCGTCTGCACGCCGCCCAGCAGCACCATGACGAGGGCATCGACCGACTTGGTGATCGACATCGCATCCGGCGCAATGCTGCCTTTGGAAAACACGAACAGCACGCCCGCCAGCCCCGCGAACAACCCTGCAATGACAAAAGCCACCCATTGCACGCGCCGCACGTCGATGCCGATGGCGTCGGCGCGCAAAGGCGAATCGCGCCCCGCACGCAAGGCAAAACCCAGCGGTGAAAACAGCATGCGCCGCAGGGCAAAGATGCCCGCGGCACTCATCGCCACCGCGAGCCAGTAAAACGCCGCACCTTGCGCGGCCCACTCTGACGGCCACACGCCCGTGAGGCCATTGCTGCCGCCGGTGAAGTCATCCCACTGGAACACGATGGCCCATGTGATCTGCGCAAACGCCAGCGTCAGCATCGTCAGGTACACGCCCGAGAGACGCACGCAGAACCAGCCATACAGCAAGGCGCCCGCCGCCGCCACCAGCGGCCCGAGCACCAGCGCCAGCTCCATCGGCACACTCCATTGCCGCACCAGCAACGCGGCGCCATAGGCGCCCAAACCGAAGTACGCCGCATGGCCAAACGAATGCATCCCACCCGGCCCGAGGATGAAATGCAGGCTCGCGGCAAACAGCGCGGCGATCGCCACGTCGGTGACCAGCACCGTGGCGTAGCTCTCCTGCCCCACCACCAGCGGCCATCCCACTAACAGCAACAGCAGCGCGATCCATGCGGCGGTGGCGGCGCGCCCGGCTTCCTGCAGGGGCCGCTCTGCGCCCGACGCATGGCGCGCGAGCGACTGCGGCTTGCCCAGCAAACCCCAGGGCCGCCAGATCAGCACCACGGCCATCACCAGGAACTCCACCACCAGCGTGAGTTTGGAGAACGAAATCTCCACGCCGCCAATCTCCTGCAACCCGAGCCAGATGCACACGGCCTTGAGCTCCGCAATCAGCAAAGCCGCCACGAACGCCCCCGGAATGCTGCCCATCCCGCCCACGACCACCACGACAAACGCCGCACCGATCGAGAGCATGTCCATCTCCAGACTCGCCGGCTCGCGCGGCAACTGCAGCGCCCCGCCCAGTCCCGCCAGCAAAGTGCCCAGCGCAAACACCGCCGTGAACAGCCATGCCTGATTCACCCCCAGCGCACCGACCATTTCGCGGTCCTGCGTTGCCGCGCGCACCAGCGTGCCAAAGCGGGTTTTCGTCAACAACACATGCAGGCCCAGCAGCACCACCGGCCCGACCGCAATCAGCAGCAGGTCATACGACGGGAACTGCCGCCCGAGAATCTCCACCGACCCTTCCAACCCGGCGGCACGCGGCCCGAACAACTCCTCCGGCCCCCAGAGCCACAGCGCAGCGTCCTTGATGACCAGCACCAGCGCGAACGTGGCCAGCAACTGGAACAACTCCGGCGCCTGATAAATGCGCCGCAGCAGCAACATCTCCGTCAACGCCCCCAGCACGCCACACGCCAACGGCGCGAGCAGCAAGGCAGGCCAGAAACCCATGTGCGGCGACAGCGCGTCCACACTCGAATACGCCACGAACGCACCCAGCATGTAGAACGAGCCATGCGCAAAGTTGATGCAGCGCGTGACCCCAAAGATCAGCGACAGGCCCACCGACACCAGAAACAGCGACGATGCACTCGCCAATCCATTCAGCAACTGCGCCAGCAGCCCCGACGCACTCATGCAGCAGCGCTCCAGCTCGGGTTCGGGAAGTGATCAGCCTGTGACATGACGTGTGAATGCTCGTGGGGAAATGCGGGTGCCATGCTACCGGGCCATGCCCACCTCTGGGCATGCCCGCGTCGCGCGCGCGCCCGCCTTACTGCGCCACCGGACGCAGCTTCTTCACCTGCTCGTCGCTTGGCTGGTAGTCCTTGCCGTCGGCGTAGTGGTAGTCCACCAGCACGCCGCGGCCCAGTTTCTGGTCGTAGGCGGTCTTGCCGATGTAGGCACCCATGGTGGATTGGTGGTCTTGCGGGCGGTAGGTGATGCGGCCAAAGGGGGTCTCCACCTCCAGTCCCTTGAACGCCTCGACCAGTTTGGCCGTGTCCGCGTTGCCGTTGGTCTTGCGCAGACCCGCGGCGATGGACTGGATGGCGTTGTAGCCGACGATGGTGCCCAGTCGCGGGTAGTCCTTGAACTTGGCCTGGTAGGCCTTCAGGAAGGCCTGGTGCTCGGGCGTGTTGATGGAATACCACGGGTATCCCGTCACCGTCCAACCGACGGGTGCCTCTTTTTTCAGCGGGTCGAGGTATTCAGGCTCTGCCGTCAGCAGGCCCACCACCTCGCGCCCCTTGAACAGTCCGCGGGTGTTCCCTTCGCGCACGAACTTGCCGAGATCGGTGGCGAAGAGCACGTTGAAGATCGCGTCTGGCTTCGAATCGGCCAATGCCTGCACCACGCTGCCCGCGTCGATCTTGCCCAACGCAGGCGCCTGTTCAGCGACGAATTCGATATCGGGCTGCTGCTCCTTCATAAGCGCCTTGAAGGTGGCCACCGCCGATTGGCCATATTCATAGTTCGGGTAGACGATGGCCCAGCGCTTCTTCTTGAGCTTGAGCGCCTCAGGCACGAGCATCGCCACCTGCATATAGGTCGATGCCCGCAGGCGATAGGTATATGCATTGCCATCAGCCCAGACGATTTTGTCGGTCAGCGGCTCGGACGCCAGAAAGAAGCGCTGCTTTTGCTTGGCGTAATCCGTCAGCGCCAGCCCCACGTGCGACAGGAAGCTGCCGGTGAGCACGTCGATCTTCTCGCGCGTATAGAGCTCCTCGGCTGCGCGCACGGCATCGGCCGGGTTGCCGTTGTCATCGCGAATCACCAGCTTGAGCTGCTTGCCCGCCACGCCGCCGGCCTTGTTCACCTGCTCCACGGCCAGTTCCATGCCCTTCTTGTAGGGCTCCAGAAACGCCGGCTGTGCCTTGTAGCTGTTGATTTCGCCGATCTTGATCACCTCCGCCGCCCAGCTCTGGGAGGTCAGTGAACAGGCCGCCAAAGGCAGTGCCCAGCGCATTGCGCTCCATCCATATGCCGCCATCGTCATTCTCCTTATCACTAATTCATCTCAAAAGATGGCCTCGAAATGTACCCGGAAGTTGGTATTTGTCCGAAAATAACAATATATCGGTTGGCCGGACCCGCCCTATAGAGCCAGGCAACGACACCACGTCCTCTCCCCCGCTCTCAGTCATCCGGCATTTTTTATTGGCAGGCATTGTTTTTTTCCTGCCTTGTTATTTGCGATCCAACGAACATGAGTGCATTTCTCGAAGAACGTGTCCTGTCAGTGCATCACTGGACAGATCGACTTTTCTCCTTCACCACCACGCGCGACACCTCCCTGCGATTCTCCAATGGCCACTTCACCATGATCGGCCTGAAGGTGGATGGCAAGAACCTGCTGCGCGCCTACTCCATTGCCAGCCCCAATTATGAGGAGCACCTGGAATTCCTGTCGATCAAGGTGCCGGACGGCCCGCTGACCTCCAAGCTGCAGAACATCCAGGTGGGCGACACCATCATCGTGGGCAAAAAGCCCACCGGCACGCTGCTGATTGACTATCTGCTGCCCGGCAAGAACCTCTACATGATCGGCACCGGCACCGGACTGGCCCCCTGGCTGGCCGTGGCGCGCGACCCCGAGACGTATGAGAAGTTCGAGAAAGTCGTCGTCGTGCATGGCGTGCGACAAGTGGCCGAACTGGCCTACCAGGAGCTGTTCGAGAAAGATCTGCCGAACCACGAATTCCTCGGTGAAATCGTGCGCGACCAACTGATCTACTACCCCACGGTCACGCGCGAGCCGTTCCGCAATCAGGGCCGCATCTCCACGCAGATCAACAACGGCACGTTCCCGCAGAACATCGGCCTGCCGGAGCTGAACCCCGAAACCGACCGCATCATGCTGTGCGGCAGCCCCGCGATGCTGACTGAGTTGAAGGAACTGCTCGAAAAGCGCGGTTTCAAGGAAGGCAACACGACCACGCCAGGCGACTTCGTGATCGAGCGCGCCTTCGTCGAGAAGTAAGCCACTGCCTGTCGTCGGCTCCCGAACCGGAGCCGCACACACACACACACACGCCACGCCAAGTGACCCATCACTTGGCGTGGCGTTGTTGTTTCAGGAGATTCAGAGGTGCGGCAAGACGCCGGATTTGGGAGCGCGGTGGGGCCGGCTTCTGGAGCCATCTGCCAAACCCGTCACCTGCGGCGCCACGTCCGTCTGCTGCATGGGCGACAGGCCCAGACCGCCCGACGTGGACGCGCCCCACGCCCCCGCCTGCCAGGATTCGCCCGGTGCCTGGATGCCTTGCGCCAGAGCCATGGAAGACGAGGTGGGCTCTGCCGCCTTGGCCGCACTTCCTGAACGCACACGGGGCGCCTGTGCGTGATCGCTCGGCAGCAGCATCCATGCGCCCGCCAACGTGACCATGCACAGCAGCAGCAGGGCAGCCGTCAACCAGATCCAGCGCGATGAAATCACGCTTTCCGGTGGAACCTGAGCGGTGGCCGCTGTATTCAAATCGATGAATTCAGGCAAAGGATGGGACGAACTGGTCAAAAGAAGGAGGCAGGTTTTACAAGCTGCATAAGGGTAATGGTCAAAGTTGCGCCTTTGGGGGCACGGCACTGTAACCACGGTAAGCAGCTGTGTACGCCTGTTGCGCACAAATGTGCATCGGGAAACCACCATTCCCGTCCACATTTTTGACTTTGCTCACTCAAATCGCAGCATTCATGCCGACGTTCTCCTGATTGCGCAGCAGGCGTGCGTCATCGTCGCCGGAGCGATCTTCGCGGTTTGGCGTGGGGCCCGGGTTCTGGTTGTGGTGCAGTTGCTCCAGCGCGCGCGCCACGGCGGCGGCAAACAACAGCACGGCCGAAGAGAAATACATCCACATCAGCAGCACCACCAACGAGCCAGCAGCGCCATAGGCCGACACCACCGCCGCGGTGGACAAATAAAACGCCAGCGCCTGCTTGCCACCAGTGAAAAGGATGGCTCCGACAAAGGCGCCGATCCAGAGGAAACGCAGCCGGGGCGCCGTCGGCCCGCCAATGCGCATCATGCCCACGAACAGCGCCATGGCGATGAGAAACGCGACCAGCTCATTGATGAGTTGCAGCAGGATGCCCGACTCCATCGGCAGCCACGATCCGGCCCAGGTCGCAATCACCTTGATGGCCGTAGAAACCACCAGCGAAATCAGCAGCAGGAAGCCTATCGCCAATACATAAGCCAGGCCACGCAAACGCAGCGAGGCCATGTTCCACCACGCGGCCTTCTCGTTCTTTACCGGCTCGCGCCCGTTGCGCCACAGTTGTTGCAGCGAATTCTGCAACTCGACAAACACGCCCGTTGCACCGGACAGCAGCAGCACGAAACCGACGATCGACGCCAGCCTGCCCTCAGACGGATTGCGCGCGCTCGACAACGCCATGCGCACCACTTCCGCGCCGCGCTCGCCCACCACGCTGCTCACCTGCGCCAGCAGGCTCGACTCGAGGTACGACTGATCGATCCACCAGCCCAGTACGCCCACGATCAGCAGCAGCAAGGGCGCGAGGCTGAGCATGCCGTAAAACGACATCGCGGCACTCATGCGCAAACCCTCCGCGTCAAGCCAGAGCTTGACCGCGCGCACCAGCGGGTCGACCAATTTCAGGACATCGCTGCCCCACTCCTTCAAACGCTGCACTAGAGAACTCATGCGCGCATTGTCGGCGCTCACGTCGCCATCACCGTGTCAGAGCATGCCGACAAGACCGGTACACTCCCACGATCCCAAGACAACGGCCTCTCACACCCCATGCGCAAGCGCTGCTCACTCGTCGGCATGCCCGGCTCCGGAAAAACCACCGTCGGGCGACAGCTTGCGCGCCGGCTCGGCGTTCCCTTCATCGATCTGGACCAGCGACTGGAAGAAGTGCTGGGCTCGAGCATTCGCCAGTACTTTGAGGAAAGCGGTGAGGACGCCTTCCGCGACCGCGAGGCGCAATTGCTGGACGAGCTGACCGCACAACCGGGCGACATGGTGTTGTCCACTGGCGGCGGTGCGGTGCTGCGCGCAGACAACCGTGCCCGACTGCGAGAGGCGGGAGGCAGCGTCATGTACCTGCGCGCCTCGCCCGATGAGATCTACAAGCGCGTGCGCCACGACAAGACGCGCCCGCTGCTGCAGGTGAACAACCCGCTGCAACGCCTGCGCGAACTCTACGCCACGCGCGACCCGCTCTATCGCGAGGCCTCCCACTACATCATCGAGACCGGGCGTCCCACGGTCAGCTCACTGGTCAACATGATCATGATGCAGTTGGAGATGCCGGCGTAGCCTCGGCCCAAAAGACAGCGAAGCCCATCGCCGGGCCACACAACGTGGACCGACAAGAAGGCTCCGCAGTTTTTTTCAAGACGTCATTGCATGCGTCTTCTGCTGTCTGGCGACGATTGCGCACACTTTCCAGGCGGAGCAGGCGCTCATGTGGGCACATGACTTCAGCGACAACACCTTGAACGTCGGGGACGGCTCCAAGGAGCTGGCCTACATCCATGGCATCGATGACTTCTTCATCCACAACTACGCTCAGCACTTTTGCCAGTGCAACGTGTGGCTGGAGAACGAGCATCTGCACCACGAAGGCACGTCGATTGGGCGCGCAACACTGGTCTGGTGGACTTGCAATACGGCATTCAGGGCGACTCGTTGCATGCCTCGCACCACGGCGACGAGCTCCTCCTGCAAGACGCGATGCGGCGTGTGGTCGCCACCGAAATAGGGCAGCCCTTGCAGGCAGGACAGGCGATGCGGCTGCGCGGCCTGCAGCACGATGTGCACTTGCTCGTGGCGCAAGGACTGGTGAATGGTCTGAACGTCAACGAATACGCGACGCAGCAAGGCCTGTCAGTGCACACGGTGCGCGTCCAGCTCAAGCCCATCACGCACAAGATGGGTGTGCGCCGACCGTCCGATCTCGTGCGTACGATCCTGAATGGCCCCGCCATGTTCCGCTGGGGCGAAGTGATGGCACACGCCTGAACGCCCGCGCCCCCGCCATCGCCATAACGGGGATGCAGGGGATAATCCTTCCCGCACGCATCTTTCGGTTTTTCGAACTACAGGCCAGAGGGCATCTTTTCATGCAACGCAGACACTTCATTGCCGCAGCCGCCACAGCGGCCGTTACGGGCACCGCACTTCCCGCGCTGGCAGCCAGCAACAAGCCCATCCGCATCATCGTTCCGTATGCGGCAGGCGGCGCCATCGACCTCAGCGTGCGCAAGATGGCCACCATGCTGGAGGCCGAACTCGGCACCATCATCATCGACAACCGACCCGGCGGCGGTGGCGGTATCGGCATGACCGCCGTGGCCCGCGCACCGGCCGACGGGCAAACCATCGGCATTGCCGCCGTGGCCACCAACGCCATCAACCCGTGGCTGTTCAAATCGTTGGCATATGACCCGATCAAGGACTTCGCGCCGCTCACGCAGATGACGCGCATTCCCAACGTGCTGGTGGTCAACGCCGACATCGCTAAACAGCGCGGCATCGCGACCTTCGCCGACTTCGTCACTTTTGCGAAGAAAGAGTCCGGCAAGCTCACCTATGCCAGCGGCGGCAATGGCAGTGCAGGCCACCTCGCGGGCGAACTGTTCAAGCGCGCACTGGGTCTGGACATCGTGCACGTGCCCTACAACGGCGGTGCGCCATCGCAATTGGCGCTGCTGTCCGGTCACGTCGATTTCTCGTTCGACAACCTGGCCAGTGCAGCCACCAACATGCGCGCCGGCAAGCTCAAGGCACTGGCCGTCACCACCGCCAAGCGCAGCGCGTTGTTGCCTGATCTGCCTGCCGTGGCAGAAACGCTTCCCGGCTTTTCGATCGATACGTGGTGGGGACTGGTCGCGCCCGCAGGCACGCCGGCCGAACTGGTGAACCAATACAACGCCGCCATGGTCAAGGCGCTGCGCAGTCCCGAAGTGGAAACGCTGTACCGCGACATGATGATGGAAACCGTCACCAACACACCGCGCGAATTCGGGGAATTCATGGCCCGCGAACTCGCCCACTATCAGGAAGTCGTGAAGCTCAGCGGCGCCACCGTGAGCTGACGATGCAGGGTTTTCTCACCCACACCACCGCGTTCATCACCGGCGCAGGACAAGGCATTGGCGAGGCCGTCGCGATCGGCCTGGCCGCCATGGGCGCGCACGTCATCGCCAGCGACGTGCAAGGCGATGCCGCCGAGCGCTGTGCGCAGCAGATCCGCACCGCAGGCGGCGCTGCCTGCGCCATGCCGCTGGACGTGTCCGACGCGCGCGCCTGCCGGGCCGCTGCCGACGCGCTGCAGCTTCCCGCAGGCCATCGCTTGCTGCTGGTGAACAATGCGGGCGTGCGGCCCAAGCACGCCTTCGACAGCCCCGACCGCGATGCGCAATGGCAGCGCACGCTGGACATCAATCTTGGCGGTGCGCGCAACACCATTCACGCGTTCCAGGCGCTGTTGGCGGCCAGCGGTGGCTGTGTGGTCAACGTCACCTCGCTGGCCGCCTCGCGCGCGGCGGCGCATTCGATCGCTTACTCCACCTCCAAGGCCGCCGTGGAAATGCTCACCAAAGTCATGGCTCTGGAGCTCGCGCCGCAAGGCATTCGCGTGAACGCGGTGTCTCCCGGCGTGATGCTGACGGCAATGACCGAGCAAACGCGCAAGGACCCGAAACACGTGGAAAACATGCTGCGCCGCATCCCGCTCAAGCGCTACGGTGAGCCAGCGGAGATCGCCGGGCCCATCGCCTTTCTTGCGTCGCCGTTGGCCAGCTACGTCACGGGCACGGTGCTGAACGTCGATGGCGGCTATCTGATCACGTGACCATGCAGCGCAAACCCACGCTCCACCGGAATCCGGCGCGCGCGCCCAAGGCGGCGCCCCCCCGGCCTGCCCGAAGCGAGCCCACGCGACTGCTCTGCTTCAACAAACCGTATGGCGTGCTCAGCCAGTTCACGCCCGAAGGACGCTGGCGCGGACTCAAGGACCACATCGACATTCCCGGCGTGTATGTGGCCGGAAGGCTGGACGCGGACAGCGAGGGCCTGCTGCTGCTCACCAACGACGGCGGACTGCAGGCGCGCATTTCCAGCCCGCGCTTCAAGATGGAGAAAACCTACCTGATCCAGGTGGAAGGGGTTCCGGACGACGCCGCGCTGGAGCTGCTGCGCCATGGCGTGCAGCTCAACGACGGCCCCACGCTGGCCGCGCAGGCGCGTCGCGTTCCAGCGCCCGACTGGTTGTGGCAACGCGACCCGCCGATCCGCGTGCGCCAGAACATTCCGGATAGCTGGATAGAACTCGTCATCCGCGAAGGCCGCAACCGGCAAGTGCGCCGCATGACGGCGGCAGTTGGGCATCCCACGCTGCGCCTGATCCGCACCGCCATCGGCCCTTACACGCTGCAAGGACTGCTGCCCGGCGAGTGGCGCGACGCAACGCCTCCGGAGTGACTCTGGGCGTTGCGCGCGTTGCCGCGGCGGTGCGTCTATCGCGCTCTCACAGCGCCATCAAAGCGCCGGATAAAGCTGTTTGAGTGCCTGCACCAGACAGCGGTGCAGCAACATGTGCGCCGATTGCCGTTCGGCTTCGGCGGTTCCCGGCGTAGGCGCTGGCGCTTCTTCGCCCTGTCCTGGGGCTGCCGGTTTGGCATGGATGCCGCTCCACAATTCCTGCCATTCGGCCCGGTGATCCTGCACCGCCTTCTGCACGGCGGCGTTCCATTGTTGCGGTGCCGACGGGGCGCTGTATCGACCGCGTCCGCGACCAAAGTGCGAGATCACCAGATATTTAAGCAGCGCCTGCGACGCCAGCGCCGTGAGGTAATCCGCCGACAGCCGGAAGCGTTGCGACTCCTGGTCGAACATCTTGTTCGCACCCCACGCCGCCCCCGCAAACGTCACGGCACCGACCAGCGCACCCACCAGCGCTCCCGCTCCCAGCGTCATGCCACCGGCTACCAGATCGGCACCCAGCCCCGTTGCCGCGCCCGCCGTGAGCGCGCCCCACAGACTGGCTACCTTGGGGTCGTGCGGTGAAGTGATCTGCAAATCGCCCTTGAGCTGCTCCTGAATCTGGCTGGCCGCCTCGCCATCCAACTGGTGCAGCGCGAGCAGTTGCTGCGTCGCGCGCACGTCTGCCTGCTGCACGCTGGTCAGCAGGCGCTTCATCGCGTCGCGCGCTTGCGGCGACAGGTCTTCCTGCGCAGGCTTGAGCTTTTGCGAGATCATGTGGATGGCGCGGCCCCAGAATTTCTCTTGCGCCGTGTCGGCGGTTTCCTGCGCCGATGCCGATTGCACGAGCTGCGCGGCCAGCACATGCAGGCTGGCGTCTTCGCGCTCCTGCTGACGCCGTTCGCGCTCGGCCAGCAAGCGTTCGTACGCCGGCAGTTTGGCTGCGGGAAGCAGCGGCCCGATGCTTTGCAGCATCTTGCGCTCGTGCCACCAACTGCGCGTGAACGCATCGAGCACCAGCACGTCGTGCACGGTGTCGTGAAAATCCTTGACCGCCGCGCGCCAGCGATCAAGGTCCGCCGCCGTCTGCTCGGGCGTGGTGTCGCTGCCGATCTGGTTGAGCAGGATGATCACCGGCTTGTGCATCCACTGCAGGATGCGCATCTCCGCCTGCCAGTAGCCCGCATCGGCCGGGTCTTCGGCCGCGTTCACCAGATAGAGCATCACGTCCGCATGATCGCGCGCGGCCACCAGTGCGCGCTGGCTCATGTAGAAGGGTTTGTCGCGCCAGCGGTCCCACACGTTGGAGAGAAACCAGCCCAGCGGATTGCCCTGTTGGCGCAAGCGCTCATACAGCCGCACCGAATCGCCAAAGCCCGGCGTGTCCCACAGCCAGAGCTGATCGCCCTCGGCATCGGTCTGCATGAGATAGCGCCTGGACTGGCTGGTGACGTGCGCCGCGTCCTGGATTTCACCCACATCGTCCGCGAGCAAAGTGCGCGTCAACGTGGTCTTGCCAATGTTGGTATGGGACAGCAGGCACCAGTCGATCTGACGCGCACTGTCCGCCGCATCCTGCGCGATAGTCTCGGGAAGGGTCTCGTTGGGCATGGCGTGAAGTGTAAGCCTGTACCTGCTTACTGCGGCACCCAGGTGGCCGTCAGACCTGCACCCCGGACAAACTCGCTCCAAAGATCGCGCCGTTCCTGCACGCGGCGTGGTGCGCCGGTATTGCGCTCGGCAAAGTCCTGCGTCCACAACCAGACGGCCGCATGACTGCCCCAGCGCTCACGTGCAGCTTGCAGCAGTTCGCCGTGGATTTCTGCCTCGGGCGTAGCCGCCATGTTGATGAGCAGCACCGCCGCCGCATCCTCGCCCTTGCCCGCCACCGACGCAGCCGAGGGCAGCTTTGCGCCATACGCCAAGGCAGGCTCGATCACCAGATGGGCGCCCGCACCATATTGCGCAGCGATGTAGTGCTGCAGCCCATCGCGCCGCGCCGCGTTGATCTCGAAGCTGTAGGGCAGCACATGCAGCGTGACCGCCAACCCACCCAGATCGCGCTGGAGCTTCTGGAAATACGGTTGCGTCAATGGCAACTGCATATGCCGCGCCAGCCATCCTGCGCGCACGCCCTGATACAGGGCGAGCACCAGCCTGGGCGCAATCACGATCAGCCCCAACAGCCCCGTGTACGCCAGCACCCAATGCCGTCCCACGCCCACATCCACCGGCTTCGGCAGCGTCGCGCCGGTCGCCGCCGTGTGGCTCACCCAGCCCTGCAGTGCCTGAATCTCCGCCAGCGTCCACGCTCCCGCACCGGTGACCCAACGCACTGGTGCAAACATCAGGTTCAGCACCGACTGCACCTGTCCGGCAGACAGGAACGTGCTCTCCCACCCCACCTGGTACGCGTTCGTCAGGCCGGTCGTCCACAACGACGCCAGCGCACCCACGGCCATGAACGCCGCCCCCACATGCAGCCACATCAACCACTGCGCATGGCGCGTGCGACGGCTGACCTGCCACCAGTTGCGTTCATAGGCCAGTGCCAGTTTGCGCAGACCCGACCCGCCCGGCACGGGCAGGCGCGCGCGCAACTTGCCGCGCCAACCCGCTGTGGGCTGCGTTGCCGCCGCTCCGCCGCTGGCCGACTCCAGCGCGCGCGCTGCTTCGGGCGTGCGGCGCAGCAGGCCGCGCACCCACGCGCCAAACATCCACAGATAGACCAGCACGTTCCAGAGCACGATGCCCAGCAGCGACGGCGCCAGCAGATCGACCCGGTGCGGATCGGTAAACCGGTGCATGCAAAAGCCGATGACCAACGCGCCCAGCAACACCGCCAGCGGCACCCAGCGGGCCATGCCCGGGGCATGCTTCCACACCTGCCGCAACTCGTCGGGCAACTGGCTGGCCTGAATGATGCGTCGCGCACGCTGCCCGAGGAACTCCTGGAATTGCGCATGGTTGGGCGCGCTGGCCGTGGGCGTGCCCATGGCGTGCAGTGTCTCCTGCGTGATGGCGTCGCAGCGCGCAGCGGTTGGCAGCGCCTCATTCGGCGCAGCGGTTTCGATGGCGTGGGCAAGAAGAATGTCTCGAACGGAGCTGGCTCTCATGGGCGTAGTCTATTTCCTCCCGATCCATGCGCCACCCATGCACTGGCAAGGTGCAGTCCGAGTGCCCGCGCGCACTCACTTGGCGCCGGCCCTGCGCATTGGAGTGCCCGCTCTAAAGCCTGTACTGGTAAACCCGCTTTTGGCACGTTTTTAGCTTGTCTACATTCTTGTATGCAAGATTTTCGCGTTTGCATGCCAATCTGAACCAAGCAGGAGTGTCACCATGGGGCGTTTCGCCAAATCACTGTTCGGGCAGGTGCTGATCGCGCTTGTCATCGGAGTTCTCATCGGGCTGATGTCGCCCGAATTCGCCGTCAAGCTCAAGCCGCTAGGCGATGGCTTCATCAAGCTGATCAAGATGATCATTCCGGTGCTCGTCTTCTGCGTCGTGGTGCACGGCATCGCAGGCGCGGGCGACTTGCGGCGCGTGGGTCGGGTGGGCGTCAAGGCGTTGATCTACTTTGAAGTGCTGACCACCATCGCGCTGGTGATGGGTCTGGTGCTGGCGTTCGTGTTCCAGCCCGGGCACGGCATGAATGTCGATGTGAATTCGCTCGACGCCTCGGCCATGAGCGCCTATGCGACGAATGCGGACAAGCTCACGTCTGGCGGCTTCGTGGACTTTCTCATGAAGCTCATTCCCAACACCGTGGTGCAGGCCTTCGCCACTGGCGATGTGCTGCAGGTGCTGCTGTTTGCCGTGCTGTTCGGCTGCGCGCTGTCCATGCTCGGCGAGCGCGGACGGCCCGTCGCCGCCGTGGTCGATGCCACGTCGCTGGTGCTCTTCAAGATCATGGCCATCATCATCAAGCTGGCACCGCTGGGCGTGCTCGGCGCGATTGCCTTCACCGTGGGCAAATACGGCATCGGCTCGCTCAAGCAACTGGGCATGCTGGTGCTGCTGTTCTACGCGGGCGTGCTGGTGTTCGTCTTCGTGGTGCTGGGCTTCGTGATGCGCGTGTCCGGCTTCAGCCTGTGGAAACTGCTGCGCTATCTGCGCGAAGAACTGATGGTGGTGTTCGCAACCACCTCGTCTGACAGCGTGCTGCCGCAAATCATGGCCAAGCTGCGCAACATGGGCATTCGTGACTCCACGGTCGGGCTGGTGATTCCCACCGGTTACTCGTTCAATCTCGATGCGTTTTCCATCTACATCACGCTGGCCGCCGTGTTCATCGCCCAGGCCACCAACACGCCGATCAGCATGACGGATCTGCTGACCATCCTGGCCATCTCGCTCGTCACCTCCAAGGGCGCGCACGGCGTGCCAGGCTCCGCCATCGTCGTGCTGGCCGCCACGCTGCATGCGATCCCGGCGATTCCCGCCATCGGGCTGGTGCTGGTGTTGTCGATCGACTGGTTCATCGGCATTGCGCGCGCGCTGGGCAACCTGATTGGCAACTGCGTTGCCACCGTCGCCGTGGCCGCCTGGGAGGGCGACATCGACCGCGAGCGCGCGCACGCCGTACTCGACGGCCATGCCCTGCCAATGACAGACACCGTGACGGACAACGGTACGATCACGCCATGAACTCCGCTGCCACGCCTGCTACCCCAGCCCACATTGCCGAGCGCATCGTCGAAGCCGTGCTCGCACAAAAGCTCGCGCCCGGCGCGCGGCTGGGCGAGCAGGATCTGGCAGACAACTTCGCCGTGAGCCGCACCGTGGTGCGCGAGGCGCTGGTGCAATTGCAGGCGCGCGGCTTCGTTCAGGTGCAGGCGCGCAAAGGTTGGTTTGTAGTGCAGCCGTCGGCAGACGAGGCGCGCGATGCGTTTTCGGCGCGCCGCATCATCGAGGCTGGCATCCTGCAGGAAGCCGGGCGCCCCGTGCAGCAGGTGATCGGCAACCTGCGCCGCCACATCGCGCACGAGCAACGCGCCATCGAAGGTGCAGACGCCGCCACACGCGCCTTCCTGCTGGCCGATTTTCACGTCTGTCTGGCCGAGCAGATGGGCCACCGCCTGCTGGCTGACACCCTGCGCGACCTCACCGCGCGCACCACGCTGGCGGCCACGCTCTACCAGTCGTCGCACAGCGCAACCCAGTCGTGCGCAGAGCACGAAGGCATCGTGCAGGCGCTGGAACAAGGCGACACGGAGCGTGCCAAGCAACTGCTGCTGGAGCACATCGGCACCGTCGAGCGCTCGCTGGAATTCGCACCACCCGCCGCGCCGGAAGGCGACGCCGCCGGACGCCTGCGTGCGGCGCTCAGCCCGATCATGCGCAGCGCCAGCACCGCCCAGGAAACGTAAGCCTCACCAAACCTCGCGGGGTCGACGCATTTTTGCTGTCGCGCACCCGAACTGCCGTCTACGACCTCTGCAATATGGTATGAACGCGATCTTTGCGTTCTGTTTTCGTACAACCACCATTTCCAGAGAGACAACCCATGACGAACCAGTTCGACACCAACGCCATGCCCGACGCCAACGGCTTCTTCGGCCCCTATGGCGGCCAGTTGGTGCCACCGCATCTGAAGCAGGCGATGGACGACATCCTCGTCGCGTACGAGCAGATTTCGCAGCGCGAAGACTTCCAGCAAGAGCTGGCCAGCCTGTTCGCTGACTACGTGGGTCGGCCCAGCCCCATCTTCCACGCCAAACGCCTTTCGGATCAGCTCGGCGGCGCGCAGATTCACCTCAAGCGCGAAGACCTGAACCACACCGGCGCGCACAAGATCAACCACTGCCTTGGCGAAGCACTGCTGGCCAAGTTCATGGGCAAGACCAAGGTCATCGCCGAAACCGGCGCGGGCCAGCACGGCGTGGCGCTGGCCACCGCCTGCGCGCTGGTCGGCATCCCGTGCGAGATCCACATGGGGCAGGTGGACATCGAAAAAGAACACCCCAACGTCACCAAGATGCGCATCCTCGGCTGCAAGCTCGTGCCCGTCACACGCGGTGCAGCCACGCTCAAGGAAGCCGTGGACAGCGCGTTCGAGGAATACCTCAACGACCCCACCAACTACCTCTACGCCATTGGCTCGGTCGTCGGCCCGCACCCCTTCCCGATGATGGTGCGCGACTTCCAGTCCATCGTTGGCCGCGAAGCACGCGAGCAGTTCCAGCAAAAACACGGCAAGCTGCCCGATCACATCGCTGCCTGCGTGGGCGGTGGCTCCAATGCCATGGGCATCTTCACCGCCTTCCTCAACGACCAGAACGTGCGCCTCGTCGGCGTCGAGCCCGCCGGTGAGGGCGTGGACCAACCCGGTCGCCACGCGGCCACGCTCTCCATCGGCAAGCCCGGCGAGATCCACGGCATGAAATGCTACGTGCTGGAAAACGCCGACGGCACACCTGCTGCCGTGCACTCCATCGCCTCGGGCCTAGACTACCCCGGCGTCGGCCCACAGCACAGCTACCTGAAAGACCTGGGCCGCGTGGACTACGAAAGCGTGGACGACAAGGAATGCCTCCACGCCTTCATGACGCTCTCGCGCGTGGAAGGCATCATCCCGGCGCTGGAAAGCGCCCACGCCGTCGCATGGGCCATGCGCGCCGCCCCCAAGCTGGGCAAGGACGTGAACATCCTCGTCAACCTCTCCGGGCGCGGCGACAAGGACGCGGATTACGTCGCCAAGGTTCTGGGCCTCTGACCACCAGAGTCGGCGCGCACTCCCCTGCGTGAGCCTCCCCAGAACGGGGTAGCCCGCACAGGGCAGTAACGAAAGTTAACGGCGTAACGCTTTCCGCCAGCGATTGCGCCGTCAATTTCCGCATGCAACACTCGTCTGCCATACCAGAACGAGGGAGACAGCCATGCAGAAACTGCGCGCCATCGACTTGCTCGGCCTTGCCGTATTCGTCACCTTCTGGGCACTGTCCAGCACCGTCCATGCCTGGCAGCCCGAGATCGGCGACAAGCCCCGGGCGATGGAGCAACTGGAACTGGTCTCCGGAGCTCCCGTTAACCTCGCCGACTACGCAGGCAAACCCCTCATCATTTATTTCGGCGCCGACTGGTGCGCCCCCTGCGTCGCCAACGGTCGCCCCGCGGTCATCAACGCATTCAACCAATACAAGAGAAAAGGCCTGCAGGTGCTGTTCGTCGACCTTGGCGACCCGTTCAAACTGCGCGGCAAAAAGCTCGCCGAATCCAGAGATCTCGGCTTCCCCATCGCCATGCGCTCGCTCCCCCCGACAGGACAAGAGAAGATGCGCAATTTTGATTTCGGCACCTTCGGCACCATCAAAGTCGTCCCCACCGCCATCATCCTCGACGCCAAAGGCACGGTCGTCAGCAAGATAGAACAGGGAACCAAGCTCAGGGATCAACTGGATGGTGCAGTGGAGGCGGTGTTCAGGTGAAAGATATCGACGACGCGAAGGGTTCTCGTCGACGCGTCCGAAGTGCGCATTTGCGGTCCGGTCAGTGCACATATCCCAGTGAACTAA
>DCYB01000005.1:151455-323350 GCA_002331385.1 Comamonadaceae bacterium UBA2121
CAGTGCACATATCCCAGTGAACTAAACTCGCCGGAATTGATGGCGGCTCTGGCGGCGGGTTCCGGCCAGTGCACATATCCCAGTGAACTAAACTCGTCTACATCGTCGCAAAACGGGTTATCGAGTTCCGGCCAGTGCACATATCCCAGTGAACTAAACTGACGTTTCCTGTGCAGTTTGCAAGCAATCCGTTCCGGCCAGTGCACATATCCCAGTGAACTAAACTATGGAGCGCATGGTGGCGTATACGTGGCTGGTTCCGGCCAGTGCACATATCCCAGTGAACTAAACTTGGCGCAAGGCCTGCACAAATACACCGACGGTTCCGGCCAGTGCACATATCCCAGTGAACTAAACTTGGAGTTTCTGCTCTCCACGCTGCCGCAAGTTCCGGCCAGTGCACATATCCCAGTGAACTAAACTCGTGAGCGCTTCGGCTTCGGCTCTGGCGCTGTTCCGGCCAGTGCACATATCCCAGTGAACTAAACTTTTGAGGCCGCGCAGGTGGCTATGAGGAGTGTTCCGGCCAGTGCACATATCCCAGTGAACTAAACTATTTCGCGTTGAGTGGCACGCTCAAGATTGGTTCCGGCCAGTGCACATATCCCAGTGAACTAAACTTCCCATCGCAGCGCCCCATTCACGCTCCAAGTTCCGGCCAGTGCACATATCCCAGTGAACTAAACTTGGCACCTCAGTGTTGCGCGCTTTCTTGAAGTTCCGGCCAGTGCACATATCCCAGTGAACTAAACTGATCTGGCGGCGCGAGATGCTGAGTGCGAAGTTCCGGCCAGTGCACATATCCCAGTGAACTAAACTCGGGGTCGCGCACGCTCTCGTAGCGCATGAGTTCCGGCCAGTGCACATATCCCAGTGAACTAAACTACCCAACACTGAGACAATGCCACAGAATGTGTTCCGGCCAGTGCACATATCCCAGTGAACTAAACTTAGATAGTGCCACTCAGGAGTCAGCCCGCGGTTCCGGCCAGTGCACATATCCCAGTGAACTAAACTCTCGCTGTCTGTGCGCGCCCCTGCAGAGTCGTTCCGGCCAGTGCACATATCCCAGTGAACTAAACTAGCGCCGGCGGCTCTTCGAGGGCCTGGGCAGTTCCGGCCAGTGCACATATCCCAGTGAACTAAACTCACGTGGGTCTGCCCTACGTGCTGGCCGGGGTTCCGGCCAGTGCACATATCCCAGTGAACTAAACTAAGCGTCGGCAAAATACGGTCGTTTCTTTCGTTCCGGCCAGTGCACATATCCCAGTGAACTAAACTTTGCGTTCTTTGAGTTCTGAAATCGTTTTGAGTTCCGGCCAGTGCACATATCCCAGTGAACTAAACTATCTTTCAACAACACCCAAACCGCCCACCAGTTCCGGCCAGTGCACATATCCCAGTGAACTAAACTAGGCGCCGGGGTTACCTTTGACTGCAGACCGTTCCGGCCAGTGCACATATCCCAGTGAACTAAACTAGCGCGCGTGGCGGGCAGCACAGGGAGCGAGTTCCGGCCAGTGCACATATCCCAGTGAACTAAACTAGATCAATGAAACACTGAAACGCAAGGATGGTTCCGGCCAGTGCACATATCCCAGTGAACTAAACTGCGTTCGAGGCGCTGCCTGTCACCGTGACAGTTCCGGCCAGTGCACATATCCCAGTGAACTAAACTACGCAATCGCAGTCGGAGCAATGGCGGAAAGTTCCGGCCAGTGCACATATCCCAGTGAACTAAACTGCGATCACGCTTGCCGACGTCGGCAAGCTTGTTCCGGCCAGTGCACATATCCCAGTGAACTAAACTCTCATCACGAAAGACAGTGCGCAGGTGCGCGTTCCGGCCAGTGCACATATCCCAGTGAACTAAACTTTCGCCGTCTTTCAGCGCCAGCTCGGCGACGTTCCGGCCAGTGCACATATCCCAGTGAACTAAACTCAGAACGGTAGCGATGATGGCTTTGGCGTAGTTCCGGCCAGTGCACATATCCCAGTGAACTAAACTCAGCTCAGTGCAGGCATATGCCCCATAAAGTTCCGGCCAGTGCACATATCCCAGTGAACTAAACTGCCATGCATGCGCTGCGAACGGCCTCAGTGTTCCGGCCAGTGCACATATCCCAGTGAACTAAACTCTGACCGCGATAACCCTCTGATTTATCAGGGGGTTTTTCGTGTTCCGGGTCGGAAAAATCATGGCTTTTGTTAGAAAAGATCGAACTGATCGGGTGGTTTTCTGCCGGCTTGGACGTTCTTGCCGTGGAAAGTGATCGTGCGTTCGTACTGTTTGTCGGTGAACTGGAGGATATGCACCTTTCCTCCGCTCGGCAAGACGCGTTCTACGGCCTTGCACATTGTGTCGACTTGCGCCTGACTGGTGCAGAAGCGTAAATAGACACTGAACTGGCTCATCTCAAAACCGATATCAAGCAGGGCATTGCGAAACCCTGTGGCGGCCTTTCGCTCCGCCTTGGTGAGTACCGGCAAGTCGAACATCACCAGCATCCACATGAGGCGGTATCCAGAGCGCATATGGGGGTCATTGTTCTTCCAGGCCGCTCGCCATCGACAAGGGCAGTCCCGGAAGTGGTAGGTCCAGCTTGTTCCGTTCATCGAGGAACACTTGCGCAAGCGACGTGGCCAATCGCTGCATGCACACCATCACGGGCGTGACGCCTATGCTGGTCTGCATGTCGTCGTGCAGCACCCGCACCAGTGCTCTTTTGGTTTCGGGCGTGACCTCGCTCTCGCTCTGCCGATTGAGTTGCCACACCTTGAGATCGACGACGGGGCGAAAAGGCTCCATCAGATCGTCCACCAGGCGCATGGCGTTCGAGTCATTGCTGTGATGCAGGCCGATGCTGGGATGGAGTCCGGCCGCCACAACGGAACGGGCCATGGCGGAGCGCAGTACGGTGTATCCGTAGTTCAGAAGCGCGTTGAGTCCACCTCCGTCCTGGTCGCGGCGAAAATCGGCGCCAAACAACAAGGTCCAATATCGACGCGCACCTTGCCCTTCGATATTTTCCGGATCGCCGCTGCGGACTTTGCCGATCAGTGCTGTCAACGGGATGGTTGGCTCGCCAGCAGCCTCCAGAGCAGCGGCTTGCTGTTCAAGCTTTGCCTTGACGACAGCTGCCCACATGCGCTTGCTGGTAGGCGCACTGGCGGCGATCTGGGCTTCTATTCTTTTGGCCTGAACATGGTGTCCGCTCAGGGTGAACAACACCCCGACCACGTTGTGGTTCGCGCCGCAGAGAACGAAGGGTGCCCCACGATCGGCCAGCGCCACCAGCAAATTATTGGTGTAGGTGATGCCGTGTGCGTTGGCGATGACGGCGGCAATGTCGTCGAGCGGTATCTGGCCTAGCTCCTTGCGCTCGCCTTCTGAATCGCGCACAACCATGAAGCCGCGGTTGACATACAAGTGACGGCGATCGTCCGCAATTTCGACAATGCGGCCAATCATTGCCCTTACCCCTTGAAGCCGGGATCGCGAAGTTCGCCAATGGGTGAGATGGATACCTGTCGCGCCTTGGCCTTTTGAAAGGATCGAGGCATCTTTGACACGTACGGCAATTCCCTTGAGCGATTGCGGGCATCCGCATTGGCTTCGTGAACGTCTGACATGAATACCTGCATTCCTCCAGATATCGTGGCAACGCGCATCGTGCGAAGAACGTCGTTCACCTCCAGCCTGACGATGTCGTTGATCATCAATCTCATGACCAACGGCTTACCGTTCTGTCCAACGGATCGATTCCTGAGGGCTGAAATTCTTCGCGCCCGTACGATGGAATAAGCCTCAAACGTTGAAATCACGGCGCCCTCCCAGTGGCCTTTGTCTCCCAGCGTGATTTCCATGCAGTAGTTACTGCCCCCCACATAGCCCTTGTAGGGCAGTGCCTGACCTTGCGCATCTACGCCATGCCGCTGCAACTGCTTCGGCTCGGCGATGCGTATCAGGTTGCTGATTTCTCGTCCTGCGCTGCCATCGGCTCTCTTGCGTTGCTTGATGCTGCCGTCACGGCGAATGCCGTAACTGGTTTCTTCCATCATGGCACCCTCGTGTCCATGATCGGGCCTGTGGCTGACCCAGATATGGTCCACGGCACGTTGCACGTGATCGCGGTAGGTGGACCAGGGCATCGGCATATCGTCGACCAGTCGCGTCAGCCCGCTTTCGCGTGCGTTTGCGCTGGCCTGGGCAAATCGCTGCATCATCCCCTGATCCGTCACTCCGATCACGCACGCATCCACGGCGTGATGTCGGTGGTCATTGCGGTTTTTCACCCCTTCCAGACTCAGCACATCGTTGAGCCCAAACTTCGCTCGCAGCATGGCCGTCATTTGCCCCGGAATGACGCGCGTGGCGCTTCCGGGAGCGATGAGGCGCAAATACTCCGCCGCAACGCGCGAGAGATAGCGTGTGTCGTTCAAGGCCCGCGCGAGAAAGTCCTGGTCCTCGCCGAGCCAGCGTTCGTATCCATCTTCTGCAAACCGGTAACGCTTGTTTCGCGGCATGCGTTCTGCGCGCTGCAGGATGCCGTCGTAGCTCCACCCCATGGACTCGAAGTCTGCGCGCGCCGCCCAAGGCGTGCGATTGCGCTTGACTCGGTTCGCCTCTCGCATGGCCACCGTGCGGTTGTTCAGGCTGTCGTCCAGCGTGTGGGAGAACGGAAGAATGTGCTCAATCTCCACACGCTCACTTAACAACATGGCGGCGCTGATTTGCACACCGCTGTAGGGGCAATGCCGGTCTGCCACGTCAAAGCTCAGCTCCTCCCAAAGAATCCATTTCTGGATGTCTGCGGTGCGCACACGTTCTTCACTGATTCCAAGCGTCTCGGAAATGGATGTGCGAATGCGTGCGTTCCGCTTTTGATTGTCTGCCTGCCGGCGTTGCGTTTCCTGCTTCTGTTCGCGGCTTTGCTTCAGGTCGCGTGCCAGCTCCACGATGATCTCACTGGGTCGCCCGTAGCGGCGTATCAGCGTATTCACCACCAGGCGCACCTGATTCAGTCCGATGTGCACAGTGGGGTTGGCAATTTTGCCGAAGCGTTTTTCGTCAGTGTCTTCCGGCTTGCCGCTACCGAAAGCCACATGGCGTTGAAGGGCTCGACCGTAATAAGGCAATTGCTTGAAAGCAAAGACGGGTTTGATCTCACCGGACGATGCGATCGTGCGTTCCCCAATCTGCTCCACATCGCCCGCGTCATGGTCGAAATCGAAGCCGAGGTCGCTGTGGTGGGCGAATCCCGCCGCTGCAACCGCCTTATCGTAGGTCACCACATCCCGCTCCAACGCAGGAATTATCTTGGCCAACGCTTTCAGGCTGAGGCCGCCATACCCTTCGGGCAGCCCCACATTGGCGGCCGCCATTGCGCGCTCCTCATCGACGCCTGCGGTGGATTGAAGCCAGGCTACCAACTGCTCTTCGCTTTCATTCGTCATCAGTTGCTGAACTATTTCGTCCTGCAAAGCGGCATCGAATCCCGCCCACTGCGGGCCAAATACGTCCTTGCGCCCCAGCACGACCGCTGTGGCATTGCCTTTCAACTCCTGACGCTTGGCATCTTCCAGGTTGAATTGGCACTCGCCCGACAGCCCCAATGCCTTGCGAATTCGCGTGAAGGTGACTTTCTGGCTGGCCTCGAGCAAGGCCACGATCTGATCGCGTTGCGCGAGGTCCAACCTCTCCTCGCGCAGATCGGGGTACAAAATCCTTAGGTGATTCACTTCTTGATAGATGCGGAAACGCTGTGTGCTCGGCAAGGCGAGCAATGCGCGTTCCTCCTCTGGGATCAGAGTGCATCGCCCGGGTTTGACGGGCCTTAGATTGCGTTGAAACAGCAAGGTGTCGCGCAGATCAACGCGCGCCGCTTCGGTGAATAGGTCTGGGTTGATCGCCGCCTGCACTGCCCAGAGCGCATCGAACTCCTGCGCCACCATCGCGCGCTCGACATACAGGTCATAGCGCTTATCGATTCGATTTTTCCCGTCTTCATTCACGAAAGGCGTCTCGCGATATCTGGCGCGAACACCCTGGCCTTTGATGCCCTCGAGGCGCTGCTGCATGCGCTCCTTCCAATACCATTCCCCCACCGTGCGACACCCGGTTTCTGCCAACTGTGCGCGCATCGTTCCAATGGCCTGCTTGAGCGCACCGCTGTCGTTGTCCTTTTTATCGGTCTTGCGATTGCTCAAAAAACCCCTGCGCTGGTTCATGTGAAACAGCGCCCGGCCGAACTCGCCGGACGTAAGCGCCGATTCCAGCCCCTTTGCACGCAATTGATAGGGATTCAACTTTTCCAGCGCCTTGCGCGCCGCGTCATCCGCAGGAAAGAAGCCGTAGTGAATCAGCTTGTTCAGCATACGATCTTTGCGCTTCAGCAAGCGGTCGCGCCGACGACGCATGGCGCGCGCCGCACGGCGGGTAACCGCCAATGAGGAGCCGTCCTTCGGATTGCGCCCATCGCTGAAGATGCGAACGCCAGCCCGCCTGACGGCAATGGGCTTTCCGGTTTCGTCCATGCTCAATGCCGCCCATCCCAACGATGTCGAGCCCAAATCCAATGCCAAACGATATGTCATGCGATCTTTCCCCTTATTTTTGAATCATTTTCCACGCAGCATTGGCAGACTATCACGCACAAATCCTCTCAATACGCGATCTGGATCAGATTAGTCTCAGATCCCCCGGGCACTGGTAATTGCGATATATTTTTCCTTTATAGAATCGCTGCGTGGATACCATTTGGTAATTGGTTCCGCCGGGAGCGCATATTCCATTTGGACGGAGATTCAGGTCACGCGATTGTTTTTGCTTGTTCGCAATCATTTCTCCGTCTATACTGCCTCCACCAGTTCACTGGGATATGTGCTCTGGACGCTAACAAGCATAAAGATGCACCAAATGGAAAGCCCCGCATGCGGGGCTTTCGTCTTTGGCACAACTCTGGCCCAGCACGCTTTCACTAATGTGGCATTCTTTGATCAATTTCAAATCGTATCCACCATTCGTCAATTAAAGTGACTCGAACTACGGCACAGATGGAAAGGAGGTGAGAGCATGAACAATAGGAGAGTTGAAGGCGCATGGGAGTTGGGCACCCATGAGTCGGAGCGTTAGCCCCATTTGGCCCAGCAATCCAACCCTACTCATTTTGCATGCAAATATGAAGAATGGTGGATAGTTCCGACTAGAACACATATCCCAGTGCCACTGACTAACGCCGTAACTTAAGCGCGCTGTAGTTTTTCTCGAGGAACACTCGGTTCGTGCCAAATGGAAAGCCCCGCATGCGGGGCTTTCGTCTTTTCCGGCTGTGCCTTCGTCCTACTTCTCGCAAATACTTGTAGAAGGTATGCTGTCACACAGTATTCACGCATCGTCACGAGCATTGCGCGCTGGCACTGAATAGAAGCCAGACACCGTACAACTACTCAGGGACTTCAGCCATGAATCTGAATTTGCGACCCACCCGACTTGCCACGCTCTGTGGCTTGCTTGCCAGCGCTACTGTATTGACCGCTTGTGGCGGCGGAGACGATGATTGGTGGGGTTCCTCGCCCTACAAGACACTGGATGGCTCTGCACCGCAGGTGATTGCGCATCGGGGCTTTTCTGGCCTGTACCCTGAGCAAACCCGCATGGCTTACGAAAAGGCCGCCGATGCCGGCGCGGACATGCTGGAACTGGACATGCACATGACACGCGATTGCCAGTTGGTGGCGCGCCATAACGCATGGCTTGGCGACAACACGAATGTGGCCGAGGTGGCCAAGTCCAATGCCGAAGTGGCGCGCCGCAAGCGCACCACCCCCGGCGTGTGGGTGAATGTGAAATATCCCGCCAAGCCAGAGAATGGTCCCTCGCGTTATCTGTCCGATCAACTCGATCCGAACGATCCCAAATCCGTGCTCAAGGCGCTTGTGGTGGATGGCGAGGATCACACCAATGACTGGTCGATCAGCGATTTCACCATGAAGGAGCTGCGCGACTGGATCGGCGGGAAAATCCTCGACAACGCGAACGAGCGGCCTACTGAATGGAATGGCAAACTGCCGCTGATCAGCGCACAAGATGTGATCGATATCGCCATTGCCAAAAGCCGCGAGCAAAATCGTACGATTTCTGTATATGCCGAGGTGAAGAACCCATATTGGAATAACCAGCAGGCGATTGCCAACGGTTGCGGCAAGCCGGGAACCTATCCATTTGAAGACGCGGTCATGGATTTGCTCAATAAGAACCGTATCAACGATCGCAAGTCACCCATCTTCATCCAGAGTTTCGACCCGGCCAGCCTGAAGTACCTGCGCAAGGCGGGAATGCGCGCCAAGGCGGTGCAATTGATTGATGGAAATGACATCAATTACCGCGATGGCTCGATGATTTACATCACCAACGACGAATGGACCTTCATCAGCGGCAGACCCTATAGCTGGACGCTGGCTGGCGACGCGCGCACGTTTGGTGAAATGCTCACGCGCAAGGGACTGGCGGAAATCCGCACCTATGCCGACGGCATCGGTCCATGGAAACCACAGGTGATGGCCCATTCGGTCGTTCCGTACAAGGATGGCGCTGGCCTCAAGGACGTGAACACGCTCAAGGACACACGCCTGATCCACGATGCGCATCGCGAAGGCCTGATGGTGCACAGCTTCACCTTCCGCAACGAACCCGGTCGGCTGGCGGGCATCTACAAAGGTGATCCGAAAGAAGAGTATCTGGCGTATTACCGCCTGGGTATCGACGGCGTGTTCACCGACTTCACGACCACGGCACTGCAAGCGCGCAAGGCGTACGACAGAGAACTGGGCCTGTAATCCACACTGCCATCAGAAGGCCCTGCTTGCGGGGCTTTCTTTATTGTGGAGCCGCGATGGTGTGCTTCAGTCGTGACTGCGCCCTAGGCGCAATGCGGCAGCGCTCAGGCCGTTGAAGATCGCTTGCGCCAGCTCCGCGGGGAAGTGCTCTGGAAGCTCATCCTGCACCTGTTGAATGACTGCGGGAGTTCTTGTGACGATCATGTCGATGATTGCATCTACAGCAGAGCCATTGGACGACTGGATGCCGTAGCGTTCGCCCACGGCCTGCCAATGTCTGCGCACGACCTTGTCCATGTGCCAGTGTGGATTCTTGGAGCGCACGGCCATGGCCATTCTTGCCTTGCGCGCAGAGAGCTGGCCCGCGCCTGCGCCGAGGAGCGGATATGCGGACAGCACGTCATACAGCGGCGTCATTTCAAATTTTCCTTCGGGCCGCAAGAAGATGCTGAAATTCTTGGCGTGCCCATCCGTTGCGCACAACATCCAGAACAACAATTGCGCCATGAAGAACTGATGGCGGTCTTGCTCGCGCTTCACCGAGCCATCAAGCAAATTCATGATCTGCTCGACACCCGGGCCCCCATCGCTTTCATACTTCAGCAATGGCGATATGCCCAACGCCTGACACATGTCTTCTTGCGGAAGTCGCAATAGCGCCTCGTCATTCCACACCTGCCGGTCAAACCGCTCCACGGCCAAGACTTTCTGATCCTCAAACTGCACCATTGCACACGGTGCTATAGGAACCCCGTAAGCCGCCAGCAATCTGGAACACAGCCATTCGTTCTCCACCGAATGCCGCATGTCGTACTGCATGTTGCCGATCACTCCCAAAGGCAACTTGAAAATGTGCGATGTCGGCGTCGCGCCAAGCGGCCTGCACCACCTGCCTTGCCAGAACAATAGAGCCGTTTGCTCCTGCGCCCCGGCGATCGAGATGCGGAATTCCGCATCATCGTGCGCGTTGTCGCCAAACGCAGCCGGACTGACGGCGGCGCGAAGAATGCGCGCTACCTCCGCTTCATCCAATGCCTCATATCGCACGTTCAAATCTGGCGGCGGCTCCTCACCGGCCGGCAATATCTGCAACGCACCTACGCAATCGCGCCCGATCTCCCGCAGCAGCGTATAGGCGTCTGTCGCGCCCACCTTGTACCGACGAGCAATGCGCTCCAGGATGCGTTCGTTGTCGGGCAGCAGATTCTGAAAATAGAAGCGCACCGCATCGCCCTTGTGCGGTCGATTGCCGGGCGTGAACGGAAGCGAAAGTGACAACGGTCGACGCAGTCTGGAATCGCTCACCCACGCGCTGTCGTACTGCAATACGTCACCGCCGGCATCCAGGCTCCACGTGCCGACAAACTGGCCGTTCATCCACAGCCCCAATGCTTTGCCTTTGACCTGCGCTGTCATGGCTTACCAGCTCGGGCCGTCTGCCTCTCGCACGGCAAGCGGCTGGGGCATAACGGGTGCGGCCCGCGCGCGCAGCACCAGATCGACGCCCAGAATGTTCATGAGCGCCATGAGCCGCTCGGCGCTCACGGACTCCGCGTTGCGCTCCATCGCGGAGACAGTCTGCTGCGTCACGCCCAGCCGCTTGGCTACATCCGTTTGCGTCAGTTTGGCTGTCTTTCGAAACGCTTTGAGCAGCGTTGGAAGTTGCTGTGTTGTACGTACTGTGAATTCGTCCATCTGCGCTCCTTTCAGAAGCAGGAAAACACACTATACGCTGTATTTCCGCTTTACAGGTCATTAACTGTATTTTCAGAATACAAATAATGATCTGTATATCGAAAATACAAAATAATGGCTGTATTTAGGCCAAATTCGGCGCCAACAACCGCTTCAACGCATCCACATCCATATCGCGCCGCGCAGCCATGTCTTCCACCTGGTCTTCGCCGATCTGGCCGACGTTGAAATACACCGCCTCGGGATAGCCAATGTAGAAACCGCTCACGCTGGAGGCCGGGAACATGGCCAGACTGTCGGTCAATGTCATGCCGATTTCCGCTGCATCCAGCACCTTGAAAAGGTCCGTCTTCGCTGTGTGGTCGGGGCAAGCCGGATAGCCGGGCGCGGGGCGAATGCCCTGGTACTGCTCCTTGATGAGTTGCTCATTGGTCAGCTGCTCGCCTGACGCATAGCCCCACAGATCGGTTCGCACACGCTGATGCAGGCACTCGGCAAATGCCTCGGCGAGACGATCTGCCAGCGCCTTGAACATGATGCCGGAATAATCATCAAGAGCATCCTGGAACTCCTTGTCCTTCTTCTCCGCGCCGATGCCCGCAGTGACGGCAAACAGACCCGCATAGTCCTTGATGCCGCTGTCCTTCGTCGCGACAAAATCCGACAGGCAACGGCTCGGACGCATCACCCCTTCAATGGCCGTCTTTTCGGTTTGCTGGCGCATGCCGTACCACGTCATCAGCACCTGACTGCGCGACTCGTCGGTGTAGAACTCGATGTCATCGCCCACGCGATTGGCCGGGAACAGGCCCATCACGCCATTGGCCTGCAGCCAGCGGCCTTCGATGATCTTCTTGAGCATGGCCTTGGCATCCGCCAGTACCTTGCGCGCCTCGGTGCCGACGACCTCGTCATCCAGAATGGCCGGATACGGTCCCGCCAGATCCCAAGTCTGGAAGAACGGGCCCCAATCGATGTACTCCGCGATCTCCGACAGGTCGAAATTCTTGAAGACACGGCGGCCCATGGCACGCGGCGCCACAGGCGGGTGCGCGGAGAAGTCGATCACCGTGGAGTTGGCTCGCGCTTGCTCCAGCGTCCACAGTGGCACCTTCTTCTTGTTGGCGTGCAGGGTGCGAACCTTGTCGTAGTCGGCCTGCACGTCAGCCAGATACGTATCGCGCTGCTCACCCAACAGACTCTGCGCCACGCTCACGCTGCGCGAAGCGTCGGGCACGTAAACCACCGGGCCTTCGTACTTGGGCGCAATCTTCACTGCCGTATGCACACGCGAGCAGGTCGCTCCGCCGATGAGCAAGGGAATCTTCTTGATGCGGAAATAATCGTCCTTGTGCATCTCGCCGGCGACGTACTGCATCTCTTCCAGACTCGGCGTGATCAGGCCGGACAGACCGACGATGTCCGCCCCCTCCGCCTTGGCGCGTGCCAGGATCTCATGGCAAGGCACCATCACGCCCATGTTGATGACTTCAAAGTTATTGCACTGCAGGACCACCGTGACGATGTTCTTGCCGATGTCGTGCACGTCGCCCTTCACCGTGGCGATGACGATCTTGCCCTTGCTCGACACGTCCAGGCCCGCCGCTTCCTGCTGACGCTTTTCCTCTTCGATGTAGGGCACGAGATGCGCCACCGCCTGCTTCATCACACGGGCGGATTTCACCACCTGCGGCAGGAACATCTTGCCCGCGCCAAACAGATCGCCGACGATGTTCATACCGTCCATGAGCGGGCCTTCGATCACGTGCAGCGGACGCCCCCCCTTCGCGATGATTCCCTGATAAGCCTCTTCCGTGTCGTCCACGATGAAGTCGGTGATGCCATGCACCAGCGCGTGCGACAGGCGCTCGCCCACGGTCTTCGGGTTCTCCGGCGTGCCGCGCCACTCCAGCTTTTTGCTGTCGTCCTTGGCGGCTCCCTTGGCGGTTTCCGCAATCTCCAGCAAACGCTCGGCGGCGTCGGGGCGGCGGTTAAGCACCACGTCTTCCACACGTTCGCGCAGCGTGGGCTCCAGATCGTCATACACGCCCACCATGCCGGCATTGACGATGCCCATGTCCATGCCCGCCGCAATCGCGTGGAACAGGAACACGGTGTGGATGGCCTCACGCACCGGGTCGTTGCCACGGAACGAGAAGCTCACATTGGAGACGCCGCCGCTGACCTTCGCGCCTGGCAGGTTGTGCTTGATCCAGCGAACCGCTTCAATGAAATCGACCGCGTAGTTGTTGTGCTCCTCGATGCCCGTCGCCACGGCAAAGATGTTCGGATCGAAGATGATGTCTTCTGGTGCAAATCCCACTTCGTCGACCAGCACGCGGTAAGCGCGCTGGCAGATTTCCGTCTTGCGCTCGAACGTATCGGCCTGTCCCTTTTCATCGAACGCCATCACCACGGCGGCCGCGCCATAGCGCTTGATGAGCTTGGCCTGTTGCTTGAACTGCTCGACACCTTCCTTCATCGAGATCGAGTTGACGATGCCCTTGCCTTGCAGGCAGCGCAGACCGGCTTCGATGACTTCCCATTTCGACGAGTCGACCATCACCGGCACTTTGGCGATATCGGGCTCGGAGGCGATCAGGTTCAGAAAGCGCACCATCGCGGCCTTGCTGTCCAGCATGGCCTCGTCCATGTTCACGTCGATGACCTGCGCGCCGTTCTCCACCTGTTGGCGCGCCACGGCAAGTGCTTCCTCGTACTGTTCGTTGAGGATCATGCGCGCGAAAGCCTTGGAGCCGGTGACGTTGGTGCGCTCGCCCACGTTGACGAAGAGCGATCCTTCGCCGATGAAGACCGGCTCCAGACCCGACAGGCGCATGGGCGGCACTGCGGCGGAATTGGCGGGACTACTCGTGGGGTTGGCTGCTGTCATCGTGCTCACCTGTTGTATGAATTGACCGGAAAGAAAACACAGGTGAGCGCCGTTACGGAATCTGCATTCAGGCGGCATGCGGGATGCCGCTGCTCCAAGCCTGACAGACGATGACTCCGCCTGCTGCAGCGCTCCTTGAAGCGAACCGCGTATTTTAGCTTTCAGCCAACCACCTTGCCGAGAGTCTGTATTTGTCCGAGCCGGCGCACCGCGTCGCGGTCCTTCTCGCGTTCGCCATCGCTCAATTCGGCCCATGGGAGCAGGGAAGGATGGAGCCTGCGCTCGTCATCGCGCTCCGGCCCGAAGCGCCAGCCATTCAGATAGCGATGCGCGGCCCAGCGCTGGTGCTCGATCATGGCCAGGAATTCCAGCCCCTGCTCATCGATATGCGACACATCGCCGCCCGCCAGCATGCGCTTGTAGGGCAGGTGATCGGCCTGCGCGCGGTTGGCGTCACGCGCATCCTCATTCAGCGCACCCCATGGCGTTTTGTAGGCGCTGCTTTCGCCCGCCGTCTCTTGTACCAGTTGCAGATAGTCGGCATGTATGGCCTGCGCCATGCGATCTTGCAGCTGGCCGCAAATCATCTCGACCGTGCACAACTCTTCCACGTTGCCAAACAATTTCAAGCGTTGACTGGAACCCGAAAGCAACGTCGCGAGACCGGAAGAATCTTCGCAGCGCGCAAACACGGGGAAATTGCCGGTGGGCGTGGCATGCAGAATCTCTGCCGCAGCGGCCATGCTGGCATCGTCATCATCCAACGCACAAATGACGAGGCACAACGTGCCGTCGGCCTCACCCACTTGCGCATCCAGCAACGCCCGGTACTGCGCATCCACGCCATGAAAGCGGATATCGGCCACGCGATCGGCCAGTGGATGGCTCGCGACGAGTTGCTCGCGCGCAGCGCTGCAGGCGTTTGCGTCGACCCATACATGCCATTCCACGCCTTGCTCCAGCCCCAGATGCAACACACGCAAGCCCTGCAAGAGAATGGCCTGCCCCGGCAGGGAAAATCCGATCAGATCCACGCGCAACTTGCGCACACTGCCGTCCTGCAACACGGGCCCGAGCTCCTGCGGCAGGAGCGCGAACAGGCTGCGCGCCATCATCCTCTGCAGATTGAAAAAATGCAGCCGTACCGTTTGCGCATGCGCGCCGTCATGCCCCCGGAACACATCGACCAATCGCGGATTGTCCAGATGCACATAACAGTCGCAGCCGTTGTCGTCAGCGGCGGATGAGGCGCTCCACAACTCGCGCAATCGGCCGGCTACCTGAATGCCGGTTTTCTGGTCGCGCGCAAAGCAGATCACCTGCCTCGCCTTGAGCGCGCCTGCGCTGCGCAGCATGGCCTTGGATGTGGCGTCGCCTGAGAGCACCAGATGCCCCGCGCGGCGCAGATCGGCGGACGATCTGTGCGCCGATTGCTGCTCGATGATGACGGCCTTCTCGCCGTGCTGCTCGCGCAGGTCCGCCGCAATGCTGCGTCCCTTGCGTCCCGCGCCCACGATGATGGTGTGGCGTCGCTTCAGTGCTGCACGCAGCTGCGTGACGTTGTCGCGGAACACGCTGCCGACAATTTTCATCAGCCCGCGTATCAGCACCAGCGTGACCAGCAGCTTCGCTGCGATCAGTTCCCACGGAACGGCTGGCGCCTCCAGCCCCGATCCCAGCGGATCGTTGCCCATGAGAGTCTTGACCAGCCGGAACAGCCGGTCGGGCAGATAGCGAATCGCGGCAATATCGGGGTAGGCCTTCTCCAGCCCGATCCAGGTGAGCACGAGGATGGCCAACACCACCACGCTCCAGAACAGGCTGACGAGTTTGCGATTGAGTTGCATGCTGCTTGGGTTTCCTATTGGGTTGTCTGCTCGCGTTGCCCCAGATGCTCGCGCGCCTTCTTCAACCATTCGGTGGTCTGCGTGGTGAGCACGCCGGTCGCGCGCGCGCCTGCGGTGTCAGGCAGATTGGCCAGTTGCCATTCGGTGCTCTGCGCCAGCTCCATGGCCAGCACATCCAAGCGGCCCTGACGCGCCAGAAATTCAGCAATGCCCGCGCGCGCAAGCGGGTGGTAGAGATAGGTGGCCGCCAGCGTCTGCATCTGCGTGCCGCTTTCCAGTGGCAGTTGGCGTTGAATGTCGTCCATCACACTGACGGACGCGCCCGGCGCAGTCGGGCGCAAATACGGATCGGCAAAGAACCACGAGCTGTAGTCCCCCTTGCCACTGAATGGCTCGATCGCGCCGGTTGCGATGTCGTACTTGCGCCCGTAGTAGCTTTCCAGATCGCCTGCCAGTTGCTCCGGCGGCAAGCGCATGGTTCCGGGCACTTGCCAGATCAGCGCCTGTGTGGTGCCCAGATCGTTGTGGATGGTGATGAGCTGCTGCTCGCCCTTCACCAGCATCAGCTCCTGGGCAAACACGCGCGCGAACGGCATGGCAATGAGGTTGCCGTTGTGGCTGTCGATGGCCTTCACCGCTGGCACCAGCGATTCGGGCGGATTGTCCTGCACGAACAGACGCTGTCCATCGTGCGAGAACTCCGCCCAGCGCGCGCCCGACACCACGGGAATCACCTGCCCCACGGGTTGACCGGTCTGCACATCCCACAAGCGCAAACGGCGCCCATCCTCCGACACCGCCATGATCTTGCTGTCCGGACTGAAACGCAGCAGCGGCGTGGCAATGCTCTGCACATCCATCACCTTCTTGCCGGTCGCGACCTGCCACAGCATCAACTTGCCGGACTTATCGGCCACCGCCAACAAGGTGCCGTCGGGCGTGAACTGGGCAAGACTGAGCGCATCTTCACCTGCCACCAACTCCTTGCGGCTGGCCAGATCGATCACCCGCCAGCCTTTGTCATTGGCCATGATCATGCGCTTGAACGTGGGGTCGAGTGCGTAAGGCGGCAGGTCGCCTTCGGTCGCTTTCCATTCGAGAATCTGCTTGCCATCGGCACTTTGCCAAATGCCCAGTGCCTGTGGACTGATGCGCGCCGTCAGCAGTTTTTCGTCTTCGCTGTACAGCGGCTGTGACTGCGTTCGCAGCGCGCTGCCAAGCGATTTGCCCGTGAGTCCATCATAGAAGCGCGTCACATGTTTGCCCGACGACGTCACCACCACGCCCGAGCGCAATACACGCAGGCCGGAGATGGCGCCATCTTCGCGGATGAAGCCGCTCTGCACTTCTTGTGTGGCGGTATCGGTGCGCGCGATGGTGTTGGCATCTTTGCGCAGGCTGTAGAGATATTTGCCTTGCGCGTCGGCCGCGATGCGCCGCGTGTCGCCAGGAAACGCGATCTGCTGTACCAGTTGGGGCGTGGGTCCGGTTTGCTGCAAGAAGGTGCGCGCATTGCGTGTGACCTTGGCGTGGGCGAAATCCGGCGAGTCGTCATCGAGTGAGCCCGCCAGCGGCAGCACGGTTTTCAGGGCCCCCAGCGGCAGGTCATAGGACACTTCGCGCTCGCCGTTCGGTAGCCGGTACACGTCGGCATTGGATTCATCCAGCGCCACAACGGTCTGACCGCCGGGGTTGAACGCCACCCATTTGTAGAGCCTTCCGCCGGTGGCCAGCGGACGTGCGTCGCCACCGTCCCAGATATCGATTTTCGCGCCACGCCAGAACAGAATCTTGCGCCCGCCCTCCGCAAAGCTCACTTCACGGCGGCCATCGTCAAAACTCACGCGAGCCGGCTCACGCTCGGCGTCGATGCTGTCGGAGGGCGCCTGTGCCAATTCGGCCTCGTCGCGCAGTGGCACGATGAGGCATTCCAGCTTCTTGCTTTCCGAACGCTCCGCGCACATGGTGACCGCCGACGAGTCCGGCGCAAATTGCTGGAAGCTCAGATCGAGCTGCCCTGCAGGCAGGCGTGCCTTGTAGCCGTCCTTGTCCACGCGGCGCAGCAGCAACTCGCCCCCAATGCGGCGCATCGCCAGCCAGTCGCCATCGGGACTGACGGCATCCAGCGTGTAGCTGGTCTTGCCATCGTTCTTGAATAACACCTCCAGTTGCTGGTTGCGCATGTCATAGCGCCGTATCTGGTATTGGTCATCCGTGAAATAAAGGCGGTTGTCCGCGTCGAAATGCGAGCGGCCTACGCCACGCTGCAGCGGCACCTGATCGAGTTCCGCCACCTTGGTGCGCGTGCGCACGTCCCAAATCTGCATGCGCAAAACGCTCTGCCCAAGGCGCGCACGCCCTGCAAGGTACCGGCCATCCGGGCTGAACACCAGATCCGTCGTGCTCATGTTGGGTAGAAAGGTCAGGTCTTCTTTCGTCGCCAGCATGGACTCGGCAAATGCCGTCGCGTTCGCATTGCCGCCGCGCACCGCGGCGGCGATGTAGGCCGCCGGATCGCCGTACTCGTTTTGCGCCAGCTTGTTCAGACCCGAGGTGTAGAGCGTGAGTGCAAAGTTCTGCTGCGCGCGCCCTTTTTGCTGCCACGCCAGCACGCCCGCAATGGCCGCTGCAACGGCCAGTCCACCCATGCCTGCCGCCACGAATGCGGTGATGCGATTGCGCCGCCGCATGCGCTCCAACTGGTAGGCCTGATCGCGCTTCGTCAGGTCCGCCAGGGGCACGCCCAGAATGGTGGAAATGATCTTGAGCTTGGCCAGATTCAGCCGCGCCTCATACTCCTGCACGCGCTGCTTGATGTCACTGGCGGGCAGCTTGTGCGCCTGCAGATGCTGGCGATAGGCCTCGGCAGAAGTGAAACCCTCTTCACGCGAATGCGGCAGACGCACATCGGCGGCCAGTGCCTCTTCGGTCTGCTCGTGAATGATGTTGCCTTGCGCATCCACGGCGTGGCGCAGCACTTCGGGAAAGCATTGGTCCTCGGAATCGGCGCCGCCATATTCCGGCTCGCCACGCAGAATCAACGCGATGATGTGGCGACTCTTGCCATTCTTCTTGAAGTGCAGCAGCTCTTGCTGCACGTACACCGAGCGCGCCGATCGCGGCGAAGCGAGGAACACCAGATAGTCCGAACGATCGAGCGCGCTGGTGAGCGACGCGCTCAGATCCGAGTTGGCAGAGAGCTCCTTTTCGTCCTGAAACACCGGATAGATTTGTGCCGGAATCGGCTGACCATGGGCGTTGCGCTTGCCGATCAACTCGGCAGGGATCTGGTAGGTCTCCAGACTGTGATGCAGCCAGTCGGCCCACTTGCGGCCTTGCTCGCGATTGTCGGAATGGCTGTAGCTGATGAAAGCCCGGTACTGCTTGCTATCCTGTGATGGGTCCTGGGGCTCGTTGGCTGTCATATCTGCATAGATTTCTATAGCAGGCCACTATCCCTCACCACACTGTTGGCGCGCCAGATCAAATTGTGTGCAGGCGTGACGTTCCGCCAGAGGGCACACAGCCAGCGCCATTGGCGACGCTTGGCCGGATCACGCCTCGAGCTCTGTGGCCGCGCTCATGCACAACAATATTGCGAGCAATTCCTTTCACTCCAATACGTTTACAAACACCGAAGATTGCGCGGCGCCAATAACAAAACAATGGGTTTAGCGAACTGGTAGAAACTGCAAGAACGATCCGCCGACAAAACCCTGTGCATAACCAATCACGGCGCGGCGGTATTTCTCCGTCGTCACCGCTGCCAGCAAATCGAGGCGCGCAATGATTTTTCCGAACTCCCGCTCGTAGCTCAGATTGCGTTCGTTGGGGTTGATTTCGTCGGCCAGCAGCAGCGGTTTGCCGTTGTCACCCCGCCGGTGCGCCAGCATCCATACGGCGATCTCGATATTGCGTGCCGCGTTGTAGAGCATTTGCGCATCCTGCCCATCGATCAGATAGAACTCGGTCTTGCCACCATGCGCGGTGACGATCATGTCCATCGTGCTGTAGATGAACGCACTCACACGATCGCCGGTGAAACTGGGCGACATTGCCAGCGCCATCGCATCGATGTCGCGCTTACCTTGCAATGGCTCCCAAGGCTGCTCGCCCTCGATCGCCTGCTTGAGTTTTTTCAGCGCCTCTTCACGGCTGGCCGCACCGCCCTTGCGCCACTCCGCGGGGTTGCGCTTGTAGAGTTTGTCGGCCATCCGGTACAGCGCATTGAGGTTCTCGCGCATGCCGAAATTGGCCACGCGGTTCATGTCCGACTGCAGCCATTCGTTCAGATTCGCATCGGCCCCCTTCACCTCGCCGCGCGTCGTTGGCGCAGAAGTGCATGCGGCCACAACGCACGCAATGGCGACACACGACAGGCTCCGGGTGAATGAACGAATGCAGCTCCTCATGGCGCTGCATTGTCCGGGACATTCCTGAAAATGATCTACAGACTTGCGCGAGTAGCTATCATTTTTTGCAATTGAATGTGTTCGCCAAGGCCAATCAACGGCATTCAACTGCCAATGGGCACGCTGCGCGAGAGCCTGAGCAATTCCGCCACCAGTCGCGCCACCGCGCTCTGCGTCTGGTTGCGGTGCACGGCGATGGCAAAGTCCAGCGACAACGGCGCGAGATTGCCCGGCACCAGCGCCAACCGCCCGGACTGCAGGTGCTCCGCAATCATCACCTTGGGCAGCAAGGCAATGCCGCCGCCGGAGGTGACGATCTGGATCAGCCCCATCAGCTTGTTGCATGCGCACAGATTCGACATGTCCGCGCCAAAACTGCGCAGCTCGTTGTAGGCAGGCGCAAAAAAGTCCGACGGTTTGGAGACGCACCACAAGGTTTCACGCCGCAGCAGATCGGACAGCGGCCGGTTATGCCCACCGGGCGTGAACAGCAGCCGCGTCGCGCACACCCAGACCATCGGCACGCTGCCAATCGGCTCGTAAGCCAGCTCGGGATTCCGGCGGATATTGGCGACGATGGCCGCATCCAGCGTGCCCGCCGCCAGTTGCTCCTGCAGCTTGATGCCCAGATCCAGTTCCACGTCATACGTCACGCGCGGCAGCGACCTGCGCAAGGTCGGCATCAGCTTGCCAAGCCAGGTCATCGACACTTCGCCCAGCCCCAGACGCACCGTGCCTGTCGGATTCACCGCCGCCTCGGCATCGTTGAAGGCGTCCTCCACGCTGCGCAAGAGCGGCTCCACGCGCTCCACGAACCGGCGCGCCTGCAAGGTCAACTCCAGCCGCCGCCCACGCCGCTCGAACAGCGCGAACCCCAACGACCCCTCCAGCTCTTTCATGCGCGCAGAAATCGCCGGCTGCGTCGTATGCATGCGCTGCGCTGCGGCACTGAAGGTGCCCAGCTTGGCAATCCAGCAAAGGGTATCGGCATGCATCAGGTTGGGGCGGTTCATGCCGCCGTTTATACATCAATTAATTTGATGGATTCCCATCATTAACTTTCGTTGGATTTATTGATGGATGCATCACAGAATTTGATCAGTATCAAAACATAACGGAGACAAATACGATGAGACATCACCACCTCCTGCATCAACCACTGCGTCGGCTGGCGCACGTTGGACTTCTGGCGATCGGGTCACTGCTGGCGGCCAGCGCGATGGCGGGAGACTTTCCAGACAAGCCGGTCCGGCTGATCGTGCCGTTTGCGGCAGGCGGTTCCACCGACGTGACGGCGCGCGTGATTGGCAACGCCATGGCGCAGACATTGGGTCAACCCGTCGTGGTGGAAAACCGGACCGGAGCAGCCGGTGCGATCGGCGCCGCGGCAGTCGCCAAGGCACCAGCCGACGGCTACACCATTCTTGTGGGCGGAGTGGGACCGATTCTGGTCATTCCGGAACTGGATGCGCGGCTGAATTACGCGCCCGAAAAAGACCTCGAACCCATCGCTCAGGTGTCCAACAACGACTACGGTCTGGTCGTGCGGTCCGAGAGCGCCGACCGTTCGGTCAAGGATTATGTGGAGCGTGCCAAGGCAAGCCCCGACCAGCTCTCCTACACCACGACCGGGGTCGGCGGACCGCTGCATGTCGGCATGGAATATTTCGCGCTGGCCAATGGGTTGAAGCTCAATCACGTGCCGTATCAGGGCGAAAGCCAGATCGTGCCGGACCTGCTCTCCGGCCGTGTGGATCTGGCGGTGATGTCGCTCACGGTGGCCGGTCCGCTCATGAAAAGCGGCAAGGTCCGCATGCTCGCCCTGCTCAATAAGAACCGCTCGAAGCTGGAGCCCGACGTGCCCACGATCGCCGAGGCCGGATTCGCAGGCCATGAAATCCCCGTGTGGCTGGGCTTCTTCGTGCCCAAGGGAACCCCTGACACGGTGGTGCAAAAGCTCGCCCAAGCGACCCAACAAGCGATCAGCCAGAACGACATCCGCAAGCGCATGCTGGACCAGGGCGCCGAGCCCACGCCCATCACGCGCAATGAATACGTGCAGTTCCTCGATTCCGAACGTG
This sequence comes from Comamonadaceae bacterium UBA2121, assembly GCA_002331385.1. Taxonomy (GTDB): domain Bacteria; phylum Pseudomonadota; class Gammaproteobacteria; order Burkholderiales; family Burkholderiaceae_C; genus Diaphorobacter_A. The sequence goes on from DCYB01000005.1 coordinate 173,222, forward strand.
CCCGATGGAAAAAGCAGATCGCAGCCACCGGCATTCGCCGCTGAAGCACACCGACGCCGATTTTTGAATGCAACCGACTTCACCCCAACCGAGCTTACGAGACATGACGCAGCCAGCCCCCATCGCTCCTCTTTCTTCTTCCGGATTCCAGCCCTGGTCCGACGCCCTGCAGGCCGCGCTGGCCGATGCCAATATTCCCACCCTGCTGATGGTGCTGGTGCACCTGACAGGCAGCAGCGAGTGGCTGGGCGAGCGCTACCAGTGCACCAAGGTGCGTGGCATTGACGACCACGACACGGGCGGTCTGGAGCCTGAGATCCAGCAGGAAGTGCGCGATGCGGCACATGCCGCGATCTGTGCGTGGAAGCAAGGGACTGCGCCGCAACTCCAGCATGCCGACGCGGACCTGCTGATGCAGATGGTGCACGCCAGCCTGGGCGAGAACGTGCCTCTGAGCTATTCCAACATGGTGGCCGCCGGACTGGGCCTGGACGCGGAGTTCGCGCTGGATCAGCAAGGGCAGTTCCAGGTTCCGGCAGGTTTCCAGGTGGTCGTCATCGGCGCGGGCGTCGCGGGCATTTGCGCGGCCATCCGCATGAAGAAGGCCGGCGTGCCGTTTGTCGTGATCGAGAAGAACGACGAAGTGGGCGGCACCTGGCACGAGAACCGCTATCCCGGCGCGGGCGTGGATACGCCGAATCACATTTATTCGTTCTCGTTTGCCAAGCACGACTGGTCGCGCTACTTCGCGCTGCAGGAGGAAATCCAGAACTACTTCGAAGGTGTGGCGACGGACTACGGCATTCGCGAGCACATCCGCTTCAATACACGGGTGGAATCGGCGCGCTACGACGAATCCACTGCGCGCTGGAATATCACCCTTCGCGATGCCCAGGGACAACCGGGCGCGCTGGTGGCCGACATGCTGCTGAGCGCCGTAGGCCTGCTCAACGTGCCCAAGATGCCGGACATTCCGGGCATCGATCAGTTCAAAGGCCGCTGCTTTCACACCGCCCGCTGGCCGCAGGATCTGGACGTGCGCGGCAAGCGCGTGGCGGTGATCGGCAATGGCGCATCGGCCATGCAGGTGGTGCCCGCCATCGTGGACGAGGTGGCGCATCTGACCGTGTTCCAGCGCTCCAGACAATGGGCCGCGCCGTTCGCCAAGTTCAAGAAGGAGGTGCCAGCCAGCGTGCGCCTGCTGCTGCGCGAGGTGCCGTTCTATCAGGAGTGGTACCGCCAACGACTGAGCTGGATCTTCAACGACCGCATTCACCACAGTCTGCAAAAAGACCCCGACTGGCCGCATCCCGAGCGCGCCATCAACAAGTACAACGACCGCCAGCGCATCCACTTCACCGACTACATCAAGGAGCAGCTTGGCGCGCGCCAGGACCTGCTGCCCAGCGTGCTGCCTGAGTACCCCCCATTCGGCAAGCGCATGCTCATGGACAACGGCTGGTATCGCACCATGGCGCGCGATGACGTCACGCTGGTCACGGGCGGCATACAACGCATCTCCGAGCGCGGCGTGGTCACCGATCAGGGCGTGGAGCACGAGGTGGACATCATCGTCATCGCCACAGGCTTTGACGCGGTGAACATGCTCAGCTCGTTCCAGTTGTTCGGGCGCGGCGGCCAGTCCATCCGCGAAGCATGGGCCGACAAGGGAGCGCAGGCGTTCTACGGCGTGGCGATTCCGGGCTTCCCCAACTTTTTCGCCTTTGCCGGCCCGAACACGGCGCTGGGCCACGGCGGCAGCGTGGTGGCACTGCTGGAAGCGCAAGTGCGTTATGCGATGGGCCTGATGCAGAAGGCGCTGGCGACATGCCAGGGCCGCTTTGAAATGGAAGTGCGCCGCGACGTGCACGACGAGTACAACGAGCGCGTGCAGCAAGCCCACGATCGCATGATCTGGACGCACAAGGGCATGAGCAATTGGTATCGCAATGCGCAAGGCCGCGTGGTCGCGCCCACGCCATTCCGCAATGACGACTACTGGCAATGGCTGCGCGCCACCGATCTGGCGCACTACCATCTGCGCCCGATGCAGGGTGCGGCACGCCCGGCGCAGGCGGTGCAGTCGCAAGACGAGGTCCCCGCATGAGCCAGCCCAAACACATGCTGAGTGGCCTGCGGATCCTGGACATCGGCACGATGATCGCAGGGCCCGTCGCCTGCACGCTGTTCGCTGACTTCGGTGCCGAAGTCATCAAGGTGGAGGTGCCCGAGCGCGGCGATACCGTGCGCGACATCGGCCCCTTTGTGGATGGCGAATGCCTCTATTGGCATGTGGAGGCGCGCAACAAAAAATCGGTCACGCTGAACCTGCGCGATCCGCAGGGGCAAGCCATGCTGTGCGAGATGGTCAAACACGCCGACGCGGTGGTGGAAAACTTCCGCCCCGGCACGCTGGAGAAGTGGAACCTCGGCTTTGAGGAGCTGCGCAAGCACAACCCCAAGCTCATCATGCTGCGCATCTCCGGCTTCGGCCAGACCGGCCCCTATCGCGAGCGCGCAGGCTATGACCGCATCGGTCTCGCGTTTGGTGGGCTCATGGGCATCACCGGTTATCCGGACCGCCCGCCGGTGCGCAGCGGCACCTCCACGGCGGACTACCAAACGGCGCTGATGGGTGCGTTCTCGCTGATGACTGCGATCTACCACCGCGACCAGATGGGCGGTGAAGGGCAGGAGATCGACCTGTCGATGTACGAATCCATCATCCGCTTCACCGAAGTGCTGGTGCCCGAGTACGACCGCCTCGGTGTGGTGCGCGAGCGGCGCGGCAACAAGCACTTTGCCGCTGCGCCGGGCGAACACTTCCAGACCAGCGAAGGGCGCTACCTGATCCTCACCGTGTCTGCCGACGCGGGCTTTCAGCGCCTGTGCCATGCCATGGGCCGCGCCGATCTGCTGCAAGATCCACGCTATGCAACGCACAGCTCGCGCTGGGAACACGTGGATGCGCTGAACCGCATTCTGGGCGACTGGATTGCCACCACGCCGGTGGACCAACTGTGCGCGGCGCTCGATGAGGCCAAGCTGGCGTACTCGTTCATCTACAGCATCGACGACATCATGAACGACCCGCACTACGCCGAGCGCGGCAGCATCGTCGCCGTGGACCATCCACGCATCGGTCCGGTGAAGATGGCGGGCGTGTTTCCGCGCTTCTCGCACGTAGAGCACAAGCCGATCGCGCCCGCGCCCGATCTGGGCCAGCACAACGAGGAGTATTACGGCGAAGTGCTGGGCTTGCGGCCAGAGCAGATTCGCGCGCTCAGCGAGCAGGGAGTGATCTGAATGCCCGCGCCCGTTCAGACTCCCGTGGAACGCGCCGTCGTCATCGGCTGCGGCGGCGTGCTGGGCATTGCGTGGTCCGCCGGCGTGCTGGCGGGCCTGGCACGCGAAGGGGCCAACGTCTGCGATGCGGACCTGTGGGTGGGCGCGTCGGCGGGCTCCGTGGTTGCGGCGCGGCTGGCCAGTGGCCTTGCGCCAGCCACGCTGTATGCGGAGCAAATCAACGGGCAGGCCGCCGCCAATGAAGTGCTGCGGCCGTATTCGCAATCCGCCGTGGACGCGAGCAACCAGACGCTGTTCGACAAGGTACGCGGCGATCTCCGGCAGGCCCGCCAACGCATCGGCGCCTATGCATTGCGCAGCGACACGCCGTCCGTGGAGGCACGCCGCCGCATCATTGCAGAGCGGCTGGAGCATGGCGACTGGCCCGCCCGCCGGTTGCTGATCGTGAGCGTGAACGCGCACGATGGAGATGCGAGAATCCTCGATCGTCACAGCGGTGTTTCGCTGATCGATGCGGTCGCTGCCAGTTGTGCGGTGCCCGGCGTGTGGCCTCCGGTTCCGCTCGATGGCGAACACTTCATGGATGGCGGCGTGCGCTCCATGACGAACGCGGATCTGGCCGCGGGTGCCCGGCGCGTACTCATCCTCAGCCCGCAAGGCTACAGCGACGGCAATCCGGTGAGCGGCCATTTGCGCAGCGAACTGCGCGCCTTGCGCGCCGCCGGATCGGACGTCCACGTCATCGAACCCCATGCGCGCTGCCGCGAAGTGATCGGGCCCAACGTCCTCGACCCCTCGCGCTGCGCGCAGGTAGCCACTGAAGCCATGCGCCAGGGCCAATCGTTGGCAGGCGTTGTGTCGACTTTCTGGACCTCGCAGCCCGCATGTGCGCGCCCCACCCACTCTCTCACGATGTCATGAACACCATCCAATCCCAGGTTTCCGAAGCCGAGTGGCAGACCCGCAAGGATCTCGCCGCAGCCTACCAACTGGCCGCACTGCACCGCTGGACCGATCACATCTACACGCACATCTCGGCGCGTGTGCCGGGCGAAGACAACCACTTTCTGCTCAACGCCTACGGCCTCATGTTCGATGAGGTCACCGCATCGAATCTGGTCAAGGTCGATCTGGAAGGCAAGGTGCTGCTCGACGCCACGGGCCTGGGCATCAACCTGGCCGGCTTCGTGATCCACGGCGCCATCCACGCCCATCGCCACGATGCGTTCTGCGTGATGCACACACATACGCAAGCGGGCATTGCCGTGTCGGCGCAAAAGCGCGGGCTGCGCATGCTCTCGCAGCACGCCATGCGTTTTCATGACAAGGTGGCGTATCACGACTACGAGGGCGTCGTGCTGGACATGGATGAGCGCGAGCACATCCTGCACAACATCGGCACGCGCAACGTGATGATCCTGCGCAACCACGGCTTGCTGGTGTGCGGCGAGAGCGTGCCCGATGCGTTCGACCAGATGTACTACCTGGAGCGCGCCTGCCAGATCCAGATTGCCGCGCAGTCCAGTGGCGCGGAACTCACCGAATGCAGCGATGCCGTCGCCGCGCGCGTGGCCGCCCAGTTTGACAGGCCCGGACGCCCCTCCAAAGACAAGCACTGGCCCCCGCTGCTGCGCATGCTCGAGCGCGTGAAGCCCGAGTACCAGAGCTGAGGCGCCGGACATGCACTCCACTCCTCGCATCCTCATCATGGGCGCCGGTGCCATCGGCTGCACGCTGGCGTGGCATCTGGCGGGCACGCAGGCCGCCGTCACCCTGCTGGCGCGTGGCGCTCGGGCCGACGCCCTGGCGCAGCGCGGCATCACGCTGCGTCAACACGGGCAGGCCCTAGGCACGCGCCCGGTGCGCACCGTGGATGCCCTGCCTGAAGCTGAAACATGGGACGCCGTGTTCGTCTGCGTGAAGCAGTACGACTTGGCGGCGGCCTTGCACCGCCTGCAGCCCCTGATAGCGCAGGGCGCCACCGTCATCCCGGTGATCAACGGCGTGCCGTGGTGGTTGCTGCAAACGCATGCGCTGCTGCACTCGGTACCGGCCAATGACTGGGGCGCGGCCTATGCGGACTATCCGCACATCGACCCTTCCCGCCTGCTGGGCGGCGTGATCCACGTTCCGGCAGAAATGCTCGACGAATGTACCGTCGAACAAGGCGGGCGCAACGCGCTCTTGCTGGGCGAAATCGACGGCACGATGAGCCCGAGGCTGCTCGCGCTCACAGCCTGCATCAACCAGAGCGCATTGCAGTGCGAAGCCAGCTCGCACATCCAGAACGATTTGTGGACCAAGTTGCTAGGCAACGTGGTGTTCAACCCCGTCAGCGCGCTGGCGAACGCCACCATGCACGAGATCCTGAACGATGCCGAGCTGCGCGCCCTTTGCGTGCGCATGATGACCGAGGCCAAAGCCGTGGGCAATGCGCTCGGCCTGGCGCACGACGTCAGCGTCGAGCAGCGCATGCAGCAAGGCGCATCCGCAGGCCACGCACGCACGTCGATGCTGCAGGACGCGCTCGCCGACAAACGCATCGAAGGCGACACGCTCGTGGGCAGCGTCACACAGATTGCCCGCCATATCGGCATCGCCACGCCCGCGCTCGATGGCGTCTGGGCATTGCTCAGAAGCCGTTTTCTGCGCACCCCCTGAACCTGTTTTTTTCCGATCACCACCACCAACGATAAAAGGAGACATCCATGACCCATCCCACCCGGCTGAAAGCCATTGCCGCCGCGTCGCTGCTCTCGTTCTGCATGAGCGCGCATGCGGACCAATACCCGTCGCGCGCCCTCAACATCATCGTGCCGTTCTCACCTGGCGGCGTCACCGACGTCATGGCCCGTTTGGTGGCCAACAAGCTGCAGGACGATCTGGGCGCCACGGTCGTCGTGGTGAACAAGCCCGGCGCGGGCACGACCATTGCCACCAACTACGTCGCCAAGAGCGCGCCGGACGGCTACAACATTCTCATGGCCGCATCGTCGTTCACGATTGGCCCGAGCCTGTACAAGGAGAAGGCGGGCTACGACCCGGAAAAGAACTTCAAGCCCGTGTCCCTGCTCGCCACCGTGCCGCACCTGCTCGTGGTGAATCCACAGTTGCCGGTCACGGACGTCACCAGTCTGGTCAAGAACATGCAAAGCGGCGACCAGGTGCGCGCCAACTTTGGCTCGTCCGGTCCGGGCACATCGAACCACCTCGAAGGTGAGTTGTTTGCCTCCATGGCCGGCCTGAACCTGAACCACATTCCCTTCAAAGGCAGCGTGCCCGCGCTCACGGCCATTGCGGGCAATGACGTGAGTTTCATGTTCGTGGACATCGCTGCGGCCAAGCCCTTTCTGGACAGCAACAAGGTAAAGCCCATCGCCATCACCACGAGCAAGCGCTCGGCGCTCTGGCCGCAGTTGCCCACGGTGGAAGAGTCCGGCCTCAAGAATTTTCACGCGACGCCGTGGCTCGGTTTTGTCGTGCCTGCGGGCACGCCGGACAGCGTGATCGCCACGCTGAACAAATCGCTCGCCAAGATGCGCAACGACCCGCAAGTGGGTGAGCGCTTCGCCGCCATGGGCATCGAGCCGGTGTTCAACAGCGCCACGGAGTTCCACCAATTCATGCGAAGCGACCGCGTGAAGTGGGAAGACGTGATCAGCCGCGCCAAGATTTCCGCCGCAGACTGATCCCTCCAAAGCACAAAGCCTGTGGCAGCGGCGCAATCGCCGAAGCCACAGGCTTTTTTGTTTCCTGATCAGGGACGATGAACGCTCAATCCATGCGGATGTTGCGCTCCTTGATCAGCTTGCCCCAGCGGTCCAGCTCCTTGTTCAGGTGCGTGGCCAGCTCTTGCGGCGAGGTGCCGATGGGCTCGGCGCCGATGGACTCCAGCTTCTTCAGCGTCTCGGGGTCCTTCATGCCGTCGTTGAGGACCTTGTTGAGCTTGGCGACGACCTCGGGCGGCGTGCCCGCAGGAGCGAACACGGCGAACCATGGCGAGACTTCGTAGCCCGGCACGCCGGCTTCGGCGATGGTCGGCACGTCGGGCAGCGCGCTGGAGCGCTTGGACGTGGTCAGGCCCAGTGCGCGCAGCTTGCCCGACTGGATATGCGGACGCGCGGAGGTGATGCTGTCGAACATCAGATCCACCTGGCCACCGAGCATGTCGGTGATGGCCGGGCCGCTGCCCTTGTAGGGCACGTGCAGGATGTCCACGCCCGCCATGGAGGCGAACACTTCACCCGCCAGATGGATCGACGTGCCGTTGCCCGCCGATGCATACGTCAGCTTGCCCGGCTCCTTCTTGGCGTGGGCGATCACGTCCTTCACCGACTTGTCCGTGTTTTTCGCGGCGTTCACCACCAGCACGTTGGGCACCACGGCCAGCAGACTGATGGGTGCAAAGTCCTTCACCGGGTCGTAGGTCAGCTTGGCATACAGCGCCTTGTTCGTGGCCATGCCGATCGACGTGATCATGATGGTGTAGCCATCGCCCGGCTGCTTGGCCACGTAGTCCGCGCCAATGTTGCCGCCTGCGCCGGGACGGTTTTCGATAACGAACGACGTACCCAGCACGCGACCGGCTTTTTCACCCAGAGTGCGCGCAATCACGTCCATCGCGCCACCTGGCGGGAACGGCACCACCCATTTGATCGGCTTGGAGGGCCAGTTTGCGTCCGGCTGCGCCAGCGCGGTGGAGGGCAGCAGGCCCGCGCCCGACAGAGCGGCAGCGGCGGTGAGCAGGGCAAAAGTGCGGCGTTGGAATGTCATGTTTGTCTTCCTTGGAAACAGGGGTTACGTGACGGATGCCGGGCATCCGGTGCTCTCTTGAGGGGTCAGTTTTGTGCGCTGGCGCGGCCCATGTCCACGTGAACGGGGGTCAGCCCGGCGCGTGCACGGTCAAAACGCGCGAGGCGTTCGGGCACGACGGTGACGCCGAAGCCGGGTCCGTCCGGCAGCACCAGTTCGTAATCGCGGCGCTCCATCTGCGTCTCGACGATGTCGTCCACCAGCAGTTGCGGCCCGAACAGCTCGCAGTTGTGGTGCACGCCTGGCAAGGTGGCGAACACATGCGCCGATGCGGCACTGCCGAGCGACGTCTCCAGCATGGTGCCGCCGTACCAGCCGATGTCGGCCGCGTTGGCAATGGCGGCCACGGAGCGTGTGCGCACCAATCCGCCGTGCTTGGCGATCTTGAGCGAGAACACATGGCAGGCCTTGTGGCGTGCCAGGCGCATAGCGTCCTGCGGCGAGCAGACGGTTTCGTCCGCCATCACCAGCGCGGTATGCGGCAGCGTGGCCGTGAGGTCGCGCAGCGCTTCCTCGTTCCACTGGGCCACGGGTTGCTCGAACAGAGTCACGCCCGCATCGATCAGTTCAGGCACATAGCGGCGCGCGGTGTTGCCATCCCATGCCTGATTGATGTCCACCGTCATGCTGGCGCGGCCATTCACGGCGCGCGAGATGCGCGAGACATGCGCCACATCTTCCTGCGGCGTGCGGGCACCGATCTTCAGCTTGAAGATGCGATGGCGGCGGATTTCGAGCATGCGCTCGGCCTCCTCGATGTCCTTGTCGGAATCACCGCTGGCCAGCGTCCATGCAAGCGGCAGACTGTCGTGCACCTTGCCGCCTAGCAACTGGTAGGCGGGCACGTTGAGCGAGCGCGCCACCGCATCGATGGCGGCCATCTCCACCGCCGCCTTGGCAAAGCGGTTGCCCTTGCAGACCACATCCATCTGCCGGATGAGCTGCTCGAAGCGCCCCGCGTCCTGGCCCGTGACGGCGGGCGCGAGGTATTGGTGGATGGCGTGCAGGATGCTCTCGGGCGACTCTTCGTTCCACGAAGGTCCGCCAATCGTCGCGGCTTCACCAAAACCGCAGGCACCATCGTTCAGCCACAACTGCACGATGACCGGGCTTTGGCGAAAGATCGCGCCGAACGACAGCTTGTGCGCCCGGATGGTGGGAATGTCCAGAATGCGCGCCTCGATGCGCTCGATGCGCAAGCCGGCGGGTGCAGCGGTCTGGATGGAAAGAGGTGTGCTCATGGCAGTGCAGAAAACCTGTGAATCTTGGTAACTGCGGCAGACCTTATCGTGGGGGGCACTTGCAAATCCAATGGTATATATTGCACATTTCGTTCGATAGTATCGAACGGTTTTCAATTTCAGGGAAAACCCTGAATGCATTTCGGGAGCAGCCAACGCAATGGAATTGCGGCAAATCCGGTATTTTTTGAGCGTCGCCGAGACCGAGCATCTCACCCAATCAGCCGACGAATTGTTTGTCACCCAATCCACACTCTCACACGGGTTAAGGCAGTTGGAAGCGGAGTTGGGCATGCCTTTGTTCGACCGCATCGGGCGCGGTCTCAAGCTGTCGCAGGCGGGCGTGGCTTTTCGCAGCTACGCCGCGCGTGCGCTGCAGGAGTTGGAGGCCGGTCGCATGGCGCTGGCGGACATGGCCGGCCTGCAATCGGGCACGCTCACGGTGGGCGTGATTCCCACGTTTCTCACGCTGTTCATCCCGGACGTGGTGGCCGCGTTCAGCGCCGCCTACCCCGGCGTGCGCGTGATGGTGCGCGACCTGCTGAGTGGCCAGATCGAAGAGCAACTCATTGCCGGTCAGCTCGACCTGGGCATTGCCTTCCATCCCGCCAGCCGCGACGAGATCGAGGCCGCGCCGCTGTTTGACGAACGCATGTATCTCGTCGTGCACGCCAGCCATGCGCTGGCCAAACGCCGCACCATGCGCCTGCGCGAACTGGCCGACGTGCCGCTGGCCCTGCTGCCCGCCAGCTTCGCCACGCGCCGCCTGATCGACAGCGCCTTCGCGCAGGCGCGCACCAAGCCGCCCGTGCGTGTGGAGATGGAATCGGTGGACGCGCTGCTGCTAGCCTGCCGCCATGCGCCGCTGGCAACGATTGCCGCCGAACATGCGGCGCTGAACGCGGGCGCGGACATGCGCGCGATCCTGCTAATCGACCCGCTCACCGTGCGCCGCGCAGGCGTGCTGTGCCGCAGTGGCGCATCGCAAAGCGCGGCGGCAAGGGAGTTTGTCGCGTTGCTCAAGCCTGCGGTGCAGAAGGCGGCGCAGCGCAACGCCGCGCTGCGCGCTTCGTGATCAGCCCTGCGCGGAGGCGGGCAGGCCAAAGATGCGGTCGAACGACCAGTTGAAGGCGTAGGTGTAGACGAGGAAAAACACCAGCAGCCCGGCCTCCATCAGCGTTGCTTCCCACAGGCTCACGCTGAACCACCACGCCATGAGCGGGATGAGAATGAGCGCAAGACCGCCCTCGAAGCCGAGCGCGTGCGCCACGCGGCGCGCAATGGAGCGGCCCCTCACGGTCTGTCTGGCTTCCCACTTCTCGAACAAGGTGTTGAAGGTGACGTTCCAGATGATCGCAATGGTGGACGCGGCCACCGCCATCGCACCCGAATGGCCCGCGTTTTGGCCCAAGGCCATGAACATGGCGCTGGACACGATGATGGCAATGGCTTCGTACAGGCCGACGTAGATGACGCGGCGCCACGGCCCCTGCAGACCGGAGGCCTGAATGGAGTGCGCAGTTGTTGTATTCGTTGTTGCTGATTGACTCATGATTGCTGAAGTTTATGCGCCCCGAGTTGAAGTAAAAAGTCAGAATCTTTCAGTTTTTCTGATAGATTGCGCCATGGCTTCCGCTGCTTCCGCGTTCACTTCCGACAATGTGCAGGTGTTTCTGGCCGTGCTCGACCACGGCTCGTTCTCTGCGGCGGCGCGCTCGCTCTCGCGCGTGCCGTCGGCGGTCAGCATGACGATCGGTCTGCTGGAGGCGGAGCTGGATCTGCAGCTTTTCGACCGCAGCACGCGCGAGCCGAGGCCGACCGCCGCCGCCCGCGCGCTGGAGCCGCAGGCGCGTCTGCTCGCGCAGCAATTGGCGCAGCTCAACCATCTCGCCGAATCGATGCAAATGGGACTGGAGGAGCGCCTGACCTTCGCCATTGCGCCCGAGCTGCTGTCCACCAACTGGGCCGATGCACTCACGCCGCTGATGGCGGAATTTCCCGCGTTGGCCGTAGAAGTGCTCGCCGCCCCGCAAACCGACGCGCTGCAACTGGTGCATAGCGGACGCGCGCATCTGGCACTGGTGTTCGAGCGCCCCGCCATCGATGGCCGGGAAGATTTCCAGGAGATGGGCCAGGAAACGCTGGTCGCCGTCATGTCGCCGCAATACACCCCCTGGACCGACGCGCAGGCCGAGCTGGGCCCGGGCGCCCGGCTGACCACCGAACGCCTTGCGCTCGCGCGCCAGATTCTCGTGGCCAGCCGCGATCCGCAGCAAACCGATCTGCGCTTTGTGTTTTCGCGCCAGCTTTGGCGCACCGACAGCCATCTAGCCGCGCTCTCGCTCATCAGCGCCGGACTGGGTTGGGGTTGGCTGCCCAAAGGCCTCGTCGAATCGCACATCCACGCGGGCAGTCTGCTGGAGATTCCAGTGGACAACATCAGCAACGGCTCCACGCTGTTCGTGGATTGGGTCTGGTCACGTGAGCGCGCCCTTGGTCTGGGGGCGCAGCGATTCATTGCACTCATGCGCGCGCGGCGTAGCCGGGGCGCCGCACCCTGACATCGCCATCTTTCCAAACAACGCCAGGAGACCACCATGACCCCACACATCGACAACGCCCGCCTGGCCGACGGCAGACTGGTGCGGCTCTCGCTGAAAGCAGGCCGCATCGACGCCATCGTGCCAATGGAGCACGCCCCGGCGGCCACCAGTGCAGCGCTCGATCTGCACGGGCAACTGGTGCTGCCTTTGCTGTTCGATGGGCATTTGCACCTCGACAAAACCTTGCTGGGCCTGCCGTGGATGCCGCACGCCGCCGGCCCCTCGCGCGAGAGCCGCATCGACACCGAGTTGCACCTCATGCCCCACCTGCCGCTGTCCACCGCCGAGCGCGCCGGTCACCTGATTCGCGCCTGCGCCGCACATGGCACGGGCACGCTACGCACACACGTGGACGTGGAACCGCGCAACGGCCTCAAGGCACTGGAAGGCGTGCTGCAGGCGCGCGCCGACCATCGGCAATGGATGAACATCCAGATCGTCGCGTTTCCGCAGACCGGAGTGATGCGCAGCCCCGGCACGCTGGCCTTGCTCGACGCTGCCGTGGCTGCTGGAGCCGATTTGGTCGGCGGTATCGATCCCTGCGAGATCGATGCCGACCCCAAGGGCCAGCTCGACGGCATCTTCGCCATTGCCGAGCGGCGCGGCGTGGGGGTCGACATCCACCTGCACGAGGGCGGCGAACTGGGCCTGTTTTCCATCCGCGAAATCTGCCAGCGCACGCGCGCCCTGGGCATGCAGGGCAAGGTCACGATCAGCCATGGCTTCAGCCTCGGTCATGTTCCCGAAAGCCGCGCCCGCGCCAGCGCCACGCTCATGTCCGACGCCGGCGTTCACCTGCTCACCCACGGCGCCGCCTCGCACCCGTTGCCGCCGCTGGCGTTGCTGCGCGAACACGGCGTGACGGTTTTCGCAGGCAACGACAACGTGCGCGATATCTGGTCGCCCTACGGCACAGGGGATGCGCTGGAGCGCGCCTCGATCATCGGCTGGCGCGCAGATTGGCGCACCGATGCGCAGATGCTGGATGCGTTCGATCTGGTGACGGCATCGGCGGCGCGCGCCATGGGGCTGCCGTTCGAAGGCATCGCTGTGGGCGCTGCGGCGAGCTTCTTTGTCGTCGATGCGGGGAGTGTGGCGCAGGCGCTGGGGGCGCACCCGGTGCGGCGCATGGTCGTGCGGGAAGGGGTGGTGTTGGCGCACAACGGAGTGGTGTGTGAAGGGGGGCCGCGACCGCTCGGGGAGTTGGTTCGCGCTACATAAAGCGCCTTGCGGGAGGGTGCGTCGGCGGGTGCATCGTCGGCGCGATGCGCGCGCTCTGCTTGACTTGCTCCCTCGCCCGCTTGCGGGAGAGGGTTGGGGTGAGGGTGAATGCGGCCTCTGTTCATGCGCTTTGCTTTTTCTCTCGTTGCGCTGTCGTTGCTTCATAGCCTGAACCTGATCTTCCTTTACTTCCCGGAGCCGGGGGAGTGCGCCCCGGCGGCGCAGTCACTTTCATTTGTCTTGCCAAATGAAAGTAACCAAAGCAAAGGCGTTGGCGCGGCGGAACTCACTATGCGCACTGCGTGCGCGCCGTTCAGACAGCCGCCGCAAGTCAGTTTTTGGGGAGGTGGCTGCTGCGTCCTGCGGCGCAGCAGCGGTGCGATGCGCGCGCTCTGCTTGTCTTTCCCCCTCGCCCGCTTGCGGGAGAGGGTTGGGGTGAGGGTGAATACGGCCTTTGCTTGTGCGCCTTGCTCGTTCTTCTTGCATCGTCGTTGCTTCGTAGCCTGAACCTGCTCTTCCTTCGCTCCCGGTGCCGGGGAGTGCGCCCCGGCGGCGCAGTCACTTTCATTTGTCGTGCCAAATGAAAGTAACCAAAGCAAAGGCGTTTATGCGTCAGAACTCACTGTGCGCTCTGCGAGCGCGCCGTTCAGACAGCCGCCGCAAGTCAGTTTTTGGGGAGGTGGCTGCTGCGTCCTGCGGCGCAGCAGCGGTGCGGTGCGCGCGCTCTGCGCTGTCGCTTCTTACTTTCTCCCTCTCCCGCCTGCGGGAGAGGGCTGGGGTGAGGGTGAATGCGGCCTTCGCTCATGCGCCTCAAAAACCCGAGCGACTGCATTCCATTGCGCACAGGAACACAATGTCCGCATGGGGAGAAGCACATCGCATTCCGCCCTTTCATTCCAACTCCAGAGAAAGTTTTCTTCATGCACAACCGTCGCCACTTTCTGGCCTCCAGCGCCGCTGTGACCTTGCCTGCCCTGCTTCCCGGCCTTGCCCGGGCTGAGAAGCCGTGGCCTGAGGCGCGCACGATTCGGGTGGTGATTCCGTATGTGGCGGGGGGCGTGTCCGACTCCGTGGGGCGGCGCTTGCTGGAGCAGGTGTCGCACTCGCTGGGGCAGTCGATCATCGTGGACAACAAGGGCGGCGCGGGTGGCACGCTGGGCATGGGCGAAGTGGCGCGGGCCAAGGCCGATGGCTACACGTTGGCGCTGAGCGCGATCAGCCCGTTGACGTTGCAGCCTCACCTGATGAAGCTGCCCTATCAGTTCAAGGACCTCGTGGGCGTGGCGCCGATGATGTATTCGCCCGTCTATCTGATGGCGACCACCGCGTTCCAGGGCAAGACTTTTGAGGACATGGTTGCCGCTGCCAAGGCCAAGCCGGGCAGCATCCGCTGGGCCACTTCGGGAATCGGCTCGGTCGGGCACATCATGCTGGAGCAGGTGCAGGCCAAGACCGGCGCACAGTTCATTCACGTGCCGTACAAGGGCATCGCGCAAACGGTGACCGATGCCGCCAGCGCGCAGTTCGAGGTGATGACGGGAAATCCGTTTGGCACCATCAACAGCCTGATCGATCAGGGCAAGCTGCGCCTGCTGGCCACGACCGGGCCCAAGCGGGCGCCGAACCAGTCCGCCATCGCCACACTGGCTGAAAAGGGCATCCCCGAGGCGAACCTCACCTCCATGTTCGGCTTCATGGCCCCGGCGGGCACGCCTGCCGATGTCATCGCGCGGCTGAACAAGGTGATCCTCGCTGAGATCGCCACGCCGACGATTCAGGATGCCATGCATGCTTCCGACAATGTGTCGCTCACGCAGAGCGCGGCGGAATTCGACGCCCAGATGCAGCAGGAAAGCCGCAACAATGCCTCCATCGTGAAGAAGGCAAACATCTCCATCTGACGGACCGCGGGCGCTGCGCAGGCGCTCCCGTCCTACGTGGCGCGGCGTGGTTGGGGTCACAATGGCTGACCTCAACCGCCCTCTTTCCACCGCAGATGTCCGACAAGAACGAAACGGCACAACGCCCCGCCTTTCCCTTTTCCATCGACGACCCGCAGCTCGCCGCGCTGTGGCAGCAATGGCAGCCCGGCACGCCGAGTCCAGGCGGCAAGCCAGGTGATTTGGAGCTGCAGGATTTCGACCCCTCCTCCAAACCTTTCTCGCAGGGCGACAAGTCGGACAACAAGCAGATCGTCATGCGCCTGGCGGATGAACTGGATCAGCTCCAGCAGGTGTTTTATGCTGACCGTCGCTACAAGCTGCTCGTCGTGCTGCAAGGGATGGACACGGCGGGCAAGGACGGCACGGCACGCGGCGTGTTCGGCGAGATGAGCCCGCTGGGCGTGCGCACGGTGAGCTGGAAAGCGCCCACCGATCTGGAAAAATCGCACGACTACCTCTGGCGCATCCACCAGCAGATGCCTGGCGCGGGCGAGATTGTCATCTTCAATCGCAGCCAGTACGAAGACGTGCTGGTGCCCGTGGTGAATCAATGGATCACGCCCGAGCAGCAGCGCCAGCGTTATGCGCAGATCAATGATTTCGAACGCATGCTGGCCGAGAACGGCACGGTGATTCTCAAGTTCATGCTGCACATCAGCAAGGAGGAGCAGCGCCAGCGCCTGCAAGAGCGTCTGGACGACCCCGCCAAGCACTGGAAGTTCGACATGGGCGACATCGAAGTGCGCAAGCAATGGGCCGCATACCAGCATGCCTACGCGCAATTGCTGCCCGCCACACACACGCCGTGGGCGCCATGGACGATCGTGCCTGCCGACTCGAAAACGCACCGCAACCTGATGATTGCCACGATCACCACCGCCGTGGTGCAGAACCTGAAACTGCAATATCCCGAGGGCGATCCGGCACTCACGAACTTCAAGGTGGAATAAGGCGCCAGACCTAATTTGAGAGGGCGCGAGCGCACTGGTGGATGCTATCGCCTTGAGAAATCTCAAGGGTATGCGATGCAAGCATGGCAACGATACTCAGTTGCCTTGGACACGCATTGCAACCCGGCCTAAAGTGCGGGCGTTGTGACCCCTTCGAGTCACGCGAGGCCCATCACATGTCAAAAAGCAAAGTCACTGCTCCTGCTGCCACCCATTCCCTTCCTTCGTATCTGGACTCCGGCCATGTCGGCCCTTGGGGCATCTATCTGCAACAGGTGGATCGCGTCACGCCTTACCTCGGCTCGCTCGCGCGCTGGGTCGAAACGCTCAAGCGCCCCAAGCGCATCCTCATCGTCGACGTGCCTATCGAGCTCGACAACGGCACCATTGCCCACTATGAAGGCTACCGCGTACAGCACAACTTGAGCCGCGGCCCCGGCAAGGGCGGCGTGCGCTTTCACCAGGACGTGACGCTCAGCGAAGTGATGGCGCTGTCCGCATGGATGTCGGTGAAGAACGCCGCCGTCAACGTGCCTTACGGCGGTGCCAAGGGCGGTATCCGCGTCGATCCGCGCACGCTATCGGCAGGCGAACTGGAGCGCCTGACGCGCCGCTACACCAGCGAAATCGGTCTGCTCATCGGCCCCTCCAAGGACATCCCTGCGCCTGACGTCAATACCAACGGGCAAATCATGGCGTGGATGATGGACACCTACTCCATGAACACCGGCGCCACCGCCACCGGCGTGGTCACCGGTAAGCCCGTGGACATCGGCGGCTCGCTTGGCCGCGTGGAAGCAACGGGGCGTGGCGTGTTCACAGTGGGCGTCGAAGCCGCCAAGCTCACCGGCCTGAACCTGCAAGGGGCGCGCGTCGCCGTGCAAGGCTTCGGCAACGTGGGCGGCACCGCAGGCAAGCTGTTTGCCGAGGCGGGCGCGCTCGTCGTGGCCGTGCAGGACCACACCGGCTCCATCGGCAACAAGAAGGGCTTTGACGTGCTCGCGCTCAGCGAGCACGTGCGCAAGACCGGCGGCGTGGCCGGTTTCGCCGGTGGCGAAGCCATCGAAAGCGACGCATTCTGGGGCGCCGACTGCGACATCCTGATCCCCGCCGCGCTCGAAGGCCAGATCACCAAGGACAACGCACCACTCATCAAGGCCAAGCTCGTGATCGAAGGCGCCAACGGCCCGACCACGCCCGAGGCCGACGACATCCTCAACGACAAGGGCGTGCTCATCCTCCCCGACGTGATCGCCAACGCAGGCGGCGTGACCGTGAGCTACTTCGAATGGGTGCAGGACTTCTCCAGCTTCTTCTGGACCGAAGACGAGATCAACGCCCGCCTCGTGCGCATCATGCAGGAAGCCTTCGCCGGCATCTGGGCCGTGGCGCAAGAGCACAAGGTCACCCTGCGCACCGCCACCTTCATCGTGGCCTGCAAGCGCATCCTCCACGCACGCGAAATGCGCGGTCTGTATCCTTGATGGGATAAACGACGTGGGTTACCCGGTGCATGAACGCGCCGGTGAACCACGCTCATTACGTCATGTCGTGCGACTCGGGGGAGCACAGTCTCGCAAGGCGCGCGCCATGCTGACCGCGCATGCGGCTCCCTCCCATATGCGTATCCCACAGAGGGACTCCAGCGCCGCGCCATAGCCGCACAGCACGGCTCCTGCCAGCACGACAGAGTCAGCGCCCAGAGCCCTCAGCTCCTCAACGCCTTGCCTCATGGTGAACAGCACGTCAGTGTCTATCTCCAGCGCTCCGGTGCTTCCAGGTGCGAATGCCTGCGCGCAATCAGGTGCCGACACACCAACGCACCGCGCGCCAAATCCCAGCCATTGCACATGCCCGGCGTAGGCCGCAGCCATCGCCGCTCCGACCGTCAGCACGCCAAATCGGGCGCCGCTCAGACAGGCCATATGGCATGCGGCTTCTGTCATGCCAATGACCGGCTGCCCGGCTTGCTGGCGCCGGGTCGCCTCCAGACCACAATCCAGCGAAATACCAAGGATCAGTGCGTCATATCCATCGCCCCGGACAAACGCCAGCGCCGCCACCTCACGCGCGGCCGCATCCAGTTGTTCCGGCGAACGGACCACTTCCGGGCCTGTGGCCGAAGTCACCCTATCGAGCGTATCGCCCTCGCGCAGCAGTGGCCGCGCCGTCTCCGCAATGCGTTCCGTGATCCATGCGGATCGATTGGGATTGATGAGCAACAAGCGCAAGACTTCATCCTCCCAGAATGCGCTCCAGATCGACCGCATCTTCCTGATCGCGCAGCACCAGGCTGCCCTCAATGTGCGCGAGATGCTCCAGCACGACTTGTTGCGCCAGCGCGATGTCCTTGCGCTCGATTGCATCCACCAGACATGCGTGCTCATCCTCGCGGCAGCTTTCGGCAGTCGGAGCGTTGTAGAGCGAGATGATCAGACAGGTAATTGCACTGAGCTCGCGCATGCTGCGCACAAATGCGGAATTTCCGGCCAACTCGGCCAGTAGGCAGTGAAACTCGCCTGAGAGCCGGATCACCGCGCGCGCATCCGCCAGACGGCGCGCTTCCACCTCTTTGGCCAGATGCGCGCGCAACTGCCGCACCTTGGCTGGGGCAAGGTGTTCGATCAGCCTGCGCACAATGGCGGGCTCGATGACGCGCCGTGCCTCAAACACATCCCGTGCCTGTTCGGGCGTCGGGCAGGCCACGAACGCTCCGCGCTGCGGAAAGATATCCACCAACTGTTCGTGATGCAGGCGGGAGAGCAACTGGCGCACACGTGCCCGGCTCACCCCGAAGATGTCGGCCAGCCGATCCTCACCCAGCTTGGTGCCCGGTGGCAGGCGATGCTCCAGAATGGCGCTTTGCAGCCTCGCGTGAATGGTGTCCACATCGGCAGACGCAGCCTGAGGCGCGTGCGCGAACTGCGCGGCCACGTTGCGGCCCTTGGCCGGAATCGGTCGGCGCTTGTCTTTGTCTGTATGCGGCGTGCGCGCACCGCTCCCTCTGGAGCGTGCATCGTTCGCTTGCGTTACTGTGCCTTCTACGTCACCGGCCCCACTCATACAAACTTCCCCATCCTTGAATGACCGCCGGATCTGCACCGGCGGCGCGCATCATGCCCCAAACTGTCGTGCTGACCGTGTCCAGCAACGGTATCTGCCAACGCTGCTCGACCTGCTGCGCCAGTTGGGCTGCGCGCAGATTGGTGCAATAGGTCACGATGGCTTGAGGTGCGGCCTTGCGCACCTCGTCCATGCGTTGCCACAGCAGTTCGGGCTCCACGCAGGCGAAATCATGGTTCACGCGAATGTTCTCGTGCGTGTGAGCCACCACTTCAATACCTGCTCTGGCGTAATTCTCGATGATGCGCTGTTGCACGTCCGCTGTGTAAGGAGAAACGATGGCAAATTTGCGGATATCCCGCAACGCCATCAGCTCGTTCAGCGCCAGGACCGCTGTGGTTGCCACGATCCCCGTGCGCTCGCGGATGCGTTGCACCAGCGCCTCGTCCTTGTCGAAGCCGAGCCATCCAGCGGCTGTACCGCTCCACCCGATCACATCCACCCTGGCATCCGCCAGCAACTCTGCCGCGGCGAGGATGTGCCCGTCATCGAACTGCCCAAGCGCTGACGGGGCCAAGGCGATCTCCGTGACTTTGAACCGGGAAAAGTGAGCAGAAGCTCCCGGCACATTCGCCACGATGGCGCAGGTCAATGGCTCCAGCGCCGTGTTGGAGGAAGGCGTAAGTACTCCGAGACGCACGGGTTTTGGCATGGGTAGAACTCCTGAAGCTATTTATTTGTACACACAACGATAAATATTTGTCGACAAGTTTCAGAGCACAAATGATGCCATACCACGTTCTCAAGGCGAAGTCTTGGCACAAGGCTTGCATTGCACACCGATATGCACCCGATCTGTCATCGGGAAACACCTCATTGGATTGTTGACAACAACGTAGACACTTTTTCGGTGCGCGTATGCACCAGACAAGCAGGAAATGCACCATGAGTGAGCCTTTCGACCTCGTCATCCAGAACGCCCATGTCGCCACCGCCAGCGACATTTTTGACGCTGACATCGCCGTCACGGGGGGGCGTATTGTCCGGCTGGGCAAGGATCTGGGCGCTGCACGCAGGATCATCGATGCGGCGGGACGGGTGGTGACGCCCGGCGGCGTGGATGCCCACTGCCATCTCGACGAGATCATGAGCGGGCCAGTGCGCATGGCCGACGACTTCCACACCGGCACGCGCGCCGCTGCATGCGGGGGCACGACCACGGTGATCCCGTTCGCGGCGCAGCAAAAAGGGCACTCGCTGTCCGCTGCCGTGCAGGCTTATCGCCAACGGGCAGCCGGCAAGGCCCACGTGGACTATGCGTTCCACCTCATCGTGACCGACCCGACTCCCGCGGTGCTGCAGCAAGAGTTGCCGGCGCTGATCGCGGAAGGTTTCACCTCGTTCAAGATTTACATGACGTATGACGACATGAAACTGGACGATGGCCAGATCCTTGACGTTCTCTCCGTCGCCAAAGCCCACGGCGCACTGGCGATGTTGCATGCGGAAAATGCGGACTGCATCCAGTGGCTCACGCGCCGCCTGCTGCAAGCCGGACAGACCGCGCCGCGTTTTCATGCCCAGGCGCGACCCATGCTCGTCGAGCGCGAGGCCACGCACCGCGCGATTGCCCTGGCCGAACTGGTGGATACGCCGATTCTCATCGTGCACGTATCGGGCCGGGAAGCAATCGAGCAGATCCGGTGGGCCCGCGCACTCGGACTTTCCGTGCTGGCAGAAACCTGCCCGCAGTACCTTTTCCTCACCGCCGACGACCTGGGCATCGACGATAGCTACCACGGTGCGCGTTGCGTGTGCAGTCCGCCGCCACGCGACGCCGCGAATCAGGAGGTGGTGTGGAATGGAGTGCGCGATGGCTTGTTCACCGTGTTCTCCTCAGACCACGCGCCTTTCCGCATGGATGGCACCGTCGGCAAACGGCCTGACGGATGCGAAGTCTCTTTCGAGCGTATCCCCAACGGCATCCCCGGCATCGAAACACGCCTGCCCCTGCTGTATTCGGAGGGTGTGCTGGCGGGGCGCATCACATTGCAGCGCTTTGTGGAGCTGACCTCGACGAATCCAGCCAAGACCTATGGCCTGCACCCGCGCAAGGGAAGCATCGCCATAGGCAGCGATGCTGACCTGGTGATCTGGCAGGAAGCACCCTGCACGGTGCGCAACACGCGGTTGCACCACAACGTTGACTACACGCCCTACGAAGGCATGCAACTCAAAGCCTGGCCGGCGCTCACACTCTCGCGAGGTGAGGTGGTCTGGGATGGTGCGTTCCACGACCACTCGGGGCACGGTCAATGGCTGCGCTGCGGCCTGCCCACGATCCTGCCGAACGCTCCATCCCACGCCCGGAACGTCATCCAGCCGCGCTAAGCGCGCCACGCGCCAACTGCTCCTCCCCCATCTCTCACTCCATGAAGGAACCTTGCCATGCTCCACTTCACTCGCTTCACCCGCACCGTGCTGGCAGCCAGCGCACTATGGGTTTCCTCCGGCATTGCTTGCGCCCAGGCGCCCGTGACGTACAAGGTGATTGGCCAGCCCGCAGCCACAGGCCTGATCCAGAAGAACTACGAAAAACCGTTTTTTGACGACTTCGCCGCGCGCACCGGCCTGAATATCAAGGCCGACTACAAAGCCATCGATCAGCTCGGCATCAAGGACACCGAACAGCTACGGGTAATGAAGGCGGGCTTGTTCGACATCGTCTCGCTACGCGTGTCACAGAACTCACGCGACGAACCCACGCTACTGGGTCTCGATCTTGTCGGCGCAGCCCCCGACTACGCCACCGCGCGCAAGGTATATGAAGCCTACAAGAACACGCTGGACAAGCGGTTGCAGCAGAGCTTCCAGGTCAAACTGCTCGGGGCGTGGCCATTCGGTCCGCAGATCATCTTTTGCAAGAAACCAGTCGCGTCGCTCGCTGATCTCAAGGGGCTCAAGGTGCGCACATATGACCAGAATCTTTCCAAATTCATGGAAAGTGTCGGCGCCACCCCCGTTCCGCTCGCTTTCACCGAGGTACACCAATCGCTTTCGCTTGGCGTGGTGGACTGCGCCATCACCGGCCCTAGCTCGGCCAACAGTTCGGGCTGGCCCGAGGTGACCACGCACCAATACGCCCTTGGCGTGCAAATGGCTGTCAACGCCTATGCCATTGGCCTCAAAGCGTGGAACAAGCTCAAGCCCGACGAACAGGCCAAGCTGCAAGCTGCATTCACCAAACTCACCGACGAAATCTGGACCTACTCGCAGGAACTGACCACCGACTCCATGAACTGCAACGCGGGCAAAGAGCCGTGCAAGCTCAACAAGAAGTTCAAGCTCGTGGATTCACCGCTGCAGGATGCGGACAAGAAGGTGCTGACCGACGCCGTCGCACGCATCTCCGTGCCCACCTGGGCCGAAATCTGTGACAAGGCCAACAAGACCTGCTCTGCGGACTGGAAGGCCACTGCCGGCAAGGTCATCGGAATTCAGTAATCCCCCGGGCGGTGCCGCTGCAAAAACCGCTGCGCGCGGATCGGCGCACCGCCCGAACCACACTTCGCGAGGTTCACAATGAAAGAGCGACTAGAGCGAACACTGGGCATCGTGTTCGGACTGATCTTCCTGGGGCTGTCGATCGTCGTTTCCGTGGAAACGGTGATGCGCAAAGTCTTCAACATGTCCCTTCAAGGCGCTGACGAGCTTGGCGGCTATGCCCTGGCCCTAGGTGCAACACTGGCGTTCACCGTTGCATTGATCGGTCGTGCGCATGTGCGTGTGGACGTTTTTCTGGTGCGCTTTCCCAAGCGTCTGCAGACATGGCTGAACTGGTTATCGGCCGTGCTGCTGATGGGCTTCGCGGTGTTGATGGCGCTACTCGCGTGGGACACGCTGCTGGACTCGGCGAACTACCAAAGCGTCTCCCAGACACCATGGGCGACTCCCATGGTCTATCCGCAGTCCCTGTGGATGATCGCGCTGGGCATTTTCGCCCTACTGGCCACCGTGCAGGCCTGCGTCGCCACGGTGTGGCTGCTGCAGCGCAAATATGCGCGTATCGATGCCATGCTGGCGCCCAAATCCACCGAGGATGAGGTGCAACAGGAACTGGACGACTTGCGCGCAAGAAGCGCCGACATGACGTCCCCTGCCCCGGCGCACATGGCAAGCGGATTGTCCGCAACCAGTGGAGGTGCCCAATCATGATTGCCTACGTCCTGCTCGGTTTCGTCGTCATGCTCGGCATGATGCTGGCGGGCCTGCCCATTGCGGTATCGATGGCCGTCGTCGGCATTCTGGGCGGCATCGCCGCGTACGGTCTGCCGTTCATGAACTCCATTGCTCCTGTGGTCTGGGGCGTGCACAACGACAACCTGCTCACCGCCATTCCGCTGTTCGTGCTGATGGGTGAGTTGCTACTGCGTTCGGGCATTGCGGATCGCATGTTTGGTGCCATGGCCGCGTGGCTCGGGCGTCTGCCTGGCGGTTTGCTGCACACCAACATCGGCTGTAGCGCCCTGTTTGCCGCCACTTCCGGCTCGTCTGTCGCTACAGCGGCAACCGTCGGTACCGTCGCCCTGCCATCGCTGTATCAGCGCGGCTACTCGATGAGCATGTCACTGGGTTCGATCGCTGCGGGCGGCACGCTGGGCATCCTGATTCCCCCTTCTGTGAACATGATCGTCTACGGCTCGCTCACCGAGACATCCATTGGACAATTGTTCATCGCCGGCATCGTTCCCGGATTGCTGTTGTCAGGCATCTTCATGTTGTGGATCGCCGCGCACGCCTTGCTGACCGGAGACACCCGGCGCGAGGCCAAGGTTCCGCTGGGAGAACGGCTACGTCTGCTGAAGGACCTGATCGCTCCTGGCGTCGTTTTCTTCGTCGTCATGGGCAGCCTGTACACCGGCGTCGCAACGACAACAGAGTCCGCAGCGCTAGGTTTGATGACCGCGCTATTTTTCACCTGGCAAAGCGGAAAGCTGAGTTGGTCCTTGCTAGTAAACTGCTTTGTGCAGACGGCACGCACGAGCGGGATGATCCTCCTCGTGATGACGGCGGCCTTCATCCTTAACCTGGCCATCGGGCTCACCGGCGTGGCCGAAGCCATGACGCAATGGGTCACATCGTTCGGTCTGTCTGCGACTGCCATGCTGCTGATTCTGGTGGTGTTCTACCTCATTCTGGGCATGTTCATGGACGTCATGAGCATGATGGTCGCCACCATTCCAATCACCTTCCCCATCGTGAATTCACTTGGTGTGGATCCGGTGTGGTTCGGCATCTTCATCGTATTGATGTGCGAGTTGGGAATGATCACGCCTCTTGTTGGCATGAATCTGTTTGTGGTCCACGGTATCCGCCCCGATCGGGGATCGATCCGCGACGCCATCCATGGCGCGCTGCCGTACGTGATCATCCTGCTCGGCTTCACTTTGCTGCTGATCGTGTTTCCCCACATCGTCACCTGGTTACCGGAGAAGCTCAAATGAACGCACCCCTTGGCGCGCGCGCAACGACATCGCGCCCTCTCTGGCAGTTCACCGCGCGCGCCCTGCGCGACGCGTTTCTGCAGGGCCGCGCCACGCCCGTAGAAGCACTGCGCAGTTGCCTGGAACGCATCGAGGCCGTGCAACCGCATATCAATGCTTTCGTCGCCTTGCACGGAGCGGCACTCGAAGAAGCCAAAGCCAGCAGCGAACGCTACCGGCGCGGTACATCACGATCCGCGCTGGATGGCATCCCCGTATCGATCAAGGACAATCTGCTCACATCGGACATGCCTACCACCTGGGGTAGCAAAGGTCTGCGCGAATACCGCAGCGGACATGATGAATTGGCGGTCGCGCGCCTGCGCAAGGCTGGCGCCATCGTGGTCGGGAAAACCAACGTACCCGAGTTCACGCTGGAGGGGTATACCGACAACCCCCTCTTCGGTACCACGCGCAACCCGTGGAACATTGCGCTCACGCCAGGAGGCTCCAGCGGCGGCGCGGCCGCCAGCGTTGCGGCTGGCTGCACACCGCTTGCTCTTGGCACGGACGGCGGTGGGTCCACCCGCAGGCCCGCTGCACATTGCGGGCTGTTCGGCCTCAAACCCACGATCGGCACCATTGCGCGCAACCACGCACTGCCGACGCTGCTGCTCGATTTCGAAGTGATCGGGCTGCTGGCCCGCACGGCAGAAGACATCGAGACACTCCTGTCGGTTGTCGGCGGCGCCGATGCCGAAGATCCGGCTTCCTTCGTCGCGTATGGCGCCCGCACCGCGCAGGCCCTTACAGTACATGGGACGCTACGCGTCCTGTATGTGGACACACTCGACAACGCTCCGGTGGATCCGGCCATTGCCCAATCCTGCGAAGCGGCTGTCGAAGAACTGGCCTCTGCGCATGGCCTGGTGCTGGACAAAGGAGCATTGCCGCTGGATCTTCGCGCCATCAACGCCGTCTGGCCCCAGATTGGCCAGATCGGTCTCACGCACCTTTTCGGATCACAGCCAGCGTGGCGCGACGGCGCTTCCCCCAAATACCGGGAAATGGCCGCCCAGGGTGAAAAGCTGTCAGCAGCGCATCTGTGGTCCACGTTGGAACTGGTCGCTCAATTGCGCCGCGACTGCGCCAGCATGTTCCGCCAATGGGATGTGATCGCCATGCCCTCGACCGCGGCACAGCCGTGGCCCGCACAGCAGGCCTTTCCAACCGTGATCAATGGCAAGCCTGTCGGACCGCGTGGACACGCCATCTTCACGGGCTGGGCCAATGCGGCGGGCTTGCCTGGCATTTCCGTACCCGTTCGTCCGGACGATCAAGGCCTGCCTATCGGCGTGCAACTCATTTCCAGACCTGGTGCGGAATCCCTCTTGTTGGGCTTGGCCGCAGACATCCATTCACTCATGGGTGCACAAGAACGGTGGCCCGAGTTCTGATCGTGGCGAAATGAAGGAATCACACCCGTACGCTGACCGCTCCGATGCCGTCGAACTCAGCCCGCACGAGATCTCCGGCATGTGCGAACAACAGCCCGACCCACGTCCCCGTAGTCACCACGGTGCCTGCGGGGACTGTGCCAAATCGGGCTGTCGCATGGCGCAACCATCCGGGCAAAACCAGCGTCGGGTCACCAAGCGAGTGCGTGCCCGTGCGCCGGACCTCCGCTTGATCACCAATGACGGTACGGCAGATTTGTGCGCTCCAGTCGCGCGCGGCGAAAGGAATCCAGGCGCCGAGCACCAATGCTCCGTGCGACTGGAGATCCGCCAGCTTCAGCCACTCCGGCGCACCCATTTCCTGTTGCCAACGGAAATCCACCAATTCAATGGCCACCGTCATGGCATCGATCACGCCGCAGGCGGTGTCCGCGTCCAGGGTGGCGGCCTCTTGCGCCGTGACCGCACGCGCTGTGCGAAAGGCGATTTCCGATTCAACGCCACGCTGATGCATAGGCCACGACTGCGCATCGCGCCCGCTCGACCAGATCCCGGCATCTGGCAATGGAGAACTGGTTTGCAACGCTTGCAGGTTGGCCGCGCCCGTTTTCCAGTGGCCCGGCACGCCATCACGCCACCAGTCCAACTCACGCCCCATTGCATCCTGCACCGCGCAGGCTTCGTCGGCGGAATCAAGCACCCACTCGGCACTGCCATGCGCATCCGCTTGTCGATGCGTCTTGCGCGCACGCTTCAATGTCTGTGCGACCGCCTGCACGTTGCTTTCCATACGAACCACTCCTTGATTGGCATTGCATGATGACGAGCTCCATTGTCCACCGGCGCTTTGACCGCCAACCACAGCATTCACCCGTACGTTGGCCCGATGGCTCGGGTCTTGCGGTGTCATTCGTGCTCAATATCGAAGAAGGTGCCGAGTACAGCCTGACAGCGGGGGATGCGCGCAACGAAGGCCTTCATGAAGTGGACAACGAGATCGTCGGTGTGCCCGATTTCTGCATGGAGACGCACTTTGAGTATGGTGCCCGCGCCGGATACCAACGCATCGCCAACCGGTTCATCCAGAGAGGAATTCCCATTACGCTGAATATCTGCGGGCGGGCGCTGGAATGCACTCCCTGGGTAGCCCTCGACGCGCTTGCCTACCAATGGGAAATGTGCGGTCATGGCTGGCTCTGGGAATCTCCCGCTCATATGGACGAGCCTCAAGAACGCCGGACCATCGAGCGCACGATCGCGTCCATTGAACACCACTGGGGCAGGCGTCCGTCGGGATGGCATTGCAAATCATCGGCATCGGTTCGAACGCGCAACCTGCTCCAGGAAATGGACTTTCTTTATGACAGCAATGACTACGGCGGCGAGGTTCCCTTCCGATCGGACACCCCGCAGGGCCGCCCTTATGTGATCCTGCCCTACGCTTTTGATACCAATGACATGCGCTTCTTCGGCCAAGGCACCTTTGTCCACGCGCATGACTTTTCCCGCTACGTCATCGCCGCCATCGACACCCTGCTTGACGAGTCACTGTCCGCCCCTCGTTTGCTCACCATAGGCCTACACACCCGTATTCTGGGACGCCCCGCGCGCATTGGCGCCCTGGACGCCATCCTTGGCCACTTGCAGCGCAAACATGCGTCCGGACACACGACGTGGCTCACCACACGCGAGGCCATTGCGAAGCACTGGCTCCACTCGGCAACGTGAGCGAGCGAAAAACGGAACGGGCAATCTGCAGGCGTGCGGCTGCGTTCAAGTACACACCGACACGACCTGCGCGGGCTGTTTGCTCAGGCTGACGTAGACGTGGCCAATGCCGCTGTCGAAGTAAGCCGCTTCGTGCCGGCCCAGCTCCACGGTGTCGCCGTTCTCGAACAGGATGCGCACGCGGCCTGAGAGCACCATGACGAATTCCTGTCCCGGATGGCGAATGGTCTCTGAGAACTCGCCCGCCTCGCGCGCGTTGATCACGGCAACCAGCGGCTGCATCTTCTTATTGGGGAACGCGCCGCAGAGCACGCTGTATTCGTATTGCTCGGTCTCGTAACGCTGCACGTCGTCGAAGCGGTCCTTCACGACTGTGGGGCGCTCCTGCGAGGGGCCCGCGCTGGCGTCGCCGGACATGAACAGCCGCGTCATGTCGATGCGCAGCGCATTGCCCAGTTGCAGCACCTTTTCGTAGCTGAGCGCGATCTGGCCGCGTTCGGCCTTGGAGATGGTGGACACCGCAAGGCCGCTGCGCGCGGCCACCTGCTGCAGGGTGAGGCCGCCGTCCTTGCGCGCCTTGCGCAGTTTCGCGCCGACCTCCAGCTTGCCCGCGGGCCGCGCCTCCACCTCCTTCGCAGTGGCGGAGGCACTGGCTCCGGGGAGCACTTGTGCGAGGACTTTTCTGGCGGTGGTTCGGGAGGGCGCGCGTGTCATGCGGCATTCTACGCAGCAGCCGGTGCTCCGGCCGCTGCCAGACGAGATCAGGCGTTGGCTGCCGCAGTCGACTTGCGCGCCATGCGGATCCAGCCCACCAACCCGAGCGCCATCAGCACGAAGCCGATGTAGCCGTAAATGGGATAGACCAACCCCACCAACTGGATGAAGCCCACGAAGCTGCCCGCCAGCGCCACCACGCCCGCGATGGCCGTGCCGACACGAAAGCGGGAGGTGTTCGGCGTGGTGATGCGCGCCATGAAGGCATACAGCATGCCGACCGCCGTGTTCAGGATCATGCCGAAGATCACCAGCGACATGAGGTGCCCCAGCCAGGGAGAAATTTGCGTCGCAATCGACAACATGGGCATGGGCAGTCCGCCAATGGTGTCGATGCGCAGGAACATGGACGAGGCGATCAGCAGCATCAACATGCCCAGCAGCAGGCCACCGATGATGCCGCCCCACAGCGCCACGCGGCGCGAGCTGGCCTGCCCGCCCATGATGACGAGAAACGGCATGCCCGCGACCGTGTTGTACGAGACATAAAGCAGCGCCGCAATGAACCAGTGTCCCGCGCCTTTGGGCTGGCTGGCCGTGGCCTCTTGCAGCGTGGCGATATCGGGATGGGGTGTGAGCAGCACGTAGCCCGCTACCACCACCGTCATGAACATCAGGAAGGGCGTGACCGCGCCGATGAAGGTGATGACGCTGCGCACGTCCAGACAGACGATCAGCACCGTCGCAACCGTGGCGATGACGCTGCCCCAAACCTCCGGCACGCCCAGCCATTGGTGCAGCAGCGAACCTGCACCGGCCAGCATCACCACGGTGATGGCAAACAGGAAGAACGTGATCAGCAAGTCAAAGACGGCACCGGCGTACTTGCCGAGCATGGCCGTTACCACTTCCTTGTGCGAGCCCGCCTTCAGCCGCTGGCCCATGGTGGAGAACGCCATCGACAGCAGCACGAACACCACGCCTGCCACTACGCAACCCACCAGACCAATGCTGCCAAAGCTGGCAAAGAACTGAAGAATCTCCTGACCCGATGCGAAGCCCGCACCCACAATCACGCCGACAAATGCGCCAGCGATCTTGCTGACTTCCTTGAATGCTCCCATGCCGACTGTCTCCCCTGAATAAGAATGAATGATGAAAATGAAGAAGATGGATTGGCTTGATTCCGGAAATACGAAAGCGGCCACGGGAGCCGCTTTCACGCATCAGGAATGATCAGCCAAACCGTGCCGGGCTGAGCTTGTCTGGATCAACACCTTGCACTCGCACGGACTCGGGAAGCGCTTCACGCAACAACAGCGCGCACGCCGTGGCGGAAGCGCCCGCCGCCGTCTGGATGCCATAGCCGCCCTGCCCCGCCAGCCAGAAAAAGCCCGCACGCGCAGGATCCCAGCCGATCACAAAGTCACCATCGGGAGCAAAACTGCGCAAGCCCGCCCACACATGGTTCGGGCGGCGGATGCGCAAGGAGGTGAGCGATTCGATGCTGTGAATGCCCATGGCCACATCCATCTCCTCGGCCACCACATCGTGGGCGGGCACCGGATCGGCATTGGCCGGAGAGCCCAGCAACTGCCCTGCATCGGGCTTGAAATAAAAGCTCTCGTCCACGCCGATCACCACCGGCCATTGGTGCGCATCCACACCCTCGGGCGGATTGAACGTGAAGGCCGTGCGGCGTTTGGGCTGGATGCCCAGCGGCTTGGCGCCACACAGTTGCGCCACCGCGTCCACCCAGGCGCCCGATGCATTCACCACGGCGCGCGCGCGCACGCTCACGCCGTCGGGCAGGCGGAGTGTCCACAGCCCGCTGGCCTCATCACGCTCGGCGGCGAGCAGCTCGGCATTGCAGCGCAACTGTGCGCCCTGCTCGCGCATGCCACGCAGAAAGCCCTGGTGCAGCTCGGACACGTCGATGTCGGTGGCCGCCATGTCGTGCACGGCGCCAATGATCTTGTCCTCTTCCAGACAGGGCACCAGCTCCTTGGCGCGCGCCGCGCTGATCATCGCGGCGCGCAAGCCGTCCTTCAGGTACATGGCCAGCGCGTCGTCCAGCAACTGCTGCTGGCCGTGCGTCCCCACGTACAACACATCGCGTGCGGGCAGCAACTCGTTTTCGCAGAACCCTGCGGGCGGATGGGCGTAGAAGTCGCGGCTGGCGCGGGTGAGCGCACGGATCTGGTCCGTGCCATAGCTCTCCATGAACATCGCGGCGGAGCGGCCCGTGGAGTGATAGCCGGGTTGCGATTCACGCTCCAGCACGATCACCGAAGCCCCCTTGTGCGCCAGACGGTAAGCCACGGAAGCCCCCGCCATGCCCGCGCCGATCACGGCAAAGTCGAGCACGTTGTCAGTCATTGCAATCCTGTCCTGAAATTTTTCCAATGGGAAAATTATCGCATTTGAAAATTCTTGACCATGTCGTGGTTTTCCTCAGGGCCGAAATCCACGGCACCGGAAGGCTTTCCGCCCGCTCGGGTAAGCTGTGCCGCACAACAGAAAGGATCCATGCCCGTGCCAGACAAGAACCCACTTCACAGCGATTCGTCTGAAAAGCGCAAGGTGCCGCAGTATCCGCTGCGCGACTTTTTCAAGAACCCGGAGCGCGGCTTTTATCGCTTGTCCGACGATGGGAAAACGCTCGGCTTCATGCAGCCCGCTGGCGCACAGCGACGCATGAATCTGTTCGTGCAGGCGCTGGATGGCGAGAAGCTCGTGGGTGAGGCGCGCCAACTCACGCACGAGACCGAGCGCGATCTGGCCGGCTATTTCTTCAAGGGCAACGAGGTCGTGCTGTTCTCCAAGGACTTCGGCGGTGATGAGAATTTCCACGTCCTCGCGGTGAACACACGCTCGGGCGCAGTGCAAGACCTCACGCCCTTCGACAAGGTGCGCGCCAGCATCGAGGACGATCTGGAAGACGATGCCGACCACGTCCTCATCAGCCACAACCAGCGCAACCCGGAAGTGTTCGACGTGTACCGCATGAACGTGCACACCGGAGCCGCCGAGCGCGTCGCGGAGAACCCCGGCAATATCATCGGCTGGCAGACCGACCACGCGGGCAAGCTGCGCGCCGCCGTGGCCAGCGACGGGCTGATGAGCGTGGTGCTGTACCGCGACGATGAAGCCCAGGAATTCCGCCCCATCATCGAAACCGACTTCCGTGTGAACGTCGGCCCTGCGTTTTTCGACTTCGACAACCAGCACCTGTACCTCTACAGCCAGCGCGGGCGCGACAAGCTGGCCTTCGTGCGCATCGATCCGGCGGCGCCTGATAACGAGCAGATGGTTTTCGAGACCGCCGAAGTCGATCTGGACAGCGTCGGCTATTCGCGCCAGCGCAAGGTGCTGACCGCAGCGGTCTATCAGACCGACAAGTTGCACCTGCATTTCTTCGACGACGTCACCAGGAACCTCTACGCGCGCCTGCAGCAGCAGTTGCCCGGCTATGAAGTGCACTTGCAGGCGAGCAACAAGGATGAAACCGTGTTCGTCGTCGCCGCCGTGAACGATCGCACGCCCGGCAAGCGCTACTTGTACGACGCGCAGCGCGATGCGCTCACGCTGTTGAGCGAGATGAACCCGGCCATCGACGAACGCGACATGGCGCCCATGCAGCCCGTGCGCTACCAGAGCCGTGACGGGCTGACGATCCACGGCTACCTGACGCTGCCGCGCGATCACCAGAGCGGAGAAAAGCTGCCCGTGATCGTCAATCCGCACGGAGGCCCGTGGGCGCGCGATCACTGGGGCTACAACCCCGAAGTGCAGTTTCTCGCCAATCGTGGCTATGCCGTGTTGCAGATGAATTTCCGTGGCTCAACGGGCTATGGACGTGCGTTCTGGGAAGCCAGTTTCGGCCAATGGGGTCTGGCGATGCAGGACGACATCACCGACGGCGTGCAGTGGCTCATCGATCAGGGCATTGCCGATCCGGCGCGCATTGCCATCTATGGTGCCAGCTACGGCGGCTACGCCACGCTGGCGGGCATCACGCTCACGCCCGACCTGTACGCCGCCGCCGTGGATTACGTGGGCGTATCCAACCTGTTCACCTTCCTCGGGACCATTCCGCCCTATTGGAAGCCGATGCTCGACAAGATGCAGGCCATGGTGGGCGACCCGGTAAAGGACAAGGCGCGCCTTGAAGCCACGTCGCCCGCGCTGCTGGCCGATCGCATCACCACGCCGCTGTTCATCGCGCAAGGCGCGCAGGACCCGCGCGTGAATAAGGCGGAGAGCGATCAGGTCGTCGCCGCGTTGCGCGCACGGGGCGTGGAAGTGGAATACATGGTGAAGGACAACGAGGGCCACGGCTTTCACAACGACGAGAACAAGTTCGAGTTCTACGAGGCGATGGAGCGATTCCTCGCCGCGCATCTGAAGCCTTGAGCTGTAAGTCTTGAACTATGGGCGCACCGGCCTTCCACGAGATGGAAGGTCCGGTTGCCAAATCACGAAGTTTCACTCCTTTGAAACCCTGATGTCTCGCGTGCCCGGATGACCTAAGTTGTGGGGACGGCAGGCAACGCGATGCTGCTGCCTGCGCCGCCCGATCCGGCCCTTTGGAAGCACACCCGACATCATGCACAACCCGATACAGGACGCTCTGCGCCAGCCCTTCGGCTCGCTCGCGCATCTCGTCACGCTGCAAGCGCAGCAGCAGCCCGCCAAGGTGGCGCTGGTGCTGGGCGACACCGAACTGAACTACGCGCAACTGTGCGCTGGAATGGAGCGCGTCGCGCGCACGCTGGCAGCGCACGGACTGCACCCTGGCGACACGATGGCGATCTGCGCGGGCACCTGCGTCGAATATGTCATTGCCTTCCTCGGCGCACTGCGCGCCGGGGTGGCCGTCGCGCCGCTGGCCCCGTCGGCCACGGCGGAGCATCTGAGCGCAATGCTGGACAACTCTGGCGCGCGTCTGGTGCTGCGCGACCGCGACGTGGCCGCGCAATGGCCGGTCAGCGCCAGTGCCGACGTGCAATGCGTCGCGCTGGACGACGCAGAGCAGGCCGGGCAGCCGTGGTCGCAATGGCTGGAGCCCGCCAGTGGCGCGGCGCCCGCCCCCATCCACCCTGAGCCGGATTGGCCGTTCAACGTGATCTACTCGTCCGGCACCACGGGCGCGCCCAAAGGCATCGTCCAGTCGTGGGCCATGCGCTGGTCGCACGTGCAGCGCGCGGTGTCCAACGGCTATGGAGTGAACGCGGTGTCGCTGTGCGCCACGCCGCTGTACTCCAACACCACGCTGGTGGCCGCGCTCCCCACGCTGGCGCTGGGCGGCACGCTGGTGCTGATGCGCAAGTTCGATGCGACGAAATACTTCGCGCTTGCCGCACGCCATGGCGCGACGCACACCATGCTGGTGCCGGTGCAGTACCAGCGCCTGCTGCGCTGCCCTGATTTCGACCGGACGGACCTCTCCACGCTGACGCACAAGTTCTGCACCAGCGCCCCCTTCAGCGCCGCGCTCAAGGCAGAGGTGCTGCAACGCTGGCCCGGCAGCCTCATCGAGTACTACGGCATGACCGAAGGCGGCGTGCGCTGCGAGCTGCACTGCCACCAGCACCCGGACAAGCTGCACACCGTGGGCCGCGCAGTGACGGGGTCCGAGCTGCGCTTCATCGACGAGTCCGGTCAGGAGGTGCCGCCCGGCACGCTGGGCGAGATCGTCGGGCGTTCCGCAGGAATGATGTCGGGCTACTACCGCCTGCCCGAGAAAAGCCGCGAGGTCGAATGGTTCGACGCGCAAGGGCAACGCTACATCCGCAGCGGCGATGTCGGCAGGCAGGATGCCGATGGCTTCATCGTGCTCGGCGATCGCATGAAGGACATGATCATCACCGGCGGATTCAACGTCTACCCGAGCGACATCGAAGCCACGCTGGTGACACATCCCGGCGTGGCCGAGTGCGCCGTGATCGGCGTGCCTTCCGAGGCCTGGGGCGAAACGCCCGTGGCCTACGTCGTGCCCAAAGCTGCCAGCGACGCGGGCGAGATGCCCTCGGCGGACGACCTGCGCCAGTGGCTCAACGCGCGCGTGGGCAAGGTGCAGCGCGTGGCACAGGTCGTCATCACCGATGCATTGCCCCGCAGTGAAATCGGCAAGGTGCTCAAACGCAACTTGCGCGATCGCTTTGTGCAGGACGCACCAGGCGTTGAAGCCCACCACCACCAGGAGACATCATGAAGCCTTTGCATTTCCCGCGACGCCTCGTGCTCGGCAGCGTTCTGGCGTCTGCGGCGGCGTTGCTGGCGCCGCTCGCAGCAGCGGAGCCGAACTGGCCCGACAAGCCCATCCAACTGGTGATTCCCTACCCGCCCGGCGGCAGTGCCGATTTGCTCGGTCGCCCGCTGGCGGTGCAATTGCAGCAGCAACTGGGGCAGTCGGTGGTGCTGGAATACAAGCCCGGTGCGGGCGGAACGCTCGCGTCGCAGTACATCGCACGCGCCAGGCCCGATGGCTATACGGTGCAGATGGTGCTGGCCGCGCACGCCATCAACGCCAGCCTGTACCCCAAGCTGCCCTATGACACGCAGAAAGACTTTGCGCCCGTGTCGCTCGTGGCCAACCTGCCCATGATTGTTGCGGGCAGCAAGAAACTGCCCGCCAAAAACATTCCCGAGCTGATCGCAGCAGCCAAGGCCGCGCCCGGCCAACTCACGTTTGGTTCCGCGGGCAACGGCAATACGGGGCATCTGGCGGCGGAATTGTTTGCCACGGAAGCCGGCGTGCGCATGACGCACGTGCCGTACAAAGGCAGCGCGGGCGTGGTGAACGCCATGCTGGCGGGCGACATCGATCTCACGTTCGACAGCATCTCCACTTCGATGCCGCACATTCGCGATGGGCGCATGCACGCGCTGGCCGTCACCAGCGCCAAGCGATCGCCGCTGGCGCCCGATGTGCCGACGATCCGCGAGCAGGGAATCCCCAATTTCGACGTCACAGGCTGGTACGCCATCATCGCGCCAGCGGGCACCCCGGAAGCCGTGCGCAAGCGCCTGAGCGATGAAATCGCCAAGGCCCTCAAGCAACCGCAGTTGCTGGCACAACTCACGGCCAGCGGCTACGAGCCGGTTGGCTCCAGCCCCGAGGCGCTGCAAAAGCACATCGACGCAGAGGTCGTGCGCTGGGCGCAGGTGGTCAAGTCCACCGGCGCCCGCGTGGACTGACTGCGCCGCGTCAGAACGCGTGCGACATGCCCACGCCAAAGGCCGTGCGTGAGCCTTCGTGCTCGTAGCGCTGGTGACCCAAGCTGGCGTACAGCGTGGTGCGCTTGGAGAGCGCATAGTCCGCGCCCAGCGAGACGAAGTGGTTCTTGTCGTCGTTGAAGCGCTGGTGGCCGTAGCCCGCCTTGAAGGTGATCGCATTCACCTGATAGGTGGCGCCCAGCGTGGCCGCGCGTGACTTGTCACCGTGGTCGGCCATGCGGCTGTGGTCATACGCGGCCATGACCGCGGCCTTGCCGAAGCGGTATTTGCCTGCCACGAACACGTCGCGGTCGCCGCTGCCGTTG
The DNA here is from genome assembly GCA_002331385.1 of Comamonadaceae bacterium UBA2121. GTDB lineage: Bacteria > Pseudomonadota > Gammaproteobacteria > Burkholderiales > Burkholderiaceae_C > Diaphorobacter_A. The sequence continues at coordinate 209,290 of DCYB01000005.1, forward strand.
CGCTCGAAGGCGAGCATGCCCGAGAGCGCGTCCTGCGCATAGTTCAGCGACGCGGAGTAACCACGTCCATCGCGGCCCGGCGCTTCGGTGCGTTCGGTCGATGCGCTGAGGTGCGCGGTGAAGCCACCAAAAGTCGGCGAGTCGTAGAAGATGCCGTTGTTCATGCGGCCGTATTCAGCAAAGCCGTTGTTGCTCACGCGGTCCGACGGCGTCAGCGCGTGCCAGTAGTACCACGCGGGCGAGGCAACGCGGTTGTTGTTCGACCACGGATCGAACTCCCAATCGTTGGCCCACAACGCGCTCAGCGCACGGCCCAGTCGCACCTTGCCGAAGCTGCCGGCCAGCCCCACGGTGGATTCGTCGTGCCAGAACGGTTTCTTGCCTGCGTCCTCGCTCATGCCGTCGCCCATGTCGAAACGGGTGCTCAGGCGGAACGTGGCCTTGAGCCCGCCGCCCAGGTCTTCCACGCCGGAGAAGGCGAGGTTGCTGCGCTGGATGGTGCCCAACTCGTAGACCTTGCCAAAGCTGCGAAACACGCCTGCGTCCAGAAAGCCGCTGATCGTGACGGTGGAGCTGTCCTGCGCCAGCGCGGGCGACATGCAAAGCAACGGGGACAGGCAGGCCAGTGTGATGGCCGAGTGGCGAATCTTCAATCGCATCCTGGGGACACTCCTTGAATGGGTGCGATGAGCCGCGAAAGCTCAAAGCTGCTGCATCGCCTGGCACCGTGTGCATGTGCGAATCGAAGATCGTTGGCGATGACGGCGGCGGCGCCACCCGGAGGCGGCAGTCACGCTGCGATGCAGCACTTCCCTCGCAATCATGGCGCCGCTGGCGTCATGGAGGGAAGCAGTCAAAAGACCATCAGGGCGGGCAACGCCGCACGCTGCGGCAGCCCTGACACGAGACAACCTGCGCAGCCTTAGGGCTGGAAACGGGTTCAGCGCCTGCGCGGGTTGCGGGTATTGTAGTGACCCACGCCGCAAGACGTCATGGGCAATCTCCCGCAATGGCACTCGGAAGCGCACACATCGGCCGAATCAGAACAGCAGGGGCTTGACGCGCTCGGCAGCGCGGCGCAGGGCCGGCAGCACGGCCAGTGCAGCCTCGAACTTCATGCGCGCGCTGGGTGCGTGCAGCGCCATGGTGGCGCGACATTCACCCCGCTCATCCGTGATCGGCACGGCCAGACCGATGAGGCCGAGCATGAATTCGTCTTCTTCGAAGGAATAGCCATCGACGCGGATTTTCTGCGCCGCCGCTTCCAGCTCCTCCGGCTGCGTCAGCGTGCGCGGGGTGAAGCGTTCAAACTGCGCATGGCGCAACACCGTGGCGCGCTTTTCGGGCGCCATCATCGCGATGTACATCTTGCCGCTGGCCGTCGCGTGCAACGGCACGTGCGAGCCCGCCTCCAGTTGCGTGCGCAGCGGCCAGTGCGTTTCCACACGATCGAGATAGCGCACCTTAAGGCCGTCCAGCACGGTGAGGTTGCAGGTCTCGTCGATTTCCGTGACCAACTCAGACAGGATCTGGTGGCGCAGCTCGCGCCTGGGGTCGGTCTTGAGCGCCGCCATCGACAGCCGCAGCAGACGCGGGCCGGGCAAAAAGCTGCGGTCGGTCCCATCGCGGCTGAGCCACTGCTGCGCCTCCAGATTGCTGCACAGGCGCGATGCCGTCGCCTTGGGCAGTTGCAAGGCCTGCGCCACATCCATCAGTCCGGCACGCCCGGAAATTGCAACGAAATCCAACACCGACAGTGCCCGCTCCGACACCGAAATCGGTTCCGTCGCACCCGCCTTTTCCATGGCGCCAGCCTTCGCTGCAAGAGGGGAGCGGACGGGCTGGACAGGCTTGCGAATCGGCATGGTTTGGAAACAGACGAAGGACGTTGCTCGGGGTTTTCGCTCATTGTACGTGCGCGATTTTTTCGTAAAGTTCCATCCATAGGAACAATAAGTTCCATTCAGTGAAACTGAAAAAGGAGACAACATAACATGAGCATTGCGCAAAGCTATGACTACATCGTGGTCGGCGCAGGATCGGCGGGCTGTGTGCTCGCGGCGCGTTTAAGCGAGGACTCCAATCAGCGCGTCCTGCTGCTCGAAGCGGGTCCCCCGGACCGCTCGCCATGGATCCATCTGCCCATCGGCTACGGCAAGACGATGTGGAGCCCGGTATACAACTGGAAGTTCGAGACCGACCCCGACCCCAACATGAATGGCCGCCGCATCTACTGGCCGCGCGGCAAGACGCTGGGCGGCTCCAGCTCGATCAACGGGCTCATCTACATCCGTGGTCAGGCCGAGGACTATGACCGCTGGGCCGCAGCGGGCAACGAAGGCTGGTCGTACAAGGACGTGCTGCCCTACTTCATTAAATCGGAAGGCAATGAGCGCGGCGACAGCGCATTGCATGGCGGTACGGGCCCGCTGAAGGTGTCGGACATCGGTGCCAAACACGAACTGATAGAGGCCTTCATCGCCGGCGCGCAAGAAATCGGCGTGCCGCGCACGGACGACTTCAATGGTGCAAAACAAGAGGGCGCCGGCTACTACCAACTCACCACACGCAACGGCCTGCGCTGCAGCACTGCCAAGGGCTATCTCACCGATGCCAAACACCGCGCCAATCTGCGCATCGAGACCAACGCCCAGGCCACCGGTCTGGTCACGCGCGGCAAGCGGGTGACGGGGGTGACCTATCAACAGAATGGCCAGTCGCACACGGCGACGGCAGGCGCTGAGGTGATCCTGTGCGCCGGGGCCATCCAGTCGCCGCAACTGCTGCAACTCTCGGGCATTGGCCCGCGCGCGTTGCTGGAGCAGTTCGGCATCTCCGTGGTGCACGACCTGCCCGGCGTGGGCGAGAACCTGCAGGACCATTTGCAGATCCGCCTGAGCTATGAATGCTCCAAGCCCATCACGACGAACGACCAGCTCAACTCGTTGATCGGTCAGGCGAAGCTGGGGCTCGAATGGTTGATCCACCGCTCTGGCCCGCTGGCTGTGGGTATCAATCAGGGCGGCTGCTTCATGCATGCGCTGCGCGATGCCAACGGCAGGCCCGTGAGCGCCACGCCGGACATCCAGTTCCACGTCGCCACGCTGTCGGCGGACATGGCGGGCGGCAAGGTGCATCCGTACTCGGGCTTCACGATGTCGGTGTGCCAGTTGCGCCCCGAGTCACGCGGCCATGTGCGCATCCGTTCGCGCGATCCGCTGCAGCCGCCGTCCATGCAACCGAATTACCTCGATACACAGCTCGACCGCGACACCAACGTGGCCGCCGTGCGCGCGGCACGCGCGATTGCGCAATCGCGCGCCATGAGCCCGTACGTGAAGCGCGAAGTCAAACCGGGGCGCGATGCGCAGTCCTACGACGAGCTGCTCGAGTTCTGCCGCAATAACGGCGCCACCATTTTCCATCCCAGCGGCACCTGCAGCATGGGAAGCGACTCCATGGCCGTGGTCGATGCCCGACTGCGCGTTCATGGGGTGAAGGGCATCCGCGTTGTGGATTGCTCTGTCATGCCCACCCTTGTGTCGGGCAATACGAATGCGCCTGTCGTGATGATGGCCGAGAAGGCGGCCGACATGATTCGCGAAGACGCACGGCAACTCGCTGCGGCCTAACCCGCAGCATACCTTGTGCGATGCATGTGCCACGGCATTGCAGCCATGGGCACATGCATCGCACATGTGTCCGGTCCCAAGAAGAAGAGAAGAGCAACCGCCATGGCGGCAGCGTGAATCTGCCGTCCACCAAGGAGACAACACATGGCCCAGACAAGTCCTCAAACCACCGACCCGCGCGTGATCCGCCGCGTGGTCACCTCCGCCATCGTCGGCGCCACCATCGAGTGGTATGACTTCTTCCTCTACGGCGTCGTGGCAGGCATTGTTTTCAACAAGCTGTACTTCCCCAGTGACGACCCCGTCATCTCCACGCTGCTGGCCTACACCACGTTTGCCGTGGGCTTTGTCACGCGCCCGCTGGGTGGCGTGATCTTTGGCCACTTCGGCGACAAGATCGGGCGCAAGAGCATGCTGGTGATGACGCTGATGATCATGGGCGTCTCCACCTTCCTCATCGGACTGCTGCCCACGTATGCGCAGATCGGCGTCGCCGCGCCGGTGCTGTTGCTGCTGCTGCGCGTGCTGCAAGGCATCGGACTGGGGGGCGAATGGGGCGGTGCGGTGCTGATGGCCTATGAATACGCGCCCAAGGAAAAGCGCGGCTTCTATGCCTCGCTGCCGCAGATTGGTCTGGCGCTCGGCCTGTTCATGGCGTCGGGCGTGGTCGGCGTGCTGTCGTGGCTGTGCACGGATGAGCAGTTCATGGCCTGGGGCTGGCGTGTTGCCTTCCTGCTGTCGGGCCTGATGGTCGCGGTCGGCATGTTCATCCGTCTGCACGTGAAGGAAACGCCCGAGTTCGCCGCCATCAAGGAGCGCAATGCGGAGACGGCGATCCCCTTCATGGACATGCTGCGCCGCTATCCCGGCAACGTGCTCAAGGGCATGGGCGCACGCTACATCGACGGCGTGTTCTTCAACATCTTCGGCGTGTTCTCCATCACCTACCTCACCGGCACGCTGCACATCACGCGCTCCGAGGCGCTGATCGGCGTGATGGCCGCCGCCATCGTGATGTGCTTCAGCATTCCGATCTTCGGGCGCATGTCCGACCGCATGGGCCGTGCGCGCATGTACATGTGGGGCTCGCTGATCACTGGTGTGGTGTCGTTCCCGGCGTTCTGGCTGATGAGTACCAGCGGCGGCAACATGCTGCTGATCTGGATCGCCACCATCATTCCGTTCGGCATCCTCTACGCCATGGTCTATGCGCCTGAAGCGGGCCTGTTCTGCGACCTGTTCGACGCCAAGGTGCGCTATACCGGCATCTCGTTCGTCTACCAGTTCTCGGGCATCTTCGCGTCCGGCATCACGCCCATCATCGCGACCTACCTCCTCAAGGTCAACGGCGGCCAGCCGTGGCTGATCTGCGCGTACGTGCTGTTTGCCGGTCTGGTGTCCGCATGGTGCGCCTCGATGATCGGCAAGGACGAAAAGCGCCAGCAGGCGGCCGCCGCCGCTGCCCCAGCCATGCGCCCCGCACGGTCATGATGCGCTGAGTGCCGCTGCAAGCAAAAAACCCGCTGAATGCACTCCAGCGGGTTTTTTCATGAAAAAGCGTGACAGGTCAGGCTCTCTTGATCAGTCGTGCCAGGAAGATCAGGATCACCGCGCCGACAAAGGCCACGAGAATGCTGCCAATCATCCCGCCACCGGCGCCCAGACCCAGCAGGCCAAACACCCAGCCGCCAATCAGTGCACCAATCACACCAATGACGATGTTGCCCAGAATGCCGTAGCCGCCGCCCTTCATGACGAGGCCTGCGAGCCAGCCCGCGATCAATCCCACCACGATGAACCATAAAAATTCCATGCTGCTCTCCTTGAGTTTGAGGGGATACCCGCAGGGAGCGTAAACGTTTTCCCGCCAGCGCCAAGTAGGAATTGGCCGTCAATGCAGCCCATTCCTGTTTCCGCTTTCCGTGCCACCGGCGTCGCGCTTTGATTTACATGGATGGCAAGATTACTCCGCAGTCACACCGGCATCGCGAATCACCTTGCCCCAACGCGCCACTTCGGACGCAAGGTGTTTGCGCAGGCTCTCCGGCGTGGCCTTGTCGGGTGTAGCCAGATCGGAGCTCAGTTCGTGGATGCGCTTCTTCACGTTCTCGTCCACCAGCGCCACGTTCAGCGCCTTGTTCAGCTTGTCGATCACGTCCTTGGGCGTGCCCTTGGGCGCGTAAATGCCGTGCCAGACCTTCACGTCAAACCCTTTCAGGCCCTGCTCGTCCAGGGTCGGGATGTCCGGCAGCGAGGACAGGCGCTTGGGCGTGGTCACGCCGAATACCTTGGCGCGCTTGCCGTCCTGAATGACCGGCACGGTCTGCGTCGTCTGGTCGCACAGCAAATCCACCTGACCGCCCATGAGGTCGTTCATCGCCGGACCGGCGCCCTTGTATGGCACCGTCGTCAGCTTCACGCCCACCTGGTGCATGAACAGCAGGCTGCACAACTGCGACACCGCGCCCGTGCCTGCGTGCGCCATCGTCACCTTGTCCTGATTTTTCTTCACATAGTCCAGCAACTCGGGGAAGGTGTTGACCGGAAAATCCTTGCGCGACAGGAGCGTCATCGGCACGTCGAGCACCTGTCCCACGTACTCGAAATCCTTCAGCGGGTCGTAAGGCAGTTTCTTGTACAGCGCAGGCGCGGTGGCCATGCCCATGTGGTGGATCAGGATCGTGTACCCGTCCGGCTTGGCCCGCGCCACGCGCGTGGGCGCGATCGTGCCGCCCGCACCGACGGTGTTTTCCACAATCACGGTCTGCCCGAGCGACTGCCCCATGGGCACCGCCAGCAAGCGTGCCACCACATCCGTGGGGCCGCCCGCGCTGTACGGCACGACCATAGTCACGGCCTTATCGGGATAACCTGCGGCCTGCGCGCCGAGCGACGCACCGGCGAGCACCGCAGCGCCCGCAAGGCATTGCACCAGTCGACGACGGGAACAACGGGATAGGGAAAAAGAATGCATGCTTGTCTCCTGCATTTGTTGAAGTAAAGGAATAGAGAGCCGGTTCCCAAAGGCATCACTCCACCCCGGGGAACCGTCAGGAACCGACCGCGTCAGGATCAGCCCAGCAGACGAGCCACCTTGGCGGCCTTGGCGATGTCCCACAGACTTTGCACGCTTGCGCGTCGCTTGTCCTCGGGGATATCACCACTGCCGTATGCCGCCAGGCGCAGCGCCTTGTCCGTGATTTCCTCGCGCGAGAGCGTGTTGCCGGGGTCGCCCTTGGGCTCGTCGACGCGGCCCTGCAGTGTGCGGCCATCGGTGGTCTGGACGGTGACCTTGCCAATCCAGCGCTGCGGATACGCCGTGTCCACTTCCTCGTCGAGCACCATGCGGACCTTGTCGCGCAGGCTGACGGTGTCGGGGGCAAGGAACTGCTCGTCGAACTCGGTCAGCCCCGCGTGGCCGAAGCGCGCCGCAATGGCCAGCACCGTTCCCATGGAGAACTTGCTCTGGTGCACCGTCGCGGGCGACACCACGGGGCCGAGCACGTCGATCGCGCCCTGGTGCACGTGGCAGGTCACCTGCGCGACGTCGGCGGGTTGCAGTTGGTGCTCCTGCAGCACTTGCAGCAGCGCATCGGCCGCAGGATGCGTGTGGCGGCACGAGGCATGCCACTTGAACGAGGTCTCTGGCGTGGCCCAGCGCGTGCCGAGGCGGTCAGTGAGCTTGGCGGCGTCCGAGTCGGTGGACATGCCGGCGGCCATGCCTTGCGGGCCGGTGAAGATGTCCTGTGCGCCGGTGAAGCCATCCTTGGCAAGGTATGCCGCCGTCAAGCCCGCCGACGCCGCATGCGCGGTGTGCAATTGCTTGCTGTCGGCAGCCGTGCGCAGGAACTCCCACAGCCCCGCTGCTTGCGTGCCCGCCGAGCCGAATGCGTGCTGCATCTGAGCGGGCGTGAGGTCCAGCAGATTGCCCACGGCAGCGGCTGCGGCAATGGTGCCTGCGGTGCCGGTGGTGTGGAAGATCTTGTAATGGCTGCGGCCCAGAAACTCGCCCACGCGGATACCGACTTCATAGCCCGCCACGCAGGCAGCCATGAAGCGCTCACCACTGGCGCCAATCGATTGCGCCACCGCCAGCGCAGGCGGAAACACCACGGCGGCGGGATGGAACACGGAGCCGTTGTGCACGTCGTCCTGCTCCGCCACATGCGAGGCGGCGGCGTTGGCCATAGCGGCCATCATGGGCGACGTAGTGGCGGACTGGCCAATGATTTCGCACGGCCCTTGCGCCGGGCCCTGCGAGAGCGCAAAGCGCGTGATGCTTTGCACCGGGCGTGCGCTCTGGCCCGCGAGCACGGAGCCAAACCAGTCGACCAGCAGGTCTTCGGTCTTGCGCTGCACGGCATCGGGAATCTGCGCCCAGCGCAACTCGGCAGCAAATTGCGCGAGCGGGTGGATCTGTACGGCGGCTTCCTGTTTCATGGGATTCTCTTCAGTGGGTTCGGTGGAAATTCAAGGGGCATGCAACTCAATGGGCATCAGTCGGCAACGCTTCCCGGAGCGTGCAAGGCGTCGATCTGCGCGGCCGACCAGCCCAGCGACGCCAGGATGCTGGTGGTGTGTTCACCCACGGCGGGCACGGCGTCCATGCGGTAGTCGAAGGCGTTGTTCAGGCCCGGCGGCAGCAGCGCAGGCACGTCGCCCTTGGGCGTGCCCACCGTGCGCCAGCGCTGGCGTGCGGCCAGTTGCGGATGCGCCCACAGGCCCGCCATGTCGTTCACGTGCGCGTTGGCGATGCCTGCGGCGTCCAGGCGCTCGACGATCTGCTCGGCCTTGAAGGCAGAGAAGATGCGCAGGATTTCCGCCTGCAGCGCGGCGCGGTTTTCATTGCGGTGCGCATTGCTGTCAAAACGCGCATCCTTGGCGAGCGCCGGTTGCTCCAGCACCTTGTCGCAGAAGGCCTGCCATTCGCGCTCGTTTTGCAGACCGAGCATCACCGTGCCACCATCGCCCGCAGCGAACGGGCCGTAGGGGTAGATGCTGGCGTGCGATGAGCCGGTGCGCGGCGGCGGTGGCGCGCCTTCGTAGGCGTAGTACATGGGGTAGCCCATCCATTCGCCCAGCGCCTCCAGCATCGACACATCGATGTGGCTGCCCTCGCCCGTGCGCCCGCGCAGCAACAGTGCCGACAGGATGTTCGTATACGCATACATGCCCGCGGCGATGTCGGCCACGGAAATGCCGGCCTTGCTCGGCACCTCGGGCGATCCGGTGATGGACAGGAAACCGGCCTCGCTCTGGATCAGCAGGTCATAGGCCTTCTTGTCGCGGTACGGGCCATCCGCGCCATAGCCGCTGATGTCGCAGACGATGAGTTTGGGAAACTGCGCATGCAGCGCCTCGAACGACAACCCCATGCGCGCTGCCGCGCCGGGGGCGAGGTTCTGCACCAGCACATCGGCCGTCGCCAGCAGTTGCATGAGCGCGCCGTGCGCCGCCGACTGCTTGAGGTCCAGCGCCAGGCTTTCCTTGCTGCGGTTGATCCACGTGAAGTGGGAGGACTGGCCGTTCACGCGCTGGTCGTAGCCACGCGCAAAATCGCCGGCGCCGGGGCGCTCCACCTTGATCACGCGCGCGCCCAGATCGGCCAGTTGGCGCGTGCAGAACGGCGCTGCCACGGCGTGTTCCAGAGAGATGACGGTGATGCCATCAAGAGGTCGAATCATGTGATCTCCATTCAATCAAGCGCCCCGCGTCGGTGCCGCCGCGCGGGGGGTTCTCACTCAGAACGAGCGCGGCAAGCCGAGGATGTGCTCGGCCACGTACGAATAGATGAGGTTGGTGGAGATGGGCGCCACCTGATACAGGCGCGTCTCGCGGAACTTGCGCTCCACGTCGTATTCACAGGCAAAGCCGAAGCCGCCATGGAACTGCAGGCAGGCGTTGGCCGCTTCCCAGCTCGCCTTGGCGGCGAGGAATTTCGCCATGTTGGCCTGCGCGCCCATCGGCTGGTGCGCGTCGAACAGCTCGCACGCCTTCCAGCGCATGAGGTTGGCGGCCTCGATCTCGATGAAGGCATCGGCAATGGGGAACTGCACGCCCTGGTTCTGCCCGATCGGGCGACCGAACACGGTGCGATCCTTCACGTAGTTGGTCACGCGGTCGATGAACCAGTAGCCGTCGCCGATGCACTCTGCTGCGATCAGCGTGCGCTCCGCGTTCAGGCCATCGAGAATGTATTTAAAGCCCTTGCCTTCTTCGCCGATCAGGTTTTCCTCGGGGATTTCGAGGTTCTCGAAGAACAGCTCGTTCGTCTCGTGGTTCACCATGTTGAGGATCGGGCGCACGGTGAGGCCGCTCTTTTCCGCCTCGCGCAGATCGACCATGAAGATCGACATGCCTTCGCTCTTCTTCTTCACCTCGGCCAGCGGCGTGGTGCGCGCCAGCAGGATCATCCAGTCGCTGTGCTGGATGCGGCTGATCCAGACCTTCTGGCCGTTGATGACATAGCGGCCATCCTTCTTCACCGCCGTGGTCTTGATCTTGGTGGTGTCGGTGCCGGTGGTCGGCTCGGTCACGCCCATGGATTGCAGGCGCCACTCGCCCGAGGCGATCTTGGGCAGGTACTTCTGCTTTTGCGCTTCCGAGCCATGGCGCAGCAGCGTGCCCATGTTGTACATCTGGCCGTGGCAGGCGCCGGAATTGCCGCCGCAGCGATTGATCTCTTCCATGATCACGCTGGCCTCGGTCAGGCCCAGGCCCGAGCCGCCGTATTCGGTCGGAATCAGCGCGGCCAGCCAGCCCGCCTTGGTGAGTGCGTCGACAAACTGTTCGGGATAGGCGCGCGCCTCATCGACCTTGCGGAAATACTCGTCCGGAAACTCGGCACACAGCGCGCGAATGGCGTCGCGGATTTCCTGATAGTTGTTGGAGAGGGTCTGTTCGATCATCGTCGTGTTCTTTGTGTTCCGGGTGTTCCTGGAATGGATGGATAGAGCGGGATCAGGCCAGCTCGGCGGTGCCCTGCATGGTCAGCCAGCCGTCGTGGTCGCGGCCCCAGAGCTCGACGGTTTTGCCATCGGCGGAGGGTTTTCCGTGCACGCTGAACGGATGCAGGTCGAAGGTCGGACGCACCGCCTTGAAGCTGAACTTGCGCACTGTGGCGTCGGGCATGTGGCGACGCAGCAGGTCGAGCAACAGCGTGGCAATCAGCGGACCGTGCACGATCAGGCCGGGATAGCCTTCCACCTCGGTGACATATTTGCGGTCGTAGTGGATGCGGTGGCCGTTGAAGGTGAGCGCGGAGTAGCGGAACAGCAGCACGTCATCGGGCGTAATGGTGCGCGAGAACACATCCTGCCCCTCCAGCGGTGGCTTGACGGGCGTAGGCTCGGGCGCGCCGGGTTCGGCGGCTGCGCGGTACACGATGTCGTGCTCTTCCGTCAGCGCCAGGCCGTTCGCATTCGAGAAACGGTGCTCGACCAGCACGAACAGCAGTTCGCCCGAGCGGCCCGTCTTGTGCGACACCGACCGGATGGTGGAGACGCGCTCCAGCGCCTGCCCCACCACGATCGGGTTGTCCACATTCCACTGCAGCCGCCCACCGGCCCACATGCGGCGGGGCAACGGCACGGGCGGCAAGAATCCGCCGCGCGTGGGATGGCCGTCCGCGCCGATTTCGCTCTGGCGCGCATGGGGCAGGAAATACAGCCAGTGCCACAGGGCGGGCAAGGGCGTGCCGTCCGACGGCGCAGGATCGTCGCGGTCCAGCGTGGCTGTCATGCCGCGCACCGGTGCTGCGTTGATGGTGTCGGGCGTGCTTTCGCTCTTGCCAATCCAACTGCGCAGGTGGGCCAGTTGGGCCTCGTCAATCGTCGCTTGCGTGGTCGTGTTCATTCGGTTCGCTGATCGTTATTGCGTTTTCAAGAAGTGTCATGACGGTTTGATAGTCATGTCAGAAGCGCATCTTCCGTCAGCGCACGCCCAGCGACAATCACAGAGTTTGCAAGCACCCCTTTCGCATTACCAAAGTCTCGCGCGCAGCACGGACAGGGCACGGACACGGCGCTGCACCGGAAAAACCCGCGTATCGCGCTGCCCACAAGGGATTGCAGAACATCAAGCAACGCACGCAAACACCCTCAAACCGGCCAAAGCGCCTGAAAAGCAAATTGCGGGAGTGCGCCCGAACGCACTCCAATGCGGGTTTTCACTCACCGGAAAACGCCATGCACAGCGCCCGCTCCATGCGTGGAGCCACCTTGCTCGAATCGCTGATCGCGCTGGTCCTCGTCAGCCTGGGTGTATTGGCGCTGCTCAGCGCGTTGCTGGCCTCGCTGCACCATGCGCAGGCGGGCACGCGACGGGCCGTCGCGGTGCGATTGATCGGCGACCTGAGCGAGCGCCTGCGCGCCAACCCGCAGGCACTGCAGCACATCGACACATACATCCACGCGAGCGACGACGATTCCCGCTCCGCTCTGCCGCCCGATTGCACCGCGCCGTGCGCTGCCAGCGCGTGGGCCCACCACGATGCCCGCGAATGGATGCAGCAGGTGCGCAGCGGACTGGGCCGCAGTCAGGCGCTCATCTTCCAGAGCGATGCATCGGGGCCGGAGGCGCAACGCCGCATCGGCATCCTTCTGGCGTGGCCACACAAAGGCCGGTATGGCGAGAGCAGCACCGCCCATCGCCTGCATGCATGGGCCGGCGCGATCACCACACAAGGCTCGGGCCGCAGTTGCCCCGCCGGCTGGGATTGCCATGTGCAGTACCTGCTGCTTGCACCGCGCTGCTCATATGAGAACACCACCGCGTCGCACGACAAGGGCTGCCCGGCATGAAAAGCCGTTCGCGCGCTCGCTGCGTCCGCGGCATCAGCCTGATCGAAACGCTGGTGGCGCTCGGGATGGGCCTGCTCATCGTTGCCGTCGCCCTGCAAACGGTGCAAACCGCGCAGTCGCTGGCGCTCAGTGTGGAAGAGTCCACGCGCATGGAGCAGGACGCCGGCACCGCCATGCGCATCATCGGCCAGCAAATCCGGCAAGCGGGCAGCGCACCGCTGAACCTGCATTCCGGGTTACCGCACCCGGCAGATTTGCCCGCGCTGGAGCCCGTGGTGTTCGAAGCCGTGCTGCAAGCGGATGGCGCACCGGTGAGCGCCAGCGCGGCCAGCCACAGCGCACTCGCCTCCCCCATCGTTGCCAGATCCAGCGGCGCTGCATTGCAAGCGCAATACGACAACTATGCCGAGACCGTAGTCGGCGATGGCAACGCACCCGCATTCCAATCACTGATGCGCGACTGCCTCGGGCAGAACACCTACCAGCGCGCCCCTGCGCCGCGCATTGTCAGCACCTTCTTCTTACGTGACGGCAGCCTGATGTGCACGGGAGTCTCCGGCACGCCACAGCCTCTCATCGGCCACGTCGCAGCGTTCTCGTTCAAGGTGATGCTGGACGCCAGTGCCAGTCCCACCGCCAGCCTCACCGCCAATACCACGGCATTCCGCAGCGTCCTTGCGGCGGACATGCGCGCGGACCCGCACGCCGACTGGGCGCGCGCACGCTCCGTAAACGTCTGCCTGGAGTTGCACAGCCCCACCCTCACGGTGCCCGACACCGGCGCGGTGTACCTGAACTGCGCCGACCAGTGGCGTCCGCTGCGCGGCCCTTTGCCGCTGGTGGTGCGGCGCACCTTTCATCTGCGCGCACAGGCAGGCCCATGATGACGCCGAAGCGAACAGCCCCCGGCAACGGCCCACGCGGCGCCGCGTTGTACGTGGTGCTGGTCGTGCTGTGGTTGACGGCCATGCTGGCCCTGTGGAGCGCACGCAGTGCCTTGTTCAATGAACGCCTGACAGGCAACGAAAGCGACTACCAACGCGCCTTTGAGGCCGCACAGGCCATGCTGGACGACGCCCAACTCGACATCCAGCAGTTGCAGGTCGATGGCATGCCTTGCGAGAGCGAGGCCGATGCGCCGCTGAAATGCCGCGCCACCATCGCGGAGCATTGGCGCTTTGACGCCAGCGGCCTGCCGGACATGCTGGCGCATCTCGCCTCGTTTCCCACCGGTTGCGCGCACGGGCTGTGCGTGCGGCGCGACGGCGCGCAGGACTTCTGGTCAGACCGCGTTCTGCTCGCACAGATGACGGCGGAAGGCGTGGGCGCGCGATTCGGTCAATTCACCAACGCCGCTGCTTCCACCACGACACGATCGGACGCGGACTTGCAGCACGCGTGGTACTGGATCGAAATCCTGCCGTATCCCACCCCGCAAATCGCCCTGCTCACGCGCTTTCAGGACAACACGCCTGTGCGCCAGTTTGCGCCCCACAGCGCCCGGCCATGGATGGTTCGCATCACCGCATTGGCGCGCGGGCAACGCGCTGGCACGGAGGTCGTGCTGCAAACCGTGGTCGTGCAACACCCGCTGGAATGAACCGGAGACATGGAGGAGCCCATGCGTACACCCATACACCTCATGGCGTGGCTGGCGCTGAGCCTCATCAGCCCCACCGCCCTCTGCGCCGCGCAGCCTCTCGCGTTCGCGCAGTTCCCCATGGAGTCCGCCCACAGCGAGCCCGCGCCCAACCTCATCGTCTCGGTGGACAACTCCGCCAGCATGGCGACACCCGATGTGCAGTTTGGCAATGCGCCCACGCCCATCACGCGGCTGGACGCCGCCAAAGCCATCCTGCGTGCGGTGTTCGACCCGTCCGTCATACCCGACAACGCCGCGCGCATCGCTTATCAGGCAGCGCACGGCTGCGCCACGTTGACGCCTGCAGGATGCAGACACCACCAGCACACCAACCAGATGGCCTGGCTGCAAGGTCACGCCGATGCCAGCGAAGCCTCCACGCGCGGCGCGCTCCTTCGCTTTGTGGAGGGGCTGAGTGCTGGCAACGGCGTGTCCTATATCGACCTCGTGTTCAACGCAGGCACGTATCTGCGCCAGACCGGCCGCGACAATCCCTGGAACACCGTGCCCGGCACCGCGCAAGCCGCCCCCGGCCCGCTTCCCTGCCGGCGGGCCTACCACCTGCTGTTCACCGACGGCGAAAGCGCGCCGTTGCAGCCCCTGCCGACAGCGCCGCCGCCAACCCGACTGCCGGACGGCACCGATGTGGCGCACGCAGATCCCACACACCTCGCCGCTTACCAACGACCGCCGCGTGACGGCCCTGTGTCTGCGGCCTCTCTGGCGTGGCACTTCTGGGCGAGCGACTTGCAGCCAGAGCTGCCCAATCTGGTGCCGCCACGCTATCCGCAACCGCAGAGCGAACGCTCCCCGTCCGGCCATCTATCGGTGTCTCCTTACTGGAACCCGCGCAACGACCCCGCCACGTGGCAACACATGGTCCACTTCACCGTCGACATGGGCCCCTTGGCGACCGCACCGCACAACGCGCCAGACGACGCGCTCGCCGGGACATGGTTCACGGACTCCCAGTTACCGCGCAGCGACCTCTGGCTCGCGGCCATCCACTCTCGCGGGCAGACCTTTCACGCACACAACGCAACGACCCAGCTGGTCGATGCGCTGCACGCCATCATCGCCAACGTGCAAGGCCCGGATGCATGGCTGACCAGTTCTGTCGCCACGTCCGGCATCGCCACGGATATGGCGACCAACCCCGCAACGACGTTCATCGCCAGCTACCACCCGCGCACCTGGACCGGTCGCATCGAGATCCGCACCACCGGGCGCGCTCAGCGCAGTACCGCCGACAGGCTCGACGCGTTGACGTCCGCCGACCAGCGCCTGATCCTGACGCACAACGGCGAGCGCGGCGTTCCCTTTCGCTGGCAGCGCGACGGCAGCAACGGGCTCAGCCCCGCGCAGCAACAACAACTGCAAGCGGGCAGTCCGGTGGAGGCCTTCGGTGCGCACCTCGTGGACTACATTCGCGGCGACCGCAGCCGCGAGGGAACGTCATTCCGGGTACGCGCCTCCCGCCAGGGGGACATCGTCCATTCACGCCTCTGGCATGCTGGCAAGCCCGCCGCTGGCCACGCCACCGCGAGCTATCGTGCCTTCGCGGCTGCCCACGCCGGGCGCGAGGCGCTGCTCTATGTGGGCGGCAACGACGGCATGTTGCATGCTTTCTCCGCATCGACAGGCGAAGAAGTGTTCGCCTATGTCCCCGCAGGACTGCTGCATCAATTGCATTGGCTGGCCCGCCCAGACTATGCCCATCGCTACTACGTGGACGGCTCGCCGTTCGTTGGCGAAGCCAATCTGGGCACCACGGCACAACCCGATTGGCGCTCCTTGCTCGTCAGCGCGCTCGGCGCGGGCGGCCCCGGCTATGTGGTGCTGGATGTGACTTCAATCACCGACCGCCGCACCGAAGCCATGGCCGCCGACAGGGTCCTCATGGATCGCACAGACGGCAGCGATCCCGACATCGGCCACATCTTCGCGCAGCCCACGCTGGACGAAGCCCGCGCCAACCAGCCGCTGCACATCACGCGCACCAACAACGGGCGCTGGGCCCTCATCCTCGGCAACGGCTACAACAGCGCACATGGGATGCCGGTGCTGCTGATCCAATATCTGGACGGCGACCGCGGGTTGCGCAAAATCGTGGCCGAGGCTCCCGCTGGCGCATTCGCCAACGGGCTGTCCGCACCGCAGTTTCTCGACGTGAACGGCGACGCCACGCCCGACGTCGTCTATGCCGGAGACCTGCAAGGCCACCTCTGGAAATTCGACATCTCCTCCGCGTCCGACGCCGACTGGCACGTCGCCCATGGCGGCGCGCCGCTCTTCACGGCGCAGCGCAACGGCCAGCGGCAAGCCATCACCTCTGCGCCGGTTGTGCGCGTGCACCCCGAAATCAATGGGCTGATGGTGGCGTTTGGCACGGGCCGCGATCTGACGGCATCGGATCGCACCGATGCCTCGGTGCAGACTTTCTATGGCGTCATGGACTATGCGCGCTACGCCATGCAAGGCGCCGTCATTGCCGAAGACGCATCGCGCCGCAACGCACCCGGCCCAGCTACCTCGCGCGCTGAGCTCGCGGAACACCGCGTGAACCCGACCGAACTGCGCGGCGCAGCCAGCAGCGAAGGGCGCAGCTACTGGGAACTCCAGCACATCCCCTTCACCTATTGCACCGCCGCACCCTGCGCCGCCAACGAAAAGAAAGGCTGGTTCATCGACCTGCCCCTACCGCGCGAGCGCGTCATCAGTGCCCCGCGCTTTTTCGGCGGCGGCAACATACTGGAGATCGCCAGCGTCGCGCCTGCCACAGCGGTTGCCACAGAAACGCCGATGGCTGAATCGTGCGACAGCGCACTGAGCAGCGACACGCACTTGCGCTCGCTGATGCACATCGCCACCGGCTCCGCCCCGCGCACCCGCACGCTGGACACCAACGGCGATGGCCTGATCAATGGCGACGATGCGCCAGCCTTCCGCTCCACAACGTCACCGCATTCCATCCTCACGCGATCCCGTGGCCGCACCACGCGCCAAGGCCCGGACGGGAGCACGGAACTGGTCAATGAGATCCCTTCGGTGCTGCTGCGCCCCAGTTGGCGGCAGTTGAAATGAAGCCCGTTCGATCCGCCATTGCGCGCCGGGAGCACGCCGCCGCTGTCTGGCCAGGCTTCACGCTCATCGAAGTGATGATCGTGCTCGTCATCGTCGCCATTCTTGCCGCCGTGGCGTTACCCCAGTATCAGCAGTACATCGCTCGCGTCCATCGCGCCGAAGCCCGTGCGGCCTTGCTCGAGGCGGCGCAGTGGCTGGAACGCGCCCACACCGCCAGCGGCATCTATCCCGACACCAAGGCATCCGGCCCGCTGCTCGCAGCCCTTCAGCCCACGCACTACACGCTCGCCATGCAGGACGACGCGGAGGGTGGCTACACCCTGTTCGCGATTCGCGCAGGTCAGATGCTCGGCGATCCATGCGGCGACTACACGCTCACTCACACGGGCGAGCTCGGCGCGCTGCACCACCGCGTACACAGCGTTCAGCAGGAATGCTGGAACCGTTGAGACGCCATGGCCACGGCGCGCTCAAGTAACATCGCT
Organism: Comamonadaceae bacterium UBA2121; assembly: GCA_002331385.1. Taxonomy (GTDB): domain Bacteria; phylum Pseudomonadota; class Gammaproteobacteria; order Burkholderiales; family Burkholderiaceae_C; genus Diaphorobacter_A. Next base: position 226,934 of record DCYB01000005.1, read on the forward strand.
GTGCCATGACACCAGACGACAACGCGCCCCCCAACACAGACCCCATGCAGCATGCGCTGGCCCTCGCGGCGCAGGCGCTCTATATCTCCAACCCCAATCCGCGCGTGGGTTGCGTCATCATGAGCGCCGACGGACGCACCCTGCTAGGCAGCGGCTTCACGCAACAAGCGGGCGGACCACATGCCGAGGTGATGGCCCTGCGCGACGCCGCCGCGCGCGGCAACGATGTGCGCGGTGCCACGGCCTATGTGACGCTGGAACCCTGCTCGCACCACGGCCGCACCGGCCCATGCTGCGACGCGCTCGTGGCGGCAGGCATCGCCAAAGTCGTAGGCGCCATCGAAGACCCGAACCCGCGTGTCGCAGGCCAGGGCTTCCAGCGGCTGCGCGCTGCTGGCGTACAGGTCGAAGTCGGCGACGGCGGCGCGCAATCGCGCGAACTCAACATCGGCTTCTTCAGCCGCATGGTGCGCAAACAGCCCTGGGTGCGCCTGAAGGTTGGCATGTCGCTCGACGGCGCCACCGCCCTGCGCAATGGCCAAAGTCAGTGGATCACCTCGGAACCCGCACGCGCCGACGGCCACCACTGGCGCGCCCGCGCCTGCGCCATCCTCACCGGCATCGGCACCGTGCTCGGTGATGACCCGCTCCTCAACGTGCGCCATGTCGACACCCCACGCCAGCCGCGCGTCATCATCGTGGACAGCCACCTGCGCACGCCTCCCACAGCCAAGCTGTTCGACATCCCCCGCGAGGTCCTGATCTACACCACTGTCACCAACGCCAACGCCACTGCCATCAACCAGCGCCACGCCGCGCTAGAAGCACGCGGCGCACGCATCATCTCCATGCCCGACGCATCAGGCCGCATCGACCTGCACGCCATGCTGCAAGACCTCGGCCAGCGCGAAATCAACGAACTCCACGTCGAAGCAGGCGGCACCCTCAACGGCGCGCTCCTGCAAGCAGGCGTGGTGGACGAGTGCCTGCTCTACATCGCCCCCACCCTCCTCGGCGACGCGCAAAGCGCGTTCTCAGGCATGCAACTCCACCAACTACCCGACGCACCAAGGCTCGCCGTCAAAGACACCGCAGCCATCGGCAACGATTGGAGACTGCGCGCAGTGGTGGGAGACAGGGACAGGTTTTGAATCGGGAACTGCAACATCCGATAGATTGATGACCCGCCGTGAGAACGACCACAACAGGACGTGTGAATACGATGCGTTGGACCAGAACACTGTGGCTATGCGCAGCATTGGCCGCACCATTAACGGGATGCAAGATATCGGTAAGCAGCGATAACGGACGCCGCCTCGAAGGCGCAGGCGTCGCATTCGTGGTCCCGATGGAATCAGGCAAGGCGGAGTTCGGACCAGCAGGTATCAACTACCGCAGCAACACGATCACCGCCAGCACCGATGGAAAACAACTCATCGTCAACGGCACATCCTTCGGCACGCTGCAAGCCGGTGACGTAGTGAACTTGACCAACGCAAGCGCGATCAAGGTCAACGACCAGCCACGCGTTGCGAGTAGCCAGTGAGTTGGGGCTGTGGAGGTTATTGGTTTGGGGTAGAGAATTGTGCGGAAAGCATTCGCCGCATTGGTCTCTAGTGGGTCGCTAAAGGTTGATCTGAGACATTCACTGACTAGCGCCAGAACGTCAGCAACCACGCGCAACGGTCGTTAAAATTCACTCGTGCTGATTGGCACGGTAACCCCCAAAGCCGGTCACTCGCCGCATGCAGGGTGCTGGTACGAACGAGCTTTTCTGCGTGCCGTTATGGACATTCTAGTTCCCGTTGCGGTCCTCGGCTTTGTCGACCGCCTCGCCTTATCACTCGATGTACCCGGGAAACATCGGGGGGCGCGAACACCACCAATGCTGTGATGCGCTGTCTATGTAGCCGACAGAGACTGAGGTTACAGAGAATTAGAAAGCTGTGAGTGCAAGGCGCTTGACCTTCGGGAGATCACAAACGATATTTACGTCGGCGGCCAAGTTACATTTCATCGTATTTGAATATTACAAAGAGGGGCATATGCAGGTTGCAGATAGCGGAGAAGTTCAGATCATCAATGCCGTCATCCACGGCTTTGAAAAAGAGCAGCACAAGAAGACCGACATCGCCTCAATCGTGATTAAGGAAAAGGGCCTAGATGTCACGCTCCCTGCCGTGAAGACATTGGTCGGCGGTGTGGCCAAATTGCTAGGCGGGAAACTGAACACGCAGTCTTGGGGACGATTCGATAAAGAGCGAGGAGGGAAATTCTATGGAGCATTTAAAAATGCCGTCCAAGAACTATCCGACATCGACACATTCATCGAGCTGACAAGAAAGGCAATGATCGAGATCATCGACCATGCCAGTGATGAGTCTGGATCGACGGGGTCGAAAATCCTCTTCGGGCACTACAAGGATCAAGATAGGCAGGACCGCTTCCTAATCGCCATGATTAAGCAGAAGGGTGGCATTACTCTGGATGAAGACTATGTGCCCGTGGACATCGTAGAAATAGACATGTCCAAGCTCAGCCAAGCTGCAGACATTCGATGTGGGGACTACCTACAGATCTCTACAGACGAAGCAACTGCTGCCAGCGATGTGGAGGGTGAGGAAAGCGATTCAGAGGTGGAGTTAAAAAACTATCTCTCTTTTCTGGTTTCGCGCGACAGCGCTGATGCCTCTGGCTATTTCCTCAAGGCGCTCGGCTGCGTTCTGAACACCTCACCGAAGAAGTCGACCGCCTCCGTGATCGCCGTCCTTGAGGAATTTCTTGAAAGAAATGCTATTTTGGCGCCCTTCGTCAAAGGTGCTCGAGAAGCTGTTTGCCGATATCTCCAGGGTCGTGCCGAGAAGAAACAACTGGCGAAGCTGGACGAAGTCGTACACGTCGCGTCCTCAGTCATTCCCGGAGAGCTTAAGGACCATCTGGAAGGATTCCTGCAGTACTTCAACAATGACTTGAACCGGGTGCCTTCTGAGTTTCACGTGCACAAAGGCGAATTGGCGAAGCATATTAAGGTAGTGATAGATGCCGACGATATGCAGTTAAAGTTCAACAAATCCGCCCTAGGCATGGATCTCGATGCCAAAGTCCGCTATGACAGGAGTCCAAGGTCCTTAACGTTCAGAAACCTCACTCAGAAGCAGATGGAGCAGTTGGATAAGCAGATCGCATAGCTATGCTCGATAAAATCGTCCGCCTTTACCGACTTCTTGGAAAACCACCGCTTGATGAGGCCTGCAGCTTCGTCATCGAGGCCGAAAAATCGCCGGAGCTGATGGCTCAACTGAAGGAATTGGGTCAGGTGGATCCATCTTTCGGGCGCTACGCTTATCGGGAACGAGGCGGGAAGGTTCGCGTCGACGTTGCACTTCCACAAAATAGCGAAGGTCACTTCTTCACGTCGACCAAGCAATTCATCGATAACACGGCGAGCCTGAAAAAGGGTGTGTTTAGGGGAAACTTTTATATCGTTGATATCGATTACCTTTCCAGTGAAGATAATCCTCCCGAAGCGATATCCCAGGTCAAGAGAATGACTGAGTTCATTCATTGTCTGCGCGATTTCGTTTCGCTCTCCATTGATCGAGAGCAATCGATGAATGGCGATCGCTTGTTTTTCCTGAAGCCGTCAGACGGCAAGAGTCCGCAAAAGGCGGCAGTATTAAAGATCAACTTGACGAGCAACACGGTCGCGTACAAGCTCGCAAGCTTCAAAATTCTCTCCGCACTCAGCGCAGCGCAAGGAAAAGAGAGAACGTGGATCGAGGAGCGCATTCTGCTGATGAACACTGCCATCGCGCAGACCATCGACGAGTGCGATGGAGAAGAAGTCGAATTCGATTATCTGGTGAGGAATTGGGGTAAGGTAAGCAAAAGATACTTGCACGATCTGCATGCCTACGTCAGTGCATTTTCCTTCGATGCGGTCCGGAAGAAGATATCTGACAGTTTGATCGAGAGCACGACGAAAATCAACAGCGCGGTCGGGGAAGTGGCTACCAAATTGCTTGCGGTTCCTGCTTCACTCGGTGCGTTGATCGTCATGGGTAGCTCCAGCAGCACAGCGAGCTTCACGATAGGTATTCTTGGCGTCATCGTTGCTAGTCTAATCATTCTCCGAACAGTTTGGCATTATCAAAAACAGGTTCACAACCTAGCAGAAAGTTTCAAGTTCAATATGGAGGAGGCCACGAAGGCGAGAAAGACCTTCAGCAAGCCCATCAAAGAGGAGATCAAGCGGATTGAGAAGGTACAGCGCGACCAAAACAAATCCATCAAGAACTCCTTCCTCTTTTACTACGCCGTTGCTTTGTTGCCAATAGCGGCTTGCATCTACTACGTCGTAGATGCGGTTTGGCCCGTTCTCATCCATCGATACAGTTTGTACAAATACTGTCTTTCGTTAGGAAGCGGCTGATGGCCACTGGTGTAACGACCTACGTTTGTCTAAGTTTCGCGTCGGCGTGGTGCTAACGAAGAACGGCTGGACATGTGTAGCGTAATGCTTTGGCGGTTAACCTAGAACCTTCCTGAGGATCAAAATGGATGCCTTCACGGACTCACTGCCGAGGTTGCCCGTCACCTTGGACACTGTGCTTCATTCGGACTTCTGGCTCTCCGCGACTATGAGGTGCAGTTACCAATGCGAGTTTCACAACGACAAGCCGCGTTGCGCTGACGCGAGGTACACGTAAGATCTTAGCTTGTTAGCCCACCAGCATCGCGATATGCGCGTGGGCGCTTTACCGTTTAGCCTTGGCCCGAGTGCGCAACGCGGGTTCGCAGGTCACCGCAAGCTCAGGTAGAGCAAGTGGTCAGTCAATAGCCGAGCTGGTGAAGCAGTGTAAGTAGTTCGCCGCAAAGCGGCCATCGGTTGGGCCAATCCGAGTGACCGCTCACGCTGAAAACCAGCCCTCCCCAAAGTGACAGCAAAACTCAATCGCCGTGCTCACCACTTTCGCGCCATATCGCTTTCTGTCCCCGCAGCCAGAAGAATCATCCGCTCCGCTTATCGCCCCTTCTTTGGCATCCCCGACGAATGATGGCTGGTAATGCGCGATTGCGCACGGCCTCACTGGCAAGTGTAGCTGCAGCGGACCTTGACATTTGACCTCGGCGCAGGTTTTGGCGAAAGCGAAGGTGTAGAGGCCTGCATCCACAGAGGAGTTGCAGCCAATCCGGATAAAGCGCATGTCGGCTAGCGCACGTCAAAGGTTTCCGCGCCGCGTGCAAAGCGCAAGCGACACGCATAAGCATCAAAGCCAAGGGCAAGCACAGCCCCCCGAACCGCTCAGCACTCCACGATGTTCACGGCCAGGCCGCCGCGTGAGGTTTCTTTGTACTTGGTCATCATGTCGGCGCCGGTCTCGCGCATGGTTTTGATCACCTGATCCAGACTCACGTGGTGCGTCCCGTCGCCGCGCAGCGCCATACGCGCCGAGTTGATGGCTTTCACCGCTGCCAGTGCGTTGCGCTCGATGCACGGGATTTGCACCAGTCCGCCGACCGGGTCGCAGGTGAGTCCCAGATGGTGCTCCATGCCGATCTCGGCCGCGTTCTCGACCTGCGCGGGGGTGCCGCCGAGTACGGCGCACAGGCCCGCGGCCGCCATGGAGCAGGCCACGCCGACTTCGCCCTGACATCCCACTTCCGCGCCGGAGATCGATGCGTTCTCTTTGTAGAGAATGCCGATGGCGCCCGCCGTGAGCAGGAACTCGATCACGCCCTTGTCGTTCGCGTCTGCAATGAAGCGCGTGTAGTAATGCAGCACGGCGGGCACGATGCCCGCGGCGCCGTTGGTGGGCGCGGTCACGACGCGGCCACCGGCGGCGTTTTCTTCGTTGACCGCGAGTGCAAACAGGTTCACCCAGTCGATCACCTGCAGGGGATCGCTCATCACGTCGGGTGCTTCTTCGAGCGCCTTGAACAAAGCGGGAGCGCGTCGGCGCACGCGAAAGCCGCCGGGCAGTTCGCCGCCTGTGCCGCAGCCTCGTCGCACGCATGCCTGCATGGCGCTCCAGATGGTCAGCAGGCCGCTGTCGATCTCTGCATCGGTGCGCCAATGGCGTTCATTCACGCGCATGACTCCGGCGATGTCCAGGCCCTGCGTCTTCGCCTGACTCAGCAGTTGCTCGCCGCTGTGAAACGGCAATGGCAACACTTCGGTATCGGGCGCGATTTCAGCCTGGCGCTGCGCATCGTGCGCGGCTTCTTCGCTGACGATGAAGCCGCCGCCGACCGAGTAATACACCTGCGCGTCCAGCACGGTACCGTGCGCGTCGAGCGCCTCAAAGCGCATGCCGTTGGCATGGAACGGCAGCGTCACTTCGGGTTTCAGCAGCAAATCGGTGGATTCCTGAAACGCCACCTCCGGGCCATCGGCCAGCGGTAGCTTGTGCGTGCTGCGCACTTGGGCGACGAAGCCCTCCACCGCATCAACATCCACGGTGTCTGGCGCAAACCCGGCCAGCCCCAGCAGCACGGCGATGTCGCTGGCGTGGCCGCGCCCGGTGGCGCCGAGCGAGCCGTAGAGTTCGCAGCGCACGCGCCGGGTGTGCGCCAACACGCCATGGCTTGCCAGCCGCAGCGCGAACTGGCGTGCGGCGCGCATGGGCCCCACGGTGTGCGAGCTGGACGGTCCGATGCCGATCTTGAACAGGTCGAAAACGCTGACGGCCATGGTGGGGCTCCGGTCGATTGTTGTAAGCCACTCTAGCGGGAAACGGCGCAGCGCCGCAAATACCCACGCCGCGCGCGGGCACGAGTGGCTATGCGATGTCGACTTGCCACCACACCGGCAACAGTCGCCGCACCTCCGCACGCGCGAACCGGTCATCGATGAGGTGCACGACGCCCCGGTCCTGCGGCGTGCGGATCACGCGGCCCGCCGCCTGCACCACCTTCTGCAGGCCGGGATACAGATAGGTGAAGTCATAGCCAGCACCAAACAATTCCTGCATGCGCTTGCGAAGATGCTCATTGACAGGATTGAATTGCGGCAGTCCGAGCGTGGCGAGAAATGCGCCGATCAGCCGCTCGCCCGTCAGGTCGATGCCTTCTGCAAACGCGCCGCCCAGCACGGCAAAACCGATGCCTTGCGAGTCCTGCGTGAAGCGCGCCAGGAACGCGCGCTGCTCCTCCTCGCGCATGCCTCGCGCCTGTCGCCATTGCGTGATGTGCGGGTGCGCCAGCGCGAAGTGGTCGGCCACCAGCTCCAGATACTCATAGCTGCTGAAGAACGCGAGGTAGTTGCCCGGCCGTTCGCCGAACTGCCGCGCCATCAGGTCGGCCACCGGTTGCGCCGATGCTGCGCGATGCGCATAGCGCGTGGAGATGCTGCGCGCCACGCGCACCTGCAATTGCTCCGCGCTGAAGGGCGATGCGATATCGACGACCACATGCTCCGGCGGCAGCCCTAATAACTGCGCGTAAAAATGTGCGGGCTGCAACGTGGCCGAGAACAGCACGACCGAGTGCGCCGCCGCCCAGCGCGATTGCAGGAAAGGCGCGGGCACGACGTTGCGGATGCTGATCACGGTGTCGGGCTGGCCGGCCCGCTGCGCGCTGCGGCGTTGCTGCAGATCCACGATGGAGTGCGCGTCCAGCGACTCCATGAGCCGCAACAGTTGCAGCGCCTCCAACTGGTAGGTTTGCAGATCGGCGTCGACGCGATCGGGGTGGTCTGCAAAGTGTTCACCGATGACCTGCGTGGACTGACTGACTGCGGCGCTCCAGGCGGGTGGCAGGGCGTCGAACACGACATACGGCTCGGCAGCGTGCACCTTGTTGAGCGCGCTCCATGCGCGGCGCACCTGTGCCAGCGCTTTCTTGATGCGCGCAATCTCCGCCGCCGTTGCCGAATCGCGCGCCTGCCGGAGGGTCTCGGGCTGCAGCGCCGCGCTATACATGCCGCGTGCCCGGTCCACGAGGTTGTGCGCCTCGTCCACCAGCAGCGCAACCTTCCAGTCATTGGCGGCAGTGAGGCTGTGCAACAGGCCACCAAAGTCGAAGTAGTAGTTGTAGTCGCCCACCACCATGTCGGCCCAGCGCGCCAGTTCCTGCGACAGGTAGTATGGGCAGATCTCGTGCGCCAGGGCCACGTCGCGCACCCGACTCTGGTCCATCAACAGGTGCGCACCCGGCTCCAGCGCCTGCGCGCGCGCTGCTGCAAGCCGGTCATAAAAGCCACGCGCCAGCGGACACGAGTCTCCATGGCAGGCCTTGTCGGGGTGTTCGCACGCCTTGTCGCGCGCGACCAATTCCAGCACGCGCACCTGCGCCACTGGCGCACGCATGGCGTCCAGCGCGAGTTGTCTGCCCGACGTCTTGGCCGCGAGATAGAACACCTTGTCGATGCCGCGCGCAGGCAGGGCCTTGAGTGTGGGAAACAGCGTGCCCATGGTCTTGCCGATGCCGGTGGGCGCCTGCGCAAGCAGCACCCGCTTTTGCATCGCGGCGCGGTACACGTTTTCCGCCAGATCGCGCTGGCCCGAGCGGAATGCGCCATACGGAAACGCCCACGCCTGCAGCGCCGCATCCCGCGCCAGCCGATGCGCGGCTTCCTTGCGCGCCCAGTCGATGAAGCGCGCACATTGCGTCTCGAAGAACGTGCGCAGATCGGCGGCGCTCCAGTGCTCGGTGAACACGGTTTCGCGTTCGCTGTCGATGTCGAAATAGACCAGCGCGATGTCCAGCGCGGCGAAACCCCGCGCCTCGCACATCAGCCAGCCATACACGCGCGCCTGCGCCCAGTGCAATGCGCGCTGCGCGGGCGGCTGGCGGTCGAGGCGGCCCTTGTGCGTCTTGATCTCTTCCAGTCGCGGGATGCTCGCGTCAAAGCCATCCGCCCGACCGCGCACCTGAAGCTCCTGGAAGCGGCTGCACAACGCTATCTCGGTTTCGTAGTGCTGCGCCGGGCGTTTTGCCGTCACCTTGCCGTGGCCCGCGATGCCTTCCTGCGACGTGGGCGCAGGCGTGAAGCGCACATCCAGGTCGCCCGCCTTGGCCGTGAATGCGCACAACTCGCGCACGGCAATGGTGTAGGCGGCCGGGCCGAGGGGTTCAGTGCGGCCCATCGGCACCGGACTCGCCCAGCTGCGACTGTGCATGGCGCAGCTCGTCATCCACGGTCAACGGCGTGGCCTTGCACAGCGCCATCCACACGGCGAACGGCAAGGCGCAACTGGCATGCCGCGCCGCGCGCAGCAACTCGAAGCGCGGCGCGCCATCGACGTCGCCATGCATGACCCAGACGCCGTACTCTTCGGGCAATTCTTCGGGCTCGGCGATGCCTGCGGGAAAGACGTAATAGCACTCCTCGCTGAGCCAGCGATACGCATGGCGCTTGGCTTCGTGGCGCAGGTCGGAGAGCAGATCAGCGCGGCTCGCCTTCACCTCGTGCACCATGGGCTGCAAATAGGTCGGCACCGATGTATTGCGTACAGAAAACAGATCGGGCCGCGCCACGCGCCAGATGCGTCGCGCACGCTGCGCAGTCGGTTGCGAGGTGGATTCATCCGCCCAGAACAGGTCCTGCGGCGCAACAACGGGCGGCGCGGAAGGTGCTTGCGCCGCATCGGGCACGGCATCCAGTGCCGCACGCAAGGCCAGCTCGCGCCAGACAATGCGCCCAGCGGGCAGCAATTGCTGCTGTGCAAAACGGTGCTCGATGCGGTCGTGCAAGGACGCCGAGCGCACCCCTAGTTGCCGCGCCTGCGCCAGTTGTGCGATGGCGGATTCCGTCACGCGCAGCAGTTCATGCCCTTCGGCGGACACATGGCGCTCCACGAGGTGCGCGGCCAGCAATTCGATCTCCACCGCGTCCTGGCACGGCCAGCCCGCAGAGCGCCAAATCTGCATCAGGCGCGTGCGGTGGTGGCGGGAAAGCGGTGAAGTGGGCATCGGTGACTTGACTTGAAACACTGATTATAAAAACAGTGTTCAACAAGGCAAGCGATCGCCCGAAAAAGTCCCCGTGGCCGGGGACGAACGCATCAATCGTTCAGGGTGGACGCCTTGAGCGCTTCGAATTCGCTGCGGAGATTGAGCGCGTCGGCCTCCGACAATTCTTGCGCTTCTGAATGCTTGTGCAAGACGCCTGTCCCGATGTCCTTCGAATTTGTAAGGCGGCGCATCACGGCCAATGCGGTTGGCTGGCCCGAGGGCGACAGCAGCAATCCTTCCCCTTCATTCACGCTGTAGACCATCTGGTAGGCCCGGTCCAACTTCCCCGAGGAGTTCACACGAATGCACAGCACGGAGCCAGCCAGCGCACCCTTGGTCTGGTGTTCGCAGCCGACACGGCCATTGCTGGACACTACCAATCCATTGCCGCCGTCGGTGGCGCCGATGTTCTGCTCCAGACGGAAGAAGTCTGCGGACGGAGTGACTGTATCCAGCGGACTGAAAAGCCAGACGCCCTTCAGTCCGTCCGGGCCTGCCGGATAGGCAAAACTGAAGCGTGAAATCTCTTTTTCTGCTTCGCCCGGAAAGGTGATGAACCCCTGCGTGCCCGACACGAAGCGCATTTTCACGGTGCCCGCGTTGCCGGCTTCCTGCCCATTGCGCTCGCCGCTGCCAAAGAAGCGGCCATTGCGGTATTGCATCAGCGGGCCGGCGTACTGGTTGTTGGTCAGCGCGCCTGCGGTCAGGTAGAAGGTCGGGCTGCCGCTGGATTCGTAGCCATACATCTGCATCACCAGCGTGGAGTTCTGCACATCCAGCCCGAATCCGCGACCCGGCTGGCCGTTGTTCTCTGCCGTGATGACCCACGTGCCTGCCTGCGGCGCGAACGCCTGCGTTGCCGAGGCCCCTACCAACATGCCGATAGCCAGCAATTTCTTCATCATTTTTATCTCCCGTGTTGTGACATTTGAATTGGCTTCGTGACTGCAAATAAACACATTTATTTACACATCAATATCTATTACAACACGTAATTAATCACCAAAACATTCGATTTCACTCGCCGTTGCGGCGGTGAAAATGCACTGGATGGCTTGGCAAACGGGAGATCGACTCGGTGCCTCAGGATCCGCTCATGTTGGTGCTCACTCTCAGCACCTCGGCGCCATAGGCTTCGAGCTTTTTGGCGCCCATGCCGGAGATACCTTGCAGGTCCTCTAACGACTGCGGATTGCGCTCGGCGATGGCGGCCAGCGTTGCATCGTGAAAGATCACGTAGGCGGGCAGGTTGTGCTCTCGCGCAACTTCGGCACGCCAGGCCTTGAGGTTGATGAAGCGCACCTGCCCATCCGGATTGAGGTCTGCCGCTGCGGCCGACGTCTTGGCAATGCGCTGTTTGCGCGTGCGCTTGGCGGGCGCCTGCGCCATCGCCTCGCGCAGCAACACAGATTGCTCGCCGCGCAATACCGGGCGCGAGCCGTGAGTGAGGCTCAGCGTGTCAAAGCTGTGGCCGTTGTCCAATTGCACCTTCTGCAATCCGACAGCTCCGGTGGCGAGCAATTGGCGCAACACACCGCGCAGTTGCGGCTCGGAGTAGTCATTGCCAAGGCCGAAGGTGGACAGCTTCTCGTGCCCGAACTGGCGCACCTTGTCGGTGTCCTTGCCACGCACGATGTCCATGATGTGCCCGGTGCCGAACGTGATGCCGCTGGCCTCGTGCACGCGGTAGATGGTGGAGAGCAGCTTGCGCGCGGCGTCCGTGCCGTCCCACACCTCAGGCGGATGCAGGCAGTTGTCGCAATTGCCGCACGGCTCGGAATGCTCGCCGAAGTACGACAGCAGCCGCACGCGTCGACAGTCCGTGGCCTCGGCCAGCGCCAGCAAGGCATCGAGCTTGCCGCGCATGACATGTTTGAATTCTTCGGTGGCCGGACTCTCGTCGATCATCCGGCGCTGGTTCACCACGTCGTTCAGGCCATAGACCATCCACGCGTCGGCGGGCAGTCCGTCGCGGCCCGCGCGGCCGGTTTCCTGATAGTAGCCCTCGATGTTCTTGGGCATGTCCACGTGGGCCACAAAGCGCACATCCGGCTTGTCGATGCCCATGCCAAAGGCGATCGTGGCCGTCATCACGATGCCGTCTTCGCGCAGGAAGCGGTCCTGATGCTGCTGGCGCACCTCGGGCGGAAGCCCGGCGTGATACGGCAATGCCGTGATGCCAGCGTTCACCAGCGCGTCCGCCAGTTCTTCCACGCGGCGACGCGACTGGCAATACACCACGCCCGCATCGCCCAGATGTTCGCGCTCGATGAACTTGAGCAACTGGGCAAGCGGCTCTTTTTTCTCGACGATGGTGTAGCGGATGTTCGGCCGGTCGAAGCTGCTCACGAACTGGCGCGCGTCGTGCAACTGCAATCCGTCCACGATGTCCTTGCGCGTGAGGTCGTCCGCCGTCGCCGTGAGGGCGATGCGCGGCACGCCCGGATAGCGCTCATGCAGCACCGACAGCAGCCGGTATTCAGGGCGGAAATCGTGGCCCCACTGGCTCACGCAGTGCGCCTCGTCGATGGCAAACAGCCCCAGTTGCCCGCGCTGATACAGCCCATCGAGCAGCGCCAGAAAGCGATCCGTCGTGACCCGCTCCGGCGCCGCATACAGCAGCGTGATCTCGCCACGCGCAACGCGGTTTTCCACATCCAGCGTGGCGGGCCAGTCGAGCGTGGAGTTCAGAAACGCAGCGTCCACCCCCGCCTCGTGCAGCGCACCGACCTGATCGTGCATCAGCGCAATCAGCGGCGACACCACCACGGCCACGCCTTGCCCTGCATCGCGCCGCACGATGGCCGGCACCTGGTAGCACAGCGACTTGCCGCCGCCGGTAGGCATGAGCACCAGCGCGTCCCCACCCGCAATCACATGCTCGATGATGTCCTGCTGAGAGCCACGGAATTGCTCGTAGCCAAAAACATCATTCAGGACAAACTGCGCGGGAGACAAACTGGGATTCTTTCTGTTCGATAGCATGCGACCCTCATTTTCGTGACGAGCCTGCGCGTGCAACGGGGCGGGCGAAACGTCTGCGCGCCATGATGGCGCGACGCTCGCAACCCTCTATTGTGCTACTTCGGCGCAGAGGGCTTTGGCGACAGCTCCAATGCCAACAAATTGCGCAGTGCCGGGTTGCGATTGCTTTTCAACCACGCCATGCCATGCTCCACCTGCGGGGCGTTAGCCCCTAGCGACTTGAATACCACGCCGCCAAGATGCTCCATTTCCTGCAATTCGCGCGGAATGACCGACACCCCGGTCCCCGCAGCGATATGGCAGATCAGCACCTGCGAAGTTTCACTCTCGTGCACCACATGCGGCGTGAACCCGGCCGCGCTGCAGGCCGCGTCCATGGCGTCGCGCAAGTGAAAGCCCTGATTCGACGGATAGCCCACAAAGGGCTCCTGCGCGAGGTCCGCCAGCGCAACAGAGGGCAGACCGGCCATGGGATGGCTGGCGGCCAGCGCCAGAACGAACGCGCTGCTGGCGAAACTGCGCGTGTCAATCTGCGCATCGTGCAGCGGCAAAAAGCACAGCGCCACGTCGAGTTGTCCGTCCAGCAAGCGCGAGCGCAACAAGCCTGTGGGGTGCGGGCCCTGAATGTCCAGTTGCACGTCGGGATAGTGCTGCCGGAACCCCAGCACGACGCGGGGCAGCAGTTGATGGCTGGCCCGCCCGGTGTAACCGATGCGGAGCACGCCGATCTCGCCGCGCTCCGCCTGACGACACGCCTCCACGGCCTGATCGAGTTGCAGGAACAGCGACTGCACCCGCTCCAGAAACGTCTCGCCGGCCTGCGTCAAGTGCACGCTGCGCGTGCAGCGCTCGAACAGCTTCACGCCCAATTCGTCTTCCAGCTCGCGGATGCGCTGACTCAACGGCGGCTGGGCCATATGCAAACGCTGCGCCGCGCGCGTAAAGCTGCGCTCCTGGGCCACGGCCAGAAAGCCTCGCAAATGACGCAATTCCATGACGCAACACCTCCGATTCAGACGCTACAAATATAAATCAGCGCCGAATTCAGTATTAGACATATCAGTTTGCGCCTCCTACGATGCCCCTCATCAGAGACGACGAGTTTTGGAGCAGGCAACGTGAGCAATTTGAAGAACCGGGTGGCATTGGTAACCGGGGCGACCTCGGGCATCGGACTGGCCATCGCCGACCGGCTGGCACGCGACGGCGCCCATGTCGTGCTGAACGGCATCGTGGACGACGCCGAAGGCCAGGCCATTGCGAATGACATCGCCGCCCAGCACGGCGTGCAGGCACGCTATGCGCGCGCCGATTTGCGCCTGCCGGAACAGATCGAGCAGATGATCCGGGCCGTGGAAGCGGACTACGGCGCCATCGGCATCCTGGTCAACAACGCAGGCATGCAGCACGTGAGCCCCATCGAGGACTTTCCAGTCTCCATCTGGAACGACATGCTGGCCGTGAACCTCTCTGCCAGCTTTCACACCATCCGGCTCGCCCTGCCTGCGATGCGCAAGAACGGCTGGGGCCGCATCATCAACATGGCGTCGATCAGCGGCTTGCGTGGGCGCGCGGGCAAGGTGGCCTACAACGCCACCAAGCACGGACTGATCGGCCTGACCAAAAGCGTGGCGCTGGAAACGGCCACCACCGACATCACCTGCAACGCCATCTGCCCGGGCTGGGCGCTCACCGCACTGGTGCAAAAGCAGGTCGATGCGCTCGCAGCGCGTGAATCGCTGGACAACGACGCCGCGACGCGCCAGCTTCTTGGCCTGCGTCAGCCTTCGGGGCGCTTCGTGAAGATCGGGCAGTTGGCGGCGATGGCCGCGTTCCTCTGCTCGGACGATGCCCAGGAAGTGCGTGGCGCCGCATGGACCATGGACGGCGCAACCACGGCCGCATGAGCGGCAACCTGCTTCCCTGAATTTTCCCGGCACCTGGCCGAAGCAACTTTCCAGACACCATGACTGCCTCCCTCCCGACAATCAACGCCACCCATGACCCGGCTCTGCGCAGTTGGGTGGATTCGGCGCATCAGCACGCGCAGTTTCCGATCCAGAATCTGCCGTTGGGCGTGGTCGATCACGGCTCCGGCCCCCGCATCGCAGTGGCCATCGGGGACGCCATCCTCGATCTGCGCGAAGTCGTGCTCGCGGGCTTGCTGCCCGCCGTCGATGCGCCCACACGCGACGCCCTGTGCACCAGCACCCTGAACGACTGGATGGCGCTGTCCGCTTCACAACGCGGCGCCTTGCGTTTGGCGTTGTCCACGCTCTTGCGGGCCGACACGCCCGAGGGCCAGCAGGCTACGGCCTTGTCATCCCGGCTACTGCGTCTGCAAAGCGAATGCGCGCTGCGCATGCCCGCGCACGTGGGCGACTATTCGGACTTTTACGCGGGCATCCACCACGCCACCAATGCCGGGAAATTCTTCCGTCCGGACTCGCCGCTGCTGCCCAACTACAAGCACATCCCCATTGCCTACCATGGCCGCAGCTCCAGCATTTGCGTATCCGGCACGCCACTGAAGCGCCCCAGCGGGCAGATACGCCGCGATACGCCGCAGGGACCGGCACCGGAACTCGGCCCCAGTGAGCGTCTGGACTATGAACTGGAACTGGCCATCTGGCTGGGCGAGGGCAACGCGCTGGGCGAGCCTATTCCCATTGCGCAGGCGAGCACCCACATCGCGGGCTTTGGGCTGTTCAACGATTGGTCGGCGCGCGACCTGCAGGAGTGGGAATACCAGCCGCTGGGGCCGTTCACCGGGAAGAATTTCATGTCCAGCGTATCGCCCTGGGTCGTGACGCAGGAGGCGCTCGCGCCGTTCCGTTGCCCTGTGATGGCGCGCGGCGCGAATGACCCGCAACCGTTGGACTACCTGCTGCACGCGCCGGACCAGTCCGGCGGTGGCCTGCAGGTGACGCTGGAAGTGCTGCTCAGCACCCGCACCATGCGCGATCAAGGTATCGGCCCGCACCGTCTCTCGCTGGGCGATTCCCGGTTTCTCTGGTGGACCCCGGCCCAGATGGTGACCCAGCAAACGCTCAGCGGATGCAACGCGCGTCCGGGCGATCTACTGGGATCGGGCACGATCTCCACGCCTTCGCGCGACGGCTTCGGCGCACTGCTCGAAATCACCGAGGGCGGAAAAGTTCCGGTGCAGTTGCCGAGCGGAGAAAGCCGCACCTTCCTGCTCGACGGGGACGAAATCATCTTCCGGGGGCACTGCGAGCGCGAAGGGTTCGCGCGCATCGGCTTCGGAGAATGCCGGGGCCGCATCGAGGGCTGAAGCCCGCACGCCCGCGAATCCTTCCAACCGCCATCCGCCACCTGTTTGACCGCTTTGGTTTTATACGGAGACAACAACGCCATGAAGAAACTTTTTGCCACTGTGATGACTGCGCTCGGCCTCGTTGCAGCCACTGCCCTGCCCGCCGCCGCCCAGGGAAATGCCGCCCACTATCCCAACGCGCCGATCAGGCTCATCGTGCCGTACACCGCCGGTGGCGTCACGGACATCATGGGACGCATGTTTGCCGAGCAGGCGACCAAGCGGCTCGGGCAGCCGGTGATCATTGAAAACAAGACCGGCGCCAACGGCACGCTCGGCGGCGTGCAAATGCTCTCTGCCGATCCTTCCGGCTACTACCTGACGATGCTGCCGATCGGCACCTTCCGCATGCCGCACATCACCGGCGCGCAATTCGATCCGCTCAAGGACTTCACCTATATCTCGGTCATCTCCGGCTTCAACTACTACATCGCGGTGAATGCCTCGTCGCCCTGGAAGAACGTGGCCGATCTGGTGGCCGAGGCCAAGAAGAGCAGCACCGCCGTCTCGTATGGCACGCCCGGCGCCAACAGCAGCCAGCACATCGGCATGGCGCAGCTCGGCGTGAAAACGGGCGCGGAGTGGACGCACGTCCCCTTCAAGGGCGACGCTGACGCCATCTCCGCCCTGATGGGCAACCACATCCAGGCCGTGGTCAGCTCCAGCTCCATCCTTCCCTACGTGAGCTCCAACAAGATCCGCGTTCTGGCCTCCCTCGGCGACAAGCGCTCCGAAGACCTGCCCGATGTGCCCACGCTGAAGGAACTCGGGTACCCCATCGTGCACACATCGCCCATGGGCATTGCCGGCCCCAAGGGCATGGCGCCTGAGGTGGTGAAGAAGCTCGAAACCGCCTTTCGCGCGGCCTATGACGATCCGGCCTATCAGGCAGGGCTGAAGAAGCTGGGCATGTCGGCGCTCTACATGAACGCGGCGGACTATCACAAGTACGCCATCGACACCTTCAACGGCGAGCGCGAGGCGCTCAAGTCCATGGGCGTGCAAACGCGCCCGTAAACGCCTGATGGCCGAGGGGCGCGGCACCTATTCCCGCGTTTACTGAGGGCTCCCGCGCTTTTGCCAGCCGGGAGCCCTTGGCTTTCCTACAATCGGGGGATGACGTTGCCAACTTACACCCGCGCCCAGCAGCTCCCCGACATCCTGGAAAAACGCATTGCCATTCTCGACGGGGCAATGGGCACCATGATCCAGCGCTTCAAGCTGGGCGAAGCCCAGTATCGCGGCGAGGGGTACAGCGGCCCCGATGGCGTGGGCGATCGCTTCAAGGATTTTCCGCGTGACGTGAAGGGCAACAACGAGCTGCTCTCGCTCACGCGCCCGGACGTGATCAGCGACATCCACGAAGGCTATCTGGCCGCCGGTGCCGACCTGATCGAAACCAATACCTTTGGCGCCACCACCATCGCGCAGGACGACTACGGCATGGGCCAGCTGGCGCGTGAGATGAATTTCGCCTCGGCCCGCCTTGCACGCGCCGCCTGCGACAAGTTTTCCACGCCCGACAAGCCACGCTACGTCGCTGGCGCGCTCGGCCCGACGCCCAAGACAGCCAGCATCAGTCCCGACGTGAATGACCCGGGTGCGCGCAATGTCACGTTCGAGCAATTGCGTGCCGCGTATTTCGAGCAGACCGTGGCGCTGATCGAAGGCGGCGCAGACGTGATCCTCGTGGAAACCATCTTCGACACGCTCAACGCCAAGGCCGCGCTGTTCGCGGTCGAGGAAGCCTTCGACGCAACGGGCGAAGTGCTGCCCGTCATGATCAGCGGCACGGTGACCGACGCCTCGGGCCGCATCCTGTCCGGCCAGACGGTCACCGCCTTCTGGCACAGTGTGCGCCACGCGAATCCGATCTCGGTCGGCCTCAACTGCGCACTCGGCGCGACGCTGATGCGCCCTTACATCCAGGAACTGAACAAGGCCGCCCCCGACACCTTCATCAGTTGCTATCCCAACGCCGGCCTGCCCAACCCGATGAGCGACACCGGTTTCGATGAAACGCCTGACGTCACCAGCCGACTCGTACACGAATTCGCCGCCGAAGGTCTGGTGAACATCGTGGGCGGCTGCTGCGGCACCACGCCCGACCACATCGCCGCCATCGGCAAGGCCGTGCAGGGCACCCAGACGCGCCGCATTTTTTACTCCGAAGCGGCCTGAGGTCTGCCGTCTTCCGTGCGCGCGCTGCCCGTGCCGCGCACGCAGGACCATTCCCCTACTGGTTGAAAACCATGATGGCCGCTGCGCACGGCCCTCCTACACTGGTCACATCGGTGGCCGATCGGTCTGCACCCGAGTTCAAACCGGCACGCGCCACCTCCCCTGCCCCAGTGCGAGGTACAGCATGCCCCCCTTCACCGAGCCATCGGCCAACCAGTTCGCGGATCTGGTCGACTTCAATCTGCTGGAGTGCGACCCGGCGCTGAAGGAAAGCCTGGCGCGCACCCACGCCAACTGGGCCGTGGATTCATTGCGCGATCAGGCACAACAACTGGGCACCGCCCAGACGTTTGCGCTGGCCGAGCTGGCCAACCGGCACACGCCTGAACTGCATCGCCTCGACTCCCGGGGTCAGCGCATCAATACCGTGGAGTTCCATCCCGCCTGGCACCAGTTGCTGCGCATGTACCGCGAGCGCGGTCTGGTGTCGTTGCCATTCGCCCTGCCGCAGCAGCAAGGCCGATGGACGGCGTGGGCGGCGGGCTTCTATCTGCATGGTCAGGTCGAGCAAGGCACGCTGTGCCCCGCCACGATGACACAAGCCTGCATCCCGCTGCTGCAACGCGAACCATCGCTCTGGAGCGCGCTGGGCGACAAGCTGATGAGCAACGCTTATGACGAGCGCGACGTGCCCATCGCCGACAAGCGCAGCATCTGGATCGGCATGGGCATGACGGAGCGCCAGGGCGGCTCCGACGTGCGCGCCAACACCACGCTGGCCGTCGCGCGCGGCGCGGGAGGACGCGGCGCAACCTACGTGCTGAATGGCCACAAATGGTTCTATTCGGCCCCCTCGAGCGACGCGCATCTGGTCGTGGCACGCATGGACAGCGAAGACGGTCCGCTGGGTTGCTTTTTCGTGCCGCGCTGGGACAGCGACGGCCACCGCAATGGGGTGAACATCCAGCGCCTCAAGGGCAAGGTCGGCAATCGCAGCAACGCCAGCAGCGAAGTCGAATTCGACCACGCCGAAGGCATCCTCATCGGCGAGGAAGGCCGGGGCATTCCCACGATCATCGAGATGGCCACCTACACGCGGCTCAACTGTGTGCTGGGCAGCGCCGCCATCATGCGCAGCGCCACGGTGCAGGCCATGGCCTATGCGCGCCAGCGCAGCGCGTTTGGCCGCCATCTGGCCGAGCAGCCGCTGATGCGCTCGGTGCTGGCCGATCTGGCGCTGGAGAGCGAAGCCGCCCTGCACCTGTCCATGCGTCTGGCCGAAGCCTACGAGCAGGATGCCGACCGCGGCGATCCGCTCGCTCGCGCCTGGAAACGGGTGATGACGCCTGCCGCCAAATTCTGGGTTTGCAAACGTGCGGTCGAGTTCACCGGCGAAGCCATGGAAGTGTTCGGCGGCAACGGCTATGTGAACGAAAGCATCGTGGCACGATTGTTCCGCGAAGCACCGGTCAACTCGATCTGGGAAGGCTCGGGCAACGTCATGTGCCTGGACGTGCTGCGCGCCCTGTCCCGCGAACGCGAGGCGCTGCAAGCGCTGTTCGAAGACTTCACGCAAGCTGCGCGCGATGAGCCGCGCATTGCCCGGGCGCTGCACGAACTGCATGCCCTGTTCACCGCTCCACCCGATCAGCTGGAGGCCATCGCGCGCCTGCTCGTGCAACGGTTGGTGCTGCTGGCCCAAGCCTGCCTGCTGCTGCGCCATGCGCCTGCTTTCGTCTCCGACGCCTTCATCGCCACACGGCTGGCCAGCCCGACCGGCATGGGCGGCGTGATCGGCGCACTCGATGCGCGCAGCATCGACATCGACCGGCTCTTGGAGCGCGCGCTGCCCCATTGAATGTGCCGTGCATAAAAACACTGGCACAAATGGGGCGAAGTCACACGCAGCGCACCGGGCAGCGCCACAATCTTCGCCCATGCTTCAGCTCCAAGACATACAAGCCGCCGCCACCCGTCTGCAGGGACAGGTGCTCGACACCCCGTGCGTGGAATCTAAAACGCTCTCCCAGATCGTGGGCGCGCAGGTGTTTCTCAAATTCGAGAACCTGCAATTCACCGCCTCGTTCAAGGAGCGCGGCGCCTGCAACAAGCTCAGCCAACTCACCGAAGCAGAACGGGCGCGCGGCGTGATCGCCATGAGCGCGGGAAACCACGCACAAGGCGTGGCCTACCATGCACAACGACTGGGCATGCACGCCGTCATCGTCATGCCCCGCTTCACCCCCGGGGTGAAGGTGGAGCGCACACGCGGGTTCGGCGCCGAAGTGGTGCTGTTCGGAGACACCCTGGAAGCCGCGCGCGCGCACGCCTACCGACTGGCGGAAGAGCGCGGCCTGACCTTTGTGCACCCCTATGACGATGCCGACATCGCGGCCGGTCAGGGCACGGTGGCGCTGGAGATGTTGGCCGAGCAACCGGATCTGGAAACGCTCGTCATCGCGATCGGCGGCGGCGGCCTGCTTGCGGGCATTGCCACGGCGGCGAAGGCGCTCAAGCCATCGATTGAAATCATCGGCGTGCAAACCGCGCGCTTCCCCGCCATGGTCAACGCCATCAAGGGCACGCAGCACGAGCAGGGCAGCTCCACCATTGCCGAAGGCATCGCCGTGGGGCAGCCCGGCAAGATCACGCAGGAAATCATCGCGCGACTGGCCGATGATCTGCTGCTGGTGCGGGAGGGAGACATCGAGCAGGCCGTGCTGATGCTGCTGGAAATCGAGAAAACACTGGTCGAAGGCGCGGGCGCCGCCGGGCTGGCCGCACTGGTGCGCCATCCGGAGCGATTCAAGGGCAAGAAGGTCGGCCTCGTACTCAGTGGCGGCAACATCGACCCCTTGCTGCTCGCCGCCATCATCGAGCGCGGCATGGTGCGCTCGGGCCGCCTCGCCCGCATCAAGGTCAGCGCCCGCGACGTGCCCGGCGTGCTGGCGCAGATCACGGCCACCGTCGCCGCCGCAGGGGCAAACATCGACGAAGTGCACCACCAACGCGCCTTCACCATGCTCGCCGCGCAGAACGTCGAGATCGAACTCGTGCTGCAAACGCGCGGCAAGGACCACGTGCAACAGGTGCTCGAAGCGCTGCGCACCGCCGGCATGCAGGCCGACCTGATGTGATTCACCCACACCTCGTGTTATCTCCCGGTCGGATCACTCGCCATTGACTTAAACTTGTGCCGTATCAGTATCAAGCAACTGCGTGCATTCACAAATACGAGGAGACAAGCACATGGCCCATGATCACCACCTCGCCCCCAACCAGGCCGATGTCGAGGCCGCCGAAGCGCAGGACGCTGTCGAAAAGGTGGTCCCCGTCATCCCGGTCGTCATCCCCGCCGTCGGCGCAGCGATGATTTTCCTGCTCGCCTTCATCGCAGTGACCATGGCCTGACGGGCCTACGCTCCTGCGCGACCCAAAGCCCCGCCGTGCGGGGCTTTTTTCATAGGCTGCGCAGTGCGTTATCGACTGTTGAGAGCATTTGCGCGGAGTTTCACCCTCGTGTTCACGTTGGCTCATTTGCGCCTCGTCACCAAGTACGCAGATAGTTCGGACATTCCCGAGGCGACCGGAAATTGCGATGCCATCGCTATTCATGCACCAAAAATGCTGCCGCAGCGCCCTGCGTTACGAATTTCACACCCAACTCGCGCTGGTCAGCCGGCTGGCCCGGTGACCTATCCAGGCAGTAATAGGGATTGACACATAACCTCATGCATCGAATGCATAGTTTTTCACCCCTTTGCAAAGACAAAACCCGCCCATCTTCATAAAATCGACATCCCAGTCGACTCGCGCATGGACTGGCGCTGTGATTTGCAGGCCTTTTTTATGTTGCAAACCTTCGCCGCGTGCGCCCGCTGACGGAGCGAAAAGCCGTTTTTTCAAAGGCAGTGCTCAGCAATTTTGGATGGATGGGATGTGCGCCTTTGTTGACGCTCCGGACCCGGACTACCTGTTCGTTGCTGGTTGCCGCTTCCTTTGAAAAAACCGTTTTTCAACTTCAGGAAGCTCTAATGAACGCACCCACGATGCAAGGTCTGGACCTCCAGGCGCCCGCGTATGTCAAAAATGCCAAGCTGATCGCCTGGGTCGCCGAGATGGCTGCGCTGTGCAAACCCGCCAAGATCCACTGGTGCGATGGCTCGAAGGAAGAGTACGACCAGCTCTGCCAGCAACTGGTGGACGCCGGTACGTTCAAGAAGCTTAATCCGGCCAAGCGCCCTGGCAGTTTCCTGGCCTGCTCCGATCCGTCCGACGTGGCCCGCGTGGAAGATCGCACCTACATCTGTTCCGAGAAAAAGGACGACGCCGGCCCGACCAACAACTGGATGGCTCCTGCCGAGATGCGCGCGACGCTGCAGCCGCTGTTTGATGGCTGCATGGCTGGCCGCACGATGTACGTGGTGCCGTTCTCCATGGGCCCGCTCGGCTCGCCCATCGCTCATGTGGGCGTGGAACTGTCCGACAGCGCCTATGTGGCAGTGAACATGAAGATCATGACGCGCATGGGCAAGGCCGTGTACGACGTGATTGGCACGGATGGCGAGTTCGTGCCTTGCGTGCACACGATTGGTGCGCCGCTGAAGGCGGGCGAAAAGGACACGACGACCTGGCCGTGCAACAAGACCAAGTACATCGTGCACTACCCCGAGACGCGCGAAATCTGGTCCTTCGGTTCCGGCTACGGCGGCAACGCGTTGCTGGGCAAGAAGTGCCTGGCGCTGCGCATCGCGTCGACCATGGGCCGCGATCAGGGCTGGCTGGCCGAGCACATGCTGATCCTGGGCGTGACCAACCCCGAGGGCAAGAAGTACCACGTTGCAGCCGCCTTCCCGAGCGCTTGCGGCAAGACCAATTTCTCCATGCTGGTGCCGCCCAAGGCGTTCGACGGCTGGAAGGTCACGACCATTGGTGACGACATCGCCTGGATCAAGCCCCAGGCCGACGGCAGCCTGCGCGCCATCAACCCCGAAGCCGGTTACTTCGGCGTGGCCCCCGGCACGAACTACCACACCAACCCGAACTGCATGGCCAGCCTCGACAAGGACGTGATCTTCACGAACGTTGCGCTGACCGATGACGGCGACGTGTGGTGGGAAGGCATGGAAAAGGACTCCGGCCAGATGCCCGATCATCTGATCGACTGGCAAGGCAAGGACTGGACACCGCAGATCGCCAAGGAAACCGGCGCCAAGGCCGCGCACCCGAACGCCCGCTTCACCGTGGCTGCCACCAACAACCCGGCACTGGACGATGCCTGGGACGATCCCAAGGGCGTGAAGATCGACGCCATCATCTTCGGTGGCCGTCGCTCCACCACCGTGCCGCTGGTCACCGAGGCGCGCAACTGGACCGAAGGCGTCTACATGGCTGCCACGATGGGCTCCGAAACCACCGCTGCCGCCTTTGGTGCGCAGGGCGTGGTGCGTCGCGACCCGTTCGCGATGCTGCCGTTCATGGGCTACAACATGAGCGACTATTTCCAGCACTGGCTCAACATGGGCGAGAAGGTCGAGAAGATCGGCCAGACGCCGCTGCCACGCATCTTCACCACCAACTGGTTCCGCAAGAACGCCGATGGCAAGTTCGTGTGGCCCGGCTACGGCGAAAACATGCGCGTGCTCAAGTGGATGCTCGACCGCATCGAGAGCAAGGCCGAAGGCCAGCAAACGGCATTCGGCGTGGCTCCGACCTACGCTGAAATCAACTGGACGGGTCTGGAGTTCACGCCCGAGCAGTTCGAGAGCGTGACCAACATCGACAAGGCCGCATGGGCCGAAGAGATGAAGCTGCACACCGAGCATTTCGACAAGCTGGCCCAGCGCCTGCCCAAGGAAATGCTGGAAATCAAGGACGCGCTGGAAAAGCGTCTGGCCGTCTAAGCAGAAACGGCAAAAAATCGGCGAATACGGCCACGCGCCGATCCCGCTGAAGAAAAGCCCCGCCCACGCGGGGCTTTTTGCTTCGCGGCGTCACACGCGCATGTGCGAGCGCAGGAACTCGAGGAACACGCGCACCACCTCGGGCAGCGTGCGTCCGTTGAGTGTCTGGAATTCAATCGAGCGCTGGCTCATGCCGCGTTCGCGGATCTCGACGGCATGCAGCTCGCCGCGCTCCACACGGTCTCCGATGGTGATCAGCCCCGAGATCGACAGGCCACCGCCGTTCATGACGAAGTTGGTCAGCGTCTCGAACTGGTTGCAGACAAACACCGGATCAAACGCGATCTGCTGCTCGCTGCATCCGATGTCGAACAACTGCCGTACGGTGTTGTCCACTTCCGGCAATGCGATGGGAAACGGCTGCATCTGCGCCAGCGTCACAGAGTGGAAATGCGCCAGCGCATGATCGGGCCGCATGATGGCCAGCACGCTCGCGGCCTGCCGATGCTCAACGCGGATATTGCGCTCTGCGGCGCGGCTGTAGTTCAGTCCGATATCCACATCGCCACGCAAGACCGCAGCCGTCACATCGGCAGGGCTCAATACACGCAGGTGAAAGGTGATGCCCGGATAGTCAGCACGAAACGCGGCAATCGTGCGCGGCAAAAACTCCACCGCAAAACCGGGGCATGCGGCGATGCGAATGCGTCCACTGCGCAGGCCTTGCAATCCATCGATGTCGGAGACTACGCGATCGGCCTCCAACGCACCGCGCTGGGCGTGCACGGCCAGCAATTGCCCTGCGGCACTGGGGATCATGCCGCGCGGTTGGCGGTCGAACAAAGACACCTTGAGCACATCCTCCAGCACCGCGATCTGGCGACTGACGGCAGACGCCGTGACGTGCAGACGCGTGGAAGCTTCGGTGACGGAGCCACAACGCACCACTTCAAGGAAGTAGCGCAGCGAGGTTTCTTGAAGTCGATGAGAACGTTCGGCCATGAGCTCAAGTGAGTTTCACAAAACGCAACGATGCGTCGAAATTTAGCGAAAGCGCGACCATGTCTTGCCCGCCTAATATCTATTTCGCATGAAGCATGCGAAGAAATTATGGACGATCAAGTCGCTGTAATGCCAATCATTTTCAGCACTTAGAGGCAGCAACCCATCACCGGAGCCAATGGCGTGCATGTCATCGCACTGCCACTGTTCATGTGCTGCCCAATCACATGCCGCACACCATCGCTGTGCACCATTGCGGGGCACCATGGCCGACAATGCAAGCGCTATGACCACTTCATACATTTCACTTGCCGACTGCCGCGCCATGGATGCGCGCGATCCGTTGGCGGCGCTGCGTGCGCAGTTCGATCTGCCCGCCGACGTGCTCTATCTCGACGGCAATTCGCTCGGCGCCATGCCCAAGTCTTCACTGCAACGCGCACAGGAAGTCATTACGCAGGAATGGGGTAAGGGCCTGATCCGCAGTTGGAACACCGCCGGCTGGTTCGAACTGCCGCGCCGGCTCGGCAACAAGCTCGCGCGTCTCGTGGGTGCAGCGGACAACGAAGTCGTGGTGACGGACACCACCTCGATCAACCTGTTCAAGGTGATGGCTGCGGCGCTGCAATTGCAAAAGACGCAAGCACCTACGCGCCGCGTGATCGTCTCGGAGCGCACCAACTTTCCCACCGACCTCTACATCACGCAGGGCCTGACAGACATGCTGCGATCATTGGGCGGTGCGGACTACGAACTGAGACTGATCGACAGCCCCGACGCCTTGCCTGCCGCGCTCACCGACGACGTGGCGGTGGTGCTGCTCACGCACGTGAACTACCAGACCGGCTACATGTACGACATGAGCGAGACCACCGCGCGCGCGCATGCAGCGGGGGCGGTCGTGGTCTGGGACCTGTGCCATTCGGCGGGCGCGGTGCCGGTCGATCTGAATGGCGCGCAGGCCGACTATGCCGTGGGCTGCACGTACAAGTATTTGAACGGTGGCCCCGGCTCACCCGCGTTCCTGTGGGTGCATCGCCAGCATCAGGACCATTTCTCGCAGCCGCTGTCGGGCTGGTGGGGCCATGCGCGACCGTTCGCAATGGAGCCGCAATACGCGCCGCATGCGGGCGTGCAGCGCTACCTCTGCGGCACACAGCCCATCACCGCGCTGGCGCTGGTGGAGTGCGGGCTGGACACGTTTGCCGACACCGACATGCAGCAGTTGCGCGCCAAGTCGCTCGCGTTGACGACGCTGTTCATGGATCTGGTGGCGCAGGAATGTGCAGGATTTCCGCTCACGCTGAACACGCCGGTCGACACGAAACATCGCGGCAGTCAGGTGGGATACGCGCATCCGCAGGGCTATGCGATGGTGCAGGCGCTGATCGAGCGCGGCGTCATTCCCGACTACCGCGAGCCGCGCATCATGCGCTTTGGCTTCACCCCGCTCTACATCGGCTTTGAAGACGTATGGAACGCCGTGGCGATCCTCAAGGACGTTCTCGTCACCGTCAGTTGGGATCAGCCCCGCTTCCACCAACGGGGTGCAGTGACCTGAGCCAGGACGACGCGCAACAAAAAAGCACCTGATGAGCAGGTGCTTTTTTTGCTAAAAGCCGAAGCCGAAGCCGATCGCGCGATCAGTCGTAACGGCGCACGTTTTCCACTGCCAGGCCATTCATCGCACGGCTCAGGTCCGCGATCATGCGGGCCTCGCGCAGAGCGCGGTTGTAGTGGCGCTCTTCTTCGTGGGCGCGGCGGCGGGCTTCAGCCCACGATTTGCCTGCCTGAGTGAGGAAAGCCACGGCGTTGCGCAGGGGAGACGGGCGCTTACCGGAGAAAGTCTGTGCCAGGTTTTCAGCTGCGCGCTGCACGCGCTCCACTCCCGCATGGGTCGCGTCGGCATCGATACGTACAAAGCTAGTCATGATTCAAACCTATGAAAATGCAGGAGAAATTTCCTACAAGGCCTCAATCATAGGGTTAACCCTAGTAATAATCAAATTTATATTTTGAATCTCAGTCATTCACATGAGTGATGATTAAGCCATGGGCCCATTCAACTTCCGCTCCCTCGACCTGAATCTACTGCGCGTATTTGACGAGGTGATGGCAGAGCGCAATCTCACGCGCGCTGCGACCAACCTGTCCATCACCCAACCGGCGGTGAGCAATGCGCTGCGGCGCCTGCGCGATCTGCTCGGTGACGAGCTGCTGGTGCGCAAAGGGCACGGCGTGGAGCCGACGCCGCGCGCCATCGCGCTCTGGCCGGTGGTGCGGCAATCCTTGGCGCAATTGCAGGAATCGCTCGCACCGGACAGCTTCGACCCCGCCAGTGCGCGTTCGACCTTCGTACTGGCCATGGCCGACGCCACCAGCGCCACGCTGATACCGCCGCTGATCGACATCGTGGAGCGCGAAGCGCCCGGCGTCTCGCTGCGCGTGCTGCCGCTGACCACGCGCGACCCGCGCAGCCTGCTCGACGATGCCAGCGCCGACATCGCCATCGGCTACTTTCCGGCGGTGACCTCCGACATCACCGCGCAGGCGCAGATGGACAACGTCATCCCGCACGAAAGCCTGCGCCTGTATGACGGCGAATATGTCTGCGTGATGCGGCGCGACCATCCATTGGCCGGGCAGGAGATCACGCTGGACGCCTACTGCGAAGCACGCCACCTGCTGGTGAGCTTCTCCGGCAAGCCATTCGGCTTCATCGACGAGGCGCTGTCCGGACTGCAACGCGAGCGCCGCATCGTGCTCACCGTCAACCAGTTCTTCACTGCAGGGCGCGTAGTGGCCAGCTCCAACCTGCTCACCGTGCTGCCGCGGCATTTCGTCAACATCGCCAACCTGCATGACGATCTGGTCTGGCGACCGCTGCCAATGAGCCTGCCGCCGGTCCACGTGGATGCGGTCTGGCGCCCCGAGCGTCGCTACGATGCCGGACACACCTGGCTGCGCGATGCGATTGCGCGCGCCGCAACACAGACCACGCCGCAGCAAGCGGCGTTCTTGCACAATCAAGCCCATCTGAAGAAGCAACGCAGCGGCCCCACCGCCCCGCCCCCATCGACACCATGAAGATCCAACTGCTCTCCGATCTGCATCTGGAAACTCACCCCCACTTCCAGCCCACGCCCGCACCTGGCGCCGACGTGCTGGTGCTTGCGGGCGACGTGGGCTCCTACCAGCAGGGATCGCGACTGGCAGGCGTGCGCTTCGGGCTGGAGCGCTTTTCCCCACTGCCGCAATTTGCGCACTGGCCCACACCCGTGATCTTTGTGCCCGGCAACCACGAATACGACGCGCTCGATTTCGACGAAGCACATGCGCGCCTGCGCGCCGTGTGCGACGAGTTGGGCCTGATCTGGCTGGAGCGCGAAACGCATGTGCTCGATGGCGTCCGCTTTGTCGGCACCACGCTGTGGAGCGACTTTGACGCGCTCGCGGGAGAAGACCTGCTCACCCGCCCCACGCGCTATCTCCAGCAGCGCGAGAAAGCTTTCCGCGCCGCCAACTTCTACCTGCGCAAAACCGGGGGAACCCGTCATGGCGAGCCCTTTCTGGCCGAGCAAATCCGCGCGCAATCGCTGCTCTGCCAGGAATGGTTGCGAAACGCACTCGCCCAGCCCCACGATGGCGGCCCCACCATCGCGGTCACTCACTTCGCGCCGAGCCTGATGAGCGCCGATCCGCGCTACGGCATGGTTCCGGGCACTGCGGGCTTCTGCAACGCGCTCGACGCGCTGTTTCCCTTGGCCGACGTGTGGATGCACGGGCACCTGCACGCACCCAGCGACTACACTGTCCGTAGTCAAAGTTCAGAAGCACGCACGTGGAAATGTCGGGTGGTGGCCAATCCGCTCGGATACGCCGTCAAGGGTGAGCAGGAGACGTTTCAGCCGCACTTCACGATCGACATCTGATACTGCGCAACAAGACTGAGGCCTGCCGTTGATTGTCGTCAACGCACCATGCTATTGACTCATATCAAGACTCACAGGTTGGCAGACATTTAATCTGAAAATACTCACAAACAAGGAGATCCTTCATGAAGATCCTTCTCGCCGTCGATGGCAGCCCCTACACCCAGAAAATGCTGACTTACCTGGCCACGCACGATGCCACGCTGGGTGATTCGATGAAGTACACCGCCATCACCGTGTGCCCCGAAGTGCCACCCCGCGCGCGCGCCGCACTGGGCAAAACCACCGTGGACCAGTACTACGCGGAAGAAGGCCAGAAGATTCTCGACCCCGTCGTGAAATTCCTGGACAAGCACGGCGTGAAGGCAGACACCGAACTCAAGGTCGGCCACGCAGGCGACGCCATCGCCAAATTCGCCGAAGAGGGCAAATTCGATCTCATCATCATGGGCACCCAGGGCGTGAGCGCCCTGAGCAAGCTGGTGATGGGCTCGGTCAGCACCAAGGTGCTGGCACAGTGCTCCGTGCCGGTGCTGCTGATTCGCTGATCGGTCGCGCTTTTGCAGGGCTCACGGGTTGAGTCCACCAGGGCCGCTTTGAGCGGCCTTTTCTTTTTTCACTCCGGACAGCACCTTGTGCGCCGCGCTGGTCAGGGCTCCGGAGAGTGCATCGAGTACGTCGGACTCCAGATTCCACGAGTGCCAATAGAGCTGGATCGGGAGCGTGAATCCGGGCGAGACGTCCACCAGCTTGCCGTTGGCGATGAGGGGTCTGGCCATCAGTTCGGGCACGACGCTGACGCCCCATCCGGCGGCTACGGCGCGCAATTGGCCTTCGGAGCTGGGCACGAAAACGCTGGCCAGCGAGACGCGCTTGAGGCCCAGTCTGCGGGCGACGAACTCGGCCTGCATGTCGTCCTTGCGGTTGAAGCAGACGAAGGTGAGATCACGAAAATTGCGCGCCGTGAGGCCTTCCTCCAGATGCGAGCGGGCGAATTCGGGTGAGGCGACGGCCACGTATTCCATGGCGCCCAGCGGCACGACCTTGCAGCCGCGCAAGGCTTTTTTGAGCGTGGTGACGCAGCCGAGCACCTGACCGGAGCGCAGCCATTCCTGCGTGAAGTCCTGATCGTCGGTGATGATTTCCAGCGGCAGGTTGTGGCGCACCAGCGGCCCGAGCGCGTCGAGCGCCCAGGTGGCAATGCTGTCGGCGTTGATGGCGATCGAGATGCGCTCGTCCTCGCGCGCTCCGCCCGGCGCGCGCGGAGCGAGTTCCTGCAGGTCGCGATCCAGATCGGCGCGCAGCAGGCGCAATTGGCGCGTGTGCTTGAGCAGCAACTGCCCGGCGCTGGTGGGGCGCAGCGGTCTGGTGCGCACGAGCACCACGGAGCCGACCTGCGCCTCCAGCGCGCGCAGGCGCTGTGACACGGCGGATTGGGTGACGTTCAGGCGCTGCGCTGCGCGCTCGAAACCGCCCTCTTCCACGATGGCGGCAAGGCATTCGAGGGCCGATGGATCGTAGGTGTGCATGTCGTCCTTGTATTAGTTCTACTGATGATTTTCGAATAAGTTTAATTTTTCTTTTAATTCGACTCAACCGGGCCCACACTTCCGCCCATGAAAACCATCATCCTTGGCGCCGGCATCATCGGCATCTCTACGGCGTGGCACCTGCTTGAGCGTGGCCACGAGGTCGTCGTGGTCGATCGCCAGCCCGATGCGGCGCTGGAGACGAGCTTTGCGAATGGCGCGCAGATTTCGGTCAGCTATTGCGAACCGTGGGCCAACCGCGAAGCGCCGTTGAAGGCCATCAAGTGGCTGTTCGACAAGGAAGCGCCGCTGTTGCTGCGCCCGCAGATGGACCCAAGCCAGTGGAGCTGGTTGCTGAAATTCCTCGGCCAGTGCAACGACTCGGCTTTCGAGCGCAACGTGCAGCAGATCGTGGCGCTGGGCGCGTACAGCCACGCCGCGCTGAAGGATGTGATCCGCTCCACGGGGTTCGAATTCGACCGGCTGGAGCGCGGCATTGCGCACTTCTACACCGATCAGAAATCGCTCGACGCGGCGGGTGAGGCCGTGAACGTGATGCGCCGCTATGGCGTGCAGCGCCGCGTGGTGAGCAAGGAAGAGTTGTTCCAGATCGAGCCTGCCTTCCGCGCCTATGCCGACCACATCACGGGCGGCACCTACACCAGCACGGATGAAAGCGGTGATGCGCGCGTGTTCACCCAGCATCTGGCGCGCCTGTGCGCCGAACGCGGTGCCCAATTGCTGTTCGGCCATGACGTGGAGCGCCTGCACCGCACCGGGGACGCGGTCAACGCCGTGACGGTGCGCCCCCGCGCCGCATCGGCTCATGGTGAAGCACGCAGTTTTGAGCTCAAAGGCGACGCCATCGTCGTGGCCTGCGGCAGCTACAGCGCGCCGATGCTGCGCACGGTGGGCATCCAGGTGCCGATCTATCCGGGCAAGGGCTATAGCGCGACGTTCCCGATCCTCAAGCCGGACGAGGCGCCCTATGTCTCGTCGATTGACGACGGCAAGAAGGTGGCGATCAGCCGCCTGGGCAACCAGTTGCGCGTGGCGGGCACCATCGAACTGGGGGGATTCGATCTGGATCTCGATTCCAGCGTGGCGCGTGCGCGCTGCCACATGCTGTCGCGCCGCATTGAAACCATCCTGCCCGGTGTGTGCGACACGCGCACGCCGGAAGAAGGCGGCAACCCGCAGTACTGGTGCGGCCTGCGTCCGGCAACGCCGACCAACATCCCACTGATTGGCCGCACGCGCCTGAAGGAGCTGTGGATCAACTCCGGCCACGGCACGCTGGGCTGGACGCATGGTGCCGGCTCTGGCAAAGCGTTGGCCGAGCTGATGAGCGGGGCGCGCCCGGCCATGGCGTTCGACTTCATGGGCGAGGAGCGCTCGCGCTCACCGCGCCAGCAACCGCGCACCGCCTGAACACGGCCTGATCGCGGCCTGATCGCGGCTTGAGCGCGACCCACATGACAAAGCGCCGGCCGCGTGATCGTACGCGGCCGGCGCTTTGGGTTGAATCCGTCAGAGGCTGCGGATTACTTCATCGTCGTCCAGTTGGGCATCGGGCGGTCGTCCGCGCGGTGCTGCGTGGTCACGCCCTTGCGCATGGCCCATGGACGAATCTGGTGGTGTACGGGGATGTAGTAATACTCATCCTTCACCAGCTTGAGCGAGTCGCCAATCAGCGCATCGCGCTTGGCCGGGTCCATCTCCACCTTGATCTGGTTGATCATGCCGTCGAGCTTGGCGTCGCTGAAGCGTCCGGCGTTGTACGTGCCCACGCCCTTGCCATCCTTCGTCGCCATGAGCGCATCCAGCGAGTAGAGCGAGTCGAACGTGGCCACGCCCCAGCCGAACAGGTAGGCGTTGACTTCGGCATTCATCACGCGGGTCACGTACTGGGCCATGGGTGCAGTCGCCAGCGTGGTCTTCACGCCGATGCGCGTCCACATCGCCGTGACGGCCTGGCAGATGGCTTCGTCGTTCACATAGCGGTCGTTGGGGCACTCCAGCTTGATGCTGAAACCGTTGGGATAACCCGCATCGGCCAGCAGCTTCTTGGCCGCTTCGACGTCGTATTTGGATGCGCGCTCATCGAGCTGCTTGGTCCAGCCGTGCACCATCGGCGCCACCATGGTGCCCGCATTGACGGACAGGTTGCGCATGGTGCGGCTGTGGATACCCGCCATGTCGATGCCCTGGTACAGCGCCTGACGCACGCGCTTGTCTTTCAGCGGATTCTTGCCGGGTGTGCCCGCGCCGGGCAACTCGTCGCGGAACTGGTCCAGACCGATGTAGATGGTGCGGTTCTCGGCACCTTCGATGATCTTGATGTCCGGGCTCGCCTTCATGCGCGCCAGATCCTGCGGTGGCGGGTCGACGACGAAGTCCACCTGTCCCGACAGCAGCGCCGCAGAGCGCGTGGCGGCCGACTTGATGGGCGTGAACACGATCTCATCGATATTGCCCTTGGGCTTGTCCCACCAGTTGGGGTTTTTCTTGAGCGTGAGTTTGACGTCGGGCTGCCAGCCCACCAGCTGGAATGGCCCCGTGCCGTTGGCATTGCGCGAGGCGTAGTTTTCTTCCTTGCTCGCGTAGTCCTGCGACTTGGTGGAGTTGTGCTTTTCCGCCCAGGCCTTGTTCATGATGCGCGCCTCGATCAGCTCGCGCAGCAGGATCGGGTTGGGGCCTTTGAGGATCAGCTCCACCGTGTGATCGTCGATCTTCTTCACCTCCTTGATGCTGGCGACCGACGCAATCATGTTGGACGGCGGCGTGCCAGCGCGGGTGAGCGAGAACACCACGTCGTCCGCGGTGAACGGGGCGCCGTCATGGAATTTCACACCCTTGCGCAATTCGAAACGCACCTGCGTCGGAGAGATCTGCTCCCACTTGGTGGCCAGCGCGGGAACGGGCTGGTACTTCTCGTCATAGCGCACCAGACTCTCGTACACCTGCTGCATATAGGCATGCGTGGTCTGGTGGTTCTGCGCCATCGGGTCGGTGGTGAGAATGTCGTTCGCTCCGGCCATGCGCAATGTGGCCGCGTGGCTTGCGCCCACCCCCATGGCCATCAACACCGCAGCGGCGAGAACGCCCCGCTTCAAACTCGCTCCTCGATTCATATCCGTAGCTCCTGACTGGTGGTTGAACGAAGCCTTCCGGGGCGCACCAAACGACGCGCGAAAAACGTCCGGATGCCTGCATGACTCGCGTCGCCGCTTTCCGTGCATTTCCACAGAAAACATCGCAACGGGGAATTGGCATGCTACCGAAAACGACAACGGCCGCGTAGCGGCCATTGTTGGTTTTAGCTAGGGATAAACGCGCAAACACAGCGTGCGCAGAAAAAAAGAAAGCAGCGTACAAGACGCTGCTTTCTTTAAAAGGTCCGCGCGCACCAACTGCGCGCGATGCCTCAGTGTTGTGTCACTTGAACTTCGGCAGATTGAACTGCGGCGGCACTCCCATGCGCGTGTTGATGATCCACTGCTGGGCGATGGACAGGATGTTGTTCGTCAGCCAGTACAGCACCAGACCTGCCGGGAAGAAGAAGAACATCACGCTGAACATCAGCGGCATGATCCACATGAGCTTGGCCTGCATCGGATCCGGCGGAGCGGGGTTCAGCGCCGTTTGCAGCAGCGAGGACAGCGTCATCAGCAGCGGCAGGATGAAGAACGGATCCGGCACCGAGAGGTCATGAATCCAGCCGATCCACGGCGCGTTGCGGATTTCCACGCTCGACTGCAGCACCCAGTACAGCGCCATGAACACGGGAATCTGCACCATGATGGGCAGACAGCCGCCCATCGGATTGACCTTTTCCTCGCGGTAGATGCGCATCATCTCCTGCTGCATCTGCTGCGGCTTGTCCTTGAGGCGCTCACGCATTTCCTGGATGCGCGGGTTGATGGCCTTCATCTTCGCCATCGAGGCGTAGGCCTTGGCATTCAGCCAGTAGAAAGCGATCTTCAGCAGCAGCACCAGCGCCACGATGGACCAGCCCCAGTTGCCGATAAAGCTATGCAGCTTGGACAGCAGCCAGTACAGCGGCTTGGCCAGAATGGTCAGCCAACCGTAGTCCTTGACCAGTTCCAGACCGGGCGCGAGCGATTCCATCATGGGCTCGATCTGCGGACCAGCGAACAGGCGCGCAGACACGGTCTTGGTCTGTCCCGGCTCGACCGTACCCACTGGCGTGATCATGCCGGCGGCATACAGGTTGGTGCCCGACTTGTTCACGAAATTCTCGCGCTGCGTGCCTTCGGGCAGCAGCCATGCGCTGGCGAAGTAGTGCTGCACCATCGCGACGAAGCCAGCGTCGGACGTCTTCTCGATCGACACCTTGTTGTTGTCGATGTCCTTGAAGCTGACCTTCTGGTACTTCTTCTCCTCGGTGTACACGGCGGGGCCGGTGAACGTGGAGTAGAACGGCGTCTGGTCGCCCGATTCGGTGTTGTCACGCACCAGTTGCATGTACAGGCGCGGATTGACCGGCGCACCGCTGTTGTTCACTACATCGTGCTGCACGGTGACGTCATATGCGCCGCGCTTGACGGTGTAGGTCTTCACCAGCTTCACGCCGCCCACTTCGGCGGATTCAAAGCGCAGTTGCACCGAATCCTGGCCATCAGCGAGCTCACGCGCGCCGGGCTGGATCGTCATCGGCGTCTTGTGCGTCGGGAACGTGCCGCCGATCAGGCCGGTCTGGCCCAGATACTTGTGCGTGGCCGAGTCATCGAACAGCACCACGGGCTTGGGCGGCGTGGACTTGTCGAAATACTTCAGCAGCTCGGCATGCTTGAGCGTGCCACCTTCGCTGTCGAAAGTCAGGCGCAGCACGTCAGACGTGAGGACCACGTTCTGGCGCGGTGCAGCGGCAGGCGCAGGTGCGGCAGCCGCTGCGCCCGGCACATCGGTTGCGCCAGCAACGGCAGCAGAGGCCGTGGGCACGGTGCCGTCCGCAGATGCAGGTACGCCGGATGCCGCGTCGGCGGGCGACTTGGCAGCTTGCTGCTGCGGTGTCGGGAAGAAAGTGGCTTTGTGGCCGTTATGTACTTGCCACTTGTCCCACAGGAGAACCAGCGAGAAGGCAAATATCACCCACAGTATGGTGCGGCGAATATCGTTCATGAAGTCTTCGTAGAAGAGGAAGCGGATGAAGAGGACGAGGACACGAGCCGGGAGAACAGCCGCGTGGCACGCGGAGGCTCCTCAGGCACAGGATCATGCCCGCCGTCACACCATGGGTGACAGCGCGCCAACCGGCGAATGGTCAGATAACTGCCGCCGGCTGCGCCATGTTTTTCCAAAGCACCGAGAGCATAAACCGAACAGGTCGGCTCGAAACGGCAAGCCGAGCCCAACCAAGGGCTAAGCAGCAGCCGGTAGCCCTTGACCAGTCCAATGAGCAGATTGCGCACGATCATGTTCGAGCCTCTCCAACAGTTTTGGCCCTGGTCTTGGACTGGGACTGACGCACCGCATAGGCGAACAGTTGCACCAGCTCCTGCCGTACCGCGCGCTTGAGCGCATCGGACGTGGCACTTGGGAATTGTTTACGGTCAAACGTGCTGCGCAGTCGCACCACATGGGCGGCTACGGGCAGTTGCAGCTCGAACTCTGCGCCAGCGGCATAAATTTGCCGCTTGATGGCATTGCGCGTCACGGCGCGGCGCGCCCAACGCTTGGGCACCATCGCACCGAGCCAAGGCCCCTGCGCTGCGCTGCCGGGCAACGCAAACAGGGCCTGTGCGGCGTGCTGCTCTTGCGGCACACTGCCAGACCCCTGCTGTTCGCTGGTGACGACTGGATCGGTTCCGGCCGGCACCTGTGCCCCGTCCACCGGCGGCACGAGGCCCAGCCGATGCAGTGCAAAATGCGGCGTGCGAGAAACAGTTGCACCCGCCAACGCAGCCTGAAACTGTGGGCGGGTTTTCAACCGGTGCATAAGCGCCACTGCAACGCCTTGCGCGTTTGGGTAAGGCTTGCAACCAGGGCCTGGCACGCCGTCAAAGCGAGCAGCCGGGCCCAGCAGTCGGCAAGACCTTAGACGGCCAGACGCTTGCGGCCCTTGGCGCGGCGAGCGTTGATGACGGCGCGGCCACCGCGGGTCTTCATGCGCACCAGGAAGCCGTGGGTACGGGCGCGGCGCGTCTTGGAAGGCTGGTATGTACGTTTCATGATCAAATTTCCTAAATAGTTCAGTTACAGGCCCGGCTTCGATCGGCCGAAAGCCCGCCAGAAATCCCGTACGCTGCCCCTCACAGTGCCTGATGGCACCCGAAAATGCGTCGCCCGGGCTGGATCACCCTGAACGGATTCAGGGAAACCCGCGATTATTGCAGGCTTGAAATTTTCTTGCAATCCCCGGTGTTTGCAGATTTTTGCCCGATGACCTAGGGTGCAGCGCTGCGGGCGCGCCTGGGTTGCGCCTGAAAAAGGTGCAAAGATGTGCGGAAAAATTGTGGATAACTATTCCCGGAAGGTACAATGGGGACCCTTCATCGTTCCTCCTATCCACAACTAGAATTCCCCTGAAATGATCGAGGAACCTTCCCATACCGCCCACGACGAGCCCGGCTCGGATGCAGGGCAAGGTCTGTGGCAAGCCTGCGTGGAGCAGCTTGCCCAGGAGCTGCCCGAGCTGCAGTTCAACACCTGGATCAAGCCTTTGACCGCCCAGGTGGAGCCTGATCTCTCCAAGGTCACGCTGCTCGTGGCCAACCGTTTCAAGCTCGACTGGATCCGCGCGCAGTACGCGGGCCGCATTTCCGCCATTCTGGAAGGCCTGTACGGCCAGCCCATCCCGCTGGAGTTAGCGCTCGCTCAGCGCGAAAGCGTGGTGCGCAAATACATTCCGCCACAGCAGGCGGCGCAAGCCGAGCCCGCCGCCGCACCCGAATCAGCACCCAGCGCCGCCGACGATGGCGGCTCCGGCCCCTTCCGCTCGCGCCTGAATCCGGCCCTCACGTTCGACTCGCTCGTCGAAGGTACGGCCAACCGCATGGCGCGCTCGGCGGCCATGCACGTGGCGGCATCGCCCGGCCACCTCTACAACCCGCTGTTCATCTACGGTGGCGTGGGTCTGGGTAAGACCCACCTGGTGCACGCTGTGGGTAACAAGCTGCTGGCCGACAAGCCGGATGCGAAAGTTCTCTACATCCATGCCGAGCAGTTCGTCTCGGATGTGGTTAAGGCGTACCAGCGCCGCACCTTTGACGACTTCAAGGCGCGTTACCACTCGTTGGACCTGCTGCTGATCGACGACGTGCAATTTTTTGCCAACAAGGACCGCACGCAGGAAGAATTCTTCAACGCGTTCGAGGCACTGCTGGCCAAAAAGAGCCACATCGTGATGACGTCGGACACCTATCCCAAGGGTCTGGCGAACATCCACGAGCGCCTGGTCTCGCGCTTTGACTCCGGCCTCACGGTGGCGATCGAGCCGCCCGAGCTGGAAATGCGCGTCGCCATCCTGATCAACAAGGCGCGCGCAGAGAACGCCGACATGCCCGAAGAAGTGGCCTTTTTCGTCGCCAAGAACGTGCGCTCCAACGTGCGCGAGCTGGAAGGCGCGCTGCGCAAGATCCTCGCCTATTCGCGCTTCAACCAGAAGGAAGTGTCGATCCAGTTGGCGCGCGAGGCACTGCGCGATCTGCTGTCGATCCAGAACCGCCAGATTTCTGTGGAAAACATCCAGAAGACGGTTGCGGATTACTACAAAATCAAAGTTGCCGATATGTACAGCAAAAAGCGCCCGGCGAGCATTGCCCGCCCGCGCCAGATTGCCATGTACCTGGCCAAGGAATTGACGCAAAAGAGCCTGCCCGAAATCGGCGAACTCTTTGGCGGACGCGACCACACCACGGTGTTGCACGCGGTGCGGAAGATTGCCGCAGAGCGTCAACAATTGACAGAACTCAACCAGCAGCTACACGTGCTGGAGCAAACCCTCAAGGGATAAACCTGCCTCGTGATGATGTGCGATCCAATTTGTTTCATATCACAGGCAAAATGTGACGTTTGGCGAAACAGCCAGGCTCTTGAGAGGGACCAAGCTGTGACGCCCGTTCGCCCGGTAACGCTTTTCGCTATTCACATCCAACCAAGGTTGAAGACATGATTGTCCTGAAGGCAACACAAGACAAGGTCCTCGCAGTTTTCCAGTCGGTCTCCGGCATCGTCGAGCGCCGCCACACCCTGCCCATCCTGGCCAATGTGCTGATCCGCAAGACGGGCAACGCGTTGCAGTTGACCACCAGCGATCTGGAAATCCAGATCCGCACCACGGCAGAACTCGGCGGCGACACTGGCGAGTTCACCACCACGGTGGGCGCGCGCAAGCTGATCGACATCCTGAAGACCATGCCTTCGGACCAGACCGTGAGCCTGGAGTCGAGCCAATCCAAGCTCATCCTCAAAGGCGGCAAGAGCCGCTTCACGCTGCAGTCGCTGCCTGCGGAAGACTTCC
This sequence comes from Comamonadaceae bacterium UBA2121, assembly GCA_002331385.1. Taxonomy (GTDB): domain Bacteria; phylum Pseudomonadota; class Gammaproteobacteria; order Burkholderiales; family Burkholderiaceae_C; genus Diaphorobacter_A. The sequence continues at coordinate 266,245 of DCYB01000005.1, forward strand.
CGCTGGTGCAGGAGTCCGCCGCGTTCGGCCCGGCCTTCAGCGTGCCGCAGAAGGTGCTCAAGAGCCTGATGGGTCAGGTCTCGTTCGCCATGGCGGTGCAAGACATCCGCTACTACCTGAACGGCATTCTGTTCGTGGCCGAAGGCAACACGCTGAGCCTCGTCGCCACCGACGGCCACCGCCTCGCTTTTGCCAGCGCCACGCTGGACGTGGAGGTGCCCAAGCAGGAAGTGATCCTGCCGCGCAAGACGGTGCTGGAACTGCAGCGCCTGCTGTCGGACGCCGACGGCGCGATCGAAATGCAGTTTGCCAACAACCAGGCCAAGTTCACGTTTGGTGGCATGGAGTTCGTCACCAAGCTGGTCGAAGGCAAATTCCCCGACTACAACCGCGTGATCCCCAAGAACCACAAGAACAGCATCACGCTGGGCCGCCAACCGCTGCTGGCCAGCCTGCAGCGCACGGCCATCATGACCAGCGACAAGTTCAAGGGCGTGCGCCTGAACCTCGAACCCGGTCTGCTGCGCGTGGCGTCCAACAACGCCGAACAGGAAGAAGCCGTGGACGAGCTTGATATCGACTATGGTGGTGACACCATCGAAATCGGCTTCAACGTGAGCTACCTGATCGATGCGCTCACCAACATGAGCCAGGAGATGGTCAAGGTCGAGCTGTCGGACAACAACAGCTCCGCCCTGCTTACTATCCCCGAGAATGAGCACTTCAAATACGTCGTGATGCCGATGCGCATCTGATCCACACGCGAGGCGACTACGCACATCAATTCGCATCAAACCATCTCGGCTGCCATTGCTTGTTTTTTAAGCAATGGCAGCCATTTGATCATTTGATTGACTGAATTTTTGACAGTTTGTAAATGCCAGACACCGCCTTTCGGGGCACGATGTCTGGCTGATCGAGAGAAGAGAGTATTCCTCCATGACCGCAGAGAACACGCAGCCCACCCCTGAAGAGCCAACCGCAAACCACGGTGCAGCACCGGCGGCCCCCGCAAGCGAAGGCTATGGCGAAGGCGCGATCCAGATCCTCGAAGGTCTGGAGGCGGTGCGCAAGCGCCCCGGCATGTACATCGGCGACACGTCCGACGGCACCGGCCTGCACCACCTCGTCTTCGAAGTGGTGGACAACTCCATCGACGAAGCGCTCGCGGGCTTCTGCGACGACATCGTCGTCACCATCCACACCGACAACTCCATCAGCGTCACCGACAACGGCCGCGGCATCCCCACCGGCGTGAAGATGGATGACAAGCACGAGCCCAAGCGCTCCGCCGCCGAAATCGCGCTGACCGAACTGCACGCCGGCGGCAAGTTCAACCAGAACAGCTACAAAGTCTCCGGCGGTCTGCACGGCGTGGGCGTATCGTGCGTGAACGCGCTATCGATCAAGCTCAAGCTCGTCGTGCGCCGCGATGGCCAGATCCACCAGATCGACTTCTCGCGCGGCCTCGTGCAGAACCGCCAGATCGAGCTGGTCGACGGCGTCGAAATCTCCCCCATGAAGATCATCGGCCCCACCGACAAGCGCGGCACCGAAGTGCGCTTCCTGCCCGACACCGACATCTTCAAAGAGAATTTCGACTTCCACTACGAAATCCTCGCCAAGCGCTTGCGCGAACTCTCGTTCCTCAACAACGGCGTGCGCATTCGCCTCGTGGACGAACGCACCGGCAAGGAAGACGACTTCTCCGGCGCAGGCGGCGTCAAGGGCTTCGTTGAATACATCAACGGCACCAAGAAAGTGCTGCATCCCACCGCCTTCCATGCCACGGGATCGCGCCCCGCAGAAACCTATGGCGGCATCCCCGGCACCGAAATCGGTGTCGAAGTCGCCATGCAATGGAATGAAAGCTACGGCGAGCAGGTGCTCTGCTTCACCAACAACATCCCCCAGCGCGACGGCGGCACCCACCTCACCGGCCTGCGTGCGGCCATGACTCGGGTCATCGGCAAATACATCGAACAAAACGAATTCGCCAAGAAAGCCAAAGTCGAAGTCTCGGGTGACGACATGCGCGAAGGCCTCTGCGCCGTGCTGTCGGTGAAAGTGCCCGAGCCCAAGTTCTCGAGCCAGACCAAGGACAAGCTCGTCAGCTCGGAAGTGCGCGCGCCGGTCGAAGACATCGTCGCCAAAGCCCTCACCGACTACCTCGAAGAAAAGCCCAACGACGCCAAGATTCTCTGCGGCAAGATCGTGGAAGCCGCCCGCGCCCGCGAAGCCGCCCGCAAAGCCCGCGAAATGACGCGTCGCAAAGGCGTGCTCGACGGCATGGGCCTGCCCGGCAAGCTCGCCGACTGCCAGGAAAAAGACCCTGCCCTGTGCGAAATCTACATCGTCGAGGGTGACTCCGCCGGCGGCTCCGCCAAGCAAGGCCGCGACCGCAAATTCCAGGCCATCCTGCCCTTGCGCGGCAAGATCCTGAACGTCGAAAAAGCACGCTACGAAAAGCTCCTGTCCAGCCAGGAAATCATCACCCTGATCACCGCGCTCGGCACCGGCATCGGCAAAGCCAGCGTGGAAAGCGGCAAAAGCGGCTCGGACGACTTCGACCCCAACAAGCTGCGCTACCACCGCATCATCATCATGACCGACGCCGACGTGGACGGCGCGCACATCCGCACCCTGCTGCTGACCTTCTTCTACCGCCAGATGCCCGAGCTGGTCGAACGCGGCCACATCTACATCGCCCAGCCACCGCTCTACAAAGTCAAGAGCGGCAAGGAAGAGCTGTACCTGAAAGACGCCGCAGCGCTGGACGCCTACCTGCTGCGCATCGCGCTGAACCACGCCTCCATCACCACCGGTGGCGCCAACTCGCGCGTGCTGCAAGGTGAAGAACTCTCCGAACTCGCGCGCAAGCACCAGCACGCCGAACACGTCATCGAACGCCTCTCCGCCTTCATGGACGCCGAAGCCCTGCGCGCCATCGCGGACGGTATCGAAATCAAGCTCGACACCGTACAGGAAGCCGAAGCCAGCGCCATCGCCCTCCAGGCCAAGCTGCGCGAACTCAACACCAACGGCATCCCCGCTGACGTTGCCGGAGAATTCGACGCCCGCACCGACAAACCCATCCTGCGCATCAGCCGCCACCACCACGGCAACATCAAGAGCAGCATCATCACGCAGGACTTCGTGCACGGCGCCGACTACGCCGCCCTCTCCGAAGAAGCCCACATCTTCCGCAACCTCATCGGCGAAGGCGCCAAAGCCACCCGCGGCGAAGGCGAAAAAGCCAAGGAAGAAAAAATCACCGACTTCCGCAGCGCCATGCAATGGCTCATCAGCGAAGCCGAGCGCACCACCGCCCGCCAACGCTACAAGGGCCTCGGCGAGATGAACCCCGAACAACTCTGGGAAACCACCATGGACCCCGAAGTCCGCCGCCTCCTGCGCGTGCAAATCGACGACGCCATCGAAGCCGACCGCGTCTTCACCATGCTCATGGGCGACGAGGTCGAACCACGCCGCGATTTCATTGAAACGAATGCATTGCGGGCGGGGAATATTGATGTGTGATTTTTGTGTAGGTGACAGCAAAAGATGAGAAAAGTGCAGCATAAGTTGAGAAACTGTTGCGCATAAAACCAAAAGCCGCCTGAGTGATGAACTCGAGGCGGCTTTCTTTTTGGTGATTCACCAGCCCCGCGCTAACTAGGTCGCACCGCCGTCCACGGCCCTTGGGCTAGGTCAGCACTCGGCCAGCAGCGCCTCGCTCAGGCATAAGCGCCAAGTCCAACACCAAGTCACCGAAAGGTTAATAGATGCATGCGCAGGTTCTTAATGGAGGTAGTGGGCATTGGTTCAGCTCTCAAGGGCCAGTTGAACTGCTGACTTCGGGGCTCCCGCACCTTCCGGCTGGGCTATCAGCTTGCCACCAGACCGGATAAACGCCTCCAACTGCTGCTTCAACTCCCGAGGAACGACCAGTAGTTCAGCGTTCAACCCTTTGACATAGGCTTGAACCGTCGAGTCCAGCGGGTCAACGGCACCGTTTTCCATTCGATTCACCGTGACGCGAGATAAGCCGGTGCGGGCGGCGACATCTTGTTGAGTCAACCCGCGCGCTTTGCGGTAGTCCCTGAGAGTGGGTCCAATATTGTTCATCCCACTTTACTTTCGCCAAGAAAAGTTAAGACTGCGATACACGCATTCGGCATGAAGGCTAATTAAATGTATATCAGTCTTAACATAGCGATGTGTGCAATAAGGCGAGATTTTGGTAGACAATAACGGAGGCAAAGTTTCCAACGCAACCGACAACCGCCCAAGTCAGTGAGTTGAGGCGGTTTTGTTTTGGGCTATTGCTTTTGCCTTTTTAGGTCGACGTCTGGCTGATGCACCAGCCAACCAGAGCGCAGCTGCGAATGACGGGTCATGGCTCAGACGAACAGGAGCTCTCGACCTCGAGCGGTTATTCGGCTACGCGGATGGAATACCCGGTAGTTGCCCTGTGCCGCCGTATGGCGAGGTGGACGCGTCAACCGGTGAATACCGTCGCCCGGCCCATGGCATCATCGGCTCTTGCCTCCACTACACGCCTACGGTTGATGAACAAAGCAGACATTGAGCGCCACATCCTCAAGGGGCCGACATTGAAAGTCGCCATCTCGGTGGATACCTGCATCTACCAACAGCATGGTTTCCGCTTGGAGTCAGGGCAGCTTCGGCATTTGGAGCAATTCGGCAGCACCCCCGGCGTCGTGGTGATGTCAGACGTTGTGCAGCGCGAAGTGCTGGCCCATATGGTCACCGAGGCGGTTAAAGCAAAGAGCAAGCTGAAAGGTACGCTCGAGGACGTCCGCGACCATTGGCCCGCAGCAGCCGGCGCGCCAACGCCGAGCGACATTCTAGGCACCGAGACTGCTGAGGTCGTGACTGCAGGAAGGCTTGATGCCTTCCTGTCGCGCTGCGGTGGTGAAATTATCATTGCCAGCGGCCGCGTGGACATCGCCGACCTCATGGAGCGCTACTTCCAGCCGTCCTTGCCGTTCGAAAGTTCGGGCGATAAGAAACACGAGTTCCCAGACGCAGTGGCGCTGATAGCCCTTGAGAGCTGGGCCGAGGAACACAACAAGCCTATCTTGCTCGTCAGCAACGACAGGGGCTGGCAGGCGTTCGCCGAAGCATCTAACCACCTGTCCTGTGTTGCTGCACTGGACGAAGCACTGGCGCTCTTTCAGAAGAGGGATGCCACTCGAGCCCGACTGGTAGACCATGTGACGGCACTGTTGGAATCCGAGGCGGAGTCTTGGGACGGGCTGCGTGACCTTGAGAGCCTGCTCAACAGCACTATATGGGTCGAGGATGTATCCGCAAGGTTTGACTACGAACTCGACCTTCAAGTGGACGTCGCGGAGGTCAAGTTCGTTGATGACGCTGTGCTGGGCTCGCTACGAGCAATCGACTACTCCAACGGCGCCCTGACCGTCATCGGAAAATTCGAGGCAACCGTTTCCGTCGAGGCGACGTTTGACTTCGTCATGGATGGCGTCAACCTAGGCGGCTGTGTCGTTTCTGAGAACAAGACCGTGGACTTCGAAGCTCTCATCACCTTCGAGGAGCCGGGCGGAGACGAGCTGAAAGCGGTTGACATAGAACTCGTGCGAAGAATGCACAAGCTCAACTTCGGCCACGTTGAGCCTGACTACTCCGAAGAGGACCCGACGTTCGAGAAGTTCTAGGCCCCAAGGCCTGCCAGCTTGCGCCGCGCCTCGGTAGCTTTCGCTCGGTCTTCCACCGTCTTGGCATAGGCGGCAAGCTCTTCCACGTCAGCGGCGAATTCGGCCGGCTCAGGTAGCGCCGGGGGCGCTTCTGCACCGCCTTCATGGGTGAACTTCGAGCAGCGCGTCATCCCGTTATAGACAGCGCTGGCATCGGTGTCGTCCACCGACACTGACTTCAGCCGCGTGGTCTCCACAGAGACCCGATAGCGTCGGACCGTGCTCTGCAGAAGCACGTCCTCGACCAACTGCTCCCAAGTGTCGCGCAACCGACGATAGCCGTTGCGGACCAAGTCGTTGTAGCCCTCGACATTCCCATCCGTCTCCAGGAGATTCATGGCGTTTTTCGCCAATGCACGAAGGTCACCGACGCGGTTCTTGAGCTTCTTGCCTTCGAACGGCAAGTCGTCTGAAGACAATCCCTTGCGCTTCATCGTCGCCGCCAAGTGGCGGTGCGCGAACTTCACGCCCTGGTCCTCAGCAAAATCGGTGAGCGCCAGCGCGAAGGCGAGGTCATGCGTGAAGACGATGACCTGGCGCTTCTTTGCTTCGAGCACCAACCGCCTAGCAATTCGCTCACGCCGCAAGTGGTCGAGAGACGAGACCGGGTCGTCGAAGATGAGGCCCGAGCGCCCTGGTTCAATGCCAACCTCTGCGAGGAAGAGAGCCAGGGCCACAACGCGTTGCTCGCCCTCACTGAGGATGGCAGCCAACTTAGCTTTCGAGAAACGAGGCATGGTTCCGAGCTTTAGCTGCTGCATCCGAGCGCCCTTTTGACCAGTCATCTCCAACGTGACGGGCTGACCATGGATGCCTAACGCCTCCAGCTCCTTCTCGAACGCAGTCCTCAGCTCTTCTGTGACGTGGGCGTCGTAGAGCTCGGTCGTCTTGCGCGTCACCGCGCTGGTTCCGCAGCTCTTGATGGCCTCACCAAATGCATGTTCACGCTTGTGCCACACAATGGCCTCAGAGACCTTTGGCAGCAGCGGGCCGAGGCGCTCCCTGGCGTCCAAGTCAGCGAGGAGCTTGAGCTTGGCTGCGCGCTCCTCGGGGGTCATCGCCTTCTCGAGCGTGTTCGCCTCTGTGGCTCTCGCTTTGACCCACGCCTCTATGGCAGCAAACGGCGCCTCTGGCAGCGCTTCAAGCGGGTCAAGCTTGCGCTCAGGCGCCATCGCCTCTACCCGGGCCTTCCGTGCCTTCAACGCCTGTGCGAATGCTTTCACCGTAGCCACTAGTTTCGGCTGGGCTTCAGCGAGTTCCTCTAGCAGCGCTGTGTGTGATGGGAAAGTCTCGAAGTTCAGCGTCTTGATTGCCTTGTACAACCGCCCAGCCGTATCGCGCTGTTCTTTGAACTTCCGCTGGGCATCGTTCTCAAGGAACTCGACGAAAGACTTCAACCGCGCAGCAGCATCGTCACTCAGTGGCTGCTGACAGAGTACGCAGTGGGCACCGTCTTCTGGCCCTGGGAACGGACTGCCGGGATACGCTGCTTTGGCAACAAAGTCCATCGCACTGCGCAGCAATACTTCCCAAGGCTCCGACCCGGTTCCTGCAACTTGTGCTCCGTCAGCCTGCAATTTTTCGGCGGCCAACTTCGAGGCTGCCTCGGCAGCGACCAGCGCGACAAAGGCATGCCTCAGCCGTTCGATGGCCTCATCCTGCAGAGGGGCCGTGCGTTCGGTGAGCTCGCCTGTCAGTGTGGACATGCGCATGAGCAAGCGCCGGATACTGGCTGCCTGCTTGGCTGGGTCCTGGTCACTGAACAGCTTGCGCAGGGCCGCTAGGTCAAGCACCTCTTGCTCCGAGAGCTTTGCCAACGCCTCAAATTCCTGGGGCTTGCTGTGCCGACCAAGCTTGGCAAGCTCACGGCCCACCACATGTTGCCCAGCCAAAGTTGCCAGCTGGTTGAGGTCAAAGCGGCCTGCCTCCCGCTCCAGTTCGAGTTGGTCCTGGGTGGTCTTCATCGCCTCGGCCAAGCCATGCATCACCTCAAGGCCGCCTGGGACGAACAGCACCTTGGCTTGGCTATCAACGAACACCCGGGCGCAATGCGCATCGAACACCGAGATTTGAGACAGCGCCGGCGGCGACGCCTTGTTCGCTGTCCAGCCGCCGGATTTTTCCGCGCAGCCTTCCAGCCAGTCAATAGTTGCGCTCGCAGCGGCGTCCTCTTGGCCCTGCACGTACACATTGGGAAGAATGTCCTCAACGTTCCGGGCCCGGCATGCTTTCTTGAGCGCTCGCGCGTAGCCGGACTTTCCTACGCCGTTGTAGCCATAGACAACGGTAAGCCCATCTGCTACGAAGGTAAGGCTCTGCTGGGAATCAATGGCGTTGAGACTCTGTGGGTCTCTTAGCGCACAAAGGCTGACGTCGACACCTTCCTGCACTGCGGCCGGAATCTGTGCTGGGTCGAGCGGCGCAGGTTGGCGGCCTTTCGGGTCTTTAAAGCCATGGTGCACCTTGACCAGCGCAACCAAGTCTTCCTTGTCGCCGACGCCCAACGCTCCCTGCTGAAACAGCCTGCGGACACAGTCGCTCAGCCACGGTGGCTGTTGTGCGAGCCAATCGCTGATGTCCTGGATAATTTGCATTCTCGCACTCCCTGACGACGCTCTGCGCGCCTTCTGGAGAAGTTACCACATGTAAAGGGCGCTTGGCTTGACCAAGCTTAGCGAGATGAACGGCTTCACAATGCTACTAGCGCGAGATTGTCATCTTCGGATTTCAAAGTCGCATGCTCAAGGCTCCATTGCATCAGCAGCTTACCAACTGCGCTAGCGAGAGCTTTTTTCTAGGTAGTCGAAGTTGACGGCAAATCGCCAATGACAGCAACTGCCTCGTAAAAGATATTGCCTCTTGTGGCACGAACGACAGCAACGGAGTCGACAGCAGCCAACCGACTAAGCCGCAAGACGCGGAGCTGGCGCGAATGTGGCCAAAACGCTCCCTCGCTCTGACCGACGCTAGAGTACGGCAATGAGCTAATTCAGGTTGGCCAAAAAGACGGCTGTTTTCAACATCTGGGCACTTCCATGACTCAGAGCCTTGACGCCCTAGAGAATGCATTTCAGCGACTTGGTCGGCAACAGGCACCGAAGCATTTGCCTCGAGATTCAAACACGCTAAAACCTCAACGTACAGGCTAACCGAGCCTCACCCCAGACCTCTTGACCCCATAATGCTCGAATCCTGAGTGTAAAAAAATGTTCATTTTTGGAGGAGGCACCGGATGGCGAGGAAGAAGAAAGGTGACGGGGCTCTTGCGGGAGTGGTTCTACTAGGCGTCTTCTTTGCGCTTGTGGCATCTATACCGAAACCGGTCTGGATTTTCATGGGTGTATGCGCCGTCGTTGGCGTTATTTGGCTGTTGTTCTTTAATGGGAAAGAGCCTCCTGCATCCGCTGCGCAACGTGAAAAGCCTTGGCGAAGCCCGACTCCGACTCCGACTCCGACTCCAGTCACATCATCGCGCAACAAGCTAGCCGAGTCCCAGAGTCAAGCGGGGACGTTCGAATCCGAGCCGGTGTCCTTGTATCAAAGGCCGAACACAACCGAGGAACATCGGATACCAGCGGCACCTCAAGGCTTCGGCCCAGCCGTTTGGATACCTCCAGGTGATTCAACAAATATCGCAGGTATTGTTGTCCCTGGAGGAATGCTTTACGTCGGAACATCGTTGCCCACCCCTTCAGGGCTTCCCGACCCCGCACTCATAGACCCGTCAAAGAAGGTAGCCTCCCAAGGCAGCTACACCAGCCGGAACCAGATGGACTACTGGCCCAGTTATTCAAGTATCACCCCCGAGGCGCGCTACGCGTACTTGCAATGGCTTGCAGGAGGCCGTCGGGACCCATCTGCAGACATTGGGTATGTTTTTCTGTTCTTCTATGGGCTTGAACGACGAGTACTAGTGGACATCATCGGCAGTAGCTCTCCGCCTCCGACTTCCGAGAAGGAGTTTGCGGACATCACCGTCGAAGTTCGACAACTGCTTGCTGTGTATGGAACGCTGAATCACTCGTTTCATCGGTACGCTCAGGACTTCTTGACCATTGCCGAAGTGAACGGTCTCACCGGCAAACTGTACTCTCGTCCACTGCCTGAACTCCATGAAAGTTACGAGCTTCCGCTGTATCTCCGGCTGGCACTTGGACAATGTGCAATCGACCAAGTGGCAGTACCTTCCACTCTCGCCCGCGCATGGGTGCGACGTGACCCGAACATCTATCTACGCACTCCAGCCGTTAGATGCGCGGAGCAGTTCGATATGCTCTTCGAGCAACGTTATGTTGACATGCTCGCCGGAGGCTTGGTTCTTCCGAAAAACAAGACCAAATTGAAGCTGCTCTACCGACCCGCATCAGCTGGCTTCAGAGGTGTCGGAGAGATGAAGCTGACGTTTGGTGATATTCCCGACGTTTCAGTGCAAACCCGGCCAATAAAGAAGCTGCAAGAAGTTGCGGACAGCGTGATGTCCGAACTGGACTCATTCAGTCGCATGCTGTCCAGAACACCAAACGCCGACAAGACTCTGCCTGGACTTCTACTCTTGCCGCCCACGTTGTGGCCAAGTGAAGCTCGCGAAAAGCTAAACGCCCTGCAATCACGTGCCACAGCAGGCTTGGTGACAATAAAGTTACAAGACCTTGTTTACTCGATTGCTGAGGAGTCGAACTTCGAGCGCAATGTGGTGCAAAGTCTTGCTCGCGCTCTTGAAGCGCTCCACATCGGAATGGAACCGGACATTTTAAGTGGCGCAAAGACGCCGAAACCCGATGACACAGTTGTACTGTTCTCCACTCCAGTCGGCGATACGACCGCCCGCGACAACGCAGCCTATCAAACAGCTGCATTGACCATCCAACTTGCCATCAGTGTTGCGATGGCGGACGGCGACCTGGGTGCAGAGGAACTTCGCCAGCTTCGGCATCAAATAGAAGGTTGGACGCATTTGACACCATCGCATCAGCAGCGTCTGCGTGCATACATGCGCCTGCTGATTGCTGCGCCCCACTCCTTGACAATATTGAAGAAAAAGTTGGAGCCTTTGAGCCTGTCTGCCAAGGAAAACATCGCGAAATTCATGACCGTCATGGCACAGGCGGATGGCGAGGTCTCACCCGCGGAAATCAAAGCACTGGAAAAAGTCTATAAAACCTTGGGTGTCGACTCCAAGAAGGTATTCAGCGACGTCCATGCCACGGCATCCCTTGGCACCTCCTCGAAGGTGACATCAACTGTTCAAAAGCCCGGCACATCTGAAGTACCCGGCAATGGCTTTCAACTGGACACTGCGCGTATCGCTGCATTGCAGCAAGACACGAGTACTGTCTCGGCGCTCTTGGCAAGCATTTTTGCAGAAGAGCCAACGGAGCCTGCTGGAACGACAAGGGAAATCCAGCCAGCGACCGTTGAAACGCCAGCGGAGGTCGACAAGGCGCCAGCGCACAGTGTCATGGGGCTTGATGAAGTTCACACTACATTTGTGAATCAACTCATCTCTCGACCGGAATGGACGCGAGAGGAACTCCTGGATTTGGCCTCCGACCTTGAGCTCATGCTCGATGGTGCGCTAGAGAAGGTCAATGAGGCTGCTTATGATGCACATGACGAACCGCTGACCGAAGGCGATGACCCCGTCACCGTCAACCGAGAAATACTGGAGAAACTAGTAGCATGAGTTCCCCCATCCGCCCCCGTGACCGCGACGCAGTCGTTCAATCATTGCGCGCGGGCGTCGTTCCTCGCTCCGGACAGCATCTCATCCAAGTCGGCCGAACACGTGAAATCGAAACATTGATTTCAGATATAGAACGTATCGCAGACGGCGGCTCCACCTTCAGATTGGTGATTGGCGAATATGGCGCCGGCAAGACCTTTTTCCTGAATCTGGTTCGTGCAGTTGCTATGGAAAAGAAATTGGTGGTGGCAACTGCAGACTTAAATCCTGACCGTCGCCTTCACGCAAGTGGGGGGCAAGCTCGTTCGTTGTATGCCGAGTTGATGCGAAACATTTCAACGCGCACCAAGCCCGATGGAGGAGCTCTGGGTGGTATCGTAGAAAAGTTCATCGCCACAGCCAAAACGGAAGCCAAAGTGGCGAATGCTTCAACCGAAAGCGTAATCCGCCAAAAACTGGAACACCTCACCGAACTAGTGAACGGTTTCGACTTTGCCGATGTCATTGCAGCCTACTGCCGTGGATTCGATGAGGGCAATGAACAACTCAAGGCCGACGCCATCCGCTGGCTGCGAGGTGAATTCACCACAAAGACTGATGCCAGAGCAGCGCTGGGAGTTCGCACCATCGTTGACGACGCATCAGTTTATGACCAGCTCAAGTTGATGGGGCGCTTCGTCCGCTTGGCCGGCTTTTCTGGTCTGTTGGTCAATCTGGACGAACTGGTCAACCTCTACAAGCTGGCCAATACTCAGGCTCGCAACTCGAATTACGAACAGATTCTGCGCATCCTGAACGACTCGCTTCAGGGTACAGCCATTGGCCTTGGATTCATTCTCGGAGGCACTCCAGAATTCCTGCTAGATACTCGCCGCGGTCTGTACAGCTATTCAGCACTGCAGAGTCGGCTTGCTCAAAATACATTTGCCTCGGGTGGATTGGTGGACTTCAGTGGACCAGTTGTCCGGCTTTCAAGCCTCACACCAGAAGATTTCTACGTGCTTCTGCAAAAAATTCGTCATGTCTATGCTTTGGGCGATGCAGCCACGTATCTGCTGCCCGACCAAGGCATCTACAGCTTCATGGAACACTGCTCCAACAGACTCGGAGAGGCCTACTTCAGGACGCCACGAACCACCATCACTTCGTTTGTAAACATGTTGGCAGTGCTTGAACAGAATCCAACAGCCGACTGGAAGCAGCTCCTTGGTGGAATCGAAGTCGCCTCAGACACAGGCGGTGCAGCCGACCTCACGGTCGATGACGACGAACTCACCTCCTTCAAACTTTGAACTCAGGATGAGTGGCGACAGCGGTTCCTTCCACCTTCTGGATGAACGCATTCAGCGGTTTCTATGGGCCGAACGCTGGGAATCACTGCGGGACGTGCAAGAGAGAGCCATCCCATTCATCATTCGAGGGGACCAAGATGTAGTGGTTTCTGCAGCCACTGCAGCAGGAAAAACCGAGGCCGCTTTTCTTCCCGCGCTGACGCATTTGCTTGAGGCGTGCAATCAACGACTAATCATTTACGTCAGCCCTCTGAAGGCGCTTATCAACGACCAATTCGGTCGCCTCGATAGACTTTGCGAACAATTGGATGTGCCTGTTTGGCCTTGGCATGGCGACATATCCGGTAGTGTCAAGAGCAAGTTCCTCAAGCAGCATCACGGCGTTTTGCTAATCACTCCAGAATCTCTCGAGGCACTTCTGTGTAATCGTGGCACGTCCATATCGGCCATCTTTGAGCATGCGTCCTTCTTCATAGTCGACGAGCTCCATGCGTTCATAGGTTCAGAGAGAGGCAAACAACTGCAGTCGCTGATGCATCGCGTTGAGCAAAGTATTGGGCGCCGGGTGCCCCGAATTGGCTTGTCAGCTACCTTGGGTGACATGAGTTTGGCCGGAAGCTTTCTTCGCCCAGGCGGAGCTCCAACTCAAGTCAACTCTGCATACGAAGGTTCGGCTGAGCTGAAGGTGCTCGTTAAAGGCTACGAGGAGCCACTCGCTATCGACACAAACCAACCTCGAGAAGATGACGAAGAGCAACCGGAGCCGCTTTCTCCAGCCCACGTCGCTGAGCACCTGTTTAAAACGCTGCGTGGTTCAAATAATTTAGTTTTTCCAAACTCAAGACGGCAAGTTGAGCAGTACACCCACCTCCTGAGCAAAAAGTGTGAAGAGGTACATGTTCCCAATGAGTTTTGGCCCCACCACGGTAGCCTATCCAAAGAGATTCGAGCCGAGACAGAAGCTGCACTAAAACAGAAGGAAGTGCCCGCAAACGCTATTTGCACCAACACGCTGGAATTGGGCATTGACATTGGTGCCGTAAAAAGTGTCGCCCAAATTGGTCCGCCACCGTCCGTCGCCAGTCTGCGCCAGCGCTTGGGCCGTTCTGGACGACGCAAAGGCGAGTCAGCAATCTTGCGGGCCTATTGCATTGAGGATGCTCTGGGGCCTCATTCAACCGTGTTGGACAACTTGCGCTTGGGAACATTGCAAACCGTCGCAATGATTTCCCTCTTAGTGGATAGATGGTTCGAGCCCCCCAGGACTCAAGGAGTGCATCTTTCAACGCTGATTCAACAAATCCTCTCAGCGATTGCGCAACGTGGTGGTGCTTCTGCACAAGAGCTATACGCACTGTTTTGTAAGGCAGACGGTCCGTTTTATGGACTTTCTACGCAGGAATTTGTAGAGCTTTTAAGACACCTCGGCCTGAAGGAATTGCTGATGCAAGACTCTTCGGGAGCGCTTTTGCATGGCCGCCTTGGCGAAAAATTCGTAAACCATTACAGCTTCTACGCTGCATTCTCAACTGACGAGGAGTTTCGACTCATTACTGGTGGCCGAACCTTGGGAACCCTGCCAGTCGACCAGATGTTGCAGGTCAGCCAACGCATCCTATTCGCGGGGAAAACTTGGCTTGTCGAAGATATCGATGAAGAACAAAAGACTATCTACGTAGTACAGGCCAAGGGCGGAATTCCACCACTGTTCTCTGGGGGCTCAGGAAGAATTCATACGAAGGTACGAACCAGAATGCGTGAGTTGCTGAAAAGCTCACAACATCTGCCCTACCTTGACGAAACGGCGCATAGGTTTGTAACCGAAGCCCGGAAGTGCTACACGCACAGCAATCTGGCTTCCGAATTTTGCATAGACCAAGGCAGGGCGGTTTACCTGCTAACGTGGCTCGGTGATTCGGCTAATGAAGCCATCGCTTGTTTATTAAGTCGACGCGGATTTCTTTCGGTCCCATCAGGCCCTGGGGTCGAGGTTCAAAAAGGACAAGGGTCCACACGCGACATGCTAGATGCACTTGCAGACATTGCTCTGGACGACACGCCACCTTTGGAGCTATTGCTGGCAGACGTAAAGAACCTTGGACGTGAAAAATGGGACTGGGCTCTGCCTGACTCACTTTTGCGGAAGGCCTATGTCAGCCTGTATTTGGACATTGATGAAGGAATGGACTGGATACGCCAGCATCATTAAGGCAATGCCCAAGGCTCGAAGTGCACGGATGTTCGAACTAATGTCTTAGCTTCTCGACAAGCACAGCAATGGAGGTGTCTGCAACAATTCCGAGCGTTCCGTCCGTCAACACCAGATGAGCCTCGGCTACGCTAAGCCAACCATCGCCGTCATCGAGCGCCAACCACGAGCTCACTCCTATCCTCGTCGCGCCTGCTAGCACCTTCGCACCTCGCGACATTGCGGCGAACTCGAACCTGTCCGTTGCTCTGCGAAAAGTCACACCAATCAGTCTTGAGCAAATCGGCTCGTGCCACTACGTGCGTGCTCGGGAGAAGCCAAAGACCCGTTCCCAGCTCGTAGACAGTGCGATGGAACCATCTGGATAAAGGAAAAGCACGTCCCTGACGATGCTCGAGTTTTCGAAAAGCCGGTGGCCGACGCAATCCGCGTCGAAATGCATCCCTCCCTTTGGATGCCGGAAAGAGAGCCCCACTGGTGAATACCGTCACAGTTGAGATTCAAAATTCTTCAGAACATGTAATAGCTAAGCAGAAAGCATTTAATTTTAATTAAATCAAACCGCACGACAAAACACTATTCACCTATTTACCCGCCCACCCCTCATAATCTGGATACCTCGCATATCCTGCATACCTTACATATCTCGCATTTATTTCCGGGTATCTTAATCAAGCGAATCCATCTTGACACTTACATGCGAAATCCAAAACAGTCGCAGATACCATAAAAATTCCCGCAGTCCTTCTGATGACGCGATAAATGTAACATTTCAATTTTTTATCGTGGCGTTTTTTGCAACCTATTTGCACGATTCTTTTCTTGTGATATCAGCATTTTTATACGTCACGAGCATCGTTCCTTCTCTTTTCATCTGTCTCGTTATGCTCCCTCTTCGGTTCTAACGCAGTTTTTACACCTACGACTTCTGTTCAACGTGTTTATTATTGAAGCCTCTCACTTGAAATTCATTTTTCAGCGATGAGGTTTCATTTTTTATTTTTCCAGTTCAACCCATGACCACTACAGCGTTCAGGGACATATTCCCCAACAACAGTGCCAGATAACCCATCTCGTATTCAGTCGATGAAGACTGCTCATCCAATGAGCGAGATGCGGATGTTCTGGCCAGAGCAAAAGACAAGGGCTGCATTCAGCCATGTCCGATGCTCGGAAAGGCATCCATGCAAACAACCTACGGAAACCGCGGTCACATTCAGCAGTTAGAGACTGGAGTGCGCGTTGTCGCACCAACTTTCGGTCGCTCCCGCCTCAACACATTCAGCAGCAAATCCGGACTCATCGTCGTAGACGGGCAAGCAGAGAGGCGAGTCAGCCACATGCTGGAGGTGGACCCGTCAGTGGCCAAGTTCGAGCCTCAACCATTTTCGGTAGACCTCATCGACCGTCGTCTCCTGCGTTCACGAGAGCAACTCTCCGAAGCACGTCGAAAACATGCAAAACGCTCTGGCCCGAGGCTATATACCCCCGACTTCTGCATCACATGGGTCAGCCGTCGCAAGACTGTTTTGGAGGTCAAGATTGAGGGCTTCGAAGGCGACGCTGTGTACGTCCTGAAGCTTCAGATGGCCCAGGAAATACTTGAGGCCCATGGCTATGAGTTCGCACGCATCGTTTTGCCCCAAGGCCGCCGGTCACACCTCGCCTTCAATCTGCAACTGCTGCGCCAATCCAGAGCACATCGTGCGGTTGTGCTCGAGAGCGATTCCACCCCGCTGAAAAGCCTGCCGCCTGAAGGGCTGACTTTGGGGCGAGCATGCGATGCAATGCAGTGCTCCATCAGTCTCGCGCCCGCACTTGTCGCCAACGGCGTGCTGTCCATGAACATTGCGGAGTTTCCAATGCACACCGATTCACCATGTGCGCAGGCGTTTGGTGACCTGGGCCACCTGTGCTTTGTGCGAGGGTTGCTGCAATGAGCCGGTACCTACACAAAGGCGATGTGATTCTGAAATCACACCAACCTGATGCACAGCGATTCATTGTTGTCGATGCCAATCCCATTGAGGGCTGTTTCAAGGTTTTTGACAGCGAGTCACGCTCCGAAGTTTTCCTGACACAAGAGGAAGTTCACCGAAACATTGGTGCGCAACGCTGGAGCATCCAACGCCCCAATGCTCCCCAACTACCCCTAACAGCAAAGGCCAGCCCCGAACTCGCAGCACGCCTTCATCAAGCCCAAACTTGCCTACGGTTGGTTGAGGACACAGCCATCCGATGCGGCTTGAGCTTCCTGCGTGCGTATGACCTGGTCAGCGCAGAACATGACTCCAGTGCGACCCGCTCCAGCTTTCCTTCGAGAGCAACGTTGTATCGTTATCGAAGGGCAAAACTGCATGATTTGCCTCTGCAACGAGGGTCGCACAACAAGGGACGACGAACTCCACGCTACAAGCCGGAAGTCGATGCCCAGATTATTGAGCTAGGCGACCGTTACTTCCTTCAGGCACATTCACGTTGGCGTCTTGGACCTTTGACGAAGTATCTCAACACGTTGTTCAAGGACCGTGGGGTCATCCCGGCTACAGGCAATTTGAGCTCACGCTATGTCAACAAAGTCCTGGAGGCTCACAAAGGTCCCGACCTGGATAGCAAGCGCATGGACCCAAAGTCGGTCGCCGCGGCACGCTCCATAGGTGCCACACGGCAATTGGTGTATACGCCTTGGGAACGCGTTGAGCAGGACGCAGTGCATATGCCATTTGCCGTTCAAACACCGCATGGCATCAGCAGCGACATCTGGCTCGTGCTCGCTATCGACTGTGCGACAGGCATGGTCGTCGGCTGGCAACTTGTCGTAGGGCGCCCGACCGAGAGCGATAGCCTCGCGTGTGTGCACACCATGATGAATTCCAAAGTGCCCCACTTTTCCCGTCTGGGGCTCACCTATCCCTGGGATATTCACGGCTCACCCGGCTTGCTGGTGATGGACAACGGCCCCGAGACGCAAGGTGAGCGTATGCAAAAACTCGCGTTGCTGGACATCGAAGTTCAATATTGCCAATCGCGTCATCCTCAACAGAAACCATATGTGGAGCGCTTGAACAAATCGCTGAAAGAGGCGCTTGAGACCCTGCCTGGTTGCACCCGCATGGATGGCGTTGATGGCAAACGCCAACCCATCGTCCTCAGCGAACCGCTGATGAGTCTGCAAGAACTGGAGATTTGGATTGTTCGCTGGTTTTACGAGTCTTGGGCCCATCAGCCTTTGAAACGACACGCGCGCACAGAAAGCAAAGCAGATGGCATTCTCGGGCGGACACCGATAGCGCGTTGGCAGCACCTGACGGAGGCCAGTGGATATGCGTCCCCACTTCCCATCCCCGAAGACACGTGGCGCAAGGCGATGCTGGTACGAGACGTCAGAACTGTGTCGAACAAGTCGGGCATTACCTTCAAGGGTTTGAACTACACCGGAAGAGAATTGCCTTTCTTGGTTGAAAGATTTTTGGGTAAAGAGGTCACCGTGTTGACTGACCCTGCAGACTATCGATTCCTGTTCGTTGAAATCGACGCCAATAAGCCGCTTGTCGTATTGACTCATCACGATGCTGCGTCCGACAGTCCCGCCTATTCCATGGGCGAGTACAAGCAAATCGAAGCTGAACAAGTGCGGACGAAGCCGAAACATGAGCACTCCACCCAATTCATACGAGACATAGCGACTCGCTCCATGCAAGCACCACCAACTGGGCGAAAGCGCAAAAGCAGGTCTGCCGAACAAAACAGAGACACGACGCAAAAGGCCAGAGAGTCTGCGGCCATCAGACGCGCAATTGAAAATCCGTTGCCACCAACGCAATATCCAGGCTACTCGTCGTCCAGTGCGAGCATCTCCTTTGAAGAGCTGCCAGCACTTGATGTGCTGGACCGTCACAGCGGAGGCAAGCGATGACTTCACCGACCATCTCCGATTGCCGAGCCCTGCGCAGAAACATCGAAACATGCGAGCTGCCGCACACAGCGTTCATGGCACATCTGAATGCGCTTTCCGCCCGCATCGATGACGCTTTAGACGGGTTCACTGCGCGGCTCGACGCGCTCGTTGGGCCTACACGCGTTGGCAAAACCATGCTTATTAATGCACTGAGGCGTAAATATCCCGAAGCGAAACGAAACGGCGGACGCATGGTTCCTGTCCTGGTCGTACCCATTCCTTCCAACATCTCCCCGCTGCTTTTGCCATCCAGCGTACTCAAGGCATTGGGTGTGCCCATACCTACGAGGAGCATTTCTTCGGGAATGATGTTTGAGCGCATGTGTGACCAACTGAGACTCGCACAAACACGTGTTCTGCTATTTGAAGAAGCGAGTCACTTGGTGGAGCCCGGAGCCAAACTTCCACATCGTGCAGCTGGCGACTGGTTCAAATCACTAATGGATGAGTTGAACATGACGCTCATATTGTTCGGAGTACCGCGACTGCACAAGCTCTTTGTCAGCAATGAACAATTACGGGCACGCGCATCGGCCACTCGCGAGTTCCGTCCATACGATAGCAGCGAGTCCGCCCAAATGCGGTCATTTGCGATGTGCGTGAAGACCTACGCTGATTTGTTTGCGAAGAGCGGTTGGCCCATCGACATGCCGTTGGAAAACTTGACCAAGCATTGCTACCTCCTGAGCGGCGGCCTGGTTGGGTTGTTGAGCCGCTTCATGCAGGAGTTGTCATGTCAATTGATACACGAAGCGAGCAGACCACTTACCTTCGAAGACTGCCGCCTCGCAGCCCGCTCCATTGAATGTTTCGGGCATCCAGACTTTCCAGCGTTCACGAACACGGACGTCAGCATCATTGAATTGCGCCAATCGCACGCGCACACACTTGAGCTCAATGACATGAGCGTCGCCCGTATCCCTCATCTCGCGGAGGCCCACTGATGGCTTTGCTCCAAACATTCGCCCCCTTCCCCGATGAGTCAGGCTTGGGCTATTACCGCCGCCTGTCTTGCGCCAACCGGTTGTTGAACTGGCAAGAGCTCGCCCGCGTTGCGCAAGTGTCCACCTACCGCACGAGCTTGCTTGGAAGGCCCGATTTTGTTGCCGGGCAATTGGGGCTCGAATCTGCCTGGACCACCCATGCGTCTCAGAAGGAGGTCATCGCGAGAGGTTGGAAAGCCTTGCACCGAAGAGCCGGAGAAGCCGTTTGTCCTCAATGCCTGCAGGAAGGTTCATATATCCGCAACTACTGGGAACACACCTTTGTGACAGCATGCCCCCAACACGGTTGTCAGCTCCTGGAGCGCTGTCCATCTTGCGAGGCTTGGCTGGATACAGAGCGCGAACACATCCATGCATGTGCTTGCGGTTACGACCTTGCCTGCGCGCACTCCAAGCCTGCCAGCAAACAGCAACAGTGGGTGAGCGCGCAACTCTCATCGTCGACGCCCAAACCTGGAGCGATTGCCTATCCGATAAAACGGCTTGAGCCGTCAGCGCTGTCCCAACTCATCAAATTGCTATGTACCCACTGGGACGTAAACGCCTCCGGCCCACGTCGCAACAGTGCGTTGCCACAGTCTGTGGAGGAGGCCATCGAATTCATGCACCCTCTGGAGACCTTGTTGGTGAATTGGCCCAAGGGGTTTGAGGACCACGTGCGTGCACGCGTTGCCGCGGGCCCAATCGCCGCACGCACACTCAATACACGATTGGGTGCGTGGTTCAAGGGGCTGAAAAAGGCCTGCGAACATCCCTCGCTCAAGCCGTTCATGGACGTCACATTGCGCGTTGCGCAAGAAGATTTTGATGGTCGAATCACCGGTTTTGACGAGTCACTGGTAGGCCCGGTCCATTTGAACTACATCCCTATCGCGCAGGCGGCAGGCCGGTTAGGCGTTAGCCGCGACCGACTGATGAAAGCCGTCTACGCAGGAGAGTGCGAACACCGGGTCATGCGCTTCGGAACACGGGGAAAAGCCATTGAGCTGCCCATGGAAGAGCTCGAACGACTGGAGCGCTCGCGCCGGGCATGGGTCAGCGAAGACGAGGCCTGCGAACATCTTGGAGTTCCTGAGTCCATTCTCAAGAACATGCTCGCTGCACAGGTCTTGGTGCATGACCCCTTGTGGAGGAATGACATCCTCAAGGCAGGAGCAGTGGAGCAAGCATCCGTTGTCGCGCTTGGCGAAACCATCCGTCGCTTCGCACGTGAACAGGCAACTACGCAGCCCTTAGTGCGATGGAGCGAATTGACGAGTCGCCGCATGGGCGAACGAGCCGCCATCCAATCGACCATGAAAGCTGCGGCAACCGGTGAAATCCGGGCAGTGCATCTTGGCAAGACGTTGGGGGAGGCCGCTTTTTTGCGGGATGACGTGATGCGTTATTTTGGAATACCCGTGCTTGAAGCCGGCATGACAGTCCACCAGTTGGAACAGTCTGCAAAGTGGAAGTGGGAGTGCATTGCCTATTGGATTGAACAGGGACTGCTCAAATGCGATGAGATTGAGTTG
Organism: Comamonadaceae bacterium UBA2121; assembly: GCA_002331385.1. Classification (GTDB taxonomy): domain Bacteria; phylum Pseudomonadota; class Gammaproteobacteria; order Burkholderiales; family Burkholderiaceae_C; genus Diaphorobacter_A. Next base: position 287,649 of record DCYB01000005.1, read on the forward strand.
CGAGGGCAGCGCACCAAGGTCATTTCCCCCGAGCAATTGCTTGGCTTCATGCGTACTTACGTTCCACTGTCCGATTTGGCGCGGGAATTGAACACGCGTCCATCCGTTCTCAGCGACAAGCTTGCAGGTGTCGAAATCGTCGGAGCCAAGACGGACACTTCAGGAGCAAAACGAGGAGGCCTGATTCAACTGAAGGATTTGGGCCGCTTGGCCATTGTTGGTCTAGCGGCCTCACGCGGCGCGCTGTACGGGCAGCAATCGCTGTTGTAGGCAATTCGGCAAAAGTCACAGAGGAACCGACATGACCGCCATTTTCCGATTCGTGCCACATTTACTCAAGTCGGCCCCTGCTGGGTGGTGTCGGTATGTCATGTTTCGGGACTTTGATGGCCCATGGCATCCATCACTGCCATTTCAGATAGCCCCTAGAAAGCTGGCAAATGACTGACACAACATCACCCGACACGCCGCCGGTTCTCTTTCTAGACTTCGACGATGTAATTTGCCTCAACCGGCCCTATGGCGGTTACGATGTCTTGACTACTCTTGCCGAAGCCGAGCGACGCAAAGAGCCGCTTCAAGCCACCGATGAACTGTGGTCCAGACTCTTTGATTTGAACGCCAGTGTTCATCTGAAACAGATACACATTGAGTTCACTCCTCAATACGTGCTCTCTACCAGCTGGCGTTGGTTCTTCGACCACGAAAACCTGGTTCAAACATTGCGACTAACCGGTTTGGATTTTGTTGCAGGCCATCTTCACCATGACTGGTCAACCCCGCAGATTTCTCGTCAAGCCCACAGGGCCGTGGAAATCAAAGGCTGGCTGAATGCGCATCCAGAACACAAGAATGCGTGGGTTGTACTGGATGACGAACTCTCAGGCACTGGATTTGCCACGTGGCCTCACGCATCGCGCCGATTTGTAGTGCTTTGTCAGGAAGGTGTTGGCCTGCAAAAAGAGGAACTGCGCATGCTTAGGAATGCTTTGTCTATCCGCGCACAGGGGATGGCAAGATGAGTAGGTTCGTGCTTTACCTCGACTTTGACGGTGTGTTGCACCCCGAGCCGGTTTACCGACATCCCAAGCGCGGTATCTATCTGGGTGTCGAATGCGTTGGCCACACACTGTTTGAGAACACACAGATTCTTCAAGATGCACTGGCTCCCTATCCGCAGCTAGCAATCGTGTTGTCTACATCCTGGGTGCGCGTACTGGGCTTTTCGCGGGCCAAAACCTATCTGCCGGAGTCACTGCGTCGGCGGGTCATCGGTGCGACATTTCACAGCTGCATGAACAAAGTGGAGTTTGATGCAATGACTCGCGGCGCCCAAGTGCTCGCCGATGCCAATCGCCGGGGTGTATCCCAGTGGATAGCCTTGGATGACAACGATGAAGGATGGCTGAGTGCCGCTGAATCGCATCTCGTGCTGACTGAAGAGAAGTTGGGACTTGCCAAACCTGAGTCGGTGGCAGAACTAGTAACCAAGCTGCAGGAGTTCAATTGTCCATGAGCACTTCAATGTATGCTCCGCACAGACTGACGGCAAGCTTGAAGAGACGGTGCCGACGTGTCATTTTTCTGGATTTCGATGGGGTTTTGCATCCACCCAAGGCTATCGATGGAGCAAGACCGCCATTAGACCCACAGCAAATTCTTCGGGGCTGGCCAACCACATTCCAGCATCTCGGCATTCTCCAAAGCCTACTCCGCGGTTACGAGGATGTCGCAGTTGTCGTGAGTAGCTCATGGCGCATGTTTCTGAACGACGCGCAGCTTGGAGAGCTGCTGATCCCCATCGCACCATGGTACGGAGGCTCCGTTGGCAGCCCATATCTGGCGCGGGACATAGTCATCCGCACTTGGTTGGAACTCAACAACATCCGTGAATTCGTCATACTGGATGACAAGGCGGAGTACTTCCCGGGGTATCCAGACGCGTGGCCCACCTTAATTCTGTGTGACGCAGAGAGGGGAATCTCTGATGAGCGCGTGCAGCAACAATTACGCAGTTGGCTCGAATCTGCTGACATATAGCGGACCCAGTATCTGACAAAAAGCGCTGATTAAGCGCTCAGAATGCTGGCTCTTTGGCATTGGTTGTTCCTCGCGCTGGACACTTGAGCTCTTCAATGCACCACAACAAGGCGCATGGAAGCGACTTTAGAAACTTGTCGTGAATTCGCGTGGTAATTTCCTGAAATCGGGCCAATTTGTCGTGTTTCTGTAGCGCAAGCGGGTGGTTTTGTCGCAAATTTGTGTTTAAGGGATGCAAGAACCCTTGTTCGTAACGAAACGACTACGCGGCAAACTATGACTCGTTCCTCTTGCGCAGCATGTGCCCGTGCACAGCCCAGCTCTTCGACGTCGCGAAACGCCGGCTTCAAAATCCCCCTTGCAGGTGCGCCGTCACGACACATGAGCCACTAAGCGCTGGCCACCATGCCAACGCGGATGTCGGGTCGCCAGACTCCAAGCGCTACAGAGTGAAGATGCTGACGCCTATGCGTTTGACCTAGCTCGCAAGCGACTCCTTGCGGTGAAGCAGGTCAACAGCCAAGTCCGCCCTGGCTTTTCGAGGGCCGTGCGGGGGCGGGAGGCAATGCGCGATTAAACATAAGACTAGTTGTCTCAGGTCACATACATCCACAGATATTCATCACTCCTTTTGTCAAGGCAAACATCCAGAAAAAAGCATGTTGTGATACAAATAGAAACGAGCTTGTTCAACCCGAATACAGTTCAACGAGCGATTAAATTCTTTTTTTGGGGGAAGAGATGCGACTTCAGCGCGTGCGAGTTTCCGGATTCCGATGCTTTGAACAAGAAACTGAACTATTTGTTGATGGCTTCACGGCAATTCTTGGTCGCAACGACGTTGGTAAGTCGAGTCTTCTGGAGGCTCTTCAGATTTTCTTCGATGACGCCTCACCCGACTCAGGTGACATAAATGCTCAGGCCGAGGGACGGCAAGTTCGAATCATCTGCGAGTTCGATGACTTACCAACTGAGTTGACTCTAGACGCAACACATCCAACGACGCTTGCAGAGGAATACCTTCTGAACGCACACGGTCGCCTTGAGGTTCACAAACTATATGACGGCTCGTTGAAAAATCCGAAACTCGTGGGCACTTACGTAAGCGCAGAGCACCCCTCCATCGAGGGTTACAGCAACCTTCATGAACTGAAGAACGCGAATCTCAAAGCTGTAGCAGCCGCCGCGAACGTCGACCTAGCAGGCGTTCAGAAAACGATAAACACCCAACTTCGCCGAGCACTGTGGAATCATGCTCACCAACAAAACGGCGGTTTAGCATTGCGCCCAACCCTTCTTGATGTATCGAAGGACGGGAACAAACAAATATGGGGGCAATTAAAAGAAGCGCTGCCCGTTTTCGCACTTTTCAAAGCCGACCGCCCTAGTACTGACCAAGATGCAGAAGCTCAGGACCCAATAAAAGCAGCCGTAGCCGAGGCGCTGAAGCAGCATGAAGCGAAGCTTGATGAACTGCGTGTCGCAGTCGAGCAATCAGTTCTCGAGGTCGCTAATCTAACTGTCGCCAAATTAGCTGAGATTGACCCCAATCTCGCTCGAGAATTGAAGCCAACGGTTCCACGCCCCAATTGGGCGACTGCGTTCAAGATTGCGCTAACGGACGAATCAGCAGTACCCATCAACAAAAGGGGGAGTGGGGTCAGGCGCATGATTCTCCTGAATTTCTTTCGCGCACAGGCAGAAAGAAAGAACCGAGAAGCAAAAGGGCCAGGCGTCATCTATGCCATTGAGGAACCCGAAACTAGTCAGCACCCGCACAACCAAAGACTGCTACTGAAAGCATTTCTTGAGCTGTCCGAACAACCCGGGTGCCAGGTAATCATCACCACCCATAACCCGGCCTTCGCTCGTGGATTGCCTGTCGACTCTGTTCGCCTCCTTGTTCGAGATGATGCAGGAGGTCGTCAGTTACTTACCGGGGCCAACGATGTCTACGAGAGAGCCGTAAAGGATTTGGGCGTCCTTCCAGACAATTCCGTGAAGGCATTTATCGGTGTAGAGGGCACCAATGACATCAACTTCTTACGAGGCATTGCGCAGATACTTTGCCAGTATGAACATGACATTCCGAATCTCGCTCAGGCGGAGAACGACGGACACCTAATCTTCATACCCCTTGGTGGCTCCAACCTTGGAAATTGGGTTGGAAGATTGTCCAATTTAAAACGGCCTGAGTTTCACCTCTTTGACCGCGATGTGGCACCGCCATCACCCCCTAAGTATGAAGCGTCAGCGAACGAAATTAACGCTTTGGACAATTGCTACGCCTTCCATACTGACTCACGGGAGATGGAGAACTATTTGCACCATCAAGTGATTGCTGAAAAGTGGCCAGAGGTTAATTGGAAAAAGCATCATCCCCACACAGATGTACCACTCAGCTTGGCACAAGCCGTCGTTGCTGCAAATGGAAAAATTTGGGCCGACCTGCCAGATAAGGCTAGGAACCAGGCTGAACTCGGAATCAAGGTAAAACTAAACCGTGAAGTCGTTGCTTTGATGACGCCACAACTGCTCACAGAATCGGACCCACAACACATATTGCGGACATTTCTTCGTCGTGTAGGCGAAGCGCTACGCACGGCATAAGTCATTTGTCAAATCGACAAGCGCTGAACCAAAGATGCGCCTCAGGCCGGCATGCCGTCACACCGGCCTTGCTCTAGATAGCAATCACATGTCCGTTGGATGTATTGGATTGGCAAGTTACGATTGAAATGATGTAATGCCTCATATCTCTAACTTTGCCAATTGCCTTGGTCTTTTGCCACGGGTTACCACCTTACTTGTGGCCTGATGAATCAATGTGTGCAGATGGGGGCGGGAGAATTTCTCAGCTTATGCTGTCTTTTTTCTCACTGTTAAGTTGCACGCCCCACGCAAGTCATTGATTCATAAGTGGTGGATTTCTCACCTTTTACAGTCACCTACATTTTGTTGTAGGTGACAGCAAAGGATGAAAAAAACGCAGCGTGAATTGAGAGGATGTTGCGTTTAAAAACCAACGCCGCTTCGGTGCATAACCCAACACGCTGACTTTTTCTATCACAAATGACTTCGTCGGGCTGGCGTTAGTTTGGTCGGACCGTCAGGGACCGGAAACAGTTCGCAGGGCACTTCTGCGTTGCTGTTTCATGCTGCTCGCGGCAGCGTGGCGGCAAACACGCCGCTTGCCCTGAGCACCAGGCGGTTGTCGTTGGCGTGCATTGCGCAGGAGCAAAAGCGCAATCGGCCTTGTGATTTATCTACCTGCACGGTGGCCTGAAGCCATTCGCCAAGTTGGCCCGCGCTGACGAAGTCAATGTTCAGGCTGACCGTACCCAAGCGAACCGGCGTTTCATCCTCTTCAAGCAGATTCAGCGCCACGGCATAGTCCACGATGGTTGCAAGCATGCCACCATGCACTGTGCCAAAGCGGTTCGCATGCTGCGGTAACGCGCGCATGCCGATATCCCAACGGGTTGGTCCATTACGCCTTCGGTACAACGGACCGACAGTTGTCATGAACGCTTCCTTCTGGATGGGAACGAACCCAGCGGGAACAGAGATGTTCATGCGAGCTCTCCGGACGACAAGATTCCGGCGCGGGCTTGATCCCGCAGGACATGCTTCAGTATTTTTCCTGAAGCAGTCTTGGGCAAGGCGTCTACCACGACCAGGCGTTCAGGAAATTTCTGGCGCGCAAGCCGTTTGGCATCAAGGTAGGCACACATCTGCGCAAGGCTCATCTGACCACCGCGTTTAAGCACCACGTAGGCACAAGGCGTTTCGCCCATGCGTGTATGCGGCATGGCGACGACGGCTGCCTCCAGCACATCCTCGTGTTCGTGCAACAAATCCTCAATTTCCTTGGGACTCAGGTTCTCGCCACCTCGAATGATCAAGTCTTTCTTGCGTCCTGTCACGGTGATGAACCCATCTGCCGAGAGCGTTCCAAGGTCTCCTGTACGGAAGAAACCGTCTGCGTCGTATGCGTCGAGCGTCTCTGCCTGTCGGGCGTAGCAGATCATTCCCTCGGGTCCGCGCACGAGGATTTCACCCTCCTGCCCAAGGGCAACTTGCTCGCCAGTCACTGGATCGACCATGCGGACTTCGTTGTTGAATACTTTGCCGTCGGTGACCGCTGCGCGTTCCTGATCAGCCTCGTCATTGATGCCCAGGGTGACCGTGGGAGCCTCGCTACTTCCGTAAATCCGGCAGATCAGACAGCCTGGCAAGGCACGGCTGGCGCGCAATACCAGTTCGGGTGGGACGGGAGCCCCACCGGTTGCGAACATGCGCAGGGAGGGAGGCCGGGTACCGGAGGCTTCCACCGCCGAAGTGAGCTCCGCCAGAAACGGCGTTGCGCTCAGGGTCAGGGTAACGGCTTCTGATTGGATCAGCCCGAGTGCCTGGTCAGCATCCCAGCGATCCATCAATACGACCTTGATGCCAGCAAAAAAAACCAATTCAAGCGCGTAGCAATAGCCGGTTATGTGTGTCACCGGCGAGGGCACGAAAAACACATCCTCCGACACAACACGCCAAAACTGTGTGGCTGCCCGCAGCTCCGCCAACAGCGTGTTGTGGCTGTGCAGAACGCCTTTCGGCTGGCCCGTTGTGCCACTGGTGTACATCACCAGTTTCAAATCATCTGGCGCCGCGCGCGCTTGATCTGGCAACGGCCGCTCACGACCCAACATTTCGTAGCGCAACGTTGCTCCGGTATTCCCCCCGCGCACGGTCACGATCAGGGGGCCCGCCGCTCCATTCGCCGCAATGCGCTGCAGCATTTCCACATAATTGGTGCTTCTGAACGTCTCAGGCACAAAGATGACCTTGGCTTGGCAGTCCTGCAAAATGAAGCCGACCTCGGCATCACGGTAGATCGGGACGATAGGGTTGACGCTCCAGCCACCAAGACTCGCCGCCAGATTCACCACCACGCTTTCCCACCAGTTGGGTAGTTGGAAACTGATGACATCGCCAGGTTGAAGCCCCAAGTCGCGAAGCCCTGCTGTCACGCGTTGTGCTTCCGCCCACAATTGTGCATAGCTCAATCGATTCTCGCCCTCGACAACGGCGATGTGCTCCGGGGTGTCAAGCACCCGCTGTAGCGCATAGTCCGCTGTGGTCTTGCCCAACCACGCGCCGCTGTCCCTGTAGCCTTGTGCCACGCGGCTGTGGATGCGCTCATTCCACGCATGCTTGTCCATTGTCTTGTCTCCTATTGGTTATATCGATCGCTGATCGCTTCAGTTCACACCGCTGCGCACCAATTTCATATAGGTTTCGACGACTTTCTCAGGCAGTTTCCGCAATCCTTTGCCCTTGATGTGGCAAAGGTACAGATAGCTGCGCGCTGACTGCAGAACATAAGCGAGGGACTCCAGTTCCGATGCGTCGAAATTCTTGATTTCGCCGTTGTCCAGACTGCGCTTGAGGGACTTGACGTGGCGATCGTTCATCAGCTTGACATGCGCTGCGTGGGCAACGGGGGCCGCAACTTCCGCCTCGCTGAGCACGCGAAAAAAACCGGGGTTGAGCCTCAGGTACTCGAAGAAAGCGCGAAAGCCGCGCTCCTCTACATCGAGGTAGTCGCGTGCACCGCGAACTTTTTCGCCGATGAAGACCAGCATGTCTGCGCCCACGTGCGGCAGCAGGACATCGAAGATCGCCTGACGCGATTCAAAATACAGATAGAAGGTGCCCTGAGCGATGTCTGCCTCTTCGGTGATGCGCCCGATGGACGCATCGGCATAGCCATACTGCCCCACTACTTTCGCTGCCGCAGACAGTATCTTGAGTCGCAGTGTTTCTGCCCGTTCCTGGCGCGTCGTGCGTCTGGGGCGAGCTGCTTTGGCCCGAGAGACCTTGGGAGTACTACTGGTTGGAACATCTTCCTGCATGCTGCTGCGACCTCACTTCGAAATAATCTCAAACGGCAAGGTATTTTTCGGCAATCCGGGAATTGGCATCAAACGCATCCCAAGTCCCTTCAAAAACAACCTGCCCCGTATCGATGACGTACACGAATTGCGTGCACTGACGGGCAAACCATACATTCTGTTCCGCCACGATGAGTGCAATGCCTTCCGTTTCACAAGCATGACGGATCTGTTCGGCCATCTGTTGCACGATCAGTGGCGCAACGCCTTCTGTCGGCTCATCCAGCAAGAGGTACTGCGGACGCGCCACCATGCCGCGCGCCACGGCAAGTATCTGTTGCTGACCGCCGCTAAGTTGCGTTCCCATGCGATCTTTCAGGTCCTGAAGCAATGGAAACAAACTGTAGCTTTGCGACAGCTCCTGACAGGCATGACCCAAACGGGCCCCGTGTCTGGCGATGTCGAGATTCTCCTGCACCGACAGATGTGCAAAGATGCGCCGGTCTTCCGGGACAAAAGCGATACCGCTGCGGATGCGCTCATGCGATGCACATCGCAGGATGGATGCGCCGTCGAGCAAGACCTCGCCGCGAACACTCGGGCCGCCGCCTACGATGCTCTTGAACAAGGTGCTTTTGCCCGCGCCATTGCGGCCCAGAATGGCAGCTCCCTGCCGCGGAGCAAAGCGCAGGCTCACATCGTTCAAAGCCAGACTGTCGCCATAGTAGGCGCTGAGGTTACGTAGTTCCAGCATATCAATGTCCCAGGTAGACCTCGCGCACCGCCGCAGATGCCTTCACTTCGTCTGGCGTGCCGCTGGCGATCACTTTCCCATAATTCAAGACGGTGAGCCGGTCGGCAAGCGCAAACACGACGCTCATATCATGTTCTGTCAGCAGAATCGACATGGAGAGTTCTGAAGAGATTCGTGCCAGCAGTTCGACGGCCGCGACACGATCGCCGGGCGACATGCCTGCCATCGGTTCGTCGAGCAGCAACATACGAGGCTTGAGTGCCAGTGTCATCGCGAGTTCGAGCCGCTTGCGCTCTCCATAGGCGAGCACGCCCGCACGTTCACGCACACGCTGGCCCAGGCCCACCTGATTGAGAAAGTACACGCACTCGTCGAGCATAGACGCAGACCGCGAAACCCTGAGCTGGCGCAGCAGGCCGCGTCCGTGCGCGCAATCGCGGCTCTCAATGGCAACCGCCATGTTGTCAAGCACGGAGTCCTGCTGAAAAACTCGCGCCACTTGGAACGTACGCCCCATGCCTTCACGCACTCTGGCGAATCCCGCCACACGGCTCACGTCGCGGCCTTCGAAATGCACGCTTCCTGCACTCGCCAGCAATTCACCACTGAGCACCTTGAACAGTGTCGTCTTGCCCGCGCCGTTGGGGCCAATAATCGCGTGCGTCGTTCCTGGCGCGACTTCTATGTCCACATCCTGCAGCACGCGGATAGGGCCGTAGTCTTTGTAGATTCCGCGCGCAAGCAAGGTCGGGGATTGGGTTGTGAGGGTCATGCCTGGCCTCCTTGCACCCGAAGTACGGCAGCCCTTTCGCTGCGCCCCCTGGCCAACTGCCGCAAGCGCACCACGGCACCCGCGAGACCACCGGGGAACACCAGCACGACCGCCAGCAAGGTGGCACCGATGACCACCTCCGACAAACCGACGATGTTGCGTGTAGCGTGCTCCAGCCCCATGAATACAACCACGCCCACCAACGGCCCCCAGAAGATCGCTACGCCGCCCAATAGACAGTACAAAATAGGCATGGCGGAGAAGTGCCAGGCCGCCACTTCCGGGGTAAGCAGTTGCGCAAGCGGGGCATAGAGCGCGCCCGCAAAGCCGGCCCCCATGCCGCTGAGGGTAAAAGCCGTCAGCCGCGCACGGTGTACATCAATGCCCAGAAAGGCAGCACGGTCCGGCTCCTGCCTGACAGCGGCCAGCCGTCGTCCCATGGAGGAGTTCCACACAATCCATGCGCCCGCAACGAGCAATGCGGACACTGCCAGGGTGAAGTAGTACGTCGCATTTCCTTCGTTGAGGTTCAGCTCTGCGAAGCCTGCTATATCGATAGACGGGCGCCGGATATTGGTCAGCCCGTCTTCGCGCCCGAACCATGGCGTCTTGGCAATCAGGATGTGCAGCATCTCGGCAAATGCCAGCGTGAGGATTGCAAAGTAATTGCCACTGGCACGCCTGAGTGCGATCAGGCCGATCACCAGCGCGAGCAAACCGCCTGCAACACCGCCCGCCGCCAGTGCGCCAAAGATGGACATTCCCTGCACATTGCGCAGCAGCAGTCCACAGGCATAGGCGCCTATCGCAAAGTAGGCAGCATGACCGAAGCTCACCATGCCAGTCAGACCAAACACCATGTTGAAACTGAGCGCAAATACGATCTGCACCAACGCCACGCTCGCCAGAAAGATCACCCCTTTGTCCGCCCATGCAGGCACCGTCAGGAATGTGGCCAATAGCAGCACCGCCAACATGGCCTGCGCCGTGAAAGATCTATCCGGGTTGGAGTTCATCGCATTCCTTTCAGCAAGCCCTGCGGGCGCACCAGAAGAATCAAGGCCAAGGCCACGAAGAAGAACATGCCGGGCACATCAGGCACCAGTCGATCACCGAACGATGTCACCAGACCCAGCACAATGGAAGCCAGAAACGCGCCGCGTATATTGCCGAGCCCACCCACGATCAGGGCCCCGAAGGCCTGAATGATGAGCGCGCTGCCCATATCCGGAGACAGGCTCTGGTTCACGGACAGCAGTGCTCCTGCAAAGCCTGCCAGCGCAAAGCCCGCGATCACAGTCCACACCAGCACCGCGTTGACATTGATGCCGACCCAGTTGGCCATACACGGATCGATGGCCACCGCCTGTACGCGCTTGCCCACTCCGGTTCGATGGAGCACGAAATCCATCACCACAAACACCAGCACGCCACAGACAATCACAAAAAGAATGAAGTTCGGTGCTATGAAACTGCCCCAGGACACCGCGCCAGCCAATTCCTCAGGCGGCGCCACGCTCAGGATGTCGATGCCCCAGATCAGCTTGACGACGCCCTGGCACAAGATCAGCAGCGCGTACGTTGCGATGAGCGAATAGGCCTCACTCACACCTTTAAGCCGCCGGAACACGAAGCGTTCCACCACCGCTCCGCATAGCCCCGTTGCGCACGCGCACGCCAGCGCAATCGCCAGGAAAATCCACAGGGAACTCGCCTGCAGGTGCGCTCCCAGCGCGTACGAAAGATACGCACCCAACATCAGGAAGCCGCCGTGGGCAAAGTTCAGCACATGCAGAATGCCGAACACAAGCGACAGCCCCGCAGCCGTGAGAAACACGGTCATGCCCCACGACAGGCCATTCAGCAGTAGCAGTGGTACTTGCTCCATGGTTGCGTCCTGATCAGACCTTGACGAACTTGAAGGCCAGAGGCTTGCCAGGCGACGGCGGGTCGATGAAGTCTTCACCCGCCATCTTCACGTACTCGACCACCTCGAAGCCTGCCGGTGCTGTTTTCGAGCCTCGCAAACGGTACATCGCCATCGCCTTCACAGCTTGGTGATCTTCCTTGCGGAAATAGCGCGGACCGCAGGTCGTGTCGAATTTCACACCTTCCAGAGCGGGTATGACCGCCTGTGTTTGCGTGCTGCCCGACTCCTGGATCGCCTTGGCATAAGCCATCACCGCTGCATGCCCTTCGCCGACAAAGCCGGTGGGGAAGTCATCTCCGGTGCGTTTTTTGTACTCAGCAAAAACCGCGTTGTTCATCGGCACGTCCTGAAACGCACCAAAATACCAATGCGAGCCGCCCCAGTAATCCGGCAGATCCTGCTTCATCGCCTTCGCCAAAATGAACTCGTTGGCAGGGTCGATGATGATCTTGGCCTTGTTGAAGAAGCCGTATGGCTTGGCCTGTTTGAACAGGGTCACCGCATCGCCGCCATAAGCAGCATTGAGAAAGCCCTCCGCAGGCAACGCCATCGCGGAGCCGATCACGTTGCGATAGTCGGTTGCCCCATATTGGGTCTTGATCGGTGGTGTGATCTTGGGCTGCTTGTGTGTGAGCGCTGGATAATATTCAAGCAGCCCCTCCTCGAAACAGTTCCACGTCGTTCGACCATACTCATGGTCCGGTATCAGGCCAGACCAGCTCAACACCGAACCGTAACGCTCCGCCGCACCACGCGCCATGAAGCGAGAGCGCATGTAGGGGTTGTCTGTGACCCGGAAATAGTGGCGATTGAAATTTTCCTTTGTGAGCTTATCGGAGTGCGCTGCGCAGGTGATCAGCACCGTCTTCTCCTGCTCCAACATGGCAATCAACGCGAGCGCGACCGCGCTGGAGACAACACCGAAATGCAAATTCACACCGCTGCCAACGAGCTCACGCGCAGCAACGGTGGCGTCGGCTGGCTTGGCCTTGTCATCACGCACCACCAGTTCGAGTTTGCGCCCCAGCACGCCCCCCGCCTGATTGATCTGATCCACAGCGATCTGCGCACCTAGCAACATCGGTTGCCCGAGCGGGGCTTGCGAACCAGACAATGAGGAGATGAAGCCCAGCTTGATCGGGCCACGATCCTGCGCACGTGCCATGGTGCTGGCGAACGTCTGGGAGCCTGCCGCGGCGGCAGCCAACTTCATGAGGTTTCTGCGATTGAATTGCATTTCTGTCTCCTTGAATAGATCTCGTTGTACTCACGCTGAACCGGTACCGCACCAAGGCGGCCACGAACGACCACTCAGGCCGTTGCGATGTCCCCAGAGCCTCCAAAAGCAGTCCAGCCACCGTCGACGGGCAGGACCACGCCGGTGATGAACGATGCCCAGTCGGAGGCCAGAAAAACGGCAGCGTTGGCGACTTCCACAGGCTTGCCGAACCGCGCCAGCGGCGTGCGCGTTGTGATGCGCTTTTCATCGAGACGTCCGCGCTCCAGCACCTGCTCCACCATGGGCGTGGCGGTGTAGCCCGGAGCAATGCAATTGACGCGCACGCCACTGCCGCCCCATTCGCACGCCAGTGACCGGGTCATATGTGCCACGCCCGCTTTGGACGCCCCATACGCATTACGGCGTGGAAAACCCACCAGTGCGGTGATGGAGGCAATCGTCACTATCGATCCGCGCCCCTGCGCCAGCATGCGCCGACCTGATTCACGGCACACCAGATAGGTGCCGCGCAGGCTCACGTCGAGTACACGCTGCCATGTCACGATGTCTTGCTCCAGCGTGGGAACGAGTTCGTCGGCAATGCCAGCGCAGCAAACGGCGATGTCCAGCCCCGTGCCCTTTGCCGTCTGCTCCACCATGCGCGATACATCAGCTTCGCTGCACACGTCGCCGCGCACATAGTCCGGCTCGAAACCCTCGGGAGGTTGCTCCGCGAGATCGGCTACGCAGACCTGCGCGCCGAGTTCACGAAACCTGCGTGCTACGGCCAAACCGATTCCGCTCGCGCCGCCGGTTACGAGTGCCGTCTTCCCCTTCAAGGAAATGGATGGTGTGGAAATGTCGCTCATGATCTACCTGTCTCCTCATGTTGGAAGTGGCTGCATCGCGTGCCTGGGGCTACGGTCATTCGCCAGTGAACACTGCTGCGCGCTTTTCGCGGAAGGCGTTGATTGCCTCCTGATGATCCCGTGTGACATTCGACAGCGCCTCGTAAGCGAGGCACGCATCCATCGCCGAATGGGCCAACTGCTTGAGGCCAATGTTGGTCGCCATCTTGGTCCAGCGAATGGCCTTGATGGCTCCGGTGTTGAGGCGGTCTGCAAAAGCGTCGACAGCCCGGTCCAGTTCTTCCGCGGGAAGACTGTGATTGATGAGTCCGATGGCTGCCGCCTTCTCCGCTGTCAACAGATCGCCGGTGAGCAGGTATTCCTTGGCACGCGCATAACCAATGAGCTGCGGCCAGATCACCGCGCCACCATCACCCGCCACTAACCCCACGCTGACGTGCGGATCCCCGATCCGGGCTTTGCTGCACGCAAAAATCACGTCACAGAACAGCGCCAGCGTGGCGCCCAAACCGGTGGCGTGTCCGTTCACCTTGGCGATAACTGGTTTCTCACAATCGAGCAGCGAACTGACAATCTGTTTGGCTTCTCGCGCCGTCTTCTCAAAGCGACTTGGCACGTCGATGGCGTCCTGCATCCATTGGATGTCGCCTCCAGCGCAGAAGGCCCGACCTGCGCCCGTCAACACCACGAGGTCGGATAATGAATCTCGCGAACAATCGGTAAATACTTGCGCCAGCTCTTCGTGCATCAACTCATCCACGGCATTGAGTTTTTCGGGGCGGTTGAACGTCACGTAGAGAATGCGTTCGCGGCGTGTGAACGTCATGGTCTGGTACTTGTCAAATAGCATGGTGTTCTTTCCAGGTGAGTGAAGAGGCAGGGCCAGGTGAAAGCTACCGCTCACATTCCGGCTTCGGTCCACTTGTAGATGTTGTTGCGCTGGATGGCAGAGGAACCTCCCATGATGGGAATGAGCAGCGCATCACGCACGTAGCGCTCTACCGCTACCTCCTTCACGTAGCCATAGGCGCCGTGGATGGTCTGACACTCCAACGCGATGGCTTTCGCCGCTTCGGCTGCAAACAGCTTGGTCATGGACGTTTCCACCGCGCAGCGCTGGTGCGCATTGGCCAGTCTGGCGGAGTGGTACAGCATGAGCTTGGCCGCGTGCAACTGGGTTTTCATGTCGGCGAGTTTGTGGCGAATGGACTGGAATTCGCTGACCGGCTTGCCAAACTGCTGCCGCTCCTGCGCATAGGCCCAAGCATCCTCCAGCGCCGCAGAAGCGACTCCTGTGGCGACGGCAGCGACCTCCAGCTTCTCCACATCCAGTCCGGAGCCAATCAACATGTTCCAGCCACGATGCCAGCCCTCATCGCCACCGAAGATCTGGCTCGCCGGAACCTCCACGTTGTCGAAGCTCACATCGGTCGTGGTTGCACCTTTCATCCCCATGCTGTTGATGCGCGTGATGCTCACCCCAGGGGTATCCGGCGCAACCAGGACCACTGACAGATTGCGGTACCTGTCACCTTCCTCGCCAGAGCGCACCAAAGTGAAGATGTAGTCACAAATCTCCGCCCCGGAGCAAAATCGCTTGGCACCATTGATCACGACTTTGTCGCCCACCCGTTGGGCTCGCGTCTTGACGCTCGCGAGATCGGCTCCCACATCCGGCTCTGTCAACCCATAGGCGAACAGCAGCTCGCCCTGCGCCACGCGCGGCAACAGGTCGCGCTTTTGGCGTTCCGATCCGTACTCCACCAGGTTCATTCCCGCATAGCAGGCCGACATGATGTAGGGCACCGACACCGCCAGACTCCGGCGCGACAGCTCCTCTATGACGATCATGGTGGACACAATGTCGCGCCCGGCGCCACCATATTCTTCCGGCACGGTCAGTCCCATCACGCCCAACGAGGCCAGTTTGCGGAACACTTCGCGCGGGAACTCGTTTTCGCTGTCCCAGCGCGCAGCGGCCTCACGCGGCATTTCCCTGTCCACAAAGCGCCTGAGCAAGTCACGCAG
This sequence comes from Comamonadaceae bacterium UBA2121, assembly GCA_002331385.1. GTDB lineage: Bacteria > Pseudomonadota > Gammaproteobacteria > Burkholderiales > Burkholderiaceae_C > Diaphorobacter_A. Next base: position 303,149 of record DCYB01000005.1, read on the forward strand.
TTGCGTCACTTCCGGGGTATCTGCGTAATCCACTTCTGCACCTTTCTGTTGTCGATGGTGCAATGATGAAATTACATGAATAATGAGTCAATATTCATTTTTGAATTTTTATTCATTTTCAGGGAAAACACTTAAAAAGGAGACCGCACATGCCCGCCGACATCCTCCATCAGTTGCATCACATGACCGTGCCGCAGTGGCTGCACAGTCAAGCCCTGCGACATGGCAACAGACTGGCCTTGTCCGCACCATCACATAGGAGTTTTCGAGATCGGCTCAGTTACCGTCAGTTGGTAGAGCGCATGCACGCGATGGCCTGCGCGCTGCATTCCAGTGGACTGCGCCCCGCCGACCGGCTGGCGCTGTTCCTGCCTAACACCGCGGCGCGCGAGGGCGTTTTGACGTCGCTGGGCTGCTGGTACTTAGGTGCTGCAGTCGCACCGCTCAACCCAGCAAGCTCCACCGATGAACTCAAACATGCTCTCGGCCTACTGGAGCCCGCCATGATCGTGGTGCCACGCCCGAGCGATGCGCAGCGCATGGAAGCCCTTGGCATCAAGCCCGAAAACATCCTCGTCCTGCAGGGAGCCGACGGGGCCTACCCCCAGTGGCCCGAGCCTGCAGACTGGTCCGGAGGGGAACTGCCTGACGACGCTCAACCAACGCCACACGACCTCAGCTGTCTGCTGTTCACTTCTGGCACAACCGCGCGCGCCAAAGCCGTGATGCACACCCATCGCACGCAATTGCATACAGGGCTTGCCATGGGCGCCGCCCTCGGGCTCCATTGCGACGATGTCTATCAGGGCTCCTGGCCGCTGCACACCAGTTCCTTGTTCAATCTGGCATGCATGTCGGCGTGGGTACATGGCGCATGCGTGGTCATCGAAGACAACACGCTGGACAATCGGGCGCGCGTGCAGCTCATTGATTCGGAAGCGTGCACTGTCTACCACAGCGTACCCGCGCCGCTGCGCTTTCTCATCGACGAATTCGAGCACAGTGGGCGCAAGGCGCCTCAAGTGCGCCGCCTCGCCTACGGGGGCGCGGCAATGCCGCTGGAACTCATCGAACGCTACGCACGTCTGTGGCCGCAGGCGGATCAGGTGCAGGTCTGGGGCATGACCGAAACGGGCCCGGCCGGCACTGCCTTGCCGCCGCACATGCTGCCTCGCCAAGCTGGAGCAATCGGGTTTGCGCAACCCGGTTGCGCGGTCCGTATTCTCGAGGAACGCGATGACAGCGGAGGCCCCGCCTTGCGGGATGCACCGACTGGTGCGGTCGGTGAGATAGCCTTTGCCGGGCCCAGCGCCTCAATCGGTTACTTCCGCAATCCAGAGGCGACCGCTCAGACTTTCGTCGATGGATGGGTACTTACCGGAGACCTCGGCCGAATGGACCACGAGGGAGTGCTGCATTTTGTCGATCGCAAAAAAGACATCATCAATCGCGGTGGTCTGAAGATCTCCTCGGCCGCAATCGAGGAAGTGCTGCACGGGTTCGATGCCGTCGCCGAAGCCGCAGTCATCGCCATCCCGCACCCCAAGCTGGGCGAAGATATCGCCGCGTGCATCGTTGCCCGCGCCCCGCAATCCTTCGATCTCAACGCTCTCCAGCAACACTGCGCTGCCACACTGCCCGCCCATCAGGTGCCGCGTGCCTGGTTCATCCGCGACACCTTGCCGCGCAATGCTCTGGGCAAGGTGCTCAAGCGGGTACTACGGTCCGAAGTACTGGAACTGGGCAAGTGTCAGTTTCCTTGAGGAGCAAGCCTTGCCAAGCGCACGCACACACCGGGCCACCTCGAGAACATCAGTGATGTCAAGCCTTCGTGCTTAACACCAACGTGGAAAGCGCCCCGGATGAACTGGATTGACATACGCTTCTTGGAGCTTGTCCGGGCATTTACTCACCTCCGCTCAGCATCAATCATGTGGCTTACCAGCTCCAGGGCCTGCTCGAGATCGGCGATCAGGTCACCTGGGTCTTCCAGTCCTGCGTGGAGCCGGACAATGCGGCCTCTGGATCGGCTTGTCTCTTCGTCTAGGAGGGATGAGGGCTGCATCGGCAGGGCCAGGCTTTCATAGCCTCCCCATGAATGGCCAAGGCTGAACAGGCCGAGCGATTCCACAAACCGATCCACCATCGCGGTGTCCACTTCAGCGATGAACTCGATGCTAAGCAGGCCGTTCCCGCCAGAGAAATCGCGTTTCCAGAGTGCGTGTCCCGGATCGTCGGGGAGCGCGGGGCAGAACACCGTTGCCACCAGGGGATGCTGCTGGAGCGCTTGCGCCAGTGCAAGCGCACTGGATTGCTGGCGCTCCATGCGCACGAGCATGGTGCGCGATCCCCTGAGCGCCAGATAGGCATCATCGGGGCTCACGGAATGCCCGAGCAGATCCGCGACACTGTTCAACCCCGGCCATGCAGACTCGCTGGTCGTCACCACGCCCATCATCACATCCGAATGCCCCACCAGGTACTTGGTTGCTGCGATGATGGACATGTCGGCGCCGTGCGCGAGCGGCTGATACATCAGACCCGAGCCCCAGGTGTTGTCCACGGCGACAACGATATTTTCGTGCTGCCGCGCCGCCGCCACGAGCGCAGGCAGGTCACACATTTCATAGAGAACCGACCCGGGACACTCGGTCCAGATCAGGCGCGTCTGGGGAGTGATTTTTCCGGCCAGATCGCTCAGATCGGTCCGAAAGAAGTCGTGGGTGACGCCCATGTGCGACAGATATTGTGCGCAAAACTTCCTCACCGGTTCGTAGCAGGAGTCCACCACCAGCACATGATCTCCGGCCTTGACGACAGAGAGAATCGCGCAGGTGATGGCCGCGAGCCCGGAACCAAAAAGACGCGCGCGGAACCCTCCCTCCAGCGTTGCGACGACGTCCTCCAGCGCGTCGCCGGTGGACGAGCCTTTGCGTCCATACAGCAAGCCTCGCTCATGGCGTGAACGCGCCGTCACGGCCGCCCTGAGGGTCTGCATCGAATCAAAGACGACCGTACTGGTGCGCGCGACGACGGGATTGACCGTCACCTTCGCGCCCACCGGGCGGCCTTCATGCACGAGTTGCGTGGCAACCTGTCTCGAAACGCTGTTGGGTGGGTTCACGTGGTTCACTCGCTCAAAAGAAAGTTTTCAACTTCCCGGGCCAGCACCTCGGGTTGATCGCCCCAGATGGTGTGTCCTGAATCGCCGATTTCAATCAGATCTGCGCGCGGGAAGCTCTTGAGCAGAACGAGTGCGTTGTCCCGGCTGAGCACATGCGAATGTTCTCCGCGCAGGATGAGCACCGGTACGCGGACGGCCTCGATGGATGCCATCTGGTCCACCTTCAGCGCCTTGAAGGTCTGGAGGATGGGCTCCAGCGCATAGCACCACTCAAGCTCGCCATTGCCCGTCTCGCACAGGTCGCCTTCCAGCGTGTAGGCATGCACCTCTTCGGCAAAGCGTTTGCGCTGCGGCAGACTTCTGGAAAACGCCATCGCCGCTTCACGATTGGCGAACGTACGCGGACGCGACCGGTGGAGTGCAACATAGCCGTCGATGGCTGCCTGATCGATCAGGCAGCTTGGGTCGGACAGAATCAGCTTGTCCACTTTCTCCGGATAGCGCGCCGCAACTTCAATAGCGACTTGCGTGCCAAGCGAGCTACCGATCAGGCTCGCACGGTCAACACCCAGCGCATCCAGTACGGCGCTGACATCAGCGGCATAGTCCGTCAGCTCGTATCCCGACTCCGGCTTGTCCGATCGGCCATGGCCACGCATATCGAGCGCGATGACTCTCCATTGGTCACTCAGTGCATTGCCCAGGGCCGTCCAGGCACTCGATTGCATGGATGTTCCGTGCAGGCAAAGCAAGACGGGCGCATCCGCGTTGCCCCACTCGCGCGCGGCGAACCGGAGTGCGGGCGTCTGAATGCTCAGCTCGCGCCCTGGCGCATAGCGCGCTTCCACCTTGGGGGTGGGAGGCACGGAGTTCAGCATATCCACCAACGCGTTGGCCGTGAATTCCGGGTTGTCTCCCCAGATCGAATGGCCCGCATTCGGCACGTCGACAATGCGAACGCCCTGAAACTCCTGCTTCAGTCGTTCCACTGTAGAGGGAATCAACACATCACTATCTGCGCCTCGCAAAATCACGGTCGGCGAGCGCACGGCCCTGACGGAGTCCCACATGTCGCGCGCGGCACAGCGCAGTGTCTCTATGGCGGCGTCCTTTTCGTAGCGCCACTCCCAACGACCATCGGGCAGCTGGCGCAGATCACCCTCCAGTGTGCGGCGGTGAATCTCATCCGAGAAACGCAAGCGCTGGGGCAAGGTCTTGGAGAACGCCACGGCCTCTTCAAAGTTGGCGAACGTGCGGGGGCGCGTCACGTGCGCATGCACCATATGTTCCGAGGCCTCTGTGGGCATCTCGAAGCTCAGGTCCAGCAAACCCATCGATTCCACGCGCTCCGGGTGCTTCGCAGCGTAAAGCAAGGCCACGCGTGAACCGAGTGAAGAACCCACGATGGAGAACTTGTCGAGCCCCATACGATCGACAAAGGCCTCCAGATCGGCGCAGTAATGATCGACCGTGTACTGACCTGGACCGACGCGATCAGAATCCCCGTGCGAGCGCTGATCGAGGCCGATCAGGCGGTACTGCTGTGGCAAGGCCTGAGCAAGCCAATACCACACCTTACCGTGCAGGGAGGTGCCGTGCAGAGCAACTACCGCCTTGGGGCCATCGCCCCATTGGTCAAAGTGAAACGTCAGGCCGTTCGCTTTTACGAATCCGTCGCCATGCTTATCGATAATTGAAGCAGTCATATAAGTTGCCAGGATAAAGGTGGCGAAATGCCACTTAGTTGATGTTCTGGATCACCGGAAAAGGGGTTCCGATGCCGGTTTCCAGGTCAAAGATCAAACGGTCACCCAGATGGGCGAAACCTCTTCCGTACAGGTGCAGGTGCAGCGCATTCCCGGGACCCAGTACTTCGATGGAATGGATGTCCTGCGCTCCAAGCGCAATCACCCGGTGCGCGTCAACGGTGATGTCCGAGACATGCCGGATGCGCGCCTGCTGCGCATCACCATCTCGCACGTAAACGGTATTTTTTTCCCGCCCCCTGACACCTGCGATCACCGCCCACGTCGTATGGTTGTGCGGTGGTTGTGCGTGTCCCGGCTTCATCGCGACCGCATACATGGCATGGCATCCATCGCTGTCTTCGTGCAGCAGATACGCTTGCCACAGCTTGTCTTCGGGGATCGGAAAGTCGTCCGCATTCCACAGTCCGGTACTGCTTGCCAACTGGGCCATCTGCTCACAGATTCCCTGCGCCATCGCAATGCCGATGTCCTGCCGTCCTTCCGTCAAGGAGCGGACGCGCCCGATCACCTCAGCCACTGCATGCGCTCGCATCGCTGCGGCGGTTTGCCCTGGTTCATTGGCCATCGTCATTCCACCTTCACGTCAGCGTTCTTGGCGATACGCTTCCAGGCCTCAATCTCGCTGGTCACCAGTTTCCGGACCTCCTCCGGGCCCGCGTACATGGGTGTGAACCCGAGCGTATCCAGATGCTTGCGGAACTCGGCATTGGTTGTGAGCGTCTCGATCCGCTTGCTCAGCCCATGCACGATTTCCGAGTTGGTTTCACCCGGCGCGAACAAACCAAGCCAGGTTCCCTGCTGAAATGGAACGCCCGACTCCGCAAGCGTTGGAACCTGCGGAAACATGGGGTGGCGTCCAGGCCCGGCAATGGCCAGGATTCGCGCCTTACCGGACTGCACATGCGGAGCGATGGAAAATGCATCCACAACGCTGAAGTCAAGCAACCCACCGATAAGGTCGGTCACGGCCGGAGAGGAGCCACGATAGGGAATATGGCGCATCGGGATTCCCAGGTCGGCTTTCAGGATCTCGCCCGTCAAGTGGCCGAACGTGCCCTGCCCCCCGGTTCCGTACGTGAGCTCACGCTTTTGCCTGGCCAACTCCTTCAAGTCCTTCACCGTCTTGCAACTGCTATTGGCGGCAACGGCAACCACCAGGCCACCCTGTGCAAAGATGGCAATGGGTGCCAAATCCTTCAATGGGTTGTAGCTCAAGGCCGGATTCACCGCGGGCTGCACCGAAATCGTTGCAGCGATTCCCAGCACCAGCGTCTGCCCGTCCGGTGGACTTTTGACGACCGACTGGATGCCAATCGCGCCGCCCGCTCCGGCCCGGTTCTCCACAATGAAGCGCTCGGAATGCGCTTTGTTGAGCGCATCCGACAACAAACGCGCTGCCGAATCCACCGATCCCCCGGGCGCCGTCGGCACCACGATGCGGACCACTTTGGATGAGCCTGTCTGCGCATTCGCGTAGGGCACGAACGCTGCGGATGCTGCAATGGCAGTCAGGTGCTTGCACCAATCGCGTCGTTTGATCAAAGAGCTGTCTCCGTTTTGCATGTTTTCTCTCTTTCGATACGTTTGAAAAATCAACCGCGCATGGCGGTCGGACCACCCCGCGTTCAGGCTCCAGCGGGCCACGCCGCAGTGACTTCGACCTCCAGCCGGTAAGCGGAATTGAAAAGCTGTGACACAACGATGCCGGTAGATGCCGGCCTCGCGTCTCCCAGATAGGCTGCCCGAACCTTGGCGTGTGCTGGCGCATCTGCGACATCGATCAGATACGTCACGACGCGACAGATATGCACATAGTCCAATCCAGCCTCGCGCAACGCATGACCGATGCGGCGCCAGACGAGGTCCGCCTGGGCCTCTATTCCCTGGGGAACGGACCCATCAGGCAACAAGGGGGTTTGGCCCGAGAGCAGCAAGAGCTGGCTTCCCGCTGGAACCACTAATGCCTGGGAATACGGTCCGAGCGGTTTTCCCAATTCGGGAGGATTGATGCATTCAAAGGGATATGAACTCATGATGATCCTGTCAATCAAAGAACCTGGAACGCAATGCCTGGTTCGGTCTCTACGCGCTGCGCAAGACCAATTTCCCACGCGATGTATTCACGCATTGCCGCGGCTTGCCTATGCGGTTCCACCTCGTATGGCGAATACCAGATGTCGTTGGGCTCGCAAAGATGGCGGACAGCGCCTTGCTCCATCGGCATGCCCGCATCGCTCCACGCGTGATTGCCCTGCGCCAGCACCTGGACGGTCCATCCGAGCGACCGGGCATCGGCCGCAGCAAAATGCGCCAAGGCAGGGTCTGCCGCCGTAAAGACCAGCGTCTTCACCGTTTCTGGCAGCGACTGCAGTCCATGGGACAGCGCAGCCCGCGTACAAAACCAGGCTCCGGGGATATGTGCGCGCCGGAAAGCAATGCTGGAGGAGCAATCGACGATGGCGACTTCCGCGCTCCCCGCGCAGGCCGCGAGTGCTTGCGCACTGATCGCATCCACCGGTTCAGGCTCAACCAGACGGCTTTGCTGCGGCAGCGCACCCAAAGTCGTGCCCGATTCCAGTGACGGAGCGGTGGCGGGATCGAGCACATCGGCATCCCATCCCATCTGCCTGAGCCAATGTGCGGTCATTGGCGCCTGCACCAAATCCGTATCTGCAACCACAATACGGGCATTTCGCACGGGGGCGAAGTAGTCAGTGCTCTGCACGAACTCGCCCCCTGGAGCGCTGCGTGCCAAGGGGAAGGTTCCCTGCTGGAAATCGCTTTGCAGACGCACGTCGTAGAAATAGGTCGTCACTTCGGGATCGCCCAGCCGACGCTGCAGTTCGTCCCACCCGATCAACGACCCGCCGGTGCGCTGCAGCAACTCCAGTGCTGAAGCGCGGTAGGGCTCCAGCCGCTCGCGCGCCGTCTCTCCTGCATGATCCAGTAACTCAAGCGATCCACGTTGCAACTCGCGACCGTCGAGACGCCAGCCCATCGTGCCGTTTTCGATGGCATAGACCGGGTTGGACAAGCCGGCATTGACCAACGACTGGGCGCCGATGATGCTGCGGGTGCGACCTGCGCAATTCACCAGGACGATGGTGTCCGGCTCCACGTGCCCCGGCACTCGCAGCGCGAGTTCCGCGCCAGGGCAACTGACGGCACCCGGCAGAGAAAACTCTTCAAATTCCTCGGGAGTGCGGCTGTCGACCATCAGCAATTTCGCCCCGCCATTGCGGAGCGCCGTCAGGCGTGCAATGTCGATATGGGGCGTCTGCTTTGCCGTCTCCACGACTTCCCCGAACGCCTTGCTCGGAACGAACTTTCCGCTGAACCATCCCAATCCGGCGCGCTCGCACTCTTCTTTCGAGGCATTCAGAATGAACAGCTTCGCATAGTCTGCGATCTGGAGGAGCTCCACTGCCCTTCCGATCCGCGCAGCATCACCCCCAACCAGCACCACCCGTGCCCCGCGATTCGGCACACGCCAGGGAAGGTCCAATTCCAACCTTCCGATGGGCAAAGAAGCCGCAAGCAGCAGATGGCCCTGCGTAAATTCACCCTCTTCGCGCAGATCGAGCAACGCAACCTCACGGCCATCGTGCAACATGGAAGAAAGTTGGACAGCGCTGAGTGTGGTGGTTGTCATGTCGAGGATTGTTGGGCGGTACGCCCACTGCTCACGTGATGAAGATGTGATGCAGCTTAGGTCCTCTTCTGCGATTCAAGATAATGCTATTTTTTAGACAACATATGCCAAAAATGGATCGCCTTCAACTCAGGTAGCTGGCGCGTCATGGCTGATGAGCAACTTCAATGCATTCAGCAAAGCGACCGTGGCAGGGGGGTGGCTGGAGTCCTTGCGCACGGCCACCACGTGAGGGCCTAGCGGACTGCCGAGTGACAGCGGCAAGATGCGCAGCACGCCCCGCTGCACATAGGTTTGTGCCACCGATCGCTGCATGAAGTTGAGGTAGCCGTAGCGCTCGATGAGCATCAGATTGGTCCCCAGGGAGGTCGTGGACTCCACCACGTTGGTGGGCAACCGACCCGCCTGGGTGAGAAACAGGGCGCGCACATGATCGTAGAGCGCGCCGCTGGAATGGGGCAGAACCCAGGGAGCGTCGATCAGCTCCACCATCGTCAGAGACTTCGCCCGCGCAAACCGGTTGCTCCGGGACGCCACCAGCACGAAGTCGTCGTCGAACAGCACTGTCTGCACCAACTGTTCCGCCACGCCAGCGTCGGTCACGAGGCGGCAGAGAATGATGTCCAGACTGCCTTCGCGCAGCTTGCTGAGCAAAGGCGGCTGAGGCAATTGCTCGACGGAAACACGCAGGCGCGGATATTGCTGCTTGACTTCTCCGATGGCCATCGGCAAGAGCCGCACCGCTGAGGACAGCAGCGCGCCGATGCGTACGAAACCGTCCGAGCCAGAACGCAGGGCCTGAATTTCCTCGTGCGCGCGCTGCACATCGAAAAGCAATTGGCGCGCATGGCGAATCAGGGCGTCTCCGAAGACCGTGGGTTTCATGCCGCGATGCGAGCGTTCAAACAGCATCACGCCAAACGCCGACTCCAATTCCGAAATCGCACGTGTGGCGGCCGGCTGGGTCAGGTTGGCCACGTTGGCCGCCTTGCGCAACGAGAGCGAGTCGCCAAGCGCATCCAGCAAAACCATCTGCCGGAATTTCAGGCGAAATGGCAGCGTAATGGCGTCCGGGGTGAAGATGGTTTCCAAGATTGCCTCTCCAGTGAATCAGAATTGGAATCGCTTTATGCCGAAAGATGATTATTCTTGAATCGATCTCCCATCCAGAATTTAACTGCACTTGCCAGACGGTCGGACTCCTTCTGCGGATACCACCGCTTCGGGATGCAGTTTTATAAAAAAGGATTGGGGACAAGTTTGTATGAATAGCTTCAAAGCAGCGATATCCGCAATGGCTCTGACCACCGTCGGCCTCGGCACGGTACATGCACAGACTCAGGTCTCGTTGTATGGTCAGGCCGATCTGTTTCTTGAGCGCGCCAATACGGGGAACGGTCAGCATCTGAACCGCGTCAGCTCGGGTGGATCTTCCGTATCACGGTGGGGTCTGCGCGGCAGCGAAGATCTTGGCGGTGGATTGAAGGCCAGGTATCGTCTGGAATCCGGCCTGAATCTCGACGACGGAACGCAACAGAATAACGCCGCGTTCAGCCGCTGGGTTCATCTGGGCATCACCGGACCTTTCGGCGCCATTGATGCCGGGCGCATGTGGTCGCCCACCTTCGTTGTTGGATTGAAGGCGGACGTCCTCGCACGCAATCGCACCTCGCTGATCACCAACATGTTCAAGGGCGCGACCGACAGCAAGGGCGTCGCGGCAGGGCTTCCGGGATTCCTGAGCAACTCGCTCCGCTACACATCGCCCAAATTCGCTGGCATCCATGCCGAAGCCATGGCAACGTTCGGCGAAGCCACCAACAGTTCCGGCAATGGCGGCGGATTCAACATTCAATACGACAAGGGACCCTTGTATCTGGGGTATGGCTTCCAGTCACTCAAAACCGGGAGCGCCGCCACCCCCGTAGCACAGCCCGACACGTTGCAGACCCACATGCTCGGCGCGGTCTACAAGTGGAAACCCATTACCCTCTACGGCACTGCCAACTTCAACCGCTCGAGTGCGCAGAACTCCCGGTCTTCCACCAACTATCAGGCATCGGTGTCGTGGAATGTTGCCGGTCCGCACACGGTACTGGCGCAATGGGCTCGCGGCAAAACAGCGCATAGCGACGTGTCCGCGCAGGGGTGGCAACTGGGCTACGATTTTGCCTTGTCCAAACGCACGGAACTGTATGCGCGCTACGCCCGCGTCAGTAATCGCGGAGGCTCTCGGATCACCCTGAATGGAGCGGCGCTGACCGGAGCGGACGCCAATCCTTCCTTTGTCGGTGTGGGCGTAACCCACTCCTTCTGAGAAAGGGGCAGTGTGATGAGCAAAGGCACCTTTCTCGCGGGAGCAGCAGCCACTGTCCTGCTTCTTGGCTCCGGTGCTTCGGCTCCGTCGCACGCCCAGACGCATTCGAATGAGCAGATCCAGCAGTGGAAGGCAGCGGCGTCCGCGCAGGTGGACGCGCGCTCCAAACTCGCACAGGTAATCAACGACACGCTCTTCAGTTACGCCGAACTCGCCTTTCAGGAGTTCGAAACCTCGGACTATCTGACCCGTCTGCTGGAAAAGAACGGCTTTACCGTTGAGCGCAATATTGCGGGAATGCCGACAGCGTGGAAGGCCCACTGGGGACAAGGCAAGCCCGTGATCGCACTGGGCAGTGACATTGACGGACTGCCCAAGACGTCCCAGAAACCCGGCGTGGTCTATCGCGACCCCATCGTCGAAGGCGCGCCGGGACACGGAGAGGGACACAACTCAGGACAGGCCGTGAACGTGGTGGCCGCCCTGGCGCTCAAAGAGATCATGGAGAAGGAGAAGCTGCCCGGCACCATCGTTCTCTGGCCCGGCGTGGCCGAGGAACTGTTGGCGGGCAAGGCGTTCATGGTGCGGGAAGGCGTATTCGACGGCGTCGACGCGGTCCTCTATAACCACGTGAGCAACAATCTGCGAACGATGTGGGGACAAGCCGATGGCACGGGAATGGTCTCGGTCCAATACACGTTCAAAGGGCGGTCAGCACATTCTGCCCTGATGCCGTGGAAGGGAAAGAGCGCGCTGGATGCAGTGGAATTGATGAACATTGGCTGGAACTTCCGGCGCGAACATTTGCGCCCGGAACAGCGCTCCCACTATGTCATCAGCAACGGTGGTGACCAGCCCAACGTCGTACCTGAAGAGGCCAGCGTCTGGTACTTTCTGCGCGAAATCGACTTTGAACACATTGCTGAAAATGCGGCCATCAATCAAAAGATGGCCGAAGCTGCGGCAGCCATGACGGACACCACCGTGTCACGCACCCTGATTGGCGCTTCGGCTCCTCGGCATTTCAATCGCCCCATCGCTGAGGCCATGCAGGCCAACATCCAGGTCGTAGGCTTGCCTCAATGGACTGAGACAGAATTGAAGTTCGCCAAATCCGTTCAAACGCTTGTCAATGCGAAACCGGTTGGACTGAACACCACCGTTGCCGCGCTGGGCGCACCTTCCTCGCCTTCACGCAGCGGTGGCTCGGATGACATCGGGGATGTGTCCTGGGTCGTGCCTACCGTCACACTCTACTATCCGGCGAATATTCCCGGTGTTCCCAGTCACCACTGGGCCGCCGCCATTGCCATGGCCACACCTGTTGCTCACAAAGGCGTGGTGGCAGGCGCGAAGGTGACCGCCATGACCGCGATGGACCTTCTGACCAGGCCCGAACTGCTGCAATCCGCTCAGGCTTATTTCTCCACGGAGCAATTGGCAAAACAGGCGTACGTGCCGCTCATCAGGAAAGAAGACCAGCCCCAGATCCACATGAATCGCCAGACGATGGAAGCATTCAGACCCCGGATGCGCAACTATTACTACGACGCAGACAAGTTTGACACCTATCTGGACCAACTGAACATCCGCTTCCCGCAACTCGAGAAACCTGGCGCTCCGGATTGACTACGCAGAAGGCCCGACGGGCTCCGCCGGGTCCATCACGGCCCTTGGCAAGGGCGCGGAAAACGCCCATTCAATTGGTCTGCCGCGTCACTGCAGCTCTTTGCCTTTCAACTCGGGAATCAGGGTGGCGGTAGCGATCATGTCGAGCAGATAGAGCGCGGCCAGCGCTGCTGGTCGCAGTCTGGCAACTGGATGACGCATGTCCATCCTTCCGCGTCGCGTAAAAATGGAGTTTGAGAAAAAGCTGTCTCGATATCCGAATGGCAGCTTCCGGCCCAGCGATTCATGCAGATGATGGCAGCTATGTAACCATTCCACAGTCATCAACTGTAGCTGCTTGATCAAAGCCGAACTTCGCTCGCCCATGGGTGAGCACCAACTGATCTCGCTCCAGAACCCTTGCCTTGAGCAAAAACTCGTTCTCTGCGTGAGGCACACGCCAAATTTCGGTTTGCAAAGTTTCGCCCGGGAAAACGGGGGCAGAAAATCGGACGTCGAATGCCACCAAAGTTTCTCCGACCAAATGGGTACATTGACGAATTACTGCAAATGCAGCAATGCCGTAAGTGGCGAGTCCATGCAATATGGGTCTATCGAAACCTGACTTTTCAGCAACGGCTGGATCAGCATGCAGTGGATTGAAATCTCCCATAAGGCGATACAACAGTGCTGCTTCCGGTCGAATTTTCCAAGTGTCCACATAGTCCGGCGCAATTTCCTCGGGTGTGGGCTGTAATGATGGCAAGGGCTTGTCGCTGGGTTGCCCTGCCCCGAGTTGGCTGAATCCCCCGTCGCCCTTCAAAAAAGTAACTTGCTGAATGGTTGCTAAGGTGTTTCCATCCTCGGCCTTCAGCGTTCGCTCCGTGACCATGATTGCGCCACGATCAGCGCCTTTGTCGATCAGGTGTGTAATGCGATTGAGACCTACCACCGTGCCCGATGCAGGCAAAGGCGCATGCAATTGCATGCGTTGTTCTCCATGCAGAAGCTTCAACGCGTTGATGCCCGTATCCTTGTTTCCCGCCCAGAATCCGGGGTAGCCCAACACGACTGCTTGCGTCGGAAGGACTTTCAACCCTCCAATTGCGCCTTCGTACACATAGGGAAATGCAGCTGCGTCGAGTGGGGCATTGCCCAGACCGAGGGTTAGCGCGTAAAGCATAGTGTCCCGCTCTTCATAACTCTGGCGCACCGGCGGGAAATGTTTGCTCTTCAGATAATGGTAATCAATAGCCACTTGAATCAACCTCTATTCAATTGCATGCTCAACGCCCCACAAATACCGGGGCGCGCTTTTCCCGGAAGGCTTTTTGCGCCTCCGCGGCATCTATGGATCTAGAAATTACGGCCGTCATTTCCTGCTCAAACCGATAACCGTCGCGTAGGCTCAACTCTTCGATCGTGTTGAGATTGCTTTTGATCATGCGCGTTGATACCGGACTTTTACTCGCGATGGATTGCGCAATATTCATGGCTTCTGGGATCAGCAATTCCGCAGTAGTGCAGACCTCCACGATGCCCAAGCGATAAAGCTCCTGTCCACCCACTCTCAAACCCGTCAACGCCATATGGCGAAGACGGGAATGACCCAGCAGGCGCATGGCATGCCGACAACCGCCCAGCAATCCCACATCGACTTCGGGCAACCCCAAGGACGTGTTTTCGCATGCCATCAGAATGTCCGCCGAAGCTGCAATCGCCAGACCAGCACCCAACGCCGGCCCGTTGATGGCGGCAACGACTGGTTTGGCACATTCCCGGATGGCATGAAAACACTCTCTCGTACGGCGCAGGTGCGCGGTCAGTTGCCCCTCTTCAACTCCAGACTGCTCCCGTTTCTTGATATCAGCACCTGCGCAGAAGATGCGTCCTTCACCTGACAACACCACGGCCAGAATTTCATCGCACTCCGAAATCTCATCCATCACCTTGGTCAGTTGGTCATTGAGCTCCCGGGAGATCGCGTTCACCGGCGGATTGCACATGAGCACCAAGGCAACCCGGCCCACAATGGTAACCTTGACCGCCGTGTATCCGTCGAAATCGCGCATGGTTCCTCCTTCAGCGGAACGCACCGATTCCGGTGAGTTCGCGGCCTTGAATCAGGGCCAAGATGCCATTCATCCCATCGGGAACCTGAAACATGCGCGCATCACGCCACATCTGCTCCAGACCCATTTCCTGGCTGATTCCCATTCCACCGTGCACTTGCATCGCAAGGTGAATCGCTCGCTCACACGCCTGCGTTGCATATCTCTTTGCCATGGCAGAAGTGCCGTTCGCGCGCGCACCACGATCGATTGCATCCAAGGCGCTGTAGCAAAGCAAACGTGCAGTAACGATATGGGTTTCGATGTCGGCCAAGTCCTGCTGAACCAACTGATGCGCTCCAATGGGTTTTCCAAATTGACGATGTTCCTTCGCATGCGCCAGTGCCAAGTCGAACGCCTTTTGTGCCAGATGCACGCACATCAAACCCAGCAACGGTCGGTTACCGTTCCAGGCGAGTGTCAAGGTCTTCGCCGCATCCCCCACCTCTCCAATAATGTGAGAGGCGGGCACGCGAGTCTCATCAAAAACAAGCTCACTCAGATGCCCTTGCTGCAAACCCATCACTGGGGTTTCCCGCACTTCAAATTCGACCTCGCTGCGATCCACCAGCACACGCCGGACCATCGAGCGGCCATTGGCGTCTGTTCCAATCGTGCAGGAAACGTTCACCACATCACACACTGATGCGTTCGTAATCCACATCTTGCTGCCCGTGATAAAGGCGTTTTCCCCATCCATGCGCAGCTTCGTGCGGACCGCCCCAGAGTCTGAGCCTGCTCCCGCTTCGGTATTGGCAGTACACGCAATCTTTCTGCCGGCGATGAGATCAGGTAGATAACGGTCACGAATGTCCGGCGAGCAACCGTGGTGAATGCGTGCAATCGTCCCCTCATGCGAGATTAGCGAAAGCGCCACTACAGGGGGGAGTTGCTCAATCATCATCCCGTAGTCCAGCATCCTCAAACCACCGCCTCCCGCCTCAATAGGCAAGCGCGGCGCAGTGATGCCTAGTTCTGCGAGTACGGCATAGATCTCGAGCATGGCCTGCTTGGAAAGAGGCTGGTTGATCGGATGGCGATCCATGATCGGTTGAACACGTTCGGTGGCCACACGCTGGGCCACGTTCACCATCATTTGTTGATCTTCGTTTAGGGAAAAATTCATAGCTTTGTAATTGACTTCTCAATGCGGATTCATGCGCCCTTGAATTGCGGAGTGCGTTTCTCTGCAAACGCCTTCCTGCCTTCCCTACGATCATCGGAGTCGCGCAATAACCCCCAGTGGAGATTGCTCTGAGCAACGAAATCGCGCGGCGCCAAATGGGCAGTCTGCGCAGCTAGGCGCTTGATGGTCTGAACTGCCAGAGGACCATTGGCGGCAATGCGCTGAGCAAGCCGCAATGCCAACTCAAGCAACGAATCGCCGGGCACCACATCGCTGACCAGCCCCATGAATGCAGCTTCTTGCGCCGAAATACGATCACCCGTCAATGCCAACTTCATCGCGTGTGCAGCGGGAATGGCCCTTAGCAGATACTGCACACCGCCGACGGCAGGAACGGACGCGACTCTGGCCTCTGGCAGTGCAAAGGAAGCGTTGTCTGCCGCAATGCGCAGGTCACATTGCAACGCCAGTTCCAAACCTCCTCCGAGACAATAGCCGCGGATTGCTGCAATCACCGGCTTCCACAGTTCCAGATCGTTGAGATCGATAAGCCGCGTGTAGCCGCCCATAGCCGTCTCAGCTTCGCGCCCACGTAGTTCACCCGCTGCAAAATTGGAATTGGGTGGTAGGGTGGATTTGAGATTAGCCCCGGTGCAAAAAGCTTTCTCTCCCGCGCCCGTGAGCACAATTGCCCGCACGGAGTCATCGTCTCTACATTGAGACAATCGTGCGCGCAACGCGCGTAAATCGTCAATCGCCAGTGCATTCATCGACTCTGGCGCATCCAGCGTGATGACCGCGACATGCCCTTCGGTACGGTAATGAATCGCCATGGCTTCAAACGCTAGGGCTGGAGAGTGAGCGGCCTCCGCAGACATAGATGGTCTGGCCTGTCATGTAAGACGATTCCGGGCTAGCAAACATCTTCACCGCGTAGGCGATGTCTTGCGGCCGCCCCAGACGCCCGACCGGAATCGTGCTTTTGATTCGATCGATTTGCTCCGTGCTGAGAGGTGCCAGAATCGGAGTATCAATCGCTCCCGGAGCAATGGCGTTCGCGGTGATTCCATGCTTTGCAAGCTCGATCGCCAAGGTGCGCGTCAAGCTGATCACGCCGCCTTTCGCCGCTGAGTAATTCGCTTGCCCGAATCCACCCAACCAAGCGCGTGACGATATATTGATGATGCGGCCGTGGCCCTGCTCAATCATGCCTTGGACTACCTCACGCACGCACAGGAATTGCGACTTTAAATTGACATCCAGAACGAGGTCCCACTCCTCTTCGCTCATCTTGGGGATGCGCTTGTCGCGCGTGAGCCCGGCGTTATTCACCAGCACATCCGGAGTCTTCCATCGCGCAGAGACCTGAGCGATAGCATCTCGCACTTGCGCACTCTGGGTCACATCGACCGTGCAGGCCATCAGATATTCCGCCTGCGATCCTGCGGCGGAAATAGCTGCATCCAGAGCCTCCCGATTCAAGTCGAAAAGCGCAACGGCATATCCGCTATTCAGCAGATTCATTGCAATACCCAGGCCAATGCCCTGACCCGCGCCCGTAACGATAGCGACTCGCTTGTTGAAAGTATGGTGTTCCATGATGTTCTCAAGTAGAAAGAATGTGCACGG
Source organism: Comamonadaceae bacterium UBA2121 (assembly GCA_002331385.1). GTDB lineage: Bacteria > Pseudomonadota > Gammaproteobacteria > Burkholderiales > Burkholderiaceae_C > Diaphorobacter_A. Next base: position 320,485 of record DCYB01000005.1, read on the forward strand.
CCGACGCCGCATGATCAACGCCTGCAATGCCACCACCAGTGCATTGGGTCAATGCAACTGAAGCGTCCGCAACCTGCCGCGCCCCTGCGCGCCCCTCCAATTGCCAGACCATCTCCACCATTTGAGCAACCCCCGTTGCGCCCAAAGGATGTCCCTTTGCCAGTAGCCCGCCGCTGGGATTGACGGGGATGCGACCACCCAATGACGTGGCTCCACTAGCCAGCAACTCATGTGCTTCCCCGCGCTTGCAAAGGCCCAGTGCATCGTAGTAGACAAGTTCGGCAATGCTGAACGCATCGTGTAGTTCAATCACATCAATGTCGCTCGAGTTAACTCCCGCTTGCTCATAGGCCTTTGCCGCGGCCCGTGCTGTGATTTCTGCAGCCAGAATGTCGTCGCATCCCGTTTCCAATTTCCCTGACTGGATGCTGGATGCAAGAATGCGCACTGCTTTGGAGCGCTGGGCTGGCTTCTTGGTGCTCAACACCAAGGCCGCAGCTCCATCCACAGCAGACGGGCAACATTGCAGGAGAGTCAGTGGATCGAACACCATGCGCGAGTTCATCACGTCGTCTAGTGACACTTCACTGCGAGTCTGCGCATACGGGTTGAGCACGCCGTGTTTGCGGTTCTTCACCGCCACGCCACCAAGCACATCGGCCTTCACCCCGAATTCATGCAGATAGCGCATGGCACGCATTGCATATACCGCCGGCAAGGCGAGACCAGCTCTAGCGTATAGCTCCGTCATGTAGTCATTGCGCTGCAGGGGAATTGTTCCCCCACCGTTCGCTGTCAGCTTTTCCACGCCAAAAACAACTACGGTTTCGTACGCACCAGCAGCCAAGGCATGGCACGCGAGATGCACACCGGTAGCACTGCTGGCACATGCGTTCTCGACGTTGTAAATTGGAGAGCCGTCGAGATCCAGGTCGCGCAGCAATACTTGGCCCAAGGCCATGCCGCCAAACACATTGCAGGCGTACATCGCTTCGATGTCTGGCAACTCGAGACCGGCATCGGCCACCGCATCGCACACAGCGGACTGCGTCAAATCCTGCATGGATGCTTCGTGACGACCGAAGGGCGTCATGGCGACCCCGGAGATATAGATGGGAGTCTTCATGCGGCAGCCTTTTCAAGCGGATGAAATACATAGATGGGGCCGGCTTCGCTCATCTGCAGTGCAGGGCGAAGCGACTCCCCAATGATCGGGCGACGACCAGCAGGCAGTTCAATACACCCTAACACGCGCACACCTTCCGGGTAGTCAATCTGGCCCAACGTTTGCGGTGCCTTGTTCGTCTTCGGACTGAAATGGACGATGGTGTAGCTGTATAGCACCGGCGTACCTGTCAACTCCACCAATACACTGCATTTAGCCAGTGGAGAAGTTTCGGGTAGAGGAGGAAAGTGCAGAGACTTACGATCGCCCACTTGAGCGGCCAGTAACGAAATGGAGCCATCGCTGGCTTCTCGCCATGGTTGCAGGGATGGGTCAACTCGGCGGTTCACTTCGCCATTCATTGAACTCATGGTCCGTCCTTCGGAATTCAAAATTGCTGAAAAATACTGGAGACTCAAACGCGCTCAAATACGGCGGCCAGGCCTTGCCCACCACCGATGCACATGGTTTCAAGCCCGTAACGCACTTGGCGGCGCTGCATCTCGTGCAACATTGAGGTGAGAATTCGCACACCCGTCGCACCGATGGGATGCCCCAACGAAATGCCTGAGCCGTTCACGTTGACGCGTTCATCGCTTTCGATTCCCCACTCACGCAGCACGGCAAGTACCTGACCCGCAAACGCTTCGTTCACTTCAATCAGCCCCATTTCGCACAAACTGAGCCCGATCCGAGGCATCAATCGCGCCACCGCTGGCACCGGTCCGATGCCCATTCGCAAGGGATGACACCCCGCTGCGGCCCAACCTACAAGACGCGCCATTGGCGTAAGCTTGTGCTCTTTCAAATAGCGTTCGGATACCACCAAGCAACCGGCTGCAGCGTCGTTCTGTTGACTCGCATTTCCAGCGGTCACCGTTCCTCCGGAAAGCACCGGCCGTAATGCGGACATGCTCACGCTATCAGCGCTCTCGCGAATACCTTCATCCCGCGAAAAGATGGTGGGATCGCCTCGCTTTTGGGCCACTGGTACAGGCACCACCTCGGCGTCAAAGCGACCTTCACGCCAAGCAGCGGAAGCGTTCCGGTGACTCCGGATTGCCCACTGATCGGAGTCTTCGCGAGTAATCGCGTAATCGCGCACCAGGTTTTCGGCCGTTTCCACCGCACCACCAGAGCATGCGCCGTAACGAGAAACTGGTTGCGAATTCGTGCGACCCCGGTCCAAACGATCGTGGAGCTTCACATCTCCCATCCGGGAACCCCAGCGCATGTCATTGCTGTAGTACTCGATGTTGCTCATACTTTCTACGCCGCACACAAGCACTGCATTGGAGACACCTGTCCGAACTTGCATGGAAGCGTCAATCACGGCCTGAAGGCCAGAACCACAGCGCCGATCCACTGCGTAACCTGGCACTTCATCAGGCAGGCCTGCCACTGCTGCGGCATATCGACCAATGCAAGGCGCTTCGCTGGATTGATAGGACTGAGCAACGATGACTTCATCGCAGAGACCCGCCGGAAATTCCGAACGCTCCAGTACGGCCTTCATCACATGCGCGGCCAGCTTGTCCGCGGTGACTGACGCGAGCGAACCTCCAAATTTTCCAATCGGTGTGCGCAGAGGTGAAACGATGTATGCGTGTGACATAGTTATCCCGAATCAATTCATTGCAACCAGTTCCGGCACCGCCGTGAACAGGTCGGCCACCAGACCGTAGTCGGCCACCGAGAAGA
>DCYB01000015.1 GCA_002331385.1 Comamonadaceae bacterium UBA2121
GTTGCTTCAGGGTGGACTACTCAGGGCTCTATCACGCTCCGTATCAACCCCGGTGTTGATGTCGCTGGTCTTGTGATTCCCGCGACCATCCCGAACAACTGCCTGACTCTCGTAAACAGGGGCCGCATCGGTGGTGTCATCAACGGCGGCAAGGGACTGCAAACGGCAACCAGAATCACTGTCGACAACGCTGGCGGAACCATCCAAGGATCCGGAGGCATGGGTGGTGTAGGTGGCCAAGTCATGATCGGCAACGGTGAGGGCTACAACGCTGCTGGATCGCGTGGCAGTGGTGGCAATGGTGCTGGTTTCTCGGCTTCAAGCACTGTCACGTTACTTGCAGCATCAGCTGGAAGTAACGGCACCACAGCACAACTTGGCGGGCCAACAATTGGAGGCCAGCAGCCGGGGCAATCGACGGGCGGCACTGGCGGCACTGGCGGCGCGCTGAATCAGCCGGGTGGCGCAGGCGGCAACGGCTACGCGACAGGCGCGTATCAAACGATCCAAACATTGAGCTACGGCGAAGCAGGGCAACCAGCGGGGCCAGCGGTGGATGGGGACAGCAAGATAACTTGGCAGGCACTCGGCACGATCACAGGATCAAGGATCAACTGATGAACAACATTCGGAACACAGAGACAGGCGAGTTTGGGCTCTCGGTTGTTGACATGCGCAGCTACTTTGCACAAGAGGGGCGAGTGGCAATGATCGCGGATGATTTCACCGGAACGCTGGAACAGTTTGCGAGCTACGCACCAGCGAATCAGCCAGAGCACGATCCAGCCACGCACAAGGCCATTCAGGTTGCGCCTGTTGAGATGGGTGGCGTATTGACTCAGCAGTGGACAGTGGTGCCGCTCACTGTCGAGGAACTGGCGCAGATCGAGGCTGAACGACTGGCAGCAGAGCAGGCAGCGAGGGATGCGGCGCGAGTCAGCGTGACAAAACGTCAGGCTCTGCTCGCTCTCTACGACTTAAAGGGCGTGAAAGACTCGGACATTGATGCACAGATTGCGCTGATTCCCGATGAAACGACGCGCTACCGTGCGCAAGTGAGCTGGCAAGGTTCGGCAGCAATCGAGTCTGACAGCCCGACTGTGCTCATGCTCGCGGCGGCACTCAATCTGAGCGAGCAAGACCTTGCGGTTCTGTTTGAGTACGCTCAGTCCATGTGATCCCTCGACACACAAACCACACCCGCTCCGGCGGGTTTTCTTTTGGGGAAGCTCATGGAATTTTTGAACGAGCTACCGCTGTGGCTCAAGTGGCTTGGAGGTATCGCTGGAACGATTGCAGGCGGCGCGCTGTTTCTTCGTCAGTACCTTTCCGGCGCTGCTGCGGAACGTGCAAGTGACACCGGCCAGATTGCTGCGCTTGATGTCTATAAATCGATGGTGGGCGAATTGCGAACCGCACTAGCGGAAGCAAACACCCGCGCGGATCAGTTTGCTAAAGAGCGGAACGAGGCCATCGAGATTGTTGGAACTCTCAAGGGGCAACTATCAGAAATGACGCGCCAGCTTGAATTGCAGGGCCGTGAACTTAACGAGCTTCGCGCTCAGGTGGAGAAGTTGAATGCTAAAACTTAGCGCTCGATGCATCGACATCATCAAGGGGCTGCTACTGATCGCAACATTGGTCATGTCCGGGGCTGGTCTTGGCTACTGGTACAAGGACACGATGCAGGACGATGACCACGCCCGCGAACTTGCGCGGCAGCAGGCTGGGTATCAATCGGCGCTAGACATTCTTGCTGGCCGCATAGGGCGCGCTGCCGATCAAGTGAACGACGCCGCCGAGGTGGCTGCTACAGCGGCTCAGACTGCTCAGGAGGCCGCAGGCACGGCAGACAAGGCGGCAGCCACAGCAGGTCGCGTAGCAAACAAAGCCGCACAAGCTGCTCCACCAACGCCTCAGCCGACCAAGGCTGATAACAGAGCGATCAATCAAGCCGTGCAGCAGGCCAACACACAAATCAAGGGGAAGTAAATGAAATGGTTTCTTGTGATCCCGCTGATGCTCGCGGGTTGCGCAGCCGCGCCCGTTGAAAAGAGCCAGGTCGTTTTTGAAGTGCATAAACCGCGTCAGTGCGCACCTCTGCCGGTGTTGGCCGACAACGCCACACCAGCAGAGCGAACTGCATTCACACGGTCAGTAGTGCAGATGTATGCAGCTTGCGCTAAGGGCGATGAATGAAAACGAGTGATGACGGTATCAAGCTGATGCACTACTACGAGTCTTGTGGCCTGTCGGCTTACCCGGATCCTGCAACTGGTGGCCCGCCTTGGACGATTGGATGGGGTGAAACCGGCCCCGATGTGAAGCGGGGTATGACCATCACCCAACAGGACGCCGATCAGCGCTTTGCGAGCCGCCTTGCGCGCGAGTTCGAGCCTGGCGTTATTGCTGCGCTAGGTAGTATCAAAGTCAGTCAAAAACAGTTCGATGCGCTGGTTAGCTTTGCCTACAACGTGGGGTTGGCAAATCTGCGCTCAAGCACGCTACTGCGCAAACTGCTTGCTGGGGACGAGGCTGGGGCAGCAAACCAGTTCCTTCGATGGGACAAGGCCGCTGGAAAAAGAATGCTCGGGCTGTATCGCCGCAGGGTGAGTGAGCGGGCTTTATTTGTTGGCGAGTGCGCCGAGGAAGCAATTGCCGCAGGGCAGGCGGTGAGGACGCTGCCATGAGCTCGATATTCATCGCCATGCTCTGGCACTGGTGGAGGCTCTATGACTGAGCAAATCAAAGCCATCATCGCCGTCATCCTGTTCGCTCTCGGGCTGGCTGTCGGCTGGTTCGTCAGCAACTGGCGCTCCGAAGCCCGCATTCAATCCCTGCGCGTCGATCACGCCAAGGTGCTAGCCGATATAGCTGCCAAGACAGAGCAAGCACGGCAGGCCGTTGAGCGAGCCGGAAAAGCCGCGAACGCCGCAATCAACGAGGCCGACCGGGCCGCAACAGAGAGGATCGCCCGAAATGATGAAGAAAACAGCCGTCTGCGCGCTTGTGTGCGTGCTGGTACTTGCGGGGTGCGCATCGTCACCCGATACGTGCGTGAACCCGGTAGTGATGGGGCCGCAGATTCAACCACCAGCGGCATGGGCGATGCAGCCGTCGAACTCGATCAAGAAGCTGGAAGCCGTGTTCTCGATCTACGAGAGTCCGTCCAGCTCGACGCTGAAAAGCTCGACTATCTCAGGGCCTACGCTGAAACCTGCTTCAAGGCTCGGGCTGAAGCCGAGTGACTAGAGCGGCTCAATGCCAGCCTCGTCCGCCGCACAGGCGAGGGCGAGCCACCGGGGCAAAACATCTTTTTTGAGGTAGTCGTAGTACGTCGTTCGGCCCATACCCAGAGCTTTCGCGGCAGCATCGTATGTGTATCCGCGACGGATTTGCCACGCCTTCAATTGCTCGCCAGTCATGGGTTGCGTTCGCTCCACTCCGCCGCCTCCCGGCAGAGCCGCTGCATACGAGCTACCAGATCATGCAACGGCACGCCTCGCGCCTGCTCAAACGCGGCCCAAGCTTCTGCAGAGTCATCTGTTGCCGCCCACCCCAGATCTTCGTCGAACTCGACTCGAAGCCCGGAAGAATGAACGAGAAAGGAGCCTTCTCGGCTCCATTCTTTGTGCCAGTTTCGTTTATTCGTCACGCTCGGTAGACAGTGCCAACCAGAGGGGCTGGCTGGCCATCTCGGTTCTTGAGGTTGAACGGAACGTGCGTCAGATCATTGGCGCGGCAGAATTGAGCAGCGTCGTCGTCGTTCATGAAATGAGCCACTACGGTGCCGTCTTGCGCCAGAGCGATGTGGATGATGTTTGTCATGATGTTTCTCCTCGGAGAACACTCTACCGGAGTGCGTCGGTAAACAACTTGTTTGTTGTCCATGGGTGTTAATGTAGTACGTAATCCGAACTATTGCAACTGATTTTTTCAATCGACATGCGATTTCTTTAAAGAGTATCAAAGCGAGCAATTTGCCATGAATGATGCTTTTAAGTTGCTTTGTATTCCGCGGCGAAAAGAGCCGCCGAAAGCAAATGTTCCCAGAGTGTTCCCTGAGTTCCATTTGTACATCAGTTAACCCATTGATTTAAAAGTGAAATTCTGGCGGAAAGGAGAGGGAGTCGAACCCACCGACCGCGCGTGGCGCAATCCACCGGGTTTGAAGCCCGGGCGCCCCACCGGGGACGCTTCCCTTCCTGAATTCTGCGGGCCCAGCGCATGGCTGGGCACGGGCCTTTCAGCTGCCGTTGTCGTCGTCGGAGAACAGCGGCGTGCCGGGGCGCAGCAGGTGCTGGTCTTTGACGCGGCGGGTGAATCCGACGCGGTCGAAAAACTCGAGCAACTGGATCGCGCGTTTGCGGCCGAGGCCGGTGGCGTCGCGAAAGGCTGCGGCCTGCAGTCCGCTTTGCGCATCGTCGCAATCGCGGGCGATGCTGGCAAGGCGCTCGATTGTAGTCAAGGGATAGAACAAATCCTTCACCACCTGGAATACCTGACCGCGCCGCGCGAGACTCGCCAGCGTCTGGCGCACGAGCGCTTCGGGCACCTTGCAGTCGCTGGCCAGCGTGCGCACCCACGGCGGGTCGAACGCGCCGTCGTGCAATCGGGGGAGGAGTTGCTGCGCGAGTTGCTCCTCGGCCTCGTTCATGCGCACGGCGTGTTCCGGCAGGTGGAGCCAGTGGCCGCTGCGCTGCACGCTGCCATCCACCAGCAATTGCTCGATGAGGAATTGCCACAGGGGCTCGTCGGCGCGGGGTGCGGCGAGGCGCTTGAGACGGCGCGTGTCGGGGCCGATCTCGTCGGGCGAAGTGGTATGAAAGTGCTGCAACCGCTCCAGCGTATGCGCCTTCAGCGCTTGCAGCGCCGCAGGTGCGATGGCCATGGTGCCGTGGGCGAAGCGCAAGGCCTCTGGCGGCAGGGGCAGAGCCAGTGGGTCGGCCAAGGCCTGCGCCTGTGCAAGGCGTTGCAGATCGAGGCCGAGCGGGGCGTGCTGCAGCAGTGCGCGCACGCGCAGGGCGTCGTCGCGCTCACCTTGCGCGCGCAGGATCTCCAGCCGCTGTGGCGTACTGCGGTAGCGTTGCGGGGCGAACGGATCGAGCACGCGCACGCCGGCGATGGTGCGCGAGGCCGATGCGTCGCGCAGCACGCCACGGTCGCCATGCCAGGCGGTCAGGGAGGCGTGCAAGATGAGCTGCGCCAGCGCCGTTGCGCCGGGCTCCAGCGCGGCGCGATCGAGCAGCACGAGGCTGCCCATCACGTCGCTGGTTCCAAGGTGCACGTGCACTGGGGAGCCCGAGCGCAATGCGCGCGCTTCGTCTGGCCACAGTGTGCATTCGACGTCGATGCGCAGGGTCTCCAGTGCCACGGCGTTGGCGCTGAGCCACTGGCCGCGATGCACCTCTTCCTTGGCGACACCGGCCAGCGCCAACGCACAGCGCTGGCCCTGGCGCGCGGAGGGCGCCTGGCGATTCAGTGCATGGATGCCGCGCACGCGCACGCGTTTGCCGGCGGGGCTGAGCGTGAGTTCGTCGCCGATCTGCACGCTGCCGCTGGTGACGCTGCCGGTGACCACCGTGCCCACGCCGGGCAGCGTGAAGGAGCGGTCCACGGCAAGGCGGAAGGCCGGGGCCGTCGCCGTTGATGCGCGCGCACCGTCATGGGCGTGTGCGTGCGCCAGCAAGTGTTGGCGCAGTGCGTCCACGCCTTCGCCGGTGATGGCGGACACCTCGAACATCGGCGCTCCGGCGAGCGCGGTGGGGGCGAGCAGTGCACTTACCTCCTCGCGCACCTGCGCCAGCCGTTCGGCGCGCGTGGCGGCGTCCAGCCGGTCGACCTTGGTGATGGCGACGCTGGCGCTTGGCACGCCCAGCAGCGAGAGCACGGCGAAGTGTTCGCGTGTTTGCGGCATGACGCCATCGTCCGCTGCCACGATGAGCAGCGCGTGCGCGATGCCCGTTGCCCCTGCGAGCATGGTGTGCAGCAGTTTTTCGTGGCCGGGCACGTCGACGAAGCCGAGCGACACGCCTTCGGGCGTGTGCAGATAAGCGTAGCCGAGTTCAATCGAGATGCCGCGCCGTTTTTCTTCGGGCAGGCGATCGGTTTCCACGCCCGTCAGCGCGTGCACCAGCGATGTCTTGCCGTGGTCGATATGACCTGCTGTACCGATGATCATGGAATGCCTCAGTGGCTTTGCAGCGCGCTCTTGAGTTCGCACAGTTGCGAGGTGAAGAGCGTCTCGTCACGCGCTTCCAGGCAACGCAGATCGAGCCAGAGCGCATCACTGGCAATGCGCCCGATGACGGGGCGCGGCAGGCTGCGCAGGGCGGCTTCCAGTTGGCCGAGCATGCGGCCAGCGCGCTTGGCCTGTGCGGGGCGCACGGCCAGGCCGTAGCTGGGCAGCGTGTCCACCGGCAGGGCGCCGCTGCCAATCTGGCTGAGCAGGGGCTCGGCGCTGACGAGGAAGGACTCGCCCAGTTCGGCCTGCAGCAGCGGTGCCAGCGTGAGCGCCTGCGCCTTCATTTGCACTTGTGGCCGCGTGAATAGCCGCAGCGTGGTCAGGCGTTCGGCCAGCAGCTCGGGCGACTGGTAGAGCTGCAGCACGGGCTCAAGCGCGGCAAGGGTGAGCTTGCCTACGCGCAGCGCGCGCTTGAGCGGGTTCTTCTTGATCCTGGCGATCAGGTCCTTGTTGCCGACGATGAGGCCGGCCTGCGGGCCCCCCAGCAGTTTGTCGCCGCTGAAGGTGACGATGTCGGCACCAGCGGCAATCGTCTCGCGCACGGTGGCTTCGTGTGGCAGGCCGTAGGGGGCCAGATCGATCAGCGTGCCGCTGCCCAGATCGACGACCAGCGGCAGGCCGTGCGCGTGGGCGATGGCGGCAACTTCGGTCTCGGGCACGCTCTTGGTGAAGCCCTTGACCTCGTAGTTGCTGCAATGCACCTTCATGAGCATGGCGGTGCGGTCGGTAATGGCTTCCTGATAGTCCTTGGCATGCGTGCGGTTGGTGGTGCCGACTTCAACCAGTTTGGCACCCGCGCGGCCCATGATGTCGGGGATGCGGAAGGCGCCGCCAATCTCCACCAGCTCACCGCGCGAGACGATGACTTGCTTGCGCGCCGCCAGCGCGTTCAACGTGAGCAGCACGGCGGCGGCGTTGTTGTTGACGATGGTGGCCGCCTCTGCGCCGGTCAGTTCGCGCAGCAGATCGTTGACGAGATCGTCCCGATCGCCGCGTCCGCCGGTGGCGAGGTCGAACTCCAGATTCGCCGGCGTGGTGAGTGCCTGCACAACCGCCTGCACCGCAGCGTCGGGCAACAACGCGCGGCCCAGATTGGTGTGCAGCACGGTTCCGGTCAGGTTGAACACGGCCTTCAGGCGTGGTGCGAACTGGCGCGCCAGCCGCGCCGCCGCCTGCTGCGCAATGGCCTCGGGCTGCAGGTGGTGTGCAGCGAGTTCGCCCGCAAGGGCGGCGGGGCGCAGGGTGTCGATTTCTGCCCGCACGGCGTTGGTGCAGGCGCTGGCGCCGTATTCGGCACTGAGCGCCTTGAGTGTGGATGTGCCGAGCACGCGATCCACGGAGGGCAGGCGTACAGCAGCAGTGGAGTGCTTGGCGTGTTCGGCGGTCATCAACGGTCAGTGCGTGGTCGTGGACGGTGCGTCGGGAGGCTCGTCGCTGTCGGCCATGGGCAGCATCGGATTGATGCTGGCGCGGGCGAAGTCGGTCTCGCTCATCAGCAGGTCGAGCATCAACGTGGCCAGGTCATCGGCCAGCGGCTCCACCAGCGGGTCTTTTTCCTGATTGGAAATCTTGCGGTAGGTGTGGCACTGGTCGCAGGTTTCGGCCAGCACGGAATCGTCCGCGCCATCGACCTTCTGGTAGCGCACGCCCTTGGTGCTTTCGCAATGGCTGCACTTCACGCGCACCATGTGCCATTCGGTGCAGCAGGCGCCGCAATGCAGATACCGCAGGCCGGCGTCACGACCACCGATACGGATCACACTGGCCACGGGAGCGGTGCCGCACACGGGGCAGATCGTTGCCGGATCGGTGTAGGGAATATCGTTTTCCTGCAGGCGGCTGGCGCGATCGGCAAACACGACTTGCAGCGCTGCGGTGACGAAGGGCGCAGCGGCCAGGTCGCCGCTTTCGGTCAGCAGGCCGAGCAGCACGCGGCGCGCGAGGGCTTCGCGCGCGCTGTGCTCCATCTCGCGCAGAGCGCTCAGCGTGGGCTGGAGCGCATCGGGCAGGCCGGGGGCATCGGCCAGCGCTGCGACAATCTGGTCGAGCACGCCGTGCCAGGCCGGGTCGATGTGGCTGGCTGCGGGCAGCAGCGGCATGGAGTGTTCTTGCGCCTGCGCGATCTGCGTGGCGTCGGGCGCAGCAGTCTGCACCGTGGCGGCAGCCTTTTGCTGCGCACGGGCGATCTGCGCCACGAGTCGCAGGTAGTCGGCGATGGGATTGCCATCGGCCTTTTGTTCGAGGCGTGCGGCGCGCTCGGCAAAGATCTGTGCCGGTTGCGGCAGTCGCACGCGCTGTGGATTGGTGCGGTCCAGGGATTCGATATCGCCCGGTTGAAGAATACGTTGCACTTTGGAGAGACTCCCGGAAAAACAATGCCGCTGACTACCCCAGAGCAGTCAGCGGCAGGGCAGGGTCGAACAGGATGTTAGCTGTTATCGCCTGTCATTTTGCGGTACCAGCCGCGATGGTGTTGCTTGGCCCAGGCGCGTGTCACTGTGCCATACATCATTGCGCGGATGGTGCCGCGCGTCCAGATAGCCGCATACACGTGCAGGATGATCAGGCCGATCATCCACACAGCGGCCACGGCGTGCAGCACGGAGGCAATGCGCACCACGGTCACCGGCAGATCGAGCCATGCGCGCCACATGAGCACGCCCGACACGATCATCACCAGCATGCCGAGCACCAGACCCCAGAACAGCAGCTTCTGGCCGCCGTTGTACTTGCCCTGCTCGGGCATGTCGTGGTCGTCGCCGTCCACCATCTTGTTGACGCTCTTGAGCCACTCGACGTCGCGCTTCTCGATGATGTTCAGGCCCGCAAAGCGGATCGCCATCACCAGGAAGAACAGGAACATCACCACGCCCACGTAGGGGTGCAGGATGCGCGTCCAGGTGCCGCCGCCAAAGAGCTGGACGAGCGGATAGAACGCCGGGTGGAAGAACGCCAGACCGGAGAGTGCCAGCAGGATGAAGCAGATGCCCACCACCCAGTGGTTCAGGCGCTCCGAGGCGGTGTAGCGTTGCAGGTCGTTGGGATTGCGTCTCATGGTGCCATCTCCTTTGCCTTGGCTTCAGGGCTGTCCGTGCCCACACCCTTGGCGTCCATCTCGTCTTCCAGTTCCTTGGAAACGTCGTTGGGGCCCTTGGTGATGTAGTGGAACAGGCTGCCCAGCGCCGCGACACCCAGCAGGGCCATCGAGAACGGCTTGGCAACACCCTTCCACAGGCTGACCATCGGGCTGATGGTCGGCGCATCGGGCAGGTTGGCGTACAAGGACGGCTTGTCCGCGTGATGCAGGACGTACATCACGTGCGTGCCACCCACGCCCTCAGGGTCGTAGAGCCCGGCGTTCTTGAAGCCGCGCTCGTTGAGGTCGTGGATGCGCTCGGCGGCGTGGTCCTTCATGGCCTTCTTGGTGCCGAACACGATGGCGCCTGTCGGGCAGGTGGTGACGCAGGCTGGTTCGCGGCCGACGGCCACGCGGTCCGAGCACAGCGTGCACTTGTACGCCTTCTTGTCCTTCTTGGAGATGCGCGGCACGTTGAACGGGCAGCCGGTCACGCAGTAGCCGCAGCCAACGCAGTTTTCCTCATGGAAATCCACGATGCCGTTGGTGTACTGCACGATGGCGCCCGGCGACGGGCAGGCCTTCAGACAGCCGGGGTCGGCGCAGTGCATGCAGCCGTCCTTGCGGATCAGCCATTCCAGATTGCCTGTGGCCTCGTTGTCGTACTCGGTGAATTTCATCACCGTCCACGCGTTCTCGGTCAGGTCGGTCGGATTGTCGTAGGTGCCGTGGCATTCGCCGGGCTCCTGACGCAGATCGTTCCATTCCATACAGGCCGTCTGGCACGCCTTGCAGCCGATGCACTTGGAGACATCGATCAGCTTGGCAACTTCGCCCGATTGCGGCGACCGCGCCTGGGGGGGCGTGGTCGTCGTGGCAGACAGGCGCATGATATCGAGGGATTGCAATGACATCAGTAGCCTCCTTTACACCTTCTCGACCTTCACGAGGAAGGTCTTGAACTCGGGGGTGTTGGTATTGCCGTCACCAACGAAAGGCGTCAGCGTGTTGGCCAGATAACCCGGCTTGGTCACGCCCTTGAAGCCCCAGTGGATCGGGATACCGACGTGGTGCACGGTCTTGCCTTCGATCTTCATCGGCTTGATGCGCTTGGTGACCACGGCTACCGCCTTGATCGCGCCCCGCTTGGAAGACACCTTGACCTTGTCGCCCGCAGCGATGCCCAGCTCCTTGGCCAGCGCCTCGCCGATTTCGACGAACTGCTCCGGCTGGGTGATGGCGTTCACCAACGAGTGCTTGGTCCAGTAGTGGAAGTGCTCCGTCAGGCGATAGGTCGTGCCCACGTGCGGGAACTCGTCTGCCTTGCCGAACGTCTCCCAGATGTTGGCGAACACCCGGGCCGCAGGCGAGCTGGTGGCCTTGGGGTTGTTCGGGTACATCGGGTTCTTGCCGATCGGCGTGTCAAACGGCTCGTAGTGCGTGGGGAACGGGCCTTCAGCCATGCCCTTGCGGGCAAAGAAGCGGGCCACACCCTCGGGGTTCATGATGAACGGACCGTTGCCGGTTTCCGGAGCGATGGTCGCGCCGGTATCTGGCACGTCAGCGCCCACCCATGCCTTGCCATTCCACTTGACGAGTTCACGTCGCGGATTGAACGGCTTGCCCTGCAGGTCGGCCGAAGCGCGGTTGTAGAGCACGCGGCGGTTCGCTGGCCAGGCCCAGGCCCAGTTCAGCGTGTTGCCGATGCCGGTCGGGTCGGAGTTGTCGCGGCGACCCATCTGGTTGCCCGCCGAGGTCCATGCGCCGGCATAGATCCAGCAGCCGGACGCCGTGGAGCCGTCGTCGCGCAGTTCCGCAAAGCCGGAGATCTGCTGACCCGCGGGGCGTGTCACCTTTGTCGGATCGTTGGGATCCTTCAGGTCCAACAGCGCCTTGCCGTTCTGCTCCTTGGCCAACTCTTCCGAAGAAGGGTGGTCGGCTTGCGCGTATTTCCAGTCCAGATTCACGATCGGGTCCGGGAACGCCCCGCCGTCCTTGACGTACAGCGCCTTCATGCGCAGGTGCAGCGCAGCCATGATGGCCACGTCGGTCTTGGCCTCTCCTGGCGGCTCTGCCGCCTTCCAGTGCCATTGCAGCACGCGCGACGAACTCACGACGGCGCCTTCTTCCTCTGCAAAGCAGGTGGTCGGCAGGCGGAACACTTCGGTCTGGACAGACTTGGTGTCGATGTCGTTGAACTCGCCGAAGTTCTTCCAGAACTCCGAGGTTTCGGTCGCGAGCGGGTCCATCACCACGAGGAACTTCAGCTTGGCCAGACCATCGCGCACGCGGCCGCTGTTGGACAGCGCTGCGATCGGGTTGAAGCCCTGTGCGATATAGCCGTTGACCTTGCCTTCGTTCATCAACTGGAAGATCTGCAGCATGTCGTACTGCTTGTCCAGCTTGGGCAGGTAGTCGTAGGCCCAGTTGTTCTCGGCCGTTGCCGCCGCTCCGAAGAACGACTTCATCAGGCTGACGTGGAACTTGGGATAGTTCTGCCAGTAGCTCATCTGGCCTGCGCGCAAAGGCTTTTGCGTGCGGGCGGTGATGTAGCCCTGATAGTCCTGCTCCGCCTGGTTGGGCAGCGTCAGATAGCCTGGCAGGCTGGCCGACAGCAGTCCGAGGTCCGTCAGGCCCTGGATGTTGGAGTGACCGCGCAGCGCGTTCATGCCGCCGCCCGACACACCGATGTTGCCGCACAGCAGCTGCACCATGGCCGCGCAACGCAGGATCTGCGCACCCGTGGAGTGCTGCGTCCAGCCGAGCGCATACATGATGGTCGCGGCGCGACCCGGCACGGCGGTCGAAGCGAACTGTTCGCACACGTGCAGGAACTTTTCCTTGGGTGTGCCGCAGACGCTCTCCACCTTCTCCGGCGTGTAGCTCTCGTAGTGCTTCTTCATCAATTGGAAGACGCAACGCGGGTGCTGCAGTGTCGGATCGGTCTTGACGTAGCCGTCCTCGCCGAGTTCGTAGTCCCAGCTCTTCTTGTCGTAGCTGCGCTTTTCCTCGTTGTAGCCCGAGAAGATGCCGTCCACGAACTCAAAGTCATCGCGCACGATGAAGCTGAAGTCCGTGTAGTTGTGCACGTACTCGTGGTGGATCTTGTCGTTCGTGAGCAGGTAATTGATGATGCCGCCCAGGAAGACGATATCGCTGCCCGAACGGATCGGCGCATAGAAATCCGCGACCGAGGCTGAACGGTTGAAGCGCGGGTCGACCACCATGAAGTGCGCCTTGTTATGCGCCTTCGCTTCGGTCACCCACTTGAAGCCGCACGGGTGCGCTTCAGCGGCATTGCCGCCCATGATCAAAATAACGTCCGCGTTCTTGATGTCGACCCAATGGTTCGTCATCGCTCCACGGCCAAACGTCGGGGCAAGACCTGCCACCGTCGGGCCGTGTCAAACACGGGCTTGGTTATCGAATGCCAGCAGGCCCCACGAGCGGGCCACCTTGTGTGTCATGTAACCGGCTTCGTTGCTCGATGCCGAAGCGGCGAGCATGCCGGTGGTCAGCCAGCGGTTGACCTTCAGGCCGTCCGCAGTCGTGGCTTCAAAATTCGCGTCGCGGTCTTCCTTGAGCAGTTTCGCAATGCGGTCCAGCGCTTCGTTCCAAGACATGCGCTTCCACTCGTTGGAGCCGGGAGCGCGGTACTCGGGGTAGAGCAGACGGTTGGGGCTGTTGATGAAGTCCAGCAGACCGGCGCCCTTGGGGCACAGCGTGCCGCGGTTGACCGGGTGGTCCGGATCGCCTTCCACGTGGATCACCGACGCCTTGGCGTTGCGGTTGCCCGTGCCCAGTGAATACATGAGGATGCCGCAGCCGACCGAGCAGTACGTACAGGTCTGGCGCGTGACCGTGGTCGACGCGAGCTTGAACTGACGCACCTCCGCAAGAGCCGCCGTGGGCGAAAAGCCCATGGCCACGAGGCTGGAGCCGACAAGGCCCGCCCCACTCATGCGGAAGAAATGTCTTCTGTTCATGTCCATGACAGATCCTCCTTTAGTAGTGATTTGAAATTCATCGCAGTGCAGAGATAACTCTTTCCGTTCGACCCCTGTTAGGCAGGTCGAGTCAAAACCTTCGACGCTTTTGGAGTCGAAGGATCAGGCTTGAAATCGAAGTCACGGAGTCAGGCGCAGGAGGTGCAAAACCTGGTTGCACACTCCGCAGTGAATGGCTGGATGCGCCCGGCATCGTGGCTCAGAAACAAGTAATGATGATCTTAACTGGTGGAATCAATTCCCTCAATTGGGTATAGGGCTGGGGGACAACGCCCATGTGAGGGCTGGTATCGTTGTGGTATGCAACACCACCCCACCACGGCGCCACAGCCTTTTGGCGCCTGTCCTCTGGCAGACATTCCCGGCACCACCTTGCCCGCACTTGTACAGGTGCAGACCGCGCGTTGGGAGGCCGGTGCACAGGGCGCCCAGACGCTGGGGCGAGAGATCTCGGCGGAAGTGCCGGTGGCGATGGTGTTCAACGGAATTTCCCACGCCGTGATGATGGCAAGCCCCACCGATCTGGTCGAGTTTGGCCTGGGGTTTGCGATCAGCGAAGGCATTGTCGACAGCCCGGTTGACTGCCGCGACGTGGAGACGCAAGTGCATGGCGCAGGCACGCCGGATGCCAGTTGCTCGGTGCACATGGAAATCTCGCCGCGCCAGTTCATGCGGCTCAAGGAGCAGCGGCGCACCCTGGCTGGACGCACCGGCTGCGGAGTCTGCGGTATCGACAGCATTCAGGCGCTGGACCTGCACCCTGAGCAGGTGGGCAGCCCGGACTGGATGGCGCAGTTCGGCGTGGAGGCCATCAACGCTGCCTTCACCGCATTGTCCGCGCGGCAGGAACTGAACGCCCGCACGGGATCGCTGCACGCCGCGGGCTGGGCGCGGCCCGATGGCACGCTGGTGCATGTGCTGGAAGACGTGGGGCGCCACAACGCGCTCGACAAGTTGCTGGGGCGGCTGGCGATGCGCTCCGAACTCGGCATGCCGGGCTTTGTCGTGATGACCAGCCGTACCAGCTACGAACTGGTGCGCAAGTGCGCGCGCGTCGGCGTTCCGGCGCTGGCAACGATTTCCGCACCGACGTCGCTGGCGCTGCAACTGGCCGACGAGGCAGGCATGCAGTTATGGGGCTTTTGCCGCCCGCCTTCGGCCGTGCGCTACGTCTGACGCAAGGAGCGCCGCCACATGACTTCAAGTGTTGCTTCTCCTGCTGCTGCTCCTGCTTCAACTGTTTCTCCGTCGATCTCGGGCTGGGCGCTCGGCTGGCGCACGCTGTGGCGTGATCTGCGCGCAGGAGAACTCCAGCTGCTGATCGTGGCGGTGACGCTCGCGGTTGCGGCGCTGACTTCGGTGGGCTTCTTCTCCGATCGCCTGCAAAGCGGCTTGCAACGCGACGCCCTGCAATTGCTGGGTGGCGACGTGGTCGTGGTGAGCGACAACCCGACGCCGCAGCGCTTCGTCGATGAAGTCAACGCACTTGGCCTGCGGGGCAGCAGCACGATGAGCTTTCCGACCATGGCGCGCGCGAGCGACGCCCAGGGCGGTGCGAGCCGGCTGGTGGCGCTCAAAAGCGTGGATGCGGACTATCCGCTGCGCGGCGCGTTGCAGGTCGCCCGGCAGATCGGGCAATCCGGCGAGGCCGTGCGCGGCGTGCCCGCACCGGGCGAGGCCTGGGTGGATGCGCCGCTGCTGGATTCGCTCGCCATTGGCGTGGGCGACGCGCTGCTGCTGGGCGATGCGACGCTGAAGGTGGCGCGCATCATCGTCATCGAGCCCGACCGGGGCGCGGGCTTCATGAGCTTTGCGCCGCGCGTGATGATCAACACGCAAGACCTGCCCGCGACGGGGCTGGTGCAACCGGCCAGCCGCATCACCTACCGCTACGCCGTTGCGGGCGATGCGCCGCGCGCGGTGCAGCAATTCAAGGCGTTCGCCACCGATCTGGTGGAGCGGCACGAAGCGCGCGGCGTGCGCGTGGAGTCGCTGGACAGCGGGCGCCCGGAGATGCACCAGACGCTGGTGCGGGCGCAGAACTTCCTCAACCTCGTGGCGCTGCTGGCGGCGTTGCTCTCGGCAGTCGCGGTCGCGCTGGCCGCGCGCGGATTCGCCAACGACCATCTCGATGCGTCCGCCATGCTGCGCGTGCTCGGGCAGAGCCAGCGCACCATTGCGCGCGCGTATGCGTTCGAGTTCACGCTGATTGGCGTGTTCGCCAGCCTGTTGGGCGTGGCGCTCGGGTTTGCCGTGCACTACGCCTTTGTCTGGATGTTCAGCGGCTTGGTGAACGCCGTGCTGCCCGCAGCCAGCGCCTGGCCAGTGCTGCTGGGGCTCGGAGTGGGGCTGACGCTGATGTTCGCGTTCGGGCTGCCGCCCGTCCTGCAATTGGCGCAAGTGCCGCCGCTGCGCGTGATCCGCCGCGATCTGGGCAGTTTCAAACCGGTGTCGTTGCTGGTGCTGGGCATCGGCATAGCGGGCTTTGCCGTGCTGCTGATGGCGGTGAGCCGCGATCTCACGCTGGGCGGCATCGCGGTCGGAGGATTTGCCGCCGCCGTAGTGCTGTTCGCCGTGCTGGCCTGGCTGGTTGTGAAGGCGCTGCGCAAACTGGTGAACGAAAGCACCGCGCCGCGCTGGCTGGTGCTGGCGACGCGGCAGATTTCCGCGCGTCCCACGTACGCCGTGGTACAGGTGAGCAGCCTGTCGGTCGGCTTGCTGGCGCTGGTGTTGCTGGTGCTGCTGCGCACCGACCTGATCAGCAGTTGGCAGCAGGCCACGCCGCCCGATGCGCCGAACCGTTTCGTCATCAACGTGTTGCCGGAGCAGGCCGATGATTTCAGGCAGGCACTGTCGCAGTCGGGCGTGCAGAAGTTTGACTGGTTTCCGATGATTCGCGGGCGGCTGGTGGCGGTGAACGGGCGCGCCGTGAATCCCGATGATTACGCCGAAGACCGGGCCAAGCGACTGGTGGACCGCGAGTTCAACCTCTCCAACGCCGCCGAGCCGCCTGAACACAACATGATGGTGGGCGGCCGGTGGACGCCCGAAGAGAAGAACGCGATCAGCGTGGAAGAAGGCATCGCCAAGACGCTGGGCTTGAAACTGGGCGACACGCTGCGCTTTGATATTGGCGGCATCCAGAACGAGGCCCGCATCACCAGCTTGCGCAAGGTGGACTGGGCGAGCATGCGCGCGAACTTTTTTGTGATGTATCCCGTCGCGCATCTGCCGGATGTGCCCGTCACCTATCTGGCGGCCTACCGCGCGCCGGACAAGGCCGGGTTCGACAACGCGCTGGTGCACCAGTTTCCCAACATCACCAACGTCGATCTGAGCGCCACCTTGCAGCAGGTGCAGAGTGTGCTGGGGCAGGTGATTCGTGCGGTGGAGTTTCTCTTCGGCTTCACGCTTGCCGCCGGTCTGGTGGTGCTGTTTGCCGCCGTCACGGCCACGCGCGAAGAGCGCGCGCGCGAGTTCGCCATCATGCGCGCAGTGGGCGCGCGGGCGCAGTTGCTGCAGCAAGTGCAGCGTGCCGAACTGGTGGGCGTGGGACTGTTGGCGGGCTTTCTGGCCAGCGTGGTGGCGGTTGCCGTGGGTTGGGCGCTGGCGCGCTTCGTGTTCGACTTCAACTGGAGTGCGCCCTTGTGGGTGCCACTGGCGGGCGCGGCGAGCGGTGCGCTGCTGGCGTTGCTCGCTGGTTGGTGGGGATTGCGCGAAGTTTTGCGCAGGCCGGTGGTGGACACCCTGCGCCGCGCGGTCCAATAGCGCTGGCGCGCAGGCCATGGATAGCGTCTTGCAGGACAATGGCGGGCGTTTGCGTTTGTTTGTCTGAGAGTCGAGATCGTTGCCATGTCCCAGGATGCCTCCCAACCCACCGTTTCCACCACGCCCTTCGAATGGATCGGCGGCGAAGCCAAAGTGCGCGAGCTGGTGGACCGTTTCTATGACCTGATGGACCTGGAGCCGGTCTACAAGGAATTGCGCGAGGCGCACGGCAACACGCTGGAGGATGCACGCCAGAAGCTGTTCTGGTTCCTGTGCGGTTGGCTTGGCGGGCCGGACTATTACCAGGAGCGCTTTGGCCACCCGCGCCTGCGCATGCGCCATATGCCGTTTTCCATTGGCATCAAGGAGCGCGATCAATGGGTCGCCTGCATGGATCAGGCCATGGGCGAAACCGGCGTGCCCGAAGACTTGCGCGAGCGCCTCAACCAGAGTTTCATGGGCACGGCAGACTGGATGCGCAACCGCTGAACCGCTTTGACATACGCGCAGGGATGCTTTGTTGATGGCGCGTGGCAGGCGGTTTGTTACGTATGCCTACAATAATCCCCTCGTCGATATTTCCTTAGAGCGAAGCGGAGGGGTGGGATGATATTGGGCACATGGATCGTCGTGGCGCTGGTCACGGCGCTGGCTATCTGGGGCGTGGGTATATACAACCGGCTGGTGCAGCGGCGCAATCGCATTGCGAACGCCTTCGCGCAGATCGACGTGCAACTCAAGCGCCGGCATGACCTCATCCCCAATCTGGTGGAAACCGCACGCGGTTACCTGAAGCACGAAGCGGCCACGCTCGAAGCCGTGATTGCCGCGCGCGGTGCGGCCCAGAGTGCCGTGGCGGCGGCGCGGTTGACGCCCGTCGACGCCGGAGCCATTGGCGCGTTGACCACGGCGGAAGGCACACTGCAAGGCAGCCTGGGTCGGCTGATGATGGTGGCCGAGCAGTACCCTGATCTCAAGGCGGACGCGACGATGGCGTCGCTTTCCGAAGAGCTGGGCAGCACGGAAAACCGGCTCGGGTTTGCGCGCCAGGCATACAACGACGAGGTGCTGCACTACAACGACGAGGCCGCGCAATTTCCGCAGGTGATCGTGGCGCGTCTGTTCGGATTCGCGGTCGCGCCGATGCTGGAGTCCACCCGCTCGGAAGCGGAACGGCAAGCGCCCAAGGTGCAGTTCTGAAGCGCGTGTTCGTGCGCACTCCTTTCATCTGAACCATGCGTTTCTGGGAGCAACAGGACGAGGCCCGGCGTGAAACGCGCAAGCTGCTGCTGGCGTTTGCTGTGGCGGTACTGATCCTGGTGTTTGCCGTTCACCTGTCGCTGGCCGCGGCGTGGCTGGTGCTGTTTTCGAAGTTCGATTTTCCGAAAGGTTTTTTCCTCGTCAACTTCGGCGGCTCGCTGCTGTTGGTGCTGGGCGGCTGGTGGATCGAAACCGGCAATCTGCGCAAGGGCGGCCAACATCTGGCGCGGCGCATCGGCGCGCGGGAAGCACGCGCATCGCTCTCGCATGCCGAGCAGCGGCTGGTCAACGTGGTGCAAGAGTTGAGCATCGCCGCCAACGGTTTTCGCCCGCACGTCATGGTGCTGCCACGCACGGACGCCATCAATGCGTTTGCCGCCGGTTGGGAGCCTGAGGATTCCGTGGTCGCGGTCACGCAGGGCGCGCTGGACTATCTCACGCGCGAGGAACTGCAGGGCATGGTGGCGCATGAGTTGTCGCACCTGTACGAAGGCGATACGCGCCTGAAGATGCAGTTGGCGGGCATGGTGTTTGGCCTGGAGCTGGTCTACAACTTTGGCGACGCGCTGCGCGAGCGCGGCGGGCTGATCTGGTGGTTTGGCAATGCCATCCGGCTCGCGGGCAGTGCAGGCTGGCTGACGGGGCGCATTCTCAAGGCGTCGGTGTCGCGCCAGCGGGAGCATCTGGCGGATGCGCGCGCCATTCAATGGACGCGCAGCCGCGACGGACTCGGCGGCGTGCTGCGCAAGGTGCTGGCGCAGCAGCGCACCACTGGCGTCGTGGCAGAGAAGGGGCTGGGACATTCGTCCGTCGAGCACATGTTGCTGGTGGAGCGGTCGCACGAGCGTCGCCTGGAGCACTGGCTGGACAGCCATCCGCCGCTGGCGGAGCGCATTCGCCGCATCTATGGGCGCCCCATGACGCCACTGCCGCTGGAGCGTGTAGCGGAGCCCAACGAGTCGGCGCACGTGGAAGTGACTGCGGCGCAGGGCGCTGGCCCCAGCATCGCCTCGTTGGTCGATCCGTACGTGCGTTACGGCGATTGATCGGCGGTTTGCGGCGCTTCCATGCGCTGCGCTTGCGGGTGCGGCGCTTGCGGGAGCTGTGCGTCTGCGGGGGCAAAGTGCGCGCCCCACGGTTGGGCCACCTTCGGTGCGCAGGCTCTTTGCACCATCGATCCGGTCACGCCCAGTTCTTGCAACGGCGTGAGCGCATGGGCGCTCGTGCCCAGCGCCACCATGGCCGGTACCGGGCAGGGCACATGGGGGTTGGCGAGTGATTGCAGGAGTTCTGCGGCGGCGTCGGCTACGGGGTTGGGCAGCGGTGCTTCCCACGCATGCTGCGGTGCGCAGGCGCCTGTGGGCAGCCCGATGTCGTGCCCGAGCGCGGGCGCGAAGTAGCCGTGCCGGTGGTAGTGCAGATCGCTTTCCTCGTCGTGACTGTGACCCGCAAGTCGCAGCGTTTGCGTGAGCTCCTCGGGGTTGTGTTGCAGCAGGAGGACGCCATCCGGATCGCTTTCGGCCATCCATTCCAGCACCCCTTTGGTGCTGATGAGCGCGCTGGGCGTGCCATGGGGATCACAGTGAAACAGGTGCACGCGCAGAGACTCGACCGGCGGCGCAGCATCTGCCGACAGGTCCAGTGGCGCGCAGCCGGGCTGGATGTGGTCGAGCGCGAGCAGACCGGTGGCCGGTGCTTCCAGGTCGGCCGCGTCACCGCCTCGCGCTGTGGCGGGCGCATGTTCGACGCGCAGCAAGGGAACCCGATTGCCGGGGGCGCTGATCGTGGCGATGCGGCAGCGCCCGTTGTGATCGCTCAGCACGGCGTGGTCGCCATCCCAGCCATAGAAGGTGGTGGAGATGGGGCCGAGCGGCTTGCCCGAGCGGCGGTCGGTGCGCAGCGTCTGGCGCGCCACGCGGCGACCCAGCGGGTCGTAGAAATAGCTGGCGGCGAGCACGCCGTCGCCATCTTCCTTGCGAAAGCGGATCAACCGATGCTGGCTGTCCCAACTGAAATGCTGCTGCTCCTTGCGGTCGCTGTGGCGCAAGGACGTCATGCGGCCCCAGCGGTCGTATTCGCACTTGACGTCGCCGTTGCTGCGCACGCGGTTGTGGGGCCAGTTGCGCGGCGCGAGCGTGCCTTGCAGCAGATTGCCTGCCGCGTCGTAGCGGCGGCTTTGTTCTTGCAGTGCGGGTTGCAGGTAATGCGCCAGCCGACCGTGCGCGTCGTAGGCCCGGCGGTGCAGCCCCTGGGCTGATTCGATGAGCGTGAGATGGTCGTTCGCGTCGTATTGGTACAGGCTGCGGATGGCGCGGCTGACGGCGGACTCGGTGGCCTCCGGGTCGGTGGGTGGCGCTTCGTTGGTCTGCTGACGCTCGATGCGCGAGAGGGCGTCATGGCTCGTGTGGATATGCAGCCCGGCAAAGCGGCGTGTGCATTCGCGATGCAGATCGTCGCGATGGAATTCGAGCATGTTCTTGCGCTCCAGCGTCAGGCTGAGTGGCTGGCCGGTGGGGCTGAAGTGCCATAGCGCAGGGGGCAGTCCGTGGATCTGCGTCATCGCCCTTTGGCCGCGTGCGTCATAGCGGTGCGTCACGCGGTGCTGCCACAGCGTGCTGCCATGTGGGCTGTGAATGCCTTGCGTTTCTTCAACGATGCGCCCGAGCAGGTCGCGCTGCCATGCCAGCCGCACCGAGGCTGCATCCAGCGTGGCCGCGTGTTGCGCATGAATGAGGCGACCCGCCGCATCGTAGGCAAACGTGGCGATCTGCGCCGCCAAGGCATTCGCGTTTTGCGTGCCGCCCATGGCGCGGCGCTCGGTGATGCGGCCACAGGCATCGCGTTGCCATTGCGTGACGACACCACCGTCATCGCTTTCGATCAGTTCGCCCACGGCGTTGTAGTGGAACAGTTCGCTGCGCCCGCACAGATGGGTGCGCTCGATCAGCCGGTCCATCACGTCGTAGGCAAAGTGCTGCGTCACCTCGTTTTCGTTGATGAACTGTACGAGCCTCCCCGCCGCGTCGTACGCGCGATGCTGTGTCGTCTCGCCTTGCCGCCGCATGGTGATTGCGCCGTGCGCGTTGCGCTCGAAATGCGTGCGCTGCTCGTTGGCATCGATGAAGCAGATCACGTCGCCCGCAGTGTTGTATTGCCATTGCACGGTGTGGTGGGGCGCGCGCGTTTGTGCGCAGAGTCGGCCAAGGCTGTCCCAACTGTTGCGCACGCTCAGACCTTCGGGGCCCTCGATGAGCACCAACTGGCCCCAGCGGTCGTAGTGAAAGCAGGTGGTCTGGCCGGTGCCATCGGTGTGGCGCGCGAGCTGGCCATAAGGCGTCCACTCCAGCAATTGGCGCGTGCCGCGTGCGTCCTCGATGAGGCCGGGCAGGTCGCAATTGTCTGAGGCGTAGCGCAAACGTGTGGTTTCGCGCATCGCATTCGTGATCGAGACGACGCGGCCCAGCGTGTCATACGCGGCGCGCGTGGCCGCTCCATTGGGGTCGTCGATGCGCGTGATCTGCCCCGAAGGACAGTGCCAATAGTGCCAACTCTGACCGTCCGCCAGCGTGCGCGAGAGCAGCCCCTGCGTGTGCGGATCGTTGGCTTCGGTGGTGACTCTGCCCAAGGCATCGGAGAACGTGCCGGGCTGCTCGCCCTCGCGCGGCTGGTAATGGATGCGCGACCCATCAGCCCGCTCAACGCTGGCGATGCGGCGGCGTGTGCCATCGCCTTCAAAGTGCCAGACATGGGTGCGGCCCAGGCTGTCGAGTCGGGTAGTGGTGTCGACGGTGTAGTCGAACTGCCATGCCAGCGCGCCATCGGTGCTCTGGCCGATCACCTGCCCGGTGGGGTTCCAGTGAAAGTGCGTTTCCGCCCGGCCAGAGCGCGCATGCGCAATGATCTGACCGCGCAATTGGGGGTGGTAGGTGAATCGCTCCGTCAGCGCATCGGTGCGGTCGTGAATGCCGGCGAGCTCGCCTCGCGGCGTGTAGGCGTAGCGCACGAGCGGCAGTTCGCGGGGCTTGAGTGGGTGCACTTCACCCACATGCTCGTCGCGCATGATGTGGATGGCGACCAGCCGCCAGCCGCTGTCGGCCGCCACGCCTTCGCGGGCCTTGCCTGCCACCTGCGAGAAATACTTGAGCTCCAGCTGGAACTGTCGTCCGCTGCCGTCTTCGACCACGCTGAGAAATCCGGTATGTGGATCGTGCCCGAGGCGCAGCAGCCGCCCGAAGCGATCACACATCACGCGCAGCGGCACGCTCTGTGACGCGACAAAGGGGCCGTCGGACAGTGACCCGAAGATCCACCACGGCCCAAGCGCATGCGGGCTGACAAAAAAGCAGTTATCACGCCGCCGATCCTGCGGGTGCAGGCTGCGCCAGGCGGCGCGCAAGGGGGCTGCGTGGTGGTGCGAATGGGTTTCCAGGTCGTCCAGCCCACCGCGCACGATCCATGGCTGGTGCGCCGATCCGCAGTGGACCTCGCCCGGCTCCAGGGCCGGCAGGGTGTAGCTGCCGCCGCGACCGTCGCGCAGCGTCAGGTGGGTGTCGCTCTGGCACAGCGACATCTCTTGCGCCAGACTCCAGCCCGGCCCGAGCAGCCCGATGGGCGAGGGCACCACGCGCCCGTCGGCACCGACCAGCGGACTGCGATAGTGCCGCGTGGCGATGAAAGGCATGGGCGAGGGCAAAGCCACGTCGGGCAGCGCATCCAGCAACAGCCGCCCGGTAGCAGGGTCCACCTGCGGCGTTCTGTGCTCCACAGGTCGCGGCGCGACCAAATTCCACAGTTGCTGCGCTGTGCCCTGGCTTTCCATCGGGATTCCCTCCTTGCTGACTCGCTGATTGATTGTTGGTAGATGTCTGGATGCAACCGGACATCATTGCGAGCAGCGCGCAGTGCGAGGAGGGATTGACGCAAGGAGTGGGCAGTGGGGAGGCATCCCCTTACCGGAATTTCATTTCCTCACTATAAGGCGGGGATCAAGACGGTTGGCAGCGCGGGAATGAAGCAGGACGTTGATGCACGCGTGATGCACGCTGGTGATGGGGACATGGCAGCGAGGTCGAGGCCTCGCCATCCAGATGGCCGGTTGCGTCTGGCGCCGGCACTTCAACGTCGTTGGGAGGGCTGAAGCAGGACGACGAGTGCTCCCGCGCCGCCTTCTGCGGGGCGCGCCTGCACAAAGGCCAGCACTTCCTTTTTCTGCACCAGCCAGCTTTGCACCCGTCCCTTCAGCACGGGCGTCTTGCCGGGTGAGCCCAAACCCTTTCCATGCACCACGCGCACGCAGCGCACGCCGGTGCGGAATGAGAGGCGGATGAATTCGCCCAGCGCCTCGCGCGCTTCTTCGGTGCGCATGCCGTGCAGGTCGAGCTGGCGCTGGATGCTCCAGTGGCCTGCGCGCAGCTTGCGCGTGACGTCGTGGCCGATGCCGGGGCGGCGGAAACTCAGTTGGTCATCGGTGTCGAGCAGCGTGCTCACGTCGAAAGCGTCGCTGAGCGATTCACGCAGCACGCGCTCTTCATCCAGTTCGCGCTGCACGGGCAGTGGCTCGGGCGGCTCGGGGATGAACCAATGACGGTCGCCGGGTTCCTTGAGGGCAGTGACTGCGCCGATGGCTTCGCGAAAGAGGTTTTTTTCCGCGCGCGCTTGGCGCTGGCGCAGGGCGCGTTCACGCTGCAACTGGGCCTCGCGCTCCGCTGCTTCGGCGATGGCGCGACGCAGGTGCTTGAGTTCAGCGAGGGAGCGGACTTTCAGGTTTGACATGGCGCAACGGGGAAACCGTAGCGTTTGTACCTCAAACCGGACGTGCCTCTGGTGAGAATGGAAATAATAAGTTGTTGCGAATGTATTGGAGTCCATGCCGGCGGGCGTGCAAAAAAGATCCTAGATCAGCCCTTCTTGCGCCATCGACAGCGCGCCCCCGCGCGCAATGATGAAGTGGTCCAGCACGCGCACGTCCACCAGCGCGAGCGCCGCCCGCAGTGTCTCGGTAAGCTGGATGTCTGCTTGACTCGGCTGCACGCTGCCGCTGGGATGGTTGTGCGCCAGCACCACCCCGCTGGCCTCGTGGCGCAGTGCCTGCACGACCACTTCGCGGGGATAGACGCAGGTTTGCGTGAGCGTGCCGCGAAACAGTTCTTCCATCACGATCAAACGGTTCTGGCAGTCGAGAAACAGCACCGCAAAGGTTTCGTAGGCGCGCGTGGCGAGATGCAGTTGCAGGTATTGCTCGACGGTGCGGGGCGAGTCGAACACGGCGCGCGCCTGTAGCGGCTCGGCCATGGCACGGCGCGCCAGCTCCAGCACGGCCAGCAGCTCGGCGCGTTTCGCAGGGCCGAGGCCCTTGATGCGCTGCAGGTCGGCGCTTTGGGCGTGCAGCAGACCCGCGATGCCGCCAAAGCCGGGCAGGCGCTCGCGTGCCAGCAGCGGTGTGCCGGTGGGAGACACCGCCGCTGGCGCGCACGGTGCCAGCAGTTCATCGGCCAGTTGCAGCACGCCCTTGCCTTTGATGCCTGTGCGCAGCACGATGGCAAGCAGTTCGGAGTCCGAGAGACTGTCCGCGCCGCGCGCGAGCAGTTTTTCACGTGGGCGGGCGTCTGGCGGCAGGTCTTTGATGGGCATGGGGCGTGGTGCGAGAGGCTGGGCGATGCGGCAAAGCGGCATGAAAACGAGACGCAGTGCTGCAGCGCGCGTGAGGGTATCCCCGATTTTTTACAATGCAGGCTGTTTAGAGAGGCCATCCATGTCAAGTACTCCTTCCGTTTCCGATTCCACAGTCCCCACGGTGCAACCCGGATCGTTTCTCACATTGCATTACCGTCTGGCAGGCCCGGCGGGCGATGTCATCAACACGTTCAGCGGACAGCCAGCCACGCTGTCGCTGGGCGCGGGCGAACTGGCGCCAGCGGTCGAGGACAAGCTGATCGGCATGGCCGAGGGCGCGCGCGCGACGTTCGAGCTGCCTGCGGGCGAGGCCTTTGGCGAGCGCAATCCCGACATGCAGCAATGGGTGGCGCGCAAGCTGCTCAACGAGCTGGGCGACCCCGATGAGCAATACACCGTGGGCGACGTGGTGCAATTCCCCACGCCGGACGGCGCTGCCACCTATGCAGGCACGGTGCTGGAAGTGCGCGACGACGGCGCGGTGCGCTTTGACTTCAACCACCCGCTGGCCGGCGTGCCGGTGACGTTTGAAGTGCAACTCATCGGCGTGCTGTGAACACAGGCTGACTGCCGCCGCGAACCACGAGAGAGACAACACAATCCCCATGCAGAAACCCCAGGAAATCGTTCTAGCCGAACCGCGCGGCTTTTGTGCCGGAGTGGACCGCGCTATCGAAATCGTCGAGCGCGCCCTGCAGAAGTTTGGCCGACCGATCTATGTGCGCCATGAGATCGTGCACAACACCTATGTGGTGAACGACCTCAAGTCCAAGGGCGCGATCTTTATCGAAGATCTGGACGAAGTCCCCCCCGGCGCGACGCTGGTCTTCAGCGCCCACGGCGTGAGCAAGGCCGTGCAGCGCGAGGCCGAGGCACGCGGATTCCGCATCTTCGACGCCACCTGCCCGCTGGTGACCAAGGTCCACGTCGAGGTGGCCAAGCTGGCCCGGGAAGGCTACGAGTTCATCATGATCGGCCACAAGGGACACCCCGAGGTCGAGGGCACGATGGGCCAGTTGAACGAGGGCATCCACCTCGTGGAAGACGTGGCTGACGTCGCGCGCGTGCAGCCCGGCCAGACCGAGCGGCTGGCCGTGGTCACGCAGACCACGTTGAGCGTTGACGATGCGGCCGAAATCACCGCCGCAGTGCGCGCCCGCTTTCCCAATGTGCGCGAGCCCAAGCAGCAGGACATTTGCTACGCCACGCAAAACCGCCAGGATGCTGTGAAGGTGCTCAGTGGTCAGGCCGATCTGGTGATCGTGGTCGGCAGCCCGACCAGCTCCAACAGCAATCGCCTGCGCGAGCTGGCGGCACGTCTGGGTACGCCCGCTTATATGGTGGATGGCGCGGAGGAGCTGAAACCCGAGTGGTTCGAAGGCAAGGCGCGCGTGGGCCTCACGGCCGGAGCCTCGGCGCCGGAAGTGCTGGTGCAGGAAGTGGTCCTGCGCATCAAGGAGTTGGGCGCGGTGTCCGTGCGCAAGATGGATGGCATCGAAGAGACCATCAAATTCCCGCTTCCCAAGGGGTTAAAGCTGGATGCAGCCACAGGTCTGGAGATCGAAGTGCACAAATTACCAGAGACCGGCGGCTGATTTTTCACCCGCCTCGCTGGCCCAAAAAGCAGCCTGTAGGGCTGCTTTTTTGCTTCTATATTGATAGCATCGAGTGAATCCTGGATGTAGGATTCAATCGCTTTTTCATCAAATATTTTTGGTGGCGAGGCGCTGCGCATCTATGATGACCGTAGCGAGCGCCGGGTACTGCCCGAGCCCGGGCCGCGCGACTTTATACAATTCGGGCACCTCAACACCGGGGGAGCACCACGGGCTCCCTGACTATGGAAATAGCAATACTTATCGCCCTCATCCTGCTCAATGGACTGTTTGCCATGTCCGAGCTGGCCTTGGTTTCGGCGCGCAAGGCGCGGCTGCAAAAACTGGTCGATGAGGGCGACAGCGGCGCCAAGGCAGCCGTCAAGCTGGGTGAAGATCCCACCCGTTTTCTCTCCACCATCCAGATCGGTATCACCTCGATCGGCGTGCTCAACGGTATCGTCGGCGAGGCCGCGTTGGCCCAGCCACTGGGCGTGTGGTTCATGCAATTGGGGCTGGAGCCCAAGACGGCGGGCTATGTCGCGACCGGTCTGGTCGTGGTGCTGATCACGTACTTCTCCATCGTCGTCGGTGAGCTGGTGCCCAAGCGTCTGGGCCAGAGCTATCCCGAAACCCTGGCGCGTCTGGTCGCCCGTCCGATCAACTGGCTGGCGATTGCGACCAAACCATTTGTGCGCCTGTTGGCCGGATCCACCGAAGCCTTGTTGCGCGCCATTGGCGTGAGGGATGATGGCTCCAATGCGGTGACCGAAGACGAAATCCACGCCGTGCTGGCCGAAGGCACCAGTGCAGGTGTCATCGAATCGACGGAGCATCAGATGGTGCGCAACGTGTTCCGGCTGGATGATCGCCAGATCGGCTCACTCATGCTGCCGCGTGCGGACGTGGTGTACCTGAATGTGGAAGACACGTTCGAGGAAAACCTCAATCTGGTGGAAGCCTCGGACCACGCGCGCTTCCCGGTGGTGCGTGGCGGCATGGACAACATCCTGGGCGTGATCAATGCCCGCCAGTGGCTGGCCCGCGCCGTGCGCGATCCGGCGGCGCGCGATCTGGCCGAGCAACCGCTCAAGCCCGCGCTTTTCGTGCCCGAAACCATCAACGGTTTGGAACTGCTCGACGAGTTCCGCCTGTCCGACGTGCAGATGGCGTTCGTCATCGACGAATACGGCGAAGTGCAGGGCATCGTCACGCTGCAGGATCTGGTGGAAGCCATCACCGGCGAATTCCAGCCACGCGACCCGGAAACCTCATGGGCGATGGAGCGTGAAGACGGGAGCTGGCTGCTCGATGGGCACATTCCTGTGCCGGAACTCAAAGACCGCCTGGGTCTGTCCAGCGTGCCCGACGAAGAGCGTGGCCGCTATCACACGCTCAGCGGCATGATGATGTTCCTCACGGGCAAGCTGCCCGCCGAGACCGATGCCGTGCAATGGGAAAACTGGCGCTTTGAAGTCATCGACATGGATGGCAAGACCATCGACAAGGTGCTCGCCACACGTGCGCCCGACCCAGAAATCGATCTGGCAACCGAGTCCATCGCGTCCTGACGTTCCCCGTGGGCGAGTGGCTGTGGCCGCTCGCTCCCCATCATCAGTGCGCACGGTTTTCTCCTGCTTTCCCTCCGAGCAAGTCCGCGCCGGGCACAGCAGTGTGTTGCGGCGCATTAAAATCAGCAGTCTATGCTAGACATCCTCCAACTCCGCAAAGACCTCGACTCGGTGATCGCGCGCCTTGAGAGCCGCAAAAAGCCCCAGGCGTTCCTGAACGTGGAAGCGTTCAAGGCGCTGGAGTCCGAGCGCAAGACCATCCAGACGCGCACGGAGGAACTGCAATCCCGGCGCAATACGCTGTCCAAGCAGATTGGCATGCTCATGGGCAAGGGCGAAAAGGACGCCGCCGAAGCCGCCAAGAGCGAAGTGGCTGCGCTCAAGGGCGAGCTGGACACTTCGGCAGCGCGCCTGGACCAGATCCAGTCCGACATGCTGGTCATGTTGCAGGCCGTTCCCAACCTGCCGCACGAAAGCGTGCCGGTGGGCGCGGACGAAGCGGCCAATGTGGAAGTGCGCCAATGGGGCACGCCCCGCGCATTCGACTTCCCGGTGAAGGACCACGTGGACGTGGGCACGCCGCTGGGGCTGGACTTCGACATGGGCGTGAAGATCACCGGCTCGCGCTTCACCGTGATGAAGGGCGACATTGCACGCCTGCATCGCGCGCTGGCCCAGTTCATGCTCGATCTGCAGACGCAGCAGCATGGCTATGCCGAGTGCTACGTGCCGTATATCGTCAACGCCGATTCGCTGCGCGGAACGGGCCAGTTGCCCAAGTTCGAGGGCGACCTGTTTGCCGCGCAAAAGGGCGGGCAGGATGCCGAGCCCGTGCCGGACGATGCGGCGCTCTACCTGATCCCGACCAGCGAAGTGCCGCTGACCAACTTCATGCGCGACGAGATCGTGGCCGAGGCCGATCTGCCAATCCGCCTGACCGCGCACACACCGTGCTTCCGCTCGGAAGCGGGCAGCTACGGCCGCGATACGCGCGGCATGATCCGCCAGCACCAGTTCGACAAGGTCGAGATGGTGCAGATCGTGCATCCGGAAAAGAGCTACGAGGCGCTGGAAGAGATGACCGGCCACGCCGAAGCCGTGCTGCAACAGCTTGGACTGCCATACCGCGTGATGCTGCTGTCCTCCGGCGACATGGGTTTTGGCGCGACCAAGACCTACGACCTCGAAGTGTGGGTGCCCGCGCAGAACACGTACCGCGAGATCAGTTCGGTGTCCAACTGCGAAGCGTTCCAGGCGCGCCGCATGCAAGCGCGCTTCAAGAACGCCCAAGGCAAGAACGAACTGGTGCACACGCTCAACGGCTCCGGCCTGGCGGTGGGCCGCGCGCTGGTGGCGGTGCTGGAAAATTACCAGAACGCCGATGGCAGCGTCACCATTCCCGAGGTGCTGCGCCCCTACATGGGTGGCCTCGCAACGCTGAGTGCCGCCTGAACCCATTTTCTGCTTCCTGCGGTGAAAGCCGCGATCGGGGAAAATAAAGAGGCCGTGGCAAGAAATTGTCACGGCCTCTTGTCATCCCACACGCTGCCCACACGTTAAGGACTCTGGGTCGCCGTGCATGGGGGCCCGATTGCCGCATTTGGAGGATTCACTATGTGGAAGCTGGGTCGCATTTTTGCCATGTTTCGCAAGGAGCTGCTCCTTGCGTGGGCCGTGCTGCGCGATCCGCGCGCGCCCAAGGCGGCCAAAGTCGCCACCGTGCTGGCGGCGCTCTACGTGGTGAGTCCGGTGGATTTCGTCTCGGACTTCATCCCCATTCTGGGCTGGCTCGACGATGGCCTGATCGCTTATCTGCTCCTGCAGGTCGCGTTCAAGTTCCTCCCGCCTGAACTGCTGGCATCGCTGCAATCGCGCGTCGGTGCGCGCACGCAAGCCAAGACCGCTCGCTGACGGATTGGCGCCGCAGCGCTGATCGTAGAATGGGCCCGTTCCGACGGGCTGGCCGGTGTGAATCCGGCATGGCGAGAGCGAGTGCGCAGCCGCGGTCGGCAGGATCTTCAACTTCCTGTGGATGCGGCTTTCTGCGTGACTTCTACACCTCCCCTCAATGCGCTCGGCGCGCCGGTCAAGGCGGCCGATGCGCAGATTGCGCCCGATATCATTTCCCTGCCCGACTACGAGCGCCACGCCATTCACCATGTGGCGGCGGACGCGTGGCAGCATATCCAGAGTGGCGCGGACCAGAGCCTGTCGGTAGCGCACAACCGCGCCGCATTCGACGCGCTGCAACTGCTGCCCGAGCCGCTGCCGAGCCTGGACCACGCGCACACGCGCGTGACGTTGCTGGGGCGCGAGCACCTCAGCCCGATCATGCTGGCACCGGTGGCCTATCAGCACCTCATGCATCCGCAAGGCGAACTGGCCACCGTGCGCGCGGCCATGGCGCTACAGATCGGCATGATGGTCAGCACGTTGAGCAGCTACACGCTGGAAGACATCGCACAGGCGGCACAGGCCGCGCGGCAGGAACTGGGGCGCGGCGCGGCGTTGCAGTTCCAGCTCTACAGCCAGCCGGAGCGCAGCACCACGCTGAATCTCGTGCGCCGCGCTGAGGATGCAGGCTATGAGGCGCTGGTGTGGACGGTCGATGCCAACATCAAGCGCTCGCGCTTTCCGTTGCCGCCGGGCGTGGATGCGGCGAATTTGCGCGGCGCGCGCCAGCCACTACAAACGACGGATTTGATGAGCGAGCACATCCTGTTTGGCACGCCGCTGGCGCAGCAGGCGCCGGGCTGGGACGAACTGGAATGGTTGCGCGCACAGACGTCGCTGCCGCTGTTGGTGAAGGGCATCCTGTCGCCGAAAGCGGCGGCGAGGGCGGTGGAACTGGGTGCGGATGCGCTCGTGGTGTCCAACCACGGTGGACGGGTGCTGGACGGCGTGGTCTCACCCATGGACATGCTGCCCGCGATCCGCGCGGCGCTGCCGAACACCGTGCCGCTGCTGCTCGACAGTGGCGTGCGCTATGGCACGGACGTCGTGAAAGCGCTGGCTTTGGGTGCCAGCGCCGTGCTCGTGGGTCGCCCGCAACTGCATGCGTTGGCGACGGCCGGGATGCTGGGTGTGGCGCACATGCTGCATGTGCTGCGCGCGGAACTGGAATTGGCGCTGGCGCAAACGGGTTGCGCCACGCTGGAGCAGGTCACGCCGGGCGTGTTGTTGGGCCGCAGTGCATGAACCGGCGTGACTGCTCTGGTGCTTAGAAGCCGACGGTCATGCCAAGCCAGTAACGGCGGCCGTCATACACCGCGCCGTAGCCGGTGTAGTCCACCTGTTTGTCAAACAGGTTGTAGATGCCGGCGCTCAGTTTCACGTCCTTCGAATAGGCGTAGTTCACCCCCAGATCGACAAAGGTGAACGAGGGCGTGGCTGCCGCCATCGAGGTGCGGCTGAGAAAGTCCGAGGTGCGGCTGCGGTAGTTCACGCGGCTCCAAACGCCGAGCTTGCCGGTGGCTTGCCAGTCGAGTGTGGAGTTGAACATGTGCTTGGGCATCTTGTTGAGCGGCTGGCCCGAGAACTTGCCACTCTTTTGCTCGGAACGGGTGAACGTGTAGTTGCTCGCCACGCGCAGGTCGTTGCTGATGCTCCAGGTGGCCGTGGCCTCGACGCCGCGCATGTTGGCTTCGTCCACATTCACGCGGTCGCTGATGAACTTGTAGGGCGTGCCATAGATCGTGCAGTTGCCCGTCACGATGCTCATGCCCCGGCCTGCCGTGTCCATGCAGGAGCGCACCTCGGTGATCTTGTCCTTGAAGTCGGTGTTGAACAACGTGAGGCTGGTGCTCAGGTTGCGATGGTTGTCCCAGATGACGCCAATTTCCTGGCTGCGGCTCTTCTCGGGCTTGAGGTCGGGATTGCCGCGGATGACGGCGGGATCGCCACCGCCGCCCGTGATCTGCCCCCAGTCGGCCACGGCGGCGCGCAGACTCGGTGTCTTGAAGCCGGACGAGATACCGCCCTTGACGCTCAATTCGGGCGTGGCTTTCCACACACCGTAAAGGCGCGGCGTCCAGTCGGTGCCGTAGTTTTCGTCGCGGTTCATGCGCAGACCCGCGGTCAGCGCAAAGCTGTCGGTCATCTGCCATTCGTTTTCGGCAAACAGCGCCCACTGGTAGCGTTCCAGCGTGTCGATGGGATTCGCCGTGCGCATCTGGTTGCCCGCGTCCTCCAGCTTTTCATTCTTGTAGGACAGGCCCAACGTCGTGGTGTGGCGCGCGAACAGATCCATGGTGATCTGGCTGTTGAACTCGGTGTTCTTCAGGCGCATGTTGCGCGACGGGTTGTCGATGTCCTCATGCTGGAGGTGCGTATTCGAGGTGCCGATGGCCCAGCGTCCGATGTGCGTGGCCGCCAGGTGGTTGCGCGTGTATTTCGACTCGTCGGAGCCGCGGCTCGCGGACTTGCCCTGGCTGGACTGGCGATCCTGCAGCGTGCGTCCGGCTTCAAAAATGAAGTCGTGGTCCTTGTTCGGCGTGAGGCTGAATTTCACCGTACCGGCGGTGCTGTCCTGCTCGTTGAAGCCATTGAGGATGCGGTCTTCGTTACGGCGCGTTTTCTGGCCGTAGATCTGCAGGCCGAGCATGTCGTTCTTGATCGGTCCGGCCAGATAGAAGTTGGACTGGAAGATATTGCCCGACCTGGATGACTCCTGCAGTGTGGCTTCGCCGCGCACGTTGCCGGTCCATGCTGAGGGCACCTTGCGCGTGATGATGTTGACCACGCCGCCCATGGCGTCCGAGCCATACAGCGACGACATCGGGCCACGGATGACTTCGATGCGTTCGATGGCCTCTAGTGGTGGCAGCCAGCCCTGCTCGATGCCGGGGCCGTCGCTGTTCGGGCGGGTTTCGCGCGAATTCATGCGGCGGCCGTCGACCAGCAGCATGGTGTAGCTCGCGCTCATGCCGCGCACGCTGATGTCACTGGAACTGCCGCCGCCGGTCACGACCACACCGGGCACGTCCTTGAGTGCATCGGTGACGTCGCGATAGCTGCGCTTTTCCAGCTCGGTGCGCGAGATGACGGTAATGGACGCGGGCGCGTCCTCCACCGCCTGCTCAAAGCCGGATGCGGTGATGACGACGGTATCCAGCGACTTCACTTCGGCGGTGGGCTTGGGCTCTGGCGCAGTAGGCGCTGCTTGTGCCAATGCCGCGGGCGCGGTGCTGCCAAGCAGGCTGGCTGCCAGTAGCAATTTCCATGGTTGGGCGGTGGCTCGGAGGGTAGAGGGGGCGCGTTGAGCGCGAGAGGAATGCGTGAAAGTGAAAGGGTGCTTGCGCCGCATGAGAATGAATTGACGTTGATGAAAAAACTGCAAGATCAAACGGATGTGGTGCCATTTGAAATTGAGAATTATTCTCATTCAATTTGTATAAATGTGACAAATTGATTTTTTAAACCGGGTCACGCTATGCGGAAATGCGGATCGCTGGCACGGGTTTGTCGTATTCGCGCGCACACAGATAGTCGTTTTACCGCCGATTTTTTGGCGGTTTTGACGCCACTGCGCGCAACAAAAACGCCCCGGTGCGAAGTGCATCGCAGCGGGGCGCAGGCAGACGGGCTTGAGCGTCAGAAGGTCATGTCACCGCGCAGCCAGAAGGTGCGGCCAGGCTCGTTGATGCGGATGCCGCCGGGATAACCGAAGGCCGCGTTACCCGAGAGGTTCAGGTGCTCGGAGTAGTTGCGGTCAAACAGGTTATCGATACCAGCGGTGATCTTCCAGTTCTGGTTCACGCGCATGCCCATGTTGACGGACAGCGTGCTCCAGCCGGGGCTGGGACCGAAGTCCTGCCCGATGACGTTGCCCTGCTTGAGCGCAATGCGCTTTTGCGCAGCCACGATGCGCCACAGCGCGCCGACGCTGAGCGGACCGTTCGAGTAATCGAGGCCAAGGCGCGCTTCCAGGGGCGGCGTCTGTGGCGCGGCGCGGCGGTCGGTGCGGTTTTCCGCCCACGAGTAGCCCAGCGTGCCTTG
The DNA here is from genome assembly GCA_002331385.1 of Comamonadaceae bacterium UBA2121. Taxonomy (GTDB): domain Bacteria; phylum Pseudomonadota; class Gammaproteobacteria; order Burkholderiales; family Burkholderiaceae_C; genus Diaphorobacter_A. The sequence continues at coordinate 34,191 of DCYB01000015.1, forward strand.
CGCGCTCAGACCCTTGGTGATCTCGTAGGTGCCGCCCAACTCAAGACCGGCCATGCGCTTTTTGATGTTGCGCGCGGCAGAGCCCATGCCGCTGTAGTCGAACAGGATGTAGTCATCCACGACACCGGCGTAGCCAGACAGCCACAGCTTCCAATCGTCGCCCTTGAAGCTCGCGCCGACGTCGATCTGCGTGGTTTTCTCGGGCTTGAGTCGGCCAAACGCATTGCCCTTGTCGGCGGTGCTATTGCCGGGGGAGATCAGCTCCCAATAGTCGGGAAAGCGCTGCACGTGGCCGATGCCCGCATACACCGAGGTGCCGCTTTGCAGCGTTTGCTCCCAGCGCAGGAAGCCGCTGGGTTCATGGCTGCTCTTGCGGTGGTTGCTCACGAGACTGCCGTCGGGCAGCACGTTCACGGGCGTCTTGGAATAGCGCCATGCCTCGCTGCGGTCCAGTCGCAGGCCACCCACGATGCGCGCGGATTCGTCGAGACGATGCGTGAGCTCGGCAAACATGCCCTGATTGGCAAACTTGGCGTCAGGCACGCGCGGCAGCGTGGACGGGGCGACGGTTTGTGAGCCTGCGCGCTTGGAGTGCGGCGTGCGCATCGCGTCGACACCGGCGACCAGCGTGGTGTCGGGCGACAGCTCGAAGGTGCCCGCGATGCGCAGTCCGCTGGTGGTGCTGCGCGGATTGCCAGCGCGTGTCATGGCCATGCCGCCGCTGGGCTTGAACTCGCGCAGCGAGAAGTTGTCCATGATGTGGTCGGCGTCGTTGTAGTAGAACTGCGCCTCCAGCTTGCTCAGCCAACTGGTGATATTGGTTTGCTCCAGGCGCAGTGCCACGCTCTCACGGCGGAAGCGGGTGCCGTCCATGCCGCGACCGCCATAGCGCGCTTCGCCGTCGCCGATGCCCACGCTCAGCTCCATCCACGTGTCTTTGCTGGGGGTGAGGCCCAAGGCCAGATCGGTGTTCCATTTGTCATACGAGGACGGCACGCGGCGGCCATTGCCGTCGAGGTAGTCCTTGGCCTGCGAGTGGTTGGCGGTGAAACGCACATAGGCGTTCTCCGTGCCCGCGAGGAAGTCCAGGCTCTGGTCATTGCGTCCCGCCGTGCCGATCAGGGCGCTGGCATCGAACTGCACTTGCGATTCGGTCAGGTTGGGGCGTGTGCGGTCAAAGCGCACGACGCCTGCCGATGCGCCCGGGCCCCAGATGACGCTCTGCGGTCCCTTTACGAGGGTGAGCTCATCGTAGGTTTCGGGCGAGATGTAGGAGCTCGGCGAGTCCATGCGCGAGGGACATGCGCCCCAGGTGGTGGTGCCGTTCGTGAGGATGGGCAGCCGCGAGCCGAACTGGCCGCGAAACACCGGGTCGCTGTTGGAGCCGCCACTGCGCACGGCGGAGAAGCCGGGAATGCTCTTGAGATAGTCCGCTGCGTCACTCGCAGGGATGGGTTGGCGCGGCTGTTTGGGATCGGCCGTGACGGTGATGCCGGAGTGCTCGTGCACGGCAGTGACCACCACTTCGGGCATGGTCTGGGCCTTGGCTTCGGGCGCGGGTTGCACTTGCACCTCGGTGGCGACGGCTGCCGTGCCGAACGAGGCAATGAGGGCGAGACACGCAAGTGCGCGCGGGTGACGCAGCCGCTGCGTGGGGTGTGGAAGTGGAGTCTTTTTCATGAAGGTATGGCGTGGCGCTCATGCACCGCTACGGCAGACGCCGCAGACGTGACAGAGCAATCAGGAGCCGGACAGCGCAAGGCCGTGTGAATCGCTCGCCATGAGCGCGAGCCTGCGCACGGGCGCATCCGGGGCAATCAATGCAGAAGCAGTGCGCGCAGCGGCGCACTCATTCAGACGGCGAGAGGCGGCCCGCGGGGCGGCAGCGGCGCACGCGAAAGAGAGACAGGAAACGCGGTGCTGCAGAGCGATTCCCAGCCGGTGCCGGAACCCTCCATGGGCGGCTGATAGTCCAGCACCGCCGTCGTTGCGGGTGGCGCCAGCGCAATGCACAGCATGCACTCGGGGCCGTGCCGCCCAACGCCGGGGGCGGGGCTTTCCAGCAGGACGATGTCCTCGACGCTGATGGCGACGAGGCGCTCGCCCGCTGAAGGGCCGTGCTCGATGGAGCAGATATCAGCCCATGCGGGCGATGTGCCCGTGTCCACAGCGCGTGCGCGCACGCCGGACAACATGGACACCAGCAACAGCGCAGCAAACAAGACCGTGAAGACGGCTTGCAGGCGGCGGTTGTTGCGGAGTGACTCAAGCATGGATGTGCGGGACTGCGAATAGCGGTGATGTCGCAGCCCGTCGCGGGTGCGAATCCGCTCCAAGCATAGGCCGCTGCGCGGCGCACCGGTATTCGGGTCCAGTCGGAACCAGCGCTCGTTTGACCTACCGCAATCAGGTCGAAGCCAGTCCTTTGCGGCGCGCCGGAATTTGAGCGGGCTCGCGTGCAGGACACGCAAGCCGCTTGCGCCCCATCACATGTGGAGCAGCCCGAGTCCGCGCAGCAACAGCAGCACCGCAACGATGGCGGCGGTCACGCCAAATGCCTGCTGCAGCCGCGCACCGGCCAGCCGCTTGCCCAGCCTGCGCCCGGCGAGCAGCGCCACCGACGCACCCGCCGCGAAGGGCAGTGCGATTTGCCAGTTGACGGCATCCTGCGAGATCGCGCCCGCGACGCCGCCGATGGAAACCAGCGAGATCACCGCGAGCGACGTGGCGACGATGCCTTTCATCGTCACGTTACTGATTGCCGCCATCATCGGCACGATGACGAAGCCGCCGCCAACGCCCAGCAGTCCACTGAGCAAGCCCGACAGCGCCCCCGTACCCGCCAGCGCCAGCACGCAAGGTGTCACCAGTCGCAGCTTGCCGCGTGTCGGGTCGATCTGGCAGAGCTTGCAGCGCACGGGTGCCGTTTGCTCAGCGGTGGTGGGCGCGGCTTGGGCCAGTGCGCGTGCCTGTTTCAGACTGCGCAGTGCGACCCACGCGAGCACGAAGGCAAACGCGACCGTCAGCGGGGCGTTGGGCAACTGGTGCGCCAGTTGCACGCCCAGTGGTGCGACCAGCATGCCGGTGATGCCGATGATGGCGGCGGCGCGGTAGCGCACCAGTCCTTCGCGCAGTCCCAGCAAGGCTCCGAGTGCTGACGCAATGCCCACCGCCAGCAGGCCCACCGGCGCGGCCTGCACGAGGCTCAGGTGCAGGCCGAACACCAGCAGCGGCACGGCCAGGATGCCGCCGCCCGCACCGGTCAGGGCGAGCACTAGACCGACTCCGGAGCCCATGAGAAAGCTGATCAGATCCGCGTTCATCGCTCACCCATTGCGCACAGAGTGCCGCGCTGCCACATCGCTTGCGTCATGCCGCCACGCGCTCCGCCATCGTCGGGTGAGCCAACCATTCGCGGCCCTTGAGCATGCCGTCCCAATACACGGGCGGAAGAATGCGCTCCTTCAACTGCCAGGCCAAGGCTGACGGTCGCGTGCCGTCGATAAGCCACTTGGGGAACGACGGTGCGAGCTTGCCGCCGTATGTGAACTCGGCCAGCACGATCTTGCCGCGCTCCACGGTGAGCGGGCAGGAGCCGTAGCCGTCATAGCTGGCAACCGAGGTCGCGACACCGCGCGCGGCCAGCACGTTGTGCGCGACGACGGGCGCCTGCTTGCGCGCTGCCGCGGCAGTCTTGGCGTTGGTGGTGTTAGTGCAGTCGCCGAGCGCGAAGATGTTGGCGTACTTCTTGTGGCGCAGGCTCGACAGGTCGACATCCACCCAACCTGCCGCATCGGCCAGCGGACTCACCCGGATGAAGTCGGGCGCCTTTTGCGGTGGCACGACGTGCAGCATGTCAAAGGGCAGCGTCACCTGATCCTTGGTGCCGTCGGCGGCGGTGCGCACGAAGGTGGCTTCGTGCGCGGGGCCGTTCACGGCAACGAGTTGGTGGTTGAACTGCAGATGGATGCCATAGGCGTTCACGTATTCCATCAGCGCGGGCACATAGTCCGCCACGCCGAAGAGCACGCCGCCCGCATTGCAGAACTGGATGTCGATCTGGTTGAGCACGCCCTGGCGCTTCCAGTGGTCGGCCGAGAGGTACATGGCCTTTTGCGGTGCGCCAGCGCATTTGATCGGCATCGGCGGCTGCGTGAACACGGCGCGACCGCCCCGCAGCGCCTGCACCAATTCCCATGTGTACGGCGCGAGGTCGTAGCGGTAGTTGGAGGTGACGCCGTTGCGCCCCAGTGTTTCGGGCAGGCCTTCGATGCCGTCCCAGTCGAGCTTGAGGCCGGGGCAGACGATGAGTTGCTCGTACTTCACCACGCGGCAGCCGTCGAGCACGACCACATTGCGCTCCGGCTCGAACGCGGCCACCGCTGCCTTCAGCCATTTCACGCCGGGCGGCATCACGCTGGCCATGGTGCGCGCCGTATGCGCGGGTGGGAACACGCCCGCGCCCACCATGGTCCAGCCCGGCTGGTAGTAATGCACGTCCGCGGGATCGATGAGCGCGATGTCGATGCCGGGCTTGCGCACCAGCAGACTCGCGGCCACGGCGATGCCCGCAGCGCCCGCACCGACGATGACGATCTCGTGCGCCGCATCCACCACGTCGGTGGGCGTGCGACCACCATTGGCGATGCGCCGCGCCACGCCGCTCAGGTCGTAGCCCGCGTTGCGCGCCGACTCCAGAATGCGCGCCACCGGCTGCTGGCGCTGCGCCTGACTCAACGCCCAGAGCGTGGCCGAGCGCGTGCCCGTGCGGCAATAGGCCAGCACGGGGCCGGGCAGTTGCGTCATCAGTTCGCCAAAGTGCAGTGCCTCTTCGTCCGTCACCTTGCCGGACGTGACCGGCAGATAGCGCGCCTGCAAGCCGAGCGCGTGGGCGGCGAGTTCGATCTCCAGATAGCCGGGCTGGTCACCCGCTTCGCCATCGGGCCGGTTGCAGACCACGGAGCGATAACCGGCTTGCGCAATGGCGTGCAGGTCGGCCGCCGTGATCTGCGGGCTGACGGCCAACTCCTTGTTGATGACCTTGAAGTCCATGGTGTGTCTCCTGTTGTGTGTTGGTATGGACGCGAGAGAAAGCAAGAGCGGGCCGGCAGGCGCCGCGTCAGAGCGCGTTGATGGGAATCTTCAGGTAATGCACGCCGTTGGTTTCCGCAGGCGGCAGCGCGCCGGCGCGCATGTTGACCTGCACCGATGGCAGCAGCAACACCGGCATGGCGAGGGTGGCATCGCGCGCCTGGCGCACGGCGACGAAGTGGTCTTCCGGCACGCCTTCGTGGACGTGGATGTTGTGCGCGTTCTCTTCGGCCACGGTGGTTTTCCACAGCAGCTCGCGGCCATCAGGCTGGTAGTCGTGGCACATGTAGAGCACGGTCTGCGGCGGCAGCGAGAGCACGCGGCGGATCGAGCGGAACAGCGTGCGCGCATCGCCACCGGGAAAGTCGCAGCGCGCCGTGCCGTAGTCGGGCATGAACAGCGTGTCGCCCACAAACGCCGCCATCGGGGCTTCGGGTGCGCTGGTGTCCTGCACGACATAAGTGAGGCAGGCTGGCGTGTGGCCCGGCGTGTGCATGACGCGGAATTCGATCGCGCCCATGCGGAACACATCGCCATCGTTGAAGAGTTGATCGAACTGGCGACCATCCTGCGCAAAGCCGTCGCCCGCGTTGAACAGGCTGCCAAACACTTTCTGCACTGCACGGATGTGCGCGCCAATGCCCGTGCGTCCGCCCAGTTGCGCCTTGAGGTAGGGCGCGGCGCTCAGGTGGTCAGCGTGCACGTGGGTTTCCAGAATCCACTGCACGCTCGCGCCGAGTTCGCGCACGCGCTCGATGATGCGGTCGGCGCCAGCGTGCGAGGTGCGTCCCGACTTCGGGTCGTAGTTCAGTACGCTGTCGATGATTGCGCACTGCTTGCTGACCGTGTCCAGCACGATGTAGCTGAACGTCGACGTGTCCGTGTCGAACCAATGCTCGATCTGCTTGGAGCCGTGTGAAGTCATGCCGCTATCTCCTCGTAGGTTTAATGATGAAGATCAATTCAAGATACGTGCCAGTATTGACGTTAGCTTATATATTTGGATAAGTCGTTGTCATGGCTTGAGAAATGGCGATTTGGCAAATGCGATTCGGCGGCGCGCCCACGTTGGTTGACTGCCAATCGACTGCCACATGTCAGTTGGGCTGTCATATGGCAGAATTTGTGCCATGTCTGCTTCACCCAATGCTCCGGCACCCGCTCCAGCGCCACCTGTTCATTCGGGACGCCCGGCTTCTGCGCAGGTGCAGGCGCTGGTGTCATTCCTGGAGCACGACAGCCAGCCCGCCATCGTGCTGGATGCGGACTACACCATTCTTGCGGGCAATGCAGCGTATCGGCAGCACTTCAGCGTGGATGCCAGGCCGTTTCTGGGGCAAAAGTGCTTTCGCGTTTCGCATGGCTACGACGTGCCTTGTGATCAGGCCGGCGAGCATTGCCCCATGGCGCAAGCGCGCCTGCAGCGCGCGCCGGACCGCGTGCTGCACGTACACCACACCCCGCGCGGGCCCGAGCATGTGAATGTGGAGCTGCGCCCCATCATGGATGCGCAGGGCAACATCGTGGCCTATGTGGAGCGGCTGAACACGGTGCGGCACGCCTCGCCCAGCGCGGGCAAGGCCGAACTGGTGGGGCGCTCTGGCGCATTCAATCAGGCCCTGGCGGCGGTGCAGCGCGTGGCGCCCTCGCAATTGCCGGTGCTGCTGCTGGGCGAATCCGGCACTGGCAAGGAACTGTTTGCGCATACGGTGCATGAATCCAGTCCGCGTGCGCAGGGTCCGTTCGTGATTGTGGATTGCTCTGGTCTGCCCTATGACCTGTTCGAAAGCGAACTGTTCGGCCACGAAAAAGGTGCCTTCACGGGCGCCCATGTGCGCAAGCAGGGACTGATCGAGACGGCCCATGGCGGCACGCTGTTTCTGGACGAGATTGGCGACGTGCCGCTGGCTTTGCAGGTCAAGCTGCTGCGCTTGCTGGAGACGGGTACCTACCGCCGCGTGGGCAGCGTGCAGACGCAGCAGGCCGATGTCCGTCTGGTGGCGGCGACGCATCTGCCGCTGGATGCGATGACGCAGGACGGGCGCTTTCGCAAGGACTTGTACTACCGCCTGAGCGCGTTGCCAATCCGGCTGCCCGCCCTGCGCGAGCGGCGACAGGACATACCTGTTCTGGCCGAAACCTTTCTGCGCAAGCACGATGCCGGGGCCACGCAAAGCAGCTTTTCGCCCGACGTGCTGCAGCGCCTGCAGGCCTACGACTGGCCCGGCAATGTGCGCGAACTGCGCAACGTGATCGAGCACGCGCGCCTGTTTGCCGAAGGCGGTGTGATCCGTGAAGAACATCTGCCGCAGGAACTGCGAACAGTCAGTGCTGCCGTGCCGGAACCATTGGCCGCATTGGCTGCATTTGCCGATCCCCCACCGCGTATGGAGCACCGGCCCGCACCGGTGAGCGACAGTCAACTGCTCGAATGGGCTGCAGATCGCCGCCTGAGCCGCAGCGCTTTGGCCGCGCGTTTGGGTATCAGCGAGCGCACGCTCTACCGCCGTTTGCGCGCCTTCGGTCAGGGTTGACGTTCAGTTTCCGCACCGCGGTAGGCGGTCCAACATTTTGTGACGTTGTTGGGGCCAAACACTGAGAACTCCACTCGTCCCAAGCTGGTAATGTGGCCCGAATACCCAACACGATGAATCGCGCCACAGGCAGGGCGAATGGCGCGTTGTTTGGCGTGTGCTCATCCTGATTTCAACAATAGAGGAGACAACCATGCAGACGCGGAAATTCTGGCCTTTGGCGCCCATCACAGTGGCCATCTTGCTGGCGAGTTGCGGTGGCAGCAGTCACCATGGCGATCCCGAACTGATTGTGGACACTAACCCCAATAGTTGCACCGTGACGAGCAGTGGCGGCGGCTCGGTGGTCGTAGGTTCTGGCGTGGCGGGCGATCCGGCGGCACCGGAGGCGGCGTCGGGCTACCGGCTCGGCCTCAAGGCCAAGCACTCCAGCAGCTACATGGCCGTGGCCAATACGCCGCTCGCCACCAAAGCCGGTTGCGACGTGCTGAAAAAGGGCGGCACGGCAGTGGATGCCGCGGTCGCCATGCAGGCCGTGCTGGGTCTGGTGGAGCCGCAGTCGAGCACGATTGCGGGCAGCGCGTTCATGGTTTATTACGACGCGGCGAGCAAGAAGGTGGTGGCCTATGACGGGCGCGAAACGGCGCCTGCAGCGGCTACGGGTTATTACCTCGCGCGGCAGGATCAGGCCGATCCGGATTCCCCAACGCCGCTGCCCAGCGCGCGCCGCAGCGGTCGCTCCATCGGCGTGCCTGGCGTTCTGCGCATGCTGGAGATGGCGCAGAAGGAGCATGGCAAGCTGCCGTGGAATGGCCTGTTCGACTATGGCATCCAGTTGGCGGATGACGGCTTCAAGGTGCCCGGCCGACTGGCCGCTGCGATCGTGAGCAATGCGAACAGTCTGGCACTCGATGCCAACGCCGTGGCCACGTATTTCCATCAGGACGGAACGCCACGCAAGACCGGCGAGACCATGACCAACAAGCCCTACGCGAAGACGCTGCGCGCCATCGCCAGCCAGGGCGCGGACGCGCTGCACACGGGCGACATCGCCAAAGCCATCGTCGCCAAGGCCGGCCAGAGCGTGGGCGACGATGCCGCCAAGACGCCGATCACCCCCAGCCTGATGACGCTGGGCGATCTGGCCAACTACCAACCCAAGAAACGCACTCCAGTGTGCGTGAACTACCGCAGCGCCTACCACATCTGCGCCATGTCGCCGCCCTCATCGGGCGGCATCGCCATTGCGCAAGGGCTGGGCATTCTTGGCCAGTTCGACATGAAGCAGTACGCGCCGACGAACCCGGAAAACGAGGGCGGCGTGCCCACGGTGATGGGCGCGCATCTGGTGTCCGAAGCGGAGCGGCTGGCCTATTCCGACCGCGACAAGTACGTGGCCGATACGGACTTCATTCCGCTTCCTGCCAATGGCGTGTCGTCGTTGCTCGACCCGGACTACCTCAAGCAGCGCGCCAGCCTGATCCATCCGGACAAGAGCATGGGCACGGCGCAGGCGGGCGATTTTGGCCCGGTACCGCTGGGCGTGGACAAGACCGTGGAGCACGGCACGACGCATCTCTCGGTGGTCGATGCCTATGGCAATGTGGTGTCCATGACCACGACCGTGGAGTCAAGCATGGGCTCATTCCACATGGTTGAAGGCTTTTTGCTGACCAACCAGTTGACCGACTTTTCCGCCGCACCGGTGGACAGCGCAGGCACACCGATCGCCAACCGCGTGGCGCCCAACAAGCGGCCACGCAGCACCATGGCACCGACGCTGGTGTTCAGGGGCGACAAGCCGGGTGACTTCGTCATGGCGACCGGCTCACCGGGCGGCGGCGCGATCATCCAGTACGTGATGAAGACGGTGGTGGGAGCGCTTGACTGGGGGCTGGATGCGCAGCAAGCCACATCGCTGGTGAACATCGGTGCATCCAACAGCCCGACGACCGGGGTGGACGGCTCCAACACCTCGCTGGATCTGACGGGACTGGTGGAAGGTCTGAAGGCGAAAGGTCACACGGTCAGCACGGGCGCGCAATCCAGCGGCGTGGCGACCATCATGCGGGTGACGAAAGATGGCAAGACCTTGCTGCAAGGCGGTGCCGATCCGCGGCGTGAGGGCATTGTGCTGGGAGACGGTGCGCTGTAGTCGCGCGGGGAGTGTGACGGACTTTGAGGGATCCGGTGCGGCCCGCGCGGCGGCACCGGATGGTGTTGGCAAAAGTACTGGGGCGGTCGACCTGCAGCGCGAGAGTGGTGACGTGCAGCCCGTGCGTGTGTGCCCACCACCATGCAATCGATTACTCCAATTGCTGTCTGCAAATATTCTGGCCGGTCGTCGTCAACTGCAACGTGCCGCCGACCCATTCCAGCCAGGACAGCTGTACCAGTTCATCAATCACGCCGGGGTCGATTTCGCTGGCGCGCCTTTTTTGCAGCAAATCGGCGACTTGTGGAAGCTCGGTGCGCAGCGCGTCCTGCCGGGAGCGTGAAACGGGAGACACCTGGTTCATGGATCAAGCCTTTCATTCCAACTCGTTGGTGCCAGCGTAGCACCCGTAAAGACGGCGCGCCTGCCAATAGCCGGTCGACGGTGGTTCGCACGCCCTGATTTTGGTGTCCGCACAACATATGGAGTGAGCGGAACCGCGCTGGTATTCGAACCATTGTGCGTGATGGATACGAACTCAATAGTCTTTGTAACAATTTTTAGATATTACATTGCGATCTGTGACAGGTGTTCTGTCCTTGTGGCGCGCGCTTTCAGGAGGAAGTGTGCGTTGACAAAGTCACAAAATACCCTGTTTAGGCGATATACAAGCAAACTTCGCGTGGCCTACCATCGTGCAGCCGCAATCACGCTCGCGCCCGCAGTTTGTTGTAATCACGATGAAATCACCGCAATCGCCTCCATTGAACACTCACGCAATACCCACCCCGGTACTGCTAGTGGAGGATGACCCTTTGCTGTTGAAGCGCCTGATATCGCTGATGCTGCGCATGGGGTACGCCGAAGCCGACCTGATGGCTGCACATTCGCTGGCGGCTGCCCGCCCCTTGCTGGAAAGGATGGGCTCGTATGGGCCCGGACTGGCGCTGGTTGATCTGGGGCTGCCGGACGGCAATGGCTGCGACCTGATTTCCGAGATGCGCGACACGTTTGCGCAATTGCCGATCATGGTGGTCTCGGCCTGGAGTTCGCAGGATTCCATTCTGGCCGCATTGCGCGCCGGGGCCAGTGGCTATGTCTGCAAGGAGCGTGACGATTTCGAGGTGACGCTGTCCATTCGCGGTGCCGTGCGCGGTGCGGTGCATATCGAGCCACCCATTGCGCGGCATATTCTGGACGCACTGGAGCAGGTCCGACCCGGTAGCACAGCCGCTCTGAGCGGCGTGCAGCGCCAGGTGCTGGACCGCGTGATTGACGGCCTCAGCCATCGCGAGATTGCAGCCCAGTTGCTGCTGGAGCGCAGCGAGGTGGACCGCCACATCCGGGACGTTTGTACCAAGTTCCATATCGGCGCGCGAGCCATGCCCCCGCGCCTGCAATGACCGCTTTTCCGCGTTCGCTGGAGGTGGGTTATCGTGCCTGGGTGCGAAACCAGATCCTCTTGCGAGCGCTCGTCATGTTGCGCGCATCACTGCCGCGCTGCGTGGCGCTGCTTGCCATATGGCTGGTTTGGGGCACAGCCAGCGTGCAGGCGCAGGAATCGTCACTAGCCCCGCGAGCGTCACCATCCGCCCCGTCCGCTGCAGCGGTATATTGCGCCCCGCGTATCGTCTCCACACAGGCGGTCAAGGCCGGGCCGGACCCGAGCATACGGCCAGAGCGCGGCTGGGTAGACGTGACACTGCCCGAGAGCTGGTCAAGCCGTTGGCCCGGATACGGCGGCACGGTGTGGTACCGGATCGACTGGGAGCGCGACTGCGGTGACACGCGCACGCCCATAGCGCTGGGGCTCGACGGCATGAGTTCGGCAGGAGAAGTGTTCATCAATGGCGACTTGCTCTGGCGCGACGCCTCGCTGGTGGAGCCACTGACACGCAATTGGAACGTGCCGCGCAGCTGGATCTTGCCCGCTTCGTCCTTGCATCCCGGCGTGAACACCGTGTGGATTCGTGTGGTGGGCGTGGCTTATCTCAGTCCCGGTTTGGGCGCGTTGCGCTTGGGCGAAGTGGATCAGGTGCATCAGATCCAGCGCGATCAGCTATGGCAACAGCGCACGGTCTATTTCGTGAACGCCGTGCTGTCCGCTGCGGGCGGCGTGATTTTTCTCATGGTCTGGGTCATGCGGCCCAAGGATCAGGCGTATGGCTACTTCGGCTTGATGTCGCTGGCGTGGCTGCTGTACCTCACGACCTATCTGGCAGAAACACCCTGGCCGTTTGTCGATTCGCTATCCAAGGCGCGCGTCAGCATCATGGCGTTGGTGGCCTATGTGCTGTTCACCTGCCTGTTCACATTCCGCTTTGGCGGCCAGCGGTTCGACAAGGTAGAGCGTGTCTTGTGGTTGCTTGCCGCGCTGGGCGGTGGCGCGTTGCTGCTGGTGCCAGATAGGCACACCTCCATCGTCTTTGCGTGGGTGTGGAAGGTGGCGCAGGCGGTGTTCTTGCTCAACTGCGTGCAGTTCCAGTGGCACGCCTGGCGGCGACGGGAAGGGGAGAGGCAACTGTCGCACATCTTGCTGGCATTGGTGTGGCTGGTCTTCATCGTCGTGGCGATTCACGACTATGCAGGATCGTTGGGTGTATGGCAGGTGGCGCGCAGCTGGGCGGCGCTCAGTGGTTCGCTGATCGTCGCGTTGATGATGTTGCTGCTCAGTGCACAGCTGACGCAGCGCATGCGCAGCGTAGAGCACTTTAATCGCCGCCTTGCCAGCCATGTCACCGCGGCGCGCGAGGAACTGGAGCAGGCGCTGGCGCGCGAGCACGCCCAGGCCGTACAGCACGCCAAGCTGCAGGAGCGGGTGCAGATTGCACACGATCTGCACGACGGGCTGGGCGCGAGTCTGGTGCGCGGTATGGCGCTGGTGGAGCAGGCGCAAGAGCCGGTGCCCAATGCGCGCATGCTCTCTCTGCTCAAGACCATGCGCGACGATCTGCGCCAGATGATCGACTATGGCTCCAGCGCCGGCGCCGTCGTGCCGGAAACCCCGGTGCAGTGGTTTGCGCCCATGCGCCACCGCTTCACGCGCATTCTGGACGAACTCGATGTGGAGTCGACATGGACCATTGCGCCTGTGTGGAATGGTCCGCTGCGGCCCAGCGCGCTGCAGTGCCTGGGCATCACGCGCATGGTGGAGGAGACGGTGTCCAACGTCATCAAGCACAGTCAGGCGCGCCATTTGCGCGTGGATTGCCGCCAGCCTGCGCCCGATACGCTGGAAGTCATCATTGCGGATGACGGCGTGGGCTTCAATGTGGAAGCCGTGCACGATCAGGGGCTGAGCGTGGGCATGCGCAGCCTGGCTGCTCGCGCCGCGCGCGTGGGCGCAACGCTGTCGGTGGAGTCGGGCGTGGCGGGCACCGAGGTGCGCGTGCTGCTGAAGCTTTCAACGAGCGCGCTCTGAAGGCGTGCGCCTGCAGCGCGGAAGATTCGGCGCCTGACAAGGAGGCGACAGTCCACGGCTGCGCATGACGCGAATATCGGTAATCATGGTGTTTTGCTGCCTGCCCGACATCGCTCGACCATGCCCCACGAGACCATGCACTATCCACTCGAAGCCCCTGCCATCAGCCAATGGCGCGCCATCGACCAAGGCGTTTACTGGGTGCGCCTGCCCATGCCGCTGGCGCTGGATCACATCAACGTCTGGTTGATTGAAGATGGCGATGGCCTGGCACTGGTGGACACCGGCCTGCGCACCGAGGCCGTGCTCGACCTCTGGGAAAAGCTGCTGCGCGAGCCGCCGTTCGACCGGCCATTGACGCGCGTTTTCGTCACCCACATGCACCCCGACCATGTCGGCATGGCGGGTTGGTTGACGCGCCGGTTTGGCGTCAAGTTGTGGATGTCGCGGCTGGAATATCTCACCTGTCGCACCATGGTGGCCGACATGAGCCGCGAAGCGCCGCCCGATGCGCTGGAGTTCTTTCGCGAAGCCGGATGGCAGGACGCCGCGATCGAGAAATACCGCACGCGCTTTGGCGCATTCGGCCAGATGATCTATAAGCTGCCTGACAGCTTTCGCCGCCTTGCGCGCGGTCAGCGCATCACCATTGGCGATAGCCATTGGCAGGTAGTGGTCGGGCAGGGGCACTCGCCCGAGCATGTCTGCCTGTATTGCGCCGAAAAGAAGCTGTTGATCTCGGGCGATCAGGTGTTGCCAAAAATATCCTCCAACGTGTCGGTACATCCGTTGGAGCCCGAAGCCAATCCCATGGCAGGCTGGCTCGCGTCGCTCGACTGGCTGCAGGAGAACATCCCCGATGATGTGCTGGTGCTGCCTGCGCACGATGATTGCTTTTACGGTTTGCATGCCCGCCTGCAGCATCTGCGCGACAGCCAGATGCGATCGCTGGAGCGCCTGCGCGCCGCTTTACGCGAGCCCCGGCGCGTGGTGGATGTGTTTGCCGACCTGTTCTCGCGCCCCATCGAGGCGACCTCCTCGCACTACCATCTGGCCACGGGCGAAGCGCAGGCCTGCCTGAACTACCTGCTTGAGCGCGGCGAGATCCGGCGTGAGTTGTGCGATGGCGTGGCGTGGTACAGCGCAGCGCACTAACCGGTGGGTCTGCCGACGTTTGTCGGGTTCTGGTGGCTTGTTCCGTCGATGTTCGCTGACAGGCCGCGCAAACTTCTGACTGGATACTTTGCTGAAGGAATGCGGCGCTTGCCTGTGACAGGCGCTCGTGGGTATCGACATGATCCGACTGGAACTTCAGATTGAATTGGCATACACCGTGGAGGAACCGGGGGCCGATTTCTTCTTTCTCATACACGCCGCCAAGACAGCGCAGCAACAGGTGATTACGGAGACGCTGGACATCAGCGCTCCACTGGCCCACTGGGATGTAGAGGAAGACCCGTGCTTTCAGCAGCGTTGTCTGCGCCTGCATGCTCCCGCGGGACCGCTCACTGTGCGTTATGCCGCAACGGTGGACATCAATCATCATCAGGTGGCGCCTGATCAGATTGCCGAAGTGCCGGTACGGCTATTGCCGATGGCGGTGATGCAATATGTCTATCCCAGCCGCTACTGCCCATCAGACAGCATGAGCGCACTGGCGATGCGTGAGTTCGGCTATTTGCCGCAAGGCTATGCGCGTGCCCAGGCGATATGCGACTGGGTGCGCGGTCATGTCCGCTTTTGCTCCAACACGTCCACCTCCACAACGAATGCGCTGGACACGCTGCGCGATGGCGTGGGCGTGTGCCGCGACTTTGCACACCTCATGATTGCGCTGTGCCGCGCGTGCAATCTGCCAGCGCGTTTCGTGACCGGCACGGACTACGGCGCCGATCCCGCCCTGGGCCCGCCAGACTTTCATGCGTATGTGGAGGTCTATCTGGGCGACAGGTGGTTTCTGTTCGATCCGGCCGGCGTGGCGATTCCGATGGGCATGCTGCGCATCGCGACTGGGCGTGATGCTGCCGATGTGGCCTTTGCCACCATCTTTGGCGCGGTTAGCAGTGCGCAACCGGTCATCAGCACGCTCGCGCTGGAAGATGAAGGACATGGCTGGCAACTGCCGCAGCACAGCGCAATGGCGCTATCGACCGCGCGCTGAGGCCGCGTTGTACCTGCCCAAGCATCAGTCGTAGCCATCCACCAGCGGCGGCGCGCAGACGATGCGATCGCGTCCGGCATGCTTGGCGGCGTACATGGCTTTGTCGGCGTGGCGCAGCAGGTCGCAAGCCAGTTGCTCATCGGGGATGGAGGCCGATGAGGCGGACGATTTTTGCGCCTCACGTGTCACCACACCGATACTGACCGAGACCCTGCCCATCGCCGACGCCGGGTGCTCCAGTGCGAGTCGTTGCACCTTCAGGCGAATGGCCTCGGCCACGGCCAAGGCACCCTGCGCTCCGGTCCCCGGCAGCACGATGGCGAACTCTTCGCCGCCAAATCGGCTCACGATGTCGGAGGGACGGCGCGCACATTCCTTCATCACGCCCGCCAGTGAGCGCAGGCAGCAATCTCCGGCGTGATGGCCGAGGCTGTCGTTGTAGAGCTTGAAGTAATCCACATCCACCATGCACACCGACAACGACTGGGCATCGCGGCGCGCGCGCGCCACCTCGATGGCCAGTTGCTCGTCGAGATAGCGGCGGTTGTACAGGCCAGTGAGATAGTCTTGCCGCGCGTGCGCGGCCAGCAGCCGGTTGGCTTGCGTGAGATGGTCCTCGGCCTGCTTGCGCGCGGTGATGTCGATCCATGCAATCGACAAGCCGACCACGCCGCCGCTGGCACTGCGCAGCGCATGCGGCGTGGCCTGCAGCCAGCAGCCGTTGCGCCACGCCACCTCGTGATCGGGCAGGGCCGCATCGACCTGGGCATGCGCAATGTCCAGTTGCAGGCGCTCCCACAGTTCGGGCATGAGCGCGCAGAGCGACGCATTGTCGATGTCGCTGGCGCTCACCCCCAGCAGGCGGGCCATGGCGAGATTGGTCATGACAAATTGCCCCTGACAGTCCAAGGTACACAGCGCCACTGGAGCGTGAAGATGCACGGCCTCCAGTTGCAGCACGCGCTCGCCCAGCGCCGACACGTCGCGGTCGATGCCGCGATAGCCGCGCAACTGACCGGCCTCGTCAAACAGCGGGATTCCGCTGGTCTCCAGCACGACGATATGACCGTCGATGTGCACGTTGCGGTTGATGAGTCCGGAAAACGAACGCTGCGCCGCGACGATGGCGCCGAAGGCGTCCCCCACGCGCTGCGCTTCTGCGGGCGGCATGAAGTCGAATGGCGTCTTTCCGATCATGGCCTCGGGGGCGTAACCCAGTAGGCACTGAACCATTTCAGACGCATAGGTGTAGCGCCCGTTGGCGTCCACCTCCCACACCCAGTCGGTGTTGTGGTCCAGTAATTCGCGCAGGCGCCCGGCTTCATCCATCGCAACTCGCAGGTGATCAGTGGTAGAGCGGATAGAGGCAGCCTTCCTCACGTGAGATGCGTTGCAGCAGCGGGTTGCCGACGTGTTCCAGGTCGTGCTCGAACTATTCGTGCGTGCGCTGGTTCAGCTGTTTCAGCCGCATACAGGATACGTTCGATGAGGACCGCTTCACCCTCCATAGGTTTGCTGAACCAACGTTTAAGGATTGACATGCAGGAAACTGTCCCGTGGTTGCACATGCGTTATCGTGAGAAGGGTTAAGTATATGGAGTTATAGGTTGCGGTTGAATTTAATTATTGACCTGTGTGGTTGAAAAATGGGTTGTCTATCGGAGGGAAAGCTCCCCGTGCGCCAGCTTCTGCCCGACGTCACTGGCGCACAGCGCCTCGGAGAACAAAGGGCCAATGCCGCTGCTGCAGCCGGCTTGCATCAATGCCAGTTGTTGCGCCGCGGTCTTGACCCCTTTGGCAACGATCTCTAGCGACAGATCGCTGGCCAATTGGCACATGCCCTTGACGATGGCAAAGGCGACCTTGTCGTGCGCGACGTCCTGAACGAGCGCGCTGTCGATCTTCAGTTGGTGCAGCGGAAACGCGCGCAACTCGGTCAGCGCCAGCGGGCTGCTGCCAAAGTCGTTCAGGGCCACGCGCACGCCGGCATGCGCCAGCGTGGCGAGCGCACGATCCACATAGTCGCGGCGCTGGCGCACGGCGTTGTGCCAGCGGGTTTCGATGCGGATCTGGGTCGTGGAGATGTGGTGCTGCGCGAGACGCTGCAACAAGCGCTCGGCAAAGTTGTCGCGCATGAACTCTACCGGCGCCACGGGCAGCGTGACGGTACTGGGCGGCAGGCCGCGCGCATTCCAGATGGTCATGTCGGCGAACACACGCAACTGCATGGCGCTGCTGAGCTGACTGGCCAGCTCGAAATCCTGGAAGGCCTCGTGCAGCGCGACCGCGGACTGCATGCCGTGTGTGTCGTCGCGCCAGCGCAGCCGTGCCTGCCAGTCGATCACGCGCGCACTGAGCATGTCCACGACCGGCTCGTAGTACGGCACGATGAGATCGTTGTTCAGCACATGGCGGGCGAGGGCGAACTGCTGGTCGGTGCGCCGCACGGCCTCGCCCATGGCGGGGCTGAACATGCAGATGCCGCCGCGCCCGGCGTATTTCATGTCGTGCAGCGCAATGTCGGCGCACTTCATCAGCGCGGCACCATCCTGCGCATCGCGCGGAAACACGGCGCAGCCCATGCTGAGCGCGGCGTTCACGGTCTTGCCGCGGTATTTCATGGGGGCAATGGCATGCGTGCGCAGGATGTGCGCGATGTGCATGATCTGTGTATCGTCCTGGCACTGCGGTAGGGTGAGGGCGAACTCATCGCCACCCAGTCGGGCCAGCGATGCGTTGCGCGGCAGATGTGCATTCAGGCGCCGCGCCAGTATGCGCAGCAGGTGATCGCCTGCGGGATGACCGAGCGTGTCGTTGGTGTGTTTGAAGTGGTCTAGATCAAGCAGCAGCAGCGCAAACGACTGGCCTGCCTCGCGGCTGCGCTGCACGAGGGATTTCAGGCGCGCCTTGAACGCGCGGCGATTGGGCAGTGCGGTGAGCGCATCGGTGTCGCTGGCGATCTTCAGCCGCTGCTGCGCGCGCTTTTGCGTGGACACATCGCGGGACACGCACAGGATGCCGAGCGTGCTGCCGTCTCCTGCTTTCATGGGCGTCAGGATGTTGTCCCAGTGCTGGGTTGGGCGGCCGTCAATGACGCTCTTGCCCGCGAACCGTGCATTCTTGCCATTGCCCGCAATATGCAGGGCCCGCTTGCCGCGATCGCGCACATCGCTGGGCAGCAGGTTCAGCCATGGCATGCCAAATGGCTCGTTGGCCGAAACGCCCAGCGCTTCGCATCCCGAGCGGTTCATGTGCGAGAGCGCACCATCGGTGCCGATGATCTTGATGCAGTCGACGCTGGCGTCCAGCATGCTGCGCTGCGCGGCCACGCTCTCGCGCAGGCGCTGCAGGCTGCTCATGCGGTCGTGGACGTCGTGAAAACTGATGAGGGCCGGACCCGCACGCGGCACCGAAGGCGCGGCACTGTCCGAACTGATCTGCAGATGACACCAACGGTATTGCCCGTCGTTGTGGAGGATGCGGCAGTCGAGCGAAAAGATGCCGCCGGTGCGCAACACGAACCGCCAGTCCTGTGGAACCAATGATCGGTCTTCGACGTAGAGGCATTGCAGCCAGCCCGCGCCACTCAAATCTCTCAGGGACAGGCCGGTGTACTGCTGCCAGGAGGCGTTGAAGTAGGGCGCTGGAGCGCCATGCAGGGGCCCGGTTTTGCCTTGGAGATTCCAGATGCAGACCGGCTGCGCCAAGCGGTCTAGCGCATCGGCCAAGGCGAACAGGCCGGCATGTGCCGGAAATTCGAGGTTCGCAGCCATGTGACCTGAGACATCGGATGTGATGGTTTGCTTGCCCACGGGAGTCACCTGCGTGTAATGCCACTTATCGCATCAATTAGTAGTGGTTTGCGAGTCCACACGCTAGCACAAGGGTCGATTTGTCGTTTTTGTGTCATTTGTTCCTAAACGTGCAATTTGTCGTCGAAACGAATGAACGGTGACATTGAAATCAAAACCGAAAGCATCGAATTTACATCTTCATAGGGGGAGGCTTTTGAGTTTCTGCTGATAAATAGGGAAGAGTGTGCAAGACCTTTGTTTCCGAAAACATTGTTTCTGTTACGTTTGTTGCCCATTGAAATATAGTTGACAATTGTTTTTTCTCTCGGGATCGCTGTATTCATTAAACTTCACTATCGATTGGTTTGCATCATGTGTAAATGGCTGAAACCAATGCAAGCCGATCTGGCGTGGAGCTTCTGTTGGTTGCCTCGAAAAGGCACAGAGCACACCAGATGTTCTTTCCTTTTTTCAGAGTGGAGGGCGATGTGTCTGTGAACTGGATTACTCCCAACAATCAAGAGTTCTCGCATGCGCGCAAGGACGCGATGCAGTACGGCCTCTTGAAGCTGGCTTCCTGGCCGAACCTGAATGTGGTGCCGGAAGATCGTCAGGCGCTGGTAGCGCGCATCTGCGCACTGTTGAGCCGCAAGCCGTCGGCAGGACGCCTGATTCCGCTCGTGCTGGCCGCGCGCGAGAGCGAGGTGTTCGAGAATATCGGATCGCTCATGCAGCACGGCCACGTGGTCGTTGCTTCGCCCCAGTTCGTCCACGACGAGTCGCAGGCTGAACCGCAGCCCGCCGTCAAGTCGGCGGCTGCCGCGCATGTGGAGCGCCGCTCTTTGGTGGCAAAGCTCTGGGCGCGGCTGACCACGGCCGCCTGACGGCGCGCGAGGACGACATCGATGGAGTGGAGCGTAATGTTCATGGGCCCCGTGGGCTCGGGCAAGACCACGGCGGTGAAAACCATTTCGGACATCGACGTGGTCAGCACTGACGAACGTGCGACCGATGATGTCCAGTCGCTCAAGTCGCACACCACCGTGGCCATGGATGTCGGCGTTCTCGCATTGGGCGAGAAAGACAAGCTGCGTATCTATGGCACGCCCGGGCAGGACCGGTTCGATTTCATGTGGGAAATCCTGCTGGAACAAAGCAAGGGCGTGCTGCTGATCATCGACCACAGTGCGAGCGACCCGGTGGCCGAACTGGATCATTACTACCAGAACCTGATGCAGCGCGTGCAGCACCGCAGCGTGCCTATCGTGGTCTGCATTTCGCACATGGACGCCCACCCCGCCAAGGGCCTGGAGCCTTACCACGCGTATTTCCGCGACCGGCTGGGTCTGGCCGCCGAAAGTGTGCCGCCCATCCTGTCGATGGACGCGCGCAACAAGCCGCAAGTGCGTGCGGCCTTGGTGGTGATGACCGCATTGCTGGAAATGGTGGAGCGCTTTCCCAAAGCGCAACATCTGCGGCGGGTCTGAGCGTTCATGCAAACCGTCGCTTATGCGCGCGAGTTCGCGCTCGCCCTTGGAAACCGCCACATCTATCGTGGGCTGGACCTGCGCGTTCCCGCGCACGGCTGCACCGTGTTGATGGGACCGTCCGGCACGGGCAAATCCACGCTGCTGCGCTTGCTGTGCGGGCAGATGCAGCGCCATCCGCTGGTGCGCATGCAAGGCGAATTGCAGGTCGCCGGTCTGGACGCGCACGGGGCTGCGGTGGGCGCGTTGCCAGCGCTGGTGGAGCAAAAGGCGCAACTGCTGATGGACAACGTCTGGCAATCCCTGGTGGGGGAGTGGAGCCGGCGCAGTCAGCTGTCGCAACTGGAGCAAAAGGATGCGCTGGCGCAGCAACTGCACGACTGGGGCCAGCAGGACCTGATCGCGCAGTACGGCGAGACGGTGCTGTCGCTGAGCAAGTCGCAGCGCAAACGCATCGCCATCGTGCGCAAGGCGTTGAGTGGCACGCCGTTGCTGCTGATCGACGAGCCCACGGCGGACATCCTCGATGCGACAGCGCGCGAAGTCGTGGACCTCATCCGCGCGCTGTCGCGCCAGATGCCGGTGCTGGTGGTCACGCACCACCAGGGCCATGCACGTGCGATGGCGGACGAGGTCATCCTGCTCGCCAGCGGCCGGGTGCAAGAGCAGCGCAGCGCAGCGGATTTTTTTGCCGGGCCCGAGAGCGAGGCCGGCAAGCAATGGCTGCTCACCGGCTCATGCGCAGAAGAGGCTGTGAACCCGCAAGAGTGTGAAGCGGCTCCCGAGCCGGATCTGCACGAGGCGCCAGAGGCCGTCACTGTGGCTGCGCCTGCCATGCCTGCCGAACCGATCGCTCCAGCACCTGTATCAGCCACAGTGCCCGTAACGCCAGCCGCGGCGATGCCGGGCCCCGTGGCGCTCGCTGCCGCGCATCTGCAAGTGCCCGTGGCCTTGCCGCAGCATCCCTTTGATGGTGGCGTGCGCGCGCGCGGTCCGCGTGGCTTCACGTGGATCGAATACGGACGTCTGGCGGGCACACCCTATCCGGGGCTGATCGCGTCGGCCGAGCAGGACCTCGAAGCCCTGCGCGATGCGGGCGTCACGCATCTGATTTCGCTGACCGAGCGGCCATTTCCTGCGCAGCTCGCTGCGCCGTTCGGCATCACCTGTTCCGCACTGCCGATGATCGACATGGGCGTGCCTTCGCTCACCGAGGCCACGCAACTGTGCCATCACATGGATGCGCTGCTGGCCGCAGGCCATGTCATCGCGGTGCACTGCCGCGCCGGTCTGGGCCGCACCGGCACCGTGCTGGCCATGCAACTGATCTGGCAGGACGAAGGCGCGCACCCCGCCGCCGACATGATTGCCAGGGTGCGTTCGCACAACGGCGCCATGATCCAGTCCGCCGTGCAGGAGCGCTTTCTTTCCGAGTTCCGCGCGCAGTGTCTTGCGACGGATGTTTTTTGTTCCCCCTTATCAACCCACGTTCACTAAAACAGAGGAATCCCCATGAATATCGATGCCGTAGTCCAGAAAGCCGTGACTTCCGTGCCTGAGTGCGTAGCCGCTGGCTACGTCGATCTGGCATCCGGAATGGTGCTGAGCATCAAGACCGTTGACTCGCACCCGCAGGAAGTGTTCGAGCTGCTGGCTGCCGCCACTGCCGACCTGTTCCAGGGTCCCAATGTGCAAGCCATCGAGAACGTGTTCCGCAAGGCGCGCGGTCTGCCCGAGAACACCGATCACCACTACTTCCAGGAAATCATCGTCAACAGCGATAACCTGATCCACGTTTTCCTGCGCAGCAAGCGCCAGATGCAGGTGGCATGTTTCGTGTGCCGCAAGGGTGCCAACCTGGGCATGGTGCTGACACGCGCCCGCATGGCGCTGCCGGAAATCGAAGCCGCGCTGTAATCTGCGCCCCCACGGATCTTGCCCGGCAGGATGCGTGATCGGATTGCCTGTATGGAAGCAGTGGCCCGAGAGATGCATACGAAAAGATGCGCATGCATTGCGGGCCTTACTTCCTGAGTGAGAGACCACCAGCTCATGCCCTCTGCTTATAGTTCTTCATCCTCCATGCGAGAGCCCGATGACGCGTCCGCCGATCCGGTAGCGCGTGGAGCGCGCAGGCTTTTGCGCGCTTTTGCGGCCTCGTCGCAGCACATCGAAGCCTGCGCCGCGATTTCTCCCGACGGCTTCATCATCGCGTCCGTGCTGACATCGGAGATGGATGAGGACCGCTTCGGTGCCATGTGCGCATCGCTGCTGGCGCTGTCCGCGCGCGCGGCGAGTGAAGCGCAACGCGGCGAACTGCGCCAGATCATTCTGGATGGTACGCAAGGCCCCATGCTGCTGACGCGCGCAGGCGCGCTCGGCGTGCTGGCCGTGGCAAGCAATCCGCAAGGCAATCTGGGCAAGGTCATGCTGGACACGCGGCGCACGGCGCAGGAGCTGTCGCAATTGGTGGCAGACTAGACCAGCCGGTTTTGCCACCCAGAACCAAAGATCAACGCATGACGCAGACAATCGACTACGAAGGGCGCATACTGGAAACGCGCGCGACGGAAACCGTGCTCGATGCACTGCTGCGCAGTGGTGTGGACGCGGCGTTTTCGTGCAAGGGTGGTTCCTGCCATACCTGCCTGATGCAATGCCAGAGCGGCACCGTGCCCGAGGCGGCGCGCCGCAGCCTGCCCGAACATTTGCAACGTCTGCGTTATTTTCTTCCCTGCCGTTGCGTGCCCGTCGGCCCGATGAAGGTGCGCGCACCGCAGCCCGGCGATCTGGTCACCAACTGCATGCTGTGCGAAACCGTGCTGCAGGACGACGGCAGCGTCATCCTGCTGATCGAACCTGCCCGCACCATCCGCTATCGGCAAGGGCAGGCGCTGCAGATCGTCAACGGCGCAGCGCATGAACCGCGCGCGCGCATTACCTCCGATCCTGAGCGCGACATGCTGCTCAGCGTGCAAGTGGCGGCGCAGGATGTCGCGGCATTGGGCGAAGCGCTGCAACCCGGTGCCGAGTTTGGGGCGGACATGCAGGTGCGCGGCCCATTTGACGAGCGCCCGTCGCAAGAGCTGCCGTATCCCGATCCCGATCCGCAGTTGTGGACGCTGCTCGATGAGGGCCGCACGATGCGGCGCGTGCTCGAAGCCTTCTACGTGAAGGTCTATGCCGATCCGGTGCTCGCGCCGTTCTTTGAAGGCGCCACCATGGGGCGCGCCATCGACAAACAGTTCTCGTTCATGAAGCAATGCATCACGGGCGAGAAGGTCTACATGGGCGACCGCCCGCGCAACGCGCACCACTGGATGATCATCACGCACGAGGTGTTCGATCACCGGCAGGCGCTCATGCTGCAAACGCTGCGCGAGCAGGGCGTGGACGAGGACGTGATTGCGCGCTGGACGGGCTTTGAAGAGTATTTCCGCCCCGACATGGTCAAGAGCTACTTCTGGCCGCGTCAGGTGGGCGACCAGTTGATCGTCAACGATGGCTTTTCGCCCGAGGTGCTGGGCGAATCCACGCTGTGCGATCACTGCCAAGGCGAGGTCATGGCCGGAGAAACCGTGCTGCTGCACCGTCGTTTGGGCACCATCAGTTGCGAGCGCTGCGCCGATCTTGCGCAGACGGTGGCATGAGCATGCAGGCGCACGACGCATCCCGGGACACTGCGCGCGAACGCTTTGTGCGGCCCACGGCTGCGGGCATGTTTCGTCGCTTTGCCAGTCACGATGCATCGGTCGAGCGCCGCTTGCTGGAATGGCTGGTGCTGGCGGGGCGACGCAGCGCCCTCAAAGTGCAGGATTTTTCATCGGCCCTGAATGCCGAGCCGCAGGCCTTGGCGCGCGCCCTTTTCACGCTGCAGCACGACGGTGCGCTGGTGGTGACGCTGGAGCCATCCGGGCGCACGCCCACCACCACATGGAGCGGCGAAGGGCTGGACGGCATCGCGCAGATTCTGGTGCGCATGACCGAGCCGGGACAGCGCACGCTGCTGAGCACGAGCGATGGCTTTCCGGTCGCGCGCGCGGGCTGCAGCGCCTATGAAGCCGACGTGTGGGCCGTGCAACAGGCAGACCATGCATGGACGCCATCCGCAGACGCCACGCATGGACCGGGCGCTGCGGACAGCGTACGGCTGCATCTGGCGGGACGGGACTTCGTGCTCAGCAGTTCGCAGCCGCTCGATCGCAACCACGACGCGTGGCTCGAGCTGGCATACCGTATCCTTGCTGCCTTTCAGGGGCAGGCGACGCCGGCAATACCAAAGGGATAAACAATCATGCAGATGCCGATGACCATCGCGGAAGTGCTGGAGCAATACCGCACCAACTGCAGCGCATTGGCGGGCGCCGTGGTGGCCACGCAGGACGGTCTGGTGCTGGGCGCGACCGACAGCTTTGCAGGCGACACCCCCGCAGCCGCAGCGACCAGTCTGTGGGTGCATTTGCAGCAAGACCTGTCGATGATCCGCAGCACCACCGTGGGCGAAGCCTTGTTGTGGGCCGAACCCGGCGTCTGGTATCTGTGTCCGCTGGCGCACCACCATCTGTTGCTGGCCTATAGCGAGTCGCCCGATCACGCAGGCGCACTGCGTCTGGCGGGCCATGTCGCCGCACAGCAATTGGCACGCATGGTCTCCTCGGTGTGACGCAACCTGCAAAGGTGCACTGCTGAAGCCGCGCAGGGAGGGGCGGCGCGGGTAAAACGAGGAATGACCTACACAAGGTGTAGGAATCTGCTGGCGATAGCGGTTAACAATTCACGCCATAACTGACTGCATGGGCCAAACGCCCCAGTGCAGAAAGTTGTGACCATGAAATTGACCGTGAACGAGCAGCCCGCCGAGCTGCCGGATGTCGCCCCCGATACTCCTTTGCTCTACATCCTGCGCAACGACTTGCGGCTGAACGGCCCCAAGTTTGGCTGCGGCCTGGGCGAGTGCGGTGCCTGCAGCGTACTCATCGATGGCAAGGTGGCGCGTTCGTGCTCGGTGCCGGTGGGTGCAGTGCGCGATGCGCGCATCACCACGCTGGAAGGGCTCACGCCGCAGGCCACGGTGGCCGCCAAATCACGGCTGTCGAACGATGTGCAAATGCGCTTGCTCGGCACCACTGCATTGGAACTCGCAGGCGCAGCGCCTGTGCCGCCGCCCGCTGCCGATGGCACGCGCGTCAGTCCCGGCGCGGACGCCCCGAGCGCGGCAACACAGCGTCTGCACCCGGTCCAGCAAGCTTTTATCGAGGAGCAGGCCGCGCAATGCGGCTACTGCACCAACGGCATGATCATGGCACTGGTGGCCTTGTTCGACAAACTCCCCACGGCGAGCGATGCGCAGGTGAAAACTGCATTGCAGGGCAACCTCTGCCGCTGCGGAACGCATGTGGAAATCATGCGCGCCGCCGCGCGCGCCCGCGAACTGATCGCGCAAGGAGCACGGTGATGACATCTCACTCCCCCATCGATGCCGTGACCGATCTTGCGAGCGATCCCGCGAGCGCCAGCCAGACCCCATTGCAGCTCACACGCCGTCGTCTATTGATGGCCGGAGGCATGGTGGTGGTGGCTTCGGCCAGCGCCTCGCGCATCTGGGCGCAGGCTGCTCCCGCAGACACGCCCGCGTCCGGCGCCGCAGCGACCACTGCCAAACCGGGCAGCTATCCCGTTCCGCCGGACAACCGTGTGGACACCTTTGTTGCGATCGGAGCGGATGGCCGCGTGACCGGATACTGCGGGCACGTGGATCTGGGCACGGGCGTGCGCACGGCGCTCGGCCAGATGGTGGCGGATGAGCTCGACGTGCCGTTCGAGCACGTCACCATGGTGTTGGGCCACACGTTCAAGACACCCGACCAGGGGCCGACGATTGCCAGTGCCACCATCCAGGTCACTGCCAAGCCGCTGCGCCAGGCGGCGGCGCAAGTGCGTATGCTATTGCTCTCGATTGCCGCCGAGCGGCTGGGCGTGGCACGCGAAACGCTGGTCGTGCGCGAAGGTGTGGTGGCAGCGGGCGGCCAGCGCCTGACACTGGGCGAGCTGGTGCAGGGGCAGGACTTGCAGTTGCCGCTCGACACGCACATCGAGCTGCGCCGCGCAGACGAGCTGCGTTACTCTGGCACGCCGGTGGCGCGTGTGGACATTCCCAACAAGGTGCTGGGCGCGCTGACCTTCATCCATGACTTGCGCCTGCCCGGCATGCTGCATGCGCGCGTCGTGCGCCCGCCTTATGGTGGGGCCGATGCGTCGGCGCCGCTAGGCCGGTCGTTGGTGTCGGTGGACAAGGACTCCATCAAGCACCTGCCCGGCATCGTCCAGGTGGTGGTGCAGGGCGATTTTGTCGCCGTGCTCGCCGAGCGCGAAGAACAGGCCATTGCAGGCATGCGGCAGTTGAAAGTCAAATGGAAGGACTGGAGCGGGTTGCCCGACCTGACGCTGGCAGGTCTGCACCAGACGCTGCTCAAGCACCCCAAGACCGATCGCCAACTGGTGCAGGAGGAAGGCACCGCTGACGCCATCAAGAGCGCCAAGACAGTGATCGAAGCCGACTACGTGTGGCCGTATCACATGCATGGCTCGATCGGCCCGTCATGCGCGGTGGCGCGTGTGGCCGATGGCAAGGTGGAGGTCTGGTCGGGCACACAAAACCCGCACGATCTGCGCAAGGACATCGCCAAGCTGCTCGGAGTGGGCGACGACGCGGTGAACATCCTGCGCATGGAAGCCTCGGGCTGCTATGGCCGCAACGGGGCCGATGACGCCAGCGCCGATGCGGCACTGATTGCGCAACTCACCGGCAAGACGGTGCGCGTGCAATACATGCGCGAACAAGAGCACGCCTGGGAGCCCAAGGGCACGGCGCAACTCATCCGCGTGCGCGGCGGTGTGGATGCAGAGGGCCAGGTCACGGGCTACGAATTCAGCACATGCTATCCATCCAACAACGCCACCACGCTGGCGCTGCTGCTCACCGGCAAGGTGGAGAACACCGCAGTCGTGCAGCAGATGGGGGACCGCACGGCCGTGCCGCAATATGAGTACCCCAAGCGCCACATCCTGAGTCAGGACGTAGCGCCCATCGTGCGTGCGTCGTGGATGCGCGGCGTGTCCGCGCTGCCCAACGTGTTTGCGCATGAATGCTGGATCGACGAAGCGGCCTACGCGGCAGGCGCGGACCCGATCGAGTACCGCTTGCGCTATCTGAAAGACCCACGCGCGATCGCACTGATCGAAGCCATGAAGACGCAGTGCCAATGGCAGGCGGGGCGGGCGTACCGCCAGCCGACGCCAGCCGGCGAGCCGTTGGCGAAGGGGCGCGGCTTTGCCTATGCGCGCTACTTCCACAGCAAGTTTCCGGGCTACGGTGCCGCATGGTGCGTGTGGGTGATCGATGTGACGGTGGACCGCCTGACCGGCAAGGTCACGCCGGTGAAAGTGTTCGTCGCGCAGGACACGGGAGCCATGGTCAATCCGGCTGGTGTGCGCCATCAGGCGCACGGCAACATCGTGCAGTCCACCAGCCGCGTGCTCAAGGAATTCGTCACGTTTGACCAGCAAGGTGTTACGTCGCTGGAGTGGGGCGGATATCCCATCCTGCGTTTTTCGGAACTTCCGGTCATCGATTTGCAGTTGCTGGACCGCCCCGGCGAAGACCCGATGGGCGCAGGTGAATCGGCCTCGGTGCCCAGCGCCGCCGCGTTTGCTAACGCCATTTTTGACGCCACGGGGGTGCGTATGCGCGAAGTGCCATTCACCCACAGCCGGGTGTTGGCGGCGCTCAAAAATGCGCCGCAAACCGGCGCGAGTGCATCGGCTCCGGCATCCGCCAGCCAGTAAGAAGGAAAGCACACATCATGCGTACCTTGAAGAAAATCCTGCTCCTTCTGCTGTTGCTGTTGATCGTGCTGGTGGGGGGCTTCCTGGCGTTGAGCCACCAGCCTGCGATTGGCGCAGGCAACCCGCCCGCTGCGGCGAGCTTTTCGCCCCAGCAAATCGAGAAGGGCCGACTGCTGGCAGCGATGGGCGACTGTGCGGTGTGCCACACCGCACCTGGTGGCCAAACCAACGCGGGCGGTTTACCCATCGCCAGCCCATTCGGCACCATCTACAGCACCAACATCACACCCGATGTGGATACCGGAATCGGACGCTGGACCTACGAAGCCTTTGCGCGCGCCATGCGCCATGGGGTGGATCGCGAAGGGAAGTACCTCTACCCCGCATTTCCCTACACCGCATTCACGCATGTGAAGGATGAGGACCTGCAGGCGCTCTATGCCTTTCTCATGTCGGAACCTGCGGTCAAGTTCGATCCTCCTGAAACGTCGTTGAAATTTCCCTTCAATCTGCGTCCGGGGCTGGCCGCGTGGAACTGGCTTTTCCTGAAGCGCGGCCCGTTGCCAGACGACTCTTCCATGCCACCGGAATGGAATCGTGGTGCCTACCTGGCGGAGGGACTGGGACATTGCAGCGCGTGTCACACGCCGCGCAACCAGTTCGGCGCAGAGAAGACGGGTGAACATCATTTCGCAGGCACCACGCTCGATGGCTGGAGCGTCCCTGCGCTCACCTCGGCTACACCAGCACCCCTGCCGTGGACGGCGGACGATCTCTACCAGTATTTCAAGTTCGGCTTTTCACCACGCCATGGCTCGGCGGCAGGGCCAATGGCTCCGGTGATTCACGGCCTGTCGCAGCAAAGCGATGCAGACTTGAAGGCGCTGGCCAGCTACGTCATGTCGTACAAGAAGGACACTGCCGACCCCGGTGATGCACAAGCGTTCGTCGCGAGCAAGTTCGAGAAAAGCAAGTTTGCGCTCGACCATGAAGGCTATCGCCTCTTTGAAGGTGCCTGCGCCAGTTGCCACAGTGACGCCAGCGACATCAAGGACAGCCTTTTCGGCGTGCGCCCACAGTGGGTGCTCAGCACCAAGGTGTATGCCGACTCGCCCAACAACGCAGCGCTGGTGGTGTTGAACGGCATACAGTCCGCGCCCACTCCGCAAACCGGCACCATGCCCGCGTTTCGCCACAACCTGAGCGATGCGCAGATTGCCACCTTGCTCAACACCATGCGCGAGCAGGCGGGCCTGAAGCCGTGGAACAACCTGCCCGATCAGGTCGCCAAACTGCGCAAGGACACGCAACCCGGTCCCACCGTGCGCGCGCACTGAGGCTACGGCTCAGGCCGTAGTAGCCCGAGACTTCCCGGGCTGCGCTTGCCCTGGCTGCGCGCGGGAAAATTCTCTTCCGCGCTACCCGGCCTGTCCAGGTGCTGGGCGTGTTCGAGCAGGGTGTGCAATTGCTGATCGAGCGCCGCCACCTGTGCGCCGGACATGCCCTCCAGCAGTTGCACATTGATGGCGCGAATGCGCGGCCACAGCGCGGCATGCATGTGCACGCCCGCAGGGCTCAATTGCAGACGCGCCTCGCGCCGGTTGGCCTGCGCGGGCAACCGCTCCACCAGACCTTTACCCGCCAGCGAGCCAATGGCGCGCGAAATGCGCGCGCGGTCCAGCTCCAGCCGCTCGGCCAATGTCGATGGCTGCATGCCCGGCTCCTGCGCCAACCACATCAATACACCCCATTCGCGGCGGGTGATTCCATGTTCGCGCTCGCACAAACGGTTCACCAGCCGCGCCGAAGTGGCCGCCAGTTTGGCGATGCGGTACAGCAGCAAATCTGCGGGCTGCTGCGGGTCGGCCAGCGTGCTGAGCGACGGAGAGCGAGGAGTGCGCGAACGGGACATGCGGGAAATCACCGGGTGTGGTTGATTAGAACAATTGTGCGCGGCTTTCATACAGTTTGCGAGCAAGCCCATGCGGCCATCGATGGACCTTTGCAGGCATGATCCCTGCGTTGCATGGTCGCACCGCGGCGCGCGTTCCGGCGCGCAAGCCAGACACCAGACAAAAAAGGATTGCACCATGATGCATCGCCGACATTTTCTTTCCCACTCCGCTGCTGCCAGCGCGGCTTTGGCCGTGCCTGCATGGCTTTGCGGCGCGGCCACTGCGCAGGCGCAGGACGTCTTGCGGCTGGTCGTGGGCTATCCGCCGGGTGGCAGCAGTGATCGCGTGGCGCGCATTCTGGCCGACAAGATGGGGCCGCTGCTCGGCACCTCCGTCATCGTGGACAACAAGGTCGGTGCCGGTGGCCGCGTTGCCGCGCAAGGCCTGCGCAATGCGCCTGCGAGCCCGCCGGTGCTGATGCTCGCCAATCCGGCCGTGATGGTGGTGTCGCCGCTGGTCGTGGACGATCCGGGGTATGACGCGAACAAGGACTTCGTGCCCGTCAGCGAAGTCAACAACTACGTCTTCGGCGTGGCCGTGTCCACGGCGGTGCCGGTGCAAGAGCTGTCGCATCTGTTCGCGTGGTTGCGCGCCAATCCGAAGAGCGCCAACATCGGCGTGCCCGCGACGGGCAGCCTGCCGCACTTCTTTGCCCTCATGCTCGGCCAGCAAGCCAAGGTCACGGCCGAAGCCGTGGGCTACAAGGGATCGGGTCCGCTGCTCACCGACCTGATCGGAGGACAGGTGCCGGTGGCGGTGGATACGCTGGACGTGCTGCTGCCGCAGCACGAGGCTGGCAAGCTGCGCATCCTGGCCGTATCGGGCGATGCGCGCCACCCCTCGGTGCCCAAGGTGCCGACCTCGAAGGAGACCGGCCTGAACCTGAGCGCCGAAGGCTGGAACACCGTCTTTGCGCCGCGTTCCATGCCGCCCGAGCAGGTCGCCCGCTATGCGGAAGTGATCCAGAAAATCATGGGCGATCCCGAGACCGCGCGCCTGTTCCGCGCGAGCAACCTCGACCCGGTCGTCAGCAGCAGCACGCAGACGCGCGATCGCATCGTGGCCTATCGCAAGCAATGGGAGCCGGTGATCCGCGCGTCGGGATATCGCCCATGAGCGGTCCCCACAGCGCTGCACGCCAGCGCCCGAACATCATCTACATCGTTGCCGACGATCTCGGCTATGCCGACCTTGGCTGCTACGGCGGGCGCGATGCGGCGTTCGGCCCGGTGTCGCCCGAGATCGACCAACTGGCGGCCAAGGGCATGCGCTTCACGCAGGGGTATTCCAATTCGCCCGTGTGCTCGCCCACGCGCTTTGCCATCATGACCGCGCGCTACCAGTACCGGTTGCGCGGCGCGGCAGAAGAGCCGATTCGCACCAACACACGCGGCAATGCCGAACTGGGTTTGCCGCCCAGCCACCCCACGCTGCCATCGCTGCTGCGCGAAGCGGGTTACCGCACCGCGCTGATGGGCAAGTGGCACCTGGGCTATCCGCCGCATTTCAGTCCGCTGCAATCGGGCTACGACGAATTTTTCGGCCCCATGTCAGGTGGTGTGGACTACTTCACGCACTGCGGCACCAGCGGTCAGCATGACCTGTGGTTTGGCGAGGAAGAAAAGCAGCAGGAAGGCTATCTCACCGACCTCATCACTGACTACTCGCTCGACTTCATCGAGCGCATGGCCGAGGGCGCCAAGGCGGATGCCCCGTTCTTTCTCAGCGTGCATTACACCGCCCCGCACTGGCCGTGGGAGACGCGCGAGGACGAGCCACTCGCGCGCGAACTGGCGGCGAGCCAGCAGGCGATCTATCACTTGCATGGCGGCAACGTGGAGACCTACCGCCGCATGATCCACCACATGGACGAAGGCATTGGCCGCATCATGCGCACACTGCAGGCGCATGGGCTGGCGCAGGACACCCTGGTGGTTTTCACCAGTGACAACGGGGGCGAGCGTTTCTCGGACAACTGGCCTTTGGTGGGCGGCAAGATGGACCTGACCGAAGGCGGCATTCGCGTGCCATGGGTTGCGCATTGGCCCAACGGCATCGCTGCGGGCCGCGTGAGCGAGCAGACCTGCATGAGCATGGATTGGTCCGCCACCATGCTCGATCTGGGCCACGCGCCAGCGCACCCGGCCTATCCGCTCGATGGAGCTTCGTTGGCGCATGTGCTGGAGGACGTTAACGCGCCCGTGACCGATCGCCCGCTGTTCTGGCGCATGAACCATCGCGGCCAACGCGCCATGCGCGAGGGCGACTGGAAGTATCTGCGCGTGGACGGCATCGACTACCTCTTCAACCTGCGCAACGACGAGCGCGAGCGCGCCAACCTCGCGCCCGTGTTGCCCGAGCGCCTGCAGGACATGCTCACCCGCTGGGAGGCGTGGAATGACAGCATGCCCGCCGTACCGGGTGACGCGACGGTCAGCCTGTGCTACACGGACAAGGACATGCCGCAGCGCTAGGCCGCCGCTGCGTGTTGGGGGTGAATGCGTGTCGGCGCGGTCCGTTCGTGTCCGACAATGCGCATGCAGAACGGTGGGGTATAAACAACCTCAGATTCATGCACAAAGATCCGGACTTTCTAGAGAACCTGCGGCGCGAGATGCAGGACGGACGCAGCTGGCTGGACCGCACCATCGTGCTGGCATACGCCGCCTTTGCGGGCCTGAGCGTCGTGGCGTTCACCTTGCTTGCCAACGCCTCGTTTTCCTTCTTCGAGCGTATTGCCAACTGGCACGGCGGTTGGCTGGTGCTGCTGTGGATGCCTGCGCTCACGGTCGGCATCGTGTGGTTGACGCGCAAGCTCGCGCCGGGTGCTGCGGGCTCGGGCATTCCGCAAGTCGCCGTGGCGCTGGACTCGCGCTTGACGAGCGCCGAGCGTGGACGGTTTGTGTCCCTGCGCCTGTCGTTCGCCAAGGTGCTGTTGTCCAGCGCCGGGTTTCTGGCCGGGCTGTCCATCGGGCGCGAAGGACCATCCGTGCAGGTGGCTGCGGGGGTGATGCAGCATGCGCAGCGCTGGCTCGATGGCAAGTCGCGCATCAGCGGCTACGCCCTGTTGATTGCCGGTGGCGCTGCGGGGATCGCTGCCGCGTTCAATGCGCCACTGGCGGGCGTGGTGTTTGCCATTGAAGAGCTGTCGCGCAAGCTGGAGTCCATGTCCAGCGGTCTGGTGATTGCGGCGATTGTGCTGGCGGGTCTGGTCAGCGTGTCGGTGTTTGGCAACCTCAGCTATTTTGGCCGCATCCAGGTGCCCGCGTTGGGCTGGGCCGCGCTCGGGCCAGGGCTGTTGGTGGTGCTGGTATCGGGTTTGTTGGGCGGCTTGTTTGCCAAGCTCATGGCAATGTCGCTGACCAATCCTGCTCTGCGCCTCAACCAGTTGCGCGCACGCCATCCCTACCGCTTCGCCGCAGTGCTGGGCGTGGCGCTGGCCGTAATCGGGCTGGCGACGGGCGGGGCGACGTTCGGTTCCGGTTCGGAACAAGTGCAGTTGCTACTGAAAGGCGAAGGGCATACGCCGGAGGTGTTCGTCACGCTCAAATTCATTGCCAAATGGCTGTCGGCATGGACGGGTGCGCCGGGCGGGATCTTTGCACCATCTCTCACAATTGGTGCGGGCGTGGGGCAGAACGTGTCGGCCTTGCTCGCGCCGGAGATTGCATCGGCCCTGATCGCGATGGGCATGGCGGCATTTCTGGCAGCCGTCACGCAGGCACCGCTGACGGCCTTCATCATCGTCATGGAGATGGTGGACGGGCACTCCATGGTGTTGAGCCTGATGGCTGCAGCCATGCTGGCCAGCCTGATCTCGCGCATGCTGGCGCGCCCTTTGTATGAGACGCTGGCGGCGGCGATGCTGGCCGGTACGCAAGCCAACAAGCAGGCAGGTACGCCAGCCCACGCGGACAAAGCGTAGACCTCAGCGCAGGCGCTGGATGCTCGCGAGGAACGAGCCGATCAACACACTCTCGCTGCGTGCGCGCATGCAATACACATAGGTCGTGGTGCTGGCCGGATCGCCTTTGATGCGGATGGGCCGCAGCAGCGGGCCGGCGATGAACTCCGCTTCCGACACGACGCCCAAACCCAGTCCGCGCACGACGGCTTCCCGGATGGCTTCGCGGCTGCCGATTTCCAGCGCAGTGCGGGGCGTCACGCGGGCCTTGGCCAGCGCCGCCTCCATGGTCGCGCGCGTGGTGGAGCCGCGCTCGCGCATCAACAGCAGTTGCCCGTTCAGTTCCGTGATGTCGACTTCGCTGCGGCGTGCCAGCGGGTGGTCGACATGCGCGAACAGAATCATGGCGTGCTGTGCGTATTCCAGTGCCATCAGGTCCGGGTGCTCGTGCAAGCCGGCGAGCACGGCCACGTCGGTGGTGTAGTTCTCCAGATCGCGCAGCACCTGCTGCGAGTTGCCCATGCGGATCGACAGCCGCATGCCAGGGTAGAGCGCGTGGTAGGCCGCCACCATCTCGATGACGTGAAACGGCCCGACGGCCCCCAGATTCAGCTCGCCCTGGCGCAACTCCCCCGCGTCACGCAGGAAGAACTCGGTCTCCGACTCCACGGAGAGCAGGCGCTGCGCGAGCGTGAAAAGGCGAGCGCCGGCCGTCGTCAACGTCATGCGGTAGCCCTGGCGGTGAAACAGGTCGACGCGGCTTTGCCGCTCCAGCGTGGCGATCTGGCTGGAGATGGTGGGTTGGCTCAGGCCCAGCGCGCGTGCGGCGGCGCTCAAGCTGCCGTGCTGGGCCACTGCAACCAGGGCGCGGTAGCGGGCGGTGCTCATCGTGATCTCAAGGTCTGATCTATGGAATCTGGGATAACTGATTCTGAAACTTTCATATGAAAGTAATAAGTCATCCCTAGCATTCCATGCATACGAACGGCGCGTTGCCGGATGGAATGCACTACCGCAAAGGATGAAGTCATGAAGTTGAATCGCAGGAATCTGCTGATCGCCACGTCGCTGGGCGCATGGCTGTGCGCAAGCGCAGCGCAAGCCCAGACGCAGGAGTTGCGCGTCGGCCTGATTCCATCGGAAGACGCACAGGCCATGATCCGCGCCAGCCAGCAGGTGATGGACCAGTTGGCGGCCAAGACCGGCATGAAGGTCACGCCCTTCGTCGCGACCGACTACAACGGCGTGATCGAGGCCATGCGCGCCGGTCGGCTGGACATCGCTTACCTTGGCCCGTTCTCGTATGCGCTGGCCAGCGATGTGGCAGGCGCGGAGGCATTCGCCGTCGCCGTGACGCGCAAGACCGGCAAGAGCAGTTATCACAGCATGGTGATTG
The DNA here is from genome assembly GCA_002331385.1 of Comamonadaceae bacterium UBA2121. Taxonomy (GTDB): domain Bacteria; phylum Pseudomonadota; class Gammaproteobacteria; order Burkholderiales; family Burkholderiaceae_C; genus Diaphorobacter_A. The sequence goes on from DCYB01000015.1 coordinate 69,934, forward strand.
CACGCAAGGACAAGGGGCCGCACAGCGTGGCGCAGATGAAGGGGCGCACTTTCGCATTTGTCGATCCCAGTTCCACCTCGGGCCACCTGTTTCCCAAAGCCGGTTTGGCGGCAGAGGGGTTTGATACCGACAAGGGATTTTCGCGTGTGATCTTCTCCGGCTCGCACGACGCCAGCATCATGGCGGTGGCCAACCACAAGGTGGATGCGGCGGCGGTGGCTGATCGCATTTTCGATTCGGCCGTGAGCAAGGGGTTGGTGAAAGCGGACGACTTTCAGGTGCTGTGGCGCTCGCAGCCCATTCCCGAATCGCCCATGGCGTGGCGCAAGAATCTGGACAGCGCCACCAAGCAGAAAGTGGCCGCAGCGATGGCGGACATCAAAGGGCTGCCGTGGGGCGACCAAGGCATGCTGGATGGCTTTGCGCCCACCAATGATCAGGCCTATGACGTGGTGCGCCAGACCGCGAAGATCCTCAAGCTCGATCTGGGGAAGATGAAATGATCCACATCCGCAAATTGCGCAAGCAATTCGGCAGCAACACCGTGCTGCATGGCGTCGATCTGGACGTGCGTGCGGGCGAGTTCGTGGTCATGCTCGGTTTGTCCGGTGCAGGCAAATCCACGCTGCTGCGCTGCATGAACGGGTTGACGCGCGCGGACGAGGGCAGCATCCAGGTGGGCAATATCGACCTCATGCAGCGCCACTCGCGTCGGGAACTTTCGCGCTATGTGGCGATGGTGTTCCAGCATCACAACCTGGTGCAGCGCCTGTCGGTGGAAAAGAACGTGCTCACCGGCAGGTTGGGGCAGACCGGCTTGCTCAGTTCGTTGCTGCAGTGCTTTCGCGCCAGCGACGTGGCGCTGGCGCATGCCTGTCTGGAGCGTGTGGGTCTGGCGCACAAGGCGGCGGAGCGCACACAGTCGCTGTCCGGCGGCCAGATGCAGCGCGTGGGCATTGCGCGCGCACTGGCACAGGAGCCACAGGTGATTCTGGCTGACGAGCCGGTCGCCAGTCTCGATCCGCGCACGGCGCGCGATGTGTTGCAGTATTTGCGCGTAGCCACCCGCGAGATGGGCATTGCCGTGGTGTGCAATCTGCATCAGGTGGACTACGCTTGCGAGTTTGCTGACCGCGTGGTCGGGCTGGCGCACGGTCGCATCGTGTTCGATGGGGCACCGCGTTATCTGGACGCAGCGGCGCTGGAGGCGATCTACCACGGCCATGCGGCCGGGCAGCGCGAGCCCATCGCTCTGGAAGATCGTCAGCCGACCACCGCTCGTTCCGACGCACGCTGGTTGAAGCACCATGTGCCACTGGAGAGCCTGTCATGAGCGCCCACGCAAACGCCGCCGTGGAGCGCAATGCATGGCACTGGACGGCACCCAGGCCGCGCTCGCTCGGGGGCTGGATCGGCTATGCCGCCCTGGCGCTGCTGCTGGGCTGGGTGCTGATCTGGAGTGCGTCTGGCGCGCAGATGAGTTGGCGCGAACTGGCCGCAGGCATGCCGCAGATTGGCGACTTTCTGGCGCGCTCGGTGCCGCCCGACTGGAGCGTGCTGCCGCGCCTGTGGGCTCCTGCGCTGGAGACGATTCAGATCGCGATCTGGGGCACTTTGTTGTCCGTGGTTCTGGCCTTGCCGCTGTCCTTCATCGCCGCGAGCAATCTGCATAACTGGCATTGGCTGCGCCGCATCACGCGCCAGTTCCTGAACGTGATTCGCAGCATCAACGAGCTTATCCTGGCGCTCATTTTCGTGTCTGCGGTGGGACTGGGTCCATTCCCCGGTGTGCTCGCCCTGGCGCTGCATGGCATGGGCATGCTCGGAAAATTCTTTGCCGAGAACATCGAAGAGATCGACAACGGGCCGCTGCAAGCATTGCGCAGCGCGGGCGCATCGCCACTGCAGGTGATCGCGTTTGGTGTCATTCCGCAGGCCATCACGGCGTGGATTGCGGTGGTGCTGTATCGCTTCGAAGTGAATCTGCGCTCTGCCACCGTGCTGGGCATGGTGGGCGCGGGAGGTCTGGGCTTTGAATTGGTCAGCAGTCTCAAGCTGTTCCGCTATCAGGAAACGGCCACCTGCATCGTTGTGATCACCGTGATGGTGATTGCCGCGGACCAGATCTCGCAATGGCTGCGCAACCGCATTCAGCGCGACGCACACCACTGATCGACGCTGCCTTCAGCGCGCCGCCGACCCCCATTACTACGCATCAACGGACCTGGCCCGCACTCCGGGCAGGCCGCTGCATTGCCCGAGATTTTCAAAAGGAACACCATTGTGTGGAATTTTCACAATCCCGTTCATGTCACTAACGGGCCCGGTAGTCTGGATCAGTTGCCGGCGTTGTTGGGTGGCAGAAGCTGCCTGCTCATCACCTTTCCCGAGGCCCGTGGCCTCGGACTGGTCGATCGCGTGCAGGATTTGCTTGGCGCGCAATTGCGCGGCGTGATCGACCAGATCGAGCCCAACCCAGACGTGCAATGGCTGGCACCGCTCTATGACAATTTGCACGCCGCGGATTCACCGCATGCCGCTGTGCCGTGTCTGGTCGCGCTGGGCGGCGGCAGTGTGATCGATGCGGCCAAGGCGCTGTTGTGCGCCACGCCGTCGGGCCGGTTCGATGCCCTGTTGACGGCGTTGGAGCAGGGCACAGCGCTGCCTGCCGCTGCGCACAAGTCCGTGATCGCCATTCCCACGACGGCTGGCACGGGCAGTGAGGTCACGCCGTGGGCGACGCTCTGGGATCGCCAGCGCGGACGCAAGCATTCGCTGCACCAACGCTGGACTTGGCCGGAGGCTGCGATCATCGATGCGCAACTGATGCGCAGTCTCCCCGCAGCGCCCACGCTCGCGTCGGGGCTGGACGCGCTGTCGCATGCACTCGAATCCATCTGGAATGTGCACCGCAATCCGGTGTCAACAGCGTTGGCGGTGCAGGCCGCGCGGCGCATTTTGTCGTGCCTGCCCGCGTTGATGCGTGATCCCGCCAACCTCCTGTTGCGTGCCTCGATGGCCGATGCCGCGCTGTTTGCGGGGCTCGCGTTCTCCAACACCCGCACGGCGCTGGCACATTCGCTGTCGTACGACATCACGCTGCAGCGCGGAGTTGCGCACGGCATCGCCTGCTCGTTCAGCTTGCCGCTGGTGCTGGAGATGGCGCTGGGCGCCGATCCGCTGGTGGATGCGGCTCTGTTGTCCATCTTCGATGCGCAGCGAGGCGGGCAAGCGGTGCAGCGACTGCGCGCCTTTCTGGAAGCGCTGGGAGTCACCACGGACCCGCAAGATTACGGTTTTTCGCCCGAAGATTGGGGTACGCTTGTGCACAATGCAGCCAGCGGCCCACGTGGACGGAACTTCATTCGCAGCTTGGCAGCGGCATCGCCCGTCCCTGCCCAAGCAACTCCGTACTGAAACGCATCTTCTCCCTCATCGCCTCACAGAACTGCTACCCGATATGAACATGTTCAACCCATCCGCCATCCAGGCCCTCTCGCATCCGTATGACCAAACCACTGCGGATGCACTGGCCCCATTGCAAGCCGTGATCTTTGATTGGGCGGGCACTCTCGTGGACTTTGGTTCGCTCGCGCCCACGCAGATTTTTGTCGAGGCCTTTGCCACCTTTGGCATCCGCATCACGCTGGAGCAGGCGCGTGGGCCGATGGGCATCTCCAAGTGGCAGCACATCGAGCAGTTGCTGCACGAAGACAGCATCGCCGCGCAATGGCTGACCGCCTTTGGTCGCGCTCCCGGAGCGGCCGATATCGATGCCATCTACGCGCGCTTCATGCCCATGCAGATCGCCAAGGTCGGTGAATTTTCCGCGCCCATTCCCGGTGCCGTGCCCACGCTGCAATGGATGCGCGCGTGTGGCTTGAAAATCGGCTCGTGCTCGGGCTACCCGCGTGAAGTGCTCAACCAGTTGCTGCCGCTTGCGCACGCCGCAGGCCTTGCCCCAGACCATGTCGTCGCGGGCGATGAGCTCGCCGCGGGCGGGCGCCCCGGCCCGTTCATGGCGTTGGCCAACGTGCTGGCCTTGGGCATCACGGACGTGCGCGCCTGCGTCAAGGTGGACGACACCACGCCAGGCATCGAAGAGGGCCTGCGCGCCGGCATGTGGACCGTGGGGCTGAGCCTGTCCGGCAACGAGGTCGGTTACGCACCGGACGAGCTCGCTATGGCCGATCCGCAAGAAGTCGCCGCGCGTGTGGCCGCTGCCGAAAACAAGCTCACCCAAGCGGGCGCGCATTACGTCATCCGCAGCATCGCGGACTTGCCCGAAGTGCTGCTGAGCATTGCCGCGCGGATGCGGCAAGGCGTGAAGGCGGCCTGAGTCCCCAATCGCCCCGGCGATGTGATCCACCGCCAGACTCCGCGAGAACCATGCGCTGAAGCCGTGTTGATCCACTCTGCACGTCGCGATTGAGCATCAATAAACACAATTGACAATTCAGTCGGAAAGATGTTAGCTATTGATGCATATGATGCCTCTATCGAAATACTAAAGTCGATGGAGGAATTGCATGAGCTATCGCTACTTCACCCACCGCATGCAAGGTGCGGACGAATTGGAGCAACCCTGTTTTGCAGGCGACGCAACGCGGCAAACGACGCGCTGGGCGTGCGCCGCCCTGATGTCTTTGGCGGCCATGCAGGCGCAGGCGGCGCTGCCCACGCCCACATTCACATGCAACGGCGCGATCAACTCGCCCGGGGCCATCCGGGCGAGCGGTATAGGCACAGTGCTGAATACCTTTATGCGAGACGCCAGCGGCGCTTCTGTTGCGTTTGCTGAGGGCAATCAGTCGCGCTGGCAATATGCCGTCTATCCCAATGTTCCTTCCGGTGTACTGGCCCGAGCGCTGGGTGAAATGAACCACACCGTCCCGAATGCGGTAGTGGCTCCGGCTGCACAGATTGACACCTGGCTGAGCGAGAATTTGCCCCCCCTGACATTTCAGGCCTACACGAACGGATTGGTCGGCGATGTCAACCACGAGAAAGTCAAAATCGGCAATTACAAGAGCACCAGCAAGCCGGCCGGCGAGTTGTTCCCTAACGTCCAATACCAGTTGACGGCTTTCCGATACGCCTTCACTTTGACGGACGAGGCGGTTGCTGGCGGCTTTTCGATGAATGTGGTGCCGTTCGATGTAGATGACGCGGTGCTTGCTTACTACCTGAATGGAAAACGAGTCCATCCGAATACACCGCTGCCGCCTCAAGGTGGCAACAACGCCGCAAATGCCGCGAGTGGAACTACGCCGATTACGGGAGCGTGGGTATCCGGAGACAACACACTGGATGTAGTCATGCAGAACGTGGACCAGCCAGCCAGAGCGGTCAAACTTCAACTGACAAGTTCCAGCACGGCCTCTTGTGTCTACGTTATCGGCGGCAACCCGATCTCCTCCGTTGATACCAACACCCCGCCCATCATCAGTGGCACCAGCACGATGCCACCGGGCATGCTCCTGGATGTGGAGATTCGTGATCCAGCGGGCAATCTGTTGGACACCGTGTCCACTACGGTGCAGCCAGATGGAAGCTGGACTGTGACTGCGCCCAGACCCTATCCAGAAGGCACAGGCTATTCGGGAACTCCCGTCGTGAAGCCGACAGATCCGGCGGCCTCGCCAGCGGATGTGCCCCAAGGCTCTCCCCAGCCGTTCGATGTGACGGCCGCGCCTCCCGGGAATTTCACGGTTGGCGGCACGGTGACCGGACTTCCGCCCGGAAGCCAATTGATTCTGACCAATGGCACCGACACGCTCACGGTCGACGCCAACGGCTCATTCACCTTTCCCAATAGCGTGCCAGACGACAGCAGCTTCACCGTGCTCGTAGGTACGCAACCCAACGGTGCCGTCTGTACCGTCGCCAATGGCTCGGGGCAGATTGCAGGCGCCAATGCCACCAATGTGACGGTGACCTGTACCTCTGGCAATCAGCCGCCCGGACCGGGACAAGCGACCGCTGTTCCTACCTTGAGCGAATGGGCGCTGATCCTGATGTCCGCTGTGTTGGCAGGACTGGCAGCGGTAGGATTGCGTCGCCGCTCTTGAGGTGAAGTCACTACGGACCCATCCGTTCGGTTAGCCAGTGGTGGCTCCGCACGGTAGGGAATGCAAGGCCCGCTGGAAACAGCGGGCCTTTTCTTTTTCCTTTCATGCTGACTTGTGGCTTGCACAAAGTCATTGGATTCGCAATGACGTGAAATTATTTGCAATCCGAAATCTAATGATCCAGATCAAACGAACATCATCTACGGGCCGAATTCCTGCGTTTTGCACCTGTTTGGTGCAATTTGACGGCAATCAAATTTGCCACGCTAGTTTTCAAAAAATAAAATTGACACTCACTTCGACATAGTAATCATCAATTCTCTTATTTGATCTACAAGTCGCTGATGAATCTCTCTACGATGCAGATCCGCGTGGTCAGCATCCTGCGCGAGGCTTTGCGCAAGCCGGACCTGTTGCGGGCAAGGGCATCAGCGTGCTGGTCACGCTGGCCTATGCCGAGCTGCCGCGCGACGTTTTGCAGCGTTACGGCATGACCAATATGCATCTGGGCGTGCAGCCGGACATGCTGCCCAGCAAAGCGCAAATCCAGATGCTGCTCAAACGTGTGGAGTCGGCCATCAGCCGCAATGAACTGGTGGTTGTGGCTTGCGACTCCGGTCTGGGAGGGACGGGCCTGTTGCTGGCTGCGTGGGCATTGCGCTGCGGCAGCAGTTTGAAGAACGCGCTGGGCAAGGTGGTGTCCATGCGCGGTGGGTATGCGCTGTCTGCCGATCAGGAGGCGTTCCTGGATCTGTACCAGGATGCGTTTCGCGGCGCCGCCCCGGCGGGCGGCAGTGCTTCAGGCGCAGCCGCCGCCTGACGATTGCGCAGCCCGGTTAGCCCTTGTTTCCCGAGACACGGTCGGACGCTGCCTGCGCAATGGACTGCAGCATCCGCCGCGTGGGGGCAAAGAACGTGCAACCGGTGCGGGCCGTTGAGAAGTCCAGCAACCGGTCATAAGCGCCTTCTGGTGCGCCGACAAACATGCGCTGGAGCATCTTCTCGACCACCCAGAGGTAGCGCGAATAGCCGATGAAGTACGTGCCGAACTCGCCCTGGCCGGCGCGCCCGAAGGGCATGTTGTCGCGCAGGATGTCGTGCTCCACGCCCTGCTCATCCACGATGGTGGCCAATGATTTGTGCGACTTGCGCGGCGCATCGTCGTCGTTGATCTCGACGTTGTCGATCTTGGTGCGCCCAATGATCTGCTCTTGCGTGTGCGTGGGCACTTGCGTCCACGCACTCATGTCGTGCAGGTACTTCTGCACCACCACGTAGCTGCCGCCGCAGAACTGCGCGTCTTCACTGCCCACCAGCGTGGACTCGGGTAAATCTGGTCCGTTCGGATTGGCTGTGCCATCTACAAATCCCAGCAGGTCACGCGCGTCGAAATAGCGGAAGCCCTGGACCTCGTCCTCGACCTGCACGCCATCCCCGAGACTGAGCAGCAACAGCCGCTCGAACTCAAAACAGATGTCCGGACGCTCCGCGCGGATGTGAAACAGCAGATCGCCTGCGGTGGATGGCGCGTCATGGCGCGCCCCCTGGATGGCGGCAAACGGCTTCAGCTCCTTGGGCCGGGCCTCGGGGTGCAGCCGCTGCCAGAAATTGCTGCCAATCCCGACGATACAAGAGAGCCGCGCGCCGAGATCGCGAAATCCCACCGTCTTCACCAGATCGTCCACGCCACCCAGCGTGTCGCACACCGCTTTGAAGGCCGCGGCACTGTCTTTCACCGTGACCACCAGAAAGATCGCGGCGTTGGACAAAGGGGCATCAATGCTCTGCGCGTCAATCGGGACGCGATCTCCTGCGTTGTCGGTCATTGCGTATCACTTTCTAACGAAACAAAGGACCCAGTAACTGGAATTCAATAGATCAAACCGTCAACAAGTTCAAATCCAATTGTGTTTTGTAATATATATCGTAATATTCTATGCAATAGTGTTTTTGTTATCAATTCGACTATGTGTACATTGAAGACCTCTCGCCTGAATGTGGCCGCCGCGGCGGTATTGACACTCATTGCGTCCGGAGTGAACGCGCAACAGATTTTCGATGCATCCGGTCGCACCGCGGTTCCGGCGGACCGGAATGTAATCATGTTCACGGCCATTGGAGGGGGAGGCGGAGGCGGAGGCGCTGACGATGGTTGGCCCAGAAGCGCAGCGGGTACCGGCGGCTCCGGCGGAAACGCAGCATCACTGGAAGGCGTGATTCAGGTTTACCCCGATCAGACCGTAGAAGTCGTCGTGGGCCAAGGCGGCGGATTGGGCGGCTCCAACATCGTGCACGGACGGCCTGGTTCGGAAGGCGGTGCGGGTGGAAGTGGGAGCGGTGAGGGGGGCAAAGGCGGTGCAACCGAAGCGGCCCAGAATCCGCAGTCTTACAACGGAGTGGGCGGCGGCGGCGGAGGGGCCACGTCGTTGAGTGTCAACTCCAATTGGGTGCGTGCCGGCGGCGGCGGCGGTGGTGGCGGCGGAGGGAATGCTATCGGTGGATTGAACGGTCAGCAAATTGCCATCGACTGGGCTTTTACAGACCTTTGCAGAATGGCAGGCAATGGTGCGCAAGGAGTGCGGGTTCCCGATACCGGGGATGGAGGCACTGCAGGCGGCAATGGCGGATCGTATGATTCTGCAGCGCCCAGCACGACCGTTCCCGCGAAGAGTGGCGAGGATAGGGTGACTGCAGCTGAAGGCGGATATATAGGCGGCTCCTGTCACTATGGGTTCGTGGAGCCTGGAACAGCCAATCAGGCTCAGGGTACGCCGGGCAACGCTCCCCTAGCGCCTCCTGGGGTAGGTGGCTTGGGGGCGAGAATTGATCCATCGAACTATGGAATTATCCCCGGAAGCAATTCAGGGAAAGGCCGAGTCACCATCAGTTTCGAGCGCGATGAAAATCGCATTCCCACCGTCACTGCAGTCACACCCGGGAGCGCGATCGGCACGGTGACCATCCAGACTCCGCAGACGCTGCCCCCTGGCATGCAGGTGCAAAACTACGCCGTGACCTGCACGCCCAAGGATGCCGCGTCGGGTGCAACGCCTGTGACGCGCGACACCACGGGAGCGCAGACGTCGATCGACATGCCGCTGCAAAATGATGTGACCTATACCTGCACGGTCCAGGCCCAACTGATCGGTACGACGGACACGGCACTGACTTTGAAAACGCTTGTCAGCGCGAACTCTGGCGACGTCACACCCAAGGCACCGGCAACAGGTCCCGTCACCCCCGGCAGCGCAACGGCGGTGCCGACGCTGAGTGAGTGGGCGTTGATTTTGCTCTCTGCATTGTTGGGCGGATTGGCTGCATTGCGCATGCGGCAATCACGAGTTGGCGCCCGCCACGGTTCACGTTGAATGACGCGGTGGTGTCGTCTCGATCCACGCCAGCTTCCGTTCCGACACTGGGGCTATGGAGTCTGTTTGGATTGAGCTCTCCCTGCTTGGCTGTCTGGGAATGGCGCGCCGGCGGGACTAAACGGCGCTGCCGCCGAGCCACAAGCGCCGCTTTCAAACGCGCCGCCAGTAGGCGCGAGCGACGACCGCCATCGGCGCCAGAATAGTCACCCACGACAGCACATCCCATGCACCATCTCCCACCAAGGCAGACACCAGTCCGACGCCTGTGAGCAGGCCGAGCGCGAGGGGGATCCGGAAGACCTCCCAAGGGCTTAACTGATGGCTTGTGCGTGTGCTGCGCGCACTGGAAGAGGGGCGGGGGGAAGTCATGGGGGTGTTTCCTCTTTCCGCGCCGCAAGCGCTGTTTGCAGACCTGTGTCTGCGAATGCGTGGGCGGCACTATGGGCATGGGAGTTGGCAGCGATTCTGGAGGGGGCCTGTCTGGGTTTGCGCAGCCACAGGTACAACCCCGAGCCCAAAACCACGATGGCTGCGATGTCTAGCAGTGCCCACAAGACCTTGAGCGGAAGTCCGCCGTAGTCACCAAAATGCAGTGGTTGGGACAGCAGCAGCGTTTGCACGTACCACGGCATGTCGCGGGAGTCGGTCAGGATGCCGGTGTTCGCATCCACCAGCGCGGGCTTCAGCAGGCGCGAGGTGACGGGCGTGTTGCCGCGCAAGAAAAAAGTGTAGTGATGCGGGCTGGAAAACAGGGTGCCGGGAAATGCCACCAACCGCACTTCCATGTCGGGAACGGCGGCGCGCGCGCTCATCAGGGAGGCCTGGAGATGTGCCGGCTCCAGCACCGGCGGCAGGTTTTTGTAGGGCGCCGTCATCGCCGCCATCTGGTCCATTTGCCACACGCCGATGATGATGCGGCTGAGCGTGTTGATGCTGCCCGTCAGGCCCACCACGGTGAGCCAGACCACGGTGACGATGCCCAGCAGGTTGTGCCAGTCCAGCCATTGGATGCGCGCGCTGTGCCGTGTACGCAAGGCACCAAAGCGCAGCCTGCGCATGAACGGGTAATACAGCACGACACCAGACACGATGGCCACCACCATCAACAACCCCATCAAACCCAGAAACAGCATGCCGGGCAAGCCCGCGAACATGTCCACGTGCAATTTCAGCATCACGTACATGAAGCCTTCGTTGGTCTTGGGTTGATCGAGAATGGCCGTCGTGCGCGAGTCGATGATGACCGCGTTGTTCTCTTCAGACGGTGCATCCAGACGGCTCGCCATGGACACATAGGTGATGCCGGGATGCTCGTCCTCTTCCCAGAACATGTAGCGGATGACCTCGCCGGGTCGTTGCGCCAACGCGGCGCGGGCGATGTCATCCAGACTGGCGTGGGGCGTGCCCGCCGGCATGGTGGGGGCTTGCACAACGCCGCTCAAGTGCTCGATCTCTTCGTGAAAGATGAGCGGCAGCCCCGTCAGGCACAGCAACAGCATAAAGGCCGTGCAGATCAGGCTGCTCCATTTGTGGACCCACGTCCAGGTGCGAGTGGACATGTGTGCCTCAGAGGTCCACGCCCATCGACACGGTGTAAGTGCGCGGCGATCCTACGAACAGATAGCCTGCGGTGGCGGTGCCCCAGTATTTTTTGTCGAACGCGTTTTCTACATTCAGGCGCAGCGTGACTTGGCGAGCGCCCCATTGCGCTGCGTAGCGCACGCCCGCGTCCACGCGCTGCCAACTGGGAATGTAGAGCGAGTTGGTGGGCGTGACGGCCATCTTGTCGGTATGAATGAGTCGGCCAGACAACGTGAGTCCCGGCAGCATGGGAACATCCCATTCAGAGCCCAGATTCAATTGCCAACGCGCTACGCCCATCGCCTGCTTACCGCGCAGTTCCGGAGAAACTGCTTTTGTCATTTTTGCGCTGGTGTAGGTGACTCCGCCCAGTAAGCGGATACCGCGTGCAGCCTCGCCTGCGAAGGAGGTCTCGATGCCGCGATTGCGTTGCTCGCCGAACTCGCCAAACGTGGTGCCTGAAACGCCCGAGCTGGGGCGCAGCAAATCGAAGAGGCTCAGGGTGGCAAGAAGGCCATCGCGTTGCCACTTCACGCCCACTTCTTTTTGTTGGGAGCGGAAGGGGGCGAGCACTTCGCCCGGATTGGTGAGGGCGGCGCTGACCGGTGCGGTGTCGCCTTTGGAGAGTCCCTCGACATAGCTGGCGTACAGGGAGAGTTCCGGGCGCAGTTTGAACACCACGCCGGCGAACGGCGTGGTCGCCTGCTTGTCATAGCGTGGGCCGGAGGGAGTGCCATTCATGAAGTGGTAGCTTTGGCCCTCCACGGATTGACGGCGCAGACCGAGTGTGACTTGGAAACGCCCGTCCAGCATGCCCATGGTGTCGGCAAGGGCCACGCTGGAAAGCCTGGACTCGTTGAACGGCAGCAACGGGTTCTTGAGTCCCGCCGTGTTGGGCGTTGGGAACAGGTTGCCGGCGTAGAGGTTAGACATGCCGGGAGGGAACGTGGTCAGAAAACCGAGCTTCGCATCCTGCTTCAACTGGGTGAAACCTAGCGCCAATTGGTGCGACACATCGCCTGTCTGGAGGGAGCCACGCAGCCCCGCTTCAAAGGTGCGCGAATCCATAGCCATCGACTGCAGACCGCCGAAGAAGGCGTAGTCGCCAGCCGCATTCATGATGTGGGGGTTGGCGGCAAATGCAGTCCACGACAGTGTGTGTTTGCCAAAGCCTGCATACGCCGTCAGCGTGTCTGTCAGGTCATATTCGCCTTTCCACAGGAACGAACGATTGTCTCCGTCGGTCCAGCCCAAGCCGGGATAGGGCAGCTTGCCGCTGGGAGCGCGCGGCATGGTCGTCAGAGACGGTGCGAGCGAGAACTGGCGCACGACATTGTCGATGCGCTCGTCGCTGTAGTGCAGATCCAGCGACGAGCGCAGGCGCGCATGGCGAAAATCCAGCGCCAGCGCTGCCACACTTTCGCGTGTGGACTGCTGGCGAATCGCGGTGTCGCCATTCCGGTGCATCAGGTTCAGTCGCACGCCAAAGGCGCCATCTTCACCAAAGCGCCGCCCGATGTCCGCATGTCCGGTGACGACGGAATCGGACGCCACACCCAGTTCGAGACGTGTGATGGGCTGCGCCGTGGCGCGCTTGGGCACGAGATTCACCACGCCCCCCACGCTGCCCGCCGGACTCATTCCATACAAGGCCGCAGAAGGCCCTTTGATGATCTCGACGCGCTCAGCGGCTTCCAGTGGAACGCGCCAATGGGGCAGCAAGCCGAACATGCCATTCAGTGCAAAGTCACTGCTAGCCACGGGAAAGCCGCGAATGGTCAGGTCTTCATTGATGTTGGAGCGCGAGCTGGCCATGCGCACCGATGAGTCGGCCGACATCAGGTCGGCAACGGAGCGCGCCTGCTCATTTGCAATGGTTTGCGCGGTGTAGCTGGTGACGCTGAACGGCGTTTCCATCACCGACACATTGCCCAGAATGCCCAGGCGTGCGCCCTTGGCCACCTGTCCTCCGGGTGCGGCTTCCGGTGCCTCGTCCATGGTGGCATAGTGATCCGTCACTGTGACGCTGGGCAGTACGGTAGAGTGCTCCTCGCTCGGCGTACCGGGTGACGTGGAGGACGAGGACAAGGTTTCCGTTGAACTATTGGAAGCTGCGAGCAACGTCGTCGGATTCGCCAGCGTCAATCCCGCGACAACGACCCATGCAGAGGTGTGCTTGGAAGGGTGCACCATGATGCGTTTTGAAATATTTCGTTAATGAGAATGAATCGTATTCACATTAATGAGGTGCATCAAATTGTGTTAATGGATTGATGGTTGATTCTGATAGCTAAAATTCAGAGCCGTTCGCCCCGTCTTTGCCAGTAGGCTGCACGCTCGATGGGGAGGGCGTGAAGATGCATGGGGCATGCCGATTCATTGGGCGTTGAAGTGGTCGGAATGAACGCACGGCATCGCATCGTCGCGCGATCCGAGGGGGCCGAGTAATGCAACGCGGCGGCAGTCAAAGTAGGCGTGAGCAGTCAAACAGATTTTTGTGTTTGATCTTGGCGGGGCCCGCTATTTTCCAACGCGTGGATGAGTCAGTGCATGACGCATGTTTCAATGCGCGGGAATGCGTGAGGACTCGGAATCATCAGCGAGCGATGTGGCATTTCGTCGATGCCAAGTCCCACGATGTGCAAGGACTGCTACATCGCTATTGCGGCAGGGCTCCAGCGCGGCGTCACGCACACAGACCATGGGTTCCGTGTGCGATAGAACGCACCTTCACCTACTCCCAATCTGCCAGACCGCGCACCGCCTGGCGTGTGATTTCCAACGAGTGGCGTATGGTGGAGTCGCGCCAGGTACGCTGACCTGGCCATCGTGAACACGGCTCGAATGTTCTCGCTTGGGAGCCTTGGGCAACAGCAGTTGATGTCGCGCCATGATCCGCTAGATACGCTTGTGGTTTAACGGCCCCTGACCCTGCGAGCGTCGCTCCCGATTGAGCAGCGCCCCGGCCCGTCGAAAGCCATAGCTGGGCAGTTCCGCAATGTGGCGACGAATGTCGGCCAGCAATGACTCATTCTGGCCCGGTACACGACCACGGCGGCCATCTGGCCAGTCACCGGGTCTGTGATGCAGTACATGCAGATTTGAGCGCGCTACGCCCAGCACCGAGCAGACCGATTTCATTGGCCGTCCCCGGGTAACGAGGGCGAGTGCGCAATCCACTTTCTTGCGGCGGCGATCTCCACGGCTTCCTTGAGAATCTCGTTCTCCAAGTTCTTCTTGCCCAACATACGCTGCAGCTTGGCAACCTCGGCGCGAGCCGCGACCAGTTCCGATGCAGGCACAACCACTTCGCCTGCGCACGGCCACCAGCGCGCCTTCGCAATCCAGTCGCCGCCAGATAGAACAGCAAACTCGCCGCCACGCCTTCTTGGCGGGCCACGAGCGACACGCTCATGCCCGGTTCATACGTCTTGCGAACCAAAGCCGCCTTCTCATCAGCCGACCAGCGTCGCATGCTCTGTTATCGGGTAATGACTTCAATAGTCTCTGTATGCCTGGTCATACTCACAGCCCTATGCTTATCTGGAAGATCCGCGATAGACCGTGTCCGGAAATGCAGGGCGCTATTTCAAACTATGCCAAGCTGTTGTCCGTCGCACCCACAGAAATCCCTTCTTTCAGTTAGTATGTTTGACTGCTATAGAGAGGGAAAAAAATGGACGAAAAGACGTTCTTCGAGAATGATGGCGTGAAGGTTACAAACGCTCGCTTTGTTGTGGACGGGCAGACCTTTGCGATGAGCAATGTCACGTCGGTTAACCCAGTTACTGTTCCGCCGAATCGGATGTGGGGCTACATTCTTCTTTTGATAGGCCTTCTAGGTTTAATGGGCAACCCGTTGTTCGGAGTTCCTGTTATTGCTATCGCCATCTACATTATCTACAAGCAGAAGCGAACCTATCACGTCATGCTTCGGACATCGGGCGGAGAGACAAAAGCGCTTACAACCCAGCAGAAGGAGTATGTTGATACGATTGTCTCGGCGCTCAACGACGCAATAGTCCATAGGGGTTAGGCGAGCCGCTGACAGTCATTACTTTCCTCGCAATCCATCGCACCCAATGCGCGTTACCAGACAGATTGCCAAAGCTCCATCGTTATAACTGGGGGAGCCACCACGGCCACTTGCTCCACCGCGGTGGTCAACCCCACGCCGGAGTGCTTACTTGGTTCTTGCAGGGTTCGCTTCGGTAGGTTTGCAACGTTCCTGACCGCGTTGATTGTGGAGAGTGGAGGATAGGCGAGTTTTTTTTATGGACCTCGCCCAACTTCTATCCATGTCTCTAGCAATCCCCCTGTCTCCCCCAGAACCACCAATTTCATCGGAATCTGCATTTCTGCCAAAGCAGCACAATTTGCCTGCTACAATACTAGCTTCGACACTGCGGAGAGGTGGCAGAGTGGTCGAATGTACCTGACTCGAAATCAGGCGTACGTGCAAGCGTACCGAGGGTTCGAATCCCTCCCTCCTAGTTAAGAATTCATGCCAAACGGGCCCAAGCGGCCCGTTTTGCTTTTCTACCTTCCAGCTTACCTACCGTGGTCCAGTGTGCATGTTGTGGCATCGCGCTGCCGTGCTCCGTACTGTCCGGAGAGTATGAGGTGGGTACTGTCTTTTTGTGCGACCTCATTGCCTCTTGGCCTTACCTACCTTCTGATCTACCCATCTCGGCGTCGCACGATTTCGAGGGCTAAGTTAGATTTTTGGGACTTGCTTAATGTAGTTGCTGTTCAAATCGGCAGATGCGCAATCCACATTTCTGGTAGGTACGCGTTCTCTATTATTCGATTTACCACTTCAGCCCAAGAGCACGGGCGATATCGTCGTCTCTTGCTTGCAAGATCTGCTGCCGCATTTCATCGGTTTCAACTGCAAATTTCAGCATGTATTCGAAGCTGTCCATGCCAAGTGCTGTGGCACGGTCACTGAGAGCCTTGCTGGTTTCCACGAGACGAAGTTCAGACAGATCTATACCCAAGGCATCGGCTGTTTGCTGGGTTATCTCATTTACTCGTGCACGGGCTTGAGGGTTTTGTTCAAGGAATCGTTGATACGCAGTATCAATCTGATCTTTGGACAGTAGTTCGTTACTCATATTCTTGTCTAATTTAGCGGGCATATGCCAAATTTTCTTTGATGGTATGGTGGCTTCCACACTGCTCGATTTATATGCGAGACACAGCTTGCATCTACCTCATCCTGACCCGGGATTCGTCGCAGGATGGGCATTTACTAGGTACTTGTGCTCTGTTTGATCAAGTATCTGCCTTGTAGCAGTTATTTTCTTGCTTACCATTCAGTTGTTAGCGTGATTTTTCTTGTAGCGTCAATATTTCGTCCAAGTAGTCGCTGGAGGATGCCGCTGAGAATGGTGTTGCATAGTCTCTGATAAACATCATCAAGCTCGGAAAATCTGGGATGTATACCTCAAAGACTGTGTTTCCCGTGGGGCACACGCTGCCATAAAAGCTTCGATCTTTGGTGGACTCATAGATTTCTATTTGCTCCTCGGAGCGATGTCCAAATTTGATGGCAGTTGTGCTGTATCCATTTCGCTTCAGGTGTGCCTCGAAGTTTTCGTTGTCTTGCCACTCTAGTAAATTGTTGCCGTCGATCCATTGGCCGCGATTGAAGGTGAAATTCATTTTTTGATTCCCGTCCTGTGTCTAGGGTATTGATTAAGCTATCTAGTAGTTAGGGTAGGTGTCGCGCCGCAAGATTTGCAGGTGGCATTGACTATCTTTGGCTCAAAGTGCCCTTGTGCTTCCCATGTGACTACGAACTGATCAAATTCTTTTCCGGCCCCCCAGCTCGCGCCGTACTGAGATCCATGCTCGCGAATAGTTTGACTTTCGGTCGCACTGCATTCGCACGATAGCGTGTAGGTTGTTTGGTCGATGTACCCCATCAATTTTCCCTGTAATGCTTGTCCCGGTAAAGATCGATGTGTTTGGCCGAAATTCAAGTTGTTGATGGAGTTGATTAGGGTTTATCGCTAGTCTTGGCGAGACACGTCCTGCGGGCATCTTGGTCCTTAACGGCGTAGCACCGATCCCGACTGTCCTTGATTTCCGCGAGGCACTGATTGCGCAGGTCGCTACCCTTGACGCGGTAGCAGTACTCGTAGTCCCGTTTCACTGTGGCGAGGCAGTAGGCCCGCTTGTCCCCATCTTTGATCTCGTAGCAATCCGAAGTCCCGGCCATGACCTCCCCCACGGGTAGGGCCGAGAAGGCCCAGAGCGTGGCAAGGAGGGTGCTTCTTGCCATAGTGCTGACGGTAGTGATGCTCATGCCCGGGCCGGTGTGAGGTCTGATGCGCAATGCTTGCACCGTATGGCATCCCGCTTGATCGCCTCGGCGCAGTATGGGCAAGCGATGGTGTCGGATTCGTTGATGATCGCCGTTCCCCAGCCTTCGACGTACCCTGCAGTTGAGGTCGTTTTGTCCTTTTGCTCGTAGCGCACGTTGATCAGCGCATTGGCACCGAGTGCGAGAGCTTGTTCCCGCAAACGCTGGGCGGCATCGTCTTGGGTGAACTTCTGCTCGAAGGGCGTCCATCGCACCAGCTTGACGTGAACCTCCGACAGCGTACGGTAGTTGCCGTCTGGCGCGCTGGGCAGAATCTGCACATCGATCGTACGTGCACCAGCAGCGTTGGTGACGACTGCTCCGTCCGCTACTTCCGACCATCCCGCCTTGGCGTAGTGTGCACGGACAACGCGCTTGGCGATGAACGGGTATATGAAGACCCACGACACCCCAGCAGTGCACACCGCTGCGACGGCTGCGATGGCCGCTTGCAGCCACATCTGCTTATAGGCAAAGTAGATCGGTCCGAGTACCAGTGTCCACAGCCATGTGGCCTCCCCAAATTCTTCAATGTGTCCGCTGGTTGGATTGCGAAATCGCATGGTGTTTCCTTTCTATTTTCTGATCAGATGGATGGATTGCCGGACGTGGGTGCGTCGGTAGCGGCGGGTTTTATTGACACGACGCGCTCCTGGCTATGACCGTCGGTCATGGCATAACGGCCCCAGTCCTCCATGAGGGCTCGGCGCTTTTCCAGCAAGTCACCGCGCCGGTAAGCGGCCTCGACCTTGCTGGCGACGGTGTGAGCCAGAGCCATCTCCGCGACCTCGTTGGCGTACTGGGTTTTCTCGGCACACCAGTCCCGGAACGTGGAGCGGAATCCGTGCGGCACGGCGTCAACATTCAGGCGGCGCAGCACAGCGGTGAGTGTCATGTTGGAGAGCGGTGCTCCCGTCTCTGGATCGGCGCTTGCCCGGTAGCCCGGAAAGACGTACAGGCACGACGCGGGTACGACCTCACGCTGGTTCTTGAGTATCTCGATGGCCGCATCCGACAGGGGTACGCGATGCTCCTTCTGGGCTTTCATGCGCTCGGCTGGAATCGTCCAGATGCGCTGCGCAAAGTTGATCTCATCCCAGCGCGCCTCTCGCACTTCGCCCGACCGTGTGGCCGTCAGTATCAAGAACTGCAGGGCCAACGCACCATTGCCTTCTTGGCTTCGTAGGTTCCCCATGAATCCGGGTAGATCGGCATAAGGCATGGCGCGGTGGTGCACGGTCTTGGCGACCTTTGCGGGAGCCGGTAGCAGCTTGTCGAGTAGTCCCTTCCAGCGTGCCGGATTGGCATCCTTTCGGTAGCCACGCGCCACAGCCCAGTCGAGCACGGATTCGATGCGACCTCGCACGCGATTCGCCGTTTCCGTCTTGGTCGCCCACATCGGTTCGATCACCCTGAGCACCATCCCCACATCAACATCGGCCACAGGTACTTTGCCGAGCACGGGGTACGCGTAGGTGGCGAGTGATGAGCGCCACTGCGCTACGTGCTTGACGTTCTTCCAGCCTTTTTCATGGGCGTCGATGTACTTGGTGGCAGCCTCTGCGAACGTGATGGCGAGTTGCAACTCCTGCGCAAGCTGGGCACGCAGGCGCTGCGCGTCGGTGACGGGATCGACTCCCCGGGCGAGCTTGAGCCGAGCATCCCGGGCAAGATCGCGGGCCTGCGCCAAGGTGACCGAAGGGTACGAACCCAGCCCCAAGTCCCGGCGACGACCCCCGACCTGATAGCGCAGCAGCCAACTGCGCGAGCCATACATGGTGACGTTGAGCACCAGCCCGCGCACGCCGCCGACGTGTGTCGATCCGCGCCGCCAGATGGTGGCAATCTGCTGGGCTCCGAGTTCTTTAGCGGCCATGATGAGCACCTCCGCAATGGTGCCGCAAGGGGCCTGTTGTTGCAGTTTTGGCAATCTCAGTGGGCATGTCCTTCGTGTCCTTTTCGTGTGCTGTGATGGGTAGAGAAGCAAATTGGGCGCAGCAGGAATTGAGGACGGAAGGGGGTGCCCACGGGCAAGCCGAGTGGCTCGCGCGACGGGACACGGAACAGTTTTTCTTGCGAGGATTCAGCGGATTGAGCACCCACGAGCTGAGGCATGGGCCGCGAGCAGGTGTAGCGATCTACTCCAGTTCGTAGGGCTGGAACTTCCAGTCGTAGTTGAGGCGGCTGGGGTGGCGAGGATGGCCCGATGCGGTGAGTTCGCCAAAGTGCACCCACTGCGGCGAGAGTTTGGCAACCCGGGCGTAAAGCTCATCACGGGCACTCGAGAAGTAGGGGCGTTGCACCACGACCCCGCCCCACGCAGCCCACAGCGTGGGGTTCTTGTACTGCGCGATCAGGGCCTCCATCGCATCGAGATTCAAGGCGTAGGCCTCGGCATCGACCTTCAAGGGCAACTCGCTCCAGTCGGTGGCTCGCACCGGGTAGAGGTTGAGCATGACGAAGCTGTCGTAGCCATGGAGTTCAGCCACCCTCTGCACGCGTGCCACGGTGGGGTCGGCCTTCTCCTGTGTGGCGGTGCTGGGGTTGAGGCCGATGGCGATCAGCGGACGCTCTCCGGAAGTGCCCAGTGTGTAGCGCCATTGGTCGTTATGGTCTGAGTCGTAGATGGGGTGCATGGGCCTCCTGAGGCTGATCGATTTGCGTACGACCCTATGCCGCAGCCAAGAAATCGTAACCTATTTCGTACCATATATACGGGTGCGTAAATGCGGCTAGTTGTTGATAGTCCCAAGCATGGAACGGGACGAAGCTTTGATAGTTGCATTTGCGGACGAGTTGCGCGCTCGCCGCACTGCGCTAGCGTTGTCCCAAGAGGAGTTGGCTCATTTGGTGGGAGTTAACCGCACCTATATGGCGAAGCTGGAACTTGCACAGAACCAGCCGACGCTTACGGTGCTGCAAGCTATTGCAACGGCGTTGTCGGTTCCGCTGCCAGAGTTCCTCGGTGGGGTACTGGCAAGACGACGTAAGCGCTCGTCAGGAGCACGGTCTCGCCAGTAGATTTTCCGTGTGCGCTCGCGTTGTAAAGACTGGCCCGGAGCGTGTGTTCTGTGGATTGCGACTATGGGGGTAATGCTTACCCTGTCCGTGGCCCGTCGTGGGCCAAGGAGGTACCCAGACGGGTATATGGTGCTAGCTTCCCACGCTAAAGTCCGGAAGTAACCGAGGGCAGAATTGCGTCGGTACGGCGCATCTGCAATTGAATGTCCGGAAGGCCAAGTAGGGGTATCTGAGACACGCTTCGCGGCGTCAGTGACTATGGGGGTAACGGGTAGGCTTTTCGTGCAGTGCTTCGGTACCACTCCGTGCCACTTTGGCACTATCAGAGGCTCCCGGCTACTGGCTGATACGGCGTCCTGAGCGGTGCCTGCGCACCAGTATGTCGATGCGTTCGCGCTCCCTGTCTGATACATCCGGGCAGGCAACCTGCGCCCGAAGTTCGAGCAGCATCTCGTGGTGCTTCTCGATTGAAGGAGTCACGTCGGGGACGCTTTTCCAGAATCCGATGGAGGGGATTTTCTCAGCCTGAAGCACGATGACGGCGGAGCGGCGAGTTTTCCCATCGAGCCACCGCTTTCGATCTTGCACGTCACTCCAGTGGAGGATTTTGTCGATGAGGTGCATCCACTTGTAGTAGGCGTTGCTGGGTTCGTAGCCGAGCAGCTCAGCGAACCTGCGGTAGTTGAGAGTCTGTGCGCCAGAGGCGAGGTAGTCGAGGTACCTGTTAGCTTCGGCGTACTTGGCAGGCTCCCCGGAAGTGATACGGGGTTCAGGGCTTGCGTCTGAGTTACTGACCATGTTGTACTGATCCCGTTTCTGTCATTGCGACCATCTTATCCATCCATCCATCCTTCTCATCTCCCCCAATTTTTAATTGGGTGAGGATGGAGGGAGGGATGGGTTCACATTTTCCAGTTCGTTCAGACTGACAAGGATCAATCCACCATCCGGATGCAATTTGACAATCCCACGATCTGTAAGTGCCTTGAAGGCGACTCTTACAGCGCGAGTCCTGTTGCCCGCTCGGATGTCTTGGAGCTTCGGGCTACAGCGCTTGATGGCCTCTTGCTCCGGAAGTGCGAGGGTTTCGTTCTCGGTCATGCTTGAAGTCGCGGTCCGCTCTTGCCATAGTGCCTGTAACTCTCGCCAGACGGTTTGCTGGGTGGCTGATAGGGGTTTGGGCTGCGATTGGGATCGGGCTTCGCCGCTTCCCTCTCCTGCCACTGCTTTGGATTTGCGTACCTTGCCGCCTTGATGGCTTGAGGGTGCATCCTCTGCTCCAAAGCCTTCCAGTTGGCGGGCGACGACCGAGATGGATGGCTGTCCGTTTGTTCCCAAGATGGTGTGAGGGACTAGTTCAAAGTAACCACCAAACCCCTCAGTGCCGTCGCGTTGCTTGACCAGTTCCCAGTGACGACGACCTGTCTTCTTGTCCCGAAAGATGCCGATGGAGGTGTCCATGCCACCACGCAAAGCGGTCGCACCTCGTTCGTGCCGTTTGTCGTGGCCCGTGTGATGTGTCAGCAGGACGGTCGCGCCAGTCATCCATGACAGTCGCCGGGCGTTGCCGATCAGCTCGGCCATGTGTCGATTGGAGTTCTCGTCCAGCTCCCCGGCAAGGGCTGCGGCCAGTGTGTCGATAACGATCAAGCCCACTTGGTTCTGCGTTGCGTGCAACGCCAGCCCATGGATGTGTTCGGACCTGCTCAGGTCAATCGGCTCGAAGATTGTGCGCAAACCGGCACCGATTTCTAACCCTCAAGCATCGACCGCAGCGATCACCCGCTCGCGAAACCCCTGTGCACCCTCCATGGCCCCGTAGAGCACGTTTGCTTTGCGCACTTTGCGTCCAGCCCACTTTTGCCCGCTGACGACCGAGAGCACGACGTCTATGAGCCAAGCTGTCTTGCCCGAGCCGGAAGCACCCCACACCATGACCACCGAGCCCTCATGGAACAGACCGTCCACCATCCACTCCAGCGGCGGAAACTGCCGGAAATCTGCAACCGTGAAACTGTCGTGCAGATGGGCATTGGTGTCATCCGGGATGGGCAGGGTGTGTGTGTCTGCCAGAGGCGGTACAGACTCAACCATCCACTCTTTCTCGTCCTCGGGGAGTGGAACAACAACGCCACTGACAATGCCAGCACCTGTGGCGGGGTTGCGGACTTTGTAAGTGACGAGCCTACCAGCTGTGCTGCTCAAATCGCGCGTACCAGCGAAGTCGTCGGATTCTTCCTTGGGCCCGGTTCGGTCGGTCGGTGGATTGCTGGGCTGAGTACGGCTCATGGAATGGTTGGCGCGGCAGATTGCGAAATCGTTACTGTAGCGGCAGTGGCGGCGACACAGAAAATTGAGGGTTGGGCGATGGGTAGGCTGTTTTGAGGGGCTAGTGGGCCATGTGGGCGTTCACGGCTGAGCGGCAAGGATGGCTGCTTGGCTACGTCAGGGCTGCACTACCACTGGATGGGAAGCGCGCTGGCTGTCGCTAGGCGAGCATCGGATTAGGGACGGTTTGATCGTTTGTTGCGTTTGTCAGGCTCTGACCCTGGGGTCTCCCTCGGTGGTTGTTTGGGACCGGACCGCGTTCACTACTAGTACCGATGCTTGGAAATAAATTCCGGCGGTGCTACGGGTAGCTCCTTCCGGGACTCATATTCAGATCTCTCGCGCCTTCAATGCTGCACTGCAGTGTTCGAGTGATTTGCGCGGACTTCATGCCGACCGACTTTCATAAAGAGATTTATGCAATTAATCCGTTTGATGTCTTTAGTTTGCAATTCTATTGTTAATAATTGTTAAATGAAATTTGCGATCTTAATCTCAGGGCTTCTGCTAGATGCCTAAATTCTAGTATGTGTTAAATTGTTTTGCAGTCCGCTGGTTTCTGTATAGGTAGAGTTGAGTTTTTATGAGAATTGTCAAATGGAACAATTAACGAACATTCTGTCGATTTTTCGGCACTCCTACAAAGCCACAGCAACTGCTGTAACTGCTTTGTATATATCCACAGGTGCATTGGCAGCCGCTGGAACCCCACTTCCGCGATGCGATGCTAGTACCGCATCTTTCTACCTCATGCGCTATAGCAGTCCCGCCGCGGTGGGCACGCCGCCCACGACCAATTTGTCGCTTGCTACCGTACCTGCCACTGGTGCTGTGGCGCTATCGCAGATCTGGAACGCAGCTGCGGCCCCGACTGTTTCTCCTCGAGAGATACCGTTGGCTCCTGCAACTGCGCCGCTACCTGCAGGAGCCTCTGTAGCGGGAGGCATGGGCAACGATGGCTACATTTATGCCATTCGCGCGGTTGATGGAGACAACAACTGGGACACCAGCCCTGCAGCAGGCTGGGGAAGTGGGCAAGGAGGAGGTTGGCGTACTCATACGCGAAACTATGAGCTATTTCGATATGGTCGCGATGGCGTGGACAACTTAGGTATCGTTGATGGTCTGGGGCCCTATCTCACATCCACCGATCCTAGCGGTACCTCCGTGCCAGGAGCGCTAGACGCAAGACTCGGGCCTAATTTCAATGCTGCCGACGTCGACCCAGTAACGGGTATCTTGTACGTTGCTAGTTTTCAGACTGGGGGCTCGCTCAATCGCGTGTTCCGCGTTGATGTGACTCAGACGCCACCTAAGGTCGTAAGCACTTTGACATTGACTGCCAATATTCCGGGTACTCAGTCAGGCGACTTTGCCATCGATGCAGCGGGGCAGTGGGCATATGGTGTGGCCATTACCTCATCAGTATTTGCTCAAAATTATCGATTTAATCTGTCTAGCGGCGCTGTTGAGTCTCTAGGCGGCTCTTACATTAGCGCGTCGTTCGGTGGGGCCGCTCGGTTACCTAATGATGCCACCAAGCTAGCCTTTTTCGGCACAAGCACACGAATTATGACCATCCCAGCTGGGACCCTCGGCAGCAGCCAAGCCACTGCAACGGCTAATGGTGGTGATGCTGCATCTTGTCTGCCTAAGTTTGTCGCAACGCTCCAATGCACTCCTACCGATCTGGTTGACTCAGCTGGTCAGGTAGCGAACTGCACCGTAACGATCAACCAGCCCGCGCCCCTGGGCGGTTTGTCGATAGCGTTGACACCTCCGCCCGCTAACTCACGCTACACCACGACCTGCGGCTCTGCGATAAGCGTGGCTGCAGGTGAAACCTCAGCTAGCTGCAGTATCACCGCGACTGCAAACACTGTTCCTGCCGATGGGGACGTTAGTGCGACTTTGCAACTAGCAACCCCTGACGCTATGGCCGACTACGTGTTGGGCACTCCTATCGCTGCCACAGTGACAGTACGCAACGACGACCTACCTTCCGTGGGTGTTAGCTGTACCCCTAATAGTCTCGTGGATGCAGATTCTCAAGTGGCTGTTTGTACCATCACCTCAAACGTCCCGGCCCCAGTTGGCGGTATGACCATTCGTTTAACGTCGCCCATTAGCGGTCCTCGTTTCAGTACTACGTGTGGCAACTCGGCAGTCATCGAGGCGGGTGCCAGCAGCACCACCTGTACCATTACAGCCACACCCAACACCGTGGTGGGTGATGGGGATGTGACCGTTTCACTCGCCTTGGCAACGCCTGCTACCGGCGCTGGCTACCAACTGGGCACGCCAAACCAAGCCAGCATACTGGTCAGAGATGATGACGTGGCCCTGCCACCTCCCTTGGTCAATGTGGCATGTACGCCCTCTAGCCTAGTGGATTCTGCTGACCAAGTGTCCACCTGTATCATAACGTTGAGCGCTCCCGCACCCGCTGGCGGCTTGAACGTTGCTATCACGGCACCTGCCGCCAACAGTCGCTATAGCACCACTTGCGCATCGCCGCTCGCCGTTGCGGCGAGAGCGAGCACTGCTAGTTGCACCATCACCGCAACTCCGAATACCGTTGCCGGAGACGGCAGCGTGACCGCATTGCTGCAGCTGCAGCCCGGCACGGGGTATGGGCTCGGAGCCAAGGTTCAGGACACCGTGAGCGTCAACGACGATGACCAGTTCGCAGTCGCTACACCTGTCCCGTCCCTTGGTCAGTGGGCGTTAGCAGTGCTGTCCTTGATTCTTGGAGGGCTTGCCGCAGTCGGCTTACGACGTTCTCCATTGCGGTGATTGGCGAGGAGGGAGGTTGAGGTATGTAGCTCGCTCCGCCTCTATCTTCCTCTCTACCCATTCCTCTGTCCCAACACCTCCTGAGTCCACCAATTTCATCGAAATTTGCATTTCTGCCAGGGCGACGCAAATTCCCTGCTATAATTTCAGCTTCGAGTCGCGGAGAGGTGGCAGAGTGGTCGAATGTACCTGACTCGAAATCAGGCGTACGTGCAAGCGTACCGAGGGTTCGAATCCCTCCCTCTCCGCCAAGATGCAAGCCGCTTGACGCTATTAACTCAATAGCGTCAAGCGGCTTTTTTGTTGGCGGTTGGTGGGGATTGCACCATCGGCTGCAAGGGCTGGAACGGGTTTTGGCGCGTCTGCGCAGACCTTGACGATTGTGAGGCCTTGGCACCCCAGGGCATGTACTGGTTGGAAGTGCAAGTGGCCAGCGCGGGCTGCGGTGGTGGCGGAAGTGATGATGGCGGAGACGGCTGCATCGGCGGAGTTGGCGTTTTGATTACTTGGACGGTTTCTTTAGTTCCCAATCAGGTGATTTCCGCAGTAAAAGGCAAAGGTGGCTCGAACGGAGGGGGCAAGCAAGAGAATCCGCAGGGAACCTCAAGGGTGGCTTTGGGGGGTGAGGCGTTGCTAGGAACGACCGGCGCTGGAGGTATTGTTGGCCGTCCACCGACCCAACTGCCAGCGCAGGCAGTAGCGGCTGTACCGGTGAACTCGCCAATTGCTTTGGTGCTGATGAGTAGGGGGTTGGGCGCGCTGGCATTGGGGAACCGTCGGCGTCAGCAGAAAAAGCAGGAAGCGCCTTCACGCGGGTGCTGATTCACGCAAAGGGCGTTTAAAGAGAAGGTGTGAGCGCAGAAGCAGTTCGGCCCGCTCGGTCACGCTGCTTGAGCGCGAGCTCGCAAGAATATTCGCACGGTGAGCGAGAGAAGCCCGGATTCGCATCCGGGCTTCTCTTCTTTTCAGCCTGCTTTGGGAGGGCTTTTTTTCCCATCTACATCGTGGTGGGGCGCTGCGCTCCAGAATCCGGGTGGAAAATTGAGTGTCTCACTACCTCCAAGCCCAAGGATCCACCCATGACGTCCAACGACAACCATTCCAAGACAGCCATCGTGACCGGAGCCAGCGGGGCGCTCGGGCGGGCGGTTGTCGCTCAGCTTGTGGCTGATGGATTCCGGGTGGCGGCGGTGGCGCGGGATGTGCAAGCGCTGTCGGGTGTGCGTGATGCATCGGGGGATGCGTTGTTGGCCATTTCTGCGGATGTGACGGATAACGCGAGTTGTCGTGCAGCCCTAAAGCAGGTGCAGCAGCAGTGTGGCCGTGTGGATGTGCTTTGCAATATTGCGGGCGGGTTCAGCATGGGCTCTGCGGTTGCGGCCGATGCGTTGGCGCAATTCGATCAGTTGATGGCGTTGAACGCCGGCGGGGTGTTCCGGATGGTGCATTGTGTTGCACCGGGAATGCTGGCGCAGGGCGCGGGCAGTATCATCAATGTGGGGGCGCAATCGGCACTGGCGGGGCAGGCGCACATGGCGGCCTATGCGGCGTCCAAGAGTGCGGTGATCCGCTTGACGGAGGCGTTTGCGGCGGAGTTCAAACCGTCGGGCGTGCGTGTGAATTGCGTGCTGCCCGGGATCATCGACACTCCGCAAAATCGCAAGGACATGCCGCAGGCCGATGTCTCGAAGTGGACCTCGACCGAGGCGATTGCCAAGGTGATCGGTTATCTGGCGTCCGATGAATCCGCCGCGATCAACGGCGCGAGCATTGCGGTTTAGGGCGTCGCCAAGTAGACCGCTCTGAAGAAAAAATTGCCGGAGCGCCTGGTGGGGCAGCTCCGGCAAATGCAAGACCCGTTGGGGCCGACTTCGAAACTGGTTCGGGATTTTTAGTGCGTCAGGTGCATGAGGCGTGTCTGGCGCGTGCTCGGCTTCAGCTTGCCAGCACCGCGAGTGCGCAGGAGGCGATGCGCGCTTCCACGGAGTCCGAGCGGCTTGTCAGCACGATCGGTACGCGCATGCCCAGCACAAGGCCTGCGCATTCCGCATCTGCCATGTAGACGAGCTGCTTGTAGATCATGTTGCCCGCTTCGAGGCTGGGCACGAGCAGCACGTCGGGGCGGCCCGCGACTTCGGAGGCGATGCCCTTGTTTTGTGCGGAGCGCAGCGAGATGGCGTTGTCGTACGCGAGAGGGCCGTCCACGATGCCGCCGGTGATCTGGCCGCGATCGGCCATCTTGGCCAATGCAGCGGCGTCGATGGTGCCTGGGATGGATGGATTGACGGTTTCCACGGCGGAGAGCACGGCCACGCGCGGCGTCTCGATGCCGATGGCTTTGGCCAGGTCGATCGCGTTCTGGGCGATGTCGCGCTTGGCCATCAGGTCGGGGAAGATGTTGACCACGCAGTCGGTCATGAGCAGGGGGCGCTCCATGCCGGGCGCGTCCATCACGAAGACGTGGCTGGCGCGACGGCCGCCGCGCAGACCGGCTTCCTTGGCGACGGCGGCGCCAAGCAGTTCGTCGCTGTGCAGGCTGCCCTTCATCAGGGCCTTGGCGACGCCATCGCGGCACAGGGCGGCGGCTTGTGCGGCGGCTGCGCGCGGGTCGTCGGTGGTGGCGTGGATTTCCGCCTTGGAGAGATCCAGCCCGGCCTGGGCTGCGGCGGCTTCAATGCGCTCGCGCGGGCCGACCAGCAGGGGGCGGATCAGGCCAGCGTCGGCTGCCTGCATGGCCGCCTGGAGCGAGCCTGCATCGCATGGGTACGCCACGGCCACGGGGATGGCACCTTTGGCGCGCGCTTGTTGCAGCAGGCGGTCGAGGTGCGGGCGGGGCTTGGTGGTTGTGCTGGTGCTGGGGGTGGAAGCCATGGTGTTGTCTCCAGTCCGGTCCGGGTGGTGGTGTTGGTTCGCGTTGGTTCTGGTGGTGTGGGCGCGGGTGCTGCGCCGCTGTCACCCTCTCCGCAGCCTTCTCTTGCAAGTTGCAATTACGAGAGGGCTGGGGAGAGGGCACATTCCGCAGCGGGCCGGAATGTGCGTTCAGCAGCAGGGCGGGTGCTCTGGTCGGAGTTGGCGGCGCGGGGGATCACGCCGTGCGTGTCCTGCTCCGTTCGTACTCCGGCAAGAGTCGCCCTGCGACACAGGCGCCTTCGCCAGGGAAGGGCGCCTGTGCCTCAAGGGCTTAGACGTAGTCCTTGTACTTTTCCAGGAAGCGCACGGGCTTGGCCAGCGCGTCGCGGCGGAACGGGTCGCCCAGTTCGCGGGTGCACATGATTTCGATGACGCAGGTCTTGCCTTCGTTCATCTGCATGTCGATCGCCTTCTTGAGCGCGGGGCCCACGTCTTCCAGCTTGTCCACCACGATGCCTTCGGCACCCATGGCCTTGGCGATGTCGGAGAAGCTTTCGCTTTCCAGCTCGCCCGCCACGAAGCGGCGGTTGTAGAAGTCCACCTGGTTCTTCTTCTCGGCACCCCATTGACGGTTGTGGAACACCACAGCGGTCACAGGAATGTCGTGGCGCACGGCAGTCATGATTTCCATCATCGACATGCCCCATGCGCCGTCGCCAGCGTAGGCCACGGCCGGACGGTCCATGGCGGCGCACTTGGCACCGATGATGGTGGGCAGGGCGTAGCCGCAGTTGCCGAACGACATCGGCGCGAAGAACGAACGTGGCTCGTCAAAGCGCAGGTAGCTGTTGGCCACCGAGTTGATGTTGCCGATGTCGGTAGAGACCATCACGCGCGCGGGCATGGCCTTTTCCAGTTCGCGCAGCACCTGGCGTGGGTGCAGGTACTCGCCACCGGTCGGTGTCTTTTCCTTCTTGGCTTCTTCGATCATGTCGAGGCTGTACGGATCGCGCTCGTGCGTCCAACCGTCCAGTTCCTTCTCCCATGCATCCTTCTCGGCCTTGATGGTTTCAGCGCGTTGTGCCTTGGTGGCGTCGCTGTCCAGCTTGACGTCGGCCAGACGCTTGACCAGCTCTGCAGCCACGGCCTTGGCGTCGCCATTGATGCCCACGGAGATCTTCTTGACCAGACCGAGGTTGGTGTGATCGGCTTCGACCTGGATGATCTTGGCCGTCTTGGGCCAGTAGTCCATGCCGTGCTGTGGCAGCGTGCCGAATGGGCCCATGCGCGAACCCAGTGCGATCACCACGTCGGCTTGTGCGATCAGCTTCATCGCTGCCTTGGAGCCCTGATAGCCCAGCGGGCCGGCCCACAGCGGGTGCTTGGCAGGGAAAGCGTCGTTACGCAGGTAGCCGGTGGCCACAGGTGCGCCCAGACGCTCGGCCAGCGCTTGCGCTTCCGGCACTGCATCGCCCATCACCACGCCGCCGCCGGCCAGGATCACGGGGAACTTGGCGGTCTTGAGCAGCTCAACGGCTTCGTTCAGGCTCTTCTCGCCGCCGTGGCCGCGGTCCACGCGCATTGGCTTCGGGATCTCGCACTCGATTTCGCCGTAGAAGTAGTCACGCGGAATGTTCAGCTGCGTGGGGCCCATTTCGGACATGGCGCGGTCGAAGCAGCGGCCCGTGAATTCGGCCATGCGCTTGGGGTTGACCACGTGGCCCTGGTACTTGGTGAATTCCTGGAACATCGGCAACTGGTTGGCTTCCTGGAAGCCGCCCAGACCCATGCCCATCGTGCCGGTTTCAGGCGTCACGATCACGACGGGGCTGTGGGCCCAGAATGCAGCGGCGATGCCGGTCACGCAGTTGGAAATGCCGGGGCCGTTCTGGCCGATCACCAGACCGTGGCGGCCGGACACGCGGGCGTAGCCGTCGGCCATGTGGGCCGCGCCTTGCTCGTGCACCACGGGAATCAGGCGAATGCCTGCAGGTGCGAAGATGTCCATGGCGTCCATGAAGGCAGAGCCCATGATGCCGAACATTTCGGTCACGCCGTTGGCGACGCAGGTTTCCACGAAGGCTTCGGAAGGCGTCATTTTCTGAACGCCCTCAACCACCTTACGATTGTCAGCTTTGGCTTTAGTCATCTTTGTCTCCTACGATGAGATGAAAAAACGAAACATCAGGTTCCGAAAAAAGAGATTGCGGGTGCAAGTCTACGAGATTTTTTTGCAAAAAGGCAAGAGATTTCTTTTTTCGGAATAAATTGACTCAAAAAACGGAACTGCATATGATCGACGACGCTATGAAGAACGCTGGCAGCCACACCACTACCCGACTGGATGGGGACACCCCCAACCTGCGTCTGTTCGCGCTTCTGGAAGTCATTGCGCAAAAAGACACGCCGTTCACGCTGCAATCCATCGTGGAAGAGACGGGGTTGCCCAAGCCGTCCATGCACCGCATGCTCACGCAGCTCGAAAGCGCGGGCATCCTGCAGCGCGATGGCAACGGACGCCATTACGCGACCGGCAGGCGCCTGATGCGGCTGGCGGAAAACGTGCTGCTCAACAACACCACGCACGGCGCGCGCCACGCGGTGCTGTCGAGTCTGGTGGCCGACCTGGGGGAGAGCTGCAACATCACCGCGTTCTCGGGCAGCGAAGTGCTGTATCTGGACCGCGTGGAAACGCCGGCCCCGCTGCGCTTTTATCTGCACCCCGGCTCGCGCGTGCCTGCGCATTGTTCTGCCACGGGAAAACTCTTCCTGAGCCAGATGTCGCCTGCGCAGCGCCGTCGCCTGCTGTCGGCCGCGCCGCTGCAAGGCTTCACCGGCAATTCGCTCACGACGTTCGATGCGGTAGAGGCCGAGCTCGACAAGGTGCGCGCGCAGGGCTACGCATTCGACAACGAAGAATTCCTGCCCGGCCTCTTGTGCCTGGGCGTGCTCGTGCCCTCGCGCAACGGCCATTCCAACATGGGGCTTGCGGTGCAGGCGCCCATCATGCGCTTCTCCAAGGAGAAGGCGCTGACCTATCTTCCCAAGTTGCAGGCCGCAGCGGAAGCGATTGCCTGTATCAACGACGATGTTCCGCCCGGAGCAGATGATGACTGACCTGACCCAATTGCAGCCCACCCGCACGATCAGCGTGCGCGAGGTGTTTGGCATCGACACCGACATGCGCGTGCCTGCGTTTGAAGCGCACACCGATCATGTCCCCGAGGTGGACGAGGCCTACCGTTTCAACCCGCAGGTGACGCTGGCGATCCTCGCCGGATTTGCGCACAACCGCCGCGTGGTGATCCAGGGGCTGCATGGCACGGGCAAGTCCACGCACATCGAACAAGTGGCCGCGCGGCTGAACTGGCCCTGCGTGCGCGTGAATCTGGACGGACACATCAGCCGCCTCGATCTGGTCGGCAAGGATGTGATCACGCTGCAGGACGGCCAGCAGGTGACGGAGTTCCAGGAAGGCATCCTGCCGTGGTCGCTGCAGCGCCCGGTCGCCATCGTTTTTGACGAGTACGATGCGGGCCGCCCGGACGTGATGTTCGTGATCCAGCGCGTGCTGGAGCGCGAAGGCAGTTTCACGCTGCTCGACCAGAAGCGCGTGATTCATCCGCACCCGCATTTCCGTCTCTTTGCCACCATGAACACGTTGGGGCAGGGCAATCTCTCGGGCCTCTATCACGGCACGCAGATGCTCAATCACGCGCAGCTCGACCGCTGGAATCTGGTGACCACGCTGAACTATCTCGCACCTGCGGAAGAGGCGGCCATCGTGCTGGCGCGCGTGCCCGAACTCGACACGCCGCAGGGCCGTCACCAGATCGACGCCATGGTTGCGCTGGCCAACCTCACGCGCAAGGGCTTTGGCGTGGGCGACCTGTCGCTGCTGATGTCGCCGCGCACGGTCATCACCTGGGCTGAAAACGTGCAGATCTTCCACGACCTGAAGCTGGCGTTCGAGCTCACCTTCCTCAACAAGTGCGAGCCCGCTGAGCGCACCATCGTGGCCGAATATTTCCAGCGCTGCTTTGGGCAGGAGCTGACGACCAACGCGCACGCAGCCGACCCGGCGCTGCAGGTGCATGTCGGCTGACGCAGCACCCGCAGGGCCGTCCCCGAGCCTTGCCGAAATGGAGTCCTGGGGCGGCGCGCTGCTGCGCGCCATCACCGGCGACGGATCGCTGCAATGGAGCGGGCAAACGCTATACGCCGGCACCATGCCGCAGGCCTTGCCCGCCGCGCACCATAGCGACGTTCCGCCCGAGTTGACCGACCAGCGCGGCCTGCTCGACAGCGTTGGGCTGCGCCTGTCGCTGAGCGACAAAGAACTGCACCGCGCCCATCTGCCCACCGATCCGGTGGAGCGCATGGTGTTCGAGCTGCTCGAACAACTGCGCGTGGAAAGCCTGGTGCCGGTGACGTGGCCCGGCGCACGCAGCAACATGCGCGAGCGCTTCCTGCATTGGGCGCAGGCGTTCATCGATTCGGGGCTGACGGAAAGCAGCCTCGGCATCCTGCTCTTTGCGGTGGCGCTCACGGCGTGGAGCCGCCTGACTGATCAGGAAATGCCCGATCGCATGTCCGACGCCATTGAATCCACCCGCATGGCGATGTCGCCGCATCTGGGCCGCTTCTGGCTGCAACTGCGCCGCACGCGCGAAGAGCAGTCGGCCTTCATCGAGCCGGCACTGGCCGTGAGCCGCTGGGTGGGTGCCGCCGTGCGCGCCGCGCAGGAAGACGCGCCACGCGGCAACGGCAACCCCAAGCGGCGTGGCAATTTTGCGTTGCCGCTGCACTTTGAATCGCAGAACATCGACGAACTGCCCATCGCCCAAACCGGCGACAGCCGCGCGTGGGCCAGCTCGGCGCAGAACTACCGCGTCTTCACCCGCCAGTTCGACCGCGAAGCCGTGGCCAGCGAGCTGATCCGCACGGCGCAACTCGCCGAATTCCGTGAGCAGATGGACGATGAGATTGCGCGCTCGGGCCTGCACATCGGCCGCCTTGCGCGCTATTTCCAGCAGCGACTGGCCATGCACCAGCGCGACGGCTGGAACTTCGGTCTGGAAGAAGGTTATCTGGACGGTGGACGGCTCTCGCAACTTGTGAGCGACCCGCAACTGCGTGAGATCTTCAAGGACGAAATGCAGCGTCCGATCAACGAAACGGCCGTCACGTTCCTGCTCGACTGCTCCGGCTCCATGAAGGGCTACGCCAAGCCCGTGTCCCTGCTCATCGACGTGCTCGGCCGGGCCCTCGACATGGCGGGCGTGCGCGTGGAAGTGCTTGGTTTTTCCACCGGCGCATGGAACGGCGGTCGTGCCCGGCGCGAATGGCAACGTGCCGGACAACCACAATGGCCGGGCCGACTCAACGAACGCCTGCACATCGTCTTCAAGGACGCCGCCAAGCCGTGGCGACACGGGCGGCACGGCATCGCCGCCCTGCGCAAGCCCGACATCTTCCGCGAAGGCGTCGATGGCGAGGGCGTGGAGTGGGCCTGCCAACGCCTGCTCGCCCAGCCCGCGCGCAGACGCATCCTGATGGTGGTCTCCGATGGCTGCCCGATGGACACCGCAACGCATCAGGCCAACGATGAGCACTATCTCGATCAGCACCTGCGACAGGTTCTGGCCGCGCGTGAGCGGGCTGGCGATGTGAAGGTGTGCGCGCTGGGTGTGGGGCTGGATCTGGGGGTGTTTTACCGCCAGCGGGTGGCGGTGGATCTGGCGGACGGCGTCGATGAAGGGGTGGTGTCGGCGGTGGCTGAGATGATTTGTCGACGTTGAAATCTGGGTTGCATTGCATTGCATCGCATTGCATTGCATTGCGCTTGCCTAGCTGGCGCTGCTTTGGAATTTTGATTCCGGTGCCGGGATTGCGCCCGGCGGC
>DCYB01000007.1 GCA_002331385.1 Comamonadaceae bacterium UBA2121
AAGTGAATGGCCTGGAGTGGAGCTTCGTGCTGCCGCAGGAATTGAAGGACGATTCACACCACATCTACACAGCGCAAGTGATGGATTCTGCTGGCAATGCGGGACCATCGACGAAGCTGGATATCACGATCGATCTCGAAGTGGTGATCAACGCCCAGAATACGCTGGACACGACGCCAATCATTACTGGCTACGTAGGCTTCGAGATCCAGCCAGGCGAATACGTGGAAGTGACCGTCAACGGACGGACCTACAGTTCCAAAACCGGTGATGTCGTGGTCGACCCGCTCAACAGCACATGGTATGTGCAGATTCCCGACGAGCACGCGCTGGCCATTGGCTCGCACGATGTGCAAGCTGTGCTCAAGGCGGAAAACGGCACCATCATTACCCGTGATGCGACCGACAATGAGCTGATCGTCTCGCCGACCCCCGAGGTGACCGTTGGAGCAGGTGGTTCGGATTCGAACCAGAAGGCGACTGCATTCACCATCGGAGAGGATGGAATGTGGCGCATCCACTCCAACCAGACCATGTTGGACGCCAATGGAACCGACAGCGCTTCATTGGGCAGCTTTGGAATTACCAAACTAATTAGCAATACAACGGTCGGCCCAAACTATGTCCAGAATGCGACATTCATGGACTTTGACCGTGATGGATACATGGATCTGTTTGCAGAGGACAGTACATTCGCAAACGGGCAACAGGCATTCATCTACGACGGAACCAATTACATTGCCCAACAAGTAGCAGGAAGCGGAGGAAAGGCGAACGCCTATTGCTGGTATGGCGGTGTGATTGCATTTGACAAGTCGGGCGACGGATTTGTCGATCTGGCATACGGAGACCAAACTCCGAACGATGCAAGCGCTCCAGGTGGCTTTGACTCCCAGATCGTGTTGAATCCCAACGGAAACTTCGACGATTTTGTAAAGGACGGGGGCTACGTTGACACGGCCACACCCGGGTCGACCAACAACGGCAACACCACGTTTGACATGGAACTGTCGGGAGTTGACCTGAACAATGACGGCACTGTAGATATCGTCTATCACGCGACCGCCGGAACCACCAAAATTGGTGGCCCAGGCGCAACCACACCAACCAGCCCGGACCCGTACCGCTTGGTCGTTGCCTCCAACCAGGGAGATGGAACCTGGAAGAACACCCAGATCATTGATCAGGTATTCCAGCGTTGGGATGATGACCCGAATATCGGCAACGGTGTATCCATGACGTGGGCAGACTTCGACGGCGATGGGTACATGGACCTGTTCCTTGGTCGCGGGTATGGAACGACGCCGGGCGCTCGGTCCGAAAGCAGGATTCACTTCAACGATGGCCACGGCCATCTGGGGTCAACCAACCCGGAGGGAATCGGCAATGCCGCAGGAACGCACACATTGGGAGATGGCCTGTTGGGCGGTGCCTCCCTTGCCATTGACTGGAACGGGGATGGCAAGATGGACATCATCGAACTGCCAGGCATGGGCAACACGGGGGGGATGACAGCGGCCGGTAACACTGGCCCGGTCAACCTCTACACCAATACGAGTTCCGGCGGTTCGATCAGCTTTGCAACTAGCAATCTGCTGGGTGGCAACAACACCATCGGATCCTGGACCGGCGGCGACTCTGTCACCGGCGGCGTCGCGGTGGACATCGATTGGGACGGCGACCGCGACCTGCTCATCTTCACGGTGAAGGGGAATACCAAGTACATCGAGAACACCACCAAGGTTGAAGACGGAACTGCGCTGCACTTCCGAATCTTCGACAAGAACGGTATCAACGTGTTCTATGGCAATACCGTCCAGTTGATTGACGATGAAACGGGACAAGTGGTTGGCACCCAGATCATCAATCCACAGTCGGGCAACCAGACCAACGACAGCTCCGCTCTGGTGGACTTCTACGGTCTGGATCCGGCCAAGACGTACAGCCTCGTATTGCTCACGCACGTCAACGGCACGTCTCAGGACGTGGGTGGTGTGCACGCGGTGGGAGCTAACACCATCGAGCACTACAGCGACGCCTGGCACGGCTTCCAGCCAGGTGCAGCCAATGCGGCCTACATCCTGACTGCAGAGGGAAGTGACAGCAGTGCCAACGCGAATATCGGCAACGGTATTGTGGGCACAGGCTACAACGACACCTTCTTTGCAACGCTCGGTACCGACATCTACAACGGTGCAGGCGGCACGGTGGAAGTGTCTGGCGTCAAGTCGTGGAGCAACACAGGCGGGCTGGACATCGTCGACTACAAGCTGGCAGGCAACACGTCTATCTCCGTCGACCTGTCCTACGAAGGTGCCCAGAACACCGGGTTCGGTATTCACACCTTCAAGAACATCGAAGGAATCGCTGGCAGCTCCGGGAACGACACGTTCACCGATGATGCAGGCAACAACTACTTCGAAGGCCGGGGTGGCAACGACACGTTCAACCTGATCCATGGCGGTAACGACACCCTCATGTACAAGCTGTTGAACGCGGCGGACGACACCGGTGGTAACGGCCACGACGTGGTGAACGGCTTTACGGTGGGCACATGGGAGGCGACCGCGAATGCGGACCGTATCCATCTGGCAGACCTGCTGGAAGGCTACACGCCGACCGTCAACGGCCAATACGCCGCGAAGTATGTCAACGGCATCGCAACCATCGAGGCGGGTGATCGCATCACAAGCTACCTCAAGGTAGAAGTGTCTGACGGCAACACGCTGGTCGAAATCGACCGCAGTGGAACGGGTCAGAACTTCGCCACCCTGCTGACGCTGAACGGTGTCCAAACCGACCTCGCCACCCTGCTGGCGAACCACCAGATCACGTTGATCTGATACCCACCCGCCGATCTGGTCCGCACGGGCTGGATCGGCGGGACACGGGACGAGGGACGATGCACGACGAGCCGACTAGGCTGCGCATAGGCTTCAGGTGGACGCACACGCGTCCACCGCATAGGAAGCGATGCGCACCTTGGAGGCTCGTTTTCTTTGGTCTGGATTCAGCGTCTGGGCGGCAGCGCGCACCATGCGTGCGCGGGCCGCAGTTTCTCGATGCGTTGCATCGCGATGGCCTGCTTTTGCGCGTCGGACAGCGCGTTCAAGATGGCTGCGCCGAGCAACTCCGCCATGGGCTGGAGTACAAACGCCCGCTCCTGCCAACGCGGATGGGGCAGCACCAGGCGCTCGGTCTGCATCTGCAGATCGGCGTAGCGCACTAGGTCCAGATCGAGCGTGCGCGGCGCGTTGCGATAAGGGCGCTCGCGACCTGCAGCGAGCTCAATGGACTGCAGTGCGTCGAGCAATGCGATGGGCGTGAGGCGGGTGTCGATCTCGGCGACGGCATTCAGATAGTCCGGGCCGCTGGCATCCACAGGGGCGCTGCTGTAGAGCGATGACACCCGGCGAACGCGCGTGTCTGGCAAGGCATCGATGCAGCCTACGGCGGCGCACAGCGCGGCGCGAGCATCGCCCAGATTGGCACCCAGGCCGATCCAGGCGGTGTGCGGGGTCGTTGCGGCCGACAGAGGCGCGGCTGCGCCGCCGTCAGCGCTCATTCGCCCGCGTCAGAGGAGGAGGAAGTGGACGGTGCGGAGCCTGTGCCCACCTCACCCGCTCCACCACCTGGTTTGCGACGGCGACGGCGGCGTTTCTTGGCGGCGGCTGCTACGGGCGGATCACCGATTTCTGCGTTCTCGATGGCGCCTTCGGGCTGTTGGGGCTCCTTCGGCGCTGCCTTGGGCTTGGCCCTGGCCTTGGGTTTGTCCGACGCGGGTGCACCGTCTGCCTTGGGCGCGCGCTTGGCGGCTGAGGCTTGCTGGGCCTTGCGTTGCTTGGCGCGCTGCTCCTCGCGCGCCTGGTCCATCATGTCGTCGCGGCGCGCGTCGTCGGTCTGCTGGAACTCTTGCCACCACTCGGCCAGATGTTCCTCCACCTCGCCGACGTCAGCACGCAGTCGCAGGAAGTCAAAGCCTGCGCGGAAGCGGATATGCGCCACCATGCTGAACGGCGTAGAGCCGGAGCGCTTTTCAAAGCGTGGCTGCATGACCCAGATTTCGCGCATGTCGGCGGCGAGCTTGCCGCGTCCGGACACATCGCCAATGCGTTTGTCGAACACGTCGTCGATGGCATCCTGCAGCGCGGGGAACGGCTGTTGGCGCTGCATGCGTTGCTCCCAACCGGTCTTGACGTCGTGCCACAGCACGCAGGCGAGCAGGAAGCTCGGCGCAACGGTCTTGCCCTCGCTCACGCGGCGGTCCGTGTCCATGAGCGCGGCGCGCACGAAGGAGTGATCGGCGCGCTCCACCACGATGTCCAGCAGCGGATAGATGCCCTTGGCGAGCCCGAGCGACTGCAGTTGCTCGACCGATGCAATCGAGTGCCCGGTCTGCAGCAGCTTGAGCATTTCATCGAACAGGCGACTTTGCGGCACGTCGTGCAACAGGTGTTCGGATTCGACCAGCGGCTTCGACGTCTTGGGATCGAGCTTGAAGCCCAGATGAGAGAGCTTGGCCGCAAAACGCACGGCGCGGATGATGCGCACCGGGTCTTCGCGATAGCGTGTGGCCGGGTCGCCAATCATGCGCAGAATCTTCTTCTTGGCGTCCTCGATGCCCTTGTGGAAGTCCACGACGACCTGCGTTTCCGGGTCGTAGTACATGGCGTTGACGGTGAAGTCGCGGCGCGTGGCGTCTTCGTCCTGCGGACCCCAGACGTTGTCGCGCAGCACGCGGCCACTGGCGTCCACGGCATGCTGCACGCCTGCGAGCTGGGCCTTGCTGGTTTTCTCGTTGCCGGACACCAACTCTGCTGCGGAATTGTCGAGATACGCGCGGAAGGTGGAGACTTCAATCACCTCATGCTCGCGGCCACGTCCGTACACGACGTGCACGATGCGAAAGCGTTTGCCGATGATGAAGGCGCGGCGGAACAGGCCCTTGACCTGCTCGGGCGTGGCGTTGGTGGCCACGTCGAAGTCTTTCGGGCGCAGACCCAGCAGCAGGTCGCGCACGGCGCCGCCCACGATGTAGGCTTCAAAGCCCGCCTGCTTGAGCGTGCGCACCACGTCGCTGGCGCGTTTGTCGACCAGTTCGGGGTTGATGCCATGCACGGACACCGGCACGTCCACGCGCTTGCCGAAGCGGCTTTTTCCACGGCCCGTGGTGCCTGCGGATGTCTTGCCGAGCAGTTTGTCGATGAATGTCTTGATCATGGCTCTTGGGGAAACAGGTCCAGGATGCGCCAGCCTTTTTGCTGCGCCAGTGCGCGCAGGCGCGGGTCGGGGTTGGTCGCCACCGGATGGTCCACTTGTTCCAGCAGCGGCACATCGTTCATGGAGTCACTGTAGAACGTGCACTCCACCTGATCCCAGCCAAGGTTGCGCTCTTTCAGCCATTGTTCCATGCGCTGCACCTTGCCTTCGCGCATCGACGGGATGCCGTCGATCTCACCCGTGATCCAGCCATTGTCGTCGCGCTGCAGTTGCACGGCAATCAGGTTCTTTACGCCCAGTGCGCGTGCGATGGGTGCGGTCACGAATTCGTTGGTGGCGGTGATGATCACCACCTCGTCGCCCGCATCGGCATGCGCACGCAGCAAATCGAGTGCGCTCGCGCGAATGGCCGGGCGAATCACCTCGGTCATGAATTGTTCATGTGCCTGCGCCGCCGCTTCGGCACCGCGCGCGCGCACGGCCTCGGTGGCAAAGCGCACGTAATCGTGCACGTCCAGTCGGCCTGCCACGTAGTCGTCATAAAACGCCTGATTGCGACGACCGAACTCCTCCTTGTCGGCCCAGCCGATGCGGATGGAGAACTCGCCCCACTCGAAATCGGAGTCGAGCGGCAGCAAGGTGTGGTCCAGATCGAAAAGCGCCAGTCTGGGCTTTTGCGTCTGCGTTGTTGGTGTCATTGCTTCTTCTTGTGTTGATGTCGCCAGCGCAGGGGGGCGCTGGCGGACGTTTCATTCATGCTGCAACATGTCCTTGAGCAGCGGGATGGTGATGGCCCGCTTCTCCCGCAGGGAATAACTGTCGAGGCTGGAGAGCAGCTGCATCAGGCTGCCCAGATCGCGTGAGAAACGCTT
The DNA here is from genome assembly GCA_002331385.1 of Comamonadaceae bacterium UBA2121. Lineage (GTDB taxonomy): Bacteria > Pseudomonadota > Gammaproteobacteria > Burkholderiales > Burkholderiaceae_C > Diaphorobacter_A. The sequence continues at coordinate 6,093 of DCYB01000007.1, forward strand.
GAGAATGTAATCCATCACCTCATCCGAGAGGAACACGCCACGCGCATCCGCCTCTTGCCGAAGCACCTTGCGGCGCGCCGTGTCGTCCAGCAGGTGCAACTGGAACACATGACCCCAGCCCAGACGGCTGCGCAAATCGTCGCGCAGCGGCAGGTCTGCAGGCGGCAGTTCACCCGCCGCCAGCACCCAGCGCGGATTGCCGACCGCAGGGTTCAATGCGTTGATGAACCAGTTGAACGCGGCCGCCTGCTGCTTGCTGTTGTAGAGGTGCACTTCATCCATGATGACAGTCACCCAACGTTCGCTGAACGCGGCCGGGTCGCTCACCGAGGCGTCAAGCCAGCCCACCGACTGCCCTTGCTCGCGCAGGGACTCATAGGTTGCGCGCAACAAATGGGTCTTGCCACTGCCCGACTCGCCCCACAGATAGGTCGGCACGGGCGAGCGCACCTGGTGCTGCCCTGCCCCGATGGCCAGGCGCAGATGCGCCAGCGCCTCGTCATTGGTGCCCACGAAGTACCGGTCCAGCGTGGGACCGGGTGTGAGGCCGATATCCAGCGCCAACTGCCTCACGCGGCGGCCTCGCTGTTCCACCGCGCACGCAGACGCGGCCGGTGTCCGGCTGGGGGAGCAGGTTCAACGAACTTCGGATGGATGGGCATGGAACGGGAATCCGGGGCCAAAAAGCCAGCCAGAGGTGCCAACTGTATTGAAATAGCGACATCAGGGCCGGCGCAGCCAACATGGTTGAGCAGGCGGGAAGTCGTTGATTTTAGTGCCTTGTGCGCGCCCATCCGTTCGTGATGCGAAATTGACAGGGCCAATACGCCGATTCAGCACGAATTCCGCGCCAATCCAGTACCGTTTTGGCGACGCTCCTGGCGCTTACCCGATATGGATACCGCACTTTTGGCATTGCAATATCGCACTGTATTCACGGTGACATAAGGCTACAGCTTAAAATCCACACGTTCTGCCTGCCTTGCGGGCTTCAAGCCTCCTGAATCTCCTTCCAATGAGCTCCTCCACTCCATCCACTCCCATTTCCTATAAAGACGCTGGCGTTGACATTGACGCGGGCGATGCTCTGGTCGAGCGTATCAAGCCGCTGGCCAAGAAGACCATGCGTGAAGGGGTGATGGCTGGCATCGGCGGCTTCGGCGCGCTGTTCGAAGTGCCCAAGCGCTACAAGGAGCCGGTGCTGGTCTCTGGCACCGATGGCGTGGGCACCAAGCTCAAGCTGGCCTTCGAATGGAACATGCACGACACCGTCGGCATCGATCTGGTCGCCATGAGCGTGAACGACGTGCTGGTGCAAGGCGCCGAGCCGCTGTTCTTCCTCGACTACTTCGCCTGCGGCAAGCTGCACGTGGACACGGCTGCGGCCGTGGTGGGCGGCATTGCCAAGGGCTGCGAGCTGTCCGGCTGCGCGCTGATCGGCGGCGAAACCGCTGAAATGCCCGGCATGTACCCCGATGGTGAATACGATCTGGCAGGCTTCGCCGTAGGCGCGGTCGAAAAGTCCAAGATCCTCACCGGCCAGAACGTGCAACCCGGCGACGTGGTGCTGGGCCTGGCGTCGGCGGGCGTGCACTCCAACGGTTTCTCGCTCGTGCGCAAGTGCATCGAGCGCGCCGAAGCGCAGGGCACCGTCCCCGCGACGCTCGACGGCAAGCCGTTCAAGCAAGCCATCATGGAGCCCACGCGCCTGTACGTGAAGAACGTGCTGGCCGCCTTGGCCGAGCAACCCATCAAGGCGCTGGCCCACATCACGGGCGGTGGTCTGCTGGAGAACATTCCGCGTGTGCTGCCGCAAGGCATGGCGGCCCACCTCAAGGCCGGTAGCTGGCCCCAGACCGAGCTCTTCGCGTGGCTGCAGAAGACGGCGGGCATCGACGACATCGAGATGAACCGCACGTTCAACAACGGCATCGGCATGGTGCTGGTGGTGCCAGCCGAAGCCGCCAAGGCGACCACCGACATGCTGTCTGGACTGGGCGAGACGGTCTACCCGATCGGCACCATCGCCGAGCGCGGCACCGGCGCCGCCGTCGTGGTGGCCTGACCCCATCGGACCACACGGCCCACGCATCCATGCCGTCCGGCGCGCCCCCGTCAGTTCCGCCCACCCCGGCCACTGTGCCGGGTGCTTCCACTTCGCGCGGCGTGAAAATCGCCAGTTATCTGCTCATGGCTGCGGCGCTGCTGCTGGTCATGGTGTATGGGCTCCTGCCCGGGCTGCTCTGCGTGTGTCTGGGTTTCTTGCTGACCCGCTGGATCGCATTCCACTTTGCCTGGCTGCGAAGGCGCTTTCCGCGCAAACCGGGGCACGTGGGCGTGGGACACGGCCTCGCCGTGGCGATCGTGATGCTGCTACCGCTGCTGCTCATCGGCGTGGGCGTATCGCACTCGCGCAGCTACATCATCGAAGCGCCACGCCAGTACACCGAACTGCTGGCCTATCTCGCGCACACGATTCTCGAGCTCAAAGAGAAGCTACCCTCTGAAATCGCGGCCCAACTGCCCGAAGGCACGGCAGAGATCCAGCGCACCATTGCCTACTACCTCGGCACCAAGGCCGGAACGCTGGCGATGGCCGGGCGCGTCTGGCTCGCCGGCCTGCTCTACGCTTATGTGGGTCTGCTGATCGGCGCGCTCGCGGCGGTGCGCCACTCCAGCCCCACGCGCGGGCCGCTGTCGCAGCAACTGACCAAACGGGTCTATTTCTTTGGCGATGCGTTCCGCCAGATCGTCACGGCGCAGTTCTGGATTGCCTCGTTCAACACCGTGCTGACGGCGATTTTCCTGCTCGGCATCCTGCCCATCTGGGATCTGGAACTGCCGTATACGCCCGCGCTCATCATGCTCACGTTCTTTGCGGGCCTGATTCCCATCGTCGGCAATCTGCTGTGCAACGTGGTGATCACGCTCGTGGGCATTTCCGTCTCTCCCACGGCGGCGGCGGCGTGCCTGCTGTTCCTCGTGCTGATCCACAAGGCCGAATACGTCATCAACGCCAAGGTGGTGGGCACACGCACACATATGGGTGTATGGGAGTTGCTGGCCGTGATGTTCGTGGCCGAAGCCATCTTCGGGCCCGCTGGGCTGGTGGCGGCCCCGCTCTTTTACGCGTATCTGAAAAAAGAACTGGAAGCCGCCCGATTGGTCTGACCCGATGGCGCGATTCCATTCGCGCCCACGATGACATCAACGTGCTGGACATCGCCAATTGACGAAGGTCAATCGGGAGAACTTCGGTGATTGGAATTCCATCTCCAACCCTCCAATCCGTGCAGGCTTCGGCTATGCTGGAGCCGTCCAGGAATCCACGCACCCACCAGCCTCTGGCTCATTGCGCAAGGCCATTGGGCGCCGGGGTTTCCTGCTCACATAGCAAAACCGTTTATTGTTTGAAACGCTCAAAGAGACTGGAGACCCCTTCATGACCATTCTGGTTGCCTACGTTGCACGCCCCGAGGGCCGCGCTGCTCTGGACAAAGCCATCGAAATTGCCACCCGCCGCAACGAACTGCTGGTGGTGGTGAATGCCGGCCCCGGCGGTCATCAGGAAGACCCGGCGCTGATCAGCGGCTACGAGGCCGAGCGCGTCGAAGAGCGCCTCGCCACGCTCCCCATCAAGGCCGAGTTCAAGCAATTCGTGCGCGGCAAGGCGGCCATCGACGAAATCAACGACCTCGTCAAGGAACTGGACGTGAGCGTGCTCGTCATCGGCCTGCGCCGCCGCACCGCTGTGGGCAAGCTCCTGCTGGGCAGCATGGCGCAGGAAATCCTGATGACCGTGGATTGCCCCGTGCTCGCCGTCAAAGCCAGCTGAAGCGCAGCGCAAACGCTTTTTCAGAAAGCCCGGCCCGCCTTATGCTGCCGGGCTTTTTCTCGTCTGATTCTTGATGCCCCTGTGAGCGCTTGCTGCATTCGCTGCATCCGCCGCCGCTTCGTGCATCACAGAGCCGTCAAAAGATCTCTGGAACGATCATGGTTTCCGGGACGGGCTGGCGGAAATAATCCGCGTGGCGCACGCGCTCGGGCAGCACCACACTCGCATGCGGCACGTCCTGATACGGAATCTGCGACAGCAAGTGCGCAATGCAGTTCAAGCGCGCCTTCTTCTTGTCCACCGCTTGCACCACCCACCATGGGGCTTCGGCGATGTGCGTGCGCTCCAGCATCGTTTCCTTGGCCTTGGTGTATTCCTCCCAGCGCACGCGGCTTTGCAAGTCCATCGGGCTGAGTTTCCACTGCTTGAGCGGATCGTGAATGCGCCCCAGAAAGCGCAGGTGCTGCTCTTCGTCGGTGATCGAGAACCAGTATTTGATGACGCGGATGCCCGAGCGCACGAGCATCTTTTCAAACTCGGGCACGCTGCGGAAGAACTCTTCGTACTCGTCCTCGGTGCAAAAGCCCATCACGCGCTCGACGCCCGCGCGGTTGTACCAACTGCGGTCAAACAGCACCATTTCCCCCGCCGCTGGCAGATGCGCCACATAGCGCTGGAAATACCATTGCGTGCGCTCGCGGTCGTTCGGCGCAGGCAGCGCGGCCACGCGCGCCACGCGCGGATTCAGCCGCTGGGTGATGCGTTTGATCACCCCGCCCTTGCCTGCTGCATCGCGGCCTTCAAAGATTATGACGACCTTTTCGCGCGACTGCTGCACCCAGTCCTGCAGCTTGACAAGCTCGCCTTGCAGATGAAACAGGTTCTTGAAATAGCTGCGTCGGGACTCGCTGTCGACCACCGACGAACGCTGGCCGTTTTCATCGACATGGCGATCATCGATTTCCAACTCCAACTCTTCGTCATAGCTGTCCATCAGGTCATCGGCCATACGCTGCATGAAGTCCTGAGGATCGAGGGAGGTGTTTTGAAACATGAGGAGTCACCTAGAAACAGGCTTCGCATCTTCCCGATAATTCGTGACAATGCCGTGACAGATGGATGTCCGTCACGTGACCGTCATGCGGCGTTCGACTGCGCTCGACTCAACTTTGCGACTCGCGCAGGCGCAGCAGCAACTCCTGGATGGCATCGGCATCTGCGGACGCGCTTTCGTGCTCCAGATACATCTCCAGATCGCTGATGGCCTCCTGCATGTGGCCACGCTCCACGTGGGCAAACCCGCGGTCACGCCACTCCACCCAGGCATCCGGCAACAGGGCGATCAGGCGGCATTCGACGTCGATGAGTCGCTGCCAATCCCCTTCGGCACGGTGAATTTCCTTCAGATTGCGCAGCATGCGCACCAGAATCTGCCGCGCCGACGCGGGCCGCAGATAATCCGCCAGCCGCGCATCCGGGTCGTCCACATGGGGCAAGCGGGTCAGAAACGGCTCCAGCCGCTCGCTCACTTCTTCCCGCGAGAGCGACTGGCCACTCGTCGGGTCCAAAATAACCTGCCCTTCGGGCAGCGACACCTTCACAAGAAAGTGCCCCGGAAACGACACGCCGTGCGCACGCAAACCGATACCCTGCGCCAGTTCCAGCCACAGCACCGCCAGCGAAATCGGAATGCCCCGGCGCGTGCGCAGCACCGCATTCAGATAGCTGTTTTCCGGATCGTAGTAATTGTTGAGATTGGAGCTAAAGCCCAGTTCGGTATAGAAAAACCGGTTCAGCGCCTGCAACCGTTGCATGGGCTCTGTGCCTTCGGGCGCCGCGCGATGCAGCCGCTCCAGCAGCCGATCGACTTCTTCCAGCACCTGTTCGACATCGAGCTGCGCGTAGGCGTCCTGCGCGATGCAGGCAGCCGCCTCCAGCAAAGGGATGGATTCACCGGAATCCCCCTGCCGCACCAGACAGGAGAAATACTCCTGAGGGGAAGGGACATTGAATTGCAGTGACATAGTCAATTACCCACGTTTACTTCACAGCGGCGGACACCTGCCCACCACACTCTGGAAGACTGCATGACCGCCTGATGAGTTCCCCCGCTACACACTCACTTGCGCAGCACCTGGCGCAGGTTCATGCGTGCGGCCCACAGCCCTCCGAAGTACACCACCATAGCGCCAATCAATATGCTCGCCAGTAGGCCAACACGCCACATTGCGTGCGAACGCAGTGCCACCCAGTCGAAATGCTGGTTCGCCCAGAACAGGAACCCCGCCAGCAACACATTCGCCGCGAGCACCTGCAGCAAAAACCTGCCCCAACCCGGATGCGGCTTGTAGCTGCCCCGGCGCAACAGCCCGACCAGCAGCCACGTCGCATTCACCAGCGCGCCCAGACCGATCGACAGCGCCAGCCCCGCATGCGCGAAGTACGGCACAAACAGCACGTTCAGCAACTGCGTCACCACCAGCACGATGATGGCAATCTTCACCGGCGTGCGAATGTCCTGCGATGCGTAATAACCCGGTGCCAACACCTTCACCGCCACCAGCCCGAGCAAGCCGATTCCGTAGCCTTGCAGCGCCACCGTGATCTGGCCCACGTCGCTGTCGCGCAGCGCGCCGTAATGGAACAGCGTCGCTACCAGAGGCTTGGCAAACAGCACCAATCCGATCGCACACGGCACACTCAGCAACACCACAATGCGCAGCCCCCAATCCAGCATGGCGGAATAGCGCTCCGAATCGCCCGACGCCTTGGCCGACGCCAGCTGCGCCGTGAGCACCACCCCCAGCGCCACACCCAGCAGCGCCGTGGGAAACTCCATCAACCGGTCGGCATAGAACAGCCACGTCACACTGCCCTGCTGCAGGTACGACGCGATCTGTGTATTGATCATGAGCGAGATCTGCGCCACCCCCACGCCCAGCAGCGCAGGCCCCATCAACGTGAGAATGCGCCGCACCCCCGGATTGGCAAATGCCGCGCGGATGGTGGACCAGCCCATGCCGATGCGCGGCAGCAGCCCCAGGCGCGCCAGCGCGGGAATCTGCACCCCCAACTGCAGCACCCCACCCACCATCACGCCGCCCACCATGGCATAGATCGGCTCGATGCCGTGCCGCGCGAAGAACGGCGCACCCAGCACCGCCGCAGCAATCATGCTCAGATTCAGCAACACCGGCGTGAGCGCGGAAACGGCAAACCGCTTCCACGTATTCAACACCCCGGCGGACAACGCCACCAGCGACATGAACCCGATGTAGGGGAACATCCAGCGCGTCATCAGCACCGCGGCTTCCATGCCGCCGGGCTCGTGACGCAGGCCGCTCGCCAGCAGCCACACCAACACCGGCGCACCCACCACGCCCAGCACACAAGTGATCAACAGCACCCAGAACAGCACCGTCGCCACCGCGCTGATCAGCAACCTGGTGGACTCTTCCCCCTGCTGCGCCTTGTGCGTGGCCAGCACCGGAACAAAAGCCTGACTGAACGCCCCTTCAGCAAACAGCCGCCGGAACAAATTCGGAATCCGGAACGCCACGTTGAACGCATCCGTCAACACATTCGCCCCGAACATCGAGGCCATAAGCAAATCCCGCACCAACCCCAGCACGCGCGAGGCCAAAGTGAGCAGGGAGACGGTGGAGGCAGCTTTGAACAATGACACGGCCGCCAGTGTATGCGCTGACCATGGACCCCTAGGGATTTTTTACGCAGAATCCTGAGCCCCCGGCTCAACTGGCCGCCCATGGCCTGCGCGGTCGAGTGGGCGGTTGCGTGCACTCAGCCGCCAAGACGGCCCTCAGGGCGCGACGTCGCAGCCGCAGACAGTAGTCAATCTACGGCAAGGCTGCGCAACAAAGCCCTGAGGGTCGTCTTGGTGGCCCCAAAACGGTTAGCCGACCATCCGACCAAAACACGTTATAATGCTTGGCTTTGCTGACAACATCCTCAGACACTTAAGGAACACATACCATGGCAACCAAGCCAAAGAAAAAGAACCCCCGCCTGGCGTCCGGCCGCAAGCGCGCACGCCAGAACGTCAAGCTGAACGCAGCCAACACATCGCTGCGTTCCAAGTACCGTACCGCAGTCAAGAACGTCGAAAAGGCTGTTCTGGCTGGTGACAAGACCAAGGCAACCGAACTGTTCGCCAAGGCCCAATCCGTGCTGGACACGATCGCCGACAAGGGCATCTTCCACAAGAACAAGGCAGCTCGCGATAAGAGCCGCCTGTCCGCCAAGGTCAAGGCCCTGGCAGTCGCAGCCGCCTGACTCTCTTCAGGCAAACAGCCCGGGTGATCTTTCCATAGAATTTTCACCCGCCGTTTGTAACGGGTGCGCTGTCAGCAAATCAAAAGCAAGGAAACCGCCGCAAGGCGGTTTTTTGTGCCCGGACGGCAGGAATGCCCGACGCACGGGCATTCCAATGCTCAGTCAGTCAACCAAGCAGAAAGACTCAACGAAACGTCTTGAAGCGCACGTCGTCCGCAATGAACGTCTTGTCGCCGATGGGTTGCGCGTTCGAGCCGAACGGCATTTGCGCACGCATTTTCCAGCTCGCCGGGACGCCCCATGTGGCGGCCACTTCTGCGTCGATCAGCGGGCCGTAGTGCTGCAGGCTGGCGCCAATGCCTGCCTCTGCCAGGGCGGTCCAGACCGCGAATTGGGCCATACCGGCGGAATGCTCGGAGAACACCGGGAAGTTGTCTGCGTACAGCGGAAACTTTTCCTGCAGCTCCTTGATGACGTCCTGATCTTCAAAGAACAGCACCGAGCCCGCGCCTGCGGCGAACGCCGTCATTTTGGCGTCGGTGGGGGCAAAGTTTTCGGGCGGGACCACGGCGCGCAGTGTTTCGCGCGTGATGTTCCAGAGCTTTTCGTGCTGGGCACCAAAGAGGATCACAGCGCGCGAGCTTTGCGAGTTGAACGAGGATGGCGCCAGACGGATGGCCTCGCGGATCAGGGCATCGACCTGGTCTTCGGAGAGGGGGAGATTCTTGCCAAGCGCGTACTGCGTGCGGCGTTGTGTGAACAGGGAAATTGCGTTGCTATTGCTCATATCGACTCGAAGTGGATTGCCAATACCATTCGCTGCCGCGCCCCATGTCTGGGGAGAGTCACCGATCCGGCGTCGCTGCGCGGCCCCCTTCGAATGGTTGCGAGCCAGTCTATTGCACTGCAGCAAATTGAGAGTGCATAGACGGAACAAACCCGCCAGCAGATAGGGCAACCCTGACAAATGTCAGCGCATCAGCGCTGGAAACGACATTCCCTTCAAAACGAAAGGCCTGAAGATCAGGCCTTTGGATCGGGCAGCAGGCACGCTTCGACTATCTGCAAACTGTTGTCTTTGGCGAAATTGAGCACAAAGTCCCACGCCATGGGCTCGTGCTCTTGCAGGTCGCGATTCACCACCACGCATTTGACGCCATTGATGTTGGTCGGAACGCACCAGGGCGAATAGCTCAGGTGGCTGCCCGGCACAGAGCCGCCGGGTCGGAATTGGCTCATGACTCCTGCCAGACGCTCTGCCCAGTCGCTGGGCCGGAAAGTTCTCCCTTCCAGGGTGATTCCTTGAATAAAAACTTCTTTTGCTTCGGGAGAAACCATCGTGAGGTGTCATGAAAAATGAACCGTGGCATCGTGTTCCACGTAGGGTCATTCTAACTCTTATATAAGAGATAAGACTGAATGTCCGTGCAAAGCCCTCACGCGCGCTGCGTTGCTCCCGCCCGAACTGGACAGATGCGCATGAGTGTGATGCCAAATACTCAACGAAGGCGTCATTGACAGCCTCTAAAATCAGGTTTCGTTGCGCCGGCCAGTCTGCCGGCGTTATGTTTCCCAGCTATGTCAGGATCAGGAGATTTCCGCATGACCGCTTTTGTTTCGGCAGCCTCGCCCCACGTGATGAACACCTATGGCCGCGTGCCAATCGCCCTTGAGCGCGGCCAGGGCGTTCGAGTGTGGGACGTCAACGGCAAGGAATACCTTGACGGGCTCGCTGGCATCGCGGTCAACACGCTCGGCCACAACCACCCCAAGCTCGTGCCCGCACTGCAAGACCAGCTCACCAAGCTGATCCACACCTCCAACTACTACCACGTGCCCGGACAGGAAGTGCTCGCCAAGCTGTTGGTGGAGCGCGCCAGGATGGACAACGTGTTCTTCTGCAACACCGGGCTGGAGGCCAACGAAGCCGCCATCAAGATCGCGCGCAAGTACGGTGTGGACAAGGGCATCGCCAAGCCCGTGATTGTGGTCTATGAGCACGCCTTCCATGGCCGCTCCATCGCCACCATGACGGCCACCGGCAACCCCAAGGTGCGTGACGGTTTCGGCCCGCTGCTGGAAGGTTTCATCCGCGTGCCGGTGAACGACATCGACGCGCTGAAGCAGGCCACGGAAGGCAACCCCAACGTCGTCGCCGTGATGATGGAGCCCATCCAGGGCGAAGGCGGCCTGCACCCCATGCGCGCCGAATACATGCAGCAGGTGCGCGCCCTGTGCGACGCCAACGAGTGGCTGATGCTGCTGGACGAAGTGCAGGCCGGCATGGGCCGCACCGGCAAGTGGTTTGCGCACCAGTGGGCCGACATCGTGCCCGACGTGATGACGCTGGCCAAGGGTCTGGGTTCCGGCGTGCCGGTGGGCGCCGTCGTTGCGCGCGGCAAGGCGGCACATGTACTGCAGCCGGGCAATCATGGCACCACCTTTGGCGGCAATCCTTTGGCGATGCGTGCAGGTATCGAGACCATTCGCATCATGGAAGAGGACAAGTTGTTGCAAAATGCCTCTGAGGTGGGTGAACACCTGAAGCAGGCACTCAAGCAAGCCTTCGCGGGCGACCAGCGCGTGCTGGACGTGCGCGGTCAGGGCCTGATGATCGGCATCGAACTCGACCGCCCCTGTGGCGCGTTGATCGGCCGTGGTGCTGAAGAGGCCGGTCTGCTCTTCTCGGTCACGGCGGATTCCGTGATCCGGCTGGTGCCCGCCCTCATCCTCTCGCGCGCCGAGGCCGACGAGCTCGTCTCCCGCCTCGCCCCACTGGTCAAAAAATTCCTCGCTGAAGAGGCCCCGAAACCATGAAGCATTACCTGCAGTTTTCCGCGCTGGACGCCGACGAGTACAACTACCTGTTCTCGCGCGCGGCGATCATCAAGGGCAAGTTCAAGAGCTACGAGAAATACCATCCGCTGTTCGACCGCACGCTGGCCATGATTTTCGAGAAGGCCAGCACGCGCACGCGCGTGAGCTTCGAGGCGGGCATGTACCAGTTGGGCGGCAGCGTGGTGCACCTCACCACGGGCGACAGCCAACTGGGCCGCTCCGAGCCCATCGAGGACAGCGCCAAGGTCATCAGCCGCATGACGGACCTGGTGATGATCCGCACGTACGAGCAAAGCAAGATCGAAAAATTTGCCGCCAACTCGCGCGTGCCCGTCATCAACGGCCTGACCAACGAATTCCACCCCTGCCAGATCATGGCGGACATCTTCACCTTCATTGAGCATCGCGGCTCCATCAAGGGCAAGACCGTGGCGTGGGTCGGTGACGGCAACAACATGGCCAACACATGGTTGCAGGCAGCAGAGCTGCTCGACTTCACCGTGCACGTGAGCACGCCCAGTGGCTACGAAGTGGACGAAAAACTCGCCTTCGGCGGCCGCACGCCTCGCACCGGTTGCTACAAGGTCTTCTCCGACCCCATGGAAGCCTGCAAGGGCGCCGACCTGGTCACTACCGACGTGTGGACCAGCATGGGCTACGAAGCCGAAAACGAAAAGCGCATGAAGGCCTTCGCCGACTGGTGCGTGGACTCCGACATGATGGCTGCGGCACGCCCCGACGCCCTCTTCATGCACTGCCTGCCCGCACACCGCGGTGAGGAAGTCATGGCCGACGTCATCGACGGACCGCAATCCGTAGTCTGGGACGAAGCAGAAAACCGCATGCACGTGCAAAAGGCGCTCATGGAGTACCTGCTCCTGGGCCGCGTCACGGCCTGATCGGACACATCCATCATGGTTCACGCACACCTTCATCCCAAGGCCCTGAACCAGCACACCAGCCAAAGCCTGCCCGCATTGCGTGGCAGGCTTTTTCATTGCCGTCTGCACCATATCCGGCGCAGCAGGGTTTCGCGCATTCCCGGCCACTTTGGTCCGCGTGAACATCTCTCGCTGCAAGTGCGCGCACTGCATGTGCGCATCCACACCTTCACATTGAAATTCCTGCAAGGACATACCTAGTTCGACGTTCGGCCCATTGCACTCCCGATTGACCAAACCGGCTATGTCCATGTCCTCCGAAACCCAAGATCACCCGTGCGTGAGCTGTGGCGCCTGCTGCCACACGTATCGCGTTGAATTCTCTCTCTACGAACTCGCGTCCATGGGCGGCGTCGTGCCCGACGCCCTCACCCACGAAGTCAGCGGCAACCGCGTGCGCATGAACGGCACCGCGCAGTTTCCCGTGCGCTGCGCAGCGCTGATCGGCGACTGCGGCGTGCAGTCGATTTGCAGCATCTACGAGCAGCGCTCATCAACCTGCCGCAATTTCGACTTCGACTCCGACCGCTGCCACGAAGCGCGCGCACGCCACGGCCTGCCGCCGCTCACGCCGATCGATCCGATCTGGCCGTTGGCGGCGTGATATGCACGGGGACGTGTAGCACCACGGGGATCGTCAGAGCGCTCAGAGCAACTTGCTCTCGCCCAACTTGCCATGCAGCGTGACGGGGCGCGAATCCTGCGCACCCAACGGCTGACCGCTGCTGCAACTGCTCGTCGCACCACTGCCACTGTCACAACTGCTGCACCCTGCGCCGCAACCGGACGCTTTCGCCAGATTGGGATTGATCTTGCCCAGCGGGTTACGCCATTTTTGCGGCATGTAGCGCCACACCAGATACAGCGCGGCGCAGGCGATGATGAGGGCGACAATCAGGGTTTGGGACATCTGTCTTTGCTCCTTCGGCGGTAGTGCGTGAGGCCCGCGGCGCTCAGCCGGCCCCCAGCGCCAGTGCGACGTGATAGACGATGAAACACATGACGTAGGCCAGACCGAAGAGGTAGGCGGTCATGAACCAAGTGTAGCGCCAGCTATTGGTTTCGCGGCGCACGGTGGCCAGCGTGGCAAGGCATTGCGGTGCGTAAACGAACCACGTGAGCAGTGACAGCGCCGTCGCCAGCGACCATTGCCCCGCGATCAGCGGGCCCAATTGCGCGGCTGTGTCGTCGCCCGAGGCAGCCAGTGCGTAGACCGTGCCCAGCGCACTCACCGCCACTTCGCGCGCGGCCATGCCGGGCACCAGGGCGATACAAATCTGCCAGTTGAAGCCGATGGGCGAGAACACCACGGCCATGGCTTCACCAATGCGACCGGCCAGGCTGTAGGTGATGGCGGGTTGGGTTGCGCCCTCCGGTGCACCGGGATAGCTCGACAGGAACCACAGCACGATGGTCAGCGCCAGGATCACGCCACCCACGCGCTTCAGGAAAATCAGGGCGCGCTCGTACAGGCCAATCAACAGGCTGCGCACGCTCGGCCAGCGGTAGGCAGGCAATTCCATCATCAGCGCGGCGCGGCCTTGTCGTGTACCGAAGCGCTTGGCCACAAAGGCCACGGCCATGGCGCTGACGATGCCGGCAATGTAGAGGCCGAACAGCACCAGCCCTTGCAGATTGAACAGTCCAGCCACCGTGCGCGCCGGAATGAACGCGCCGATGAGCAAGGCATACACGGGCAGGCGCGCAGAGCAGGTCATCAACGGCGCGATCATGATGGTGACGAGCCGGTCGCGCCAGCTTGGAATGGAGCGCGCCGCCATCACGCCGGGAATGGCGCAGGCAAAGCTGGAGAGCAGCGGAATGAAGGAACGCCCCGACAGCCCGACCGTGCCCATGAGCCGATCGAGCAGGAATGCAGCGCGCGGCAGATAGCCCGAATCTTCGAGCACCAGAATGAAGAAGAACAGGATCAGAATCTGCGGCAGGAACACCAGCACGCCACCCGCACCGGCAATCACGCCATCGGCCAGCAGGCTGCGCAGCGGGCCATCGGCCATGTGCGCGTTGAGCCATTCGGCCGCAGAGGCGGTGGTCGCGTCGATGAAATCCATGGGCACCGCAGCCCACGCAAACACGGCCTGGAAAATCAGGAACAGCAGCACCGCGAGCAACACCAGCCCCCAGACCGGATGCAGCACGACGGCATCGATGCGGTCATCACGCGCCAGTTGCACGGGCGGCAGCTTGACGGCCAGATCGAGAATGCGACGCACCTCGTCATGCAGCGCCAGCACGCGCTGTTGCGGATCGCCGTGGGGCTCCTGCGTGTGCGCAGGAATGGCGGTCTGGAAATCCGCCGTGTCGATCCATTGCAGCAATTGCTGTGCGCCGTCCGCCTTCACTGCCACGGTGGAGATCACCGGCACTCCCAGTTCGCGCGCCAGCACGGCTTCGTCGATCTCGATGCCCTGCTTGCTCGCCATGTCGCTCATGTTGAGCACCAGCACCATGGGCAGACCCAGTTGGCGCGCTTCCAGCACCAGACGCAGGTTCAGGCGCAGGTGCGTGGCGTCGGTCACGCACGCCACCAGTTCCGGCAGCGGCTCGCCCTTGCGGCGGCCCAGCAGCACGTCGCGCGTGACGGCTTCGTCCATGCTTTGCGCGTGCAGGCTGTAGGCCCCCGGCAGGTCGAGCATGCGCACGCGCTTGCCGCCCGGCGTGTTGAACCAGCCCTCTTTGCGCTCGACCGTGACGCCGGCGTAGTTCGCCACCTTCTGGCGCGCGCCCGTCATGAGGTTGAACAGCGCAGTCTTGCCGCAGTTGGGGTTGCCCAGCAACGCGACATGCAGTGCGGCGTCGTTGGCATTTCCCGTGGATGAAGTGGATGCGGCGGTTGTCATGAATGCATGCCCTCGTCTATCTGTTGTTATGCCAGTGCAGGCGGGCGTTTTTCAAGGGTGGGCAGGATGCACGAGGACGAAAGCAGCCTCGTCGCGGCGCAGGGCGAAAGTGGCCTGCCCTACGCGGATTGCCAAGGGATCGGCACCGGGAAATCCGGTCGCCAACACGCGCACTGGCTCGCCCGGCAGGAAGCCGATTTCCATCAGCCGCAGCACGAGCTCTTTCTCACGTTCATTGGACGCAGGGCGCAGGCCGAGCACGGTGCCGGTCTGCTGTTGTTGGAACGTGTCGAGTGCCACGCCCGCAGAGGACGCAGCGCCGCACGCTGCTGGTAAGGCATTGGAATCTTGAGGCTGTACTCGCATGTCGCGGAAGCATTTGCTGAATAGTTTTAATTCTCATTCTAATGTACGAGAGCGAAGGCGCCAACGGCGTTTTTCGAGTGACCCTTTACTTCACTTCATCCGCGTGTCATTCAACGGTTTGTCAACCTGAATTCCCAAACCGTCGCCACAACGAAACGCAAACTATGGCATCGCCATCAGGCTTTTGGCGATTCAATGTGTGCAATACAATGCGCTACATCAGACAGCTCTGCTTGTGCCGCGTGTCGGCTAAGAGGGACATCCCGATGACGTGCCTTGCCATCTTCCGGCCAGGCCGCACCAACGCCCAAGCTTTGTTTGCCTCATCGTTGTTGTTGACATCGGATGTCCGAAGCGCGCCCGCCCATGGATGGCAGACCCGCTCCCGTGCGTCCAGGGAGCCTTCATGCCGAGAAATCCGTTCCGCCTTTTGTCCCCGCTGCGCTGCGCATGGCTGGGGCTGTGGCTCGCCAGTCCGCTGGTAGCACACGCGGCCTCTTCCGCCGCACCCACATCGCCCACTTCCTCCACTTCGCTCACGCCGCAGGATGTTGCCCTGCTCGCCGCCTCGTGCGTCAACTGCCATGGCCCACAGGGTCAGTCCAGGGGCGGCATTCCCCCACTGGCCGGACAGACGCAAGCCCATCTGCGTCAGCGCATGCTGGATTTCCGGGCGGGCACTGCCACCGACGCCACCGTGATGACGCGCCTGATGAAGGGCTACGACAGCGCGCAGATCGAGGCGCTGGCGCAATGGTTCTCTGGCGCGCTGGCGAAAGGCGGTCAACGATGAGCGGACATCCTCACACCATCCCACGGCGCACCGTCCTGACCGGCGCACTGGCCACTGCGGCTGGCGCGATGGCGCCTGCGCTGGTCCACGCGCAGGCCGCATCGGCCCATGTCGTGGTGGTCGGCGGCGGCTTTGGTGGGGCGACGGCGGCGCGCTACCTGCGCGAGTTTGCGCCGCGCGTGCAGGTCACGCTGATCGAGCCAGAGGAGCGCTTTTTCACCTGCCCGTTCTCCAACCTCTATCTGGCCGGACTGCGTACCTGGGAGAGCATCGGCCACGGCTACGACGGACTGCGCAACGCGGGCGTGAAGGTGATCCACGCGCGGGCGAGCGACGTGAACGCCAGCGCGCGCACCATCCGCTTGTCCACGGGCGAGCAACTCTCCTGGGACAAGCTCGTGCTCTCTCCCGGCGTGGATATGCGCTGGAACGCCATCGAAGGCTACGACGAAGCCGCCGCACAACGCGCTCCGCATGCATGGAAGGCCGGCGCGCAAACGCGCTTGCTGCGCCAGCAGATGGAGGCCATGAAAGATGGCGGGACCTTCGTCATGGTGATTCCTGACAATCCGTTCCGTTGCCCGCCCGGCCCGTACGAGCGCGCCGCGATGGTGGCGCACTACTTCAAGCAGCACAAGCCGAGCAGCAAGATCCTGCTGCTCGATGCCAAGGACAATTTCTCGAAAAAGGCGCTGTTCCAGCAAGGCTGGAAGGCGCTCTACGGCGACATGATCGAATGGGTGGGGCTGGCCGATGATGGCCTGGTCAATCGCGTGGATGCCCGTTCGCTGGAGGTGGAAACCAACTTTGGCACGCGCCACAAGGCGGATGTGCTGAACGTGATCCCGCCGCAAAAAGCCGGGCTCATCGCCGAGCGCGCCGGTGTCACCGACGCCAGCGGATGGGTGCCCGTGAAAGCAGACACGTTCGCCGCGCGCCAGAGCGAAAACATATTTGTTCTGGGCGACGCGACCATCGCCGCGCCCATGCCCAAATCCGGCTTTGCCGCCAACACGCAGGGCAAGATGGCAGCGGCCGCCATCGCGGCGGAGTTGACCGGCGCGCCGCTGCCCCAGGCCGTTTACGCCAATACCTGCTACAGCCTCGTTGGCACGGAGTACGGCATCTCGGTCGCCGGCGTATACCGCGCTCAGGACGGCAAGCTCATCGAAGTGCCCGACTCCGGCGGCGTCAGCCCCATGGACGCCAACGCCGCGTTCCGCGCCGCCGAGGCGCGCTACGGCGCGGCCTGGTATACGGCCATCAGCACGGACATCTGGGAGCGTTGATGAACACGCTTCTCTGGTCCGGCTTTGCGCTGGGATGTGCCTTTGGCGCGGCGGCACGCCTTGGGCGCTTCTGCCTGCTGCGCGGCCTGCGCCAGTCGATGGGCATGGATGGCGACCGCACCGATGGCTCGCCCGCGCTGCAAGCCTTCGCGCTCGCTTTGGCGGTGGCGCTGGTGGCCACGCAATGGCTTGGAAAGAATGGCGCGATCGACCTGTCTACCGCGCAGGTTGTGCGCGCCCAGTTTTCGTGGGTCACGGCGCTGGTCGGCGGCGTGTTGTTCGGCGTGGGCATGACGCTGGCGCGCAGTTGCGGCGCGCGCGCGCTGGTGCTGCTGGCCGGTGGCAATCTGCGCGCCTTCGTCACCCTGATCTGTCTCGGGCTGGCCGCGCAGGCCACGCTCACCGGCTCGCTCGCACCCGTGCGCTTGTGGCTGCAGAAGTTTGGCGCAGTGACGCTGGCGCAGCCCACCGTGTCCGGCCAATTGCTCGCGCACGGCTGGTCCGACATGGGCACGCTGGTGTTCGGCATCGGCTTGCCCACGCTGGCGCTGGTCGCCTTCGCGTTCTGGAAACCCGCGCTGCGCCGCCGCCCCGCGCAACTTCTTTCGGCCGTCGTGATCGGCGCGCTCGTGGCTGCGGGCTGGTGGATCAGCGGCAACGTCGGCATCGATCCCTTCGAGCCGGTTCCGCTCACGTCGCTGAGCTTCGTCGGCCCGGTCGCGCAGGGCCTGCTGTACTTGCAACTCGCTGTGGGGCGCGGCCTGAGCATCGGCCCCGCCATCGTCCTGGGCACGCTGGCGGGCGCCTTCGCCATGGCGCTCATCACGGGGCGCGCACGCTGGGAGCTGTTCGATTCCCCCACGCGCTTCGGCGCCAGCGCCCTGGGTGGCCTGCTGATGGGTCTGGGCGGCGTGCTCGCCGTGGGCTGCACCATCGGTCAGGGCCTGAGCGGGCTTTCCACACTCGCCATCGCCAGCATGCCCGCTATTGCCGGGATCGTGGCGGGCGCGGTCATCACACTTTTCATCCAACGCACGATAGGCATCTCCCAAGGAGGATCATCCGCATGAAACGTCGCAACTTTCTCATCACCCCGTCAGCCATTGCTGCGGGCGCCGTCGTGTCGTCAGCCGTGCTGCCTGGCATGGCGCAGGCTGCACCCACAATCATCACGCCGCAATCGCGCATCCTGCCGCGCGAGGGCAAGGGGCCGCGCATCGTCATCTGCGGTGGTGGCTGGGGCGGCATGACCGCTGCGCGCTATCTGCGCGAGCTGATCCCCCAATCCGACGTCGTGCTGCTGGAGCGCAATCCGACGTTCTGGTCCGGCCCGATGAGCAACAAATGGCTGATCGACGTCGTGAACACCGACTTCGTGAACCACGACATGCTGCGCCCCGCCAACAAGTATGGCTACAAGCTCCTGCAATGCGAGGTGACGGGCTTCGAGCGCGACAAGAAGCTCGTGCGCACCTCGCTGGGCGTGATCGAATACGACTACCTGATCCTCTCGGGCGGCATCCGCAACGACTACGAAGCCTGGTTCGGCAACGATCAGCGCGCCATCGACTACACGCGCAAGCATTTCCCCAATGCCTACATCCCCAATCAGGAGATGTTCGCCCTCAAGCAAAAGGTGAAGGATTTCAAGGGCGGCACGCTGGTGATGACGCTGCCGCCACCGCCGCACCGCTGCCCGCCATCGCCTTATGAGCGCGCCTGCCTCATCGCCTGGCACATCAAGAAGCACAAGATTCCGGGCAAGATCCTGATCCTCGACCCCAAGCCCAAGATCGCCCCCATCGGCGCGGGCTACAAGCAGGCGTTTGAAGAGCTGTATCCCGACATCATCACGCACGTGCCCAACGCGCGCGTGCAGGAGGTGGACCCGTTCAACCAGCGCATCAAGACGGCGGCGGGCGAGTTCAAGTTCGACGACGCCATCCTCATGCCGCCCCATCAGGCCGCGGACATGGTCTGGCATGCGGACCTGATCGGCAAGGGCACGGACGGCAAGCCCACCGGCTGGGCCGACATGCACCCGCGCCTGTTCCACGCGCACAGCGATGACCGCGTGTACTTCGTGGGCGACCTGATGGGCATGATCTCCGACCAGTTCGGCCACTATCCCAAGAGCGGCCACGTGGCCAACTACATTGGCCGCATCGTCGCCCAAAACATTGCCGAGCGCGTGGCAGGCAAGGACGTTGTGGCGCAACTGCCCGACAACCTGTGCTACATGATGGTGAACGGCGACCCGCAAGAAGAAATTTCGGTGAAGTTCGAATACGAAGTCGACCCCACCGGCAAGGTCATCCAGACGCAGATCGACATGGACGTGCGCAACACCGACATGGTGAAGGAGGACTTCGCCTGGGCACGCTCCAAATTCAGCGACTTCCTGGCCATCTGAATCCGCATATGACACCACTGACTCCCCACTTCACCCGCCGCCGCCTCGTGGCGGGCGCGGCAGCAGCGGGCGCGGCACTGGCACTGCCCGCCGCCGCGCAGACGTCCTCCGCCCTGCCCGTGAAAAAGCCGCTCGTCGGCCCACTCGCGCCCAACCCGGCAGAGTTCAAGCACGTGCTCGACGAGTTCACGCGCGGCGCCACGGCGCAGACACAAGGTCTGCTGCTCGACGTGTCCGTGCTGGCCGATAACCCGAGCGCCGTTCCCGTCAAGGTGAAGGTCACGCACGCCATCACCGAGCAGGATTGGTGCGAGGAAATCATCGTGCTGGCCGAGCTCAACCCCTCGCCGCTGGCCTGCCGCATACAGTTCACCGCCGCCAACGGCACCGCCGAAGCGGCGGTGCGCGTGCGACTGAGCCAGACACAGACGCTGCACGCACTGGCACGCATGAAAAGCGGCCGACTGCTGGCCGCCAAACAGGATGTCACCGTCGCTGCCAGCGGCTGTGGCATGTGAAGGGGAACGACGCGATGAACAACAAGCCACCCCGCATCTGGGTCAGCAGCCTCACGCCGAACAAAGGCGACGTGGTGCGTGTGCGCGCGCAGATCGAGCACATCATGGAAAGCGGCCTGCGCACCGACGCAGAAGGCAAGGTCCGCCCGCGCAACATCATGAACCACTTTGAAGCGCGCCTGGGCGATGCCCTGCTGTTCTCGTGGGACCCGGGCATCAGCATCTCGCAGAACCCGTACATCGAATTCACCTTTCTGGCGCGCCACAGCGGCGAACTGACGATGACCTGGAAGGATGAAAAAGGGCTGTCCCTGAGCGCAAAAAAAACCATCACAGTGGCCTGAATCGCGTACAGTAGCGCACGCTCAAAGAGGCCGCTGCAGCGTGCGCGGCCACACCACACTACTGCCCCATGTCCGCCGAACATCCCTGCCTCTCCTGCGGAGCCTGCTGCGCGAGCTTTCGCGTCGATTTTTCGGTCGAGGAAACGCAGGAATGCGGCGGCAGCGTGCCGGATGGCCTGACCGTGGAGGTCACCACCTACACCGCCCGCATGCGCGGCACGGACCATGCATCGCCACGATGCGCTGCGCTCACCGGCAAGATCGGCATGCGCGCAGCATGCGGCATCTACGAATGGCGACCTGCGCCGTGCCGGGAGTTCGAAGCCGGATCGCCCGCCTGCCAACGGGCACGCGCACGCCATCACCTCGCGCCGCTGGCGGACGACTTCGTGGGCTGATGGAGCGCCACGCGCCGTACACTGGCGCCATGAACGAGTCCACCCCCAGACTGTGGGACATCTCCGCGCCAGTGCATGCGCACAGCCCGGTCTTTCCCGGCGACACCGCCTATGCCCAGGAATGGAACGCGCAGATCTCCCCGTCCTGCCCGGTCAACGTGGCGACGATCACGCTGTCGCCCCACGTCGGCACGCACGCAGACGCGCCGCTGCACTACGACCCTGAAGGAGCCTCCGCTGGCCACGTGTCACTGGATGCCTACATCGGCCCCTGCCGGGTGATCCACGCCATAGGCTGCGGCGCGCTCATCCAGTGGAGCGACATCGCACACGCCGTGAACGCGCTGCCTGCGCGCGTACTGGTGCGCACCTACCCACAGATGCCCGTTGACCGTTGGGACGAGCACCTGACCGCGTTTGCGCCAGACACCATCGAACGCCTCGCCGAACGCGGCGTGCAACTGATCGGCATCGACACCGCCAGCATCGACCCGGCCACCAGCAAGGCGCTGGAAAGCCATCAGGTGATCCGCCGCCGCAACATGCGCGTGCTGGAAAATCTGGTGCTCGACGCGGTCCCCGAGGGCGACTATGAACTCATCGCCCTGCCCCTCAAATTCATCACCGCAGATGCCTCGCCCGTGCGCGCCATCCTGCGCGAGCTGCCTGCCCGGTAATCACCGCGCCAGCACGCCAAGCACCACGTTCAACAGCGCCATCAGCGCGACGGCCACGCCATCCACCGCCAGCACCGCCACCTGCACCCAGCGGCGGTGTTGAAAGGCTTCGGCGGGCGCGAGTTGGCAGGCCATTTCCACCTTGCCCGGCGATGCCATCAGCAGCAGCGCCGCGCTCACGTTGTGCACCGCCATGAAGGGCAGCAGCGGAACGCTGAGTGCATGCGCGATCTCCGCCTGCGTCGCGGCAAACATCGCATTCGCCCCCGTGTTGGAGCCGGTGACGAAGCCACCCAACGCCCCCACGAACGGCGCCGCAAACAAGTAGGTCGCGCCCGCACCCGCCAGCGTGTGCGCCAGTTGCGTCGCCATGCCGGACACTGCCATCAGCACTCCGAGCACGATGAACAGCGCCGTGACCGGAGCCACCTGTCGCCAGGCCTGCGCCGTGCGCGCCACGGCGTGCGCGGGCACGCTGCCGCGCGCAAAAAAGAAGGCGGCGACAAAGAGCCACACACCGGCCGATGCCAGCATGTGCCACACGGCGGGTAACTCCAGTGCGCGCACCACGCGCCCCATCAACAACACACCCAGCAGCAGCACGGCGTAAGCGAAGAGCGCGCGGCGTGCTTGCCCATCCAGCGCCACTGCGCGAACCCGCCCGGTGTCCGCGCCGCTGCGCCGCCAGCGCCCCACGCCGAGATACAGCACGATGACCGCCAACGCGCCCAATGCGCCCGCAGGTGCGGTTCCGGCCACCAGATTGGCGCCGCCCACCGCCAGCGTCAGCACCACGCCCGACACTGCACCGCGCAGCACCGCAGACGCACGTTCACCCGGCGCGCTGGCCAGCCACGCTGCGGCCATGCCCGTCACTACAAATGGAATCACACTCACCACCGCCGAGGCCACGCCCAGCGACTGCAGCGACAGGCCCGCCATGGTGGCGGCGATCAACGTGCCCGGCCCCATCGAACCCCACGGCACGGCGCACAGGCCAAGCAATCCGATCAACGCCACCTTGCGCGCAGACAGGCCGCAATGCGCCAGCAGCGGAATGCCAATCGTCACGCCAATGCCAAAGCCTGTCAGCGACTCTGCAAAAGGCGTCACGCCATGCACGATCAACAGCACCGCACTCACCCCGCTGCCCGCATGCGCCAGCATCCATTGCGCCAATGCCTTTTGCGCACCGGCGACGCGCAACACCTCCGACAACAGCAATCCGCCGCCGACGATCAACAGCACTTCGATCAGCACAGGCAACCACAGACGCAAGGCCGGCAATGCGACAACGCTCGAAACTGGAAATGCCACCGCCACCCCGACCGCCGCCAGCGCCACGCCCAACAACGCGGCATGCAGCGAACGCACGCCCGCCAACAATGCAACGATGACCGCAACGATGGGAAGCGCGCTGAAGAAAAGGGACATGGGAGGGTTTGCTAAAATTGCTTATACGAAATATTAATTTCCATTAGGAAAGTCGTCAATCCATGCAAAACATCGATGACCTACCCGAATCCGAAGCCGACGCACTCTTCGGGGCGGCCGTGCGTGCGCGCCGCGCGCAACTGGGCATCACGCTGGATCAACTCGCGCAATCCAGTGGTGTGTCTCCCGGTGCGCTCTCGCGTGTGGAGCGCGGATTGCTCGGCCCCAGCCTGCGCAATGCCATGGCGATCGCACACGGCCTTGGATGCGAGTTGGGCGAGCTGCTGCAACCCGGCGCTCACGCGGTGGTCACGCGCAAGGGCGAGCACCAACGCTATCTCCATGAGGACTCCGGCGTGGAGCGCATGGCGTTGGCCCGCCCCGTCCCCGGCATCGAATGGGTCGAATATCGCCTGCCGCCCGGCGCCCAGTCCAGCCACTTTGCCCCCCATCGCAGCGGCACGCGCGAGGTGTTCCACCTGCTTGACGGGACGGTGCGCATCTGGACCGGCGCGCACTCGGTGCAACTGCGCAGCGGCGACACGGCGGTGCTGACGATGGATGTGGAGCACCGCTTCATCAACGAGGGCCGCAAGCCCGCACGGCTGATGCTGCTGGTGGTTGCACCGAGCCCCTGAAGCCTGATTTGCCGCCAGAGCCACCTAGAATCCCCGCACGCTGTGCGCATCCCGCCACAGAACAACCACCATGCAAGAGAACACACCCCGCCCCGAATCCATCGTGCACGATGAGCGTGCCAAGCTCGACTTCAGCCGCGACATGAGCTATGGCGACTACCTGGACCTTGACGCCATCCTCAACGCGCAGCACCCGCTGTCTCCCGCGCATGATGAGATGCTGTTCATCATCCAGCACCAGACGAGTGAGCTGTGGATGAAGCTCATGCTGCACGAGTTGCGCGCCGCCACGCACGCGCTCGCCCACGGCACACGCGCCGATGCCTTCAAGATGCTGGCGCGGGTCAGTCGCATCATGGAGCAACTGGTCAGCGCCTGGACGGTGCTGTCCACCATGACGCCGCCAGAGTATTCCGCGATGCGCCCGTATCTCGCCAACTCCAGCGGCTTCCAGAGTTATCAATATCGCTGCATCGAATTTTCACTGGGCAACAAGAACGCCGCGATGCTCAAGCCGCACGCTCATCGCCCGGAATTGCTGGCACAGGTGCGCGCGGCCTATGAGTCGCCTTCGCTGTACGACGTGTCCCTGCAATTGCTCGCGCGCGAAGGTCTGGACGTTCCCGCCGATCGTCTCGAGCGCGATTGGACCGCGCCATATGCGCACAGCGATGGCGTCGAAGCCGCATGGCTGACGGTCTACCGCGATCCGCAGAAATACTGGGACCTGTACCAGCTTGGCGAGAAACTGACCGACATCGAAGACGCCTTCCGTCTCTGGCGCTTCCGCCACGTCACCACCGTCGAGCGCGTGATTGGCTTCAAGCGCGGCACTGGAGGCACTGGTGGTGTCAGCTACCTGCGCAAGATGCTGGACGTAGTGCTGTTCCCGGAAATCTGGCGCGTGCGCACGGCCTTGTGATGGCGCTCAGGGCGCCGTAAAGCACGCGCGCAGTTGCTCGCTCCAGCGTTGCTTGTCGGCGCTGGAGGCGAAGCTGGCCTCGATGCTGTTGAGCGCCAATTGGTAAGCGTCCTGTGCGTTCAGTTCGGGCACCGCTTCAAACAGGCGCGTGAAGTTCTGGTTCACGTAACCGCCAAAGTAGGCGGGATCGTCGGAGTTCACCGTGACGGCCAGGCCAGCATCGAGCAACTCCTTGATGTTGTGATCTGCCAGACTGGGGAACACGCACAGCTTTTCGTTCGACAGCGGGCACACCGTGAGGGCGATGCGCTCCCGAGCAAGCCGCTGCATCAGTGCCGCGTCGTGCACGGCCTGCACGCCGTGATCGATGCGCTCCACGCCCAGTGTATCCAGTGCGCTCCAGATGTAGGCCGGTGGGCCTTCTTCGCCCGCGTGCGCGACCAGATGCAGGTATAGCGCACGGGCGCGATCGAACACGCGCGCGAACTTCTCGGGTGGGTGGCCGACTTCGCTGCTATCCAGCCCCACGCCCAGAAATTTGTCGCGAAACGGCAGGGCCGCCTCCAGCGTGTCGAGCGCCGCCTCTTCACTCAGATGGCGCAGAAAGCACAGGATCAGCGCACTCGAGATGCCCTGCTCGCGCTCCGCATCCACACAGGCGCGGTGCAGGCCGTTGATGACCGTCTCGATGGATACGCCGCGCTCCGTATGCGTTTGCGGATCGAAGAAGATTTCTGCACGCACCACGTTGTCGGCCACGGCACGATCCAGATACGCACGCGCCATGTCGTAAAAATCCTGCTCGGTCAGCAGCACGCTCGCGCCCGCGTAGTAGATGTCGAGAAAGCTTTGCAGGTCCGTGAATTCATACGCCCGGCGCAGCGCGTCGACGCTGTCATACGGCAGCGTCACACCATTGCGCTCGGCCAGCGCAAAGATCATTTCAGGTTCCAGCGAGCCTTCGATATGGATGTGCAACTCCGCCTTGGGCATGCGCTGCAGCAGTGCGGGAAGCTGCGCGGCAGCGATGTGCGGAACCTGAAATGCGTTGGTCATGTCAGCAAACTCCGAAGCCGATGGATTGGGATTTGAGATAGCGCCGATAGGCCGAGGACATGCGGTCTGCGGCCGAATGCATTTCTGCGCGCGGATCGAGTGGCAACGCCTTGGGCAGTTGCGACTCCAGCACGGGCTGATCCTGCACGAAGATGGTGTGCTGGAATTCACGCAGTTGCTCGTCGCTCGAATCGAAGTCGGCCACGGCCAGACGGAACCACACGCGGCTGGTCTCCGGCGTAACCGGGCAGATGAACAGGCCGATCGACTCGCGCCAACCTTGGCGGGACGAGCCTTCTTCCGGAATCTTGGTCAGCACCGCCGTATAGGGCGCGGTCACCTCGTAGGTGTATTCGACTTCCGCTGCGGTCGTGGAGTGCAGGTTGGACTGCGGCTGCACGGCCTTGCAGCCGGTAGCGAGCACGCCCGTGGCGGTCGGCTCGACCTTGTAACTGGCAATCGCGCTGGCATCGCGGCTGCCCAGCCAGCCCTCGTGCACAAAGCTGAAGTGCGACATGTCGAGAAAATTCTCGATGATGCGCGGGGCGCTGGCGGCCACGTCATACGGACCACAGTTCACCTTGCGCAGATGCGCGTCCGACTCGGCATCGAAGCGCGGCAGCGCGGCGGGCGTGTCTCCCTGTTCCATGCGCACCCAGATCAGGCCGCTGGACTCCTGCACGTCGAACGACTTCACGCACTGCGAAGGTGGCGGAATGAAATCCGGCACGGCAGGCACTTTCACGCACTGCCCGCCAGAGGCAAACTGCCAGCCATGATACGGGCACTCGAGATGCCCGTTCTCGACCCGCCCAAGCGACAGACGCGCTCCGCGATGCGGGCAGCGGTCCACAAAGGCCTGCACCGTACCTTGCGGATCGCGCCAGAGCACAATGGCCTGATCCAGCAGCCGGGCGCTGTAGGGCGCGGTGCCCGAGACATCCTGCGCCTGCGCGACAGGATGCCAAAGTGTGTTTTCAATCATGGGGTAAAAATCTCTGTGTGATGGCGCCCACAACCGGGACAGCCAAGGCCGCCCGCAGGCCGTCTTTGGCGCATGGCGAGATATTAAGCCACCTCCACCCCAGCGGAAAGTCAGCGCACCAAAGCCCGAACAGGGGGCTCAGGCGTCGGCCCGGCGTCAGTGCTCACACCATCACATACAGCTTGCGCACGGTTTCGCGAATGTCCCAGGTGCCGCGCGTGAACGGCGGGAAGAACAGTGAATCGCCTGCTTTGAACTCGAACGTCTGGGCGCCTTCGCCATCGGGCGTGAACGCGCCCGAGCCTTCGAGGATGTACATGATCTCGCCCGTGTCCACCGGACGGCGGAACTGCCCTGGCGAGCACTCCCAGAAACCCGTGTCCACTGCCGCGCGCTCGGGAATCGCCACGTCCACGCCGCGAATCATGCACACCGGCTCGCCCACCGGCATGGCCACGGGGCCGCGCTCCTTGAGGGACGCGAGGGCGGCTTGGGGTGAGATGACCTGAATCGTCATGACTTGTCTCCTTGAATGCAATGAAAAAATCGGAAAAGTAAAAAGGCCGCCCGAGGGCGGCCTTGAGCAGGAATCGGGAGCGCTTACTTGCCGCCCGGCACCTTGCCTTCCACGCCCTTGACGTAGAAGTTCACAGCGCGCATGAAGTCGTCGTCGCCCACCTTGTCGGCGGCGAGTACTTCCTTGCCTTCGTTGTTCTGCAGCGGGCCCTTCCAGATGGAGAAGGTACCGTCCTTCAGGCCCTTCTTCACTTCGTCCAGCTTGGCCTTGGTTTCGGCAGGAACGTCTTCGGCCAGCGAGACGATGTCGATCGCGTCTTCCTTCACACCCCACCACGACACCTGGCTCTTCCAGGAACCGTCCATCACTTCCTTGGTGGTCTGGATGTAGAAGCCCGCGGGCTTGAAGATGGCCGAGCCCAGGTGCGCCTTGGGCCCGTATGCGGTCATGTCGGAATCCCAACCGAATGCGCGCTTGCCCTTTTCTTCAGCGGTTTTGAGCACGGCGGCCGAGTCGGTGTTCTGGAACAGGATGTCCGCGCCACCGTTGATCAGGGACGTGGCGGCTTCCGTTTCCTTGGGAGGTGCAAACCATTCGTTCACCCAGACCACCTTGGTCTTGATGTTCGGGTTCATGGACTGCGCACCCATGGTGAAGCTGTTGATGTTGCGCAGCACCTCGGGAATCGGCACCGAGCCCACCACGCCCAGCGTGTTGGTCTTGGTCATCGCGCCGGCCACGATACCGGCCAGATAGGCGGCTTCGTAGGTGCGGAAGTCATAAGTGCTGGCGTTGGGCGCGGTCTTGTAGCCCGTGGCGTGCATCCACTTCACGTCGGGGAATTCCGGCGCGAGCTTCTGGATCACGTCCATGTAGCCAAAGGTGGTGCCGAAAATCAGCTTGTTGCCTTGCGTGGCCAGATCACGCAGCACGCGCTCGGCGTCGGCGCCTTCCGGAACGCTCTCCACGAACGTGGTCTTGACCTTGTCGCCGAATTCCTTTTCCACTGCCTTGCGGCCCTGGTCGTGCGCAAACGAATAGCCACCGTCGCCCACCGGGCCTACGTAGGCAAAGCCGATCTTCAATGGTTCGGCCGCAGGCGCAGGGGCAGCCGCGGCAGGCTCGGGAGCCGAGGCCGGCGCGGGGGCGGCGGCCTCCTCCTTCTTGCCGCAACCTACGAGCGCAGCGGCGGCGACCGCAGACAGCGCTGCCACCTTGATCAGTGAACGTTTTTGAAGATCAGTCATTGTGGTTCCTCTGTTGAATCATGGGCTTCAGGACCGGGGCCGGTCTGGCAGACATTGCATCCTTCCGCCAGAGCTCGACAGTTTCCATGCCGTGTCGCGAATATATGCACATTTCGGGCCAGCATTCGGAATGTTTTCAGAAATATGACACGCATGTTGTATGCAAACGGCGCTTTGTCAACACCCATCGACACTCCAATGCATTCACGCGGCAGTGGAGTGAAAAAGGCCCTCGCGGGCCTTTCGCTTGCACGCTGCGCGCCGCTTACTTGGCCCCGGGCACCGAGCCTTCGATGCCGTTCACGTAGAAGTTGATGCCGCGAAGGAAGGCGTCGTCTGCCACCGTACCTGCCGCGAGCACTTCCTTGCCCGCGTTGTCCTTGATCGGGCCAGTCCACACGGCGAAGGAGCCGTCCTTCATGCCGTCGCGGGCCTTGGCGACCTTGGCCTTGATCTCCTCCGGCACGTCGTCGGCGATCTTCTTCAGGTCGATGGCGCCTTCCTTCACGCCCCACCAGAAATTGCCGGTCTGCCACTTGCCTGCCAGCGTGTCTTCAACCACCTTGGAGTAGTACGGGCTCCAGTCGATCACGGCGGAGCCCAGATGCGCCTTGGGTGCGAACGCGCTCATGTCGCCATCCTTGCCAAAGGCGCGCGCGCCGCGCTCTTCCGCCGTCTTCAGCACGGCAGGCGAGTTGGTGTTCTGGTACATCACGTCCACGCCGCCGTTGATCAGGCTGGTGGCGGCTTCGGATTCTTTGGGCGGAGCAAACCACTCGTTCACCCAGACCACCTTGGCCTTGATGGAAGGGTCAACGCTTTGCGCACCGAGCACGAAGCTGTTGATGTTGCGCACCACTTCGGGGATCGGCACCGAGGCCACCACGCCAACCATCTTGGTCTTGGTCATCGCACCAGCCACGATACCGGCCAGGTACGCGCCTTCAAACGTCTTGGTGTCGTAGACGGCCACGTTGTCGGCCGTCTTGTAGCCGGTGGCGTGTTCGAACTTCACGTCCTTCAGATCGCCCGCCACCTTCTGCACGAACTCCTGATAGCCGAAGCTGGTGGCGAAGACCAGCTTGTTGCCCTGCCCCGCCATGTCGCGCATCACGCGCTCGGCATCGGCGGACTCGGGCACGCTCTCGACCATCGATGTCTCGATCTTGTCGCCGAACTTTTCCTGGATCGCCTTGCGGCCCAGCTCGTGCTGGAAGGTCCAGCCGCCGTCACCAATCGGGCTCACGTACATGAAGCCGATCTTCAGCTTGTCTGCCGCCGGTGCCGCAGCAGGTGCTGCCGGTGCCGGTGCGGGCGCAGGTGCCTCTTCCTTCTTGCCGCAGGCCGTCAGGGCGGCCACGGACACGGCGGACAGGCCGATCATCTTGATCAACGCGCGCTTGCTCACTTTACTCATGGTTGGTTCCTCTTGTTCCTATTTTTGAAAACTCGACAAATGGGTACGTTGTTGTGCTTTTTATGAACCCGGGTAAAACGGTTTGCCCAGCGAGGCCGGCATGTTGGCGCGAATCCAGGTGGGATTGCGCGAAATCAGCACCAGCACCACGATGGTCGCCAGATACGGCAGCATCGACAACACCTGGCTCGGCACCTGCACGCCTGTAGCCTGCAGGTGGAATTGCAGCATGGTCACACCGCCAAACAGATACGCTCCCAGCAAGACGCGTGCCGGACGCCAGGTGGCAAAGGTGGTCAGCGCCAGCGCAATCCAGCCCCGGCCCGACACCATGCCCTCCACCCACAGCGGCGTGTAGACCGTGGAAATATACGCGCCCGCCAGACCGCACATGGCTCCGCCGAACATCACCGCCATCAGGCGGATGCGGCGCACCGGATACCCCAGCGCGTGCGCGGACTGCGGCGACTCGCCCACCGCGCGCAGCACCAAGCCGGCGCGCGTGCGGTACAGGAACCAGATCATCGCAATCACCAAAACCACGGTCAGATAGACCAGCGGATGCAGCGTGAACAGCGCCGGCCCCACCACGGGCAGATCCGACAGTCCGGGAATGGCGTATTTGGGCAATTCGGGCAGGCGCGCCTGCACGTAGTTCAAACCGATGAAAGCCGAAAACCCCGCGCCAAACAGCGACAGCGCCAGCCCGGTGGCGTATTGGTTGGTGTTCAGCCAGATCACGAGCACGCCGAACACACCGGCCAGCAGCGCACCCGTTGCCATGCCTGCGGCAAAGCCGATCCAGGTATTGCCCGTGTGCACCACGACGGCGAACCCGGCGATGGCGGAGCACAGCATCATGCCTTCCGCGCCCAGATTCACGATGCCGGATTTTTCGTTGATCAGCAGGCCCAGCGCCGCCAGCGCCAGCACCGTGCCCGCGCTGAGCGTGGAGCCCAGCAGCAATGCGTATGACTCCATCACTGGCCTCCCTTCACGGCGACGGCTGCGGGTCGGGTGCCCGACTTCCAGCGCACACGGTAGGCCACCAGCGTATCGCAGGCCAGCAGCGTGAACAGCAGCAGCCCCTGGAACACGCCCGTCAGCGCCTTGGGCAATCCCAGGCGCGACTGCGCAAGCTCACCACCGATATAGAACATGCTCATGAGGATGGCCGAAAACACCATGCCGACCGGATGCAGTCGTCCCACGAAGGCCACGATGATGGCCGCAAAGCCGTAGCCCGCAGGCACGTACGGAGTGAGC
This sequence comes from Comamonadaceae bacterium UBA2121, assembly GCA_002331385.1. Classification (GTDB taxonomy): domain Bacteria; phylum Pseudomonadota; class Gammaproteobacteria; order Burkholderiales; family Burkholderiaceae_C; genus Diaphorobacter_A. Next base: position 37,141 of record DCYB01000007.1, read on the forward strand.
TGGCCGAGCGGCCCGGCCACTTCCAGCGCGCCCGCCAGACCTGCCGCTGCGCCCGAAATGAGCAGCGCCGTCCACAGCGCGCGGCGCGAGGAAAAGCCCGCATAGCGCGCGGCTGCCGGAGCCACACCGCCCACTTGCAGCGCAAAACCGGCGCGTGTGCGAAACAGGAACACCCACAACACGGCCGCCCCCACCAGCGCGATGATCACGCCGATGTTCATGCGCAGGCCCTGCACCAGCTTGGGGATCTGCGTGACGCGCTCGAACGTCTTGGTTTGCGGAAAGTTGTAGCCCATCGGGTCTTTCCACGGACCGTAGACGAGGTAGCCCAGCACCAGCGTACCGACATACACCAACATCAGGCTGACCAGAATTTCGTTGGCGTTGAACTTGTCGCGCAGCAGCGCCACGATGCCCGACCAGAACATGCCTCCCAGCATGCCCGCAATCAGGATGGCGGGCACGATCCACGGCCCGGTGGTCTTGTCCGCCAGCAGCGCCATGCCGCCTGCGGCGACCGCGCCAATCACGAACTGCCCCTCCGCGCCAATGTTCCACACGTTGGAGCGAAAGCACACGGCCAGCCCCAGCGCGATGAGCAACAGCGGCGTGGCCTTCATGGTGAGTTCGGCCAGCGCGTAGCCGGACTTGATCGGCTCCCAGAAAAACGCCTGCAGGCCGCGCACCGGGTCCTTACCCAGAATCGCGAACAGGCACACGCCGATCAGCACCGTGATGGCGAGCGCCAGCACCGGCGACAGAAAGGTCCAGTAGCGGGACGGCTGAGGCCGTTGCTCAAGCTTGAACATGCGCGCCTCCTGACGTTGCCGTGTCGGCGTCCCACAGGCCGCTCATCCATTCGCCAATCAATTGCACGGACGCATCGCTGCGCGCCACCGAAGGCGACAGCCGCCCTTTTGCCACCACATGCAGGCGGTCACAGATTTCAAACAACTCGTCCAACTCCTCGCTGAGTACCAGCACGGCGCAACCAGCATTGCGCAGGGCCAGGATCTCGCTGTGGATTTGCGCCGCAGCGCCCACGTCCACACCCCAGGTGGGCTGCGAGATGATCAGCAATGTGGGCTGCGCATCGATCTCGCGGCCCACGATGAATTTCTGCAGATTGCCGCCCGACAGCGACTGCGCCGCCGCGCCCGGGCCACCGGCCTTGACGTTGAAGCGCGCAATGATGTCCCGCGCCTGATGCTGCAGCACGCCCATGCGGATCCAGCCGCCCTTGCCCAGCGCGGTCTTGCGCGTGAGCAGCAGGTTGTGCGCCAGGCTCATGCTCGGCACGGCGCCGCGACCGAGCCGTTCTTCAGGCACGAAGTGCAAACCGAGTGCGCGCCTGCGCCCCGGCCCCATGCGTCCCGCGTTCTGGCCGGAGACCTGCACCATCGCTGGTTCGGCGCGCGTGTCCTCGCCCGACAGCGCATAGAGCAGCTCGCGCTGCCCGTTGCCCGACACACCCGCGATGCCGACGACCTCGCCCTCGCGCACGGCGAAGTCGATGTCCTGCAAATCGGTGCCAAAGGGATCGAGGCGCGGCAGGCTTAGCTGCTGCACCTTGAGCACCACCGGCCCCACGTGCGGCTGCTGGTGTTCCAGCCGTGGTGGCTCTGCGCCAATCATCATGCGTGAGAGCGAGGCATTGGTTTCCTGTGCGGGATTGCACACCCCCGTCACCACACCGCCGCGCATCACCGTGCAGGCGGTGCACAGCGAGCGGATCTCGTGCAGCTTGTGGCTGATGTAGAGAATGGAGCAGCCTTCCGAGGCCAGGCGGCGCAGCACGACGAACAGCTTTTCTACCGCCTGCGGCGTGAGCACCGAGGTTGGCTCGTCCAGAATCAGCACGCGCGGATGCGTGAGCAAGGCACGGATGATTTCCACGCGCTGCATCTCGCCCACCGACAGCGTGTGCACCGGGCGATGCGGATCGACGTCCAGACCATACTCGCGCGCCGTGGCGTCCACTTGCTGGATGACTTCGGCCAGCGGAATGCTCTTGTCCAGCCCCAGCCAGACGTTTTCCGCCACGGTGAGCGTGTCGAACAGGCTGAAGTGCTGGAAAACCATGGCAATGCCCAGGTGCCGCGCTTCCTGCGGGTTGCGAATCTGCACCGGCTTGCCGTCTACGCAGATGCTGCCCTCATCTGGCTTGACCGCTCCATAGATGATCTTCATGAGCGTGGACTTGCCCGCTCCGTTCTCGCCCAGAATGGCGTGGACTTCTCCGGGAAGCACCGTCAAAGATACTCCGTTATTTGCGATTACCGCCGGGTATCTTTTGGTAATACCTTCGAGCTGCAAACGTGGCACAGCTGAGGGTGAAAAATTCTGTTCCGAAAAAGTCATGCGCTGGATTGTCTCTTAGTTGTTAATGGCTATGCGGAGAAATCGACATTCCATTCGCGCTCGGCATGGTGCGGTTGCTACGCTTTTCGCAACGATTCCACGACGGAGCGCACACTGCCGCGCAACCACACAGCAGCCGCCGAATGGTGCGAGCGCGAATGCCAAAGTTGGTAAAAGCTCAGGGGTTGAAATTCAATGGGGCACGGCAGGACCGTCACCGGCAAGCGCTCTACATAGCGCTGGCAGAATTGCCGTCCGGTGGTCAGCACTAGCAAGCTCGATGCCACGATGTCGGGAATCAGGCTGAAGGGCGCACAGCGTGCGGCAATGTTGCGCGTGAGGCCCATGTCGTCGAGCTGGATGTCGATCACGCCCTTCGCACCGGGAAACGTTGGCGTCGGCGCAATGTGCTCGGCGGCCAGCCAGTCATCGCGATCCCAGCCCCGGCGCACCGCCGGATGGTCGTTGGAAACCAGACAAACCACGTCATCGGAAAACAGGCGGCCCAGATGCAGATCGTCCGGCGGCTTGGGCCAGTTGGCAATCACCAGATCCACGTCGCCCTGCGCAAGATGCGCCTGATAGTGCACATCTGGCGACAGCGGCAGCACCTCGATGGGGCACAGCGGCGCTTCGCTTTTGATGTGCGCCACCAGACGGGGCAAAAACAGCGGGTCGAGATAATCGTTGGCCATCACACGGAAGGTGCGTGTGGCCGTGCGCGGATCAAAGCCGCGTGCATCCGAGAACAGCGCTTCCGCCGAACGCAGGATGCGCGCAGCCGGCTCCACCATGCGCAGCGCCGTGTCCGTGGGCAGCATGTTGACGCCCGAGCGCACCAGCAACGGATCACCGGCCAGATCGCGCAAACGCTTCAGCGCGGCAGACACCGCAGGCTGGTGCATGCCCAATTTGATCGCGGCTTTGGAGACACTTCGTTCAATCAGCACGGTATGCAGGACCCTGATGAGATGAAGGTCTATCTTGTCGAAAAGGGTTTGGTCTCTCATACGTGGGCGCGCATTCAGCTCATACGCGGGTACATATATTTGGTAGGAACCCGAATGCTCCGGGTCCATGGTGTCGGCTCGCCTGCGGCGGCACGCACCGAGCAGACCCGCTCCGGGACAGGTGAACTTTCGCCAGCGCAGCCCGCATGCTCATAGTGTTGCAGACATTGGCGCTATATCGCCATGCATATACGGGTCCTGCCCTTCCGCACTTACCCTTATGGCATTGCCAGATTTCCCGGATAGAACCGTCTCCATGAGCCACACCCCACCCCTTCGTTTTATCCGTCGCGGCAAGCCCGTGACACTGCATGGCGTAGCGCCCGACCGCACGCTGCTGGAAGTGCTGCGCGAAGACCTGAACTGCACCGGCACCAAGGAAGGCTGCGGCGAAGGCGATTGCGGCGCATGCACCGTCGTGCTCGGACAGCAGCGCGACGATGGTGTGCACTACCAGGCCATCAACAGCTGCATTCGCCTTGCACACTCCATCGACGGCATGGCGCTATGGACCGTGGAAGACCTGGCCGCCGATCCGCTGATCCAGCCAAGCCATGGCCACGCAATCGGTAGTGCAGATAGCAGCGCAGGTGGCGCGTCACGCGACAGCGGGCTCCATCCCGCGCAGCAGGCCATGGTCGACTGCCACGGATCGCAATGCGGCTTTTGCACGCCCGGTTTCGTGATGAGCCTGTTCGGCATGTACCAGAACCACGTCTGCAAGGGCCATCCCATCAGCCGCGAACTGGCGGTGGAAGAGCTCTCTGGCAACCTTTGCCGCTGCACCGGCTACCGCCCCATCTTCGATGCCGCCCAGAGCATGGCCCAATTGCCGCGCATGCAGGTCAACGAAGCGCAGTTGCGCCAACAACTGGTGCAGCTGCAAGAGCAACCGTCGCCTTCCGCGGATAACGTCGGCTATCTTGCACCGACCACGCTCAAAGACCTGCTGGCCGCACGTGCGCGCCATCCGCAAGCCCTGGTGGTTGCAGGCTCGACCGACACCGGTCTGTGGATCACCAAGTTGCACAAGCAGTATGCGCAGATCATCGACGTGACGCGCGCGCAGGAACTCCAGCGTGTGGAGATCGATCACGCAACCGGCACCCTGACCATTGGCGCCGCCGTCACGCTGACAGACGCCTTCACGGCACTCACCGCGCAGTGGCCGCAACTGCACCGCTTTGCCACGCGCTTCGCGGGCATGCCGGTGCGCAACTCTGGCACGCTCGGCGGCAATGTGGCGAATGGCTCGCCCATCGGGGACTCGATGCCACTGCTGATTGCGCTGGGTGCGCACATCACGCTCGCCCACCAGAATGGCGAGCGCACGGTGGCACTGGAAGATTTCTACACAGGCTATCGCAAGAATTTGCTCGCACCGGATGAACTGGTCACGGCCATCCACATTCCACTGCCGCAGGCAAACCAGCAACTGGCCGCCTACAAGGTGTCCAAGCGCTTTGATGACGATATTTCCGCCGTGTGTCTGGTCATCCAGATTCAGGTAGACGCGCACGGCGTGATAAGCACCGCGCGCATTGGCGCAGGCGGCGTGGCGGCAACGCCCGCACGCGCCGTTGCCACGGAGGCCGCGCTGATCGGCCAGCCATGGAGCGAAGCCACGGCGCAGGCCGCCGGTCGCGCGTTGCAGGCGGAGTTCAACCCCATCTCCGACATGCGCGCCAGCGGTGCCTACCGGCGCGAAGTGCTGGGCGCGCTGATGCAGCGCTTCTGGCTCGAATCGACCGCCAGCGCCCACGCGCACCCCCGTCTCGACACGCTGCAACCGCTGGAGGTGCAGGCATGAACACGCGCGACATGACCGCATTGGACACACAGTCTGCCGTGGGCCGATCCATCGCCCATGAAAGCGCCCACGCACAGGTTGCGGGAGCGGTGGACTACATCGACGACATCCCCGAAATCAAGGGCACGCTGTACGCCGCGCCCATTCTCTCTACCGTTGCGCACGGCACGTTGAACGGCGTGGACACCCGTGCCGCGCTGGCCATGCCGGGCGTGCGTGACGTGGTGCTGGCGGCCGACATTCCCGGCGACAAGATACTGGCCGCGTTCGCGCATGACGAACCCATCTTCGCCATCGACACCGTGCAGCACATCGGGCAGGTCATCGGCGTGGTCGTGGCCGACAGCGTGATGCAGGCACGCCGCGCCGCGCGCGCGGTGAAACTCGACATCACGCCGCTGCCCGCCATTCTCAGCGTGAAGGAAGCACTGGCCGCGCAGAGCTACGTGCTGCCGCCGGTGTACGTGCGCCGTGGCGATGCGGCCAGCGCACTCGCGCGAGCCACGCACCGCCTGCAAGGCCAGTTTAACGTGGGCGGGCAAGAGCATTTCTATCTGGAAGGCCAGATCGCCTACGCGCTGCCGCTGGAGCAAAAGCAATGGTGGATCTACTCCAGCACGCAGCACCCCGGCGAATTGCAGCACTGGGTGGCGCATGCGCTCGGATTGGAGAACAATGCCGTGCGCGTGGAATGCCGACGCATGGGCGGCGGCTTTGGCGGCAAGGAAACGCAGGCCGGCCACCTCGCGGTCTGGGCCGCACTGGCCGCGCACAAAACGGGGCAGCCGGTAAAGCTGCGCCTTGATCGTGACGATGACTTCATGGTCACCGGCAAACGCCACCCGTTTGAATATGCGTATGACGTCGGCTTTGACGACACGGGCCGCATCACCGGGCTCCAATTGCAGTTGGCCGCCAACTGCGGCTTCAGCGCGGACTTGTCCGGCCCGGTCGCGGACCGTGCCGTGTTCCACAGCGACAACGCGTATTTTCTGGAGGATGTGGACATCGCCTCCTTCCGCTGCAAGCTCCACACACAAAGCCATACGGCGTTTCGCGGCTTCGGCGGCCCGCAGGGCGTGATCGCGATCGAGGCGATCCTGGGCGACATCGCACGCGCGCTCCAGCTCGACGCGCTGGATGTGCGCATGCGCAACCTGTATGGCGAGCACGAACGCAACGTCACCCACTACCAGATGAAGGTGGAGGACAACATCCTCCACGACCTGATGCCGCAACTGGAGCAATCCAGCCGCTACCGCGAGCGCCAGCAAGCCGTGGCGCACTGGAATGCCGCAAACCCGGTGATCAAGCGCGGCCTCGCCATCACGCCGGTGAAGTTTGGCATCAGCTTCACCGCCACGCTGTTCAATCAGGCGGGCGCGCTGGTCAACGTCTACACCGACGGCAGCGTGCAGGTGAACCACGGCGGCACCGAGATGGGGCAAGGCCTGCACACCAAAGTGGCGCAGATCGTGGCAGATGAACTGGGTGTGCCGTTCGAGCGCGTGATCGTCACCGCCAGCGACACCAGCAAGGTGCCCAACGCCAGCGCCACCGCCGCATCCAGCGGCACCGATCTGAATGGCCGCGCCGCGCAATTTGCCGCACGCAACATTCGCGACAACCTGGCCTCGTATGTCTGCGGCCTTGACGCCGTGGGTGCGGGCGCGGTGGAGTTTGCGGGCGGCAAGATCATCACACCCAAACGCACGCGCGACTGGAACGATGTCGTCAAGGAGGCATACGCCAACCGCATCCAGCTCTGGAGCGACGGCTTTTACCGCACGCCCAAGATCCACTACGACAAGACCACGCTGACGGGTCGCCCGTTCTACTATTTCGCCTACGGCGCAGCGTGCAGCGAAGTCGCCATCGACACTCTGACCGGCGAGTCGCGCGTGCTGGCCGTGGACATCCTGCATGACGTGGGCCGCAGCATCAATCCGGCCATCGACATCGGCCAGATCGAAGGCGGCTTCGTGCAGGGCATGGGCTGGCTCACCACCGAGCAACTGGTGTGGAACAACGATGGCCTGCTCACCACGCACGCGCCAAGCACCTACAAGATTCCCGCCACGGGCGATATCCCCGCGCACTTCAAAATCGACTTCTGGCATGAGGCGAACCGCGAAGACAACGTGGGTGGCAGCAAGGCCGTGGGCGAGCCGCCGTTCATGCTCGCCATCAGCGTGTACGAGGCCTTGCGCAACGCCGTCGCAGCAGCGCGCGATGCCGCGCCGGAACCGGGTCAGGAAGCCGCTCCCGTCGTGCTGCATGCGCCCGCCACGGCCGAAAACGTGCTGCGTGCGCTGGGCCGCGTAGGCCGGGTGTCGTCTGACTAACAGGCGTTTGAACGCTTCTGCCCTATTCAGGCCGATATGGCCTTGTCCGCAATCTCGCGCAGCATGACCTGATTGCGACCGGCGCGCTTGGCGTAATAGCACGCCATGTCCGCCGCACGCAACCAGGGCGTGACATCGTCCAGATCAGGCGGCGCCGCCACAATGCCGATGCTGACCGTGGTTTGCGTGGCCTCGCCGTCGAACACGAACTCCCACTCCTCCACCGACGCGCGCACGTGCTCTGCAATCATTTCCGCGCGCGCCGCAGAGCAGTTGGGCAACACCACCGCGAACTCGTCCCCACCCAATCGCGCCACCCAACCGACCGGGCGGATCAACTCGTCGAGCAAATTGGCGAACTGGCGCAACTGCATGTCGCCCGTTTCGTGACCCAGCCGGTCGTTCACGAGCGTGAAGTGGTCCAGATCGACATGCAGCAGTGCTGTGCCCTGCTCCTCTGCGGCATCCACGTCCCTCTGCGCGTGTTGCTCGCTGCGTTTGCGCACCAGGGCGCGCAAGCGCTCCAGAAACGTGGCCCGGTTGGGCAACCCCGTCAACACATCGTGCGAAGTACCCCATCCCGGCTTTTGCCGCTCATTGCGCGCCGAGGTGATGTCCTCCAGCACCCAGACGGCAACCAGCGCCGAGCGCCGATCCCACGCCATGCGGCCCACCACGCGCGCCCACAGCAGGCTGCCGTCTTTGCGGCGCAGCGCGATCTCGCCCTCATACACGCCGCGCTTCGTTGTGCCATCTTGCATCTCTTGTGCAATGTTGTCGGCCTGCGACTCGCCTGCGAGCAGCATGCGCACCGACTGACCCTCCAATTCCGGGCGTGCGTAGCCCAACAACAGGCTGGCTTGCTGGCTGATCAGCTCCAGCGTTTCATTGCGCGTGATGACGATGCCCGTGGGCGCCTGCTCCAGAATGCCCTGCAATTGCAGGCGCGAGAACTCGGCCTGATGGCCGTGGTGCTGCTTTTGCGCTTCCAGATGGTCAAGCGCATCGGTGAGCAACTCGGACTCCGCGCTGGCCGGATGCGCATCGGCCGTGACCGGATCGCTCATCAGGATGCCCTGCGCCCTGCGGTGCAAGCGCGTGAGCGGACTGGCGACCCAGACCAGCATCGCCAGCGCCATCACGGTCACGATGCCGACCGCCGCTGCCGCCGCCCACCACGACCGGCGCTGCGCACCCACCAGCGGCGTGAGCAGCGCGCCGGACTCCGTCACGCGCGCCACCCACCATTGCGGTAGCGGCACGCCCGCCATGCTGACGAGATAGTCGCTCTCATTGATGGTGTCGCCACGTCCGGTATTGATGGGTTTGTGCTCGGACTGCCAGCGCTCGAACACGGGACCGAGCCCGGGCTCCGAGCGCACATCGCCCGTCACACGCGGCAGTTGGGGATGCGACAGGATCACGCCGTCCGAAGTGAATACGATCAGGCGCGAATCGTCACGCGCCGGCAGGGTCAGCGAATGCGGCAACAGGCCCTGGGATTGCAATCGGAGCAGGCCACCCACGGCCCCCATCACCTGGGCATCTTCGCTGACCAGCGGCAGGGTAAACATGACGCGCGCGTCGCTGGCCGTTTCCCCGATGACGCCCGACACCAGGGGCTTGCCCTGCACTACCGTGCGCAGGAGGATGTCGCGCTCATCCGGGTCCACGCCCGAACCCGGCTCGACCTTGCCGCCCTGCATATTCAACACCAGTTGACCATCGGTGCGGGCAATCTCCACTCCGTCAAAAAACCTCAGCGCGGGCAGGCCCTGCTGCATCATCCATTCCAGCAAGGAGGGAGACTTAAGCATGTCCGGCGTGATGCCAGAAGCCACCGTGCCCAACACCTTCTGGCTCTGCTCGATCTTGCTGGCCAGCAGCCGGGCCACAAGCTCCACCTCATCGGTCTGATGCCGCAAGAGTCGATCGTGCACCTCATGTGCCGATGCGCGGGACACAATCCACGCCGCCAATATCCCCGCCAAAGCGACCGCGATCAGGACGATGAGCAGCATGCGCCGCACCAGTGGTCCAGGAACCAGCGCATCCGACAAAAGGGAAGTGCCGTGGTCGGATTCCCGCAGCTCGCGATCATCTGGCGGGGCATTCGTCATGGTGACATTCCGAGCCCACAGGCGGCAGGCGGGTTCACAAAAACGGGACGCTGCAGGACAAGCAAAAGGGACTCCCAAAACGGCATGCGACATGCCTTGGCCCAATATACGGGTGAGCCGCGGCTCCTCCGTTGGGATAAATACCTGAATGAGAGAAATCCCTGATCGGCCACGGAATGATGGCGCGGACACCATCCGTACGCGGCACACTCGACAGAAGGTGCTTCGCGCGCGCAAAAAATTGCCGCGTGGCAAAACACTTTGAAACGTAACTGCGACACATCGACACCACAGCGCGCGAGGCACTCGCGGGCTCGCGCCAGTCCTCCCGAAGACGACGCCTCAAGCGCGCCCTAAGGCATGAGGGTATGAAGGCACGAAATGGTCAACCTGGCGAACGGAAGCAGTGCCTTGGTGCAGCTTGATCGACGAGCCTACGGCCTGCGCCCCAAGTTCGTGCATCCACAGACGAATGCACTGCCCCAAAAAAGTCGATGCGCAGTGCGACCTAGCCAAGGCGCGATTCCGCAAGGGACCGTTTTCGCGCCTATCGTGCGGCGGGCAAAAAAGAAAACGCACGCGATGGTTCGCGTGCGTTGGCGTGCATTGCAGCCGTTATGGGCCGGGAAGCAATCAGCAGCGGGCGACGTTTTGCAGCGCTGCGGGCTGGGGCAGGCTCAGTACATTGCCGGTGCCTGCAATGAGTCCGTGCTCGCGCAAATGGCGCAGCACGCGAGAGAAGGTCTCAGGCGCGATGCCCAGTTGCGCTGCGATCAGGCGTTTGCGCTGTTGCAGGGTAACTTGCAGGCTGCCGTCTTCGGCAGGTGCGGCATGGCGTAGCAGCCATTGGGCGCAGCGCGCCTCGGCGTCCTGAGCGAGGCGGCTGACAGCCAGCTCGGTCTGCTGACAGTACCCTGCGGCCATGTCACGCACCAGTGCCTTGGTATCCTTGTTGAGTTTGGAAAACGCCTCGTGGAAGTCTTCCAGCGGAATGCGCCGCACGCTGACTTGCGTGTCGGCCACGATATCGACCGTGTAGGCCTGATCCATGAGCACCTGGGCGGCGTCCAGCCAGACGGGGCCTTCGACCATACCCAGTTGATGACGCAATTGGCCCGCTTCCAGCAATCCGAAAAGTACGCGCCCGCTTTCCAGATAGATCACGCTGTCAGCCCGTTGCGCTCGCTCGCGCAAGACTCGACCAGCTTGCATCACTTCAGGCTGGTTGTCGGATGGAAGATAGGACAGTGGAACCATGGTCCTAACTTTGCAGCGGTGATGACCATCCGACATTGAGACAAGTCAAAACACCTGTACCCAATCCGGCATCCGGGGGTGAACCCTGACTCACTGTCCCACAAACAACACTTTAGGCAAAAACTCTAAATATTGCTCGCGGCACGATGTTTGCTTTAAGACAATCTCCATATTGTCATAAACCGATCAGGGGTTTTCATGGGCAAAAGATGCGAATCTTTGTGCCGGATCGGCATGACGAGCACCGTCCGCCTCTTGCGAGGCGGGTATTTTCCAAGCAGGAGAACTCATGAAAAAAACAATGCTGGCCTTTGCGGCCTCCATGCTGTGTATAGCAACGGGCGCATCGGCCCAGAGTACCGTCCAGATCAGTGGTACCAGCGACATCTATGTCGGCTCGATGAAAATGGCGGGCGACGGTGACCGCCGCAATGTGGTCAACAGCGGTGGCCTGACCACCTCGTGGTTCGGTTTCACGGGCACGGAAGATCTGGGCGGCGGCCTGAAGGCGAAGTTCCAGCTGACCTCGTTTCTGCAGACCGATACCGGCACGCAAGGCCGTTTCACGGGCGACACCTTCTTCTCGCGCGATGCCAACATCAGCCTCTCGGGCGGATTCGGTTCGGTGCTGCTGGGCCGCTGGATGGCTCCCAACTTCCTGCCTTCCGTCGTGGCCAATCCGCTGGGCGACTCGTTCACGTTCTCCCCGCTGATCCTGCACATGGACGTGCCCCTGTTCAATGCCACGGGCTGGCCCGCAACGGTTCCGTCCGACACCGGCTGGAGCAACCAGATCGCCTACACCACGCCTGACATCGGCGGCTTCAAGGCCAATCTGCAATACCAGTTTGGCGAACAGAATGGCGACAGCGGCAAGAAGAACGTCGGTGCGAACTTCTTCTATTTCGGCGGCCCGCTGACCTTGACCGGCTTTTATGAGCGCGCGCAGATCAGCAACCCCGGCCAGGGCACCTATCTGGGCACGACCAAGAAGGACTGGATGCTGGGCGGCGCGTATGACTTCAAGATGGTCAAGCCCTACCTGACCTACGGCCAGTCCAAGGCGGACAACCGCGATGTCAAGGCGAAGACGCTGCAGGTCGGTGCATCGGCTCCGATCGGCGCAGGCGCGCTGGTGGCCTCCTGGGCAAAGACCAAGCTGTCGGGCGCCGACATGGATCGCAAGACGCTGACCGTGGGCTATGACTACAACCTGTCCAAGCGCACCGATGTCTACGCCATGGTCATGAACGACAAGATCACCCACTACAACTCGGGCACGAGCTACGGCGTCGGTATCCGCCACCGTTTCTGATTCGTCTGCCTATCTGGAGCCTGCAAGGCTCCCGTCAACGGCCACTCTTGCGGGTGGCCGTTTTTTTGTGCGTCGATGCTTGCAGTGCCACGTTCACAGAATCAGGATGGCGCGGAAATCGTTGACGTTGGTGTGGGTCGGCCCGGTCACGAACAGATCGCCGATGGAATCGAAATAGCCATACGCGTCGTTGCGGTCAAGCGCCTGCGCCACGGGTTGACCCACCGCGTCGGCGCGCTGCAAGGTGTCGGGCGTCACGAATGCGCCCGCGTTGTCTTCCACGCCGTCGATGCCGTCGGTGTCTGCGGCCAGTGCCCATACATCGGCCTGCCCTTGCAGCGCCTGGGCCAGGCCCATGCAGAATTCGCCGGCCCTGCCGCCCCGCCCTTTGGGCACATCGGGGCCACGCGGGCGCACGGTGACCGTGGTTTCGCCGCCGCTCAGGATGACGCAGGGGCGTGCAAACGGTGCGCCGTGCTTTGCCACAGAGCGCGCCAATGCAGCATGTACGCGCCCCACTTCGCGCGACTCGCCCTCCATCTCGTCACTCAGGATATGTGCTTGCAGCCCCACGGCACGCGCGGCCTCTGCCGCCGCCGCCAGCGATTGCGCCGGAGTCGCCATCAAATGCACCTGCTGCCCTGCGAACACGGCATCACCCGGCTTGGGCGTTTCGAGTGCGCCGCGCTCCAGATCGGCCAGCACGGCGGCAGGCACCTCGATGCGATAGCGGCGCAAAATGGCCAGCGCATCCGCACATGTGGTCTCGTCCGGCACGGTGGGGCCGCTGGCGATGATGGCCGGATCGTCGCCTGGCACGTCGCTGATCGTGAGCGTCACCACCTGCGCGGGCGCGCACGCCGCCGCGAGGCGCCCTCCCTTGATGCGTGATAGGTGCTTGCGCACGCAATTCATCTCGGCAATGTTGGCGCCACTCTCCAGCAGCGCGCGGTTGATGGCCTGCTTGTCTTGCAGCGTGAGTCCGTCGGCAGGCAAGGTCAGCAGCGCCGAGCCGCCACCCGAAATCAGGCACAGCACCAGATCGTTCGCCGTCAGCCCTTGCACACTGGCGAGAATCCGCTCTGCCGCCTGCATGCCTGCGGCGTCGGGAACGGGATGCGCGGCCTCGGTGACTTCAATGCGCTGCGCCAGACCTTGTGGCCGCGGCGGTATATGCCCATAGCGCGTGACCACCAGCCCGGAAAGTGGCGCATCGGCAGGCCACAGCGCTTCCACCGCCTGCGCCATCGCGGCCCCGGCCTTGCCTGCGCCGATGACCACGATGCGCCCCCGAGGTGGTGCCGGCAGGTGCGCACCCAAGGTGTGCAGGGGCTGCGCGCGCCTGACCGCTTCGGCGTAAAGGAACGACAAAAAGCCGCGAGGATCGCGGCGAAAGTCCGTCACTGGAGTGACTACAGATTCAGTGCCATGCACTGTAGTGGAGTGGGGCGCGGTCATCGCCGGATTGTACGAAGCCGCGCCGTTTTCCGCTCATCGCCCACACGTCGCGCGCTGCACCCGTTGGCACCGCGCGGCGTGTGCATCCCCTGCCCGTCAGGCCATCTTCTTGGAGAGATCCCACATGGCATCGACCAGCAGATCCACATCGGTCGCGTCATGCCACAGGTGGGTCGAGACGCGAACTCCGTAGTGATCCGCAGGCGCGCCGATGACGGCGAAATTGGAATTGCGAATCTGGAACGACTGCGGATAGTCGCTCGACATGCGCGAGACGAATTGCGATGACTTCTGGCTCACCATCACGTCGGCCTTGTTCTGGAACGGATTGAACGAGGTGAGTCCGGAGCACAGCTTGGGATCGTCCTTGGGCGAGTACAGCGACTCCACGCCCCAGCGCTCGACGATCTTCTCCTTCAGATAGGCCGACAGCGTCAGGTCATAGGTCTCGATCTTCTTGCGTCCGATCTGGTCCCACATGTTGCACGCCTGCACCAACGCGCCAAACATGGGCGTGTGCACGCTGCCGCAACTGGTGATGGTGGCCGCGATGTCGTAGGTTGCCGTGCCGTTGGTGGTGCGATCCAGCGGCGAGTAGGAACTCGTATGGATCGGATACCACTTGGGCAACGGCAGCGGATTGGACGCGCGCATCTTGTTGCGCACGATGAGGATGCCAGTCGATCCCGGGCCGCACTGCCATTTGTGCCCCGCGCCGGACATGAAGTCCATGCCCAACTCCGCATAGTTGTACGCCATCATGCCGGGCAAGTGGGCACCGTCCACGATGCTGATGAGGCCGTGCGCTTTCACCACGCCCATCAGTTCGGCGATGGGCAGCATCGTACCCGTCTTGTACGTGGGCGACGACCACATCATGGCGCGCACACGCTTGCCCTGGGCCTTCAGTGCACGGATGCGCTCATCGAACAGCGCGACATACGTCGCCGCCGTCTGGTTGTTGCCCACCGGCATGGCGATGCGGGACACCTCGATTCCGTAGCGGTTGGTGGCGATGCGCAGCGGTGTGTCGCCACCGCCGTGTTCGTGGTTGGTGGTCACCACCACGTCGCCCGGATCCCAATCCAGCCCCAGGATGGCATGGCACATGCCCGATGAGGTATTGGCCGAAAACGCCAGTTCGTCCGGATCCACGCCAAAGCCGGGCGCGACCTGCTTGCGGAAATCCAGCAGGTTCGAGTATCCGTTCAGGCAATCCACGGCCTTCGCATGGTTCATCGTCTCGAAGGTGTCCAGCACCGTGGCAGGCATGGAGCCGGCCGTGCCGATGTTCATGAACGTCTTGGCCGGGTTCAGCACGAACATGCCTTGCACGCCTGTCCAGAAAGCCTCGTCCTGCACCAACTGGGCGCGCAGGGCCTCCGAAGTCGATTGCGCGTGGCTGCTGCCGCAGGCCGTGAGCACCGGCCCGAGCGTGGCGGCACCGGCACCAAGGCCGAGCATGCGCATGAAATCACGTCGCTTGGAAGTCCAGTTGCCTGTGTCAACGGCCGTCTCCGGCGCGCAGGCCGCAGCGTTGGCGACCTTGTCTGCATGGGGATTCATGGGAGCCTCCTGTGGGAAAGAGTTCAGGGAGTCAGAAAGAGAGCGCTCTCTTGCGCATCAACGGAATCAGCGACGTCCGACGACGGCGGCGATTTCGATCTTCACGTCACGCGGAAGGCGTGCCACCTCGACCGTGGCGCGCGCTGGCGCACCCGTCTTGAAATACTCGCCGTAGATCTTGTTCATGGCGCCAAATTCGTTCAGGTCCTTCATATAGACAGTGGTCGCCAGCACGTCCTCGTAACCCAGTCCCTGGCTCTTGAGCTTGGCGCCAATGAACTTCAACACCGCATGCGTCTGCTCTTCGATCGTGTTGCCGGCGAGGGCCGTGCCTTGCGCATTCAGCGGTAGCACGCCCGAAAAATAGATCGTGTTGCCGTGCGCCACCATCTGCGAATAGGGACCGATGGCCGGGTAGATCTGGTCCGTGGACAACACTTCGCGCTTGGACGGTGCGGCGCAACCACCCATCGCCAACGCCACTGCCGCCAGACCGCATGCCATGAAAAACCGTTGTGTCTTGTACTTCATTCTTCAGCTCCTTCAGGGGAATCAAAGGGTTGCCCAACGGGACTCCCAACAGCCATCGCCCTCCCCGCAGTTGCGAAAATTTGTTAATGGCTCTTGCGGTTCCGACTCACTCGCCGCGAGCGATCTGATTCTAGAAATTCAAAACACAAATCGGGATATTGTTTTCCTTTACGCAGTAGTACGCAGAAAACCAGAATGCCGGTACGCAGACCGCTTTTTTTAAATTAAACAAATAAAAACAGACAAAACACAATCAATCATTTAAAGACGCGCACATATTCGATTGTCCATCCCACCCCACTACGCAGAAGATGAAAAATAGGTGGTAGCAGTGACCCGTTGACCACCCCCGATATTTCACCTTTCGGAATATTTCAAAATTTGAAGTCGGCACCCGGGAATATCCGCTTGACTCCGGAAAAATCAGCGCAATGATGTGAATGCATCCCGAAAAATAATCCAGAACGCGCGCGCAGTGAGTTAATCCAGAAAAACGAATACAACGTCGCTTCCGATAAATTCGATCACTCCAAGGCCTTCGATTCATCGCATGTCTCTCGTGAAGTCACACGCCTCTTTCGTGGCTGCTGCCGCTTCGCTCCGGGCTGGAATCCCGGGGTAATCGTGCAGTTGCGGCTCAAGCTCATCTTGCTGGCTGCGCTGCCCGTCGCAGTCGCGCTGCTGTGCATGGGTTTGATGGTGCGACACCAATCGCTGGCGCTGGCCAAAGATGAACGCCGACTGGTGGAGTCCGCCTATCTGCACAGCAAGGAAACCGAACTGCGGCACTACGTGGAGCTCGCGCGCACGGCCATCCAGCGCATTGCCGACATCGAAGGCCTGAGCGAGAGCGAGCGACAGCGCCGGGCCATCCAGGCCGTCTCGCAGATGCGGTTTGGCGACGATGGCTATTTCTTCCTCTACGACCAGCGCGGCAATCTGCTCGTACACCCCGAGGAAATGTCGGTGCCCAACCTCGACCTGTGTGACCCCAACGAGGGCAGCGGTCAGGCCTCGGCCAAATTGCTGCTCGACTCGGCGCACGCGGGTGGCGGGCTGGTGCGCTATGCGTGGACCAAGCCCTCCTCGCAGATCACCGTTCCCAAGCTCGGTTACGTGCTCAAGATTCCGCCATGGGATTGGGTCGTGGGCACGGGCCTCTACCTTGACGACGTAGACCAAACGCTCAGCCGCATCGATGAGCGAGCGCAGCGCAATATTTCGGCCACGCAGCAAAGACTGTTCCTCATCGCTGCCGCCTGCATGGTGTTGATTGCCGCCGCTGGCGTGATGCTGAACCTGAAGGACCACCGCATCTCCAACGCCAAGCTGCAACGCCTTGCGCAGCGCGTGGTGCATTCGCAAGAAGAAGAGCGTGCGCGCGTCGCGCGCGACCTGCACGACGGCGTGGTGCAGGTGCTGGTGTCCTCCAAATTCCTGCTGGAAACCGCGCAGTTGCAGCACGCTTATCAGGACGCATCCAGCGCGCGCTCCGCGGACCATGGCAAAGCACTCGATCAGGGGCTGGAACGCCTGAATGAAGCGCTGGTGGAGATTCGCCGCGTCTCGCACGGACTGCGCCCGGCGCTGCTCGATGATCTGGGCCTGCCCGCCGCCCTTGCCCTGCTGTGCGAACAGATGTCGCAAGGACAGGAACTGGAAGTCGGCTTTCACCAGACGGGCGAAGTGCGCCCCATCCCCACCACCCACGCCACGGCGCTGTACCGCGTGGCGCAAGAGGCCGTCAAAAATGCCCGCACGCACGCCAACGCCTGCACCGTGCTCGTGACGCTGGAATACCGCCCCCACGCCCTGACGCTGCAAGTGCACGACAACGGCGGCGGCTTCGACGTGCAGCGGATTCTGGCCGACGGCACCAGCGGCATCGGCCTGCGCAACATGCGCGAGCGGCTGGACGCATTGAACGGGCATTTCCACATCCAGTCCGATCGCACCGGCACCCGCATCCTCGCCACGCTGCCCTTGAAGCAGGGAGCCGAAGACGACGCCCGTGCCCCCCATTCGCAATTCGACTCCAGCTACGCCCCCGCATGACCACCGCAAGCTCCAGCATCCGAATCCTGCTCGTCGACGATCACCCCCTCGTGCGCGATGGCGTACGCATGCGCCTGCAGGTCACGCCGCACATCCGCGTGGCGGGCGAAGCCAGCAACGCGGAAGACGCGCTCCTGCTGGCAGAACAATTGCAGCCAGACATCGTCGTCACCGACATCCGCATGTCGGGCATCAGCGGCATCCAGCTCGCGGCGGCCCTGCAAAAGCAATGCCCGCTGGTGCGCGTGCTGCTGCTGTCGATGCACCAGGAAGAAGAATACGTGCAACGCGCCATCGACCTGGGTGCGCGTGGCTACGTGCTCAAGGACGCTCCCGCGCAGCAGTTGATACTGGCCATCGAGCAGGTCCATCAGGGGCACACGTTCTTCAGCCCCGGGCTGCAAACCCATGACGCCGGTGCGCAGGCCGAAGCCGCCGGCAAGCGCTCGCTCACGCCACGAGAAGTGTCGGTGCTGCAACTGCTGGCGCAAGGGCGATCCAACAAGGAGATCGCCGAGTTGATGGGTTCCTCCATCCGCACCGTGGAAACTCACCGCCTGCACTTGCGCCGCAAACTGCGCATCGTGGGGCGTGCGGCTTTGGTCAAATACGCGGTCGATTTCGCCGACCTGCAGATCGGGCAAGTCTGAGTCCAGGGGCTTCGCACCGCGCGTGCGACAAATTGCGTAGACTCCCCTCATCCCGTCAGTGCCACAGCGCGCGCTGCAGTGGCGTCTTTTCTGCTCTTTCCATTCCATCGACATGCCGAAATTTGTGGACACCTCGCCCCCCGGACAATGCATCTTCTGCCGCATCGTGGCACGGGAAATTCCCGCCGCCGTGGTGTATGAGGATGAGCTCACCATCGCCTTCATGGACATCGGCCAGGTCAATCCGGGGCATGTGCTTGTCGCCACCCGACGGCACGCTGCCAACCTTTTCGAGACCACGGACGAAGAAGCCGCCGCCCTCATGCAAACGGCGCGCCGCGTGGCGCTCGCGGATCAGCAAGCCTTCCCCTCTGCGGGCCTGACGCTGTTGCAGGCCAATGGGGCTGAGGGTGGCCAGACGGTGAACCACGTTCACATGCACGTCGTGCCGCGTCACGCCAACGACGGCATCGAACTGTCCTGGCCCCGCAAGGAGCCCGCCGCATCCGTGCTGGCCGAATACGCCGAACAACTGCGCAACGCACTCGCCGCAGATCGCGAGGGGGAAACTGCTGCCCGATGAGGCGCGGCGCACCATGGGTGCGCGACAATTGCGGGATGACTCCATCGCCTTCCCTGCCCTGCATTGCGATCGCCGGGCCCACTGCATCCGGTAAAACCGCCGCCGCGCTCGCTCTGGCAGCGCGGCTGGCTCCCGCGATGGCGGTGGAAATCATCAGCGTGGATTCCGCACTGGTGTATCGCGGCATGGACATCGGCACTGCCAAACCCACGCGCGCCGAAATGGCGCAAGCGCCGCACCACCTCATCGACATCATCGACGCCCGCGACAGCTACAGCGCGGCGCAGTTCGTGGCAGACGCGCAGCGCCTGATTGCGGACATTCGCGCGCGCGGTGCATTGCCGCTGCTGGTGGGCGGCACGATGCTGTATTTCAAGGCGCTGATCGACGGCATCGACGACATGCCGCCCGCCGACGCCGCCATCCGCGCCCAACTGGACGCGCAGGCCGCGCAACGGGGCTGGCCCGCCATGCATGCGGAGCTGGCCGGCGTCGATCCGGTCACCGCCGCGCGCCTGGCACCCGCAGACAGCCAGCGCATCCAGCGCGCGCTGGAGGTCTGGCACCTCTCGGGTCGGCCCTTGTCCAGTTTTCACGCAACGCGCACACCAGGCGCTGTCAACGGTCCGTTGGCTCCGGACGCGCTGTATTCGCTCGAGCCGGATGACCGCGCCTGGCTGCACGAGCGCATCGCGCTGCGCTTTCACACCATGCTGAACGAGGGCTTCATGCAGGAGGTCGAGCGCCTGCGCGCGCGCGGCGACCTGCATGCCGATCTGCCCTCGATGCGCTGCGTGGGTTACCGGCAGGCGTGGGAAACGCTCGACGGCCTGCACCCCATGAGCACACTCGCCGAACGCGGCATTGCCGCCACGCGCCAGTTGGCCAAGCGCCAGATCACCTGGCTGCGCAGCATGCCCGAGCGCACCATCATCGCGTGCGATCGCCCAGACGCCACGCAACGGCTGGTGGACGCTATTGCGCAACGCGTCGCCACAGCAGCAGGATGAGCGACGTGAACACCACGTCCGGGCAAGGCGCACTCCTGCAGATTCGCGATCTGGGCAAACACTACGGCGGCTCAGCGGTATTCAGCCATGTGGACATGGATGTCGCGCCCGGAGAGTTCGTCGCCATCGTCGGGGATTCCGGCGTGGGCAAATCCACACTGCTGAACTGCATCGCAGGTCTGGACCAATGGGACAGCGGCAGCGTGCGGCATGTGGGCGTGGACCTGTCCACGATGGATGAGCGCGCACGCGCCATCTGGCGACGCTCGCATGTCGGCTTCGTGTTTCAGGCATTCCACGTGTTGCCGCATCTGGACGTGGCGCAGAACATCGGCCTGCCGTTGCTGTTGCTCGGTCAGGCCGACGCCGCGCGCGTGGACGCCATGATGCGCGCCGTTGGTCTGGACGGCATGGGCGCGCGCTTGCCGCAGGAGCTTTCCGGCGGGCAGTTGCAGCGCGTGGCCATCGCGCGCGCATTGGTGCATCGCCCCGCCCTGCTGCTGGCGGATGAGCCCACCGGCAATCTCGACCCCGACACCGCTGCGCGCATCATGGATCTGTTGATTGCGCAGACGCGCGAACACCGTGCCGCGCTGGTGCTGGTGACCCATGCGCAGGCCGCAGCCGCCCGCGCCGATCGCGTGCTGCGCCTGACCGCGCAGGGCGTGCGCTCCATGACGTGAGCAGTTCCATGATTGCGGCGCTGCTTCGCACCCTGTCCTGGCAGACACTGCGCCACCACCCGTGGCGCACGGCCGCCGCCGTGCTCGCCGTGATGCTGGGCGTGGCGCTGGGGTTTGCGGTGCACGTGATCAACGCATCGGCGCTCAGCGAATTCTCACGCGCCGTGCGCAACGTGCAAGGCCAGCCGGATCTGGAGCTGCGCGCCGCGCACGGCACGCTCACGCACGCCACCTACGCAGCGCTGGCCACCGACACGCGCGTGGCGCTCGCCAGCCCCTGGCTGGAGATCGACACCCAGGCCCGCAGCAACGCGCCAGATGCCGTCCATGTCCCGCTGAAGGTTGTCGGCGCCGACACCCTGCTGCTGAGCAGTGTTGCGCCCGCACTGGCGCCGCGCGTGGCAGCGGCGGTGGATCGCCTGGCCATGGTTTCGCCCGACACTGTCTTTCTGAACGCTACCGCCCTTGCAGCGCTGCGCTTGTCGGAACCGGCCAGCGGCCACTTGCCGCGCATTCGGCTGCAAGCAGGCAGCGCGATCAAGGAGGTGACCGTGGCCGGCACCGTGTCTGCCGCGGGCGCGCCCGTTGCGGTGATGGACATCGGCGCGGCGCAAGACTTCTTCGCGCGTCAGGGCGAGCTCTCGCGCATCGATCTCCAACTGCGCCCCGGTGTGTCGGTCAGCCAGATGGCGCAGCAACTGGCAGCGCCCGCGCAGTCACCCACACAGTCCCACGCACAGTCCCACGCACAGTCGCTCGTCGTGGCCGAACCCGGCGATGCCGCCCTGCGCGTGGACAACCTCTCCCGCGCTTACCGCGTCAATCTCACCGTGCTGGCGCTCGTCGCCTTGTTCACCGGCGCGTTCCTCGTGTTCTCGATTCTCGCGCTGAGCGTGACACAGCGCGCAGCGCAATTCGCACTGCTGGGCGTGCTCGGAGTCACGCCCGGACAACGCCAAGCCCTCGTGCTCGCGGAAGCCGGCGTGCTGGGCGCCATCGGCAGCGTGGCGGGCATTGCGCTGGGCGCGGCGCTGGCAGCGGCTGCACTGCGCCTGCTGGGTGGCGATCTGGGCGGTGGCTACTTCACCGGCGTGCATCCGGATCTGCAATTCGACTTCTCGACCGCCCTCATCTACTCCTTGCTCGGCTTGGCCGCTGCACTGGTGGGTGGTTGGTGGCCCGCGCGACAGGCGCAGTCGCTTGCGCCCGCCCAGACACTCAAGGGCCTGAGCGCCGCCGAGCGCCGCACGCAACGCCCCTGGATGGGCTTGCTGTTGCTCGCCGTGGGGGTCGCACTGGCGCAAGCGCCTGCCTGGAATGGCGTTCCCGTCGCCGCCTACACGTCGGTGGGGCTGCTGCTGATTGGCGGCATCGCGCTGCTGCCATGGGTGGTGCAGGCGCTCATCGGCATCGCCACGCCGTTCACGCGGCATGCAGCCCCCTTGCTGCTGGCGACCGAACGCGCCCGGCGCACGCGCGGTGTGGCCGCGATTGCGGTGGGTGGCGTGGTCGCCAGCCTCAGTCTGGCCGTGGCGCTCACCGTCATGGTGGGCAGTTTCCGCATCTCCGTCACGCACTGGCTCGACACGGTCGTTCCAGCGCCGTGGTACGTGCGCGTGGCGGGATTGCCGGCGGGCGACGATGCCGCCATCTTCACCCGCGCACAGGTGCAGGCCATTCGCGCCCTGCCCGGCGTGGAGCGGGTACAGGCGCAACGTGTGAGCAGCGTGCGCCTGGACGCACAGAAAGCGCCCATCGCCGTGCTGGCGCGATCCATGGGCGCGGACCCGGCCAGCGCACTTCCGTTGGTGCAAGGCCCTATCGACGTACCCGCTCACCGCATTCCCATTTATGTGAGTGAGGCCGTGGTGGCACTCTACGGCGTGCAGCCTGGCGACGCATGGCCCGCATTCAACGCTGCCATGGCCCAAAGCACAGGCGCGTCCGGCACGGTGCCGATCGTGGCCGGTGTGTGGCGCGACTATCTGCGCCAGTTCGGAGCCGTCGCCATGGACAGCGAAGACTACGCGCGCTGGAGCGGCGATGAGCGCGCGACCGATCTGGCACTCTGGCCGCGCCCCGACGCCGACATCCCCGCCCTGCAACGTGCCATCGCGCAGATCGTGCCCTTGCAAGCCGACTCCGATGCCGACTCCACAGTCAACGCCGAACCGGGCCAGCCCGGCACGCTCGCCTTCACCTCCTCCGGCTCGATCCGCGCCCGCACGCTGAACATGTTCGACCGCACCTTCGCCGTCACGTACTGGCTGCAGGCGGTCGCCATCGGCATCGGCCTGTTCGGCGTGGCCGCCAGCTTCAGCGCCCAGGTGCTCGCGCGGCGCAAGGAATTCGGCCTGCTCGCGCACCTCGGCCTCACGCGCAGGCAGATCCTGGGCATCGTCGCGGGCGAAGGCCTGGCGTGGACCGTGGTCGGCGCCGTCGTCGGCACCGCCCTCGGCCTGGCCGTTTCCGCCGTGCTGGTCTTCGTCGTCAATCCGCAAAGCTTCCACTGGACCATGGACCTGCAAATTCCATGGTGGCGACTGCTGGCCCTGGCGCTCGCCCTGATCGCCTGCGGCACCGCCACCGCATGGTTCGCAGGCCGCGCCGCCGCCAGCCCATCGGCGGTGCTGGCAGTGAAGGAAGACTGGTGAACTGCGCCTGGCAACCCTCAGCCATGCGAGGGAAATCGCCGTATCACGCCATGCCATACTGGCAGCCGGACTGCGCCAGTCGCTGGTGCGTTTTTCAGGATCACCAGGTGCGCCGATGAATTTACCCAACGCCAATCCGTCCTCCACCCCGCACGACACATGGCTGCATCAAGCCATCTCGCGCATCGAAGCCGACTACCAGCGCAGTGCGGATACGCACCTGATTCCGCTGCCGTTGCCTGCGTTCTCCAACGTGGGCATCGACCTGTACCTGAAGGATGAATCCACGCACCCCACGGGAAGCCTGAAGCATCGGCTGGCGCGCTCCCTGTTCCTGTATGCGCTGTGCAATGGCTGGCTGCATGCGGGCTCGACCGTTGTGGAGGCGTCCAGCGGTTCGACGGCGGTAAGCGAGGCCTATTTTTCGCGCTTGCTCGGGTTGCCGTTCGTCGCGGTGATGCCGCGTTCGACCTCGGCAGAAAAGATTGCGCTCATCGAGTTCTATGGCGGGCGCTGTCATTTTGTGGAGAGCGCCTCTGACGTGTATGACGCCGCACGCGCCGTGGCGCAGGAGACGGGCGGTCACTACATGGACCAGTTCACCTTTGCCGAGCGCGCGACCGACTGGCGCGGCAACAACAACATTGCTGAGAGCATGTTCACGCAGATGCAGCGCGAGCGCTTTCCCATTCCGCGCTGGATTGTGGTGGGTGCGGGCACGGGCGGCACGAGTGCCACCATCGGTCGCTACGTGCGCTTCCAGATGCACGCCACGCAGTTGTGTGTGGCCGATCCTGCGGGCTCGGTGTTCGGCGAGTACCACCGCACGGGCGACGCCACGCTGACGGCGCCCGGCTCTCGCATCGAAGGCATTGGCCGTCCGCGCGTGGAGCCGAGCTTCATCCGCAGTCTGGTGGATCGCATGGTGGAAGTGGCAGACGTCGACTCCATCGCCGCGATGCGCGCGCTGTCGTCCTTGCTGGGGCGGCGCGTGGGGCCCTCTACCGGCACCAACTTTGTCGCCATGCTCCAGCTCGCGTGCGAGATGCGCGATGCGGGCGAGCAAGGCTCGATTCTGTCCCTGCTCTGTGATGCGGGCGAGCGCTATTTGCCCACCTACCATGACGACGCCTGGGTGATGCGCTGTTTGGGGGAATGCGAAACGGCCAGCGTCAGGCTCCACGCGCAGATGGCCTGATGCTGCCTGCTCCCTTCGCCCCGTTGCGCCGGCGTGACTGGTTGCGCGCCGCCGCAGTCGCACTGGCGCTGCCGGGCGCCGCAGCATGGGCACTGCCGCCGCGCACGCTGGAGTTTCCGCGTGATTTTGGCAGCCACCCGGAACTGCGCACGGAGTGGTGGTACATCACCGGCCATGTGCGCGCCGCCGCGCAGTTGTATGGATTCCAGGTCACGTTCTTTCGCTCGCGCGTGGACGCCGCGCGCGACATGCGCTCCGAATTGGCGGCACGCCAACTGGTGTTTGCCCACGCGGCACTGACCGACCTAGGCGGGCGCAAGCTCTATCACGACCAACGCATTGCACGCGCCGGATTGGGCATTGCCGAGGCCGCAACGCATGACACCGCCATTCACTTGCGCGACTGGTCGCTGGTGCGCGTTGGCGCACCGGAAAGTCGCTATACGGCGCGCATCGAAACGCCGGACTTCGGGCTCGACCTGACCATGCAAGCCACCCAGCCCCCCTTGCTGCAAGGCGCGCAAGGCCTTTCGCGCAAAGGCCCGGAGCCGGGGCAGGCCAGCTACTACTACAGCGAGCCGCAACTGGCCGTCTCCGGCAGCCTCATGCTGCGCGGCCAACAGCTCACGATCGATGACGCGCCAGCACCCGCCAATCGCGCGTGGATGGACCATGAGTGGAGCGAGGCGCTCATGCACCCCGAAGCGGTGGGCTGGGACTGGATCGGCATGAATCTGGACGATGGCAGCGCCCTCACCGCGTTCCGTCTGCGGCGCGCCGATGGCAGCACGGTCTGGACGGGCGGCTCCCTGCGAAAGGCAGGCCACAGCGCCGTTCAGGTGTTCGCCAACGCGTCCGTGCGCTTCACGGCCCGACGCACCTGGACCAGCGCCAGCAGCCGCGCCGTCTACCCCGTGCATTGGCACATTGCCACGCCAGCGGGCGACTTTGCCGTGCGCGCCCTGCTCGACGACCAAGAGCTGGACAGCCGCAGTTCCACTGGCGCGATTTACTGGGAAGGCCTGTGCGATCTGCTGGATGCACAGGGCAGCAGGATCGGGCGCGGGTATCTGGAGATGACTGGCTATGCCGATCGGCTGCACTTGAAATAGCGCTCTATATACGCGCTTTCTCCTGACTTTTGCAACTAATTGCAACATCTATACTTGATAGAAACTATCAATTACCAATTGAAAACTCATTTGCGATCAATTGTGAACATACACTAGGTTGCCATGGAACCGTCAACGGTACACGGTGTCACTGGCCTCGCACGAACCATCCGGCTGGATGTGTTGCACTGCGATGTTCGGTTGCCTCACCTTCCCTAAAAACAGATACCAGACGACCACCGCTCCACATTCATGACACCCTCAGTTCTGTCCACCCTCGCACGCACCATGCGTGAGTCGGGCGTCCCCCATGCGCTTCTTGGCTGTGCGGAATTGTCACCCGTGGCAGTCAATCTGGCGTTCGACCGGATTCTGCGTGAGCATCGCATAAAGAGCGGTCTGCGCCTGTTGCACGACTACACAGATGTTGTCGCTGCACTCAAGGCATGTGCAGCGCAGGGAACACATCACGACATCACGTTGCCGCAGACGGAGCTCCGGTTAGAAGTGCGCCCGGTGCTGGACGATGCATCGAACATACTGGCCGTCCAATGCATCATCACTACTACCGCGTTGCAGTTGCCTGCGAAAAACGGTGGACTGGAAGCCTCATTCCGCCGCGCCATGGAGCAACTGCCCCTCAACGCCTGGATGTGCAGCCCCGAAGGCGAGATTTTCTGGATCAACGAAACCTCCAACCTCTTCTCGCACGCCGAGAAAGTGATCGTCGACCCGGACAACTCGTACTGGATTGGCAAGATACATCCCGACGACCTGCCCGAAGGCAACCGCAAGGTGGCTACTGCGATGGCGGGCGGACCCATTGTTCCGTTCCGTTATCGCGTCAAGGACACGCAGGGGCGCTACCACTGGCATGTGAGCCACTACGGTCCGGTGCACGATGGACAAGGCGACATCCTGCATTGGGTAGGCACGGGCACCAACATCCAGCCGCTGATCGATGAACAGCAAGCGCTTTCCGCGCAAGTCAATGAGTTACAGGCGCGCTTGCAGTACGACAAGAACCTGCTGTGGGAAGCTAACAGTCTGCTCGCCAAAACGCAGAAGATGGAGCTGGTCTCCAATCTGGCGGCAGGCGTCGCGCACGACCTGAACAATCTGCTGTTCATCATGGGTCTGAACGCCGATCTGCTCTACAAGAATCTGCAGGACGCGCACCTGCGCGAGTCCGCCAACAACGTGCGCGCCAACATCAAGAAGGCGGCCCGGCTGGCCTCGCAGCTCATGGGATTCAGCGGCCGCAAGCCGCAGAGCGTGCGCGCCGTCAATCCGCGCGAACTGCTCGATGAACTGCGCGACCTGCTCGTCAAGGCGGTCGGAGCGGAGGTGTCGTTTTCCATTCATCTGGACGATGAAGTCGATGCCGTGCTGGTCGACAAGATGTACCTGGAAAACTCGCTCATCAACCTCGCCATCAACGCACGCGATGCGGTAAAGGGCAACGGCAGCATCAAACTGAGCGTCTGTAACCAACGCCTGACGCGCGAGGGGCGCGAATCGGATTACGTGGTATTCCGTATGCACGATGACGGTGAAGGCATTCCAGAAGACATCCAGAAGCGCATCTTCGAGCCGTTCTTCACGACCAAGGCCACCAACAAGGGCACTGGACTGGGTCTGCCGATGGTGAAGATGTTCGTTGAAAGCTCAGGCGGCATGGTCGACGTGCAATCGATGGTGGGCGTGGGCACGACGATGTCGCTGTATTTGCCCAAGTCCTCACAGACCGTGGTGAACGTCATCGACCGGGCGGAGGCTCCGCGCATCTTTGCCAATCAGTCCCTGCTCATCATCGATGACGACATCGGGGTGCGCAATGCACTGGCCAACACGCTGCTGGACGTGGGCTTCAAGTCCATCACTACGGCGTTCAATTCGGAGTACGCCATGCAGTTTCTGCAAGGTGGATTGCAGGTGGACTTGATCATCTCCGATATCAAGATGCCGGGCCGCATGAGCATCAGCCTCTTCATGGAACAGCTCAAACTCATGGCTGTGCAGACGCCGGTGATCTTCGTGACCGGTTATTCGGAAGACGTGCTCATCGAACAAGGTCTGGTGGACGGCAAATATCCGGTGCTGTTCAAGCCCTTCACGCTCAACGAACTGCTGGCCAAGATCCAGGAGATCGTGGCCGCAACAACACAAAAGCTGACCCCTTCGGCATAGTCCTGCACCCGCACTGCACACGCGTGCACTTGTTCAGAAAAAAGCCCCGCCAGGCGTACACGCTGCGGGGCTTTTGATCGGGGCTGAACCCTGCCAGAGAGAGCGTTAACCGTGCATCACTGGTGCATCAGTGGTGTGACTTGCCACCCTCGCGGCGACGCTCCAGCCAGGCGATCAGCTCGCCCATGATGCCGCGGCGGAACGCCAGCACGCAGACCACGAAGATCAGGCCGGTGACAATGGTGACCGACTCGCCCAGCGTGTTGAACCACTCCACGCCCGTGGTGTGCGCGAGGAAGTTGCCGAAGTCGCCGATCTTGTTTTCCAGCATCACCACCACGGCAGAGCCGACGATGGGGCCAGAGAGCGTGCCCAGACCGCCCACCAGCGTCATCAGCACGACGTGGCCCGATGCGCTCCAGTGCACGTCCGACAGCGTGGCAAAGCCCAGCACCAGCGTCTTGAGCGAACCGGCCAGACCCGCCAGCGCGGCAGAGATCACGAACGCCAGCAGCTTGAAGCGGTTGGTGTCGTAGCCCAGCGAAATGGCGCGCGGCTCGTTTTCCTTGATGCCCTTGAGCACCTGTCCGAACGGCGAATGGATGGTGCGCACGATCACCAGGAACGCCACCACCACCACGGCCAGACAGACGTAGTACATGGTCAGGTCGCTGGACAGATCGAGCAGGCCGAACAGCTTGCCGCGCGGCACGCCTTGCAGGCCGTCCTCGCCTCCGGTGAAGGGCAATTGCAGGCAGGCGAAGTACAGCATCTGCGCGAGCGCCAGCGTGATCATCGTGGCATAGATGCCCTGACGCCGGATGGCGAAAAAGCCCATCACCAGACCCAGCAGCGCGCCCGTCAGCAGGCCGAACAGCAGACCGATCTCGGGCGTGACGCCCCACACCTTGATGGACTGCCCGGTGATGTAGGCCGCACCACCGAGGAAGGCGGCGTGACCGAAGGACAGCAGGCCGGTATAGCCCAGCAGCAGGTTGAACGCCGAAGCAAACAGTGCAAAGCACATGAGCTTCATGACGAACACCGGATAGGCACCGGCGAACGGCGCAACAATCAGGCCCAGCAGCAGCAGGCCATAACCAATCGGAGCAAATTTCTTCGTATTCATGTGTGACAACCCCCGCTTATTTCTCTTTGCCGAACAGGCCGGCGGGGCGAATGAGCAGAACGATGGCCATGATGACGAACACCACGGTGGAGGACGCCTCGGGGTAGAAGACCTTGGTGAATCCTTCGACCACACCCAGTCCGAGACCCGTGAGGATCGAGCCCATGATCGAGCCCATGCCTCCAATCACCACCACTGCGAACACGACGATGATGAGGTTCTGCCCCATCAGCGGTGTCACCTGATACACAGGCGCAGCCAGCACACCGGCAAATGCGGCGAGCGCTGCACCGAAGGCATACGTCAGCGTGATCATCACAGGGACGTTCACGCCGAACGCTTCCACGAGGCGCGGGTTTTCCGTGCCGGCGCGCAGCAGCGCACCGAGCTTGGTCTTCTCGATCACGAACCAGGTCGCCAGGCAGACGACGATGGACGCCACCACCACCCATGCGCGGTAGTTGGGCAGGATCATGAAGCCGAGATTGGTCGCACCTTCGAGCAGCTCGGGTGTGTCATAGCCGAGGCCGGAGACGCCGTAGATCGAGCGGAACACGCCCTCGATCATCAGCGTCAGGCCCAGCGTGAGCAGCAGACCGTAGAGGTGATCGAGCTTGTAGATCCAGCGCAGGAACAGCCGCTCGATCAAGATCCCGAGTATCCCGACGATCACCGGAGCCGCAATCAGCATCACCCAGTAGTTGATGCCGAAGTAGTTCATGGCCATCCAGGTGAGCAGCGCCCCAAGCATGAACAGCGCGCCGTGCGCGAAGTTGATCACGTTGAGCAGGCCGAAAATCACGGCCAGACCCAGACTGAGGATCGCATAGAACGAGCCATTGACCAGCCCCAGAAGGAGCTGGCTCATCATGGCTGGTAGAGAAACACCGAAGATTTCCATGGGTAGCAATAAGTGAAAGGTTCAGCTCAGTCGCGCGTTCATTTCCAGAGCGCGCACTTGCTCTCTGCCTTGGTGGCGAACACCTGTTCGCCGGGCAGCTTCTTGACGAGCTTGTAGTAATCCCAGGTGCCCTTGGATTCCGAAGGAGCCTTGACTTGCATGAGGTACATGTCATGCACGTAACGGCCATCCGGACGCAGGTAACCCGAGCCGAAGAAATCGTTCATCTTCATGTTGCGCCACGCCTCCATCACCTTGTCGGCGTCGGTGGACTTGGCAGTTTCTACAGCCTTCAGGTAATTCATGGTGGCCGAGTAATCGGCTGCCTGGATTTCCGTGGGGCGGCGGTTGGTCTTTGCCATGAACTTGTCGGCGAACCTGCGCGTCTCGTCGTTCAGGTCCCAGTACCAGCTGGTCGTGAATTGCAAGCCCTCGGTGGTCTTCAGGCCCAGGCTGTGGATGTCGCTGTAGAAAATCAGCAGACCCGCCAGCTTCATCGTCTTGCCGATGCCGAACTCCTTGGCCGCCTTGATCGAATTGATGGTGTCGCCGCCGGCATTCGCCAGACCCAGCACTTGTGCCTTGGAGTTTTGCGCCTGCAGCAGGAAGGATGAGAAATCGGATGCGTTCAGCGGATGGCGCACCGCGCCCACCACCTGCCCGCCCTTGGCCTTGATGACGGCCGAGGTATCCGCTTCCAGCGCATGGCCGAAGGCGTAATCCGCCGTCAGGAAGAACCAGCTCTTGCCGCCCGCATCCACAACGGCAGCGCCCGTGCCCTTGGCCAGCGCCACGGTGTCGTAGGCGTAGTGCACGGTGTAGGGAGTGCAGTTCTCATTGGTCAGTGCGGAGGTGGCCGCACCGTTGTTGATCATGACGCGCTTCTTCTCTTGCGCCACCTTGGCCAGCGCGAGCGCCGTGCCGGAATTGGTGCCGCTGAAGATCATCGTCAGGCCTTGCGTGTCGATCCACTCGCGCGCCTTGGAGGCGGCGATGTCGGCCTTGTTCTGATGATCCACGCTCAGCAATTCGATGGGCATGCCCAGCACCTTGCCGCCGAAGTCATCGATCGCCATCTGGATGGCGACCGCACCGTTCTTGCCTTCCACATCGGCGTAGAGACTGGACATGTCGGTGATGAGACCGATCTTGACCTTGTTCTCCTGCGCCATGGCCGTGCCGGTGCACAGACCCGCTGCGGTCAGTAATGCGGCCAACGCTGTGTACTTGCTCTTCGTCTGCATGTTATGTCTCCTGAGGTGGTTTTTAGGACGTGAGGACGGAACCGCTGATCAACAAAGATCGTCTGCGGATCAGGACCGCCTGGCCCTGACCCGCATCCGATCAACCCGAGAATTGGAAACCCTTTAATGGAACGATGTGATTACTTCCAG
Source organism: Comamonadaceae bacterium UBA2121 (assembly GCA_002331385.1). Lineage (GTDB taxonomy): Bacteria > Pseudomonadota > Gammaproteobacteria > Burkholderiales > Burkholderiaceae_C > Diaphorobacter_A. Next base: position 68,473 of record DCYB01000007.1, read on the forward strand.
AGCGCGCACTTGGACTCGGCCTTGGTGGTCCAGACCGTGTCAGCGGGCAGCGTCTGCAGCACCTTCAGGTAGTCCCATGGCTTCTTGGACTCGGAAGGCTTCTTCACTTCCATCAGGTACATGTCGTGCGCGTAGCGGCCATCGGGGCGGATCATGCCGGTGCCGTAGAAGTCCTTGAGCGGCTTGCTCTTGAGTTCGGCCATGACCTTGTCCGCGTCAGTGGTCTTCACCGCAGCGACGGCCTTCAGGTAGTTCATCGTGGCCGAGTAGTCAGCCGCGTGGATGTCAGTAGGCATGCGCTTGGTCTTGGCGAAGAACTTCTCGGCGAACTTGCGCGACTCGTCGTTCATGTCCCAGTACCAGCTCGCGGTGTGCAGCAGGCCTTCCGTATTCTTCAGACCCAGGCTGTGGATGTCCGACAGGAACACCAGCAGACCGGCGGTCTTCATGGTCTTGTTGATGCCAAATTCCTTGGCCGCCTTGATGGCGTTGATGGTGTCGCCACCGGCATTGGCCAGACCCAGCACCTGTGCCTTGGAGTTCTGCGCCTGCAGCAGGAAGGACGAGAAGTCGGATGCGTTCAGCGGATGCTTGACCGAGCCCACCACCTGGCCGCCCTTGGCTTTGATCACGGCAGTCGTGTCCGCTTCGAGCGAGTGGCCGAAGGCGTAGTCCGCGGTCAGGAAGAACCAGCTTTTGCCGCCGCGCTCCACCACCGCTCCGCCCGTGCCCTTGGCCAGCGCCACGGTGTCGTAGGCGTAGTGCACGGTGTAGGGGCTGCACTGCTCGTTGGTCAGGGCGGAGGAGCCCGCGCCGTTGTTGAAGTACACGCGCTTCTTTTCCTGCGCCACCTTGGCAGCGGCCAGCGCCGTGCCGGAGTTGGTGCCGCCGAACAGCATGGTCACGCCTTGCGTGTCGATCCACTCGCGCGCCTTGGAGGCAGCGATGTCGGCCTTGTTCTGGTGGTCCGCCGAGATCAGCTCGATCGGCTGGCCCAGCACCTTGCCGCCGAAGTCATCGATGGCCATCTGGATCGCGACTGCGCCGTTCTTGCCTTCCACGTCCGCATAGAGGCTGGACATGTCGGTAATGAATCCAATCTTCACCTTTTCCTGCGCCTGCACCGATGCTGCAGTTGCCAAGCCCATTGCGCCCAATGCGTAGACCAGAGCCTTGAGAGTTGCCTTCATATACCTATCTCCTTCGACAAAAAATTTCGTGCGTTGTCCAATGGCTTACACGCCCAGCAACTCATTGAGCACCGGCATCTTCGCTTCCAGCTCGTTGGCGCCGAAGCGCTCGACGATCTGGCCGTGTTCCATCACATAAAAACGGTCGGCCAGCGGCGCGGCAAAACGGAAGTTCTGCTCCACCATGACCACCGTGTAGCCCTTCTGGCGCAGCATCGTGATCATGCGGGCGAGTGCCTGCACGATCACCGGCGCGAGGCCTTCAGAGATTTCATCGAGCAGCAGCAGATTGGCCCCGGTGCGCAGGATGCGCGCCACGGCCAGCATCTGCTGCTCGCCACCCGACAGACGTGTTCCCTGGCTGCTTTTGCGCTCGGCCAGATTGGGGAACATGCCGTAGATTTCTTCGATCGACATGCCGCTCTTGCCGGTCTTCAATGCCGGGGGCAGGAGCAGGTTTTCCTCGGTCGAGAGACTCGCGAAAATGCCGCGCTCTTCCGGGCAGTAGCCAATGCCCAGATGGGCGATGCGGTAGGTAGGCATGTCGATGGTTTCGACGCCGTTGATCTTCACCGAGCCCTTGCGCGAGCCGGTCAGGCCCATGATGGCGCGCATCGTGGAGGTGCGTCCTGCGCCGTTGCGGCCCAGCAGCGTGACCACTTCGCCGGGTTGCACGACCATGTCCACGCCGTGCAGCACATGCGACTCGCCATACCAGGCATTCAGCCCCTTGATTTCCAATGCGGGAGTACCACTCATCTCAGTTCTCAGTTATCCATTGCTGCGCGCAGGCGAGCTGCGCATTGGTCGATCCACTGGCATGGAACGGGCAAGACCCGGCCACTAGTGCGCTCCCTGGAGCTGGCCGTCCGTGGTGCCCATGTAGGCTTCCATGACCTGCGGATTGTGTGAGACTTCCTCGTACGGACCTTCGGCCAGCACGGCTCCGCGCTGCAGCACCGTGATGCGGTCGGCGATCGTGGAGACCACCTTCATGTTGTGCTCCACCATGAGAATGGTGCGGCCTTCCGACACCTTCTTGATGAGCTGTGTGACGCGGTCCACGTCCTCGTGGCCCATGCCCTGAGTCGGCTCGTCGAGCAGCATCAACTCGGGCTCCATCGCCAGCGTGGTGGCGATTTCCAGCGCGCGCTTGCGGCCGTACGGCAGGTTGACGGTGACTTCATCGGCCATGTCGGCCAGGCCCACTTCGGCCAGCAGTTCCAAGGCGCGGCCGTTGAGCTGGTCGAGGCTTTTCTCGCTTTGCCAGAAATGGTAGGCCGTGCCCAATTGGCGTTGCAGGCCAAGGCGCACGTTTTCCATCAGCGTGAGGTGCGGGAACACTGCGGAAATCTGGAACGAGCGGATCACGCCGCGCCGTGCAATCTGCGCGGGCGCTTCGCGCGTGATGTCCACGCCGTTGAATTTGATGGTGCCGGAAGTCGGCTCAAGGAATTTGGTCAGCAGGTTGAAGCAAGTGGTCTTGCCTGCGCCGTTCGGGCCGATCAGCGCATGGATCGAACCACGGCGCACGGACAGATTGACATCGCTGACAGCGGTGAACCCCTTGAACTCTTTGGTGAGGTGTGATGTTTCCAGAATGTAGTCGCTCATGGCAACTTGGGTATGCGGCGCGATCAGCGCTGCCAACCCCTATCTCCTTCGGTAATGTTGCACCGCATCCTAGGATGGCATTCCGTTTGGAGGAACTGGTAGAAATGCCTATGTAATTACTCCTAAGCGAATGCGCGCATCGGATGAAGGTTTTGGGGCTCCGGAATTCTGTTAGGGCATGCTCACTCCACGGCCAGAACGACTGCCGATTCGTCGATCCGCATGACCACTTTCGAGTTCGCCCTGAGCGCCATGCCGGGTTCGCTGAAACCCACTACCTGCAAGCGTTTCCCGACGGTTGCGGACACTTCGTCGCCCAATCCGCCACGCGAAACCCGCGTCACCGAAGCGCTCCAGCAGTTGGTTTCTGCGAGCGACGAAACGCTGCTGGCGGGCAGCACGGCTACGGCGGTTGCCTTACACAAGGCTTGCACCGGAATACCCTTGTGCAGTCCCAACAATTCAGCACTTTCCAGCGTGATGCGCGAGCACACGCGGAAATCCGGCACCCCTTCCGCATGCAAAAACACGCGCACCAGATGCCCTTGCACGTCCATGGCGCTGACCACGCACGGCCACTGGTTGCGCATGCTGGTGCGCACCGCCAAACGTGCCGCAGCGGCGAGCGGATTGCCCTTGGCGGCGCCTTTGCCCGGGGCGGCCTGATCCTGCATGGAGTGCACGGCCTGTGCCCGCGCCGATTTGAGCGCTTGCGCTGCCGCGAGCAATTGCCGCCCTTCCTCGGTCAACTGCGCCCCGCCGCCTCCGCGCCCGCCCACTGCGCGATCGAGCAGGGCCACGCCCGAGAGATTGGTGAGCGTATCCACGGCCTGCCATGCGGCCTTGTAGCTCACGCCCACGGCGCGCGCGGCTTTGGAAATCGAGCCCAATTCGCCAATCTGTCGCAGGATGTCCAGACGCCGGTCACTTTGCACATGGCCCAGCGCTTCCATAAATGAAGGGGTACGGTCTTTTTGCTGCATAGCGCCAATCATGCCGCGAGTTTGCTTATACTTACCGCTATTCCTATTTGGAATATCGAATTTCCCACGCAACAGCGGCCCGCGTTCGCGCGCCGCGCTGGGCCGCTTTCACCCGTTCACAGGACTCTTTGACATGGCATTCTCACGCTCCCGCATTGGCTTTCCGCTGAAGACTCTCGCACAGGCTGCACTGGTGCTGGCATGCGTGCCCGCGGCGTTGGCGGGCGAAGTGTCGGTGGCCGTCGCGGCAAACTTCACCGCTCCCATGCAGAAGCTGGGCGCCATGTTCGAGAAGGAATCCGGTCACAAGGTGGTGCTCTCGTTCGGTGCCACGGGCAAGTTCTATGCGCAGATCGTCAACGGCGCGCCGTTCGACATCCTGCTGGCGGCCGATGACACCACGCCCGCCAAGCTGGAAAACGAAGGCAAGGCCGTCAAGGGTTCGCGCTACACCTACGCCGTGGGCAAGCTGGTGCTGTGGAGCCCGCGTGACAACTACGTGGACAGCGAAGGCAAGGTGCTGAACAGTCAGTTCAATCACCTCTCCATCGCCAACCCCAAGCTCGCTCCTTACGGCGCGGCCGCCATGGAAACGCTGGACAAGCTCAAGCTGACCGACACCGTCAAGTCCCGCTTCGTGACCGGCGAGAACATCGGCCAGACCTACCAGTTCGTCGCCACCGGCAATGCCCCGCTGGGCTTTGTGGCGCTGTCGCAGGTGATGACGGATGGCAAGGTCACCAAGGGTTCGTACTGGATCGTGCCCGAGAACATGCACGAGCCGATCCGCCAGGATGCGGTGCTGCTGAACAAGGCAGAGAACAACGACGCCGCCAAGGCGCTGATGCAATACCTGAAGACCGACGGCGCGCGTGACGTGATCAAGACGTACGGCTACGGATTCTGAGCGCACCCCATCTCGCAGGCTTCATACTGAAGGCCGGTTGACTCTGCCCTGACCCTTTTCGCATGTCCTTTTCCGACGCCGACTGGACCGCCGTTCTGCTCACCCTGCGACTGGCGGGGCTCACCACGCTGATGCTGCTCGTGCTGTGTACGCCGCTGGCATGGTGGCTGGCGCACACGCGCTCGCGCTGGCGCGCGCCCATATCGGCCGTGGTGGCACTGCCGCTGGTGTTGCCGCCGACGGTCATCGGCTTTTACTTGCTGATCCTGCTAGGCCCGCAGGGGTTTGTCGGCCAGTTGATGCAGTCGATGGGCTTGAAGCTGCTGCCATTCACCTTTGAAGGGCTGCTGGTCGGCTCGCTCATCTACTCCCTGCCCTTTGCCGTGCAACCGCTGCAACGCGCATTCGAAGCGCTGGGAAAACGCCCGATGGAAGTGGCCGCCACACTCGGCGCGGCGCCGCTGGATCGTTTCTTCAGCGTCGCCTTTCCGATGGCGCGCACCGGCTTTCTCACCGCCGGCGTGCTGACGTTTGCACACACGGTGGGCGAGTTCGGCGTGGTGCTCATGCTGGGCGGCAACATTCCGGGCGAGACGCGCGTGGTGTCGGTGCAGATCTACGACCACGTCGAGGCGCTGGAATACACCCAGGCGCATTGGCTGGCGGCGGGCATGGTGGTGTTTTCCTTTATCGTGCTGCTGTCGATTCACCTGCTGCAGCCGCGGCAGCATCGCACATGACAGATTCCCACGTTTCCGACCGACTGCACGCGCGCTTTGAGCTGGCGCGCGACAGCTTCACGCTCGACGTCGATCTGGACCTGCCCGGCAACGGCGTGAGCGCGTTGTTCGGCCCGTCCGGCTGCGGCAAGACCACCTGCCTGCGCGCCATGGCGGGACTGGAGCGCGCGCGCGGCAGCTTGACCGTGCAAGGCGCCGTCTGGCAGGACGACGATCGCCGCATCTGGCTGCCCACGCACCAGCGCCGTCTGGGCTATGTGTTCCAGGAAGCCAGCCTGTTCCCGCACCTGAGCGTGCTCCGGAACATCGAATACGGCCAACGCCGCACGCCCAGGGAGCAACAACGGGTGGCGCTGGAGCAGGCCGTGGACCTGCTGGGCATCAGTCACCTGATGGACCGCGCGCCGGACACGCTCTCCGGCGGCGAGCGCCAGCGTGTCGCCATCGCCCGCGCGCTGGCCGCCAGCCCGCATGTGCTGCTGATGGATGAGCCGCTCGCCGCACTCGACGCACAGCGCAAACTGGAAGTGCTGCCGTATCTGGACAAGCTGCACCAGTCGCTCGACATCCCCGTGGTCTACGTCAGCCACTCACCCGACGAGGTGGCGCGTCTGGCCACGCACCTGGTGCTGCTCGACGCAGGCAGCGTGCTCGCCAGCGGGCCGACCGAGGCGCTGATGTCGCGCCTGGACCTGCCACTGGCGCATGGCGACACCGCCAGCGCATTGGTCACGGCGGAAGTGGTGAGCCACGACGCGCTGGACCAGTTGCTCACGTTGCACAGCAAGGCCGGTCCGCTCTATCTGCCCACCGCCAAGCCGCACGCACCCGGGGAGCGGCTGCGCATCCGCATCCTGGCGCGCGAAGTCAGTCTGACGCGCACGCCGATCGACGGCAGCAGCGTGCTCAATAGCCTGCCCGCGCGCATCACGGACATCTCCGACGAAGGTCCGGGACAGGTGCTCATCAGCCTCGATGCCAACGGCGTCGTGGTGCTCGCGCGCATCACGCAGCGCTCCTGCCGGCAACTGGGACTGGCGCCCGGTGACAGGGTGCATGCTCACATCAAGGCCGTATTGCTTCTCGATTGAAATCCCTGCGCTGCAGGACGGATTGGCTAGGGAATGCACTGTCATGATTGAGTAAGCCAAGACATAGACTGTTACCTACAATGGCCCCTTTCGCCAGTCATGGTCCCCTGCCTCTGATCGAGGAGGGGACGGGGTGTCTGGTGGCCAGGCCTTTCCCCCCGGAGTCCACATGCAGGCTTTATTAGCACTATCCAGAGCCATAGACCGGCTCAATGCCTTTATTGGCAAATATTCAATCTGGTTGATTTTTGCCGCCACCCTTGTCAGCGCCGTCAACGCCATCATCCGCAAGGCGTTCGACTACAGCTCCAACGGTTTTCTGGAAGTGCAGTGGTATTTGTTTGCGTGGTCCTTCCTGATCGCGGCTGGATTCACGTTGCTGCACCGCGAGCACGTGCGCATCGACGTGATCAACAGCCGCCTGTCCAAGCGCACGCAGGTGTGGATCGACATCTTCGGCTTTGCCTGCTTTCTCACCCCGCTGTGCCTCACCATCCTGTATCTGTCGATGCCGGTGGTGATCCAGATGTACCAGTCCGGCGAAATGTCGGGCAACCCCGGTGGCCTGATCCGGTGGCCTGTGTGGGCCGCCATTCCCGTGGGCATCACGCTGCTGATGCTGCAAGGCATCTCTGAACTCATCAAGCGGATTGCGTTCCTGACCGGTGACGGTCCGGACCCGATGGGCAAGCTCTCCGACAAGAGTGCGGAAGAAGAACTGGCCCAGGCGCTGCGCGCCGAAGCCGAACGCAAAGAAGCTGAAGCTGCCGCCGCCATGGCCGCTCCTGCTGCAAAGCATTGATCGCAGCAGGAGTCTGACGAATGGAATTCATCACCACCAATTACGCCCCGATCATGTTCGCGGGCCTGATCGTGTTCCTGCTGCTGGGCTTTCCAGTGGCGTTCAGCCTGGGCGCCGCGGGCCTCGCCTTCGGTTTCCTCGGCATTGAGCTGGGCGTTTTCCCCTCCTCTGTGATGGCATGGTTGCCCCAGCGACTCATCGGCATCATGGCCAACGACACGCTGCTGGCGGTGCCGTTCTTCACGCTGATGGGCCTGATCATGGAACGCAGCGGCATGGCCGAAGACCTGCTCGACACCATCGGCCAGGTGTTCGGTCCGATGCGCGGCGGTCTGGCACTGGCCGTGATTTTCGTGGGCGCGCTGCTCGCCGCAACCACCGGCGTGGTGGCTGCATCGGTGATCTCGATGGGCCTGATCTCGCTGCCCATCATGCTGCGCTACGGCTATGACCGATCGTTGTCCGCCGGTGTGATTGCCGCATCGGGCACGCTCGCGCAGATCATTCCGCCGTCGCTGGTGCTGATCCTGATGGCCGACCAGCTCGGCCGCAGCGTGGGCGACATGTACAAGGGCGCGTTCATCCCCGGCTTCATGCTGATGGGCATGTACGTGCTGTGGGTGCTGCTGCTGGCCGTGTTCAAGCCGCAAGCCGTTCCCGCCCTGCCCCCTGAAGCGCGGGTCTATCGTGAAGACAACGGCAACTCCGGCTACACCTCGCTGGCTGTGGTGATGGCAGTTTCCACTGGCGTCGCGATCTTCCTGGCATCGCACATGGCCGACGTGCACACCTGGTGGCTCGGCAAGGAAGTGCTGGACGTGCCGACCGACGAAAAGGTCGTCACCGCCATGTGCGGCGGCACCTTCATCGCCTTCGTCATCGCCAGCCTGAACAAGGTGCTCAAGCTCGGCCTGCTCTCGCGTCTCGCGGAGCGCGTGACCTTCGTGCTGATTCCGCCACTGCTCCTCATCTTCCTCGTGCTCGGCACGATTTTCCTGGGCATCGCCACCCCGACCGAAGGCGGCGCCATGGGTGCCATGGCCGCACTGATCATGGGCTTTGTGCGCAAGCGCCTGAACATGCAACTGCTCAAGCAGGCACTCGCATCGACCACCAAGCTGGCCAGCTTCGTCATGTTCATCATGATCGGCGCGACCACGTTCAGCCTGGTGTTCCAGGCCGCGGACGGCCCCAAGTGGGTGGAACATCTGCTGACCGGGCTGCCCGGCGGACAGGTCGGCTTCCTGATCGTTGTGAACGTCATGATCTTCTTCCTGGCGTTCTTCCTCGACTACTTCGAGCTGTCCTTCATCGTCGTGCCGCTGCTGGGCCCCGTGGCCGAGAAGATGGGCATCGACCTGATCTGGTTCGGCGTGCTGCTGGCGGTGAACATGCAAACCTCGTTCATGCACCCGCCTTTCGGCTTCGCCCTGTTCTTCCTGCGCTCCGTCGCGCCGGACAAACAGTATGTGGACCGCGTCACACACAAGGTCATCCAGCCCGTCACCACGATGCAGATCTACAAGGGCGCGGTTCCCTTCGTGCTCATCCAGTTGGTGATGGTGGGCACGCTGATCGCCTTCCCCGGCATCGTGACCGGCGCACTCGACAAGGTGGAAAAGGTGGACATGAACGCCGTGGGCGCAGAAATGCTCCAGCAGCTCAACCAGAACGAGGGCTACGGCTCCGACGAGGGCTATGGTGCAGGCAGCGGCGACAGCAGCTCTGACACCGGCTACGGCAGCGAAGGCTACGGCGAAAACGCTCCAACCATCGACGGCACCAGCACCGGGTCAGAAGGCGCAGCGTCCGAGCCCGCCGAATCATCCGCCGCTCCCACGGACGGTGGATACGGATCGGATGATCCGCTCAAGGCGCTCCAGGAAGCAGCCGGCGCGAATAAATAGAGCGCCCCTCTCCACAACAAGCCAGTCTCCGGACTGGCTTTCTTATTGGCGTTTACGGGTTCATTGCTTGTTGGCGTCTTGAAGTCGAAGCCGCAAGGCTCCATGCAAGACCCATGAAAAAAGCGACAGGCCCGAAGGCCTGTCGCTTGGATGGGGAAGACGCTAACTACGCTTAGATCGTCACCGAGTTCATGTACTGGTTGAACGGGAACTCGGAGAAGCGGTTCCACAGGATCTGGTCGCGCTGGAACGCACGCATATCCTGGTGGATCTTCTTGAACTCGGGCGACTTGGCTTCGTGCTCTGCGAACACTTCCATCGATGCCTTGAAGCCAGCGTCCATCACCGCCTTCGGGAACGCCTTCAGTTGGGTCTTGTTGGCAACCAGACGCTTGATGGCGATCGGGTTCACGGTCTGGTACTTGGCGGTCATGTCCATCGCAGCCCAGCGGGTTGCGGCTTCCAGGATGGCCTTGTTTTCTGGCGGCAGCGCGTCGAACTTCTTGCGGTTGACGAAGAATTCCAGATCAGCGGAACCTTCCCACCAGCCGGGGTAGTAGTAGTAAGGAGCAACCTTGTTGAAGCCGAGCTTTTCGTCGTCGTATGGGCCGACGAATTCCACGGCATCCAGCGTGCCCTTTTCCAGCGCCTGGTACACGTCACCGGCAGGCATGTTCTGGCCGACCACGCCCAGCTTGGCCATGGCCTCGCCGAACACGCCGCCGCCCAGACGCATCTTCAGACCCTTCAGGTCTGCGACGCCCTTGATTTCCTTGCGATACCAGCCGCCCATCTGGGTGGTGGTGTTGCCAGCGCTGAAGGTGCGGAAGTTGTATTTCTCGAAGAACGCATCCAGCAGCTTGCGGCCATTGCCGTGGTCCTTCCAGGCATTCATCTGCAGCGTGGTCAGGCCGAAGGGCACTGCGCAGCTGAAGGCGAAGATCGGGTCCTTGCCGGTGAAGTAATACGCTGCGGTTTCCGCCATGTCGATGGTGTCGGCCTGCAGGGCATCGACCACGCCGAACGCGGGCATCAGCTCGCCAGCGGGGTGCACGGAGATTTCGAACTTGCCGCCCGACATCGCCTTGACGGCTGCCGACAGCTTTTCAGCGCTACCGAAGATCGTGTCCAGCGACTTGGGAAAGCTCGATGCCAGGCGCCAACGCACTGCGGCTTGAGCATGAACTGCGGGAGCCACACCGGCGGCCAGCACGCCAGCGATACCAGCCTGCTTGATGATTGAACGACGATCCATGTGATTGTTCTCCGAACGATTGAGATGTGTTGACGAAATCAACTTGTTGAACGACCTGCACTTTGCCCGCATCTACACATGAACAACATCCGTATTCACGCTGAGTGCACGCACTGCGCGTGCAAAGATTTTATGAAAAATGTAGACACATTTCGCAGCGGGTTTTCCCGCTGGATATAGCATAGCTATTAATCCAGTGACTCAATGGCAAACAACTGTCCGGGATCAAGCTACCTTGATGCTGGTCGCGCCGTTACGTTGACCAAATCGCTTTTCAATCGACTGGCGAATGCCTTGCGCATCCAGCCCTTGCAGCGACAGCAAACGCGCCGGATCGCCATGTTCGATGAACGCATCAGGCAAGCCCAATTGCAACACCGGACGCAGCACATCTGCTGCCTGCAGCGCCTCGTTCACTGCACTGCCTGCACCGCCCATGATGCAGCCCTCTTCCACCGTGACGATGGCGTCGTGTGACTGCGCGATGTCGAGCAGCAGTTCGGTATCGAGCGGCTTGGCCCAGCGCATGTTGACGACGGTGGCGTCCAACGCCTCAGCGGCTTGCAGCGCCGGATACAGCAAGGTGCCGAACGCGAGAATCGCGATGCGCTTGCCCTGGAAGGTGCCAGTGGCACGACGGCGCACTTCACCCTTGCCAAAGGGCAGTCCTTCCAGATCGTCGAGCGGCGTCACGCCCACACCGGCACCGCGCGGATAACGCACGGCCACGGGATGGTTCTGCTCATACGCGGTGGTCAGCAACTGGCGGCATTCGCGCTCGTCTGCCGGGCAGGCCATGCTCATGTTGGGAATGCAGCGCACGAAAGCGATGTCATACGCCCCCGCATGCGTGGCCCCATCGGCGCCGACCAGACCAGCGCGATCGAGTGCAAACACCACGGGCAGGTTCTGCAGCGCCACGTCGTGAATCATCTGGTCGTAGGCGCGCTGCAGGAAGGTCGAGTAGATCGCCACCACCGGCTTCACGCCCTCGCAGGCCATGCCCGCCGCAAACGTGACGGCGTGCTGCTCTGCAATGCCCACGTCGTAATAACGCTTGGGGAATTTGCGCTCGAACTCGACCATGCCCGAGCCTTCGCGCATGGCGGGCGTGATGCCCACCAGGCGGCTGTCCTTGGCCGCCATGTCGCACAGCCACTGGCCGAACACCTGCGTGAAGGTCTGCTTGGGCGGCGTGGCGGGTTTGACCAGTCCAATCGCCAGATCGAATTTTCCGGGGCCGTGATAGGCAATCGGATCGGCCTCGGCCAGCTTGTAGCCTTGTCCCTTTTTCGTCACCACGTGCAGGAACTGCGGTCCTTTCAGACCCTTGATGTTTTCCAGCGTGGGGATGAGCGAGTCCAGATCGTGTCCATCGATCGGGCCGATGTAGTTAAAGCCGAATTTCTCGAACAGCGTGGCGGGCACAACCATGCCCTTGGCCTGCTGCTCCAGCCGCTTGGCCAGCTCCAGCAGCGGCGGCACCGGCTTGAGCACCTGCTTGCCCACGTCGCGCGCCTTGGCGTAGAACTGGCCGCTCATGAGCTGCGCCAGATAGCGGTTCAACGCACCCACGGGCGGGCTGATGCTCATGTCGTTGTCGTTGAGGATGACGAGCAGGTTGGCGTCGGACACACCGGCATTGTTCAGTGCCTCGAAGGCCATGCCCGCCGTCATCGCGCCATCGCCAATCACGGCGATGCTGTAGCGGTCGTCGCCCAGTTGCTTGGCGGCCAGCGCCATGCCGAGCGCAGCAGAAATGCTGGTGCTGGAGTGCGCCGTACCAAAGGTGTCGTATTCGCTTTCGGTGCGCAGCGGAAACCCGGACAGGCCGCCCAACTGGCGCAGCGTGCCCATGCGCTCGCGCCGGCCCGTGAGGATCTTGTGCGGATAGGACTGGTGGCCCACGTCCCAGATGATGCGATCACGCGGTGTCTCAAACACCTTGTGCAGCGCGACGGTCAACTCGACCGTGCCGAGGTTGGACGACAGATGGCCGCCGGTTTTCGACACGCTGTCCAGCACAAACGCGCGCAATTCGCTTGCCAGCGTCTTGAGTTCCGCGCGCGACATCCGGCGCAATTCGGCCGGGTCGTTCACAGTATTCAAAAGGGAAAAAGAATTCGTGGACATAGGGGGGCTTCTCGTCTTCAGTCGCGCCGTGCGTGCTCGCTGACACGTGTTGTTGTTGTTCTCTTGTTCTTCGCATCATGCCCCACCCAGTGCGCCCCCGCCGCTGAAACAATCGGTAGGCGACAGGGATTAAGGGCTATGAATGGGGGCATGGCTATCAGTTCGTGTCGCTTCGCGCTCTCATTGTCAGTGCGAACGCCGCACGACGGCGTCGGCCAGCGCCGCGAGCGCTCTGGTGTCTGCCAGTCCCGAGCGCTTCAGGGCCGCATGGGCTTCGCTGCACAACGTTTCGGCATGCGCACGCGCACGCTCCAGACCGAGCAGCGATACATAAGTCGGCTTGTCGCTGGCCGCGTCCTTGCCCGCCGTCTTGCCGAGCGTTTGGGAATCGGCAATCACATCCAGGATGTCGTCCACCACCTGGAATGCCAACCCGAGGGCGGCGCCATATTCCTGCAGCGCAGTGCGCGCGGCGGGAGTGGCGTCGGCGCAGGCCGCGCCCAGCAGCACACAGCCTTGCAGCAGTGCGCCGGTCTTCAGGCGGTGCATGCGGCGCAACTCGTCCTCGGTCAGCATGTGGCCTACGCTGGCCAGATCGATGGCTTGCCCACCGGCCATGCCGTCGGCACCCGCTGCACGCGCCAGCAAGCGGCACAGCGTGGCTTGCATCGCGGGCGGCACATCGGTCTCGGGCGTCAGCAGTTCAAAGGCCAGCGCCTGCAATGCATCACCCGCCAGCAGCGCCTGTGCTTGGCCAAACTGCACGTGTACAGTGGGCTTGCCGCGGCGCAGCACGTCGTTGTCCATGCACGGCATGTCGTCGTGCACCAGCGAGTAGGCATGGATCAGCTCGGCCGCGCATGCCGCGCGCAAGGCCGCTTCGCGCAGACCGTTGACGGCCTCGGCAGCGGCCAGCACCAGCAGCGGGCGCAGCCGCTTGCCGCCGTCGAGCACGGCGTAGCGCATGGACTCGCCCAGCCCCGCAGGCGCATCGGGGCGCACCCAGCGCGAGAGGCATTGCTCCACATCGTCGCGTTGGGCACGCTGCCAGGAGTCGAAGTCAAAATCGTGGGCCTGCACTGCGGATTCCATCGTGGTCACTCCTGCGTCCATGCCTGCAGCTTTCCTTCATCCAGAACCTTGATCTGGTCTTGCACGGCATCCAGGCGCGCACGGCAGAACGCCAGCAGCGTCGCACCGCGCTGGTAGCCGGCGAGCATCTGCTCAAGCGGCATCTGGCCCGACTCGATGCGCTCGATCAGCTGTTCCAGCTCTTCCAGAGCGGCTTCATAGGTGGCGGGTTCGACGGGGGCAGCGGCGGCTGGAGCCTTGGGCATGGGGAGGAAAGGCGCTGAACGCGGGTGTAAAAACAGGCCATTTTAGGCGCTGCACCTCGCGGGTGCGGAACGAATAGCCGTTTTACGCACTTCCGCATGCTCCTGATAGCACGAATCGCGCCGCCTTGCCTGACGCCGGCCCCTGTCCTGCCGCGCCAGCTTGACGCAGCGCAGCCTGCAATACACGTACAGCTATTCCGGAAATAACCCCACCACCTATAATCCCATTCCGTCGTGAACCGGCTTGGGGAATGAAGTCCCGGGCCGGTTTGCTTTTTTCAGAACCGTGCTCAAGTGCACCCTCCCTGTGGGGAGTCTTTAGGTCAGGTCCCCCATGTCTGATTTAAGTCTTCAACTGCAGCAGGCCGCAAGCCAACTTCCAGTTTCCACTTATTTTGACGAGGCGCTGTTTCAGCGCGAGCTGGAGACCATCTTCCAGCAAGGTCCCCGCTACGTGGGGCACCAACTCGCGGTACCCCACCCGGGTGATTACTACGCGCTTCCCCAGGAAGGCGAAGGGCGCGCGCTCGTGCGCAATGCCCAGGGGCAGGTCGAACTCATCTCCAACGTCTGTCGTCACCGGCAGGCGGTCATGCTCAAAGGCCGTGGCTCGCTGCAGGGTCAAGGCAAGGGCCATGCAGGCGGCAACATCGTCTGTCCTTTGCACCGCTGGACTTACAGCCCCAGCGGTGAGCTGCTGGGCGCGCCGCATTTTGCGCACGACCCGTGCCTGAACCTGAACAACTACCGCCTGCAGGAATGGAACGGTCTGCTGTTCGAGGACAACGGCCGCGACATCCAGTCCGATCTTGCGGGCATGGGCCCACTGGCAGAACTGAGCTTTGACGGCTTCGTGCTCAGCCACGTGGAAATGCACGAGTGCAACTACAACTGGAAGACCTTCATCGAGGTCTATCTGGAGGACTACCACGTCGGCCCGTTCCACCCCGGTCTGGGCAACTTCGTCACCTGCGACGACCTGAAGTGGGAGTTCGCCAAGGAATACTCCGTGCAGACCGTCGGCGTAGCGCCCACGTTCGGCAAGCCGGGCTCCGACGTCTACAAGACGTGGCATGACGTGCTGCTGCAATACCGCAATGGCGAGTTGCCCGAGCGCGGCGCCATCTGGCTGACCTACTACCCGCACATCATGGTGGAGTGGTATCCGCACGTGCTCACGGTCTCCACGCTACACCCGGTGAGCGTGAACAAGACCATGAACGTGGTGGAGTTCTACTACCCCGAGGAGATCGCCGCGTTCGAGCCGGAATTCGTCGAGGCGCAAAAAGCCGCCTACATGGAAACCGCCATCGAGGACGACGAGATCGCCGAGCGCATGGACGCAGGCCGCAAGGCGCTGCTGGAGCGTGGCGACAACGAGGTCGGCCCCTATCAAAGCCCCATGGAAGATGGCATGCAGCACTTCCACGAGTGGTACCGCGAGCGCATGGGAGAAGCCCTGCCCACAGCATGATTGGCGCTTTCGCCGTAACATCTGCACCCAAGCTGCCAGTGATCCCGCAAAGACACTGGCAGCTTTTTTTGTCCAACCCTCACTCCTGAAACAACCCCTCATGCATGCTCTCTGGATGGTTCTGGCGGCGTTCTTTTTCGCCAGCATGGGGGTGTGCATCAAGGCCGCGTCGCCCTACTTCACCTCGGGAGAACTGGTGTTCTACCGGGGCGTCATCGGCATGGGCATGATGGTGTGGCTGGCGCGGCGCCAGAACATCTCCCTCAAGACCCAATACCCCGGCATGCACGCGTGGCGCAGCCTGATCGGCGTGACGTCGCTGGGCGCGTGGTTTTACGCCATTGCCCACCTGCCGCTGGCCACCGCGATGACGCTGAACTACATGAGCAGCGTCTGGGTGGCCGTTTTCCTGGTGGGCGCGACGTTGTGGAACTGGCGCCCCACCGCAACCGACACCCGGCCTCCCCTGCAATATCCGCTGGTGGCCACCATCGTCGTCGGGTTCCTGGGCGTGATCCTGATGCTGCGCCCCAACATCAACGAAAACCAGGCGTTCGCCGGCGTGCTCGGCCTCATGTCGGGCATGGCCGCAGCGTTTGCCTACATGCAGGTGGTGGCGCTCTCGCGCATTGGCGAGCCCGAAACGCGCACGGTGTTTTACTTCGCGCTCGGCTCCGCCGTGGCAGGTGGCGCGGGCATGCTGGTGACCGGCGTCTCTCCGTGGTCGGACTGGAACATGCTCTGGATCGTGCCCATCGGCGTATTCGCCTCCATCGCCCAACTGTGCCTGACCAAAGCCTACGCGCAGGCCAAAACCTCGCGTGAAACGCTGGTGGTGGCCAACCTCCAATACTCCGGCATCATCTTTGGCGCGTTTTCGGGGCTGATCTTCTTTGGCGACCACATCCCCCTGATGGGCTGGGTGGGCATGCTGCTCATCATCGGCAGCGGCATCGCTGCGACCGTGCTGCGCACCGGCAGGACGCCCGGCGACGGTAGTCACTGACGCCCTCGCCTGCGCAACGCGCCACGCCTGACACCAGGCGACTGATCGGTCCCGTCGGCGTACGCATTCCGGGTGTTCCACCTATTGCGCCCTTGGCTGACACCTCGGTTCGCGGTAAATCAGGTCAAAATAGCAGGTACCTGCGCCCGACTGCCGGAACGCGCACCGACCTTGTGGCTTCCATCCAGACAATATGACGTACACCACCCTGATCCAGGTCTCCGAACTCCAAGCGCTGATCAGCAGCGGCACGCCGTTTATGATCTTTGACTGCACCTTCGATCTGGCCGACCCTGCTTCGGGCCACCAGCAATATCTGCAGGCCCATCTGCCCGGCGCGGTCTATGCCGATCTGGACCACGACCTCAGCGCGCGCCACGGCAGCCCCGGCGCCGATGGGCGCATGATCGTGGCCAATGACAACGACCGCCCCGCCTCCGGTGGCCGCCACCCGCTGCCCAACCGCGAACGCTTTTCCGCTTGGCTGAGCGAAATCGGCTTCTCCAACGATATGCAAGCCGTCGTCTACGACCGCAACGGTGCGAACTACTGCGGCCGCCTGTGGTGGATGCTGAAGTGGGCGGGCCACGAAGCCGTGGCCGTACTCGATGGCGGGTTGCAGGCTTGGCAAGCCGCTGGCCTTGCCGTGGACAGCGGCGACGTGCCCAGCCGCTTCCAGTCCAACTTTGAATTGCAGGCGCCGCTGGTGCGACTGGTGAACGCCGACGACATCCTCCTGCACATGGACGACGGCGCACAAACCGTGATCGACGCGCGCGCCCCGGCGCGCTATCGCGGCGAAGTGGAGCCGCTCGATCCGGTGGCCGGTCACATCCCCGGCGCGCTCAACCGCCCGTTCCCGACCAATATCGGCGCGGACGGCAAATTCAAATCGCCCGCACAGTTGCGTCAGGAGTTCGATCAACTCCTGCAAGGCCGCTCTGCCGATGGCGTCGTACACCAGTGCGGCAGTGGTGTGAGTGCCCTGCCCAACCTGATCGCCATGGAAGTGGCCGGACTGGGCCGCTCGGCCCTGTATGCAGGCAGCTGGAGCGACTGGTGCAGCCGCGCCGATCGCCCGGTGGCCAAAGGCTGAAGCGCACGCATCACGCCGCGCAACGCACGCGCGCTTTCGGTGTCGAACCTGACTGAAACTCCATGCAAGTAGTCTGCTATTTTGGAAAAGCGGCCCGGCAGGGCAAGGTGACCCTGCCCACATCCAGCCTGCTGCTGGCGTGTGAGGACTTCGCGCGCAAGAACGCTCTCACCGGGCTGCTGGCCGTGGCCGATGGCTACTTTCTGCATGTGCTGGAAGGCGAAGACGCCGCCGTGCAAAACCTCGTTGGTCGCATCGCCGCGTTCTGGGATCAGGAATCACCCACCGTTCTATTTGAACAAGCCATCGACGAGCGCGCCTATCAGCAATGGAACGTCGCCATTGCCCACGGCGCTGCGCAACATCCCGAAGCCGCACAGCGCCTGGCCCAGACGCGCAGCTTTCTTGAAGCCGACGATGGCGACGCGGCCGATCCGTTCCGCTACTTCCTTACTCCCAGCCGCACGCGCGCTGCGCCACACGAGCAGCGCGTGCGCCAGGTCGCCATCTTCAGCAACTCGGTGCTGTGGTTCAACCCCATCTTCAGCCATCTCTCCGACCGCCTCGGCACCCAGACCTGTGCGCTGAAAATCTCCAACACCGGCAGGGAGGCCGACAGCTACCCGCTGGACTATGCCGACGTGATGGGCGAGACGTCCGGGCCGGTGCGCGTCGTGGGCATCAGCGAGGATTTGCTGGCCTCCACGCTGTCGCAGCCGCTGCTGGAAAAAATCGAATTGATGGTCTTCCTCATGCGCCGCAGCGGTCAGGGCACGGACACCGCCTTTGTCGCACGCGCCCTGGCGCACCCGGTGGTGCAGCGCTGCAAGCCGCGCGTGCTGCTGGTCACGCCCGGAGGCAACGTCGCCTTGTCGGAAGAGCTGCACACCATGGTGACCGCCGCTGGCCTCACCTACACTGAAACGCGCGGCTCGGTCCTCATGGGCGGACCGACATGGAAGGCCATTCAGGAGCAACTGCGTGAGCTCGCACCCGCTGCACGCAAGCCGCGCGACACCATCCCGGCCCCCTTGGTTGCCGTCGGTGTGGATCTGGAGCTGGAACCGGTCACATCGCCATCGCCATCGCCATCACCATCGCCGACAACCACGCCCGCACAGCGCACCAGCGATCTCTCCAACGCCGCCTTGAAGGACATGCTGCAACGCCTGTCGCAGCGCCTGAACAGCACGACATGGGCCGCGTGGATGGACACGCAGACCGGCGACTTCGCTGCCAAAACAGACAATGCCCCGGCGGACGCCGTGGTCAGCACCATTGCCGCCGCCGTCACGGGCGACCTGCAGCATCTGGCCCGGCTCGGTGCGCCGTCGCGCGAAATGATCACCACGTTCTCGCTGCACTACGAAATCATCGTGCCGCACCCGCTGGACGCCGCGCTCGTGCTTTACGTTTTTGCGCGCCTCGACGACATGCCCCTCGCCGCGCTGCGCCGCCTGATACTGGACGACCTTGTCGAGTAAACCCGCGTTCGCCCATGAAAAAACGGACCTGTCTTGCGACCGGTCCGTTGGCAGGAAAGCGAGCGCGTCGCTTACACGTTGGTGATCGAAATGGCGCGTGTGTTCAGGCAGGCTTCCAGCGCCTCCGGGCCACCTTCCGAGCCATAGCCCGAGTCCTTGATGCCACCGAACGGCAACTCTGCCGACGGCGTCGCTGGCTGGTTCACCCACAGCATGCCCACTTCCACGCGCTGAGACAGCAGGTGCGCATTCTTCAGCGAGGACGTGAACGCATAACCCGCCAGACCGAAGGCAAGGCGGTTGGCTTCCTTGATAGCCTCGTTCAAATCCGTGAAGCCGCGCACTGCGGCCACGGGACCGAAGGGCTCGTCATTGAAGATGCGCGCCGTGAGCGGCACCTCGTCCAGCACGGTGGGCGCAAAGAAATTGCCCGAGCCGCCAATGCGCTCGCCGCCGGTCATCACCCTGGCGCCGCTTTGCACGGCGTCTTCCATGAACTCGGCCATGGCCGTGATGCGGCGCGGATTCGCCAGCGGGCCCATCTGCGTGCCCTCCGTCAGACCATCGCCCACTTTCAGACCCTGCGCATGCTGCGTGAGTGCCGCGACAAAATCGGCACGCACGCTTTCATGCACCAGAAAGCGCGTGGGCGAAATGCAGACCTGCCCCGCATTGCGGAACTTGGCACCGGCGGTGCACTTCACGGCCAGCGCGATGTCTGCGTCGTCGCACACGATGACCGGGGCGTGACCGCCCAACTCCATCGTCACGCGCTTCATGTGCTGGCCGGCCATCGCGGCCAACTGCTTGCCCACCGGAGTCGACCCGGTGAACGTCACCTTGCGCACGATGGGGTGCGGAATCAGGTAGCTGGAAATCTCGGCAGGATTGCCGTACAGCAGGTTGATCACGCCAGTCGGAATGCCTGCATCCACAAACGCCTTGATCAGCGCGGCGGGGCTGGCCGGTGTTTCTTCCGGCGCCTTGACGATCACAGCGCAACCAGCGGCGAGCGCCGCCCCCAGCTTGCGCACCACCTGATTGATCGGGAAGTTCCACGGCGTGAAGGCCGCGACCACACCCACCGGGTCCTTCACCACCAATTGGCGAATCGCCAGATTGCGCGACGGCAAGATTCGGCCATACACGCGCATGCCTTCGTCAGCAAACCACTCGATGATGTCGGCAGCCGCAATGGCCTCGCCACGCGCTTCCACCAGCGGCTTGCCCTGCTCTTGCGTGAGGATGGCGCCGATGTCGGCCGCGCGCTCGCGCATCAGCGCTGCGGCGCGGCGAATGGTCTTGGCGCGCTCGGCCGCGGGAATGTCGCGCCACGTCTCAAACCCCTTCTGGGCCGAAGCCAGTGCCGCATCCATGTCGGCCTTGCCGGCATGCGCCACGCGCCCGATCTCCTGCCCCGTCGCGGGATTGAAAACTGCCAGCGACTTGCCATCGGCGGCGTCGCGCCACTGACCATCGATGAATAACTGCGTGCTCGGATAGCTCATGCGGATGCTCCTGTATTTGAATGTGGTCCCTGAATGCAAAACAAGCGCCGCAGAGCCATTCACCTATGCAGTGGCGGCACAGCGGGCAGCTTCATCGCACACTATATGCGCAATGGAATACGCGCGTGCGCTGCACTTCATTGCCCTGCGCCCACCACTGCAGCTCCTGGCGCGAGACCCTCCTGATCAATGCACCACCGGCAGCAGGAAATCACGACTGATGCGCGAGCCCAGTTCGTTCACGCGGTCGAGGAACTGGGTGAGGTAGGCGTGCAGGCCGGTGGCGAGGATTTCCTCGATGCGTCCATAGCGCAGGTCGGCCAGCAGGCGGCCTGCGCGGCGCTCGGTTTCGCCAGAATACTCGTTGGAGACGGCTTTCAGGTTTTCCACCACCTGCAGCATGTTGGAGGCGAGCGAGCGCGGCATGTCGTCGCGCAGGATGAGCAGTTCCGCAACGCGTTCGGGCGTGATCACGTCACGGTATACCTTGCGGTAGATCTCGAACGCGGAGACGCTACGCAGGATCGCGCTCCAGTGGTAGAAGTCGGACTCGGGCGTCGCGCGGCGGCTGTCGCGAACGCTGCCGTGGAAATCGGCATCGACCGCATGGAATTTCACGTCCAGCAAGCGCGCCGTGTTGTCTGCGCGCTCCAGCGACGTGCCCATGCGCATGAAGCGGTAGGCCTCGTCGTGCAGCATGGTGCCCAGCGTGACGCCACGCGAGAGATGCGAGCGGTATTTCACCCACTCAAAAAACTGCCCCGGATCACGTTGCCATGCGCCATCGCGCAGGTGCTTGTTGAGCACGAGCCAGGTCTGGTTCTGCGTCTCCCACACTTCGGTGGTGAGCGCGCCGCGCACGGCACGCGCGTTCTCACGAGCGGCGCGCAGGCAGGCGTTGATGGAGGACGGGTTGTCCTCATCGTTCACCATGAAATGCAGCACTTTTTCCTGGGTGATTTCGCCGTAGCGTTTGGTGTAGGCCGGGATCAGTTCGCTGATGGACAGCAGCCCCATCCAGCCTTCCTGCGCCTTGCTCGCGGACTGCGGCAGCAGCGCGGTTTCGTAGTTCACGTTCAGCATGCGCGCGGTGCATTCGGCACGTTCGGTGTAGCGCGACATCCAGAACAGATGGTCAGCGGTGCGGCTCAGCATGTCAGGCTCCCTGGGATTGGTTGTGCAACGAGGCAGATGTGGCGGCGACTGCGGGCTCGTCCGGGTTCAGCACCCAGGTGTCCTTGGTGCCACCGCCCTGCGAGGAGTTCACCACCAGCGAGCCTTCCTTGAGCGCCACGCGCGTGAGCCCGCCCGCGGCCATCTGCACCGTCTTGCCGGACAGCACAAAGGGCCGCAGGTCGATGTGGCGCGGCGCAATGCCCGCGTTCACATAGGTCGGACAACTGGACAGCGACAGCGTGGGTTGTGCGATATAGCCAGACGGATTGGCCAGAACCGCCGCGCGGAATTCCTCGATCTCGGCGCGCGTGGACGCAGGCCCGACGAGCATGCCGTAACCGCCCGCGCCGTGCACTTCCTTCACCACCAGTTCGGGCAGATGATCGAGCACGTACTTCAGATCGTCCGGTTTGCGGCACAGCCATGTCGGCACGTTGGAGAGAATGGGCTCTTCTCCCAGATAAAAGCGGATCATCTCCGGCACGTATGGGTAGACCGACTTGTCGTCCGCAATGCCCGTGCCCACGGCATTGCAGATGGTGACGTTGCCCGCGCGGTAGGCATCCATCAGCCCGGCACACCCCAGCGTAGAGGTGGAACGGAACACCCTGGGGTCGATGAAGTCGTCATCCACCCGGCGATAGATCACGTCCACGCGCTGCAGGCCGTGCGTGGTGCGCATGTAAACGAACTGGTCCTTCACGACCAGATCCTGCCCTTCCACCAGTTCCACGCCCATTTGCTGCGCAAGGAACGCGTGTTCGAAGTAGGCGCTGTTGTACATACCAGGCGTGAGCACCACCACCGTAGGGTCCGCGCTTGCGGGCGGCGCGCTGGCGCGCAGGGTGTCGAGCAGCAGATCGGGGTAATGGGCCACGGGCGCGACCTTGTGCGCAGAGAATAAATCCGGAAACAGCCGCATCATCATCTTGCGGTTTTCCAGCATGTAGGACACGCCGGAGGGCACGCGCAGGTTGTCCTCCAGCACGTAATACACGCCGTTTCCGGCCGCGTCCGGGGCGCGCACGATGTCGATGCCCGCAATGTGGGCGTAGACGTTGTTGGGCACGTCCACGCGCACCATCTCGGGGCGAAACTGTGCGTTGTTCATGATCAGCTCGCTCGGGACGATGCCCGCGCGCAAAATCTCCTGATCGTGGTAGACGTCGTGAATAAAGCGGTTGAGCGCATTCACGCGCTGCTCCAGCCCCTGGCGCATGCGCAGCCATTCGCTGGAAGGAATGATGCGCGGGATCACGTCGAACGGAATCAGCCGCTCCGTGCCCGAACCGTCCTCGTCCTTGGCGCCATACACCGCGAACGTGATGCCCACGCGGCGAAAGATTACCTCTGCTTCTTCGCGACGCGCCTGCATCGCCGAGTCGGGCTGCCTGGCCAGCCATTGTGCGTAACGCTGGTAGTGCGTGCGCACGGCACCCGAGTCCATAGGAAGCGTTTCGTACATTTCATCGAATCTGTGCATAAAAAAGCCTCCTGAGATAGCAGGATAGCAATTTGCACGCCAGATGCACATCTTCCTTGGCTTATTCTTGCAATCACAATCCCTGACCCGCACGCGTGCCGCGCCGGGAGTGGTGCCAGTAGCCCCGTGCCACATCACGCTGGCACTCGATGGCCTCGGGCCGATCCGAGCGCCACAACGCGGCGCCGCAGTCTACCGTTTCCACAAGTTCCACCCCGCGCTCACGATAGCGCGCCGCCACCTCGGGCGCGGGGTGGCCGTAGCGATTGCGATATCCGGCCTGCACGATGGCAAAGCGCGGCTGGACGGCGTCGATGAACGGCGCGCCCGAAGACGACTTGCTGCCATGGTGGGGCACCAGCAACCAGTCGGCTGGCGCGATGGCGTTGCGCGCCAGCAGATCGCGCTCCTGCATCTGTTCGATGTCGCCCACCATCAACGCTGCACGCCCATGCGCATCGTCGACGCGCAGCACACAGCTCACGCTGTTGGATCGGGATGCCGCCACATCGCGCAGGTGCACTCGGTCCCAGGTTTCCGGATACGGATGCAAGATGGTGAAACGCACGCCGTCCCACGACCATGTGCGCCCCGCTGCGCACAGTGACGCCTGGCCGCTTTGCATGATGCGGTGCTGCGGCTCCAGCGCGCCGATCACCGCCGCGTCGGGAAATGCGCCGAGCACTGCCTCCGCGCCGCCTGTGTGGTCGGAATCGCGATGGCTCAGCACGACCAGATCGAGCCGCTCCCCCAACGCCCGCAGCAACGGCACCAGCGTCTGCGCACCCGCATCAGAGACTGCCGAATAGCGCGGTCCCGCATCAAACAGCAGACTATGCGTTGCCGTGCGCACCAGCGCGGCTTGCCCCTGCCCCACATCCACGGCCAGCACTTCAAAGCGCCCCGTCGCAGGCCGGGGATGCTGCCACCACAACGCAGGCACGAACAACACCAGCGCCAACATGCGCAGCTGCCATGGCCACCGCAGCGCCAACACCACCCCGCCTATCACCGCCGCCAGCGCTGCCCACAACGGCGCCCGCACCAGTGTGGCCTGCGCCATGGGCAACGCGGCAAGCCACTGCAGCACCTGCAAAAACACATGGGCTGCCCATGCTGCGGCATCCCATGCGGGGCTCCACACCACACCCAGAAACGCCACCGGCAACACCACCAGCGTGACCCACGGAATCGCCCACATGTTGGCCACCAGCCCCACCACCGACACCTGCCCAAAAAGGAGCAAGGTCAACGGCGTGAGCGCCACCGTGATCAGCCATTGCTGCCGCCATTGCGCGCGCAGCCAATGCCACAGATGCCGCGCGCCGCTGACAACACTACTGAACACACCGCGCACAGGCGGCTGCGCAGGGGCGGCGAGCGACTCCTGCACATCGCTGGCAAACAGGATGCCCACCGCCACGAAGCTCAGCCAGAACCCCGCTTGCAACATCGCCCATGGGTCCCACGCCAACACGGCGGCGCAGGCCAGCAACCACACATGCGTCCACGGCCAACGCCGCCCCGCAATGCGCAGCGCGGCCAACATGGTCAGCATGAAAATCGTGCGCTGTGCCGGCACGCCCCACCCGCTGAACAGGGCATAGGCGGCAGCCAGCCACACGCCGCCCACGGCGCCCGCGTGCTGTGCGGGCAGGCGCAAGCACAGCGCCGGCGCCGCGCGCCACAACCGCCCAATGAGCCGCATCGCAAGCCACGCGAACATGGTGATATGCAAGCCGGAGATGCTCACCAGATGCGCCACGCCCGTCACACGGAACACGGCCCAATCCTCACGCGCAATGGCCTGTTGATCGCCGGTGACCAACGCCACCACCAGCCCCGCCGCACGCGGTTCGCCGCCCTTGGAATCACCGCGCGGCTCCCACAGCCTTGCACGGATGGCATCGCGCACGCGCTGGCGCAAGCGCTCCACCGGGTGCGCCAAGGTCCGCTGCAACCGTTGCGCTGCCGCAGGTGACCCTGAACGCACATAGCCCATGGCCTGCACGCCCTGCTCCCACATCCAGAGTTCGTAGTCAAACCCGAAAGGATTGCTGCTGCCGTGCGGCGCTTTCAGTCGTACTTCGAACTGCCAACGCTCGCCCGGCGCGATGCGCAGACCCGCCCTGGGTGCTGGCGCTTCCTCCGTGTCGTACAAACCGCGTGTATAGGAGGTCAACTCGATCAACGCAGGCATCGCCACCGGCTGCCCATTCAAGGTCGCGCGCTCCACCTCGAAGCGAAAGCGCAGTCCGTAGTCACGCACCTGCGGCATGCTCGCCACCATGCCTTGCACGGTGAGATCGCGCCCTTCCAGTTCTGGCGCCAGGGCCGCTGCAGCGAAGTGGGCACTGCGCAATCCAGCCAATGCAAAAATGCCAACGGCGCACCCCACCACCATCACAACCTGCCGCACGCGCCAGCGGCTCAAAGCGCTCAACGCTGTGAACGCCACTCCGGCGCACAGCAACATCCCATACACCACGGGCCACCACAAGTGCCGCTGCTGCAATTGCGCCGCCGTGCCGAGCAGCACGCCGCACATCAGGGGCGTCACCGGCCAGAACCGATGTGGCGTTGCGCGAACATGAAGGGCAGCCTGCATCCGGCGATGCTAGAAACTCGCTCAATACCGCGCATTGATCCAGTGCGGCTGGCTGCGGCAAGCGATGCGCCGCAACGCATTCCCCATGATCCGATCCGGAACGCTCCACAAGGCCCACGATGTATGTAACATTAACCCGTGCGGCGAACGTCCGGATTCTCACGCCTTTGCAGAGGGCGCAAGACCATGTCCCGCGCCGCGCCATCGACGCTCCCCCCGTGGAGAGGTCGCGCAACGCACGCACCATGGCGTGCAAGCGCAACCAACGTCGCTTCGATAGAAATTTTTTTCACCCCATCCATTCACCACCAAGGATTGCCACCATGAGCGTTTACGACAAACTCAAGGAACTCAACATCACGCTGCCGCCCGTGTCCACGCCCGCTGCGGCCTATGTGCCCTTTGTGCAGACCGGCAACCTCGTCTTCCTCTCGGGCCACATCGCACGCAAGGACGGCAAGCCATGGACCGCCCAGTTTGGCCGTGACATCAACACCGAAGAAGGCAAGGCCGCCGCGCGCGCCGTCGCCGTGGATCTGCTCGGCACACTGCACGCAGCCACGGGCGACCTCACCCGCGTCAAGCGCATCGTCAAGCTCATGAGCCTCGTGAACTCCACCCCCGACTTCACCGAACAGCACATCGTCACCAACGGCGCGAGCGAACTCTTCGCCGCCGTCTTCGGCGACAAGGGCGCGCACGCCCGCAGCGCATTTGGCGTGGCCCAGATTCCTTTCGGCGCCTGCGTGGAAATCGAACTCATCGCAGAACTCGCGGACTAATTGACCAGATAGAAGATGCGGCGGCGCGCGCTTGCAACAGCCCAGCCGCCGCGATGCCACCGCCGCACAACCCAACCCTTGCTGAACCCGCACGGTTCATCCCTACACCACACACGCTCAACGCCATGGCCACCCCACTGGTACTCACTATTCAATCGCATGTGGCATATGGCCATGTGGGGAACGACGCCGCCATGCTTCCCCTGCAGCTCCTCGGCATCGAACCCGTGGCCGTCCACACCGTCCAGTTTTCCAACCACACCGGCTACGGCGAATTCAAAGGCCAGGTGTTCACGCCCGCGCACGTGCAGGACGTCATCGACGGCCTGCGCGCACGCGGCGTACTCGCGCGCTGCACTGCGGTTCTCTCGGGTTATCTGGGGGATGCCGGCGTGGGCGAAGTCATCCTCTCCGCCGTGCAGGAGGTGCGCGCCGCGCACCCCAAGGCGCACTACGTTTGCGATCCCGTCATGGGCGACGTAGGCCGGGGCCTGTTCGTGCGCCCTGGCATTCCCGAATTCCTGCGCAAGCGGGCGCTCTCGCAAGCCAGCGTCATCACACCCAATCATTTCGAATTTGAATTGCTGGTCGGAAACGAAACGCCGATCACCACCACCGAAGCCGCCATCGCCGCCGCGCGGGACATGCTCCAGCACATGCACAACCCGCACAGCGCGCTCATCGTCATCACCAGCCTGCGCACCGAAGACCTGCCTGCAGACAGCCTCGCCACACTCGCCGTGTCGGCCCAGAATGCGTGGCTCGTGCAAACGCCCTTCGTCGACCTGCAGCCACTCCCCAACGGCATGGGCGACGTATTCTCCTCCGTCCTCCTGGGCCACATCCTCCAGGGCGACACCATCCCCGAAGCCGTGTCACAAGCCGTCAGCACGCTCTATGCACTGGTCTCCCGCACCACCTCCGGCGAGCGCGACCTGCCCCTGGTAGCCTGCCGCGACCAGATCACGGCGCCGGGCAAGGTATTTCCTGCAAAGTCAGTGAGTTGAGCTGACCAGCAGAATCAACCGAAAAGTCCAAAAATCAAAAGTGCAGACACCAACGAGGCGTCTGCACTTTTTTCATGCAGGGACGGTTTGTGCGTTGGTAGGGCGTCAAGCATTCAGCGTTTCTACCCAACCCAGTGCGCGAGACCCATCGACACAAGAGAGCTTGCCAACATAGCGGACCGACATATCTCCAAATGCATGCCCAAACAAATTTTGGTCGCACTCAACGCATTGAAGTTAACAAAGGGAAGTGCCTCTGTCCGAGACCTCAGCTTTGGCCGAAAGCCCGGGCTTGCCTTGCTGAATTTGGAAGCCGAAGAAAAATCGCTCAAGAATGACTGCTGGCACGGGGCTGTGCGAACGCCAACTTCCGGCCAGGAGCGGTCGTTCCTGCTCTGCTAAATTCATGACTAATAACTACTTCTTTGGAGGAGCCAGCAATGGTGCGGAAGCCAGATTATCAAAATGCCGACGTACCCAAATGGGCCTCTGTTGATGCCTATTTCTCACAAAAATTGGCCCCTGAAGATACGGCGTTACGCACCGCTCTAGCTTCAAATGCTGATGCAGGAATGCCAACGCATGATGTGTCTGCTGTGCAGGGAAAGTTCTTGGCACTGCTCGTCAATCTCAGTCAGGCCACGCGAGTGTTAGAAATTGGAACATTGGGTGGATACAGCACTATCTGGATGGCAAGAGCCCTGCCCTCCAATGGAGTCATCACCACCATCGAGGTAGACCCAGAGCGGGCAAAAGTCGCTGAGAAGAACTGTGAGGTGGCTCAATGCAGCGACAAGGTAGATATCCGCACCGGCGCTGCAACTGAAGTATTGCCTCAACTTCAAGGCCCATATGACCTCATCTTCATTGATGCAGATAAGCCAAACAACCCGACCTATTTGGAATGGGCACTAAAGCTCGCACGCCCTGGTACGGTGATTGTTGGAGACAACGTGGTCCGTGGCGGTGCTGTGGTGGATGAGGACAGTCAAGATGGAAGTGTCCGTGGAGTCAGAACATTCATCGACATGCTCTCCAAGAACGAACGCTTAGAGAGCACTGCTATGCAAACCGTCGGCGAAAAGGGTTGGGACGGGATGACAATTTCTATTGTCAAAAGCTAGGTTCTCAGCAGCTCCGGCGACAGACCGCTAAGGGTCGTAAGCAGCCGTTCAGCCCACCATTCATTTGCATCACAAAATACCGGCTTCGACGATCGCCAACGCGCTTCTTAGCGACCGCTTCGCCAGTCTCTCTGTCCCCTTATCGATCCACCGCACGCATCATCATTTCGTCTTCCAGTTGACGGCGCAGTCTGCGTATTTCGGAATCAAGCCGCTCGATGCGGGCGGAATTGTCTTTGCCTTTCTGGGAGCGGAGTTTGCGGATTTCGCTCTCGCGGCTGTCGATGTCGGAGCGGAGGCTGCGGACTTTTTCGCGGAACTGGTAGCGTTCGAATGCGGGGGTGTAGCCAGAGAGAAATCCCGCTTCGGTGCCGACGGGGCAATAGCCCCGGGTGTAGTACTCGCCCTTGTCGCCAAAAGCGGCCCCGCCAGCGGGTGTGCAGAAGTCTACGAGTCCTGCGCGAAAGCCTGTCTGATAAGCGTTCATGTTGACCGGGTCACCGTATTTGCGGCACTCTTTGGCGCGCTCTGCGCCCATGCTGGTGCTGCGGCCATGCAGTGCATCGGTGCGGCCCAATGCGGCCCAATCGGCGTGTTCGCAGTCTTTCGCGTCCATGGTGGCACAGCCTGCGAGTGCGCCTGCCACGGCGACGATCAGCAAGGCGCGCAACGCCTGGGTGGGTTGGTTGGAACGAGTAGGGGGTGGGACGTCTCTCATGTTGATTTGATGCAATTATTTACATCAAATCATAGGAGAGCTCTGCTCCTTGATGTTTAGTAATTTTTGATTGCTATCGCGCGTCAATGAGCGTTTGCAAATGAGGGAAATCGGTCACTTGCAGCCGAGCCCGCATGTGCCATGAAAAAAGGACGTGCCTGCATGCAGGTCCGTCCTTGTGTTCTGGATGGTCAACTAGCGCAAACAGGTTTGCAGCGAGTCAAACTTGGCCGCTCATTCCACGCGGATGAGCTCGTTCACCTTGAATCCGAAATCGCCCGCCTTGCCCTTGCGGCCGCGTGCGGCGCGGGCGTTGTTGAGCGAGCGGATTTCGAGCGTTTCCTCTCGCTCCTTGCCGCCCCGGCCAATGCCGGTGAAGCGCACGCTGCGCGTGTATGCCGCAGCGCCGCCGAGCTGGTCCTTGTCGTCCAGGTCGATGAGCATGAGGCCGCGTCCGCCCTTTTCCATCATCTTCAACTCGGCAATTTCGAACGTGAGAATGCGCCCGTTGACCGATGCGCAGCACACATGCGTGGCGGGCACGAGCGGCTGGCTGCCGCTGGTGAAGGCAGCATGCGATGGGCGGCACAGCGTTTCCTTCTCGCCCAGACTGACGAAGGATTTTCCACCGCGATTGCGTGCGGTCATGTGGTCCACCGTGGTGATGAAGCCGTAGCCGCCCGAGCCCGCCAGCAGCAGCGCGGCGTTGCCCGGACCGGCGAAGTAATGCACCGGCTGCGTGCCGCTTTCCAGATCGATGAGCGTGGTGATGGGCTGACCATCTCCACGTCCGCCGGGCAATTGCGCCACGGCGACCGAGTACACGCGGCCATTGCTGCCAAAGACGATGAGCGTGTCCACGGTGCGGCATTCGAATGTGGCGTAGAGCGCATCACCCGATTTGAAGCCGAAGCTGCCAGCCTCGTGGCCGTGGCCCGTGCGCGCGCGCACCCAGCCCTTGGACGAGACGACGACGGTGACGGGCTCGTCCACCACCTTCACTTCGGCGACGGCCTTCTTTTCTTCCTGGATGAGCGTGCGGCGATCGTCGGCGAATTGCTTGGCGTCGGCTTCGATCTCCTTGATCATCAGGCGGCGCAGGGCATTCGGATTGGCGAGGATGTCTTCGAGTTTGGCCTGCTCGTCGCGCAGTTCCTTGAGTTCCTGCTCGATCTTGATGGCTTCCAGCCGCGCCAATTGGCGCAGGCGGATTTCAAGAATGTCTTCGGCCTGTCGGTCGCTCAGATTGAATCGTGCGATGAGCGCGGCTTTGGGCTCGTCCGACTGGCGGATGATGGCGATCACTTCATCGATGTTGAGCAGCACCAGCTGCCGTCCTTCGAGGATGTGGATGCGATCGAGCACCTTGTTCAGGCGGTGCTGCGAGCGCCGCGTGATGGTGATCTGGCGGAAGGCGACCCACTCTTCCAGCATCTGGCGCAGCGACTTTTGCACCGGCTTGCCGTCCAGCCCGACCATGGTCAGGTTGATGGGCGACGACGTCTCCAGACTGGTGTGCGCCAGCAGCGTGGTGATGAGTTCCTGCTGCGGCACCTTGCCGGTCTTGGGCTCGATGACGATGCGCACCGGCGCGTCCTTGCTGGACTCGTCGCGCACGCCGTCCAGCAGCGAGAGCATGCTGGTCTTGAGTTGCGCCTGATCCTGCGTGAGCGCCTTCTTTCCGGTCTTGACCTTGGGGTTGGTGAGTTCCTCGATTTCTTCGAGCACCTTTTGCGCGCTCACACCGGGCGGCAGTTCGGTCACGATGAGCTGCCATTGGCCGCGCGCGAGGTCTTCGATCTTCCAGCGTGCACGCACCTTGAGGCTGCCGCGCCCTGTGCGGTAGGCGTCCTGGATGTCGCTGCTGCTGGAGATGATCTGGCCGCCGCCCGGATAGTCCGGCCCGGGCACCAGAGTATAGAGCTCCTCGTTCGTCAACTTGGGCGATTTGACCAACGCCACGCAGGCGTCGGCAATTTCGCGCAGGTTGTGGCTCGGGATTTCGGTGGCCAGACCCACGGCAATGCCGCTGGCGCCATTGAGCAGCGAAAACGGCAGACGCGCAGGCAACTGGCGCGGCTCTTCGGTGGAGCCGTCGTAGTTGGGCATGAAGTCCACCGTGCCCATATCGATTTCATCGAGCAGCAGGCTGGTGATTTTGGCCAGGCGCGCTTCGGTGTATCGCATCGCGGCGGCGCCATCACCGTCGCGGCTTCCGAAGTTGCCCTGCCCGTCGATGAGCGGATAGCGCTGGTTGAAGTCCTGCGCCAGACGCACCAGTGCGTCGTAAGCGGACTGGTCACCGTGCGGGTGAAAACGGCCCAGCACGTCACCCACGACGCGGGCGCTCTTCACCGGCTTGGCAGGTACGTTGCGCGTGGGGCCGCTGTAGCCGAGGCCCATGCGGTCCATCGCATAAAGAATGCGGCGCTGCACGGGCTTCAGGCCATCGGCCACATCCGGCAACGCGCGGCCCTTCACGACAGAGAGGGCATATTCCAGATACGCCTGTTGCGCATACTGCGCCAGATCCAGGCTGTCGCCTTCCGGCTGGGAGGCGGAAAAATCAAGTGTCGGTTGATCGCTCATTCGGTAGCAGACAAGTCTTGCAAGGAGGCACGCGCTGCGGTCTGCACGGCGGCAGCCCAGTCATCGGTGCGCTGAGATGATGATGATGTAGGAGATGGCTCGGGGCGGCCTTCATGGGCCGCGCCTGCAGGCAGCTCCATGCGGATGCGCCCCGTCACGCCGTGGTTTGCACCTGCGCCTGCACCTGCACGCACGGGCGCTTCGCGCTGCGCGCGCACCGGCTCCGTTGGCTTGAGCATGGCATACAGGCCCAGCACGCTCTTCACGTAGTTGCGCGTCTCTGTATAGGCGGGAATCTTGTTGCCCGCGCGCTGCACCGCACCCTCGCCCGCGTTGTATGCGGCCAGCGCCAGATCCTTGCGCCCGTCATACAGCTTGAGCAGGTAGCGCAGATAACCCGCGCCCGCTTTGAGATTGGTGAGCGGATCTTCCAGCTTTTGCGCAACGCTGCGCCGCTTGTCCGCAGACACGCCAAAACGCGTGGCCGTGGCGGGCATCAGTTGCATGAGGCCAATGGCCCCGCGCGGCGACACGGCCAGCGAATCAAAGCCGGACTCGGTCGCGATCACGGCTTTCAGCAGTTCGTATTCAATGCCCGACGATTGAGAGACACCGCGAATATGCATGCTCACACGCTTGTAGCCCGGCGAAATATCCCAGAACGCCAGCTTGCGCGCACCCGCTGCGCTGGGCGATCCGTGCGCTTCGTCTGCGGAGTCAGTGGCCGGTTGGCGCGCACCATCGCGCGTCGAGTCAAACAGATCGCCACGGAAAAACAACTGGTACTGCGCGTCGATCTTCTCCGCCGCAAAGTGCGTCACACCCCGCGCATCCACATAGGCCCAAAGATCAGCATGCGCCGCCTGATGCGCCAAACCGAGCAGAGCAGCGAGCAAGGAAGCCCGCACACAACCCGGAAAGTATGAAAACAGGTTTTTAGACATATTCAATGCCCCCACCACCTGAGTCGCGCCACAGAGCCACGGCCACGGAGCAGGCCACACCAGCAAACGCCGTGGAACCGGCTTCGCCGGGCCACAGGGCGTTGTCCCCCTTCCAGGGGGAAAGCGCGAAGCGACTCAGGGCAGTCTCACATCTTTCTCGCGCCAGGTGATCAACCCTCGTATTCAAGCGGCGCCACAGACCCAAGGCCGCGGAGCAGGCCACACCAGCAAACGCCGTGGAACCGGCTTCGCCGGGCCACAGGGCGTTGTCCCCCTTCCAGGGGGAAGGCGCGAAGCGACTCAGGGAAGCCTCACATCTTTCTCGCGCCAGGTAGCCAGCCCTCGTATTCAAGCGGCGCCACAGACCCAAGGCCGCGGAGCAGGCCACACCAGCAAACGCCGTGGAACCGGCTTCGCCGGGCCACAGGGCGTTGTCCCCCTTCCAGAGGGAAGGCGCGAAGCGACTCAGGGCAGCCTCACATCTTTCTCGCGCCAGGTAGCCAGCCCTCGCATTCAAGCGGCGCCACAGACCCACGGCCGCGGAGCAGGCCACACCAGCAAACGCCGTGGAACCGGCTTCGCCGGGCCACAGGGCGTTGTCCCCCTTCAAGGGGGAAGGCGCGAAGCGACTCAAGGCAGCCTCACATCTTTCTCGCGCCAGGTGACCAACCCTCGCATTCAAGCGGCGCAACAGACCCAAGGCCGCGGAGCAGGCCACGCCAGCAAACGCCGTGGAACCGGCTTCGCCGGGCCACAGGGCGTTGTCCCCCTTCCAGGGGGAAGGCGCGAAGCGACTCAGGGGGTCTCTCATATATCCACGACCACCTCATCCCCATGCACTTCCATGAGCTCGCGGCGCGCCGCCGCTTCGCCCTTGCCCATCAACTTGGTCATGAGGTTTTCGGTGGAGAGAAAATCCAGATCGGCCACACGCACTGGCAGCAGGCGGCGGGTATCGGGGTTGAGCGTGGTCTCCCACAATTGTTCGGCGTTCATTTCGCCCAGCCCCTTGAAGCGGCTGATCTGGCATTTCTCGCGCGCTACGCCGTCCTTGGCGCATTTGTCGAGAATGGCCTCCAGTTCGGCCTCGTCCAGCGCATACACCTTGGCCGCAGGCTTCTTGCCGCGCGCGGGAATGTCCACGCGGAACAGCGGCGGGCGCGCCACGTAGATGTTGCCGGCTTCGATCAGCTTGGGGAAATGGCGGAAGAACAGCGTGAGCAGCAGCACCTGAATGTGTGAGCCGTCCACATCAGCGTCCGATAGGATGCAGACCTTGCCATAACGCAGACCCGACAGATCGGGCGAGTCGTTGGGGCCGTGCGGATCCACGCCGATGGCGACGGAGATGTCATGCACTTCGGTGTTGGCAAACAGGCGGTCGCGCTCTACTTCCCACGTGTTCAGCACCTTGCCGCGCAAGGGCAGGATGGCCTGATTTTCCTTGTCGCGGCCCATCTTGGCGCTGCCGCCTGCGGAGTCGCCTTCGACGAGGAAGACTTCGTTATAGGCCACGTCGCGGCTTTCGCAATCAGTGAGCTTGCCGGGCAGCACGGCCACGCCGGAGCCTTTTTTCTTTTCGACCTTCTGGCCCGCACGCTGGCGCGTTTGTGCCGCCTTGATCGCCAGTTCGGCCAGCTTGCGGCCAAAGTCCACATTGCCGTTGAGCCACAACTCCAGCGATGGACGCACGAAGCTGGACACCAGCCGCACCGCGTCGCGTGAGTTCAAGCGCTCCTTGATCTGCCCTTGGAACTGCGGGTCGAGCACCTTGGCGCTGAGCACGTAGCTGGCACGCGCGAACACGTCTTCTGGCATGAGCTTCACGCCCTTGGGCAGCAGCGAGTGCAGTTCGATGAAGCTCTTGACCGCCTGGAACAGTCCATCGCGCAGCCCGCTTTCGTGCGTGCCGCCCGCCGTGGTCGGGATCAGGTTCACGTAGCTTTCGCGGACCGGATGGCCTTCTTCGGTGAAGGCCACGCACCAGGCCGCACCCTCGCCTTCGGCAAAGTTCTCGTTGTGGCGATCGGCATAGCCATCGCCTTCAAACAGGGGAATGACCGGATCGGCGGTGAGTGTCTGCGCCAGGTAGTCGCGCAGACCGCCCTTGTATTGCCAGCTTTGGGTTTCCCGCGTTTTTTCGTTGATCAGCGTGACCGTGACGCCGGGCATGAGCACGGCCTTGCTGCGCAGCAGATGGGTGAGCTCGCCCATGGGCATGGCGGCGGATTCGAAGTATGCCGCGTCCGGCCACATGCGCACCGTCGTGCCCTGCTTGCGCTCGCCCGACTCCAGCGCGCGTGCCACCAGCGGCTCGATCACGTCACCGCCCGAGAAGGTGAGTTTGGCCACCTTGCCTTCGCGGTGCGTGGCAACTTCCATGCGCTTGGACAGCGCATTCGTCACCGACACGCCCACACCGTGCAGACCACCAGAGAAGCTGTATGCGCCGCCCTTGCCCTTGTCGAACTTGCCGCCCGCGTGCAGGCGTGTGAACACCAGCTCGACCACGGGCGCGCCCTCTTCCGGGTGCAGGCCGAAGGGGATGCCCCGGCCATCGTCTTCCACGCTCACCGATGCGTCGGCGTGCAGTGTGACCTTGATCTTTTTACCGAACCCGGCCAGTGCCTCGTCGGCGGCGTTGTCCAGCACTTCCTGAAAAATGTGCAGCGGGTTGTCTGTGCGGGTGTACATGCCCGGGCGCTGCTTGACCGGCTCCAGTCCCTTGAGGACGCGAATGGAGCCTTCCGAATATTCGTTGTTGGCGGATGAGGATGCAGGTTTGGTTGCCATGGCGGCGGATTGTAATACTGGATATAAAAACAGGTTCAAATCAATTGTCACCGCTCGCTCAACCACCAGCGAGCGCGCCCAATGGGATTTGGCTACATTTGCGCGAATGCAAAGCGAAATAAAAAAATTATCAATGACGCAGGTGCTGGCCTGTGGCGCTGCCGTGGTGACGCTGTCCATGGGCATTCGCCACGGTTTTGGCATGTGGCTGCAGCCCATCACCCAGGAGATGGGCTGGACGCGGGAGACGTTCGCCTTTGCCCTGGCCATCCAGAATCTGGCCTGGGGCGTTTTTGGCATTGTAGGAGGCATCGCAGCGGACCGGCTCGGTGCTTTCAAAGTACTCGTGGGGGGAGCAGTGCTATACGCGCTCGGCCTCATCGGGATGGCGACGTCGCCCACACCGGGCCTGTTTGCGCTGACGACCGGCGTGCTGATTGGCGCGGCGCAGGCGGGCACAACCTACGCCGTCATCTATGGCGTGTTGGGGCGGCAAATTTCGCCCGACAAGCGCTCCTGGGCCATGGGCGTGGCGGCGGCTGCGGGCTCGTTCGGTCAGTTCCTGATGGTGCCGGTGGAAGGCCAGCTCATCCTGCAATTGGGCTGGAAAACCGCGCTGCTGGTGTTGTCCGTGGCGGTGTTGTTGATCATTCCGCTGGCGTTTGGCCTGCGCGAGCCGGGCTTCCAGGCTGCGCAAGCGGGCAAGCGCACGCAAAGCACGAGCGCAGCGTTCATGGAGGCGATCCGCTACCCGAGCTTCCAGTTGCTTACGGCGGGGTATTTCGTCTGCGGATTCCAGGTGGTGTTCATTGGCGTACACATGCCAAGCTATCTGAAGGACCATGGTCTGTCGCCGCAGGTGGCGAGCTACGCGCTGGCGCTGATCGGCCTGTTCAACGTGTTTGGCACCTACATCGCCGGCTCGCTGGGGCAACGGCTGCCCAGAAGGCACATCCTCGCCTTCATCTACTTCGCGCGCGCCGTCGCCATCAGTATTTTTCTGCTGGTGCCGCTGTCGCCCACGTCGGTGTATGTCTTTTCCGCTGTGATGGGCGCGCTGTGGCTCTCTACGGTGCCACCGACGAACGCCACCGTGGCGCAGATTTTCGGTGTGCAGCACATGTCGATGTTGAGCGGCTTCATCTTTTTCAGCCACCAGATCGGCAGCTTCATGGGCGTGTGGCTGGGCGGGTATCTGTACGACAGAACCGGCAGCTACGACGTGGTCTGGTATCTTTCCATTGCGCTGGGCGTGTTTGCCGGACTCGTGAACCTGCCTGTGCGCGAAAATGCCATCCAGCGTCCCGCCGCCCATGCGGTATAGCATGACCAGCACACGGAGGTGATGAACATGCAGATCACCGCTCGCTCCCATCAAAAGCCTGCCCGTCTGCTGTCCCAGCGACTGGGCTTCCGGCTGGTGGTGGCCGTCGCCATCGTGGCTATATTGCTGGGTGTCTTCACGATGTACGCCCAGCCAGACTTTCTCGTTTCCATGGCCGACCAACTCTGGTCGTGCTTTTGATGCCCGACACCATCTCCCCTTCACCATCGCACTCTGTACTCTCCGCATCCGCCTGGGTGCGCCGCTGGTCCCATCTCGTGCCACCGAGCGGCAACGTGCTTGACGTCGCGTGCGGTGCGGGCCGCCACATGCAATGGTTTGCCGGACGCGGACATACCGCCATCGGCGTGGACCGCGCGCCCGAGGCCGTGGAAGCCGCCCGCCAGTTTGGCGAGGTAGTCAGTGCGGACATCGAAAACGGCCCCTGGCCATTTGCTGGCCGCCGCTTTGACGCCGTCGTGGTGACCAACTACCTGTGGCGACCGCTTTTCCCGCACCTGCTGGACAGCGTAGCCCCCGGCGGCGTACTCATTTACGAAACTTTTGCCATTGGCAACGAATCAGTAGGAAGACCAGCGCGGCCAGAGTTCCTGCTGCAACCGGGCGAATTGCTCACGCTCTGCCCGGGTTTGCGTGTAATTGCCTATGAAGACGGATATCTGCCCGAACCGGCCCGATTTGTGCAGCGCATCGTTGCCCGACGTGAAACTTCACCCTCGACAGAGGTATTCCGGGCGCAACTTTGCGCTCCGGTCTAGTTAGAATGCTCTTTTCCCGTTTTACGACACGGACATGACATCTCCAAGCGCTCCCCTGACTGGCAGCATCGTCGCTCTGGTCACACCCATGAACCAAGACGGCAGCGTGGACTATCCCACGCTGCGCAAACTGATTGACTGGCACATTGCCGAAGGCACGGCGTGTCTGGGCGTGGTGGGCACCACGGGCGAATCGCCCACCGTCAACGTCGAAGAGCACTGCGAGATCATTCGCGTGTCCGTTGAACAGGCCGCTGGCCGCGTGTCGGTGATGGCTGGCTGCGGAGCGAACTCCACGCACGAAGCGATCGAACTGGCCAAATACGCCAAGAGCGTGGGCGCCGACAGCCAACTGCAGGTGGTGCCCTACTACAACAAGCCCACGCAAGAAGGCCAGTATCAGCACTTCAAGGCGATTGCCGAGGCGGTGGGCGATCTGCCCATGTACCTTTACAACGTGCCCGGACGCTCGGTCGCGGACATGCACCATGAGACCGTGCTGCGCCTGGCGCAGGTTCCCGGCATCGTGGGCATCAAGGAAGCCACCGGCAACATCGAGCGCGCACAGTGGCTGATCCGTGAAAAGCCCGAAGGCTTCTCCATCTATTCCGGTGACGACCCGACCGCCGTGGCACTGATGCTGTGCGGCGGCCAGGGCAACATCAGCGTGACCGCCAACGTGGCACCGCGCCTGATGGCCGAACTGTGCGCCGCCGCCATCGCTGGCGACGCACGCAAGGCAATGAAGATCCAGATGCAACTGCTGCCGGTACACAAGAATCTGTTCGTCGAAGCCAACCCCATTCCCGTGAAGTGGGCAATGCAGCGCATGGGCCTGTGCGGCGGAACCTTGCGTCTGCCGATGACCACGATGAGCCAAGGCAATGAAGCTGTCGTGGAAGCTGCGTTACGCTCGGCGGGTCTGCTGAAATAAGCCAGATGGATCTGAATGCCTGCAAACGCTATATATAGTCACCTGACGGCACATCCAAATCAATGAGGATTTTCGCGTGAACGCTACGACTCGACTGGGCCTTCTGGGCCTCGCACTGGCACTGTCTGCCTGCTCCGTTCTGGAGAGTGACAAGATCGACTACAAGAGCGCCAAAAAAGGCGCCACCCTTGAAGTGCCCCCCGATCTGACACAACTGTCCCGCGACACACGCTACACCGTGCCTGGCGGAGCCGTCTCGGCGAACGCCTACGAAGCAGGCCAGGCACAAAAACCCAGCGGCCCCAACACGGCCCCGGCCACCATTGGCGACGTACGCATCGAGCGGGACGGCAATCAGCGCTGGCTCCTAGTGGATCGCCCTGCCGACAAGCTCTGGGACCCGGTGCGAGATTTCTGGCTGGAAAACGGCTTCATTTTCACCACGGACAATTCCGAGCTCGGCATCTTGGAAACCGACTGGGCCGAAAATCGCGCCAAGATTCCACAGGACATAATCCGCTCAACCATCGGCAAGCTGTTCGACAGCCTGTACTCGACTGGCGAGCGCGATCGTTTCCGCACACGCCTTGAGCGCAACCGCAATGGCGGCACCAACATCTTCGTGAGCCATCGGGGCATGGAAGAGGTGTACAGCAGTGCACAAAAGGACGCCACCGTCTGGCAACCGCGCCCGACCGATCCGGAACTGGAAGCCGAATTCCTGCGCCGCATGATGGTCAAGCTGGGCGTGAGCGAAGAGCAATCCAAGGCCGCAGCCGCCGCAGCGCAAGCCACCCCGCTTGCACCGACCGCCAAGGTCAGCAGCGTGAACGGC
This sequence comes from Comamonadaceae bacterium UBA2121, assembly GCA_002331385.1. Lineage (GTDB taxonomy): Bacteria > Pseudomonadota > Gammaproteobacteria > Burkholderiales > Burkholderiaceae_C > Diaphorobacter_A. Next base: position 108,096 of record DCYB01000007.1, read on the forward strand.
GTGCCGCTTATCCAGTTGGACGAAGACTTTGACCGCGCATGGCGCCGAGTCGGCCTGTCGCTGGACCGCACCGGCTTCACCGTCGAAGACCGCAACCGCAGTGAAGGCGTGTATTACGTTCGCTATGTCGCACCGGATGCCACCAAGAAAGAGCAAGGCTTCTTGGGCAAACTCTTCCGCAGCTCGCCAGATGCCGTCCCGCCGCTGAAGTACCGCATCGTCGTGCGCAGTCAGGACGCGCGCAGCACGGTTTCGGTGCTCAACGTGAATGGCACGCCAGAATCGTCGGCCAATGCCGAGCGCATCCTGAAGGTCATCGCTGACGACATGAAGTAAGCAGCAGACACCGCCCTCGGGCCGGTAGCGACCACCACAGCGCCGCCGCCCGACGGGCCATCTGCACACCCTGAGCTCTCACACCCCTCGCGCTGCGTGCGCGCGAGCCCGGAAAACACCCTGCCCACATGCAGGGGCTGCACGCGCTGATTGCGCTGGATGATCCGTTTCAAAAGTCTGGGTAGCGGAAGCTCAGGCAACTCCTCCATCGTCGAAGGACGATGCGGCACACTGACAGGCCGCTTGCTGGTCGATTGCGGCTTGGGAATTCGCATCCTGGCCGAGCAACTGGGCGAAGCAGGATTGGCCTACGGCCAACTAGACGGCATCTTCATCACCCACGAGCACTCTGACCACGTCGGTTGCGTACTGACGCTTGCCCTGCGCCACCGCATTCCCGTCTGGTTGAGCGAAGGCACGTATCGCGCCATGGGCGAACCCGAACTGCACGGGCTGCTGCGCATTGCCACGCACGACACGCCCATCGACTTCGGCGGCTTCGAGGCCCGCCCATTCTCCGTTCCACACGACGCCGCGGAGCCGCTGCATCTACGCTGCAGCGATGGCGATCACCACATCGCCTTGCTCACGGACCTTGGGCATGCCAGTCCCGATGTCGCCGCGTACATCGCCGATTGCAGCGCCCTGCTGCTGGAAGCCAATCACGACGAAGACATGCTGCGCAATGGACGCTACCCCGTATTTCTCAAACGGCGCATCGCTGGCCCGAATGGCCACCTCTCCAACGTGCAGACGACACAATTGCTGCGCATGCTGCAGCCAGGAAAGTTGCAGCGCATCGTTGCCGCCCATCTCAGCAAAGAAAACAACCGGCCAGACATAGCGCAAGCGGCAATGTCCATGGCCTTGGGCTGGCATGCCAGCGACATCGATGTGGCCCGACAACGGGGCGGTTCCGTCTGGGTGCAAATGGGTTCATAAAGCTTCAATACAAATGCTTTCGTTCGCGCGCCCAACTGCCAACGTTGCCCCAACCTGCAAACACTGACTTGAGCTATGCAACCACCCCACTGCGGTTTCTCGTACCTGTGCTCGAATACCTCGCAAAGGGAAAATATTGAGACTGAATATCCACAACGACAGTATGCCATTAACACTTTTTATATTTAGTTTCAAATAAAAAGAGGAAAACTAGTTCCTGTAATTTATTAAGACCAAGTAAGCGTTAACCCATTGGCAAATGCTTTCAATTGCAGGCAATGGATTAACTAACGGTATTCCATCCGAATATCCCCAAAGTCATCCATGGGGATACAGTAATCGGCAATGTGTCAGTTAGCAAGCACTTCGAACCGGCACTGCTCCCGCACCACCCAGGGCAGCGCCAATGAAAAAAGCCCCAACCTCTCGGTATGGGGCTTATAAGTGTAGGGCAAGACCTGATGGAGCCTTGCCCATGTCACCTCAAGCGGCCTCAGAGGCCGCCAGATGATTACTTGGAGGCAGCAGTAGCGGCAGCTGCGGCGGCTGCATCGGCAGCAGCCTTGGCGGACTCAGCAGCAGCGTCAGCCGATGCGCTGGCGGCGTCCACAGTGGCCGAAGCAGCGGTGGCAGCAGCTGAAGTAGCAGCGTCAGCAGCGGAGCTGGCAGCGTCCACAGCAGCGCTTGCAGCCTGGTTGGCGGCGGCAGCGGCTTCAGCGGCAGCGGCGTCAGCAGCGGGCGCAGCAGCAGGAGCTTCAACGGGAGCGGGTGCAGGAGCAGCTTCTTCCTTCTTGCCGCAAGCGGACAGGGCAACAGCAGCGACCAGAGCAGCCAGAACAACGGAATTCTTCATTTCAGTTTCCTATTTGGACAGACAAATCAAAAAGATAAGCCCCAGCGTCCCACTCTTTTTTGAAAGCAGCGCGACAAGGCCGAACGGAGCATGCATTCAATCGTCATGCGCCACGTTATTTACAGCCTCATATTATAGGAATTATTTTCGTCAATAGTGGCTTCCACCAACGAGAAACAAAAGTGTTTGCATTGATGTGACTTTTTAGTCACAACCCTAATATCGTCGAGGGAAACCCCACCCGGCTACGCGAGGTGCTCCATTCACGCAGTTTCTCGCGCCACACCACACCATTTTGCGGGTCGCTGCTGGCCACTCCACGTGAGCGTTCGACGTCCGCGCGCTGCAAGGTCCAGCCATTGGTCCAGAAAACACTGGGCACTTCCAGGGGATTGCGCGTCTCCAGTTGACGGCATTCCAGAAGATGCTGCCAGCGATCGCGCCATTGCACAAAACGTGGCTGTTCTCTGCGCAAATAGTCGAAATTTGCCGCCATCAGCACGCATTTTCGCGCCAATGGATTGGCTCCGGCCACACGAATCCATTGCGACAGGAGATCCACCACCTCAGTCTCCCCTAGCGCCCAGTCACGAAAATTCGCATCACACAGGATGATTTCCCGTTTGCCCTGCACCGCAGCCGCGTGCAGCGCCTGCCGTATCCAGTCCTGAAACTCCGTGCGGCCGTCGAAGCGACCTTCGGGAAAGGCGGAGATGGGCGGCACCGAAGGCTGCGATGGTGAGGATGCATTCATGGGGCGGCGCCTCCTTGTGACTCAAGCCGGCACGTGCAGCCAGCCGTCGTCGTACCAGTTGTTAAGTAGTTCAATGGCGGCATCGCTGGCGTTTGCCAATTGGCGCGGGGTCAATTGGCGGGCATCAGCGAGCTGCCGCATCAAGCGCGCATCCTTGCCGGACGCCCTGTAGCTTTCACCATTCATATAGATATGGCCCGCGTCGTACATCATGCGCGAGCGGCGATCCAGCGCCACGCCCGTCTGCAGCAGGTCTGGCTCATCTTCTGGTGGATCGAACCAGACATTGCCCTTGGGCTCTGTGAGTGCTTCGCCCAAGGCGCGCTCCACCACGCGGGAATCCATCAGCGCGCGGACCACGCCTTCCCTTGCAAACTCCTGCATTTGCGCAGGCACGCTGCCCGGATGCAATACGGCTTCTTGCGCAGGATCGCGGTAGATGGGCGAGACATCGGCCTCGCCCAATGCATCAGCCACGCGCAGCAGCACTTCGCGCGCGAGTTCGTCGCGCTGCGGTGATCGGAAGCCGATCGAGTACGTCATGCATTCGCCCTCCGCAATGCCGTCGTGCGCCCAACGCGGAGGCAGATACAGCATGTCGCCCGGCTCCAGCACGTACTCTTCTTCCGGTTCGAAATTCGCCAGGATTTTCACCGGCATGCCATCGACCAGTGTCTTGTCGCGCTGGCGGCCAATGCGCCAGCGGCGCTTGCCATGCGCTTGCAGCAGGAACACGTCGTAGCTGTCGAAGTGCGGCCCCACGCCGCCACCATCCGTGGCGTAGCTGATCATCAGATCGTCCAGACGCGCCTCGGGCACGAAGCGGAACTGATCCAGCAACGCACGTCCGGCAGCATTGTGCAGATCGACCCCTTGCACCAGCAGCGTCCATTCGCGCGTGGTCATGGTGGGCAAGGCGCGGCGCTGGAACGGGCCGTGGCGCAACGACCAGCCGGATTTTTTCTGCTGGATCAGGCGGGACTCGACTCCCTCCTCGCCCGCCAGTTCAAAGAGCTGGGCGCGCGGGATGGGCGCCTCGAAGCCGGGAATGGCATGACGCACCAGCAACGGCTTTTTGTGCCAGTGCTTGCGCATGAACTGTGCTGGCGACATGCCGCCCAACAATGAAATTTTTTCTTGAACATCCATGGCAAAAATGCGGCCGCGTTGGCGACCGGCGTGTGAACTGCGACAATTCTCCTATGGAAATCACTGAACAATGCGTTGTCGCACTGACTTGGGTGCTTAAGGATACGTTGGGCGATACGCTCGACGAGCTCGACGATCCTGTCGAATTTCTCGTGGGTGGCGATGACCTGCTGGGTCGTATCGATGAAGCGCTCCAAGGCCACAAGGTCGGCGATGAGCTGTCATTACACCTCGAACCCGAAGAAGCGTTTGGGGACTATCAGGATAAGTTGATCTTTCTCGAACCCCGGGCGGTTTTTCCGCCAGACATTGAGGAAGGATTGACCTTTGAAGCCAGCGCCCTGCCCGAGGGCGTCAGCGAAGGCATGCCGCAGGATGCGCTCTACACCATCGCGCAAATCTATCCGGACCATGTCGTGCTTGACGGCAATCATCCGCTTGCGGGCATCGCCTTGCGCCTGAAAATCAAGATTCACGGCGTGCGCGAAGCCACCGAAGAGGAAATTGGCCGCGGCTCCGCCGGCACCGGTTTTTTCCGCGTGCAACCCCAAGCTCCCGGAAACGACCTGCTGCATTGAGCCCGCTGGCCTGATCAGCCCAAACGGTGAACCCACAACGAAAAAAGCGGATGCCTCGAGCATCCGCTTGTTATTTCTGCCGCCGCTCGATCAGTAGCGCGAAATCTGTCCATCCACCATGCGCACACGGTCACCGGGGCGCAGATCACCCGGATCAGGCACGTCGTACACGCGCTGGCCACCCTGGTCGAGCTGAATGGTCAGGCGGTACAGGCCGCCCACTTCACCCCCGGGCGCGGAGCGGCGCTCCAGCGTATTGCCAGCCAGGCCACCTGCTACGGCGCCAGCAGCCGTGGCGGCTACGCGACCGGAGCCGCCACCGATCTGATTGCCCAGCACACCGCCCACCACGGCACCGAGCACCGCGCCAACGCCCGATGCTGACCCACGTTGGTAGGTGCGGGGCAGCAGTTCAATATTGTTCACACGGCCATAGTCCGTGTACCCCTGATTGGGATACTGCTGGGCAGGGTACTGCTGTGCAGGATATTGCTGTCCCGGGTACTGCTGCGCCGGGTATTGCTGCGACGGATACTGTCCGGGGTACGGCTGATTTGGGTAATGGCTGTCGTAATTCGGGTTGGGAGCCGCACAGGCGGTGAGCAGGCCCACCAGCGCCAGTGCGCCAGACCATGTGGCAACGCGAGAATATTTACGCATGTTGTGCTTCCTCTGAAGTTGTGTCATCTACAGCGGGATGATGCGATGCCACCGCATACGCACCCTGTAGGCCAGCACCGACTTTACGGGTGCTTCACATGCATGCCGCCCGCGTCAGATCAATGCTTGCCCGTCGAGCCATAGCCACCTTCGCCGCGTTCGCTGCTGGCAGCAAACTCCTGCACCACATTGAACTGCGCTTGCACTACCGGAACGATGACGAGTTGCGCCAGTCTTTCCATAGGCTGCAAGGTAAAGGCAACGTCGCTGCGATTCCACGCGCTCACCATCAATTGGCCCTGATAGTCACTGTCGATCAGACCCACCAGATTCCCGAGGACAATGCCGTGCTTGTGCCCCAACCCCGAACGCGGCAGGATCAGGGCCGCATAGCCAGGGTCCTGCAAGTGGATCGCAATGCCCGTGGGAACCAGTTGCCACGCATTGGGCTTCAGCTCAAGCGGCTCGTCCAGACAAGCGCGCAGGTCCAGCCCCGCGCTTCCGGGCGTGGCATAGGCAGGCAGTTGATCCGTCATACGCGGATCAAGAATCTTCACATCAATCTTCACTTGGATTTGCTTTCGTTGCGGCAGCCGCCTTCTTGGCAGCGCCAAAGGAGTCAGGTTGTGCCTACGCGATCAGCGTTTGCCCGCAGCATTGCCGACCGTCTTGATCACAGAGCGAGCGACGCGCCCCAGCACAAACAACCAGATGAGTATAAAGAACGGCCAGACCCCGTCGAAGTCGAAATACGAACTGGCACCGATAAGCAGGATCACGCCGATGTAAATCCAGAACGGCGGAATCCTGAATTTGCCGGGCACAGAAAGCGCATCCGTGGGGAGTTTCGAGCGCGCCGTCTCCCACAACTCCGAGATGGTGGCTTCGCCCACCTGCGCACTCGTCTTCGCGGGGGCGGTCGTTGCACCCGGACTTCGCTGCACGCTCACCGTCGCAGGCGGTTTGCCCAATGATCCCGGCATGGGCGCCGTTTGCGCAAGTTGCGAAGGCTTGGCTCTCGTGCGTTCGCGCGCATGCGTGGTGTTCAACTGCGTCATCTGCTGACCACCCGAGAGATGGCGCGCCTGCAGCGCCACGAGGTCGTCCACGTATTTGGCGAAATCCCCATTCGGCGGCGTGTCCGCGCCACTGCGCACGGCAGGAAAAAGAGGATTTCGCATGGACTCTCCCTTCGTTTCAGCTTCTGAGCGGCACACGCCGCGCAATTTCTGCAATCAGTTCGTCGGCCAGCACCTGCTTGGGCGCGCGGTCGATCTCGCGATGCCCTTGTGCGTCGATCAACACCAACGCGTTGTCGTCCTGTCCGAATGTCGCCGGACCGATGTTGCCCACGAGCAGCGGCACGCCCTTGCGTTCGCGCTTGGCACCCGCGTGGGCGAGCAGGTTTTCGCTTTCGGCAGCAAACCCCACGCAATACAGCGCACCGGACTCAGCACGCGGCGAATGCGCGATGGTGGCCAGAATATCCGGGTTCTCGACAAATGCCAGCGCAGGCACATCGCCCGAGCCGTCTTTCTTGATCTTTTGCTCGCTCGCATGGGCCGGGCGCCAATCTGCCACCGCTGCCGTGGCAATGAAGACCGATGCCTCCTGCGCGAACCCGGTCGCGGCATCAAACATCTGCTGCGCCGACTGCACGTTCACGCGCTGCACGCCGCGCGGCGTGGGCAGATGCACCGGCCCTGCGATCAGGGTCACCTTCGCCCCCGCATCGCGCGCCGCCCGCGCAATGGCAAAACCCATCTTGCCGCTCGACAGGTTGGTGATGCCGCGTACCGGATCGATGGCTTCAAACGTCGGCCCCGCCGTCACCAGCACATGATGACCCGCCAACTTGTTGGGCGACAACTGCGCCTGGATGTCTTCGAAAATCTCGTGAGGCTCAAGCATGCGGCCATCGCCCGTCTCGCCGCACGCCTGATCACCGTGCCCGACGCCAAGCACGACCGCACCGTCCTTGGCCACTTGTGCCATGTTGCGCTGCGTCGCAGGATGCAGCCACATCTCGCGATTCATGGCCGGGGCGAGCAGCAAGGGCACGCGCTCCATGGGGCGCGCCAGACACAGCAGACTCAGCAACTCATCCGAGCGCCCCTGCACCAGCCGCGCGATGAAGTCTGCACTGCAGGGCGCAATCACGATCGCATCGGCCTCGCGGCTCAGGTTGATGTGCGGCATGTTGTTGGGCTCGCGCGTGTCCCATTGCGAGGTGTAGACCGTGCGGCCACTCAGCGCCTGCATGGTGACCGGGGTCATGAAATGCTCCGCCGCCTCCGTCATCACCACCTGCACCGTTGCGCCCGCCTTGATCAGCAGGCGGCACAGTTCCGCAGATTTGTAACAAGCGACGCCGCCACTCAGGCCCAGAACGATGTGTTTTCCAGCAAGCTGTGTCATAGGAAGGGAATTTAGCAGACAGTCCGCAAGGTAAAGGCGACGTTGAACTGCAATCACCCCGGGGTGACCCGTATAATCAGAATTTCCCACCACCTTAAAAGACATGACCAAATTTGTCTTCGTCACCGGCGGTGTGGTGTCTTCCCTGGGCAAGGGAATCGCCTCAGCCTCCCTTGCTGCGATTCTTGAATCGCGCGGCCTCAAAGTCACTCTCATCAAGCTGGACCCTTATATCAACGTGGACCCTGGCACGATGTCGCCGTTCCAGCACGGTGAAGTGTTCGTGACCGACGACGGCGCAGAGACCGACCTCGACCTCGGCCACTATGAGCGTTTCATCGAAACGCGCATGAAGCAGTCCAACAACTTCACCACCGGGCGCATCTACCAGTCCGTTCTGGAGAAGGAACGCAGGGGTGACTATCTGGGCAAGACCGTGCAGGTCATCCCCCACATCACCAACGAAATCCAGGAATACGTCAAGCGCGGTGCCGGCATCGGCACCGACGATGCGGTCGATGTCGCCATCTGTGAGATCGGCGGCACGGTCGGCGATATCGAGTCCCTGCCGTTCCTGGAAGCCGTGCGTCAGCTCTCGCTCAAGCTCGGCCCGAACAACTCGGCCTTCGTGCACCTGACCTACCTGCCCTATATCGAAGCGGCAGGCGAGCTCAAGACCAAGCCCACCCAGCACACGGTGCAAAAGCTGCGCGAGATCGGTATCCAGCCCGATGCGCTGCTGTGCCGCGCCAAGCATGCCGTGCCCGATGAAGAACGCGAAAAGATCTCGCTGTTCACCAACGTGGCCGAATGGGGTGTGATCTCCATGTGGGACGTGGACACCATCTACAAGGTGCCCCGGATGCTGCACGAGCAAGGTCTGGACGGCCTCATCTGCGACAAGCTGCGCCTGAACACGCCGCCCGCCAGCCTCAAGCGCTGGGACGATCTGGTGTACGAAACCGAGCACCCGCAAGGCGAAGTGCAGGTCGCCATGGTCGGCAAATACGTCGAGCTCTCGGACGCCTACAAGTCGGTCAACGAAGCCCTGCGGGCGGCCGGCATGCACAGCCACGTGCGCGTGAAGATCACGCACGTCGACTCCGAAACCATCGACGACAAGAACGCCCGCGACAAGCTGTCGAAGTACGACGCCATTCTGGTGCCGGGCGGCTTTGGTTCACGCGGTGTGGAAGGCAAGATTTCCACGGCCAAGTTTGCCCGCGAGAACAAGGTGCCCTACCTCGGCATCTGTCTGGGCATGCAGGTGGCCACGATCGAATACGCACGCCATGTGGCCGGGCTCGCAGGCGCCAACTCCACCGAGTTCGACCCGCACGCCAAGCACCCCGTGATCGCCCTGATCACCGAGTGGAAGGACGCGGACGGCAGCATCCAGACCCGCACCAGCAGCTCCGATCTGGGCGGCACCATGCGCCTGGGCGCGCAGTCGTCCGACGTGCAACCCGGCACGCTCGCGCACAGCATTTACGGCGACGTGGTGACCGAGCGCCACCGCCACCGCTACGAAGCCAACACCCAGTATCTGGACCAGTTGCGCGAAGCGGGTCTGGTGATTTCGGCCCTGACGCAGCGCGAGCAACTCACTGAAATCGTGGAGTTGCCCGCCAGCGTTCACCCCTGGTATATCGGCGTGCAGTTCCACCCGGAATTCAAGTCCACGCCATGGAACGGTCACCCACTGTTCAACGCCTTCGTGAAGGCGGCCATTGCGCACCACAAGGGCGCACACAAGTAAGCAACCGGACTTTAGGGAACAGGTCACACCATGAAACTCTGCGGATTTGACATCGGACTCGATCAGCGCTTTTTCCTGATCGCAGGCCCGTGCGTGGTCGAGTCGGAACAGCTGCAAATGGATGTCGCGGGCCAGCTCAAGGAAATCACTTCCTCGCTCGGCATCCCGTTCATCTTCAAGAGCAGCTACGACAAGGCCAATCGTTCATCTGGCGCGAGCTTTCGTGGTCCCGGCATGGACAAGGGTCTGGAAATCCTCGCCAAGGTGAAGAAGGAACTGAACGTTCCCATCCTCACCGACGTGCATACTGAGGCGGAGATTCCCGCGGTGGCGCAGGTCGTGGACGTGCTGCAAACCCCCGCGTTCCTCTGCCGTCAGACCGACTTCATCCGCGCCGTGGCCCAGTCCGGCAAGCCGGTGAACATCAAGAAAGGCCAGTTCCTGGCCCCGCATGACATGAAGAACGTCATCGACAAGGCCCGCGCCGCCGCGAAGGAAGCCGGCCTGCCCGAGGACAGCTTCATGGCCTGCGAGCGCGGTGCGAGCTTTGGCTACAACAACCTCGTGAGCGACATGCGCAGCCTCGCCATCATGCGCGAGACGGGCGCGCCCGTCGTGTTCGACGCCACGCACAGCGTGCAGTTGCCTGGCGGCCAGGGCACGTCCAGCGGCGGCATGCGCGAGATGGTGCCCGTGCTGTCGCGCGCCGCCGTGGCGGTGGGCGTGGCCGGGCTGTTCATGGAAACGCATCCCGATCCTTGCAACGCCCTCTCGGACGGCCCCAACGCCGTGCCACTGCATCACATGAAAGCCTTGCTCGAAACGCTGGTGGCGCTGGACGGCATCACCAAGCGCAACGGCTTCCTTGAAAACGACTTCGGCGCCTGAGCGCCCAAGCGTCTGCATCCGGTTTCCCCACCACCAAGAAGAGACATTCACACATGCCCAGCGGATACGTCATCGCCACCGTTCAAGTCACCAACCCTCAGCAATATGAGGAGTACAAGAAATGGTCCACCGTCGCCATGCAGGCGCACAACGCCGAAGTCTGCATTCGCGGCGGCCAGGTGGCGGTGATGGAAGGTGACTGGGCGCCCGAGCGCGTCGTGCTGCTCAAATTTGCCAGCTTCGACGCCGCCAAGGCGTTTTACGACTCTCCCGAATACGGCAAGGCCCGCGCCGCACGCGAGGGCGCGGCCATCATGCGACTGATCTGCGTGGAAGGCTTGTGAGCCGCTGGCTCCCGCCCCCGCAACAGCGCCGGACGTTTTTTGTTTTTTGGCTTTAACTTTTAGGATCTCTCATGAGCGCAATCGTTGACATCGTAGGCCGCGAAGTATTGGACAGCCGCGGCAACCCCACCGTCGAATGCGACGTGTTGCTGGAGTCGGGCGTGATGGGCCGTGCGGCTGTGCCGTCGGGCGCGTCCACCGGCTCGCGCGAAGCCATTGAGCTGCGTGACGGCGACAAGGGCCGCTACCTCGGCAAGGGCGTGCTCAAGGCCGTCGAGCACATCAACACGGAAATCTCCGAAGCCGTGCTGGGCCTCGATGCCTCTGAGCAAGCGTTTCTCGACAAGACCCTGATCGACCTCGACGGCACCGACAACAAGGGTCGCCTCGGCGCCAACGCCATGCTGGCAGTGTCGATGGCCGTGGCGCGCGCAGCCGCTGAAGAGTCCGGCCTGCCGCTGTACCGCTATCTGGGTGGCATGGGTGCAACGCAGTTGCCCGTGCCGATGATGAACGTGATCAACGGCGGCGCACACGCCAACAACAGCCTGGACCTGCAAGAGTTCATGATCATCCCCGTGGGCGCGCCGACGTTCCGCGAGGCCGTGCGTTGGGGCGCAGAAGTGTTCCATGCGCTCAAGAAGATCATCCACGACAAGGGCATGAGCACCGCCGTGGGCGACGAAGGTGGCTTCGCTCCTTCCGTGGAAAATCACGAAGCGGCCATCCAGCTGATCCTGCAAGCCGTTGAGGCTGCTGGCTACACCGCTGGCGAGCAGATCGTTCTGGGTCTGGACTGCGCTGCCAGCGAATTCTTCAAGGACGGCAAGTACGTGCTCGAAGGCGAAGGCGGCCTGCAACTGTCGGCCGAGCAGTGGACCGACATGCTCGCCACCTGGTGCGACAAGTACCCCATCATCTCGATCGAAGACGGCATGGCCGAAGGCGACTGGGACGGCTGGAAGCTGCTCACCGAGCGTCTGGGCAAGAAGGTGCAACTGGTCGGCGACGACCTGTATGTGACTAACACCAAGATCCTGAAGGAAGGCATCGACAAGGGCATCGCCAATTCGATCCTCATCAAGATCAACCAGATCGGCACCCTGACCGAAACCTTTGAAGCCATTGAAATGGCCAAGCGCGCTGGTTACACCGCCGTGATCTCGCACCGCTCCGGCGAAACCGAAGACTCGACGATCGCCGACATCGCCGTGGGCACGAACGCCGGGCAGATCAAGACCGGATCGCTCAGCCGCTCCGACCGTATCGCCAAGTACAACCAGTTGCTGCGCATCGAAGAAGATCTGGGCGACATCGCCGTTTACCCCGGCCGTGCTGCGTTCTATAACCTGCGCTAATAGAAAGCTGGTTTTCAACACGCGGTAACAATGCTTTGAGATTCATGACCACACCGCACCCCGGCAGCGCGGTATCCTTTCAGGATTCATCGTTGGGCGGGGGAGCGCATGTGGTCGTGTCACCACTGACTGCGTGTACCATTCGCTCAGGTTTTCATCGCTGCACCGAGACAGCCACCTTTATCCATGAGCACCCGCATCGTTCCACTGATTCTTCTGCTGCTGCTCTTGCTGGTGCTGGCGCAGCTCTTGAGTGGACGAGGCAGCGTGGAACATGTCTCGAATCTGCGTGCGCAAATCGCCGAGCAAAAGGCGGCCAACGACAAGGCCCGCAAGGAAAACGACCGACTCAGCGCCGAAGTGTCCGACCTGAAAGAGGGCATGGACATGGTGGAAGAGAAAGCCCGCAGCGAGCTGGGCATGGTCAAGCCGAATGAAATCTACGTGCATGTTGCGCCTGCAAGACAATAAGCCACCCCCTGCCCCATCGCGCCGTGTTGTGCGCATTGCATTCTGGGGCGTCGATCCGATCACGCTGGCCGAGGCCGTGCAAAACCATTGCGAAGCGCAAGAAGGTTGGTGCGAACGCCTGGCGATGCACGCGCACCTGCCCCGCGCCGACTTCGCTTCGCTGGCCGACGCACAGGCCAGCAAGGCCTGGAACGACTGGCTTGCGCACGCGCTGCAATCGTCCGGCAAACCCCATCTTTCGCTGCTGGTCCCCGCTGGCGACGCCGCACAGCAAGTACACGAACTACGCCTGCGCTCAGCGTTGAGTCAGGCCGGAATCGGATTTCAGGTGCTGTATGGCGCCAGCCTGCGCGACCGCGTGTTGAACGCCGCGAACGCCATCGCACTGTGCGCCCGCGCCGAACTGCCTTCTGCCGAAAACGCCTGCTTCACACTGGTCGATACGACGCAACCACTGCACCCACGCATGCGCGCGTGGAACTGCGACAAGTGCAGCGATCCCGACTGCGAGCACCGCCTGTTCACCAGTCTGGTCGCCGGCTGATCCAATCGCGCATGAAAAAGGCGTTGCGGCGTTGAAGCCGGCAGCGCCTCATCAGGTGCCAAGCGGGAGCGGATCTCCGCCCTTCGCACCCACGTTCATCACTGGATATTGCGGGACCCGGGCGGCAACGTGCCCGGCTCGGTGAACAACTGCGCCACGTCCACCGCGTCGTAGCGGTATTGCTGGCCACAGAACTCGCATCCCACCTCGACAAGACCGCGCTCTTCGATCACGCCATCGACCTCGTCCTGCCCCAGTCCGCGCAGCATGTTACTCACACGATCGCGGCTGCAGGTGCAGGCAAAACGCGGGCCGTCTGGCCCCTGCTGCGGCACGAAGCGCAGCAGCTTTTCTTCCCAGAACAGGCGGCGCAAGATGGTGTCGACATCCAGCGTCAGCAGTTCATCGCGGGTCAGACTGGAGGCGAGCGTGGAGATGCGGTTGTACTCTTCGTTCAGATCCATCTGGTCTTCTGCCGTATCCGCGCCCTTCTCTGCCTCCAGATTGCCCTCGCCCTTGACGGGCATGCGCTGGATCAGCAAGCCCGCCGCAACCTCATCATTCGCCGCCAGCACAATCGTCGTGTCGAGCTGCTCCGAGTGGCGCATGTACTGCTCCAACACATCGCTCAGCTTGTCGAGCTTCTGTCCGTGCTCGCCATTCAATGGGACGATGCCCTGATAAGGCTGCTGCCCGGGCAGGCGCGTCTTGGGATCGAGCGTGATGGCGCAACGGCCATTGCCGTTCACATTGACCAGAGGCGTTAGGCCCATGACATCCAGAGGCACATCCCCCACCAGCGTCGCAGTGGCGCGCAGGCTTAGATCGGACTGCACCTCCGCCACGGCCAGCTTGACCGGGCCATCGCCCTGGATCTGGAACACCAGCGCGCCATTGAACTTGATGTTGGACTGCATGAGCACGCCCGCCGCTGCCATCTCGCCCAACAGTTCGCGCACTGCGGGCGCGTAGGCGCCGGTCTCACTGTTGGCCGCGCGGCGCCGCAGGATCTCCACCCACGCATCGGTCAAACGCACAATCATGCCCCGAACGGGCAGGCCATCGAAAAGAAACTTATGAAGTTCGGACACTCAAAATCCTTGAAACAAACAATCCCGCACCGGCCACACAGCGGCAGGTCGGGTTCCAACCATCCTCAACTCAACTTGCGCAGCCCCTTCTTGAAGCGCTGCGCGTTCTCGCGGTAGCGCCGCGCGCTCTCGCGCAGTCCTTCGATCTGTTCGGGCGTCAGTTGCTTGACCACCTTCGCCGGACTGCCCAGGATCATCGATCCATCCGGAAATTCCTTGCCCTCGGTGACAAGGGAGCCCGCGCCGACGAGACAGTTCTTGCCGATCCTGGCCCCGTTCAGCACCACAGCGCCGATGCCGATCAGCGATTCATCGCCAATCGTGCAGCCATGCAGCATCACCTGATGGCCCACCGTCACGTTCGCGCCGATGGTCAGCGGCGAGCCGTGATCGGCATGCAGCACGCTGGCATCCTGGATGTTGGAGCCGGCACCGATTCTGATGGAATCCGTGTCACCACGGGCAACCACACCGAACCAGACACTCGCGTTTTCGCCCAGCGTTACATCCCCCATCACATCAGCGCTGTCTGCGATCCAGGCCGATTCCGGCACAACGGGGGCGATTCCATCCAATTCAAACACGGCCATAGCAGGTTGTCTCCAAGTGAAATTTCCTTATATGTAACTGCACCGAAGGAATCAATCGGCTCATCTCACTCACATTGCGTCATTTATTGACAAATACCAGCGAGGAAGCTCGCAGCATCTGATCCCAGTAGGCAGACTCCCTAGAATTGTAGGCATGGAGTTACGACAACGAGCATTGGAGGTCTTGGGTATCGCCGATCCCGACCTCAAATCATCCGCCACGCTGGATATGTATGCACAGGCGGCGCAATTTTCAATAGATGCCTGTGTGGTGCTGGACGTTCCAGCCGGGGTAGTGCTCCCCGGGCACCCCGCCAAGCCGGAGTTGTTGCACCATACCGCCGTGGGTCGCCGCTCACCGGCCACCGCCGAAGGCCGGGCGACTCTGATGCATGCGATCGCACACATTGAATTCAACGCCATCAATCTGGCACTGGATGCCATCTGGCGTTTTACGGACATGCCCGAGGCGTTCTACCTGGATTGGCTGCGCGTTGCCGGCGAGGAGGCCAAGCACTTTCGCCTGTTGCGCGATCACTTGCGCACCATGGGCTATGACTACGGCGATTTTCCTGCGCATCAGGGGTTGTGGACGATGTGCGAGAAAACGGCGCACGACATCGTTGCACGCATGGCTCTGGTGCCGCGGACCATGGAAGCGCGCGGGCTGGATGCCACGCCACTCATCCAGAAGAAGCTGCGCCAGATTGGCGCGCCCGATGCCGTTTGCGCCGCATCCATCCTCGACATCATCCTAGAAGAGGAAGTTGGTCATGTCGCGATCGGCAACCGCTGGTACTTCTGGCTGTGTGAACGCGACGGACTGGACGCGCAACCGCATTTTTTCGAACTCATGCGGCGCTACGAAGCGCCTCGCCCCAAGCCGCCCCTCAACACATCAGCACGCCTGCAGGCCGGATTCACGGAGGCCGAACTGGAATGGTTGCTGCAACCCGAGCGCCTTGACTCAAATCAATTACCAACGCGACCTTGATACGCGTTAACAAATTAGTCACATCTCGTAAGCCCTGAGAAGCAACTTCATTCCTACAATCCATAGCGCCCATCAATTGACACCTCGCTCAAACCAAGCGCAGCGCTTTTGCTCAGTGGGCGGATTGCGTTTGCCAAGGAAGCATGTACATCAGCCCGACTACCCAGACCCCAGCACTTGCCACCGGAACATCCGCAGGCACGCTGATTGCCAGACAGGCCATCGTGAACACAATGGGGAAAGTCGTCGGCCATGAACTGTTCAACCGTTCACGCAGCCATTCCGCGCACACCGCTGCCAGCGACATGCTGCTGGCGCTGACGGCGCTGTCGCACGTCGGCCTGGAAGAACTCATGGGCGACACGCTGATTTTCGTGAACTGCACGCATGAGAGTCTGGGGGAAGGCCATCTGGCGCTGCTGGACCCGGCCAAGGTGATTCTGGAAGTCCCGTCACTTGGACATACGGCGGCCGAGGAAGTGCGCACGCGCTTGCCCACCCTCACCATGCTGCATGAGCGCGGATTCCGCCTCGCGTTCAGTCACACGGTGCTGGAGTCTGCCTACGCGCCGTGGCTGCCCCTGGCCGATTACATCAAGCTCGACCTGTCGGTGCTTCCCGCCGATCAAGTGACGGTGCTCACCAAATTTGCGCTGCGCGAAACCTCGGCCAAGCTGATCGCCGAAAAGATCGAAACCGCCGCCCAGCTCGAATTGCTGACATCTCTGGGCGTCGGCCTGTTCCAGGGCTATTGGCTCTCTCGCCCGAAACTCGTTCAGGCCAAGCTGCTGCTGCCCGAGCAGGCCAGCATCGACCAACTCAGTCACCTGCTGCGCGCCAGCGCCAGTCACCACGATCTCGCCCAGTGGGTGATGCAGGATGCCGTGCTCACGTTCAACCTGCTGCGCCTGCTCGTCACGTCGGGGGTCTGCCCGGTGCAGGGCCCAACGTCCATCGAGCACGCCATCACGCTGCTCGGACGCCATCGCATCGCTTGCTGGATCGGACTGCTGCAAACTTTTCACATGGCGAGTGAGAGCACGCCCACCACAGCGCGCACCGCCCTGCTCCATGGGCGCTTCATGCAGCTCATCACGCAGGCACAGCATTTACCGCAAGCAGTGAGCGATCAGGCCTTCCTCGTGGGCGTCATTTCGCAATTGGGACAATTGCTGGACATCTCCTCGGCCTCGGTGATCAGCCTGCTGCAATTGCCCTCCGTGGTGACCTCTGCGGTGCTGGGCAACACCGGCTATCTGGGCGCGTTGCTCAGCCTCGCGCGCTCGTCCGAACAGGGGCACAGCGACGAACTGCTGAACGCCGCCAGCGCACTGGGGCTTTCGGCGCAGCAACTGACGGAAGCGCGCCAGCAAGCGCTGGAGTGGGCGCGCCTGACCTGAGATCGCGCACCCAACTGGCCTGCGCCTGCTGGTGCGGGCATCAATCCAGTTCCAGCTTGCGTTCGCGGATCAGCGCGGACCACTTGGCGTTGTCCTTGGCGACAAAATCGGCAAACTCCTTGGGCCCGAGCGGATGGGCTTGCGCGCCAGCGTTGGCGAACTTGCTCTGGATTTCCGGCTGGGCAAGCACCTTGTTGAGCGCCGCAGACAGGCGCTGGGTGATGTCGGGCGACAGCCCTGCGGGCGCAACCAGGCCCTGAAAGCCCACCGACTCCATGCCCTTGAGGCCCAACTCCCGCACCGTAGGCACGTCGGGCAGTTGCGGATCGCGCTCCGGCCCGGTCACCGCCAGCGCCTTCAGCCGACCGCCCTTGATGTGGGGAATCAGCACCGTGCCCGCATCGATCAGCAACTGCGTCTGCCCGCCGATCAGGTCCTGAATGGCGGGCGCACTGCCTTTGTAGGGAACATGCGTGGCGTTAAGGCCCGTGGCCTGATTCATCAACTCGCCATTCAGGTGCGTCGACGTGCCCGCGCCGCCCGAGGCGAAGTTCACCTGCCCTGCGTGTGATTTCTCCCAGTTCACCCAATCCTTCATGTCCCGCGCCGGATGGTCAGGGCGCGTCACCGCGACATAGCTGCCCTGACTGATCTGGCCAATGTACGTGAACTGCTTGATCGGGTCGTACGGCATCTTCTTTTGCAGATACGGAGCGATCGCGAACGGCCCGGTATTGGCGAGCAGCAAGGTGTAGCCGTCCGCTTGCGCGCGCGTGAGTTCGGTTGCGGCGATCGTGCCACCGGCACCGGGTTTGTAGTCCATGACGATCTGCTGGCCGATCGCCTCTTGCAGCGGAATCTGGATCGTGCGCGCAGTGAAGTCGATGCCGCCGCCCGGTGGATAACCCACGATCAGCCGGATCGGCTTGGCTGTGGGCCATGCCTGCGCCATCGCCATTGAAGCACTCGCACCGAGCGCCAGTGCAACGAGCCATTTGTTGGATTTCATTGTTGTCTCCTGGTTGAAAAAAGGGTGCTGCGGGTTGCCCCGATGATGGCCCTCACCCGCGCGGATGGTGCTGCGCGTGCAACAGCTTGAGGCGCTCGCGCGCGACATGTGTGTAGATCGTGGTGGTGGAGATATCGGCATGGCCCAGCAACAACTGCACCACGCGCAAATCGGCGCCGTGGTTGAGCAAGTGCGTGGCAAAGGCGTGGCGCAAAGTGTGCGGTGACAGCGGCGAGGTGATACCTGCGATCTGTGCATACTTCTTCACGATCACCCAGAACATCACGCGCGACATGCCTGCGCCGCGTTGGGTGACGAACAGGTCATCCGTCTGCTGCCCGCTCAGGATGGCGGGCCGACTCTCCGCCAGATAGCGCTCCAGCCAGCGGCCGGCCTCTTCGCCAAACGGCACCAGACGCTCCTTGCCACCTTTACCCATGATGCGCAGCACGCCCTCGCGCAGTCCGAGGTGCACCGTCTTGAGTGTCACCAACTCGCTCACGCGCAGGCCGCTGGCGTACATGAGCTCCAGCATCGTGCGATCGCGCAGTCCCAGCATGGCGTGGACGTCGGGCGCCTTCAGCAAGGCCTCCACCTGCTGCTGCGACAGTGTCTTGGGCACGCGCAGCGGCTGGCGTGCGGCCTGCATGCGCACGGTGGGATCGGCGTGAATGCGGCGCTCGCGCAGCGCCCAGTGAAAGTAGCGCCGGAACACCGTCAGCCGCCGATTCGCCGAAGTGGCGCGCGTGTGCGCGTGACGCGCTGCGAAATAGGCGTTGATGTGGTGCTCCGCCACTCCATCGAGCGCCACCGCCGACTCCTGTTGCCCCAGCCATTCGGCAAACATTTGCAGATCACGACGGTAGGCCGCCAGCGTGTTGCGGGACAGGCCATCTTCCAGCCAGAGGGCGTCTATGAATGTGTCGATGGCGTTCTGGCTTTCCTGCATGGGCGAAACATAGCATGTAAAACGCCGCCCGAAGGCGGCGTGCACGCGGCTGGCGAATGCCGGAATCAATCCAGCGTCAGCTTCTGCTTTTTCACCACTTCCTTGTACACCTCGAACTCGGCCTTGATCTGCTGCGCGAACTGCTCGGGCGTGTTGGCAACGATGATCGAGCCCGTGTCCTCGATGCGCTTGCGCACGGCCGGGTCTTCCACGGCCTTCCTGGTGGCTTCATTGAGCTTGTCCACCACATCCTTGGGCAGGCCCTTGGGGCCGAGCAGGCCGTAATAGGCCAGGCGGTTCACCGGCTCCAGCCCCACTTCCTTGAAGGTGGGCACGTTGGGCAGCTCCTTCAGGCGCGTGGGCGCGGACACCACGATGGGCACGAGCTTTCCGGCCTTCACGAACGGCAGCGCCGACGGCAGGTTGTCGAAGATGATCGGCACCTGTCCGGCCACTACGTCATTCAGCGCCGGACCTGCGCCGCGGTAAGGAATGTGCGTGATGAAGGTGTTGGTCAGGCTCTTGTACAGCTCCATCAGCATGTGACCGATGCCGCCCGTGCCGGACGAACCATAAGAGTACTTGCCGGGGTTCTTCTTCAACTCGGCAATGAAGCCCGCGTAATCCTTTGCCGGAAACGACGGGTTCACGGCGATGATGTTCGGCGTGGCCGCGATGTTGATGATGGGCGTGAAGTCCGTGATCGGGTTGTACGGCGTCTTGGGGTTGATGGCCGGATTCGCCGCCGTGGTGGACACGGTTGCCACGCCCAGTGCATAGCCGTCGGGCGCAGAGCGCGCCGTTTCGGTCGCGCCAATCACGCCGCCACCACCGCCCTTGTTCTCCACGATGACGGGCTGGCCCAGATTCTTGGTCAGCGGATCGGACACCACGCGCGCGATGATGTCGGTGGTTCCTCCGGGTGCGAACGGCACGACCAGCCGGATCGGCTTGGTGGGATAGTTGTCCGCAAACGATGTGCCAGTCGCCATCGTCAGGGCCAGCGCCACCAGGTGACGTCGTTGCATATTTGTACTCCTCACAGTAGTTGGTTTCCAAAAAACGGTGATTGATGCTAAACGCTGCAAACGTCCACGGGGCGTGGTTTTTAGCGCATATTTCTCAGGGATTCCCCCCGACTTTCTTGTCGGAATGTCAGCTGGGCGACAGCCTGAAAATTCACGCTCCCGATCAATTCCCGCTATGCTCACGCGCCGTGAACTACGCTCAACTGCTGCTGCCGGACTTTTCGCTGATTCTGCTGGGATACCTCATTTGCAGATACACCTTTCTCAACCGTCCCATCTGGCAGGCTGTGGAAGTGCTGGTGTATTACCTGCTCTTTCCAACGATGCTGTTCCAGTCGATCCTCAAGGCTCCGATCGACATCCATGAAACGTCCAATCTGATTGGCGCTGCCGTGATCCTGAGTGGGTTGGCGATTGCGCTGTCGTACGCGCTGCCGCGCCTGCCCGGCATCGGACCGCGCGTGGACCGGCGCGAACATGCGGGTGCGGCGCAGGTGGCGTTCCGCTTCAACTCCTACATCATGCTGGCGCTGTCGGATCGCATCGTCGGCCCCCAAGGGCAATTGCTCATGGCCGTGGTCATCGGCGTGACTGTGCCGCTGCTCAACATTGCCGCCGTGTGGCCCATGTCGCGTGGCGCAGGGCGCGGCTTCATTGGCGAGCTGGTGCGCAATCCGCTCATCATCGCCACAGTGCTGGGGCTGACCTGCAATTTTCTGGGCATGTCGATCCCGACTGTGGTGGAGCCCGTTTTCTCGCGCATCGCGGCGGCCTCGCTCGCGTTGGGTTTGATGGCCGCCGGTGCCGGGCTGCAACTGGGCGAGCTGCATCGCAACAAGCCGTTGTCGGTGTCGCTGCTGGCCATCCGCCATCTGGCGCAACCAGTGTTTGCCTTTGTGCTGGCCAGGATCTTCGGTCTCGATCAGGCGCAAACCATCGTGCTGATGCTATTTTCTGGCGCACCTACCGCGTCGTCGTGCTACGTGCTCGCATCGCGCATGGGCTACAACGGCCCCTATGTGGCGGGACTGGTGACGCTCTCCACCGTGCTCGGCGTATTCAGCCTGCCGCTGGCATTGGGCCTCGTGCGCTGAACACAGTTCACGACGCCCGTGCTTGCCCACGCCACGTGAATCGACTACACCGTCGCCATGACGTTACCTCGCGATCCCTCCAGACTCCATCGGCGCACATGGCTGACCGCCGCCTGCGCCACGGCCTTCATCCTCTGCGCCTGCGGCAAAAAAACGCCGCGCTCCACCGCCATTGCGTCCGGCAGCACGGTGCTAGCGCTGGGTGATTCGCTCACCTCCGGCGTGGGTGCGGGGCCGGAAGCGGCTTACCCCACCGTGTTGGCAGAGCTCACGGGCTGGAACGTGATCAACGGCGGCGTTTCCGGCGACACCTCGGCACAGGCTTTGGCACGCTTGCCCGATCTACTCACAGAGCATTCCCCCGCGCTGGTCATCGTCAGCATCGGCGGCAATGACTT
This sequence comes from Comamonadaceae bacterium UBA2121, assembly GCA_002331385.1. Taxonomy (GTDB): domain Bacteria; phylum Pseudomonadota; class Gammaproteobacteria; order Burkholderiales; family Burkholderiaceae_C; genus Diaphorobacter_A. The sequence goes on from DCYB01000007.1 coordinate 129,703, forward strand.
CCTGCGCCAACTGTCCCTATCAGAGTTGGAATCCAACGTGCGCGCCATCGTCGGGCAGTGCCGAGCCAGCGGCGCGCAGGTGGCACTGGTAGCCATTCCCCAAGCATCTATGTTGTCGGCCGCAGCGGGCAGCCTCAAGGACCACGGCGTGTTCGAAAGCCTCGCCAGCGAACTCCAGTTGCCGCTGTTCGAAAAAGGCTGGTCGAAAGTGCTGTCCGATGCGCAATTGCGCTCGGATACCGTGCACGCCAATGCAGCGGGCTATACACAGTTCGCCGCATCACTCGCGCGCTGGTTGCGCGACGTGGGCCTGCGGGCCTGACGCCGAACCAGCGCCCTGCGCCAAGGCCCAGGCCACATGCTCGCGCACGAGCGCGCTTGCGTCGCTCGCGCGGGAGGCCAACGCACTGCACAGATCAGCGGTCTCGCTCAGCGCCAGCGCATGGCCTTTCGCCAGCGCATTGCCCATCGCCACCGCGATATTGCGCAACCAGCGCTCATGGCCAATGCGGCGGATCGGGCTGCCTTCGGTGTAGCGCAGGAACTCCGCCTCGCTCCACGCAAAGAGCCGCACCAGTGACGTGCCGCTCATGCCCGGACGCACGTCGAAATCGGGCAGGCTCGCGCGCTTGGCAAACTTGTTCCAGGGGCAGATCAACTGGCAATCGTCGCAGCCGTAGATGCGGTTGCCCATCAGCGGGCGCAGCGCCTCGGGAATGGGCCCGGAATGCTCGATGGTGAGATAGGAAATGCAGCGCCGCGCATCCACCCGCCCCTCGGCCACAATGGCTTGCGTGGGGCAAACGTCGATGCAGGCCGTGCAACTGCCGCAGTGCCCGGTCGTGGGTTCGGTGGCCGCCAGCGCCACGTCCAGATAGATCTCGCCCAGAAAGAACATCGATCCCGCTTCGCGATGCAGCACCAGCGTGTGCTTGCCGCGCCAGCCCTGCCCGCTTCGGCGCGCCAGCTCGCATTCCAGCACCGGGGCCGAATCGGTGAACACGCGAAACCCCAGCGGCCCAACCTCCTCGGCAATGCGATCCGCGAGTTTTTGCAGCCGTGACCGCAATACCTTGTGATAATCGCGGCCTCGTGCATAGACGGAGATGATGCCTTCCTCGGGACGCTGCAGCCGCTCGAATTCAATCGCCTGCCAGCCCTCGGGAACTGAGTGCGGCAGATAATCCATGCGCGCCGTGATCACGCTCACGGTGCCGGGAACCAGTTCGGCAGGTCGGGCACGCTTGAGGCCGTGCGCTTCCATATAGTGCATTTCGCCATGAAAGCCGCGCGCCAGCCAGTCGAGCAGGCCAGCCTCCGCCGAGGACAGGTCCACACCGGCCACGCCAATTTGGGAAAATCCCAGTTCGCGAGCCCAGAGCTGAATTTGAGGAACGAGTTGACTGCTGCACCACATCACCCGCAAATTGTAGGAACATCCAACACCCCTTTGGCGCGCCATGAATGGCTGTGGGACAACGAGGACGACACCGCACGCTGCGCCGCGCAGTTGGCCGCGCAATCCGGCATACGCGACGCCTTCCTCACCCTGCACGGGGATCTGGGCGCTGGCAAGACCACATTCGTGCGCCACCTGCTGCGCGCGCTGGGCGTGAGCGGTCGCATCAAAAGCCCTACTTACGCCGTCGTTGAACCGCATCAGGCGGGTGATCTGCCCATCTGGCACTTTGACTTCTACCGCTTCAACGACCCGCGCGAATGGGAAGATGCCGGGTTTCGCGACATCTTCGGCGCACCGGGTTTGAAACTCGCCGAATGGCCGGAAAAGGCCGCCGGGCTTATCCCATCGGCGGATATTGCTATTGTCATTGAAGCATTGGAGGATATGCGCCGACGGGTTACCCTTGAGGCCCACACCCTCAATGGTGAGAAATTACTTGAAGGATTGAACGTATGATCCTTTCAGTAATCACATTCTTCATGACACAATACGGGCTACACGCTTTCACACCCAAGGATCCGGGATGAAGGATGAGAACAGCGTCCACCACTCTCGTCGCAGCCTGCTTCGCGCAGGCACATTGGTGCTTCTGCTCGGCACACAACACATCGCACGCGGCGCGTCCATCGTTGCCGTGCGCGTCTGGCCGTCGCGAGACTATTCACGCGTCACGATCGAGTCGGACCAGAAACTGATCACCCGCCACACCTTCGTGGAATCGCCGCCACGGCTGGCCGTGGACATCGAAGGCATCGACCTGAACCCGCAGCTCAAGGAATTGCTTGGCAAGGTGCGCCCGGACGACCCCAATATCGCTGGCATTCGCGTCGGGCAAAATGCGCCGGGCGTGGTGCGCATGGTCATGGACTTAAAGCATGCTGCGCGCCCGCAAGTATTCACCCTCACGCCGGTGGCGGCGTACCAGCACCGCTTGGTGTTCGATCTCTACCCCGCCGTCGAGCGCGATCCGCTCGAAGCGCTGATTGCCGAGCGCCTGAACGACCCGAACGCCACCGTTGCTGCAGCCCCTGCGCCCATCGACAAGCCCGCGCATGCGCCTGCGCTTGATCCGCTGGGCGACCTGATTGCCCAGCGCAGCGAAAAGCCGTTGCAGGAGCGTCCTCCCGTGGCCGTGGCGACCGCCCCGGCGCCCATGCCACCGCTGCCCACGACACCGCCTGCGGTGATCGCAGCCGCACCGCCACCGCCCGCACCGGCGCCCGCGCCGCGTCGTGTTGATCCGCCCACGGCTCCCGCGATCGCACGCGCGACCGACCGGCTGATCATCGTCGCCCTCGATCCCGGCCACGGCGGCGAAGACCCTGGCGCGATTGGCCCCGGCGGCACGCGCGAGAAAGACGTTGTGCTGCGCGTAGCCTTCATGCTGCGTGATCGCATCAACGCCACCACCGTCGGTGGCAACCCCATGCGCGCGTTCCTCACGCGAGACGCCGACTTCTTCGTGCCGCTGGCAACGCGCGTGGAAAAGGCGCGTCGTGTGCAGGCCGATCTGTTCGTCAGCATCCACGCCGATGCATTCACCACGCCCGCCGCACGCGGTGCCAGCGTGTTTGCACTGAGCCAGAGCGGCGCGTCCAGTTCTGCCGCGCGCTGGCTGGCGAACAAGGAAAACCAGTCCGACCTCATTGGCGGCATGAACGTCACCTCGCGAGACCGCCACGTACAGCGCGCCCTGCTCGATATGAGCACCACCGCGCAGATCAACGACAGCATCAAGCTCGGCTCGGTACTGCTTGGCGAGATCGGTGGCTTCGCCAAGCTGCACAAGCCACGCGTCGAGCAAGCCGGATTCGCCGTGCTGAAGGCCCCGGACATCCCCAGCGTTCTGGTGGAAACCGCCTTCATCAGCAACCCGGAAGAAGAGGCCAAGCTGCGCTCGGTCGCCTACCAGAACCAGTTGGCCGACGCGCTCATGCGCGGCATTACGCGGTATTTCGCCAAAAATCCGCCACTGGCGCGCAGCCGCTCGGTCTGACAGCGCGTGCGCTCGCCAGGCCGCGCGCACGCCGAGGCGGCAGGGGCCGAGTCCTACACACATCCTTTTGCTGCACTGACACGACCGCCCCCTCGTCCGCGCCATAGTTCATTCATGCGCCAAGAATCTATATCTCTTGCAATTGTTTGGCGCATGTCGCATGCTTATTTGTAGAGCCTGTGGCTGCAAGTTGAAGGAGGTAAACACCATGAATAAAGTACGAGTCGCCGTGGTTTCTCTGGCCTGTGTGGTCACCTTTGGCGTTGCAGGCTGCTCGTCCAGCCCGACGAACCAGCAGATCGGTACTGGCGTAGGTGCCGTGGCTGGCGGCGTCGTTGGCGACGCGGTATTCGGCAGCACTTTGGGCACCGTAGGCGGTGCAGCAGCAGGTGCTGTGCTGGGTAACCAGATCGGCAAGGATCGTGACGACCGCCGTCGCTATTGAGTAGCGTCCGGATGCGCGTAGGACGCGACCCGGATTCAATATCGATCTTTCCAAGTCAAAAGCCCCGGAGGCAATACGCCTTCGGGGCTTTTGCATATCCTGCGCCTACGCGTCAGCTCTGTTGCGCTGCGTCCTTCTTTTCCGCGCGACCGGCCTTCCAGGCACCAAAGATCGCGATCAAACCCGGCACCAGAATCAGGCCCCAGATAATCTTCTCCAAATTCGCCTGCACCCATTGGAGGTTGCCGAAGAAATAGCCCGCTGCCGTAATGCCAATCACCCAGATCAGCGCACCCACCACGTTGAACATCGTGAACTTGCCGCGGTCCATGTGCGCCACGCCCGCGACGAAGGGCGCGAAGGTGCGGATGAACGGCATGAAGCGCGCCAGGATGATAGTCACGCCGCCATAGCGCTCGTAGAAGTTGTGGGCCTGCTCGAACGCGCGCTTGTTGAACCAGCGCGAGTCCTCCCACTGGAACACCTTGGGCCCGAAATAACGGCCAATCGAATAGTTGCACTGATCGCCCAGAATCGCCGCCGCCAGCAAGATCGGCACGGCAATCGGATAGTGCATATAGCCTGCACCGCACATCGCACCGACGATGAACAGCAGCGAATCACCCGGCAAGAATGGCATCACCACCACGCCGGTTTCCACAAACACGATGATGAACAGCAGTGCGTACACCCAGGGCCCGTAGGCGATCACGAATGCTTCAAGATGCTTGTCGATGTGCAAAATGAAGTCGATCAAAAAACTGACGATTTCCAAGCGATGGCCCCGGTGTTGCTGAAAGTTCAGCACTCTACAACAAAGCGCGTCATGGCATGCATCCAAGCCATGCGGCAGTCCCGGTTTATGCCGTGCCTTCTAGAATGACGGCGTGAACGAAGCCAACTTCCCCTCCCTCGAATCCATCCCGTCCCAACGCCGCCCCATTCGCGATCTGCCTGACGAGTTGATCAGCCAGATTGCGGCGGGTGAAGTGGTCGAGCGCCCCGCTTCTGCCGTGCGCGAGTTGGTGGACAACGCGCTCGACGCCGGAGCGCGCCAGATCACGGTGCGCCTGCTCGCGGGCGGCGTGCGCCTGATTGCCGTGGAAGACGATGGCGTCGGCATTCCGCCCGAAGAACTGCCGGTGGCACTGCGACGTCACGCCACCAGCAAGATCACCAATCTGCACGATCTGGAATCGGTCAACACCATGGGCTTTCGCGGCGAGGCGTTGGCCGCCATCTCCTCGGTGTCCGAGACCGCGTTGCTGTCGCGCACGGCGGATCAGGCGAGCGCATTCTTGCTGGACGCGCGCAGCGGTGAGTTGCGGCCTGCGGCGCGCAATCGCGGCACGACGGTGGAAGTGAAAGAACTGTTTTTCTCCACGCCCGCGCGGCGCAAGTTTCTCAAGACCGATGCCACGGAATTGGCGCACTGCGTCGAAGCCGTGCGCCGCCATGCGCTGGCACGGCCCGACGTGGGCTTTGCCATCTGGCACGAAGGCAAGCTCGTGGAGCAATGGCGCGCCACCATGGACTCGGCCGATCTGGGCGACGAAGACCAATTGCGGCAAGCATTGGAGCGCCGCCTGAGCGACGTGCTCGGCGCGGAGTTCATCGAAGAATCCGTGGCGGTGCAATTCCGTCATGGCAACGTGATGGTGACAGGCCGCGCTGGCCTGCCAGACGCGGCACGCTCACGCGCCGATCAGCAGTTCTGCTACGTCAACGGCCGCTTTGTGCGCGACAAGGTGCTCACCCACGCCGCTCGCAGCGCCTACGAAGACGTATTGCACGGGCACAAGCAACCCGTGTACGCCCTGTTCGTTGAAATCGATCCGCTGCGCGTGGACGTCAACGTGCATCCAACCAAGATCGAAGTGCGCTTTCGTGACAGCCGGGAAGTCCATCAGGCCGTGCGACATGCTGTCGAGAACGCACTCGCCGCGCCGCGCGCGCAGGCACTGGCGGCAGCGGCTGAAGCAGGCACGCCCGATGGCAGCAGCGCGCCCACACCGGCCCATAGCGCGACCAGTGGCGCGACCACCGATGCCTCGGCAGCGTGGAAGCCCACGCCCAACTGGAAGGCGCAATCCACCATGCCGTTCGAGCCGCGCATCGGCAACAAGGTGGAAGATTTGCAATTGCTGTGGGGCGCACCCAAATCCGCCGCTGCATCCCAAGCGCCGGTCGGTGCTGGCGCTGAAAGTACCTACGCGATGCCTGCGTCTCTCGCCGACTCGGCGAACAGCGCGCCAACGTGGCAACCGCCTGCCGAATCGGCGTCGCCCGCGTCAGAGGCCGACGCATCGCCCTGGCCCTTGGGCCGCGCCGTGGCGCAATTGCATGGCGTCTACATTCTGGCGGAGAACGCACACGGCATGATCGTGGTGGACATGCATGCGGCGCACGAGCGCATCGTCTATGAACGCCTGAAAAGTCAGGTGATCGACGACGACGCGCGCATTGCCAGCCAACCGCTGCTCATCCCTGCCACCTTTGCCGCCACACCGCACGAAGTGGCAGCGGCAGAAGCGCATGCTGACACGCTCGCCCTGCTCGGCCTCGAAGTTGCGCCGTTCTCACCGCGCACGCTCGCAGTGCGCGCCGTGCCCACAGCATTGGTCCAGGGAGACCCCGTGGAGCTGGCGCGCAGCGTGCTGGCCGAACTCTCGCAACACGACGCAAGCACGGTCGTGCAACGCGCGCGCAACGAAATTCTGGCCACCATGGCCTGCCACGGAGCCGTGCGTGCGAACCGCAAGCTCACGCTCGACGAAATGAACGCGTTGCTGCGGCAGATGGAAGTCACCGACCGTTCGGACCAGTGCAACCATGGCCGCCCCACGTGGCGGCAACTCACCATGAAAGAGCTGGACGCGCTTTTTCTGCGCGGTCGCTGAACGACTGCTTGGCCCATCCCGGTTGCGTGCTGAACGCAGGTCGCCTTGCGCGGCCTGCGGTGATCCATTGCGCCTGGCGTTTTTCGCAACGCAGCGAGCGCATCGCTGCATTGCACGTCCAGCGCCACACCAGATTGGTGCGATCAAACACGTTCCAGCCGGTTCAATTACAGGCAATCCCGAGTGTTGTAGGTGTATTCACACCACTTTGGTGCATGAGGCCATGTGTTTTTGGCATAATGTCGCCTTGCATTCAAGTCATACGTTGTTACCAGAATAGAAGGTTCCGCTTTATGAAGCACGCATCCGTGGGGCAATTCCTCGAGCAAGTCGCCCAGCGCAATCCCGGCCAGCCGGAATTTCTGCAAGCCGTCACCGAAGTGATGGAAAGCCTGTGGCCCTTTATCGAAAAGAATCCGCGCTACGCAGACTACGGCCTGCTGGAGCGTCTGGTGGAACCCGAGCGCGTGGTGATGTTCCGCGTGTGCTGGACCAACGACCATGGCGACGTGCAAGTGAACCGCGGCTTCCGCATCCAGCACAGCATGGCCATCGGCCCGTACAAGGGCGGCCTGCGCTTTCACCCCTCGGTGAACCTGTCGGTGCTGAAGTTCCTGGCGTTTGAGCAAACCTTCAAGAACGCGCTCACCACGCTGCCCATGGGCGGCGGCAAGGGCGGCTCCGACTTCGACCCCAAGGGCAAGAGCCCTGCGGAAGTCATGCGCTTTTGCCAGGCGTTCGTGACCGAGCTGTACCGCCACGTCGGCCCCGACACCGATGTGCCCGCAGGCGACATCGGCGTGGGTGGCCGCGAAGTTGGCTTCATGGCCGGCATGTACAAGAAGCTGTCCAACAGCGCTGCCTCCGTGTTCACGGGCAAGGGCCTGGCCTTTGGCGGTTCGCTGATCCGCCCTGAAGCCACGGGTTACGGCACGGTGTACTTCGCGGACGAAATGCTCAAGACACGCGGTCGCAGTTTTGACGGCATGCGCGTTTCCGTGTCCGGCTCGGGCAATGTGGCGCAATACGCCGTGGAAAAGGCGATGGAGCTGGGCGCGAAGGTGGTGACCGTTTCCGACTCCTCTGGCACGGTGATTGACGAAGACGGCTTCACGCCCGAGAAGCTCGCCGTCCTGATGGACGTGAAGAACCACCACTATGGCCGCGTGAACGACTACGCCGCCAAGATCGGTGCCAAGTTCGAAGCCGGTGTGCGCCCATGGCACGTACCGGTGGACATCGCCCTGCCCTGTGCAACCCAGAACGAACTGGACGAGAACGACGCCAAGGTCCTCATCCAGAACGGTGTGGTCTGCGTGGCAGAAGGTGCAAACATGCCTTCCACCAACGAAGCCGCCAAGGCCTTCGAAGCCGCTGGCGTGCTGTATGCACCGGGCAAGGCATCGAACGCCGGTGGCGTGGCAACGTCGGGCCTGGAGATGAGCCAGAACGCCATCCGCCTGTCCTGGCCACGTGAAGAAGTGGACGCCCGTCTGCTGCAAATCATGAAGAGCATCCACGCTGCATGCCTGGAGCACGGCAAGCGCGAAGACGGCACCGTGAGCTACATCGACGGCGCCAACATCGCTGGCTTCGTGAAGGTGGCCGACGCCATGCTGGCGCAAGGCGTGGTCTGATCGGTTCCAACCGCTCTGCGCGATGTGACGGAAACCGCCTTCGGGCGGTTTCTTCGTTTCTGCTTCTAAAGCGTACCTGGAGTGGACGTAACGGCGCCGCTTAGCGCTGCGCCGCGAGCAGCATGCCACCCGCGCCCATGAAAAAACCGCCCGTGGCGCGATTGAGTCGCACGACACCCTTGGAGGTGCGAATCCAGCGTCGAATCTGCCTGCCGCAGGAGGCATATACCAGCGTGGCAACGAACTCGGACATCAGATAAACCGATCCCAGCACCAGAAACTGTTGCGCTGACGGCTTCGACGGATCGATGAATTGCGGAAACACTGCCGCAAACAGGATGATGGCCTTGGGGTTGGTAATGCCGAGCAGGAATTCCTGGGCAATCAGGGAGCGCAGCGCATAGTGCGTCGGCGCCTGCGAGATCTGACCATCGCTCTCAATCAACTTCACGCCGCCAAATTCCCGGCTGCGCCACGCCTTCCAGCCGATCCAGAACAGATACAGCGCGCCCACCCATTTCACGACCGTGAACGCGGTTTCCGACGCCAACAACATGGCGCCGAGGCCGATCGCAGAAATGGTCAGGAAGATGGCGAAAGCGGCGACGCGTCCCGTGGTCGCCACCAGCGCGGGCACGATGCCAGCACGGATGCCATTATTCAGTCCACAGAAGTTATTGGGACCGGGCGTGAGCGCGATGGCGATGGAAACAGGCACAAAAAGAAGCGCTTCCATGACTTCCGATCCTTGGACACACGAATGTAGGAATGGAAGTGTACTGCCGCGCGATCCATTTGTGGCAGGCGAAAAACCGGGTGATTCGTGCGCACCACAACGCAGGCCTTGCGCGCGCTACGGGAAGCCCTTACTGCAGCGTTTCCTTGAGCGAATCGGGCAGCACAAAGGGCATGACCTCGATGCCTTCGTCGAGCAACTCGGCGGTTTCCTCTGGTGTGGCTTGCCCGCGAATGCCGCGCTCGGGTGCATCGCCATAGTGCATACGGCGCGCTTCATGGGCAAAGCGGTCGCCGACGTTTTCGGTGTTGCTCACCACGTGGCGTGCTACCCGCAGCCACGCCTCCTGTAGTTCTGCGGGCAGTTTGGCCGGCGGATTGACTTGCGTGGAAACGGCATTCGGGCGCACTGCGCCGTCTTGTGCAGGCGCTGCTGTGGCTTGCGCATGCGCCGCCGGGGCCTGTGTGGCCCGGAGATTCAAACGCGGGGCGCTCAGGCCCTTGTGGATGCGCGCACTGCCGCACATGGGGCACTGCACGAGCCCGCGCTCCAGCTGACTCTGGAAATCATCTTCCGATGCGAACCAGCCTTCAAAGCGATGGTCGGCATCACAAAGCAGATCAAGCACCTTCATGGCAGGCTGGGAAAAACAGGGACGACGGGTTCTGACATACCCGGATGGTAGCAGCGAAGGGGCAATCAACCCCTACGGCGCATCAGATAGCGATAGACAAAACCGGGAAACGCGAGCGTGAGGAACAGCGTTCCGGTGATGGCGTAGAACTCCCACCCTTGCGGCGCGTTCTGACCGGCGCGTCGCTCCAGCAACATGGCCAGAAGTCCGACGACGAAGTACAGCACGACGAGTTCGAGCAATCGCATGATGAAGGGCTTGGCGCCCTTCGCCAACGGCCCCACAAGCATGAGGCGTTGGGAAAGAAAGGGCCAGTTGGCGGCGGCGAAGGCCGCCAGGATCACCAGCCAGATGGCAGCGGTCTGAGACATTCAGCCCTTTCCTTGGTGCAGCGAGCGATCAGGTCGACAGCGCGCGCATGATGGCGTCAGCGCACAGGCTCATCAGACCACCTGGCAGCAGGCCCAACACGAGCAGCGCGGCAGCGTTCAGCGTCAGCACGGCGCGCACGTCCATCGGAGCGGACACGGTGGTGGCGGTGAGTGGCTTGTCGAAGTACATGACCTTCACAACGCGCAGATAGTAGAACGCGCCAATCAGCGACATGATCACAGCGAACACCGCCAGACCGATGTGCATGGCTTCGCCGGACGACACCAGCGCCTGCAGCACGGACAGCTTGGCGTAGAAGCCCACCAGCGGAGGAATACCGGCCATCGAGAACAGGCACACCGCCAGCACGCCAGCGTACAGAGGGCTGCGCTGGTTCAGGCCGGCAAAGTCGGCGATCTCTTCACTTTCAAAACCATCGCGGGCCAGCAGCAGGATCACACCGAAGGCAGCCAGCGTCGTCAGCACATAGGTCACCACGTAGAACATGGCGGAGCTGTAGGCGTTTTCCACGGCGTTCGGATCCACGTTGCCGTGCAGCACGCCGGACATCAGACCCAGCAGCACGAAGCCCATTTGCGAAATGGTCGAATAGGCCAGCATGCGCTTCAGGTTGGTCTGCAGCAGACCGGCGAGGTTACCGATGAGCAGCGAGCAGACGGCCATCACCATCAGCATCTGTTGCCAGTCGAATGCGAGTGGCAGCAGGCCGTCCACCAGCAAACGCATCGTCATGCCGAAAGCGGCCAGCTTGGGCGCGCTACCGATCAGCAGCGTGATGGCTGTGGGCGCGCCCTGATACACGTCGGGCACCCACATATGGAATGGCACCACACCGAGCTTGAAGCCCAGACCGGCCACCACGAACACGGTACCGAACACGAGCACCTGATGACGGATCTGACCACCGTTGATGGCCTGGAACACCTGACCGATGTCCAGCGATCCGGTAGCGCCGTAGATCATCGACAGACCGTACAGCAGGAAGCCGCTGGCCATCGCGCCGAGCACGAAATATTTCATCGCGGCTTCCACCGATTGCGAGTGGTCGCGGCGCAGCGCCACCAGCGCGTAGCTGGCGAGCGTCAGCAGCTCAAGTCCCAGATAGATCACGAGGAAGTTGTTCGCCGAGATCATCACGAACATGCCGAGCAGTGCCAGCATGGACAGCGTGAACATTTCACCGCCGCGCAGCATGCCGCGGTCGGAAGCGTAAGGACGTCCGTAGACCAGCGTGATCATCAGGGACACGGTGGCAAAGCACTTGAGCCAGTTGCCCATGGCGTCGGAGACGACCATGTTGCCCCAGCCATAGATGGTGGCGCCGTTCTTGGCATACACGGCCTGCATCACGGCCACAACGGCCAGCGTCAGCAGCGTAAGAATGTAGGTCGCGGTGCGGCCCCGGCTCTTGACTCCGAGGTCCACCAGCGCGATCACGCAGGCCATGACCAGCAAGATGATCTCGGGATAGACGGCCAGCCAGCTGATGTTGTCAATCATTTCTTATCTCTCAATCCAGTCTGGTCAGTTCAATTTGGACTGCGCCACGTGCTTGATCAGTTCAGCGACCGACACGTCCATCACATCCGTGAATGGCTTCGGATACAGACCCATGTAGAGCACCGCAATCGCCAGAACCGCCAGCACCAGAAACTCGCGGCTGCCAATGTCCTTGAGCTTGGCCACATTGTCATTGCCCACGGGGCCGAGGTACACGCGCTTGTACATCCACAGGGTGTAGGCGGCGCCGAAGATCAGCGCCGTCGCAGCGCCCAGTCCAATCCAGAAGTTGAATTGCACGGCGGCCAGAATCACCATCCACTCACCCACGAAGCCCGCCGTTGCAGGCAGACCGCAGTTGGCCATGGAGAACAGCAACGCGAACGCAGCAAACTTGGGCATGGTGTTCACCACGCCGCCGTAGGCAGCGATCTCGCGCGAGTGAACGCGGTCATACAGCACACCGATGCACAGGAACATCGCGCCGGACACGAAACCGTGCGCAATCATCTGCACCAGACCGCCGGAAATACCCAGCTCGTTGAAGACGAAGAAGCCCAGCGTGACGAAGCCCATGTGGGCCACGGACGAGTACGCCACCAGCTTCTTCATGTCACGCTGCACCAGCGCGACCACACCCACGTAGATCACAGCGATCAGGGACAGCGTGATCATCAGCCAGGCGTATTCACGCGCTGCATCCGGAGCGATCGGCAGCGAGAAGCGCAGGAAACCATAAGCACCCAGCTTCAGCATGATCGCCGCCAGCACGGCAGAACCGCCTGTGGGCGCTTCCACGTGCACGTCGGGCAACCATGTGTGCACCGGGAACATCGGTACCTTCACGGCGAACGCAGCGAAGAATGCGAAGAACAACAGTGTCTGGGCCTGCGCCGACAGCGGCAGCGCGTGCCAGGTGGCGATGTCGAAGCTGCCACCCGAAGCGTTGTACAGGTAAATCAGCGCGATCAGCATCAGCAGCGAGCCGAGCAGCGTGTACAGGAAGAACTTGAACGCAGCGTAAATACGGTTCGGGCCGCCCCAGACACCGATGATCAGGTACATCGGGATCAGCGTGGCTTCGAAGAACACGTAGAACAGGATGCCGTCCAGCGCGCTGAACACGCCGATCATGATGCCCGAGAGGATCAGGAACGCGGCCATGTACTGGTTCACACGCTCGGTGATGTTTTCCCACGAAGCGATCACCACGATCACGGTGATGAAGGCGGTCAGCGGCACGAACCAGAAGCTCAGGCCGTCCACACCCAGGTGGTAGTGCACGTTGAAGCGCTCGATCCACATGGCCTTCTCGACAAACTGCGCCGCAGCCGTCGAGTTGTCAAAGCCGGTGAACAGCGGCAGCGTCACGGCCAGACCGACCAGTGCGCCGATCAGCGCGATCCAGCGCACCATCGGTGCCTGGCTTTCCCGTCCGAAGAACAGGAGCAGAACACCGAATGCGATCGGCGCCCAGATGGCAAGACTCAACAATCCCATTTTTCTTCTTCCCCTACTACTTGTTGAGCCACACGAAGTACGTCATGAGCGCGAACACGCCCAGGATCATGACCAACGCGTAGTGATAGAGATAACCCGTTTGCAGGCCGCGCACCCACTGGCCGAACTTGGCCATGAGCTTCCAGGAGCCGTTCACGACCGCACCATCGATGATGGCCTGGTCGCCAACCTTCCAGAACACGGTACCGAACGCACGAGCGCCACGGGCAAAGATGTTCTCGTACACCCAGTCGACACCGTATTTGCCTTCCAGAATCTGGTAGAGGCCGATCTTCTTGGAGACCGCCATGATCGCAGCCGGAATGTCAGGCTTGACCATGTAGAACACGAAGGCCGTCACCACACCCGCCAGCGCCAGCCAGAACGGTGCGGCAGAGAAGCCGTGCAGCGCCATGGGCACCCAGCCATGGATCTTCTCGGCCAGCTCGGCCATTGCGCCGTGCTTGGTGCCATCCACGTGGATGACGCCCTTGAAGAAGTCACCGAACAGCATCGGCATCAGCGCCATGGCCCCGATCACGACCGACGGAATCGCCAACAGGATCAGCGGAATCGTCACGACGGCAGGCGACTCATGCGGCTTGGCATCATGGCCGTGGCCGTGGTGGTTGTCGTGGTGATCATGGTGCGCGTCAGGGTTCTGGTCGTAGCGCTCCTTGCCGTGGAAGACGATGAAGTACAGACGGAACGAGTAGAACGCCGTGATGAACACACCCGCCAGCACGGCGAAGTTCGCAAAACCGGCAGCCGGCAGGTTGGATGCGTGCACCGCTTCGATGATCGCATCCTTGGAGTAGAAGCCCGAGAAGAAGGGCGTGCCGATCAGCGCGAGGTTACCCAGCAGGAACGTGATCCAGGTGATGGGCATGTACTTGCGCACGCCGCCCATCCAGCGGATGTCCTGATTGTGGTGCATGCCCATGATGACCGAGCCGGCTCCGAGGAACAGCAGCGCCTTGAAGAACGCGTGCGTCATCAGGTGGAACACGGACACCGAGTAAGCCGACACGCCAAGGGCGATCGTCATGTAGCCCAGCTGCGACAGCGTGGAATACGCAATCACGCGCTTGATGTCGTTCTGGATGATGCCCAGGATACCCATGAACAACGCGGTGATCGAACCAATCACGAGGATGAAGTTCAGCGCCGCATCCGACAACTCATACAGGGGCGACATGCGCGAGACCATGAAGATACCGGCGGTCACCATGGTGGCCGCGTGGATCAGCGCGGAGATCGGGGTCGGGCCTTCCATCGAATCGGGCAGCCATGCGTGCAGCGGGAACTGCGCCGACTTGCCCATCGCGCCAATGAACAGGCAGATGGCGATCACGGTCACCAGCAGCCAGCCGGTGCCGGGCAGCAGCGTGCTCTGGATCTCGGGCAGCTTGGCGAAGATTTCCGAGTAGTTCAGCGTGCCGGTGTAGGCCGCGATCAGGCCAATACCGAGGATGAAGCCGAAGTCACCCACGCGGTTGACCAGGAAGGCCTTCATGTTGGCGAAGATGGCCGACTCGCGCTTGAAGTAGAAACCGATCAGCAGGTACGACACCAGGCCCACTGCTTCCCAACCGAAGAACAGTTGCAGCAGGTTGTTGGCCATCACCAGCATCAGCATGGAGAAGGTGAACAGCGAGATGTAGGAGAAGAAACGGTCGTAGCCGTCGTCTTCCGCCATGTAGCCCATGGTGTAGATGTGCACCATCAGCGACACGAAGGTCACCACGCACATCATCATGGCCGTGAGGCTGTCGATCAGGAAGCCGACTTCCATCTTCAGGCCGCCCACCACCATCCAGGTGTAGATGGTTTCGTTGAACGTGGCACCGTCGAACACCACGCTCTTGAACACCAGCGCAGACAGCAGGAACGACAGCAACACGCCCAGGATCGTCAGCGAAGCGCTGCCGGTACGGCCGATCTTGTTGCCGCCG
Source organism: Comamonadaceae bacterium UBA2121 (assembly GCA_002331385.1). GTDB lineage: Bacteria > Pseudomonadota > Gammaproteobacteria > Burkholderiales > Burkholderiaceae_C > Diaphorobacter_A. Next base: position 144,861 of record DCYB01000007.1, read on the forward strand.
AACGCGGTGCCCCAGATACCCGCCAAGGCTGAGCCAGCCAGCGGGGCCAGTGGCACCGCGAGCAGCAGGGATGCAGAAAGGGTTTGACTCATTTCTCAGAACCTTGCAAGTAATCGCTCAACCCTTGAGGGTGTCGAGTTCTTCGGCGTTGATGTTGCGGTTGTTACGGAACAACAGCACCAGGATCGCCAGACCAATAGCTGACTCCGCAGCAGCCACAGTCAGGATGAAGAACACGAATACCTGGCCATGCATGTCGCCAAGGTAGTGGGAGAACGCGACGAAATTCATATTGACGGCCAGGAGCATCATCTCGATGGCCATCAGCAGAACGATGAGGTTCTTGCGATTGAGGAAGATGCCGATCACCGACATGGCGAACAGCATGGCACCCAATGCCAGAAAGTGACCCAAAGTCAAAGTCATTGTTTCTTCTCCTCTGCTGCGGGTTCCGCTTCAGGCACGACCGGTGCGACTGGTTTCTGTGTCACAGGCACCTTCACCACGGTCAGCCGATCCGCAGCGCGCACGCGAATCTGCTGCGCAGGGTTCACGGCCTTGGAGTCCTTGCGGTGACGCAGGGTCAGCGCGATCGCGGCAATCATGGCCACGAGCAGGATCACGGCAGCGATTTCAACCGGGAAGAGGTACTCGGTATAGAGCAGCTTGCCCAGCTCCTTGGTATTGGAGTATGGAATCACCTTGCCCGCTGCATCGAACGCCACGGCCATTGCTTTGGGCTCTTCCATGCCACGAAAGCCGGTCATCAGCACCGCCCCCATTTCGAATGCGATCAGCGCACCGATGAAGGCTGCGAGCGGAAAGTGCCGCCAGAAGCCCTGCCGTACTGTGTCGATCTTGATGTCCAGCATCATCACGACAAAGAGGAACAGCACCATCACGGCGCCGAGGTACACGAGCACCAGCACGATGCCGAGGAATTCGGCCTTGAGCAGCAGCCAGATGGCGGCGGCTTGCGAAAAAGCCAGAATCAGGTTGAGCACCGCGTGCACAGGATTGCGCGCAGTGATCACGCGGAATGCTGCAAAAAGCAACACTGCCGCGAACAGGTAGAAGAAAGCGGTTTTGGCGTCCATGAATCGTAATTTCTCTAGTGATCAAGGAGCCGCATCAGCGGTACTTGGCATCTGCCGCCTTGGCAGCTGCGATTTCGGGTTCGTAGCGATCGCCCACCGCCAGGAGCATGTCCTTGGTGTAATAGAGGTCGCCACGTTTTTCGCCGTGGTATTCGAGAATCTGCGTCTCGACGATCGAGTCCACTGGGCAGCTTTCCTCGCAGAAGCCGCAGAAGATGCACTTGGTCAGGTCGATGTCGTAGCGGGTCGTGCGGCGTGAGCCGTCGGCGCGCACATCGGACTCGATGGTGATCGCCATGGCGGGGCAGACCGCTTCGCACAACTTGCAAGCAATGCAGCGCTCTTCGCCGTTTTCATAACGGCGCAGCGCGTGCAGGCCACGAAAACGTGGCGACAGAGGCGTCTTTTCTTCAGGAAACTGCACCGTGACCTTGCGGCGGAAGGTGTAGCGGCCAGTCAGCATCATGCCCTTGACCAGCTCCGCGAGCATGAAGCTCTTGAAGAAGTCCTTGACCGAGAAAGTAGACGCAGGAGAAGCAACGGTAGTCATTCTTGTCCCCGCTTATTTCCAGATATTCCAGGGCGACAGCAGCCAGCCAGCCACGACGAGCAGCCAGATGAGAGTCACCGGGATGAAGATCTTCCAGCCCAAACGCATGATCTGGTCATAGCGGAAGCGCGGGAAGGTGGCGCGGATCCAGATGAACATGGACACCACGAGGAAGGTCTTGATCGCCAGCCAGATCCAGCCGGGGATGAAGCCGAGGAAGTCGAACGGAGGCAACCAGCCGCCGAGGAACATGATCACGCCGAGGGCCGACACCAGCCACATGCTGGCGTACTCTGCCAGGAAGAACACGGCAAAGCCCATGCCGGAATATTCCACCATGTGACCGGCCACGATTTCCGCCTCGCCTTCCACCACGTCAAACGGGTGGCGGTTGGTTTCAGCCACAGCCGAAATCAGGTAGACGATGAAGATCGGCAGCAGCGGCAGCCAGTTCCACGACAGCACACCGGCGCCCATGGCGGCAAATTGACCCTGGCTCTGGCCAGCAACGATCTCGGTCAGGTTCATCGAACCGGACACCATGATCACCACCAGGAAGCAGAAGCCCAGCGCGATTTCGTAGCTCACCATCTGGGCCGATGCGCGCAGCGCACCGAGGAAGGCGTACTTGGAGTTGGAGGACCAGCCCGCGATGATCACGCCATAGACTTCGATCGAGGTGATCGCCATCAGGAGCAGCAGACCGGCGTTCACATTGGACAGCGCCACGTCGGGGCCAAAGGGAATCACCACCCAGGCGGCCAGCGCGGGCATGATCGCCATGATCGGACCGAGATAGAACAGGCCCTTGGCAGCAGCCGTCGGCTGGATCAGTTCCTTGGTCAGCAGCTTCAGGCCGTCGGCCAGAGGTTGCAGCAGACCGAACGGACCCACGCGGTTGGGACCGTAGCGCACCTGCATGAAGCCGAGTAGCTTGCGCTCCCACAGCGTCAGGTAGGCCACAGCGCCCATCAGCGGCGCCACAATGCAGACGATCTTGATCAGAATCCAGAGCACCGGCCAGACGATCGCCGTCCACCAGTCTGCACTGATGGCGTTGAGGCCGCCGTTGTAGATTGCGTCGATCATTGGGCAGCTCCCTTCAGTGCTGCACGCCCGTCAGCAGTCATTTGCAGCGACGGTGCGCGACGCACCAGGCTGTCGAGTTGGTAGATGCTTGCCACGCACGGTGCGCTTGCAGCCGGCTGTGCCGCCTGCAGTGCAGCGTTGGTTGCGTTATCCAGTTGGTCGGCGTCGATCCGGGTCACTTCACCCGCTTGCTTGCCCGTGATGCGGGCCAGCACGTCTTGCGACGTCTCGTAGTTCATGTCCTGCAGGTCCATCAGGTTGCCCAGAACGCGCAGCACCTTCCATGCAGGACGGGCTTCGCCAGCAGGCTTGACCACCGCGTGGAAGCTTTGCAGACGGCCTTCGGCATTCACGAACGAACCCGAGGTTTCGCTGAACGGAGCGATCGGCAGCAGCACGTCGCTGATGTCCATGTTGGCCTTGAACGGGCTCATGGTGACCACCATCTGCGCGCCATTCAGCGCGGCCTTGGCCTGAGCGCCGTTGGCGGCGTCAAACTCGGGCTCGGTGTTCATCAGTAGCACGGCCTTGAGCGCACCTTGCAGCATCTGGCCTGCATTCAGACCGCCTTGCTGCGGCTGGGCCTTCACCCACTGCGCGCCCACGGTGTTCGCGGCTTCGGTCAGATAGCCCACGGACGCACCGGTCTGCGCGCCAATCCAGTTGGCCAGTGCCAGCAGGTTGGAAGCATTGCCATGGTGCGCGGCAGCGTTGCCGAGCAGGATGGCCTTGCGCTCGCCAGACATCAGCGCACGCGCAACGGCGCGCGCACCTTCGCTCACGCTCTCCACGGCGATCGGGGTTGGCATGGCCTTTTCAGCGGCCACGGCGGCAGCGATTTGCGCCAGCGCGTCGGTCCACAGTGCGGCAGGCGCGACGATGGCTTGTTGCACCGGCATGGCCCAGTCGTACACCACTTGGTTGATGGCGTTGACCGAGCAGCCCTTGCGGGTCGCCTGCCGGATGCGCTGCGCGAACAGCGGATGGTCCTTGCGCAGGTTGGAGCCGACGACGAGCACGGATTGCAGCTCGGACAACGAGGCAATCGAGGTGCCGAGCCAGCGCACGCCCTGCCCTGCTTCGAATTCGGCATTGCGCAGGCGATAGTCGATGTTGTCGCTGTCGAGACCGCGCACCAACGCACCGGCCAGATACAACTCTTCCAGCGTGCTGTGCGGGCTCACCAGAGCGCCGATGCTGCTTGCACCGTGATCGTTCTTGATGCCGCGCAGACCGTTGGCGACGTATTCGAGCGCAGTCTGCCAGTCGACTTCCTTCCACTCGCCACCCTGCTTGAGCATGGGCTTGGTGAGGCGGTCGTCACTGTTCAGCGCTTCGTAGGAGAAGCGGTCGCGGTCGGCGATCCAGCATTCGTTGACGTCTTCGTTCTCGAACGGGACGACGCGCATGACCTTATGGTTCTTGACCTGAACGATCAGGTTGGAGCCGTTGGAGTCGTGCGGCGAGACCGACTTGCGGCGCGACAGTTCCCAGGTGCGGGCGCTGTAGCGGAATGGCTTGCTCGTGAGCGCCCCCACGGGGCAGATGTCGATCATGTTGCCCGAGAGTTCCGAGTCCACCGTATCGCCGAGCACCGTCGTGATTTCGGAGTGCTCGCCACGGTTGATCATGCCGAGCTCCATCACGCCAGCCACTTCCTGGCCGAAGCGCACGCAGCGTGTGCAGTGGATGCAGCGGGTCATCTCCTCCATGGAAATCAACGGGCCGACGTCCTTGTGCGGCACGACGCGCTTTTCTTCCTCGTAGCGCGATGAGCTACCACCGTAGCCCACGGCCAGATCCTGCAGTTGGCATTCGCCACCCTGGTCGCAGATCGGGCAATCGAGCGGGTGATTGATCAGCAGGAACTCCATCACGGACTGCTGCGCCTTGATGGCCTTATCGCTCTTGGTGCGCACGATCATGCCCTGCGTCACCGGCGTGGCGCAGGCAGGCATTGCCTTGGGCGCCTTTTCGACGTCCACCAGACACATGCGGCAGTTGGCCGCGATCGACAGCTTCTTGTGGTAGCAGAAGTGCGGGATGTAGGTGCCAGCCTTCTCGGCAGCATGCATCACCATGCTGCCTTCAGCGACCTCCACCTTCTTGCCGTCCAGTTCAATTTCAACCATATGCTTTTCTCGCAATCAGCCGGCTTACGCAGCCCGCTTGGAAGCGTTCTGGATCTTCGCTTCAAACTCGTGACGGAAGTGCTTGATCATGGCGCGAACCGGCATCGCTGCCGCATCGCCGAGCGCACAGATCGTGCGGCCCATGATGTTCACCGACACTGAATCCAGCAGCTCGATGTCCTCGGGACGGCCTTCGCCGTGCTGAATGCGGTGGACCACGCGCCACAGCCAGCCCGTACCTTCGCGGCACGGCGTGCATTGACCGCAGGACTCGTGCTGATAGAAGTACGACAGGCGCAGCAGGCTCTCGACCATGTCACGCGAATCGTCCATCACGATGACCGCGCCCGAGCCCAGCATGGAGCCGGCCTTGGAGATGGAGTCGTAGTCCATCGTGCATTCCATCATGATGTCCGCGGGCAGCACGGGCGAAGATGATCCACCGGGGATCACCGCCTTGAGCTTGCGACCGGTGCGCACACCGCCCGCCAGCTCCAGCAGCTTGCTGAAAGGCGTGCCCATCGGCACCTCGTAGTTGCCCGGCAGGTTCACGTCACCGCTCACCGAGAAGATCTTGGTGCCGCCGTTGTTCGGCTTGCCGCACTCCAGATACGCCTGACCGCCATGGCGGATGATCCACGGCACGGCCGCGAACGTCTCGGTGTTGTTGATGGTGGTGGGCTTGCCATAAAGGCCGAAGCTCGCGGGAAATGGCGGCTTGAAGCGCGGCTGGCCCTTCTTGCCTTCCAGCGACTCGAGCAGCGCAGTTTCTTCACCGCAGATGTAGGCGCCGAAACCATGGTGCGCATGCAACTGGAAGCTGAAGCTGCTGCCCAGGATGTTGTCACCCAGATAACCCGCCGCGCGGGCTTCTTCCAGCGCCGCTTCGAAGCGTTCGTACACCTGGAAAATCTCGCCGTGGATGTAGTTGTAGCCCACGGAGATGCCCATCGCGTACGCGGCAATGATCATGCCTTCGATCACGATGTGCGGATTGAACATCAGGATGTCGCGGTCCTTGCAGGTACCGGGCTCGCCCTCGTCCGAGTTGCACACGAGGTGCTTCTGGCCGGGGAACTGACGCGGCATGAAGCTCCACTTCAGACCCGTCGGGAAACCCGCGCCGCCGCGACCACGCAGGCCGCCTTCCTTGACGGTGGCGATCACCTGGTCTTGTGACAGGCCTTCACCGCCGTCCTTGCCCAGCATCTTGCGCAGCGCCTGATAGCCGCCGCGTGCTTCGTAATCCTTGATGGACCAGTTGCTGCCGTTCAGGTCCGCATAGATTTGCGGTTGGATGTGGCGGCCATGGAAACAGGTTTCCGTGCCCGAGGACGCAAACTTGTTCAGAACCGCATTGGCTGCCGCATTCATACCTTGCCCTCCGCAGACTTCAGGCCGTCGATCAACTCGTCGAGCTTCTCGTTGCTCATGAAGCTGCACATGCAGCGGTCGTTCACCAGCATCACTGGTGAATCGGCGCATGCGCCCAGACACTCGGATTGCTGCAGCGTGAACATGCCGTCCGGCGTGGTCTCGCCCATCTTGATGCCGAGGCGGCTTTCCAGATGGTGCAGCGCCTTGTAGCCGTCACGCAGCTGGCAAGGCAGGTTGGTGCACACGTTGAGCTTGTACTTGCCCACCGGCTGCTGGTTGTACATGTTGTAGAACGTGGTGACTTCGTGCACCGCGATCTCGGGCATGCCGAGGTAGTCGGCAATCACGGCCTCGCTCTCGGCGCTGACCCAGCCCTGTTCCTGCTGCACGATGGACAGACATGCCATCACGGCCGACTGCTTCTGGTCAGCCGGGTACTTTGCCACCTCCAGCGCAAAGCGTTCCTTGGTCGCATCGGTAATCATCGGTCAACGTCTCCAAACACGATGTCCAGGGTGCTGAGCACCATCACAGCGTCGGCCAGCATGTGGCCGCGGCACATCTCGTCCATGGCGGACAGGTGTGCGAATCCTGGTGGACGAATCTTCAGGCGATAGGGCTTGTTGGCACCATCGCTCACCAAATAAATGCCGAACTCACCCTTGGGGTGCTCGACGGCCGCGTAGGCTTCGCCTTCGGGCACGTGGAAACCTTCGGTGAAGAGCTTGAAGTGGTGGATCAGATCCTCCATGTTGCTCTTCATGCCTTCGCGGTCCGGAGGCGCAATCTTGTGGTTGTCCGTGATCACCGGGCCGGGGTTGGCACGCAGCCAGTCCACGCACTGCTTGATGATGCGGTTGGACTCGCGCATCTCCTGCACGCGCACCAGATAGCGGTCGTAGCAGTCACCGGTCTTGCCCACGGGAATGTCGAAATCGAGGCGGTCGTAGACCTCGTAGGGCTGCGACTTGCGCAGGTCCCACGCCACGCCAGAAGCGCGCAGCATCGGGCCGGTCAGGCCGAGGTTCATGGCGCGATCTGCCTTCACCACACCGATGTCGACATTGCGCTGCTTCCAGATGCGGTTATCGGTCAGCAGGGTTTCGTATTCGTCACAATTCTTAGGGAAGCGCGCCACGAAATCGTCGATGAAGTCGAGCATCGAACCCTGACGGTTCTTGTTGATCTCTTCGATCGCGCGGGCGTTACGCACCTTGCTCGCCTTGTACTGCGGCATGCTGTCAGGCAGATCGCGGTACACGCCACCCGGACGGAAATAGGCGGCGTGCATGCGCGCGCCGGAGACGGCCTCGTACATGTCCATCAGGTCTTCACGCTCGCGGAACGTGTAGATCAGGATGGTGGAGCTGCCCGCGTCGTTGCCGCTGGAGCCGAGCCACATCAGGTGGTTCATCATGCGGGTGATTTCCGAGAACATCACGCGGATGTACTGGGCGCGGATCGGCACCTCGATGCCAAGCAGCTTTTCAATGGCAAGGCAGTAGGCGTGCTCGTTGCACATCATCGAGCAGTAATCCAGTCGGTCCATGTAAGGCAGCGACTGGATGTAGGTCTTGCTTTCGGCCAGCTTTTCTGTGGCGCGGTGCAGCAGGCCGATGTGGGGATCGGCACGCTGGACGACTTCGCCATCCAGCTCGAGCACCAGACGCAGCACGCCGTGTGCTGCCGGGTGCTGCGGACCAAAGTTCAGTGAGTAGTTCTTGATTTCAGCCATGGTCTTCCGTCAAAAAGGCGCTTGCGCGCCTTCAGTGCAGCCCCCCGTATTTGTCTTCCCGGATAATCCGCGGCGTGATTTCGCGCGGCTCGATCGTGACCGGCTGGTAAATCACGCGCTTTTGCTCGGCGTCGTAACGCATCTCGACGTGGCCGGACAACGGGAAGTCCTTGCGGAACGGGTGACCAATGAAACCATAATCCGTCAGAATCCGGCGCAGGTCTTCATGGCCATCGAACACAATGCCGAACAGGTCAAACGCTTCGCGCTCGAACCAGTTGGCTCCACTCCAGATTTCCGTGATGGTGGGCAGGAGTGGAAAATCATCATCGGCGCAGTACACACGAACCCGCACACGCTGGTTCAGGCTGACCGACAACAGGTGCGAGACCACGGCAAAACGCGGGCCTTCCGTGCCAATGCCTGCATAGGCGGAATAGTCCACGCCACACAGGTCCATCAGGATCTCGAACTTGCACTGCGGCGCATCGCGCAGCGTCTGCATGACTTCGAGGTAATTGGTTGCAGGCACTTCGATCGTGACTTCGTCCAGCGCCACGGTGATGCTGCGCACCTTGTCACCCAGCACCGAAGCCAGTGTGTCGCGCAGTACGTCGGGGTGAATTGCATTCGTCGTCATATTCACCTCTTAGGCGCGCGCAATGGTGTTGGTGCGGCGGATCTTCTGCTGCAACTGGATGATGCCGTAGATCAGCGCCTCCGCCGTCGGAGGGCAGCCCGGCACGTACACGTCCACGGGCACGATGCGATCGCAACCGCGAACCACAGAGTAGCTGTAGTGGTAGTAACCGCCGCCGTTCGCGCACGATCCCATGGAGATCACCCAGCGCGGCTCGGACATCTGGTCGTACACCTTGCGCATGGCCGGTGCCATCTTGTTGCACAGTGTGCCGGCCACAATCATCAGGTCGGAGTGGCGCGGGCTGGCACGGAACACCTCCGCACCGAAGCGGCCGATGTCGTAACGCGCAGCGGCCGCATGCATCATCTCGACCGCGCAGCAGGCCAGACCGAACGTCATGGGCCACAGCGAACCGGTCTTGGCCCAGTTCACCACCGAGTCGTAGCTCGTGGTGACGAAGCCCTTGTTCAACACACCTTCAATCATCGTGTCTATCCTTTTTGCGACCGTTTATTCCCAGTCAAGGGCGCCCTTTTTCCACTCATAGGCGAAGCCCACGACCAGAACGGCCAGGAAAACCAGCACTGCCACAAATCCTGTCATGCCGACTTCCTGCAGGCTCACGGCCCACGGGAAGAGGAAAGCGATTTCCAGATCGAACAGGATGAAGAGAATGGCAACGAGGTAGTAGCGCACGTCGAACTTCATGCGCGCGTCATCGAATGCTTCGAAGCCACATTCGTAGGGGGAATTTTTTGCCGCATCCGGGCGATTGGGGCCGAGGATGTAACCCAGCAGGAGTGGTACGACGCCGACGCCTATACCAACCAGGATGAACAAGAGAACAGGGAGGTATTGATCGAGGTTCATCGCAGAGGCTCACCGCAGAAGGCCAGAACCCGGGCTTGTCGCTTGTCGAGACAAGCCCAGGATGGTCTTTGTGTATTGGTGCCGTCGGCGAGACTCGAACTCGCACAGCTTTCGCCACTACCCCCTCAAGATAGCGTGTCTACCAATTTCACCACGACGGCTTTTGACTGCGTCCGGATGGCATGAGGAACCTTTTGTGAGGCTATTTGGCTTTCCAGACAGAACGAGATTCTACCCCGGAAAAACCCTGCCACGATCAAGTCCGCAGATTTTTCTATTTCTTTTTAGTTTTTGGGAATCTCACCCGCGCCAGAAGCGGGAATTGCGGCAGGAATGGCCGCGTCAGCCGATGCCGGAGCCGATGCATCCGGAGCCGGAATGCTGGCACCCGGAGCGCTTGGAGCTGGCACCGCAGCCGCAGGACCTTCCAGCACGCTACCGGTACTGGCTGGACGGAGATTGCTGAAATACGCCAGTGCCAGAGTGGTCACGAAGAACACGGTCGCCAGAAAAGCGGTCGAGCGCGACAGGAAGTTTGCGCTCCCGGAGGCGCCAAACAGACTTCCCGAACTGCCGCTGCCGAACGCCGCACCCATATCTGCGCCCTTGCCGTGCTGGACCAGGATCAGACCGATCATGCCCAGCGCAGAAAGGATCTGCACCACCAGAATAATATTGACCATCATACCCATTTAACGCTCCTAATATATTCGCCTGAACGCAGCCTCATGAGGCTGCAGAAATGATTTGCAGGAAGTCTGCCGCCTTGAGCGAAGCACCGCCCACGAGACCTCCGTCGATATCGGGTTGAGACAGCAGTTCTGCCGCATTCGCCGCATTCATGCTGCCGCCGTACAGCAGCCTGACGCCCGCGGCACGTTGCGTCGCCGCCGCCAGTTGCGCACGTAGCACGGCATGGACCTGCTGCGCCTGCTCGGGCGATGCAGTCTTGCCGGTGCCGATGGCCCAGACAGGCTCGTACGCCACGATGATCTCGCTCACGCAGTGGGTCACCGCCTGAATGGCAGCCGCCAGTTGGCGCTTGACCACGGCTTCCGTCTTGCCCTCTTCGCGCTCAGCCAGCGTTTCGCCGACGCAGACGATGGGCGTGATCCCGGATGCCAATGCGCGCTGCGCCTTGGTGCCGACGACCGCATCCGTCTCGCCATGGTATTGGCGCCGCTCGGAATGCCCCACGAGCACGTAGCGCACGCCGAACTCCTTGAGCATCGCGCTCGACATTTCGCCGGTATAGGCACCGGACTCGTGCGCAGACACATCCTGGGCACCCAGCGCGATGGGTGAATTGGCCGTCAACTGCTGCACTTGCGCCAGATACGGCGCAGGCACCGCTACGGCGATGTCGCAACGCGCACGCTCGCCCACACCCTCGCGCAACGCGCTCAGCAACGCGGCATTGGCAGCCAGGCTGCCGTTCATTTTCCAATTTCCGGCGATGAGTTTCTTGCTGTTCATGAGCCCCAAGTCAGAATGATCTTGCCTGTATGTTGATTGGATTCCATCAATGCGTGGGCCTTGGCCGCATCCGCCGCCGGGAATACGCTGTGAATGATGGGACGCACCTTGCCGGACTCCAGCAAAGGCCAGACGCGCTCGCGCAACGCACGCGCAATCGCCGCCTTGAACTCGACCGGACGCGGACGCAGGGTCGAGCCCGTGATGGTCAGGCGACGGCGCAGCACCAGCCCGGCATTGAAGCCCGACTGCACGCCGCCCTGCACGGCAATGATGACGATGCGTCCGTCTTCAGCCAGGCACTCCGCCTCACGCGCCACATAATCGCCCGCCACCATGTCGAGCACCACGTCGGCACCCTTGCCGTCGGTGATGCGCTTGACCTCCGCGACGAAATCCTGCGTCTTGTAATTGATGGCGTGGTCTGCACCAAGCTCCAGGCAATCCTGGCACTTCTTGTCCGTTCCCGCCGTGACGATCACGGTGGCACCAAACGCCTTGCCCAACTGGATCGCCGTCACGCCGATGCCGCTGCTGCCGCCCTGGATGAGCAGCACCTCGCCCGCCTGCAGGCGACCGCGGTCGAACACGTTGCTCCACACGGTGTAGAAGGTCTCGGGCAACGAGGCCGCCTCGATATCGCTGAAACCCTTGGGCACTGGCAAGCATTGCTCGACGGGCGCCACACACAACTCCGCGTAACCACCGCCCGCAACGAGTGCGCAAACGCGATCACCCACCTTGATGCCGACGCGCGCCATGGCCTGCTCGTCGCCAGATTCGACGACACCGGCCACTTCCAGACCCGGAATATCCGAGGCCCCGGGAGGCGGAGCATAGTGCCCCTTGCGCTGAATCACGTCCGGGCGGTTCACACCGCTGGCCAGAACGCGAATCAGCAATTCGCCCTGCCCGGCCTTGGGCACTGGGCGCTCGCCCAGTTGCAACACTTCAGGAGAACCAAATTCCGTGATCTCAACGGCTCGCATGTTCGACGTCATTGTGAGAAATATCCGAGTTGTTGACCGCAGTCGACTGCGCAGGGCAGCCATCACGGCGCATCAATTCAAAAACGAAACTGCCGTCAGCCCGAAGACTGACGGCACGGCACCAACGGCTGCTTATTGCTGTTGCTGCTGTTGCTGGTCGTCGCGGTTTTCACGACGCTCGCGACGCTCACCGCGGTCTCCACGGTCGCCGCGATCACCACGCTCTTGCGGAGCCGGGCGACCGCTACCCTCGCCTGCCGGACGGTCCAGCAGCGCCTTCATGGACAGCTTCACGCGGCCCTTGTCGTCGGTCTCGAGCACCTTGACCTTGACGATCTGGCCTTCCTTCAGATAGTCGGTGACCTTTTCCACGCGCTCGTGGGCGATCTGGCTGATGTGCAGCAGGCCGTCCTTGCCGGGCAGCAGGTTGATCAGCGCGCCGAAGTCGAGAATCTTGGTGACCGGGCCTTCGTAGACCTTGCCGATTTCGACTTCTGCCGTGATTTCCTCGATGCGACGCTTGGCCTCGTCAGCCTTCGCGCCGTCGGTGGCGGCGATGGTGATGGTGCCATCCTCCTCGATGTTGATCTGCGTGCCGGTTTCTTCGGTCAGCGCACGGATGGTGGCGCCGCCCTTGCCGATCACGTCGCGGATCTTCTCGGGGTTGATCTTCATCGTGTAGAGCTTGGGAGCGAAGCTCGACACCTCGGTTTTGGCCTCGCCCATGGCTTCTTGCATCTTGCCCAGAATGTGCATGCGGGCTTCCTTGGCCTGAGCCAGTGCCACCTGCATGATTTCCTTGGTGATGCCCTGGATCTTGATGTCCATCTGCAGGGCGGTGATGCCATTGGTGGTACCGGCCACCTTGAAGTCCATGTCGCCCAGGTGATCTTCGTCACCCAGAATGTCGGTCAGGACCGCGAAACGGTTGTCTTCCTTGATCAGGCCCATGGCGATACCCGCCACGTGCGCCTTCATGGGCACGCCCGCGTCCATCAGCGAAAGGCAGCCGCCGCAGACTGAAGCCATCGACGAGGAGCCATTGGACTCGGTGATTTCCGACACCACACGGATCGTGTAGGGGAACTCTTCCTTGGTCGGCAGGCAGGCCACCAGAGCGCGCTTGGCCAGACGACCGTGACCGATTTCGCGGCGCTTGGTCGAGCCCATGCGGCCCACTTCACCCGTGGCGAAGGGAGGCATGTTGTAGTGGAAAATGAAGCGGTCTTCGAACTCGCCAGCCAGCGCATCGATGCGCTGCGCATCGCGCTCGGTACCCAGTGTGGACACCACCAGGGCCTGCGTTTCACCGCGCGTGAACAGTGCCGAACCGTGGGTGCGCGGCAGCACGGAGTTGCGGATTTCGATCGGGCGCACGGTGCGCGTGTCGCGACCGTCGATACGGGGCTCGCCCGCCAGAATCTGACTGCGCACGATGCGCGCCTCGATGTCGAACAGCAGGGCCTCGACCTTCACCGCGTCAAACTCGACACCTTCCGCCGTCAGTTGTGCCAGCACGGCTGCCGATGCCTCACGCAGGGCTTGCGTACGGGCTTGCTTGCTACGGATCTGATAGGCTGCGCGCAGCTTGTCTTCCGCCAGTTGCGTGACCTTGGCGATGAACGCCTCGTCCTTGGCCGGCGCTTGCCAGTCCCAGACGGGCTTGCCCGCTTCACGCACGAGTTCGTGAATGGCGTTGATGGCCACCTTGCCTTGCTCGTGGCCAAACACCACGGCGCCCAGCATCACTTCTTCGGGCAGTTGCTCGGCTTCGGACTCCACCATCAGCACAGCGGCTTCGGTGCCAGCCACCACCAGATCCATCTGCGAATCCTTGCGCGCAGTCTGGCCGGGGTTCAGCACGTATTCGCCGTTGATGTAACCCACGCGGGCGGCGCCGATCGGGCCATTGAAGGGAATACCGGAAATCGACAGTGCAGCAGACACGGCCAGCATGGCGGCGATGTCGGCATCCACTTCAGGGTTCAGCGAAATGGTGTGAATGACCACGTGCACTTCGTTGTAGAAACCTTCGGGGAACAGCGGGCGGATCGGACGGTCGATCAGGCGGCTGGTCAGCGTTTCGAGTTCGCTGGGCTTGGCTTCGCGCTTGAAGAAGCTGCCGGGAATCTTGCCTGCGGCGTATGTCTTCTCGATGTAGTCCACGGTCAGCGGGAAAAAGTCCTGACCGGGCTTGGCGTTCTTCGAGCCAACGACGGTGGCCAGCACCACGGTATCGTCGATATTGACCAGCACCGCGCCGGACGCCTGGCGGGCAACTTCGCCGGTCTCCATGACGACGGTCTTGTCGCCCCATTGGAAGCTCTTGGTGACTTTATTGAACATGCTCATGGGATGTACTCCATAGTTGAGTGAAAAGCGGGACCGACAGCCCGCAAAAAGTGGAGTGCAAGCGCTCAGAACACGATGCCATTCCAGTGACCCTGACGGTGCCCCGACCGGGGATCAAGGCCATTGGAATGACACAGCTTCGCTCCGATGACTGCTTCTCCGAAGTAAAAAACGCCTGAGCTAGCGTGCTAACCCAGGCGTTTTTCCATGCCGGTACGGATTACTTGCGCAGACCCAGCTTGGCGATCAGCGCGGTGTAACGCTCTGCGTCCTTGGACTTGAGGTAGTCCAGCAGCTTACGACGACGGCTCACCATACGCAGCAGGCCGCGGCGACCGTGGTGGTCCTTGGCATGTTGCTTGAAGTGGGGAGTCAGTTCGTTGATGCGAGCGGTCAGCAGAGCCACTTGCACTTCTGGGCTGCCAGTATCGTTGGCAGAGCGGGCGTTGGCCTTGACGACTTCGGCCTTGACTGTAGATGCGATCATGTTTTTTTCCTGAAAATGGGGCCCGCCGCACATGCCATGTGCACGCAACAAAAGGCTCCGTAATGACTTGCGCCGCTGGCTGGAAGGGTCAACGGCGTGCGTTCTGCACCATGCAAAACCTGACGATTATAACCGAGTGCGGTTTTTACATCGAAAGTTCTTGTCAAGCCGGTGAAATCCCCCTGCGCTGACCTGACGCAGAACGCCGGGCGCAAGCGCCAATCAAGATCACAACGCACGTCAACGCACACACTTGCCATCCATCATGCACATCCGCCGCCACGCCATCACCGCCCGACTCTGCATCGCTGCCCTGGTTCTGGCGGCAAGCGCCCTTCCAGCACATGCCGCCAAGAAAACGAGCGAGAAAAAAGCGCAACCGTCCAACGCCGTACGCGTCAAGCCCACCCAGAACCATTCTGGCGAAACCAGTGCCGAACGCGACAAAAGACTTTTCCGTGAATGTCGCGGACTTCCCAATGCAGGCGCCTGCGCAGGTTACACTCGACGCTGATGTCCAAGCCCTTTCGGCATGGTGAAGACGGTGCCCGCCAACGCGGCGCAGCCTTCGATTTTTGAAGATTTTTGGATTTTTTCCAAATCACCCCAAAAACCCGTGCTAGAATTCAAGGCTTCAGCGGCTGTAGCTCAGCTGGATAGAGTACTTGGCTACGAACCAAGGGGTCGTGGGTTCGATTCCTGCCAGCCGCACCAAAACGTGAAGCCTCAGAGTAGAAATGCTCTGAGGCTTTTTCGTTTCTGCACACTCAGCCTCTGCGCAACCACCTCCCTCGTTCCGTCACGCGCGTCACGCGCTGCTACCCCAAAACAGCAGGCCTGTGAAGACCCATCAATAAAGTATTCAAACCAAGCGGAATCAATTTGACGGCAGGCAGGGATTGCAATCGCCCACCACGAGCGATGCACTCTCTTTAGGTTGACCGAGGACATAATCGGCACCATGTACGCTTGGCGCTCCTCCACCGTATTGCCTCGTCTTCTCTTGACGTGGTTCCTGCTGGTGTTGGGCGTTGCAGGCATCTCGCCCATCGTCCATCCCCGGGCCATGGAGATGGTGTGCACCACCGGCGGCATCCAACTCGTTGCACTGGACGGCGACACCGAAGCCGACGGCGCAGGGCCGCGCACACTGGATTGCGCCTTGTGTCTTGCCCACATCGCGCCCACGACCAGCCTCGACGCCCCCATACCCACCTCGCAGCGCGTGGCGACGACCATCGCGCCGTCGATTTCCGCAGGATTTTCGAGCCGGACAGGCGCACCCCTGCCTGCGCGCGGGCCGCCTTTGCTCGCCTGAGCCCTTTCTCTCCCGATATTCCACGGGGCTGCGGACGAATTCGATCCGGCAGCGGCTTTGCGCGCGCAACTTCGAGCATTGAATCGATTCGTGCCTGCTGTGCCTACGTATTCCGGAGTGCATCGCCGGCCCCATTGCCTCTGTGCGCACTGCAGTCCATTGCACGGACGTTCAGCGCCTGCGCAGATGTTGCCCCTTCCTCTCCCGTCGCGCACTTTCGTGAGCGACTCAGCCGGAATTCACCGTGTCTTTTTCTGTGTCATACCTCCGTCCATCCCCCTTCCTGCTGGACCTGAGCCCTCCTCCTCGGGATTCGAATGCGGGGGCGCGCAAAGCCTTCCCCGCATCGCAGGCCGCCAGTCCCATCGCACTGTTGGCCGCGCTTACCTTCAGTGCGCACGTTCTAGCGGGCGCCGATTTGCCCGTGGAGGCGTCGCCCGCTCCCGTCCTCCCGCCCGTTGAAGTCACCACCACTGTCAACCCACGCGCCGTGCTGGACGTTCAAGCTGCCGTGCAAGTCATGGATCGACAGGATCTGGACGCCGCATCCGGCACGAGCGTGACCGAGGCACTGCGCCAGGCCGTGGGCGTTGATGCCCGCGCACTGGGTTCCGGCAGCGCCGTGTCGATTCGCGGCTTCAGCCTGAATTCCGGCGCCATGCTGGTGGATGGGCTGCGGCGCCCGAGCAAATACGGCGGCATCAACGCCAGTCTTCTCCAGTTGGAGGACACCGACCGGATCGAGATCGTGCGCGGTCCCATGTCGGCACTGTACGGAGCCGACGCCACCGGAGGTGCGATCAACGTCATCTCCCGCTCGCCGCTCGACGACAAGGGCATCACCGGCAGTCTCCGGCTGGTCGGCGGAGCGACCGAAGGCAGTCAGCGCCAGACGGGCATTTTGGGAGCCGCCCTGGGATTTGGCAGCGACGACCTGCGTCACCGCATCAGCCTGGAGCGCAGGCATCGCGGGCTTTTCCGCTACGACAAAGAGCAACCCACCGCCGACCTCAATCGGCTTGGGCAAACCTACGCGAGATACGACGGCGCGTACCGGATTTCCGGTGACCACAACGTACGCTGGACGCTGGAGTTCACCGACCAGAACGACGAAGGCCCGGGCTGGCTGACAAGCGCGGGCAACGGCTCCGCGCCATCATCCTATACAGCGTTCGAGCGCGAGCGGCGCTGGTTTGGAGCCCTGCACTATCGCGGTGCCATCGGCGCTGGCGCCCTGGAAGCCGATGTCGGCTATGGCACCACGGACGCATCGACCTCGCGCAGTTTTCCCAAGATCGAATTCACCGACTACCAGCAATGGCAGGGACAGGCACGTTACGCGATCGAACTGGGCGACCACTCCCTGCTGTTCGGCGGCGGCAGCGTGCGTGACGATATCGACATCACCATCAACAGCGGCCGCGCCACGCGCACCAACACCCACTTGCTGGCGCAGGACGAATGGACCCTACCCGCCCAATGGAAGCTGCTGGCGGGGCTGCGGCATGACAGGTTCACCGACTTCGGATCGGTCACCACGCCCCGCCTGTCGCTGCAGCGCACCATAGGTCCATGGCAGGCCCGCCTCGGTTACGGTGAGGCGTTCCGCGCGCCAACGGTGATCGAGCAGCACTCGTCGCTGACACGCGGCACGTTCCTGATCATAGGCAACCCGGATCTGAAGCCGGAGACCAACAAATCGTGGGAGGCAGCGCTGTCCTATCGCACCCAAGATCTCGACGTGCAAGGCCTCTACTTCCGCTCTCGCGTCCATGGGCTGATCAATACGGTCAACGAACCACGCGAGCCGGGCGATCCAGCGCACATCCGCACCCGCGCGCGCTATGTGAACATCGAACGCGCCCATCTGGAAGGACTGGAACTCAGCGCACAGGCGCGCCTGAACGCAAACTTCTCGCTCAATACCGGTTGGGAATATCTCGATGCGCGCGACGCAAGCACGCAAACGCGCCTCACCGGACATGCGCGCCAGATTGCCCGCGCCGGCCTGCGCTGGAATCAAGAGCGCTGGCGTGCCGACGTGCTGGCCCGCTATTACTTCGACTACTACGCCGCCGACACCAGCCAGCGCGGCAGTGCGCCCATCAACACGAACTACGGCACGGCCGACCTGAAGGTGCGCTACCGCGCCACCGCCCATACCTCCATCGCATTGGGCGTCGACAACCTCTTTGCCCGTCGTCAACCCATGAACTTCAACAGCCGCGGCTCCACCATGGACCCGCCCACGCGCTTTTTCTATCTGGAGCTCAGGTACACACTGTGATGGCCCTCATCATTTGAAACTCAGGCAAGATCGGGCCATGAACAAAGCCTTCACCAAAGAGACTGATGCGGACGACGATGACGACGATCTGCCGCAAGCAGCGGGCATTCCTGCTGGCAGCAAGAACTACATCACCCCGCCGGGCTACACGCGCCTGCGTGGCGAGTTGATGCACCTGATCGACGTGGAGCGCCCGCAGGTCGTTGACATCGTGCATTGGGCGGCGAGCAACGGCGACCGATCGGAGAACGGAGACTATCTCTACGGCAAGAAGCGCCTGCGCGAGATTGATCGGCGCATCCGCTTCCTGACCAAGCGGCTCGAGATCGCCGAAGTGGTGGATGCGTCCCAACACGCCGGCAGCGATCAGGTGTTCTTTGGCGCGACGGTGACCTATATCGACGACCTCGATGGCGTGGAGCGCACGGTCACCATCATGGGCATCGACGAAGCCGACAATGCCCAGCAGCAGATCAGCTGGATTTCACCCGTAGCCCGCGCCCTCGTGAAAGCGCGTGTAGGCGACGAGGTCACCCTGCAAACGCCAGCCGGCGTGCGCACGCTGGAGATCGTAGAAGTGCAATACCCCGAGCCGCCCGCCGATCAGGACTGACGCGCTCGGACCGCACAAAAAGAAAAGCCAGCCGGGAAACGGGCTGGCTTTTCTGCTGATGCGCTCGACGGTCCTGTCAGCCTGCGAGCGGAATCTCCCGCAGCACGCGCAGCACGGAATGCGTACGGCGCAGATTGCGCAGCACGGCTTCCAGATGGGCCAGATTGCGCACCTGGATCAGGAAGCGCAGATCAATGGTTTCCTCCATCGCCTCACCTTCCATGTCCACGCGCATGATGTCGGATTCGGAATTGGCCAGCTCGGCCGCCACGCGCGCGAGCACGCCCTTGCCGTTGGTGACCGTCACGATGATGCCGGTCTCGAACATGCGCGCAGGCTCTTCCGCCCAATCCACCGAGATAAAGCGCTCGCTGTCCTTGGCCTGGAGTTTCTGCGCGATAGCGCAGCGCACGTTGTGCACCACCAAGCCCTCTCCACGCCCCAGATAGCCGGTGATCGGGTCGCCCGGCACCGGTCGGCAGCATTCGGCATATTGCACGGATGCGCCTTCGCTGCCGTCCAGCGAAATGCCGCCTTGCGAGATCGTCTCATGCGAGCCATAGCGCTCGCGCGTGAGCAGCAATGCGTCGGGGCGCTGTCCTTCTTCCGACATCAGCAGCGCCATGCGTTTGGCAACGATGCTCGCCACGCGCTTGCCCAAACCAATATCGGTCATCAGGTCCGAGCGCGTGCGGCTGCCGGTGAAGCGCAGCAGCTTCTCCCAGATGGCCGCTTGCGCGTCCTCATCGGGCAGCCCCTCCATGCCTTCCGCGCGCACCGCTTGCGTGAGCAGTTTTTCGCCCAGACTGGCCGACTCGGTCAGCTCCATACTCTTGAGGTAGTGGCGAATCTTGGAGCGCGCACGGCCTGTGCGCACAAACGCCAGCCAGGCCGGGTTGGGATGCGAGTCGGGTGCGGAAACAATTTCCACTACGTCGCCGTTTTTCAGTTCGGTGCGCAGCGGAACTGGCTCGCCGTTGATCTTGGCGGACACGGTGCGGTCGCCCACATCCGTGTGCACGGCATAGGCAAAATCGACCACGGTCGCGCCGCGCGGCAACGCCATGATCTGGCTCTTGGGCGTGAACACGTAGACTGCATCGGGAAACAGGTCCACGCGCACGTGGTCCCAGAACTCGGCCGCGTCGCGCGTTTCGTTCTGGATGTCGAGCAGCGACTGCAGCCACTTCGTGCCCATGCGCTCCACCGACGACGCTCCAGCGCCGCCCACTTCCTTGTACAGCCAGTGTGCGGCCACGCCCGCTTCCGCCACCACGTTCATTTCTTCGGTGCGTATCTGGAATTCGATGTTCACCCCCGCCGGGCCGACGAGCGTGGTGTGCAGCGACTGATAGCCGTTGACCTTGGCAATCGCAATATGGTCCTTGAACTTGCCCGGCACCGGCTTGTACATCTGGTGCAGCACACCGAGCGCCGTATAGCAATCGGTGGCCGTGGGCACGATGACGCGGAAGCCGTAAATGTCTGTCACCTTGGCAAAGCTCAGGTGCTTTTCAGTCATCTTCTCGTAGATCGAGAACAATGTCTTTTCACGCCCTGCCAAGCGCACGTTCATGCCAAGGCGGCTGAACGCCAGATCGACTTCTGCCTGCACCTTGGCGACCAGATCGCGGCGGCGCGTGCGCGCCTTGCCGACCGCCTTGGCCAGCGTTGCGTAGCGCCATGGATGCAAGTGGCGGAAGGCCAGATCCTGCAACTCGCGGAAAGTCTGGTTCAGCCCCAGCCGATGGGCGATCGGGACATAGATCTCCAGCGTTTCCGAGGAAATGCGGCGCCACTTGGAGCGCGGCATGTCCGAGAGCGTGCGCATGTTGTGCGTACGATCGGCCAACTTGATGAGGATGACGCGCACATCGCGCGCCATAGCCAGCAGCATCTTGCGAAACGACTCCGCCTGATTTTCTTCGCGCGTGTCGAACTGGAGCTTGTCCAGCTTGGTGAGTCCGTCCACCATTTCAGCGACCGATGCGCCAAAGCGCTCCACCAGATCGGCCTTGGTGACGCCGCAATCCTCCATCGCATCGTGCAGCAGCGCGGCACACAGCGCCTGCGCATCCAGCTTCCAACTGGCGCACAGGGCAGCTACGGCAATAGGATGGGTAATGTAGGGCTCGCCGCTGTTGCGCATCTGCCCGAGGTGTGCCTGATCGGCAAAACGGTAGGCCTGACGCACCTGCTCGATGCTGGCCTCGTCCAGGTAGTCCAACTTTTCCAAAAGCGCGGCAAAGCTTGCCGCAGCCGCATTGGCGGCAGCCGCGCCAGTGTCTCCGGCCCCCGGGACCGGAGAACTGACTTTTGACTCTGTAGCGGATGCCAGATTAGACACTGCCTTCATGCCCCAAATGTAGCTTGTGCAAAAAAATTTGACTATAAAGCACCAGCGCACATACCAACGCTACTTCCCTTGGACAAGTCGCCGGCTGACGCCGACACGTCCGATGGGAATATCCACGTAGACCGCGAAGGTTGCTGCGATGCAACATACGCCATGTTAACCACAGGTGGCGTGCGCGCAAAGAACTGTTACTGACGACTCGCAGAGGTTCGGCGATTGCCCGGCGAAACCAGACGTGCGGCGCGTGACTCAATGATTTGAGGGTAACAGGAACAAAAAAGCACCGCAGTGCGGTGCTTTTTCTTTTTGCGGGTAGGACGCGGCGTTCCTGCCCTGCCAGACACTGCCTGCTCAGCCCGGAACCTTCTTGAGCATTTCCAGACCGACCTTGCCGCCAGCGATTTCACGCAGCGCAGTGACGGCAGGCTTATTGCGGCTTTCAATCTTGGGAGAGTGGCCCTGGCTGAGCATGCGGGCACGGTAAGTGGCAGCCAGTACGAGCTGAAAACGGTTGGGGATCTGCTCGAGGCAGTCTTCCACGGTAATGCGGGCCATGTGATTCTCCGGGGTTCCAGTTCAGGAAATATGAAGCGACTCGAAAGTATCGGCCCGGGCGCGACGCTGGGCGGCGTACTTCAGTCGCTGTGCATGAACAATGGTTTTCAGATCGAAAAGCGCACGTTCAAAAACTTCATTGATTATAACGAAGTCGAAATTCTCCACTTGCGCCATCTCTTGCGCCGCGTTGGCAAGGCGCATTTCGATGACCTCGGCCTCGTCTTCACCGCGGCGCTCCAGACGCGAGCGCAACTCGTCCCAACTGGGCGGCAGGATGAAGATCAGCACGGCGTTGGTGAAGGTCTTCTTCACCTGCAATGCTCCCTGGTAGTCGATCTCCAGCACCACATCTGCGCCCTGTCCCACCCGGTCCTCGATCGCCTTGCGCGAGGTGCCGTAGCGGCGGCCATGCACGTTCGCCCACTCGACAAACCCATTGGCCCCGACCATGGCGTCGAATTCCTGATCGGAGGCGAAAAAATACTCCCGACCATGCTTTTCTTGTCCACGCGGCGCACGCGTGGTGTGGGACACGGAAGGCTGCACGAGCGAGTCCAATTCCCGCAAGGCCTTCACCAGACTGGATTTGCCCGCCCCGCTGGGGGCGGACACTACAAATAGGTTTCCTGGGTAGTCCATAGATGTGAGCGCACGGCGCTGCCAAAACGGAATTATCGCCGCATGTGGAGTGCCGCGAGGACAAGTCAGTGGTTCAACCACCGCGCTTGTCGGCCATTTCAGCCGGAAAACCGCTGCTTATTCGATGTTCTGCACCTGCTCGCGCATCTGCTCGATCAGCACCTTCATATCCACACTGATGCGCGTGAGCTCCATCGTTGCAGACTTGGAGCCAAGCGTGTTGGCCTCGCGATGCAACTCCTGAATGAGGAAGTCGAGCCGCTTGCCGACTTCTCCGCCCTTCTTGAGCAAGTGCTCGATCTCGTCCAGATGCGAGTCGAGTCGCGTCAGCTCTTCCGCCACGTCGATGCGGATGGCGAAGGCAGTGGCTTCGGTCAGCGCGCGGTCTTGCGCCATTTCGGGAGCCACGCTGCCCTCGGCCAGGGCCATGGCCTCTTTCCAGCGCTCCATGAAGCGCAGGCGCTGCTGCTCCACGAGCTTCGGCACCAGCGGACCGGCTTTCTTTGCCAGCGCACGCAGTTGTTCGACGCGGTCGACCAGTGTGGCGGCCAGGCGCTCGCCCTCACGCGCACGCGCGCTGGACAGGTCCTTGAGCGTCTGCTGCGCCAGTCCCTTCAGCGCGTCGGTCCAGTCAGATGCGTTGGCGCCGCCACCCGCACACAGACGCATCGCGTCGGCCACGCTCAATGCGGCTGCTTGGGGCAGCCACGCCTGCACCGTGTCCTGGATGCTGCACAGACGCTGCAAGAGTTGCGGCGTCGGCTCCTGCAGGCCAGCGCCATCGGCTGATTCGACAAAAAATGCGCGCACTTCGACCTTGCCGCGTTTGAGCTGCGCGGACAGCAGCGCACGCAGCATGGGCTCCTGCGACCGCAATTCTTCGGCCATGCGAAATGAAACGTCGAGGAACCTACTATTGACCGATCGGATTTCCAACCCCAGTCTGCGGTGGGATACTGCACCTCGCGCCTCGTTATCGGACGCCTCCAGCTGTGCGCTGGCATACCCTGTCATACTGTAAACTGCCATTGGACTTTTCGGTGGTTGGTTGCTTGCAATCTGGTGATTATCCGGGTTCTGGCCGAGCCGTGATTGCTTCTACAGCCTTATGTCGAAAATCAAGCCTGCTTCACTCCCTGCAAACACTGTTATCGGCGGCTACCGTATCGTCAGACGGGTCGCGGCCGGAGGCTTCGGCGTTGTCTATCAAGCCATGGGCCCAGATGAGCAACCCGTTGCGATCAAGGAGTATCTTCCGTCCTCTCTCGCCACACGCGGCGCAGGAGAGTTGGCACCCACTGTAGCGCCAGAAAAGCTTTCGCTCTATCGGCTAGGTCTGAAAAGCTTTTTTGAGGAAGGCCGTGCGCTGGCGCAAATCTCCCATCCATCGGTGGTGAGTGTGCTGAACTTCTTTCGCGAGAACGAAACCGTCTACATGGTGATGAACTACCTGGAAGGCGCGACGCTGCAGGACTTCATCATCACGGCACGCGACCAGAAGGCGCAAAAG
The DNA here is from genome assembly GCA_002331385.1 of Comamonadaceae bacterium UBA2121. Taxonomy (GTDB): domain Bacteria; phylum Pseudomonadota; class Gammaproteobacteria; order Burkholderiales; family Burkholderiaceae_C; genus Diaphorobacter_A. The sequence continues at coordinate 168,939 of DCYB01000007.1, forward strand.
ATTTTCCGCGAGTCCACCATCCGTTCGCTCTTCGACGAGGTGCTGCGAGGACTGCGCATCGTGCACCAGCACAAGATGCTGCACCTGGACATCAAACCCGCCAACATTTTCATCACCGAAGACGACCGCGCCGTGATGATCGACTTTGGCGCAGCGCGCGAAGTGCTGTCCAAGGAAGGCAACTTCATCCGCCCCATGTACACGCCCGGCTTTGCAGCGCCCGAGATGTACCGACGCGATTCGCAGATGGGCCCGTGGACCGACATCTATGCCATCGGCGCATGCATCTACGCCTGCATGCACGGCTACCCGCCCACCGAAGCCACGCAGCGCTCGGACAAGGATCGCCTCACGGCGGCCCTCGCGAAAATGCGCGGCCTGTACTCCGATAATCTCATCGAAGTGGTGGAGTGGTGCATGGCCATCGATCCGCTGTCGCGCCCGCAGTCCGTTTTTGCACTGCAAAAGGAACTCAGCCGCGAGGGCGAACGGCGCTACACCAAACTCTCTGTCGCCGAAAAAATGCGTCTGCAGATCGACACCCTGGTCTCGGACTCACGCAGCACCAAACTCAAGGGTGGTAGCGGACCTGGGAAGATCCAATGAAATTCTCCGTATTCCAGATCAGCCGCCGCGGTGGCCGCGAAAAGAACGAAGACCGGATGGGGTACTGCTACACCCGCGAAGCCGGGTTGTTCCTGCTCGCTGACGGCATGGGCGGTCACCCTGAAGGCGAAGTGGCTGCGCAGATCGCCATCCAGACGATCTCTGCCCTCTTCCAGCGCGAGGCGCGACCACGTCTGGCCGATGTGCCGACCTTTCTGACCGCCGCACTGCTGGCCGCACACCACCAGATTTTGCGCTACACCAGCGACCGCGCACTGGGCGACTCGCCGCGCACCACGCTGGTGGCTGCGGTGGTGCAGGATGGCTGCGCCACATGGATTCACTGTGGCGATTCGCGCCTGTATCTGGTGCGTGCTGGACAGGTGATCACACGCACTCGCGATCACTCCTATCTGGAGTTGCGCAACGCTTCCTTCCAGGGATTGGAAAACGTGAACCGCAACGTGCTGTTCACCTGCCTCGGCTCGCCGTCCAAGCCGGTGTTCGACCTGAGCGATGCGACGCATCTGGAACAAGGCGATCGTCTGCTGTTGTGCTCCGACGGCCTGTGGGGATCGCTCGACGACGAGGTGATCGCGCATGAAATAACCCGCCAGATCGTGTCCGAATCGGTCCCGCTGCTCGTAGAGGCCGCGCTGCGCGAAGCAGGCAGCGCCAGCGACAACGTCACCGTCGTGGCGATGGAGTGGGAAACGCCCGACCAGTTCGCCTCCACGCTCGGCATCTCGACCGACAGCATCAGCGACGGGGTCTTCGCCTCGACCATTCAGGCAGGCCTGATGGATGGCGGCCTCTCCGACGATCTGGACGAGCTCGACGATGAAGCCATCGAACGCTCGATCGCCGAGATCAACGAAGCCATACGCCGCAGTTCAGCTTCGCGAAAGTTGTAGAGTAGACGTTTTCGCATCTGCAGACTTGCGCGCGCCACGCCGCCGGCAAGGCAATGGACGCAGCGCCGGGCGCATCCGAAGGATGTCCCCCACTATGGATGGCTGCGCCACAGGGCATGAAGCCTGAACGAATCACAAACCCGCTCGCATGACTGCGTCTACGCCATGAACAACACTCCATTCCAGCGCATTGGCCGCACCAACGACTCGCTGCGCAACGTGCGCATCACGCGCCACTACACCATGCACGCCGAAGGCTCGGTGCTGATCGAGTTTGGCCACACCAAAGTGCTGTGTACCGCCTCGGTGGAAGAACGCGTGCCGCCCCACAAGCGCGGCAGCGGTGAAGGCTGGCTGACGGCGGAATACGGCATGCTGCCCCGCTCCACCCACACCCGCAGTGACCGCGAAGCCGCGCGCGGCAAACAAACCGGGCGCACGCAGGAGATCCAGCGTCTCATCGGTCGCAGCCTGCGCGCCGCATTCGATCTCAAGCTGCTGGGCGAGCGCACCATCCAGCTCGACTGCGACGTGCTGCAGGCCGATGGCGGCACCCGCACCGCCGCCATCACCGGTGCCTGGGTCGCTGCACACGACGCGGTGACGCAGTTGCTCGACAAGGGCCTGCTCACGCAAACGCCCATCATCGCGGAGGTGGCGGCGATCTCGGTCGGCATCGTCGACACCCAACCCATGCTCGATCTGGAGTACCGCGAAGACGTCGCCTGCGACACCGACATGAACGTCGTCATGACCGGCGCTGGTCACTTCATCGAAGTGCAAGGCACGGCAGAAGGCGCGGCCTTCTCGCGCAAGGAAATGGACCAGCTACTGAATCTGGCGGAAAAAGGCATCGGCGAATTGATCGCCCTGCAAAAGCAGGCCCTCGCGGCTTGAACCGCGCAGCGCCGCCTCCACCGCCAGCCCACTCCCGCGCCCGGCGAACCGGCGGCACAACCACCGGGGAAACACCGTCGAAGCCATCCGGCTTCCTGACTTCAAGATTATGAAAATCGTTCTCGCATCCAACAACAAGGGCAAACTGGCCGAGCTCCAATCCATGCTCGAACCCCTCGGCGTGGAGCTCATTCCCCAATCGCAACTCTTTACCGGAGAAGCCGAGGAGCCTTTCCACACCTTCGTGGAAAACGCCCTCGCCAAGGCCCGCTTCGCAGCGGAAAAAACCGGGCTTCCCGCCATTGCGGACGACGCCGGCATGTGCGTGGAAGCCTTCGACGGACAACCCGGCGTGCAGACGGCGTACTACGCCACGCAATTCGGCTACGAAAAGAGCGACGCAAACAACGTACGCGCCTTGCTCGAACAGATGGCCGCCATCGACAACCGGCGCGCCACCATGGTCAGTACCCTCGTGGCCGTGCGCAGCGCGCAAGACCCCGAGCCGTTGATTGCCGTGGGCCGCGTGCGCGGCGAGATCACGCGCGAGCCCAAGGGCAGCAATGGCTTTGGCTTCGATCCGGTGATGTTCATCCCGGAGCTCGGACACACGTTTGCCCAATTGCCTGCGGTGGTGAAAAATTCCTACAGCCACCGCGGGCGCGCCACGCAGCAGTTGCTTGATTTGCTGCGCGAGAACTGGCTCCAGAACCAGCACTGATATCACCCGAAGAACGCCCCGCGAGCCCGATGAGCATCCCGATTCTTCCCGCCGATGCGGCCCACCCTACCGCTGGCAAGCCGTTGCGCTCCTTGCAGGACTACATGCGTGCCGGCGTATTGCACCTGCAAAGCCTGCCGCCCTTGTCGCTGTATATCCACTTGCCGTGGTGTCTGAAAAAGTGCCCCTATTGCGATTTCAACTCGCACGAATTGCGCACACCAAGCAGCGAGGGCGTTGCCCCCGAGGCCCGCTACATCGACGCACTCATGGCCGATCTGGAAGCCGCGTTGCCGCTCATCTGGGGCCGCACGGTGCACAGCATCTTCATCGGCGGCGGCACGCCGAGCCTGTTCTCGCCCCAAAGCATCGACCGCTTGCTGAGCGACGTGCGTGCGCGCCTGCGTCTGGAAGCGGATTGCGAAATCACGATGGAGGCGAACCCCGGTACCTTCGAGAAGAACCGTTTTCGCGCCTATCGTGCGGCGGGCGTGACGCGGCTGTCCATTGGCGTGCAAAGCTTCGACGACCGCTTCCTGACTGCCCTCGGGCGCGTTCATGATCGCGCGCAGGCGCTGGCTGCCGTGGAAGAAGCGGCGCAGTCATTCGATACCTTCAATCTGGACATCATGTATGCGTTGCCCGGTCAAAGCCTGCTCGATCTGGAGCGTGACCTGCACACCGCCTTGTCGTTCGCGCCGCCGCATCTTTCGGTGTATCACCTGACGATCGAGCCGAACACCTATTTCGCCAAGTTTCCGCCTGTCGTTCCAGACGACGACTCGGCCTACGCCATGCTCGACCGCATCACCGAGCTGACTGGCGCGGCCGACATGCGCCGCTACGAAATTTCGGCCTACGCACGCACCCACCATGCGTGCCGGCACAACACCAATTACTGGCAATTTGGTGACTATCTCGGTATCGGGGCCGGTGCGCACAGCAAGCTGAGTTTCGCTCACCGCGTCGTGCGCCAGTCCCGCCTGCGCGACCCGGAGCGCTACATGGAAGGCGCGCTGGCCGGTCAAGCCGTGGCGCAGGACGACGATGTGCGCCGCGCCGATCTGCCGTTCGAATACATGCTGAACGCGCTGCGTCTGCGAGACGGTTTTTCCATCACGGACTATCTGGAGCGCACTGGAACGCCGCTGTCCACCATCGATGCGGGACTGAAGAAGGCAGAGTCCAAGGGGCTCATTACACGCACCGGCATGCACGTGCAGCCGACCGAACGCGGTTTTGATTTTTTGAGCGATCTGCAATCCATCTTTCTCGCTGCGTAAGCGGCACGACACCGCCCCGCCCTCGACTTACCCGCAGCGCGCCTTCACGATCTTGCCGCTGGCATCCAGCTCCAGGTTCAAACGCTGCGGATCCACCTCTTGCGTGACCGCCTGACCGGGACGCAACACACGCGCCATGCGCGCACCGGACCGCACGCGCGCCTTCTCGGTCACGCTCACTGTGGCCGATTGCCCAACCGCCCATTGCGCAGCGCCCGCATTGCAGATATTGCCCACGGGTGCCGTTGATGCGCCAATGGCTGGCGGCGGGCGCATTTCTGCGGGCGATGGCGGCGGCGTTGTGGTGGGCGAGAAAGAAGAGCAACCCGCCAGAAGGACGAGCGCGCCGATCGCAACAACGTGAATGGTCTGCTTGCGCATGGTGGTGACTTCTCCTGTGAAATGCGTGGGGAGGGGAGGCATTGCGCACGCCCGAAGCGCGCAGCCTGCCTCCGCAATGGTATGTCCCTGTCGCTGTGAACAAGCGTAAGTTACACGACCATCAGCGCATTGCAAACAGCTCGTGGTGAAGCCGCCAACGCCGCCCGCCCTCTGCGCGACAGGCGCGGCGCATGCTGAGCACCAGACCTTGCGGCCCGCACAGCCAGATATCGAGCGGTTTGCGACCGGCCCGTTGCAGATCGTTTGCGCTCAATCGCTCGCCCGCCGCCTCGTCATGCACCACCAGTTGTACCGGCTGCGCAGCGTTGGCACACAACTGGCGCAGACGCGGCAGCAACGGGTCTTCTGCCGCATGGCGCGTGCAGTAATGCATCTCGGTGGATGGCGCGCCCTGCGGCTTATCACCGCTGCCCAGCACATCACGCTGACGCGCCTCCAGCAAGGCGATGAACGGCGTTACGCCCACGCCGGCTCCAATCCACACCTGTTCGCGTGAAGGGCTGCCTTGTGCATCGAATGCACCGTAAGGCCCTTCCACAGTCACCACCTGTCCTTCTGACAGCCGGTGTGCAAGCGAGCCGGTGAAGTCGCCCAAAGGCTTGATGACGAAGCGCACCAGCGCCTCGCCTGCGGCGGTGGTGCCCAGGGCATCGGGCGCGCTCGCAATCGTGAATGGATGAGCTCCCTCGATCCACGCAAACGACACGAAGGCAAACTGTCCCGGCATGTGCCCTTGCCAGGTCGACGGCATGGCGCACACCACTTCGAGCGGCGAATGTGCCTCGCTTGGTCCCAGCAAACGAACGGAATGGACATGCGCCCGGTGCGTACGTGCTTTGCCGATTCCGCCCAACAGCGAGATCACTGACGCGAGCGCACCCGCCGCAAACAGTCCGGCCATCAACAGTCCCAGCGGTTGCGCCCAATAGGCCTGCGGCATCAGCAGGATGGAGTGCAGCGCCAACGCCAGAAAGATCACCGGCATGACGCGGTGCGTCCAGCGCCAGTTGCGGTAGTTCAGCAGGCGCTGCCACAACGTCAGCACCAGCAAGGCCATCAGGATGTAGAACGCGATCTCGCCGATGTCCTTGGCCGATGACCGCCATTGCACGGCCCAGGGCAGAACAACGTCGCGTGCGGGCCTTCCCGCCGTGGACCAGACGTCCTTGATGAAGCTGCCGGACTCCTTGGCGCCCCAATGCATCAAGGCAAAAACGCCCGCGCCAATGCCCGCCCATTTATGCAGGCGGTACACCTGGTCCATGCCACCCAGAAGCCGCTCCATCCAGGGCAGACGCAATGCCAGCACCATGATGAACGCCATGAGGCCGATGCTCAATACACCGCTCAGATTCAAGACCAGTTGACGCAAGCGCCAGACACCCGACGCCTGCCCCTCTGCATTCACCAACGGAAGCACGTCCCACGGCGGTGGAGCAAGAATCAGCCAGGCGGCGAGCAGTCCTCCCAGGAACAGCCCCAAAGCCAATGGTTTGCGCACTTTTCTACCCTCCTTTCTTCATTGTCGAAAGGCGTGCCGCCCGCCATGAACAGCGAGCAGGCATGCCCGGGTGGTGTCATCGTGTCTTGACGTGCTCTACGGCGCCCGTCGATGCATTCACATACAGCTTCAGGCGTTTGCCTTGCGCGTCGCTGGCTTTCACTTCGTAGCGGCCATCGTCCCATTCGATCTCGCGCACATCGCGGTAACCTGCGGCTTGCACCTTGTTGAAAATCTGTCCGATGTCGAGCACCGGCGTCACTTGAGGGGCCGCATTGGGTGCTGCGGGTTGGGCTGCCATCTGCGCGCTGGCGATACCGCCGATGCCGGCCAATGCCGCAGCCAGAGCAAGGGAAGCGGCGACGCGACCGGCGTTGTTCTGCGAGAAAATAGGATGTTGCTTAAACATGAAGACTCCTTGATCAGTGGTTGAAAGGGCGATGGTCGTGATCGATGCTCACCAATCACCGCCTGAAGGAAATTGTTCAAAAACCAGGGTGAAGACAAGCTGAACCAATCGTTCATCGCTGGTTCATGTCGCATTCGCTATAAACAAAGGGTTCGTTTTCAGCCGCTTGGGCTACGACCTCCGCACCATGCTTCCTCGCACCTCCACGCCCACCACAGCGCGATTCCGCAAGGGATTGGCGGTGTTGGCGTCGTCCCTGTTGATGGCGGGGCTGTGGCTGACCGGCATGGTGCCTGCCACCAGCGCGCATGCGGATGAAAGCGACCACGAGATGGCGCGCCGCGCGCTGCGTGAAGGCAAGGTCATGCCGCTGCGCGCAGTGCTCGACAAGGTGGAAAAAGAATTCAAAGGCCAAGTGCTCGAAGTAGAGCTGGAGCACGACGATGGCCGTTTCATCTACGAGATCAAGATGCTCGGCGATCAGGGCATGCTCTCGAAGCTGAAGGTGGATGCGGCCACGGGGCAGATTCTCAAGATCAAACAGAAACGAAAGCACTGATGCGCATTCTTCTGGTCGAAGACGAACCCACCTTGCAGACGCAACTCGCGCAGGCGTTGCAATCGGCCAATCACACGGTCGAAACAGCCAGCGACGGAGCCAGCGCCCAATATCTGGGCGAGGTGGAAAACTTCGATGCCGCCATCCTCGACCTGGGCTTGCCGGTCGTCGACGGCCTGACCGTGCTGCGCCACTGGCGCGCAGCAGGACGCACGATGCCCGTGCTGATCCTGACGGCACGCAGCGCCTGGCACGAGAAAGTGGCGGGCATGGACGCGGGCGCAGACGACTATCTGTCCAAGCCTTTTCACATGGAAGAGTTGCTGGCGCGCCTGCGTGCGCTGCTGCGCCGACTCGGGTCGCAATCGAGTGCAGAGTGGCAATGCGGTCCCATTCGTCTCGACACACGACAAGCGCGCGTGCTGATCGATGGACAACCGCTCGCCCTCACCAGCCATGAGTTCAAGATTCTGGAGTTGCTCATGCAGCGTGTGGGCGAAGTGCACTCCCGCACCGAACTCTACGAACACATCTATCCCAACGACAGCGAGCGCGACTCCAACACCATCGAAGTATTCATTGGCCGCCTGCGCAAGAAGCTGCCTGCGGGCTGCATCGAAACCGTGCGCGGCATGGGCTATCGCATGGTGGACCCGAGCGCGAACGCATGAACGCCTGCGCCAAAGGCTACCCGAGAACAGACGCAGCCGCGCCGCGCGCGCATTCATTGCGAGCACGGTTGTTGGTAGCGACCATGGCATGGGTGCTGGTGTCGCTCGCGCTGGCAGGCTGGGGGCTGCGCACGCTGTTCCAGGAGCACATCACACAGCAAATGCAGGCGCAGTTGGTGCTGCACCTCAACCAGTTGAGCGCGGCGGTGGATACCGATGCATCCGGCGCACTCAGCGTCACGCCGATTGCCAGCGACCCGCGCTTTGAACAGCCCCTATCGGGCCTGTACTGGCAAGTGGATGTGCTCAGCCGCAATGCCGAGGGCCAGACCACCGTGTCGCAGGATGCGCTGGCCCGCTCCCGTTCACTCTGGGATCAGTCACTGCCCCTGCCCTCTACCCTGCCGCGCGCACAGGGCACGCGCAACTTTGATGAAAAGATGCTGCGTGACAGCGAAGGCCGCTCGCTGATCGCCGTGACCCGCACCCTGCAATTGCCCGAGCCGGATGCGCCCTTGCTACGCCTTGCCGTCGCCGCGGACAGCGCGGTGTTGGCGGAACGCATGTCGCGTTTCACGTCGATGCTGCTGCTCACGCTGGGCATGCTCGCGCTCGGGCTGCTGGTCGCCATGGTGATCCAGTTGCAGTTCGCGCTGGCACCATTGCACCAACTGCGGCAGCGCTTGCGTGCGGTGCTCAATGGTGACTCACAACATCTCGAAGGACAGTTTCCGTCTGAGCTGGAATCGCTGGTCACCGAGTTCAACAACGTGCTCGACACCAACGCCGAGATCGTGCAGCGCGCACGCACACAGGCGGGCAATCTCGCGCACGCACTGCATACGCCGCTGACCATCATGGGGAATGCCGCCACGGCAGGACACGACGGCCTTGCGCACCTCGTGCAAGAGCAAACCCAGATCGCCAAGCGCCAGGTCGACTACCACCTCGCACGCGCACGCGCCGCCACCGCAGCGCGCTCCAAGGCCCTGCGCACGCCCGTGAAGCCACACCTTCAGGCACTGTTGAGAACCATGGAGCGATTGCACGCAGCGCGCCATCTGCAGTTCGAGTTGGGGGACATCGATCCGCATCTGGCCTTTCGTGGAGAGGAACAAGATTTCTACGAGATGCTGGGCAACCTGCTCGACAACGCGGGCAAATGGGCCCACCAACACATCGCCCTTCACGCGCAGGTCATCGAGGCAGGCGAGATGCTCCGCCTCACGGTGGACGACGATGGTCCCGGCCTTAGCGAGCCGGAACGCGAACGCGCGTTTCAGCGCGGCGTGCGTCTGGATGAACAGCGGCCGGGCGCGGGTCTGGGGCTCGACATCGTGCGCGAGTTGGTGCACACCTATGGCGGCGAGGTCACCGCCAGTCAGTCCCCGTTGGGAGGCTTGCGCATCGAACTGCTGCTGCCAGCCCATCTGGCTTCCGCAATGCCCTGAAGATGACTCAAGAGGCGGAGGTGGCAATGCGTTGATCCGGCACATCAAACGTCATTGCCAATCGCTCGGCCGTCGCCCGCAATTGCGGCACCCACTCCATCAATTGCGCCACGCTGAATTGCTCCGCGCTGGCCTGAATCGCGACCGCAGCACTTGCCTTCTGCGCCGTCAACATGACCGGAACTGCGATGGCCACCACGCCGGGAATGTACTCACCCCGATTGAGACCCAGACGTCTCTTGCGCGTCTCTTCCAGATCGGCGCGCAGTGCTTGCGCATCAGAGATGGTGAACTCGGTCCAACGACGCAGCGAAAGGCTGCGCAGTAGCCGTTCGCGTTGCTGCTTCGGCAGGAGGCTCATCAACAGTTTCCCGCTCGCAGTGCAATGAAACGGCACACGGGTGCCCGGCGAAAGTTTGGCGTTGGAATTCCAGTTGGCTTCCACGCGATCCAGATACACGATGGAGTCACCACTGGTAATGGCCAGGTTGCAACTGGCGTTCACCTGATCCGCCATTTCCTGAAGGATGGCACGCCGTTCGGCCGCCGGGCCCGTGGTCATCAGCAGGTTGATGGCCATCTGCCGCACGCGACTGGAGCAGACATAGTGCTTGCCAGGCCCGCTGCGATTAACGAGCCACGCGCCCTCGAGTTGTTTGAGCAGCCGGTGCACGGATTGCTTGGGCAATTCCATGCGCGTGCTGATTTCCATGAGCGTCATGGGCGCGCGCTCCTGGGCCAGTAACTCCACTATTCGGAAGGCCCGGATGGCTGCAGCATTGGAATGGGAGGAAGTCATGCGGATGCGGCGCTCTCACTGTCGAATTACCGGGGAGATCGCCCTGATATCGCAACACACCAGTCGCCTGACCGGTGACACCGCGCGCAGACGCCTCCATGTACCTGGCGCGATCTTGTCCCGAAAAATGCATTTTTGCATCCGGGTTGCCCCGCTCATAGCGAAAAAGTAAAAAAACGGGACCCGATTTTTTTCCAACTGCCTAGCCTGTGAATCGACAGGCGCAGGAACGGTAGATATCGACAGCGACCCGTTTCACTGCTGATGGATGTTGTACCTGCGACCTGTTTGCCGAACCCGGTCACCTACAAATATTCAAGGAGCACACCATGGAAGTTCGAGAGGCCCCAAGGGAGCAGCAGCAGGATGCAAAGCGGGCTGTGGCCCGACTCATCGAGCGCGCACGCGCAGCGCAGTCTCACTTCGCACAACTTGGTCAGCAGGCGATGGATGACGCGGTTTCTGCCGTCGGCTGGGCCATCATGGAGCCGCAACGCAACCGGCAACTCGCTGAACTGGCGGTCCAGGAAACCGGGCTCGGCAATGTCGCCGACAAGATCACCAAGAACCACCGCAAGACATTAGGCCTATTGCGCGATCTTAAAGGCGTGCGCACATTTGGGGTGATTGAGGAAAACAAGGCTCTGGGTATCACCGAGATTGCTCGCCCGGTCGGTGTGGTGGCAGCGATCACGCCGTCCACCAATCCGGGCGCGACGCCAGCCAACAACATCATCAATGCGCTCAAATGCGGCAATGCCGTCATCGTCGCGCCCTCTCCCAAAGGCCTGGGTGTGAGCAGGCTGCTGCTAGAGTTCATTCATGCGGAGTTGCGCAAATGCGGACTGCCACCGGATCTGGTGCAAACACTTCCGGCGCCAATCACCAAAGCGTTGACGGCGGAACTCATGCAGCAGGCGGATCTGGTGATCGCAACCGGATCCCAATCCAATGTGCGCATGGCCTACACCAGCGGCACGCCAGCGTTCGGTGTGGGCGCGGGCAACGTGGCGTCGATCATTGATAGTTCTGCCGATCCGCTTGAAACGGCGGCGCTGGTCATTGCTTCCAAGACGTTCGACAACGCCACCAGTTGCTCCTCTGAAAACAGCATGGTGGTACTCGCTGAGGCGCGCGACGCAGTGCTCAATGCCTTCGCAACGCACAACGCCCTGCTGCTCACCGCGCAGGAAAAGCAACGGCTTGAAGAGCTGATGTGGAAGGACGGGAAACTCAACTCAGCCATTACCGGAAAATCTGCCGGGGTCATCGCCACACTGGCGGACATCGACTGGAGCGCACGCATCACTGCGCCAGAACCCAGCGTCCTGATGGTGGAAGAAAGCGGCGTAGGCAGCGCGCATCCGTTCTCGGGAGAAAAGCTTTCGCCCGTGCTCACGCTCTACACGGCGCGCGATTTCAATGACGCTTGCGCCACCGTCCGCAAGATTTACGCCTACATGGGCGCGGGGCACTCCGTCAGCCTGCATTCCCAGGATGACGAGCAGGCGCGCTATCTCGCGCAGAACCTGCCGGTTGCACGCGTCATCGTCAATCAGGCCCACTGCTTTGCCACGGGCGGAAATTTCAACAACGGCCTGCCGTTCTCGCTGTCCATGGGATGTGGTACGTGGGGTGGCAACAATTTTTCGGACAACCTCAACTATCGCTACTACATGAACACCACGCGCATCGCGCGCACGATTGCAGAGAACAAGCCCACCGTGGACGACATGCTCGGCGATTTCTTCCGGAGGTACGGAGCATGAACGCATCTACTTTGCAGCACAACATTGGCGAAGTGCTGAACGCACGCGCGCAGGAGCGCGCCAATGCGCCGTTCCTGCTCAATGCGCCCGACGGAGCGCAGCTCAGCTTCGCGCAACTTCAGGCGGAAACCGCACGGCTGCACAGCCAACTGGACGCCATCGGACTTCAGCCTGGCGACAAGGTCTCTGTATACATGCCGAACGGGCCGCTTGCGGCCATCCTCCTGTTGGCAATCATGGCGAGCGGCCTGGTGGTCAATCCCATCAATCTGCTCAGCCAGCCAGCGCAATTGGTGCATGTGCTGGAGCACTCGGACACGCGGCTCGTATTCACCTGCCAGGAAAACCTACCCGCACTGCGCGAGGCGCTCTCGAAGGTGACGCGAACGATTCATGTCGAAGTCTGTGACACCGAGTCCATGCACGTGCCCGATCTGCGCGTGCGCATGGGCGGGCAATCACCCAGCTTGGAAGGCGCCCTGCAGAAGCACCATCCGCAGCCATCCGATCCTGCGCTCATCATGTACACCTCGGGCACCACCGGCGTGCCCAAGGGCGTGCTGCTGACCCACGCCAATCTGTTGGCGAATGCGCATGCCATTGCGCAAACGCATGAGCTGACGCAGCGGGACCGGGTGCTGGTATCGCTGCCGCTCTATCACATCAATGCGCTGGTGGTGGCACTGATCACGCCCTTGTTCCACGGCGGCTCGCTCGTGATGTCGCCGAAGTTTTCGGCCAAGACGTTCTGGGACGACGCTTGCCGCTACGAGTGCACGTGGATCAATGTCGTCCCCACGATCATTGCCTACCTGCTCAACGACGAAGAAGGCGTTACGGGCAAGGATCTGTCACGGTTGAGGTTTTGCCGCTCCGCTTCGGCAGCGCTGGCGCCGGAGCATCACCGGGCGTTCGAAGAGCGCTTCGGTCTGGGCATCATCGAAACCATGGGCTTGACGGAAACCGCCGCGCCCTCCTTCAGCAATCCGCTGCAAGCTGCGCTGCGTCGTATCGGTAGTGTGGGCCAGCCTGCGGGAACGCTCGCATCGATCATGGATGTGAATGGCCACATGCTGCCCGCAGGTGAGCGCGGGGAAATCGTCATTCAGGGTCCGAACGTGATGCAAGGCTACTACAAGGACCCGGTCCGCACCGCCGAAGCTTTCACATCTGATGGGTGGTTGCGCACGGGCGACGTGGGCTACCGCGATGCTGATGGATTTTTCTACGTCACGGGTCGATCCAAGGAACTCATCATCAAAGGCGGGGAAAACATCGCCCCGCGCGAAATCGACGAGGCCGTTCTCAAATATCCATCGGTACTGGACGCCGCAGCCGTCGGCGTGCCACATCCCGAATATGGACAGGACATCGCCGTGTATCTCGTGATGCGCGAGGGCGCCGAGTTCGACCCCGCCGACATGCGCCGCCACTGCCTGGCAGAGCTTGGCAAATACAAGTGCCCCAGCCGCTTCGTCCTGATGGATGAGTTGCCGCGCGGACCCTCCGGAAAGCTGCAGCGACTGCGGCTGCTGGAGCAGCCGGCTTGACGGACAAGCGAGCTGACCGCATTTCCTGATCCACCCTGAAACCGAAAGGAACCGACCACCACCATTGCAGTTCGCCTGACGCGAGCGACGAATTGCCTGCATTCGCACACGCGGGGTCCCTTGGTAGCCTCGCTGATGCCAACGTGAAGTAATCACAGCCTGCCTGATCCATCCATCAGGACAAGAGCACAAGGAGACAAGCATGCAACGACGAGTCAAAACCCATCACATGATCCTGGGTGTGATGTGCCTGATGTATTTCATCGCCTACATCGACCGGGTCAACATGTCCGTAGCGGCCCCGCTGATCAAGGAGGAAATGGGCCTGAGCAACCTTCAACTCGGCCTCGTGTTTTCTGCGTTCGCCTACCCCTACGCTGCGATGCAGATCATGGGCGGCTGGCTGGCGGACCGTTTTGGCCCGCACAAGGTGCTGGCGGTGCTGTCGCTCATCTGGGGGGCGGCAACCTTGCTGACAGGCTTCGTCGGCTCGCTGGTGGCCCTGCTGGTGCTCCGCCTGGCGCTCGGGCTGGGAGAAGGCGGCGCATTCCCCACAGCCACACGCGCGTTCACCTACTGGATTCCGATCACGCAACGCGGATTCGCACAAGGCATCACGCATTCGTTCTCGCGCTTGGGCGGTGCCATCACGCCCCCGCTTGTCGTCGCCATCATTGCCATTGCAGGCTGGCGCGAATCGTTTGTCGTGCTGGGCGTCATCAGCCTCGCGTGGACCGCTCTCTACTGGTTCACTTTTCGCGACACGCCGCAGCAGCACCCGCGAGTGACGGCACAAGAGCTCGCGGAAATCAACGAAGGGCGAACCGAAAAGCCCAAGGAAGACAAGGGCCCGACCCCATGGAAGCGTCTCATCTCCGGCATGTGGAAAGTGACGCTCGTCGACTTCTGCTATGGCTGGACACTCTGGGTGTTCCTCACCTGGCTGCCCTCTTATCTGAAGGATGCGCGCGGCTTCAACATGAAGGAGATGGCCCTGTACACGGCGCTTCCGCTGATGGCGGGCGTGATTGGCGACACCCTTGGCGGCGTCATCTCAGACAAACTGCTCAAGCGCACGGGCAATCTGCGCTTTGCCCGTATCTCCGTGCTGGTGTTCGGTATGGTAGGTGCGCTGGCGTTCATGGTTCCGATGATCTCGGCTGAAAGCGCCATGAATGCGGTTCTGCTGCTCTCCGCATCCTTTTTCTGCCTCGAACTCACCAATGCCGTTCTTTGGAGCTTGCCCATCGACATTGCCGGCGACTACGCTGGCACGGCTTCCGGAATGATGAATACCGGATTCGGCATCGCCGGGATGATCTCACCCGTGGTGTTTGGCTACCTCATCCAGAGCACCGGCAGCTATTCACTGCCGTTCATGATCTCCGCGGGCTTGCTCGGCTTTGGAGCGTTCATGGCCTTGTTCATCGACCCGCATCGCACCGTGAAGCGGGAACGCCCGAACCTGAACTCCACGGCCATTCCGGCCCTGTGAGCAACGCGGTTCAGGCACTGCGCCCCTCAGCAGACAACGACGGGCGCATTTTCGCGCGCTATAGCGAGAAATAGAGTGCAAGGGTAAGGCCTTGATGACAGTCGCATTCAGAGCAGCTACGATAGGGCACCCCTTCACCCGCAACCGCACGGAGAGTCCCTTGCCTTTAGAGCTGCTCAAAGAAATTGCCGCCAGGCCCATGCCGGCTGTGCTCAAAAGCAAGGCCGACATCGACAAGTTGCGCGTGCTGCGTGCGTCCGGCCTGATCACGGCGCAGATTCCCGAGCCTGACGAAGACGGCCCTGCCGAGGTGCTGGAGATCACCCCGCTCGGGCGGATCGCGCTCAACATCGAAGACGACCCCAACAATTGATCGCCGTGCTGCGACAGCACAAGCACTGCGCGATTGGGCACCGCAAGTCGCCCACCGCTTGCCTTGACTCAGCATAGGCAGCACATCGACCCACATAAACTTTCCGGCATTCACATCCACCTCCCAGATCCACGAGGAGACCCGCGAATGCCCAACTTCGTCACTCCCGGCCCTGTCAGCGCCGCCACACGCAGAGTCATCGACACCGGAACGCGCTGCATCACGGCATCTCCCGTTCCCGGCTACAAAGGTCGCGGAACGCGGCTCGTCCACAACGCGGCCAAAACGCTCCAGCCCGTCCTGGGTCCACGCGAGCGCCACGCCGACAACGTCCGTGCGCTGCAGCACGCCAATGTGCGCACGTTCCTCAAGAATCTGAACGAATACGCCATCGACGCGGCAACTGCGCCAGCCCCTGAAGCGAAGCCCGTCGAAGGCCCGCCGCCGCGCACACGTCAGGCCCCCGTGCGCAGTGCCGCCGATCAGGCCACCCTGCCTTCCGACCTGCGCTTGCTGGATGCATTGCGTGAACTGCAATTGCTGGACAGCGTCCGGTCGGGCAACTTCCGTCTGGCATGGTCCGCGCTTTCGAGCCGCTGGGACGAGCTGTTTCCCTTGAATCCCCTGATCGCGCAGCCCCGCGACAACCCATCACCACGCCATTCTCCAAGCCAGGCCCAATCGACCAAACGATCACGATCGGGTAAGCAGCAGCGCTAAGAACGCCCGGCCTCGCGCCATGGTGCAATGCGAGGCCCCGCATCAGCCACAAACGCGAACTAGTCAGCGCCCTTGCGCCCTGCGGCGCGGGTCGCCCACCATCGACAAACGACCACCACCCTGATCGACGCATCATTGCGAACGTCGTTCAACGAGGTGCTGATCAAAGATTTATTTCTGTATTGACAGAAATAACTGTCACCATAAAATCAGCGCCATGGAACTCACCGACATTCAACGGCAATTCGTGCTGCACTGGGGCGAAATGGGCTCGCTGTGGGGCGTCAATCGCACCGTATCGCAGATCCATGCGTTGCTGTTCGTCTATGGCAAGCCCCTGAACGCCGAAGAGTTGTGCGAGACGCTGGGCGTGGCACGCTCCAATGTCAGCAACAGCCTCAAGGAATTGCAATCATGGAATCTGGTGCGTGTGGTACACCAACTCGGTGACCGGCGCGACCATTTCGAAACCAGCGTGGATGTGTGGGAGTTGTTCCGCACCATCGTGCGCGAGCGCAAGGAGCGTGAGTTCGACCCCACTACGCGCTTGCTGCAATCGTTGGTGGACAGCCCGTCGTTCCAGGGCGAAACGGCCGATGCCCAGGACCGGATCCGCTCCACGCTGGATTTGATGGAAAAGCTGGGTGCCTGGTCCGACGAGATGCTCCGGCTCTCGCCCGCCACACTGGACAAGGTGCTTTCGCTGGGAGCAGGCGTGCAGCGATTCGTGCGCGGCACCGGAAAGTCGAAAGGCTGAAGAGATGGGGCCTGCGTTTACGCCCCTTTTTTTGATTGTTTATTTCTGTTTTGACAGAAATTATGGAAAACAATTTCCAAGAAGCTGCTCATGACCGTCCAAGCATCGTCTTCCAACACCTCAAGCCGAACCGTCTTGCTGCTGGGCGCGAGCGGATTCATCGGTCGCGCGCTCGGCGACGCGCTCGTCCCCCGGGGTTACTCCGTGCGCGGCACCGGGCAGGGCCAAGCGCTGGCCGTGGACTACGCCCGCGTGCTCGAGGCCAGCCAATGGTCGCCCTTGCTGGAAGGCGTCGATATCGTCATCAATGCCGTGGGCATGCTGCGCGACACGCCGCGCGCCAGCCTGCTCGCGGCGCACCAGTTGGCGCCCATCGCGCTGTTCGATGCCTGCGCACAAGCAGGCGTCGGTCAGGTGGTGCAGATTTCTGCCTTGGGCGTAGACGGCAACGAAACGGCATACGCCCGCACCAAACGCGCGGCAGACCGTCACCTGCTCGCGCTGCATGCCGATGAGCGATTGAATGCGCTGGTCGTGCGCCCCAGTCTGGTCTTTGGCTCGGGCGGCGCGAGCACCCGGCTGTTCATGCGACTGGCGCGCATGCCCGTGCTCATGATGCCGCGTCCCATGCAGCAGTTTGGCGTTCAACCCGTCGCCGTGCGGGAACTGGCCGAGGCCATCGCGCAACTGCTGGACGCCCGCGCCAGCGGCATCGTGGAGATCGGCGGCCCTCGTGCCCTGAGCATGGCGCAGCTCGTCGCCACGTTGCGCCAACAAATGGGCCACGCGCCCGCGCTGGTGATGCCCTTGCCCGACCTGCTCAGTCAATGGTCGGCGCGCGCAGGCGACCTGGTATCTGCCTCGCCATGGTGCAGCGCTTCGCTGGAACTGGCATCGCATGACAACGTCTGTGACCCGCGCACGCTGCGCACGTGGCTGCGTGGCGAGCCCACCGCGCCCGAGCATTTGCTGGCCACGCTGGTCGCTCCGGCGCAAGAAGGTCGCTCATGAGCACCCTTCCCTTTCCCGCTTTGCGCTGGTTGCATGCAAGCGTGGTGCTCGTCTGGCTCTGGACCGCCGCGTCGAGCGTGTTCGAGTGGCATGGGCAAAGCACGCAATTGCTGCGCACTGCCGGCGTCACACCGGTTGCGTGGGACGACGGCCTGATCCTCGGCGGTGCCGCGCTCGATCTGTGCATCGGTCTCTGGATGTGGTTGCGCCCTGGTCGCCCCGCCTATCTGGCCGCCCTGCTCGCCATGGCAGGACTCACGCTGATGGCCGGTGTCATGCAGCCAACGTTGTGGCTGCATCCGCTGGGACCGCTCAGTAAGAACTTGCCGATTGCCGCCGCACTGCTGTGCCTGATCAGCGCCAGCGCGCCACCTTTTACTGACGGCAAGGACATCTCATGAGCATGTATCTGATCCTCAAGACACTGCACATTCTCTCCAGCGTGCTGATGGTGGGCACGGGATTTGGTTCTGCGTTCTACATGTTCTTCGCCAACCGCACCGGCAACGTCCACGCGCAAGCCGTCGTCAGTCGCCTCGTCGTGCGCGCCGACTGGTGGTTCACCACGCCGACGATCATCGTGCAGCCAGTGAGTGGATTGGCACTGATGCACATGGCGGGTTGGTCGTGGACCACGCCGTGGTTGCTGCTCTCCATCGTGCTCTATGTGATTGCCGGACTTTGCTGGTTGCCGGTGGTGACCATCCAGATCCGCATGGCGCGCCTGGCTGCCGAGACTGCGGCCCACGGCGTGAGCACCATGCCGCAGGAATACTTCCGTCTTGCGCGCATGTGGGAGTATCTGGGCTACCCCGCCTTCGTCGCCATGCTCGGCGTGTACTACCTGATGGTCAACAAGCCCGCATGGTGACGCCGCAGCGCACTCAGGTATTGTCGCGAATGGCTTTGGCAGTGGCCTTGGCGCGGTCGTTTTCTGCACGCAGGCGCGCCAGCTCTTCGGGGCTCACGCGCTCCACGTTGGAATAGTCGAGTTTCCACTCAGGGCTGTCGCTCCACACCTGCGGAGACTGCACCGTCGTGCGCGCCGCGGGTGCCGACTCCAGCACCCGCAGGGCCAGCTCCAGCGTATCGCGTTGCGACTGACGGTCATGCGGTTTGCCAGCGCCGTTGCCCAGCGGAAAGTCGGAATACAGAAAGCGCGGCACGCCCACATATTCCACGATGTCTTTTGCGCAACCCATCACCACGGTGGGAATGCCTGCCTCTTCCAGCGCACGCGCGGTGAGCGAGATGCTTTGATGGCAGATGGGGCAATTGGGCACGAGCACGGCCACGTCCACCCCGTCCTGTTGGCAGCGCTCGACGATCAACGGAATATCGACGTCGAGGGTGTGTCGCTGGCTTCGATTGGTGGGCACACCATGGAAGTGTTTCGCCAATCGGCCGATGCGTCCTTCGCCCGCCAAAGTGCGCAGCAGCGGCAGTGGAAACCACGCATTCGCATCTTCCATCGACGTGTGCTTGCGGTCGATGCCGACGTGCGAGATGCGCACGTCATGGTCCTGGCTGGTATCGCCCACGTACGGTGCATAGAACTTGGCTGCCGCGTTGTAGGGCGCGCCCGGCCCTTGCGGTCCTTTGTCGGGCTGGAACGGCGCAGCCGTCGTCAGCAGGGCAACCGTGCATTGCGACAGCGGCTTCTTCAAGGGCGTGAACGGCACACTCGCGTAGTGCGAGTAGCGATACGGATTGTTGTAGCCCAGCGCCAGATACCAGTCACGCGTGCGCTGCATGTATGGCACTGGTACATCGTCGGCATGTGCCATGCCCATCTCCGATACCGTTTCGGCGTTGGCTTCTTCCACAGTGGCGAGTGTTCCCATGCTTGTCTCTCTCTCGCGGCCTGTCGGGTGGCCGCATCATCGTTCGTTCAAACCTGCCCGATCTGGGCCTTGCGTGCAATGTCACGGAAGCGCTGAATCTGCGCTTCGATATACGTCGTGAGCTGTGCGGGCGTATCCGTCATCAGCTCGCCACCCAGGTTGTCCACGGCAAACCGCCGCGCTTCTTCTGTCCGCTTGATCTGCTCGATGGCCTGCGTCAGTTTCTGCGTCAATGCGGGCGGCGTGCCTTTCTTGACGAAGAAGCCCACCCAACTGTAATGGTCATAGTCCGGGAAGCCGCATTCGCGCACCGTCTTCAACTCCGGCACGGCGTCGGCGCGCTTCACGCTGGTGATGGCGAGCGGCTTGATCTTTCCGGCCTTGATGCTGGAGATGGCGCCGCCCCAATCGAGCAGCGCCGCAGGCACTTGGTCGCCCATCAGGTCGGACATCAGCGGCGCCTGCCCCTTGTAGGGGATGTCCTGAAACCGGGTCCCGGCCAGACTGGCGAGATAGGCCGCGCCCAGTTGATACCCCTGCGAATACGTGCCCACGCTGAGCGGCTCTTTCTTCGCACGCGCGATCATGTCTTCAAGCGTGTTGATCGGTGAATTGGGCGCGACCGCATACACCGCGGGTCCGCGATACAGGCCCGAGACCGGAACGAAGTCATGCACCGAGTCGTACGGAATGTCCTTGAGCATGACCGGATTCACCACCATCAACGAGATGTTGCCCAGCAGGATGGTGAGCCCATCCGCAGGCGCACCCTTCACCGTCTGGATGGTGATGAGACCGTTGCCGCCGGGCTTGTTTTCCACCACCACGTTCGCCCCCAACAGCTTGCCCGCGCGCTCACCAAAGAAGCGCGCCGCAGTGTCCGAGCCACTGCCCGGTGTGAAAGGCACGATCACGCGCACCGCCTTGCCCGCGAATTCCGACTGCGCAAGCGCCTGCTGGATGGCGGTGAAGCCCAGCGCGGCCGCAGTCACCGCACGCAGCGCGTCGCGTCGGGTGTACCCGAGGGAAAACGGTTCGGGAATGTCGCTCTTCATCATCGTTGCTCCTTCCACGCGGGTGGGTGATGGGTGTTGCTCGGGAATCACGAAGTGGCGGTGATGCGGCCTTGCAACCGCGCAATGGCATCGTCATCAAAGCCCATACCGGCCAGCACATCGTGCGTGTGCTCGCCCACGCGTGGCGGCGGACTGTGGATCACGCCGGAGCCTGCTCCGCCGTCCTCGCCCAGATGGAATCCCGGCCCCACCATGCGATGCGTTCCAACGGACGACGCCACCGTTTGCAAAACCTGCCGCGACTGCAGTTGTGGATGCTCGATCACGTCCTCGATATTGAACACGCGCGCGCAAGGCACATCGGCCGCGTTGAGCACCGCTTCCCACTGCGCGGGCGAGCGCTGGCCGAAGGCAGACTCGATGATGTCGCGCAGTGCGTCCCGGTGCTCGTAGCGTGTGAACCAGTCGGCAAAGCGCGGATCGGCCAGCACGTCTTCGCGCGCGAGCACCTGGAACAGGCGCTGGAACTGCGGCTCCGTCATCGCGGCCAGCACGATGTAGCCATCGCCACAGCGGAAACGGTCCGCCGTGGGCTTGCGGCTCATGGACAGATTGCCGAATTGGCGCTGCGGCGTACCGGTGACGGTGAAGTCCGCCACCTGCGTGGACAGAAAACTCAGGCTGGCGTCGAGCATGGACACGTCCACATGCTGCCCCTTGCCGGTTTGCGTACGCTGGTACAGCGCCGTGGCCACGGCAAATGCAGACGTCATGCCGCCAATCACATCGCACAGCGCAAACCCCGCGCGCATGGGGCCGTCCTCGGGCTCGCCAGTGATCGACATGATGCCCGACATGGCCTGGATCTTGCCGTCGAACGCAGGCGTGTTTTTCTCCGGCCCCGTGTGCCCAAAGCCCGAGATCGAGCAGTAGATGAGTCGCGGATTGATGGCCGACAGCGCGGCATAGCCTAGCCCCAGCTTGTCCATCACGCCGGGGCGAAAGTTCTCCCAGACGATGTCGGCCTCCGCCACCATGCGAAGCACCGCCGCAATCGCCTCAGGCTGTTTCAGGTCGAGGACGACACTTTTCTTGTTGCTGTTCACGGCCATGAACGCGGGCGACATCTTCTGCGCCGCCAGCGCCTTGTTCACCGTGATCGTGCGCGTATCGTCGCCCGCTGGCGGCTCGATCTTGATCACCTCCGCCCCTTGCAAGGCGAACTGGTGCGCGCCAAAGGGCCCCGACAGAAAGCGGGTGAAGTCCAGAACCCGGATGTTGTGAAACGGTGCGGTCATGGAAAAGCGGTTTCCTGGTTCAGCCATGACAAGGAAAATCATCCCCGTCATCGCGCAGCTTGCACGGCAATTGTTCCAATTATTGGAACGTCATTTCATAAACTAATTGTGAAACGCACACCCGACCAGCGTCAAGACGTTGGTGGCGGTAGTTACCCGTGGGGGCGCGGAAAGCCGCGAAAAAAGGGCTGGCAAATTCTCGCAATATGAAAAATCAACCCTTACCACGCCTCATTCCGACTTCGCGATTTGCACCCGCGCCGACCGCCATGCGTGATACCGACAATACATTGCAATCTCCTCTCAAATCGCGGTTCATAACGACGAATTACGCACTGATATAGACACTGATCGCATATAGATTGAGACGAACCTTTGACCTTTTGCGATCAAAAAGTTATAATCGAGGGATGTTTCACAACCTGCAACGCAGGTAATCTGCTCTTTTTCAGGGCAGATTTGTAGCTGTCGGGTCCCTGTTTTCCTGATGAAACATATCCGTCACCCAGGCCGAAGTTTCCGGCCCTGATGCCAATCTGGCGTTGTTCATGCAGCCTACCGGCCGTGAGCAACCGCCGCTTTCGCACCAATGCAGAAGTCCTCGACCAGACCTCTTCTGCGGTGCTCAGGCCCTTGCGCAGCTTTAGCTCCTGCCATTCGGGCCGTCAGGTCACATGTTTCGTGTCCGTCCCTCTCCTGTCGGGAGACATTGCGGGGTCTTTGCGGCCCTGTCTGATTCGTCTTTCGTCACAGCGCATCGGGGAATAACGGTTTTGCCGCAAACGCACATGTAAGTACGTGCGTTGCTTTCACTTCGGCCCTCGTACTCCAGTTGCCGCATGGCAGTTGGAGTGTGTTCAACCAGAGGCTGCGTCGAAAAATTTCCGCTTGCATTGCGCAGCGGGGCTTTCTCAGCGATGCCTTGCATTGGGAGGAACCACTACGTGGCCAAACAAGTCATCATCGATCATGTGTTCAAGGTATTCGGCGACGATCCGAAGACCGCGCTCGACCTTGTCAAACGAGGCATGAGCAAGCAGGACATCCTCGCCCGCACGGGCCAATCCATCGGCGTGTTCGACGCTAACTTCACGATTGAAGCGGGCGAGATCTTCGTCGTCATGGGCCTGTCGGGCTCGGGTAAATCGACCCTGGTGCGCATGCTCAATCGCCTCATCGAGCCCACCGCCGGCCGCATCGCGGTGGACGGACAGGACATCAACGCTCTGAGCGACAAGGATCTGCGCGCACTGCGCCGCAAGGACATCTCCATGGTGTTCCAGTCGTTCGCGCTGATGCCCCACATGACGGTGCTCGATAACACCGCGTTCGGTCTGGAACTGGCGGGCATTGACCGCGCCGAGCGCCAACGTGCCGCGCAGGAAGCATTGGAGCAGGTCGGACTGGGTGCCTGGGGTGCGAGTTATCCCGATGAGTTGTCGGGCGGCATGCAGCAGCGCGTGGGATTGGCCCGCGCGTTGGCATCGGATCCTTCCATCCTGTTGATGGACGAGGCGTTCTCCGCGCTCGACCCGATCATCCGCACGGAAATGCAATCCGAGCTGCTGCGCCTTCAGCAGATCAAGCGCCGCACCATCGTGTTCATCTCGCACGATCTGGACGAAGCCATGCGCATTGGCGACCACATCGCCATCATGAAGGATGGTCAGGTGGTGCAGGTCGGCACGCCCGACGAAATCCTGCGCGAGCCTGCCAACGACTACGTGCGCGACTTCGTGCGCGGCGTGGATGCGGCCGCCGTGTTCAAGGCGTCCGACATCGCGCGCCAGGCGCTCACCGTGGTGTCCGAGCACGACGATCGCGGCTGCCGCGCGGCGCTGCGTCTGCTGGAGCAATCGGACCGCGACTACGCCTACGTACTCAACGCCCGCAAGCGCTTCCTCGGCGTGGTGTCGTCGCAGTCGCTCAGCGATGCGCTGAAGGGCCACACCGGCATGCTCGGCCTGCACAACGCCTATCTGCCCGACGTGCAGCCACTGCATGCCAACACGCCCGTGGCCGATCTGTATGGCCCCGTGGCAGCCCAACCCTTCGCCCTGCCAGTGGTCGATGACGACGGCAAATACCTGGGCGTGGTCAGCCGCACGACGATGTTGCGCTTTCTGGATCGCGACACACCACCCGTGCCGCCGCCACAAAAGGAGATTCCGCCGATCACGCTGCACGCTGCACCCGCCAGCGCATCCACTGCTACCGCTACCGCACAACAATAAGGAGACCACTGCATGAGCGAACAACACATTACCCTGGCGCAAAACACCGCCGACGCCAGCGATCCGTGGGCAGCTTCTGAGGTCTCCCCTGCCGATGCGTCCAGCGCCGCAGTGACGCCCGCGCCTCAAGCAGATGCGGCGCAAGCCAGCTCCGACCCTTGGGCCGACAGCGCGGCTTCGGTTGAAGCAGCCCCAGCCGATGCAGCCGCGTCCACCGATCCATGGGGCGCAGCGAATGCTGGCGTGGAAGATCCTTCTGCGGGCGCAGACTGGCTCGATGCAGCATCCGGCAGCGCGCCCATCCCGACCGATGATGGTGGCAGCCTTGCGCATTTCTGGCAGCAGGTCACGTCCGGCGGCCCGCATGTGCAAAGCTGGATCAACGACAGCCTGACCTGGGTGGTGGAGCATTTCCGCCCCTTCTTCCAGGCCGTGCGCACGCCGATCGATGCCACGCTGAGCGGCGTGACCGATGCCCTGCTGGCCGTGCCATGGCCCGCGATGCTGGTCATCATGGCGCTGATTGCGTGGCAGTTTGCCGGTCGCACACTGGCTATTGGCACGCTGGTGTCGCTGCTGGTGGTTGCCATGCTGGGCATATGGCCTGACGCCATGGTGACGCTGGCCCTGGTGCTGACCTCGCTGCTGTTCTGCGTGATCATCGGTCTGCCCGCCGGCATTGCGCTGGCGTCCAGCGACCGGGCACAGCGCATCACGCGTCCGTTCCTCGATGCGATGCAGACCACTCCGGCGTTTGTCTATCTGGTGCCGGTGGTGATGCTGTTTGGCATCGGCAACGTGCCGGGCGTGATCGTGACCATCGTGTTTGCGCTGCCGCCGCTGATCCGACTGACGAACCTGGGTATCCGCCAGGTGCGCCCTGACCTGATCGAAGCCAGCCGCGCCTATGGCGCATCGCCCATGCAACTGCTGTGGAAGGTGCAACTGCCGCTGTCCATGCCGTCCATCATGGCGGGTATCAACCAGGCGCTGATGCTGTCGCTGTCGATGGTGGTGATCGCCTCGATGATTGCCGTGGGCGGTCTGGGCCAGATGGTGCTGCGCGGCATTGGCCGTCTGGACATGGGTTTGGCGACCGTGGGTGGTCTGGGCATCGTGCTCCTGGCCATCGTGCTCGACCGCATCACCCAGGCCATGGGCGAGCCCAAGCGTGGTGGCACGCACTGGTGGCACAACGGCCCGATCGGCCTGGTGCTGCGCCTCGTGCGCCCCGCGCCTGCCGCCAAGACGCAGGAGCCCGCAGCACAACCCACAGTGGCTCCGAAGTCCGTCAAGAAAGAAGCAAAGGCCCAGTCCGGCCTGCGTGGTCCGATGACCAAGACGCCCGCCTGACGCGCCCACTCCCGACCGCTGCATGCCATGCATCGCAGTCGTCGGGAGAACCTGAAACGAATTCCCGAAAACTCCAGGAGGAAAAAGACATGACCCCATTTGCCACTACCACCACGCGCTCTGTCACACGTCGCGCAGCCGCCGGAGTTGTCGCCGCTGCGTTGGCGATGATGGGCACGGCGAGCCTTGCAGCGGACCTGCCTGGCAAGGGCGTGAAAGTGCAGCCACTGAAGAGCTCGATCGCCGAAGAAACCTTCCAGACCCTGCTGGTCATCAAAGCGCTGGAGAAGCTCGGCTACGACGTGCAATCGATCAAGGAGGTCGAGTACCCGACCGCGCACATCGCGCTTGCCAATGGCGACGCGACGTTCATGGCCGATCACTGGAATCCGCTGCACTCCGACTACTACAAGAACGCGGGCGGTGACGCCAAGCTGTATCGCAAGGGCATTTTTTCTGCCAATGCTGCGCAGGGTTACCTGATCGACAAGAAGACCGCCGATGAATACAAGATCACCAACATGGGCCAGTTCAAGGACCCGAAGATCGCGAAGCTGTTCGACACCGACGGTGACGGCAAGGCCGACCTGACCGGCTGCACCCCAGGCTGGGGTTGCGAAGCCATGATCGAGCACCAACTCACGGCCTTCAAACTACGCGACACCGTCACGCACAAGCAAGGCACCTACGCCGCGCTGATGGCCGACACCATCACGCGCTACAAGGCCGGCAAGCCCGTCTTCTACTACACGTGGACGCCGTACTGGGTGAGTAACGTGCTCAAGCCGGGCAAGGACGTGGTGTGGCTGGAAGTGCCATTCTCATCGTTGCCGGGCGAGCAGGCGGGCACGGACACCAAGCTGGCCAACGGCAAGAACTACGGCTTCATCGCCAACAACCAGCAGATCGTGGCAAGCAAGTCGTTCACCGACAAGAATCCCGCCGCGGCCAAACTGTTCGAGGTGATGCAACTGCCCGTGGGCGATATCAACTCGCAGAACTATCTGATGAGCCAAGGCCAGAACTCGCAGTCCGACATCGAGCGCCACACCAATGCGTGGATCAAGGCGCACCAAAAGACGTTTGACGGCTGGATCGATCAGGCCAAGGCCGCCGCTGGCAGCAAGTAAGCCACGCGTCACCCAGATCAACGCAGAGCGCATGCCTTGACATGCGCTCTGCGCTGTTGCGCGTCTGATGGCGGACGCGCCAACGGAGCAGTGCATGGCTCCGTCGCCTTGCAGGACTCGCCTGGCCGAGCCCCGCAAGGCGGAATTTTTCCCCGCATCCAAAAACAAAGGAGAACGTCAAAAATGAAAACAACAGCACTCACCAACGCAGTGAACACCTCAACGCCCAGCGCGAATCGCAGGCACGTACTGAACAGATTCCTGGGCATCAGCGCACTGGCACTGGGCCTCGCAGCCGCACCGGCATGGGCCGCAGGCGATGCCGATCTGCCGGGCAAGGGCATCACCGTCACACCGGTGAAAAGCTCACTGGCGGAAGAAACCTTCCAGACGCTGCTGGTGATGAAAGCCATGGAAAAGCTCGGCTACACCGTCAAGCCTTATGAAGAACTGCAATACCCACTGGCCCACATCGCCGTAGCCAATGGCGACGCCACCTTCATGGCCAACCACTGGAACCCGCACCACGCCGAGTTCTACAAGGCCGCGGGCGGCGACGCAAAGATGTACCGCAAGGGCGTCTATGCGGCAGGCGCAGCACAGGGCTACATGATCGACAAGAAGACCGCCGACAAATACAAGATCACGCGGCTCGACCAGTTGAAAGACCCGAAGCTTGCGAAGCTGTTCGACTCGGATGGTGACGGCAAGGCCAACCTGATCGGCCCCAATGCGGGCTGGGGCGGCGAAGCCGTGGTCTGGCACCAGATCAAGGAGTTCAAGCTCGGCGACACCGTGAAATACACGCAAGGCGACTACCCCGCCCTGATCGCCGACACGCTCGCCCGCTACAAGGCCGGCAAGCCCGTGCTCTACTACGCATGGACGCCCTATTGGCTGAGCAACGTGCTCAAGCCCGGCAAGGACGTCGTGTGGCTGGAGGTGCCGTATTCGTCCATGCCCGGCGTACAAGCGGGAACAGACACCAAGATGCCGAACGGCAAGAATTACGGCTTCCCGCTGAACAACGAGTACATCGTGGCCAATAAGGTCTGGGCCGAATCCAACCCGGCGGCGGCCAGACTGTTCGAGATCATGAGCATCCCGATCAACGACATCAGCAGCCAGAACCGCCTGATGAACGACGGCCAGAACAAGCCGTCTGATGTGGAGCGCCACACCAACGCCTGGATCAAGGCGCACCAGAAAACCTTCGACGGGTGGATCGCCGAAGCCAAGGCAGCCGCCACAAAGCAACCTTAATTGCTACGTAGTGCTAACAAACGGGTGTCCTGACGGGGCACCCGTTTGTTTTTGAAGTCCTTCTTTGCGCGCAGGCCTTAGCATGTCGGAGTCATCCAACAGGTTTCGGCATCACTCCACTCACAATGTTCAGACTCTCACTTCAGAGCAAAGCCTTCGTCGCTCTCACCATCCTGCTTGCAGTGATGATGATGATGTTCGTCGGTTTTTCACGATTGGGATTGCAACGGGGACTGGGGCCTTACGTGGCCGAGATCGAATTGGCGCGCATGGACTGGCTCGCAGATCGTCTGCAAACCATCTACCGACACAACCAAAGCTGGCAGGCCATCATCGACCAACCGGCGTTGTGGCGGGCACTGCGACGCCCTCCCAACGCTTGGGCGCGGCCGGAAGATCTCGATTCCCGCGCCAATACAGGTTTCCCCTTTTTCACGCGCAGTCCGGACTTTCCTGACATTGATATCCGTTCGCCTAAATCGCCTCAATCGCCGACTTTCGTTGCACCGCCCACGCCGGCACCGCTTGAACGGCCCGTGGACGGTCTGGCGCGCCGGCTATGTCTGCTTGATGCCAAGAATCTGGTCATCGCAGGCAACGAGCCCTTGCCGGGCCACGCTCGCACCGTCCTGAAGGACAGCCAGGGACGCACCATCGGCTTTCTGGTCATGAATCCGCCCGAAGGATTGAAGCGCGAGGCAGACCGGGCCTTCCTGGAGAAGCAATTCGGCTTCGTACTATGGACCGGCGCGGCCGGCTTGTTGCTCGCGATGCTGCTGTCGGGCTGGCTTGCGCATCGCTGGCTCAAACCCATCGGTTCCCTTGTCGAGGGCGCACGCAATCTGGCCGCCGGGCGCCTGCAGACGCGCATCCGGGAGCACACCGACAGCGAAGAATTTTCGCGCCTGATCCACACCTTCAACGATATGGCCGAACAACTCGACAGCATGGAGACCTCCCGTCGCCAATGGATCGGGGACATGGCGCATGAGTTGCGCACCCCACTGGCGGCCATGCGCGCAGAAATTGAAGCCGTGCAGGACGGCATCCGGCAATTCGATGACCAGACTGCCGAGCGGCTGCATCGGCAACTCATGCGGCTGATCCATCTCGTCGGCGACTTGCGCGATAGCGTCGACTCAAGCACTGTCACCCCCGCGCGCATGGAGAACATGCATCCGCTGGAGCAGTTGCATGAAGCCATTGCATCGTTGCAGACTCGCTTTGAACAGGCCGGTGTCGGCCTTCAACTCCGCGAACCACCGGAGTGGCGTCAGCCGGATAACGCTCCACTCGTTCGGGGCAACGCGCAGCAGTTGCATCGGGTGTTCCTGAACCTACTGGAAAACAGCCTGCGGTATACCGATCGCGGAGGATATCTACAGGTGTCGACTACGTTGTTGCGCGACAAGTCCAAAGCACAACTACAAATTGTTTTTGAAGACACGTCTCCGGGTGTGTCTCCCCAGGATTTGCCCCACATCTTTGAGCGCCTGTATCGTGCCGAGAGTTCCAGGCAGCGCGTCAATGGCGATCTGGGCGGCTCCGGACTCGGGCTCGCCATTTGCCGCTCTATCGTGCAGCAACATGAGGGACACATCGAAGCCAGCCCTTCACCTTTGGGAGGTCTGCGCGTGACGCTGACACTCCCGATCTCAGGAGAATCATGAGCAACAACCAGAAAATACTCATCGTTGAAGACGAAGCAGACATCGCCAACGTCGTTCTGGACTATCTGCGACATGCAGGATTCGACGCCGAATGGGTCATGGACGGACAGTCGGCGCTTGACCGCTTGCTAGGGCCCAACCCACCGGACCTGACCTTGCTGGATGTCATGTTGCCGCAAGTGGATGGTCTGGAGGTGCTGCGCCAGGTGCGCCGGGTGGGCGATGCGCCCATCATCCTGCTCACCGCGCGCGTGGAAGAAGTGGACCGGCTCATCGGTCTGGAGCTCGGTGCCGATGACTACATCTGCAAGCCCTTCTCGCCGCGCGAAGTCGTCGCGCGCGTGAAGACCGTTTTGCGTCGCCGTGCGCCTACCAGCCCCGCGGCGCCTGCCGACACCGGCGCCTTGACACTGGACGACAACCTCTCTCAGGTTACGCTCTATGGCAAACCTGTCCCGCTCACGCACCGCGAATACCGCTTGCTGCAAACGCTGATCCAGCACCGCGACCGCATCCTGTCACGCCCGCAATTGCTCGACCTCAGCTACGACGAAGATACGCAAGATCTCAACGAGCGGTCCGTGGATAGCCACATCAAGAACCTGCGCAAGAAACTGCGCAGCGCAGACCGCAGCGGCCATGACTGGATCCGCTCGGTCTACGGCGTCGGCTTTGCCTTTGAGCCGCCAGATGCCTCCGGGCAGGCGCGCATTTCCACGTGGGAGGCGCTGTAGCCCGACGAGAGGCCACGCACCTACGCACATCACGCCAATTGGACGCGCCGCCTCACAGGTTCCCCACCATGTCCGCAGGCACCACCCAGGCGTCGAACTGCTCCGCCGTCACATGGCCGCTGGCGATGGCGGCATCGCGCAGGCTGGCGCCTTCCTTGTGCGCTTTCTTGGCGATGAAAGCGGCCTTGTCGTAGCCGATGTGCGTGTTCAGCGCGGTGACCAGCATGAGCGAGCGATCGACCAACTCCGCAATGCGCTCGCGGTTGGGCTCGATCCCCACCGCGCAATGTTCATCGAAGCTCACCATGCCATCGGCCAGCATGCGCACGCTTTGCAGGAAGTTGTGCGCCACCAGAGGCCGGAACACGTTCAGCTCGAAGTTGCCCGACGCTCCACCAAAATTGATCGCCACGTCATTGCCAAAGACCTGTGCGCAAAGCATCGTCATGGCCTCGCACTGGGTGGGATTGACCTTGCCCGGCATGATCGATGAGCCCGGTTCGTTCTCGGGAATCGACAACTCCCCCAAGCCGCTGCGCGGGCCGCTGGCGAGCCAACGCACGTCGTTGGCAATCTTCATCAAGCTGGCCGCCAGCGTTTTGAGCGCGCCATGCGCGTGCACCAGCGCATCGCAACTGGCCAGCGATTCAAACTTGTTGGGCGAAGTCACAAAGGGGTAGCCCGTGATCTGCGCCAACTCCTTCGCCACCCCTTCCGCGTAGCCCTTGGGCGCATTCAGTCCGGTCCCCACGGCGGTGCCGCCCAGCGCCAGTTCGTAGAGATGCGGCAATGCCGCCTGGATGTGTTTTTCGCCATGCGCCAGTTGCGCGACCCAACCGGAAATCTCCTGTCCCAGCGTGAGCGGCGTGGCATCCTGCAGGTGCGTGCGGCCAATTTTCACGATGTCGGCAAAGGCTTCGCTTTTGGCCTTCAGCGTCTTGTGCAGGCGCTGGATGGCGGGCAGCAGATGCGCTTCGATTGCCGTCACCGCAGCGACGTGCATGGCCGTGGGATAGACGTCGTTGCTCGACTGGCTCTTGTTCACGTCATCGTTGGGATGCACGAGGCGCGCCTCGCCACGCTCGCCGCCCAGGAGTTCACTTGCGCGATTGGCCAGCACTTCATTCACGTTCATGTTGGTCTGTGTGCCAGAACCCGTCTGCCACACCACCAGCGGAAATTCGTCCGGATGCTTGCCGTCGATCACCTCGTCGGCGGCAGCCACGATGGCCCTGGACTTCTTCTCATCCAGCAGGCCCAGCGCCTGATTGACCGCAGCAGACGCGCGCTTCACCTGCGCCAGTGCATGAATGATTTCCGTCGGCTGGCGCTCGCCACTGATCTTGAAATTCTGGATCGAGCGCTGCGTCTGCGCGCCCCAGAGCTTGTCCGATGGAACGTCGATCAAACCGAAAGTGTCTCTCTCCTGGCGGACATCCGTCGTCATTTCAAAACTCCTTGCATCTTGGCTACCAACCTACTGCAGAGCCATCGCAGGCCGATGTGGCGGTGCGCATCCAACGGGTGGCACGTTCATTGAAATTCCGATACTGCATCGAATCATGTTCAGTACCGGGGCAGTGCCAATGCATCCTAGCCGAGCCGGGAGAGACCATGACGCGGGCATGCGCGTATCGACGCAGCTTGAAACGCAGAATCCTCCGTGAACCCAGCCTGTCTGGCCGGGTTCACGGAGGATTCTCAAGGGCCTGGTAGCCGTTGTGCGCGTTATTTCTGAACGCTACGGCGGCTCCGCGCTATGCCCAACGCGCCGAGGAGTGCGGACAGCAGCATGAGTGCCCACTGGCCAAGCGTCGGCACAGGGGTGACGGCAGCAGCCGCTGCGACCACCTTGAAGGTCGCGTCTGCAGACTTTCCATTCACGCTGGCCGTGACCGTGTAGGAGCCTTCGGGCAGCGGCAAGGCGGTGGTGGAGTAAGTCCCGTCTGGATTGAGGGTGGCGCTTCCTGTCCACACCACCTGCCCCTTGTCATCCTTGATGCTCAAGGTCACTTGCGTCGCCGTGCCCGGGTTGTCCACTTTGCCCGAAATAACGGGCGACTGGGCGGGGTTCAGCGTGGGCGGCGCGGCCACCGTCACAACCGGGTCCGCAACCTTCAGCGGAGTGGTCGCCGTACTGCCGTTGGCTGTCGCTGTCACGGTGTAGTCACCCTCTGGCAGCGCCGCCGCATCCATGGCATAGGTGCCGTCAGGATTCAATGTCGCAGTCCCCTGCCATACCACCTGACCGTTCTTGTCAGTGATCGTCAAGTCCACTGACGTGGCTGTGCCCGGATGGGTCACTGTGCCCTGGATGCGGGATGGTGTCCTGGAATCCGCGGTGGGTAGCGGATTCACATTGATCGCCGTTTTCACCACGTCAAACGATGCCGTCGTGACCGCGCCATTGGCAGTCGCCGTGATGGTGTACGTTCCTTCGTTGCCCAGCGCTCCCAAAGGCAGCTCATACCCTCCATTGACATCCAGATTCACCGGACCATCAAACACAGTCGCGCCATCAGGCCCTGTCACCACCACATGGGCCGTCGTCGCGGTACCGGGGTACTGCACTGTGCCTGTCACCGTGGCAGGATCCTGGGTAGTGACTGTGGGCGGAGGCGTCACACTGATACCCGTCGCAATAAAGCTCCCTGCAGCCGTCGGGCCACTCGGACCCGTCACGCCGTCAATCGTCGCAGTCGTCACATAGTTTCCGGGTGGCAGGGTGCCGGTGGTCGCCGAATAACTGCCGTCCGCCGGGTTGATGCTCGCAGGAAAATAACCCACCAAGGTCTGCGATCCATCCGGCGCAACGGCAAACACGCCCACCGTCACGTTTGTCGCCGTCCCGGGATAGCTAACATTGCCGGAAATGGTATTGGTCTGTCCTGCAGGAATCGACGCCGGGGTATTCATTCCAATGGCAGGCACCGCCAACGCACCCTTGTCCGCGGACACAGCCAATGGCGTCGATGAATTAGGGTCCACCAGCTTGGCAATCGCCTCGTAGTTGCCCGGAGGCAGGCCAGACGGTCCAGATCCTTGAAACGTGTACTTGCCAGTCTGCTGATCAATCGCGGCCGGATACGTCCCCACCAAAGTCGCCGTGCCGTCCGCTGCGACAGAGTACACCTCGACATTCACCGTCGTGGCAGAGCCAAAATTGGTGACGGTGCCATCGAAGTGGAGCGGCGTATCCGTACCCAGAGTTGCGACCGAAGGTTCGGGTTTGCTGACCACCGGCGCTGGCGCCGAGCAATCTGCCACCGTGCTCGCCCCCATCACTGTCAGCGCTGAAATACCCGTGTGCATACCCATGAAAGGATAATTCCGCGCGGGCGCCATTCCACCGCTTGCATCCGGGATCACATAATTGTAGTTTTGGGGCGGAGTTGACGTGTTAGGCCCAATCGCAACGTTCAATTGCGATGGCATGGAATTAGTGCGGAAGTCCAGTGCGCCCGGATAAGGAAGGCCTCCGTTCAGGACGGCAATGACAATTTCATTTTTGCCGGGCTTCCAGAGCTTTTTCCCAGAGGTCTCATTGGACGGAAGTGTGTGTCCACCCGCCGGAATGGCCATCCATTCGTTCAGATTCCAGGCTTTATCAGACAGATTGACTGGCGTCCCGCTCGCATCCACTGGCGCTCGCTGGATGCTGCCTGAGACCAATTGATCGTTGATATAAAAACCTCTTATCCGGTCGTCCGCACTCCATGCATTACCTTTTTGTGTGACCGGTGGCGTCGCACCGTTTGGGAAAGTGAATTCACCGCCTGGAATGCGGATTCCGAATTTATCCACGTTCGCCAATGGGTCGAGCAGAAATGTGAATTTGTAGTAGAAGATTACGTTGGGATTGGGGTTGAGTCTGGCGTTTCCCTCCATACCCAATTTCCAGTCATTTGCGGCATTGCTGAAGTTCATTCCCGACGTAGTTGAGTCGCCCATCACAGTCCATGTGGCGGCAGACAGTCCAGCCGTTTTCAGATCTGGATCAAGTCCATAGTCACCCAATGCTTTGTCGTTGGTTCTCAGGTCGCCGTTCTTGAAGTAATTGCGGGAGCCAGTGACACCATCAAAGATGGCTTTCTTCGCCACCGGATCAAAGCTCACTTTCTCCACATTGGCTTGCCAAAAGCTGCGAGGCGCATTCGGGTCGGCAAAAGTTCCCACCTGACGCTCAGCGCCGTCACTTGTCATGGTGTATTTTTTGCCTGCCTTAGCGGTTGCAAACGCTTGTCCAAGATCCTTGATCGCGTTCGGCGTCGCGCTGGTAGCGTTGCATGTCAAGATGGGCGGAGGAGGCGCAGACGCTGTTGTTTGTGCGTGCGCCATAGGGATCGCGAGCACGGCCAACAGGGGGATATTCTTTTTCATATGGATTCGCTTGCGTTCAATGTGAGAACGGTTCTTGATTTCTCGATCAGGCAGTGAAAGTCGTTTAATGAACAACGATTCACCAAGAATAACAAAATCTAACGATGATATCCAATCGATTGACAAAATCAATGAATCAGTTGTTTCAATTTCGTTGGCGCTTGTAGCGTTTAGATTTGTTGTGAAAATCGATGGCAGCCAACAACAGTCATCTGCGCGCTTTCACGCCACAGTGGCTTCCAACTGGTGGCGGCGCAATTCAGCCCATGAATCACTTTGTTGCAACCCAACTCAATGGGGTCGCGCGGACAATGAATAATCTTGAAAGCATGTGATTGGTCGCCCTGTCCAATCGCATCAATGGCACCTTTCACGCCAGAACTTCATCAGGACATCCATGAAAACACTCCGCAATCGCGTCTTCTTGCCAACCACCATGCTGCTCGCTGCTACTGCGGCCATGGCGTCTTTCCATGCCAACGCGCTGGACTACCCCACACGCAAAGCAGGCCTGTGGCAAATCACTACCAACGGCACATCGGGCACGACGAAGAACCCCGAACAAGTGATGCATCAGTGTGTGGACGAAGCCAGCGACAAGGCGCTACAGGAGTTGGGCTCCGGCATGATGGGCGGTATGAAGTGTGAGAAAAACGAGAGCAAGAAGGATGGTGGCAAGTACATTGGCCACTCCATCTGCCAGATGGGCCCCTCCAAACTGGAGACCAAGAGCGTGATGTCCGGTGATTTCACCAAGGAATACACCATGACCGCTGACTCCACCTTCAATCCGCCGATGGCGGGAGTGGGCACCACCAAATCCACCATGGTGGCCAAGTGGGTCGGCGCTTGCAAGGCCGACCAGAAGCCAGGTGACGTGATCGTCAACGGACAGAAGATGAACTTGCTCTCGATGGGCAAGAAGAAATAACCGTCCCGAAACGGTCGCATTCCCACGTCAAAAGGCACCCCCGAGGTGCCTTTTTCATGTCCAGCATCGATGCGCCAGGACAGTCCTATAGAAGACTTCTCGGGTTTTCCCGGCACGTCCCGCTGCTTCGGGCCGATAATTGACAGGTTTTTCCTGCGCTTCCCCGGCGCACCCATCAACCAGAGCAAGCTTCACGATGACTACCACCATCCGCCAGCAGGACCTGATCGATTCGATCGCAGGTGCCCTTCAGTACATCAGCTACTACCACCCCGCTGACTACATCCAGCATCTGGCCCGCGCCTACGAGCGCGAGCAAAGCCCGGCGGCCAAGGACGCGATGGCACAGATCCTGACGAACTCCAAGATGAGCGCCACGGGCCATCGCCCGATCTGCCAGGACACCGGCATCGTCAACGTGTTCCTCAAGGTCGGCATGGACGTGAAGTGGGAAGGCTTCACCGGCGGACTCGAAGACGCCATCAATGAAGGCGTGCGCCGTGGCTACAACCACCCCGACAACACGCTGCGCGCCTCGGTCGTGGCCGACCCGCAGTTCGCGCGCAAGAACACCAAGGACAACACCCCTGCCGTGATCAACGTGCAGATCGTGCCCGGCAACACCGTGGACATCACCGTGGCGGCCAAGGGCGGCGGCTCGGAGAACAAGTCCAAGATGATCATGATGAACCCCAGCGACAACCTTGTGGACTGGGTGCTCAAAACGGTTCCCACCATGGGCGCTGGCTGGTGCCCGCCGGGCATGCTGGGGATCGGCATTGGCGGCACGGCCGAAAAGGCGGTGTTGCTCGCCAAGGAAAGCCTGATGGAAGACCTCGACATGTACGAACTGCAGGCCAAGGCCGCGCGCGGCGAGAAGCTTGATCAGGTGGAAGAACTGCGCCTTGAGCTGTACGAAAAGGTCAACGCCCTTGGCATTGGCGCGCAAGGCCTGGGCGGCCTGGCAACCGTGCTGGACATCAAGATCAAGATGTACCCCACGCACGCGGCCTCCAAGCCCGTGGCCATGATTCCCAACTGCGCCGCCACGCGCCACGCACACTTTGTGCTGGACGGCTCCGGCCCCGTGTACCTCGATGCCCCTTCGCTCGACCTGTGGCCCAAGATCGACTGGGCGCCCGACTACAACAAGTCCAAGAAAGTCGACCTCAACACGCTGACCAAGGAAGAAGTGGCGAGCTGGAAGCCCGGCGACACGCTGCTGCTCAACGGCAAGATGCTCACCGGCCGCGACGCCGCGCACAAGCGCATCCAGGACATGCTGGCCAAGGGCGAGAAGCTGCCGGTCGACTTCACCAACCGCGTCATCTACTACGTCGGCCCGGTCGATCCGGTCGGTGACGAGGCCGTCGGCCCCGCTGGCCCGACCACCGCCACGCGCATGGATAAGTTCACCGACATGATGCTCGAGCAGACCGGCCTGATTGCGATGATCGGCAAGGCCGAGCGCGGCCCGGTCGCCATCGAGTCGATCAAGAACCACAAGAGCGCCTACCTGATGGCCGTGGGCGGCGCGGCCTACCTCGTGTCCAAGGCGATCAAGCAGGCCAAAGTGGTCGGCTTCGAAGACCTAGGCATGGAAGCCATCTACGAGTTCGACGTCGTGGACATGCCCGTCACCGTGGCCGTCGATGCCGGCGGCACCAGCGCGCACGTCACCGGCCCGGCCGAGTGGAGCAAGCGTATTGCCTTGGGCGAGTTCAAGGGCATCGCTGTCGCCGCTGAATAAGGCACAACTGCGCACGCAGCAAACCGCCTTCGGGCGGTTTTCTTTTTTCTGATGCGCAATTTACAAAATGAGCACGGCTTGGTTGGCTTGGCATTGACCTGAACGCCCATGACTTACGGGCGGCATGCATAGGATTTTCCATGCTCTGTCCAAACGGTCCTCCCCTGCTCCCCCGACTCTCCCGAACAGCCTGCGCGCTTGCTTTTTCTCTGCTTACATTGTTGTTGCCCGCATGCATGCTGCCCGAAAAATTCAAGGCACGCATCGAGTACCGGGAAGACGCCAGCTACAGCTACGAATTTTCCGGCTCGGCCATCAACGCCGTGGCCGCATGGCGCATCAAACGCACTGGTGCCCTCACCGACAAGGATCGGCGCGACCTCGAAGAAGAAGCGCGCAAGATGCGCAGCAATCCCGACGTCAAAAACGCGCGCCACACCGGCCACGGCCGCTTCGTACTGGAAAGCAGCGGCGCGCGGGAGAGTGGCGAAAGCACCTTCCTGTTCAACTTTCTCAGCGTCGTCACCGACCCACTCACCGGCGTCACGGTCATTGCCTCCAACGCCGTCACCGAACAGGACTGGTCCCGCCTCGCCGCACTGGGCGTTCGCATGAATGGCACGCTCACGGTGGCAGTGCCGTCCAACGCAGAAGTCCTGACGCACAACGCCACCTCCAAGCCCTTCATGGGCAGGGGCGCCTACGAATGGAAGCTGACCCAACTTGAGCAGCGACCCGCGATGACCTTGCGCTTCAAGCAGCCCACGTCAGCAGCCGAGCCTGCGGACAACGCAGCGCCTGCCCCGGTGGCTCTTGCCGAGCATCGCCCCACACGCATCCTGTGGCCCATGTTCGCGCTGATCGGCTGGACCCTGAGCATCCTGATCCTGCTCGTCATCGAGCGCGTGCGCGCGGTGCTCGGCGGCGTGATCGGAGCCAATGCATTTGCGTTGGGCGACTCGGACGATGTCCCGTTGCAAATGCAGCTCATCAACCGCAACTACATGAACCTGCTGCAACTCCCTTTGCTGTTCTATGTGGCCTGCGTCACCAGTTATGTGACGCAGACCGCCAGCGTCTTCACCGTGGTGCTCGCCTGGCTCTTTGTTGCGCTGCGCGTGGCGCACAGCGCCATCCACGTCACCTGCAACAACGTGAAGTACCGCTTCGCACTCTTTGCCGCCAGCAATGTGCTGCTGATGCTGATCTGGCTGTGGCTCGCGGCGCAGATTGCGGCACGATGAGCGCCCTGCCTCACCAAAGATAGAAACACGGTCTGCATTGTGGTTGCATCGCTTCGCGCGGCTAGCTATAGCGCCTGAAGCAGCACAATCATCGTCATCTGCCCCACACGCTTCGACGCCCTTCCGTTGGCGTTGTAGATCACGCCACTGCGGCATGACCGCCAACGGATTGACGCGTGAGCGCTTTTCAAAGGTGAACCACATGATGGATTGGAACGCATACCGCAAGGAACTCGCCGGCCGTCTGGGCGAATTCAGCCAGCTCACGCCCGACACCATGGCGGGTTATCAGACGCTGGCCAACGCTGGCGCCAAAACACAGCATCTCGACGCCAAAACCCGCGAGTTGATCGCCATTGCCGTGGCAGTCACCACGCGCTGCGATGGCTGCATCGCCGTGCACACCAAGGCCGCCGCCAAAGCCGGTGCCACGCGCGAGGAAATCTCGGAAGCGCTGGGCGTGGCCGTGTCACTCAACGCCGGGGCGGCCATGGTCTATTCCGCACGCGCACTCGACGCGCTGGACTCGCTCAAATAGACCAGCCCAGCCGTCCAAGGGAAAGAGAGAGAGAGCACTCCACAACGGTTTGCGCCGCGCCACTACACTGCAACGCCATGCCACTCCCTTTTTCCCAAGCCTGCGAAAACAATCAGGCACCCATCCTCTCCATTCTGGAGCGCGCATTCGCGCACAGCACGAAAGTGCTGGAGATCGGCTCCGGCACGGGTCAGCACGGTGTGCATTTCGCGCCGCGCCTACCGCACCTGCTCTGGCAGTGTAGCGACCTTCCAGCGCACCATGCAGGCATCCGCGCTTGGCATGCCGCCCATCCCGCACCCAACCTGCGTGCGCCCATCGAGTTCGATCTACGCCATAGCGCATGGCCCGATGGCGAGTGGGACGCGGCCTTTACCAGCAACACCGCGCACATCGTCTCCTGGCCACTGGTTCAGCGCATGTTCGAACGGGTGGGCGCTCACCTCGCAGCAGGCGGCGTGTTCGTGATCTACGGCCCCTTCAACTACGGCAGCCAGTTCACCAGTGACAGCAACCGCGCCTTCGACGCCATGCTGCGCCAACGTGATCCCGACAGCGGCATTCGCGATGTAGAAGACGTCGTTGCCCTGGCCGCAGCCAACAACCTGACGCTGCTGGAAGAGGACCCCATGCCTGCCAATAACCGCACTCTGGTGTTCCAGCGCGTGGGAGGCTGACACGAACGGCTTCAACGCACGCCTGCATCCTTCCTCCCGTCCTACGCGGGGCCCGGGCAATCGCGACTATCGTTCCGTGTAGCGAAATTGTGTTTTCGCACGCCATGCCTGTTCCCGAAGGAAGCCCCATGTCCGGCAAAGAAATCGTCAGTTCGGCGGAAGTCACCGTCGAGTTCAACGCACAGCGTTGCATCCACTCGCGCAATTGCGTGCTGGATCGACCCGACGTGTTTGTGCCCAATGTGCAGGGAGCGTGGATTCATCCCGAAAATGCCACTGCCGACGAAGTGCTGGAGATCGCGCACAACTGCCCTTCCGGCGCCATCCAGTGCCGCAAGCCCGATGGTGCCGCGCTGGAGCAGGCCCCAAAAGTCAATCTCGTGCATGTGCGCGAAAACGGCCCGCTGGCTTTCCATGCACCGCTCTCCATCGCCGGGAAAGCGGATGGCTTTCGGGCCACCCTCTGCCGCTGCGGCGCGTCCCGCACCAAGCCCTACTGCGATCAAAGCCACGTTGGCAGCGGATTCCAGGCCACCGGCGAGCCCGACACGACACCTTCCGAACCGCTACAACAACGCGATGGCGAATTGGTCATCGATCCCACCCACAATGGTCCACTGCACGTCACAGGTGCGCTGGAATTGGTGAGCGGCACAGGCCGCACCATCCAGCGCGTGACCGACGTCTGGCTGTGCCGCTGCGGTCATTCCGGCAACAAACCCTACTGCGATGGAAGCCATGTGAAGTATGGTTTCGTCAGTGATTGACACCGGAGAACACGCGCACCAGTAGCATGTGCGCTGCAGATGACTTCAGCAGGCCCGATTTTTTCATCCACCACTCACTCAGGAGTACGCATATGAGCAAACCGCAGATTGGCATCATCGTCGGCAGCAACAGCAAGGAATCGATCAACATGAAACTGGCCAAGGCGTTGGCCAAGTTGGTGGCGGATCGGGCCGATTTCGAGATTATCGACATCACACAACTGCCTCTCTACAACCGCGACGACGATGCCAACACGCCCCAGGCCTTTGTCGATTTCAAGGCCAAGGTGCGTACCAAGGACGGCATCCTGCTGGTCACGCCCGAGCACAACCGCTCCGTGCCCGCACCGCTGAAAAATGCACTTGATGCGGGCAGCCGACCCTATGGCGACAGCGCTTGGAACGGCATTCCGGCGGGCGTCATCGGCACCTCGCCCGGAGGCCCGGCCACCTCGATGGCCCAGCAGCATTTGCGCAATATTCTGGTGTTCCTCAACATGCCCACCATGCAGCAACCCGAAGGCTTCATCCAGTGGCGCGATGGCACGGTGGATGCCGATGGCAACGTGGGCGAAGGCAGCAAGCAGTTCCTGACCAAGTACATGGAATCCTTCCTCGCCTGGGTGCAGCAGCATCCGCGTCAGAAGTAAGCACTCAAGGTCGCGCCCGATCCGCTGCACCCTCTTGAACTGGCGCGACCTGACCCTCACCTTTTCTTTTTCGCACACGGCGAGAAGCCACGCCCATTCCGGGCTGCGCTTCGCGCCCTTGCGACGCCCATCCAGCCCGTCCCTCCAAGAAAGGCCTCGCCCATGAATCAGGAAGAAGTCCGCGCCACCCTCAGCATCTGCCTGCTGGCCGCCTACGCAGACAACGAAAAGCACGACCACGAACGCGAGCAGATCCGACAGGTCGCTGAAACACTGTCCCGCGACGCGCAGGTCAACCTTCCGGGTCTGTATCAGGACGTGCTGCTGAAACGCGTGCAACTCGACGACGTGGTCAAGCAACTGGGGACCGCCGAGTCGCGCCAATTGGCCTACGAAATGGCGGTCTGCGTGTGCGAGGCGGACGGACAGACGAGTGACAAGGAACAGGCGTTCCTCGCCCAACTCAAATCTGCTTTCGGCATGCCCAGCAACGCAGCGACAACAACCACCGCAGCCGCCACAGCCATTGCGGGCACCGCACACGAGGCGAGCGTGCAAGCGATGGCCGACGCGCCGCTGAATGCGCCACTCGACCCCGTCGTGATCGACATGCCTGCTCTCCCAGCGGGCGAAAGCGCGCCCCACCCCGACGCTGCCGACGCGCTGGGCCAGACCGGCACCACGCGCAAGCAAAGCACGCTGTCCACCGAGGACATGGACGCGAAGATTCACAAGGCCGCCATGGTCAACGGCGCCATCGAACTGCTGCCCGAAAACCTTTCCACCCTCGCCATCATCCCGCTGCAGATGCGTTTGGTGTACCAGATTGGGCAGTCCTATGGCTACGAAGCCGATCGCGGCCACATCAAGGATTTGCTGGCCACGCTGGGCGTGGGCCTGACGTCGCAATACCTTGAGCAGGCCGGTCGCAAGTTGCTGGGCCGCGTTCTGGGTGGCGGCATTTTCGGCGGCGTGGGCAAACAGGCCGTCAGCAGCGGCATGAGCTTTGCATCGACCTATGCACTGGGCCATGTGGCCAACCAGTACTACGCGGCTGGGCGCACGCTGAACACGCAGATGCTGAAAGATGCCTACGAGCGCATCATGCAGGAAGGTCGTACGCTGCAATCGCAGTACGCACCGCAAATGCAAGACATGGCGCGCAATCTGAACACGGCGAAAATCATGGACATGGTGCGCGGTCGATAACGATCTGCCCGCCGCGCCGCATGCGATCAAGCCAACCCACGGCACCCACCTCCCGCACCGGCTCCTGTCTGTGCGGTGGCGTGCGCTTTAGCATCCACGGCGAACTTGCGCCGATTCAAATCTGCCATTGCAGCCAGTGTCGCAAGGCACAAGGCGGCCCGCTGGCCACCAACGTCCCCGTTTCTGCCAACCAACTGCAATGGCTCGCAGGCCAGGAATTGCTGCGCGAGTTTGAATCTTCGCCCGGCAAAGTGCGCGCGTTCTGCTCTGTCTGCGGCTCACCCGTATACAGCCAGCGCGGC
Organism: Comamonadaceae bacterium UBA2121; assembly: GCA_002331385.1. Taxonomy (GTDB): domain Bacteria; phylum Pseudomonadota; class Gammaproteobacteria; order Burkholderiales; family Burkholderiaceae_C; genus Diaphorobacter_A. Next base: position 211,817 of record DCYB01000007.1, read on the forward strand.
CATCAACCCGACGTTCTGCGCATCCGCGCCGGATTGCTGGACGAGCCGCTGGATGCGCCACTCGCGTTTCACCAGCACACTGCCTCGCGGGCACGCTGGTGGCCCGAGACGCAGGACTCGCTTCCCCAGTACGACGCAGCACGCCCCGCGTGAAAGCGCGACAATCGGCGTTATCGCGCACCACTGCGCATCCCACGGAGTTCGATCGTCCATGTCCCAGCCCATGCCTGCCTCGCCCATCGGAGTGTTTGACAGCGGCGTGGGGGGCCTGAGCGTACTGCTCGAATTGCGGCGCGAATTGCCGCACGAAAACTTCATCTACGTTGCCGACACCGGCAATGCACCCTACGGCGAGCGCGGTGACGATTTCGTCCAACAGCGCACCCTCGCCATCGCCCGATACCTGCAGGACGCGCACCACATCAAAGCGCTGGTCGTTGCCTGCAACACCGCCACCACGGCCGCCGTGAGCGAACTGCGCAGCGCCTTTCCCGACCTGCCAGTCATCGGCGTCGAGCCCGCGCTCAAGCCCGCCGCCGCCAGCAGCCAGACCCATCGCGTAGGCGTAATGGCGACACGCGGAACCGTGCAGAGCGCCCGCTTCGAGCAATTGAGACTGGCGTTTTCTGACGGCACCGAGTTCCGACCTCAAGCCTGTGACGGACTGGTGCGCGCCATCGAGCGCGGCGTGGAAGAGGACCCTGCCCACGCCACCGCGCCCGCCGAAATCCGCGCGCTGTGCGCCCGCTACACCGCCGCGATGGGCAGCTTTGGTCAGCGCACGGGAGACATCGACACGCTGGTGCTCGGCTGCACGCACTATGTCTTCATCAAGGATGAGTTACGCGAACTCCTCGGGCCGGACGTGCACATCATCGACACCGGTGCGCCAGTCGCGCGGCAGACGCGGCGCATTCTGGTTCAGCGCGATACGCTCGCCGACGAATCCGACGCGGCGCACGCAGGCCAGGTGCGGCTCTACACCACCGGGCGACTCACGGCCCTGCAAGCAGCGGGGCAACGCTGGCTCCAACTGGCACCGGAGCAGTGCGCGACCCTGCCCGCCTGAAGCAGCCCGCCCGGATCAGCTACCGCCCCACAACGGCTCGCCGCCGTGATCCAGATAGGTGAGATACAGCCGCGTGTCCAGTTCAAACTGGTGGTAGTCGGGCTCCATGTGCGTGCACAACTGGTAGAACGCCTTGTCATGCTGCTTCTCGCGCAGGTGCGCCAGCTCGTGCACAACGATCATGCGCAGAAAGGCGTCAGGCGTCTGGCGAAAGAACGAGGCCACGCGAATCTCGTGCCGCGCTGCCAGCCGGCCGCCCTGCACGCGGGACATGCTGGTGTGCAGGCCGAGCGCGTGACGCACCACATGAATCTTATTGTCGAACACCACCTTGTGAATGGTTCCGGCATTGCGCAAATGGCGCTGCTTGAATTCCTGCGTGTAGTCGTACAGCGCCTTGTCACTGCGCACCACATGCGCGTCACCGTATTTGCGCGACAGCAGATCCCCCAGTTTGCCCTGATCGAGCAAGGCTTGCGCCTGCCCTTGCAGCGTCGGTGAGTACGCACTCAGAAAGGGAAGCGACGGACGGGAAGCAGACGCGGTCACAACGATGGTCCAGACAACACAACGGGCTGGAAAACCAGCCCGTCACACGAATCAATGCAGATGGCGCGGGCGGCGACCACCACCACCATGTCCACCACCGGAGCCACCCGAACCACGCGGGGGTTTGCCCAATTCGAGCGAATTCACGAGCGCATCGAAACGCTGATTGAACAACTTGTCGACTTCCTCGACCACGCCGCCCAGCTCGGAGGCATCGAAATGGCGCTCCATCATGCTGATGACATCCTGCACCAGCAGATCGCGCTGCACCTGCATGATGGCCGCAGGCGTGGGGCCAACGAACAGCATCACGAAATCATCGCGCGCCTCGGCGCCTTCCGCAGGGCCGTCGCCATCCTCGTCGTCGAATTCGGCGTCGTAGAACGTCACTTCAATGGCGGCACCGGTTTCGGCCAGCTCATTCAGGCCCATGCACATTTCATCAAGCGACTGGCGAAAATCCTCGTCGCCTCGGACCGTCCAGCACATCTGCAGCACATGCGACTTGGGGTCGAACTGGATACCCGGCTCTTCCTCATAGGCACTGGCCGCGCCAGACGCCAGAGAACGGGCGCCAGCGTACTTCCACAGCGGACGCAGCGCTTCCTGCAGTTGGTCGAAATCGACATCACTGCGCAATTGCACCTGGCCGTGTACATGGATTTCGAAAGGTGCGTTGTAGTTTGACATATTGAATCTCACTGGTGCCCCGAGCCGGGATCGAACCGGCACGCCCCTTTTACGGAAGCGGCGGATTTTAAGTCCGCAGTGTCTACCAATTTCACCATCGGGGCGCCTGATGCACAAGGAGGTCAGCTTACCTCATCGCCAAGGGGCTGGTCCACTCACATCAGACACATGTATCCTGATCGCTAGTGGCATGCGTTGGGGCATGGCGCATCATCAGCAAACAAAAAAGGGAAGCCTTGGGCTTCCCTTTGGAATATGGAGCGGGAAAACGGTCTCGAACCGTCGACCTCAACCTTGGCAAGGTTGCGCTCTACCAACTGAGCTATTCCCGCATTTTCTTCGCTTGACTTGCGTTTTGCGAAGAGATGAATTCTAACACACTTTCGTTCGCTTCTCTCGAATTTGTCGTGCCTTGTGTTTCAGAGAAACCGTCACAACAAATTCCAATCCAGCCGCGAACTGGAGGCGCGGTCCGGAGTCGAACCGGACTAACCGGATTTGCAATCCGGGGCATAACCGCTTTGCTACCGCGCCATGTCCTTTTCTTGCAAAAAAAGTCAGCCTCCAGGCCAACTCTTCTTTGAGAAACTGGAGCGGGAAAACGGTCTCGAACCGTCGACCTCAACCTTGGCAAGGTTGCGCTCTACCAACTGAGCTATTCCCGCGTTGTTTACCGAAGCCTCACATTATATAACGTGTTTCGCATCGATGGGATGAATTGTAGCGTAGTTTTTTGGCCTTCCGGACAAAACCGCATTTTTTTTGAAAAATTTGCCAAAAGGTGATTCCAGTCGCCCTGCGGCATCCGGAATCACACCTTCGGCAGATGCTTCGGTTGCGCCCCTGATCAGTGCTTGACCGAGCCGCTTTCGGTGCGCGCGGCGGCAGGTGCCGCAGGCGCGGCCGCCGCCGCCGCTTCTTGCGCCGCCACTTCCGCGTCCGTGAGCGGTACGGGCTGGCGTACCAGCGCCACTTCCAGAACCTTGTCGATCCACTTCACCGGCACGATCTCCAGGCCGCTCTTCACGGTGTCCGGAATTTCCTGCAGGTCCTTGACGTTCTCTTCGGGAATCAGCACCGTCTTGATACCACCACGCAGCGCCGCCAGCAGCTTTTCCTTCAGACCGCCAATCGCGGTGACTTCACCACGCAGCGTGATCTCACCGGTCATGGCGACGTCGGCGCGCACAGGAATGCCCGTCAGCGCGGAAACCATGGCTGTCGTCATGGCCGCGCCAGCGCTCGGGCCGTCCTTGGGCGTTGCGCCATCGGGCACGTGGATGTGGATGTCGCGCTTCTCGAACACGGCGTCCTTGATACCCAGTCGGCGAGCACGGCTGCGCACCACCGTGCGGGCCGCTTCGACCGATTCCTTCATCACATCGCCCAGCGAACCCGTACGCGTCACGCCGCCCTTGCCGGGCATGGTGGCCACTTCGATGGTCAGCAGATCGCCGCCCACCTCGGTCCAAGCCAGACCCACGACCTGGCCGACCTGGTCTTCCTTCTCGGCGTGGCCATAGTTGAACTTGCGCACGCCCAGGTATTCGTTCAGGTTCTCGGCATTCACCTTCACCTGCGGAGTCACCTGCTTGAGCAGCAACTGCTTGACTACCTTGCGGCAGATCTTGGAGATTTCACGCTCCAGCGAACGCACCCCGGCTTCCCGCGTGTAGTAGCGCACGATGTCGCGCACCGCGCTTTCCTGCACATCGAGTTCTTCGGTCTTGAGACCGTTGTTCTCCATCTGCTTGGGCAGCAGGTACTTCATCGCGATGTTGGTCTTTTCATCTTCCGTGTAACCGGCCAGACGGATGACCTCCATGCGATCGAGCAGCGCAGGCGGAATATTCATGGAGTTCGACGTCGCCACGAACATCACGTCCGACAGGTCGAAGTCCACCTCCACATAATGATCACCGAACTTGTTGTTCTGTTCGGGGTCGAGCACTTCCAGCAGCGCCGAGGACGGGTCGCCACGGAAGTCCATGCCAAGCTTGTCGATCTCGTCGAGCAGGAACAGCGGATTGCGCGTGCCCGACTTGTTCAGGCTTTGCAGCACCTTGCCCGGCATGGCGCCGATGTAGGTGCGACGGTGACCGCGGATTTCCGCCTCGTCGCGCATGCCGCCGAGCGCCATACGCACGTACTTGCGGCCAGTGGCCTTGGCGATCGACTGACCCAGCGAGGTCTTACCCACGCCTGGTGGGCCGACGAGGCACAGGATCGGCGCCTTCACCTTGTCCACGCGCTGCTGCACCGCGAGGTATTCCAGGATGCGGTCCTTGACCTTTTCCAGACCGTAGTGGTCTTCGTTCAGCACGTCTTCAGCGAACTTCAGATCGTGCTTGATCTTGGTCTTCTTCGACCATGGCAGGCCGGTGAGCACATCGATGTAGTTGCGCACCACCGTGGCTTCGGCGGACATGGGCGACATCAGCTTGAGCTTCTTGAGCTCGCCCTCGGCCTTCTTGCGCGCCTCCTGCGGCATGCGGGCGGCCTTGATCTTTTTCTCGATCTCCTCGATGTCGGCACCTTCTTCGCCTTCACCAAGTTCCTTCTGGATGGCCTTGACTTGCTCGTTCAGGTAGAAGTCGCGCTGGTTCTTTTCCATCTGGCGCTTGACGCGGCCACGGATGCGCTTGTCCACGTTCAGGATGTCGACCTCGCGTTCGAGTTGCTCGAACAGGTTCTCGAGGCGCTCTTTCACGCTCGCCAGATCCAGCACCAGTTGCTTGTTTTCCAGCTTCAATGGCAGGTGCGCGGCGATGGTGTCGGCCAGTCGACCGGCATCGTCGATGCTGGAGATGGACGTGAGGATCTCCGAAGGGATCTTCTTGTTGAGTTTGACGTATTGGTCAAACTGCTGCATCACGGCGCGGCGCAGTGCTTCGACTTCGCTGGATTGCGCGTCGTCGGCAGACGCTGCTTCAAGCGGCGTGACGGACGCGAGAAAATGCGTTTCCGCGTCGTTGATGGAGTCCACCTTGGCGCGTTGCTGGCCTTCCACGAGCACCTTTACGGTGCCGTCGGGCAGCTTGAGCATTTGCAGGATGGTGGAGACGCAGCCCACGTCGAACATGTCCTCGACCGAGGGTTCGTCCTTGGCGGCGGTCTTTTGGGCCACGAGCATGATGCGGCGATCGGCGTCCATCGCCAATTCCAGCGCCTTGATGCTCTTGGCGCGTCCCACGAACAATGGGATGACCATGTGGGGGAACACCACCACATCCCGGAGCGGGAGCAGCGGCAGATCGATCGGGGTTGCGGGCAGAGGAGTGTTTCCGGACATTGGGAATCCTTTAATAGCACCCTGGAGTTGAGGCCGCGGGTCAATTTTTCAACCCGCCGCGCTGTAGGGCTGCGGCGGGGTCACGGTCTCTGGCGGCGGCTGGCCGCTGGAGCCCGTTCAGGCAGTCTTGGCCGCCTCGCGGTATACGAGCAGTGGCGGCTTGTCTTCTTCGATCGTGGATTCGTCCATGACGACTTTCTCCACGTTGCTGACCGTGGGCAGATCGAACATGGTGCCGATCAGTGCCTGCTCCATGATGGAGCGCAGACCACGAGCGCCTGTCTTGCGTGCCAGCGCCTTGCGGGCAATGGCCTTGAGCGCTGCAGGGCGGATTTCGAGCTCCACGCCCTCCATCGCCAGCAGCTTGCTGTATTGCTTGACCAGCGCGTTCTTGGGCTGCGTGAGGATCTGCACCAGCGCGTCTTCGCTCAGCTCGGCCAGCGAGGTCACCACAGGCATGCGACCCACCAGTTCGGGGATCAGGCCGAACTTGATCAGGTCTTCCGGTTCGATCTCCTGGAACACCTCGGAGATCGAGCGCTGCTTCTTGCTCTTCACCGTCGCGCCGAAGCCGATGCCGGACGCCTCGGTACGGTTCTCGATCACCTTTTCCAGACCAGCAAACGCGCCGCCACAGATGAACAGGATGTTGGTCGTGTCGATCTGCAGGAAGTCCTGGTTGGGGTGCTTGCGGCCACCTTGCGGCGGCACGCTGGCCATCGTGCCTTCGATGAGCTTGAGCAGCGCCTGCTGCACGCCCTCGCCCGACACGTCGCGCGTGATGCTGGGGTTGTCGCTCTTGCGCGAGATCTTGTCGATCTCGTCAATGTAGACAATGCCGCGCTGGGCGCGCTCCACGTCGTAGCTGCAGCTTTGCAGCAGCTTCTGCACGATGTTCTCGACATCCTCGCCGACGTAACCGGCTTCGGTCAGCGTGGTGGCGTCGGCCATAACGAACGGCACGTCCAACTGGCGCGCCAGTGTCTGGGCCAGCAGCGTCTTGCCCGAGCCCGTGGGACCGATCAGCAGGATGTTGCTCTTGGCGAGCTCGATGTCATCCTTGCCGGCGCGGTCCTTGTGGCGCAGACGTTTGTAGTGGTTGTAAACGGCCACGGCGAGCGTGCGCTTGGCCTTCTCCTGACCGATCACGTAGTTGTCGAGATTGGCCTTGATTTCGGCGGGCGCGGGCAGATCGCCACGGCTGTCACGGGCGCCGTCGGCGCCCTTGGGTTCGTCGCGAATGATTTCATTGCACAGGTCAATGCATTCGTCGCAAATAAACACGGATGGACCGGCGATCAACTTCTTCACCTCGTGCTGGCTTTTGCCGCAGAAGGTGCAGTAGAGGTTTTTTTCGCTGGATGAGCCTTTTTTCTCGGCCATGGAAACAATGCCTTATGACAAGGAACGTAGTCTGATGATAACGAAATAAAAAACGGCGTTTTCCCCAATGCCATTTATGGTTTCTTCCGCCGTCATTTCGTCGCCCGCAGGCGACGCAATGACAGCGCAATGTGAACCATTGGCAGGCAGAAAACGCCGTGCGTTCCGGGACAGCTTACGGGCGCTTGGAGATCACTTCATCGACCAGGCCGTATTCCTTGGCTTCCGGTGCGGTCATGAAGTAATCTCGCTCGGTGTCGGACTTGACCTTGTCGTAGGGCTGACCTGTGCGCTCGGCGAGGATGCGGTTCATCTGCTCCTTGGTGCGCAGGATGTCGCGCGCATGGATTTCGATGTCGGTCGCCTGACCACGCGCGCCACCCAGCACCTGGTGGATCATGATCTTGGAGTTGGGCAGCGAATAGCGCTTGCCCTGGGCTCCCGCAGCCAGCAGGAACGCGCCCATGCTGGCGGCAAAGCCGCAGCACAGCGTGGATACGTCGGGCTTGATGAACTGCATGGTGTCATAAATCGCCATACCAGCCGTCACGCTGCCGCCGGGCGAGTTGATGTAGAAGGAAATGTCCTTGTCCGGGTTCTCGCTTTCGAGGAACAGCAACTGTGCCACCACGAGGTTGGCCGTCTGATCGTTCACCTCGCCCACGAGGAAGATCACGCGCTCCTTGAGCAGGCGCGAGTAAATGTCGTAGGACCGCTCACCGCGGCCCGATTGTTCGATGACCATGGGGATCATGCCCAAGGCCTGTGTTTCCAGTGCACTCATGTTGTATCTCCAGATAGATGGTTGGATAGTAAAGGCACTATCCAGCTATCCTGACGCGAAGGGGTCAGTCATCCCTTGCAGGACACCAGAAATGAAATGGGGCTTGCACAGCAAAGTACAAGCCCGCATGTCATGGCTTTGACTCGCCGCTCATCATAGCGGCAAGTTCACCCAGCACTGAAAAATCAGGCCTGGGCGCCCATCAGTTCGTCAAACGTAATCGCCTTATCGTTGACCTTGGCTTTTTCCAGCACGAAGTTGGTCACATTGTTTTCGATCACAACCGCTTCCACATCGGCCAGACGGTTGCGGTCGCTGAAGTACCAGCGCACCACGTCTTCGGGCTTCTCGTAGCTGGCAGCCAGCTCGTCGATGTGCGCTTTCAGTTGCTCGGGCGTTGCTTCCAGCTTGTTGGCCTTGACCAGTTCTGCCACCACCAGACCCAGACGCACGCGGCGCTCGGCTTGCGGGCGGAACACGTCTTCAGGGATTTCTGCCTTGTCTGCGTCCTTCAGGCCGCGTTGCTTCAGGTCGGCGATGGCGCCTTCGCGCAGACGTGCGATTTCAGCCTGCACGCTGGCGTTGGGCAGATCCAGTTCAGCCTTGGACACCAGGGCATCCATCACGGCTTGCTTGTTGCGCGCCTGCAGGCGGAACTTCACTTCGCGTTCGAGGTTGGTGCGGATGTCGCCGCGCAGTCCATCCACAGTGCCGTCGGCGATGCCGAGGGACTTGGCGAACTGCTCGTTCACTTCAGGCAGGTGAGCGGCTTCGATCTTCTTGATCGTGACCATGAAGTCGGCGGTCTTGCCAGCGACTTCCTGACCATGGTAGTCCTCAGGGAACGCGAGCGGGAAGGTCTTGCTTTCGCCCGGCTTCATGCCGCGCACGGCATCTTCGAATTCCTTGAGCATCTGGCCTTCGCCGACCAGGAACTGGAAGTCTTCGGCCTTGCCGCCCGCGAAGGTTTCGCCGTCAATCTTGCCCTCGAAGTCCACGGTCACGCGGTCGCCGTCTTCAGCGGCAGCGTCCTTGGCGCGCTGCGCGAAGGTGCGGCGCTGCTTGCGCAGGATGTCCAGGGTCTTGTCGATAGCTTCGTCGGTGACTTCAGCGGAAACCTTTTCCACTTCGGCCGATGCCAGATCCCCGATCTTCACTTCGGGGAACACTTCGAACACGGCGTCGAACGTCACTTCGCCTTCGGGAGCGCCTTCCTTCTCCGTGATGCGGGGCTGGCCAGCCACGCGCAGGTTCGCCTCGTTGGCGGCCTGAGCGAATGCTTCGCCGACCTTGTCGTTCATCACTTCGTATTGCACGGAGTAGCCATAGCGCTGTGCGACCACGCTCATCGGCACCTTGCCGGGACGGAAGCCGTCCATCTTCACGGTGCGGGCCAGACGCTTCAGGCGCGAATCGACTTCGCTCTGAATGGATGCGACAGGCAGGCTCAGCGTGATTTTGCGCTCAAGCTTCTCAAGATTTTCAACAGTAACGGCCATGGTAGTTCCTAGTCTCAAGGCTGTGGATCGAGCCGACTGCAGTGCATGCATGTTGCACCGTGTTCCGCCAGAGTCTCACGTCAAGCAAGCACGGCGCGCCCGAGGGGGACGGACGAGCGCCGCGCAATTCAAAAGCTCATGTATTCCGCGCACATAACAGCGGGGCAGCACCCCAACTCACAATTGCGCGAAGCCAGCGATTATACCCAGCGCAAAAAAGCCACCGGAACTGGCCCTGCCCTGCACTCGCCAACACCGGCTTCTGACGGGCTTTTTTGCGCTTAATTAACCAGCGGTTCATGCCTGCGCGCACGCCGCGCACACCACACGTGTGTCGCGCGCATGTCAAGCGCATGTCATCCCCTCCACCGATCCAAGCCATCCGCTCACCTGCGTCCAAATCAGAGATTTGTAACTGTTTGCATGACGCAACAAGGTGCCCATGCATGGGGAAAACTTTCATTTATTGAGGATGCGAACCATTATCATTGGCATCTTTTTTACCAAAACCGATCTATCATGCTTTTTCTGGGGTGCCTCACCATCCTTCTCGCCAGCGCGTTCCTATGTATGTCTGCGCCCCGATTCGACGGGCCGCTTCAAGGCTGCCGTGGTATTGCGCTGGCCTCTCTCTTCCTGGCCGCCGGCGTCTGGGCGCTGGTGCAACGCGGGCTGGGCACGGCGGAGGCGCTGGCCAGTGCGCTGGGCCTGTTGATTCTGGCGCTGCCTCTGGCGAGCTGGCGTCTGAACCTGCGCCGTCAGCGACTCTCGGACAAGGAGCGTTCGTGAGCGCTGTTGTGAAAGCTGCTGCTGCCGCTGGGGCGCCCGCCAGCAAACGTAAGGAAGCCCTGCCGCGCCATCTGTTGTTCAAGGGCGTAGCAGGCCTGTTGCTCGGTTTCCCCCTGGCACTGCTGTTGAGCTGGCTATTTATGTATACAGGACTCGGCCCCCGTATCGCCCCCGCGCGCGATCAGGTCGCCATGTGGCTGGTCGTACCGCTGTGGTGCGCCGTGCTGTCGTTGAGCTTTATGGCGGACAGTCGCATTCGCTGCATCGTCTGGCTGGTCGCATGGAATCTTGTAGCAGCCGCTGCCTGGTGGGTGCTGCAATGAAAGTGCGTGCGCAGACGCTGCGCGACTATCTCTCCGTACACAGCTGGGTCGGCATCTTTTGCGGCCTGCTGCTGTTTATTGCATTCTACGCGGGCGCTTTCTCCATGCTCAAGCCCGAGATCCGGCGCTGGGCGCAGCCGCAGAGCCATTCCGCTGGCATCAGCCGGGATGCCAACCGCGCCTTGGCACAGTTCCTGCACGATCATCCCCTCGCCAAAGGCCGCCTGAGTCTGCGCCTACCGGACAAAGACCGCGCCACCCCGTTGCTGCGGATCGGCGGCAGAAGCGATGTCCAGTGGCTAGAACTGCGTGAGGATGGAACGTTGCACGAGGCTCAGGAAACTCAGGGCTGGTACAACGCGGGCAACTTCGTCGATCACCTGCATCGCAAGGGCGGACTACCGCTGCCCTTGCGCTGGGCCGAGCCGTTCATTGGCATCGTTTCGTTGCTCTATGGTCTGGCACTGGTGTCGGGCGTCGTGGTGTTGTTGCCTTCGTTGGTGAAGGATCTGTTTTCCTTCGTATCGGCAAGAACATCAAGCGCATGTGGCTGGATTTGCACAACCTGCTCGGCATCGCCAGCCTGCCATTTCACGTCGTGATTGCCTTGAGCGCTGCCGTCTTCGGGCTGCATGACTGGATCTACGACGCGCAGGACCAGTTCATCTACAAGGACGGGCTGAAGGCGACGGTGCAACGCGACAGCATTCCGAACCCGACCGTGCCTCGCGAGCAATGGCTCCAGCCGTCCGAGCTGATTGAGCGTGTTCGCGCGCAGGCCCCGAACTTCACGCCCCAGTCGCTCGACTACAGCGGCCTCGGCGAAGATCGCACCACCTTGTTCGTGGCTGGCACGGATGACACGCACTTCAAGCGTGGGCCGCAATACGGTTATGCCATGGTTCACCTGGGCACGGGCGAAATCTACAACCGCGTGTATCTGCCTGGTGGCACTGACAGCGCCCTGAGCGCAGCGCTGAACAGCTTCTTCTCTCTGCACTTTGGCAGCTACGGTGGCGATCCCATGCGCGTGGTGTATGTGCTGTTGGGACTGAGCGGCGCACTGCTCTTCTACACCGGCAATCTGCTGTGGATCGAGACCCGGACCAAGCGCATGCGCAAGACGCTAGAAGTGCAAGAGCGTCCGCGCCATGTGCGCCTGCTGTCCAACGCCACACTGGGCGTTTGCCTTGGCTGCGCTGCGGCGCTTCCTGCCACCATCGTTGCCTCGCGTTGGTCGATGCCCTGGGTGGACGACATCAACGCTGTGCATCAGGGCACGTTCTATCTACTGTTCTTCGGGTTCATTGCGCTCGCCATGGTGCGTGGGGCGGCACGCACCGGGGCGGGCTTGCTCTGGACCACCGCCCTGTGCAACGCCCTTGTGCCGCTGACTGCGCTGGCATTGCACTTCATCGCCTCGCCCACGCGGCTGGCGGCGCTGCACAGAACGCACCAGCCCGGCGACCTGTTCCTGGAGAGCCTGTGCCTGCTGTTGGCCGTGTTCTTTGGCTGGCTCGCGTGGCGTCAGCAACACCGTCCCGTCGCACAGCCGTGGGCGCACCCACCCGCCTCAGGCGCGGACTCTCCTACCGGTTTCACTTCTCCACAACTTCAAATCCAACAGGACTGAAATGACATCCAAACGCCTCCATCGGGCCTCCCGGCTCAACCCGTTCATGCTCGCCATCCTGGCGTGTGCCGCCGCGCCCGCGTGGGCGCAAACGGATGCGACCACCGCGGCGTCCGAACAGAAAGTGCTGCCCCAGGTGGAAGTGCAAAGCCAGGGCGTTGACGGCAACACCCTGCCCTCCGAAGCGCCGGGCGGCCACGCGGCCACCGGCGCGCGACTTGGCATTCTGGGCAACACCACCATTCTGGATGCACCCGTCACCGTCAACGCCTACACGCGCCAGCTGATCGAAGACCAGCAAGCCATGACGCTGGCCGACGTGCTGCAAAGCGATGCGTCGATCCGCTTCACCACCAACTCCGGCCACATGCTGGAAAACTTCACCATACGCGGCCTGGAATTGCCCGCGATGGACATCGGCATGAACGGCCTGTTCGGCATCGCTCCGGCCAGCCACGTTCCCGTGGAAATGCTCGAGCGCGTGGAAGTGCTGCGCGGACCCAACGCGCTGCTGTCTGGCATGCCGCCGTCCGCCAGCGTGGGCGGCACGGTCAACCTGGTGAGCAAGCGCGCCGGCGCCAAGCCCTTGACGGAGTTGACGACGACGTTCTCCAGCCATTCCTATGGCCAGGTCCACGCCGACGTGAGCCGCCGCTTCGGCCCGGAAAGCCGCCTTGGCATTCGCGTGAATGGCGCTTACGGCAAGGGTGAATCCGGCGCGAAGGATGAAGAAAAAGGCCGTCGCCTTGGCGCGCTGGCCATGGACTGGCAAGGCGACAAGGCGCGATTCTGGCTCGACGCCTATACCAGCCGCGAAACCATCGACAACGGCAGCCCCGGCATGTTCAACTTCGTGCGCGGCATTGGCCAGCTGCTGGCGCCGCCACCCGGTGACACAAACATGTTTCGCGGCACGCACGGCGCGTATCGCAACAACGGCGCCATGCTGCGCGGTGAGGTCGACCTGAACAACGACTGGCAGGCATACGCCGCCATCGGTGGCTCGCAAGCCGAAGGCAAGGGGCTGATGTTCGGCACGCGCAGCATCGTGACCGGACTGGACGGCACAGCGCAGGGCTTCGTCTACAACGTGCACACGCGATCGCTGCGCTCGTCGCTCGACACCGGCGTAATCGGTCACTTCACGACCGGCGCAGTCGATCACCGGCTGCAACTGGCCTACAACTACGTCGGGTTCAGGGAAGGCACAAACAATGCAGCCAAGACCGGTTTTCGCCAGAACATGTACGACCCGGTGGAGCCGGTGTTCCCCAACGCACCCGCCATTCCCAAGTACACGGTGAGCAACAAGCTGCAGTCCTTCGTCGTGGCCGACACGATGAAGATGCTGGACGACCGACTGCTGCTCACACTCGGCGCGCGCTTGCAGAAAGTGGAGCAGCCGCTGGCCAAGTACGAAGAGCAGCGCTTGTCGCCATCGCTCGGCATCGTGGTCAAACCTTGGGGCAATCACATCTCGCTGTTTGGTAACTACATGGAAGGCTTGCAGCCCGGCCAAACCGTAGGCGTGGGGTACGACAACGAAGGCGAAACCTTCAAGCCCATGCAAACCAAACAGACCGAAGTGGGCGTGAAGCTGCAGACCGGTGGCTTCACCCAGACCGTGAGCGCGTTCCAGATCGAGCGCCCCAGCCTGGTCGCCAAGGACAACCGCATGACCGAAGGCGGCAAGCAGCGCCTGCGCGGCGTGGAATGGAGTGCGTTTGGCGAGATCATGCCGCGCCTGTCCTTCCTCGGCGGCGTTTCCTACAACCGCGCCAAGCAACTCAACACCGGGCTGGACACATTCGCTGCACCGCAGTGGACGGCGAACCTCGGCCTCGACTGGGTCACGCCCATTCAGGGGCTGGGCGTGGGAGGCCGTGTGGTCTACACCGGCGAGCAATGGTCTGACTCGGGCAACAAGATCCGCGTGCCGTCCTGGCACCGCTTCGATCTGAATGCGCGCTATGCCACCGAACTGGGCGGCCATCCGGTCCGCTTCAACGCGGCGATTGAAAACGTCGCCAACAAGCGCTACTGGTCCGGCATTTTCAGCGACGGCTTCGTCATGCCCGCCGCCCCGCGCACCTACCGCGTCAGCGCCACCGTGGCATTCTGACGTGGCCCTGGAGGGAGCAGTCGCTTCCTCGCTTACAGCGCATGAACGCACTCGCAACAGCCATCGTTGCGAGTGCGTTTTTGCCATCGGCAATCAATCCTTCGCAACACCACATTGCCGCCGATCAAAACCCTGCGCTCTTGCCCCTCACGCCGAAAAAGCATCCCTAGACTGAAGAATTTCACCCGGTCACATTCTGGTCATGAGATTCGCACCCAAGAGACGCGGGGGCAACCCGGCAGCCACCTCCCGCAATATCGACAAGCTGAACACCCTGCTCGGAGAATGCTCGCGCCAATACAAGGCGGCGATCGACAGGAACGACTTCGCCGAGGCATACCGGCACATGCTCAAGGCGTATTCGCTCGCACCCGGGCACGCGCCCGTCGTCATGGAGTTGGCCTACACCGAACTGCGGCTGGGTCGCCACAAGGACGCCTATCAGCACTACCTGAAGGCCATTCAAGTCAGCCAGCCCAACGTCGCCACCAACATCTACGACGGCATGACCGAGGTCTGTCACTTTCTTGGCAAGGAAGACGAGATGCGGACCTACGGCGCACTGGCTCTGCAGACCAAGCGCCAGCAAGTCATTGACGAGCCAGTGGCATCCACATTCGACACCTCGCCACCGCCGTTCAACGCACAGCAGCCCGGCGAGAACATCATTGCCTATTCGCTCTATGGCGGACTGCCGCGCTACTGCGAAACCGCACTCATCAACGTCACGCTGGCGCGCGAGATCTACCCCGAATGGACCTGCCGCTTCTACGTCGACGACACCGTGCCCGACTACATCCAGCAGCAGTTGGCCGAGCTCGGCGCACAAGTGCAACACGTCAGCGCAGCGCAAAAAGAGCTGTCGGGTTTGTATTGGCGCTTTCTGGTCATGGACGATCCCGACGCCAAACGCTTTCTCATCCGCGATGCCGACTCGCTGGTTTCGTACCGCGAGCGCGCAGCCGTCGATGAATGGCTTGCGAGCGGAAAGTGGTTTCACACCATGCGCGACTCCTACACGCACACCGAATTGATTCTGGCGGGCATGTGGGGCGGAACGCACGGCATCTTCCACAACATCGAGCAGATGGTCCGCGACTTCATCCAGACGGGCCGTTTCCTCACCACCCGCGTCATGGACCAACACTTCCTGCGCTACTGCATCTGGCCGACGCTCACACGCAGCGTGTGCCGGCACGACAGCCAGGGGTTCGAGGCGGACGCCTTCAACTTTCCCACGCCAGCACGACAGACCGACTTTGAACAACTCGCCTTCCACGTCGGCATGAACGAAGGCGCATCCACCTTTTCCGTGGCCATCCAGCACCCGACGGCCTGCAAAGTGCGCTGGCAAATCACGGACGAGCACGGCCAAGCCGTGTGCGCCTACGATGCCGCCGTTCCCGCCTCCCGCAAGATCACCGTCGACATCCCGCGCCATTACGGCAGGAAAATCGAGGCAGGCAACTGGTCGGTCAAGATCTACCCCTACGAAACGCCCACTTAATCGTTGTCCGAAGGATTGCAAATTGACATCGTCCAATCTGCGATGTGCTGGGAAATGAATGGAGACCGGCGCGCTGAAGCAAGCGTGATCCATCGGTGCGCCGCCCGCCTGTGATACACAGCGCGCAATGGACCAGAATGGTATGATTGAGAGTGGATTCGACGGCAGTTTGAACAACCCACGAAGCGGCTGAAGCAGCGTTTATGAGACGGTTCTCCTCACGTCAGATCGCCTCAAGCAACCGCCTGAAAGCTCGCAAAAAATGGATTGGGTCCCCGTAGTCTTTATTACCTTCAAGGTACTCGTGTTCGGCACCTGCATGTTCTTTGCCATCAAGTGGCACTACGACCAGGGCAAAAAGAAGAAAAAAGAATCCGGCGAAAAATAAAAGACGCCGAAGCCCGCACCCCGGTTTCCGACCTGTGGCCCGTTCGCTGATAGGCCATTCGAGCAGCGAGCCGAATCGGTTGAATCTGCTGCACTTCGCGCATGGGACGCTCAAGAATTGCGGCATCCGGCCCTCGCCTTCTCTGCCCCCGCTCCGCCCTTGATGGGATAGAAACACTCAGCCAACAAAAAAGGCCCGGTGGAAACCTACCGGGCCTTTTTCATTCGTGGTGCGCGGGGGGGGACTCGAACCCCCACACCATTGCTGGCGTCAGGACCTAAACCTGGTGCGTCTACCAATTTCGCCACCCGCGCTATGTTTTGATTGGTGTTCTGGCAAGTGCGTGGGCACTGACCTGAAATTGGCCGAATCGGGGATTCTAGCCGGAGTTGGGTGCGCTTTCTGGCAAACTCCCGCACTTTTACGCAGTTTCCTCCTCAGGCTTGCGCACGCGGAACCAGGCGGCGTACATGGCGGGCAGGGTCAGCAGTGTGAGCACGGTGGCCACGATCAGGCCACCCATGATAGCCACGGCCATCGGGCCCCAGAACACGCTGCGGGACAGCGGGATCATTGCCAGCACCGCCGCTGCGGCGGTCAGCACGATGGGGCGCATACGGCGGACGGTGGCTTCGATGATGGCGTTCCACGTCGGCACGCCCTTGGCGCGGTCAAGTTCGATCTGGTCGATCAGGATCACTGCGTTGCGCTGGATCATGCCCATCAGGGCGATCACGCCGAGCAGCGCGACAAAGCCGAAGGGCCGGTTGAGCAGCAACAGCGCTGCCGCCACGCCCGCGATGCCGAGCGGGCCGGTGATGAACACCAGCACGGCGCGGCTGAAGCTGTGCAACTGCAGCATGAGCAGCGTGAAGATGGCGAACAGCATGATGGGCACGCCCGCCACGATGGACGCGGAGCCCTTGCTGCTTTCTTCCACCGCGCCCGCAACTTCGATGCGCACGCCCTGGTCGCCGGACTCGCGCCATCGGGCTTCGAGTTGGCGCAATGCGGGCAAGAGTTCCTGCGTCACGGTCGCGCCTTGC
Source organism: Comamonadaceae bacterium UBA2121 (assembly GCA_002331385.1). Lineage (GTDB taxonomy): Bacteria > Pseudomonadota > Gammaproteobacteria > Burkholderiales > Burkholderiaceae_C > Diaphorobacter_A. The sequence goes on from DCYB01000007.1 coordinate 228,891, forward strand.
ATGCCTTCGACGATGTCGCCCTGCACGGTGATGGCGTAGTCGCGATTCCAGCGCCACAGCACGCCGGGCTCCCAGGTGAACACGGGCTTGGCGATTTGCGTGAGCGGGATCGACTTGCCGGACGCCGTGGGCAGGTAGGCATTCGCGATGTCGGAGATGGCCGAACGCTCATCGGGCGACTGACGCAACACGATCTCGATGAGCCGGTCGCCCTCTCGATATTGGCCGATCGTGGTGCCGCTGAACATGGTGCGCGAGGCCTGCGCAATCGCCTGACTGGTGACGCCGAGCGCGCGCGCCTTGGCCTGATCGACTTCGAGGCGGATGACCTTCACCGATTCATTCCAGTTGTCGTTGACGCCCAGCATGTTGGTGTTGGCGCGCAGGATGTCCTTGACCTCATCGGCCCGTTCGCGCAGATGCTTCGGCTCGGAACCGATGACGCGGAACTGCACCGGATACGGCACCGGCGGGCCGCTGGGCAGCAGCTTGACGCGGCCACGCGCCTCGGGCACTTCTTCGGCCAGCATGCGCGGCAAGGCCAGTCGGATCTGTTCGCGCACCTTGAGGTCTTCGGTGTCCACGATGAATTGCGAGACGTTGGTCTGCGGAAAGACCTGGTCCAGCGGCAGGTAGAAACGCGGCGTGCCGGAGCCCACCCACGTGGCCACGCTCTTGACGCCTTGCATCTCCATCAGACGTTTTTCCACGCGGCGGGTCACGGCTTCGTTGGCTGCAAATGGTGTGCCTTCCGGGAACCAGAGATCGACCATGATCTCCGGCCGATTGGAATCCGGGAAGAACTGCTGCTGCACGCGCGTCATGCCGAACAGCCCGAGCACGAAGATCAGCACCGTGGCGATGATGGTGATCCAGCGGTGCTGCACGCACCAGCCGACGGCACGGCGAAAGCGCATGTAGAAGGCCGAGTCGAACATCTCATGCGGCGGCGCATCCGGTTCGCGCGGCTTCACCTTCAGCAGCAGCGTGCCGAGATAGGGCACAAAGTACACCGACACCAGCCACGACAACAGCAGCGCAATCACCGTCACGGCAAAAATCGCAAACGTGTATTCACCCGTCATCGACTTGGCTATGCCGATGGGCAGGAATCCGGCTGCGGTGATGAGTGTGCCGGTCAGCATGGGCTTGGCGGTGATGTCGTAGGCGAAGGTCGCCGCACGCTCCTTGTCGTAGCCCTCCTCCATCTTTCGCACCATCATTTCGACGGCGATGATGGCGTCGTCCACCAGCAGGCCAAGCGCGATGATCAATGAACCCAGCGACACCTTGTGCAGCCCGATGTTGAAATAATTCATCGCCAGGAACGTCACCGCCAGCACCAGCGGAATGGTGATGGCCACCACCAGTCCGGGCCGGTAATCGATGTGCCAGCCAAAGCGCCCGCCCTTGTGCAGGCCGAGTGAAATGAAACTGACCGCGAGCACGATGACCACGGCCTCGATCAGCACGTGGACGAACTCATAGACTGAGTTGTGCACGGCGGCGGGCTGGTCTTGCACCTGCGCCAGTTCCACGCCTGCTGGCAGTGTGCCCTGGATTTTTTGCGCCGCTTCGCGCAGTGATTTGCCCAGCGCCACGATGTCGCCGCCCTTGGTCATGGAGATACCAAGGCCGATCACTTCATGACCGTCGAAGCGCATTTTCACCGTGGGCGGATCGACGTAGCCGCGATGCACATCGGCGATATCGCCCAGCCGAAGCTGGTTGCCATTGGCGCCGCGAATCGGCATCTCGCGCAGTTGCTCCACGCTGGTGAACTGTCCGCCCACGCGCACCTGCACCACGTCCTGGGGCGACTGGATCGCGCCCGCGCTCTCCACCGCATTCTGCGCGCCCAGTTGCTGCAATACGCTGTTGAAATCCAGCCCCATTTGCGCGAGACGCTTTTGCGAGACTTCAACCCAGACCTTCTCGTCCTGCACGCCGAATTGCTCGACCTTGGCCACGTCCTTCACACGCAGCAACTGCTGGCGCACCTCGTCGGCAAAGTCCTTGAGTTCCGCGTAGCTGTATCCATCGCCGTGCAGCGCGTAGATCACGCCATACACATCGCCGAATTCGTCATTGAAGAACGGCCCCTGGATATTGCCGGGCAAGGTGTAGCGCATGTCGCCGATCTTCTTGCGCACCTGATACCAGACGTTGGCCACCTCGCTGGGGCGTGACGAGTCCTTCAATTCGAGAATGATCTGCGACTCGCCCGGCTTGGAATAGCTGCGGATCTTGTCCGCATAGGGCACCTCCTGCAGCGTGCGCTCCAGCTTGTCCGTCACCTGCTCGGCGACCTGTTGCGCGGACGCGCCGGGCCAGTAGGTGCGCACCACCATGGCGCGGAAGGTGAACGGAGGATCTTCGTCCTGCCCCAACTGGAAATAGGCCGCGATGCCCAGCAGCATCAGCACGACCATCAGATAGCGCGTGAGCGCCGCGTGGTCCAGCGCCCACTTGGAGAGATTGAAATGCGCCTTCGGCTGTTCCGGCGCTGGGTGTTCGGTGGACATGCGGTTCCCTGCAGACGAGTCGTCGGAAGTCATTGCGCTTGCGATGCCTTGGCATCAGGCTGCGACAACTTGGGCTGGTACACCGTCACCTTCTGGTTGGGCGCAAGCACATGCACGCCGGTCGCCACCACCTGCATGCCGGGCTCCAGCCCCGCTGCGATGACGGCCTCGTTGCCGTCCGCCGTCGCCACCTGCACGACCTGCGAGCGCACGGTGCCGGTGCCCTTGTCGTACACCCACACGGCCGTCTGCCCGCCTTCCTGGCGCAGCGCCGTAGTGGGCAAGGTCATCGCCGAGACGCCCTCGCGGCTCATCGCGCTGGGCTCGACGTAGACCGTTGCGCCGAGCGGCGGCACCTTGTCGCCGTCGATCGCCACCTTCACCAGAAAGGTGCGCGTGACCGGATCGGCACTTGCCGCCACTTCGCGCACCTGGCCCTTGAGATTCGCCCCTTCAGCCCAGGGACGCACGGCCACCGGCTGTCCCGTGCGCAGCAGGCCGACCTTGTCCTCCGGCACGGAAAACACCGCGTCGCGCGGGCCGTCCTGCGCAATGCGCACCACCGGCGTTCCCGCAGACACCACTTGCCCGGGCTCTGCGTCGATGCTGGTGATGATGCCGGACACGTCGGCCACGAGGCGCGTGTAGCTGGTCTGGTTGCCTTCCGCTGCCAGTTGCGCATTGGCCTGATCGAGCGTGGCCTGCGCGGCCTTCACCGAAGCCTCGCGGCGCTCCAGTTCGGCGCTGCTGATGAAGTTCTGTTCCTTGAGTCGGGCGTAGCGCTTGAAGTCCGCCGCCGCCAGATCGCGCTGCGTCTTCGCCGCGGTCACTTGCGCCTGCGCGGCCTGCGCCGAGAGCTGGTAGTCGCGCGGATCGAGCTGGGCCAATGCCTGCCCTGCGGTCACATGCTGGCCCAGTTCGGCCTGACGCTGCACGATCTTGCCCGGCACGCGAAAGCCGATGCGCGACTCCACGCGCGCGCGCACTTCGGCGGAATATTCCAGTTGCGCCTTGAGCGGCTCGGCCCCCACGGTGAGCAACTTCACGGCGCGGATCGGTTCGGGCTCGGGCTCCTTGCGCGAGCAGCCGGACAGCGCCGCGGCGCCCACCAGCGCCATCACGCCCAGCGCCAACCAATGCGGCTTTCGGCGCTGTTCGACGCGAGCATGCGCCTGCGTTTGTCTCGACCGGCACAACGGGTTTTCACGCGCACACATGCTCATGACTAGATCCACAAATTATTAATGACTGACTGGTTAGTAATCTATGAGAGGTGGCATCACCTTGTCAAGCGTGACAATAGCGGGGTGAACCCCTCTTTCCCGCCCTCCTCCTCTGAAGCGATACAGGCTGCGCCGGTCACGCATTACGAAAATTTTCCGGTCGCGTCCCTGTTGTGTCCGCCCCACCTGCGGGCGCCCATTGCCGCCATTTACGCTTTTGCGCGCACGGCAGACGATCTGGCCGACGAGGGCGATGCCACGCCGGAGCAACGCCTTGCCGATCTGCAGGCATACCGACACGAACTCGCACGCATAGCGCAGGGTGATGCACCAGCGGCGCGCTGGGCTCAGGTGTTCGGGCCGCTGCAAGCCACCATCCGGCAGCACGATCTGCCGGTGGCGTTGCTGGACGACCTGCTCGACGCCTTCATGCAAGACATTGCCTACACGCGCGATGGGCGCACCTATGCCACGCGCGCCGAATTACTCGACTACTGCCGCCGCTCCGCCAATCCTGTGGGGCGGCTGCTGCTGCATCTCTATCACGTGAACGACGCGACCGCCCTGGCGCAAAGTGATGACATCTGCTCTGCCCTGCAACTCATCAACTTCTGGCAGGACCTGAGCCAGGACATTCCGCGCCAGCGCCACTATCTGACCGATGCCGACTGCCTGCGCCACCACGTCCAACGCGACGAGTTGACGCGCATGGCGCGCTCCTCGCGCACGGACCAACTCATCATGGATAACGCCGCCTGGGCGCGCCAGACCATGCTGCGCGGCGCACCGCTGGTGCATGCGCTCGCCGGCCGCATCGGTTGGGAGCTGCGCCTGGTGGTGCAAGGCGGTCTGCGCATCCTCGACAAGGTCGAGGCGCTGAACGGCGGCAGCCTCACCACGCGGCGCAAAGTGGGCACGCTGGATTTTCCGCTGATGCTCCTGCGCGCAGCGCGCATGTGAGGCCAGAACAGCGCCCGCCGTTCAAGCCAGCCAACGCAGCAAGCGGTCCAACCCACCCGCATCCACGGCGACGTCGGCGTGATCGCGCAGCGCGGCCTGGGCATGGAACGCAACCGCCAGTCCCGCCGCGTCGAGCATCGGCACATCGTTCGCGCCATCGCCCACGGCAATCGCTTGCTGCGGCGCAATGCCCATGCGCGCGCACGCCTGAAGCAGGCGCTGGCGTTTGCCGTCGGCATTCACAAACGCCGCGCCGGGTTGGGGATGAATGCGCCCGGTGAACCGTTCGCCGTCAAATTCGAGCACGTTGGCGTGAATCTCATCCAGCGCCAAGCGCGCCATCAATGCATCGGCAAAAAAAGTGAATCCGCCCGAGATCAGCACACAGCGCAGACCGTGGCGCTGGCAGGCTTGCACCAGCTCCGCCGCGCCGTGCGTCAACGGCATGCGCGTGTCACGCACCTTTGCAAACGTGGCCCGCGATACGCCCTGGAACAGCGCCATGCGCTGACGCAGGTTGTGCTCGAAATCCACCGCCGTGTTCTGCATGGCCGCCTGCGTCAGCGCACGCACCTCATCGGCGCGCCCGGTCAGTTCCGCCAGTTCGTTCACGGTTTCTGCCGCCACCAGCGTCGCGTCCATGTCGAACGCGATGAGCCTGAAATCCTGCATCGCGGGCGGCTGGGCGCAACGCATCCACACACCGTCTTCCACCACCTGCCAGGGCGGCCTGCTGTCCATCCTCATGGGCCCACACCCTCTTTCTGCGCCACCGCGCTCAACCAGTCGACAAAGCGGCGCGCTGTCGTCCCCAGAGGGCTGCCCGGTTTGAACAGGGCATAGACGCCGCTGGCGGGCAAGCGCGGCTGCGCAAACAAGGTCTTGAGGCGACCACCCTGCACATCGTCCTCCACCAGACACCACGGCACGAGCGCCATGCCCAGATCATTCATGGCCGCCTGCACGCAGAGGAACTGGTGATCGAACACCGGCCCCGGCAATTGCGCTGGCACTTCAATGCCCGCCAGACTGAACCAGCGTGGCCACGCATCCATCTCGCCCGTCACATGCAGCAGCGGATGGCCCAGGCACTGTTGCGGCGTGCGAATGCCATGACGCTGGATATAACGGGGCGACGCCACCGGCAGCAAATGGTCATCCATGAAACGCACACAGGTCGCGTCTGCACGTTGCAGGGGCGAGCGCAATATGACCACGTCATTGCCCGCATCGGATTGCTCGATGAACTGCCGGTTCACGGTGGTGAGTTGCACCTCCACTCCCGGCTCCCAATCCTGAAAATCCGAGAGGCGCGGAATCAGCCACTTCATCGCCAGCGACGGCGTTGCGCACACCCGCAGTACGCGCGGCGCGTCTGACGTTCTCACCGCCTGCGTCGCGCTGGCAATGCGCTCCAGACAGACCTGCACTTCCGTGAAATATTCGCGCGCATGCGGCAGCAACACCACGCCACGCGCCTCGCGTGCAAAAAGGGGGCGTCCGAGAAACTCCTCCAGCAACCGGATTTGCTGGCTGACCGCGCTGTGCGTGATGCTCAGTTCGTCCGCCGCGGCGGTGAAATTGGCATGCCTTGCCGCCGCTTCAAAAGCGCGCAAGGTTTTGAGTGGAGGCAGAGCACGTCGGGCCATGGCATGCGGCGCTCAACACGCTGTCCCAATGGCAATGGCCCAGCCCGCCCGACGCCGGCCTGCGGCAATTCCATCCATTTCAGGGGTGCACAAACGCATCATGGAAGCGAATCCGGCCACTGGCCACACAAGGGTTAACCCGACTATTTCAGGATCATGACGATTGCATGACAACCACTGCATCTTAGTAGAGATAGCCATAAGAAAAACTAACGGCTAACCCCACAAAATAGCGCTGGATGGAAAGCCAAGGTCTTCCTATCATTTTTTTCGCGGACACATTCCGTGAAACCAGTGCACCCATGGCATCCATCACCATCGACGGCATCGTCAAGCAATTCGGCGGCAACACGGTTCTGCAGAACCTGTCCCTGCATATTCCCGACGGCGCGTTCTACACCCTGCTCGGTCCCAGCGGCTGCGGCAAGACCACGCTGCTGCGCTGCATCGCAGGCTTTTACGAGCCCGATGGCGGCAGGCTGCTGTTCGACAAGGACGATGTGACGCGCGTGTCCACACACCATCGCGATATCGGCATGGTGTTCCAGGACTACGCGCTGTTTCCCGACAAGACGGCGTTTGACAACGTCGCCTACGGCCTGCGCGCGCGCAAGGTCGCCAAACCCGACATCAGGCAACGCGTGGGCGAAGCGCTGGAAAAAGTAGGCCTCGCGGCACTCGCAGACCGCTATCCCGCGCAGATGAGTGGCGGTCAGCGCCAGCGTGTGGCGTTGGCACGTGCGCTGGTGATCCGCCCGCGCGTGCTGCTCATGGACGAGCCGCTGTCCAATCTGGACGCCAAGATGCGCCTGCAGATGCGCGACGTGATTCTCGATCTGGTGCGCGAGGCCGGTATCACCACCGTGTTCGTCACGCACGATCAGGAAGAAGCGCTGGCCATGTCCGACCGCATCGCCATCATGGACCGTGGACGCATCGCGCAACTGGGCACGCCCGAAGAACTGTATGGCACGCCGGTGAACGCCTATGTGGCGGACTTCATCGGCTCCGCCAATGTGCTGCCGGTGACGCTGCAATCGCCTCCGCACTGCGAGCCCGCACGCGCGCACTACACACTGGCTGGTCGCGTCCTGGACGGAATGGGCGAAGTGGACAGCGCCAGTACCGAAGGCACGCTGATTGCGCGCCCCGAAGACTTGTCGCTCATGACCCCTGCGCCGCACGTGCCCAATGCGGTGCTGGGCAAGGTGGTGCGCCGCCAGTATCTGGGCTTCAAGACGGCGTATCGCATCCAGTTGCATGACGGCCCCGAAATTCGCGTAGAGCTGCATGCGGGCAACACCGTGGCCGACTTTCAGGAAGGCGATGCAGTGCAGGTGCTGGTGCCAGCAGACTGCCGCATCGTCGCCGCGTAATCACGGGAGCATCGGACCATGAAGATTCAATGGTGGCCCTGGGGATTTCTCACACTGGTGTGTCTGGCGCTGCTGGGCTTCTTCGTGCTGTATCCGCTGGGCGTGCTGTTCAGCAACAGCGTGCTCGATGATGACGGCGGCTACTCGCTGCAGGCCTTTGTCACGCTGCTGCACGACACGCAGTACGTGAAGGCGTTCTGGAACACGCTACTGCTCGGTTTCAGCGTCACGCTCTGCACAGTGCTGGTCGGCGTGCCGTTTGCGTACATGGTGGCGCGCTATGAGTTTCCGCTGAAAAATCTGGTGGCCGTATTGCCCGTGCTCACCATCGTCATCCCGGAAATCATCGTTGGCCAGTCGTGGTTGCTGGTGCTGGGCAACAACGGGCTGATCACCAATTTCTTCGCGGACCACGGCATCGAGCTGCCCTCGTTCTATGGCTGGACGGGCATGATTTTTTCGATGACGCTGGTGTACTACACCTACATCTATCTGGGCGTGCTGGCCGCGCTGCGCGGTTTTGACGGGCAGTTGGAAGAAGCCGGTCTGAGCCTGGGCACATCGCCGCTGGAGACCAAGTTCCGCGTGCTCGTTCCCGTCATGCTGCCGGCGGTGCTGGTGAATGCACTGGTGGTGTTCACGCTGGTGGTGGGCAACTTTGCCCTGTCGATGTTGCTGGGCAGCCGCGTGCCGCTGCTTTCGGTGATGACCTACAACACCTTCGTGAGCGAGATGGGCGGCAGCCCCGCGCTGCAAAGCGCCATGTCGGTGGTGTCGATCGGCATCGTGGCGGTGGTGCTGTTCGTGCAAAAGCGCGTGGTGGAACGCAAGATCTACACCATGACGCAAGGCCGCGCACCAGCGGCGGAACGCGTGCGCTCGTGGAAGTCGGCGCTGTTCACCGGCTCGGTCGGCGTGATCGTGCTCGCCTCGCTGCTGCCGCTGATCGTGGTGTTCATTGCCGCGTTCACCGCCACCAGCGGGCCCGTGATGCAATGGGGCTCGTGGTCGCTGGACAGTCTGGAGCGCGCCATCCGCAACGCGCCCGAGCCGATCATCAACTCGATCAAGTTCTCCACCGCCGCCACCGTCATCGGCGTGGCATTCGCCGTGCTGGTGAGCTATCTCACCATCAAGAAACGCAACGCCGCCACGCAACTGCTGGACTACATCGTCGTGCTGCCGCTCACCATCTCGGGCACCGTGTTGGGTATTGCGCTGGTGCAGACCTTCAACTCCGGCTGGCTGGTGCTGGCAGGCACATCGGGAATCATGGTGCTGGCTTATGCCGTGCGTCGCCTGCCGTTTGCGGTGCGCAATGCCACGTCCACGCTGTTCAATATTCCGGAGTCCATCGAAGAAGCCTCCATCAGCCTCGGCGTCTCACCGCTCAAGACGTTTTTCAAGGTGATCCTGCCCGCGATGAAGGCGTCGCTGATTTCTGCCGCGATCCTGATGTGGGTGACAACCATCTCCGAGCTGTCCGCCTCCATCGTGGTCTATAGCGGCGGCCTGGAGACCATGCCGATCGCGATCTTCCGCCAGGTGGACGGGGGCCGTCTGGGCCTGGCGTCTGCATATGGCGCGGCGCTGGTCACGGTCATTCTGGTGCCCATTTTTGTGTCGATCAAGGTGTTCCGCATCAACCTGTTTTCCAGCAAGTGACGCGCGCCGGATCCAGCGCCCTTTTTTTCAACCCACCCACGAGCGAGGCCCCATGAAACTCACCGCCCTTTTGCAATCTGCACTTATCGCCGCCGGTCTGGCCGCGACCATGGCCCACGCTCAGACCGTGGTGCTGTACTCCTCCAACAACACGGAGACGATCGAGACCGCGCTGGACGTGGTGAAGAAGACGGCGCCCAACCTGAAGGTGCAACAGGTGACCGGCGGCACGGGATCGCTGATGAAGCGCATCCAGGCCGAAGCCAAGAACCCGCGCGGCGACGTGCTGTGGAGCGGCGGCTTCGGCACGCTGGGCGCTTACAAGGACCAGCTTCAGCCCTACAAGGCACCCGGCACGGAAGCGATTCCCGCGGAGTTTCGCGGCCCCAACGATCTGTGGATCGGCACCAACGTGCACGTGATGGTCATGATGGTCAACGAGCGCCAGCTCAAGGGCCTGCCCTCGCCCAAGACATGGTCAGATCTGATGAAGCCGGAATGGAAAGGCAAGTTCGCCATCACCGATCCGAGCAAGAGCGCCACGGCTTACATGCTGGTCTATGGCCTGCTCAAGCAGTTCGGCAAGGACGGGCTGGAGAAGATTGCCGCCAATGCCTCGGTCACCTCATCGTCCGGCACCACGTACAAGGGCGTGGCCTCTGGTGAGTACGCCGTGGGCCTGACCATCGAATACGCGGCGCAGGAATATGTGGCGGGCGGCCAGAAAGAGATCAAGCTGGTCTACCCGATTGAAGGCAGTTATCTCGCGCCCGAAGGCATGTTCATCGTGAAGGGCGCGAAGAACATGGACGCGGCCAAGACGCTCTACAACGCGCTCATGAGCAAGGAAGTGCAGGAAGCGGAACTGGTGAAGAACTTCCGCCGCCCGACCCGCACGGACATCCAGGTGTCCAAGCTCACGACGCTGCCGGATCTGAAATCCATCAAGATTTTCCCGCTCAACCAAGACGCTGCCGCGCAAGAGTACGAGCAGCTCGTCGCGCTGTGGAACAACGCCGTGAGCAAGGCCCGCTGATCCGGCACGCGAGCGCGTCCGACACGGCCGCAGCGGTTCAGGCGGCCAGCAGCACGTTGCGCGCGTTGCTGCGGCGCGTGGCGTCTCGCAGGATGCGCTCCAGCAGCACCGGCACGTCCTGTGCCGCGCTGTTGCGCACACGTTGTGCGGCGTCCTTGAAGCGAGGCAGTTGGGGCGTGAGTTCCTGCACTGCGGCGGCCACGTCCTTGAAGCTGGGCAGCACCAGCCCCAATCCGTTGTCACGCACCCAGTCCGTGCAATAGCGTTCCTGCGGCATGGTCCACGCATTGCGCACCACGATCGGGGCCAGCCCCATCTGCACGGCCTCGCTCAGGCTGCCGCTGCCGGGCTTGCCGATAAAGAAATCCGCCATTTGCATGTAGCGCGCCATCTCGCGCGTGAACTCCAGCACCAGTGTGGGCGCGTTGCGTGGCAATGCGCGCATGGCCCGCGCCAGCTGCGCATTGCGCCCGCAGGCCACGATGAGCTGCGTTTCGGTGAGCGCCTGCGCAATCGCTAGCATCTGGCGCGATCCCTCGGCACCGAACAGGACGAGCCCGGTGGGCTGCGTGGGGTCCAGCCCGGCGCGTTGCAGCTCCTGCACGCGATTTACCGGCGTGGGTCGATAGAACTGCTCGCCCAGCAACATGCCGCCGGATTGCCACACCCGATGCGCCGCACACCCCGCCGCCCGCGCCTGCGCCACGGCATAAGGCGTGCCGCAGACGACGTGCTGCTGCGTGCGAGGCTCCGTCCAGAATCGCGGCGGGCAGTCGGCGAGGTCGGTCATCACGGTGACGAAGGGCACTTCCGGCAAAGTCAGGGCCAGCGCATCGGCCATCGAGCGATTGAAATTCGGCACCAGCGACACCACCATGTCCGGGCGCTCGCTGGCCCAGTAGCCGCGCAGGCGCTGCACCAGAGCGCGATGGCTGAAGCGGATCATGCTTTGCAGCACGCGCAATTCCTGCGACAACCCCAAAGTCCAGCCGCGCGCGAGGCGCCGGTTGTAGACGTCCTCCGGGTCCATGCCGGTCCATTGCCGGAAGCGTGCGCCAGGGTCGAGCACTTCAAACAGATTCGTGCGCTGCACCTGCCACGGCAGAGCGGCCCGCTGGATGGCGGACTCCAGTGCCAGTGATGATGCGCGGTGCCCTCCGCCTGCGTTGAAATAGATGAGTTCGACCCGTGGTTTGCGACCCTCAGACGACCGCGGCATTGCTGTCATGAACTTCCTTGTTGTGCTTCTTGCCCGATTGCAGGAGCGCCATCTCGTCGCTCCAGTGCAGTATTTCCAGAGAACCATCGGCGTGCTCGGCGAGCGCGGTCAGGCTTTCGACCCAGTCGCCATCGTTGGCGTAGAGGATGCCGTCGATGTCGCGCATCTCGGCGTGGTGGATGTGGCCGCACACGACGCCTTGCAACCCGCGCTTGGCGGCCTCGCGCGCCACGGCGTTTTCAAAATCGCCCACATAGTTCACCGCGCGTTTGACCTTCAGCTTGAGGTATTTGGACAAGGACCAGTAAGGCAGCCCCATGCGTGCGCGCAACGAGTTCAGATGCCGGTTGAGCTTGAGCGTGAATTCATACAGCGTGTCGCCCACATAGGCGAGCCATTTGGCGCACTGGATGACACCGTCGAACAAGTCGCCGTGGATCACCCAGAGCTTGCGGCCGTCGGCGGTTTCGTGAATCCAGTCCTCGGCCACCTGCACGCCACCAAAGTTGAGTTGCACGTAGCGCCGCGCAAACTCGTCATGGTTGCCGGGAATGAAGATGACCTTCGTGCCCTTGCGCGCCTTGCGCAGCAGCTTTTGCACCACGTCATTGTGCGGCTGCGGCCAGTACCACTGGCGGCGCAATTGCCAGCCGTCGATGATGTCGCCGACCAGGAACAGCGTCTCGCATTCGGTGTGCTTGAGGAAATCGAGCAGCGCCCTCGCCTGACAGCCCGGCGTGCCGAGGTGCAGGTCGGATATCCACAGGGTGCGGAAACGCCGCACCGGGCGCGAGGCCTCAATCATGGCGTTATCCCGATCAGTCGAGCGGGTCAGGGAGGATTTCCATGCATCCAGGAAAGCATCTTCACGTTTCATGAATCTGCATGGTGGGCAACGGCAGCGACACCCTCGTGACAACAGCAAGACATCTTCGTGACGCAGCAACGCTCCGTTTGGCAGGCGTGGCGCTCTGGCCGGTCGATGGCACAAACATGGGAGAATCGCGGGCTATGACTCCGGAACAGTACGTCCAGCAAAAAGCCGCCAGTTCAGGCAGCAGTTTTTATTACGCCTTCCTGTTCCTGCCCGCAGAACGGCGCGCCGCCATCACCGCGTTCTACGCCTTCTGCCGCGAAGTGGACGATGTGGTGGACGAGGTGTCCGACCCCGGCGTTGCACGCACCAAGCTCGCCTGGTGGCAAAACGAAGTGCGCAGCGCCTTTGCGGGACAGCCCTCGCACCCCGTGATGCAGGCCATGATGCCGCACGTGCCCACCTTCGGCCTGAAGGAGGAAAGCTTTCAGGCCATCATCCAGGGCTGCCAGATGGATCTGGAACAGACCCGCTATCTCGACTTTGCCGGCCTTCAGCGCTACTGCCATCTCGTCGCAGGCGTGGTGGGCGAAGTATCGGCGCGCATCTTTGGTCAGACCCAGGAGGCTACGACCGAATATGCACACAAGCTCGGACTGGCTTTCCAGCTCACCAACATCATTCGTGACGTGGGCGAGGACGCGATGATGGGCCGCATCTACCTGCCGGTGTCCGAGTTGCAGCAGTTCGACGTGAAGGCTCATGAAATCCTGAACCGCAAGTATTCAGACAATTTCACCCAATTGATGCGCTTCCAGGCCGAGCGCGCGCACCGCCTGTATGACGAGGCGCTGGCGCTGCTGCCCGATGCGGACCGCCGCGCGCAAAAGCCCGGCCTGATGATGGCCAGCATCTACCGCACGCTGCTGCGAGAGATCGAGCGCGACAACTTTCAGGTGCTGCACCAGCGCATCAGCCTCACGCCACTGCGCAAGCTCTGGCTCGCATGGAAGATGCAGGCGCTGGGGCGCATGTGACGGAGCATGTAACGGCGCATGTGAAGGCGCAGGTGACAGGCTTGGCGTCCAGGGCGCGCCCACCTCAGCGGGTTGCCATCGTCGGCGCCGGCTGGGCAGGCATGGCCGCCGCCGTGGGTGCCGCGCAGGCGGGGCACGCCGTGACGGTCATTGAAGCGGCGCGCACGCTGGGAGGCCGCGCTCGCGCCGTCACCGCGCAGTGGGACGATGGTACTGCGCTCACGCTCGACAACGGCCAGCACATCCTGATCGGTGCATACCGCGAATGCCTGCGCCTGATGCGCATGGTGGGCGTGGACCCCGACACGGCCATGCAGCGCATGCCGCTGTCCTTGCAGTTTCCGGATGGCACGGGGTTGCAGTTTCCTGATCTGGCACCGCCGTGGGACGCGCTGCTCGGCATTGCGCGCGCACGCGGCTGGAGCGCGGGTGAACGCATCGCCCTGCTGACCCGCGCGGCGCGCTGGCGTATGCATGGCTTTACCTGCCCCGCCACGGACAGCGTGGCCGATCTCTGTGCAGGCCTGCCGCACAAGCTGATGCAGGAATTCATCGACCCGCTGTGCGTCTCCGCGCTCAACACGGTGGCGGCAGAGTCCAGCGGACAGGTGTTCCTGCGCGTGCTCCGGGACAGCCTGTTCAGCGGGCGCGGTGGCTCCCACATGCTGCTGCCGCGTGCAGATCTCAGCGCGCTGTTTCCTGCCGCTGCGGCGCGCTGGTTGCACAAACGCGGCCAGCAGGTGCTGGTCGGCCAGCGTGTGCGTGAACTGGTGCCATTGCATGCGGCGAATGACGCCGCCGTGCACTGGCAGCTCGATGGCCAAGTGTTCGACGCGGTGATCCTGGCAACGCCCGCCAACGAGACGGCGCGCTTGGTGCTGGGCGCAGCCGATGCTCTGGATGCCAACCCCAGCGCGACCGCGACCGCGACCGCAACGGCCATGCGTGGCTGGGCCGACACCGCTCAGGCATTGAAGCACGCCGCCATCGCCACGGTATATGCACGCACGGAGCATGGCGACTCAGCGCAACTCGCGCGGCCCATGCTGGCATTGCGCTGCGCGCCCACAATGCCCGCACAGTTTGTTTTCGATCGCGAGCAGTTGGGCGGCCCTGCCGGTTTGCTGGCCTTCGTCGTCAGCGCCTTTGAAGGTGAACGGGAGGCGCTGGCACCCCAAGTGCTGAAGCAGGCCGAAGTGCAACTTCAACTGCCGCGCATGCGCCATGTGCAAACCGTGGTGGAAAAGCGCGCCACATTCCAATGCTCGCCCCAACTGGTGCGCCCGCCCATGCAGATCGCGCCCGGCTTGCTCGCATGTGCGGATTATGTGGATGGCCCCTACCCGGCTACGCTGGAAGGCGCTGTGCTGCATGGCACGGCGGCGGCGGCCACGCTGGGCGAATGAAAAACGTGCGCTAGTGCTTCAGGCCAGGATCGACGCAGGCGGTGGCGGCGGATTGAGTTCGCGCGGCAACACGTCGGCCAGCTTCAGCACTTCCATGCCGGTGTTGTGCCAGAAGCGATCCAGCTCGGGCGTGCGCTCCAGCAGCAGCTTGCGCACGAGCGCCTCCAGGTGCGTCGTCGCGGGATCGGCCACCAGCACGAAGCGCGCGTCGTCGCACTCCGCCGCACCGGCTGCCGTCTCGTTGACTTGCACGATCCAGTCCAGATAGGTGAGCGTTTCCAGTACCGGTTCCAGTTGCAGCGCATCCACGCCGGTCAGATGCGCCATCTCGGTGGCGGTCAGGCCATGCCGCACGCCGTTGCGCTCATGGTGCAGATGCTGGAGCACCTCGATCGCCAGCATGAAGTTCCACCCCGGCGATCCCGGCCTGCGCGACACGCCCGCCAGCAGACTGGGCAGATACGCCGCGACGACCGCGCCCAGCAGCACGATGACCCAGGCCACATAAATCCACAGCAGCAAGATCGGCAAGGTGGCGAACGTGCCGTACAGCACCGAATACGTCGGCACGGACGTGAGATACAGGCTCAGCACCTTCTTCGCCAATTCGATGCCGATGGAGACGAACACGCCTCCCGCCCAGGCATAGCGCCAGCCCACGTGCACGTTGGGCACGTAGCGGTACAGCCCCGCCATGCCCGCGGCCAGCAACACGAATTCGATCGAATCGAAGATGAAGCGCGTGCCCTGCGGCAGCGTCTCGCCAATGCCGCGCGATGCCGCCGACGCCACCCAGGTCGTGAGCGTGAGGCTCACCGCCAGCACCAGCGGGCCGAGCGTCATCGCCGTCCAATAGATGAGCACGCGCTGCCCGAGCGGTCGCAGCTTGCGCACGCGCCAGATGTTGTTGAGCGTGCGGTCGATGGTCAGGATGAGCGTGAGCGCGGTGAGCATCAGGATCGACAGACCCATCGCCCCGAGCCCGCTGGCCTTGGCGGCAAACTGCGTGAGATAGTCCAGCACCGACCGCGAGATGGTGTCCGGAATGAGGCTGTCCACCAACCAGCGTTGCAGCAGCGACTGCATCTTGGCGAAGATGGGAAATGCCGAGAACACCGCCAGCGCCACGGTCACGAACGGAACCAGCGCCAGCAGTGTGGTGAATGTCAGGCTGGCTGCCGTGACGCCCAGGCGGTCTTCACGGTAGCGCTCGCGCAGCGTGTGGGCGGTGGTGCGCCATGGAAACTGGGCCAGCCCTTCCAGCCAGGACTCGAGGCGTTCGGCGAGTTGCTGAAAGGTCAAAGGCATGATGGATATGATCGCAGCATTGCCCCGATCTTATCCAACCCCATTCAAGCTGCAATGACCGACACGTCACCTGTTGACCGAACCACAGGCACCCATGCGCACGCTGCCCACACCCAACCGCTCCCTGAAGTGACGGCCGACGTGGCCTTCACACGCTGGTTGGCCGTGGGTAGTTTGCTGGGACTGATCGCACTGTGCCTGGCTTGGGAGTTGTGGCTCGCGCCGCTGCGTCCCGGTGGTTCGTGGCTGGTGCTCAAGGCTCTGCCGCTGTGCCTTCCACTGGCCGGTTTGCTCAAGCGCCGCATGTACACCTACCGCTGGGTGAGTCTGGTCGTGTGGCTGTATTTCACCGAAGGCGTGGTGCGCGCCTGGAGCGACAAGGCCCCCGGTAACTGGCTGGCGATGGTGGAAATTTTCCTCTGCCTGCTGCTGTTCATTGCCTGCGCGCTGCACGTGCGCCTGCGCCACAATTCCGCGCGCGCTGCTGCTGCGACGGCGGCCGTAGCACGCTGAACCCCATCCACAAGGCTCTCTCATGACGACTCCCGCATTCATCGACGAACTGCGCCAACTGGTTGGCGCGACGCATGTCCTGACCGATGGTGACCTCACCGCGTGGGAGCTGGACTGGCGCCGCCGCAGCCACGGCAAGGCACTCGCCGTCGTTCGGCCCGCCAACACCGACGAGGTTGCCGCCGTAGTGCGTGCCTGCGCCAGGGAGCGCGTGAGCATCGTTGCGCAAGGCGGCAATACGGGGCTGTCGGTTGGCTCCACGCCGGACGACAGTGGCACGCAGGTGGTGCTCAGCCTCACGCGCATGAACGCTGTGCGCCACATCGATCACGCCAATCTCACCATGACCGTGGACGCGGGCTGCGTGCTGCAAAACCTGCAGGACGTGGCGGAAAAAGAGGGACTGCTGTTCCCGCTGTCGCTGGCGGCGGAAGGCAGTTGCACCATCGGCGGCAACCTGGGTACCAACGCAGGCGGCACACAAGTGGTTCGGTACGGCAACACGCGCGAGCTGTGTCTTGGTCTGGAGGTCGTCACCGCGCAGGGCGAGGTCTGGGACGGCCTCAAGGGTCTGCGCAAGGACAACACGGGCTACGACCTGCGCGATTTGTTCATTGGCAGCGAAGGCACATTGGGCATCATCACCGCAGCGACGATGAAGCTGTATCCTCAGCCCGCAGCGCAGCTCACCGCATGGGCGGCGGTTCCGTCCATGCAGGCTGCTATCCGCTTGCTTGGCTTGGCACACAAACAACTGGGCGCGGGCCTGACCGGGTTTGAAGTGATGGGCCAGTTCGCGCTGAGCTTCGTCACGCGCCACATGCCGCAGTTGCGCATTCCCTTCACCGATATGAAGGACGAAGCGCCTTACTGCGTGCTGCTGGAGAACTCCGACAGCGAATCCGAACAGCATGCGCGCGAGCGCTTTGAATCGCTGCTGGAGCTGGCGCTGGAAGATGGCTGCGTCGTCGATGCGGTCGTGGCCGAAAGCATCGCCCAGGCCCGCGAACTATGGCATGTGCGCGAAAGCATTCCGCTCGCGCAAGCCGAAGAAGGCCCGAACATCAAACACGATATTTCGGTCGCGGCATCACGCATTCCCGATTTTGTGGACTACGCCGACGCGCTGCTCCAGCGCGAGCTGCCGGGCGTGCGCATCGTGAACTTTGGCCATCTGGGTGACGGCAATCTGCACTACAACGTGCAAGCCCCTACCGAGGGTGATCCCAAGGCGTTCATGCGCGACAACGAGGATCGCGTGAACCACCTTGTCTATGAAGCCGTGGCGAAATTCGGCGGCTCGTTCTCCGCAGAGCATGGCGTCGGGGGACTCAAGGTGGACAAGCTGCAAAAGTACCAGTCCCCGGTGGCGCTGTCGATGATGCGCGCCATCAAGCAGGCGCTCGATCCCTTGGGGATCATGAACCCCGGCCGCATCCTGCCCGTCGCCGACAACGCGAGTTAAACGCTTAACGGCTGGCCGTTGGCGACATCACGTTCGCCATGGTCTTCTTCACATCGGGCGGCCAGGGAATGTCGCCCGATGCCAGATCGGTGAACTCCGATTGCGTGCCGTCGTGCAGCAGCCATACGCGCACGGCATTGCGCACGGGATCGATCACCACCGCGCCGCCCTCGTTGCCTCCTTCGTGCGGCCGGTTGCCGATGATGCTCCAGACCTCGCCCTCGCGCGACAGCGGACCGACGGTGCCTAGATTCTTCACCAGCGTGGCGTACTGGTCGCCCATGAGCGCTTTGAGCCGCTGCGCCAGCACACCGGTTTCAAGAAAGCGCACCTCGTCCTGCGGGTATTTGCCCAGCAGCGGCTCCAGCGAAGCCAGCCTCGTCTCGCCTGCTTGCGGCACGTGCGCCTTGCGCACAAAAGCGCGATTGCCGCGGATCTCCTGCGCCTGCGCGCTGCTGATGGGCGACGTCGACACGCGCGCCTCCGGTTCGGCCTTGGGCGCAGGAGGTGGTACCGTGACGGGTGGCTTTTTGGAGTCGCACGCCAACAGCAGGGTGGCAACGGCGCACAGTGCCACAACGGTTCTGCAATGGGTGAGTGTCATGAAACCTGCTCCTTCCGATTTCCGCAAGCCCGCGCGCAGCCAGCGTTCTCTCAGACTGCGTCGCTGGACGGGGGTGATGTATCGATTTTGAATCAGCCGCGACTTATTTATATCACCGGAGCGTGACATTTCGCTAAAAAATGTGTCGCCCGGAAAGCTGCGCACATCTCGTACAGCGCACAAGGAGACCCGGTCCATGGCACACTAGCCGATAGTTTCCGGCGCGCCTTCTGGCGCCTGCACACAAGACCATTCGCCCTGCCTGACAGGGCTTCCAATTGGGCCCAAACTGTTCATGAGCACGAGCATCGCATCCCGTCCCGTCCGTTCGCAATATGAAGACTTCCTGCGTCACGTCTTTGAAAATGGCGTGTCCAAGTCCGACCGTACTGGCACGGGAACGCGCAGCGTGTTCGGCTACCAGATGCGCTTCAATCTGGCAGAAGGCTTTCCGCTCGTCACCACCAAGAAGGTGCACCTGAAGTCCATCATTCTGGAACTGCTGTGGTTTCTGCGTGGCGACAGCAACGTCCGCTGGCTGCAAGAGCGCGGCTGCACGATCTGGGACGAATGGGCACGCGAGGACGGCGACCTGGGCCCCGTGTACGGCGTGCAATGGCGCAGTTGGCCCACTCCCGGCGGGGGTCACATCGACCAGATCGCCGAAGTGGTCCAGCAACTCAGGAGCAACCCGGACAGCCGCCGCATCATCGTGAGCGCATGGAACGTGGCCGACCTGCCCGACATGGCGCTCATGCCCTGCCATGCGTTCTTCCAGTTCTATGTGGCCGATGGCAAGCTCAGTTGCCAGCTTTATCAGCGCAGCGCCGACATCTTCCTCGGCGTTCCATTCAACATCGCCAGCTACGCGCTGCTCACCCACATGCTGGCCCAGCAATGCGATCTGGAAGTGGGGGATTTCGTCTGGACCGGCGGTGATTGCCATATTTACAACAACCATTTCGAGCAGGTGCAAACGCAGCTTTCCCGCACGCCGTATGCCTACCCCACTCTGAAAATCAAGCGTCGCCCAGACTCCATATTCGAGTATGAGTATGATGATTTCGAAGTGCTTGAATACGAACACCACGCAGCCATCAAGGCACCTGTGGCGGTTTGAGTTTATGGTCGTAGTTTTGGTTTGAGTTCAAGAGGGCACAGCCATGCATATCAACCTGATCTTCGCTCGCGCGGCCAACGGCGTTATTGGCAAGGGCGGCGTCATGCCATGGCATTTGCCGGAAGACCTCGCGCATTTCAAGGAGCTGACCCAGGGTCGTCCGGTCGTCATGGGTCGCAAAACGTGGGACTCGCTGCCCGAGCGCTTTCGCCCGCTGCCTGACCGCCTGAACATTGTCGTCACGCGCCAGGAAGTCTGGCAGGATGAAGGCGCGAAGCCCGCCACCAGTCTGGAAGACGCGCTGAACATCGCCGGTCAGAGCGCCGATACCGTGTGGGTCATGGGCGGTGCGCAAATCTATGCGCAAGCCTTGCCGCTGGCACGCCGCGTCGAGGTGACGGAAATCCATCGCGAATTCGAGGGCGATGTGTTCGCTCCCGCACTGGGTCCCGAGTGGAAGGAAACCGCCCGCACCGATCACGTCGGTGCCAACGGCATTCCCTTCAGCTTTGTGACGTACAAGCGCCAGGATTGAGTCGCGGCAGCGCAGGCTTTCCCGGCTCTCCATCCCCCAAGCGGGCGCGCCATCTGGCCGCCCGCTTTTGCGTGGTGCCCTGCACCGTCACTTGTCGCCCATGACCGCCTTCATTGCGTCGCCTTGTGGCATGCCGCCCAAGCGCTGTGCCAGCCCCTGTTCGTCGCGGAAGACGATGCCGGGTGTGCCGCGAAAGCCCAGCTCGGTCATCAGCATCTGGTTTGCATCGAGCTTGGCGCGGATGTCGGTGGACACGCTGGCCGCAGGCTTGATGCCGCCACTCGCAAACTTCTTTTCGTTTTCCAGCAAGGCGGCGGTCTTGTCACGCGCGCCCAGGATGGCTGCGGCCTTGGTGCTGCTGTCGGCCTTGATGACGCCGACCAGCACGTGGCGCAGTTGCACCTTGCCCGCGTCCACCCACGGGCGCGCTGCGTCCCAGAACTTGTGGCAATACGGGCAGTTCGGATCGCTGAACGTATAGACAATGCGCGGCGCGTTGGCCTTGCCGTCCAGCACCCACGCCGATGCATCGAGCTTGGCGAACATGGCATCGCCCATCGGTTTTGCGACCAGATCGGTGATGCGCTGTTCATCCACGCGCTTGCCGTCGGGACTCAGGCGCGTGCCGACGATGCCGTTGCCGTCCGGTGTCACATACACCGCCAGCGGCTCTTGCGCCGCCACGCCCGCGAATCCGCGCAAGCCTGCGCCAGCGGGAAACTCACGCACGTCGCTGAAGCCCTGACTTTGGAGCGCCTTGATGACCGGAGGCAGATCCTTGTCGGACGCGAGCGCGGAGTTCATGGCGCATAGCGCTCCCAGAGCGATCAACGAGGTAGAGATGCGTTGCTTCATGTGCATGTGTGATGGCTTCTTTCAGATTCACGGCGCGCTGGCCGCGGGTTGGAGTTGAAAATGTCTGGCGAGCGTATCTTTCAGCCGTGCGGCCGACAGCTCGCCCATGTGCGAATCAACCAGGCGGCCGTCCGCATCGAAAAACAGCGTCGTCGGCAGACCGCGCGATCCTACGGCCTGCATGGTGCGCGACGCCGGGTCGAGCAGCACGTTGCGGAACACATGCTGCTCGCGTGCCAGATAACCCAACGCAATGCGGGCATCTTCACCCTGATTCACCAGCAGGAAATGCACCTCCGGATAGCGCGCATCGGCATTCGCGAGCACCGGCATCTCACGCCGGCACGGCGGGCACCACGAGGCCCAGAGATTGAGCACCACCGGTTTGCCGACAAAACTGTCGAGCGACACCGAGCGCGCGTCGGGCGTCACCAGCGCCACGGCGGGCAAGGGTGATCCCGTGCGCTCCAACCCGTGCAGGACGGCCTGCGCAGCACCCCACGCCACCAGCCCCGCTGCCATGCCAGTCAACGCGGCGCGCAATACCGGAACATTGCGGCGCGCGCGCCACCAGGCAAACAGCAATCCCACCGGAATGCCAAGCCACCAGTCAAAGCCGCCATCGGCAATGGTCACGATAGACAGCGGCGCGGCAAAGTACTCCGGCCACCAACGCAGCACGTAACTCAAGCGCGCCGCAAGCACGCCCACGGTCACGGCATCCAATACCTGACTGGCGGCGCGTTGGCGCTCCGGCGCTGCAATGTGGCCCATCGCGTAGCGCGCCACGACCCACGCAATCAGGACACTGACGACCACGGCCACGACGGGAAAAGAAAAAGGTCCTGCGCTCATGCCGTAGAGCTTCGCAGACGCCGATTAAATGAGTATTAGGGACCCTCTGCGCGGATCGATCGTCAAGCAGCTTGCGCGGATCGGGAGGGTATACAAGGCGAAAAACGCAGCGATAGCCTTGGCTATCGCGAGGATTTTCAACGCCGTAGACTACCCGATTCCGCGCAAGCATGCGTCGATCTGATTTGTGCAGAAGGTCCCCAAGCCCCCGCCCGGCACTTTGGACAAGCCCTACCCCATCACACTACCATGCTGACTGGCGTGGCAATGAAAGTGGAAACAATGCGTGTGTTGCTAGTGGAAGATGACGAACTGATTGCCAGCGGTGTGCAGGCCGGTCTGCAGGCGCATGGCATCGACGTCGCGCACGCGCTCAACTGCCGCGTGGCCGAGGCCATGCATGCGGACGACAGCTTCGATGCCCTCATCCTCGACCTCGGCCTGCCCGACTGCGATGGCATGACCCTGCTCGCGCGCCTGCGTGCCGTGGAGCCGGACGTGCCCGTGCTCATCCTCACCGCGCGCGACGCCATGGAGCATCGCCTTAACGGGCTGCACGCGGGCGCTGACGACTACATGACCAAGCCCTTCGATCTGCGCGAACTCGCGGCGCGGCTGCATGCGCTCGTGCGCCGCATCCATGGCCGGGCTGCGCAAGCCATCGAAGCCGGACCGCTGCGCATCGAACCTTCCAGCGGGCTGGCGTGGCTGCATGGCGAGCCAGTGGAACTCTCGCGCCGGGAGATCGAACTGCTGACCCATCTCGCAAGCAGCGATGGCCGCTGGGTCACGCCGAACGCCTTGCAAGAACGCATCTACGGCCTGAACGAAGGCGTCAACAGCAATGCGCTGAACGTACACATCCACCACATCCGCCGCAAGCTCGGCAGCGCCTCGGTAGAGACGTCGCGCGGGCTCGGATTTCGCCTCGGCTGGAGACTGTCATGAGCCTGCGCCTGCGCGTCGTGCTCATTGCGGGCATTGCCATGATGGTGCTGTGGGCGCTGGCGGCGGCGTGGATGCTGCGCGGCGTGCAAGCCAATCTGGAGCGCACACTGGACGAGCGCCTGGCCATGTCCGCGCACATGGTCGCCAGCCTGCTCAAGCGAACGGTTTTCGCTCCCGCGGCGCACCAAATCCACTGGGCTGATGTTCTGCGCGTGGCCAGTGCCGACGGCATGGCGTGCGAAGTCCGCTCGCAGCACGGCATCGTGCTCGCCAGTTCGGAAGGCGCGCCCTACTCCATGATGGATCCGCTCCCGCCCGGCTACAGCACGCGCGCAGTGGACGGCAAGCAGTGGCGCATCTTCCTTCGCCATGATGAGAGCGGCTACCAGATCATGACCGCCGACCGCATAGATCGGCGCGATGCTTTGCTGCACGACATGCGGCGCGCAGCTGGCGTTCCGTTCCTCATCGCCGTCATTGGCGGATTGCTCGCGCTCTGGTTCGGGATCGATCGTGGGCTGGCGCCACTCGCGCAACTGCGCCAGACGCTGCGCGAACGCCGCCCAGACGACACCACACCGCTGGACAGCGGCCAAGTGGCCACAGAGCTTCGCCCCGTCATCGACGCGATGAACGGCTGGCTCAGCCGCCTGGCGCAAACGCTGAACGACCAGCGCGCGTTCACCGACGCTGCTGCGCATGAACTGCGCACCCCGCTCACCGCCATCGACACCCATCTGCAAGTCGCCCAACTCACGCAGGGAACGCCGCAAGCGCAGGAGTCCTTGCTGCACGCCGGTCAGGGCGTACAACGGCTGCGGCATACGCTGGAGCAAATGATGAGCCTCGCACGCACCGATGCGCCGGTGCATGAAGGAGACGCCTGCACGTCGGTGCACACAGTGCTGCTGGAATTGGTGGAGCGGCTTGATCCACCCTTGCTACCACGCGTCACGCTGGACCTGTGCGAACAGGACACGCCCGTGCGCATGCCGCGCTCCATGCTGCACACCGCCGTGCGCAATCTGCTGGACAACGCCCTGCGCTACGCGCCGCCCGACACCCGTGTGCGCTTGCAATGTGAACTCGACCCGGCATCTCGCATCTGCGCCATCACCATCGCGGACCGAGGCCCTGGCATGAGCGCCGAGCAGACCACGCACGCAGGGCAACGCTTCTGGCGCGGCGATCAGGGACGCGGACAGGGCGAAGGTGCGGGCCTGGGCATCTCCATCGTGCGCGCCATCGCGCGGCGCTTCAACGGCACGCTGACATTGCAGCCGCGCGACGGTGGCGGATTGCAGGCCACTTTGCGCGTGCCGCTCTGAGCGGCGCACAAGGGGTGGTCAGAACCGCCTGACTCTTCACGCTCCACTGGAGCCAGCACGTCACTCCGGCGTGCGCGCCAGATTCTCCATCGCCGTGTCCAGCGCACTCTCAATGGCAGCAAAGCGACTTGGGTCGTGTGTCGGCGCATTCTTGGCCAGCACCAGCCCCGTGAGATGCCCTGCCGGATTGGTCAGGCGGCGGATAGTGACAGGGTATGACATCGACGCAGACGTCGGCCCGCCCCACCCTTCGCCGTCATTCACGCTCAGCGTAAAGCGGGTGACAAAGGATAGCCTTCCTCCTGGCGTCCATGCACACAGCACTTCGCCCTTGGCAGCGCCCGTGAATCGGCATCCCATTGCCCCATCGGAAGAGTATGCGGACTGACCAGAAACGACGCTCATGTCACCGAACAAGCTGTCGTAGTCTCCGGTGTATCGATCTACCGCCATCAGTGCCCACGCGCCAATCAGGCTTTGGGGCGTCTCGCTATAGGCAAACGTGAAGCGGGAGATTTCCTTCTCGGACTCATTGGGAAAGGTGATGTATCCCTTCGTACCCGACACAAAACGCATGCGGACCGTGCCCGCACTGCCTGCCTCCCGGCCTGCGTGCGGAATGCTCCCGAACGACTGGCCACCCACATACTGATGCAGTTGACCGGTATACGAATTGTTGGCAATGGGACCCGCAGACAGATAGAACGTCGGCGCACCATTGGCCTCGTAACCATACATCTGCATGACCAGCGTAGCATTCTGGACATCCAGTCCAAAGCCACGACCCGGTTGCCCATTGTTCTCTGACGTGACGATCCACGTCCCAGTCTGCGGCATGAATGCAGACGCCACCCCGCAACCGAGCAATGTGGATAAAACCAAAGCCTTCTTGAACATCTGCTTCCTCTCTTATTTCGCTTGTAACTATTTGCATCAATATTAGCCGCAAATCTTTCATCGTCCTGACATGGCGTAGAAATGCGCGCTTCAACGCCCATGGTCCTGCAAGACACCCGACACCAAGGTGCTTGCAGACCTTGCAGTGCCCGTTTGAAGAGGGTGGCTAGAATCGATGCAAGCAAGTGTCTGCGCTTGCACCCGCTCGAATCTGGATTACGTTGGAACAATGAAACTCGCCACCTGGAACATCAACTCCCTCTCCGTCCGTTTGCCGCAAGTACTGGAGTGGCTTGCAGCCAATCCGGTGGACGTCCTGGGCTTGCAGGAGCTCAAGCTCACGGACGACAAGTTTCCCAAGGACGCGCTGGAGGAAGCGGGTTACCACTCCGCGTGGTTCGGGCAGAAAACGTATAACGGTGTCGCCCTGTTGTCGCGCTCGCCGATCGAGGATGTGGTTCGCAATATTCCCAGTCATGGCGATGAGCAATCGCGCGTGATTGCCGGCACCGTGCAAACACCCCAAGGCCCGCTGCGCGTCATCAACTGCTACTTTGTGAACGGGCAAGCGCCGGGCACGGACAAGTTCACCTACAAGCTGGGCTGGCTGTCGGCGCTCGAAGCATGGGTGAAGCAGGAGCTGGAGCAGCACGAGCGACTGGTCATCATGGGCGACTTCAACGTCGCGCCGGAAGATCGGGACTCCTACGATCCCGTCGGCCTGAAGGACACAATCCACCACACGGTGGAAGAACGCGATCACTTCCAGCGGCTGCTGGGTCTGGGTTTGACGGATGCGTATCGCATGTTCGAGCAACCCGAAAAGAGCTATTCGTGGTGGGACTACCGCATGCTCGGATTCCAGAAGAATCGCGGCCTGCGCATCGATCACATTCTGGTGAGCAAAGCACTCCAACCGAGCGTCACGGCCTGCACCATCGACCGCCAACCGCGCAAGAACAAGCAGCCGAGCGATCACACACCCGTCGTGGTCACACTGGGCTGAAGTGACACACTCCCGGCGCGGGTGAACTTCATCCGCGCCGTGGCCGCGCAGTCAACCAAACGCCGATGCGGGTCAACTCGGCATGAACCCGTGACACCGTTCAACGCGCGTTGTCGTGCGGCTGCGTGGTGGCTGGCGCAGGCCGGCATACTGGAGCAGGTTCACCCACGCTTTGCCCTGCCGCCAGGGCCTTGTCAAGTGCCTCGATGCGGCGTGTCTGTTCGGCCAGCGCCGCCGCATCCATCTCCTCGCCACACACTGGCAAATCGACCATATCGCTAGCGCTACTGGCTGCATTGGCGCGCTTGCGCACCATGGCGGAGGGCGCTGCGGATGGCAGAGGCCGGTCGCTGTCGCGCATGGCGCGCTCGACTTGCGGTGCGGCGCGTGAGGCGTCCGGGCTGACGACGGCAGGTTCGCGGGTTGCGCGCGGCGCGGTGGCATTCGCAGGAGCGCGCGGCTGGAGTTCGCCCGTCTGTTTGCTCCGCTCTTCTGCTTGCTTAGCTGCAGGAGCTATCGGCGCAACGGGCGCGGGAACAGGTGCCGGTACTCCACGCGCAGCCTCCTGCGTGTCGGCGACTGCGGGCGCGGGGGACTCCTGCGCTGGCGCGGACTCTTGCGTGGGCTGCATGGATTCCGTCTGCTGATCCAGATGTTGGAAGGACAGCCAACCCACCAGCCCGATCACGGCCACGCTGCCGAGCGCATGGCGCAGCCAGCGGTAGTCGTTGGCAGCTTCGCGTTGGGTGGCGGCTGGCTGCGCTGGGGCACGCTCGCGCGCGTAGGCCAGCACGCGCTCTCGCGTGGATTGCGCGGGGCCTGCGTCATGCGCGGTGGCATCGCGGTACAGATCGACGAGGGCATCGCGGCGGTCTTCAGCGCCGGATGCGGAAGGGTGTGTGGTGCGATGGGTCATGCAAGCACCTCCAATGCCTGACGCAGCTTGTCGCGTGCGTAACGCAAGCGGGTTTTGGCGGTTTCGTGTGGTACGCCAGTGGCGGCGGCGATGTCGGCGATGCCCATGTCTCCTTCGGCCTGCAGCAAAAAAGCGGCGCGTTGCACATCGGGCAGATTGGCCAACGCATCGAGCAGCGCGCGGGCCACATCCTTGCGCCCTTGTATCCGCTCCGGCTCAAAGCCGGAGTGCGCGAACAGCGTCTCGGCCAACTGCATGCCATCGGGCGTGTCTTCATCCAGACTGACATGTTTTTTGTGACGGCGCCAGTGGTCCACCAGTTTGTGGTGCGCCAGCGTGAACAGCCATGTGGTGAAGCGCGCCTTGACCTGGTAACTGGACGCGCCATCCACCACCGCAAACCACACCTCTTGCCCCAAGTCGTCAGCCAGCGCGGCGTCGCCCGTGTTGCGAAACAGATAGCGCCAGATGCGCAGGCTGTGCCGGTCGTACAGAACCTCGAACGCGGAGGCCTGCCCGCTGGCATAGGCCAGCATCAGCGCCTCGTCGCTCACAGTGGTGTCGGGTTCCTGCATGCCCGACATTATGCAAAGTCAGGCGCTGGCATGGGGCGCGCACTGCGCCAGCTCACTCGTCACCAGCGCGGAGGATCGGGCACGTAACCGCTGCTGCCCTGCGCCGGAAAAGGATTGGGCACGCGCTCGGGGAGGCGATCGCGAATGATGCCTCTTGCCACCAGATTGGCGAAGCTGTCGTAGCGGATGCGCACGATTTGCTCGGGCCGCTGGGTCGCCGCCACAAAGTCGACGGTGGAGGTGTATGAGGTTTCCAACGCACCATGCCCGGTGCCCAACGTGGGGCTCGGACTGGGCACCACGCGCGACTTGGCCGCGGCGTTGGGCGCCGCCGCGAGGGGTGCTTCGGCCATGTCGGCTGTGGCCTCAGCACTGCGCTCCTGCGCGGCTGGTGTGTTGCGCGGATAGATGGGTGGAGGCGGACTGATCGGCCGCTGCCAGCGCTCGCGGTACAGCGCCACGCCGATCACGCCCACATCGTGTGGACGCCCTGTGCGGCTCGCATACGACGCCCCGCTTTCAGAAAAGTAGAACGCCGCCACCTGGCTGTCACTCTTGCGCCAACCGGTGATGCCCCAGCTCTGCCCTGCGTCGAGCACGTAACCATCTTTGGGGGCCGCCGATGCAGACTCTCCGGTGATGGCGTTCACGCCGTCCACGCTGAGCACCGCGAGAATGCGCTGCCCCGTGCGATTGGTGATGTCCACCGAATAGCTGCCGCCCGGCCGGCCCGCCACCCACAACTCACCTTGGTGGCGGTACACAGGCAGCACCTGCCCTGTGTGGCGGTTGACCAGCCGTACGTCGGCCAGTGTGGCCGCATGTGCGCGCGGCGTCGTGGCTGCTGCGGCCAGCGCTGTCAGCAACAGTGCGCTGCCCAGCAACGCGCGTACACAACGGTGCGATGGGAGGGAGATCGAATGGACCATGGTGCCTGCTCCTTCAAAAAGTGAATATCAATAACGACATTCACTGAATCGGAACAGGCGTTCAAACGGGGTGAAATCCGTTCAAATTTTTTTCACCCTTCGTCTGCGCTGCGGTGCTCGTCCAGGCCCAACTCCTGGATCTTGCGCGTGATGGTGTTGCGCCCAATGCCCAGGCGCTGCGCCGCCTCCATGCGTCGGCCATGGGTTTCCAGCAGCGCCGTGCGGATCAGGCCCGACTCGAAGCGCCGCGACAGCACATCCCACACGTCAGGTTGCCCGAGTCGCAGCAACTCGCGCGCTTCGGCCTCCAGCGCCGCTTCCCACGTACCGGATGCGGTGACTGGGGTGTCGGCGTTGAACGCCGTCGCTGCGCCAACGGGGGGCACTTGCACATCCACGCCTGCCGTCGCCGTCGCGCTGGCCGACGTCAGGTTGTCATGGCGCACGGGCGCTTGTGCCTCGGCCAGGTCCGCGGGCGCCGTTGAATGGCTTGCGACCAGCGGCGCGTTCAACACCTCGGGCGGCAGGTCCTGCACCGAAATCACCTGCGCCGGGGCCATCACCGAGAGCCAATGGCAGATGTTCTCCAACTGGCGCACGTTGCCCGGAAAGTCGAACGCCTGCAGCCCCGCCAAAGCTGCCTCGGAAATGCGCTTGGGCTCCACGCCCAATTGGCGCGCGCCCTGCTGCAGGAAATGCCGGGTCAATCCCGGCACGTCCTCGCGCCGCTCGCGCAATGCGGGCAGGCGCAGGCGAATCACGTTCAGGCGGTGAAACAGGTCTTCGCGAAACGCGCCGTCTTTCACGCGCTGCTCCAGATGCTGATGCGTTGCGGCAATCACGCGCACATTCGCCTTGACGGCGGCGTGGCCACCCACACGGTAGAAATGTCCGTCAGAGAGCACACGCAACAAACGGGTCTGCAAATCAAACGGCATGTCTCCGATCTCGTCCAGAAACAGCGTGCCGCCCTCGGCCTGCTCGAAGCGCCCGCGCCGCTGCGTTTGGGCACCAGTGAAGGCGCCGCGCTCGTGGCCAAAGAGTTCGCTTTCCAGCAGATCCTTGGGAATCGCCGCCGTGTTGATGGCAACGAACGGCCCGTTCGACACGGGCGAGTGCTTGTGCAACGCACGCGCTACTAGTTCCTTGCCGGAGCCCGATTCGCCCGTGATCAGCACCGTCACCGCGCTCTGGCTCAGGCGGCCAATGGCGCGGAACACGTCCTGCATTGCGGGCGCCTGACCGAGGATTTCCGGCGTGTCCTGCGTGCGCGCTTCGGCCACCTGCTCGCGCTGGCTTTCTTCCACGGCGCGGCGAATGAGTTCGACCGCCTTGGGCAAGTCGAACGGCTTTGGCAGATACTCAAACGCGCCACGCTGCAGCGCGGACACGGCGCTGTCCAGGTCCGAATACGCCGTCATGATGATCACCGGCAGGCCGGGCTGCATCTCGCGCAGCTTTTCCAGCAATTGCAGGCCGGAGCCGCCCGGCATGCGGATGTCGCTGACGAGCACCTGCGGGCCGCTGTGTTCCGTCGCGCCCGCTGCAATGTCGGCCAGCGCATCTAGCACTTCGCGCGGATGCGAAAAACTGCGCGTGGGCAGGTTCTCGCGCGCGAGCGCCTTTTCAAGGACGAAGCGGATCGAGGGGTCGTCGTCTACTATCCAGATCGGCTTCATAAATATGGTCTTCCTTGGCTGAGGGGTTCACCCCTGTGGTTCAAGGACCTCAGGGCAGCGGGATGAGGATACGAAAGTCGGTGCGCCCTGGAGCACTGTCGCATTCGATCAGGCCGTGATGCCGCTGCACGAAAGTCTGTGCCAGCGTCAGTCCCAAACCTGAGCCTCCGTCCCGGCCCGTGACGAGTGGATAGAAAATTCGATCCTTGATCGCCTCGGGCACGCCTGGTCCGTTGTCGATCACATGCAAATCCAATGCCAACCGATAGCGCTGGCGACCAAATGTTACCTGTCGCGCAACGCGGGTGCGCAAAACAATCTGGGCATCACCCGCTGCGATGCGCTCTGACAGCGACAGCGCCGCGTTCTGCACGATGTTGAGCAGCGCCTGGATGAGCTGTTCGCGATCGCCGCGGAACTCGGGAATCGAGATGTCGTAATCGCGCCGGATTTCCAGCCCGCGTGGATACTCCACCAGCACCAGCGAGCGCACGCGTTCACAGACCTCGTGGATGTTCACATCACCCACCTGATGCGGGTGACGATGCGGCGCCAGCAATCGGTCCACCAGACTTTGCAGCCGGTCGGCCTCGTGGATGATGACCTGTGTGTACTCCTCCAGATCGCGCGTCGGCAGCTCCATCTCCAGCAACTGCGCCGCGCCGCGAATGCCGCCCAGCGGGTTCTTGATTTCGTGCGCCAGATTGCGGATCAGCTCCTTGTTGGCCAGAGCCTGCTCGCGCAAGCGCTCTTCGCGATCCTGTCGCGCCTGTGCTTCGAGCGGCCAGCACTCGATGAGCACGTCGCTGCCGTTGTCCACGCACGCCACGCTCACATGCACGGGCAGCGGGTCCTGCGGCGCGCGGCGCAAGCCACTGTCAAAGCGCAGTGCGGCAAAATTTTCGCTGCGCGCGCCATCGAGCGCCGATCGCACGACGCCCTGATCGGTCGTGAAATAACTGGAAAAGTCCACGCCTTCGAGCATGCGCCGCGACTGGCCCAGCGCCGTCTCCAGCGCCACGTTGGCAAACAGCACGGTGCCGTCGGGCCGCAGCACGGCCACCAGGGTGGAGACGAGATCGAGCGCCTGATAGCGCTCGGCGGCCGACAGTGCGTGAGTAGAGTGGGAGTCGTTGTCGTGCGGCTGCGCGGTTGCTGCTTTGGCAGGAACAGTAGGTGCAGCCACGTGAGAAACCAGTGATTACCGGATGCGATTGAGCTCGCGCTTGATGCCTTCCACGTCCGCCTCGGCGCGCGTCAAAGCGGCCTTCAGATCGTTCGTGCGCTCGATGTAGCCCTGCGGATTGCGCATTTCCAGCGCGGTGCGCTGCGGGAATCCGTCGTTGTATTCCTTCTTCAACTCGTCGTGGCGCGACTGCGCCTTGCGCAATTCGTCTTCGAGAATGACGCGCGCATCGGAGTCACGCGCCTTCTGCTCCTGCGACACCACACGCGGACCTGCGGACGGCGCGCTGGGAGTCGCCGGAGCCACTGTGCGCGCCGCTGGTGCAGCGCCACCCGAAGCGCGCGAGCCTTGCAGCACCGTCACATTGCCGCCCTCCACCACCTTGCAGCCACGCTCCTTGGCCTGCGTGGCGTTGTTGGTGTACTCGTTGCCGCAGCGATAGATACGGTCCTGGGACCAGGCGGCAGGCAAAAGCACCAAAGTGGAGATGAGAGCAAACAGCGTTTTTTTCATGTATTCCTCGCGCAACGGACCGTGACTCGAAACAAAGCAGACCTGATCCTCAGATCAGGGAGCGAGCCAATCACTTACCTAGCGACAATAACAGAGCATCCCATCAAAGACCCCAAAAGGCCATGAACGTTCCTGAATAAGCGTTGCATCCATGAAAAAAGCGACCTTTCCGGTCGCTTTTTAAGATCGTGCGAACTGCCGGGCTCATGCATACAACGCCCGGCCGTGCACTTTCGCTGACGTCTGACTATTACAGCGAGTAGTACATATCGTACTCAACCGGGTGCGGCGCCATGCGGAAACGCTGCACTTCGGTCATCTTCAGGTCGATGTAGGCATCCAGCATCGCATCGGAGAACACGCCACCCTTGGTCAGGAAGTTGCGGTCTGCGTCGAGCGCTTCCAGCGCTTGGTCGAGGCTGTGGCACACGGTGGGCACCAGCTTGTCTTCTTCCGGCGGCAGGTGGTAGAGGTCCTTGGTGGCGGCTTCGCCCGGGTGGATCTTGTTTTCCACGCCGTCCAGACCCGCCATCATCAGAGCCGAGAAGCACAGGTAGGGGTTTGCCAGCGGATCGGGGAAACGCGCCTCAATGCGGCGGCCCTTGGGGTTCGCCACGTAAGGAATGCGGATCGACGCCGAGCGGTTGCGCGAGCTGTAGGCCAGCTTCACGGGCGCTTCAAAGCCGGGCACCAGACGCTTGTAGCTGTTGGTGCCGGGGTTGGTGATGGCGTTCAGCGCACGAGCGTGCTTGATGATGCCGCCGATGTAGTACAGCGCAAAGTCGGACAGACCGGCATAGCCGTCGCCAGCGAACAGGTTCTTGCCGTCCTTCCAGATGGATTGGTGCACGTGCATGCCAGAGCCGTTGTCGCCTGCATAGGGCTTGGGCATGAAGGTGGCCGTCTTGCCATAGGCGTTGGCCACATTCCAGATCACGTACTTCATGACCTGCGTCCAGTCGGCGCGCTCCACCAGCGTGCTGAACTTGGTGCCGATTTCATTCTGGCCCGCGCCTGCCACTTCGTGGTGGAACACTTCGACCGGAATGCCCAGCGATTCGATGATCAGCGACATCTCGGCACGCATGTCTTGCGTGCTGTCGACGGGTGGCACGGGGAAGTAGCCGCCCTTCACGGTGGGACGGTGGCCACGATTGCCGGTGTCGAACTTGGTGCCGGTGTTCCAAGGGGCTTCGTATTCTTCGATTTCGAAGGACACCTTGCCGGGTTCGTTGGTCCAGCGCACGCCGTCGAAGATGAAGAATTCTGGCTCGGGACCAAAGTAGGCGGTGTCGCCCAAGCCCGATGCCTTCAGGTAGGCTTCGGCGCGCTTGGCGATCGAACGCGGGTCGCGGTCATAGGCCTTGCCATCGCTGGGCTCGACCACATCGCACTGCAGGAACAGCGTAGTTTCTTCAAAGAACGGGTCGATGTTGGCGGTGTTCGGGTCGGGCATGAGTTGCATGTCCGATGCCTCGATGCCCTTCCAGCCAGCCACGGACGAGCCGTCGAACGCATGGCCCGAAGCGAACTTGTCTTCGTCGAAATGCGAAATCGGCACGGTTACGTGCTGCTCCTTGCCGCGAGTATCGGTGAAGCGGAAGTCAACTAACTTGACCTCGTTTTCTTCCACCATCTTCATCACGTCTGCAACGGTCTTAGCCATCAATGTTCTCCAGGGAATGAACGCGTATTGAAACTTGAATGTTGTGAGAGTTAGCAGAATGCGTGCCAATTTGCCGCATCGCATGCACCAGAGGTAAGCGCAAGGATGCACGGAAAAGTGCCAGCTTTCATGCATTCAAAAACGCACCAATATGGTGCATTCATAAAAACCAAAGGGTGAATTATCGACTACGCACCATTTCGGGGCCGAGCTGCGCCCCCATTTTGTGCAGGGCCTCCAGCAGCATATCCCAGGCCTTGGTCACTTCCTGTGTCGGCCCCTTGACGCCCAACTCGATATGTCGGCCATGCACCGGGTGATCCACGCTGGGCAGGCTGAACACCTTGACCTGAGGGAACGCAGCCTCGATTTGCACCATCAACGGCGTCAGCGTGGACTCCATGGACTGGAATACCAGCACGGAATGCTCGGTTTGCGGTGCTTGATGGAACCACGCTCCGCAGTAATGCTCCAGCGCCCATTCGATCATCGGCCAGGCCATCACCGGAAAGCCCGGCACAAAGTGCACCATGCCGCCGCCGGGGCCGTCGCAGGTGAAGCCGGGAATCTTGTTGTAGGGATTGGGCAGTACCCGCGCACCTTGAGGAATCGTGCCCATGTTCAGGCGGTGGAGGTTGTCGGCGCTCTCGGGCTCAAAGGGCTTGCCTTCCTCGCGCGCGATGTCACGCATACGCTCGCGGATCAGCTCTGCCGCTTCGGGGTGCAAGGCCAGCGGTTGGTCCAGCGCCTGCGCCGCACATTGCCGCGTGTGATCGTCGGGCGTTGCGCCGATGCCGCCACAGCAAAACACCGTGTCGGCCGTGGCAAACACCTGCCGCAACGTGCTGGTGATGCGCGCGGGATCGTCGCCCACATAGTGCGCATAGGACAGCGCCAGTCCGCGCGCGGCCAACAACTCAATGACTTTGGGCATGTGCTTGTCTGCACGCTTGCCCGAGAGAATTTCATCGCCGACGATGATCAACCCGAAATTTGGAGACACGGCTTGTGGAGCGCCCTTGTGGTCCAAGGGTGCGCTGTTGTTTTTCAATCCGCATTATTGTCGCGCTTTCCATGGCTTTCATTGGGCAAGGCCAATGACTGCTCAGGCGCAATAGGATCACTTGCAGGAGCGGCCCCCTCGGACTCGACTGGAGCGGGGACCACGCCGCCGGGAGCTTCCACTACCAGCTCATTGCGCTCTGCGCGCAATTCGGCCAGCGCCGCGAGGCAAAAGTGCGTGAACCACAGCGACGAGAAAGCGAACACCAGAGTGTAAATCCAGATCGCCACCGGAATCAGCACCAGGAACGCCGCGGCAAACACCACCGCCAACGCCCACACGATGCTCGGCGCGGCCCCCAGAAAGCCGCACACCACGCCGATCGACAGCAGGCTGTAACGATGACGCTCGAAGAGCAGCTTGCGCTCCTCCTTGCTGGCGTGCTCTGCCAGTGCATCGAAGCTCATCACGCGATAGGTCAGCCATCCCCAGATCAGCGGCGGCAACACCAGCACCAGTGGTGGAATGAGCCACAACGGCGAGGAAACCACCAACGCCACCACCGCCGCCACCGTCGAGACAAGCGACCACATCACGCTCGCCACGACCGAGCCGCCGTGCTTGCGCACCAGCAACGGGAAACGGCGCTGCGCCACCAGATTCACCAGCGCGGGGGTCATGAACACGGCCACCGAAATCAGCGCCACCAGCACGATGACCGGCACGGCCGCCAGCACCACCAGCAAGGGCGCGAGCACATGCGAGGCGTTGCCCCAGCCCATGGAAGACAGCCAGCTCCAGATACCACTGAGCCAGCCCGCATCACCCAGCATGCGCTCGGTGGCCATCACCGCATCTGCCCAGAAAAAGTGCGTGGATACGCCCGCGAGAATGGCGATGAGCAACAGCGGCAGTAGCGACAGAAGGATGACCCGTGGGATCAGGCAGTATGCAGCGGCACGCCAACACGAATCAATCAATGAGGACATTTTCATACCCTCAAGAATAGCGCGAGTCGAAAACTGGATCAGTTGCGGCGCAGCAACCGCAGCAAACCCAGCCACTGCTGCGACCAGAATCCCCTACCGTAATTGCGGAGTTGGCCGTCCGGGCCGGGATGCACCTGATCGTCCACACCGGTCGGGTCATAACGCAGCTCGAAATTGGCCGTGCGAAACACGATGTCCCACAGTGGCAGCAGCACACCAAAGTTGCAGCCACGCGCCGCTTCGATGGATCGCGGCAGCGCAGGCGCGGGCAAATGCGGGTCGCCCAATCGCGCCTCTACCAACGAGATCGCGTGATGGCGCCGGTGAAAGCGTGGGCTGATCCACAGCCGCTCTCCCAGCTTGCCAAACCAGATGCGCGCGTTGGCGTGGTGCAGGTTCTCGCTCAATTGCGTGATCGCGACAATCACCACGAACTGCCCCGGCGGCACACCAATGCACTGCGCCACCAGCACGATGATCACGCTGCGGATGACATCATCCAGCAGGTGGTTGCGGCTGTCCGACCACTTCGTCATCTGGCGCTGCGAGTGGTGCAGCGAATGCAGCGACCACCACCAGTCAAAGCGGTGCTGGCCACGATGAATCAGATAGTCCACCAGATCGAACACGACCAGGTAAATAAGCAGACTGACCAGCGGCAGATCCGTCACGCCCGGCCACAACTCATCGATGTTGAAGGTGCGCATTCCCTGCACGCGCAACATGCCAAAGAAGCTGTCGAACAGCGGCTCCAGCGAGAAGAACAACGCGAGCCGGAACACGCCCAAGCGGTGAATCAGTGTGTAGATGATGTCGGTGCGAATGCCCTTGCGGTCGGTCACCGGCTCGACCGGACGCCAGCGCTCCAGCGGACCGATCAGCAGCACGATCACCGCCATCTGGATCAGCCCGATCAGCAGCCAGCCCGTAGCGTCGTAACCATCCTCGAGCAGGCTCGCCAGACCGGCATGGAACATGACGGGCTGCACAATGGTCTCGAAGAGCCACTGCTGCACGTTATTGAAAAGGGTCAACCACCACTGCACGATTCAGCCCAACCTGTCTTGTCTTGCCCTCACGCGCCCTGCCCTCAGGGCCTGCGCGTCCACGCTGCATAGTCGGGATGCTCCCGCAGCGTGCGAAAACAGAAACCACGCGATTTCAATCCCTTGATCAGCGGCTCCAACACGGCAGGCGCCCACGGGTCCTGACGCGACCAGATGCCCAGATGCGCGAGCAGAATGTCGCCGCTGCGAATACGGGACAACGCTTGATCGAGCAAGCGCTGGTTCGGATAGGAGTCGCTCGGCAACTCGTCGCCCAGAAAGCCTGCGGGCGACCAACCCACATGCGCATAACCGCACGATCTGGCGGCAGCGATCAGTCGCGGCGACGTCTTGCCGCCCGGCGCGCGAAACAGCGGCAGCGGCTCCTTGCCCGTCATCTCGCGCAGACGATCCTCGGACTTGCGAATCTCCGCGCAGTAGTCCGCCGGCGTCATCGTGAATTGCTGATCCTGCTTGGGCCCAGCCGATGGCTTCACCTTGAAAGCAACCAGTTGCTTGCCCTGCATGACATCACCACGCCAATACACATGATCGTAGGTGTGCGAGGCAAACTCATGACCGTGCTGCGCACGCGCCTTCCACCAGGGCGCCCATTCGTTGTCCAGGCTGCTGCCGTTCGTCTTGGTCCGCTCGTTGGCGGCAAAAAAGGTGACACGCACTTTTTCGCGCTCCAGCACATCGGCGATCAATGGCGCGACACCCATGTGCCCCGTATCGAACGTCAGATAAACCGGCTGCGCGCAGGACGTCGCCGAATCTGGAGAGGCTGCCAGCGCGCACGAGGCGGCCAGCACCATCCATGCAGGCAGAGCGATCTTCCATGGCTTCCACTCGGCGTTATGCATCGACTTCCCCGGCTTGCTTGGTTCGTGCCCGCTCAGCGCGCCGCATGGTGCAAGGTCCACACACCGTGCGGCGACTTGCCCACGTTGACCGAGCGAACCACTTTTTTCTCCACCGTATCGATCACCAGCAGCTTGCGCGCCCAACGCGCCGCCACATAGATGTAACGACCATCGGCCGACACATCCATGCAGTCAGGTCCGCCCGGTGCGGCATAGTTGTCCACCACCATGCGCGTGCCCATGTCGATCTTGCTGATCGTGTTCGCCACGCGGTTGCTCACGTAAATATGCTTGTGATCGCCGGAACCGCGAAACGCATGGGCCCCCGCACCGGTCTTGATGATCTGCACGCTCTTGGGCTGCTCTCCGGACACGTCGAACACCTCCACGCCCGTTCCGC
Organism: Comamonadaceae bacterium UBA2121; assembly: GCA_002331385.1. Lineage (GTDB taxonomy): Bacteria > Pseudomonadota > Gammaproteobacteria > Burkholderiales > Burkholderiaceae_C > Diaphorobacter_A. The sequence goes on from DCYB01000007.1 coordinate 267,003, forward strand.
CCGTCAAACCGACAAAAAGCGTCTTGTCGTCGGGACTGCCGTAGATATCGGCGGGCATGGGACCCGTTTTCGTGCGCCATTTGATTTTTTGTGTCGCAAGGTCGATTGCAACCAACTCATCACTGTCCTGCATGGTGGAGTACACCGTGCGGCTCTTCGAGTCGATCCACAAATGACTGGGCGTCTTGCCGGTGGGCACACGCTGGGCCAGCGTCAGATCCTTGCCGTCCCAGCGGTAAAAATCGATGTGGTTCAACCGGTTGGCAGCGGTAATGAACCACTTCATGTCCGGGCTGAAGCGCAGGTGGTACGGATCAGAAATACCCCGCACCACACGCTGCACCTGCGCGGTTTTTGGATCCACGAACGTCAGCGAATCTCCCAGCGCATTGGCAATCACCAACGACTTTTCGTCCGGTGTGAGATAGAGGTGGTGCGGCTCCTTGCCGGTGGCAAGGCGCTGCGTTTCGACCCACTTGTCCGGATCGATGATGCTTACATTCGCATCCAGCGAATTCAAGACAAATACGGGGGGAAGTTCCGCTTTTGCGCCCATCGCGCAGAACGCCGCCAGCAGGACCGCGCCCGCTTTGTGCCAAACCTGATACGTCACGAAAATCCCCTTTGCCCAACCTTGAGCATACCGGTATGCCTGATGGCAAATTCATCACCGGTCCTATCGCTCAGGAGCGCAGTGTAAGCGGCCTTGAGCGTTTTACAGGCACATGACCGTAGTCATTTATCAGGTTGTTGTGGTCAACAGACTAAGTGCATCTTCATTGATCCAACGCCATTGACCCGGCGCCAAATCCCCAGGCAATTCCATACCGCCAATGCGCGACCGGTGCAGTCCTTCGACTCGGTTCCCCGCAGCGGCCACCATGCGCTTGACCTGATGGTATTTACCTTCAGTCAAGGTCAATCGGAAAGTGTGTGAACCGGTTTGCTCACAGGCGGCAGCGCGCACGGTCGCATTCTCGTCATGCAGCAAAACGCCATCGCGCAATTTCTGGATCTGGGCTGGCGTCACTTCGTGCTTGGCCGTCACGTCATACACCTTGGGCACATGGCGCTTGGGCGAGTTGAGGCGGTGAATGAACGGGCCGTCGTCGGTCAGGATCAGCAACCCGGTCGTGTCCTGATCGAGTCGCCCCACCGCTTGCACGCCCTGCACGCTGCTCTTGCTCGGGCGCTGGCGCAATGGCGCCGGCAACAAGGTAAAGACACTGGGATAGGCAGACGGTTTTTGCGAACATTCCGTGCCAGCGGGCTTGTGCAACATGACATAAGCCTTGGCCTTGAACGGCCAATCAACACCCTGTACGCGAAAGCGCAAGCCCTCTTCTTCGAAATCCTGACTGGAATCCTCACACAAGACCGGCTCGGGCACGCCCGGTTGGTACACCGCCACATGACCCTGCTGAACGAGCCCGGCGCAAACACGTCGCGTACCAAACCCTTGCGAATAGAGAATATCTTGAAGTTGCATGGAAATCAGAGTGCCAATGTGGAATGCGTCAGGTGACGAATCCTTCCGTCCGCGTTATCGACAGAAAGTGGACATACGCCGCAAAGCAAAACGCCCCCCA
>DCYB01000014.1 GCA_002331385.1 Comamonadaceae bacterium UBA2121
TCCATGACCAGCGTGACGGTGAATCGCTTGCCGTCAAATGCCCTCAGCAGGGCTGCGACAGAGAGGGGTGGGTGAATCCATGACAGACCAAGACCAGAGCCGCGAGGCTTTCTACGCATGGCTTCACACGTACGAGGAAGAAGTTGGCGCGCTTGACGACCCCAGCGCAAAGGCTGGGTTTACCGCTGGCTGGCAAGCAGCCCTCAATCACAAAGCCGCTGTAGCGCCAACTACCGAGGATTCCTCGGGTGTTGCCCCAGCAGTGCCGCCAATGACTTTCATCAACAAGGATTTCTATTGGGACAGCGCCAAACAGCATCACGTACCGACTCTGTACATTGAGTTCACCCCAGTGCCAGCGAACTCCCCAAACGACGCTCCCGGCTGGGTTGATCGGGACAGGCTTGCTGCCATGCTCGCAGCAGCACCCCAACCTCCGAAGGAACAAACATGACCCGCGATGACATTATCCGATGGGCGCGCGAGGCTGGGTTTCAGACCGGCTCAATCTACGGCGGCGACGGCAACCCGATTCACCCGCTCATCCGCTCAATTGGCGACTCTTGCACTGTCGAGATGGAACGCTTCGCCAAGCTGGTCGCAGCCGCCGAGCGCGAGGCATGTGCGCGAATTTGCGATGGGCAGCACGAAGAAGACCGGCCCAGCGACTACGCCTACGCCATCCGCGCAAGAAAGGACAGCGCATGACCACCCTCAGCAAACGCGCCCGCCAACGAGGCGACAAGCGCGACAGATTCCGCGAACAAGACGAACCCCAGCCCGCCGATTGAGCGGGCTTTTTTTTGGAGAAATGAGATGCAGCACTTGAAAGAAATGGCAGCGATGACCGCCCTCAACGAACAGCTTCGCGCGAAACATTGGAGCATTTGCGTGATCGACCGTGCGGCCGCCCTCTTGGAGGTGAATGCTCGCGGCGAGGCCTACGACATCCTTCACGCCCTGCATTGCATCGACTACCAGAAGATGCCGCTTGAGTTACGGGACTCGATCCCCGATCTGATCAAGCAGTGTCTTGGCATCACCCCTGTCTATCAGTTTCAGACGATGCAGCCCGAAGTGATCGACGTGACGCCCGCCAAAAAGCTGCTTCGGGCACTTGGACTGTAACCACCCCGCCCCTCATGGGGCGATATTTGGAGAGAAGAATATGGGAGCAGCACTTCCAACTCTGGCTTTGCAGCCTGTGCAGATGATGGCCGCTCGATTTGTCAGCATTGCGCTGGCGGCCACAATCATCGGCATCACAGAAAAGGCAATCCGTCGAAAGATCGAACGAGGCGTTTGGCTTGAAGGCAAACACTGGCGCAAGGCGGATGGCTCAATTTTTATCGACACAAAGGCGGTGGAAAAATGGGTAGAAACGGCAGCGGGGTAGAGCCGCGAGACAAATCTATTCGGGTGAATTTCACGCTCGATGGCGCGTGGCAGCGCGTGCGCCTTACCCTGCCGCCAACGCCTGCAAACCTTCGGTACGCTGAAAAGTTAGTCAAACAAGTGAACCACGCCATTGACCGAGGCACATTCACTTGGGAAGAGTTCTTTCCAGACGCGCCGCAGGCGAAAAAGGCAAAGGCCGCTCACACTTTCGGAGAATGGTGTGATTTGTGGCTTGCAACCAAGGGACGATTGGCCACCAAGACGCTCAATCAGTACCGCAACGCATTGGTCATCTGGAAGGAAATGTTTGGCGCAGATTCAGCCATCGAGAGCCTGACACATGCGAAGCTTGCCGCCAAGATCGGGAGCACTCCATGGAAATCAGCGAAGCTTCTCAACAACTACCTGATTCCTTTGCGCGGCGCTTTCATGCTGGCTGGGCGCGATCTCAAGCTGGACAACCCTATGGACGGGATCGAGAACAGCAAACACCAGGCACCCCCTCCAGACCCGCTCACGGCTGATGAAATGGAAGCAATTCTTGCTGACATTGAGAAGCACTACGACCCTAGAATGTTGGCGTACTTTGAGATGGCATTCTTTACCGGCATGCGCCCAGAAGAACTGATTGCCCTGAAATGGGGAGATGTTGACTGGAACATGGAAACCATTCGGGTTGAACGGGCGCGTACAGCTGGCGAAGTAAAGCCGCTCAAAACCTACAACGCCCGAGATGTTGATTTGGTTAGTCGGGCAGTTGAGGCGCTGCGCTCAATGAAACCGTGGACATTCATGGGTGGACCAGATGCCGAGATCTTCCAGAACCCGGTGACCAACAAGCCACTGCATGACGAACGTAGCCAGCGTGATCATTATTGGGCACCCGCACTTCGCAGACTTGGCATCCGGCATAGGCGTGCATACCAGACCCGCCACACGTACGCAGCGGCATCCCTCATGGCTGGCGCCAACCCGGCTTACATTGCTCGACAGATGGGCCACAAGAACGCGAAGATGATCTTCACGGTCTATGCAAAGTGGATTGATGGTGCAGATCGAGGGCGGGAGAAGGCAAAGCTTGAAGCAGCGATTGCCAAAAAAGAAAACCGGCACAAGGCCGGTTAATCTCCCATAAATCTCCCATTAGTCTCTGAGTCTGGTCAATCTCAGAGGGGAGATTTGGTAGGCGCGATTGGACTCGAACCAACGACCCCCACCATGTCAAGGTGGTGCTCTAACCAGCTGAGCTACGCGCCTGTCTGTGTGTTCGAGAAGCTGAGATTGTAGCAGTAATTTTTTGCCGTTTTGGGTTCCAGCGAAGTTTTTTGAAATTCTTTCGCGACCGGCCGCATCCATCAGTTTGCCGTCCGCTTTTTCCTCAACGGCGGCGGGCGGCGCGCACACCAGGGACGGTGGCGACCTGGCCGAGGACTTTGCTCAAGCGGCCAGAGTCGGAGACTTCGACGGTGAAGGTCATCCAGGCGGTGCCTTTGACGGATTGGGTTTGCACGCCGATGACGTTGGTTTTTTCGCGCGCGAAGACTTCGGAGATGTCGCGCAAGAGGCCTTGGCGGTCGATGGCTTCCACCGCCACGTCTACCGGGTAGACGGCGCCTTCCTTTTGCGGTTTGGGATGGCCCCAGGCGACGTCGATGACGCGCTCGGCGTTGCGCGCGGCCATTTCGCGGAAGTTGCTGCAGTCGGAGCGATGCACGCTCACGCCTTTGCCTCGTGTGACGAAGCCGCGGATGTCGTCTGGCGGCGCTGGCTTACAGCACTTGGCCAACTGGGTCATGAGCGAGTCGATGCCGACGACGAGGACGCCGCCTTTGGAGCCCTGGTCGCTGGCGCGGCTTTTGCGCACGACGGCGGCTTCGTCGTCGATGGGTTCCGGCGCCGCAGGCGTGGGGCGCAACAGCATTTCGATGGAGCGCAAGGAGAGCTCGTCCTTGCCAACCACTTCGAACAGCGCGTCTGCCGTCTTGAGGCCGAGTTGGCCCGCGAGATCGTCCAGCTTGATGGCGGTTTTGCCTTCGCGTTGCAGCAGCTTTTCCACAGCCTCGCGGCCCTTGGCGACGGTAGCGTGCGTGGCTTGGGCGTTGAACCACGCCCGTACTTTGGCGCGCGCGCGGTTGCTGGTGAGATAGCCCAGCTCCGGGTTGAGCCAGTCGCGCGAGGGGCGGCCTTCCTTGACGGTGGTGATTTCGACGGTCTGGCCGTTTTCCAGCGGCGTGTTGAGCGGCACCATGTTGCCGTCCACTTTGGCACCCCGGCAGCGGTGGCCGACGTTGGTGTGCACGGCGTACGCGAAGTCAACGGGCGTGGAGCCGCGCGGCAGCTCGATGACTGCGGCGTCGGGCGTGAGAACGTAGATGCGATCGTCGAACAGCCCGCTGCGGCTGACGGTGCCGGTCATGTCGCGTTCCCACGCGAGCAACTGGCGCAGCACGGCAATCTTGGCGTCGTATTCGCTGGTCGCCGCATAACCGGCGTAGCCCTTGGTGCCCGCTTCCTTGTAGGCCCAGTGCGCCGCCACGCCACTTTCCGCGTGGTCGTCCATGGACTGGGTGCGGATCTGGATTTCGATCGGCTTGCCAGCCTCGTCGCGCACGACGGTGTGCAGCGACTGGTAGCCATTGGCCTTGGGGCGGGCGATGTAGTCGTCGAATTCGGCCTCGATGGGCGTGAAGTGCGAGTGCACCCACGACAGCGTGGCGTAGCAGTCTTTCACGTTCGGCACGATGACGCGCAGCGCACGGATATCGAACACCTGATCGAAGTTGAGCGACTTGCCGCGCATCTTTTTGACGATGCTGTAGATGTGCTTGGGGCGACCCTTCACGGTGGCGCTGATGCTGCGCGCGCGCAGTTCCGACTCCAGGCGGCTGCGCAACTGCTCCATATAGAGCTCGCGCTCGGCGCGCTTCTCGTCGAGGTTGCGGGCGATTTCCTTGTAGGTATCGGGTTCGAGGAAGCGGAAGGACAGGTCCTCCAGCTCCCACTTCATCTGCCAGATGCCCAGCCGGTTGGCCAGCGGTGCAAAGACCTGCAGCGCCTCGCGCGCCATGCCGGGCGAGACGGGGCGTTTGGTCGCCGCGTAATAGCGCAGCGTTTGCAGGCGCGAGGCCAGACGCAGCAGCACCACGCGCAGGTCCTTGGAAAACGCGAGCAGCATCTTGCGCACGTTTTCGGTTTGCGTGGCGATGTCGTCCACTTGCAGGCCTGCGACCTGTGCGGCGCGCGCCTGTTCTTGCACGCGCATGAGCTTGGTGGTCTCACAAGCGAGTTCGGCAAAGTTGTCGCCAAACGCCTTGGTAATGACTTCCTGCGGTTTGTTCAGGTGCGAGCAGGCATAGACCAGATAGACAGCGGCCTGCAAGGTTTCCGAGCTGCCAATGCTCTTCAGGATGTTGGCAACGGCGTCAGCATGCTCCAGTGCGCCCTCGCCCGTCTCCAGCGTTTCGCCGGTCAGCAGGGGTACGGAGAATGCGCGCACGCGCTCCAGCGAACCGACCTGCTCCGGAGCCACCTCTGCGGTGGCGGCAATCAGCTGCGGTACGGCCTCTGCGGCGGCGGGCTCGACAGGTCTTGCCTGGCCTGCGTTGGCGTTGAGGGGCGTGCCGATTGCACTGGTTTTCATTGACTCTCCGATCCGCTACTCACTACTCGCTGCGCAGAAAACGCTCCACGGCGTCTCCTTGCTCCTGCGCTACCAAGGTGGGGGCATGCCCGACGTTTTCAAACTCGATCAACTGCGCTTGCGGGCCGGTCTGCGTCATGCGCTGCGCCGTGGCCCGGGAGAGCAAATCCGAGTCTGCCCCACGCAAAAGCAAAACCCGTGCCGTGATCTGGTCGTACAGCTTCCACAGATTACGCTCGCCGCCCGCAGCGGCCTCGGCCGTCATCTTGCGCAATGGCGAGGCGATGCCCGGGTCGTAATGCAGGCGCAGCCGATCCTGGGCCGCGCGGTTGACCATGGGGCGCGACAGCTCCAGCCACGCCTCAGGCGTGTGCCGGCCAAAGCCAGCGGAAATCTTCGCCATCTCATCGGCCGCCGCCTGCACCGATTCGAAGCGCAGCGGACGCCCCAAATAGGAGCCGATGCGCTGCAGCGCATCCCATTCAACGGCAGGCCCCACATCGTTCAGTACCAGCGAATGCACGGGCACGGGCAACGGCAATTCCTTTTGCCCGCTGATCACCAGACCGATGATGCCGCCCATGCTGGTGCCCACCCAGTCCAATTGCGTGATGGGCGCCTGCGCGTGCAGTTGCTGGATCAATGCCAGCATGTCGGCAACGTAGGTCGGGATTTGATAACCAGCGGGATTGGCGAGCCAGTCGCTCTTGCCGCGCCCGGGCACGTCGGGGCAGATGACACGGCCATATTTGCTCATGCGCCGCGCGAATACATCGAAATCCCGACCCTGTCGTGAAAGACCATGCACGCAGATGAGCACATGCGGATGGGCTGGATTTCCCGTATCGTTCCATTCCCAATAGGCCATGCGATGGCCTGTGGCACTCACCGGACTCGTGGCCGCTGGAGTCGGGCAGGATACGTAATTCAGCGTAGGTTCAATCATGGAATCGGCCTGTCTCTGATGCGCTCGATAATGTTTGCATCGTAATTGATTTGGAGAACCTTTTATGCTCAATGGCAAGACAGCACTCGTCACCGGCTCCACCAGCGGTATCGGCCTGGGAATCGCCAAGGCTCTGGCGCGTCAGGGCGCGAACATCGTGATGAACGGTTTCGGCGACGTCGATGGTTCGCGTGCAGCAGTGCTGGAGGCTGGCAAGGAGCACGGCATACGTGTCGCCTACCACGGTGCCGACATGAGCCGCCCCGCCGAAATCGAAGAGATGATGACGTACGGTGCGGGCCAGTTCGGACGCATCGACATTCTGGTGAACAACGCGGGCATTCAGCACGTTGCGCCCGTGGAGGCGTTCCCCGTCGACAAGTGGGACTCCATCATCGCCATCAACCTGTCCAGCGCGTTCCACACTTCGCGTCTGGCGCTGCCAGCCATGCAGGCGGCAGGCTGGGGCCGCATCATCAACATTGCCTCGGTGCACGGTCTGGTGGGCTCGGCGCAGAAGGCGGCCTACGTCGCGGCCAAGCACGGCATTGTGGGTCTGACCAAGGTGACTGCGCTGGAGAATGCGGCCAAGGGCGTCAACTGCAATGCCATCTGCCCCGGCTGGGTGCTGACGCCGCTGGTGCAAAAGCAGATCGACGCCAAGGCAGCCGAGCAAGGCATCTCCACCGAAGAAGCCAGCAAGCAGTTGCTGAGCGAGAAGGAGCCATCGCTGCGTTTCACCACGCCCGAGGAACTGGGAGAGCTGGCCGTGTTCTTTTGCTCGCCTGCCGGCAACAACATCTGCGGCGTGGCATGGAACATGGACGGCGGCTGGACGGCGCAGTAAGCGATCTGCGGCCCGCGACCCACAGGGGCTTTCAGCGCCGGTGGCGCGCCCAAATAGAAAGTCCCCGCATCGGCCTCAATGGCAACGCGGGGACTTGATCAAGAGGGAACCTATCGCTTCATAAGTTCATGCCCTTGATGTCGAAAACATTGTTGGGCCAAACGCGCTTTAGCGCAACTGGACAGAACCCGATACCGTCACTTCCACACGCGCTTTGCCCGCTTCCACAGGCACGGGCGCATCCATCGACGACTTCAAAGCCGCACTACGCGCCATGGGCATGGGCATGTAGCCCGAGGTCTGGTTGTCGCTCACGCTGACTTCGCGCAGCGTGTAGCTGGAAAAACCAAAGTTCTTCGCCATCTGGGTGGCGCGCTCCTTGAACGCGGAGATGGCCTTGGCCTGCGCCTCGCCCTCGACCTTTTCACGCCCTTCGCGCGACAGGGAGAAGCCGGTGGAGGCCACGGTCAGGTTCTGTAGCGCACCTGCCGTGGTGGAAACACGCGAAAAGTCCTTGCCTTCCAGGATGATTTCAGCGCGCCCTTGCCAGCCGCTGATCTTGCCGTCCTTGGAGTTGCGTGGATAGAGCGAGAAATCGCCCGTGCGCACTTCCATCTGCTCGGGCTTGGCGTCGCGCTTGGCCTGTTTGAGTGCGGCGTCGATGATTTCCTTCAACTGCGCCTGCACGGCCGCCGCGTCCGACCCTTCCTTGGTGGTGGACAAACGCATCACCAGCACGTCCTGCGGCACCTCGACCGATCCCGAGGCGGAGAGCTGCAGCACGTTTTGCAGTGCAGCATTCGCCGCGCCTGCACCATTCGCATTTTGTGCCAGTGCCGCGCCAGCACAAACCAGCAGGGCGGTGGCAGCTATTGTTTTGACAGCAGTATGGGACATGTGACCTTTCTGTTCTTGGTTTTTAGGGAATGACAGCCTATTTGCGGCCAATTGTTTGTAATCCCCACATCTGGCTTCTGATGTGTCCAGCGCGTAAAACATTCCTCCCTAATAGGCAGAATGGCGCAAAATTTGTAACATTGGGTCAATCTGGCTGAAAAAATCAAACATTCCGTTCGCAAGCTGGTCAGAATCGGCTCTGTTACAAATTGGACTGAGGAAAGCTAATGGCCACAACAACCAATCGTACCGACAAAGTTCTCGTAGTGGATGACGACGCACGCATTCGCGATTTGCTGCGCCGCTACCTGACGCAGGAGGGATTTGAAGTGATGGTTGCCGAAGACGGCAAGGCACTCAACCGCATCCTGCTGCGCGAGACCGTCGACCTGATCGTGCTCGATTTGATGATGCCCGGCGAGGACGGCCTGTCGATCTGCCGCCGCCTGCGCGCCGCCAATGACCGCACGCCCATCATCATGCTCACCGCCAAGGGCGAGGACGTGGATCGCATCGTCGGTCTGGAAGTGGGTGCCGACGACTATCTGGGCAAGCCCTTCAACCCGCGCGAACTGCTGGCGCGTATCCACGCCGTGCTGCGCCGCCGTCCTCCGCAAGAGGCTCCGGGTGCACCGTCGGGCGACAACGAGGTCGTCACCTTCGGTCCGTTCACGTTTGACCTGGGCACGCGCGCGCTGCAGAAGAACGGTGAAGAGCTGCCGCTGACCACCGGAGAATTCGCCATGCTCAAGGCGCTGGTGCGCCACCCGCGCCAACCGCTGTCGCGTGAAAAGCTCGCCCTGCTGGCCCGAGGCCGTGAGTTCGAACCTTTCGACCGCAGTCTGGACGTGCAAATCTCCCGCCTGCGCAAGCTGGTGGAGGTGGATGCGGCCGCGCCGCGCTATATCCAGACTGTCTGGGGCGTGGGCTACGTGTTCGTTCCGGACGGCACGAGCTGATCCACCGGACTTTTCCGCCCTCTGTCACGCCCGTGCCCGACCGACTTCACGGTGGGGCCCGCGTGTTTGGCGTTGGCGGTAATATCTGCCGGTTCTGCTGCGCCGACAGCTTCTCTCCCGGGTCGCGCGTTGGCCTCCCACTTTCCTGAATATGGTCGTCGATGAGCGCCACTAGCGAAGAAAAAGTCATTTCAGACGCCACCAGCCCTGCCCCGCTGGAGGCGCGAAAAGCCCAGAATGCCCAGCGCGCACGCGTCGGGCTGAATCTCTTTTGGCGCACGTTTTTCCTGCTCGCGCTGCTCCTGATCGGCAGTATCCTGGCGTGGCTGCAAACCTTGCGCGCGCTCGAATTCGAGCCCCGCACGCTGCAAACCGCCCAGCAAATCGCCTCGCTCGTCAACCTGAGCCGTGCGGCGCTGGTGCACGCCGACGCCATTGCGCGCGTCTCGCTCATCAAGACCATGGCCGATCAGGAAGGTGTGCGCATTCTTCCGCGCGAGCCGGGCGACAAATTCGAACACCTGCCGCAATCCGCCCTTGGTGCACGCCTGACGGAAGAACTGACGCGCCGCCTGGGCCCCGGCACGATCCTCGCCAGCAGCGTGAACGGCGAGGCGGGCCTGTGGGTGGGGTTCACCATCAACGGCGACCCGAACTGGCTGCTGATGGACCGCTCGCGCCTGTCTGCCGCCAGTGGCCGCACCTGGCTGATCTGGCTGATCACCGCAGGCGCGCTGTCGCTGGCCGGTGCTGCCGTGATTGCGCGGCTCATCAATCGCCCGCTCAAGCAGCTCTCCTACGCCGCCAATCGCGTGAAGGATGGCGACTTCACCGCCAGCAAGCTGGATGAGGAAGCCGTGACCAGCGAGATCCGCGAGGTGAACATCGGCTTCAACCGCATGGCGCAAAAGCTCGCCAAGCTGGAGCAGGATCGCGCCGTGATGCTGGCAGGCATTTCGCACGACTTGCGCACGCCGCTGGCACGCCTGCGACTCGAGACGGAAATGAGCGTCACGGACGACGTGGCGCGCGAGCACATGGTGGCGGACATCGTGCAGCTCGATGCCACCATCGACAAGTTCCTCGACTACGCGCGGCCCGACGCGGTCACGCTCACGCCGGTCAATCTCAATGGAGTAGTGTCTTCGTGCGTGTACGCCGTGCAGGACCACCGCGAGTTGCAGATCACCATGAACGTGCCGGACAACCTCAACGTGCTGGCCGACGAGATCGAGCTGGCGCGCGTAATCTCCAACCTGCTGGAGAACGCGCGGCGCTACGGCAAGAACAAGGAAACCGGCGTCACCAACGTGGACATCTCGGCCAAGTCATGGGACAAATGGGTGCTGATCAAGCTGCGCGACCACGGAAACGGCGTGCCGCCCGAGCAGATCGCCAACCTCACCAAACCGTTCTTCCGCAGCGACTCTGCGCGCACCGCAGCAGCGGGAGCGGGTCTCGGCCTGGCCATCGTGGACAAGACCGTGCAGCGCATGGGCGGCATCTTTGCGCTGGCCAATGCGGCTTCCGGCGGATTGGTGGCGCACATCCAACTCCAACGCGTGACGGAAATTCCCGATGGCGTCGACCAGAAGCAGCGCCTGCAGCGCCCGCAAGTCAAGCGCCACTTGCCTCCGCGTCCAGGCGAGCATCCGCGCCATCGCGAAAGCCCGTCGGACTTCGCCGCGCTGGGCGACGACCAGAACGACTGATTGGCTCCTGCCCTGACGCCCTGCCCTAGGGGCTGGTTCGGCGTTGGGTCAGCGCTTGTAGAGCAGCGCGATCGCTCGCGCCTCCATCGCAAGGCCCTGCCCCACGGGGCCCAGTCGCTCCGCGGTCTTCGCCTTCACGTTGACCTGACCAACGTCCACGCCCAGCGTGCGGGCAATCACCTCGCACATCGCGCCAATGTGCGGTGCCAGCTTGGGCGCCTGCGCGATGACGGTGCTGTCGACGTTGGCGATGTCAAACCCCGCCGCGCGCACCCGGCGCGCCGCTTCGGCCAGCAGCACGTCGGACCGGGCTCCCTTGAACTGCGCATCGGTATCCGGGAAATGCCGACCGATATCACCCAACGCGGCGCCGCCCAGAATGGCGTCGGTGATCGCATGCAGCAGCACGTCCGCATCGGAATGCCCGAGCAGTCCCGTCTTGTGCGCGATCTCCACGCCGCCAATGATCAGCGGCCGGCCAGGCACCAGCGCATGCACGTCCCAGCCCTCCCCGATGCGAATGGAAGGAAAGTTCGATGCCTGTGTGCTCATGGTGTATTCAACTCCGGGATGGACAGCGCGGATTCGCCGCCATGCGACGCTACGCCGCGCGTGCGCAACTGGAGAATGGCGTCGGCCAATGCGAAATCCTGCGGATAGGTGATCTTGAAATTCTGTGCGCTGCCCAGCACCAGCAAAGGCCGCAAACCCGCCGCCTCGATGGCACTGGCCTCGTCGGTGATGCCGTCAAAATCGCGCTCGGCGTGCGGCTCCAGTGCATCGTGCAAGACCCCGGCGCGGAACATCTGCGGTGTCTGCGCCAGCCATTTGCCTTCGCGCTCGATGGTGGCAGCGCTGCGTCCATCCACCGCCAGTTTCAGTGTGTCCGGCAGCGGAACGCCCATCAGCCCGCCAACCGGATCGGGCAGGCAGGCGGTGATCAAGGCGTCGATCTGTTCCGGCGTGATCAGACAACGCGCCGCGTCGTGCACCAGCACCCAGTCCTCGCGCGTTGCCGTCTGGCTCGCGAGCAAAAACCGCAAACCATTGAACACGCTCGATGCCCGGGTCGCGCCGCCTCCGTCGATGACGTTCCAGAACGCATTCGCCTTGCGCAACGTGCCGTCGCCGGGAGACACCACCACATGCACGTGGGCGATCTGGCGTGCCGCTTCGAACGCGGCCAGCGTGTGCTCCACCATCATCTTGCCCGCCAGCGGCGCGTATTGCTTGGGCTGCGAGGTCGCGGCGCGGCTGCCCACGCCCGCGCAGGGCAGTAGCGCGAAACATCGGACCGGGCGTTGCGTGGGACTCTGGGCTGGTTGTGGCTGATTCATGCAGGTCAATTTTAGACATCGTCCTGCATGTCGCGGCGAAAACGCACGCCGTGCAATGAAAAAGCGCACTCTTTAAAATAGGGCCATCACGACATCCCCGTGCGCTCGCGCTACGGGGTTTTTGTCGTTTTCGTCCGTCTGATGCGGACACTGCACAGAACTGAAGAACGCCATGGATTTGCCCAAACTCACGCCCGGAAAACGCTTTGCCATGCCGCGCCCTGCCGGATCGGCCGATGCGCTGCTGCTGGCCCGGCTGTCCGAACAGGAAAAGCAGCATCAGCGCGTGGTGGCCATCGTCACCGCCGATGCCTCCGACGCCCGCCGCCTGATCGATGAGATGGAATTCTTCGCGCCTGAGTTGCGCTGCGCGATGTTCCCCGATTGGGAGACGCTGCCCTACGATACGTTCTCGCCGCATCAGGACCTGATCAGCGAGCGTCTGGCCACGCTCTGGCGCATCTCCCAGGGCGACGTGGACGTGGTGCTGGTTCCCGCCACCACGGCGCTGTACCGCGTGGCGCCGCAAGCGTTTCTGGCGGGCTATACCTTTCACTTCAAGAACCATCAAAAGCTCGACGAGGCGCGCCTGCGTGCGCAGTTGACGCTGGCGGGCTATTCCAACGTCTCGCAAGTGGTGAGCCACGGCGAATATGCCGTACGGGGTGGCCTGATCGACCTGTTCCCGATGGGCTCGCCCGTGCCTTATCGCGTGGATTTGTTCGATGACGAAATCGACTCGATCCGCACTTTTGATCCGGACACCCAGCGCAGCCTGTATCCGGTGAACGAAGTGCGCCTGTTGCCGGGCCGCGAGTTCCCGATGGACGAGGCCGCGCGCGCCAAGTTCCGCAGCCGCTGGCGCGAACTGCTGGAGGGCGACCCCACCAAGAGCCGCATCTACAAGGACATGGGCAACGGCGTGGCCACCGCAGGTATCGAGTACTACCTGCCGCTGTTCTTTGACGAAACGGCGACCGTGTTCGACTATCTCGGCGCGTCGGCCACGTTGGTGCTGCATGGTGATCTGGAAGCCGCGTTCCAGCGCTTCTGGCAGGACACCAAAGAACGCTTCCGTCTGGTGCAAGGCGACCCGGAGCGCCCCGCCCTGCCGCCCGAAACGCTGTTCCTGTCGGCCGACCAGTTCTACACCTGCGCCAAGGACCACGCCCAGTTGGCACTGCGCCAGGGCGTGGAAGACGTCAAGGACAATGCGTACTTCCAGTCGTTGGGCGACCTGTCCGTCATGCGCGGCGTGGACGAGCCGCTGGCGCGCCTGAAGGCGCACATTCTCGCCACCCAGCATCGAGTGCTGCTGCTGGCCGAAAGCGCGGGGCGGCGCGAATCGCTGCTCGACTTTCTGCGCGCATCGCGTCTGGATCCGCCTGCGTTCGATTCGTTGAGCGAGTTCGAGGCCACGCGCAACGAGCCCTTCGGCATCGCCACCTCCAACCTCGCCACCGGTTTCAGTTGGATCGAAGGCGGTATCGATTTCGTCACCGAAACCGAACTATTCGCGGGCGGCACAACCACGCGCCGCCGTCGCAAGCAGGAGCAAGTCAGCGATGTCGATGCGCTCATCAAGGATTTGTCGGAACTGAAGGTGGGCGATCCGGTGGTGCACAGTGCGCACGGCATCGGGCGCTACCTCGGCCTGATCAACATGGACATCGGGCAGAAGAACCCCGATGGCACGCCCGCCCTGCAGGAGTTCCTGCATCTGGAGTATGCCGACAAGGCCGCGCTGTATGTGCCGGTGAGTCAGTTGCAGCTCATCAGCCGCTACACAGGCGTGTCTGCCGACGAAGCGCCCTTGCACAAACTGGGCAGCGGCCAGTGGGAAAAAGCCAAGCGCAAGGCCGCCGAGCAGGTGCGCGATTCGGCTGCGGAACTGCTCAACATCTATGCGCGCCGCGCGGCACGCCAAGGCCATGCATTCCGCTTCAACGCGGGCGACTACGAACAGTTCGCCAACGACTTCGGCTTTGAAGAAACCGCAGACCAGAACGCGGCGATCCACGCCGTCGTGCAGGACATGATCAGCCCCCAGCCGATGGACCGACTGGTCTGCGGCGACGTGGGTTTCGGCAAAACCGAAGTGGCCCTGCGCGCCGCATTCGTGGCGGCCATGGGCGGCAAGCAAGTGGCCTTCCTGGCACCCACGACGCTGCTGGCCGAGCAGCATTACCAGACGTTGATTGATCGCTTTTCGAAGTGGCCGGTGAAGATTGCCGAGGTCTCGCGTTTCCGCTCGGGCAAGGAGATTACGGCTGCCGTGAAGGGCATCGCCGATGGCACGGTGGACATCGTCGTCGGCACACACAAGCTGCTGTCGGAGTCGACGCAGTTCAAGAATCTGGGCCTGCTCATCATCGACGAGGAGCACCGCTTTGGCGTGCGCCACAAGGAAGCCATGAAGGCCCTGCGCGCCGAGGTGGATGTGCTGACGCTGACCGCAACGCCAATTCCGCGCACCATGGGCATGGCCCTGGAAGGCCTGCGTGATCTCTCGGTGATCGCCACTGCGCCGCAGCGCCGCCTGGCCATCAAGACCTTTGTGCGCAACGAAGGCACCGGTGTGATACGGGAGGCCGTGCTGCGCGAACTCAAGCGCGGTGGTCAGTGCTATTTCCTGCACAACGAAGTGGAGACGATCGAGAACCGCAAACAGAAGCTCGAAGAAATCCTGCCGGAAGCGCGCATCGCCGTGGCACACGGACAGATGCCCGAGCGCGAACTGGAAAAGGTGATGCGCGACTTTGTCGCCCAGCGCTACAACATCCTCTTGTGCTCGACCATCATCGAGACCGGCATCGACGTGCCCAGCGCCAACACCATTCTCATCAGCCGCGCGGACAAGTTCGGCCTGGCGCAGTTGCACCAGTTGCGCGGGCGCGTGGGACGCTCGCACCACCAAGCCTATGCGTATCTGATGGTGCCGGAAATCGAAGGCCTCACCAAACAGGCCGCGCAACGCCTGGAAGCCATCCAGCAAATGGAAGAGCTGGGCTCCGGCTTCTATCTGGCCATGCACGATCTGGAGATTCGCGGTGCGGGCGAAGTGCTGGGCGAGAACCAGAGCGGCAACATGATGGAGATCGGATTCCAGCTCTACAACGAAATGCTGTCGGAAGCCGTGCGCTCACTCAAGGCGGGCAAGGAGCCCGACCTGCTGGCACCGCTGTCGATCACCACCGACATCAATCTGCACTCGCCCGCCTTGCTGCCCGATGATTACTGTGGCGACGTGCATCTGCGCCTGTCGTTCTACAAGAAACTCGCCACGGCCAAGACGCCGCAGCAGATCGATACGCTGCTGGAAGAAATCGTGGACCGCTTCGGCAAGCTGCCGCCGCAGGCCCAGACGCTCATCGATGTGCATCGATTGCGCGTGCTGAGCCAACCGTATGGTGTGACGAAGGTGGACGCAGCGCCGGGCGTCATCAACATCACGTTCAAACCGCAGCCGCCGGTGGACCCGATGAACATCATTCATCTGGTGCAGAAGAACAAACACATCAAATTGGCAGGCAACGAAAAACTGCGAATCGAACGCGAATTGCCCGATCCCAAAGACCGAGCACATATGG
The DNA here is from genome assembly GCA_002331385.1 of Comamonadaceae bacterium UBA2121. Lineage (GTDB taxonomy): Bacteria > Pseudomonadota > Gammaproteobacteria > Burkholderiales > Burkholderiaceae_C > Diaphorobacter_A. The sequence goes on from DCYB01000014.1 coordinate 15,327, forward strand.
TGCGGGATATCCTTCGCAGCCTCGGCAAACCACTCACCGAAGCAGTGGCTTGAGCTACATTGGCCGCATCATGTTCTGGGAAGCGGCCATCTGTTTCATCGCACTCGCCATTGCGCTGTGGCTGCAACCATGGCGCATGCTGGCGTCGACAACCGTGCGCACGCCGGAGGGCCCGCACCGGCAAATCTCGCCGCTGATCACGCCCATCTTCGCCGCGGTGGTCATCCTGCCCTGGATGTGGGCGCTTCCGACGCTGGTACACATGCCCCTGCCGCTGCAACTGTCCGGCGCATGCATGCTGGTGCTGTCGCTGGGCTGGCCACTGGCGATTCCCGTGCTCTGCACCATCGGCGTGATTGCCGCTTTCATCTCCCCTGCCATGCAATGGAGCGAGGCCATCACCGCCGTCATGTGGCTTGGCGTGGCACCCGCTACGCTGGCCTTGTTGCTGGGCGCACTCATCCGCAAGTTGACGGGCACGCGCATGTTCGTCTACGTGCTCGGGCGCGCATTTCTCGGCACGGTGGCATGCGTATTCGTCGCGGGCGCGCTCTCGCAGTGGAGCGGGCACATCATTGCCGCGCAGATCGATGACGGACTGTCTCTGGTCGCACGCTGGCTCATGGCCTGGAGTGATGGCCTGCTCACCGGCATGATGACGGCCGTGCTGGTGGCGTTCAAACCCAATTGGCTGGCCACATGGTCGGACCGGCTCTATTTACCCAAACCACCGCCAAGCGGATCGTGAGCCCACGCGCGCATTCGCGAGCGCACACATCACATCAGCGCACGCCGCACGAGCGGTATTTCGCCGCGCCTGCCACCCTCGGCGCGTTGCCTCGTAGATTGATAAATCGCAACACTAAAGACCTCGTCGAAAGCCATAGTGTGAACATTCAGTCACTTGTTTGGAGGGTAAATGAAGGCACTCATTGACTTGTTTTCTACCGACTACGGGCTCATGAGCATCATCGGCATCGTATTCATGCTTGGCATGTTCGTGTTTTTTCTTCGCCTGTTCATGAGCAAACCAGGCGGCTCCAAGGAAGAATAAACAGACACTGGCGCGTCGCTCCACCAGCCATCAGGCCGGGAACGGAACCACTAGGTCCGCCCGGCTTTTTTCGTGGGCCCGCACCACACGACGTCGGGCCTGCGGCGCCGTGAAAGGGCTAACATTACGGGTTCCCATTTCATTGCGTTGAAGAACCCATGCCCTCCACCACCGAATTCGCTCCCGGCCTTGTCGTTCGCGGTGTCACGCCGCCGCTCCAACTGTCGGACTTCAAACTCATCGCGTTCGACATGGACTCCACGCTCATCAGCATCGAGTGCGTGGACGAGATTGCCGACGTGGTGGGCCGCAAGGCAGAGGTGGCAGCCATCACCGAAGCGGCCATGCAGGGCATCATCACCGACTACAAGGAAAGCCTGCGCCAGCGCGTGGCCCTGCTCAAGGGAGTGACGCTGCAGGATCTGGATCGCGTGTTCACCGAGCGCCTGCGATTCAACCCCGGTGCCAAGGAACTGATCGACGCGGCGCGCGCCGCCGGTCTCAAGACCTTGCTTGTATCGGGCGGCTTCACGTTCTTCTCCGATCGCGTAAAGGCCCACCTCGGCATCGACTTTGCCCGCTCCAACGTGCTCGACGTGGACAACGGCGCACTGAGCGGCAGCATGGTGGATCAGCCCTGGGGGGACATCTGTGATGGCGCAGAAAAGCGCCGCACGCTGCTGGAAGTGGCCTCGCTCATGGGCATCGACCCGAGCCAGACGATTGCCGTCGGCGATGGCGCAAATGACCTGCCGATGATGGGCGTGGCCGGACTGTCTGTTGCCTATCACGCCAAGCCCACCGTGCGCGCACAGGCCAATGTGGCGATCAACCAGGGCGGACTGGACCGTTTGCTCGAAGTCGTTCGCTGAACACCACACGGCGCTGCTTCTACCTCGTTGTTATTAAATATCCACTCGATATATGGATATGAAAATAAAAACGAGGCGGGAGTCAACGCCCCGATTTACACTAGCGTTCTCTTACAGAGCGTGGCCCCAACTCCCGCTCGTACAAGAACAGTACACACAAGGATCAGTGAACATGTTGAAGAAGTCTCTTACCGCTCTGGCTCTGGCCGCTTTTGCGCTGGGCGCGCACGCTGCCGACGTCCTGAAGGCCGGCGCCACCGCCGTGCCCCACGCGGAAATCCTGAATTTCGTGAAGCCCCAACTGAAGGCAGAGGGCGTGGATCTGCAGATCAAGGAGTTCAGCGACTACGTGCAGCCCAATGCCGCCGTGGAAGACAAGCAGCTCGACGTGAACTTCTTCCAGCACAAGCCCTATCTGGACAGCTACAACAAGGACCGCAAGACCTCGCTGGTGGAAGTGCCTAGCGGCAAAGTGCACGTGGAGCCGTTTGGCGCGTATTCCAGCAAGATCAAGAACATCAACGACCTGAAGACGGGCGCTACCATCGCCATTCCGAATGACCCGTCCAATGGCGGTCGCGCCCTGATCCTGCTGGCCAAGCAAGGCCTGATCGAGTTGAAGGATCCCAAGAGCCTGACGCCCACGCCGCTCGACGTGGTGAAGAACCCCAAGAAGATCAAGTTCAAGGAACTCGAAGCCCCGCTGCTGCCGCGCGCCCTGGCCGATGTGGATGTGGCCCTGATCAACACCAACTACGCCATCGAAGCCAAGCTGAACCCGACCAAGGATGCGCTGTTCATTGAAGGCGCGGATTCGCCCTACACCAACATCGTCGTGTCCCGCAGCGATCGCGCCAACGATCCGCTCATCGGCAAGCTGATGAAGGCCCTGCACTCGCCCGAAGTGAAGAAGTTCATCCAGGACAAGTACAAGGGTGCCGTGGTTCCTGCATTCTGATGCAACGGGGGGGGTGACAGCCTCCCGCACAACCCATAAAAAAAGCGCCGCATTTGCGGCGCTTTTTTTATGTGCGGCCTTCGCCTTCTGCGGCGCAAGCCCTCCAGGCTGTTGGCGTGCGCCTCACAGCCCTTGCCAGACCCACCACGCCAGCACGAACATCATCGCGCCGGTCAGGGTGTCCAGCACGCGCCAGGCGCGCGGATTGGCAAACACGCCCTGCAGCTTGCGTCCGGCAAAGGCCAACACCACAAACCACGTCAGGCTGGCACATGCGGCGCCCACGACAAAGATCCACTTGAGCGCACCATCCTGCTGCGCGCCGATGGAGCCGATCAGCACCACCGTGTCCAGATACACATGCGGGTTGGCCAGTGTGAGCACCGCCAATGCGGACAACACGCCGAGCAGGCTGCGCTCCGTTTTGCCGCCTGCGGCCTCCAGTTTGTTGTCAGGCGCAAAGAAGGCACGATGCCAGGCAAACAAACCGTACGCGAGCAAAAACAGCACGCCGCCCAGCGTGAGATAGCGCGCCAGCGTGGGGGAACTGCCAAGAATTGCGGCCATGCCCGCCACGCCCACGGCGACGAGCAAAGCGTCGCTCACCACACACCAGATGACGCACGCGCGCACATGTTGGCCCTGCACCGCCTGCCGCAAGACATACAGGTTTTGCGCGCCGATGGAGACGATGAGAGACAGGCAGACGGTAAAGCCTGCGAGCCACGAAGAAGATGCTGCCGAGTTCCACATGGCCTTGATTTTCGGCGTTGGCGATATTTAAGTACACTTAAAACATCTAAACCAAATGAAGCAACGCTAATGCTGGACTACGCCGGACTCGAAGCACTGGCTGCCGTCGTGCGCGAGGGCAGCTTTGAACGCGCTGCACGCAAGTTGCACGTCACGCCCTCGGCGGTCTCACAGCGCATCAAGCAACTGGAAGAGCGCGTGGGGCAGGTTCTGGTGCTGCGCGGCACGCCCTGCACCGGCACCGAGGCAGGACGGCGCCTGTGCCTGCATGTAGAACAAGTGGCCTTGCTGGAAAACGAACTGCGGCGCAGCAACCCGGATCTGCTGCCGGATACGCCCATTCCCACCCTCAAGCTGGCAGTGAATGCCGATTCGCTCTCCACCTGGTTCATGGATGCGATGGCGGAATTCACCGCGGGCAGCAACGAGCTGCTGGATTTGCGCATCGACGATCAGGACCACACGGCGCAACGTCTGCGCGAGGGCGAGGTGATCGCCGCCGTTACCGCGACGAGCGCGTCCATTGCGGGCTGCAATACATGGCCATTGGGCACCATGCGCTACGTCGCAGCAGCCAGCCCCGGCTTTGTCGCGCAGTACTTTGCATCGGGCGTCACGCCGCACACGCTGGCGCATGCACCCATCATGACCTATGACCGCAACGACAAACTGCAGGACCGCTGGATGCACCACCACGCGCTGCACCAGTCGCGCGCCGCACCGCCGCGGCATTTCATCCCGTCCAACTATGGTTATGTGCGCGCCTGTGAAGTGGGCATGGGCTGGGGGATGCATCCCATTGTGCTGATCGAGCAGCAACTGGAACAAGGCTCGCTCGTCGAACTGGTTGCCAACACGCCGCTGGATGTCGCCATGTATTGGGCCCATCCGCGCAGCGCCCAAGCCACGCTGGAGCGCCTCACGACCTGCGTGATCGCCGCAGCGCGTCGGTGGCTTGAGCCGATCTGATCGGAGATTCCCCTGTGGCTGGAAGCGGCGGCACGGCACCGTCTGCTGCTGGCAATTTCAACGGATGCATTGAAACGCTGCGCCAAAGAGCAGCCGGCACGGCCCATGACACCGGAGTTGCGCAAACGAGGTTCCTTGCTTCGACTGTCGCAACCGCGTATGCCATGACGCACGCCCTTCCCATACTTTGATGGCTTGATTGGCGTCACGCAGGGCCGTGCCGGATACTCCCCTCCCTCTACCCAACCGATAGACCGCAGCGCAGACGCGCTGTCGTGGAATGCTGGATTTGGACCGTGTCCCGTTGGCATATGCGCATGGCAGAAAGCAGGTCCACGTGCCGCTTCCGCCATAGGCTGCGCCGGAAAGTCGTTTTCTGAATCAGGAATGTCAAGAACGACGCGGCGCTTGCACTGTCCTGAAAATGCGTCGAGAACAAGCGCGCAGACGGCGCGGGATGTGCCTCACGAAGCTGCGCCGATGGATGCACAAGGCCGATGGCGACACGGATACTGGCAATCATGTTTGTCCCTCGTTATGTTTCGTTATGCAGGAAGCCAAGACTGCGAACAGTCAAACGGTTTGAAGAGTAAAGGCTCAAACCAACCCGCAGTGCGACCAAGATCAACATACGCACGGAACTTCCCGCTCTCGAATCATTTACAGAAAATTCCGAAAAACCTTTGCATCTGGATGCACTTCGGCGTGCGTGGATGGTTCGGAGTTCCGAACTGGAACAAGGACGATTTGTCCCGCATGTCAATGCAAGCCAAAGCGTAAACTGTCATTCGATTGACAAAGCTTGAAGCACTGGGTCAAAGCCCGTGCGATATTCGGCACCATTCTGCGAAATCGCTGGCGAACCCTGCGTGGCCCGGCCGTCCAAGCGACACCTCCAACCCTGTCAGATCCGATTCACGGCACCTCCAACATGCTGCACACCACAGAAGGCGAACACTCCCTCATCAGCCCGGAAACGCTGGCACAACTGGTACAGGACTTCTACGCAGATGTGCGCAAGGATCCGTTGCTGGGACCTGTGTTCGAGCGCGAAATTGGCGATCAATGGGACGCCCACCTCGTGCGCATGGTGGATTTCTGGAGCACGGTCATGCTGGGCACACGCAAGTTTCGCGGCAACCTCGTGCATCGGCACATGCAATTGCCCGATGTGACGCCCGAGCATTTCAACGCCTGGATCCAGCTTTGGGCCAAACACACCACTGACCGCTTCGACAGCCACACCACCTACAAGCTTCGCCGCGTGGCGTACGACATCGGCAGGCAACTGTTTCAGGCGTATTTCGATACCCCATCCAGCCGCCGTGCCGAGCACGCCGCAGAACACGCGCGCCAGCAAGCCGACGCGCTCGCATAACACCGCGCCGCGCCGCGCGCCGGTCCAGGGGCGCTAACCGCCCTGCGCCAGCCTGGCCTTCAACGGCACGAGCAGTTCGCTCAGACCGTTGTGATCGATCTCGAACATCAACTCCAGCAATTGACCGATGCGGCCTTGCGGAAAGCCCTCGCGCGCAAACCAGTGCAGATAGTTGGCAGGCAGATCGGCAATCACCGTGCCCTGGTGTTTGCCAAACGGCATCGGTGTGGTCAGCAGGAGTTCGAGATCTTCAGCTTTCACGCGAAAACGTCCTTTTTGTGGTGGTGCGGACGGCCGGCTCAGTGGCTCAGTCTGCGCGAATACCCGCGCGCGCCGCCACGGCACGCATTTGCGGTTGTTCCTTTTCCACGCGCGCAAGCAAGTCCTTGCCATTGGTCCACAAGGGGTTGAGGCCCACTTCAATCAGCCGTTTGCGCAGCGCGGGCTCGGCCATGCTCTCCTTGAGCACGCGCTCGATTTTCGCAGAGACGTCGGGCGACATGCCCGCCGGTCCCAACAAGGCAAACCACGCCTCGGCAGAAAAGCCCGGATAGCCACTTTCGGCCATCGTGGGCACATCCGGCAGCAAGGGCTCGCGGCGCTCGCCCAGCGACGCAATCGCGCGCAGCTTGCCCGAACGCAGTTGCGGTGCCGCCGCCACGGCCGAATCCACCGCTACCGGCACCTGCCCGCCCATCACCGCCGTCAGGCTCTGCGAACTGCCGTTGAACGGCACGTGCGTCATGCGCGTGCCCAGCGCAGCTTGCATCAGTTCCGCACCAAAGTGGGCGGACGATCCCGAGCCGAAGGAAGCATAGCTCAGCGCCCCGCTCTTGCCTTGGGCAACCACGTCGGCCAGTGTCTTCACGCTGGAGCCGGGATGCGCCACGACGACCAGCCCCATGTTGGCAACCGAGCCGAGCATGGTGAATCCCTTGATCGGGTCATAGGGAAGCGATTGGCGAATGGCCGCATTGAGCGTGAGCGTGCTGTTGGAGCCAAGGAGCAACGTGTAGCCATCCGCAGGCGCCTTGGCCACCATGGCCGCCGCCACCATCGTGCCCGCGCCGGGCTTGTTTTCTACCACCACCGACTGACCGAGTTTTTCACCCATCGTCGTGGCGAGCAGGCGCCCCAGAATATCGGTCGCGCCACCTGCGGCGAACGGCACCACCAGCTTGATCGGACGCTGTGGATAGTCCGTCTGCGCCCACGCGCTGGCTCCGGTGGATGCCAGCGCCAACGCGCCCGCAGTTGCCGCGAGGGACTTCAGAAAAAACTGGCGAGTCATGGCCATGCTTGTACTCCTTGGTTCTTATGAAATGACGTTCAGGCGCGAAGCCGCGTGGCTGCGCGTGAAACGGTGGTGAACTGATTAACCCAACAGGGGACTGCGCACACGCGATGCGCCACTGGCCATGTCGTAGGCATGCCCCAGTTGCAGCACACCGAAATCGTCCTGCGTGCGGCCAATGATTTGCAGGCCCGCAGGCCAGCCCTGCGCATTCGTGCCCACCGGCACCGACAGCGCGGGAAGCCCCGCCATGGTGGCGCCGATCACGGTTTCCATCCAGCGATGGTAGGTGTCCATGGCGCGTCCCGCCACAGACTTGGGCCAATCCAGTTCCGCTTCGAACGGAAACACCTGGGCACTGGGCAGTAGCAGTGCCTCGTACCGGGTGTGCATGCGGCGCAGACACTCATACCACGCCGAGCGCACGCGGGACGCTTCAAACACCTGCATGGCGTCCAAGCCAAGCCCGTGCTGCAGTTCCCACACCGCCTCCGGCTTGAGCAGCTTGCGCTTGTCCGGGTCCTGATACAAAGCGCGGTTGGTTCCCGCAAACTGGAAGCTGCGCAAATCCAGCCATGCGTGCCACAGGCGCTCGAAGTCGAAATCGGGCACCACGTGCTCCACGGTCGCGCCCAGGGTCTCGAAGTGGCGCAGCGCCTTCTCGCACAACGCCAGCACACCGGGCTCGATGGGCAAATATTCCCCCAGATCACCCAGCCATGCCAGGCGCACGCCGGTGAAGTCCCGCTCCAGCGATGCGCTGAAATCCACATCTAAGCCGCGATGCGTGAGCGGCAAGCGGTCATCGAATCCGCTGATCACCGACATCAGCAGCGCGAGGTCGGGCACGTTACGTGCCATGGGCCCGGAGACGCTGAATTGCTGCAAGAACGATTCGTCCGTAGGTCCGTGTGGCACACAGCCCATCGACGTGCGCATGCCAAAGACATGGTTGAACGCGGCGGGCGTGCGCAGCGAGCCCATCATGTCCGAGCCGTCCGCCACCGGCAGCATGTGCAGCGCAACGCAAACGCCAGCACCGCCACTGCTGCCACCCGCCGAGCGCGAGGGATCGAACGCATTGCGTGTGGTGCCGTACACCGAGTTGTACGTGTGCCCGCCCAAGCCGAACTCCGGCGAATTGGTCCGGCCGACAAACACCGAGCCTGCTGCGCGCATGCGCTCGAACACCACGGAGTCGGTCTGCGACACCTGTCCCGCAAAAATGGGAGAGCCTTTGGTGGTGACCATTCCCTTGGCGGGCATGATGTCCTTGGGCGCTTGCGGGAAGCCGTGCAACACACCCCGGCTGTCGCCGCGCGCCATTTGCGCATCCAGTTCACGCGCTTCGGCCAGCAAGCCGTCGCGCGGCATCGGTGCCACGATGGCGTTGACCTGCGGATTGAAGCGATCGATTTGCGCCAAGTACGCATCCAGCACCTCCACACACGACACCTCGCGCGCATGGATGGCGCGGGAAAGCGCCGTCGCCGTCAGTTCCACTATGGTGCCCGTGGTGTTCGCCTCGCTGCCTGCCGATGGGATGTTGCGCTGCATGTTGCTCCTGCTGTGGGGTCTTTGTGAATTCGTAGGTCGCAACACTCTAGGCAATCCCCGGCGTGCATACAACCAACAAAAAATCCAACCATCGTTTCCCAAAACGCAACGCAAAGGTTGCGCGAATTCGCGCCGCCGCAACGCGCCAGCCAATTGAAAACCGCGCCATGCCCTATGGGCCGGCGCGGAAGGTTGGTGATGGTTGCGTTCGCGCTGGCTCAGGCGCGGTGGCGTCGCGGACTGAGCGGGTAGGCAGGATCGGTGTAACCCGGCGTGGACGGATGCCCTGGAGCGACGAGCGCGTCCACCAAGCCATCGTCTTCCGGCGTGACCACGTAGTCGAGCGCGGGGAAATAGTCCTGCCACTGCGCCAGCGTGCGCGGCCCCGCAATCACCGAGCTGATGGCCCGGTGTGCCAACACCCATGCAGTGGCAAATTGCGCGAGCGTGATGCCACTCTGCTCTGCGTGCAGCTTGAGCTTTTGCGCAATCTGCAGGGACTCTTCGCGAAACTCGGTTTCCGTGATGCGGCGGTCCCCGCGCGCGGCCCGTGTGCCCTCTTGCGGTGCCTGTCCCGGAAGATACTTGCCTGTCAGCACGCCGCGCGCCACCGGGCTGTAGGAAGTGACGCCCAGCCCGTAGGTCTCGCAGGCGGGCAGGATTTCTACCTCGGGCATGCGATTGAGCAAGTTGTAATACGGCTGGCACACCACCGGCCCCGGCATGCCGATGCGCCGTGCGCCATGCACCAACTCGGCAATGCGCCATGCGCGGAAATTGGAGACGCCCCAATAGCGGATCTTGCCCGCACGCAGCAGCGCATCCAGCGCGTACAGCGGCTCTTCCAGATCCATGCCGTTGAAGTCGCGGTGCAGATAGAGGATGTCGATGTGATCGGTGTTCAGCCGCTTCAGGCTGGCGTCCACTTCACGCATCATCCAGGTGCGCGAATACTGGCTTTCATTGGGGCGCTCCGACATGCGGTTGCCCAACTTGGTGGCCAGCACCCAATCGTTGCGCTGCCCTTGCAGCAGCTTGCCCAGCATGGACTCCGACGCGCCGCGCGTATACACGTCTGCCGTGTCGATGTAGTTCACCCCGCGTTCGCGCGCATCGGCAACAATGCGCGCGGCCTCTGCCTCGTCGGTCTGGTCGCCGAACATCATGGTGCCCAGACACAGCGCGGACACTTTGAGCTGGCTTTTTCCGAGATGACGATAGTGCATGTTTGTCTCCTTGTAGTGGTCTCGGCAGCGCCCGCCGACACATCAATAGTGCGGTGGCCGCTCGTCCAGCAAACTGCGTGCTGCGCCAGAGTCTCCGGCCTGCGGCACCTGCTTGCGCAGATCGGCCACCACGCGCAGCAGATCGTCGATCTGCAGCTGCTGGCGGTAGATGGTGAGATTGAGCTGATCCAGCAAATCCTCGGTGAAGCTGGCCTTGATCTCCAGATCGCTCAGTCGCTGCTCGACGCGCTCGCTCATGTCACCCTCTCCTTCAGGCATTCAAGGCCGTCTTCAGGCGCGCAATGCCTTCACGGATTTTGGCCACATCGGCTGTGGCAAAAGACAGGCGCAGCGTGGACGGATCCGCGTTCTGGCTGAAGAACGGCGCACCCGGCACAAAGGCCACGCCCTGCTCGATGGCGCGCTTGGCCAGCGCGTTCGCATCGCGCTCCTGCCCGCGCGCGCCAGTCAACTTCACCCACATGAACAGCCCGCCCTTGGGCTGCACAAACTCGATCGCATCGCCCAGTTCGCTGCGCAATGCGTCGCCCATGGCCTGCGCACGCTCGGCATACACGGCGCGCACGCGTGCCAGCGTTTGCGGCATGACGCCCGAGCGCAGATACTGCGCCGCGGTGGCCTGTGCAAAGGTGCTCGTGTGGGCATCGCTGAATTGCTTGCACATGGTGGCGCGTGCGAGCAAGTCGGGATGGGCGATCATCCAGCCCACGCGCAGACCGGGGCTCAGCACCTTGCTGAGCGAGCCGCAATGCGCCAGCCAATCGCGGCTGCCGGGCACGCTCGACGACAACGCCAACAGGCTGGCCGGAGGCGCTTCGCCGAAGTACAGATCGCCATAGGGATCATCTTCAACCACCAGCACCTGATGCTGCACGGCCAACTCCAGAATCCGCTTGCGCCGCTCCAGCGACAGCGTGGCGCCGCTCGGGTTGCCGAATGTCGGGATCAGGTACACCATGCGCGGCTGGTGCTCGACGATGAGCTTTTCCAGCGCGTCGGGCTGCACGCCGTCGCCGTCGATGGGTGCGCTGATGACATTCGCGCCATACAGGCGGAAACACTGGATGGTGGCCAGAAAGGTCGGCCCCTCGACGATCACCTTGTCGCCGGGGTTGATCATGGTCTTGCCCAGCAGATCCAGCGCCTGCTGGCTGCCGGTGGTCACGATCAATTGCTCCGGTGTCACATCCTTGGCGCCCTTGCTGGCCATGAACTGCGACAGTTGCTCGCGCAGCGGTTGATAGCCTTCCGTGGCGCCATATTGCAGGGCCGCACCGGGCTCGTCCTTGAGCACGCGTTCGCTCGCCGCCTGAATGCCAGCCACGTCGAACATGGCGCTGTCGGGGAAGCCGCCCGCAAAACTGATGATGCCGGGCTTGCCCAGCAGCTTGAACAACTCACGAATCGCCGATGTCTCGACGTTGTCTAACCGGTCCGCAAATTTCATCCGAAACATCCTTCCTTATTTTTGCCCAACCTGTGCATTGTCTTGCATTGCGCGCCCGTCTGCCCTCGCGCTGCGCGAAGCCAGACCAAACCATGAGAGATCGCACGCACACAGCCCCACGCGACTTGCGGCGACAATGGCGCACCATGAAACAGAGTGACATCGAGCCCTTCTTCGCCACGCTCAAGGCGGCCAATCCGCAACCCAATACCGAACTGGAATACGCCTCGGTGTTCGAGCTGCTCACCGCCGTGCTGCTGTCCGCGCAGGCCACCGACGTGGGTGTGAACAAGGCCACGCGCAAGCTGTTTCCGGTCGCGAACACGCCGCAGGCGATTCTGGACCTCGGGCTGGAAGGGCTGGAGAGTTACATCATGACGATCGGGCTGTACCGCAGCAAGGCCAAGCATCTGATGGAGACCTGCCGCATCCTCATCGAGCGCCACGGCGGCAAAGTTCCCAACTCGCGTGAGGAACTCGTCGCCCTGCCCGGCGTGGGTCGCAAGACCGCCAACGTGGTGCTCAACGTCGCGTTCGGCCAGCCCACCATGGCGGTGGACACGCACATTTTCCGCGTCAGCAATCGCACTGGACTGGCGCCGGGCAAGGACCCTCTGGCGGTAGAACTACAGCTCATCCGGCGTGTGCCTGCCGAATACGCTGTCGACTCGCACCACTGGCTCATCCTGCTCGGGCGCTACGTCTGCCAGGCGCGCAAGCCGCGCTGCTTTGAATGCGTGGTGGCCGCGTATTGCGACTTCGAACCCAAAGTCACGGCGGGCTGAGCCAGCATCCATCAGCCGGCAGTTCGGCGTCCCCGCTGACATACCGTTACTTGCAGAAGGAGAAAAATCAAGGACAGGTATTTCAAGAAAGGCCCACCGTCATGGGACCCAACACAACAGAAAACCCTGTCCAGAACGGCGTGCCGCACCAACCCGGCGTGTACTCCGAGCACGAAAAGCGCCATCGCGTTTTCGCCATCATGGCGGCCTCTTCGGGCAACCTGGTGGAGTGGTTTGACTTCTACGTCTATGCGTTTTCTGCCCTCTACTTTGCGGGCGCGTTCTTTCCCAAATCGGATCCCACCGTCCAGTTGTTGAATACGGCAGGCGTGTTCGCTGCCGGCTTCCTTATGCGACCGATTGGCGGCTGGCTGTTTGGCCGCATCGCCGACAAATATGGCCGCAAGCTGTCCCTGCTGATCTCGGTCGCAATGATGTGTACTGGCTCGCTCGTCATCGCTTGCCTGCCGACCTACGCGCAGATTGGGGCGTGGGCGCCGTTCCTGCTACTCGTGTGCCGCTTGTTTCAGGGGTTGTCGGTCGGTGGCGAATACGGAACGACAGCGACCTACATGAGCGAAGTCGCCCTCAAGGGCCAGCGCGGCTTTTTCTCGTCGTTCCAGTACGTCACGCTGATTGGCGGGCAGTTGCTTGCCGTGCTCGTGATCGTCATTCTGGAAAACATCCTGTCGGAAGCCGACCTGCGTGCCTGGGGCTGGCGCATCCCGTTCGTCTGTGGCGCCGTGGCCGCCGTGGTGGCCCTGCTGCTGCGTCGGACGTTGCATGAAACCCAGACCGACGCAGCCAAAAACAATGCAGACGCGGGCACCATCGGCGGCCTGTTCCGCCATCACACGCCCGCCTTCATCACGGTGCTGGGGTATACCGCCGGTGGCTCGTTGATCTTCTACACGTTCACCACCTACATGCAAAAGTATCTGGTGAACACGGTGCACCTGCCGATCAAGACCGCGAGCTATGTCATGACCGCGGCACTGTTCCTCTACATGTGCATGCAGCCGCTGTTCGGCATGCTGTCCGACCGCATCGGGCGACGCAATAACATGCTGCTTTTCGGCGGTCTGGGCGCACTCGCCACTGTGCCCATCCTGACCGCACTACAACACACCACGAACCCTTATGTGGCGCTGATGCTGATTGTGATTGCGCTGGCCATCGTGAGCTTCTACACCTCCATCAGCGGCATCGTGAAGGCGGAGATGTTTCCGCCCGAAGTCCGCGCGCTCGGCGTCGGTCTGGCCTACGCGGTGGCCAACGCCATATTTGGTGGCACTGCGGAATACGTGGCCCTCGGCCTCAAGGCGCAGGGGCACGAATCCGCGTTCTTCTGGTATGTGACGGTGATGATGGTGGTGGCCTTCCTGTTCAGTCTGCGTCTGCCCAGGCAGGCGGCTTATCTGCACCACGATCATTGAGCGACGGGGCTAGGCCGCGCTCTTTCCGTCCACGCCCGCTGACTCAAAGCTGGCCATCTCGTTGAGGAACGTGCAGGCCGACACCAACAGCGGCCACGCCAGCGCTGCGCCGGAGCCTTCGCCCAGTCGCAGTCCCATATCAAGCAAGGCCCGCGCGTTCAGGAGGCGCAGCATGTGCGCATGCCCCGGTTCGCACGAGTGGTGCGCGAAAACGCAGCGCTCCAGCACGGCCGGTTGCAGGCGGCTGGCCACCAGCACGGCGGCGGTGGTGATGAAACCATCGACGACGATCACGCGGCGCTCCAGCGCGGCCTGCAGCACAGCCCCGGTCAATGTCGCGACTTCGAATCCGCCCAATGCCGCCAATGCCTGCAGAGGTTCTGTGGCATCCGCGTTGGCGCTGAGTGACGTTTCGAGAATGCGCAACTTGCGCGCCACGCCCTCCGCGTTCAGCCCGGTTCCTGCGCCCGTGCATTCCGCCAGCGGCACGCCACCCAGTCGCGCCAGCAACAGCGACGCCACCGACGTGTTGCCAATGCCCATCTCGCCCAACAGCAACGCATTGCCCGGCATGTTACGCACAATCTGGCGACCATTGGCGATGGCTTGATCGCATTGCGCCTGCGTCATGGCGGGCCCCGTGCTGGCATCTTGCGTTCCTGCGGCCACACGGCAACTCACCAGACGCGGTGCGCCTTCTTTTTGCGCACGCGGCGGAATCTCACGTGCCACACCGCAATCGGCCACGGTGAGCGCAAGGCCGTTCTGGCGCGCGAGCACGCTGACCGCCGCTCCGCCCGCAAGGAAGTTCTCCACCATCTGCCACGTCACGTCGGTGGGATAGGCCGACACGCCGCGCGCCGCCAGTCCGTGGTCGCCAGCGCACACCAGCATCTGCGGCGCCACCCAACGAGGCGTCTCCGTACCAAGAATGGTGCCGATGCGATGCGCCAAGGTCTCCAGGCGACCCAGCGAGCCCAGCGGCTTGGTCTTGTTGTCAATGCAGGCCTGCAGCCGCGCATCCAGCGCCGCGTCGGCAAGAGGTTCAATCTCGGGAATCAACGGGTTCATCACAACCATTCTTTCAATGTCCGTGGGCGCAGGCCGCGTCGCCTGAAGCCCGCCAAACTTTCATTCAATCCATCCACCCATCCAGCATCAATCCAGCGCCAGTGCAGCGGGGTCGAACCATTGCCCAATGCCTTGCGCCATGCGTTCGAACACGGCATCCAGCGTCAACACATTTGCGCCGAACAGGGCTTTCAACACGTTTGCGTCTTCAAACATGCCATGCAGATACAGGCCCAGCACATTGCCCTTGGCGTTTTGCCAAACCAGCCCGGGAACGACTTCGTGCACCTTGTCGCCAGCCGCCGCCATGGCCGGGTGCTGCGCCGTCTGACCGTGATGGATTTCATAGCCGCGCAGCGGCACGCCCGCCAGTCGGCTCCAAGCGCCGCGCACTTCGCCCAATTGCGTTTCGGTCAACCGCACCGTCTTGCGCGCTTCAAAACTGGTGACGAGGGGCAGCAGCCCCAGTCCGGCGGCGTTGCCGTCCACACCTTCGGTGTCGATCAGTGCCTCGCCCAGCATTTGCAGCCCGCCGCACACGCCAAGCACCATGCCGCCGCGTGCCGCATGGGCCGCGATGGCCGCATCCAGTCCCTGCGCACGCAACCAGGCCAGATCGGCGGCCGTCGCCTTGGAGCCGGGCAAGATGATCCAGTCCGCGCCTTCCACATCGGCCGGACTGCGCGCCCATTGCAGGCGCACGCCGTGCACGTTCTTCAGGGGCTGGAACTCGTCGAGATTGCTGATGCGTGGATAAGCGATGACCGCCACACGCGTATGCACCGCACCGGCACTGCCATGGGAGCGGTCATCAAACACACCGTCCTCTTCCGGCAGGCCGTGATTCCACTGCATCGGAATCGTCGCCACCACCGGCACGCCGGTTTTTTCCAGCAGCATGCGTGGCGCAGGCGCCAGCAGGCTGGCATCGCCGCGAAATTTGTTGAGCACAAAGCCCTTGAGCAAGGCGCGTTCGTTGTCTGGCAACAAGGCCCATGTGCCATACAAATGCGCAAAAGCGCCGCCACGATCGATGTCGGTCACGAGCAGGCAGTGCGCGTTGGAATGCAGCGCCACGCGCATGTTCACCACGTCGCTGTCGTGCAGATTGATTTCCGCAGGCGATCCGGCGCCTTCGATCACCACCACATCGTTGGCAGCGCGCAGTGCATCCAACGCCTCGGCAATATGCGGCCACACCTTCAGGCTGCGACCACGCCAGGGCATGGCAGACAGCGCTGCATCGACGTGCCCCATCAACACCACCTGACTGCGTGTGTCGGCCTCGGGCTTGAGCAACAAGGGATTCATGCGCACATCAGGCTCGGCGCGCGCGGCCAGTGCCTGGAAATACTGCGCGCTGCCGATCTCGCCAAATCCGCCCTCCGCGTTGGCCACCACGCGCGCGTTGTTGCTCATGTTCTGCGCCTTGAATGGCGCCACGCGCAGTCCCTGATTGGCGTACCAGCGGCACAGCGCCGTCGTCAGCCAGCTTTTTCCCGCTCCGCTGGTGGTTCCCAGCACCATGATGCATTGCGCTGTCATTGAATGTGTTCTCCCATTGCGTGGCGCTTCAGCGCCGCCTGCGACACCGGCGGCAGCACGCCCAGCCGTACGTGCTGCGGCAAGCCGAACGATGCGCCATCGCGCAGTTTGATGCCGTGCGTGCGCAGCGTCGTCAACAGCCGAAGCATGTCACACCCCGCAGGCAATCGCGCCGTGAAATAGTTGGCCAGACTGCCGCCCACGATGTGCCATCCCAGTGCGTCGCAAACCAGCATTTGATCGGATTTCCAGCGGTTGAGCGTCACGAGCGATTCGCGCAACCAGCGTTGCGCGGCGGCTCCCGTCCATGCCTGCAACATGGCCACGCCATGCGCGCCCACGGGCCACGATGCCGCCATGGCGCGCAAGGCATGGAGCTGCGCTGGCGGCACATGCGCGGGCGCGATCGCGTAGGCGGCGCGCACCCCGGTCAGCGCCAACGCTTTGTTGGGTGTCCACAGTTGCCATGCCGTTTCCGGCACGATGGTCGATTGCCCATCCAGCCGCAGCGGTGCATAGGCGCAATCCAGTACGCGCCAATCCGCAGCGTCGGGCTGCCTCAACCACTGCGACACAGCGACGTCGAGCGACCCCAGCGGACTGGACGGCTCGCACGCCCAGTGCAGCGCAGGCACGGCAAGATCATGCGTCAACGCCAGCCCCCACACCCGGGCAGCGCGCGAGTAGTCACCATATCCATGCGCCGGAACACGAGCATGGCGCACGCCGCGTCGCGCCGCCAGCGCGCTGATGCGGTGCATGAATTCGCTTGCGCTGCCTGCCATGACGACGCGCTCTGCGCTCACACCGTGGAATGCGCCCAGTTGCTCGCGCAGCTCTGCATAGTGCGGGTCCGGATAGCGCGAAGCGTCTGCGCGTTGCACGGATTCCAGCACCGCAGGGCAAGGGCCACAGGCGTTGGCGTTGGTGGAGAAGTCGTGCTCGGCCACGCCTTGCGCATCCGGCCCACCGTGGACCGATTCCAGAATTTCATTCATCACACACGCACCACCACAAACGACACCAAGACGACAACGGCAGCCATCACCACCACCCACACCGCGCGTGTCGCAACGCGCTGGGCCCGCCCGATGTCGCCCGGCTGCGCTGGCACTCCGTGATCGTTGAGCACATACACGCCCGGTTTGGACAGCCGCACATGCAGCGCCAGCGCCATGGCCGCCATCGGCCAGCCGCTGTTGGGGGAGGGCGTGCGACGCGCCTGCACGAGCAGCGCCTGCCCATGCTGCGCGCCCGATACCAGCCACAATGCGAACGCCGTGATGCGCGCGGGAATCCACGACAACACATCGTCTGCCCGCGCAGCCCATTTGCCAGCCCATTGCCAATACTTTCCGCCGCGCATTCCGGGGTAGCCCCACATCGCATCGGCGGTGTTGGCCAAGCGATAGACCACCGCACCCGGCAGCCCTGCCACGACAAACCAGAACAGCGGCGCGACCACGGAATCGTTCAGATTCTCGGCCAGCGACTCGATGGCGCTCTCGCGCACCTGCACAGCGCAAAGCACATGCACATCGCGGCTGACGAGCCGTGCCAACTGCGCTCGCCCCTCCTCCAGGGAGTGGTCGAGCGCGCTTTCCACCGCCACCACTTCGGCGCGCAACATGCGCCAGGCCAGCATCGGCTTGAGCAGCGCGCCCAACACCACACAGGCCAGCCACCATGGCAAGTAACGCAACGCACCCCATTGGAGTGCGCCTGCAACGCCTGCCGCCACCAATGCCAGCACGCACCAGCACAGGGCCGCACGCCAGAATGTCGGCATGTCCTGCCCTGTGGGCGCTGCAGGCGCGGTGACATCGCCCACGCGCTGCAAGGCACGGCCCATCCAGACAACAGGATGCCAGCGCGCCGCTGGCTCGCCCCAAAAGCGATCGATGGCCAGCGCGACCAACAGCGCCAGCGCCAGAATACCGCCTGTCTGCAAAGCGCGTCAGTCCTCGATGCCGCGCTGTGCGGGAATGCCCGCCTGGAACGCGTGCTTGATCAGTCTCATCTCTGTCACCGTGTCGGCCACCTCGATGATTTCCTGCGGGCAACGCCGGCCCGTCAGGCACACATGCACATCTCGCGGGCGCTGCGCCAACGTCTCCAGCACTTGCTCCAGCGGCAGCCAGCCATAAACCAGCGGATAGGTGATCTCGTCCAGCACCACCAGAAAATGGTCACCGGACAGAATGGCGGCACGCGCCCGCTCCCAACCATCGCGCGCAAGTTGCGCCGAATGCTCCAGATCGCGGCTCTTCCAACTGAAGCCGTCGCCCAATCCTTCAATGGGAATGCCCAACTGCTCGAACATGCGATGCTCACCAAAGCGCGCGCTGGGCACCTTCATGAACTGGAAGATCTTCACCGACTTGCCGCGCCCGTGTGCGCGCAACGCCAGGCCAAACGCCGCCGTGCTCTTGCCCTTGCCGTCGCCGGTGTTCACGAGCACGATGCCGCGGCGTTCGCCGTCAGGCTTGTCGGAGCGTTTTTCTGTGGGGGGTGTTTCGATTTCCATGGTTTGGTCCTTTGGGGTTTTCAGGTGCGCGCCCGCAGATGCGGCAAGGCAAACCAGGTGCCATCCACATGCTGCACGCGAATGCGGTGCTCGAACACTTCTTCCAACGCCGCGTGGGTGAGCGGATCGCTGCATGCGCCGTGGTGCTTGACCCGGCCATCCGCGATGATGACCATGTCGTCCGCCTGCAGCGCGATCGAGACTTCGTGCAGCACGCTCACGACCGTGCCGCCGGCGGCGACCAGATCGCGCACGATGTGCATCCAGTCGGTCTGATGCGGCGGGTCCAGATTCGCCAGAGGCTCGTCCATCAACAGCACTTGTGCCTGCACCGCCAGGGCGCGCGCCAGCAGCACGCGCTGGCGCTCACCGCCCGAGAGCTGTGACAGTGGTCGCGTGCGCCATTCCCACGCTTGCGTGGAGCGCAAGGCCTGCTCTACCGCATCCAGATCGGCCTGGCCCGGCGGTGCTAGCCAGGCCTGATGTGGCAGACGGCCAAGCATCACCACGTCATGCACCAGCAGTTCCTCGACGGCCGATTCATTCTGACCAAGCCACGCCATGCGCCGTGCGCGCTCGCGTGCCGGAAGCTGCGCCATCGGCTGGCCGAGCAACTCCACCTCGGCATGCACCCTGGCATGCCGGAGCAATCCCGCCACGGCTTTCAGCAAGGTGGATTTGCCCGCCCCATTCGGGCCGACGATGCTCGTCCAGCGGCCTGCGGGAATGTCGAGATCCAGGCCGTGCAGAATCTCCACATCACCCGCGCTCACGTGCACTGCGTGCGCCCGAATGGCAAACTGCTGCGTCATAACGCGCCTCCTGCGCCCGCCGAGCTGCGGTGCATGAGCCACAGTAGATACGTTCCGCCCAGCGCCGCCGTCAGCACGCCCACCGGCAACTCTTGCGGTGCAATCACCCAGCGCGCCAACACGTCCGCCGCGAGCAACAGCACGCCGCCCATCGCGCTGGAGAGCAACACATGCCACGGATGCGTCACGCGCACCATGGAGCGCACCAGGTGCGGCGCGGCCAGTCCAACGAATGCAATCAATCCTGTATGCGCCACGGCGGTCCCCGTGGCAAGCGCCAGCGCGGCAATCAGCCCGAAGCGCATGGGCGCAAGCGGCAGGCCCAGACTGGCCGCCGTCGCCTCGCCCAACGTGAGGCCATCCAGCGCACGCGCCAGCGCCCATGCCGTGCCTGCGCACAGCAGCCAGCTGGCCAGCATCATCCACACGGCAGACCAGCCGACAAAGGCCGTCGTACCCAGCGTGAAGGCCTGCATCGCCTGCAGGATTTCGGGGGAACCCAGTTCCACCAGATCACGCGCTGCGCCCAGCACGACACCCACGATCACCCCCGCCAACAGTAGCCTCAGCGTGTGCTGCGCGCCGCGCGCAAGTACCAACGTGAGCAGCACCGCGCCCACTGCGCCGACAAACGCCACACCGGTCACACCGATGCGTTCCAACCAGTTGGCTGACGTCGGCGACACGCCCAGCCACACCATTGCCAGCGCACCGCCCAGCGTGGCACCGGAGGCACTTCCCAGCAAATAAGGATCCGCCAGCGGATTGCGAAACAGCCCTTGCGCCACGGCCCCGGCCAGCCCGAGCAACGCCCCAGCAAGCCAGGCACCCACGGTGCGCGGCAGACGGATTTCCATGATGATCTGGCGTGCCACCGGATCGTCCTGCAGTCGTTTCAGGCTTTCCAATCCCGTACTGCCGACCGCCGATCCGATCACGAGCAGCACCACGCTGGCCACCACCAATCCGGTCAGCAAGAGCATGGAACGTTGACGATTGGCACCGATCTGGTGCGCGTGCGCGGCCCTGGCGTTCATGGTGCCTTGGCAGCCAGACAGCGCGCCATGATGCGCGCCGCCTCGGCCATGCGCGGCCCGGGGCGCACGAGCACATCCGACTCGGCCACGTCAAATGCGCATACGCGCTTCTCGCGCACTGCCTTGAGGGTGTTCCATCCCGGATAGTTCACCGCATCCTGCATGCTGCGATTGCCGATCATGATGACATCGGGGTTCGCGCGCACGATGAACTCCGGATTCAAGCGCGGGAACGGACCCAGCGATTCCGGCACCACATTGCGCACGCCAAGGCGCGAGAGGATTTCACCCATGAATGATTTTTCACCCGCCGCATACGGCCCACGGCTCACTTCAAAATAGACGCGCGCGCCCTTGACACGCGCAGGCAGCGATTGCTGCGCCGCATCGACCGCCGCCTCGATCTCGCGCCAGGTTTTGGCCGCGCCCTGTTCTGGCGGAACTTGCAGTATTTCGCCAATCGTGCCCAGCACGCGCTTGGCATCTTGCAAGCGGCGCGGCTCCAGCGCCACCACGGTCAGGCCCAACGCCTCCAGCCGGTCGAGTGCGCGCGCGCTGGTGGAGATCAACACCAGATCGGGTTTGAGTGCCACGATGGCTTCAATGTTCGGATCGATGCCGCCACCCACCTTGGGCAGTTGCTCGACAAAGGCGGGCCAGTTGGAGTAACGGTCCACCCCCACCAAGCGCTCGCACTGCTGCAGCGCGCAGACGCTCTCGGTCAGCGACGGCAGCAGGCTCACGATGCGTTGCGGCTGCGATCGGATTTCCACTGTGCGGCCCTTGTCGTCCTTGATCTGCACGGCATGTGCGCTGCCCAGCGCCAGAACGCACAACATGGCCGATGCGGCCAACGCGCGCACGACCGAGGTCGCCTTGCCTGCAGTGATTGCGCTCCAGCGCCCTGCACTCATGCTTTGTCCTTCAATGCCAGCGGCAGACCCGCCACCATCAGCGTGACGCGCGTGCTCGCCGCCGCCACTTGTTGATTCAACATACCCAATGCATCCACGAACGCACGCACTTCGCGCCCCATGGGGATGACTCCCAGACCGATCTCGTTTCCCACCAGGATGATCGGCCCGGGTGCGTCACGCACCGCATCCACAAACAACGCACACTGAGTAGCCCAGTCTCCCTCGCCCTGTCCAACGGAATCCGCCGGCATGAGCCAGTTGGTCAGCCAGAGCGTGAGGCAATCGACGACGAGCAGATGCTCCGCACGCGAATGCGCGGTGATCAACTGCGCCACGTCGCGCGGCTCCTCCAGCGTGGCCAAGCCGGGTACGCGCGCCGCGCGGTCGCGCTGGTGACGTGCGATGCGCTCGCGCATTTCATCGTCCCACGCGCTACCTGTCGCAATCAGGCTGGCGCGGTGCGCATCACACTGGGCAAGCCACTTGCGCGCCAGCATTTCTGCACGGCGCGACTTGCCGCTTTTCTGGCCGCCAAGAATCAGCTCGCACGATGCGATGGTGTCTCGGAGTTCACTGTCTGCATGCATGGCGATTCCTGACATCCTTCAAAAGCGGCCACTGGGCCACATTATTGCGGCGCCCACTTCAGGCCCACGTACAGCGAGCGGCCACCCGTCGCGTAGGTGTTGGCCAACTGGTAGTTCTTGTCGGCGATGTTGTTGATGCGCGCCAACAGCGTGAAGTCATTCGCCACCTTGGTGCTGGCGTACAGATTGAACACGGTGTAGCCACCCAGTGTCGTTTTGCCCGAAGCATTGTCCGGACGGCGCGAAGACGCGTTCATTTCCGCCCCCAGATTCCAGCCCGAGACCATGGTATCGGCGCTCAGTTTGGCGTAGCGCTTGGCGCGGCGCGCGAGCTGGCGTCCCGTGTCCAGATCGTGCGGATTCTGGAAGTCCAGCGAGCCATTGAGCATGACCGGGCCGAGCTTGTGCGCACCAGTCAGCGTGATGCCTTCATACTCCGCACGGCCCACGTTCTCATAGCATCCAAAGCTGGACGGGCACGGTCCTGCCGCGCCGAAGATGATCAGGTTGCGCACGCGATTGCGATAGGCCACCACGCCAGCGCTGCTTTGCCCCCGCGTCCAGCGAGTGCCGATCTCGATGTTGCGGCCTTCCTCCGGATGCAGGTTGCCCGAACCATATTCGCTGAAGCGGTGGTAGAGCGTCGGTGCGCGGAACGAATTGCCCGCGGCTGCCGTCACGCGCCATTCCTTGTTGATGGCGTAGCCGTAGGACACGCTGCCCGTGTTCTTGCCACCAAACTCGCTGTCGTCATCGTGGCGCACATTGGCTTGCAGCGTGTGCGGGCCCGCATTCAGCCCATATCCCAGCGCAATGGCGTTCTGCGAACGGTCGCGTTTGAGATCAGCCGCGTTTTTCGTTGCGGGATTGTGCAGCTCGTCCTCACGGCGTTCGAACGAAGCCGTCAGGCGATGGATGCCCAGACGAATCTGGTTCTGGAAAAGAAAGTTGCGCGACGTCGTTTCCGTCATGTAGAAATCGGGCGTCGTGCTGTAGTTGGCATTGGACTGATTGAGCTCCACGCGCGTGCTGTAAACGTCGTTCCACTTGCCGTCCCACGCCAAGCCCAGCGTGCGCAATTGGTGATGATTGCGATCGTCCTTGGTCTTGTTGGAATCGTATTGCGAATTCAGGTTACTCGCCAGGAACGACGCCTGCAGCCGCTGCCCCGGAGCGAAGTTCCAACCCAGGCGCGCATTCGCCGAACTGCGCTTGTAGCCGTCGTCGTCGGGATTGGCGCTGGGAATAGGACGCGCATTGAAGCCATCGCTGCGCTCATGCGCCAGACCCAGCGAATAATCGAACGCGCCTGCGCTTCCGCTCACGCCGGCTTCTGCGGTATAGGTTCCATGGTTGCCCATGCCCACGCCCACATAGGGCGTCGGCTTGCCCTCGCCCTTCTTGGTGAACAACTGGATCACGCCCGAGATGGCATCGGATCCATACACCGCAGCGGCCGGGCCGCGCAACACCTCGATGCGATCGATCTGCGAGAGCGGAATCTGCTCCCACACCACGCCGCCAGTCGATTGGGAATCGATGCGCACACCATCCAGATAGACGGCAGTGAATCGATTTTCGCCTCCGCGCACATAGACGCTGCTGGAGTTTCCGGGGCCGCCATTGCGCGTGAACTCCAGGCCGGGAACGCGCGCCAGCACGTCCGGCAGGCCCACGGCGCCGCTGTTGCGCAGCGTTTCGGAATCGATGATGGACACGTCTGCCACCAGATCAGACAGGGGTTGCTCGGTACGAGTGGCGGTCACCACCAATTCCTGCAAAGTGGACTCGGTTGCCGCTTGTGCGAGCAGCGTCTGTGCAGTCGAAGGAAAGGCGGCGGCCAGCGCCAGCGGCAGTGCGGCAAGGCGCACCAGAACAATAGAACGAGATGTCATCGTGGACACAAAGAGAGAAAGTCGCCGCGTCCGACCTCCCCGTCGGCACTTGGGCATCACAGCTTTGCCGCAAGAGCGCAAAGCCACCGTGTTGGCCGGTATCCGGGCTGGCGGCACACTCTCCAACCGCCTTCCCGCGTGCTTGTTCAAGGCAGGCAGTGGCTACGATGGTGAAGAGGGAATCCGATGCCGGATTCGACCGCTGACCGTTGCGGGGGCAGCGCAGGCTGCGGGTGATCTTCATGGCGAAGGCCCATTCCTGCTTCCCGTTGAACTGCGGCGTGCGAACCACGCAGCGAGCACCAACGACGTGATTTTACGATTGTTTGGGCTCCAGTCCGTACAATGCGATTCCTATGGCCTCACCACCAATACTTGACCAGGTCGCCGAACGCGTTGAGCGCCTGCTGGTGCGCTACGCTGAGCTGCAGCGCACCAATACTCTGCTGTCACAGCAGGTACTGACGCTCACGCAAGAACGTGACTCCCTGAAAACACGCCTGCATTCAGCCCGCACCCGCATGGATGCGCTGCTGGAGCGGCTGGAAGAACCACCAGAAACGAAAGACGACGCGACATGAAGCAGATCGAGGTCAAGATCATGGAGCAAAGCTATTTGCTGAGTTGCCCGGATGACCAGCAGCCCCGCATGCTGCAGGCGGTGGATCGCGTGGACAGCGCCATGACGCGCATTCGCGACGCTGGCAAGGTGCGGGCACGCGAACGCATTGCCGTGCTGGCGGCCCTCAATCTGGCCTTTGAAGTATGCGATCAGGAGCAATTGGCGGCACAAGCGATGCAACAGTCGCAACTGGCTGCATTGCACAGCGCCGAGGACGCGCAGACGGAAACGCAAGTAGACGAAGAAGGCCAGGAGCGACTGCAAAGCCTGCTGCAGCGACTGGACGAAACACTGGGCGACGACGGACGTTTGCTCTGATCATTGCAAGGCCACATTCCGGCTGCGCGAAATCCCATGAGGGCCTCAGGCCAACTACAATAGGGGTGTCTGACGTGCTGCCGGACTTTATATTTCCTTGAACCAATGCTCATTGAGCACGGGCTTGATAAATCACCTGATGAGCGTGATCATCTCGCGTTAGATGAACCCAACGTCAGGTTGCTCTCGCCCACCTGAACCCCCGGTTCAGGATGACGGTCCGGTGGCGCGGCAGACACCTTTGTTGTGACATCGACAAGTGATGTCGGCTTGACCGCACAGGTCAGGGCAGACACCAGGGTGCAGCTTCCTGATGAACCACGCCCCACCACAGCGCCGTTCCACCCAACCCCACCAAAACCAGACCGCTCAATCGCGTTCCCCATTCGGCGAGCGTTGCATGTGCGCGCATGCGCTGACGCACGAGTGACCATGCCCAACCGCCTGCCACCAGCCACAATCCGCTGGACAGCGCGAACATCACCATCGTGACGGCACCCGCCGTGGGGCCGCCACTCAGAGCTGCCAGCAACAAAGCGGAATACAGGAATCCGCAGGGAAGGAAAACCCAACCGCACCCCACCGCCCAGACACCGCCGGGACGCTGGAGCACAGGCTGGATGCGCGACCAGATCTTCCGGCCTGCTCGCTCCATCCATTGCGGCTGACTGAGGTTCATGATCATCATCAGGCCCCACGCAATGATGGCAATGTGCAGCGCCGTCCAGATGGGACGCAGTGAACTGCTGTTCTGACTGAACCAAGCGAGTTTTTCCATCGCGTACGCCGCCATGGCGCCCACCGCGGCGTATCCGAGAATCCGCCCCAGATGAAACAACACCGGGCGCCACCCCACGCGGCGGCGTGGCATGAAGCGCACCACCTGCTCTCGCGGCCCGGAAGACTCAGCCCCCGCGCCCACCACTGCTCCGCACGGCGCAGCACACATCACCAGGCAGTGCGCACCGCCCAGCAAGCCCATCAGAAACGCAGTCCACGCGACAGCCCACATGGTTCAGATGATGCGCGAAAAACGTTCCCGATTCCGGTTGCCCTGCAAGTACCGATCGAACACCATGGCAACGCCTCGCACGAAGTGCCACCCCATGGCCGTCACCTCGATGCCATCGTCGCGCAGCTTGATCAACCCCTGCTCCGCCATGGGGCGCAACTGGTTCATTTCTTGCGCGAAATAGCGATGGAAATCGATGAGCCACGCCTGTTCGACCGACTCGTACAGTACCTCGCCCTGGCACATCAACGCCGTGATCACCGCGCGGCGCAATAGATCGTCACGCGATAACGCGAGGCCGCGCACGATCGGCAGTCGCCCCCGATTGATCGAGTCGTAATACTCATCCAGCGTCTTGGCGTTCTGGCTGTAGGTCGCACCAACCTTACCAATCGAGGACACCCCCAGGCCGATCAGATCGCAATCCGGTTGCGTGCTGTAGCCCTGGAAGTTGCGGTGCAGGCGCCCCTGACGCTTGGCCACCGCCAACGAGTCGTCGGGCAAGGCGAAGTGATCCATGCCCACATAGACGTAGCCCACGTCTTCGAACACCTGCAGTGAGCGCGCAAGCATCGACACCTTGACTGACGCCGTCGGCAGCTCCGCCGCGATGATGCGGCGCTGCGGCTTGAAACGCTCCGGCAAGTGGGCATATGCATACAGTGCAATGCGGTCCGGACGCAGTTCACTGATCTGAGCCAACGTACGCTCGAATGACTCCGGCGTCTGTCGTGGCAGACCATAGATCAGATCGACGTTCACCGACTGGAAACCGATGCGGCGCGCCTCGCGCACCAGATCGAACACCTGCTCCGCCGGTTGCACGCGATGCACCGCTTCTTGCACTTGCGGATCGAAATCCTGTACACCAAAGCTCAACCGATTGAAGCCAAGCTGGTACAAAAACGTCAGACGATCATTGTTAACAGTTCGCGGATCGACCTCGATAGAGTATTCACCGCCGGGCACAAGCACGAAACTGCGCCGGATCATGTCCATCAATTCGGTCAGCCCATCGTTGGTGAGGAATGTGGGCGTTCCCCCCCCTATATGCAATTGGCTGACATGCTGATTGACTCCGCAATGTTCAGTATGTAAATCGATCTCCCGATTTAGATAGCTAAGATAGGCTTCCGCCCTCTCCGGATGTTTGGTAATAATCTTATTGCACGCGCAGTAATAACAGAGGGATTCACAAAATGGAACGTGCACGTAGAGGGATAGCGGCATTGCCTTGGCATTTGAGCCAATGCGACGCTGCTGGAGTGCGAGGACGTAATCATCTTCACCAAACGCTTCAACGAAGCGATCCGCCGTTGGGTAGGATGTGTATCGGGGCCCTGAGACGTCAAATTGACGAATGAGCTCGGGTGTAACAACTGACATAGACGAATTCCATAGGTTCGGCTAGCACTTTGCCGTAGCCGCTTGGAAATGTCCTTGATTCATGTCAATTCTGTTTTCATGCCGGCCGGGACAATCCCCGGCGCATTCATCTCATGCATGCTATACGGCAAAGTAGGTGGACAATAGACACCTCAGGAAAACGATAATTTATATAAAGGCGCTATTGCATATGACACCGCAAACCATCAAAGTCGCATGCTCCAATTGCAACCTGCGTGAGCTTTGCATGCCCCTCGGCCTGTCCGAGGAACAGCTCAAACGACTCGATGAAGTCGTCGCTGTACGTCGTAAGGTGAAGCGTGGCGGAACCCTGTTCCGTAACGGAGAGCCCTTTACTTCCCTGTTTGCCATTCGTACCGGATTTTTCAAGACCTGCGTAGCCACGGAAGATGGTCGCGACCAAGTCACCGGATTCCAAATGGCAGGCGAAATCATCGGTCTCGATGGCATCGTCAGTGATCGCCACACCTGTGACGCCGTAGCACTTGAAGACGCAGAGGTCTGCGTCATGCCCTTCGACAACATTGAAGAGCTTTCCCGCGAGGTAAAGGCGCTGCAGAACCACGTTCACAAGATCATGAGCCGTGAAATCGTGCGTGAGCACGGCGTCATGCTTTTGCTGGGCAGCATGCGCGCAGAAGAACGCCTTGCCGCCTTCTTGCTGAATCTCGTGCAGCGACTGCATGCCCGTGGATTTTCACAGTCCGAACTCGTACTTCGCATGACGCGAGAGGAAATCGGCAGCTACCTCGGCTTGAAGCTCGAGACCGTGAGCCGCACCTTCTCAAAGTTCGTGGAAGAAGGCATCGTCGAAGTCAAACAGCGCCACGTGCGCATCATCGACGCCACCGCTCTGCGCAACATTGTCAACAGCCAGCAAGCCTGCCACTGATGACGTGATCGAATCACACTGACGGGTAACTCCCGGCGGAGGTCAACTGTCAGAGTGCTTCCGTTTAAGCAACTCGGTAGGCAAGGGACGTGATTTTCCGGCGATTTTTTTCCGCGTGCATTCGCCAGAAAACCACTTTCGTCTACTGAGTTGCACCTCGCCCGGTGTCAACGACCGGACGCCGTTAGGGCATCATCAAGACGACAGCCTCGCGCCATCGATGGAACGCTGCTCCCCCGGTAAAGCACGGTGATTGACTTCCTCGGACGACATCGACAAGAGCATCGTCAAGCTGCCTGAAATCAAGAAAAACAGCCAGAACACGAAGAACGAGAAGGTGTACATCGCCTCTCTCGAATAGACCACCGGCTGCTCGAACCAATCCAGCGCTAACGGGTCCACAAAGGCAAACACCACCATCTCCAGAATTCCTGCCATCAGGAATGCCGGCCAGACAATCCACATCCAACGCCGAGCCTTCATTGCGTTCTCCCCATGTTGCACAGACGTCGAGGCCACAAGCACCTTGAAATGACCTCGCATCCGATCGGTCATAGGCCCCGGTGGATCCGGAATATCTGACCGCTCAGCCGTCACCGACTCCGCCAAGGGCATTTCAACGCACCAGTCTCAACGTGGCGGATCTGAATCCTGCAGCCAACCGTTTTGCTATCGGTCACTGCGGGGCTCACCACAACCCGCTCGCAGATCACGTTAGCACTGCTTATTTCCGCTGTACAGAGTGCAAGCCCTGCAGAGACTGGTCTGACAGTCCGCCACAGCACGCGTGAAACGACCCTGCAAAAACAAAAAAGACTGGTGAAGTTGGCGCCTTGCGGGCCAGCTTCACCAGTCTTCCGAGATTCAAGCGATCAGGACGACGCCGTTACACGGCAGTCCTTCCTGCGCGCATCAATAGCGACAAGAGCCAGTTCAATGCCCGGAGGGCACCGATTCCTCTGCAGGCTGTGCCGCGTGGTTACGTCCCTGAACGGCCGGCATCATGCGGCGTGCAGCCTCTTTGCGGAGCGTCTCGTTGATGTTCAGGCCGCTCTGATAATAGTTCTCGTCCACCACCGGGTCAGGCGTGCGGATAGCCAACCATAGAGTGACGAATCCAGCGACGACCACAATGGCCGGGCCTGCGATGATCATCCAGACATGCGGATAGTGCCACCATGGCCCCGATTGCTCGGGAACCTGTTGGGCTGGGGACGGGTTGCCCGTTTCGACTGCAGATGTGGATGCCATTTGGTGTTTACCTCCGGAAGTCGAATCGCCGCTTTGGTTGGATGATTCCGACTATTTGATTGTGCTCCAAGCGCACGTTCCTGGGAACAATTCCCAACAAAAAAGCGCGTGATGCATGGCACCACGCGCGTTCAGACCACGGTCAGCGCGGCACCAGGAAGACGGACTTTTCCTCGATCTTGGCACTATCTTCGTCAGACGTTATTTCGAAGAACACCTGATGCGAACCCGAGGCTGCACTGCCATAGGGGATATGCAGTCGCACCGATACCCACTTGGATTCGGCAGGTCCGACCTCCACCACGGGTTCCGTGACCACTTCCAGCCCCTCCATGCCGTGCGCTGCAATGTGGTAGTGACGGGTGCTTTCCGTCGCGTTCATCAATTGCAGGCGATAGACGTTCTCCAGCTTGCCGCCCGCCACGATGCGCGAAAGCGCTGCACGGTCACGCACGACGTCCACCTTCAGAGGCGTGCGCGCCACCAGACTGACCATCATGGCAACGCACAATCCGATCAGCACGGAGCTGTACAGCAGTACGCGGGGACGCAGTACACGCTTGAAAATCTGCATCTGCGTCAAACGTTGTGCAATACCGTTTTGCGTGCTGAAACGAACCAGACCACGGGGATATTGCATCTTGTCCATCACGTTGTCGCAGGCGTCCACGCACAGGCCACAGCCAATGCACTCGTATTGCAGCCCCTTGCGAATGTCAATGCCAGTCGGACAGACCTGCACACACAGGCTGCAATCAATACAGTCTCCCAGCCCCTTGGCCTTGTAGTCCACGGTCTTGGCGCGTGGCGCGCGAGGCTCACCGCGTTCTGCGTCGTATCCCACGATGAGCGTGTCCTTGTCGAACATGGCACTCTGGAATCGAGCGTAGGGGCACATGTATTTGCACACCTGCTCGCGCATGAATCCCGCGTTGCCATAGGTCGCAAAGCCGTAGAACAGCACCCAGAAAATCTGCCACGTGCCGTTGAATGCCAGCAGTTCAGCTCCCAACTGACGGATTGGCACGAAGTAACCGACGAACGTAAAGCCCGTCCACAAGGCCAACGCAATCCAGACGAACTGCTTGGTGACTTTCTTCCAGATTTTCTCGAACGTCCAGCCGCTACGGTCCAGGCGCATGCGCGCACTGCGATCGCCTTCGATCTTGTGCTCGATCCACATGAACAGTTCGGTATACACCGTCTGCGGACAAGCAAACCCGCACCACAGGCGCCCTGCCACCGCCGTGAACAGGAACAGCGACAAGGCCGAGATGATCAGCAGGCCGGTGAGGTAGATGAAGTCCTGCGGATAGAGCACCAGTCCGAACAGATAGAAGCGACGCGCCCCCAAGTCGAACAGGACCATCTGCCGGTCACCCCACTGAAACCACGGCAGGCAGTAAAACAGCAGTTGCGTGAAGATCACCAACAGCCAGCGCCAACGGGAGAAAACCCCCGAGATGGAGCGCGTGTAGACCTTCTTGTGCGCTTCGTAGAGCGAGACGCTTTCTATTTCATCGTCATTGGGAACTGGCGTGATGGGGATCACCCGTTCCTTGGATTTATCAACGTCTTCGGACGCCATGTTGTGCTTTCCAATCTTCTAATCAAATTGCACAAAAGAAAACGCCGGCCTCCTCCTCACGGAGGCAAGCCGGCAGTCAATCATGCACCAAATTAACGCGAAGCGACAGCGGGCTTGTTGGACAGGCCCCAGACGTACGCAGCAAGCACCTTGATCTGTTCAGGTGTGAGCTTGACCTTTTGCGCAGGCATTTCGTTCATCTTGCCGTTCACCACCATGTTCACGATCACATCTTCGCCATAGCCATGGAGCCAGATGTCATCGGTCAGGTTGGGCGCGCCAAGCAACTTGTTGCCCTTGCCATCCATGCCGTGGCAGGCAGCGCACACGGCAAACTTCTCTTTGCCCAAGCCCGCCTTGATCGAGTCATGGGGGCTGCCGGACAGGCTCAGCACGTACTGTGCAACGTTGCGCACGTCGTCCGCGGAACCCACTGCGGCAGCGATGGGAGCCATCACACCGACACGGCCGTCCTGAATGGTCTTGATGATTTCTTCAGGGGCACCACCATGCAGCCAGTCCGCATCAGCCAGGTTCGGGAAGCCCTTGCTACCGCGAGCGTCGGAGCCGTGGCACTGAGCGCAGTTGTTCATGAACAAGCGGTCGCCAATGGCCATGGCGGCAGGGTCACCTGCAATCTCCTCGACAGGCATGGCGTCAAAGCGGGCGTAGAGCGGTTGCACCGCCGTTGTCGCCTTGTCCACTTCCGCCTGGTATTCCTTGATCTGCGTCCAGTTCAGTTCACCCTTGTAGGAGCCAAGGCCCGGGTAAGCCACCAGATAGGCGAGGGAGAAAACAATGGTGATGACGAACAACCACATCCACCAACGTGGCAGCGGGTTGTTCATCTCGGTCAGGTCGCCGTCCCAGACGTGCCCGGTGGTGTTGTCACTGGTGGACTGCACTTTCTTCTTCGCTGTCAGCACGAGAAGGAGCAGGCAACCGATGACGCCGACCAGGCTAATGCCTGCCACGTAGATCGACCAGAAATTACTGGTGAAGTCACTCATGGGATATCTCTTTTTCTAGATAAGGACCATCAGTCCTCAAGGAACGGGAGTTGTGCGGCTTCATCAAAGCGGTCCTTGTTCTTGCGGCGATATGCCCAGAACCAGATGCCCAGGAAGCTGATCAGCGATACCACAGTGGCAAGGCTGCGCATGGTGGAAAGATCCATGTCTTGCTCCTTTGATTACTTGAGCGCACGGCCCATGACTTGCAGATAAGCCACCAGAGCGTCCATTTCGGTCTTGCCCTTGACTTGCTCGGCTGCACCCTGAATTTCTTCATCGGTGTACGGCACACCCACCATGCGCAGTGCGCGCATGCGCGGTGCGGCGATGGACGGGTCGATCACGTTCTTCTCCAGCCAGGGATAGGAAGGCATGTTCGACTCGGGCACCACGTCACGCGGATTGTTCAGGTGGATACGATGCCATTCGTCGCTGTACTTGCCGCCCACGCGGTGCAGGTCGGGACCTGTACGCTTGGAGCCCCACTGGAACGGATGGTCATACACGTATTCACCCGCGACAGAGTAGTGACCGTAGCGCAGCGTCTCAGCGTGGAACGGACGAATCATCTGCGAGTGGCAGTTGTAGCAGCCTTCACGCACATACACGTCGCGTCCCATGAGTTGCACGGCCGTGTAGGGCTTGACGCCATCTACCGCCTGGGTCGTGGACTTCTGGAAGAACAGGGGAACGATTTCCACCAATCCGCCCATGGCGATGACCACCAGGATCAACACGATCATGAGGAAGTTGTTGGTCTCGACCTTCTCGTGCGTAAAGCCCGAAGATGCCTTGTTATGAGTATCAGACATTCACTCTCTCCACTTTCAGGCGTGTGCGTTGGAAACTGCAGGAATGGCCACATTCGTGGAGCGACCGGAGATTGCAGTTATCCAGACGTTCCATGCCATGACCAGCATGCCACCGAGGTACAGCAGACCACCCAGCAGGCGGATTGCGTAGAACGGATAGGTTGCCTTGACGCTCTCCACAAAGGTGTAGGTGAGCGTTCCGTCAGCGTTGACAGCGCGCCACATCAGACCTTGCATCACACCAGCAATCCACATCGCAGCGATGTACAGCACGATGCCGATGGTGGACATCCAGAAGTGCAGCTCAATCGCCTTGGTCGAGTGCATCTTGGAGCCGCGGCCAAACAGGCGGGGCACCAGATAGTAGAGCGAACCCATGGTGATCAGACCCACCCAGCCCAGAGCGCCGGAGTGAACGTGGCCCACGGTCCAGTCGGTGTAGTGGCTCAGTGCGTTCACGGTCTTGATGGACATCATCGGACCTTCGAACGTGGACATGCCATAGAACGACAGCGAGACGATCAGGAAACGCAGCACGGGGTCGTCACGCAGTTTGTGCCATGCGCCCGACAGCGTCATCATGCCGTTGATCATGCCGCCCCAGCTGGGAGCCAGCAGGATCAGCGAGAACACCATGCCCAGCGACTGGGTCCAGTCCGGCAAAGCCGTGTAGTGCAGGTGGTGAGGACCAGCCCACATGTAGGTGAAGATCAGTGCCCAGAAGTGCACGATGGAAAGGCGGTAGCTATAGACCGGTCGGCCCGCCTGCTTCGGCACAAAGTAGTACATCATGCCCAGGAAGCCTGTCGTCAGGAAGAAGCCCACGGCATTGTGACCATACCACCACTGCACCATGGCATCCTGCACGCCGGCGTAGGCCGAGTAGCTCTTCATCCAGCCAGCCGGGATCTCCGCGCTGTTGACGATGTGCAGCAGTGCCACCGCCAGAATGAACGCACCGTAGAACCAGTTGGCCACGTAGATGTGCTTCACCTTGCGCGTGCCGACCGTACCGAAGAACACGATGGCGTAGGAGA
Organism: Comamonadaceae bacterium UBA2121; assembly: GCA_002331385.1. GTDB lineage: Bacteria > Pseudomonadota > Gammaproteobacteria > Burkholderiales > Burkholderiaceae_C > Diaphorobacter_A. The sequence continues at coordinate 49,420 of DCYB01000014.1, forward strand.
CCCACACCGTGGCGATCATGATGTCGATCGGCCATTCGAGTTCAGCGTATTCCTTGCCGGTCGTAAAACCGAGTGGCAAGGAAATGGCGGCTGCCACGATCACCAGTTGCCAACCCCAGAAGGTGTAGGCAGCCAGAGGTCCACCGAACAGCCGTGTCTGGCAGGTTCGCTGAACGACGTAATAGCTAGTAGCCATAAGTCCGCACCCACCAAACGCGAAAATCACCGCGTTGGTGTGTAACGGTCTCAATCGACCATAACTCAGCCACGGAATGCCGAAGTTGAGTTCTGGCCAGGTCAGTTGAGCGGCGATGATGACGCCGACCAACATACCAACCACCCCCCAAACGACGGCCATGATAGAAAACTGCCGCACTACAGTGTCGTTGTAGTGCTGAACACCTGCTTTTTGCGATTCCATCGAGTACCTCTTATATTGCCGGGTCAGTTTCAAACATCGTGAAACATTCAGTTTTGACGAACGTCAACCGTCTTTCAAAATTCGTTCTGCTTCTTGATCTATGTTCTCGAATTGCCCACGGTAAACCGCCCACCAAAGGCCGGCCAAAACGATGAGAACGAGCACTACGGAGAGTGGAATGAGCAAGTAAAGTACGTCCATCAGACTGACTCCGTGACGAGGGCGCGCGCCGCTGCATCGCTCCCCAGAGGTGTATAGGAAGCGGAGGCCGCGGGCACGACCACTTCGGACAATCCGGGCGCCCGGGCCAGTCGCGCAGCATTGAGCACGACCAGGAAAGAACTCGCCGCCATGCCCAACCCGGCCAACCAGGCGGGCATGTAGCCAGCGATGGCCAGCGGCACGCCAAGGGCGTTGTAAATGGCAGCCCACAGCAGGTTCTGGCGCACTACCCGCATGGTCCGACGCGAAAGCAAGATGGCTTGCCACACCAGCTCAAGTTGCTCGCCCATGACGACAAAGTCGGAGCGCGCCTGCGCCAGTGGCACCGAACGACCAAAGGCAAAGGACACATTGGCACCGGCCAGCACAGGACCGTCGTTCAGGCCATCGCCCACCATGACCACGCTCCTGCCTTCGGCCTGCAATGCCTGCAGCCGAGACAATTTATCCTGAGGCGTGCAATCTCCGCGCGCTTGGGCAATAGCGGTTTGCGCGGCCACGCGTTCGACCACGCTCGCGTTGTCGCCCGACAAGAGCTCCACATGCATACCGTCGCGCACCAGCGCCGCGACGACCTCAGCCGACTCGGAGCGCACATCCTCCGAAAGCTGGAACCTGAGCAGCGCTAGACGCTGCCCGTCCGCTTCCAGCGAAAAAAATGCTTCCTGAACGGCATCTACATCCGGCTTTTCGCCGATGTGGATTGCAGAGCCCAGCCGGGCGGACAGCACGCGCCCCTCAAAGCGCGGATCCGCAAATTCCGCCTCCAGGCCAGCACCCGAGATTTCACGCAACTGGCGCGGCGCAGGCATGACGTCGCCTTCGCTTCCTGCATATTTCTGCACGGCACGCGATACCGGATGCAGCGAACTGGCAGCCATGGCAGACGCCAAGCCGATAAGTTGTGCACGGGTGAAGAAGGGGCAAGCGCCTTCCGATGGCAACTCCTGCATGGCCAGAACCGACAATCCATCGCGCGTGAGCGTGCCGGTCTTGTCGAAAACAATGGTGTCCACCGACGCCAGCGATTCCAGCCCCTGCAGATTGCGCACCAGCACACCGTGGCGCGCCAACGTGCCCGCAGCGGTCAGCATCGACACCGGCGTCGCCAGCGACAGCGCGCAGGGGCAGGTGACGATCAATACGGCCACAGCGATCATTGCCGCGTGACTCGGGCTGGTGGGCCACCACCAGAGCGCCGCCCCGCCGGCCGCCACAATGACAGCAATCAAGAATGGGCGCGCGACCTTGTCCGCCAATTGGGCCAGACGCGGCTTTTGCAGCGCTGCGCTCTCCATGAGCGCTACCACCTGGGCAAATCGCGTCGAATTGCCCAATTGCTCCACGCGCATTTCCACCATGCCGCGCAGGTTGTAGCTGCCCGCCGATACATGGTCTCCCGCTCCCTTGGGCACCGGCTTGGACTCGCCGGTCAGCAAAGCCTCATCCGCCTGAGTCTGTCCGAGTGTGATGATTCCATCGGCTGGAAATGCCTCGCCCGGCAACACCCGAACCACGTCTCCGACTTTCAGGCGCCGCAGCGTGACGCGGGTGAATTCGCCCGTCGCCGCATCGCGGCGCTCCACGCTGTCCGGCAGGCGATTGGTAACCGCCTCCAGCGCACCCGCCGTGCGATTGCGCAGACGCAGCTCCAGCAGGCGACCCGACAGCAGGAAGAACACGAACATCGTGAGCGAGTCGTAATACACCTCGTGACCGAATGGCCCCTGAGGGTCGAACGTGCCCAGCGTGCTGACGACAAAGGTGATCAACATGCCAAGGGCCACGGGCAAATCCATGCTCACCCGCCGCTCACGCACATCCTTCAGCGCACTGGAGAAAAACGGACCGCATGCGAACAGCACTACCGGCAGGCTGATGACCCACGAGGCCCAGCGCAGCAATTGCTCCATCTCGGCACTCAGATCGCCCGGTGCGGGGTTGTAGGCAGGCCACGCGTACATCATGACCTGCATCATGCAAAAGCCGGCGACCAGCCAACGCCACAAGGCACGGCGGCTCTCGCGCAGGCGCTGCTCGCGCAGCAAAGCGTCCATGGCAGGAAGGCAGCGGTAACCGGCACGCCCCACGGCAGCCATCCACTGGGACGGGAGCACCCGGGCAGGGTTCCACACCACGCGCGCACGGCGCGCGGCAGCGCTGACATCCACCTCCAGCACGCCAGGTACTTGGCGCAGCGCATCTTCGATGGACAGCGCACAGGTTGCACAATGCATGCCATCCAGCACGACGAACGATTCCCAGAGCACTTCCCGGGCGTCTGCGCCTTCCGGCAGGGCGTTTTTTGGGCGACCAAACGCAGGCCACTCTTCCGGATCGTCCAGCAACGAAACGCGCTCGTCCTGTTCCGGGACGGCGCACAGGGCGGACGCGTCAGAAGAAAAATCCGAAACTATGGCTTGGTTTCGGGAAGTGCCAGTTGACATAGGACTGAAGATAATTCCCCATGCCGGCATTCAATTTGACATGAATCAAGAGTTCGGGCTTCATAGGCCCCTATGCTTGATCTCAGAACAAGCTAACGACACATTCAATTCACTCATCTAACTTGATAGTCATTGAGGATTGAATCCCGGATTCGCACTACAAAAGGAGGTTCTCATGTACAAACGCATTCTGATCGCCACTGACGGCTCCCCCCTGTCCGACAAGGCTGTGAAATCGGGTCTGGACCTGGCGTCCCTGTGCGGCGCATCCGTGGTCGCACTCAAGGTAGTGCCACGCTATCCCCGCAGCTATTTCGAAGGCAGCGCGCCACTCAACCGCGAGGACGTGAAGGAAGTGGAGCAGCGCTGGAGCGAGTCTGCCATGCAGGCGCTCGGCGAAATCAAAGACATGGGCGCCAAACGCGATGTGTCCGTGAAGGCCGTGGTCGCCAAGTCCGACCTGATCGCGGAATCCATCATCTCCACCGCCACCAAGAACAATTGCGACGTCATCGTCATGGCATCGCACGGCCGCAAGGGTCTCAAGCGCGTGCTGCTGGGCAGCGAGACACAACACGTGCTGACGCACTCGCATATTCCGGTGTTGGTTCTGCGCTGAAGCGCGCCCTCACCTTCCGGCCTTGAACGGCCGAAGAAAAAAAAGGTGGTGCAGACATTCATGTCTGCACCACCTTTTTTGCTTGGATCACGCTACTTGGACGTCAGGCAAACAGTCCTTTGTACTCGTCGCGCAGGAGGTTTTTCTGGACCTTGCCCATGGTGTTGCGCGGCAACTCGGTGCAAACGAAGCACTTTTTGGGAATCTTGAAATTCGCCAGTTGGGACTTCAGTTGCGTCACGATGGCCTCGCCGTCGACCTTGGCGCCGGGCTTGGCGATCACCACGGCCACGCCGACTTCACCAAAGTCCGGGTGCGGCACGCCGACCAGCGCGCTTTCGGCCACGCCGTCCATTTCGTTGATGTAGCCCTCGATTTCGGCAGGATAGACGTTGTAGCCGCCGCTGATGATCAGGTCTTTGCTGCGCCCCACGATGCTGACGTAGCCGCGCTCATCCACCTTGCCCACGTCTCCGGTCTTGAACCAGCCATCGGCGCTGAACTCTTCCTTGGTCTTTTCCGGCATGCGCCAATAGCCCTTGAACACATTCGCACCCTGAACCTGGATGTTGCCGATCTCCCCCGTAGGCAGCTCCTTGCCCGCATCATCCATCACGCGCAGACCGACGCCAGGCAGCGGAAAGCCCACGGTGCCGCCGCGACGCTCGTCCTGATTGGCGTAGCGTTTGTCGGCACTGTAAGGGTTGGAGGTGAGCATGATGGTCTCGCTCATGCCGTAGCGCTCGAGAATCGTCGAGCCCGTACGCTCCTGCCACTCCTTGAAGGTCTCGATCAACAGCGGGGCCGATCCGGCAATGAACAGGCGCATGTGGCGCGACTGCTCTTTTGTCAGTGCCGGCTCGGCCAGCATGCGCACGTACAGCGTAGGCACGCCCATGAACACGGTCGCGCGCGGCATGGCGGCGATGACGGCCTTGGGGTCGAATTTCGACATCCAGATCATCTTGCTGCCGTTGATCATCGCGCCGTGGATCGCCACGAACAACCCGTGCACGTGGAAGATCGGCAGTGCGTGGATCAGCACATCGCCCTTCTTCCAGCCCCAGTAGTCCTTGAGCATCACCGCGTTGGACAGCAAATTGCCGTGCGAGAGCATGGCGCCCTTGCTGCGTCCCGTCGTGCCGCTGGTGTAGAGGATGGCCGCCAGGTCATCCGCCTGACGCTCAACGGCGGTGTGCTCGTCGCCAAAATGCGTGGCACGCTCCAGCAAGGTGCCGTCGCGATCTTCGCCCAGCGTGAAGACGTATTCCGTGCCTGCCTGGTAAGCAATCTTGGAGACCCAGCCAAAATTCTTCGGCGTGCAGACCACCACTGCAGGCTCCGCATTGCCCACAAAGTATTCGATCTCGGCGCTTTGGTACGCCGTGTTCAGCGGCAGGAACACGTAGCCCGCGCGCAGCGTCGCCAGATACAGCAGCACGGCCTCGACCGACTTTTCCACCTGCACGGCCACGCGGCTGCCCTCGGGCAGACGGAGCGAATCCAGCATGTTGGCAATGCGTGCGCTGGCGCGATCGATATCTCGCCACGTGTAGTTCAGCGGCTCGCCACGCGGAGAGGCGGCTTCGATGGCGATCTCATCCAGATTGGCCGGGAATGCTGCACGCAGCGCGGAAAACAGATTGTTGTTCGACATTCTTCAAATGCTCATTGGGTTGAACGGGTCAAGGCTGCGACGGCGCAGGCACAAAGTCTTCAAGTATGCGCTGCCGATCGCCGTCCAGCACAGGGGGATTACGCCGTACCACGGAAAGTCCATTGTGGGCAGTCAATGGATTCGCCGCCACGCGCAGCGCGCTGCCATGGGGCGACTGCACGCTGGCGATCATGCCGCGCGCGGCGATCTGGGGATGCTCCACTACCTCCGCCACAGAATGATATTCACCCGTGGGCACGCCGTTATCCGAAAAAATGCGTAGCCAATGCGCACGCGGCTGCTGGTGCAGGCGCTGCTCCAGAAACTCCTTGAGTTCCGCCTGATGTCGGCAGCGCTCGGCGTTGTTCACAAAGCGCGCGTCCGCCACCAGTTCCGGCAACTCCAGCAGTTCGCACAATCGCTTGAACAGCGCATCGCTGCCCACCGCGATCACGAACCAACCATCCTGCGCGGCATACACATCGAACGGTGCCATGGATGGGTGACGCGAGCCAATGGGTCCCGGCACGCTGCCCGTCGCGCCCAAGCGCGCGATCGGGTTCTCCAGCAAAGCCACCTGACAGTCCAGCATGGACACATCCACGCGCTCGCCCAGCCCGGTGCGGGCGCGGCGGATCAGCGCCGATTGCGTTCCAATCACCGCATACAGCCCCGCGCCCAGATCGCCAATCGACACCCCCACGCGACACGGGCCGGAATCGGCACTGCCCGTCACGCTCATCATGCCGCTCATGGCCTGCACGACCATGTCGTAGGCGGGCTTCTCGCGATAAGGGCCGGTCTGCCCGAAGCCGGAAATCGACACCATGATCAGTTGCGGAAAGCGCTCGTGTAACGCTTCCCAGCCGTAGCCAAGTTTCTCCATCGTGCCAGGGCGGTAGTTTTCCACCACCACATCGGCCCGCGCCAGCAGGCTTTCGAAGATCTGGCGATCCCCTTCGGCCTTCAGATCCAACGCGATGGATTCCTTGTTCCGGTTCACCGACATGAAGTACGCCGACGCGCCATCGATGAACGGCCCGATGGCGCGCGAATCGTCGCCCACCCCGGGTTGCTCGACCTTGATCACGCGCGCGCCCAGATCGGCCAGCGTCTGCGTGCACATCGGCCCCGCCAGCACGCGCGTGAGATCCACCACCGTCACGCCGTCCAGCGGCAGCGTGTTATGTGCATTGCTCAATTGTTCGTTCCCCCCACAGCGCCGGAGCGCTCGGTGATGGCTTTGTATTTCTTGCCATCGTCGATGGCCCATGCCTTGAACTGGTCGATGGACGCCATGGGCCATGCCAGATTGCCTTGCTTGGCCAGTTTCGCCTTCACCTCAGGATCGTTGAGCGCCTGCGTGCTTGCATCGAACAGTTGCTTGCTGACGTCCGCTGGCAGATTGGCGGGGCCGTACAGCCCGAACCAGATGCTGAAGTCATAGTCCTTGATGCCCGATTCCTTCATGCTCGGCAAATCCGGGAACAGCGGTGAGCGCTCGGCCGTCGTCACGGCCAGCATGCGCAGCTTGCCGCCCTGCGCCATGGGCAGCACCGAAGGCGGTGTGCCAAAAGTCATGTCCACGTCGCCAGCGCCGACGGCCTGAATCGAGGGCGCACCGCCCTTGAACGGCACGTGCAGCATATCGATGGCGGCCGCGTGCGCAAACGATGCACCCGCCAGATGCGTCACCACGCCCGTGCCGGATGAAGAGTAGGTCAGCTTGCCCGGCTGTTTGCGTGCCAGTTCGATCAGCCCTTTCACGTCCTTTTCGGGAAAGTCCTTTTTCACGGCCAGCAGCATGGGAGAGTTGGCCCAGCGCGCAATCGGCGTGAAGCTTTTCACGCCGTCGTAACGCGCACTCTTGTAGAGCATCTGATCCGAGCCGTACAGGTTGGCGCTGCCCAGCAGCAGCGTGTAGCCATCAGCAGGCGCTCGCGCGACGAGGTCCGAGGCAATGGTGGTGCCCGCGCCGGGGCGGTTGTCCACCACGATCGACTGGTTCAGAACGCGCCCCAACTTCTCGCTGACGATGCGCGCCACCGCGTCCGCGCCGCCGCCGGGCGGAAAGCCCACGATCAGCGTGATCGGACGGCTGGGATAAGTCTGTGCCCAAGCGCCCGCGCAGGCGCACGCTGCCACCGTGGCCAGGATGGCCTTCTTGAATTTCATGGTTTGTCTCCGTCGTTATGTATGAAAGGGCAAAAAGATCCGTTCAGCGCCCCTTGAAGACAGGCTTGCGCTTTTCGCGCCAGGCGGCGCCGCCTTCTTTCAGGTCTTCTGATTGAACGGTTTGAAAGACATCCCGCGCGATGGCTTCCGCATCATGCTGGCCGCGCGCGATGAGGTTGAGATTGCGTTTCATGCCAAACAGCGGCAGCGGCGCCATGGCGCTGAGCGTTTCCGTCAGCGCGTTCACGGCGTCCTGCAGCGCGTCCGGCTCCAGCAGATGGGTGAGGAAGCCGCACGATTTCATGTCTTGCGCGTTCAGGCGCTCGCACGTAAGGAACAGGCGCTTGGCCGTGTCCAGCCCCAGACGCGACACATAGCGCTCCAGTCCGGCCTGATAGAAGTGCAAACCCAGACGCGCCGCAGGCATGAACATCTCGGTCGTGGTCGCGCCCACGCGGAAATCGCATGCCAGCGCCATGTCCGTGGCCCCGCCATACACACCGCCATGCACAACAGCGATGGTGACGGCGCGGCATTGCTCGATCGTGTCCACCATCTCCCCGAAACTGCTGCCTTTGTCCTGGCTGTTTTTGACCTCTGATATATCATAGCCACTGCAAAAATACTTGCCTTCGCTGCGAATGACCAACACCCGTACCTCGTCCATCTGGTTGATCTGCTGGACGTGTGCAATCAGCACCGGCAAGTCTTCGGGAGCCAGTCGGTTGGCCACATCGGGGCGCCGCAGAGTGATGGTGGCCACGTGATTTTGCAGGCTGAGCTCAGGAGTCATGTGTATCATCAGAATTATTAGATATATCTATAATTAGAAAATGCCCCAGCATAGCGCACCTATAGAGAAAACCCTAGGGCCCTCCAGCATGCAGGACCGGATCCGGCTTGCACTGGAGCAGGACCTGCGCAGCGGCGCCCTGCAGCCGGGCGCGCCCATCGATGAGCAGGGTCTGTGCGAGCGCTTCGGAGCCTCCCGCACGCCGGTGCGCGAGGCGCTCCTGATGCTGTCCGCCAAAGGGCTGGTGAACATTCTTCCCCGAGCGGGAATCTATGTGCAGCAGCTGGAGCCGCGTGAGCTGATTGCCATGATGGAGGGGCTGGCTGAACTGGAAGGCGTACTCGCGCGTCTGGCCGCCCAGCGCATTGGGGACGACGCCAAGCGCCAGTTGAATGAAGCCCTGGCCCGCACGGAACACTTCGCGCAACGGGCCGACTCCGTGGAGTACGAAAAGGCCAATGCGGTGCTGCACGATCTGATATATCTATCCAGCGGAAACAGCTTCATCGTGCAGCAAACGCGCGATGCGAGACTGCGCGTGGCGCCCTATCGCGGAAAGATGTTTGAAAAGCCCGAGCGCCTGTTGCGCTCGCAGGCCGAGCATGCCGCCGTGGTGCAGGCCATTCTGGCGGGCGACAGCCTGGGCGCCGCCGAGGCCATGCGCAATCACATCTCAGCAGGTGGACGTGCGTTTGCCGACATGGTGCTGGCCGCGCCCGTGAGCGCCGCGCTCCCGCCGCGCAGGCGCAAGCGCACGGCCTGAGCGGAGACTCTAGAGTGGCAATGCATCGCGCTTGCGCGTGGACACATTGCCACCGTGCGGTCATTCCAGCTTCGCGCCCGATGCCTTGACGACCTGCGCCCAACGCTTGACCTCGTTGCTGACCATCTTGCCGAAGTCCTGCGAGCTCAACGTGCCAAATTCTGCGCCGTTGCTGGCCCAGACAGCCTTGACCTCTTCCGCCTGCCCCAGCTTGTTGAACTCTTCGGTGATCCGCGCCGCCATTTCGGGCGACGTGCCCTTGGGTGCCCACAGGCCATACCACGTGGAAACGGTGTATTCCGGCAATCCCAGTTCGGCCGCGCAGGGCACGTCCGGCAACGCGGGATTGCGTTTGGAGCCCGAAACCAGCAGCGGCTTGATGCGCCCGCCCTTGATGTGCGCGGCGGATGATCCCAGTCCGTCGAACATCATGTCGACGTTGCCGCTGATCAGATCCTGCAGCGCCGGTCCGGCTCCGCGATACGGAATATGCGTGATGAAGGTGTTGGTCTGGATCTTGAACAACTCGCCTGCCAGATGGTGCGAGGTGCCGGAGCCCGCCGAGGCGTAGTTGTACTTGCCGGGCTGCGCCTTGACCATCTCCAGAAACTGCTTGAAGTTCTTGGCCGTGACGTTCTTGGGATTCACCACCAGCACCTGGGGCACGTTGGCCAGCAGCGCCAGCGGCACAAAGTCTTTCTCGATGTCGTAATCGAGCTTGGGATACATCGACGGTGCAATCGCGTGGTGCACCGCGCCCATGAACAGGTAATAGCCGTCGTGCGGCTGCTTGGCCGCGATGCTGGCACCTACCGTGCCGCCCGCGCCGCCACGGTTGTCGATGACCAGCGTCTTGCCCGTGGATTTGGAAAACTGTGCCGCCAGCGGACGGGCAAACGCATCGGTTCCGCCGCCTGCGGGGAATGGCACCACCACGGTCACCGGTTTGGATGGCCAACCCGCCACCGCAGGATCTGCCGCCAATGCACGCCCTGCGCCCGCCAGCATCAAACCGGCCGCGCCCGCTGTGCGCAATACTTCGCGTCGGCCCATGGGGGCAGCCGCACTCCAACCCTGCATCACCGCAGTCTTTTCGCTCATCGTCTTGTCTCCTGATGAATTGTTTATCGGTCTCTTCCGTGCGCGCGGTGACCGTCGTGCGATGAGCCGCACGGCGCCACCCGATCCGGCAACCATCTTCCCGAAGGCAGATCAGTCGCGGCAAAGGGCATCGATGTCACTCGATACCGGAACGCGGCCCTGCGCCAACAGGCCGCGATGTTTGTCGATGCGTTTCAAATCGTAAAGGTAATTCACCATCATGCCAAAACTTTGCTTCATTCCCTTGCTGGATGGATCACCGGCCCAATTTAATCTCTCCACGCGCGCGCCATTTCCAAGGTGAAAACGGGCCACCGGATCGACAGGTTTTTCCTCCACCATCTCGCGTCCCAGATAGCGAGCGGCGCATTCCTTGACGAATTGGCGAAGTGGCGACTTCGCATCGAGCTCCAGCGCCTGTGCATCAACGGCGGCCATGACATGGGCGGCCTGAGGTGGCTCAAAACCCACAGCTCGGCCGAGTTCGGCGCGGCGCTTGTCGTCGAGCAACTCCAGTTGCGCCGCGCAGTTCTTGTTGAACCACGAACGGAAGCCCGGAATTGGCGACAGCGTGGCATAGCGCTTGAGGCGCGGAAACTCTTCGTTCAGGGTCTCCACCACGTGCTTGATGAGCGAGTCCCCGAAGCTCACGCCGCGCAGGCCGGTCTGCGTGTTGTTGATCGAATAGAAGATGGCCGTGGTGGCGCGATGGATGTCCGATGGCGCGGCGGACTCGTCCAGCAGCGGCGTGATGCTTTCCGAGATGTCGGTGACCAGCGCCACCTCGACAAAGATCAGCGGTTCGTTGGGCAGGCGCGGATGGAAGAAGCCGTAGCAACGGCGGTCGCTGTCGAGCCGGTTTTTCAGATCGGCCCAGCTACGGATGTCATGCACGGCCTCGTACTTGATGAGCTTTTCGATCAACGACGCGGGCGAGTCCCAGGACAGGCGCTTGAGCTCCAGAAACGCCACGTCGAACCACGTGGCAAACAGCTGCTCCAGCTCCGCCTCCAGCGGCATCAGGCGCTTGTCGCTCTTGAGATGCGGCAACAGTTCCGCGCGCAAATCCACCAGAAAGCGCATGCCCTGCCCAAACGCCGCAAAGCGCTGCAGCAAGCGCGTGCGCGGTGAGGTCAGCACGCGGCGCAGCTGTGCCTCGGCTTGGGGCGCATCGGGCGTGCCGACCGCCGCTTCGTACTTTTGCTGCGCGTTCCTCACACGCGCGGCGTCGGGCGTGAACTGCTCGCACATCAGCAGCCACAAATCGCGCCGCTCATCCGCGCTCGCGTCGGCATACCACTTGGCGATGGCCTCGGCGCGCCGGCCGCCCTCCACCTCGCTCACGCGCGGAGCCACCACGTCCTGCAACTCGCCCAACAGGCGACGCAGTGCGCGCGGCGACAGCGCCTCGCCATTGCGGCGCAGCGTGGCCTCCACGCGCTCGTGGGTGGAGCGCGGGGCATCCGCCTTCTTGCTGGCGGGCGGAGCGCCCTCCGCAGCATCGGGATTCTTGGAGTCGCTGCCCATCAAGCGGGCAACGTTGCGGGTCAACCAGGTGGTAGCGGCGTTCATAGTGCAATCCGGGAAGTTTGTTGATGTGCCAGTTCACGCAACGCGTCGCGCTGCGCCAGAAGATGGGTTCGCATGGTCTGCTCGGCAGCCACGGGATCGCGCTGCTTCACAGCGTCAAAGATGGCGAGATGCTCCCCAAGGCTGTGCCGCAGACGCCCCGGCGCACGCAATTGCTGCAAGCGCGACAGGCGCAGGATCTTGCGCAAATCACCAATGCTCTGGGCCAGCCAGCGGTTGTCGGCCAGGGTGATGAAGGCTTCGTGGATGGCCAGATTGGCGGCGTAGTAGCCGTCGATGTCATCCGCTTCGGCGCGCTGCACGAGCCGCTCATGCAGCGCCTCCAACGCGACAAAATCCGCATCGTTGGCACGCTGCGCAGCCTCGTACACCGCGCGCCCTTCCAGCAACGCGATCACGGGGAAAATCTGATCCACATCGCGCTCGGTGATCTCGGCCACGAAGCAGCCGCGGCGCGGCGCATGGCGCGCCAGGCCCTCCGCCACCAGCACCTTCAGCGCTTCGCGCAATGGAGTGCGCGAGATGGATAGCCGCTCGCACAGGGCCAGTTCATCCAGAAAAGCACCGGGGCGCAACTCTCCCGCGAAGATCAGCTCTCGCAACTGCTCGGCGACCTGCTCATGCAGGGAGTTGACTACGGGGCGCATGCACACTCCTGGACTGCTCGATGGGGCTTATCCACCTTGATCAAAGAGACGACAAAACCTCATCTATCTGACGCAAATGCATTCAAAATGAACTCATTTGCATAATTTTTCATAATTATGAATGGAAGATATGTAGGACATATACGGGAAAGCCCGCAGCCGTTGCGCAAAGGCTTCAGTCAGGGCCTCTGAATCGCCTCCCTCGCTACAAAAAAGCGGCGTTGAACCTCACGCCAGGTTCAACGCCGCCTTTTTCATGCACCTCGTCAGATGCCGGATTTCGCACCTTCCTCAAACACCAGACTGAGCGCTGGCGCGTACTTTTCGCCATGCCCCAGCTCAATGGCTTTCTGCAACGTGGCTACCAGATTACGTGCACCGGTCGGATCGACGCCTACCTGCTCGCCCAACGCGACTGCATAAGAAATGTCTTTCTTCGCGTAGGTCACCGGAAACGCTTTTTCCGGAAACGATTGCGGCGCAATCGCCTTCATGCCATGGTTGCGCAGCGCGAAACTATCGGCTGAGCCGGTCGAAAACGCGCTAAACAGCACATCGGGTTGAACACCGGCGCGTCGGCCTATGGCCGCCGCCTCGGACAGCGCGAGGACAGTTTCGTACAACACCATGTTGTTCAGAATCTTCACGACTTGTCCTGCACTCACCTTGCCCGCATGCGTCACGTCCGAAGCAAACGTACGGATAAAAGGTTCGATCAACGCAAACACTTCATCGCTGGCCCCCACCGGCACGGCGAGGGTGCCAGCCTCTGCGGCAGCGCGCGTCCGCATCACAGGCGCATCGGCAAAGCGGATGCCTTTGTCGGCCAGTTGCCTGGCGACCGCCAGCGTCACATCGACGGACGACGTGCTCAAGTCGACGATCAGCTTGCCCGCAGCCAGCCGCTCCAGTAGGCCGCCTTTTCCAGCGACAACCTGCTGCATGACTTCGCCCGAAGGCAACGACAGAAAAACGATGTCCGCCCGGCTGACCAGTTCGTCCATGCCTACGGTTTGCACACCGTGCGCAGCCAGCCGCGCCAAAGGCTCGGCATTGAGATCCGACGCCAGAACCTGAGCGCCGCTCTTGGTGGCGATGTGGCGGCAGATGGGCTCCCCCATCACGCCAACGCCGATAAATCCGATCACCGGTTGGGATTGCGACATATGCCTTCCTTGTTGCTGTTGTCTTTGGTTTGAATGCGCCGTCAGGACGCCATGTTCGCGGGGGTCATACCCCAATAGATGCCCTTGCTCTGCTGGTACAGGCGCAGGCCGCTAACGCCCTTCTCGCGACCGATGCCGCTTTCCTTGAAGCCACCAAAAGGCGTCGCAATTGACAGTTGCTTGTAGGTGTTGATCCAGACCACACCCGCTTCCAACGCACGCGCCACACGCCATGCACGCTGGTAGTTGGCGGTCCAGACACCAGAGGCCAAGCCGAACACGGTGTCATTGGCCTGCGCGATGAGATCATCCTCATCATCGAACGGCAATACGCACAGGACCGGACCGAAGATCTCTTCGCGCACGGCTGTCGCACGGCTATTCAGCCCGGTGATGATGGTGGGGCGATAGAACGAGCCACGTGCGAGTCGCTCCTCATCGGGGCGCGCGCCACCGGCGACGATTTCCCCACCTTCCCGGCGTGCGCTCTCCACGATTGATTCGATGCGTTCGCGATGCTTGAAGCCCGCCACGGGACCCATTTGCGCCCCTTGCGCATCCGGCAGGTCAACGCGCAGTCCGTTCGCCCGCTCCACCAACATGGACAACACCTGATCCAATACCTTGCGCTGCACGAACAGGCGCGACCCCGCCACGCAAGACTGCCCACTGCCTTCAAAAATGCCGTCCACCACGCCATTCACCGCAGCGCCCAGATTGGCGTCATCAAAGATGATGTGGGGCGACTTGCCGCCCAGTTCCAGCGCCACCGGAATCAGGCGCTGCGCCGCCACCATGGCAATGCTTCTTCCGGTCACAGTGCCACCCGTGAACGAGACCATGCGCACGCCCGGATGCTTGATGATGGCATTGCCCGTGACAGCGCCCGAGCCTGGCAGCACGTTCAGGATCCCCGGCGGCAATCCCGCCTCCAGCGCAATGCGTGCCACCGCCAAGCCCACGCTGGAAGTGACTTCCGATGGCTTGAGCAGCACCGCATTTCCCGCCGCCAGTGCGGGCGCAATCTTCTGCGCTTCCATCGTCATGGGCGAGTTCCATGGCGTGATCGCGGCGACCACGCCATAGGGCTCATAGGAAGTCATGGACAGATAGTCGCCGCGCGCGGGCGTGACTTCGGAACCCAGCGTTTCACATACGGCCGCGTAATAGCGATATGTGGCAGCGGCGCTCGCCACCTGCGTCTTGCACTCGCTGATGACCTTGCCGTTCTCGATCATCTGGAGACGCGCAAGCTCGTCAGAGTGCGCGCGGATGCCGTCGGAGATACGTCCGAGGATCTGCGCCCGCATGTGCGGCAGCATGTCTCGCCACGATTTGGCCGAGACCGCCTTCTGCGCGGTCGCCACGGCGTCCTGTACGTCAGCGTCGCTGGCGGTGGTGATGCGGTAGTTCACACTGCCATCGGCAGGATTGATGGAGTCCAGCGCGCCGTCTTCACGGCTCAGCCACTGGTCGCCGATGAGCATCGGCTGGAGTTCGGATTGTGTTTGCATGGATGGCTGCGTCTTCGGCAGATAGTTCAATTGATCACTGCGCCAGAGCGCTTCACGATGTCGGCCCACTTGCGGTATTCCGTCTGCATGAAGGCGTCGAATTCAGCGGGCGTGCTGGAGACCACCTCGCCGCCAAGATCCACCAGCTTCTTGCGCAGATCAGGCTGATCGACCACGGCGCGAATGTCTTTGGAGATGCGCTCACGCAATGGCTGTGACAGCGATGACGGAGCCAGCACGCCAAACGAGGTGGCCGCCTCGAAGTTCTTCATGCCTGCTTCGGCAAAGGTCGGAATGTCGGGCACTTTTTCAATGCGCGTGCCGTTCGCCAATGCAATCGCCTTGAGCTTGCCCGACGCAATATGCGGAAGCACCACGGTCAACGTGGCGAACATGGCATCCACCGAGCCACCCATGAGATCCGTAATGGCAGGGGCATCTCCCTTGTAGGGCACATGCACCATCTTCGTGTTCATCGTGACGTTGAACATCTCACCGGTCAGGTGCTGCGCCGTGCCATTGCCCGGAGAAGCAAACGACACCTTGTCGCCGTTTTCACGCACATAGCGGGTGAAATCGTCGAGCGTCTTGACTTTCATGTCCGGTCGCACCACCAGCACCAGCGGCACCTTGGCCACCAGCGTCAGGGCCGCGAAGTCCTTGAGCGGGTCGTAGCTCAGCTTCTTGTAGAGCAAGCCGCTGATCGTGTGCGCCGACGTGGTCATGTACAGCAGGTGCCCGTCACCCGGCGCGCGCGCCACCTGTGCGGCGGCCAGTGTGGTTCCAGCGCCGGGCTTGTTGTCGACCACAACCGCCTTGCCCCAGCGCTCCCCGAGCTTGTCCACCACGGCCCGGGCGACGATGTCCGTGGCGCCACCAGCTGCGTAGGGCACGACCATGCGCACCACTTCGGTCGGAAACTTCGGCTCCTGAGCCATTGCAGCGGCCGGAATGATCGACGCGAGCAGCAAGCCGCTCAACACCTTCCGCCTGGCAATGGCTCCCGCGCATCCTTCACCGTACTGTTCCATCTGGCATCTCCTTTGCATTCGAATAAATTTTGCTATGCAGAACTTTTGTTCTGAAAATATTACAACCGCCATAGCGCCCTGTCAATTGCCGATCGTCAAAAAGGCTCTGTCAAAGGGCGCCGCATCAACACCAAGACAAGGCCTGACAAGGGCTGGCGGCAGTCAATGGCCACTTCCTCCGACAGCGCGATGCGGTTAAGGCAGAAATAGAACAAAGAATCTAAAATATCCCTGAACCAACACCTTTTCGCCTACAACCGGTAAAACGACCTCGCGGTGTTGCGGTACAAATCGGCCTTTTCGTCATCGGAGAATCCGGCCGTAATGCGCTTGAATGCGTTCCACAGCACCGCATAGCTACACGTCCCCTTATCGACGGGGAAATTGCTTTCAAACATGCATCGCTGCGGACCGAAGAGCTCGATGCACGTCAGGATGTAGGGGCGCCAGGCCTGCGCCAGCGTGTGCGAGTCGGGCGGGAGGGCGCGTTCGTGGAACGGGAAGCCAAAAACGCTCATGCCCATTCCGCCGAGTTTCATGAATACGTTGGGCAACTGCGCAATCCGCGCCAGGCTTTGCCGCCATTGCGAGAACACTTCATCGCGCATTCCCACGTAGGGCCCGACACCCAGCGGAACACCGATGTGATCGATGACGATGGGCGTCTGTGGAAAAGCCCTGGCCAGATCTTCCAGCTCATCGAGCTGCGTGTGATACGCCCACGAATCGAAGCTCAGTCCGAATGAGGCAAGACGGGCAAAGCCCTCGCGGAAAGCTGGATCCATGTAGACGTGCAACGGCGGGGCATGCATGACGCCATACTGGAATTTGTCGTGCGCGGCCGCATGACAGCGGATTCCACGGAACCGGCCCTGCCCCGCCTCGACCTGTGCGGCCAACACCTCTTCGACCGCCGCGCCGAGCGACAACTCAGCAAAACCGACAATGCCGGCGCAGATCTGCGTCCTGTCTTGCGCGGCATTGGCCTCATTGGCAATCTGCACGACGCGCTCCGTTTCGCCCACCGGACGCAGTGCTTGCGGACCGTGATCACGGTAGGCGAATCCGACCTGAATGAAAACCGTTGATTCGATGCGATGACCTGAATCGAGATCAGCCATGAGATCTTCGGCCAGATAGCCGCCCCAGTTTTCGTCGGCAAGATGGTGGTGCGGATCGACGATGCGCAACTCCGGCTCCAGCGCTTCTTCCGTTCTCTGGGCCAGCCATTCTGGGCGCACTTCAGCGCGAGGGATCCGGGGCAGTGTTGTCATCGTCAGCTTCCACCTGTCTTGCAGCCATTGAACCTTGCGTCACACGCACGCCTTCAAATTCCCAGAAACGCCTTCTGCACAAAGGTGTCGTGCAGCAATTCCTGCCCCGATCCCGAACGAATCACCACACCTTGCTCGAATACATAGGCGTCGTCGGACATCTTCAACGCAAGGCGGGCGTTCTGTTCCACCAGGATCACGGAAATGCCGGCCTCCTGATTCAGCCGGCGGATCGCGTTGGCGATCTCGGAGACGATCTTGGGAGCGATGCCCAGTGACGGCTCGTCCAGCATGAGGATTTGCGGCTCGGACATCATGGCGCGCCCGATGGCCACCATTTGCTGCTCGCCACCCGAGAGTGAACCCGCCAATTGATTGCGCCGCTCCTGCACGCGCGGGAACAATTCGTACACACGCTCAAGCGCCCGATGGCGTTTGTCCGCCGAGTGCACTGTGTGTGCGCCCACCATCAGGTTTTCCCACACAGACATGCGCGGAAACAGGCGCCGCCCTTCGGGTGACAGCGCTATGCCCATGCCGACTCGCTGCGCCGCATGCGTGCCATCGATGCGCTTGCCGTCCAGCACCACCGAACCTGAAGTGAGCTTCTTCAAGCCCATCAGCGCTTTCAGCGTAGTGCTCTTGCCCGCGCCGTTGGAGCCGATCAAGGCAACGATCTTGCCCGCGTCGATCTTGAAGCTCACACCATGCAACGCTTCCACAAGTCCGTAGTGGACAACGATGTCCTTCACTTCAAGCGTGAGCATCTTCATCCACTCCAAGATATGCCTCGATGACAGCGGAGTTGTTGCGGATCTCCTCCGCCGTGCCCTGCGCAATCTTCTGCCCTTGCACCAGTACGATGATCTTCTCGCATGTCCCCATCACCAGTGCCATGTGGTGCTCCACGAACAGCAGCGAAATCTTGTGCTGATCGCGAAGCGTACGTAACAGGCGCCCGAACTCTGCGCACTCCTCCGGGTTCAGGCCCGCCGCAGGCTCGTCGAGTAGCAGCAAACGGGGATGGGTCGCCAGACCCACCGCAACGCCAATGCGCTTCTGGTGCCCGTACGCCAATTCGCCTGCCACCTCATGCGCGTAGGGCGCCAATCCTGTGATGTCCAACACGCGATCGACGTCTGCGCGTATACGCGCCAGCGCCTCCCGATAGGCGGTCGTCTGCGCAAGCTGCGCCCAGACCGGAACATCAAAGTGGCATAACGCGCCGCGATAAATATTCTCCAGCACGGTCGATTTGGGGTACACCGTGGCCGACTGGAAGGTGCGCGCGAGACCATGCCGCACTACGCGACTGGGCTTCAGCCCGGTGATGTTCTCTCCGGCAAAGGTGATCTTTCCAGCGGAAGGAGGCAGCGTGCCGCTGATAAGGTTGAACGCCGTGCTCTTGCCCGCTCCGTTGGGTCCGATCAACCCGACGATTTCGCCTTCCTGCAACTCGAAGTTCAGGTCACGCACCGCCGCCAATCCGCCGAAGGACTTGCTCAGCCCTTCAACTTTCAACAGCGCACTCATGAGCGACGTCCTTTCCTGAAAAACCGGCGGCCGATGCCCACAAGACCTGTCGGCAGGAATCGCAACACGAGGATCAGGGTCACGCCATACATGATGTTCTGTGTTTCGATGGCACTACGGAACAGCTCGGGCAGTGGCGTCATGATGAGCGCCCCGAGGATCGGCCCGAGCACCGTGCCGCGCCCACCGATCACCAACATGATGATGGCCGCCACCGAAATGTGCTGATTGAAAGACTCCGGCGAAACAAAACCCAGATAGTGGGCGAGCAATGTACCGGCAAACCCGGCCATGGCGCTGCCACCGACGAACGCGAACATCTGCGAACCCTGGATGCCGATACCGCTGGACTCCGCCAGTTCCGGGTTGTCGCCCACCGCATCCAGTGAATTCCCTTTGGGCGTTTTGAACAAGGCGATCAACAGCACGATCGAGCAAAAGGCACATACCGCCGCCAGGCCATAAAAAGACAGCTTGGTGTCGAAGGCAAAACCAAACAGGCTCGCTGGCGGAATATTGGCGATGCCGTTTGCACCGCCCGTCAGATTGCCACCTTCTAGCAGCACCAGCCGGAACAGTTCGCCAAAGCAGAATGTGACCAGTACGAAATAGACACCCTGCAATCGCAGGATCACGGCGCCCAGCAAATACGCTACCGCCATGGCGGCAAGAACACCGGCCAGCACCGAAACGGCAAACGGTGTCTGCAGTCGCATGGTGCAGATCACCGACACGAACGCGCCCATCCCCATGAAAGCCGCATGACAGAACGAGAGCTGCCCCGTCCGGTTGATGAGCGCGAGCCCGTTCACAAAAATGATGTTCAGACAGATCAGCACTGACAGGTGCACATAGAAGGCATTCCCAGCCAGCAGCAAAGGAAGCGCAAACAGCACGAGCAACGAAGGAATCCACACCTTCCATGCGCCGCCCTTCTCGCGCGACCCCGCCAGCGAGGCGGAGCGCGCGGCGCGAGGATTGATGACACTTGCATTCATAAGATCAACGCCCCGCCTTCCCGAGCAGTCCTGCAGGACGGAAAATCAACATCAGGATCACGAATCCGAACAGCAGCATGTCGGACACACTGCTCGACATGAACGTGTTCGCCACACTTTCAAAAATACCCAGCAGCAGACTGGCCAGCGCTGCTCCCGGAATGCTTCCGAGTCCACCCAAAATGACCACGATGAACGCCTTGAGCAACGGCGTGGTCCCAATGCTGGGTGATACCGAAAACACCGGCGCCATCAACGCTCCCGCCACGGCGGCAAGCGCTACGCCGATGCCGAATCCGAGCGGATACATGAGCTGCGAGCGGATGCCCTGCGCATTCGCGATCTCGCTGTCCTGGACCACAGCACGCAGCGCACGTCCGCCCCGGCTGTGCATGAGATAGCAATACAACACGACCAGCACCACGATCGAGAACGCTACGACATACAGCCGCGACATGGGCAGCACCACCGGACCGAGCGAAATCACGCCCTGCGCCACCGCTGGCATGGATTGCGGATCGGGCCCGAAGATCATCAGTGCGCCGTTCTGCAGGATCATGGCCAGACCGATCGTGGCGATCAACCCGTTCAGCTCCTCACCACGAAAACCCTTGAGCACAACGACTTCGAGAATCCAGCCGATGATCAGCGTCATCACGAACGTAGCCAGAACCGCCAGAAGAAAGGGCAACTGCAACTTCGTCACACAGACGTAAGCCGAAAACGCGCCCAGCATGTAGAACTCGCCATGCGCAAAGTTCACGATGCGCATGACACCAAACACCAGCGTAAAACCAATGGCCATCAACAGATACAGCAATCCGATGATGAGGCCATTGGTGAGCGCCTGGCCGATCAGAAAAGTAAAGTCCACGACCGTCTTCCGAAGGCTGTAGCGACGCTTACTTGCAGGCCGTCAGCGAACAGGTCGCTTCGATCACTTCCTGCCCATCCTGCACACGCGCAATGTAGAACGGCGCGTTGATCTGGTGTGCAATGCCGTAGACCTCCTTGCCCGTCCAGTTCAGCGTGCCCAAGATGCCCTTGTAGTCCTTGATCCCTTCCAGCGCCACACGCACCTTTTCGGTATCGCTGACCGTGCCTGCTGCCGAGATCGCCTGGAAGAGCATGTGCGAGCCGTCATAGAACGCGGGGCTGAAGCCGTTCATGCGCTTCTTGTATTTGGCGTTGTAACGCTCCGCATATGCCTTGACCGCCGCGTTGGCCGGATCGATCGGCGTGTTCACCAGCATGCCATTCGTCGCCGTAGCACCGGCCACGTTCACGATCTCGGGCGTCGCCGGTCCGCCGCTGCGGATGATGAAGCCCTTGAAGCCCAGTTCGCGCGCCTGCTTGACGATCAACCCGGCGGTACCGGGCGCGTTGCCATCCAGCTCAATGGCGTCCACTCTCTTGGCCATCAATCGCGTGAGCAGCGGCATCATGTCCACGCGTTCACGTTCGAAAAACTCCTTGGCGTTGAGTTGCGCTCCCGCCTTTGAATAGGCCTTCTCCAGGTCCTGCGCGATCTGCTGACCCGTTTCGTCGTTAGGGAACAGGCCACCAACTTTTTTGATGCCCTTGGATTTGACGATCCAGTCGATCTGCGGCTGGGACGTTTCCATCGTCGTGAGATTGGGGCGGAAATTGAATGGCTTGTCCGCCGCGAGCGCCTTGTCCGTGAACCCGAGCGTCAGCATCACGACCTTGTTCTTCGCCACGATAGGCGTCACCGCCAATGCGCCCGCCGAGCCTACGGGGCCGATGACGTACTTCACCTTGTCTTCAAACACCAGACGATTGGCTGCGGTCACGGCCTCGCCCGCTTGGTATTTGTCGTCATACGCCACCACCTTGATCTTGTACTTTTTGCCACCGACGTCCAGACCACCCTTGGCGTTGACGTCATCGGCAGCAAGCTCCGTGGCATACAGCATGGCCTGACCCCACGCAGCACCCGCACCCGACAATGTGACGATGGCGCCGACCTTCAACTCCTCCTGTGCAAAAGCCGTACCGGCAAGACACATCAGGGACAGGGCAACTACTTTTTTCATCATTGATCTCCTACTTGAATTGAGAATTCCGTCACGCAGCAGCAATTTCCTGCAGCACCGGATCGATGTACTTTTTGAACTGTCCGGGGTTCTCGCTCATCGGAAAGTGCCCCACTTCCTTCATCACCGTGACCCTGGCACCGGGAATGCTCTCAGCCGTGCGCAAGGTGTCCTCCGGGGTGCAAGAGAAGTCGTATTCGCCGGTCAGCAGATACAACGGCGTCCGGCGCGCGTCGATGCCGCCCAGCTTGCCGCGCAGATCGGAATCGACCCGGTAGAAATAGAGATCGCCCTTGAAGATGCCCGGACCGCCCTGCTTGTATTGCCACAAGGTTTCCTGCCGGAAACGCTCCGGACTTTGCGGAGCCACCAGCCCCGACACCAATGCTGCACACACTTCACCGCCATGCACATCGGGGCGGTTCAGCCAGCTCGTGTCGTACCAGGGACGTTGATGATCTGCCCCCTCCAGCCCGATCAGCGCCCGGAACTCTTCCCCGTGGGCATGTCCCAGTTGCAGCACGATGCGACCTCCGATCGAGCATCCCATGACAACCGGCTTGTCCAGGCCCAATGCGGAAACGAACGACCGGATGGTGGCCACGTAGCGTTCCGTCGTCAGTTCATAGTCCGCGGCCTCGAACCCTTGCGGCGGATAGGACTTTCCATGCCAGGGCAGATCGAAGGCCAGCACGCGATACCGCGAAGTGACTTCAGGATCGCTCAGTAGATGCCGGAACTGCCGACCGTCGGCACCTGCGGTGTGCAGGCACACCAACGGAATACCGCTACCGCACTCCTCAAAATAGACACGGCACATTTCGCCCATCACATCCATGTGCACATAGCGCCCCACCATAGGCTCCAATGACCCATGCTGCTGCGCCGCGTGTTGCATCGCGCTCATGCCAGAACCCTTTCTCGCGGCGTAGCCAGCAGATCCTTGAGATATTGAAGATGAGAAAACAGCACCTGTGAATCGCCCTCGATGCGCATTTCCCCCCGTTTGCATAATGCAAACAGGTCGTGCCAACCCGCCTCGGGCACCGGTTCCCAAAGCGCACTCCATGCCGCTGCACTTCCCCGGATGACCAGATCGATCGTCTGGAAGAGTGGCATGGCGGGCGAAAGGCTGACAATGCGGCCTTCTGCGATGTGCAACAGGTATTCCCGCTCATCAATCGCAAGCTTGATCCGGGCATTCAAGAAACGGCCACGGTGCATCAGGTGTGCATTGGCATTCACCCTGTCAGGAATGGCCTCCAACCGTTTGAACAGACTCTCTCGATTCATGTCTCCATCCGTTTTTCTGGATTTGTTCCGATCCACCCCATGTTTTCACTCAAAGAAATTGTTCTTCTGTGCGAAACATTAGTTCCAATAAATAATACCCAACAGTGAGCTACGGTCGACTCGGGTTTACACCGAGCGGGCCTGAATTAGGTCAATAAGCCCTTAATTTGAATAAATTTGTTCTATTGAACAGAACAAAATGGACAGCACAAAGCGCGGATGAATAAGCGCGCAGATAGGGAAACGTCGAATCACACCCGTGCGTCAAAGACAAAAAAAGGGCGACTTCCGTCGCCCTTTTTTTGACTGCTGAACGCTGAATCAGTGCGCCGCAGGCACTACACCGCGCTGCTTGTGCGCCCAGCCCCAGAGCGCCGCGCCCGCCAGGATCATCGGCAGGCACAGCCATTGCCCCATGCTCATGCCCAATGACAGCAGGCCGAGGAAATCGTCCGGCTCCCGGAAGTACTCGGCGATGAAGCGGAACGTGCCGTAGCCGATGAGGAAAGCCGCCGACACCTCGCCCATCTTGCGGGGCTTGCGCGCATACAGCCACAGCAGGATGAACAGCAGCACGCCTTCCATCAAGAACTGGTAGATCTGCGATGGATGGCGCGGCATCATGGAGCCGCTCTGCGGGAACACCATGCCCCATGGCAGATCGGGGCTGGAAAAGCGCCCCCATAATTCGCCATTGATGAAGTTGCCCACGCGCCCTGCGGCCAATCCGGTCGGCACACACGGCGCGATGAAATCGGTCACTTCCAGCCAGTGGCGCTTGCGCGAATGGGCAAACCACATCATTGCCGCGATCACACCCAGCATGCCGCCGTGAAAGCTCATGCCGCCTTGCCACACGAAGAAGATTTCCAGCGGATGCGACAGGTAGTAGCCCGGTTTATAGAACAGGCAATAGCCCAACCGCCCGCCCACGACCACGCCCAGCACACCGAGAAAAAGAATGTCCTCCACGTCCTTGCGTGTCCACGCCCGATCGCCGG
This sequence comes from Comamonadaceae bacterium UBA2121, assembly GCA_002331385.1. Classification (GTDB taxonomy): domain Bacteria; phylum Pseudomonadota; class Gammaproteobacteria; order Burkholderiales; family Burkholderiaceae_C; genus Diaphorobacter_A. The sequence continues at coordinate 73,722 of DCYB01000014.1, forward strand.
TCATCGAGGCGTAGGGCTCGTGGCGCAGCCGGAGAATGCCCAGCAGCATGAACAGCCCGAAGGCGACGAGGTAGGTGATGCCATACCAGTGGATGGCGAGTGGCCCGATCTGCAGGGCCACGGGATCGATATGCGGGTACATCAGCATGATCGGCATTGTGCCGTATGCATGGACCCGGAGAAGTCGCGCGGGTTTGGAGATTGCGCTTCCTGCGCGCTCCTCATCGCCCCCCACGAGAGCACGGACTTGATAGCCTACGTCAACCCATGAAGGACGATCACTGAAAATTCCCTTTTGACATGCACCCGTGTCCGGTGCCGCGCGATACTCGGGGCTGTCTATTCACATACAAGCGAGAAAAAGCATGCAAGGCCAACCAGAAGTCATCGACTGCCTCAAGGAATTGCTGCGTGGCGAACTGGCTGCGCGCGATCAGTATTTCATTCACTCGCGTCAATACGAAGATCAGGGCTTCACGCGCCTGTACGAGCGGATCGGCCACGAGATGGAAGAGGAAACCGCCCATGCCGACGCCATCCTGCGCCGCATCCTGATGCTGGAGGGCAAGCCGGATATGCGCCCCCACGCATTCGAGCCCGGTGAAACCGTGGTCGAGATGATTGGCAAGGATTTGCAGACCGAGTACACGGTACAGGCCAACTTGAAAGCAGCCATGGCCTTGTGCGAGCAGCACCAGGACTACGTCAGCCGCGACATCCTGCTCTCGCAACTGCGCGACACGGAAGAGGACCACGCCTACTGGCTGGAAAAGCAGTTGGGCCTGATCGAGCAGATCGGCCTGCAGAACTACCTGCAGACGCAATCGTCGCCATCGAACGCCTGATCCCGCCAGATTCCAGCGGATCACGCCAAATCACGCCTCCAATCGGCTGACCAGCAAGTCCACGAACGCGCGCACCTTCGCCGGTCGGTAGCGCGCAGTGGGAAACACCGCGTGAATGTCACCGCGCGGCAGCGACCACTGCGGCAGCACTTCGATCAGAAGGCCATTGGCAAGATCGGACGCAATCACATAATCCGGCAACACCGCCAGCCCCGCGCCGCTCAATGCCGCCTCGCGCACCGCCAACGTGGCGTTGAGCCATAACCCCGCTTGCATCGTCACCGTGTGCGTGGATTCACCGCTGGAGAACGCCCAGGTTGCAGGCTCGCGCAGCGCCGTGTTCGCCACGATGGGCAGTCCGGACAGCGCCTGCGGATGCGTGAGCCGCTGCACCTGCGCACGCCACTGCGGCCCGGCAACGAGACGCTGGCCAAACCCGCCGATACGGCGCGCCTGCCAATGCAGTTCCGTGAGCCAGCCCACGCGAATCGCCAGATCCATCTCTCCGGCGCCAAGATCCAGCGTCTGGTCATTGAACTGCGCCTGCACCGTGCACTGCGGATAGCGGCGGGAGAACTCCGTAATGGCTGGCACGATGACTTCGATGCCATAGTCGAACGGCGCTGTGAGCCGCAAGGTGCCCGACGGCTCGCTGGCCGATTCCGCCAGTTCATCAAAAGCGTCTTCGGCCTCCTTGAGAATCCTTGCACAGCGCGCGTAGAACGCCTCGCCCGCTTCCGTCAGATGCAAGCGGCGCGTGCTGCGCAGGAGCAAGGTGGTGCGGAATTCGCGTTCCAGCCGCGCCACCTGCTGGCTCACCACTGCCTTGGTGATGCCCAGCCGCTCGGCGGCCGCCGTGAACGATCCAGCTTCCACCACGGCAACAAAATAGGCCAGCCGATTCAGATTGGGTACGACCGCAGTCTGCGTGCCGGTCGTTGAGCGCTGAATGTTTGCTTTTGACATACGATGTATTTACTTCGTATGTATTTATCTGTCAATCGGTCTTTTTTAACATTCCCTCTTCACACTGAACATCCTTGCCCCGGCTCGGCATGACCCCGCCCGCAAGGCTCCTTCAACGGAATTCTGGAAAGCCCAATTGATATGATCTCACCCCGACTCACCCTGAGCGCCACCCTCATCGCCGTGGCTGCTGCACTCAGCGCCTGCGCCAGCCATTCCGGTGCTTCAGGCGCTTCCGTCGCTTCAGGCGCTGCATCCAGCTCCGCGCCAACCGTCCCCAGCGCCCTGACTACCCAGGTTTTCAATCCGGGCGAACAAGCCATTTTTGCGGTGACATCGGTACTGGTCGAAGGGCAAAAAGACGCCATCCTGATCGACGCCCAGTTCTCAGCCGCAGAAGCGCGCAAATTGGCCGAGCGCATCAAGGCATCCGGCAAGCGCCTGACCACGATCTACATCAGCCATGGCGATCCGGATTTCTACTTTGGCCTCGACACCTTGCAGGCCGCGTTCCCCCAAGCGCAAATCCTCGCTACGCCCGAAACCATTGCGCATATCCAGGAAACCAAGGACGCCAAGCTCAAAGTGTGGGGACCGCAGTTGGGTGCCAACGCACCCAAGGCCATTATCATGCCGCAGGCGCTGCGCGGCGATACGCTCACGCTCGAAGGGCAGACGCTGAAAATCGTCGGGCTCGACGGCCCCACGCCAGACCGCACCTTTGTCTGGATTCCCTCGATCCAGACCGTCGCGGGAGGCATTCCCGTGCAATGGGGATCCCACGTCTGGATGGCCGACACGCAAACGCCCGCGTCCCACGCCCATTGGCTGCAAACGCTGGAACGCATTCGCGCGCTGCGCCCCGCCGTGGTGATTCCCGGCCACTTCTCCGGCCCCATGCCCAAAGGTCTCGCCGCCGTGGATTTCACCGCCGACTACATTCGTGCGTTCGATGCAGAAACGCCCAAGGCGGCCAACTCTGCGCAACTGATCGACGCCATGAAAAAGCGCTACCCGCAACTGGGCGGGCACGACTCGCTCGCCCTCAGCGCCAAAGTTGCCAAGGGCGAGATGCAGTGGAAATAAAGCGTAGCGCAAGCCAGAAACGACAACCGCTCCTTTGAGGAGCGGTTGCATTCGACTAACGCGGCCACGGCACGCCAGCGCGCGCCGCAGGGCAGACGATGATCAGTCTTCGAGCAACGAGGCGTCGCGCACGGCGCCCTTGTCTGCCGAAGTCACCAGCTTGGCGTACGCCTTGAGCGCCGTGGACACCTTGCGCGCACGCGGCGCGGACGGCTTCCAGCCCTTGGCGTTCTGCTCTTCGCGGCGCTTGGCCAGTTCTTCATCGCTCACCAGCACATCGATGGTGCGATTCGGAATGTCGATGCGGATGCGGTCGCCATTGCGCACAAGACCGATCGCGCCACCCGCCGCCGCTTCCGGCGAGCAGTGACCAATCGACAGGCCCGACGTGCCACCCGAGAAGCGGCCATCGGTCAACAGCGCGCACGCCTTGCCCAGGCCCTTGGACTTGATGTAGCTGGTCGGATACAGCATTTCCTGCATGCCGGGGCCACCCTTGGGGCCTTCGTAGCGCACGACGACCACGTCGCCTGCCTTGACCTTGTCGCTGAGGATGTTCTCCACCGCCTCGTCCTGCGACTCGACCACATGCGCCGGGCCTTCGAACACGAGGATGGAATCGTCCACACCGGCGGTCTTCACCACGCAGCCATCGAGCGCGATGTTGCCGGTGAGAACCGCCAGACCGCCCTCTTTCGAGAACGCATGGTCGTAGGAGCGGATGCAGCCTTCCGCACGGTCCAGATCGAGGCTCGGCCAGCGCGTGTTCTGGCTGAACGCGACCTGCGTGGGAATGCCGGCCGGGCCCGCCATGTAGAACGTGCGCACGGCTTCGTCCTGCGTGCGCGTGATGTCCCAATGCTCCAGCGCGTCCTTCATGCTCTTGGCGTGGACCGTGGGCACGTCGGTGTGCAGCTTGCCCGCACGTTCCAGCTCGCCCAGAATGGCCATGATGCCGCCAGCGCGGTGCACGTCTTCGATGTGGTACTTGTTCGTGTTGGGTGCCACCTTGCACAGTTGGGGCACGGAGCGCGACAGGCGATCGATGTCCTTCATCGTGAACTCGATGCCAGCCTCCTGCGCAATCGCCAGCAGGTGCAGGATGGTGTTGGTCGAGCCGCCCATGGCGATGTCCAGCGTCATGGCGTTTTCGAACGCCTTGAAGCCGACCGAACGCGGCAGGATCGATGCGTCATCCTGCTCGTAGTAGCGCTTGGCCAGTTCCACCGACAGGCGACCGGCGCGCTTGAAAAGCTGTTCACGATCCGCGTGCGTCGCCACCACCGTACCGTTGCCCGGCAGCGCCAGGCCCAGTGCCTCGGCCAGACAGTTCATGGAGTTGGCCGTGAACATGCCCGAGCACGAACCGCAGGTCGGGCAGGCGGAGCGCTCCACCTCGGCCACTTCGGCATCGCTCACCTTGTCATCGGCGGCCATTACCATGGCGTCGATCAGGTCGAGCTTCTTGATCTGGATGGTCTTCGTGCCGTCCTGCGCGGGCACGGCCAAGCGCACCTTGCCCGCTTCCATCGGGCCACCGGAGACGAACACGACTGGAATATTCAGCCGCATCGCGGCCATCAACATGCCGGGAGTGATCTTGTCGCAGTTGGAGATGCAGACCATGGCGTCAGCGCAGTGCGCGTTCACCATGTACTCGACCGAGTCCGCGATGATTTCACGGCTGGGCAGCGAATACAGCATGCCGTCGTGGCCCATCGCGATGCCATCGTCCACGGCAATCGTGTTGAACTCCTTGGCAACGCCGCCAGCGGCTTCGATCTCGCGCGCCACAAGCTGCCCCAGATCCTTCAGGTGAACGTGGCCGGGTACGAACTGCGTGAACGAATTCACCACCGCAATGATCGGCTTGGAGAAATCGTCATCTTTCATGCCGGTAGCGCGCCACAGCGAGCGGGCACCTGCCATGTTGCGACCGGCGGTGGAGGTTTTGGAACGGTATGCGGGCATCGTGGTTACAGAACAAGGAACAATGGAAAAAATCGGACTGACACCATCGCGCGCCATGCATGCGCTGCGAACGGCCTCAGTACGGGGCCTGCCACGGGGCAAGCCTGACGATCCAGCCACGTGACGAGGTCCCAGGATATCCAGAGCCCGCTGCGCATGCGCCCGTACCGCGAAGCACCTTGTGGGGCCGCAGTATGCACCATGGTCGTTTGCTGCCAGGTCAACACTTCATTATGTCGCAGCCGTCGGGATTCATCCCGCAAGTTGGCGGAGACCCACCTGCGCAACGGGAGATGCCACGCATCGCCAGAACCGTGCCCGGACAGATTTGCACAGCTTTACGTCGGAGACATCAGCCTTTACCCGCAGATCGGCACGATGCAAGGTGTCGGTGGAAGTCATCGCCGACGCTATGAATTCAGGAGAATCGCCATGCCATTCACTGACTGGTGCCCACCGGGCACACCGCCTCTGACGCTCAGAGAGGCCCGCTGCTGAATCAGCGGCGACGTGGCGTACTGCGCCCCAGCGCTTCTCTGGATTTGTTGAGGCGGTCTTTGCGGCGCTGCTCCATTTTCTCCATGGCCTTGCGCTTGCTGTGGCCAGAAGCATCTGCCCAGGTCCACCAAGCCGCCGAGACCGCGAACGGCGACAGCACCCACCACCAGGACCAAGCGACCACGGGGCTGACTTCGAAGTACTTCAGCAAAACCAGCAGGATTCCCAGTACGAGCGTGTACACGATCGCTATTCCTTCAATTGATGGTCATCGAGAACACAAGACACGTGAACTATCGTCATCCACACCGCCGTGAAGCCTTCATGGGCTTTTCCGGCTGTCAACCTGCATCACTACAATTGCATTAAACACTTAATATAACCCACGGAAGATAGGATTAGAAGATGAACAAGCGCACACTGATTGCCCTGACACTGAGCCTTGCAGCGGTTGGCCCTGCACTGGCGGATCAGGCACTGGCCACGGCCAAAAACTGCATGGCCTGTCACGCCGTGGACAAGAAGCTGGTCGGCCCCGCCTTCAAGGAAGTGGCCGCCAAGTACGCAGGCCAGGCCGGCGCCGCCGACAAGCTCGCAGGCAAGATCGTCAAGGGTGGCTCCGGCGTCTGGGGCCCCGTGCCCATGCCCGCCAACGCACAGGTCAGCCCGGAAGAAGCAAAGAAGCTGGCGGACTGGGTTTTGACACTCAAATAACCCGGCACTCCGGGGGCGGCGGACGGCCGCCCTTCAACCCTCGCCAAAAAAAGAAAGAGCCGCGCTGCCAAGCAGCACGGCTCTTTCTTTGTTCAGGCCAGATCGATCAGCAATTGCCCTTTTTCGCCTGCCCCGGTGGGCACCCATGCGGATGCGCCTTTTTCCCCGGACCGCGATCGTCGTAATCATCGTGATAGACGGCACAGCCTGACAAGAACAAGGCGGAAAGGGAAAGTGCGATGAGGCGTTTCATGGGGTGTTGCTCCTATTGTCGAATTTCGCAGGGTTGGCAAGTGCTTTGGGCCGCATGGAAAGCCGCTTGAGCGCTGTCAACAGAACGCCAGTCTAGATTCGCCTTCCCGCCCGCAGTGTCAGACGACGCTGGTCTTTGGACGCGGTGAAGCGCGGAGCAAACACCGCTCAGGAAGAGAACAAATTGCGCGGATCAGGCACATCGCGCAAGAACGGAGGCACCGATAGCGCCAGCAACACGATGGCGAGCGGCACCACGCAGATGAAGCCAATGTGCTTGAAGCCCAGCGAGCCCAGAATCCCCCCGAGCACGAACATCAACAACAGGCCGCCACACATGCTCGCTCGCTGCCAGTTCAAAGGCACCTGATCTACCGACACTTGCTCTCGCCCACGCCAGAAGAACAGCTTGCCCAGCTCCATGCCCAAATCCGTGATGTTCCCTGTCATGTGCGTGGTGCGAATGCTGCCACTCGACGTCTTGGAGCCCAGCGCGTTCTGCAGCCCCATGATGAACGACAACAACAGCACCGTCAGTGGCACGGCGAACGGCGTGTTCCACTTCAGCGTCACCGCGCCCATCAGCCCGAAAGGCAGCATGAGCAACGCCTCCAGCATCAACGGCAGCGCATACACGCTGTGCAATTGGTGCTGGCGCGCCCAGTTCACCAGAATCGAGCACACCGCCGCACCCAGCGTGAACGCAAAAATCGCCCCCAGCGCATTTAGCAACACCATCGCATTGTCCAGCGCCAGCCCCTCCGCAAATTGCGACGCAAAGCCCGACATGTGCGAGGTATACATGTGCAACACCAGAAAACCACCTGCATTGATTGCCCCGGCGTTGAATGCCAGAAACAAACCGAGCAAGGCATTGGTAGAAGGAGCCCTATGGCGACTGGTGATAAGTTGGAGCCTGCGCATCATTCGAGGCTCATGGATATTTACAAATCTGTCAACTCACCCACTTGGCGCAGATCTGCCCCCCGATCATCAGAAAACTCCTGGGCAGAACGCCCAAGAGCTTGATTTCAAAAGGAATATTGGTAGGGCCTCGCGGAGTCGAACCGCGCACCAACGGATTATGAGTCCGCTGCTCTAACCAAGCATGAGCTAAGGCCCCGGGGAATTCTTTGTGTCTGTCACATGTTGACCGCTTTGCGCGGCCAAGCCGGGTATTGTAGTGGCATGTAGCTTCGGCCCTGTCGCGGCGCCGCATCAATTCCGCTATGGATGCGTCAATTGCGATGGCTCAGGGCATTGGTGACGAGCTTGGAGGTGATGTCCACGATCTGGATCATCTTGTCGTACGGCATGCGCGTTGGCCCGATGACGCCGAGCGTGCCGACGATCTCGCCGTCGACTTCGTAGGGCGCGCTGACGACGGACAACTCTTCAAAGGGCACGACCTGGCTTTCGCCGCCGATGAAGATGCGCACGCCTTCGGCCTTGCTCGATGTGTCGAGCAGTCGCAGGATCTGCGTCTTCTGCTCGAACAGGTCAAAGGCCTTGCGCAGGTTGTCCATGTCGCTGGAAAAGTCACTGACCGCCAGCAGATTGCGCTCGCCGGAGATGACGACGCTGTCTGCCGACTCCGACAACGCCTCGGACCCTGCATTCACCGCTGCCTGCATCAGTGCCGCGATTTCTCCGCGCAGTGAATCGACTTCAGACTTCAGGCGCTCGCGCACTTGCTCCATGGTGAGGCCGGAGTAGTTCGAGTTGAGAAAATTGGCCGCCTCGATCAACTGGCTTTGTGAGTAATCGGCCTGCGTGAAGATGACGCGGTTTTGCACGTCGCCGTCGGGCGAGACGATGATGACCAGAAGGCGCTTTTCCGACAGACGCAAAAACTCGATGTGCCGGAAGACCGAGGGACGGCGCGGCGCCATGACCACGCCGACAAATTGCGACAGGTTGGACAGCAGATGGGCCGCGTTGGCGATGACTTTTTGTGGCTGCTCGGGCATGAGCTGCAGCGCGGGCAGTTCGTCGCGTTGCACGGTGAGCATGGTGTCCACGAACAGGCGATAGCCGCGCGCCGTGGGGATACGCCCCGCCGACGTGTGCGGGCTGGCGATCAGGCCCAAGTCTTCCAGATCGGCCATGACGTTGCGGATGGTCGCAGGTGACAGCTCCAACCCCGAGGCGCGCGAGAGCGTTCGGGAGCCAACGGGCAAGCCGTCGGCGATATAGCGTTCCACCAGCGCTTTCAACAACAACTTGGCACGATCATCCAGCATGCTGGCATTCTATGACGAGGCAAGCCCGTTGACCCCCGCATTTGCCCATGCCTTGGCCACTCAAGCCCTTCGCAGCGAAACGCCCGTGCGCGACTCTGGCAATGCGGGGCAGGCATGATATACAAGTATGGTGTCGAAACAGGTGGATCTGCCGCGTCTGGCTGCCCGTGGATGGCAGGCCTGAAGAAGCAATCAAAATGCGCGGCCGACACCCGATTTCTGGCGACAATCACGTCCATTGATGGTGAAGAAATCCTGATGAAACTGAACTTCCGCAAAGTAGCCCTCATTGGCAAATACCAGCGCCTGGTCTCGGAGGCAGCCTCGGAGAAATCCCGGCTGGCGCTCAAGGAGATCAGCGAATTCCTCGTGCAGCAGGGCTGCGAGGTGATGCTGGACACCGAAACCCACGCCAACACCGGGCTGGAAGGCTACCGCGTGGCCGACATCCACGAGATCGGCACGGAAGCCGATTTGGCGCTGGTGGTCGGCGGCGACGGCACGATGCTGGGCGTGGGGCGGCAACTGGCGAGCTACCGCACCCCGCTGGTGGGCATCAACGGCGGACGCCTGGGTTTCATCACCGACATTGCGCTGGAAGACTATCCGACCGTCCTGGCACCGATCCTGCATGGTGATTTCGAGGAAGACCTGCGCCCCATGATGAAGGCGCGCGTGATGCGCGGGAATGAATGCGTGTTCGAAGCGCACGCGCTCAACGACGTGGTGGTGAATCGCGGCTCGACCTCGGGCATGGTGGAACTGCGCGTGGAGGTGGGAGGCGTTTTCGTGTCCAACCAGCGCGCGGACGGTTTGATCGTGGCCTCGCCCACCGGCTCTACCGCGTATGCGCTATCCGCAGGTGGCCCCATGCTGCATCCGTCGCTGCGCGGCTGGGTGATGGTGCCGATTGCGCCGCACACGCTGTCGAATCGACCGATCGTGCTCTCCGACTCTTCCGAAATCGCCATCGAAGTCGTCGGTGGGCGCGACATCTCGGCCAACTTCGATATGCAGTCGCTGGCCACCCTGCTCCACGGCGATCGGATTCTGGTGACGCGCGCTGAAGACTCGGTGCGCTTCCTGCATCCACGCGGCTGGAGCTACTTTGCCACGCTGCGCAAGAAGCTGCGCTGGAACGAGGGAGGCTCCTGAGATGGCGCTCAAGCGCATTACGTTGCGCGACTTCGTGATCGTGCAATCGCTGGATCTCGACCTGCATCATGGCTTCACGGCCCTCACGGGCGAGACGGGCGCGGGCAAATCCATCCTGATCGATGCGCTGCAGTTGTTGCTGGGCGCACGCGCCGATGCCGGCGTCATCCGCGAAGGCGCAGAGCGCACCGAACTGAGCGCGGAGTTCGACCCGCCTCCCACCCTGTCCGACTGGCTCGACGATGCCGGCATAGCGCGCGAAGACGTGCTGCTCGTGCGCCGCACCCTCGACACGCAGGGCAAGAGCCGCGGCTGGGTCAACGGCACGCCCGTCACCGCGACGCAACTGCGCCAACTGGGTGAGCACCTGCTCGACATCCACGGTCAGCACGCCTGGCAAAGCCTGATGCGCGGCGAAAGCGTCCGCGGTTTGCTCGACGCCTATGCTGGCGTGCAGACCCAACCGCTGGCCACGCTGTGGGACGACTGGCGCGAGAAGCAGAAAACGCTGGAACGCGCACGCGCCGCTCAGGACACATTGCAGCAAGAACGCGAGCGTCTGCAATGGCAGATTGGCGAGCTGCAAAAGCTCTCGCCCCGCGCGGATGAGTGGGACGAATTGAACGCCCAGCATGGCAAGCTCTCCAACGCGCAGTCCTTGCTGGACAACGCACAGGAAGCGCTGCGCACGCTCACGGATGACGAGGGCGATGGCAACTGCGGGGCGCTCACCCAGCTCAATCAGGCCCAAACGCTGCTGCAAAGTTACGAACATGTGGACGCGACATTCCGCTCCATGAACGAGGTGTTGTCAGCCTGTCTTGCGCAAGCAGAAGACGTGGCGCATTCCCTGCAGGCGTTCCTGCGCCATACGGAGCTGGAGCCCGAACGCCTTGCCGAGCTGGATGCGCGGATGTCGCTGTGGATTTCCCTGGCGCGGCGCTACAAGCGCCAGCCGGAAGACTTGCCCGCGTTGTGGGACGGCTGGAAAGCCGAACTGAAAACCCTGGACAGCGCCGCTGATCTGGACGCACTCGCCAAGGCCGAAAGCCAGAGCCGCGCTGCGTTCGACAAGGCGGCACGCGCGCTCTCGCAAAAACGCTCCAAAGCCGCGCCCCAATTGGGCGAAGCCGTCACGCAGGCCATGCAGCAACTGGGCATGGCGGGTGGGCGCTTTGTGGTGCAGATCGATGCAGCCGCAGAACCCGGCCCGCACGGCGTGGATCAGGTGAATTTTCTCGTCAGCAGCCATCCCGGCATGACGCCGCGCCCTATCGGCAAAGTGGCCTCCGGCGGTGAGCTGTCGCGCATTTCGCTCGCCATCTCCGTCACGACCAGCGAACTCGGCGAAGCGCCCACGCTGATCTTTGACGAGGTAGATTCGGGCGTGGGCGGCGCGGTGGCCGAAACCGTGGGCCGCCTGATGCAGCAACTGGGCCAGTCACGCCAGGTGCTCACCGTGACGCACCTGCCGCAAGTGGCGGCGTGCGCGCACCACCATCTGGTGGTGGAAAAGGCAAAAAGCGCACACGGCACCACCAGTTCGGTCAAATCGGCCGCAGGTGACGCCCGGGTGCAAGAAATTGCCCGTATGCTGGGCGGTGAAAAATTGTCGGCGACGACGCTGGCCCATGCGCGTGAGATGCTGGACCACGCGCTGAAGTTGCAGTGAGAGACAGGCTGCCGCATCAAGGCAGCACCGTGAATGGGGTTGGACGAGGGGTTTATGCCGCTGGAAATTGTGCTCATCACCGGAATGTCCGGTTCGGGAAAATCGGTTGCCTTGCACGCGCTGGAGGATTCGGGCTACTACTGCGTGGACAACTTGCCGCCCGAGTTGCTCAGTGCCTTCGTCGGCCTGGAGCATGTGCACCACGGCAACCGCCTGGCCATCGCGATCGACGTGCGCAGCGCCACCGCGCTGCCGCTGGTGCCTCAGCAGCTTTCGCTGCTGGAGCATCAGGGCGTGCGCGTGCAATGCCTGTTTCTGGATGCCAGCACCGAAACGCTGGTGCGTCGTTTTTCCGAGACCCGCCGTCGCCATCCGCTGTCCAAGGACGAGTTGCGCGATGGCCAGAGCGCGCTGCTCCAGACCATTGAGCTGGAGCGTGAACTGTTGTCCGATCTGCGCGAGCGCTCGCACGTCATCGACACCAGTGCCATCCGCGCGTCCCAATTGCAGGGCTATGTCAAAAGCCTCATGTCCGTGCCGCCCGGGCGCATGGTGCTGGTGTTTCAGTCGTTCGCCTTCAAGCGCGGCGTGCCGGTCGATGCAGACTACGTTTTCGACGTGCGGATGCTGCCCAATCCCCATTACGAAACAGCGCTTCGCGACCTCACCGGCAAGGACGAGCCCGTCGCGGAATTCCTGGCGCAACAGGCACCCGTGCGTTTGATGGAACAGCATATTTCGCAGTTTCTGGAGCACTGGCTGGACGCACTGGCGGAGAACCATCGCAGCTATGTCACCGTGGCCATTGGCTGCACCGGCGGCCAGCACCGCTCGGTGTATCTGGTGGAGCAGTTGGCAAAGCACTTCAGCCCCAAGTGGAACACGCTGCGCCGCCACCGCGAGCAGGACGGCGTCATCAAGGGCGGATAGTCCGGGCCGCGCGTGGCGCGGTCAATCCAGCGTGCGCAGCAGCTTGCGCACTGGCGCGGGCAGACCCAGCCCTTCCCACTCCATTGGCGTGAAGAAACCGGCGCTCGCATCCGCCGGAGTCACTGGCATCGTGGGCGCCGCGTGCGCCTTGCCCACCACAGGATGCAGATACAGATCGCGGTGCGTGAGCACATGCGTGACCACGGGCAGTTCCTGCAGCTCATTCGCCGATCCGGCCCATGCCGCCAGCGCCGCCATGTCGCTGAACACGGGCGGGCAATACAGCCCTGCCCAGATGCCGCTGTCCGGCCTGCGCTCCAGCCACAGCCGCCCGGACGCGTCGCGCAACAGCAGCAGCCACCACGACTGGGCGCTGCGCTTGAGCTTGCGCGTGCGCACAGGAAAACGCTCGGGTTGACCTTCCCTGCTCGCAACGCACTGCTCATGCAATGGGCACACGAGGCAGGCAGGCGCACGCGGTGTGCACACGCCTGCACCCAGGTCCATGAGGCCTTGGGTATAGCGTGGCATGGCGTTGTCCAGATCGGAGGTCGGCAGGAGTTGCTCCGCGCAGTCCCAAAGACGGCGCTCATTGGCCGCAACGGCCAGGTCGGCGTCGAACCCCAGCACACGCGTGAGCACGCGGCGCACGTTGGCATCGAGAATGGCCACGCGCTCACCAAAGCAGAACGACGCAATCGCGCCCGCCGTAGAGCGGCCAATGCCCGGCAGTGAGGACAGCTCCGGCACGGTGCGCGGAAACTGCCCGCCGAACTCGCTCATCACCTGCTGCGCGCAGCGGTGCAGATTGCGCGCCCGGCTGTAGTAACCGAGACCGCTCCAGAGCGCGAGCACATCGTCCTGAGGCGCCTCGGCCAGCGCCTTCACATCTGGAAAGCGGGCGAGAAATCGCGTGTAGTAATCAAGTACCGTGGTGACCTGCGTTTGTTGCAGCATGATCTCGGAGAGCCACACACGATAAGGGTCGCGTGTGTTCTGCCATGGCAGGTGGTTGCGCCCATGCTCCTTTTGCCAGCGCACCACGCGCATGGCAATGTCATCCGTCCCGTCATTCATCGATGCTTCAGCTGAACAGCAAATCTTCCGCTTCTTTCACCTGACTATGGCGCTCTTGCGGCGCAAGCGGTGTATGAATCAGGCGATCGGTGAGCGTGGTCAAACGCAGTTGCAGTTCGTTGATATGCGCTTCGGCCGATTCGATTTCGGCGATGCGCTCCACCAGGCCGTCCGCTGCCGTCTGGATGCGATCCACGGCCTCGATGCGGCGGGCGAATCCACGCCTGCGCTCACGCAGTTGGGCGTCCAACTGCGCATTGGCCGACTTGCTCCACAACTCCAACTCATTCGACACCGAATCGAGCACCGCACGCAAGCGCAGCGTGAGTCCACGCAACAAGCGCTGCGCAAACTCGGGTTGTGCCAGACGCAGCGTATTGGCCACGCCGACATATTGCTCATGGCGGCGTTCGATTTCGATCACGTCGTCCATGTACGGGGAAAAGTCAGGCGCAGGCGGAACCTGCAGCGCGAAACCGAATTCCGCGTTGAGCTGACGAAAGGTGCCCACCAGCATGTCGCGCACTTCGTTGGCCGACGTCTGCGTTTCTTCGAGCAGGCCTCTCACACGCTCAAACGACTCGGCATACACCTTGCGCAAGCCCAGTCGCAGCAGCGTGCTGCTTTGCAGCGTGTCCGCAAGAGGTGCCAGTTGCGCCTTCAGTGAGCGCGAGCCGAGTTGGTGGAACACCTGTCGCGTCAACTTCAGATGCACGGCGCGCAACGCCTGCACCTTGGCCGTGCTGGCGTTGAAATCGGACTGCTCCAGCTCCGCGCGACCGCGCATGGCCTGGATCACCGTGGCGTTCTTGCCGCGCAGACTGCTCAACTCGGACATTTGGTCATCCAGATCGCTGCGCCGGATGTTGAGCATGCGCGCCGTTTCCGCGTGCAGCCCCGCGACGCCGCTGGAGACAACCTCACGCAAGATCGATTGGCGCTTGCCCAGAATGCCGACGGCAAGCGCCTGCTCCAGTTGCGGCAGACCGCTGGCCTCCAGCAGCATGTCGTCGCAGGTGATCTTCGCCACCAGCCCTTTTTGCGCCGACACGGGCACCACCTGTGCAAGCGGCACGCCCAGAATCTCGGCACTGTTGACGCGTTGGCGCTCCAGTTGCGCCTGTACCTGGGCCGGTGAATTGAGCGTGTCCCACAAGGTATCGATCTTGTTGAGCACCACCATGCGGGTCTCGCCGCTCTTCGGGGCAGCGCCAAGATGGTCACGCCAGATGGACAGATCCGAGCGCGTCACACCCGTGTCCGCGCCCAGAATGAACACCACGGCATGCGCCTGCGGAATCAGGTTGATGGTCAGCTCCGGCTCCGCGCCCACGGCGTTCAGTCCCGGCGTGTCCAGAATCACCAGTCCTTGCTTGAGTAGCGGGTGCGGCACGTTGATCAGCGCGTGCCGCCACATGGGCACCTCGACCATGCCCTTGTCATCCGCCAGTGGATTGTCGTCGGCCGCATCGTCGTGCCAGAAACCGAGCTGGCGCGCCTCATCGATCGACACGCGGCGCACTTCAGAGACCTTCGCCAGCGAATCCGCCATTTGCTGCGCGTTTTCGATGTCGAGTGCGATTTCCTTCCATTCGTGCTGCTTGAGTCGCCATTCCGCCAAGCCTTGTGGCTGCAGGCGTGTGTCGATGGGCAACAGGCGCAAGCAGGGTGAGGTACCGGATTCGTAGGACAGCTCGGTCGGGCACATCGTCGTGCGCCCCGCACTCGCGGGCATGATGCGGCGCCCATAGTCGGCGAAGAAAATGGCGTTGATCAGTTCGGACTTGCCGCGCGAAAACTCCGCGACAAAGGCCACCATGACCTTGTCCGTGCGCACCTGCTCCTGCAGTCGCTCCAGACGCTCCTTGATCGAAGGATCCACCAGGTCATGCGCCTGCATCCAGTCGGCCAACTGGTTGAGCTGCTGCGCAAAAGTGCGCTTCCACGCACCATGCTGGTCGAACTGTTCGGTGAATGATGGTCCCACGGTACTGACTGGTTGGCTGTGGCCCGGCTGCCCTGTGAGCCCCGGGCAACATGGTGTTGCTTATATAACGCAATATAGCATCGCCACATGGGGCACAGCGACCCCTAATAACTATGGCTTCTGACAATATGCGCAGAAATAGCTGCTTCGTTGCCCTTGACGCAACAGTTTCACGGGTTTACCGCAGGCAGTGCAGGGCAATCCCTCGCGGCCGTAGACGTTGGCCTCCACCTGGAAGTGTCCGGCATTGCCATCGGCGGCCGAAAAATCACGCAACGTACTGCCACCCCGCTCGACCGCGCGCTGCAGCACGTCGCGGATCGCCAGATGCAGTCGCTTGGCGCGTACCGGCCCGATGCGGCTGGCAGGCGTCGTCGGCCGAATGCCCGAGAGGAACAGCACCTCGCTGGCATAAATGTTGCCCACGCCAACAACCACCTTGCCACCCAGAAGCAATTGCTTGATCGGTTGGCGACTGTGGCGCAACGCGCGAAAGAACGCGTCGAACTGGAACCCCTCCTCCAGCGGCTCGGTCCCGAGCGCGCCGAGCAGCTTGGCTGCCACCGGATCGTCCTGCCCCGTCACGGCGAGCACCGCGCCAAACCGGCGTGGGTCATGCAGGCGCAGCAATCCTCTGCTGGTGGTGAGCTCGAAGTGGTCGTGCGGCCCCAAAGGTGGCAACGCCGGGGCAAAGCGCAAACTGCCCGACATGCCCAGATGCACCATCAGCATGCCCTGATCGAGATCGATGAGCAGATATTTGCCGCGCCGCCGCACGGCCTGCACGGTGCGCCCGAGCAGCGCATCTGGCTGTACGCCCAGCGGCCAGCGCAGGGGCTTACCCAGAAAAACCGAACTTATTTGGGCTCCGGCGATCTGCTCAGCAAAGCTGCGCCTGGTCACCTCCACTTCTGGCAACTCAGGCATATACAGAATCACTTTCCTTCGGTAGAGATGTGCGCATGGATTATTATGGCCCGATGGTGCAATTTCCTCCTCTCAAGGTGCTTGCCGTGGCCGCATTGCTGGCCCTGCACGCCCATGTTTCCTGGGCGCAGACGCCTGCGGAGTCCCACGCTGCCACTGTCCTGCCCGCCGAAAACGAGGAAGACAGTGACGCCAAGGCATTTGTCGATGCCGAACTGTTCTACGAAATACTCGTGGGTGAGCTCACGACGGGTCAGGGCGATGCCGCCTCCGGATATGCCCTGATGCTGGACGCCGCCCGGCGCACCGGGCAGGAGCAGCTCTACCAGCGCGCCACGCAAATTGCGCTGCAGTCCCGGTCCGCCGAGAGCGCACTCATCGCGGCGCGCGCGTGGAAGCAGAGTTTCCCGGATTCCCGCAAGGCCAACCGCTATCTGCTGCAAATTCTGGTGGCGCTCAATCAGCCTGCCGAAACACGCGATCTGCTCAAGCAGGAGTTGGCACTCTCGCCCGTTCCCGTCAAATTGCAAACGCTCAAGGCCCTGCCGCAAATCTACAGCCGCGTTGGAGACAAGGCGCTTGCAGCCAGCGTGGTTGAGGGCGCGACCGAAGACGAACTGAACAACCCCGCCACCGGCGCGACGGCCTGGACGACGGTCGGGCGCATGCGTTTGGCCGCAGGCAACACCGCGGGCGCCTACGATGCAGCGCAGCGCGCCATACGCCTGGACCCGCAGGATGCAGGCGCCGGCACGCTTGCACTGGAGCTGGTGGAAGACGATGTGCCCGATGCAGAAAAGCTGCTCGGCGAATACCTGACCGGCCAACCCAATCCCGAAGTGCGTCTGGGCTACGCACGCCTGCTGCTGCAAGAGCGCCGCAACGCCGAGGCGCGCGAGCAATTGCAGCAACTCACGCGCACGAATCCGGAAATGCCGGATGCGTGGCTCGTCCTCGCCTCGTTGGATTTGCAGGCCAAGCGCGCGGACGAAGCCGACAAATCGCTCCATCACTTCATTGCACTGGCAGAGCCCAAGGCATCGGACCCCGGCGTCGCCAAGGCATTGTCCCGCGCTTACCTGATGGCCGCGCAGATCGCTACCGATCGCTCGGACTTTCCCGCAGCACAAAGCTGGCTGGGCAAGGCCGACCGCGCGGCGCCCGGCGACTTCACCGTCAGCGTGCAGCAGGCCGCCTTGCTCGCCAAGCAAGGCCAGATGGCCCAGGCGCGCCAGTTGATCCGCTCGCAACCGGGCCAATCGGTGGATGAACGCCAACGCAAGCTGCTGGCCGAGGCGCAACTGCTCAAGGAAGCTCAGCAATACGCCGAAGCCGCCCAAATCACTGGCGAAGCTGCGGCGCTGACACCCAATGAGAGCGAACTCATCTACGAGCAGGCCATGCTGTCCGAAAAGGCAGGCAACGTCGAGGAGATGGAGCGCCTGCTGCGCCAGATCATCGCGCGTCAGCCCGATTTTCACCACGCACGCAATGCACTGGGCTACTCGTTTGCCGATCGCGGCGTCCACTTGGAAGAGGCACGCACGCTGATCGAAACCGCCTTGCAATCCGCGCCGGACGATCCATTCATCATGGACAGCAAGGCGTGGGTGGAATTCCGTCTGGGCAACAAGAACGAAGCGCGCAAGATTCTGGAAAAAGTATTCGAGAAGCAGCGCGATGCAGAAATCGCCGCCCACTACGGCGAAGTGCTCTGGAGCCTGGGTGATAAGGAAAAGGCCATTGAAATCTGGCGCGAAGGCCTTCGCGTCGAGCCCGCCAACGACACCCTGCAGGAAACACTCAAGCGCCTCGGAGTGACCCTGTGAGCATGCCAAAGCTGCGCAGTGCTGGCGCATTCGGGCGCCGCGCCCTGCTGCTCGGCAGTGCCGCACTGCTGGCCGCATGCGCCACACCATCGCGCCCCACGCTGATCCCAGCGGGCACCGATGCCTGGAGCGGACGCCTGGGTCTGCAGGTGGAAGACGGCGCCGACCAATCGTTCAGCGCAGGCTTTGACCTGACCGGCAGCCCCGACAGCGGCCACCTCACGCTCTACAACCCGCTGGGCAATGTACTGGCCAAGCTGCATTGGTCGCCCGGGCAGGCCACACTGGACTCGCCCGACCAGCAACTGGAATCGGACTCGCTCAGTGCGCTCATCGTGCAGCTCACGGGCAACGATCTCCCAATCAAGGCGCTGTTCAGTTGGCTCAAGGGCGACAATGTGAAGGCGACCGGCTGGGAAGCGGACCTGAGCCGCATCGACAGTGGCCGCCTCGTTGCCACGCGCTTTTCGCCGTTGCCTGCCGCCACGTTGCGTGTCGTGCTGGCGCGCTGATTGCGCTGAGCGCACACACCCGATCGAACAACCCGGCACGCCCCGGCGCGCTGACAGGAATCCGTCCATGCAGGCCCTCTACGACGTGCCGGCTCCCGCCAAACTCAATCTGTTCCTGCATATCACGGGCAGGCGCGACGACGGCTATCACCTGCTGCAATCGGTCTTCACGCTGATCGACTGGCAGGACACGCTGCATTTCGAATTGCGCCGCGACGGTGCATTGACGCGCGAGGACCTGTCCACCCCCCTGCCACCCGATGACCTGTGCCTGCGCGCGGCGCGCGCATTGCAGGCGTTTGGCGGCGCCGGACTGGGCGCTCACATCGGCATCGACAAACGCGTGCCAGCACAGGCAGGCATGGGCGGCGGCTCCTCTGACGCAGCCAGCACGCTGTTGGCACTCAATCAGCTATGGGGTTTGAATCTGTCACTGAAACAACTGCTGCCGATTGCTGTCCAACTCGGAGCCGATGTTCCGTTTTTTTTATTTGGCAAAACGTCTTTTGTGCAAGGAATTGGTGACATAATCCAGCCTCTCGATTCGCAGCACCAACCACCGCAAACGCGGTTTGCCGTGGTCAAGCCTGAAGCCGGATTGGATACGAAAGAAATTTTTTCAAGTCCTCTCCTTCAACGTGATTCAGGCCATGCTACAATCGCAGACTTTGCTGCAGACCACTTCCGCTTTGGACGTAACGACCTGCAGCCGGTCGCTCAGGCACTCTGCCCCGAGATAAAAAAAGCCATCGATTGGCTTGAATCAAAGGGAATGCATGCTAGAATGACGGGCTCAGGAAGTGCAGTGTTTGCACAAATGCCGCATACGGCAGATTTGACAGATGCGCCCGTCGCATGGCAAGTCAGAGTATGCAAAAGTCTGGCAGTTCATCCTCTGGTGGGGTGGGCTTCAGAAACGGATATAGGTTGATTGCCTCCGGCAATTGACCCGTGTAGGGGAGTCGCCAAGTTGGTAAAGGCACCGGATTTTGATTCCGGCATGCGAGGGTTCGAGTCCTTCCTCCCCTGCCAAATATTTGTCCCATACGGGAATTAAAGTTCAGACCGCTGAGCCGCTCATGCAAGCCAATCACCCAGACTTCATGGTTTTCACGGGCAATGCCAATCCTGGCTTGGCCGCAGAAATCGTCAAGCACCTCGGCACCAATCTCGGTGCAATGGACGTGGGTCGTTTCTCCGATGGTGAAGTCACCGTCGAAATCAAGCAGAACGTACGTGCCCGCGACGTCTTCGTGGTGCAGTCCACCTGCGCGCCCACCAACGAAAACCTGATGGAATTGCTGATCATGGTGGATGCGCTCAAGCGCGCTTCCGCTGAACGCATCAGCGCAGTGATTCCCTATTTCGGCTACGCACGCCAGGACCGCCGTCCGCGCTCCACCCGTGTGCCGATCTCTGCCAAGGTGGTGGCCAATCTGCTGCAGACCGTGGGCGTGGCCCGCGTACTGACCATGGACCTGCACGCCGACCAGATCCAGGGCTTCTTCGACATTCCCGTCGACAACATCTACGCCTCGCCCGTTTTGCTGCGTGACCTGAACCAGCAAAAGTACGAGAACCTGATCGTTGTGAGCCCCGACGTGGGCGGCGTGGTGCGCGCCCGCGCACTGGCCAAGCAACTTGGCACCGACCTTGCCATCATCGACAAGCGTCGCCCCAAGGCGAACGTGTCCGAAGTGATGCATGTGATCGGTGACATCGAAGGTCGCAACTGCGTGGTCATGGACGACATGATCGACACCGCAGGCACCCTCGTGAAGGCAGCCGAAGTGCTCAAGGAGCGCGGCGCCAAGAACGTGTATGCCTATTGCACACACCCGATTTTCTCGGGCCCGGCCATCGAGCGTATCTCGCAAGGCTCGGCACTCGACGAAGTCGTGGTGACCAACACCATCCCATTGAGCGACCACGCCAAGGGATGCAGCAAGATTCGCCAGCTCTCCGTGGCGCCGCTGATCGCAGAAACGATCCAGCGCATCAACACGGGTGAGTCGGTGATGAGCCTGTTCGCCGAACAGAACAACAATTTCTGATGCCCTGCCCCGATGTGGGCAAACGCGTCAAAAGGCCAAGCCTCCCTCGGGAGGCTTGTGTGTTGTTCGGCAGCAGGCAAAAAGCCGGACCGGCATGCGCAGATCGCCGATGCGATCGTGCGGTGATTCGGTCCTTTGTAAACGGGTCAGGCTGGTCGCGGCCGACCCAAACA
Organism: Comamonadaceae bacterium UBA2121; assembly: GCA_002331385.1. GTDB lineage: Bacteria > Pseudomonadota > Gammaproteobacteria > Burkholderiales > Burkholderiaceae_C > Diaphorobacter_A. The sequence goes on from DCYB01000014.1 coordinate 94,613, forward strand.
GGAGTTGATTATGAAATTCGTCGCTTTTGAGCGCGCAAAGCAAGGTACGGGTGCGAGCCGCCGTCTGCGTATTACGGGCCGCACGCCCGGTATCGTCTATGGCGGTGCAGGCGAGCCCCAACTGATCGAGCTGGACCACAACAACCTGTGGCACACCCTGAAGAAGGAAGCGTTCCACTCGTCCGTGCTCGATATGGAAATCGACGGCAAGGCCTCCAAGGTGTTGCTGCGCGACGTTCAGTTCCACCCCTTCCGCCAACTGGTTCTGCACGTTGACTTCCAGCGCGTGGACGCCAAGACCAAGCTGCGCATGAAGGTGCCACTCCACTTCTCCGGCGCCGAAGAATCGCCAGCCGTGAAGGTGGACAAGTGCATGGTGAACCCCGTTGTGAACGAACTCGACGTGTCCTGCATGCCTGCAGACCTGCCAGAGTCCATCAGCATCGACCTGAGCAAGCTGGAAAAGGGCCACGCCCTGCACCTGAACGACATCAAGCTGCCCAAGGGCGTGACTGCCGTTCACAAGGGCAACAACACCAACCCCGTGCTGGTGACCGTTGCTGCTCCTGCTGCTGCAGAACCCGAGGCTGGTGCCGAAGGCGAAGCCGCTGCAGAAGAAGCCAAGAAGTAATCCACACGGATTCGACTTGAAGTCACACAACGGCCCACTTCGGTGGGCCGTTGTGCTTTCTGCGGTCTGGTCGCAGCCAGAGTTGCCACCAACGCACCGCCTCGCTTCACCCGATAATGACGCATGATCAAATTGTTTGTCGGCCTGGGCAATCCCGGCCCCGAATATGAGGCGACCCGCCACAACGCCGGTTTCTGGTGGATCGATGAACTGGCGCGCGACCTGAAGGTTCACCTCCAACCCGAGCGCAGCTATTTCGGCCACGTGGCCCGCGCCAACGTCAATGGAAACACGGTCTGGCTGCTGCAACCGCAGACGTTCATGAATGCCTCGGGTAAATCCGTGGCGGCTCTGGCGCGCTTCTTCAAGATCCAGCCGGATGAAATCCTCGTCGTGCACGATGAACTCGACGTTCCACCCGGACAGGTCAAGCTCAAACGCGGCGGCAGCCACGCGGGACACAACGGGCTGCGCGACATTCACGCGCAACTGGGCTCGTCCGATTACTGGCGCTTGCGCATCGGCATCGGCCATCCGGGCGTCAAATCGGAGGTGGTGAACTGGGTGCTGAAAAAACCGTCGCCAGACCAGCGCAAACTGATGGACGACAGCATTCTCCATTCGCTCAAGTCATGGCCGGTGATGGTCGACGGCGACATGGAAAAAGCCACCATGCAGGTGCATACCAACAAGCCGCCACGCCCTAAGCCGCCGAAGCCGGTGAATCTGGCCGCGAACGAACCCAAGCCCGCTCCCTGAACACGCGCATGTGCGTGCGGGGCGGCCCAGCGCTTCAGGACGCCATGTCCTGCGCTTGCAGACGCAGATACTTCTGCATTAGCGTCTCGCGGCTTTCCACGTGTTGCGGGTTGGTGGGAATGCAGGCCACGGGGCAGATCGCCACACACTGCGGCTCGTCGAAGTGGCCCACGCACTCGGTGCACTTGTCGTGCAGGATGTCATAGTGCTCCTCGCCCATGTAGATCGCATGGTTGGGGCACTCGGGCTCGCACACATCGCAATTGATGCACTCGTCGGTAATCATCAAAGCCATGGCGCACCCCTTTGTACGCTGCGGCTCGCAGCGCGGAACAGATTCACAAATGGTTGGCTAGGCATGGCCTGATTATCCAACGCCACACCCGCAGCGCCAACGCCTTCGGACGATGGCCTGAAGCGGGCTGCGGTTTTTGCCGCTATGCTCACGCACTCACGCATAGCATCCCACGCATCCATTCACATGGGCCTTTTCATCTTCAAACGACTGCTGACCTTGCTTGCCACGCTGGCGGGCGCGTCTGTTGTGGTGTTTGTGGTGCTGGAGATTCTTCCGGGCAACGCGGCGCAGGTGCTGCTCGGCCCGGATGCATCGCCCGAAGCGATTGCGGAACTCACCGAACAGCTCGGGCTGAACCTGCCCGCCGCCGAGCGCTATTTCCAGTGGATTCGCGGCTTGTTCGTGGGCGACATGGGAACCAGCTACGCCTATGGTTCACCCGTGCTTGAACTGGTGCTGGAGCGCCTGGCGCTCACCATTCCGCTCGCCATCTTGGCCATGCTGATCACGACGCTGATTGCGATCGCTGCCGGCATCTACGCCGCATCGCGCCACAACAAACTCGGAGACGTGGGCGTGATGGGCCTGGCACAAATCGGCATTGCGATTCCCAATTTCTGGTTCGCCATCCTGCTGATCCTGTTGTTCTCGGTGAAGCTGCAATGGTTCTCTGCGGGCGGTTTCCCCGGCTGGCGCGAAGCCGATGGCGGCGGATTCTGGCCCGCGCTGCAGGCGCTGCTGTTGCCCGCGATCGCGCTCGCTGTGGTGCAGGCGGCCATTCTCGCGCGCATCACGCGCTCGTCGGTGCTCGATGTACAGCAGGAAGATTTCGTGCGCACCGCGCGCGCCAAAGGCCTGTCGCGCCGCGCCACGCTGTGGCGACATGTGCTGCGCAACGCCATGATTCCGGTCGTCACCATCATGGGCCTGCAATTCGCCAACTTGCTTGCAGGCACCATCGTGGTGGAGAACGTGTTCTATCTGCCCGGACTCGGGCGCCTGATTTTCCAGTCCATTGCCAATCGCGATCTGATCGTGGTGCGCAACTGCGTCCTGCTGCTTGCCGCGATGGTAGTGGTGGTGAACTTTGTCGTGGATGTGCTGTACGCGGTGATCGACCCACGCATGCAGGCAGGTGACGCATGAGCCAGTCTGCGACGCATATGCCTTCATCTGCGCCCCCAAGCGCTCCGCCAGGCTTTTGGCAGCGCGCCGTGCGCAACCACAGTTTCCTGATCGGTGCGGTGCTAACGGTTCTGGTGCTGTGCATGGCCGCCCTTTCGTATGTGTGGACGCCCTACTCTGCCTACACCACGGACATGGACGTGGCGCTTGATCCGCCCAGCGCCGCCCACTGGCTCGGCACCGATGCCTATGGGCGCGACGTGGTGTCGCTGCTGCTGGTGGGCGCGCGCAGCTCCATCATGGTGGGTGTGATTGCCGTCGGCATTGGCTTGCTGATCGGAGGGGCGCTCGGGCTGCTCGCCGCCGCGCGCCGGGGCTGGGTGGAAGAGCTGGTGATGCGGCTGGCGGACTTCACCTTCGCCTTTCCCGCGCTACTGCTCGCCATCATGCTCACCGCCGTCTACGGACCCAGCATCCGCAACGCCATCATCGCGATTGGTGTGTTCTACATCCCCACGTTTGCGCGCGTGACACGCGCATCGGCCAAGCAAGTTTGGACGCGCGACTACATTCTGGCCGCACGCGCCTGCGGCAAGGGCACGCTGCGCATCACGCTGGAGCATGTGCTGCCGAACATTCTTCCCGCGCTCATCGTGCAGGCGACGATCCAGTTCGCGCTCGCCATCCTGGCCGAAGCGGCGCTGTCCTATCTGGGCCTGGGCACGCAAGCGCCCGATCCCTCATGGGGCCGCATGCTCGCCGAAGCGCAAACACTGATGTTCCAGTCGCCGTTGCTGTCGGTCTGGCCCGGCATGGCGATTGCGCTGACCGTGCTCGGCCTGAATCTGCTCGGCGATGGCTTGCGCGACGTGCTCGATCCGCGCCTCGCACGCAAGCGCTGACAGACAGGAGATGAACCACCGCATGCACGACACGCCACTTCTCGAAGTTGACCAACTCGGCATCACGCTGCCCACGCATCGCGGCCCGGTGCAGGCCGTGCGCGATGTGGGCTTTGCACTGGCGCGCGGTGAAACGCTGGGGCTGATTGGCGAGTCGGGCAGCGGCAAGTCACTCACGGCGATGGCGTTGCTGGGCCTGCTGCCGGAAGGCGCGACCACGCAAGGCAGCGTGCGTTTTGACGGCACCAACTTGATCGGCATGCCCGAGAGCGCGCTATGCAAGATACGCGGCCGCCGCATCGGCATGATTTTCCAGGAGCCCATGACCGCGCTGAACCCGGTGCACACCGTCGGCGCGCAGGTGGCGGAGCCGTTGCGACTGCATCAGGGCCTGAGCGCACGCCAGGCACGCGAGGCCGCGCTGGCATTGCTGGACCGCGTGGGCATTCCCCAGCCCGCCCAGCGCATCGATGCCTACCCTCACCAGTTTTCCGGCGGGCAACGCCAGCGCATCACCATTGCCATGGCGCTTGCCTGCTCGCCTGATCTGTTGATTGCCGACGAGCCCACCACGGCGCTCGACGTCACCGTGCAGCAGCAGATTCTCGATCTGATTGCCGATCTGGTGGACGAGCACCGCATGTCGCTGATCCTGATCTCGCACGACCTCGGCGTGATCTCTCAGAACGTCGACCGCATGCTGGTGATGTACGGCGGCACGCTGGTGGAGAGTGGTGCCACGCAGCAGGTGTTCGCGCAGATGGCGCACCCCTACACCCGCGGACTGCTGGCCGCACGCCCGCGCATGGCCGATGCCCAGCACCATGCGCGCGTGCGCCTGCAGACCATTCCCGGAACCGTGCCCGATCTGGCGCACATGCCGTCTGGCTGTCCGTTTGCAGGACGTTGCAGCTTCACCGCAGAAGCCTGCTGGACCACGCGCCCGCCCGTGCGCGAGCTGCAGCCTGGACACAGCGTGCGCTGCCTGCGCGATGAAGCGATTTTTGCCATTGGGCCAGCCACCGCGCAGGAGGCCAGCGCATGACCGGCACCCCGGACACCGCGCCGCTGCTGCTCGACGTCCGCGATGTCACGCGCACGTTCGACCTGCCCCGCTCGCGCCTTTGGGGGCCACGCGATCAGGTGCAGGCCTTGCGCGGCGTGAGCCTGCAACTGCACGCAGGGCGCAGCCTTGGCGTCGTAGGCGAATCAGGCTCCGGCAAGTCCACGCTTGCGCGCATCGTGATGGCGCTGGACACGCCCACCTCGGGCACCGTGGAAATCCTGGGGCGCAACCCACACACGTTGCCGCCCTCGGCATTGCGTGCCGCGCGCCGCGACTTTCAGATGGTGTTTCAGGATCCCTATGGTTCACTCGATCCGCGCCAGACGGTCGAGCGCATCGTCACCGAGCCCATGCAGGCACTGCAGACTGCATCGCGCGCGCAGCAACGCGAGCGCGCCGTTGAAGTGCTCGCCCAGGTAGGACTGCGCGCCAGCGATGCGGAAAAATATCCCCACGAATTCTCCGGTGGACAGCGACAGCGCATCGCCATCGCGCGTGCGCTGATTACGCAGCCACGACTCATCGTGGCAGATGAGCCGGTGAGCGCGCTCGACGTGTCCGTGCAGGCGCAGGTGCTCAATCTCTTGCAGGACCTGCAGCGCGACCACGGGCTGTCGTACCTGCTCGTCAGCCACGATCTGGCGGTGGTAAGCCATCTGTGTGACGACGTGGTGGTGATGCACCAGGGCCAGATTGTCGAGCGCGGAACGCCTGCGCAACTGTTCACACAGGCCCAGCACCCCTACACGCAATCGCTGGTGGCTGCCGTGCCGCGCATCGCACCCGGTGGGGCGCGGGCGAGGCGCGCGGCGCGCAAGGCCGCGCTCACACCGGTTTCTGCTGGCTGAAACCAGTCCGTTTTGCGCCTTTGCGCACAATAAGCCCACACTCTGTAGTAAAACAGGCGCTGAACTCGACAGGTCGCGCCCACGCAAAGGCCTGCCCACCTATTTTCGGAGAACCACAATCATGCTGAACCGCCGACGCGTTCTGGCTTCCGGTGCGCTGGCTGCCCTGCCACTCGCCACGCCGCTGCCCACTCTTGCGCAAGCCAAAAAAGACAATATGACGCTGGCGTTGACGCTGGAGCCGCCAGGACTGGACCCCACGGCTGGCGCAGCCTCGTCGATCGCGGAGATCACGCTCTATAACATCTACGAGACGCTCACCAAGATCAACCCCGACGGCAGCGTGTCTCCCCTGCTGGCCGAAAGCTGGGAAGTCTCGCCCGACCTGCGCACCTACACCTTCAAGCTGCGCAGCGGCGTGAAGTTCCAGAACGGTGAGCCATTCAACGCGCAGGCCGTCAAATACGCCTTTGACCGCGCCGGTGGCGACAAGAGCACGAACAAGGACAAGCGCACCTTCGCGGGCCTGGCGAGCAAGGTCATCGATGAGCACACCATCGTTCTCATCAACAGCGAGATCGATCCCGACCTGCTGTTCCTGCTCGGGCAGGCCACCGCCATCATCGTCGAGCCCAAGAGCGTGGCGACCAACGTGACCAAGCCCGTCGGCACCGGCCCCTACAAACTCGAAGCCTGGGCGCGCGGCTCGTCGATCACGCTGAGTGCCTGGAACGGCTTTCGCCAGCCCGCGAAAATCAAGGTTCGGCGCGCCGTGTTCCGCTTCATTGCCGACCCCGCCGCGCAGGTGGCGGCGCTGTTGGCCGGCGACGTCGACGTGTTCGCCCGCATCACGCCGCGCAGCGTGGCGCAGTTCAAGGCGAACCCGCGCTTCCAGGTGGTCATCAGCGGCTCGCGCGCCAAAACCATTCTGGCGATGAACAACACGCGCAAGCCCCTGGACGACGTGCGCGTGCGCCGCGCGATCGCTGCCGCCATCGACCGCAAGGCGGTTATCCGCGGCGCAGCCGACGGCCTGGGCGTGCCCATTGGCAGCTACTACGTGCCCGGCGCATTCGGCTATGTCGACACCACAGGCATCAACCCCTACGACGTGGAGAAGGCCAAACAATTGCTGGCCGAAGCAGGAGTGAAAACGCCGCTGGAACTCACCATGACGCTGCCGCCCACGCCCTATGCGCGCCAGGGCGGCGAGATCATCACCTCCGAGCTGGCCAAAATCGGCATCAAGGTGAAAACGCAGAACGTGGAATGGGCGCAGTGGCTGAGCGGCACCTACGGCAACAAGAACTATGACCTGTCCATCATCTCGCACGTCGAGCCGTTCGATCTGAACAACTACACCAAGCCTGACTACTACTGGGGCTACCGGTCCGAGAAGTTCAACGCCCTCTATGAGCGCATCAAGACCGCCGAGCGCCCCGCCGATCGCGCCCGACTGTTGGGCGATGCGCAACGCATGCTGGCAAACGAGGTACCGGGCGTCTACCTCTATCAGCCACAATGGGTGACCGTGGCGAACAAGAACGTGCGCGGACTCTGGAAGGACATGCCCGTTTTTGTGAACGATCTGAGCACGCTCTACTGGACGTGACCTGACCGGACCGCCACGCGATGACCTGAAGCCCTGGACCTTGCCTCAATGACAACGACTGCTCTTCATGATCTCGGCGCCTGTGAACTCCTGGCCGCCTACCGTTCGCGCAAACTCTCCCCGGTGGAGGTCACACAGGCGGTCCTGGACCGCGTGCAGCAATGGGAGCCCGCGCTGCACGCCACCTATCTGCTGCGCCCCGAATCGGCCCTCGCGCAAGCGCGGGCAAGCGAGGCGCGCTGGCAACGCAGTGCGCCGCTCGGTCCGCTGGACGGCATCCCCGCCACCATCAAGGACAACATCGCCACGCAGGGCGACCCCACGCCACTGGGCACGGCCGCAGTCGAGCTCTACCCTGCTGCGCAGGACGCACCACCCGCTGCGCGCCTGCGTGAATCTGGTGCGGTGGTGTTCGCCAAAACGACCATGCCCGATTACGGCATGCTGTCATCGGGACTCTCCAGCTTTCACGCACTCACACGCAATCCGTGGGACTTGCGCAAGGGCCCGGGCGGCTCCAGCGCCGGAGCCGGTGCGGCGGCGGCCGCAGGTTACGGACCCCTTCACATCGGCACCGACATTGGCGGCTCGATCCGTTTGCCCGCCAGTTGGTGCGGCATCTTCGGGTTCAAGCCCAGCCTTGGCCGCGTGCCGATCGATCCACCTTACACCGGTCGCGCTGCGGGCCCCATGACACGCACCGTGGCCGACGCCGCATTGATGATGCAAGTGCTATCGCAGCCCGATGTGCGCGACAGCATGAACCTGCCGCCCCAGCATTTGCCTTGGCATGAATGCGCGCTTGCGACGCCCGAGTTCTTCAAGGGCAAGCGCATCGGCCTGCTGCTCGACGCTGGCTGCGGCCTGCCGCTGCACGACGACGTGCGCCAAGTGGTCGCTAGCGCCGCCAAATCACTGGAAGCAGCGGGCGCCCACATCGTTGCGATGAAGCCATTCCTCAGCGCCGAAATGCTCGAAGGAATGGACCATTTCTGGCGCATGCGCTCACTCACCGACATTCGCACGCTCAGCGCAGAACGACGCGACAAAGTACTGCCCTACATCCGCCAGTGGGCGGAAAGCGCAGCGGAGTTTTCCGGCGCGCATATCTTTGACGCGAGCCAGAAGTTCCATGCCACACGCGTGGCCACCGTGAAAAGCTGCAGTGCGTTCGACTACGTCATCTCGCCCGTTGCGCCGCATGTCGCATTCGCGGCGGAGCTGCCCTCGCCCACCAACGACCCGCTGCGCCCGCTCGAACACATTGCCTACACCGTGCCGTTCAACATGTCCGAGCAGCCCGCCGCGTCCATCAACTGCGGCTACACCGGCGCGGGCTTGCCTGTCGGATTGCAGATCGCGGGCGCCCGCTTTGACGACGTGGGCGTGCTCATGGCCGCACGCGCGTTCGAGCAGATACGCAGTGCACAGCATCCGTGGCCGCAGCCCTGACCGGACCCGGACACCGGCACGCAAGCGCCTTCAGCGCTGCGCGCTCGCCAGCTTCAGCGCCAGCCCGACAAACGCCACCGCCGTGATGCGGTTGAGCCAGCGCTGACCATTGGCCGACTTGAACAACAGACGCCCAAACAGGCCCGAGAACACGGCAATGGAACCAAAGACCAGGAACGTGGCGATGATGAACACCCCACCCAACACGAAAATCTGCGTTGCCACGCTGCCGCGCTCGGGGTTGGCAAACTGCGGCAGAAAGGCCAGGAAGAAAATCAGCACCTTGGGGTTGGTGAGATTCATCACCACGCCGCGCACCACCATGCGCAGCCACTCCCCTTGCGCGCGGCGCGCGCTGCCTGCCACTGAAGCGCCCGCGGCACCCCTCTCCCGATCCTGCTCGATCACCGGCGCATTCCACGCCCCCCAGGCCAGATACAGCAGATAAGCCGCGCCGCACCACTTGAGCGCAGTGAACGCCAACTGCGATGCAGCAAACACCGCCGCCAACCCCAGCGCCACTGCCGTGGTATGCACCACGATGCCGCAGCACAGGCCCAGTACCACGCCCAGTCCCAAACGCCAGCCGCGCTGCGCCGACTGCATGAGCACAAAGAGATTGTCCGGCCCCGGGCTCAACCCGAGCAGTATGGACACGCCGAAGAAGGCGGCAAGGGTTTCAAATGACGGCATGTTCAACGCACAAAAAATGCAATCCCATATTTTGCATTGGGTGCGTTGTGCCGTGCTCGTGGAAAAGGGGACAATAGGTCTACAGGGCCGCACCCGCTCGCCAACGCGCAGGTGCGCTGCCACCCACTTCTTCTCTAGAGTCTGCCAGTCACATGGATCCCATTCTTCTGGTGCTCCTCGGAGCAACAGCCGCCTACATCATCAACGGAAAGCAGCAACGACAACGCATTGCGCTGCTCAGCGAACAACTGAGACCCTTCCAGATCGAAAAGAGCATCGAGACCATCACGCAAGGTTATCTGCGTGCCATGGGTGAAACAGAGGAAGAGCGCCGGCGCCAGATTCTCGAACTCATGCAGGATAACGAGCAGCAACTGGTCAACCAGTTCAGCCGCTTTACCGCCGCTTTCCAGAAAGTCAGTGAAGAGGACGCGCGCGTCAGCCGCCTGCCCATTGGCATTCCGTTCGCCAACCAGTTGCTGGCCTCCCAGACCTTCGACATGCGCAAGGCCTTGCAAATCCACTCACAGGGTTTTGAAAATGTTATCCGCAACGACGCCCAGCGCAGCCCGCGCGACCGCGCCTACATGATGACGGCGGAGATCTTGCTCATGCAGCACACCTGTCACTGGTTCTGCAAATCCAAATCGGTGGCATCTGCGCGCATGCTGGCACGCAACCAGACGCCGCATGAGCAACTGGTAGCGTCCGTGTCGCCCGAAACCCGATCTGCCTATCTCGCCATGATCGGCTGAGGTTGCCCTTCGCACTGACTGCGCAGCCCCCTTCCCGACACTAACGGCAACGGGCTGCGCAGGCGATGTAGGACGAGGCAGCAAAAGCACCCCAATTGGTTGATCGCTCTACCGGGCTTGGCCCAGAATGACGCCAAGCGACGCACCTGTGGGCGTTGCAGACTCATCGGGTATCTCACAACTTATGAATCCTAACTCTCACGCGGACATTGCCGTGTGGCTGGCTGCGGGAGTGCAGCATGCCGTGCTGCTGCGAACCATGCCGGCGCTGCGCCATGAATTGGCGGGCTCGGTATCCGTTCAGCGCATGGCGCTCGCCATTCTTAAACGCAAGATGCAATCGAGCGGGGACACCATGGAAACGCACGATGTGCAGTCCCGTGTGCAATCGCTGGAAAGCAGCGTGGGCGAATTGAGCGCCAATCTTCGCCGCCTGCGTTACTGGGACAAGCAGCCACGGGAAACCCTGGCGCCGCAGACACTCATGCAGGAGGTCTGGAGCATGGTGCACCCGTTTCTGGCACTGCGCAACATCGCCATGGATGAACTGCCCGCATCGCCCGATGTCTGGCCGCAGGAGCATGTCACGCCGCAACCATTGATGTATCTTGCACTGGCCACGATCTACCATCTGGCGGAAGCGGGCGAGAGCACGCCAGCGCGCTTGAGTGCCCGCCCCATGTTGACCGATGCGGGTGACGTGATCCGCTTGGAATCCACCGGCGTCGCCATCACCTACGACGACGGGCGCGCGGAGGAAGCGGCCATGACCATGTCCACGCCGCCGATCACGCTACAGGCGCTGGACTGTCTGGCTTCACAAATGCGTGTGTCGATCCAGGTCGTCAACGCGCACTGCATTGATCTTCCCCTTTTTCACTGAGTCACTGACTCACCGACCCATGGAGTCAGTGAACCGCTCACCCGTTCGGGCCAGCCACCTTTAGCCCAGCCCCAGCGCGGTCACGCCCAGCGCGATCAGGACCGCCCCCGCAATGCGCGCGGTGCGGTCGCCTTCTTTCAACAGGTGCCCGCCAATCAAGGCCGCAAACAGCATGGAGACTTCGCGCGCTGGCGCAACGTGGGACATGGGCGCGTTCTGCATGGCATACAGCACCAGCACGTAGGCAATGGGGCTTACGACTGCCACCAGCAGCGCGTATTTCCACTGTGCTTTCCAAAGCACACCCAGCTCTTCGCGCTTGCGCAGCGCCACCGGCGAAAGCAGCACGATGCGCACCAGATTGCCCATGTAGTCCACCAGAATGGGCGACAGCAGCATGATCTTCACCGCATAGCCATCCACCACGGTGTACCCCGCAATGAATACGCCTGTCAGCACGCCGTAGATCATGCCCTTGTGCAACTGGGTGCGTGCGGCCGGATCCTTGGCGGCGCGCAGCAAACCCGGTCCACCGGCAATCAGGAACACGCCGCCCACTACGCCTGCAATACCGAACGCGCCCAGCGCCGACAGCGATTCACCCAGAAACGCGATCGCCACCATCGACGACAGCAACGGCCCCGTACCACGCGCCAGCGGATACACCACGGTCAGGTCCGCCTTGCGGTATCCGCGCAGCAGCACCACGTAGTACAGCACGTGCAGCAAGCCGCTGAGCGAAACGATGCCCCACTCCGCCGCACCCCATTGCGGCACCACGTCGCGACCGAGCCACCAACCCAGTGGTGCCCAGACGATCATGTTGAGGATGGAGGTGAAAAACGCGAAACGCGCATCGCCGCCTGCACGCTTGGCGGCGATGTTCCAGCCTGCGTGGATCAGGCCCGCGAGAATGATGAGTCCGAATGCCGTGATCGACATGCCAGCCAACTGCCCGTGTTATTGTGGTTTCTGGAACGTGCGCTGGCCCTGGGGGCCAACGGAATCAGGCGCGGCCAATGACCGAAGCCGTGGCCATCAATTCCTCTAGCAGCGCAAACGATACCTTGCCGGAGGTCGAATACGGATCGAACTCGGGGCGCTCGGAATACTTCAGCACGATGGAGTGGTTCAGCTTGGCCAGATTCACGTGCCCCATGGTCCAGCCACCAAAGCGGCGCTCCGAGATTTCCTCGAACGCGAGCAACTCCACATCCTTATGGCGCGTGTCGGCCTGGATGCTGCCAAACAATTCGCTCACCGTGGAGCGCCCGCCTTCGATCGCCTGCAGGAAAATACCGCCGCCATAGCACAGTACGCCTGTGATACCGCTCGCGGGATTGTGCGAGCGCGACTGCGTAAGAATGGCCTCGATGGCCGCAGGCGAGGTATCCACCGCACGGCTCACATACAGCAAACGCACCAGCATGGTTTCAGTTCCTTCCGGGAATCAGTGACAGGAATTCGCGGCGCAGCGTGGGATTGGTGAGAAACACACCGCGCATGACCGAGTTGATCATCTTGCTGTCCATCTCACGCACGCCGCGCCAAGACATGCAGAAGTGCGACGCCTCCATCACCACGGCCAAGCCGTCCGGCTGGGTCTTCTCCATGATCAGGTCGGCCAGTTGCACCACGGCTTCTTCCTGAATCTGCGGACGTCCCATTACCCAATCCACCAGACGCGCGTACTTGGACAGGCCAATCACGTTGGTGTGTTCGTTGGGCAGCACGCCGATCCAGATCTTGCCGATCACCGGACAGAAGTGATGACTGCATGCGCTGCGCACGGTGATCGGGCCGACGATCATCAGCTCGTTCAGATGCTCCGCGTTGGGAAACTCGGTGATGCGCGGCGGCTCCACGTAGCGGCCCTTGAACACCTCGTTGATGTACATCTTCGCCACTCGGCGCGCCGTGTTCTGGGTGTTGTGGTCGCCTTCCGTGTCGATGACCATGCTGTCGAGCACGCCCTGCATCTTGTGCTCGACTTCGTCGAGCAACTTCTCCAGCTCGCCGGGCTCGATGAACTCGGAGATATTGTCGTTGGCATGAAAACGCTTGCGCGCCGCAGCAAGGCGCTCGCGGATCTTCACGGAAACGGGCGTGCCTTCGTCGTCGGGCACGCTGCCGCCTATGGATTCAGCGTCGGGGTTTTGGGACATGCCGGGATAGTACCAGCGAATGGGAGCGGTCGTTTTCCGTCGAGGCTAAGCGCCTGCACGCCGTACAGGCAAGGGCGCGGGCCGCGCTTCAATAGCGGTTGCCAGTCACCCAGATCAGCGCCCGCATGATGGCCGACGCCACGTGATCGAGTACGCGCTCACGCAGCGGGCGGCGCGCGAAACTCTCCCGGTCCATCGGGTGGCCCGCTTCGTCAATCGCCTTGACCAACTGGGCACGCAAGTCCTGCGCAAACGCGGCATCCTGCACCACCACGTTGGCTTCGCGCGCGAGCAGCAACGACAAGGGCTCCAGATTGGACGATCCCACGGTGGCCCAAGGGCGGTCGCCCTCGGCGTCGATCACCGCGACCTTGGCATGCAGGAAGCTGGGCGAATACTCGATGATCTGCACTCCTGCTTCGAGCAACGCGCCATACACGGGCCGCGATGCGTGGTATTGCATGAAATACTCATACTTTCCCTGCAGCAGCAGCAGCACGCGCACGCCGCGCTTGGCCGCCAGCTTGAGCGCGCGCCGCAGCTTGCCACCGGGCATAAAGTAGGCGTTGGCAATGATGATTTCCTGCCGTGCGCTGCCAATGGCCTGCAGGTAGGCCTTCTCGATGCTGCTGCGATTGCGTAGGTTGTCGCGAAACAGCAGCGCCGCGCGCATGCCCTTGGTCGCTGCCGTCGAGCGTTTGGCAGCGCCCTGCGCTGCACCCGCTGCGCGCAGGTCGGCCACGGCGCTGGAGATGCGGCGCTTGCGTGCATCGTCGAACGCACGCATGCGCCACCAGAGCTTGTCCATGTTGTCCGCCGCCTGCGTCACCAGCGCACCCTTGGCGCGCACGGCAAAGTCGAACCGGGGAAACTCCAGTTGGCCGTGGTTGGGGTCGTAGTAGTCGTCGAGCACGTTGATGCCGCCGCAATAAAGCACGCCGTCATCGATCACGCAGAGCTTGCGGTGCAGCCGGCGCCAGTGCCGGGGCAGCAGCAGCGCAATCTGGCGCACGGCCGAAAATACCTGCCATTGCACACCAGCTTTTTCGAACTGCTCCACCCAATGCGCGGGGCAATTGCCGGTGCCGAACCCGTCCACCGCCACGCGCACGTCCACGCCGCGCTGCGCCGCGCGGATCAGCGCCTTGGCGATGTCCTCGCCGCTGGCGGTGCAGTCAAAAATATAGGTTTCAAACTGGATGCTTTCCGTGGCCGCATCCATGTCGGCGATCAGGGCCGGGAAGAATTCCCTGGTGCCTTGCAGTAGCCGGACTTCATGCCCGGCCTGGAAGATGACACGACGTCTGCCTGCCCTGGTCGCCGGGGCGCTCAAAGCTTGAACTCCGCGATCAGCGGCAGGTGGTCAGACATGCGCCACCAGATGCGCCCATTGGGCACGTACAGACCTGTGGGCCGCAAGCCGCGCACATACACGTGGTCGAGCTGCACCATCGGCAGCCGCGCGGGATAGGTCAGCGAGCGCGGACCTTCGTCATACTCGAACAGGCCAAAGCCTGCGAGCATGCGTTTGATCTGGAAACCCCAGTCGTTGAAATCGCCTGCGACCACCAGCGGCGCATCTTCCGGTACCTCGCGCTGGATGAATCTGTGGATCTTGGCGATCTGGCGCAGGCGGCTTTCATGGATCAGCCCCAGATGCACGACGATCACATGCACGCGCTTGCCCTCGACTTCGACCTCGACGTGCAGCAAGCCGCGCTGCTCGAAGCGATGGTCGGAGATGTCTTCGTGGCTGCTGCCAATCACCGGCCAGCGCGTGAGCAAGGCATTGCCGTGCTCGCCATCGCGCGTATAGGCATTGGTGCGATAGACCGAGTCGTAGCCTTCCGGAGAAAGATACTCGGCCTGCGAAACGTCCGGCCAGCGCTCGAAATATTGCGCCTCACGCCGGTTCATCTTGCGCACTTCCTGCAGACACACGATGTCGGCATCGAGTTGCTCGACGGCAAGGCCCAGGTTATGGATCTCCAGGCGACGCGCAGGCCCCAGCCCTTGCACGCCCTTGTGAATGTTGTAGGTAGCGACACGCAGGATGCCGGGCGTGGAGTCCGGCGTATCGGGTGACAACTGTATGACGCTCAAATCTTCTGTAGTCATCGTCTGACGAAACGTGGCAGCCACAGTATGGCTTCGCAATTTGACGACGAGTAGCACCTGTCGGCCGCTGCCCGCCAATCCTTCCATTCATATGCTGTGTGCTCGCGCGGATTCAAGACCACACGAGTTCCCTCTGGCACTTCCAGGCTGAAAACACGCTCTGTATTTTCCATCACGCCCGGTGCATAACGGTGCAGCCATTGGGGATAGATACTGTAGACGTTCTCCAGGTTCCAATCCCGCAGAATACTGCCCGGCGCGTGGGTGTCAATGCCTGTTTCTTCCTGCACTTCCCGGCGCGCGGTTTCCGCAAACGGCTCGTCCTCATGGTCCTTGCTGCCGGTGACACATTGCCAGAATGCCTGGTCCTCGGCGGTGTCGGACTCGCCCGTGCCGTGCGTGCGCTTCATCAGCAGCACTTGCAAGTTGGGCGTGTGGATGATCACCAGCACCGATTGCGGTATTTTCCAGCGGGGCGAGGACTGCGGGGCGTAAGACATGGGCGCATCAGGCATGGGCGCTTCAGCGAGCGGCTTCACGGTTCTTGGTGGCGACTGGCGGGGGCAATTCCTTCTCGGCAAGCAGGCGCAACTGGTGCACGAGCTGGTTATGCGAATGCAGGAATGCGGCGGCGATCACCTTGCCCTCGTTGGTATTGCTCCAACCCGCGCCAGCGCCGCCGCCCAGTTTGCCCAGCAGCACGCCGCCCACGCCCAGATCGGTGGCACGCGCAGAACCCGTGGCCGCCGCCACTTGCTCGGTGGTTTCGTTGTCGGTCAGGAAGAGCGCCGTCTGCGCCTCCTTGAACTTCACCTGCTCCGCGATGCCGATCAGGCCGGCGATGTCACGCAGCACGGGAATCATCGCGATGATGCCCGCCAAACCACGCCCCGCATCACTTTCGCTGAAAGTCAAACTGGGAGTGAGCGTGTACTGCGCCTCATAACCCTTCCCCTTCTCGACCGTGCCGTTGGGGCGCAGCACGCCCGAGTCGCGCAACTCGCCCTCGCGGATCGTGCCGTGCAGCCCGCCCGCGCGGTCCACCACGCGAAAGCAGCCGCTTTGCTGCGCCAGCAGCTTCACCAGCGGCACTGGCGTGGGAGGAAGATTCACCGTGTAAGGCATGACATAGCCACGCGGATTTTCCAGCAGCGCCACGGTGGCGATGGGTTTCTCGCAACGCTCCAGCGACAAGTGGGCGCCCTGCGCGCCGGCCGGGCCTGCAGAGCCGGTGACTTCGGAACTGCCCTCGCCCAGTTCGGTCTTTTTCTCACCGCAGCCAGACAGGAGCATCAAGGCGCCCACACACAGGGCCGATCCAATGCGCAACGAAGCAGAAGCGATCCGGGACATATGCAATCACTCACAAAAAGGGAGATAACTTACAGGTGCTGAAAACAAAAACGCCAAAGTCCTTGCGGAGCTTTGGCGTTGGCCTCATGGCTCTATGGAGCGAGGGCGATTATTGCGCAGGCGTCGTGTTGCGCAGGCGGATGTGCAGTTCGCGCAGTTGCTTTTCCTCGACCGGCGATGGCGCCTGTGTGAGCAGGTCCTGCGCGCGTTGCGTCTTGGGGAAGGCAATCACGTCGCGGATCGACTCGGCACCCGTCATCAGCGTGATCAGCCGGTCCAGACCGAACGCCAGACCACCGTGCGGGGGCGCACCGTATTGCAGCGCGTCCAGCAGGTAGCCAAACTTGGCGCGCGCGTCTTCGGGCGAGATCTTGAGCGCGCTGAACACCTTGCTCTGCACGTCGGCGCGGTGGATACGCACCGAGCCGCCGCCCAGTTCCCAGCCGTTCAGCACCATGTCGTAGGCCTTGGCAATGCACTTGCCGGGATCGGTGTCCATGAGGTCTTCGTGGCCGTCCTTGGGCGAGGTGAACGGATGGTGCACCGCCACCCAGCGATCGTCCTCTTCGTCGTGCTCGAACATCGGGAAGTCCACCACCCACAGCGGTGCCCACTTGTTCTCGAACAGGCCATTGGCCTTGCCGAACTCGCTGTGGCCCACCTTCAGGCGCAATGCGCCGATGGAGTCGTTGACGACCTTTTCCTTGTCCGCGCCGAAGAACAGCAGGTCGCCATCCTGCGCGCCGGTGCGCTTGAGGATTTCGGCAATCGCGGCATCGTGGATGTTCTTCACGATCGGCGACTGCAGGCCGTCACGGCCCTTGGCGACTTCGTTCACTTTGATCCAGGCGAGGCCCTTGGCGCCGTAGATTTTCACGAACTCGGTGTACTGGTCGATCTCGCCACGCGAAATTTGCGCGCCACCCGGAACGCGCAGCGCCACCACGCGGCCACCCTTGGTCGTCGCGGGCGCGGAGAACACCTTGAAGTCGACGTCCTTCATCACTTCGGTGAGTTCGGTGAACTCGAGCTTCACGCGCAGGTCGGGCTTGTCCGAGCCGAAGCGGAAAGCGGCGTCCTGATAGGTCATGATCGGGAACTCGCCCAGATCCACGTTGAGCTGTTCCTTGAACACTTCCACGATCATCTGCTGGAAGATAGCGCGGATTTCTTCTTCGTTCAGGAACGAAGTTTCGCAGTCGATCTGCGTGAATTCGGGCTGACGATCAGCGCGCAGGTCTTCGTCACGGAAGCACTTGGTGATCTGGTAGTAGCGATCATAGCCCGCCACCATCAGCATCTGCTTGTACAGCTGGGGCGACTGGGGCAGTGCAAAGAACTGGCCATCGTGCACGCGGCTGGGCACGAGGTAGTCGCGTGCGCCTTCGGGCGTGCTCTTGCCGAGCATGGGGGTTTCGATGTCGATGAAACCCAGCTTGTCGAGGTAGTTGCGCACCTGGATGGCGGTCTTGTAGCGCAGCATCATGTTGCGCTGCATGTACGGACGGCGCAGGTCCAGCACGCGGTGCGTGAGGCGCGTTGTCTCGGACAGGTTTTCGTCATCCAGCTGGAACGGCGGCGTCACCGATGCGTTCAGCACCACCAGTTCGTGGCACAGCACTTCGATCTGGCCGCTCTTGAGCTTGTCGTTCGTCGTGCCTGCAGGGCGTGCGCGCACCAGACCCTTCACCTGCACGCAGAACTCGTTGCGCAGGTCTTCGGCGATCTTGAACATCTCGGGGCGATCCGGATCGCACACCACCTGCACATAACCTTCGCGGTCACGCAGGTCGATGAAGATCACGCCACCGTGGTCGCGGCGGCGGTTCACCCACCCGCACAAGGTCACGGTTTGGCCTAACAGGGCTTCGGTCACAAGACCGCAGTATTCGGTACGCATTGCCATGGGTTGCTTCACTTCCTGCGCCCTCGTGGGGCGCGTCAATTACATGTATGTCTATTTGTCGGTTGCTTGCGCGACGAGATCAGGCGGTGTCACCACTCCCATCGACACGATGTATTTCAAGGCGGCGTCGATGCTCATATCCAGCTCGATGCAATCGCTCTTGCGCATCATCACGAAGTATCCCCCCGTTGGGTTGGGAGTAGTGGGCACATATACGCTCACGAACTCATCACGCAGCAGGGCTGCTACTTCGCCCGTCGGCGCGCCGGTCACAAATGCCACCGTCCACACCCCTTCACGCGGCCATTGCACCAGCACCGCGGTGCGGAACGCATTGCCACTTTCGGAAAACAGCGTATCAGAGACCTGTTTGACGCTCGAGTAGATCGAGCGCACCACCGGAATGCGGCTGACCAGACGGTCGCCCCACTCCACCAGCTTGCGGCCCGCAAAATTGCTCGTCAGCGCGCCCACCGCCAGCAGGATGGCCAACGTGAGCAGCACGCCAAAGCCGGGAATGTGTACGCCCAGCAGGCGATCGGGCTGCCAGTCGAACGGCAGGATTTGCAGCGTCTGGTCCAGCGTCGAGATGATCCAGTGCAGCACCCACGCGGTGATCACGCCGGGCACGATAACCAGCAGACCTGTCAGCAACCATCTTCTGAGTGCAGCCATCATCCGTCCTGATCAGGCCTTGTCCGCCGCCGGGGCTGGCGCAGCGGTGGGTGCGGGTGCGGGCGTTGGCGCAGGGGCCGGTGCAGCAGTTTCTGCCGCCGGGGCCGATGCCGGCTTGGGCTCCGCCTTGGCGCCGCTGTTCTTGAAATCGGTCGCATACCAACCCGTGCCCTTGAGCTGGAAGCCCGGGGCCGTCAGTTGCTTGGAGAATGCCTCCGCTGCGCACTCCGGGCACTGGGTCAGCGGGGCGTCGGAAAATTTCTGCAGCACATCCTTGGCAAAACCACAGTCGCTGCATTTGTAGGCGTAGATAGGCATGGAAACCGAAACGGGAGAGTATGCAAAACCCTCAATTATAGGCGTTGGGGACTATTTGCGCCCCAAGCATGCCCTCAGCCGTGCGCCGCGTGCCCCGAGCTTCTTGGCGGCGCCATCCGGGCGCTCGTGGCAATCCGGACTCCAGCTCAGCCCACGGGCTCCTGGATGCCGATGACCTTGTGGTGCGCAGCCTGTGTATCGCGCACCAGTTGCGGCATGAGCGAGCCAGCGATCATGCCTGTCATCGCTGCCAGAACGCCCGCCAGTTGCTGCGGGAATGCCTCGTGCAACGCAGGCGTGAGCATGAAAATCACCCACACGCCAATGCCCATCGTCACGGCGCACATAGCGCCCTGCGTCGTGGCGCGCTTCCAGTACAGGCCGAACACCAGCGGCACGAATGCGCCCACCAGCGGCACCTGATAGGCGCTGGACACCAACTCGTAAATCGGCGTGCCTTCCATCTTGATCGAATACACCAGCACCGCGATGGCGAACACCAGCACGCTGATGCGCATGGTGAGCAGGCTTTCGCGATCACTGATGTTCTCGGGGCGGAACTGGCGCCAGATGTTCTCGGTGAACGTCACGCTGGGCGCAAGCAAGGTGGCCGAGGCGCACGACTTGATGGCCGACAGCAGCGCACCAAAGAACAGCACCTGCATCACCAGCGGCATCTTGTCCATCACCAGCGTGGGCAACACCTTTTGCGGATCTTCCTTGAGCAGCGCAGCCGACTCGGCTGGCATGATGATCAGCGCACTGGCCACGAGGAACATGGGCACGAAGGCAAAGAAGATGTATGCCGAGCCGCCAATCACCGTGCCATGCACGGCGGCCTCTTCCGTCTTGGCCGACATCACACGCTGGAACACGTCCTGCTGCGGGATCGAGCCGAGCATCATGGTGATCGCCGCGCCGAAGAAGAAGATGATTTCGTGCCAGGTCGGCTCGGGCCAGAACTTGAACAGATCACGGCTCGTGGCCAGATGGATCACCTTGTCGGCCCCACCGGCCATATTGCTGGCAAAGACCGCCAGCACC
The DNA here is from genome assembly GCA_002331385.1 of Comamonadaceae bacterium UBA2121. Lineage (GTDB taxonomy): Bacteria > Pseudomonadota > Gammaproteobacteria > Burkholderiales > Burkholderiaceae_C > Diaphorobacter_A. The sequence continues at coordinate 115,216 of DCYB01000014.1, forward strand.
ACCAGTCCGACGACCAGAATGATCATCTGGATGAAGTCCGTCACCGCCACGGACCACATGCCGCCCCACAGCGTATAGACCAGAATCGACAGCACGCCGATGGTCATGCCCCACGGAATGCTGACCACGCCGCCGGACAGCAGGTTGAACACCAGCCCCAACGCCGTGACCTGCGCCGACACCCAACCCAGATAGCTGAGCATGATGATGAGCGAGCACACGATCTCGATCGAGCGGCCATAGCGCTCGCGGTAATAGTCGCTGATGGTCAGCAGCGACATGCGGTAGAGCTTGGCGGCGAAGAACACGCCGACCAGAATCAGGCACATGCCCGCGCCGAACGGGTCTTCGACCACGTTGTTCAAGCCACCTTCAATGAATTTGGCCGGTACGCCGAGCACGATTTCCGAGCCAAACCACGTTGCAAACGTCGTGGTGATGATCATGTACATCGGCAGATGGCGTCCGGCAATCGCGAAGTCGGCGGTGTTTTTCACACGCTTCGCGGCCCACAGGCCAATCCCGATGGTGACGAACAGATAGGCAATCACCATGGAGAGCAACACGTTGGTACTCCTGAGGAAGAAAGTGGCTGGAAATTGAAAAGAGGTGGATTATCGGTAGAAAATCTGCAGTCGCATCAAAATCTGCATCACCAGCAGACCGAGTACAAACCCGACACCTCCAAAGACCAGTCGCTGCAGCAGGCGATTGGTGCGTTTTTGCTCGACGAGTAGCTCTTGCAATTCACGCACATTGTCCTGGGGCTTTTGCTGCAGATAATCGTGCAGCAAACGGGGCAGCTGCGGCAGCAGCTTGGCGTAGAGCGGGGCTTGCGCCCGCATCTCGCGCATCAGACGCTTGGGGCCCATCTGGTCCAGCATCCATTTTTCAAGGAACGGCTTGGCCGTGCTCCACAGATCCAGTTCCGGATCGAGCTGGCGACCAAGGCCCTCGATGTTGAGCAGCGTTTTCTGCAGCAGCACCAGTTGCGGCTGGATTTCCACCTGAAAGCGCCGCGAAGTCTGGAACAGGCGCAACAGCACCATGCCCAGCGAAATCTCCTTGAGCGGTCGGTCAAAGTACGGCTCGCAGACGGCGCGAATGGCCGACTCAAGCTCGTTCACACGCGTCGTGGGCGGCACCCAGCCGCTCTCGATGTGCAACTCCGCCACGCGCTTGTAGTCGCGGCGGAAGAAGGCGGTGAAGTTCTGCGCCAGATATTCCTTGTCGTACTCGGTGAGCGAGCCGACGATGCCGAAGTCCAGCGAGATGTAGCGCCCGAACGTCTCCGGCGCGAGACTCACCTGGATGTTGCCCGGATGCATGTCGGCGTGAAAGAAGCCGTCGCGGAACACCTGGGTGAAGAAAATCGTCACCCCGTCACGCGCCAGCCTGGGAATGTCCACGCCCGCGCTGCGCAGCTTCTCGATCTGGTTGATTGGCACGCCGTTCATGCGCTGCATCACCAGCACCTGGGGATGGCAGAAATCCCAGAACACTTCCGGAATCAGCACCAGATCCAGCCCTTCCATGTTGCGGCGCAACTGCGCGGCATTGGCGGCTTCGCGGATCAGGTCGAGTTCGTCGTGCAGATAGTTGTCAAACTCCGCCACCACCTGCAGCGGCTTGAGGCGCTTGCCGTCGGCGGAGAGCTTTTCCACCCAGCCCGCCATCATGCGCATCAGCGCCAGATCCTTGTCGATCACCGGCAGCATGCCGGGACGCAGCACCTTCACCGCCACGTCGCGCTCCACCCCGTCGCGGTCGCGGATCACGGCAAAGTGCACCTGCGCGATCGACGCACTGGCCACGGGCACGCGCTCAAACGACACGAACACCTGATCGAGGGGCTTGCGGAACGAGCGCTCGATGGTCTCCACCGCGACGTTCGGATCGAACGGCGGCACACGGTCCTGCAGCAGCGCGAGTTCGTCGGCAATGTCCGGCGGCATCAGATCGCGGCGTGTGGACAGCACCTGCCCGAATTTCACGAAGATCGGCCCCAGCTGCTCCAGCGCCTCGCGCAGACGCTGTCCGCGCGGCGCATCCAGCTTGCGCCCGAACTTGGTCAGCCGCGCAATGCGACTGAGCACCGGATGTTGGAAACTGGTCAGAACCAGTTCATCGAGCCCGTAGCGAAGAGCAATCCAGACAATCGTGAAGCCGCGAAAGAAACGACTCATGGCGCTCAAACGTCTCCGCGCGAGAAGGGCATGGAATTCACAAAGCTGCGCAGAGCCTGCGCAATCCGCTTCGCGGCAGAGCCAATAGCGTGCGCCGGCGCATCACCGATGACGCGCGCCAGATCTTCCTCCACATCCCAGCGCACGTTGTCCACCAGCCAGTTGATCTCGGCGGCAAACTTCACATCGCCATCGATGAGGATGGTCGGCTTCTCGCCCCGCATGGCGCTTTGGGCAATCGACAGCGGCGACGCTTCCGCCACCTCGATGCGCAGATCCGGCGTGGCCGACGCCGGGGCCAGATCCACCAACCCCGCAGGCGTGACCTGCAGGGTCATGGAAAACTGGCGCCATTGCACGCGCGCGACGCGCCCGCTCTGGTCACCCAGCCGATCCATGGCTTCGGGCTCCTGCATCAGCACATGATTCAGGAACAGCACGGCGCGGTGCTGCACTTCGTGCACCAGCCACTCCGGAGGTTGGGGTCCGCCGGCGACGCGCTCGAACAAACCATCCAGAAATTGAAAAGGGGTCTTGGGTGTCATAACCCCTCAATTATTCCCCGAACTGGGGTTCCTGCTGGTGAATCCGTGCAGGAAGGCGAAGGGAAAGGTGTCTTTTCCTTGCCAATATCGGATTTTGATGCTGGTAGTAGTGCCGGGTCTCGCCCCGGCGGGCGACTTACTTTCTTGTCCGCAACAAGAAAGTAAGCAAAGAAGTGCGCCCCGCTGTCCACGACCCTCCGCTGCGCTACGGGCAACCTGATTCTGGCCATGCGCCCGGCGTGCGGTAGAAACTCCCTTCGCTTCGCTCCGGTCAAACATCTACCGCAAGTCAGATGGGGAAGTTTCTGCGTCACCTGACGCAGAAACCGCCGGGCCCAAGGCCAGAATCAGGCGTGGCCAGAAGGGGTTGAGGCCGCGCTTGAACCCGCGCCGCTTTTGCCCTCTGCACACGCCTGCAGCAAGCAAGTCGGGCGGTGGCTGTTGCGTCGAGTGACGCAACAGCTTCCACATCTGACTCGCTGTGGTTGTCTGAGCGTAGCGCCTTCGGCGCGTAGCGAGTTCCACAGCGCACCGCCCGGCTTGGTTGATGCAGGTTGCCCGTAGCGCAGCGGAGGGTCGGGTGCAGCGGGTTCAACTTTCTTTGGTTACTTTCTTTTTTGACAAAAGAAAGTAACTGCGCCGCCGGGCGCAATCCCGGCACCGGAACTCAAAAAACAAAATAAAAAAAATCGCCCTCTTCCACAACCGCAGAAAAGGGCGACTTCCGACTCATCACCAAACGACCCGTCGGATCGTCCGGCAAAAGCACAATACGAGGCGACTTACTGGAGCGCCTGCACTCCAGCCACCAGCCACCCGCTGGAGCCACTCTTAGGCTTGGTCATGTTCCAGACTTCGCGGAACGGGCTCGGACCTGCGGAGGGCTCCTCGCGGATCATGCCGGAGAATTCGACGCTGGCCATGTAGCCATCGCCCAGATCTTCGATGCCCAGCAGTTGGGCTTCGAGCATGACCACGTCGGTCTTGTTCGGCACGCCGTCCGCACGGTTGGTTTCCCGCTCGGAGAGTTGCGAGCGGATTTCCGACACCATCTCGTCGGTCATCATCGAGCGCAGGGTGTTGATGTCGGCCTGATCCCATGCGTCCTGCAGCGTCACGAAGTTGCGCTTGGCGGCGACGAGGAAACCATCGGTGTCAAAACCTGCGGGCACGCCCCAGTTCTGCGAGCCCGACAGGGCCGAGCCAATCATCGAGCCGCCCGCTGCGGCTGCGCCGGCAGCTGGCGTGAAGGCCATGTTGCTGTGGTCGAACGGGCGGGCAGATGCGTCATTACCCACCTTGTCCGGGTTGTACTGGCGTGCCATCGGCGCTTGTGCGGGTGCAGCATTGGCGTTGCCCGCGCCCTGGAAGGCGAATGGTGCATTGCCCTGCTGATTGGCGTTGCCCGCGCTGCGTGAGCGCATGACGAAGCGGAAGATGGCAAACGCGGCCATGGCCAGCAATGCGATCAGGAGGATGTTTGCGAAGCCTTCACCCAGACCCAGCGAGTTGGCCAGCCAGGCGAGGCCCAGACCAGCGGCCAGACCGCCGAGCATGGCGCCCCAGGGCTTCTTGGGTGCTGCTGCGCCCGCATTGGCGGCGCCGGGTTGACGCGCAGGGGCTGCGCTGTTGGCGTTTTGTGCCGGCGCGCCAGGGGTTGCGCCCGGGCCACCCGCTTCGCGTTGCGTCACGTTGGACGATTGCTTGCCCATCGACTTGCCACCGCCCATGCGGCGTGCGTCGGCGTCGAAGTGCACCATCAAGGCCATCATCGCGACCAGAACTACAGACCACAGTTTCATCATGTCATCTCCGTTGATTAACTACCTATCCCTTTAACTATGGGGATTCAGCACTTGATTCCAACATGTAACGCCACCACACCGCCAGTCATATTGTGATAGTCCACATGACCAAAGCCACTTTGCTTCATGAGGGATTTCAATGCCTCCTGACCGGGGTGCATGCGAATGGATTCCGCCAGATAGCGATAGCTGGCGTCGTCGCCTGCCACCATCTTGCCCAGACGCGGCAGCACGCTGAAGGAATACCAGTCGTAGGCTTTCTCCAGCGGCTTGGCAATTTTGGAAAATTCGAGCACCAGCAGGCGCCCGCGCGGCTTGAGCACGCGGTTCATTTCCTTGAGCGCATCGTCCTTGTGCGTCATATTGCGTAGCCCAAATGCCACACTGACGACGTCAAAATAATTGTCGGGAAAAGGCAACTTTTCGGCATCGCACACCAGCGTGGGCAACACCACACCTTTGTTGATGAGGCGGTCGCGCCCCACGCGCAGCATGGCTTCGTTGATGTCGGTGTGCACCACCTGGCCAGTCGCGCCCACTTTCTTGGAAAAAGCCAGCGACAGATCGCCCGTGCCTCCGGCGATGTCGAGCACGCGGCTGCCTTCGCGCAGGTTGGCAACCATCACGGTGTAGGCCTTCCAGACGCGGTGCAGGCCACCCGACATGAGATCGTTCATCACGTCGTACTTGGGCGCCACCGAATCGAACACGCCGCGCACGTGGCGGGCCTTGTCGGTTTCGTCAACGGTCTGGAATCCAAAATGTGTGTTGCTCATGGTGTGTGATGCTAGGCCCGTGGGCGACCCGGGTACAGGGACAACCCCGCACGCCTGTGGGACATAGATAGATGAAATAAATAGGGGCGATGGACGACGAATTGTCGCGCACCGGCAGTTCGGGTCGGATGCGGGCGCGGTGGCCGTCTCAGTGACTGCCGCAGCCGTGGCCGCCGCCCTTCTTTTCGGGCATGGGTGTGTCGCGGTCGACGCCTTCGGCCTTCAAGCGGAACTCGTACTCGGCCCAGAGCGCTTTTTCGTTTTGGCCCAGTTCATAGAGCAGATCCCACGAGAAGATGCCGCTGTCGTGCCCATCGGAGAACGTCGGGCGTACGGCGTAATTGCCCACCGGCTCCAGATTCACCAATGTGACGAGGCGCTTGCCGGTCTGTAGCACTTCCTGACCGGGGCCGTGGCCCTGCACCTCGGCGGAGGGCGAATACACGCGCATCAGCTCGAACGGAATGCGAAACGTCGCGCCATCGTTGAAGCCGACTTCCAGCACACGCGACTGCTCGTGCACGGTGATCGATTGGGGAAGCGGCGAGTCGGGACGAAGTCCTGCCATGGGTGTTACCTTTTTTTCAAATGGAGCGCGACGGCGCGTCCGGGGGCCAGGCGATCAGCCGAACAGCGTTTGCAGGCGATCGCGCAAGGCCGCATCCACCACCGGCAATTGCGCGGCGACGGCGGCCAGCTTGCCAGCGTCCGCCTCCCGTTGCGCTGTGGCCCAGACGGAAGCGGGGAAATGGCTGTCCCAATCGTAGCGGGCAATCACATGCCAGTGCAGGTGCGGGACCACGCTGCCCAGCGCCGCAAGGTTGATTTTGGTGGGCGCGAGCTGGTCACGCAGAACGCGCTCCACCTCGGACACGGCGTGCATGCAGAGATTGCGCTCATCTGTAGAGAGATCGGACAGCTCCGCGGCGTGCGCATTCCAGACCACGCGGTAGAAGGCGGGATAGCCCGCCTCCTGCACGCGAATCAGGCGCAGCGCGGCGCCGCGCCAGATGAGCTGGCCACCGTCTTCGGCGCAGAGCACGCAAGCCGCGCTCATACCAGCACCCGCTCGATGCCGCCTTCGTTGGCGCGCTTGACGTAATCGGGCATCCAGTTTTCGCCCAGAATCGAGCGCGCCATCTCGACGACGATGTAGTCGGCTTCGAGCAGGCCGTTTTGCAGATCGTCCTGATAGCGGCTCAAACCCTGCAAGCAGCTCGGGCAACTGGTGAGAATCTTCACGTTGTCCTTGGCGCCAACCTGCCCGCTGTCGCGCAGCACGGCTTCGGTCTTGCGGATTTCTTCCGTCTTGCGGAAGCGGATCTGCGTGGAGATGTCGGGCCGGGTCACGCCCAGCGTGCCGGACTCGCCGCAGCAGCGTTCGCTCTTGAGCACCTGATCGCCCACCAGCGCCTTCACCGTCTTCATCGGGTCTTGCAGCTTCATCGGCGTGTGGCACGGATCATGGTAGAGATACGCGCCCTTGCCTTGCAGCGTGATGCCCTTTTCCAGCAGGTACTCGTGGATGTCGATGATGCGGCAGCCGGGGAAGATCTTGTCGAACTGGTAGCCCTGCAACTGGTCGTAGCAGGTGCCGCAGCTCACCACGACCGTCTTGATGTCGAGGTAGTTCAACGTCGTCGCCACGCGGTGGAAGAGCACGCGGTTATCGGTGATCATCTTCTCGGCCGTGTCGAACTGGCCTGAGCCGCGCTGCGGATAACCGCAGCACAGATAGCCCGGTGGCAGCACGGTCTGCACGCCCGCATGCCACAGCATGGCCTGCGTTGCCAGACCCACCTGACTGAACAGTCGCTCCGAGCCGCAACCGGGGAAATAGAACACGGCCTCGGTCTCGGAGGTCGTGTTCTTCGGGTCACGGATGATCGGCACGTATTCCTTGTTCTCGATGTCGAGCAAGGCACGCGCCGTCTTCTTGGGCAGACCACCGGGCAACTTCTTGTTGACGAAGTGGATGATCTCTTCCTTGAGCGGCGGCGCGCCCACCGTGGCTGGCGGATGCGCGGTCTGGCGCTTGCCCACGGCATGGAACAGATCCACCGCCGCGCGCTGCGCCTTGAAGCCCACGTTCACCATCGCGCCACGCATCAGCTTGATGGTGTCGGGGTTGGTGGCGTTGAGCATCGCCATCGCCATCTTGTTGCCGGGACGGAAGCTCTTCTTGCCCATCTTGCGCAGCAGGTTGCGCATGTTCATGGTCACGTCGCCAAAGTCGATCTTCACCGGGCATGGCGTATAGCACTTGTGGCAGACCGTGCAGTGGTCCGACACGTCTTCGAACTCTTGCCAGTGCTTGATCGACACGCCACGCCGCGTCTGCTCTTCATACAGGAAGGCTTCCACCAGCAGCGAGGTGGCGAGAATCTTGTTGCGCGGGCTGTACAGCAGATTGGCGCGCGGCACATGCGTGGCGCACACCGGCTTGCACTTGCCGCAACGCAGGCAGTCCTTGACCGAATCGGCGATCGCGCCAATGTCGCTTTGCTGCATGATCAGCGACTCGTGCCCCATCAGGCCGAACGATGGCGTGTAGGCGTTGGTCAGATCGGCAAACATCAGCGACGAGCGCGAATGCGCATGCGACGGCGCGTTCTGCAGCGCCCGCTGATCGGCGATCAACTGGTCGTGGTTGCGTATCAGCTTGCCCCGGTTGAACCAGCCGTGCGGGTCCACCTTGCGTTTGTATTCGGCGAACGGCGCCAGTTCTTCGTCGGTCAGGAATTCCAGCTTGGTGATGCCAATGCCGTGCTCGCCCGAGATCACGCCGTCCAGACTGCGCGCCAGCACCATGATGCGTTCCACCGCCTTGTGTGCGGTCTGCAGCATTTCATAGTCGTCGCTGTTGACGGGAATGTTGGTGTGCACGTTGCCGTCGCCCGCGTGCATGTGCAGGGCCACCCAGACGCGGCCCTTGAGCACGCGCTTGTGGATGGCGTTCACCTCGCCCAGGATGGACTGGAACGCAGCGCCGTTGAAAATCTGGGCCAGCGGTGCCTTGAGTTGCGTCTTCCAGCTGGCGCGCAAGGTGTGGTCCTGCAACTGCGGGAACAGCGTTCCGACGTTGTCGAGCCAGCCCTTCCACAGCGTGCGCACTTCCGCGACCAGCGCCAGCGCCTGGCCCACGCGGTCTTCCAGCAATTCGGCGGACGGGATTTCGCCTGCATCGTCCTGCCGGCCCAGCGGCAGGTTGCCGCGCGCGAAAAAGTCCTGCAGCGCATCGCACAGCTTGAGCTTGTTGCGCAGGCTGAGTTCGATGTTGATGCGCTCGATGCCGTCCGTGTACTCCCACATGCGCGGCAGCGGGATCACCACGTCTTCGTTGATCTTGAAGGCGTTGGTGTGGCGGCTGATTGCAGCGGTGCGCTTGCGGTCGAGCCAGAACTTCTTGCGCGCTTCCGCGCTCACCGCTGTGAAGCCTTCGCCGTTGCGCGAATTGGCGATGCGCACCACTTCGGCAGCCACCTTGGCCACGTCGTCCGCGTTGTCGCCGACGATGTCGCCAATCAGCACCATCTTGGGCAGATGGCCGTTGCCCTTCTTGCTCTTGGTGGTGTAGCCGACGGCCTTCAGATAGCGGTCATCCAGGTGCTCAAGGCCCGCCAGCAGCACGCCGGAGCGCTTTTGCTCGGCGAACATGAAGTCCTTGATTTCCACGATGCTTGGCACCGCATCCTTGGCGTTGCCGAAGAACTCCAGACACACCGTGCGCGTGTGCTCGGGCATGCGGTGCACAATCCAGCGCGCGCTGGTGATCAGGCCGTCCGTGCCTTCCTTTTGCACCCCCGGCAGGCCCGAGAGGAACTTGTCCGTCACGTCCTTGCCCAAGCCTTCCTTGCGGAAGGTGTGGCCCGGAATGTCCAGTCGCTCCTGACGCAGCGGCGTCTTGCCGTCGGCGGCGTAGTACTGCAGCTCGAAGCTCGCCATTTCGGCGTCGTGAATCTTGCCCAGGTTGTGATCGACGCGCGTCACCTCCAGCCACTCGGCCTGCGGCGTGACCATGCGCCAGCTCGCCAGATTGTCCAGCGCCGTACCCCATAGCACAGCCTTCTTGCCGCCCGCGTTCATGGCGATGTTGCCGCCGATGCAGGAGGCTTCAGCAGACGTCGGATCGACCGCAAACACAAAGCCCGCGCGCTCTGCCGCGTCGGCCACGCGCTGAGTGACCACGCCGGCCTCGGTCCAGATCGTGCCCACTTCGTGGTCCACGCCCGGCAGGCGGCGCATTTCCACCTCGGTCATGGCTTCGAGTTTTTCGGTGTTGATCACCGCGCTGCGCCAAGTGAGCGGAATCGCGCCCCCCGTATAGCCGGTGCCGCCTCCGCGAGGAATGATGGTCAGTTCCAGCTCGATACAGGCCTTCACCAGCGCGGCCATTTCGGCCTCGGTGTCGGGCGTGAGCACGACGAACGGATATTCCACCCGCCAGTCGGTCGCGTCGGTCACGTGCGACACGCGCGAGAGCCCGTCAAACTTGATGTTGTCCTTGGCCGTGTGCTTGCCCAGACGCTTTTGCACCTTGCGGCGCAGATCGCCCGCCTCGACCAGCGTGGCATCGAACTCTTGGATGGCGCGGCGCGCAGCCTGCACCAGAATGCCCACCAGACGATCGCGCTCGGCGTCTTCCAGCGGCAAGCGGCGCTTTTCGATTTCGGACATGCGGTGCGCCAACGCCTCCACCAGCATCTTGCGGCGGTTCGGGTTGTGCAGCAGGTCGTCCTGAAGATAGGGGTTGCGCTGCACCACCCAGATGTCGCCCAGCACTTCGTACAGCATGCGGGCGGATCGGCCCGTGCGCCGTTCCCTGCGCAACTGGTCGAGCACGCCCCAAGCGGACGCACCCAGCAGCCGGATCACGATTTCGCGATCGGAAAACGAGGTGTAGTTATACGGAATCTCTCGCAAACGGGTGGGCTCTTCGCCCTGCGCCTGCAATGTCGCCAGCGCAATCGGAACATTCATGGGGATTAACCTGGATGAGCGGGCCGGCCCCAATTGGCGTTCAGCCCGCATGCCTCGGGGGTGCAATTTTATGTCACCCGGTTACTTCCCGCTGCATTGCAACAAGATCCACGCCTGCGTGTGCTTGTTTACTGGTCGGAAATCATATCCAAAACAAGTCCAATAACAGGTCGCGCCGAAGGGGTATCCGGCGCGATCACCTATCAGAACAGTACGCGCGAGCGGATCGTGCCCGGCACCTGTGCCACCTTCTGAAGCGCGATGTCCGAAGAGCGCGCGTCCAGATCGATCACCACGTAACCCAGCTTTTCGTTGGTCTGCAGGTACTGCGCCGAGATGTTGATGTGGTTATCCGACATGATCTGATTGATCTGCGACAACACACCCGGCACGTTGCGGTGGATGTGCAACAGGCGGTGCTTGCCGGCATGCTCGGGCAGCGCCACAGCGGGGAAGTTCACCGACGAGGTGGTCGTGCCGTTGTCACTGAATTTCACGAGCTTTTCCGCCACCTCCAGCCCGATGTTGGCCTGCGCCTCCATCGTCGAGCCACCAATGTGCGGCGTGAGAATCACGTTGTCGAGGCCGCGCAGCGGAGACTGGAACTCTTCCTCGTTCGAGCGCGGCTCCACCGGAAACACATCCACCGCCGCGCCACCCAGCTTACCCGAGCGCAGCGCCTCGGCCAGCGCATCGATCACCACCACGGTGCCGCGCGATGCATTGATCAGGATGGCACCGGGCTTCATCTTCGCCAATTGCTCTGCGCCGATCATCCATTGCGTGGAAGCCAGCTCGGGCACATGCAACGAGACAATATCGCTTTGCGCCAGCAGATCGTTCAGGGACGCCGCCTGATGCGCATTGCCCAGCGGCAGCTTGCTGACCACGTCATGGAACAGCACCTTCATGCCCAGGGACTCGGCCAGCACCGACAACTGCGTGCCGATGGAGCCGTAGCCCACGATGCCTAGCGTCTTGCCACGCGCTTCGAACGAGCCTTCCGCGCTCTTGCTCCAGCCGCCGCGATGCACGGAGGCATTCTTGGCCGGCACACCGCGCAGCAGCAAGATGGCCTCGGCCAGCACCAACTCGGCCACGGAACGGGTGTTGGAATACGGCGCATTGAACACCACTACGCCATGATCGCGTGCGGCCTCCAGATCGATCTGGTTGGTGCCGATGCAGAACGCGCCCACTGCGACCAGCTTGGGCGCATGGGCAAACACATCGGCCGTCAACTGCGAACGCGAGCGAATGCCCAGAAAGTGCACATCGGCGAGCCGCTGCTTGAGCGCCTCGTCGGACAGCGCACCCTTCACCGTCTCCACGTTCGTATAGCCTGCGGCATGCAGCACCTGCACGGCGCTGGGGTGAATACCCTCCAGCAGCAGGAATTTGATCTTGCTCTTGTCGAGCGACGTCTTGCCAGAACTCATAGTGATCCTCACAGAAGCATTCCGGGTGCGAACCTGATGGCTATCGGCTTCCATCAACAGGATTTCGCCCCCATCAACCAACCAAGCTTTCTAGCATTGTGCATTGCACAAAACCTTGCTCTCAAAATGACATTTGATACGGTTTGTCTAAATGGAGGACAATTCTTGACATTCGTGACAGTCACAATCAGTTTGTCTTGGGAATAGTCAACGCAAGGGATTTTCCCTGTTGTAGGCGCTATCGCGCTGTGCGACAACGACATCCTCCTGTCATATTTGGCGAGTTACCATCTCGCTTTCAATCTCCCAATTTCATCCCATAGGAGCCCACATGCGGATCAAGCAACTGGCGTTGGCAACCCTCATCGCCACTACCGGAATCGCAGCCCAAGCCCAAACTGAAATCCAGTGGTGGCATGCCATGACGGCCGTGAACAATGAATGGGTCAACGACCTGGCCAAGCAGTTCAACGAAAGTCAAAAAGAATACAAGGTCGTCCCTACCTACAAGGGCACCTATGATGAAACCATGACCGCAGCCGTGGCCGCCTTCCGCTCGGGCGGCGCACCGCACATCCTGCAAGTGTTCGAAGTGGGCACCGCCACCATGATGGCGTCCAAGGGCGCCACCGTGCCCGTGGCCAAGGTGCTGTCGGACAACGGCGTCGCCTTCGACCCCAAGGTCTACATTCCCGCTGTGGCGTCCTACTACACCGCGCCCAACGGCCAGATGCTGAGCTTCCCGTTCAACAGCTCGACCACGGTGTTCTACTACAACAAGGACGCCTTCAAGAAGGCCGGCCTGAACCCCGACAAGGCGCCAACGACCTGGCCTGAAGTGTTCGAAGCCGCCAAGAAGCTGAAAGCCAGCGGCCACACCTGCCCGATGACCCTGGCATGGATGGGCTGGACGCAGCTGGAGTCGTTCTCGACCTGGCACAACATCGAGTTCGCCACCGAGCAAAACGGCCTGAGCAAGAACGGCTACAAGGCACGCCTGAAGCTGAACTCCCCCGTCCACGTGCGCCACATCGAGAACCTCGAAAAGGCAGCCAAGGCGGGCGAATTCATCTACAAGGGCCGTGGCTCGATCCCGCAGGCATCCTTCGTCTCGGGTGAGTGCGCGATGATCCAGACCTCGTCCGGCTTCTACGGCGACGTGGCCAAGAACGCCAAGTTCTCCTACGGCATCTCCAACCTGCCCTACTACCCCGACGTGAAGGGTGCGCCGCAGAACACCGTGATCGGCGGCGCATCGCTGTGGGTCATGGCGGGCAAGAAGGCCGAAGAGTACAAAGGCGTGGCCAAGTTCTTCGAGTTCATCTCGCAGACCAAGGTGCAGGCCGCCAGCCACCAGCGCACCGGCTATCTGCCGGTGACGATGGCATCGTTTGACCTGACCGAAAAATCGGGCTTCTATCAGAAGAACCCCGGCACCGACACCGCCGTGAACCAAATGATCCGCAAGGTGACCGACAACTCGCGTGGTATTCGTCTGGGCAACTATGTACAGATCCGCACCATCGAGGACGAAGAACTCGAGCAGGTCTGGGCGGGCAAGAAGCCTGCCAAGGAAGCGCTGGACTCCATCGTCAAGCGCGGCAACGAATTGCTGGTTCGCTTCGAAGCGGCCAACAAGGGTAAGTAATTTCCCTGTGAGCAGGATGCCGCTCGGCTGATCCACAATCCACCGATGCGGCATCATTGCGTGCTGAATTTTTGATACCTACCTCCGCGACCCGAAAGGGTCCCGGGGTTTTTTTGTTCTGACGGCTCATGGAAAAACGCGTCCTTTTCCGCTCTGCCTGGCTGCCCTGGGTGCTTTTGCTGCCCCAATTGGTGATCATTGGCATCTTCTTCTTCTGGCCTGCCGCGCAGGCCATTCTGCAATCCTTCCAGATGGAGGATGCCTTTGGCCTGAGCAAGGAATGGGTGGGCTTTGCCAACTTTGTCCAGTTGTTCCAGGACTCGGCCTACCTCGAATCCTTCTACCGCACCGCCCTCTTCTCCCTGCTGGTGGCGGGTCTCGGCATTGCCGTTTCGCTGGCACTGGCCATCTTTGCCGATCGCATCGTGCGCGGCGCCATGGTCTACAAGACGCTGCTCATCGTGCCCTACGCAGTCGCTCCGGTGATCGCGGGCGTGCTGTGGGTGTTCATGTTCTCGCCGTCGCTCGGCGTAGTCTCGTACTTCCTTGAGCGCATCGGCTACAACTGGAACTTCCTGATGAACGAAAACCAGGCCATGGCGCTGATCGTCATGGCTGCGGTGTGGAAGCAGATCTCCTACAACTTCCTGTTCTTCCTTGCGGGTCTGCAATCGATTCCCAAGTCGCTGCTGGAGGCCGCCGCCATCGACGGCGCTGGCCCGTGGCGCCGCTTCCTGAACGTGCAATTGCCACTGCTGTCGCCCACCACGTTCTTCCTGCTGGTCATCAACATCGTCTACGCGTTCTTCGACACCTTCGGCATCATCGACGCCACCACCCACGGCGGCCCCGGCCAGTCCACGACGATCCTGGTCTACAAGGTCTACCTCGACGGCTTCAAGGCGCTGGATCTGGGCGGCTCGGCCGCGCAGTCCGTGATCCTGATGTTCATCGTCATCGCGCTCACCGTGGTGCAGTTCCGTTATGTTGAAAAGAAAGTGCAGTACTGACCATGCTTGACCGACGTCCCTGGCTCGATGTGCTGTCCCACGCCGTGATGATTCTTGGCGTGGCCATCGTGGCATTCCCCATCTATCTGGCGCTCATCGCCTCGACCCATACCGCGCAGGAAATCGTGCAGGCGCCGATGCCCCTGCTGCCCGGCACCAACATGCTGGAAAGCTACAAGGCCGCGCTGTTCGGCTCCGGCAAGCTGGGCTCCAACACCAACCTCGTGCACATGATGTGGGTGTCGTTCGTGACGGCCATGGTGATCACCGTGGGCAAGATCGCGATTTCGCTGCTGTCCGCGTTCGCCATCGTGTACTTCCGTTTCCCGTTCAAGATGTTGTGCTTCTGGGCCATCTTCGTGACGCTGATGCTGCCCGTGGAAGTGCGTATCCTGCCCACCTACAAGGTGGTGGCCGACCTCGGCCTGCTCAACAGCTACGCCGGCCTGACGCTGCCGCTGATCGCCTCTGCGACCGCCACGTTCCTGTTCCGCCAGTTCTTCCTGACCGTGCCGGACGAACTGGTGGAAGCTGCGCGCATCGACGGCGCTGGCCCGATGCGCTTCTTCAAGGACGTGCTCGTGCCGTTGTCCAAGACCTCGATCGCGGCACTGTTCGTGATCCAGTTCATCTACGGCTGGAACCAGTACCTGTGGCCGCTGCTCATGACCACGTCGGAGGACATGTACCCCGTCGTCATCGGCATCAAGCGCATGGTGGCTGGCGGCGGCGAGGCCGCCATCGACTGGAACGTGGCGATGGCCACCACCATCATCGCCATGCTGCCGCCCACACTCGTGGTGATCCTGATGCAGAAGTGGTTCGTCAAGGGCCTGGTGGATACCGAAAAGTAATCCACGCCCGCACCACTCCCGTCACACCCGAAACGCATTCAGAGTTTTTCATATGGCATCCATCACTCTCAAAGACGTCGTCAAGACCTACGGCGTCGGCAAAACCGCCGTACCGGTGATCCACGGCGTGAACGCCGAAATCAAGGACGGCGAATTCATCGTCATCGTCGGCCCCTCCGGCTGCGGCAAGTCGACCTTGCTGCGCATGGTGGCCGGTCTCGAAGAAATCACCGGCGGCACGATCTCCATCGGCGACCGCGTGGTCAACCATCTCGAGCCCGCACAGCGCGACATCGCCATGGTGTTCCAGAACTACGCGCTGTACCCGCACATGAGCGTGTTCGACAACATGGCCTACGGCCTCAAGATCAAGAACGTGCCGACCGATGAGATCAAGCAGCGCGTGGACGCTGCGGCCAAGATTCTCGAACTCGCGCACCTGCTGGACCGCAAGCCGCGCCAGCTCTCCGGCGGCCAGCGCCAGCGTGTGGCCATGGGCCGCGCCATCGTGCGCAACCCGCAGGTGTTCCTGTTCGACGAGCCCTTGTCCAACCTCGACGCCAAACTGCGCGCGCAGACCCGCATCGAAATCCAGAAACGCCACAACCAGCTCGGCATCACCAGCCTGTTCGTCACGCACGATCAGGTCGAAGCCATGACGCTGGCGCAGCGCATGATCGTGATGAACGGTGGCCGCATGGAACAGTTCGGCACGCCCGAAGAGGTCTATCACACACCGGCGTCGACCTTCGTCGCCAGCTTCATCGGCTCGCCGCCAATGAACTTGCTCAAGACCGCTCCGGGCACGCGCGAGGGCACGATCTTCGGTATCCGTCCCGAGCATCTGGACATCACCCCCGGCAGCGGCTGGGGCGTGCTCGTGGACACGGTGGAACTGCTCGGAGCCGAGCGTCTTGTCTATGGCCGCGTGCAAGGCGGCAGCAGCGAGGAGCAAGTCATCGTGCGCATCGAAGAAGGCGATTACGTGCCGCGCAATGGCGAACTCATCCACGTCACACCGCGCGACGGTCGCGTGCATACCTTCGACGTCGGCACGGGCAAGCGCATGTGACACACTAAGCTTTTTTCCAACACACCATGGCCTCGTTGATTCAATCCACAGTACCGGTTTTGCCTTCTCTGGATCTTGCAGTCAGCGAGGCCTTCTACGTTGGTCAACTCGGATTTCAGGTGCGGCTGTATATGCCGGGCACTTACCTCATCGTCGAGCGCGATGGTTGCGAAATCCATTTCTGGCCGTGCGACGACACCAGCGTTCCGCGCAACACCTCATGCTATGTACGCGCTGACACCGATGCGCTGCATGCGGACTTCGCGCAACGCGGCCTCGCTCTTGCGCTGCCGCAAGAACGCGAATGGGGCATGCGCGAGCTGTACGTGATCGATCCGCACGGCAATCTGCTCAAGTTTGGAGAACCTGTATGACAACGCTGGCCGCATGGCCCTATCCGCGCTGGGTCGCGCACCGTGGCGCGGGCAAACTCGCGCCCGAAAACACCATGTCCGCATTCCGGCTGGGCGCGACCTATGGCTATCGCATGTTCGAGTGCGACGCGAAACTCAGCAGCGACGGCGTGCTGTTCCTGATGCACGACAGCGACCTTCGGCGCACCACCAATGCGCAAGGAACTGGCAGCGACCGCAGCATGGGCGAGCTGGCACAGCTTGATGCCGGAAGCTGGCATTCGCGTTCGTTCGCGGGCGAAAACCTGCCGACCCTCGAAGCACTGGCGCGCTGGTGCATCGCCAACCATCTGCACCTGAACGTCGAGATCAAACCCACCGAAGGCCAGGAAGAAGCCACTGGCCGTGCCACGGGCGAACTGATGAACCGCATCTGGCCCGAAGACGTCGTGCCGCCGCTGTTCACCTCGTTCAAGCCCGATGCGCTGCGCGGCGCGCGTGCCGTCGCACCCCATATTCCGCGCGGTCTTCTGGTGGATAAATTTGCCGACGGCACGGGCGAAGCGGCACTCAACGTGGCGCTGGAACTCGGCTGTGTCGCCATGGTGCTGAACCACGCGCTGTGGGACAAGGCGCTCGTGCAGCGCGTCCACGGCGCAGGCCTGCGCTGCAGCAGCTACACCGTGAACGATGAATGGGAAGCCGCGCGCCTGCTCGACATTGGCACTGACGCCATCATCACCGACCGCGTTGATCTGTTCAGCCCGGCCGCCTGAAAATTCCTATCGACCGCTTTTCAACGCGGTCCCGCACGAGGCGCCCACACGGCGCCCACACGGCGCCTCGTCGCATCTCAACTGTCTGCGAATTCTTACGCAGGGACTAGCATCACAGCGCTACAGTCAGCCCGATTGAGGCCCGGCTGACGTCGTGGTCATCACATCACAATACGCCCTCAAATATGAGCAGATGTGAAATCCTCCGCGATATTCACAAGTGCCGTGCAACGGCATACAGTCTGACAAATTTCCAGCGGAGCGGGTATTTTCAAGGCCCAGAATGCGCGTATGAATCCATTCCAAGCCAACGACGTCAGCGCAGTTGAGCGCAAGGCAGTCCCAAGTCCGACCGCGACCGCGTGGCGTGCATTGTGGTGCTGGCTCGTCATCGGGATCGCATGGTGTGTACTGGCGCCACAGGCGTTTGCACAAAATGGATCGAGCACGGCGCGCGCGCCGACCTCTGTTAGTAGCGCAGCCCAAGGAGAAGACAAGCCCCTTCCCCAACCCGACGATTTGCGCAAGCAACTCGATGCCCTGCCCACGAAGATCGACGACGAGAACGATGGCCGCAAAGTGCTCACGCAACTCGCGGCCATCGGGCTGGATGCTGATCGCCTTGCCAAGCAACGCACGGAAGAACTCGCCGATATCGATGGCCGCTTGGCCGGCCTGGGACCCACTCCCGAAGCCGGCGCACCGGCGGATGCCCCTGATGTTGCCGAACAACGCAGCACGATGGGCAAAAAGCGTTCGGCGATCGATTCCGACCTCAAACTGGCACGCCTGATCTCCGTCGATGCCGAGCAGCGCGCCACCGACATCATCAAACAGCGCCGCGCCCAATTCCAGGCCGCCATCAGCGCCCGTGTGGACTCGCCCATCGGCGCCTCGTTCTGGCGCAACTGGAACCTCGCCGCCGGCATCGACTGGCAGCGCCTGCAATCCCTAGGCTCCAATTTGAAAGATGCGTTTGAGGACGCCGTCTCCAGCGCCAAAGGACGCAACCAGCTCATTCTGTACTGGCTTGGCGCACTCATCCTTATCATTGGCGGCACGTGGATTGCAGAGCGCGTGCTGGTGCGCATCGTGCCACTGCGCTTGCCGTCCGGGCGACTGCGGCGCACCTTGCTGGCTGCGCTGCAAGTGGTCGTCAATGTGTTCATCGTGGTGATCGGCGTGAAGCTGCTCTGGAATGGCCTGCGCGTGCCCGCGTCGAACGAAACCCTGATCGCGCTGCAAAAGCTCACGCTGCAATTGACGGGCTACGGCGCTTATGTGATTTCACTTGGCCATGCCTTGCTTGCCACGCGGCGGCCCTCGTGGCGGCTGCTGCCCATCTCCACCGGCATGGCCCGCAGACTCAGCCCGTTTCCGTGGTGGATTGCGGCCATCTCCGCTCTGGGTGGTTTGGCCACCCAAACCGGCGCGCTGGCCGGATGGAGCTTGGCCTCGGAGGTGCTCGGGCAGGTCCTCTACGCCATCCTGATAGTGATCGTCGTGCTGGCAGGCCTGCGTGCCCTGCACGCGGCGGAGCCTGCACCGGAGGCAGACAAGTCCAAAGACGATGCCGCTGCCAGTCCCAAGGAAGAAGCCGCGGCGCCCCAACGTCCGCTATGGTTCGCCCTGCTGAGCGCTGCCGCCGGTGTGGCGTCGGTAGCGGTGCTGATTTGCATCGCTTTTGGCTACGTGGCGTTTGCCGCAACGCTTGCACGTCAAACGGTGTGGACCATGGTCGTCGTCGCCACGATGTACCTGCTGTTCAAGCTGGCCGACGACCTGTGCGAGGCATTGCTGTCGTCCAAGGGCGCGTTCGGTGAACGGGTGCATGCCATGCTGGGCCTCGATGCCAAGCTGCTGGATCAGGCCTCGGTGCTGACCTCTGGCCTACTGCGCGTGGCCGGATTCTTCTACATGGCGATTGCGCTGATGGTGCCGTTCGGCACTTCGCCAGACGAAGTGTTCAAGCGCGGCACCTCCGTCGATCACAGCCTGAAGTTTGGCGACTTCACGATTGCGCCGCAGGCGCTGCTCACGGCGGCGCTGATCGTCTGCGTGGGCTTTGTCGGCATACACCTGCTCAAGCGCTGGCTCACGGATCGCTACTTCCCGAACACCACGCTGGAGCCGGGCATGCGCAGCTCCATCACCACGTTGATGGGCTACGTATTTGGCGTGGTCGTGATCGCTGCCGCGCTGGCCGGACTGGGCATCAGCGTGGAGCGCATCGCCTGGGTCGCAAGCGCGTTGTCGGTGGGTATCGGTTTCGGCTTGCAGGCCATCGTGCAAAACTTCATTTCGGGCCTCATCCTGCTGGCCGAGCGACCGGTGCGCGTGGGCGACTGGGTGATGCTCGGCGACACCGAAGGCGACGTGCGCCGCGTGAACGTGCGCGCCACGGAAATCCAGTTGTTCGACCGCTCCACCATGATCGTGCCGAACTCGGAATTCATCACCAAGTCCGTGCGCAACATGACCACATCGGGCGCGCCCGGGCGCGTGCTCATGCGCCTGCCCGCACCGCTGGACACCGACACCGAACGCATGCGCGAGATCATCCTGCGCGCCTACAACGAGCACCCCGCCGTTCAGGAAACGCCCGCGCCCATCGTGCAACTGGAAGGCATCCAGAGTGGCACGCTCACGTTCCTCGCCATCGGCTACATCGGCAATCCGCGCAATACCGGCGGCGTGCGCAGCGATCTGCTGTTCACCATCCTGAAAGCGCTGCGCGATGCCGGGCTGTACCTGTCACCGCCCGCCACGACATCGATTGCGCAGCAGGTCGCGCAGCCGGGCGAAACGGATGCCGTGGTAGACCAGCTCACAGGCCGGACCTAAGGCGGCGCCTCAGTTCTCCACCAGCTCTTCGTGGTGCCCTTGCGCGCCGCGTTTCCAGTACGCGGAGATGCGCATGCGCTTGGGATCCACCCCGGGTTTGGCCAACAAGGCGCGGCGCAACTGCGTCATGTCACTGCTCTCGCCCGCCGCCCAGATGAAGCCGTCACCGGCGGGCAACGTCAGCGCTTGCGCCGCCTGATCGAGCGCATCCACCCATTGCAGATCCACCTGCGCGGCGCTCGGCAATGCGCGCCGATCCGCTGCATGGTTCAGTTGCACGCGCACGGTGACACTCGCCTGCGCTGGCAACTCGGCTAGGCGCCGCTCGATCGCGGGCAGCGCGCTGGCATCGCCCAGCAGCCAATGCCACGCAAACTGTGTCGGCACCACCATGCTACCGCGCGGCCCGGCGATGCCCACCCATTGCCCTGGGTGCGCATGCAAGGCCCACAGCGTGGCGGGGCCTTCGTCATGCACGGCGAACTCGAGCACCAGCGTGCCCTTGCGGGCGTCCCAGCGCACGGGCGTGTAGTCCCGCGCCGTGGGCCGCTCGCCTTCGCCGAAATGCGGACGGCCATCCACCAGCGTCGGTAACAACGGCTTTTCTTGACCCACAGCGGGTAGCAGCAATTTCACGTGATCGTCAAAGCCATCACTGCGAAAGTCCGCCAGATCCGCGCCGCCCAACGTCAGCCGTACAAAGCCGGGGCTCACGATCTCGCGCGCCAACAGTTTCATGTGCCGCGAAGCAAACTCCTGCCGCACCCGCTGGATAGTCAAAGAGGGAGTGGCAGAGTCTTGCTGGCGCTGAGCTTCTTTGGGATGGAGAACGTCTTCTGTCATGAAATGGTCTTGGATAGAATGTTGATTTAGTCAACAAGATAGTTGCATTCTGTTGACTTTGTCAACAATCACAATAAAACCACAACATGAACCAAGTCACCATCTCCACGCAGGTGCTGGACGCCCTGCACAACCTCACCCACGCATACCGCAGGGAAATGCGCAAGGCACTGCAGGCGCTGGAGCCCACGCTCACTGACGGTGATTTGCGCGTGCTGCTGTTCCTCGGCTATCAGCCGGACAGTACACACAAGAAACTGATGGAGCACATGCGCACCGACAAGGCGCAGCTCACGCGCATGCTGCGCGAGCTGGAATCCAAGGGCTGGATCGTGCGCACCCCCCACCCACAAGACGGCCGCAGCCGCCAGCTGCAACTCAGCGAGCGCGGCGCCGAACTGTTCAGCACCCTGCGCCAACGCCGGGCGAAGATCGGCAGCGCGATGCTGCAAGGGCAAGGCTCCTCACAGCAGTTGCAGTTGTTGAACGCACTCATCGGAATGCATGAGGCGCTTCAGGAAAACGAAGACACGCGCGAGCCCTTCACGCGAATGCATCATCACTCCTGAACGCACTGCTCCCGCACATACGCAGCCACTTTCGCCATCACCCCATCCAAATGCGCCTGAAGCGGGTCGAACCCGCTATTGGGTTGGCGTGTGTCTTCGTCCATATATACCGGCCTGCGCAGTTCGATTTGTAAGCTGTGCCGGTTCAGGTGGGGCTGGCCGATGCGTCCGATCAGTTCGACGCCTTTATACGGCTCGTTCAACGCCACGGTGTAGCCGCCATCTCGCAAGGCGCTGGCGATGAGGTCGACGAACTCGGGCGAGCAGGTTGTGCCGTCACGGTCACCGAGCACGAAGTCGGCCAGCGGCGGCGCGTCATGGCGGCCAAGGCGTTGGTACACGTCGTTGGGCATGGAATGCAGATTGAGGTGCCAGACGCCGCCAAAGCGTTGCACGCTGCTGTCGATGGCCTGCTGCAACTGTGCGTGGTACGGGCGCCAGTACGCATCGATGCGATGGCGCACCTCGGCCACGCTGAGGCGGCGGTCGTATAACGGCGTCGCCACACCATTGCGCGTGATGCGCGTCCAGATCAGGCCCAGCCCTTGCCGTGTTTTCTCGCTGGGCGTGAGCGGCTCGGGCCACGGGGCGTCGAGCATCTCTGGGTCGATATCGGTTTCGTGGCGATTGGGATCGATGTAGGTGCGCGGAAAGGTGGCGGCGATCAGCGTCGCGCCGTGTCGGGGCGCGCATTGCCACAGCCGGTGGACGTGCGTGTCTTCGCCGCGGCGCAGCAATTGCGGCGGCAGCGCGGCGTGAAAATCCGCCGGATAGGCCGTGCCGCTGTGTGGAGAATCGCAGACCAGCGGCAATGCCTCGGCCTCGGGGAGCCAGACCTCGACCGGGGTGTCCGGTCGGGGGCTCAAGTCGTCATGCCATGCCATCGATCGCGATCAGTCCATGCGGATATTGGCGCGCTTGGCGACGGCGGTGTAGCGGTCAATGGCAGCACGGATCTGTTTGGAGAACTCCTCCGGCGTATTGCTCATCGACTCGCCGGAAATGCTCTTTTGCTTTTCCAGATAGTCGGGCATCGCCATCGCCTTGTGCGCCGCGGCGTTCAGCTTGAGGATGATGTCCTTGGGTGTGCCCGCTGGCGCGACCAGTCCGAACCAGCCGCCATCACCCATGCCCGGATAGCCAAGTTCGGTGTAGGTGGGCACGTCGGGCAGCACGTCGGTGCGCTTGAGCGCCAGCACCGCCAGCGGACGCAGTTTGCCCGCCTTGATGTGCGGCAGCGTGGACGGCAGGTTGTCGGTCATCGAGTTGACCTGTCCAGCCAGTGCATCGTTGATCGCCTGCCCTGCACCCTTGTACGGAATGTGCAGCAATTGCATGTCCGCCAGGTTCATAAAGTTCTCGATGTTGGCGTGGCCCAGCGAGCCGGTACCGGGTGAGGCGAAGGTGTACTTGCCCGGATTGGCCTTAGCCAGCGCGATGAATTCCTTCATCGTCCTGGCGGGCACGCTCGGGTGCACGACAAACACGCTGGGCACGCTCATCACGTTGGTGATCGGTGCGAAATCCTTGATCGCGTCGTAGGGCAATTTGTTGAAGATGGCCGGATTGGCACCGTGCGTGCTGACCGTGGCCATGCCGATGGTGTAGCCGTCCGGCGCTGCCTTCGCGATGGCGTCTGCGCCAATCGAGCCACCCGCTCCGCCCTTGTTGTCCACGACCACCGATTTGCCAAGCACCACGCTCATCTTGTCCGCCAGCAAGCGCGCCACCATGTCGGTGGAACCGCCAGCGGCGAATGGCACGATCAGCTTGATCGGGCGATTGGGAAAGTCCGCGGCCCCGTTGGCGTAGGCCATGGGGACGGCCGCCAGGGCAGCGCCCGCAGCGAGGGACAACATCAGGGAACGGCGCAGTAATGAGGTCATCGACATCTCTCCATCTCAAATTATTCAATCAGGTTTCATTTTCGATATTCACGCTCCCCTCGAAAAGCGACAGAATGGCGGGCACTCATTACCAACACTCATCTATTCAAGGTAAACCCGAGCCTCGTATTACCCATGCGCATGCATTCACCCTCGTTGTCCGAGCTGCACGCCTTTGCCGTGGCGGCGCGGTTGGGCCATTTTTCCAAGGCGGCCGAAGAGTTGGCGGTCACCCAGGGCGCGATCAGCCGGGCCATTGCCCGGCTGGAAGAGCACCTGGGCATCGCACTCTTTGCGCGCGAAGGCCGCTACAACGTATTGACCCGTGCAGGAGCGGACTACCTGCAAGCCATTGGCCCGTCGATCGCCACCATCGAATCGGCCACCTTGGCCGTGCGTACGCGCCGGGATGCGCGCCAATTGCGCGTGTCGGTGACGCCCACCCTGTTCAGCCATTGGCTGATTCCGCGCCTGCCCGATTTCAGCGCCCGCCATCCGGGCATCGGCCTGTCATTCGCGCCTTATCGGCGCGACGACCCGCTGACCGCCCCGGATATCGACGCGTGGATTCGCACCGGCGAAGACGGCAGCTGGCCCGAGGCCACCATCGCCGCTGACTATCTCGTCGGGCGCGAACTGGTGCCGATTTGCAGGACGCAGGACCTGGAGGCGATCCGCTGCCCCGCCGACCTGCTCCGGCACCCGCTGCTGTTTCATACCAACTACCCCGGCAATTGGGAAAGCTGGCTGGCGGGCGTGGGCTGCTCGCACGGCCCGTTGCGGCCGGCGGCGGATTTCGAATCGGTCGCGCTGCTTGTGCAGGCGGTCATTGCCGGGCTGGGCGTGGCCGTCGTGCAGCGTTGTCTGGTCGAGCCGGAACTGGCCACCGGCCGGATTGGCATCGCGATAGACCACACAGTCCTTTTGCAGCGCGCTTACTACCTCTGCCGCCTCAACATGCGCCCTGCGAACCCGGCATTGGCCGATTTCCGCCAATGGTTGCTGGCGCAAGCGCATCCCGTTGAAGGCGATGCCTTTTAACGATCAACCGCGCCAGCCACGCAGATGGAGCCATTGGCTGGTCGCGCACGCGAGCGCCAGCGCGGCGTAGGTGAGCATTTTTCCGTCGTTTCCGAAAAACCACAGTCCTGCCACGATGACCGCGCAGCCAACTGCAAAATTAATAGCGAAAGGCGACAGCCAGCCAACGCTCTTGGCAAGATTTCTATAGAACAAATGGCCACTCACAACCATCATCAACGCCATGAAAAATGCGGGCGCAAACAGGTTGAAGAGATGGTTAATGGCTAATAAAGCATCCAAATTCATGACGTATATCAAGAGTCAAATAAGCGTACTCCTGACTTGATGGCGTACAAATTTTATAATCCACGCATGGCAGTCTGGGCATTAGGCATCAACCACACGACCGCGCCGCTAGATCTGCGCGGTCGTTTTGCGTTCGCGATCGATCAGATCGCTCCGACGCTGCACGGTTTGCGTCAGGCGCTCACCAGCAGCAGCTCGCGCCATCCCGGTGTGGAAACGGCGATCCTGTCCACCTGCAACCGGACCGAAATCTACTGCGCAGCCAACGCGCCCGCGCTGGACCACACGCTGGACTGGCTCGCCCATTCCGGCGGCGTCAGCCCCGCCCTGTTGCGCTCGCACTCCTACACGCTGGAAAACGATCTGGTCGCGCGCCACGCTTTCCGCGTGGCCAGCGGGCTCGACTCGATGGTACTGGGCGAAGCGCAGATTCTCGGCCAGATGAAGAACGCCGTGCGCGCTGCCGAGAGCGCAGGCGCGCTGGGCAGCACGCTCAACCAACTGTTCCAGCGCAGCTTTGCGGTGGCCAAGGAAGTGCGCAGCTCCACCGAAATCGGCGCGCACAGCATCAGCATGGCCGCAGCGGCGGTACGTCTGGCAGGCCAGTTGTTTGAAGACCTGTCGCAAATCCGCATCCTGTTTGTCGGTGCGGGCGAAATGATCGAGCTGGTCTCGACCCACTTTGCCGCGCGCCACCCCAAGCAGATCACGATTGCCAACCGCACGCTGGAGCGCGGCGAAAAGCTCGCGGCGCAATTTGGCGCCAACACCATGCGGCTGGCCGATCTGCCCGAGCATCTGCACGAATACGACGCGGTGATCAGTTGCACCGCCTCCAGTCTGCCCATCATCGGACTGGGCGCCGTGGAAAGCGCACTCAAGAAGCGCAAGCGCCGCCCCATCTTCATGGTGGATCTGGCCGTGCCGCGCGACATCGAATCCGAGGTCAAGGACCTGCGCGACGTGTATCTCTACACCGTGGACGATCTGGCCAGCGTGGTGCGCACCGGACAGGCGCAGCGCCAGGCGGCGGTCGAACAGGCCGAGGTCATCATCGATCACGGCGTGCAAAGCTTCATGCTCTGGCTCGATCAGCGCAAGCCGCAAGGCGGGACCGTGCCGCTGATCCAGTTGCTCAACTCGCAAACCGACGAATGGCGCGCCACGGAAATTGCGCGCGCCAAGAAGTTGATCGCGCGCGGCGAAGACATCGACACCGTGCTCGAAGCACTCTCGCGCGGCATCACGCAAAAGATGCTCCACGGCACCATGGCCGAGCTGCACAAGGGCGACGCAGAGCAGCGCGCCCAAACCGCCGACACCGTCTCGCGCCTGTTCCTGCGCTCGCAAAGCAAGAGCAGCCTGTAGCGGTGCTCTCTGCTCTTTCACTCGCTCTCGCGCGGGCCTCATTGCTTTTTCCTGCCGACCGCGTCGGCCACCTCAGTCGGCCCGTGCCTTCATTCCCATGACGGCCGGATTGTTGCGGCCTTCAGCGCCACAACCATACAAGCCCCATGAAAGACTTTCTCAGAAGCCAACTGAAGAAATACGCACAGCGTCTCGAAGAGCTGGACTTCCTGCTCTCGCGCGAGGACATCATGGCCGACATGAAGCAGTACCGTAGCATCTCTAAAGAGCATGCTGAGGTTACCCAGCTTGCCGGTCGCTACAAGCGCTACCAGCAGCGCGAGGCCGACCTGGCTGGCGCGCGCGAGATGCTCGAAGACCCCGACATGGCGGAGATGGCCGAAGAGGAAATCACCGCTGCCGAGATGGAGCTGGAAGAGCTCGAAGGCGAGCTCCAGCGCCTGCTTCTGCCCAAAGACCCGGACGACGAACGCAACGCCTTCATCGAAATCCGTGCCGGCACGGGCGGCGACGAATCGGCCCTGTTCGCTGGCGATCTGGCGCGCATGTATACGCGCTATGCCGCTACGCAAGGCTGGAAAGTCGAGATCATGTCGTCCAACGAAAGCGAGATCGGCGGGTACAAGGAGGTCGTGCTGCGCATCGAAGGCGAAGACGTCTACGGCCAGTTGCGCTTTGAATCCGGTGGCCACCGCGTCCAGCGCGTGCCCGCCACCGAAACCCAGGGCCGCATCCACACCAGCGCCTGCACCGTGGCCGTGATGCCGGAGCCGGAGGAGCACGAAGCCATCACGCTGAATCCGGCAGACCTGCGCATCGACACCTTCCGCGCCAGCGGTGCGGGAGGGCAGCACATCAACAAGACCGACTCTGCCGTGCGCGTGGTGCACTTGCCCACCGGCATCGTCGCGGAATGCCAGGACGGCCGCAGTCAGCACAGCAACAAGGCCAAGGCGCTCCAGGTGCTGCAGGCGCGCATTCAGGAGAAGGAACGCAGCGAGCGTGCCGCCAAGGAAGCCGCGATGCGCAAGGGCTTGATCGGCTCGGGCGACCGCTCCGATCGCATCCGCACCTACAACTTCCCGCAGGGTCGGCTCACGGATCACCGCATCAACCTCACGCTCTACAAATTGCTGGCGATGATGGAAGGCGATCTGGACGAACTCATGAGCGCCCTGCAAGCCACGCGCGAGGCCGAATTGCTGGCCGAGCTCGAAGTCAACCAGTGAGCATGAGCCAGAAGCCCCAAGCCACGATCGCCGAACTGCTCCTGCGCGCTGCACAGAGCGGGCTGGCGCGCATCGACGCCCAGATGCTGCTTCTGCACGTGCTCGGGCAGCCAAGGGGCGGGCGCGCATGGCTGCTCGCACATGACACCGACCCAGTGACGGCGGACACGCAGGCCCAGTTTGCCGCCTTGTGCGCGCGCCGCGTCGCGGGCGAGCCCGTCGCGTATCTCACCGGTGTCAAGGAGTTCTGGGGACTGCCATTGCGCGTCGATGCCCGCGTGC
Source organism: Comamonadaceae bacterium UBA2121 (assembly GCA_002331385.1). GTDB lineage: Bacteria > Pseudomonadota > Gammaproteobacteria > Burkholderiales > Burkholderiaceae_C > Diaphorobacter_A. The sequence continues at coordinate 143,010 of DCYB01000014.1, forward strand.
TCGATCCGCGCCCGGATACGGAAACGCTGGTGTCGTGGGCGCTTGAGGTCATGGCCGATGTGCCCAATCCGGTCATCGCCGATCTTGGCACCGGCAGCGGCGCCATCGCCCTGGCCCTCCAATCCGAGCGCCCGGATGCCCGGGTGCTGGCCGTGGACGCCAGCGCGGATGCCATCGCCGTGGCACGGGCCAATGCCGCTGCACTTCAGTTGCCCGTCGAGTTCGCGCAGTCAAATTGGCTGGAGGGCGTGGCGCAAGGCCCGTTCGACTTGATCGTGAGCAACCCGCCCTACATCCCCGCTGCCGATCCGCATCTGGCCGCACTCACGCACGAGCCGCTTTGCGCACTCGCCAGCGGCGCGGACGGACTGGACGACATCCGGCGCATCATCACGCAAGCGCAGCACCGGTTGAAGCCCGGCGGCTGGCTGCTGCTGGAGCACGGCTACGACCAATCCGAAGCCGTGCAAACGCTGTTGCGCGCAGCGCAATGGCACGCAGTGCAGTGCCAGAATGATCTGGCCGGATTGGCACGCTGCACGGGCGCGCAGCGACCCGACTGACTTGCGCCATAGCAGTCGATGAGCCAAGGTTATGCAAGTCATTTCCAGCAATGGAATAATCCCCCCATTGCGCCTTCCACGATCTGCCGTTGACCAACGGCCCCGGCGCCCCACCACAGGAGTTACACATGAGCGACGTACAACAACGCATCGACCAATTGGTCAAGGGCAATGACATCCTGCTCTTCATGAAGGGCAACGCCAGCTTCCCGATGTGCGGCTTTTCGGGCCGTGCAGTGCAGATCCTGAAAGCCTGCGGCGTGGACCCAAAGGCCATCACCACCGTCAATGTGCTTGACGATCAGGAAATTCGCCAGGGCATCAAGGACTACAGCCATTGGCCCACCATTCCCCAGTTGTATGTGAAGGGCGAATTCATCGGCGGATCGGACATCATGATGGAGATGTACGAATCCGGTGAACTGCACCAGTTGCTCAACCCCGCTGCCGCCTGATCGAGCCGCCAAACTTCATCTGCGAAAAGCCGCCCCAAGACGCGTTTCGGGCGGCTTTTTTGTGGCGCGCCCGTAGGCCCTGCCCTTCTGCGCCAGCGCTCCCATGGCGGTGGATTTCCCCGCGGAATGCCCTTGCATTTTGCGCCCCGCTACACTGGTGACATAACAACTCCATTCGCGGCGGCCCCTGGGTGTCGGGTCGCCAGCCTCCTTGCGCATGCCGTTCCCGGAAAGCCTATTCGTCATTGCCTTATTGATCGTGCTGAGCGCGTTTTTCTCGCTCGCAGAATTGTCCCTTGCCGCATCGCGCCGCCTGCGTCTGCGGCAGATGGCAGTCGATGGAGACATGCGGGCAGACCGCGTGCTGCGACTTCAGGAGGCGCCCGGTGACTATTTCACCGTCGTGCAAGTGGGGCAGAACGCTGTTGCCATTCTGGGCGGCATCGTCGGTGAAGGCGCGCTGACGCCAGCACTTAGTGCACTGTTTTCGCTTTGGAGCGTCACCGCCGATCGCGCGCAGACGTGGGGCTTTTTCGCCTCGTTCTTCATCATCATGTCGCTGTTCATCCTGCTGTCCGACCTGCTGCCCAAGCGGCTGGGCATGGCAGAGCCGGAGCGCTGGGCCGTGCGCGTGCTCGCGCCCATGCAATGGTGGATGCGCCTGCTCAAGCCCATCGTCTGGTTGTATGCGAAATCGACCGATCTGATGTTCAAGTTTCTCGGCCTGCCATCGATCCGTGATGAACGCATCACCTCCGAGGACATCCTCGCGCTGACCGAAGCAGGCACACTCGCTGGCGTGCTCGCGGCGAGCGAGCAGCAAGTCATCGCCAACGTGTTCGAGCTGGATTCGCGCACGGTGTCGTCCGCCATGACACAACGCGAGCGCATCGCCTTCTTCCTGCGCGACGACCCGGACGAGGTCATTCGCGCGCGCATCGCCGAAGAGCCGTTCTCCACCTACCCCGTTTGCGATGGCGACATCGACCACGTGGTTGGCTACGTGGACGCCAAGGACCTGTTCCAGCGCGTGCTGAACAACCAGACCTTGTCGCTCAGCGACGAGAATCTGGTGCACAAGGTGCTCATCGTGCCCGACCGGCTGACGCTGGCCGAAGTGCTCGATCAGTTCCGCCAGGTGCATGAAGACTTCGCCGTGATCGTGAACGAATACAGCCTGGTTGTCGGCGTCGTCACCCTGAACGACGTGATGAGCACGGTGATGGGCGACCTCGTGGGGCCGGACGACGAGGAGCAGATCGTGCGCCGCGACGAAAACTCGTGGCTCATCGATGGCGTCACGCCGATCGAGGACGTGCTGCGCGCCCTGCAACTCAACGAGTTGCCGCACGACGACGAGTACGAGACCCTTGCCGGCTTCATGATGGTCATGCTGCGCCGCGTGCCGCGCCGCACCGACAGTGTGAACTTTGGCGGCTACAAGTTCGAAGTGCTCGACGTCGACAGCTACCGCATCGACCAGGTGATGGTGTCGCGCCTCACGGACTCTCCCGGCGCCCAAGCCGCCGCCGCCGCCGCCGAAGCCGTCAAGGGCCAGAACATCTGATCGCCCATGCCGCGAATGCGCGCTGCCGGGAGCCGCGCAGCGGGCGCTGAATCTACGCCGCCAAAAACAAAAAGCTGGCAAACGTCAGTTCACCAGCTTTTCTTGATCGAGGAAATTGAGCCCGTACGTCCGCTCAGGCCGACGTCACCTTTTCGTCAAACACAAAATTGCGCTGCGCAGCAAAGACGGCATTGGGATAAGGTGCCTTGCCCCGGCTGCCGTTGTAGCGCCCGAGCGCCATATACACATCGCCCTTTTCGCGGTCCAGATAGTGGCGCAGGATGACGCAGCCAAAGCGCAAGTTGGTCTGCATGTGAAACAGCTTGCCCGCGTCACCGTCGCCGATCACGCGCGTCCAGAACGGCATCACCTGCATGTAGCCACGCGCACCCACGGGCGAGACGGCGAACTTGCGGAATGCGCTCTCCACCTGGATCAGCCCCATCACCAATGACGTGTCGAGGCCAGCTCGCTTGGATTCATACCAGACGGTCTGAAGAAAGTCGCGGCGCACCTCCCATTCGGGCTTGCGCTTGCGCAGCTTGTCGCTCATCGTACCCAGCCAGCGCAGGTACATGATGCGCGCTTCGGTGCTGGAGAACAGCGGCTCCGGTGGTGCCTGATTGGACACCGCCGACGTGAGCGCCGTGCGCACCGAATCCATGAGCGGCTCTTCCAGTTGGCCACCCGCATGTGCCACGCCGGGCACACCCAGCCACGCGGCGCAAGCGCCAGGGACGGACAGCATCAGCGAGCGGCGCGCAATGCCAGTGGCGCGCGGCATCGTGCCTTCCTGCTGCAGCAGAGCTCCCTCCTGCGTGACCTTCTTATCCAGACTCATACCGTCAAACGTTCTTTCACATGCTTGAACACGTCGTCCACAGCCACCTTGGTGGCGGCCGTGTCGCGACGGTGTTGATACTCCAGCAGCCCTTCCTTCAGGCCGCGATCCGAAATCACCACGCGGTGGGGCACGCCGATCAGCTCCCAGTCCGCGAACATGGCACCGGGGCGCTCGCCCCGGTCATCCAGCAATACATCAACGCCCGAGGCAGTGAATTCGGCATACAGCTTTTCAGCCGCCACCTTCACTTCTTCACTGCGATCCATGCCGATCGGGCAGATCACCACGGTGAACGGCGCAATCGCGTCGGGCCAGATGATGCCGCGCTCGTCATGGTTCTGCTCAATCGCAGCAGCCGGCAGACGCGACACGCCAATGCCGTAGCAGCCCATCTCGAAGAATGCGGGCTTGCCATCTTCGGCAAGGAAGGTGGCATTCATCGCCTTGCTGTACTTGGTGCCGAGGTAGAACACGTGCCCCACTTCGATACCGCGCTCGATCGCCAGTTCCCCCAGACCATCCGGCGACTTGTCACCCGCGACCACGTTGCGCAGGTCCGCCACCAGATCGGGCTCGGGCAGATCACGCCCCCAGTTCACACCGGTGATGTGATGGTCGACCTGATTGGCGCCGCAAATCCAGTCGGCCATCAGCGCCACGTCGCGGTCCACCACGATCTTCACCGGCTGCTTCACATCCAGCGGCCCCAGATAGCCGGGCTTGCAGCCAAAGTGCGCTTCGATCTCCGCCAGCGTCGCGAAGCGGAAGCCCTTGTCCAGTCCGGGAACCTTGCTGACCTTGATTTCGTTCATGTCATGGTCGCCGCGCACCAGCAGCAGCCAAACCTGACTTCCGATGATCTCTTCTTGATCATTGACCTCATCTGTCGCCAAAACCAAAGACTTGACAGTTGTTGACAGATTCACGCCCAAGAATTCAGCAACTTCGCCACAGGTGGCTTTGCCGGGTGTCGGCGTGAGCGTGCGCTCCTGCGTCGCCGCAGGGCGTGGGCCAGTAGGCGCGAGCGCTTCGGCCTTTTCCATATTCGCGGCGTATTCGCTGCTGGGGCAATAGACGATGGCGTCTTCGCCCGTCGCGGCGATCACCTGGAATTCTTCGCTCAAGTCACCGCCGATGGCGCCTGAATCTGCCGCCACAGCGCGGTAACGCAGGCCGAAACGGTCAAAAATACGGCGATACGCAGCCGCCATCACCTGATAGCTGGCCTTGGCGCCGACCTGATCGCGGTCGAAGCTGTAGGCGTCCTTCATGATGAATTCGCGCCCACGCATCAGGCCAAAACGAGGGCGGCGCTCGTCTCGGAACTTGGTTTGAATCTGATAAAGATTCTTGGGCAACTGTTTGTAGCTGCGCAGTTCCTGACGGGCGATGTCCGTCACCACCTCTTCGCTGGTCGGCTGGATGACGAAATCCCGATCGTGGCGATCCTTGATGCGCAACAACTCCGGTCCCATTTTTTCGAAACGACCTGTTTCTTGCCACAACTCGGCTGGCTGCACCACAGGCATGGTGCATTCCACTGCGCCAGCGCGGTTCATTTCCTCGCGCACGATGGCTTCGACCTTGCGGATCACGCGCAGGCCCATGGGCATGTAGTTGTAAATACCGGCACCAAGTTTCTTGATGAGTCCGGCGCGCGTCATTAGTTTATGACTAACAACTTCCGCATCTGCAGGAGCCTCTTTCAGAGTGGAAATAAAGAATTGGGAAGCTTTCATCTATCGCTCTCATGCCACTGCGGTTCGCCCGCTTGCCGCGCGCGGGGTACCGTGCATAATGGTCACAATTTTTAAATTTGGGGTTAGATTATGCTCGACCGGGACGGATTTCGCCCGAACGTCGGCATCATCCTGCTCAACCAGAGAAACCAGGTATTCTGGGGAAAAAGGATACGAACGCATAGCTGGCAGTTCCCTCAAGGCGGCATCGATCGCGGCGAATCTCCTGAACAGGCCATGTTCAGGGAACTTCATGAAGAAGTGGGACTGCTGCCCGAGCAGGTTCGTATCATCGCCCGCACGCGGGACTGGTTGCGCTACGAGGTGCCAGACCGGTATATCCGCCGCGACGCGCGCGGACATTACAAGGGCCAGAAACAGATTTGGTACCTGCTGCAATTCGTGGGGCAGGATTGGGATCTGAACCTGCGCGCCACCAACCATCCGGAGTTCGACGCGTGGCGTTGGAACGACTACTGGGTTCCGCTCGACGTGGTCGTCGAATTCAAACGCGGCGTCTATGAAATGGCGCTGACCGAACTGGCGCGCTTCCTGCCTCGCCATGAGCAGCGCAATCGCTATCTGCGCAGTGGCATGCGTGCGCGCGAAGGTGGCACTGCCCCGGAGCTGATGCAGCCGACCGCAACGCGCTTTAACTCCATGATGCTCAAACCCGGCATGGAGCTGCCGCCAGGCGCCAGCTTCGACCCCAATCCACAAGGGCGCAAGCCTGCGCAGATGCAAGCCGAAGACAGCGGGAAAAACGCAGCCGCACCGAGTGTGCTGCCCGCGAAAGAAGGAACGCACGGCGACTGAGCGCCGCCGCCAGCCGCTCCATCTGTTGCATCGCGCGCCCGCAGCCGCAGCATGCACCGTCCCGTGCCCGGAAACGCCAGTTCTCCGGGCATTTCCTTTTCTGGGCATCAGTGGTGTGCCAGCACCAGATTGTCCCGGTGCACCATCTCTGGCTCGGCGGTGTAGCCGAGCAAGTGTTCAAATTCGGTCGAAGGCTTCTTGCACAAAAGCCGCGCCTCAGCACTTGCGTAGTTCGCCAGGCCGCGCGCGATCTCGACACCCTGCTCGTCGCGGATGCCGATCACGTCACCGCGCACGAAGTCGCCCTCCACGGCGATCATGCCGATCGGCAGCAGACTCTTGCCGCTGCCCTTGAGCTTGGCCACCGCGCCCGCATCCACCGTCACGGAGCCGCGCATCTGCAAATGATCGGCCATCCATTGCTTGCGCGCCTGGGTTTTCTGCGTCTGCGCCACCAGCAGCGTGCCAATCGATTCTCCCTGCGACAGCCGGATCAACACGTCCTTTTCGCGGCCCCAGGCGATCACCGTGGAGGCACCGGAACCTGCTGCGCGCTTGGCCGCCAGAATCTTGGTGATCATGCCGCCCTTGCCAATGCTGGAGCCTGCACCACCCGCCATGATTTCCAGTGCCGGATCGCCAGCGTCCGCGACGTCGACGAACTTCGCGGAGGCATCGCGGCGCGGATCGGCGGTGTAAAGGCCCTTCTGATCCGTCAGGATCACCAGCGCATCGGCTTCGACGAGATTGGCCACCAACGCGCCCAGCGTGTCGTTGTCGCCAAACTTGATTTCGTCCGTGACCACGGTGTCGTTCTCATTGATGACCGGCACCACGCCCAGACGCAAGAGCGTGAGCAGCGTGATGCGCGCGTTCAGGTAGCGCTCGCGATCTGCCAGGTCGGCGTGCGTGAGCAGCACCTGCGCGCTGCGCATGCCCTGCTCGCGCAGCTTGGTTTCGTACATTTGCGCCAGCCCCATCTGTCCGACGGCGGCGGCGGCCTGCAATTCGTGAATTTCACCTGGCCGGCTCACCCAGCCCAGGCGCTTCATTCCTTCGGCGATGGCGCCACTGGACACCATGATGACCTCGCGACGCACTCCCCCATCGCCATGCACCAGCGCGGCGAGCTGGCGACTCCATTCGCCGATAGCGACTTCGTCCAGCCCCTTGCCCTCGTTCGTCACAAGGCTGGAGCCGACCTTCACCACGATGCGGCGCGCATCGCTCAAGATATTGGAGACCATTTTCAGTGTGTGTAAGGCGAATGGATGCCGGGTGTTCGCAGCAATGGCTGCCGCGAAACCCATCATTATGGAGCCGACTTCAGGCCTTGTCGTCCGCACCGCGCGCAAAGCGCGGGTCATCGCTCAGATCGAGATCATCTGCCGGCAAAAATCGCGGGTCGATGTCTTCCTCGGTCTTGTTCTGCGCCACCTGCTCTGCGTGAACGTGCTGGTAGATCGACTTGATCAACGGCTCGCACCCTTCGCGTGTGAGCGCAGAAATCTCAAACACCGGGCCCTTCCACTTGAAGCGCTTGACGAAATCCTTCACCAGCTTGGCGCGGTCTTCCTGGGGCACCATATCGAGCTTGTTGAGCACCAGCCAGCGCGGCTTGCTGTACAGCTCGGGATCGTATTTGCGCAGTTCTTCCACGATGGCCTTGGCCTGCTCCACCGGATCAACGTTTTCGTCAAACGGCGACACATCCACGATGTGCAGCAGCAAGCGCGTGCGCTGCAGGTGGCGCAGGAACTGGTGACCCAGGCCCGCACCGTCCGACGCGCCTTCGATCAGCCCCGGAATGTCGGCAATCACAAAGCTCTGTTCCGGCCCCACGCGCACGACACCCAGATTGGGGTGCAGGGTGGTAAACGGATAGTCTGCAATCTTGGGGCGGGCGTTGGACACTGCCGCGATGAACGTGGACTTGCCCGCGTTCGGCATGCCCAGCAAGCCCACGTCGGCAAGCACCTTGAGCTCCAGCTTCAGGTTGCGCCGCTCACCGGCAAAGCCGGGCGTCTTCTGGCGCGGCGCGCGGTTGATCGCGCTCTTGAAACGCAGGTTGCCAAAGCCGCCGTCACCGCCCTTGGCGATGGTGAGCACCTCACCCGGCGTGAGCAGCTCGAACAGCACCTCGCCCGTTTCCGCATCGGTGATGATCGTGCCCACCGGCATGCGCAGTGTGATGTCGTTGCCAGCGGCTCCAAACATGTCCGAGCCCTTGCCGTGCTCGCCACGCTTGGCTTCGTGGCGGCGCGAAAAGCGGTAATCCACGAGCGTATTCAGATTCGGATCGGCCACCGCAAACACGTGGCCGCCACGTCCGCCGTCCCCCCCATCAGGACCGCCAAATTCCTTGTACTTCTCGTGGCGGAACGACACGCAGCCATTGCCCCCGTCACCAGCGGCAATGTCAATATAGGCTTCGTCGACGAACTTCATGATCAGAGTTTACAAAATTGCCCAACCTCAAGCACAGGAAAGGCCATAGGAAGTCCCCACGGACTTCGAAAACGGGTGATACAGCGCAAGAGGAGCCGGCACCCGGAACCAACAAGGGCGTCGCGCTCAGGGAGCCGCAACAACCCACCCTCCGAAAACAACAAAGCCCCGAAATTTCGGGGCTTTGCCTGCGCTGTTCAGCGAACCTTACGCCGGAGTGACGCTCACGGTGTGCTTGTTCAGAGCACCCTTGGTGCCGAAGGTCACGTGACCGTCGATCAGTGCGAACAACGTGTGGTCCTTGCCCTGACCCACATTCAGACCTGCGTGAATGCGAGTGCCGCGCTGACGCACGATGATGGAACCGGCGCTGATCAGCTCACCACCGTAAGCCTTCACACCGAGCATTTTGGGCTTGGAATCGCGCCCGTTTCGCGTCGAGCCGCCGCCTTTTTTCTGTGCCATGAGACTTTACTCCCTATCCTTAAGCAGCAATCGTGTTGATCTGCAGTTCAGTGAACTGCTGACGATGGCCTTGAGACTTTGCATAGTGCTTACGACGGCGCAGCTTGAAAATGCGCACCTTGTCGTGCTTGCCGTGAGCAACCACAGTTGCCTTCACAGACGCACCGGACACCAGGGGAGCACCCACCTTGAGTTCCGCGCCGTTGCCGACTGCCAGAACCTGGTCGATCACAATCTCCTGGCCTACGTCCGCAGCAATCTGTTCTACCTTAATTTTTTCGCCAGCAGCAACGCGATATTGCTTGCCGCCGGTTTTTATGACCGCGTACATGTAAACCTCTTTTGAAATGAGCTCCGTAAACGAACTTTCACGGAACCCGAGAGTATACCCCAAAGCCTCAGCAACGCGCAAGGCGCGCCGGATACCCAGCGAACGGGCTATGTCGCCATCAGAAGCAGCTGCGTGCGTCCGATCGGGCACCATCCCTCATGAATACAGGCTTGCAACACCTATTGTCGCCCCATGCTTTTGCCATGCTCAAAAGTGATGTCGGCGCGACTTCCTATAATTTGAGACTTTGACATTATTTGAAGCATTACCTTGGCCACCAACAACAACAGTACCGCCGCCACGCTCGCCTTGATCGCTGACGACATGCGCCAAGTGGACAAAGTCATTGCAGCACGCCTCAGCTCCTCTGTGCCGCTGGTGAGCCAGGTCGCTCAATACATCATCTCCGCAGGTGGCAAGCGCCTTCGCCCCGCCCTGCTGCTGCTCATGAGCGGCGCCCTTGGCTACACGCAGGCCGAGCGCTTCAGCCTCGCTGCCGTGGTGGAGTTCATTCACACGGCCACCCTGCTGCACGACGACGTGGTCGACGAATCCACCATGCGCCGTGGCCGCCCCACCGCCAACGAAAGCTTCGGCAACCCGGCCAGCGTGCTTGTCGGCGACTTTCTCTACTCACGCTCGTTCCAGATGATGGTGGAGACCGGCAGCATGCGCGTCATGCAGATCCTGGCCGAAGCCACCAACATCATCGCCGAGGGCGAAGTCCAGCAGCTCATGAACACCCATGACGCCTCGCTGACCGAAGCGGCCTATCTCGACGTCATCCGCTCCAAGACTGCCAAACTCTTCGAGGCCAGCGCCCGCCTTGCCGCCGTGCTCGCAGGCAGCTCTGCCGAAGTGGAAAAAGCGTGCGCCGACTACGGACAGGCCATCGGCACGGCGTTCCAGGTCATCGACGACGTGCTCGACTACGACGGCGACGCCGCAGAAATGGGCAAGAACCTGGGTGACGACCTGCGCGAAGGCAAGGTCACCCTGCCCCTCATCATCGCCATGCAGCGCGGCAACGAAGGCCAGTGCGACCTCATCCGCAACGCCATCGAAGTGGGCGCGACCGACAATCTGCAGGCCGTCATCGACGTCGTCAAAAACACCGGCGCCCTCGACGCCACAAGGCAAGCCGCAGCGGCACAAGCCCAGCTTGCCATTGATGCTATTTCGGGTCTGCCAGACAATCCGTACACCAAAGGTTTGCTACAATTAGCGGCTTCGCTGCTCGATCGCCGCATCTAGGCCACCCGCACGCGAAACACTCAAATCGGGGTGTAGCTTAGCCTGGTAGAGCGCTACGTTCGGGACGTAGAGGCCGGAGGTTCGAATCCTCTCACCCCGACCAGACAAATATTAAAAAAGCCCAAGTGAACCAGCGCTTGGGCTTTTTTGCTTTGCGGGTCCAAAAACGATTTGCTTGCGCATTGTCCGCTCGCGTCGCAATGCCAAGGCGGGCAAATTTTTCCGTCTTCAGCGATACTTCTGCATACTTTACGCATCGATTGCACCTCGTGCCTCCGAGTTCTGCGTCGCCTGGCGACCTTCTGCAAGCACCCTCCCCCTTTGTGCTGCCCGAGCCTTTCCAACACATCGTGCTGGATGCGGGGCGGCACGAGCCTTTGTGGCGGCAGCTGTTCCAGCAGATTGGTCACTTGCTGACGACCGGCGCCCTGATGCAGGGGATGAACCTGCCCGCCGAGCGCGACATGGCGGAGGCGCTCGGCGTGAGCCGCATCACCGTCAAGCGCTGTTATGACGAGTTGCGCAAGCTCGGCGCGTTGGGTGGACGCGGGCGCGCGGGCAGCGTGGTGCAGGCCGGTGGATTGCCGCACCGGGTGCAGCCCACGCTCGGCAAGCTGAAGGGCTTCACGGAAGAGATGCACGAACTGGGTATGCGCGCGTCCACGCAATTGCTGGTGCTTGAAAAGCGCTCCGACGCTCGCATTGCGGCCATGTTCGAGCGCCCGGCGAAGGCGCCGTTCCTGCATGTGGTGCGCATCCGTCTGGGTGACGACGTACCGATGACGCGCGAACAGGCGTGGTATGACCTGACAGCGGCCCCGCTGCTGAGTGAGTGGAATGGCGAAGGCTCCGCCTATGCGTGGCTGCGCGAGCGCTGCGGTCTGCCGCTGAGTCACGCGGAGCAGACTGTGGAAGCCGTGCTGAGTTCGGCAGAGGAAATGTCCGCCTTCGGCTATGACGCACCGCGACCCTGCCTGCTGTTCAAGCGGCGCACGTTCTCGGGATCGTCCCCGGACATTCTTGTGGAATACGTGGAAGGCACTTTTCGCGGCGATGCCTACGTCTACAAGACCGTGCTGGCGGTGTGAACGCGCAGAGTCACAACGCACACACGACGGCCACACTACGGGAAAATCACGCGCTTGCGTCCACGCTCTGAACTGGTGGCTGTCGGCGAGTCATTCCAGCAGCGCCACCCAGTGGACCTGTATCGCGGACCTGTACCGCGGACCTGTATCGCGGGCCTGTATCGCGGACCTGTACCGCGGACCTGTATCACCATCAATGCATCACACCACTGTCCGGAGTAACAGCTTTGCGAAAAAGATGTTGGCGCAATCGCATCGCCTGCATAAAAGATTTGAGCGCCTTAGTGGCCCATCTCAAGCCGATGGCATCGATAAACTGCAACAAGCTGAAACTTGACAGATATCATGGGGTATCGAGATAGCTAGCCTAAAAATGTAGATTCCGACCAGTTCATGTAAACAATTGCCAAAATTTGCGAACCCTCCGCCGCTAAGCCGTTCTGTACAAGGAGTTCGGGATTGGCGGGCCTGCAACACTAACCTCCTATCCTTGCCTGTACAGGTTGGAGCCAATCAGCGATGATAGGATCGTTGCTTTTACTGACATTCATCCCTTGCATTCATGGTCGCTGTAGATCCCGCTTCCAAAAGCGTGGCCCCCGTTGTTCTGCCTGGCTTGGCACGAGCGCTGATGTCCGCTGGCAAACTCGAGCAGAAGGCCGCTGAGGACATTGTCAAGAAGGCGCTGACCTCGCGCACGTCGTTCATCGCCGAACTGGTCGGCTCGGGCACGATCAGCTCGGCCGATCTGGCGCACACGATTTCGACCGTATTTGGCGCTCCGCTGATCGACGTGGACGCGCTGGACACCATTCGCCTTCCTCAGGACGCGCTCGACGCCAAGATTTGCCAGACCTACCGCGTGGCGGTCCTGAACAAGCGCGGCAACCGGCTGGTGATCGCCACTGCGGACCCGACCGATCACGAGGCGGCAGAGCAGATCAAGTTCAGCACACAGATGGGTGTGGACTGGATCGTTGCCGAATACGACAAGCTGGGCCGCCTGGTCGAGAAGATGACCAAGGGCGCCGCGGAAGCACTGGACAGCATCGTCGCCTCGGGCGATTTCGAGTTCGGCGACGTGTCCGTCGAAGAAGCGACAGAGACGCAGGATGTCGGCCAGAACGAGGTCGAAGACGCGCCCATCGTCAAGTTTTTGCAGAAGATGCTGATCGATGCGTTCAATATGCGCGCATCGGACTTGCACTTCGAGCCCTATGAGCACACCTACCGCGTGCGCTTTCGCATCGACGGTGAGCTGCGTGAAATTGCTAGCCCGCCGCCCGCCATCAAGGAAAAGCTCGCCTCGCGCATCAAGGTGATCTCGCGCCTGGATATTTCGGAAAAACGCGTGCCGCAGGACGGCCGCATGAAACTCAAGATCGGCGCCGACCGGGTCATCGATTTCCGGGTGAGCACCTTGCCCACGCTGTTTGGCGAGAAGATCGTGATCCGTATTCTCGACCCCAGCAGCGCCAAGATGGGCATTGAGGCGCTGGGTTATGAGCCGGAGGAAAAAGAGCGCCTGATGTCGGCCATCGTGCGACCCTACGGCATGATTCTCGTGACCGGCCCGACCGGCTCCGGCAAGACGGTGTCGCTCTATACCTGTCTGAACCTGCTGAACAAACCCGGCGTGAACATTTCCACGGCAGAAGACCCGTCGGAAATCAACTTGCCCGGTGTGAACCAGGTGAACGTGAACGAGAAGGCGGGCCTGACCTTTGCGACCGCGCTGAAGGCATTCCTGCGCCAGGATCCGGACATCATCATGGTGGGTGAAATTCGTGACCTGGAAACGGCGGACATCGCCATCAAGGCCGCGCAAACCGGTCACCTGGTGCTCTCCACGCTGCACACCAACGACGCGCCGACCACCCTCACGCGGATGCGCAACATGGGCATCGCGCCGTTCAACATCGCGTCCAGCGTGATTCTCATCACCGCCCAGCGTCTGGGTCGGCGCCTGTGCCCCAAATGCAAGGAGCCTGCCGACATTCCGCATGAATCGCTGGTGGAAGCGGGCTACAAAGAAGAAGAAATTGACGGCTCCTGGGTCACCTACAAGCCGGTGGGCTGTTCGGCCTGCAACAACGGCTACAAGGGACGGGTCGGCATCTATGAGGTGATGCCGATCACCGAAGAATTGCAGCGCATCATTCTTGCGGATGGCAGCGCGTTGGAGATCGCCAAACAAGCTCGTCTGGAAGGCGTTCGCTCCCTGCGTCAAGCAGGGCTGCACAAGGCGAAATTGGGAGTCACGTCGCTGGAAGAAGTTCTGGCCGTGACCAACGAGTAACGTCGACGGAAGAACTGGCTCACTATGGCAACCGTAGCATCGAGAGGGATCAAGGACTTTGTCTTTGAATGGGAGGGCAAGGACCGCAACGGCAAGGTCGTTCGCGGTGAAATCCGTGCGGTCGGCGAAAACCAGGTCAAGGCCTCGCTGCGCCGCCAGGGTGTGCTGGCCACCAAGATCAAGAAGCGCCGCGCCCGCGCGGGCAAGAAGATCAAGCCCAAGGACATTGCCCTCTTCACGCGCCAGATGGCGACGATGATGAAGGCTGGCGTGCCGCTGCTGCAGGCGTTCGACATTGTCGGTCGCGGCAATACCAACCCCAGCGTGACCAAGCTGCTCAATGACATCCGCAGCGACGTGGAAACCGGTACCTCGCTGAACGCGGCGTTCCGCAAGTTCCCGATGTACTTCAACGACCTGTACTGCAACCTCGTGGAAGCCGGTGAAGCTGCCGGTATCCTGGAGTCGCTGCTGGACCGCCTCGCCACTTACATGGAAAAGACCGAGGCGATCAAGTCCAAGATCCGCTCGGCGTTGATGTACCCGACAGCGGTGATCGTGGTGGCGTTCGTGGTGGTCACAGTGATCATGATCTTCGTGATCCCGGCGTTCAAGGAGGTGTTCACCTCGTTCGGTGCCGACCTGCCCGCGCCTACGCTGTTGGTGATGGCGATCAGCGAATTCTTTGTGTCTTGGTGGTGGCTGATCTTCGGCATTCTTTTCGGCGGCGGCTATTTCTTCATGCAGGCCTGGAAGCGCAGCGAAAAGGTGCAGCGCTTCATGGACCGCGCACTGCTGAAGATGCCCGTTTTCGGCGCGTTGATCGACAAGTCTTGCGTGGCGCGCTGGACGCGCACCCTGTCCACCATGTTTGCGGCCGGCGTGCCGCTGGTAGAGGCGCTGGATTCCGTGGGCGGTGCATCGGGCAACTCGCTTTATGCCGACGCCACCGAAAAAATCCAGCAAGAGGTCTCCACCGGCACCAGCCTGACCACCGCCATGACCAACGCCAACGTGTTCCCCTCGATGGTGCTGCAGATGTGCGCGATCGGCGAGGAATCCGGCTCCATTGACCACATGCTGTCCAAGGCAGCCGACTTCTACGAAGCCGAAGTGGACGAGATGGTGGCAGGTCTGTCCAGCCTGATGGAGCCCATCATCATCGTGTTCCTGGGCACCATCATCGGTGGCATCGTGGTGTCGATGTATCTGCCCATCTTCAAGTTGGGTCAGGTGGTTTGATGCTGGGTGTCGAATGGATGGACGCGGCGGTCGTCGGCGTTCTCGGTTTGCTGATCGGCAGCTTCCTGAATGTGGTGATTCACCGCGTGCCCATCATGATGGAGCGCCAGTGGGCCGCCGATGGCGACCAGTACGCCATTGAAGCCGGGTTGAAGCCAGCCCCTGCCGCCGGTGCCGACGCGCCAGCCACTGACAAGACGGAACGCTACAACCTTCTCACGCCCGCTTCGCGCTGCCCGCATTGCGGCCATGCCATTCGCTGGTACGAAAACATTCCTGTCCTCAGCTACATCGCGCTGGGCGGCAAGTGCTCCGGCTGCAAGGCGCGCATCAGCCCGCGCTATCCGTTGGTGGAACTGGCCACCGGCGCGCTGTTCTTCCTGTGCGCATGGCGCTGGGGCTGGACCGTGACCACGGCCATGTGGTGCGGATTCAGCGCCGCGATTGTGGCGCTCGCGATGATCGACTGGGACACCACCCTGCTGCCGGACGACATCACGCTGCCCTTGATGTGGGCGGGTTTGGTGGGCGCGGCCATGCAATGGCTGACCGTGCCGCTGTTTGATTCGGTCATGGGTGCGGCCGCTGGCTATGTGTCCCTCTGGCTCGTGTACTGGGCATTCAAGCTCGTGACC
This sequence comes from Comamonadaceae bacterium UBA2121, assembly GCA_002331385.1. Lineage (GTDB taxonomy): Bacteria > Pseudomonadota > Gammaproteobacteria > Burkholderiales > Burkholderiaceae_C > Diaphorobacter_A. The sequence goes on from DCYB01000014.1 coordinate 158,756, forward strand.
GGCAAGGAAGGCATGGGCTATGGCGACTTCAAACTGTTTGCCGGACTCGGCGCCTGGTTTGGCTGGTCCGCATTGGTGCCCATCATCCTCATGGCGTCGGTGATCGGCGCCATCGTCGGCATCCTCATGAAGCTGACCAGCGGGCTGCGTGAAGGCGGCTACGTGCCCTTTGGCCCCTTTCTGGCCGCAGGCGGATTGACGGCAATGGCTGTCGGACCGCAAAAGATGTTGCAGACCGTTTTTTCTGTGCTTGGCTTTTGAGCCCGCTCAGATAAAGTCGTCGCATGTCGAAAGCTGCCCCTTCCTTTATTCGCATTGGCCTGACCGGCGGCATCGGCAGCGGAAAAAGCACCGTCGGCGCGATGCTGGAGCAGCAAGGCGCTGGTCTGATCGACGCCGACGCCATTGCACGCTCCGTGACGGCGACCGGCGGCGCGGCGATCGAGCCCATCCGGCAGGCCTTTGGCACGGCGTTCATCGGTGCAGACGGGGCCCTGGACCGGGCACGCATGCGCGAGCTGGTATTTGCCGACCCTCACGCCAAATCACGGCTGGAAGCCATCGTGCATCCGCTCGTGGGCGACGTGACATGGCGCACCGCACAGGCGCTGGCCGATGCCGGACGGCGCGTGATCGTGTTTGACATTCCGCTGCTCGTGGAGTCCGGGCACTGGCCTTCGCGCCTTGACGTCGTGGTCGTCGTGGATTGCCGCGAAGCGACCCAGATCGCGCGCGTTCAGCAACGCAATGGTCTGGAGCCGGAGGTGATTCGCTCGATCATGGCGGCGCAGGCCACGCGCGCTCAACGGCGGGCCACTGCAGACATCGTTATATATAACGATGAGCTATCAATGTTAGATCTGCAAACAAAAGCGCACGGGCTCGCGGCGCAGTTCGGGCTATGATGTGTAATCAGTGCAAATGATGCGCATCAATGATGATGCCCGCTGAGCTGAAACCCGGGAAATCCGCAGCGTGATCCTCTACGAATACCCTTTCAACGAACGTCTGAGAACTTATTTGCGGCTTGAGCAGCTGTTTCGCCGACTTGGCGAGCTGATTCCGCGCGCGCATCCGATGGACCACCACTTCGCGCTGGTCACCATCTTTGAAATCATGGACGTCGCCGCGCGCGCCGATCTCAAGACCGATGTGCTCAAGGATCTGGACAAGCAAAAACTGCTGCTCGACTCCTACCGCGGCAATCCGTCGATCTCGGAGAAGGTGCTCGACGGGTTCATCCAGCAGCTCGACGGCTGCTTTGCCGACCTGAACGCCACCTCCGGCAAGACGGGGCAGACGCTGACCGAAAACGAATGGCTGATGGGCATCCGCAGCCGTGTCGGCATCCCCGGCGGTACGTGCGGCTTTGATCTGCCGGCCTACCACGCATGGCGGCATCTCTCGCCCGAAAAACGCCAGCGCGATCTGGAAGACTGGTCTGCCACGCTCGCTCCACTGGCACAGGCGGTGCTCCTGCTCCTGCGCCTGATGCGCGACTCCGGCATGCCGCAAAAGGTGGTGACGCATCGCGGACAGTTCCAGCAAACTCTGCCGCATGGGCGCACCTTCCATCTGCTGCGCCTGCGCATCGATCCGTCGCTGCAACTCATCCCTGAAATCAGCGGCAACCGCTTGCTGGTGTCCGTGCGCATGATGCAGCAGGATGAATCGGGCAAGCTGCAACCATCGCCGGAAGACGCGAGCTTTGAACTGACGCTGTGCTCCTGAGTCTTGTGGCAGGATGGCGCTGCAATGACTGATACCGAAAAAACCACCCACGCCCCACCACGCTATGTGCCCTGCCCGACCTGCGGCGGGCCGAGCCTGTTCAGCCCGGACAACCGCTTCCGCCCGTTCTGCAGCGAGCGTTGCAAGCAGATCGATCTGGGTGCCTGGGCGAGCGAGGAGTTTCGCGTCCCCAGCGAGTCACCGGCACAGGACAATCCTTACGGCGATCCCAAGCTGGAAGATTGAACGCAGCGGCGCCATCTGCACCGCAACACGGGTCACCCAATCACGGAAGGGTCAAATGGCTCGCCGCGCTCCTCGGCCAGCCATTCCAGTACCGGCAACGCGCCCGGCAGTACCGGCTTCACCTGCGGCGGCCATGGCTGCCAGGACATGGTCTGGCCTTCGCGCATCTCGAACTCACCCGTCCAATCGAACACCTTGCACCAGTGCAGGCGCACCAACGCATGCGGATAGTCGTGCTCGGTCACGCGCCATGGCTGCGCACTGGCGATGGTGATGCCCAGTTCTTCCTGCAGTTCGCGGCGCAGCGCCTGCTCCACGCTTTCGCCTTGCTCGATCTTGCCGCCGGGAAACTCCCAGTAGCCTGCATACGGCTTCCCCTCCGGGCGCGTGGAAAACAGCAGCTCCCCGTTGGCACGCAGCAGCACGCCAACGGCCACTTCCGTGTGCTTGCGGGGAGCCGTTTGCGCTGCTGAATTCGTCTCAGGCATTCGACTGCTGACCGGCATAGTCACGCGCAAACTGATACGCCACGCGGCCACTGCGCGAGCCACGCTCCAGCGCCCAGACCAATGCAGCAGGGCGCGCTTCTTCGATCACTTTTTCCGCCACGCCCAGCGCGCGCAACCATTGCGCGACGATGGTGAGGTATTCCTCCTGGCTGAACGGATAGAAGCTGACCCACAGGCCAAAGCGCTCGGACAACGAAATCTTCTCCTCCACCGCTTCTCCGGGATGGACTTCTCCATCGTCGGTGTGCGTGTAGCTGAGGTTTTCCTTCATGTACTCGGGCAGCAAATGGCGACGGTTGCTGGTGGCGTATATCAGCACGTTGGGCGTGGAGGCGGCGACCGAGCCATCAAGAATCGACTTGAGCGCCTTGTAGCTGGCCTCGCCGTCTTCAAAGCTCAGGTCGTCGCAGTAGACGATGAATTTCTCCGGCCGGTCCGACACCACTTCAACGATGTCGGGCAGATCCGTGAGATCCGCCTTGTCGACCTCGATCAGGCGCAGCCCTTGCGGTGCGTAGGCGTTCAGGCAGGCCTTGATGAGCGAGGACTTGCCCGTGCCGCGCGCACCGGTGAGCAGCACGTTGTTGGCGGGCTTGCCCTGCACGAACTGCTGCGTGTTGCGCTCGATCTTTTCCTTCTGGCCATCGATCTCTTTGAGATCGGCCAGTTGCATCGCGGCCAGATGCCGCACCGGCTCCAGCACGCCATGGCCGCTGCTGCGCTTGCGGTAGCGCCAGGCGACGGAGCTGCCCCAGTCCGGCGCCGACAGGGGCTTGGGCAGGACGGATTCAATGCGGTCGATCAATTGCTCTGCTCGTACGAGCAGGCGTTCAAAAGCTTCATTCATGACGGAAAAACAATGTCTCTGTAATCATTCTTTCCCACCTCGCCACGCGGGGCGAGGCGGTGCTCAGGAGCGGTAGTCGGCGTTGATGGTCACATAGTCATGACTCAGATCGCAGGTCCACACGGTGTCGCTGGCATCGCCGCGACCCAAGCTGACGTGCACGGTGATCTCGCTTTGCTTCATCACGCGCTGCCCGTCTTCCTCGCGATAGTCGGGATTGCGCCCACCCTGCCTGGCGACAAGCACGTCGTCCAGACGCAGATCGATGCGGGTCTGGTCAAGGTCCTCGATACCGGCATAGCCGACGGCCGCCAGGATGCGGCCCAGATTCGGGTCGCTGGCGAAGAACGCGGTTTTCACGAGCGGCGAATGGGCAATCGCATAGGCCACCTGGCGGCACTCTTCGCCTGACTTGCCACCATCCACGCGGATGGTGATGAACTTGGTGGCGCCTTCGCCGTCACGCACGATGGCCTGCGACAGCGTCTGCGCCACGTCCAGCAGTGCTGCCTTGAGCGCCTTACCGTCTGCGCTGTCCAGATCGGTGATTTCGGCATGGTCCGCCTTGTTCGTGGCAATGAGCACGAACGAGTCGTTGGTCGAGGTATCACCATCGATGGTGATGCGATTGAACGATTGGTCGGCCAGCTCGCGCACCAGACCGCTCAGCAGCGCCGGAGCGATATGGGCATCGGTGGCGACAAAACTCAGCATCGTTGCCATGTTCGGGCGGATCATGCCAGCCCCCTTGGAGATGCCGGTCACGGTCACCTGCTTGCCGCCAATCTGCACCTGCACGCTCGCTGCTTTGGGGATGGTGTCCGTCGTCATGATGCCTTGCGCGGCATGGGCCCAGTTGTCGGGCCGCGCGTCGGCGATGGCTGCAGGCAGACCGGCTTCGATGCGCTCGACAGGCAGTGGCTCCATGATCACGCCGGTGGAAAACGGCAAAATCTGTTCTGGCTTGAGCGACAGTGCCTTGGCAAGCGCCGCGCAGGTGGCATTGGCGCGCGCAAGACCATCTGCGCCGGTGCCCGCGTTGGCGTTGCCCGTGTTCACCACCATGGCGCGAATCGCGGCGCCAGCGGCCAGATGCTCGCGGCAGATTTGCACGGGTGCTGCGCAGAAACGGTTCTTGGTGAACACACCAGCAACCGACGAGCCCTCGTCCAGCAGGAATACCGTGAGGTCCTTGCGGTTGGCCTTGCGCACCCCGGCTTCGGCCACGCCAATGCGCAGGCCCGCGACGGGGTGCAGAGATGCTGGATCGGGAGCGGAAAGGTTCACTGGCATACAACGGTGTCCTTGAATCATGAGAATCGGTCCGACGCAGTGGAATCGAATTCCGCGCCGAAACCTTGATGCTACAAGCAAAAACACGGGCATGTAGCCCGTGTCATTGTTCGTTTCAGCAGATCAGGCCAGTTTGCCGTGACACTGCTTGTACTTTTTACCGCTGCCGCAGGGGCAAGGGTCGTTGCGGCCAATGCGCAAACCTTCGTATTCCGACGGCAATGGCTGGTTTTCAGCGGCATCGCCATCCTGCGCCAGCTCGGAGCTACCATGGTAGACCGCGCCCTCGAGACGACCGCCCTGATTTTCCATGGCCTGCGTCGCCTCGTCGATCTGCTCGTTGGACTGCACCTGCACGGTCATGAGCGTGCGCGTCACCGAGTTCTTCACCTGATCGATCAGTTGGCGGAACAATTCGAACGCTTCGCGCCTGTACTCCTGCTTGGGCTGCTTCTGCGCATAGCCGCGCAGGTGAATGCCCTGGCGTAGATAGTCCAGCGCACTCAGGTGATCTCGCCATGTGCTGTCAAACGTCTGCAACAGCACCATGCGCTCAAACTGGTTGAAGTTTTCCGCACCCACCAGCGCCACCTTGGCATCGAACTGCTCACGGGCAATGGCTTGCACCTTTTCCAGGATGTCCTCGTCGGTGATCGAGTCGGAGCCCTTCACTTCATCCTGCAGCGAAAGCTGGATGTGCCAGTCGGCGGCCAGTGCCTTTTCCAGGCCCGGCAGATCCCATTGCTCTTCCACCGACTCGGGCGGCACGAACTGGTGCACCACATCGGCAAGGCAATCGTCGCGCATGGCAGCGATGAGAGCGCTCAGGTCTTGCGCGTCGAGAATTTCGTTGCGCTGCTGATAGATCACCTTGCGCTGGTCGTTGGCGACGTCGTCGTATTCCAGCAATTGCTTGCGGATGTCGAAGTTGCGCGCTTCCACCTTGCGCTGGGCGCTTTCAATGCTGCGCGTGACGATTCCCGCCTCGATCGCTTCGCCGTCGGGCATCTTCAGGCGATCCATGATGGCCTTCACGCGGTCACCCGCGAAGATGCGCATGAGCTGGTCATCCAAGCCCAGATAGAAGCGCGAGGAGCCGGGGTCACCCTGACGGCCCGAGCGGCCACGCAACTGGTTGTCGATACGGCGCGATTCGTGACGTTCCGTCGCGATGATGCGCAAACCGCCGAGCGCTGCCACCTTGTCGTGGTCCACCTTCCACTCATCGCGCAGTTGCTGGATGCGTGTGGCGCGCGCTGCCTCGTCCAGGGACTCGTCGGCCTCGACCGTGGCAATCGCCTTTTCGATGTTGCCGCCCAGCACGATGTCGGTACCACGACCGGCCATGTTGGTGGCAATGGTGATCATTCCGGGACGCCCGGCCTGCGCCACGATGTCGGCTTCACGTGCGTGCTGCTTGGCGTTCAGCACCTGGTGCGGCAGGTTTTCACGCTTGAGCAGTTCGTCGATGATCTCGGAATTTTCGATCGAGGTGGTGCCCACCAGCACCGGCTGGCCACGCTCGTGGCACTCGCGGATGTCCTTGATGGCGGCTTCGTATTTTTCCCGCGTGGTCTTGTAGACGCGGTCGAGCTGGTCGTCGCGCTTGCTCGGGCGGTTCGGGGGAATCACCACGGTTTCGAGGCCGTAGATTTCCTGGAACTCGTACGCTTCCGTATCGGCTGTACCTGTCATGCCCGAGAGCTTGTTGTACAGACGGAAATAGTTCTGGAATGTGATCGACGCCAGCGTCTGATTCTCGGCCTGGATTTCCACGCCTTCCTTGGCTTCTACAGCCTGGTGCAGACCATCGCTCCAGCGACGACCAGCCATCAGACGACCGGTGAACTCGTCAACGATCACGATCTCACCGTTCTGCACCACATAGTGCTGATCGCGGTGATACAGATGGTTGGCACGCAGCGCTGCGTACAGGTGGTGCATCAGCGCGATGTTGGCCGGATCGTAGAGCGATGCGCCTTCCGCGATAAGGCCGGCTTGCGCCAGCAGTTGCTCGGCATGCTCGTGGCCCTGCTCGGTCAGGAACACCTGATGCGACTTCTCGTCCAGCGTGAAGTCACCCGGCTTGGTCACGCCTTCGCCCGTACGCGGATCGGCCTCGCCTTCCTGACGCACCAGCGCGGGAATCACCGTGTTCATCGACACATACATGGCGGTATGGTCTTCGGCCTGACCGCTGATGATGAGTGGTGTACGCGCTTCGTCGATCAGGATGGAGTCCACCTCGTCAACGATGGCGAAATTGAGGCCGCGTTGCACGCGCTCGCGGCTTTCGTAGACCATGTTGTCGCGCAGGTAGTCGAAGCCGTATTCGTTGTTCGTACCGTAGGTGATGTCGGACTGATAAGCGGCCTGCTTTTCTTCGCGCGGCATCTGCGGCAGGTTGATACCGACGGACAAGCCGAGGAAGTTGTAGAGGCGGCCCATCCAGGTCGCATCACGATTGGCAAGGTAATCGTTCACCGTCACCACGTGCACACCCTGGCCCGACAGCGCGTTCAGGTATACCGGCAACGTGGCGGTCAGTGTCTTGCCTTCGCCCGTGCGCATTTCTGCGATCTTGCCGTGGTGTAGCGCCATGCCGCCCAACATCTGCACGTCGAAGTGGCGCATCTTCATGACGCGCTTGGAGCCTTCGCGCACAACGGCGAAGGCTTCGGGCAGGATCGCATCCAGCGACTCGCCCTTGGCTACGCGGTCCTTGAATTCCTGAGTCTTGCCACGCAAACCCTCATCGCTCAGCTTCTCGAATTCAGGCTCGAGAGCGTTGATGCGCGCAACGGTTTTCCGATAAGTTTTAAGCAACCGGTCATTGCGGCTGCCAAATAGTTTGGTGAGAAAGTTGGTGGCCATGCAAACAGGACCGCCTGACGTATCCACAGGTACGTCAAACGACCGTAATCCCTAAGATGAATTGGTATCAGATGGGGCCGGAGCCCGGAAATGCAACAGTCGGTTCTACAACTGCGCTTTCGCCGGACACGGGGGCTCGGACGCTGATTCTACTCGCGCGCTGCAAGCACCCTTCTGATTTGCCCGGTCAACCGACCGGCGAGGAAGAAAAATCTACATTTTGACTACGCTCGCGTGGCGCCGATAATGGCGCTGTGCGGGAGCGAAACCGGGCAGAGCCTGTTGCTTCGGCACACACTCCCGACCCTCCAAAGCCTTCATGAATCGTCGTCACCAAGCCATTCCACTTCTTCAGGCCGCGCAGGAATCCCCCACGCTGGCCCATCTGGCTTCCCTGACGCGCGATTCCAGCGCCCGCCTGCGCGCCATCGAGCCACTCATCCCGCCCAGCATGCGCGCGTCCATCCAGGCCGGCCCCATCGAAGGCAGCACCTGGTGCCTGCTGGTCAAGGGCAACGCGGCAGCGGCCAAGCTGCGCCAGTTGCTACCCGCGTTCGAGGCACACCTGCGCAGCAAAGGCTGGGATGTTCAATCCATACGCCTGAAGATTCAGGCGCGTCCGAATACCTGAGCAGCACGCACGGGCTCGCCCCTGAGTGCGCACGTTTCCATGACAAAGGCCGCCCGCAGGCGGCCTCTTCCCATGCCACCGCACGACAGCCGAGTCACACTGCCGCGCGCGTCGCCCGACTTACGGTTTCACCGCGATCTTCAGCACCCCATCACGCTGGTTGCTGAACAGATCGTAAGCGGCGACGATGTCTTCCAGCTTGTACTCATGCGTCACCAGAGGCTTCAGATCGACGCGGCCGCTGGAGATGACCGCCATCAGGCGACGCAGACGCTCCTTGCCGCCGGGGCAGAGCGCGGTGTTGATGCGGTGGTCGCCTAGTCCCGCACCGAAGGCATCCAGCGGAATCTTCAGATCGGACGAGTACACGCCCAGACTCGACAGCGTGCCGCCCGGGCGGATGCAGCGCAGCGCGTTCTCGAACGTGCCCTGCGTGCCCAGCGCTTCGATCGCACTGTCGGCCCCCTTGCCTCCGGTGATCTTCAGCACCTCGGCCACGACGTCTTGGGTCTTGAAGTTCAGCGTGACGTCCGCGCCCATCTTGCGCGACACCGCCAGTCGATCGTCGTTGCCGTCCACTGTGATGATCGTGCTGGCGCCCTTCAGTCGCGCGCCAGCTGTTGCGCACAGGCCGATCGGCCCCTGCGCGAACACCACCACAGTATCGCCAATGCGGATGTTTGCGTTCTCCGCACCGGCAAATCCAGTGGACATGATGTCCGGACACATCAGGACCTGCTCGTCCGTCAGGCCGTCTGGCACCGGCGCCAGATTGCCCTGTGCGTCCGGCACGAGGATGTACTCCGCCTGCGAGCCGTCAATGAGGTTGCCAAAGCGCCAGCCGGCCGTCAATTTATAGCCGTGGCACCCACAGCGTCCACTCGGCACCAGATAGCTGCCATCTTGCGACGGCGCGCCGTCCTGCGCGGCGTAGCTGTTGAAGTCCGGGCAAATGGCGCCCGCAATCACGCGCTGGCCTTCCTGATAGCCCTTGACCGCGCTTCCGAGCTTGACGATCACGCCCACCGGCTCGTGGCCGATCGTCAGCCCCTTCTCTACCGGATACTCACCCTTGAGAATGTGAATGTCCGTGCCACAGATCGTCGTCGTCGTGATTTTGATCAGCGCATCATTCGGTCCAACATCGGGAATCGGTTTATCCACCACCTCAATCCGACCGGGTTCTACCAATACAGCAGCTTTCATCATCTGAGCCATGACGCTTCCCCTTCCTAAGTGTGAGCATCGTCGAAGCGCGAACTGCGCAACAACATTTGAGGATAGGCATTCCACATGCACATAGATTGACTCAACTCAAACCCCAGACAGGGCACGCCTTCAGGTTCGCGAGCCGCCGCGCGCACACGAGAACCATCAAGCGCAAACGAAAAAGCCCCCATGCCGAAACATGGGGGCTTATCGTCTGGTGCCGGTTGTCGGATTCGAACTGACGACCTACCGCTTACAAGGCGGGTGCTCTACCAACTGAGCTAAACCGGCGAAGCTACTATTCTAGCCTGTAGATTGGGGCGTTTTTATAAAACCGCCCAATTTTCTTGTGATGCGTTTGATAAAAGTTCGCCCACAAGCTGGATCAGCACCCCTTCTGTCGGAGACACAAGGCGCAACGCGGAATCAATTATTTGACCAACTTGAGCGACGGACGCGCACCTCCACCAGCTGGCGGCTTGGTCGGCGGGTCTTTGTCTGGCATGTCCTTGACTTCAGGGGCCACTCCGTCCACCGACACCAATTGCGGCGCAGCGCGTTCGGGCGCGCTGCTGGCGCTGGGCTTATCCGACTCAGAACCGTCCATTGGCGCAGGCATCAGGCCCGCAGGAAGCTCGCCCTCGATGTTGTCCACCGGGGGAGGAAACGCCATGCCTTGCCCGTTTTCACGCGCATAGATGGCAACCACCCGCCCAACCGGCACCATGATCTCGCGCGCCACGCCGCCGAAACGCGCCTTGAACTCGATGTAATCGTTGCCAAGCTGCAGTCCACTGGTGGCGTCATAGCTGGCATTGAGCACGATTTCCGCGTCCTTGACGAATTCGCGCGGCACCTGCGTGGTCTCGTTCACGCTCACCACCAAGTAGGGGGTAAAGCCGTTGTCGATGCACCATTCGTGGATCGCACGGATGAGGTAGGGCCGCGTGGAGGAGGTTTCCGGAGCGTTGATCATGGTGAGGTAGTAGCTGTCTTCGGCGCAGTGCTTTCGGCAACGCCGAAAACAGTCATTCTACTTGCGCATCACCTTCTCGGACGGCGTCAGCGCTTCAATGTAGGCTGGGCGCGAGAAGATGCGCTCCGCGTACTTGAGCAGCGGAGCGGCGTTCTTGCTCAACTCGATGCCGTAGTAATCCAGGCGCCAGAGCAGCGGCGCGATGGCCACGTCCAACATGGAGAAGTTCTCGCCCAGCATGTACTTGTTCTTAAGGAACACCGGGGCCAACTGGGTGAGGCGGTCGCGGATGTGCGAGCGGGCCTTTTCCAGCGCCTTGTCGTTGCCCTTGGAGGCGCGCGACTCGAGCGTGTTCACGTGCACGAACAGTTCCTTCTCGAAGTTCAGCAGGAACAGGCGCACGCGGGCACGATCGACCGGGTCGCCGGGCATCAGTTGCGGATGCGGGAAACGCTCGTCGATGTACTCGTTGATGATGTTCGACTCGTACAGGATCAGGTCACGCTCCACCAGAATCGGCACCTGACCGTAGGGGTTCATGACATTGATGTCTTCGGGCTTGTTGTAGAGGTCCACATCGCGGATTTCAAAATCCATGCCTTTTTCAAACAGGACGAAACGGCAACGATGTGAGAAGGGACAGGTCGTACCCGAATAAAGCACCATCATGGTGAGCGGCTCCTAAAAAGTCAAAAGAGTGGGCGCTTTCGCGTCCACTCTGCACCGACCGGCAAATCACGCAGGCCGGTCGTATAAGGCAATATCGCTATTTACTTGACGTCTTTCCAGTAGGCTGCGTTGAGCCTCCACGCAATGAACGTGAAGATGCCGAGGAAAAAAAGCACCCACACACCCACGCGGACACGCGTATTTTGCGCCGGTTCGCCCATCCACTGCAGATAGTTCACGAGATCACCTACAGCTTGGTCGTATTGCGCGGGCGACATGGTACCAGCAGTGCCCTGCTCCCAGCCCTTGAATACCTGTGTCTTTTGACCGTGGCTTTCCACTTCTTCAAAGATCGGCTTGCGCTCGCCCTGCAGCTCCCAGAGTGCGTGTGGCATGCCAACGCTCGGGAACGCGAGGTTGTTCCAACCCGTTCCCTTGGTGTCGTCACGGTAGAACGTGCGCAGGAACGTATACAGGTAATCCGCACCGGTGCCGTTGTGGCCCGCACGCGAGCGGGCAATCACGGTCAGGTCAGGAGGATTGGCCCCGAACCAGGCCTTGGCCTCGTTCGGGCTGATCGCAGCCTTCATGGTCTCACCGATTTTGTCGGTGGTGAACATGAGGTTGTCCTTGATCTGCTGTTCCGTCAGGCCGATATCCTGCAGGCGGTTGATGCGCATGAACGCAGCCGAGTGGCAGTTCAGGCAGTAGTTCACAAACAGCTTCGCACCGTTTTGCAACGACGCCGTGTTGCTGACATCCACCGGAGCCTTGTCCCACGCAATGCCGCCCTCTGCGGCTTGCGCCCCGGTTGCAATACCCATGGCCGCAACCAAACTCAATATGATTTTTTTCATCATGGTTTTCTACTCCTGCTGGTCAGTGCGCGGCAAAGGTGACGCGATCAGGAACCGGCTTGGGCTCGCCCAGACGACTCCACCAAGGCATCAACAGGAAGAAGCCGAAGTAGAACAGCGTACCCACCTGCGACACGCGCTCGCCAATGGGAGATGGTGGCTGCACACCCAGATAGGCCAGGATCACAAACCAGATCACGAAGATGGCATACAGCCACTTGTGCCAGTTGGGACGATAGCGGATCGAGCGCGCAGGGCTGTGGTCCAGCCAGGGCAGGAAGAAGAGGATGATCACGGCACCACCCATCACCACCACGCCCCAGAACTTGGCATCGATGGCAACCATCATGGCAACCACCGCAGCGGCGGCCACCACGATGCCAGCCTTCATGAAGGCTGGCAACTTGGCCTTGACCACACCGAACAAGGCACCCAGCACCACGCAGGCAATCAGCGCGTACATCATCTCGCTGGTGATGGCACGCAGCATGGAATAGAACGGCGTGAAGTACCAGACCGGTGCAATGTGGTTCGGCGTCTTCAGCGGATCAGCCGGGATGAAGTTGTTGTACTCGAGGAAGTAGCCACCGAACTCGGGCGCAAAGAACACCACGGCCGAGAACAGGAACAGGAAGATGCAGACGCCAAAGATGTCGTGCACGGTGTAGTACGGGTGGAATGGAATGCCGTCCAGCGGATGGCCCTTCTCGTCCACAGGCTTGCCCGGTCCCTTGATCTCGATACCGTCAGGGTTGTTGGAGCCCACGTCGTGCAACGCCAGCAAGTGTGCCACCACCAGACCGAGCAGCACCAGCGGCACAGCGATCACGTGGAAGCTGAAGAAGCGGTTCAGTGTGGCATCGCCGACTACGTAGTCGCCTCGAATCAGCAGGGCCAGGTCGGGACCGACGAACGGAATGGCGGAGAACAGGTTCACGATCACCTGAGCGCCCCAGTACGACATCTGGCCCCAGGGCAGCAGGTAGCCCATGAATGCCTCGGCCATCAGCGCCAGGAAGATCGCGCAGCCGAAGATCCAGACCAGCTCACGCGGCTTGCGGTAGCTGCCGTACAGCAGACCGCGGAACATGTGCAGGTACACCACCACGAAGAACGCGGAAGCGCCCGTTGAGTGCATGTAACGGATCAGCCATCCCCAAGGGACGTCGCGCATGATGTACTCGACCGACTCGAACGCCTTGGCGGCGTCGGGCTTGTAGTGCATCACGAGGAAAATCCCGGTAACGATCTGGATCACCAGCACCAGCAGCGCGAGCGAGCCAAAGATGTACCAGAAGTTGAAGTTTTTCGGAGCGTAATATTCCGACATGTGCACCCGATAGGCATCGAATGCGGTGGGAAACCGGTTTTCCAGCCACGTCGTCGCCTTCTCGGTGGCGGACGCATTGGGGGAGACTTCCTTGAATTCGCGGTAAGCAGCCATGGTTCTCTCCCTCAAGCCTTCTTGTCGTCACCGATCAGCAGACGGGTGTCGGACAGGTACATGTGAGGTGGAACCTCGAGGTTGTCCGGCGCCGGCTTGTTCTTGTAGACACGGCCAGCCATGTCGAACGTCGAGCCGTGGCACGGGCAGAAGAAACCGCCCTTCCAGTCATCGGGCAGCGACGGCTGGGGTCCGGCATGGAACTTATCAGTAGGCGAGCAACCCAAATGTGTGCAAATGCCCACGACGACCAGAACTTCAGGCTTGATCGAGCGCGCTTCGTTACGGGCGTACTCGGGAGTGAACTCGTCCGGGTTACGCAGGGACTTGGGATCAGCCAATTGGGAGTCCAGAGAGGGCAGTTCCGCTACCTGCTCCTTGCTGCGCCGGACAATCCACACGGGTTTGCCGCGCCACTCCACCGTCAGCTTCTCGCCTTCCTGCAGGGAGGAGATATCCACCTCTACCGGAGCGCCCGCGGCCTTGGCCTTCTCGGACGGCTGAAACGTGCTTACAAACGGGACGGCAGTGGCAATGCCGCCCACAGCGCCAGCGCAGCCAGACGCTATAAGCCACGTCCGTTTGCTGGAGTCGATACGGGATTCACTCATGAGGTTCCTCGAAAAGCATCGCTAATATGGGTCAACAATAAATTGTAGCGGAGCCAATAAGGTTAATGCACCCTAGCGATCTCCCCTAAGCTAGGCAATACTTCAGTGTTTTCATCTATATCAAAGGTATTGTTCATATGAGCTTTATGAAAGAGTTTCGCGAATTCGCGGTTAAAGGCAATGTTATTGATTTAGCCGTGGGCGTGATCATCGGGGGCGCGTTTGGGAAGATCGTCGACTCTGTCGTCAATGATTTGATCATGCCGGTTGTCGGTCTGGTGTTTGGAAAACTCGACTTTTCCAACCTCTTCGTCGTGCTGGGAACCGCGCCAGCTGGCACTCCCCACACGCTCGAGGCACTGCGCAAGGCTGGCGTGCCAGTTTTTGCCTATGGCAACTTCATCACCGTGGCGGTGAATTTCATCATTCTGGCATTCATCATTTTCCTGATGATCAAACAGATCAACCGCCTGAAGCGCGAAGCTCCCGCTGAAGCTCCAGCGCCCGAGGCACCGGCGGAGGAAGTCGCTCTGCTGCGCGAAATCCGCGACAGCCTGAAGCGCTGAATTTGATTTTTTTACAACGCTTCATCTGAAAACGCCGCCTTCAAGGCGGCGTTTTGCAATTGATCACAAACGTTTCTTCCGAACTTTCTATCTAGATCAATGCGCGGTAACAGAAAGACGTTTAGCGACTTTAATCGCCTCAATGAAGCTGCGTGCGTCGGCGATTCCCTTGCCTGCAATATCGAATGCCGTTCCGTGATCCGGACTGGTGCGCACCAGCGGTAAACCCAGCGTCACATTCACTCCCTGCTCGACGCCCAGATATTTCACAGGGATCAAGCCCTGATCGTGGTACATCGCCACCACGGCGTCGAACTCGCCCGGGTGATCCGGAGCGTGGCGCGCACGCATGAATACGGTGTCTGGCGCGAACGGGCCCCGCGCATCGATGCCCTCCGACTGGGCCTGTGCCACGGCGGGCTGGATGATGTCCAGTTCTTCCCGACCAAACAGCCCACCTTCGCCCGCATGCGGATTCAGTCCGGCAACCCCGATCCGGGGCGCACGGCCCAGCGCAGCCAAAAGCGCCACATGGGTGATTCGCAAGGTTTGCAACACGTTCTCTCGCGTGACCGCGGCAATCGCATCGCGCAGGGAGACATGGATGCTGACCAGCACGGTGCGCAGTTCGTCGTTGGCCAGCATCATGCGAACGGGCATCTCCGCCACCGTCACGCCAGCGTGCGCGGCGGCCTCGGCCTGCAACAACTCGGTGTGACCGGGGAATTCCACGCCCGCCAGAGCCAGAGCCTCTTTGTGCAGGGGCGCCGTGCACATGCCCGCCACCTCACCGCGCAGCGCTGCGCGCGTCGCCCAGAGGACGCTGTGCGCCGCCGCCCTGCCGCCTGCTTCACTGATCTGCCCGATGGGCACCTCACCGGGAATGTCCGGCAGTTGCAGGACGGGCACACAGCGCGGCGGCATCCTCAGCGCCTCTTGCGCATGCTCGATCTGCGCGACGGGCAGGTCGACGGTGTGCGCGCCGTCTGCGATGCACCTGGTGGCGCGCCGCATGGTTGCCACATCGCCCGCCACAAAACAGCCACACAGGAGAACAGGCGCATCGCGAAACGCCTTGGCGATGATTTCCGGGCCAATGCCCGCCGGGTCGCCCTGGGTGATCACCAGGGGCTTGGCTGCGTTCGTCATCGGAGTGCGTCCTCGGGATTTGCCGTTCAGGCTGGATTGTCGATGTCGATGAACTCGTGCGTCAGCCCCAACTGCTGCGCCATGTGCGCCGCCACGGCAGGTGCGCCATAGCGTTCGGTCGCGTGGTGTCCCGCTGCGATGAAGGCAACGCCCGTCTCGCGCGCCAGGTGGGCTTGCGGCTCCGAGATCTCGCCCGTGATGAAGGCATCCGCCCCCGCAGCAATGGCGCCCTCGAAGAAACCTTGTGCGCCGCCCGTGCACCATGCCACCCGGCGAATCGGTTTGTCCGCTGGCACGCCAGCCAGCACCACCTTGCGCCCCAGCGTGGCCTCGACATGGCGTGCCAAGGCATCGGCATCATCGAAGGAGCCGTTGCCTATCACGCCCAGATCCTGATCGCCAAAGCGCGCATCGGCCTCCAGCCCCAGCACGCGGCCCAACTGCGCGTTGTTTCCCAGCGTGGGATGCGCATCGAGCGGCAGGTGGTAGGCAAAGAGATTGATGTCATGCGCGAGCAGCAACTGGATGCGCTGCTTCATCCAGCCGGTGATGCGCCCATCCATGCCGCGCCAGAACAGGCCGTGGTGCACGAAGATGGCGTCGGCGCGCGCTGCAATGGCGGCCTCGATCAGCGCCCTGCTGGCGGTCACGCCGCTCACGATGCGCGTGATGTGCTCCTTGCCTTCCACTTGCAGCCCATTCGGGCCGTAGTCCTTGAAACGCTCTGGCTGAAGCAGCTCGTCGAAAGCGCTCAGCAATGATGTCCGGTTGGTACTCATGCCGGTCATTGTCCCAGAACACCGGGCGGGTGTTTTCCTCCTTTTGGGCCGACGCGCACGACGGCGCGAGTTCGACCATTGGCGTACTGTCTTTTGGCGATCGCGCAGCAAACGCGCGACAATGACCCTTTTCGCACACAAAGAACCATTCAACATGAAGCGCTTCTGGCTGCTTTTCTCGCAGATCGTCACCGTCCTGCTGGCCGTGTACTTCGTTGTCGCCACACTGCAGCCGCACTGGCTGCAACGCGGCGCAGCGCGTAGCGTGGCCGGCATCAGCCTGATCGAGGCTCCGCCCTCGCCCGTCGTCGAACCCCCACCCGGCAGTTTGAGCGCAGCGGCGCGCAAGGCCTCGCCCGCCGTGGTCAGCATCAATACCAGCAAGACCGCGCGCTCACCGCGCAGCAATGATCCGTGGTTTGAATTCTTCTTCGGCGATCAGGGCAATCAGGCGCAAGTGGGACTGGGCAGCGGCGTGATCGTGAGCCCCGACGGTTTCATCCTCACCAACAACCACGTCGTGGAAGGGGCCGACGAGATCGAAGTGACATTGACCGACTCCCGCCACGCACAGGCAAAGATCATCGGCACCGATCCCGACACCGACCTTGCGATTCTCAAGATCGACCTCGACAAGCTGCCCGTCATCGTGCTTGGCAACTCCGATCAGCTCGCCGTGGGTGATCGCGTGCTGGCCATCGGCAATCCGTTCGGCGTGGGCCAGACGGTGACCAGCGGCATCGTCTCGGCGCTCGGTCGCAGCCAGTTGGGCATCAACACGTTCGAGAACTTCATCCAGACAGACGCTGCCATCAATCCCGGCAACTCCGGCGGCGCACTGGTCGACGTGAACGGCAACCTCATGGGTATCAACACGGCCATTTACTCGCGCTCTGGGGGCAGCATGGGCATCGGCTTCGCCATTCCGGTGTCGGTTGCACGACTGGTGCTCGACGGCATCGTCAAGGACGGTCAGGTGACGCGCGGCTGGATTGGCGCAGAGCCCAACGAGCTGTCGCCCGAGTTGGCCGAAACCTTCGGCGTGAAAACCTCGGAAGGCGTGATCATCACCGGCGTGCTGCAAGACGGCCCTGCCGCGCAGGCCGGCATTCGCCCCGGTGACATCATCGTGAAGGTGGCTGACAAGCCGATTCGCAACGTCTCGGAATTACTCTCATCCGTCGCAGCGCTGCGCCCCGGCGTGGCGACCACCTTCGTCGTGCGCCGCAGCGACAAGGAGTCCGAAATCAGCATCACTCCGGGCAAGCGCCCACCGACGCCGCGCCGCATGCAACAGCGCTGAGCGGCAGGCGACGGAAACAAAAAAAGGGCAACCCGTTGGTTGCCCTTTTTTTGTGGGGTCCAGATGAAAGTCAGGTCAGCTCGCCGAACCGTTTTCTGCCTCGTCCTCGTCCGGCTTCTTCGCGTTCTTCTGGAACCAGCCTGCGGCCACGATGCCGATCTCATACAGCAGCACCATCGGCACCGCCAGCGAAATCTGCGACAGCACGTCCGGCGGCGTCACCACGGCCGCGATGACAAAAGCCAGCACGATGAAGTAGCCACGGAACGACTTGAGCTTTTCGATTTCCACTATGCCCATGCGCACTAGCAAGATCACCACGATCGGCACCTGGAACGCGAGACCAAAGGCGATGTAGAGCGACAGGATGGCCTCGACGTAGGACGCGATATCGGGCGTCGCCGCGACGCTATCGGGCGTGAAGTGCTGGATGAAGCCAAACATGCGATCCAGCACGAACAACTGCACAAAGGCAATGCCGGAGTACGCCAGCACGCTGCCAAAAAAGATCAGCGGCAGCGCGAAGCGCTTTTCGTGCGAGTACAGGCCGGGAGCGACGAAGGCCCAGATCTGGTACATGATCCATGGCAGTGCCAGCAGGACCGCCGCCATCGCCAGCACCTTGAGCGGCACGATGAAGGGCGAAAAAACCCCCACGGCGATCAGCTTCGCGCCTTCCGGCATGTGGTGCTTGATGGGCGCCGCGATGAAGTCGATCAGGCCATCCGGCCCGGGCCAGAAAGCCAGCAGCGCAACCGCCACCGCAATCCCATAAACGGCGTACAGCACGCGGTCGCGCAGCTCCATCAGATGCTGCACAAACGGCTGCTCGGTGCCGGCCAATTCGTCTTCTTTGGGAGGTGGAAGGTCTGCCATGGTCAAACAACAGCGCGCGCGGCAGAGGCCAGCGCGCTAAAAGAAAAAAACGCCACGACATGCATTCGCAGCGCCTGGTGGGGCAGCAGATTCTGGTGCCGCACGGTATTGTGGCTCAGAGCGGCTTTTTGGGCCGGAAGCGCGCCACGCGCGCCGCGCCCGATTGCGCGCGGGTGCGCACGCCAGCACGCGCCTTGTACCACTGCGGAACCGCGCCACGCTTGAGGCGCCAGTTCTTGCGCGGATGGTGATAGGCCGGCGTGACCGCGCTTTGTCCCGACGCTGCGTCGGAATCCCATGCGTATTCCGATGCCGACGTCTGCTGGGCTCCCGAAGCGGAGTCGTTGATCGAGGACGTGACGTCATTCCAGTCTTTCTCGAAGTCGCGCGCGGTGGTGTTCACCGATTGCTCGACGTCGCGGGCTGCCGACTCCACGTTCTCCTTCATCTTGCGTAGTTCATCCAGCTCCATCGAGCGATTGACCTCGGACTTCACATCGTTCACATAGCGCTGCGCCTTGCCCAGCAAAGTGCCTACCGTGCGCGCCACCTTGGGCAGCTTCTCCGGCCCGATGACGACCAGCGCCACCACGCCGATCAGCGCCATTTTGGAAAGACCAATATCAATCATTCAACGGTTCCGGTCGCGCAGGCAATGCCTTAGCTCTTTTGCTTGGCTTCCACGTCGATGGTGGACTTGTCAGCCGCAGCGTTGTTGGTCACCTGACCACCGGATGCGGGGGTATTGGTGGTGCCATCGGCCTCGGCCTGGCCGTCCTTCATGCCGTCCTTGAAACCCTTGACCGCGCCGCCCAGATCGGAGCCGATGTTCTTGAGCTTCTTGGTGCCAAAAACCATCACGACGATCAGCAGCACGATCAGCCAGTGCCAAATAGAAAACGAACCCATGTTGATCTCCTAACGAATACAGTCCATTCTAGACGCCGTCCGTGACAAGACGGTCATATGTCAGTAACTTTCCCGGTAACTTTCACGGAATCCGGTTCAGCCCTTTTTCCAGGGTCGCGGGCCGCCAATGACGTGTACGTGCAGGTGATGCACTTCCTGCCCGCCTTCTTCGCCGGTATTCACCACGATGCGGAATCCCCCTTCCGGGTACGGATTGCATCCGTGCTCCGCAGCCAGCCTGGGCGCGAGCGTCATCATGTGGCCGAGCAAGGGCGCATCCTGCTCCGATACATGCGCCATCGAAGCAATGTGTTTTTTCGGCACCATGAGGAAGTGCACCGGCGCCCAAGGGTTGATGTCGTGAAAGGCGTAGACGTGCTCGTCCTCATACACCTTCTTCGATGGAATTTTTCCTTCGATGATCTTGCAGAAAATACAGTCGGGATCGTGCATAGCGGTCAGATAGTCAGCAGTTTCACCATCCGGAATGGTGGCGTGGGGAAATCCGGCGCTGGCGCGCCAGATCATGCATTGTCGGCGAGTTTGAGCGTCGGGCGTTGCCCGATGTCCTTGAAATGTGATTTCAGCCATCGCGTGCCGGAGTCGCGCCCGAGCGTGAACAACTGCTTCAGGAAGCTCATGTCCGTGCGCATCTTGCTGGCCGCGCCAAAAGGCGAGAGCACCGAGCCGCCATCGATGCGGTGCATGAGCACGTTCTTATAGCGGCGCTGGTCCAGCTTACCCTCAGCCAACAGGCGGCGCACGAACTCGATGGCGCGCAGCTCGGCCAGCAGGCCTGCGTTGAAGGTGACTTCGTTCATCCGCTCCATGATTTCCTGCGCATCGTCGGGCAGGATGTCGTGGTTGATCGGGTTGATCTGCACCAGCAGGATGTCGGCGGATTCGGTCTTGTAGATCAAAGGATAGATGGCCGGATTGCCCGAATAACCACCATCCCAGTAATGCTCGCCATCGATCTCGACGGCCTTGAACAGCATGGGCAGACAGGCCGAGGCCATCACCGCGTCCGCACTCAGTCGCTTGCCGTTGAAAATCTCACCGCGCCCGGTACGCACGTTGGTCGCGCAGACAAAGACCTGCTTGGCATTGGTTGCGCCGATGAGTTCGAAATCGACTTCCTTGACCAGCAGCTTGCGCAGCGGATTGATGCCCAGCGGATTCATCTGATAGGGCGAGAACCACTGCGAGATCACGTTCATGAACGCACCCGCCATCGGCATGGGGATGCCCCACATCAACGTACCCATGCCGCCCACGCCCTCCCACAGACGCGCGAGCGTCTCGCGTGCCTTGGCGGCTCCGGCGAGTTGGGCTTCGCGCGGGTCCTTGAACTCGCGCGCGGCCTGGGCGAAGCCGTGGGCCATCGCCACGGCATTCATCGCACCTGCACTGGTGCCGCTCACGCCCTCGATATGCACGCGACTGTCTTCCAGCAGCGCGTCCAGCACGCCCCAGGTGTAGGCGCCGTGCGCACCGCCCCCCTGAAGTGCCAGATTGAGCGTCTTGAAGCCTTTTTCGTCAGGCATCAACGGGCTGGCTCTTGCTCATCGCCAACATGCCGCGCACGATGCGATACAGGAACCACAGGGAAATCAGGCCCCAGGCGATCCAGCCCGGAACGAGGAACAGCAGCCACAGCGGCGACGTGACGACATACAACACCCCCGCCCAGATCACCGAGCGGATGCGCCACGAAAAATGGCTGGCCTGCCAGGTGCCCTCAGCATCGCTGCGCTTGACCAGATCGATCACCAAGGCCACCAGCAGCAATGCGATACTGGGCTGTGCACTCGGGACGACCGCAGCCACGGCCACGATCAGGTGCAGAATGTAGCTCACCCAACCCACAGCCTTCAGATTGTCGGCCCGCTGGTTGGGTTCGATGTCGATGATGTCGTTGCGATTTCCGTTCACGTCGATCCTCCTTCATCAAGAGCGCGCAGGTCGGCCTTACGCAAGGCTTTTTCCTCGATGCCGCTCAGACCTTCACGGCGCGCCAGTTCCTGCACCACATCGGCAGGTGTCAAACCATAGTACGACAGCGCCACCATGGAGTGGAACCACAGGTCGGCCACTTCATAGACCAGCTTGGACTTCTCCGCGCCATGGTCGATGTCCTTGGCCGCCATGACGACTTCCGTCGCCTCTTCGCCCACTTTTTTCAGAAAGGAATCAGGGCCCTTGGCAAGCAAGCGTGCCACGTAGCTCTTGTCCACGTCGCCGCCCTTGCGACTCTCGATCACGTTGGCCAGGCGGGCCAGCACGTCCACAGAATTCAACTCTTGGGTACTCATGGTGTCGCTTGTTACTTTGCTACTTTATTTGTAGATGGACTCGGGATCTTTCAAGACCGGGTCCATGGCTATCCACTCGCCGTTCTTCAAAACACTATAGAAACAGCTATGACGCCCTGTATGACAGGCGATACCCGGCTCGTGGCCGGTTTGCGTCACTTTCAACAGGATCACATCGTTGTCACAATCGATGCGCAGTTCATGCACGGTCTGCACATGGCCGGACTCTTCGCCCTTGAACCACAGCTTGCCACGCGAGCGGCTGAAGTAGACCGCGCGGCCCAGTTCCGCCGTTTTGGCGAGCGCCTCGCGGTTCATCCACGCGAACATGAGCACATCGCCCGTCGCGGCTTCCTGCGCGATCGCGGGCACCAGCCCTTGCGCATCCCATTTCACTTGATCGAGCCAATTCATCCGCGTATTGTCCGCTATTCGGGCCGCGCCCGACGGGGCTGGTCGCGCAATCGCGCCCGGAGCATCGACTGGCGAAACCGTCTGACAGCACGCCGCCGTGCTGCGCTGGGGCACACGCCAGCCCCAGGCCCGACGCTATACGCTTGGAGTCGTCTTTAGCGCCGGCCTGCACGCCAAGCTTTGATGCCATCGAATTGCAGTCCAGCACCTTCGCAACACCAAAGAACTCCGCCCTGTCGGTACAGTCTGCAGTCGGATTTCTGGTACCGGTCCACCTCCAGTAATAGACCGGAAAACCGCTGGATGGGGCCCGCACCTGAACAGAGCCGATCCCCATCAACGAGTACGCAGCCTTTTGTTGGATGCAGCGCCGCAATGCGGCGCACGCCGTCGGATTTACAGCCGCACTGGAATGCCCCGCTCGCGCATGCGCTCCTTGGCTTGCTGCACGGTGTATTCGCCGTAGTGAAAAATGCTGGCCGCCAAAACCGCGTCCGCACCGCCCTGCTGCACGCCATCGGCCAGGTGGTCGAGATTGCCCACGCCGCCCGAGGCGATCACCGGCACGCTCACGGCGTCGGCCACGGCGCGTGTGAGCGCGAGGTCGAAGCCCGATTTGGTGCCGTCGCGGTCCATGCTGGTCAGCAGGATTTCGCCCGCGCCGCGCCGCGCCATCTCCGTGGCCCATTGCACGGCGTCCAGCCCCGTGTTCTTGCGCCCGCCGTGGCTGTAGACATCCCAGCCTTCGCCGCGCTCGGCCAGATCGTCGCCCTGGCGGCGCTTGGCATCGATGGCGACGACGATGCATTGCGCGCCGTACTTGTCGCTGGCCGCGTTGATCACGTCGGGATTGGAGATGGCGGCCGAGTTGAAGCTGGTCTTGTCCGCACCGGCGTTCAGCAGGCGGCGCACGTCTTCGACAGTGCGCACTCCGCCGCCCACGGTCAGCGGAATGAACACCTGGCTGGCCACGGCCTCGATGATGGGCAGGATCAGGTCGCGGCCATCGCTGGTCGCGGTGATGTCGAGAAACGTGAGCTCATCCGCGCCTTGCGCGTTGTAGCGTGCGGCGATCTCGACCGGATCTCCGGCATCCCGCAGTTCGACGAAATTCACGCCTTTGACGACGCGGCCACCAGTGACGTCAAGGCAGGGGATGATGCGTTTTGCAAGCACGATGGGTTCTCCCAATCAAACAATAAATGCGGTTCGGCCAACGCGCCGGGCGCGTCCGCGCAAGTCCTTTTTTTTCTCTGACTACGCCGTCAACTGCTGCCAGCCCGACCAGCATTGGCCGGGCGGCACCACCACGGGCTGGTCGATGCTGGCCGCTTCGATGCACAGCATCTCGCGCCAGCCCTGTGGCGGCATGTCACGTAACTGCGCGCACAACGCCGCACCGGGGTTCCAGACGACGACATTGTCCCAACTGGCGCTGTGTTCGACCGTGACGATGTCCGCGCCCTGCCCGTCGCGCAGCCGCAGGGGCTGGGTCGCCGCGGCGAAAACACGATCCACTTCGCCCTCAAACGCCAAGGCACCCTGCTGCACGCCATGCACGTCGCGCACGGCGTCCCAGCAGGCCAGTCCGTCCAGGCCGTCGAGGTGCGCCTGCGTGATGTCTGGCACGCGCAAATAGGTGTGCAGCGCGCCGGTAAAGCTCCATGGCGCAGCGCCGGTATTGCGCAGTTCCAGCGTGACACGCAGCGAGGCATGGCCCAGCAGCACGATCAAGCGCGCCTCGAACGCGTGCGGCCACACAGCGCGCGTGTGCTCATCGTCGCGCAGCACGAATGTGGCTTGGGCGCCTTCGCATACGTCGCTCACGCCCTCGCATTGCCACGGAAGATGGCGCGCAAAACCGTGCTTGACCAGCGGCCCGCGCTGGTTGAATTGCGGAAAGCACACCGGCACGCCGCCGCGGATGGCCGCGTGCCCGTCCCAGACGGCGTCCGGGCTGAGGAACACACGCTCTTGCCCGTCCGCCGTAGTCCATGAAATGAGTTGCCCACCATGCAACGCGATGGTCGCACCGTCGCCCGCAGGCAGGGCGATCCGCACCACGTCCTGCCCGTTCAGGCGCTCACGTCGCAGCAGGCAGGGGGCGGTGCTGGAAGGCGCACTCATTGCACGCGCCGCGCTTCGCCGTTTTGCCAGCGCCAGACGTCGGCACACATCTGGTCGACGTTGCGTGCGGCTTTCCAGCCCAGCAATTGCGCCGCTCGCGCGGGATCGGCCCAATAGGCGGGCACGTCTCCGGGGCGCCGGTCAACGATGCGGTACGGCACCGACACACCGCTGGCGCGCTCGAATGCCTGCACCATCTCCAGCACGGACACGGGCGCTCCCGTGCCCAGATTCACCGTCAACAAACCCGCATGCCGCTGCAGATAGCGCAACGCGGCCACGTGGCCTTCGGCGAGGTCGCTGACGTGGATGTAGTCGCGCACGCCCGTCCCATCCTTGGTCGGATAGTCGCCGCCGAAAACGCTCAATTCCTTGCGCACACCGGCCGCCACTTGTGCCACGAACGGCATGAGGTTGTTGGGGATGTCCTGCGGATCTTCACCGATCAGGCCGCTCGGGTGCGCACCCACCGGATTGAAATAGCGCAGCCGCGCCAGCCGCCATTGACCCGGCTCGCTGTGGTCCAGATCGGCCATGACCTGCTCGGACATGAATTTGCTGTGACCATAGGGGTTCGTCGGCCGCGTGAGCGCGCCTTCGTGAATTGGCGATTCCGGCGCGTCGCCGTAGACCGTGGCCGACGACGAGAACACCAGCGCGCGCACCCCTGTCTCGCGCATGGCAGACAGCAGGGTGATGGTGCCGCTGACGTTGGTGTCGTAGTACTTCAGCGGATCGCGCACCGACTCGCCCACGGCTTTCAGTCCGGCGAAGTGGATGACCGCCGTGACGCCGTATTCGCGCAGCACGCGCGCCACCAGCGCGCCATCGCGCACATCGCCTTCGATGCATTGCGGCATCTGGCCCGTGATGCGCGCCAGACGCTCCAGCACCGAGGGCTTGCTATTGCTGAAGTTGTCGAGGATGACATATCGCATCCCCTGCTCGGCCAGCGCCGCACAGGTGTGCGAGCCAATGAAGCCAGCGCCGCCAGTGACGAGAATCATCAGGCGGTCAGCTCGTCCGCGCGGTCTTGCGCGGCGGCAAAATCCAGATCACCGGTGTAGATGGCGCGACCGCAGATCACGCCTTCGACGCCTTCGTCCTCGACTTCGCAGAGCTTGACGATGTCGTCCATGCCCGCCAATCCGCCCGATGCGATCACGGGAATGGACAGCGACTGCGCCAGCTTCACCGTGGCGTCCACATTGATGCCGGAGAGCATGCCATCACGACCGATGTCGGTGTAGATGATGGACTCCACGCCCCAGTCTTCGTACTTCTTGGCCAGATCGACCACCTCGTGACCGGTGAGCTTGCTCCAGCCGTCCGTGGCGACCTTGCCGTCCTTGGCGTCCAGGCCAACGATGATGTGGCCGCCAAAGGCACTGCAGGCATCTTTGAGGAAGCCGGGGTTCTTCACCGCCGCCGTGCCGATGATGACGTAGCGCATCCCTGCATCGATGCAGCGCTCGATGGTGTCCAGATCGCGAATGCCGCCGCCCAGTTGCACCGGGATTTCGGAGCCGACTTCCTTCAGGATGGACTTGATCGCGGCCTTGTTCCTGGGCTGACCGGCAAACGCGCCGTTCAAATCGACCAGATGCAGGCGTCGCGCTCCGGCGTTCAGCCAGCGTCGCGCGATAGCAGCCGGGTCTTCACCAAAAATCGTGGATTGGTCCATATCGCCTTGTTTGAGGCGCACACATTGGCCGTCCTTGAGGTCGATGGCGGGGATGAGCAGCATGGTATTTCAGCAGGAGAGGGGCGAGTAAAAAAGGTCGGCCCAACCAGGGTTGAAGATTCAGGGCTTCCAGTGAAGGAAGTTGCGAAACAACGCCAATCCGTGTCCGGAGCTTTTCTCCGGGTGGAATTGCGTTGCGAAAATATTATCGCGTGCGACGGCAGATGCAAAGTATCCGCCGTAATCCGTCTCGCCGGAAACGTGCTTCAGAGCCTCCGGACGGGCATAGAAACTGTGCACAAAATAATAGTAGCTTTCGTCCGGAATACCGCTCCACAGCGGGTGGACTGATCCCGCGTGCGCGGATTGGCGCACCCGGTTCCAGCCCATTTGCGGCACCTTGAAGCGGCTGCCATCGTCCTGTTTGCGCGCGGCGAGATCAAACTTGACCACTTTCCCCGGGATTAGCCCGAGTCCGGGCGTTTCGCCCTCTTCGCTGTGGTCCAGCAGCATCTGCATGCCCACGCACACGCCGAACAGGGGCTTGTTGGCCGCCGCCTCCAGAACGCTTTCCTGCAAGCCGGAATCGCGCAGTTCGCGCATGCAGTCGCGCATGGCACCTTGTCCGGGCAGCACGACACGCTCGGCCGCACGCACCTCTTCGGGGCGCGAGGTGACGATGACGTTCCAGCCACTGCCGTTGGATGCCGCCAGCACGGCCTGCGAGACCGAGCGCAGGTTGCCCATGCCATAGTCGACGACGGCGACGGTTCTAGTTTCACTGCTCATGATGTGCGGGGAAGCGGGTGATTACAACGAGCCCTTGGTGGACGGGATCACGCCCGCATTGCGCGGATCGCGCTCCAGCGCATCGCGCAACGCGCGGGCGAACGCCTTGAACACCGTCTCGCACTGGTGGTGCGCGTTGATGCCCTTGAGGTTGTCGATGTGCAGCGTCGCCCCGGCGTGGTTCACGAAGCCCTGGAAGAACTCGTACGTGAGCTGGGTATCGAACGCGCCGATATTGCCCGCCGTGAACGGGATGTCCAGATGCAAGCCGGGGCGGCCGGAGAAGTCCACCACGACGCGCGAGAGCGCCTCGTCCAGCGGCACATAAGCGTGGCCGTAGCGGCGCAGGCCCTTCTTGTCGCCCACGGCGATGGCAAACGCCTGCCCCAGCGTGATGCCCACGTCCTCCACCGTGTGGTGGCCGTCGATGTGCAGGTCGCCGTCGCAGTCGATTTGCAGATCGATCAGGCCGTGGCGCGCGATCTGTTCGAGCATGTGGTCAAAGAAGCCGATGCCCGTGGCAATGCGCGATGCGCCGGTGCCGTCGAGGTTGATGCGCACCTTGATGCGCGTTTCAGCCGTATTGCGGGCGACTTCGGCCGTGCGATCGGCGTTGGCATCGACCGTTTTCGTGGAGGGAACAAGTGAGGATGTCATAGTGAAGCCTGCAGCGCCGCCAGCATCTGGGCGTTGTCGGCAGCATTTCCGACGGTCAGACGCACGCAGTTGGCCAGCAATGGATGCATTGTAGAAACGTTTTTGATCAGGACCTTGCGCGCCTTCATGCCCTCATACGCACGTGCGGCATCGGCCACACGGATGAGCACCATGTTGGCCTCGCTGTCCCACACCTGCAGCACGCCGGGCATGGCGCGCAACTGTTCGACGAGCGCCGTGCGCCCGGTGCGAATTTCCTGTGCCTGCGCGGCAAACACGTCCGTGTGTTCCAGCGCGAACAGCGCCGCCTCGCAGTTCAGCACGCTCACGTTGTAGGGCGGGCGCACCTTGTCGATTTCATTGACGATGGCTGCCGGGCCGATGAGGTAGCCAAGCCGCACGCCTGCCAGACCGAACTTGCTCAGCGTGCGCATCAGCAGCACGTGCGCATTGCGCTCTGGCTCGGCCCGCATGCGGGTGATCCAGCTGCGGCTGGCGAACGGCTGGTACGCCTCGTCCATCACCACCAGACCACCCTGCTCGCCCACGGCGTCGATCACGCGCTGCACGCTGGCTTCGCTCCAGAGCGTGGCCGTTGGGTTGTTGGGATAGGCCAGATAGGTGATGGCGGGACGGTGCTCTGCAATCGCGGCCAGCATCGCGGCCTCGTCGAGTTCGAAATCGGCAGTCAACGACACCGGCACAAAATCAAGCCCCTGCAACTGCGCACTCATCGGGTACATGACGAAGCCCGGCATGGGCGCGATCATGGTGGCGCGCTGTCCCTGCTGCGGCTGCGCCAGAGCCAGCGCGAGCAACGAAATGATTTCGTCCGAGCCATTGCCCAGCAAAATGGCTGCGTCCTTGGGCGCGCCCGCATAGGCCAGCAGCGCGGCCTTCAGGTCGTCGAGCCGCGCGCCCGGATAGCGGTTGATCGGCAAACGCCCCAGACGCTCGCCCAACTGGCGCTGCAGCGCCTCGGGCAGGCTGAACGGGTTTTCCATCGCGTCCATCTTCAGATAGCCGACCGAATGCTGCACCACGTACGCGTGCATGGCGCGCACGTCGGAACGGATGCGGTCGATGGCTCGGGTCTGGGTGGATGGCTGTGTGGTCATGATGAAAGCGGCTAGGTCGTCGTCAAATGGCGATGGCGTGGTGAATGAAAAGTGGTAAGAAAAAGGGCCGATGGCGAAGGGGGCAGGAATCAGCTGGCAGCCCCGGCAGGCACTGGCGCATGCAATGGATGCACCATGGTCACGCCGCCAAACTGCGCGCCGTGCGGCAAGCTGAGCGTGAGCATCTGCTCGCAACCGCTGTGCTGCGCGCAGGCCACGGCAAGGCAGTCGCCAAACGCCAATTGGTGGCGCGCTTGCACGGCCCACGCCGTTTCCAGCGTGGCGGCATCGGTTTTCCACGGGTTCCAGGTCTGATAGCGGCGGATGGCGGCACGTGCATCGCCTTGCGACAGGGGCACGGGCGCAGTCGTCACGCGATCGTAGAACTCGCACAGCGCGTGACTGCCGGTGCGCCCGCAGCGGCTGCGCCAGAGCGCATCCAGCCAATCCAGCGTGGCGGCGTACAGCGCGGCATCGCCCACGTCTTCGGCGGCGATCAGCACGGAGGTATCGACAAACACCGGGTTCATGCGTCGGCGCCCCCTTGGGGTGTGCGCGTCATGCGCGTCTTGCGCGGCGCAGCGCCACTCCCGTCGTTGCCTTGGGCATTCCAACTGCGCTCGTCCGTGCGCCAAGCGAGATAGGCGCGCTCGTAAGCGTCCTCGCGCCTTTGCATTTCGGCCATGAAGTCGCCCACCATGCGCGACACACTGGTGCCACGCCGCGCCGCTTCGATACGCGCCCATTCGAGCACGTCGTCGTCCACGGTGATGGTGAGATTCTTCATGCCCACGAGTTTACACGAAATTCGTGTCACACGAATTTCGTGTAACCTAGGCAGCGCTCACCAACGGCCCTTCAGCGATAGCGCGGTGGCGGTGCGTAGCCCTCGTCGCCACGTC
This sequence comes from Comamonadaceae bacterium UBA2121, assembly GCA_002331385.1. Taxonomy (GTDB): domain Bacteria; phylum Pseudomonadota; class Gammaproteobacteria; order Burkholderiales; family Burkholderiaceae_C; genus Diaphorobacter_A. The sequence continues at coordinate 188,241 of DCYB01000014.1, forward strand.
CGCCGCCATCGGCCGGAAATGCATTCGGCCCGCGCGCAGGCGGCGTCTGCCCCAATCGCACCTCGAAAACGGCCGTGCCAATCACGCCGATGTTGCGCGGACTGCCCGCTGGCGTGTTCGCCGCATAGGCGTTGTCCCGGCTGGAGAAGCGGAATGCCGCGACCTCGTTGCGGCTCTTGCGGAAGCCTTCGATGCGCAGCGTCTCGCCGGGGCGCAGCAAATAGCCGCCGCTGCGGACGCTTCCGGGCTGACCGGTCAGCACATCCAGTCCATCCACCGTCGCCACGACCTCGTAATTGCGCTGGCTGCGATTGAGGTACACCAGTTCGTAGCGCTCACCATGGCGACCAGCGACCTGAAAGTCGCCGCTTCGCCCTCTGACGCTGTAGATCGGCAACGGGCGATCTGCGGCATCGCGCACCGACCACTCCACCTTGCCACCATCCATCAACACATTGAGCTGCCGATCGGCGCTGGCCCCCAGACTGCGGCGAATGCTGGCTTCGTCGCTGTAGCGCAGCGCCACGGTGGCGTTGGGCTGATCGGGAGCCAGGCGCGCGGCCTGAATGGTCTGCACCTGCGAGTCGCGCCCTTCGCCCCATTGCGTGCCCAGTGTGGACTCCGCCTGCGGAGCAGGTCTGCGCAGCGCCGCGCCAGCCGGGGGCGTGGACGCAGGTGGCGGCGTAACACTGCCTGGCATGGCGCCAGCAGATGCTGCATTCGTCGACGGGACGGGCGTCACGGGTGATACGGGCGATGCGCTCACTTCCGGAGCCGGCGCAGGAGGCTGCGTGGTGCAGGCCGTCAGCACAACGCTGGCGCTCACGCCAAGCGCCATAAGACAGCGCCGCAACAACGCGCGGCTCCAGTTCAGTGCAAAGCGGCGCGAAGTCCCGTTCCGGTATGGCGTTGGCATAAGGTGTTCCGATAGTGAATGTCTGCGTGGTCCCCGGAGCCGTTCACCGACTCCGGGACGCAGTGTCCATGCGAACTATCGAAACCCATTGACTCAGCAACAATTTGCATGAATTCTTGCAAATTGCCGTAACCAGCGGTGTGCTGCGTTCAGGCCTTGTGAAGGCGCATTTCCGCCGCGCGCGCGTGGCCCTGCAAACCCTCGCCATAGGCCAGTTCGGCGGCAATCTTGCCAAGCACCTGCGCACCCGCTTCGCTCACCTCGATCAGGCTGGAGCGCTTCTGGAAGTCGTACACGCCCAGCGGCGAGGAAAAGCGCGCCGTGCCGCTGGTGGGCAGCACGTGGTTCGGGCCAGCGCAGTAGTCGCCCAGGCTTTCGCTGGTGAATGCGCCCAGGAAAATCGCGCCCGCATGCTTGAGCAGCGGCTCCCAGCGGTGCGGATCGCGGCTCGACACCTCCAGGTGCTCCGGCGCGATGCGGTTGCTGATGGCGCAGGCTTCTTCCATGTCGCGCGTGAGGATGAGCGCACCGCGATCATTCAGGCTCTTGGCGATGATTTCCTTGCGCGGCATCTCCGGCAGCAGGCGATCGATTTCGCGCTGCACGGCATCGATGTAGGCCGCATCGGGGCAAAGCAAAATGGATTGCGCAAGCTCGTCGTGTTCGGCCTGGCTGAACAAGTCCATCGCTACCCAGTCGGGCGGCGTTGTGCCGTCGGCAAGCACGAGGATTTCGGATGGCCCGGCAATCATGTCGATGCCCACCAGCCCGAACACGCGCTTCTTGGCGCTGGCCACGTAGGCGTTGCCGGGGCCAGTGATCTTGTCCACCTTGGGAATCGTCGCCGTGCCGTAGGCCAGCGCGGCCACGGCCTGCGCCCCACCCACGGTAAAGGCGCGGTGCACGCCAGCGACATAGGCCGCTGCCAGCACGAGTGCATTCTTCTCGCCGCGCGGCGTTGGCACGACCATGATGATGTCCTGCACGCCTGCGACATGCGCAGGAATGGCGTTCATCAGCACGCTCGACGGATAGGCCGCCTTGCCACCGGGCACGTAGATGCCGACGCGATCCAGCGGCGTCACCTTCTGGCCAAGCAGCGTGCCATCTTCATCGCGGTAGCTCCAACTCTCGCCGTTGGCCTTTTTTTGCGCCTCGTGGTAGGTGCGCACGCGCCGCGCCGCAGCGGTCAAGGCGCTTTTTTGCGCCTCGTTGAGGCTGTCAAACGCAGCCTTGAGTTCGGCCTGGCTGAGCTCCAGATCGGCCATCTGCTTCACGTCGAGCGCATCGAAGCGCGCCGTGTATTCGAGCACCGCCGCGTCTCCGCGTTGTTGCACGTCGGCCAGGATGTCGGCCACGCGCTGCTCGATGGCCGCATCCGTGTCCGCCGACCAATGCAGGCGCGCCGCAAATTCGGCTTCAAAATCGGCCGAGGCGGTGGACAGGCGGGCGGGAGCGGCATTCAGGGACATGACGTCAGGCTTTCGTTGCGGAGGGTGAAGAGTGGTCGGCGGATGGCTCAATCCTTGCGGATGGCCGACGCAAACGCGTCGATGATGTGGCGCAGCGGCTCCTGCTTGAGTTTGAGCGCAGCCTGATTCACCACGAGGTGCGAGCTGATGTCCATGATGCGCTCGACCTCCACCAGATTGTTGGCCTTGAGCGTGTTGCCGGTGGACACCAGATCGACGATGGCGTCGGCCATGCCGATGAGCGGCGCCAGCTCCATGCTGCCGTAGAGCTTGATCAGGTCGACGTGCACGCCCTTGGTGGCGAAGAAGTTGCGCGCAATGTGCGTGTACTTGGTCGCCACTTTCAGGCGCGAGCCTTGCTGCACCACCTGCTCGTAGTCGAACCCGCGCGGCACGGCCACGCTCACGCGGCACTTGGCAATGCGCAGATCGAGCGGCTGGAACAGCCCTTGTCCGCCGTGTTCGATGAGCGTGTCCTTGCCGGTCACGCCCAGATCGGCGCCGCCATATTGCACATAGGTGGGAACGTCCGTGGCACGCACCATCACCACACGCACGTCGGGCTTGTTGGTGGGCAGGATCAGCTTGCGCGAGGTTTCCGGGTCTTCCAGCACCTCGATGCCGGCTGCCGCCAGCAGCGGCATGGTTTCATCAAAAATGCGGCCCTTGGAGAGGGCCAGGGTAATCGTCGTCATCAGATTCTTTCGATGTCAGCACCAAGGCCGCGCAACTTCGCTTCCATGCAGTCGTAGCCGCGGTCGAGGTGGTAAATGCGGTCCACCACCGTCTCGCCGCTGGCGACCAGACCGGCAATCACCAGCCCGGCAGAGGCGCGCAAATCGGTGGCCATCACCGTGGCGCCAGACAGAGGCATGCCGGTGGGCGCAACCTGCGTATTGTCCACGCATTGCCCTGTGCATTGGGCGTCTGCGTGCGCCAGCCCCTCGATCACGGCCTGCCGCGCATCGGTGGTGCGGATCTTCGCGCCCAGCCGCAGCAGTTCATTGACGTGCATGAAGCGGTTCTCAAAAATGGTCTCCGCCACCGTCGATTGTCCTTGCGCGACGGCGTTGAGCGCCATGAACTGCGCCTGCATGTCGGTCGGGAAACCGGGGTACTCCATGGTGCGAAAACTCTGCGCCCGCAGGCTCGCCGCGCCAGGACTGCGCACGCGCAGGCCCTCGTCTTCCTGCGTGACTTCCACGCCCGCCGCGCGCAGCTTGTCGAGCACGGCGTGCAGATGATCGGCGCGACCGTGGCGCAAAAAGGCATCACCGCCCGTTGCCGCCACCGCGCACAGGAAGGTGCCCGCTTCGATGCGATCAGGCACCACGCTGTGCTCGCAACCATGCAGGCGCTCCACGCCCGTGATGCGGATGCGGCTCGTGCCGTGGCCTTCGATCCGGGCGCCCATGCGGATCAGCATCTCCGCCAGATCAACGACCTCGGGTTCCTGCGCGGCGTTCTCCAGCAGGGTTTCGCCCTCGGCCAGCGTGGCCGCCATGAGCAGGTTTTCCGTGCCGGTCACGGTCACCATGTCGGTGGTGATGCTGGCGCCCTTCAGGCGCTCCTGCCCTTGCGGCAAGCGCGCCATCATGTAGCCGCGCTCCACGCGGATGTCTGCACCCATGGCCTGCAAGCCTTTGATGTGCTGATCCACCGGCCGCGATCCGATCGCGCAGCCGCCGGGCAGCGACACCCTGGCCTCGCCAAAGCGGGCCAGCAGTGGCCCGAGCGCGAGCACCGAGGCCCGCATGGTCTTGACCAGATCGTAGGGCGCTTCGGGTGCGGTCAGTTGGTCAGCCACGAGGCGCACCACGCCGCTCGCGTCGGGACGGGTGCAGTCCGGGTCTTCCACTCGCTCCACGTGCACGCCCATGTTGCGCAGCAGCGCCAGCATGGTGGCAATGTCTTTGAGCCGGGGCACGTTGTGCAGCACCACGGGCTCGGCCGTCAGCAAGGCCGCGCACAGCTCCGGCAGGGCCGCATTCTTCGCGCCTGAAACCGGCACTTCACCACGGAGGGCGCGCCCGCCGCGTATCAGGAGTTTGTCCATCGTCTATCGGAAAATTGCGCGTGCGCCCGCCGGATCCGTGGAGGGGATCGCAACGACCGCCGTGTCTGGTTCGCGGCAGGAATGCCGCCGAGGCCCATCAGGCCTGATCGCCCTTGTCCGCCCATTCGGCGGGCGTGAAGGTTTTCATCGACAGGGCATGCACCTCATCGGTGTGCATGCGGCTGCCCAGCGTGGCGTACACGCGCTGATGGCGCTGGATGAGGCGCTTGCCTTCGAACTCCGTGGAGACGATGGTGGCAAACCAGTGTCGGCCATCGCCCTCCAGCGTGATGTATTCGCACGGCAGTCCGGCGCTGATGAGTTCCTTGAGTTGGTCCGCAGTCATGGTGGGAATGTGTGAGTTGGAGAAAACCGGCCCGTCGACACAGTATCGAGCGGATCAGTTGCGGATCTTGTAGCCGATGCGCAGCAGATGCACCGCCAGCGCACTGATCACCAGCCACGCGCACCCAACGATGGCAAAGCTGGTCCAGGGCGAGACATCGCTCTGGCCGAAGAAGCCATAACGGAAACCGTCGATCATGTAGAAGAACGGATTCAGATGGCTCACGTTCTGCCAGAACGCGGGCAGCGAATGGATGGAGTAGAACACGCCGGACAGGAACGTCAGCGGCATGATGAGAAAGTTCTGGAACGCCGCCATCTGGTCGAACTTGTCGGCCCAGAGCCCGGCAATCACACCGAGTGTGCCCATGATGGCTGCGCCCAGTAGCGCAAACGCAATGATCCACAGCGGCGCGGCGAAGTCCGGCACGGCAAAGAACAGCGTCACCAGGAACACGCCCACACCCACCAGCAGCCCGCGCAGCATGGCCGCCCCCACGTAGGCACTGAACCAGGCCCAGTGCGACAGCGGCGTGAGCAACACGAACACCATCGAGCCCATGATCTTGCTTTGCACCAGACTCGACGAGCTATTGGCAAATGCGTTCTGCAGGATGCTCATCATCACCAGCCCCGGAATGATGAACGCGGTGTAGCTGATGCGGTCATACACCAGCACGCGGCCTTCCAGTACGTGGCCGAACACCAGCAAGTACAGCACCGCGGTGAGCACCGGCGCGGCCACGGTCTGGAAGCTGACCTTCCAGAAACGCAGTACTTCCTTTTTCAGCAGGGTCTGCCAGCCGTTCATATGCCTGCCCCCTGCTCTTTTTCATTCATGACGTGGATGAACACGTCTTCCAGATCGGCACGCCGAATTTCCACGTCCTCCAGCACCACGCCCGATTCGCGCAGCGCGGACAGCAGGTGCTCCACATCGAGCGCATCCTGCGCGGGAATCTGCACGATGCGGCCGGTGACGCGCGCCCGCTCGGCCATGGCGGCTGGCAAGGCGCTGTCGGTCTTGAACTGCAACACGTTGGCCGAAGCGGACTTGAGCAACTCCGACATTTGCGCGAGCTTCACGATCTGCCCATGCTTGAGCATCGCCACGCGGTTGCACAGCGCCTCGGCTTCTTCCAGATAGTGCGTGGTCAGCAGCACCGTGTGACCCTCGCGGTTCAGCCGTGCGATGAAGTGCCACAGCGTCTGGCGCAACTCCACGTCCACGCCCGCCGTCGGCTCATCGAGCACGATGATCGGCGGCTTGTGCACCAGCGCCTGTGCCACGAGCACACGGCGCTTCATGCCGCCCGAGAGCTGGCGCATGTTCGACTGCGCCTTGTCGGCCAGCCCGAGGCTCTCCAGCAATTCGTCAATCCATGCGTCGTTGTTCTTGACGCCAAAGTAACCGGACTGGATGCGCAGCGTCTCGCGCACGCTGAAGAACGGATCGAACACCAGCTCCTGCGGCACCACGCCAAGGCGGCGGCGCGCGGCGGCGTAATCGCTCTGCACATCGTGCCCGAGCACCTTGACCGAGCCGCTACTGGCCTTGGCCAGACCGGCCAGAATGCTGATGAGCGTGGTCTTGCCCGCGCCATTGGGGCCGAGCAGGCCGAAGAACTCGCCCTCCTGGATATCCAGGCTGACGTCCTGCAGCGCCTGAAACGGCCCTCTGGCTGTGGGGAATGTCTTGGAGACGGACTGAAAAGATACGGCTGGCATGAAGCGGCTGATTCTAAGCCGCTATGCCATCGGGCCGTGCGGGAAGGTTATGTGACCCCGTTACCTGTCACCTGGGGGCGCCCATGCGCTCAAGCGGCTGGCAGCAGATCGGCAATGCCATACAGCCCTGCCAGGCTCACCAACCCTGCAGGCAGGGACTTGACGGCAAATGTCTTGCCGTAGCCCAGCGCCGAGCGGCGGCATTCCAGCAGCACCGCCAGCGCCGACGAATCGAACACCTTGAGCGCTCCGGCGTCCACCACCAGTTGAGACTCCTTGTGGGTGCGCAGCGCCTGCATGAGCATACGCAGGCTGGCCGTGGCCTGGTCGTGCGTGAGCTCGGGCGGGAGCACCAGCATGGTGGTAGCGGGAGCGGCGCCCATGTCTTACTTGCCCGCGGACGATGCGGCCAGACCGGCAGCGTTCGCCTTGTTGCGCGCGGCCAGCGTCTCGATCAGGCCGTCGATGCCCTTGGCATTGACTTCCTGCGCAAACTGCGTGCGGTAGGTGTCCACAATCCAGACGCCGAGCACGTTCAGGTTGTAGATCCTCCACGTGTTGCCGTCCTTTTCGAGGCGGTAATCCACCTGCACCGGCTCGCCCTTGCCGCGCACTTCGGTGCGCACCAGCACGTCCTTGTCACCCGGCTGCGCGCGCAGCGGCTTCACCTCCACGCTCTGGTTCGTCACCTGGCTCAATGCGCCCGAATAGGTGCGCACCAAAAGCAGCTTGAACTCGTCCTGCAGGCGCTTTTGCTGCTCGGGCGAGGCCTTGCGCCAGCCCGGGCCGACGGCGGCGGCAGTCATGCGGCGGAAATTCACGTGCGGCATGAGCATGCGGTCCACGAGCACCATGATCTTGTCCACGTCACCCGCCTTGATGGACGAGTCATTGCGGATCGTCTCCAGCACCTCGCCGGAGAGGCGCTTGATCATGGCGTCTGGCGCCTCATCAGCGGCCCAGGACGCGACGGGCGCAGACAGCAGCACCAGAGATGCCAGCGCGCCTGCGGACTGCGTAAAACTGCGTCGATTCAACATGTTCAAAATCCTTGATTCTTCACATACAAACTTGAATGTATGTGCTTGACTACACGCGCCTCATTTTGCTGAATACCCGAGAGATTCATGCGTCTGGCGCGTACATAAGTGAAATGATTTGCAACCAACCCGGTGTGCGTGAGACCCCGGGCGCGAGAGAAAATTCCGTTCGCTCAATAGTCGTCCGGCAGTTTGCCAGCATCTTCGTCGAACTTGTCCACTTCGCTCTTGCGCGGAGCGATGCGTTGCTGACGCACCTGCAAGTACACATCGCGGGTGAACGAATACCGGTCCAGCGCCGCCGCCTCCAGCAAATCGCTGGTATCGAGCAAGGCATCGCGCTTTTCCACAATGTGCAGACCGTAGAGCGAATTGCGCCACGCCACATCGTTGATGTTTCCTGTCAGGCTGCCATAGAAGTCGACCGGCAGCGCCACTGTATCGCGCACCGTGGACGGGCCAAGAAACGGAAGCACAAGATACGGCCCCGTCTGCACACCCCAATGGCCCAGCGTCAGACCAAAATCCTGCTTATGCCGCTGCACGCCCATTTCGGTGGCGATGTCCAGCAATCCGCCCAGACCGAACACGGTGTTCACGTTGAAGCGCACCATGCTGTCCATGGCCTGCGCGCCGCGCCCCTGCAACAGGTTGTTCACAAAAGACCATGCATCCGACAGATTGGCGAAGAAATTGCTCACTCCCGTGCGCACCGGCTTGGGCGTCACATTGTGATAGGCCGTGGCCACGGGCTTCAAGATGGCCTTGTCCACGCCGTCGTTGAACGAATACATGTTGCGGTTGAATGACTCGTACGGGTCATCGGGATTTGCCGCCGGGCCCGTCGCGCACCCTGCCAGCAAGCCAAGGCCGATCACGGCCATGCTGCCACGCAGAATGATTCTTGAAGTGTGTGTGCGTTGATATGTCATTGTTTACCGCCAGACCCACCGGAGCTGCTGGCTCCTTCTTCTGCCTTGCTGTAGAGGAATTGACCGATCAGGTTTTCCAGGACAACGGCAGACTGTGTGGACGTAATTGTGTCACCTTCGGCCAGATCAGCTTCGTCAGCGCCCGCTTCAATGCCGATGTATTGGTCTCCGAGCAGACCGCTGGTGAGAATTTTCAAGGAGCTGTCCTTGGGAAACTTGAAGCGCTTGTCCATCTCCAGATGGACGTTTGCCTGAAAAGTCTGGTCGTTGAAGGAGATGGATTCCACCCGCCCCACCACCACACCTGCACTGCGCACGGCCGACTTGGGCTTGAGGCCCCCGATATTGTCGAAACGCGCCGTCACGTGGTAGCCCGAACGCCAGTTCAGGCTCAGCAGATTGGCCGACTGCAGTGCAAGAAACACCAACGCCGCCGCGCCCAACAGCACGAACAGGCCGACCCAGACATCATTCTTGGATTGCTGCATGGTTTGCTACTTTCTCCGAAACCCCGGGAACCCGGACTCTTCGCTTGCCGTTTCCCGATTCCATTGATCTATTGATCGATTGATCTTCAAATTCAAATGCTGAACATCAGCGCCGTGAGCAGGAAGTCCAGCCCCAGCACCGCCAGCGACGCGATCACCACCGTGCGTGTGGTGGCACGCGACACGCCCTCCGGTGTCGGCTTGGCCACATAGCCTTGCAACACCGCCACAAACGTGACTGCGATACCAAAGACGATACTCTTGACGACGCCGTTGCCCACGTCCTTCCAGACGTCTACGCTGCTTTGCATGGAGCCCCAGAAGGCGCCGCCGTCCACACCCAGCATCACCACGCCGACGATCCAGCCGCCGATGATGCCCACCGCGTTGAACACTGCCGACAACAGCGGCATGGCGATCACCCCGCCCCAGAAACGCGGTACCAGTATGCGACGCACCGGATCGACGGCCATCATCTCCATTGCGGACAACTGCTCGCCCGCGCGCATCAACCCGATCTCGGCGGTGAGCGACGTGCCCGCTCGCCCGGCAAACAACAGCGCGGTCACCACCGGCCCCAGTTCCCGCACCAACCCCAGCGTGACCACCAGACCCAGCGCATTCGTCGAGCCGTAGATCTGCAGGATGTTGTAGCCCTGTAGCGCCAGCACGAAGCCGACGAACAGGCCCGACGTAGCGATGATCGACAGCGAATAGTTGCCGAGAAAGTGCACCTGATCGCGCACCAACCCCGGACGCTGCATGGCCGCGCCACCCATCTTGAGCAACTGCCAGAACAGGCGCGCACCCATGCCCAGATCGGCCAGCTTGCTGCGCACGGCAAAGCCGACATCGGACGGACGCCACCAACTCATGCCGCACCTCCATGGGAGCCGCCCGGCGGCCCGAAATCCTGCTCCACGCTCGGCCCGGGATAGTGAAACGGCACCGGCCCCGAAGGCAGCGCATGCACGAACTGGTGCACCAGCGGATCGGTGCTTTTGCGCACCTCCTCGGGCGTACCTTGCGCGGCAATCGTGCCAGGGCCGAGGATGATCACATGGTCCGCCAACTTGAAGGTTTCCTCCAGATCGTGCGAGACGATGATGGTGGTGAGTCCCATCGAATCATTGAGCTGACGGATCAACTGCGCCGCCGTGCCCAAAGAAATCGGATCAAGCCCGGCAAATGGCTCGTCATACATGATGAGCTCCGGATCCAGCGCAATCGCCCGCGCCAGCGCCACGCGCCGCGCCATGCCGCCAGAAATCTGGCTGGGCATCAGGTCGCGCGCGCCGCGCAGTCCGACTGCGTTGAGCTTCATAAGCACGATGTCGCGGATCAACTCATCCGACAGATCCGTGTGCTCACGCAGCGGAAACGCCACGTTCTCGAACACACTCATGTCCGTGAACAGCGCACCGAACTGGAACAGCATGCCCATGCGACGACGGGCGGCATAGAGCGCCTCCATGTCCATCGCCTTGACGTCCTTGCCGTCAAACAGCACCTCGCCACCCTGGACAAAGTACTGACCGCCAATCAGGCGCAGCACCGTGGTCTTGCCACCGCCGGACGCGCCCATCAACGCCGTAACCTTGCCGCGCGGAATGGTCAGCGAGACATCGCGCAGGATGGGGCGCTCGCCATATCCGAACTGGACATTGCGAAGCTCCACAAGCGGGTCAGAAACAGTCGATGCGAAATCAGCAGGCATGTTGAAATAAAAGAGGGGCCGACACAAAGCCGACACAGACAACCTCACATCATAGGGGGAAACCCTTTTCCTCCGGGTTGACTGGCTGCGGGAATCACTGTTGCGTTTATAAGTGCTTGACTATACTCAGAGCTTCCTACCAACGGCCTGCCATAATTCCCGGCTCGCCGTTTCTGTTACCGTTGCAGCAGGCTCATCTGCAAACGCGGCGTGTATTCAGCGAGAGGGCAACACTGCACACTGCAGCAAGCGTCCTTCCATAGCGTCTGGTTACACCCGTTGCAACGCTTTGGCTGGCAATTCCAACCTCGTGAAGAGGCGGGAATGCCGTTTTTTTGCTACACCACCCGCAAAAGAAAGGGCTTTAGCTCAATGAAGATTCATGTCCAGAACGCCATCCCCATATCGTCGGTGTCACCCGTTTCGCGCTCGGCCACAGGCCTGCATCTGATTGGTGACCTTTACGGCTGCCTGTGTGACAGCCGCCTGATGCTGGATGCCGAATATCTGGAAAATTTTTGCAAAGACCGCGTGGCTGCTGCCGGACTGACGTCCGTGGGCAGTCTGTTTCATAGTTTTGGCGAAGGTGGCGGCGTGACCGGCGTCGTGGTGCTCGCAGAATCGCACCTCTCCATCCACACTTGGCCCGAGTCCGGATACGTCACGCTGGACGTTTATGTCTGCAACTACACGGCCAACAATCGGCCCAAGGCGCAAAAACTCTTTGACGACCTGCAGGCGGCCTTCAACCCCAACGATCCGCATCTTCATCGCGTAGACCGGGCCTGAATCCAGCCCCGTAGTCGCTACACGCCTCCCTCGCCGAGAACCCTGCCGCATTCGAAAGACGCCCTTCCTGCATCGACCCGGGTGGTCAGCAGCGTGGAAAATCCTTGCAATAACACGCCTATTGCGACAGCTTCCATACGGCACGTATCTGGACCCACCCATCCAGCGCACCGATCGATGCACCGCAGTGGTTCCCGGGGACGTTTGCAAGACGGCTCTGCGCCCATTTGATGAACGACTGCAGGCGTGAACCCGCCGCAGCCCATTGCCCCATTCACATCGTTGAGGCTTTGCCCGTGACAACAACCTATCTGGCCGAACGGATGAATCCCGACTTCGGCTTTTACCTGAAGAACAACCGCTTGCTGACTGCGCAGCAATCGGAGTGGCAACGCATCGAAGTGTTCGAGAACACGCAGTTCGGGCGCGTCATGCGCATCGACGACTGCTTCATGACCTCGGAACGCGATGAGTTCTACTACCACGAACCCATGATTCACCTGCCTGCGATCGCGCACTCCGGTGTGCGCAGCGCGTTGGTGGTGGGCGGGGGCGATGGCGGCTCGGTGGAAGAACTGCTCAAGCTGCCCGGTATGGAACGTGTCGTGCTGGCCGAACTGGACGCCCAGGTCATCGAAGTCGCGCGCGCGTGGCTGGGTGAGATCCACCACGGCGCATTCGACGACCCGCGCGTGGAAATCCGTTTGGGCGACGCGCGCCAGTTCATTGGCGAAACCGAAGAACGCTTCGACCAGATCGTGCTGGACCTGACCGACCCCTTCGGCCCCGCCACCGATCTGTACACCGTCGAGTTCTATCAGGCCTGCAAACGCGCCCTGAATCCCGGTGGCGTCGTGTCGCTGCACCTCGGCTCGCCCATCCACTTGCCGGAAAGCATGTGCCGTATCGCCGCATCCGTGCGCGCGGTGTTCCCGATCTTCCGCCCCTATCTGCAATACGTGCCGCTTTATGGCACCCTGTGGTGCATGGGCATGGCATCTGATGCGACCGATCCGGCAACACTCAGCGCAGAAGCAGTGGACGCCCGCATCGCAGAACGCCACTTGCGCGACCTGCAACTCTACAACGGCGCGACGCACCACGCCCTGCTCGCCCAACCCAACTTCGTGCGCCAACTGTTCGCACAACCCGCACAACCGCTGCGACGCGGCGACGTGCTCGAAGAAGTGCGCGATCCATCCGAGTTTCCGGCGGTGAGGATCACGGCCGAATAAAAACGGGCGCAATCGCATGGCTGTCGATTGCGCCCGGATGCACGCTTGGAAATGGCAACGCGCCGCCCCGGCGCAGTCGACCAATCAGAGCATGTGATGCAAAAAGGCTTTGGCGCGTTCGTGGCGCGGGTCGGCAAAGAATTCCTGGGCGGGTCGCGCTTCGATCAACTCGCCCTGGTCCATGAACACCACGGTGTTTGCGACTTCCCTGGCAAATCCCATTTCATGGGTGACGACGAGCATGGTCATGCGTTCGTCCGCGAGCTCGCGCATGGTGCGCAGTACTTCGCCGGTCAACTCGGGGTCGAGCGCGGAGGTGGGTTCGTCGAACAGCATGATGTCCGGCTCCATGGCCAACGCACGCGCAATGGCCACGCGCTGCTTTTGGCCGCCTGAAAGGCGCGACGGGTAGTTGTCGCGTTTGGCCGAAAGCCCCACCTTGTGCAGCAGCGCTTCTGCGCGCGCGATGGCTTGCTCGCGTGGCACTTTTTGCACGACGACGGGTGCCTCGATGATGTTCTCCAACACGGTCAGATGCGGGAACAGGTTGAAGTGCTGGAACACCATGCCCATCTTGCGCGAGATCGCACGCACCTTGTCGTCGGACACATAGCTGCACTTGCCGGACGCATCGGTCGATGCCAGGGTGTGGCCTTCCACTTCGATGGTGCCACTGTCGATGGTTTCCAGGTGGTTCAGGCAGCGCAAAAAGGTGCTTTTACCCGAGCCGGATGGCCCAATCACGGCCACCACTTCACCTTTGGCAAGTTGCAACGACACGCCGCGCAGCACCTGCGTTGCGCCAAAAGCCTTGCAGATATTGCGCGCGTCGATCATGGGCAGCGGCGCGTCATTCATCGTACTTGGCATAGCGTTTTTCCAGATACTGGAAGCCCCAGGTCAGCACCAGGGTCATGAGAAGGTAGAAAGCCGCCGCCACGATGAATGGCGTGGTCGTGAAGTCGCGCTGCACAAAGCCCCGTGCGGCGCGCAGCAGGTCGTTGAGGGCGAGCACATAAATCAGCGAGGTGTCCTTGACCAGCGTGATGGTCTCGTTGCTCATGGGCGGCAGGATGCTGCGCACCATCTGCGGCAGCACGATCCGGCGCATGGTCTGGGGATAGGTCATGCCCAGCACCTTGGCGGCCTCGTATTGGCCACGGTCGACCGAGAGAATGCCGGCGCGGAAGATTTCTGCGAAATATGCCGCGTAGTTCAATGCGAACGCCACCACGGCGGCCGGGAAGTCCGGCAGGCGCACGCCGATCACTGGCACGAACGGCAGCGCAAAATAGATGAACAGCATCTGCAGCATGAGCGGCGTGCCGCGCATGAGCCAGATATAGCCATTGACGAAAGTCGACAGCAGCTTGAATTGCGACACGCGCGCCAGGGCCAGCACCAGTCCCAGCGGAACGGCCAGCAGCAACGTGATCGCGAACAGCTTCAGCGTGACCGTGGCACCCTGAGCCAGCGGCCCGAGAAGCGAAAAAACGTAATCCATACGAGAAGGCTCAGAGCCCCAAACGCTTCGCGGACTGCGAAACGCATGCGGCGCGGGGAATGCACGAGTGTGCCATTGCGCGCGCCGCGCGACGTGAGGGCACCGGCAGGTGCGACTGCGACAAGCTGGTTGCGGTGTCTGCCGGTTTCACGACAAAAGCACGGTCAGGAGGGACCGTGGCTGGTTACTTGATGATGTCCTTGCCGAACCACTGGGTGGCAATCTTGGCTGCGGTGCCATCGGCCTTCATGTCGTTCAGGGCCTTGTTCAGCTTGTCCAGATCGGCGGTGTCGTCCTTGCGCAGACCCACGCCGTATTCTTCGGTGCCGAAGTTCTCGTCCAGCACGGCGTATTCATCGGGCTTCTTGGCGACGTAGTAACGGCCCACCACTTCGTCCACCACCACGGCTTCCAGACGGCCTGCGGACAGGTCCATCAGCGCGGTCACGTTGTCGCCAAAGGTCTTGAATTCCTTGAGCGACTTGAACACGGCGTCTTCCTTCTTGACAGCGTCCACCGCGCTGGAGCCTTCCTGCGCGCCGACGATCTTGCCAGCCAGCTCGGCCTTGGTCTTGATTTCCGACTTGGCGGGTACCACGACGATCTGGTGGTTTTCCATGTACGGAGCGGAGAACGCGATCTTTTCCTTGCGCTCTTCGGTGATGGTCAGACCATTCCACAGGGCGTCAACGCGCTTGCCAGCCAGTTCGGCTTCCTTGGCGCTCCAGTCGATGGGCTTGAACTCCACCTCTACGCCCATGCGCTTGGCCGCTTCACGGGCCATGTCGATGTCGAAGCCAACGAGCTCGTTCTTCTCGTCACGGAAGCCCATGGGCGGGAAGTTGTCATCCAGACCCACCACCAGCTTGGTGACGGCCGCGGGCGTTGGTTCCGGAGCCCCCGGAGCCGCAGTTTGCGAGGAAGAATCGTTTTTGCTGCATCCAACCAAAGCGGCACCCAAAGCGAGGAGCGCGACTGCGGCAATCTTTTTCATGGTCTTGCTGTGAAATTAATAGAAGAAAGAAATCAACGAACATCTGCCGCGCCGGGATTGCCCCAGCCAAATGCAGATTCCGTCCTGAAAGGGAAAACCCATTATTTTCGCCCACCTTGGACGGGTTGCGCTGAAGTTGGCGCAATTACGCGGGCAATTTGCTGCGACGTTCAACCAGAAACGCAACATGCGTCAACACACAATCGCGCAGCATTGCTATGAAAAAAGAAGCATTCCGCGGCGATTGCCGCGTCATCGCCGCATTGAAAGCCGGTCTTTGACTGATAATGGGCCATAGAAATTCATAAACTCTTATGAATTGAGCTACAGATCTCCCGCCACCCTGCCCGGCCGACCAACGCCCCGGCGGCAGATGCTGCAAGCCACCCAAGCCATCCAGCACTCCCGCGCCGCAATCGATCAGTTGGTCCGTCCAACGGATGCACCACGGCGTGACGTGCCATGATCCGATTTCCTGCCCTCTGCGCTCCGACCCGCACTCATAACGAACGAGACAATGCATCCCAACGCCGACAAACTCTGGAACTCCCCGCGCTGGATGCTGGCCATTTTGCTGGCGCTGCTCGGCATGCTCGGGCCGTTTTCCATCGACACCTATCTGCCCGCCTTTCCCGCGATTGCGCAGGCGCTGCATGCCTCGCCCGTGGAGATGCAGCAGACGCTGTCGGCCTATCTGTTCGCTTTCGCGTTCATGACGCTGTTCCACGGCTCGCTGTCGGACAGCTTCGGGCGGCGGCCCGTCGTGCTGTGGGGCATCGTGGTCTACACGCTTGCGTCCGCCGGCTGCGCGCTGGCGGACTCCATCGGGCAACTGGTATTGTTCCGTGCGCTGCAAGGGCTGTCTGCGGGTGCGGGCATCGTGGTCTCGCGCGCGGTCATTCGCGACATGTTCCCGCCGTCTGAAGCGCAACGTGTGATGAGTCAGGTGACAATCTTCTTTGGAGTGGCTCCGGCCATTGCGCCCATCGTCGGCGGCTGGTTCTCGGTGTATCTGGGCTGGGCCAGCGTGTTCTGGTTCCTGACCGGTGTGGGCGTGTTCCTGTGGATCGCCAACTATCGCCTGCTGCCTGAATCGCTGCCCGTGCGCGATCGCCAGCCGTTTGACGTCGCGCACCTGCTGCAAGGCTATTGGGAGCTGGGCAGCAATCCGCGCTTCATCCTGCTGGCGCTGGCCAGTGGGGTGCCGTTCAACGGCATGTTCCTCTACATCCTCTCCGCCCCGGCGTTCCTGGGCGACATCCTGAAGCTGGGACCCACGCAATTCTTCTGGTTTTTCCTCGTGACCATCTCCGGCATCATGGGCGGCGCGTGGATGAGTGGCCGCCTCGCGGGACGCATTCCGCCCACGCGCCAGATTCGCCATGGCTTTGTGATCATGCTGGCGATGGCGCTGCTGAATCTGGTACTGAACCTGATTTTCAGCCCGCCGCCTCTTGCGCTGGCCATGCTGCCAATCGGTGTTTTCTCGTTTGGCTGGGCGCTGATGGTGCCCGTGGTGACACTGCTCGTGCTCGACCTGAACCCGGCGCGCCGGGGCATGGCCTCGTCGCTGCAGGCCTTCGTGGCATCGGTGGCGAACGGGCTGGTCGCGGGCGTGCTGGCTCCGCTGGTGATGCACTCCAGCGTGTGGCTGGCCGTGGGATCGTTGCTGCTGATGCTCGTCGGCCTCACGTCATGGGTGTATCTGCATCACCGCTGGCCCGACATCGGACGCACCTCGGCACACCATTGACTTGACGCGCAGACGCCCCGCCTGCGCACAACCGGACGTACAGCCGGACAGGCAACAAAAAACCGCTGCGTTCGCATGAACTGCAGCGGTTTTTTCTATGGGCGGGACGCCGCTCGCCATTCCTGCTGGCGCGCCGGCATCACCGGATACTGATCAACAATCGATCAACGGCCACCACGCGGAGTGCGCGGAGCGTACGGCTTCGCACCTGTGCCGGACTTGGCATGGGCGTGGTTCGGTGCAGGACGGCGAGCCGGTGCGCCAGCCGTCGTGCGGCCTGTGTCACCAAAGCCTGGCTTGCGGCCATAGCCTTCGCCACCGCCGAAACCGCCGCGACGCTCGTCACCACGAGGGGCGCCAAAGCCGCCACGGTTTCCGCCTTCGTGGCGATCGCCACCGAAGCCACCACGGCCACCGCCGAAGCCACCTTCGCGACGCTCGCCGCCAAAGGAGCGTTCACCGCCACCGAAGCCACCGCGACCGCCTTCACGACGCTCACCGCCGAAACCGCCACGGCCACCTTCAAAGCGGTCACCGCCAAAGCCACCACGGTTGCCGCCTTCATGGCGATCACCACCAAAGCCGCCGCGACCGCCGCCAAAGGAGCGCTCGCCGCCACGGTCACGGTCGCCGCCGAAGCCGCCGAAACCTTGCTTGCGGCCATAGCCCTCGCCATCGCGCTGACCACCAAAGCCACCCGAACGGCCACCGCCGCCAAAGCGCTTGTTGCCACCGCCGCCGTTGCGGCCACCACGGCCACCGAAGTCGGGCTGCGGAGGACGCTGTGTGGGCTCCAGTCCCGGAATCACTTCAGGCTTGAAGCGTTGCTTGGTGTAGCCCTCGATGTCGAACACGCGGCGACGATCACGGAACTCCGCAAACGTCACGGCCTGACCCTGGCGACCTGCGCGGCCTGTACGGCCAATGCGGTGCGTATAGTCTTCCGCCTTCATCGGCAGGCCGAAGTTGAACACGTGCGTGATGGTCGGCACGTCGATGCCACGCGCGGCCACGTCGGTGGCCACGAGAATTTGCACCTGACCATTGCGCAGCGCCATCAGGCGGCGATTGCGCAGACCCTGGCTCAGTGCACCGTGCAGCGCCACAGCAGAGAAGCCGTCTTGCTGCAGATCGTTGGCCAGGCCGTCGCACTCAATCTGCGTGCTGGCGAACACCACGGCCTGATTGATGGACGTGTCGCGCAGCCAGTGGTCGAGCATCTTGCGCTTGTGCTGGGCGTTGTCGGCCCAGAACAGCACCTGCTTGATGTTGGCGTGCTGCTCTTGCGGCGAGTCGATCTGGATCTTCTTCACCGAAGCGCCGTTATCGTGCATCACGCGCATGGCCAGTTGCTGGATGCGCGGCGCGAACGTGGCGCTGAACATCATGGTCTGCTTGCGCTGGCTGGTCAGCTGGTTGATCTCGGCGAGGTCGTCCGAGAAGCCCAGATCCAGCATGCGGTCAGCTTCGTCGACCACGAGGAACTGCACCTGATCGAGCTTGATCTGCATGGAGCGCTGCAGGTCCAGCAGACGGCCCGGAGTTGCCACGACGAGGTTGGCGTTTTGCAGCTTGGCAATCTGCAACTGGTAAGGCATGCCGCCCACCACGTTGGCAATGCGCAGGCCCTTGCAGTGGCGCACCAGATCGATGGCGTCATGCGCCACCTGTTGTGCCAGCTCGCGTGTCGGGCACAGGATCAGGGCGCCAGGAACGGCGGCCTTGAAATGGCGCGGATTGGTCGGGTCCTTGCGGCGCGCACGTTTGGGCGCAGGCTCGCCCTTGGCAGCCGCTTCGGCGCACTGGCGATCAAACTCGGCACGCTCTTCAGCGTGCTTTGCCTCTTGCTGCTGGAGCAAGGTGTGCAGGACGGGCAGCAGGAAGGCAGCGGTCTTGCCGCTACCCGTCTGGCTGGACACCATCAGGTCGATGAAGCGGTCGCTGTCGCCAGCGGCTTCCATCGCCAGGGGAATGGCGCGGTCCTGAACTTGTGTGGGTTGGGTATAGCCCAGATCGCCAACGGCGCGCACCAGCTCGGGCGCAAGGCCCAGTTCGGCGAAAGCGTTGGGCGTGGCTTCTTCAGCCGCGTCGGACACTTCATTGGTGTCCACGGCGGACATGGAAACGTCGTTTTCTTCGGGCAAAACGGAATCAGCAGGCGCGAAATCGCCCTGCGAGTGCAGAGAATCAGTCATGGTGTATGCAACCGCAGGCGCAACCTGCGGGAGGCTTCATCAAATGGTTAAAAAAACATCAACCATTCAACAAAACCTGCGCCAGCGTCGAATGCTGGGCGGGTGGGTGTTTTTCAGGGGCTGATACGGAGCGAGTCTCAAAAAGACAGGCTTTGCGTACGCCGTGAACCCGGTGTGAAGGGGAGATGTACAAAACGCGTGAATCAGATGACCCGAGCCGAAAGAATTCTCAACGAACTTTCATTCTTGAGGATTCGTGGTTTCGCACTTTTCGTACCTCAACCAGCCATCAATTTCATGCAAGCCTGCAATTATCGCACGCCTCGGGTTTTCCCGCAATACCCGCGTTGACAAACGGGGCGCGCTGGCGCCGCCGTGTCGTTTTTTTATGCGCGTGGGCTCAAAGCGTCAGAGCGCCAGAAACGTGGTGCGATAGTGCGCCAGTTCGTCGATGGACTCGATCACGTCCGCCAACGCGGTATGGCGCTGCGCCTTCTTGAAGGAGTTGAACGCCTCGGGCTTCCAGCGCTTGGCCAGCTCCTTCAGCGTGCTCACGTCCAGATTGCGGTAGTGGAAATAGGCTTCCAGCTTGGGCATGTACTTGACGAGGAAACGCCGGTCCTGCCCGATGGTGTTGCCGCACATGGGTGAGGCGCTGCGCGGTACGTACTTCTTGATGAACTCCACCAACTGCTCTTGCGCGTCGTCCTCGGACAGTGTGGACGCCTTCACCTTGTCGATCAGGCCGCTGCGTCCATGCGTGCCCTTGTTCCAGGCATCCATGCCATTGAGCAGCGCATCGGACTGGTGAATCACCAGCACCGGGCCCTCCACGCGCGGCTCCAGATTCGGGCCGGTGATGACCACGGCGATCTCCAGCAATCGATCCACTTCAGGGTTCAGGCCAGTCATTTCGCAATCAAGCCACACCAGATTCTGGTCGGATTTTGCAAGCTCGGGAACGTTCGGGGTAACGGTGTCAGACATGGCGGGAATTGTCGCCGATCACCTACACTTGCGCT
The DNA here is from genome assembly GCA_002331385.1 of Comamonadaceae bacterium UBA2121. Classification (GTDB taxonomy): domain Bacteria; phylum Pseudomonadota; class Gammaproteobacteria; order Burkholderiales; family Burkholderiaceae_C; genus Diaphorobacter_A. Next base: position 208,427 of record DCYB01000014.1, read on the forward strand.
CGGACCCCCGATTTTTTCCAACTGCCCACGTGTCGACTTCACTGATCTGGACCTCGCTGTTCGCCTTCTTCCTGCTCGCCGGGCTGTTGCTGCGCTTGTGGCTCGCCACACGCCAGATTCGCCACGTCGCACGCCATCGCAACACCGTGCCCGCCGCCTTTGCCGCGCGCATTCCGCTGGCCGCACACGAGCGTGCCGCTGACTACACCATTACCAAGTCACGCTTCGGGCTCTTCGAGATGGCACTGAGCGCCGCCGTCGTGCTGGGCTGGACGCTGCTCGGCGGCCTCGACGCACTCAACCAATGGTTGATGGGGGCGCTGGGGGGCGGCATGTGGCAGCAATTGGCGCTGCTCACCTGCTTTGCTTTGATCAGCGGTGTCATCGATCTGCCCTCCTCGCTCTACAGCACATTCGTGATTGAGCAACGCTTCGGCTTCAACCAGATGAGCCTGCGCCTGTGGCTGGTCGATCTGCTCAAGAGCACGCTGGTGGGCGCACTCATCGGCCTGCCGTTGGCGGCGCTAATCCTCTGGTTGATGGGGGCGGCGGGGCAGCTCTGGTGGCTGTGGGCATGGTGCGTGTGGATGGGTTTCAACCTGCTGCTGATGGTGATCTACCCACTGTTCATTGCGCCGATCTTCAACCAATTCCAACCGCTGGAGGACGACTCGCTGAAGGCCCGCGTCACTGCGCTCATGCAGCGCTGCGGCTTCACGTCCAAAGGCCTCTTCGTGATGGATGGCAGCCGCCGCAGCGCGCACGCCAACGCCTACTTCACCGGCTTTGGCGCGGGCAAGCGCGTGGTGTTTTTCGACACGCTGCTCAAGCAGCTTTCCGTAGGCGAAGTAGAGGCCGTGCTGGCGCACGAGTTGGGCCACTTCAAGCACAAGCACATCACGCGCCGCATCATCGGCATGTTCGCCATCAGCCTACTGGGCTTTGCCTTGCTGGGCTGGCTGTCGACCAAGGGCTGGTTCTATACCGGACTGGGCGTGATGCCGAACTTCAACGTCACCGGCGTGGAGGGCTCCGCACCCAATGACGCGCTGGCGCTGCTGCTGTTCTTGCTGGCCGTGCCGGTGTTCACGGTCTTCCTGTCGCCCCTGTTCGCGCAGATGTCGCGCAAGCACGAATTCGAGGCCGACGCCTATGCCGTCGCGCAGACGCAAGGCGCTGATCTGGCGTCCGCGCTGCTCAAACTGCACGAGGACAACGCCTCCACCCTCACGCCCGACCCGGTGTACGTGAAGTTCTACTATTCGCATCCGCCCGCCACCGAACGGCTGGCGCGCATCCCCCATTCGCAAGCGAGCACCGCATGACGACACCCGCCAACGCCCTTCCGAAAAAAGACTGGTCGCAGCAAGCACGCCGCGCCTTGAGCGCGACCGAACTCGTCACCCAACTGGTGAACCTGCAAGGCTGGAGCCTGAACGGGGACGGTGCCAACGTGGCCATCGAAAAGACGTTCCGCTTTGGCAACTATTTTGAAACCATCGCGTTCGTGAACGCCGTCGCGTTCATCGCGCACACCGAAGATCACCACCCTGACCTGTCGGTGCATTACGACCGCTGCGTGGTGCGCTTCAACACGCATGATGTGGGCGGCATCTCGTCTACCGACCTCGAATGCGCCGCCCGCGTGGACGCGCTGCTGAGCCGCGAATGAGCGCACGCCCCGATCTGCACACAGGCCTCGTGGTCGGCAGCCACGGCCGCCATTGCGTCGTGGAGACGCCCGATGGCGAGCGCCGCATCTGCCATCCGCGCGGCAAGAAAAGCCAGGCCGTCGTGGGCGACCACGTGCGGTGGCAAGCCGCACCGCCGGGTCAGGGCGATGAGGGCACGATCGAAAAAGTCGACAAGCGCCGCAACCTGTTCTACCGGCAAGACGAAATCCGCACCAAGTCGTTTGCGGCGAATATCGATCAGGTGCTGATCCTGCTCGCCGCCGAGCCGGTGTTCTCCGAGAGCCAGCTTGCGCGTGCGCTGATCGCCGCCGAGGCCGAGCACATCACGCCCATCATCGCGCTCAACAAAAGCGATCTGGTCGAGCCGTTCGCCCGCGCATGGGAGCGTCTCTGGCCTTATCGCCACATGGGCGGAGAACAAGACAAGTCGCATCACTACCGCGTTTTGCCACTCTCGCTCACGCAATCGGGAGCCGTGGACCGCGATGCGCTCATGCCGCTGCTGCAAGGCAAGATCACGCTGGTGCTCGGACCCTCGGGCGTGGGCAAAAGCACGCTGGTGAATCTGCTGGTGCCCGGCGCTGCCGTGCTCACGGGCGAAATCTCGCAAGCGCTGAACTCGGGCAAACACACCACCACGACCACGTCGCTCTACTGGATCGACGCCGAGCGCACCACCGCATTGATCGACTCGCCCGGCTTCCAGGAATTTGGCCTGCGCCATCTGCAGCCCACGGACCTGGCCCGCTGCATGCCCGACGTCGGCATGCACGCGAGCGACTGCAAGTTCTACAACTGCACGCACCTGCACGAACCGGGCTGCGCCGTGCGTCCGCTGGTGCAAGCGCCGGACACGCCGCTCACCCCGGAGATGATCAGCGCGCAGCGCTACCGCATTTACGGCGAGTTGTTTGAAGAGTTGAGCGCACCTCCGCGCTATTAGTCCTTCGACTCGCCCCTGAAGGTGAAGCCACCGCGCGCAGCACCCAGAGTCAGCGTGAAGCGCGTGCCCCCGAGCGGTGACACGCCGAGCACCACATCGCCTCCATGCTGCCGGGCGATGCGCCGCGCCACCCAGAGGCCCAGACCGAACCCCTTGGCCTCAGCAGCGCCGTCGCCGCGCTCGTAGCGCTCGAAGATGTGCTCGGCCACGCTCTTCGTCATGCCCGGCCCTTCGTCGTCCACATGGAACTCCAGAGGGCCAGCTGCGCGCCGATCCACGCGGATGGCAATTCGACCGGTGCGTGCATGCTTGATCGCGTTGTCCACCAGATTGCTAAGCGCGATCGACACCAGGGTCGGATCGCAGCGCCACACATCGGGGTACGGCGCCACATCCAACTCCAGCGTATGCCGCGTCGACCATTGAGCGAGCTGGACTGCGTCGCCCAACAGCGCATCGATCAACACGCTCTTCATTTGCGGTGCAAACGGCAACGCGCCCAACCGGTCGTTGAGCAGACAGTTGTCCACCAACAAACTGAGGCGCTGACAGGCGCGGCGAATCCGCGTCGCGCGCGCCACCTGCTCGTCGAGATCGGTGGTGGGCGACGCCTGCTGCTCCATCGCGGTAGCGCTCATCACTGCCAGCGGTGTCCGGAACTCATGGTTCACCAGATTAAAGAACTGGCGCTGCTCGACACGCATGTCGCGTTCGCTGTGCAGTGCGCTTTGCAGGGCATTGCGCGCATGCAGCAACTCGGACGTGCGCTGGCGCACGCGCTCTTCCAGTGCCATCTCGGACTTCTCCAGCGTCTCCACCAATTGCCGCTGGCGCACGCGCGACTGACGCCATTGGCGGATCAGGCTGGCGCCCACCACCATCGCAATCATCATGCAGACCAGCGACGAATTCAGTTGCCACAGCACGCTGGTTTCGATGTTCGGCGCTGGCGCCAGTCCCATATAGACGCCCGTCACATAGACACCCATGAAGCTGTAGAGCGTGGTCGGAAACGCCATGAGCACGGTCTCCGGCATCCAGCCCTGATCGATCAGATTGCACCACGACGCATAGGCAAACAGGATGCTGATCAGCCAGGTCGAGGCAATGCCCAGCCACCCCCAATCCTGATACACATCGAGCGGGATGCTCGGCAGAGCCAGCAGCGGCGCAATGCCCAGCGCCAGCACCCAGGAGTCGATGCGCCGCCAGCGCGAGTTGGCCGTCAGCGTGTCGCGGAACTGCAGCACCAGCGCTATCGGCAGCATCAGCGTGCCCGCCTTCAGCACCACATCTCCCCATGGATACATCGATGCAGGCAACCACAATTGCAGATAGCCGCGATCGGCGGCCCCGTGTTCCAGCATGATGGCGGCGCCCACGGCCAGCAGCCCAAGGCTGCGCTGGCGCAGCATCAGCGCGGCGCCGAAGATCAGCAGCACGAGCAGCAAATTGATGCCCTGATGCACGCCCGACGCCCACTCCACACGCGAAAGATGCGTGAGCAAACCGCTTGTGCGCCAGACCCAGGCATCCACGTTGATGGGCGTGGTCGAGCGCACGCGCAGATAGAACGGCTCGCCCTCGCGCAGCTTGAACAACAGTTGCCGCACCTGGATGCGCTCTCCCATGGGCACCATGTCGCCGCGCCGCTGCTCGTGCCACTCGCCGTCCTTGCGCTGGTACAGAGTGACTTCGTCGATGTAGCCCGGCAGCACGCACAGCCACAGGCCTTCGCCGCGTGACGCATCCGGTTCTGCAGGCACGATTGGCGCATCCACCTTGAGCCAGTGCACGTCGCGGCTGAAGCCTTCGGTCAAGGGCGCGTGCAGCCGGGTGAACGTCGAGTCCGGCAGCGATGCCACGTCCTCGATACCGAGCCGCTTGTGCTTGTCCACCAACCAGCGCATATCCACGTCCACGCCCAATTGCATGCCCTTGTCGGGCGCCGCCATCAAGACCGGACTGAGAATCACGCAGGCCAGCACGAGCAACGACAACACCACCCACACCGGCACGGCAAGCCGACCCCATCGGGCAGCCCATTGCCGAATGTGCATGTAACCAATGCCATGAATCGATGCAGTTCTCATGACAACCTCACCTGCGAAAACCTGAGAAAAAATGCACAGTCGCCTGCGCCCGAACGCGCAAAAGGCCGCGACGCCCGAGCGTGCAGCCTTTTGCTTACCCGCCACTTGCGCGGATCAGATTTTCCTGCGCAATGTGAACCATGCCAGCCCTGCCACCAAGGACGCCAGCAACATCTGCCCCCATTGGGAGAGCGTCGGCACTGCGAGCGCTTCGCCCGCCGCCGTGATTACCACATCAGCCGTCGTTCTGGCGGGCCCGGCCTCGCCGGTCACGGTCTTTTTCTCCGGCTTCGATGGCGTTCCCTCGACGTCACAAAGGACTCTGGCGCCCGCAGGAATCGCGTTGCCCTGCACCCACGCGGCATTGCCCGGACTGATCGTGCATGCACCCTGCGTCACGCCATCCGGCAAATCCTCGGCCACGCAACTGGTGTGGAGCACTGCATCTGCAGCGCCTGCGTTGGTGCACTCAAACCGCCCCTTGTAAGGACGGCCCACCGCACCGATGCGCGGCAAGGGCGTCAGGTCGATGCGCAGATTCGGGGTCGCCCCGGTGGGCGCCACCGTCAGCGTCGCGCTGTTGTTGGCAGGATGGCTGTCGCCCGTTGCCCCCGTCTTGCCGACGATATTCATCACGACTCCGGTCTGCAGCGAACCACTTACCTCGCAAGTCACCGTTTCACCGGCCGGAACCGTTTGCCCCGCAGTCCATGCCGCATTGGTCGGACTGATGGAACAAGCGCCCATGAAAATGCCCGGCGCCAGACCCGTCACCCCGCACGTCGTCGCGGCCAGCGCATCGGCATCACCCACATTACCGCACGTGAAGTGGCCTGTGTAGGGAGCGCCCACTCCCGCCGTTGCCGGCAGGCCCGAGAGATCGATGGCCATTTCGGGCGCGGTCACGGTCACCTGGCGCGTGGCCTTGTTGTTGGTCTTGTCGTCGTTGTTGGTCGCGTCCGTGGTCACTTCTATGGTGGCCGGGCCGGGCTGCGTCACAATGCCCTCCACGTCACATGTGACCCGCCCTGCCGCGGCAACGTCCATGCCCGCGCTCCAAGGCACTGCGGGCGTGGGGGGCGTCATCGTGCAGGCTACAACCGCCACGCCTTCGGGAAGTCCGGTGGGCGCGCATGTCGCCGCATGCGCCGCCGTCGATCCCTGATTCAAACAAGAGAATCTGCCCGTATATCGGGCACCCACGCGCACCGTGGAGGGCAAGTCCGTCACGTCCGGCACCATGTCGGCATGCAGCGTGGTCTTGACCAACGGCCCCAGCAGCAACGGCACTGCAGTGCCTGCGATCGGATAGTTCCCGTTGTTCACCTGATCGGCGCGCGTATCCGCTGGCACGCGCACCGTCATCGTGAAGCTGCCTGTCGCGCCAGGCGCCAACGTACCCACGTTGCAGACAGCGGGCTCATTGGCTGACGCAGGCGCGGTACAGCTACCCGTACCGGGTTGGCCGATGGCGACGAACGTGGTGTTGCGTGGTGAGGGGTCCGTGGTCTGCGGCATCGCGGGCTTCACCGTGACGTTGTCTACGGGCACCGAGCCATTGTTCGTATACGTGTAGGTGTAGGTGATGTCGGTCGTGCCATCCGGATGGGTATGGCGGCGGACCGCGTCCGGTCCTTCGGCGGTGACCCAGAGACTGGGGCCGCTCACCTGATTCACCGTGCGCACGTCATTCAGATACAAGGCGCCCGTGTGCCCGCCCTTTCCACAACCCGAGGCGATGGCCCTGAGCGTGATGACATCGCCCACCTTCACCAGCGCCGGGTCCAAGGGAATGTCGAAGGCCTGCCAATCCGTGAAGGCGACGGTTTGGTTTGCATTCATTTGCCATGCAATGCCCGCCTGATTTGCGAAATTGAACGTGCTGAACAAGCTTGTTCCGTCCGCTTTGACAATCTCGATGAAGAAGTACGGCTGCTCATTGGGCTCATGGGCAGGTGATTCCAGTACAGGCGCAGCGGTGAAGCGCACGTGCACCTTGCCATCTGCATCCACGTCGCTGCTCGCAATCGTTATCTGCTGCTCGACGCCGCTACCACGATTGCTCATCCCGGACATGTGGTCTGAAGTGTGAACGTGCGCCACGCGACCCGTCCAACTCAGGCGGTTGTCAGTTGTGCTGTCACTGCCGGGGCCGGAGATGCCAGAGCGGTCGTTGCCCGCCAGGTCAGTCAAACCCAGATCACTTTGTGTCAGGGGCGGAAAATTCAGGATCGTTTTGGGTATGCGAAAACCGGATCGTGTCCAGCCACGGAATCCCTGTGGGTCTTCAAAGTCGCCATTCACAAAATCCGCATGGGCCTCAGCGCCCCACAACATGGTGGCGCTGGCCATGACCATCAATAAGTGTTTGCGGAGATTTTTCGCGCTATGGCAGTGCGTCGATCCCCGTTGGAATTTTTGTGTCCTCACCTGTTCTTCTCCTCGTTAAAACTTGCGCGCTGGCGCAGATTGGAAAAAGCAGGCAAGCCTCTCCCTGCGGGGTGTGGACCTCGCATGACCTTCAATGCGTCGTGGATGAACCTGATACGCGTACGGAGCAGCTTCTCAACGGCTTAAGCAGTGGCGCACTCCCATGCCATGCATCACACACACGGGATCGTCAGGTTCGGGCTTGCTTCATGGAAAGTGATTGTGCGAACACACTGGTGCTCACGCCATGTACCAAAAACCGCCAAAACTCACCGAACACCAATTAGTTCCGTCACGGTTGCAGTTTTGACATTAGTAAACAATCCAATCCAAAGGTGGTGGATGCACCATTTTCGACAGTCCTCTGAAAATCCACGTTAAGCCGTTGCCTGTTCGCACTTCCCCACGCCGCAGGACGCCGGAAAAGCAGAAAGCCAGCGCATACACCGGTATGCACTGGCTTTCACAAACAGGAATTGGAACGGGCTTGCAGATCACCCGTGGCGGCGCACTCCGCGCGCTGCTTATTGCACGAACGCAAGTCCTTTACCGAACACGGAACGGATCGGCAGCGCCTGACCCGTTTGCATCAACGTCTTGCGACGCAGACGCGCCAGGTGCGAATCAATGCTGTGAATGCCGTCCTCTTCTTCCAGATAGCCCAGCATGCGCACCAGATCGACCTTGTTCACAATGGCGCCCTGCGCTTTCATCAGATAGCGGACCAGCTCGAATTCTCCACCGGTCATGCGCACCGACTCTCCGAGCGGCGTCACGAGGCTGTAGGAGATCAGGTCCAATGTCCATCCCGGACGCGCCACGGTCACTTCCACCGGTGCCGAGTCGCGGCTTTGGCGACGCGCATAACGCCATTGCGCCCGGATGCCCGCCACCAGTTCGTCCAAATCTGCGGGTTTCACGAAATACTGCAATGCGCCCGCTTCCAGGGTTTTGATGCGCATGTTGGTTTCGCCGAGACCGGTCAATGCAATGACGGGAACGTGCTGAGTGGCAAGCCGCTCGATCAGGCTGATACCCGCCTCGCCTGGCAGGCCCAGATCCACAATGGCCATGTCGACCTTCTCGCGCAGCAGTCGCATGTAGAACTGCTCCGCAGAGGACGCGCCCCAAGCAGGAATTCCCTTGCTCTGGAGAAAGCTGCAGACGCTGTGCAGCATGTCCTCGTCGTCTTCGATGACTGTTACGGTGGGGACGGGCATGTTGATCGGTATCGTTACAAACAATTTCAAAAAAGATATTCTGTCATCACAGTCGATATCTTTGATCAAACACACACTTTGCCACGCTCAAATCAACATTGTTTTGCATTTGGTGACCAAATGCTATTGACACCAAACTTACAAACGCCCCACTTCAAAGGAAATGGTGAGCTGCGGTGAGGTTTGGTCACCCCAGCAAGCGGGCAAACGTCAACAGCGCCAGAAGCAGCATCCAGACCACCACGGATCGCCACACCAGTCCAACGACGCTGCGCAGATGCGCCACTTCGGGTTCACGCCCTGGCGTGCTGTCGCTGTCGCCAATTTCCGGGTTGGCCTCCCAGCCTTGGTGCGGCTCGAGATCCGATTTGGCGCGCAGCGCCTCGCCACCGAGTCGCACGTTGATGGCTCCCGCCGTCGCCGCGAGGATCACGCCATCGTTGTCGTTGGGAAAGCGTTGCGCATGGAAGCGCCAGCCGTCGATCGCTTCCTCGAAACTGCCCACCACGGCAAAACTCATGGCCGTCAGACGCGCAGGCAGCCAATCGACCACCGTCCACGCTTTGGCCGAGGCCTGCTGCAGCGACACACTGGCCGCGTGCGCACTCACGGCGCGACTGCGCGGCGACCAGTAGCGGGCTACGAATTCGGCCATGCGATACAGCACCGCACCTGTGGGACCCAGCCCCAAGGCTGCCAGCACGGAAAACCAGGCGAGCACGCCAAAGACGTGACGATGCGCTGCAATCACGCAGTACTCGATCACGTGACGCACGATCTCGCTGCGCGGCAGCTCGCCCGCTTCCACCTGCTTCCACTCTGCCAGCCGCATGCGTGCGCGCTCGGCATCGCCCTCTTCCAGCGCGTCGCGAATGCCGGTGAAGTGATAGCTGAACTGGCGAAAACCGAGTGTGAAGTACAGCACCGCCACGTTCCACAGCAGCGCAGCGGGCCAGCCAATCCAGTGCAACAGCGCAAAGTGCATGCCGAACGCCACAATGGACGGCACCAGCACCGCAATGCTCCACGCCACCCACGCATTTGCGCCCGTACCGATATCGAAGTTACGCCCCACAGACAGTGCCCAGGCGCGCGGGCCTGCGTGAATCGGATCACTGCGCGACAGGGGCCGCGCCTGCTCGATCAGCAAGGCAAACAGAATGGCGAAAAAACTCATGGCAACAATGATACTGTTGAGCAGGCGCTCCGAGTATCGGGGTAAATTGTGTCAGCGGCACTTTGTCATCTCGCCGCACGCATCACGCCGACATGAAGCGGTAGAAATTGCGCAGCATGGCCGCGGTCGCGCCCCAGATGTAGCGCTGACGGGCTCCATCCTGATACGGCATGGCAAACCATTCACGCCGCAGTCCCTCCCACTCCATGTAGTGGCGCTCGTGGTGGCGCGGATCGAGCAGGAATTGCAGCGGCACTTCAAATACATCAGCCACTTCATCGGGATTGGGGCGCAGCGCAAAACCCGGATGCACCAGCCCGACGACGGGCGTGACGTTGAACGCCGTGACTGTCACATAGGTGTTGAGATGGCCCAGCACTTCGACAAAGCTGCGCTCGATCCCGACCTCCTCCAGAGTCTCGCGCAGCGCCGTGTCGTCCGGGCCCTTATCCTCCGGATCGGCCTTGCCGCCGGGAAACGCAATCTGGCCCGAATGTTTGTTCAGGCGTGCCGTACGCTGCGTGAGCAACACCGTCGGCTGCTCGCGCAAGACGATGGGAATCAGCACGGATGCATTGGCCGGCTCCACATCGATGACGGTGCGATCGCGCGAGACGTCTGGCGTCCACACTGGGGGCGCGGAAAACCGCGCGCGCAATGCATCCGGCGTATAACGCGGCTGCGGCACGGCGGGCAGATGGGCATCCACGCCCAGGATGGGAGCGTTGCGTGGATCGAAATGAGGCAGGCTGGACAGTTGCAACTCGCGCACGCGCGGCACGGCGTCGTCACGGGTCATGTCATGACGAATCACATGGGGGGCGGGCAAGGCAGAAGAAGTCACAACGAGATCGGCAAGACCAAAAGAAAAAGCCGCTACAGGCTGAATGCACTGTAGCGGCTTTTCGCGAGACTCGCTGAAGATGCGTGGATTTACGCAGCTTCGGTCGTCTTGACGCGGGAAGGCAGCTTTTCCTTGATACGTGCCGACTTGCCGCTGCGCTCACGCAGGTAGTACAGCTTGGCACGACGCACGTCACCACGGCGCTTCACTTCAACGCCAGCGATCAGCGGGGAGTACGTCTGGAACGTACGCTCCACACCTTCGCCGCTGGAGATCTTGCGCACTGTGAAGGCGCTGTTCAGGCCGCGGTTGCGCTTGGCAATCACGACGCCTTCGTAGGCCTGCACACGCTTGCGTGTACCTTCCACCACGTTCACGCTCACGATGACGGTGTCACCGGGGGCGAACGAAGGGATGGTCTTGTTCAAGCGAGCGATTTCTTCCTGCTCGAGAGTCTGAATCAGATTCATTGATTTCACCTAAGCGATCATGTCCGCGCCAGAATTGGCTGGATGCCCGGATTGGCATCTTGGTGGCCCATAGCGGTTTTGTCTGCGCTGTTGGGCGGCCGGCCAGAGGATCGAAAAGCCTTTGATTATAACGCGTTGCGCAATTTCGCCAAGAGCGCTTCGTCCGCCTTGTCCAGCAGCCCCTTGGCACGCGCGGCGGCGAGCAGTTCCGGCCGATGCTGCGCCGTCAGGCGCAGGCTTTGGTCACGGCGCCAGCGCTCGATGTGTGCGTGGTGGCCCGAAAGCAGTTCGGCAGGCACGGCCTGCCCGTTCCATTCCTCGGGCCGGGTGTAGTGCGGGCTGTCCAGCAGCCCGTCGATGGCCGGGTTGAAACTGTCCAGTTGGTGGCTGCCTTCGTCGCTCAACACGCCCGGCTGCAAGCGGGCCACGGCATCGAGCAGCGCCATGGCCGGGATCTCGCCACCGGACAGCACGAAATCACCCATGCTGATCTGCGCCGTGACGTAGGCGTCGATAAAGCGCTGATCCACGCCCTCGTAGCGCCCACACAACAGGATTGCGCCGCGGCTGGCCGACCATTGCTCCACGCCCGCGTGGTCCAGCCGTTCACCAATGGGCGAGAACAGCACCAGCGGTGCCTGCGCCGAAGCATCCTCTGCCCGATCGCTGCGAATCGCCGCCAGGCAGCGCGACAGTGGCTCCGCCATCATCACCATGCCCGGACCGCCGCCAAAAGGTCGGTCGTCGACCCGGCGATAGTTGCCCTCGCCGTAGTCACGCGGATTCCACAAACGCACGTCCACCTGCGCGCTCTGGTAGGCGCGTCGCGTCACGCCGCTTTCAAGAAACGGGGCAAACAGTTCGGGAAACAGGGTGATGACGTCAAAACGCATGGGCGACCTCGCTGCGGCTCGGGCTCAATAGTCCGGCTGCCAGTCCACGGTGATCAGCCGGGCGGCTGTGTCCACCTTGTCCACGAAGGCCGAGACAAACGGAATCATGCGCTCCAGCGCCTTGCCGTCCTCTTCATACGCCAGCACCAGCGTGGTCTGCGGGCCGGTGGGCAGCAAATCCTTCACCACACCCAGAGGCACGCCTTCCCGATTGACGACCTCCAGACCGATCAGGTCGACCCAGTAGAACTCGTCCTCCGCCGCTTTCGGAAAGTGGGCACGCGAAATGAAAATGCGCGCACCGCGCAGGGCCTCGGCCCCGTTGCGGTCCGCGACTTCCTCTGCCGTCGCAACGATCGAATCCGAATGCTCGCGCGCCTGCTTGATCGTCAGCAGCACGGTGCCCGAGAAAAAGCTCTTCGGCCCCCGCTCGGCTGGCTGCAAATACCATTGCGGCGCCTGGTACAGCGCCTCGGGCTCGCTGCTGTAGGGCACGATCTTGAACCACCCCTTGATTCCCCACGCTTCACCAATGCGCCCCACTTCGACGGCGTCGGTGGGCAGAGTGGCGGATGACAGGACAGGCAGTTCAGCAGACATAGGTGAAAGAATAAAAGAAACCCAAAGGGGATTGTCGCCTTCCAAGGGGCAAAGCCCAAGCACGGGCGCGAGCCTCTCCAGGATCAGTCCGACCATAAGACGGCGCGGACAAGCCCTCAAAAAAAGTGATCAACGCAAAACAAAACGGGTTCCGCCAGTATCTGACGGAACCCGTTTTGGATACGTTCAAGAGCGCTTAGGCAGCAGCCTTGGCACCTTGCTTGATCAGACGGTCAACGGTAGGCGAAGCCTGCGCGCCAACGCTCTTCCAGTAGGTCAGGCGGTCTTGCGCAATGCGCAGGGACTCTTCGCCACCCTTGGCGGAAGGGTTGTAGAAGCCCAGACGCTCGATGAAGCGACCATCGCGACGAACGCGCTTGTCAGCCACAACGATGTTGAAGAAAGGACGGTGCTTGGAACCGCCGCGAGCGAGTCGAATAACGACCATAATGAATCCTTCGGGTGGAAAAGCAGTTACCACCAATAAATAGTTTTTGGCAACTGCCAAGGTTTTTCCTGCTGCGTTTGAGACACGCGACATGGCCACCCGGCCAGCGACACGCAGCAAAGTCCGCAATTATAGCCAGTTCTCGAACATGATGCTCACAATTCGCGCGAGTCGCGCAGATGACGTACCGGCGATCACGGCAATCTACCGCCATCACGTGCTCCACGGCACCGGAACCTTCGAGATAGACCCTCCCAACGAAGCCGATATGGCACAGCGCCGGGCCGACGTGCTCGCCAAGGGCCTGCCGTTTCTCGTGGCCGAAGACGCCGAGCAGCCAGGTCGCATCCTCGGATATGCCTATTGCAACTGGTTCAAGCCGCGCCCGGCCTACCGTTTTTCGGCCGAAGATTCCATCTACATCGCCGACGAGGCACGTGGCCAGGGCATTGGTCGCCAGTTGCTGGACGCCCTGTGTGAATCCGCAGAACAGGTCGGCGTGCGCCGTCTGCTGGCCGTGATTGGTGACTCGGCGAACACCGGCTCCATCGGCGTGCACCGGGCGGCCGGATTTGCCGACGCAGGCGTGCTGCGTTCCACCGGGTGGAAATTCGGGCGCTGGCTGGACATCGTACTCATGGACAAACCCCTTGGTGCTGGGGACAGTACCGCTCCCGAATAACGCGCGACTGGGCGACACTCTGGACATCATGAAAAACAAGACCATCGCCGCCTGGCTCGCCTTTCTGGGAGGGCCGCTCGGCCTGCACCGCTTTTACCTGTACGGACTGTTCGACACGCTCGGCTGGCTGCTGCCCATTCCTACCGCGCTAGGCGTCTACGGCATCCAGCGCGTTCTGGAATACGGCCAGGATGACCAACTCAGCTGGATGCTGGTGCCCCTGCTCGGTTTCACCATTGCGGGCTGCGCGCTGCGCGCCATCCTCTACGGCCTCATGACGCCGGAAAAATGGAACGCCCGCTTCAACCCGCAAGCCGCTGCCGAGGCCCCCGCCGGACAAACCCACTGGGGTACCATCTTCGCCATTGGCCTGTCATTGATGATTGGAACCGCGATCCTGATGGCGAGCTTCGCCTTCAGCTTCCAGCGCTATTTCGAGTATCAGGTGGAGGAAGCCCGGAAGATTTCGCAATAAACGCGATCACGAACGCGAGGGCAGACTTCGGAAGCAAGGCCTCGCCCCCGACAGAACAAAACGCCAGCCTGATGACTCAGCGCTGGCGTGGGGTTGCTGGGGCAGAAAGCCGGATGCCATCAATACAGTTGCAGGCTCAACCAGTAAGCGATGGCCGCCACAAAGGCGCTGGCCGGGATCGTCAGAATCCATGCCCACACGATGTTTCCGGCGACGCCCCAGCGCACGGCACTGGCGCGCTGCGTGGAGCCAACACCGACGATGGCGCCGGTGATGGTGTGCGTGGTGGACACCGGAATGCCCAGCGCCGTGGCGATGAACAGCGTCAGCGCGCCACCGGTTTCGGCACAGAAGCCGCCCACCGGCTTGAGCTTGGTGATCTTCTGGCCCATGGTCTTGACGATGCGCCAGCCGCCGAACATGGTGCCCATGCCGATGGCCAGATAGCACGAGATGATGACCCAAGTAGGCGGCGCCGCGTCGGTGGACGCCGTGTAGCCCGTGGCAATCAGCAGCAGCCAGATGATGCCAATGGTTTTCTGCGCGTCGTTGCCGCCGTGGCCCAGGCTGTACGCGCCTGCGGACACCAGTTGCAAGCGCCGGAACCACTTGTCGATTTTGCTCGGGCGGGCGCGGCGGAAGGTCCACGCGACGATTACCATCATGATGGAACCGAGCAAAAAGCCCAGCAACGGCGACACGAAGATGAAGGCCACGGTCTTCAGGATGCCGCTGGCCACGAGCGAGCCCGCGCCAGACTTGGCCATCACCGAGCCGACGATGCCGCCGATCAGCGCATGCGATGAGCTGCTGGGAATGCCGTAGTACCAGGTGATGAGGTTCCACGTGATGGCGCCGACCAGCGCCCCGAACGCCACGTGGGTATCCACTACCCCCGGCTGGACGATGCCTTTGCCGACGGTGGCCGCCACGCTGAGGTGGAACACGAAGATGGCGATGACGTTGAAAAATGCCGCGAAGACCACGGCCTGTGTGGGCTTGAGCACGCCCGTGGAGACCACGGTCGCGATCGAATTGGCCGCGTCATGAAAGCCATTCATGAAGTCGAAGATCAATGCCAGTGCAACCAGAATGATCACGACCCATAAGGCGGTTTGTACTGTTTCCATGCTGTTGAGCAGCTGCCGCTGCCTCTTGGTGGTCAGTCGATAAGAGCGATGTCTGGCGTAAGCGCAGCGGCTTACGAGTTTTCCAGAATCACGCCTTCGATCAGGTTCGCCACGTCTTCGCAGCGGTCGGTAATGGTTTCCAGCAGCTCATAGATGGCCTTGAGCTTGATGACTTCGCGCACGTCTGGCTCTTCGCGAAAGAGCTTGCTCATGGCGCTGCGCAGCACGCGGTCTGCGTCGCCTTCGAGACGGTCGATTTCTTCACAGGTCTTGAGCGCCGCTTCGGCGACGGCCGGATCGGCAATGCGCGCCAACAGCTTGACCGCGTCCTGCACGCGCTCGCAGCACTTGAGGCACAGGTCCGTCAGGCGCGAGATTTCATCCGTCATGTGGTGGATGTCGTACAGCGCCATGGTTTCTGCCGAGTCCTGGATCAGGTCGGCCACATCGTCCATGGTGTTGATGAGCGAGTGGATCTGCTCACGGTCGATGGGCGTGATGAACGTCTTGTGCAGAGTGCGGTTGACCTCGTGCGTTACACGGTCGGCGGCGCGCTCGGCGTTGTCCACGTCCTGGTTGTACTTGTCGCGCAGATGGGGGTCGTTATAGTTCGCGACCAATTGCGAGAATGCGCGCGCCGCTTCAACGATGCGCTCTGCATGCTGGTTGAACATCTCGAAAAAATTGCCCTCCTGGGGCAACAACTTTCCAAACAACATGAGAGCTCCTGGGCAATCCTTGTGCCCGGACTGAAACTTTTTTGACAGCCCGGTGACAACTTCGTGAAAGATCGAAGTTTAACCGCCCAAGCGGGCAGGATCTGCAGGCAATTGCCAAAGTCCCCTCTTGACTACATTGACAAAATGCAGTTTTGCGCCGGTTTGGTGTGCGTGTTCAAGCGCTGCGAAAAATGAAGAAAACCGCACCCACCATGCACAAACCGGCCCACAGGTAGTCCCATTTGAGCGGCTGTCCCATGTAGAAAACCGCGAACGGAACGAACACGGTGAGGGTGATGACTTCCTGCAATATCTTGAGTTGACCGAGGGACATTTGTGTCGCCCCGATCCGGTTGGCGGGCACTTGCAACAGGTATTCGAACAGTGCAATGCCCCAGCTCACCAGCGCCGCGATGTACCACGGCGAGGTGCTGAGATTCTTCAAGTGTCCGTACCAGGCAAACGTCATGAATACGTTGCTGGCCAGCAGGAGCAGAATGGTTTGCAGGGAAATCGGCAATGACTGGAGAAATTGCATACTTAAGCACGATAGTGAATTTCTCGCAGCAATGTAGCGCAACACGGGCCAGTGCGCTGGCGCACGCGCGCAGCCAGACTAGCCGCACACCATGCGAACACTCACTCTCCCAGATAGGCTGCCCGCACGCGCGGATCGTGTAGCAAGGTTTCGCCCGCTCCAGTCATGGTGATAATGCCGGACTCCATCACATAGCCACGATTGGCCATCTGCAACGCCCGACTGGCGTTCTGCTCGACCAGCAGGATGGTGACGCCAAGCTTGTAGACATCCCCCACTACTTCGAAAATCTTGTCCACCATGATGGGCGACAGCCCCATCGATGGCTCGTCCAGCAGCAACACCTTGGGGCGGCTCATGAGCGCCCGGCCCATGGCCAGCATCTGCTGCTCACCGCCCGACATGGTGCCGGCCAACTGGTCCTTGCGTTCACGCAGACGCGGAAAGATGTTGAACATGCGTTCGATGTCGTCCTTGATGCCCGCCTGATCGTTGCGCGTGTAAGCGCCCATCTGCAGGTTTTCCGTGATCGTCATGCGGGCAAACACGCCACGCCCCTCGGGCACCATCACCAGACCTTCGCGCACCAAATCCCACGCGCCCTTGCCCTTGATGCTCCGGCCGAGGTACTGGATGTCTCCGTCCGCCGGGATCAGCAAGCCGGTGATGGCCTTCATCGTCGTGGTCTTGCCGGCACCGTTGGAGCCGATCAGCGATACCAGCTCGCCCTCGTGCACCTCCATATCCACGCCCTTGACCGCCTGAATGCCTCCGTAGGCCACGCGCAGACCGCTCACTTTCAACAACACTTGTGTTTCGGCCATGCTCAATGTCCTCCCGTGCCCAGATAGGCCTCAATCACTTTTTCGTTCTTCTGCACATCGGCGGGCGTGCCCTGCGCAATCGGCTTGCCATAGTCCAGCACGGTCACGCGGTCGCACAGGCCCATCACCAGCTTCACATCGTGTTCGATCAGCAGGATGGTGCGGTTGTCATTGCGAATGCGGTCGATCAACTCACGCAGTTGCACTTTTTCGGTCGCGTTCATGCCGGCAGCAGGTTCGTCGAGTGCGATGAGTTGCGGATCGGTGGCCAGCGCGCGGGCAATTTCGAGACGGCGCTGGTCGCCATACGACAAGGTGCGCGCCTTGAAGTCGGCATATTTGGAGATGCCCACGTATTCCAGCAGTTCGTGCGCACGCCGGCGGATTTCCGCCTCTTCGCGCTTGAAGCCGGGCGTGCGGAACACGGCGCCCACCAAACCGGAATGGGTGCGGATATGCCGCCCGACCATCACGTTTTCGAGCGCCGTCATTTCTGCGAACAGCCGGATGTTCTGGAACGTGCGCGCTATGCCCGCCTTCGCCACCAGGTGCACCGCTGTCGGCTCGTACGGTTTGCCCGCCAGCACGAAGCTGCCCGCATCGGGCGTGTACAGCCCGGTGATCACGTTGAAGAACGTCGTCTTGCCCGCACCGTTGGGGCCGATGAGGCCGTAGATCTGTCCGCGGTGAATGGTGATGCCCACGTCCGAAAGCGCCTGCAGGCCGCCAAATCGTTTGGACACGCCCTCCACCTTCAGCACCACATCTGCATGTGTATCTGCCATATCTTTGCTCTGTTGTTTCCTTGATGTTCCGGGGATGTGCGAGTCGCCTCAGGTCTTCTGGACCAAGCTCTTGCCATGCTCGGGTGAAGGCCACAGTCCGCGTGGACGCAGCAGCATGATGATGATCATCGCCAACGCAATCAGCAGTTGCCGCAGGATGGAGGCATCGAGGCGCCCGCCCGTCATGTCCTGCAGCGGGCCGGCGACGTAGCGCAGCACCTCGGGCAAGGACGCCAGCAGCACGGCACCCAGAATCACGCCGGGGATGTGACCAATACCGCCCAGCACCACCATGGCGACGATCATGACCGACTCCATCAGGCTGAACGACTCGGGCGACACGAAGCCCTGAAAGGCCGCAAACATCGCGCCCGACACACCTCCAAACGACGCGCCCATACCGAAGGCCAACAGCTTCATGTTGCGCGTGTTGATACCCATGGCCTTCGCAGCGATTTCGTCCTCACGGATGGCCATCCATGCACGGCCAATGCGCGAGTCCTGCAAGCGGTAGCAGATCACGATGGTGATCAGCACCAGCGCCAGGAACAGGTAGTAATACAGCGTGACCGAGCTGATGTGGTAGCCGAAAATCTCCTGGCGCTTGCCCAGATTCAGCCCGAAGATCTGCACCGAATCGATTTCACCCAAACCCTTGGGACCGTTGGTCACGTTGACCGGGTGGTCCAGGTTGTTCATGAAGATGCGGATGATCTCGCCGAAGCCCAGCGTCACGATGGCCAGATAGTCACCGCGCAGCTTCAGCACCGGAATGCCCAGCAACACTCCGGTGATCGCCGCCAGCAACAGCGCCAACGGTATGACCCACCAGATCGAGATATGCAATCCGTTCGGGAAATGCGCCGAGAACCACGCAAAGGTTTCGGCCAGATGGGGCGATGCCAGCAGGCCGAACATATAGGCCCCGACGGCGTAGAACGCCACATAGCCCAGATCCAGCAGGCCCGCATAGCCCACCACGATATTCAGGCCCAGTGCCAGCATCACATACAGCAGCGCCAAGTCCGCAATGCGCACCCATGCGTTGCCGAAATACTGCAGCACCAGCGGAAGAATCAGCAGCGCAATGCCGCCCACCACCCATTGAATCGTCTTGTTCCTGGAGTTCATGTTCGTGCTTCCTTCACGCGCGGTCCGCCACACGTTCACCCAGCAGACCGGACGGCCTGAGCGTGAGCACGATGATCAGTACGATGAATGCAAAGATGTCGGTGTAATTGCTGCCGAGCAGGCCGCCAGTGAGCTTGCCGATGTAGCCCGAGCCGATCGCCTCGATCAGCCCCAGAAGCAGACCGCCAACCACCGCCCCGGCCAGATTGCCAATGCCGCCGAACACCGCCGCCGTGAAGGCTTTCAGCCCCGGCAGGAAGCCCATGGCGTGCTGTGCGGTACCGTAATTGGACGCATACATGATGCCGGCGATGGCCGCCAGAATCGCGCCGATGATGAAGGTGGCCGAAATCACCATGTCCGGCTTCACGCCCATGAGCGCCGCCACCCTCGGGTTCTCCGCCGTGGCACGCATGGCGCGCCCCAACTTGGTGTAATTCACCAGATACACCATGGACGCCAGCGCCACCGCCGTCACCGCCAGGATCAGCACCTGCGTGGGCGTGATCACCGCACCGCCGATGTGATAGGGGTCCGAGGACAGCAACGTGGGGTAAGGCTTGTAGTTGGGCTTCCAGATGATCATTGCCAACGTCTGCAACAGGATCGACATGCCGATGGCCGTGATCAGCGGCGCCAGTCGCGGACTGTTGCGCAGCGGCTTGTAGGCCACCTTTTCGATCGTGAAGTTCAGCACTGAAGCCACCACGCACGCAATCAGCGTGGCAATCAGCAAGATGGACCAACCGGGCGCATTGGGCATGGCCTCCTGCATCATGCCGATACAGCTCCAGCTCGTGAGTGCACCGATCATGAGCACTTCGCCGTGCGCGAAATTGATCAGTTGAATGATGCCGTACACCATCGTGTAGCCGAGGGCTATGAGGGCGTACATGCTGCCGAGAACCAGACCGTTAATGATCTGCTGCAGCAAAATATCCATAACGAAAATCCTTCGCGTTTGATGGGTCCGCGCCGTATCTGCCAGACATCGGCACACCGGACCAGGGGCTGTGACAGCCTCCTAGCAAAAAGCCCGCCAGCGTGAAGCTGAGCGGACTTGCTCGGCGATGGAAATTCAGCGAAATACCTTGCGACCCTGCTGCTTCTTCAGGGATCTTGTCCCTGCGCCCGCCGCTCGTTGGTCATGGATTTGATTATGAGAACAAGCCGATTTCGGCACACATAGGGAACACGCGAATTGCGCGATTTGACGCAGCAAAGCTGTGCGTCTATGAACTGGCGTTTCAGTTTTTCTGCTGCGCCGCAGCATTCAACGCCTGAAGTTCGTCAAGCTTTTGCCCTATTTTGATTTCCAAACCGCGGGGCACAGGTCGATAGAAGCCGGGCGACTCCATTCCCTCAGGGAAATACGATTCCCCAGCCGCAAAACCACCTGCTTCGTCGTGTGCATAACGGTAGTTTTTGCCATAGTCCAACTCTTTCATCAGTGCGGTCGGAGCATTGCGCAAATGCATCGGCACAGGGCGCGTTCCGTCCTGCTTCACGAACGCGCGAACGGCGTTGTATGCCTTGTAAACCGCATTGGACTTAGGTGCGACTGCCAGATAAACAACACATTCAGCCAACGCCAATTCGCCCTCGGGTGATCCGAGTCGCTCATACACTTCCGCCGCATCGAGCGCGAGCCGCAGGGCACGCGGATCGGCCAGTCCGATATCCTCGCTGGCCATGCGCACCAGGCGGCGTGCCATATAGCGCGGGTCGGCCCCGCCATCGAGCATGCGCACCAGCCAGTACAGAGCCGCATCCGGATCGGAGCCGCGCACGGACTTGTGCAACGCGCTGATGGTGTCGTAGAACTGCTCGCCACCCTTGTCGTAGCGGCGCATGCGCTCGCCCAGCACCTTGAGCAGCCATTCGTCGGTGATCGTTTCCACTCCCGCCTGCTTGGCCGTGACCGACAGGGTTTCGAGGGTGTTCAGCAACCGACGTGCATCGCCGTCGGCATAGGAAATGAGCCGATCGAGCGCCGCTTCTTCCACGCAGGGAATCGCATCCAGCGCTTGCGCCTTGGCCACGATCTGCTGCAAATCCTCGGCCGACAACGGCTGCAGCACATACACCGCCGCGCGCGACAGCAGCGCGGAATTCACTTCGAACGACGGGTTTTCGGTGGTCGCGCCAACAAAGGTGAACAGCCCGCTTTCGACATGCGGCAAAAACGCATCCTGCTGGCTTTTGTTGAACCGGTGCACTTCATCGACAAACACGATCGTGCGCTGCTGCATCAATCCGTCGCGCGCGGATTGGGCCTGCTCGACGGCTTCGCGGATGTCTTTCACGCCGCCCAGCACCGCGCTGATCGAGATGAATTGCGCATCAAACGCCTGCGCCATCAAGCGCGCGATGGTGGTTTTGCCCACGCCGGGCGGGCCCCACAGAATGCAGCTATGCGGCTGACCGGACTCGAACGCCAGCCGCAATGGCATGCCAGGCCCGAGCACATGCTGCTGCCCGATGACCTCACCCAGGGTGTGCGGGCGCAAGCGTTCGGCAAGAGGCTGATGGGAAACGGTGCGAGACATGCGAATGGACGAGTGACGGGAAGGACAGGCCATCAAGGGCGATGCCCTGATCGTACCGCCTTCCCGTACCGTAGGCACCGGTGGCGTCTGCGCCACCACGCCGCTACGGGCTTACTGCTTCACCACGTCCGCATTGGCGGGCGCCTTGAACTGGAACGTCGCCGCATCCAGCGGTGCATTCACCTGCATATTGTTGAACTTCAGCACGGAACGCTGGCCGAAGTTATCCACGATATCGAGCGTCGCCAGTTGCTCACCCGCAAAGCCGACACGCACGGTTTTGATCTGGCCGTCCTTCACCTTGGGCTCGGCGGTCACCCACTGCTGGCCACCCTCCTCGGGAGCGGACGACAGCGTGAAATCCGCCTTGAGCGCATTCAGGTCGGGCGCAGACGCCAACAGCGCAGCGGGCGTGCTGCCGAGCGCCTTGGACTGCGAGCGCTGGCTCACCTGATTCAGATCGACGTCGTACAGCCACAGCGTCTTGCCGTCGGCCACGATGGTCTGCTCGAACGGTTTCTTGTAATCAAACCGGAACAGGCCCGGGCGCTGGAATTCGAAGCTGCCGCTCGACGTTTTCACCTTCGGCGCCTGCCCTTCCTTGCCGGGTGATGTCACGGTCTGCGTGAAGTCTGCGCGGCCTGTCCTGGCGCTCTTCATGAAGCCTTCCAGGCTCTGCATACCGTCCGCACTGGCCGCCTGGGCACAGGCAACCAGCACGGCTGCCGTCATCAAACGCTTGATCATCGATGGAATCTCCTCATGCGCGGCGCGCGCATTTCTGGTTCAGATGTGCTCTTGGAGCATCTGGCGCGCCACAGGTTCACTCGCCACCGCGTGCGGGCACCAGCACTTCGCGCTGGCCACTCGCGGTGAGGGCACTGACAAGACCGGCTTTTTCCATGTCCTCCAGCAATCGCGCGGAGCGGTTGTAGCCGATACGCAGCTTGCGCTGAACGTACGAAATACTGGCCTTGCGATCCTTGAGCACGATCTCGACCGCCTGGTCGTACATCGGGTCCTTCTCGCCGCCGCCTTCGCCTTCACCGCCAAAGCCGCTGTCTTCGCCGTCCACGGTACCACCCTCGAGCACGCCCTCGATGTAGTCCGGCTCCCCTTGTTCCTTGAGGTAACTGACGACACGGTGCACCTCGTCGTCCGACACGAATGCGCCGTGCACACGGATCGGCAGGCCAGTGCCACTGGCCATGTAGAGCATGTCACCCATGCCCAGCAGCGCCTCCGCGCCCATCTGGTCCAGAATGGTGCGGCTGTCGATCTTGCTGCTGACCTGGAACGCAATGCGCGTGGGAATATTGGCCTTGATCAGGCCGGTGATCACGTCCACGCTCGGACGCTGGGTGGCCAAAATCAGGTGGATGCCCGCCGCGCGCGCCTTTTGCGCCAGCCGTGCAATCAGCTCTTCGATCTTCTTGCCCACCACCATCATCAGGTCGGCCAGCTCGTCGATGACGACCACGATGTGCGGCAGACGCTGCAGCGGTTCGGGCTCTTCGGGGGTCAGGCTGAACGGATTGGGAATAGACTCTTCGCGCGCCTTGGCGTCGTCGATCTTGGCGTTGTAGCCCGCCAGATTGCGCACGCCCATCTTGCTCATCAGTTTGTAGCGGCGTTCCATCTCGGCCACGCACCAGTTCAGGCCGTGCGCGGCCTGACGCATGTCGGTGACGACCGGGCACAGCAGGTGCGGAATGCCTTCGTAGACCGACATTTCCAGCATCTTCGGGTCGATCATCATCAGGCGCACATCGCGCGCTTCGGCCTTGTAGAGCAGCGACAGGATCATCGCGTTGATACCGACCGACTTGCCCGAGCCAGTGGTACCGGCCACCAGCACGTGGGGCATCTTCGCCAGATCGGCCACCACCGGATTGCCGACGATGTCTTTGCCCAGCCCCATGGTGAGCATGCTCTTGGCATCGTGATACACCTGCGAGCCCAGCACCTCCGACAGGCGGATCGATTGGCGCTTGGCATTGGGCAACTCCAACGCCATGTAGTTCTTGCCCGGAATTGTCTCGACCACGCGGATCGACACCAGCGACAGCGAGCGCGCCAGATCCTTGGCCAGATTCACCACCTGCGAGCCCTTCACGCCAGTGGCGGGCTCGATCTCGTAGCGCGTGATGACCGGGCCGGGCGCTGCCGCCACCACGGTGACTTCGACACCAAAATCCTTGAGCTTCTTCTCGATCAGGCGGCTCGTCATCTCCAACGTTTCGGGCGAGACCGTTTCCTGACGTGCCTGCGCAGCGTCCAGCAAATCGACCTGCGGCAGCTTGCTGTCGGGCAGTTCGCTGAACAGCGGCTTCTGGCGTTCCTTGACCACGCGCGTGCTCTGCTGCGGCTCGGAGAACGAGGGCTCGATGATCTGCACAGGCTGGGGATGGTGCTCCTCGATTTCGTGGCGCTCTTCGGACAGCACCTCGGCACGTTCCCGCGCCGCGCGCTTGCCAGCGGCCTCGTCCTTGGCCTTCTCGCGCTTGGCGCGGTTGCCTTGCACCCAGCCGTCGATCGTGCCGCCAATGCGCTCGGCCAACTGGCCCCAGGAAAAACTGAACACCATGGCAGCGCCCAGCACCACCAGAATCACGCACACCAGTCCGGAACCTGCGTCCCCGAGCCAGCTCAAGGCCGCCTGACCCATGGTGTAACCCAGCATGCCGCCTGCTTGCCCCGGCAGGAAGGTGTCATAGCGATACAGGCGCGTCCACTCCAGCGCGGTGCTGGAGCAGATGAGGATCAACAGTCCCATCCAGAACATGGACCGGCGCGCCCACGGGCCGATGGGTGACGGCGCCTGCTCGCCCCCGCGCATCCAGTGCGCCAGTGACGACAGCCACGCCTTGAGCGCGGCGGCCACGCACCACCACACGGAAAAGCCCAGCGCGTAATAGCTGCCATCCGCCAGCCACGCACCGAGGCGACCGACCCAGTTGGACACATGTTGACCATTGCCCGAGCCGGAAGTGGACCAGGCCGCGTCCTGCGCGTTGTAGCTGACAAGCGCCAGCAGCCAGAACAGGAGCGCCAGAAAGCCCACCACCAATCCGATTTCGTGGCTGAATCGCGCGGCCCAGGAACGGGGCGCCGATTTACCACCTGAAGAAGCATTCAAGGTATTGAGGGAGTACGTCATATCAGAAACTGAAGGGCTAGCTTACCGCATGGTGAGAGCCAGCGCGCATCCCGGAGGGACGAGCGCGACCACCGAAAACGGCACGCGCGTCGGTTTTCCCGGATGCGGCATGGTACTGTTTTTTCATCCAGCCGCCCATAGGCGCGCGCAGGAACAGCCCGGTTGGCCTGCATTGTCTCAATTTCCAAGCCATATCAAGCATTTGCGGGTGACTCTTAAATGTGACTGGATGTGCCGGACCGTGCATGAAAAGTGCATTCGTCAAGAATTGCAATCCACTGCCAAATTGATCTGCGGCAGTTTCCGGCTATCGGCGTCATCAAAAACCTTTGAAGTCTCCGTTAATGTGCTCTCCCTACAATGACAGCCACGGAAGCTGCCAGTGAAGACTAGGAAATTGTCGGCAGCGCTCCGTTTCACGTTTCCCTGTGCTGCCGGATGCCACGCCACGCGCGCTGCCGTCCGCCCAAGCACGCAACCTGAATGGCCCATAACGCAATGTCGAACACCCAACACGCCAAAGTCCTGATTCTCGGTTCCGGCCCCGCTGGCTACACCGCCGCCATCTACGCAGCGCGCGCCAACTTGAGCCCCTTGCTGGTCACCGGCCTCGCCCAAGGCGGCCAACTCATGACCACGACCGAAGTGGACAACTGGCCTGCGGACGTGATGGGCGTGCAAGGCCCCGAACTGATGCAGCGCTTCCTGGAGCACGCAGAGCGCTTCAAGACGCAAATCGTCTTTGACCACATCAACAAGGTGGATCTGAGCAAGCGCCCCTTTGTGCTGACCGGCGACAACGGTGAGTTCACCTGCGACTCGCTCATCATCGCCACTGGCGCATCCGCCAAATACCTCGGCCTGCCCTCCGAAGAAGCCTTCATGGGCAAGGGCGTTTCCGGCTGCGCCACATGCGACGGCTTCTTCTACCGCGACCAGCCCGTGTGCGTGGTCGGCGGCGGCAACACGGCCGTGGAAGAAGCGTTGTATTTGTCCAACATCGCGAGCAAAGTCACGCTCGTGCACCGCCGTGACAAGTTCAAGGCCGAGCCGATCCTCGTCGACAAGCTGATGGACAAGGTCAAAGCGGGCAAGATCGAACTCAAGACCCACTTCACGCTGGACGAAGTGCTGGGCGACCAGAGCGGCGTCTCCTGCATCCGCCTGAAGAGCACGCAGGACGGGCATACGGAAGACCTGCAACTCCAGGGCTGCTTCATCGCCATCGGTCATGCACCGAATACGGACATCTTCAAGGGCCACCTCGAAATGGACGAAACCGGGTACATCATCACCAAGAGCGGCCTGAAGGGTTTCGCCACGCAAACCAGCGTGCCCGGAGTTTTCGCTGCGGGCGACGTGCAAGACCACGTGTATCGCCAGGCAATCACCAGCGCCGGCACAGGCTGCATGGCGGCACTGGACGCGCAGCGATTCCTGGAGCAGGAAGAGTAAACGGCAAAATCACGCCGCCTGAAAAACACCCTATTTCGCAATCCACGCTATAATCCTTGGCTTTGCTGAATATGGGTGCGACTCTCACGCGTCCCGAGGACAGCAATTGGGCTACCGCCACCCATTTCCAAACTGGCGAGGTGAGGCCGCTTGCACTCCCCTGCTCCTGCAGGTTCCCAGCGCAAACGGCCGTGAACTACAGATAAGGTGTCCTCATGGCACGCGTATGTGAAGTAACGGGCAAGAAGCCCATGGTGGGAAACAACGTTTCCCACGCCAACAACAAGACCAAGCGTCGTTTCCTGCCTAACCTGCAATACCGCCGCTTCTGGGTGGAGAGCGAAACCCGTTGGGTGCGCCTGCGCGTTTCCAGCGCTGCTCTGCGCCTGATCGACAAGAACGGTATTGACTCCGTGCTCGCAGACATGCGCGCTCGTGGCCAAGCTTAATTTCCCCAAGGAGAAACATCATGGCGACTAAAGGCGGACGCGAAAAGATCAAGCTGGAATCCACTGCTGGTACCGGCCACTTCTACACCACAACCAAGAACAAGAAGACGATGCCTGAAAAGATGTCGATCACGAAGTTCGACCCCAAGGCTCGCAAGCACGTCGAGTACAAGGAAATCAAGCTGAAGTAATTCAGCCAGGGAAAGCGCAACCGGCCTCACGGCCCTTGCCGGTTTCCTGCGAAAAACCGCCAGGCGTTTCGACGCTATGGCGGTTTTTTTATTGCGCGCTGCCGTGGGCAGAGGTGACTCAGGCTCTGCCCACGCCTGTCACCCAGTTGCCAGCGGTGTCATACGTGCGCGCCTACAATCGCGGCTGACGCGCCAGTCGCGTCCACGTTCTCAGGGCGGGGCGAAATTCCCCACCGGCGGTATCTGGAGGCGGCACGCCAAGTGCCTCACGCCAGCAGCCCGCGAGCGCCGGGGTCACTTTGCCGTGATCGCGGGTCAGCAGATCTGGTGCGATGCCAGAGCCGACGGTCACAGTCCGGATGAAAGAGAAACGTGAAGCCACGATGCCGTTGCCGCGCCGACTCCTGTCGTGCGTGGCATGGCGTTGCGCTTCGCGCGCCCTGATTCATTGACCACGCTTTCACATCCGCAAAGGGAACAAAGCAAATGAATCAGACTGATCTGCAACACCTCTCCACCACCGACGTGCCGCGCGTGCCCGAGTCCGCGCGCATCGCCATCATCAGCGCCAACTGGCACGACAACATCGTGCACCAGGCGCGCGATGCGGCCATGCGCCGACTGGTCGAACTGGGCGCAGCGGAATCCCGCATCCGCACCGTTGAACTGCCCGGTGCATTCGAGATTCCGCTGATGGCGAAAAAGCTGGCCGAGTCAGGCCAGTTCGATGCGGTGATCGCCTGCGCGCTCATCGTCAACGGCGGCATCTACCGGCACGAATTTGTCACCACGGCGGTGATTGACGGCCTCATGCGGGTGCAGCTCGATTCGGGCGTTCCGGTATTTTCCGTGGCGCTCACGCCCTTGAATTTTCACGACCACGCCGACCACCATGACTATTTCTTCCACCACTTCGTGAAGAAGGGCGAGGAAGCGGCCATGGCCTGCGCGCAAACCTTGGCCCAACACGCTCGCGTGGATGCGTTGCTGGGCCAGCCAGTCCGGCACACGGTCACGGTTTGAGGCGATAGAAAAAAGCCCGCTCAGGAAACGCTGTCCTGAGCGGGCTTAGGTTGTGCGGTGGCGATTGATCGCTGCGCGATCACTGGTGCGCTGCGCGATCACTGGTGCGCTGCGCGCAATCGCCGTGCGAAATCCTGCAGCGTCTTGATGCCGCTGGCCTCAGCCCGTTGACACCACGCCTGCAGATCGGCCGTGAGCTGCTCGCGCGAGTGCGAGGTGTTGAGCCAGAGCTGACGCAACTCCTCGCGCATGGTCACCATCTTGTCGAGCACCGGATGCGCGGCGCGTGCGTCGGCCAGCTTCTGCTGCCAGTGTGCGGGCACCTTGTCGCTGTCGCGGTGCAGCCAGCGCTTGGCCGCGCGCATGTTGCTCACGTCGGCCTTGCGCGCCTTGAGTTGCTCCAGCTCCTCGCGGCAGGCCTTGCGCACGCCACGCGCATAGCGCGCCATCACTTCGTAGCGATTGGCGATCACCGCCTCCAGCGTGTGCTCATCGGCCACGGGCTTGACGTCGCCCCAGCGCATGCGCGGTGGCACCTTTTTCACCTTCGCCCAGCCGATCTTCTGCATCGCACTGATGTAGACCCAGCCAATGTCGAACTCGTATTTCTTCACCGAGAATTTGGCCGAGGTGGGATAGGTGTGGTGGTTGTTGTGCAACTCCTCGCCGCCAATCACGATGCCCCATGGCACCAGATTGGTGGACGCATCCACCGCCTCGAAATTGCGATAGCCCCAGTAGTGGCCCACGCCATTGACCACGCCCGCTGCCCAGAAGGGAATCCACAGCATCTGCACGGCCCACACGGTGAGGCCGATGGCGCCAAAAAGCAGCACGTTCAGAATCAGCATCAGCCCCACGCCATGCCAGCCGAAGCGGGCGTAGACGTTGCGCTCTATCCAGTCGTCGGGCGTGCCATGGCCGAACTTCTTCAGCGTTTCGGCGTTGCGCGCCTCGCTGCGGTACAGCTCGGCGCCGCGCCACATCACCGTGTTCAGGCCGCGCGTTTGCGGGCTGTGCGGATCGTCCGCGGTTTCGCACTTGGCGTGGTGCTTGCGGTGAATCGCCACCCACTCCTTGGTCTGCATGCCGGTGCCGATCCAGAGCCAGAAGCGGAAGAAATGCGAAGGAATCGCGCCCAGATCGAGCGAGCGATGGGCCTGCGAACGGTGCAGGAAAATCGTCACCGCCGCTATCGTGATGTGTGTGGTGACCAGCGTGTAGAGCACCACCTGCCACCAGGCCAGATCCCACACGCCATGGGCCAGCCAGTCGAAGACGGCATTCAGCGCGGCCCAGTCAGGAAACAGCATAAATATTCAGTCCAACAAGAATGGAAAAGAGGACGCTTCGCCCCAGCGCAATGCGCCCGAACGATATTAGGCACCCGCCTGCTGACATAGAGGCGTAATCCCGCATTGCGTTCCTTGGAATGCGCGCATTGGCGGCAGTTTTACATCTACCCTCAATGTGCACAAAAGCGTGTGAAGGTGTCTATTTGCGCGTCCAGACGGCGGCAAAAAAGCCGTCCGTGTGGTGCAGGTGCGGCCACAGGCGCAGGTACAGCGAGCCGGTCTCACCGCCGCTGCACAGCGTGGTTGCATCGGCCACCTTCAGCTCGGTCAGCAACTGCCCCGCATCGAGCGGCACAAAATCCTTGTGCAGCGCGCCAAACGCTTCGGCGATGGCCTCGTTTTCCTGCGGCAACACGCTGCACGTGGCGTAGATCAGGCGCCCGCCCGACTTCACCAAACGCGCCGCACTCGCCAGAATGGCCGCCTGCTTGTGCGCGAGTTCCGCCAGCGCTTGGGGCGACTGGCGCCACTTCAGGTCGGGGCTGCGTCGCAGCGTGCCCAGGCCCGAACAAGGCGCATCGACCAGCACGCGGTCGATCTTGCCCGCCAGGCGCTTGATGCGTTCATCGCGCTCATGGGCGATCGCGGCGGGATGCACGTTGGACAGGCCCGAACGCGCCAGACGCGGCTTGAGCGCATCGAGCCGGTGCGCCGACACGTCGAAGGCATACAAGCGCCCGGTGTTGCGCATGGATGCACCGATCGCCAGCGTCTTGCCGCCCGCGCCCGCACAAAAGTCCACCACCATCTCGCCCCGCTTGGCGTCCAGCAGCATGGCCAGCAATTGCGAGCCTTCGTCCTGCACTTCGATGGCGCCGCGCGTGAAGGCGTCCAGCTTGCTCAGTGCTGGTTTGCCATCGATGCGCAACCCAAGCGGTGAATACGGCGTGGCCTGCGCGGCAATGCCCGCCTTGGCCAGTTCTTTTTGCACGGCGTCGCGTTTGTCCTTGAGTGCATTCACGCGCAGGTCGAGCGGCGCGGGCTTCAGCATGCTTTGCGCCAACTGGACAAAGCCCTCTTCGCCCAACTGCGCCTTCAGCGGCTCGACCAGCCACTGCGGCAGGTTGTGGCGATGGTGCTCCATGAGCTCTTCCGGGCGCACGCTGTCACAGTCGTCGAGCCATTTTTTCTCGTGATCGGCCAGCGCACTTTTGACAAAGTCGCGTGGGCCATGAAAGCCCAGAATCGCCAGCCGGCGCTCGCGCGGACCGCTGCCGGAGCGCGCGAACTGCTCGAACAGCAGTTTTTTGCGCAGCACGGCATAGGTGGTTTCGGCCAGCGTGGCGCGCTCGCGCGGACCCAGCGAGCGGTGGTCGCGAAAATAACGGGAGACCACGGCATCGGCCGGGTGCTCAAAGGTCAGAACCTGCCTGATCAGCTCTGCGCAGGCATCTAAAAGGGCTTTGGGGTGCATGTGCGAATTCTCCCATCTTGCGCATATCCCCGGGATTTGCTCGCCCGGAATTTCAACCCGTCGCGCGCTCGTACACGGGCGCACCCGCATAGTGCGCGATTTCCTCTTTCGAGCCCGCGTGCTCCATGGGCATGACCGTCACCATGCCCTCCAGATCGAGGCGTTGCTGCAGCTCGGCGCACAACTGGCGGCGCGCCGCCTCTTCGCTGCGGGCAAGCGCCACCATCACCACATGCACGCGGCGGTCGGGCATGGTCTGGAGTTGCTTGCGCATCACCCACGCCTTCGTCACCGGTCGCACGGTGTCCAGTTCTGCTTGTAACTCCGACAGCTCCATGGCGCTCAACGCGTGCGGGCACACGGCCTCGAACACGGGGCTGCGCGCCAACTCCTGCATCACGTCGGCTTCTGCGTTTTCGTCGATGCGGCGTCGCTCGCGCCAACGCTTCAAGGCGTCTTCATCGAACGCACGGCCATCGCGCGGCGTTTCCAGCTCGTCCACCGCCATGCGTGCGGCCCATAGGCGATAGGTGGGGTGCGCATTCCACAGTCGCTCCAGATACTCCAGCGTGCGCTGTGGCGCGGTGTCCCCCAGTTCCTGAACCATGCCGATGAGGGCCAGCGCGTGGTGGGCATCGCGCTCCAGCGCCTGCTGGTACAGCGCAGTCACTTTGGCATTCGGATTCAGCACGCGGGTGAGTTGGGCGATCTCGACCAGTTGCTCCGGCGTGCGCGTGGCGCGTGCTTGCCGGTCGCCCAACAGCGCTGCCAAACGGCCATTCGCACGTTGCAGTCGGGCGTGATGCAGTTTCCACTCGTCGGCGTTGTGCTTGCACCAGTCGCGGTCGAAGTGGTCGAGCCAGCGGGGAACGCTGGTGCCAAGCAGCGCCAAGGCGCCCTGCCGGGACCATTTTTTTGGCAGCTCTGCGCGCTCAAAGCCCAATGCGTCGATGCGCTCTCGCATGGCGGGATGCGTGTCGTCCACGCTGGAGACCACCTGCAACGCGCGCCGCAACGCCGCCTGGGCGAACTCGCCCTCCGGCTGCATGACCAGCGCGCCTTGCATGGCCCGGAAAGGCCCCACGGGCAACGGCTCGCGCGCCGCCTGCGCCCAGTGCTGGCCCCAGAAGCGACCATCGAACCACGCGCTTTTGACTTCGGACTCGATCAGCGCGGCACCCATCTCGTCGTTGCCCAGCAATTTGGCCGCGACCCGGTCGGCCTCGTATTCGTCCTGCCGCGCCATGGCAAAAGTGCGTGCGACAAAGCGCGGCGCATACCAGCGCAGGAACGCCTGGGTGGCGACGGCAAACGGGCTGGCGGAATCTTCCATGCTGTCATAAAGACGGCTCCAGCTCAGGCGCGTGCGGTAGATCCACGCGCCGAAGCGTCCGTGGTCACCACGCAGATGGCCGTATTCGTGCGCCAGCACGGCGAGCACGCGCTTCTTGTCGAGCGCCATGAGCAGTGGCAGACCGATGGTGAGCTGGTTGACCGCGCCACCAAACAGCCCCCAGCGCGGTGCCTGGCGCACGCCAGCGTTGAACTCATCGTTCAAGTACACCTCGTGAATCGGCGGTCCCTTGATGCGGCGCTGGATGCGTTCGAGCGATTTGAACAACTCGGGCGCATCGTCCTTCGTCAGGCGCACGCCATCCGGATCGTCCGTGTGCTGCCACAGCGCCTTGAGGCTCACCCACAGCAAGCCAAGTGCCGGAATCACCAGCGAGATCCACACCACTCCGATGCGGCCCGACGAAATGCGTCCGACGCCATACACCAGCAACACCAGCGCCAGCACCACGCATGCGACCACCCATAAATAGCCTAACGCGGCGAACCACATCACGCCGCGCCGGTATGCTCTGCTGTTTTCCGCGCAGGCCTGTTCGCTGTGCCGCGCGAGTCGCACAAAATCTGCGTGATCCATCCCGGCTCCCGCTCCTTGGTTTTGAATCTTTTTGAATCGCCGCCCAGATAGTAACCATGTCCGAAGACCGCCTGCCGCCACTCATCGTCACCCCGCCCGGTCTGTACCGCCATTACAAAGGCCATCTGTACGAGGTGATCGACACCGTGCGTCACAGCGAAACGCTGGAGCCAATGACGCTGTATCGCGCACTGTATGGGGAGCGCGGCCTGTGGGTGAGGCCCGCCGCGATGTTTACCGAATTCCTGGTGATCGACGGCGTGGAGCAGCCGCGTTTTGCCCGCGTCGAAGCGAGCGATTGAGCCTCAGGCGCGCATGAGTTGCGCCACTGCGCGCGGATAGATCACATGCTCCTGCGTGAGCACGCGCGCCGCCAATGTGTCTGCCGTATCGTCCGGAAGCACCGGCACCACGGCTTGCTCCAGGATCGGGCCCACGTCCAGTTCCGCCGTCACGCGGTGCACCGTGCAGCCGGCAAACTTGCAGCCCTCATCGATCGCGCGCTGGTGTGTGTGCAAGCCAGGAAATGCCGGCAGCAGCGAGGGATGGATATTCACCATGCGCCCTTCAAAGTGCTGCACGAATCCCGGCGTGAGAATGCGCATGAACCCGGCCAGCACCACGAGCGCGGGATCGTACTGATCAATGATCTTTGCCAACTGCGCGTCAAACTCTTCGCGGCTGCCAAATGACTTGTGATCCAGCACCTCGGTGGCGATGCCATTTTCGCGCGCAAAAACCAGCCCGCCCGCGCTGGCTTTGTTGCTCACGACCGCAGCGACACGGGCCCCCAGCCGGTGGGCCCAGTCCTGTTGCTGGGCTGCGCGCACAATCGCCGCCATGTTGGAGCCGCCGCCGGAAATGAGGATCACGATGTTTTTCATGGGCCGCGATTGTCGCACCTCGGACAAGGGACATCGATGTAATCAGGATTTTCAGGACAGACTATCCGGAACAAGGAAAGAGAAAAGGTCACCACACCATGCCGTTCGACCCACAAGTCACTCCACTCACCGCCGAAGAGGCGCGCGTGCTCGCCACGCTGCTTGAAAAGTCACGCACCGTTCCCGACAGCTACCCGCTCACGCTCAATTCCCTCGCCTCGGGCTGCAACCAGAAAACCAGCCGCGATCCGGTGATGCAATTGTCGGAAGGGCAGATACAAGAGGCGCTCGACGGCCTGCGCCGAAACACACTGGTCACCGAAATCGGCGGCGCTCGCACATCACGCTGGGAGCACAACTTCCCGCGCGGCGTGGGCGTGCCCGATCAGTCCGCCGCGCTGCTCGGCCTGCTCATGCTGCGCGGGCCACAAACGGCGGGTGAACTGCGCGTCAACTCCGAGCGCTGGCACCGCTTTGCCGATATCTCGTCCGTCGAGGCATTTCTGGACGAATTGCAATCGCGCAGCGCGGAAAAAGGTGGCCCGCTGGTCGTGCTGCTACCCCGCGCGCCCGGCGCACGCGAGCCGCGCTGGGCCCATCTGCTGTGTGGCCCGGTCGATGTGGCGGCACTGGCCGCCGCAGCAGCCGAAAGCGCGCCATCCGCCCGCGCCAGCGACGCACTGGCCGAGCGCGTGACGGAGCTGGAGGAGGAAGTCGCGCAACTGCGTGCCACGCTGGCCAACGTGTGCGAGCAATTGGGCATCGAGGCCAACGCCCCCGCCGTCGATCCGGCCACCGATCCAGCCAGCGAGTCATAAGCCCGATCCGCTGTCTCTGCGACGACTGCCCGGCACGTGCACTCGTGCTACAACACGCTGTCATCACGTCGGGGCAGACGCCCCGCAGCCTCAAGGAGACAAGCCATGGATCTGGCCTTCACGCCACAAGAGTTGGCGTTTCGGGATGAAATACGAGCGTGGGTGCGCGCCCACCTGCCCCAAGCCGTCAGCGACAAGGTGCACAGCGCCCAGCGCCTGACGCGCGAAGACATGCAGGGGTGGGCGAAGACGCTGGGCAAGCAGGGCTGGCTCGGCTATGGCTGGCCCGAGGAGTTTGGCGGCCCGGGCTGGAACGCCGTGCAAAAGCACCTGTTTGAAGAAGAATGTGCCATGGCGGGCGCGCCGCGCATCGTGCCGTTCGGCCCGGTGATGGTGGCTCCGGTGATCATGGCGTTTGGCTCGCCCGAGCAGCAACAACGCTTTCTGCCCGGCATCGCCAGCGGCGAAGTCTGGTGGAGCCAGGGCTACAGCGAACCGGGCTCCGGCTCCGATCTCGCTAGCCTCAAAACCCGCGCCGAGCGCGTGGGCGACAAATACATCGTCAACGGCCAGAAAACCTGGACCACGCTAGGCCAATACGGCGACTGGATGTTCAACCTCGTGCGCACCAGCACTGAAGGCAAACAGCAGGCGGGTATCAGCTTCCTGCTGCTCGACATGAAATCGCCCGGCGTCACGGTGCGCCCCATCCGGCTGCTGGACGGCGAATGCGAAGTCAACGAGGTGTTTTTCGACAATGTCGAAGTGCCCGCCGACCAGCTCATCGGCGAAGAGAACCAGGGTTGGACCTACGCCAAATACCTGCTGGCGCATGAGCGCACCAACATTGCCGACGTGAACCGCGCCAAGCGCGAACTGGAGCGCGTCAAGCGCCTCGCGCAGCAGAACGGCGTGTGGGACGACATGCGCTTTCGCGACCAGATCGCCCTGCTGGAAGTGGACGTGGTCGCGCTCGAGATGATGGTGCTGCGCGTGCTGTCGGCGGAAAAGTCGGGCAAGAAATCGCTCGATGTGGCCGGCCTTCTGAAGATTCGCGGCAGTGAAATCCAGCAGCGCTATACCGAACTGATGATGCTGGCGGGCGGCCCGTTCAGCCTGCCCCTCATCCAGGAAGCCATGGACGCTGGCTGGAATGGTGCCTTTCCCGGCGGCAACGTGCTCAATGCGCCGCTGGCATCCAACTATTTCAACATGCGCAAGACCACGATCTATGGCGGCTCCAACGAGGTGCAGCGCAATATCGTGGCGCAAAACCTGTTGGGCTGACCAACCCCTTTGGCGCTGCACGCCCGCGCTTCGTCCATCGGACGCGCGCAGGCAAACCAAGCCTATCTGGATGCGCCTTGTGCGCTTGGGAGAAAGACAATGGATTTCGATTTCACCGATGAACAGCAGTCCTTGCGCGATGCGGTATCCCGCTGGGTGGACAAGGGCTATACGTTCGAGCGCCGGCGCGCGATCGTGGACGCAGGCGGCTTTGATCGCGACGCCTACAGCGAACTGGCCGAACTGGGTTTGACGGCATTGACCATTGCCGAAGACCACGGCGGACTGGGGCAAGGCGCCGTCGAGGCCATGGTGGCGATGGAAGAGCTGGGGCGCGGCATCGTGCTGGAGCCGCTCACGCAAACGCTGGCCGTGAGCGCGGTGTTCGGCCAGTGGGCACCCGATGCCATCCAGCAGCAGTGGCTGCCGCGCATCGCCAGTGGCGAGGCGCTGGTCGTGCTCGCGCAGCAGGAGCCCCAATCGCGCTACAACCTCGACCGGTGCGCAGCGCAGGCGCACTCAAACGCTACGGGCTACACCGTCCGCGGTGAGAAAAGCCTCGTGGCGGCAGGCGATCAGGCCGATGCGTGGCTCGTGCCCGCGCAACTCGACGGTCGCATGGCGCTGTTCATCGTCGAACGCTCGGCGACCAGCGCGCGCAGCAGCGGCTACCTGACGCAGGACGGCAGTCGCGCCGCGCAGGTCGTGCTCCAGAACGCGCCCGCACAACTCGTCACCACCGACGGTGTGGCCGCACTGGAATTGGCGGTAGACACCGGCATCGCCGCCATCTGCGCCTACGCTGTGGGAGCCATGGAAAAAACCCTCGCGCTCACTGCGGATTACATGAACCAGCGCAAGCAGTTCGGCGTACCCATCTCCACCTTCCAGGCGTTGCGCCATCGCATCGCGGACATGAAAATGCAATTGGAACTGGCGCGTTCAATGAGCTATTTCGCCAGCCTCAAACTGGGCGAAGCGCCTGAATCCCGCCGTCGTGCGCTTTCGCAGGCCAAGGTGCAACTGGGCCACTCCATGCGCTTTGTGGGTCAGCAGTCGGTGCAATTGCATGGCGGCATTGGCGTGACGGATGAATACATTGGCAGTCACTATTTCAAGAGCCTCACACAACTGGAGATGACCTTCGGCGACACGCTGCACCACCTCGGCCAGGTTTCGGAGCGAATGAAGGACACTGCGGGTGTATTCGGATGAGATCCCTTCAGCGCGCGGGGGGCAGGGCTGCGAAGCGACGCCTCTTCGCCACCGGTATTCACCCCCCGTAACCGAAGTTGCCACCCCGGTATGACGGCTTGGAAACGTAGTGCGCGCCGAATCCACGATAATCGAATGTTTTGTCGCCGGTACTCCGGCCCACGCCGCCCGACGGCGACCTTTTGCCAGCATGAACTGGCCGTCTGAGTTGTATGAGCGCATCCGCCACTTCCCACGATCCCATTCGACAACTGCTGGAAACCGCAAGCCGGCAGATTCAAAACAACGAACTGCGAGAGGCCGCAGAAACGCTGAACAAGGCGCAGATGACGTGGCCCAACGACGCACGCATCTTCATGATGGCAGGTCTGATGGCCGAGAAGTCGGGCAACATCCCGGCCGCCTTCGATGCCTTGCGCCGCTGTGTGGCCCTCGATCCGAACTGGTCGCCCGGCGAATTGCAGTTGGCGTTGCTCTACGCGCGTCGCGGCATGTACGACAAGGCCATCATGCACGCAGAACGTCTGGCCAAGCGCGAACCCAATAATGCGCTCGTGCTCGGCCACCTCGTCGATTTTGCACATGCGACCGGCAATCTCGAACTGGCCGTGCGCGAACTGCGACGCGGCCTCGAATACCTTCCCAAAGATGTGCAGATGCGCACGCTGCTCGCCAGCGACCTCCAGGTACAAGGCCAGCGCGCAGAGGCCCTGCGACTCTGGGACGAGTTGATCGCCGACGATCCGAAGAACGAACAGGCATTGCTGGGCCGTGTCACCACGCTCATCGAAGCAGGTAAGGCATCTGCAGCAACGCGCGACACC
Source organism: Comamonadaceae bacterium UBA2121 (assembly GCA_002331385.1). Lineage (GTDB taxonomy): Bacteria > Pseudomonadota > Gammaproteobacteria > Burkholderiales > Burkholderiaceae_C > Diaphorobacter_A. The sequence goes on from DCYB01000014.1 coordinate 246,077, forward strand.
ACGACCCTGCTGGAACTCTCTCCAGGCAATACGATTTACGCCTATTACAGCGCGATTGCCCATGGTGTCACGCCCGAACACCAGCCCCCGGAACTGAATCGCGCCATGTTTGACGACATGGCCGCGACCTACGACCAGCACGTGGTGCGCGGCCTGCGCTACCAGTTGCCCAAGATTGTGGCCGAGAAGATCATCCAGCGCTTCCCCACCAAGAGCCTGAGCGTTCTGGACCTGGGTTGCGGCACTGGCCTGCTCGGCGTATGTCTGGGCCGCTTGGACGGCTTCCTGATTGGTGTGGATATTTCACACGCCATGATCGCGCAGGCGGGCAGCCATGGCCTGTATGACCGGTTCCACACGGTGAACATTCTGGACGCGGTGCGTGAAACGCCGGACAACCAGTACGAAGTGATCACTGCTCTGGACGTGTTCATCTACACCGGCGATCTGAAAGCAACGATCCCCAACGCGCATCGCATTCTCATGCCCGCAGGCGATCTGTACTTCTCATGTGAAGTTGCGCCCGAAGACGGCCCCGATCTGGTGCTTCAGCCGAATGGTCGTTATGCCCACAAGCGCAGCCACGTGCAGGCGCTGTGCAAGCAAGTGGGATTCGAGCAGGTGGAAATCGAAGAGCTTGTGCTGCGCCACGAAGGTGGTGAGCCGGTCAACGGCATCCTGGTGACTGCGCGCAAGGCAGCCTGATTACGTGCCGTTCCGCGCCTGCGATGCCGCGCCTGGCTCCAGCCAGCGCGGCATTGTCATTTCTGCACGCTGGTGCCCATCAGCTCAGCAACAGCCTCGATGATTTCGGCACGTGCGCGATCAGGAACTCCATCTGGTCAGCCAGAATGCGGCGGTTGCGCAGGATGAAGTCTTCCCACAGGCTCGGCACGTACGGCGTGTAGAGCAGCGGCATGTGCGCCTGCTCGGGCGTGCGCGGGCCCTTGCGGTGATTGCAGGGGCGGCAAGCGGTCACCACGTTCATCCAGTGGTCCTGCCCGTTGCGCGCAAACGGCACGATGTGCTCGCGCGTGAGGTTGTCTTCGTGGAACAGTCCGCCGCAGTATGCGCACACATTGCGATCGCGTGCAAAGAGCTTGCTGTTGGTGAGGGTGGGCTTGAGCTCGAACGGGTCGATGGCGGGCACGCCCTTGGTGCCGATGATGCTGGTCACCGCAATTTGCGACTGCTCGCCCGTGATGGCGTTGTGCCCACCACGAAACAACGCGATCTGCGCGCCCAATTCCCAGCGCACTTCACCCGCCGCGTAGTGGGTCACCGCCTGCTCCAGCGAGATCCACGACTGCGGCAGTCCCTGGGCTGACAGCTTCAAGACCTTCACCACACGCCTCCGGTACTTCGTTGAAAAACACGAAAAGGAACGCAGATATGCTCGGGCGATTCACGTCATTTGTGAGTCGCTACCGCACAATATACTCTTTTCATGACGAAACAGCGTCTGAAGCTGCTGGTTGGAGAGCCTGCCGCTATCAAAAGAAAAGTACCCAGATGAAGATCTTTCGTGGCCTGCATCACCCCGGCGTGGCCGAGGGTTGCGCCCTCACCATTGGCAACTTCGACGGCGTGCACCGCGGGCACCAGGCCATGTTGGCCCTGCTCAACAACGAGGCACGCCAACGCGGTGTGGTGAGCTGTGTGCTCACTTTCGAGCCACACCCGCGAGACTATTTCGCAGGCAAGCTGAACAAGCCCGAACTCGCTCCGGCGCGCGTCGGCACGCTGCGTGACAAGCTCTGCGAACTCGCCGCCTGCGGTGTGCAACAGGTGATCGTGCTGCCGTTCAACGAAAAGCTCGCCAGCCAGCCGCCCGAGCAGTTCATCCACGATGTGATCATCGATGGCCTCGGGGCACGTTATGTGCTGGTGGGCGACGATTTCCGCTTTGGCGCCAAACGCGCAGGCGACTACGCCATGGTGGATGCGGCCGGGCGCGCCCACGGCTTCGATGTGGCGCGCATGAACAGCTACGAAGTGCATGGGCAGCGCGTCTCCAGCACCGAAGTGCGTGCTGCGCTGGACCGAGGCGATCTGCAGGAAGCGGCTCGCTTGCTGGGAAGGCCGTATGCCATCTCTGGCCACGTGGTGCATGGGCGCAAGCTCGGGCGCCAGTTGGGACGCTCTGCGGCCCATGGGCCGGAGCAGGATGGATTTCGCACGCTCAACCTGCGCTTTCAGCACTGGAAACCCGCTGCCAGCGGCATTTTTGCCGTGCAGGTGCACGGGCTGTCTGACGAACCGCTGCCCGGTGTCGCCAATCTGGGTGTGCGCCCCTCGGTGGACCCGAACGACGTCAACGGTGGCCGCGTGCTTCTTGAGACGCACTGCCTCGAATGGCCTGCCCATCTGGGGGCCGAAGGGGCTTACGGTAAAATCATCCGCGTGGAACTCCTGCACAAACTGCATGACGAGCTGAAATACGACAGTCTCGACGCCCTGACCGCCGGCATCGCCAAAGATTGCGATGACGCCCGCGCGTTCTTTGCCGCGTCCGCTAGCAGCGCCTCCACGCACGCCGAGACCCGCCGTCAGACCACGCGCGACCGAATTTGACGCTGTGCCGTCACGTTCCTTTTTCCCCGTTTCAGCACACGTCCCTTGTACGTCCGATGTCCGGCACAGCGCCGGAATCGGCTCGCATTCATCAATCAGCCATGTCCGATCACAAAGTCCCCAACACGACCGCTTCTGATAAAGCGGACTATCGCAAGACCCTGAATCTGCCCGATACGCCCTTCCCCATGCGCGGCGATCTGCCCAAGCGCGAGCCGGGCTGGGTCAAGGAATGGAGCGACGAAGGCATCTACAAGAAGCTGCGCGACGCGCGCTGCGGGGCGCCCAAATTCATCCTGCACGATGGCCCTCCGTATGCCAACGGCCAACTGCACATCGGTCACGCGGTGAACAAGATCCTGAAGGACATGATCACCAAGAGCCGCCAGCTCGAAGGTTTCGACGCGCTGTACGCACCGGGCTGGGACTGCCACGGCCTGCCAATCGAGAACGCCATCGAAAAGCTGCATGGCCGCAATCTGCCGCGCGACGAGATGCAGGCCAAAAGCCGCGCCTTCGCGACCGAGCAGATCGCCCAACAGATGACGGATTTCCAGCGTCTGGGCGTGCTGGGCGACTGGGAGCATCCCTATAAGACCATGAACTACGCGAACGAAGCGGGCGAATTGCGCGCGCTCAAGCGCGTGATGGAGCGCGGTTTCGTCTATCGCGGCCTGAAGCCCGTGTACTGGTGCTTTGACTGCGCCTCGTCGCTGGCTGAATTCGAAATCGAGTATCAAGACAAGAAGAGCCAGACGCTGGATGTCATGTTCAAGGCCCATGACCCGGCCAAGCTGGCGGCCGCCTTCGGCCTGCCGCAACTGGACAAGGACGCCTTTGCCGTGATCTGGACCACCACCGCGTGGACCATCCCCGCCAATCAGGCACTGAACCTCAACCCCGAGTTGCCCTACGCCCTGGTGGATACCGCACGCGGCCTGCTCATCGTGGCCGAAACGCTGGTGGACGACACCATGCAACGCTGGGGCCTCGAAGGCAAGGTGCTGGCCGTGGTACAGGGCGAGCAACTCGCCGGCCTCGAATTCGAGCATCCGCTCTACGACGTGGATGCGGGCTACAAGCGCCTGTCGCCGGTCTATCTGGCCGACTACGCCACCGCGACCGACGGTACCGGTCTGGTGCACTCCTCGCCCGCTTATGGCGTGGACGACTTCCAGTCGTGCGTGGCGCACGGCATGAAACTGGACGACATCCTCAACCCCGTGCAGGGCAACGGCGCCTACGCGCCCGAGTTTCCGCTGTTCGGCGGCCAGCACATCTGGAAGGCCGTGCCAGTCATCATCGAAGCGCTGGACAAGGCGGGTCGCCTGCTCAACACCACGACCATCACGCACAGCTATCCGCACTGCTGGCGCCACAAGTCGCCGGTGATCTACCGTGCGGCGGCGCAGTGGTTCGTGCGCATGGACGAAGGCGAAGGCGTGTTCACCGTGCCAGGTGACAAGCCGGAGAAGACGCTGCGCCAGATTGCGCTGGAAGCCATCGACCACACCAGCTTCTATCCGGAGAACGGCAAGGCCCGCCTGCGCGACATGATCGCCAACCGTCCCGACTGGTGCATCTCGCGCCAGCGCAGTTGGGGGGTGCCGATCCCGTTCTTCCTGCACAAGGATTCGGGCGAGCTGCATCCGCGCACCATGGACATCCTGGACCAGGCGGCCAGCATCGTGGAGCAAGGCGGCATCGAAGCCTGGAGCCGCGTCACCGCCGAAGAAATCCTTGGCGCTGAAGACGCCCAGCACTACACCAAGAGCACCGACATCCTGGAGGTCTGGTTCGACTCCGGCTCCACCTTCTGGCATGTGCTGCGCGGCACGCATCCCGAGCACCACCATGACGAAGGCCCCGAGGCCGACCTCTATCTGGAAGGCCACGACCAACACCGTGGCTGGTTCCACTCGTCGCTGCTGCTGGCGTCGGCCATCTTTGGTCGCGCGCCCTACCGCGGCCTGCTCACGCACGGCTTCACGGTGGACGGGCAGGGCAAGAAGATGAGCAAGTCGCTGGGCAACACCGTTTCGCCGCAAGAGGTGAGTGGCAAGCTCGGCGCGGAAATCATCCGCCTGTGGTGCGCCTCGACCGACTACTCGGGCGATCTCGCCATTGACGACAAGATCCTCGCACGCGTCGTGGACAGCTACCGCCGCATCCGCAACACACTGCGTTTCCTGCTCGCCAACGTGAGCGACTTTGACGCGGCCAAGGACAGCGTGGCGTTCGACGACATGCTCGAAATCGACCGCTACGCGCTCACCCGCGCCGCTGCGCTGCAGGCAGACATCCTCGCGCACTACAAGGTGTATGAGTTCCACCCCGTCGTCGCCAAGCTGCAGTTGTACTGCTCGGAAGACCTCGGCGGCTTCTACCTCGACGTGCTCAAGGACCGCCTCTACACCACGGCGGAAAAGAGCCACGCTCGCCGCAGCGCGCAGACCGCGCTCTACCAGATCACGCACGCCATGCTGCGCTGGATGGCACCGTTCCTCAGTTTCACCGCCGAAGAAGCGTGGAAGACCTTCGGCACCTCCGAAACCATCTTCCTCGAAACCTACGGCACCATCGCCGCAGGTGACGAAGCACTCAGCGCCAAGTGGGAGCGCATCCGCGCCATCCGCGACGTGGTGAACAAGGAAATCGAGGCCGTGCGCGCCAGTGGCGCGGTGGGCTCCTCGCTGCAGGCCGACATCGTGCTGAGTGCCGCACCCGAAGACCACGCCCTGCTCTCCACGCTGGGCGAGGATCTGAAGTTTGCGCTCATCGTCTCCAGGGTCGAACTCAAGGCGGGCGATGCGTTGGCGGTGGAGGTCAAGTCGTCTGCCGACACCAAGTGCGACCGCTGCTGGCACTACCAGCCCGACGTGGGCCAGAACGCCGAGCACCCGACACTGTGCGGTCGCTGCGTGAGCAACCTGTATGGCACCGGCGAAACCCGGTCGTTCGTCTGACCATGGCGCGCAGCAATAAAGGCGCCAGCATCTGGCCCTGGCTTGCCTGGGCCGTGGTGATCTTTCTGGCCGACCAGTTCACCAAGGTGCTGATCCTTGGTTACTACAAGCTCGGTGATGCCACCTACATCACCAGCTTTTTCAACATCGTGCGCGCGCACAACACGGGCGCCGCGTTCAGCTTCCTCGCCTCGGCGGGTGGCTGGCAGCGCTGGCTGTTCACCGGCATCGGTCTGGCCGCAGCCGCATTCATCATCTGGCAGTTGCGCGCGCATCCGGGACAGAAGCTGTTCTCGTTTTCGCTCTCCAGCATTCTTGGCGGCGCCATCGGCAACGTCGTGGATCGCATGCAGCACGGCTACGTGGTGGACTTTCTCGATTTCCACCTGAGCGGCAGGCACTTTCCCGCGTTCAACATCGCGGACACCGCCATCACCGTCGGTGCGGCGTGCCTGATCCTCGATGAACTGCTGCGCGTGAAGCGCGCCAAGTAATCCCGCGCAGATACGCCATGAGCATCGTCGTCTTCTACATGCACAACGACAGCGCCGAGGGACAAGCGCCCTCGTGGCAACCGCAGTGCCTGCACTATGACGACCGGCAGATGGGCGAGGCGCTCAAGCAATGCCAGTGGCTGCGTGCCGATCCGCGCAACGCGCACGTCACCATCTCCTCCGAACTGCGCGACATGGTTGGGGCACCGGGCGTCAATGCCGTCGAAGACGGAAAAACGCCCGACGGCCACGCCTATGAGTGGAGCAAGGCAGGCCGCGCGGGAGCGAGCCGCCGCAACGCCAGCGAGCCGCCCAAAACGCGCAAGGACATGGACCTCTAACCCTTCGTCCTGGCCCCGCAAGTTCGGCTATTCTTCCTGCTTTTCCAGCTCGACCAGCAAGAGGAACTCCATGCACAAGAACATCGGGACAAGCCGCGCGATCACATCTGCCCGCCGCCGCACATGGGCACTGGCCGCCGGCCTCCTGGCCACCGCCACCTTCACGCCCCACGTCTTTGCTCAGAACGCCACCGGCAACTGGCCGGCCAAACCCATCACCTTCGTCGTGCCACAGGCGCCCGGCGGTGCCAACGACGTGATCGCACGCGCCGTGGCGCAGGGTCTGGAAAACACGCTCGGCCAGCCCGTCATCGTGGACAACCGCCCCGGCGCCAATGGCAATCTCGGCACCAGCCAGGTGGCCCGGAGCGCGGGCGACGGCTACACGTGGCTGGTCACGGCACAAAGCGCCTACACCATCAACCCGGCGCTGTATGCCAGCGTGCCCTTTGATCCGATCAAGGACTTCACGCCCGTCATGCAACTGGCCGTCGCGCCGTACCTGTTGGTGGTGAACCCCAAGTTCCCGGCCAAGAATCTCGACGAATTGGTCGCCTACGCCAAAGCCCACCCCGGCAAGGTCGAATTTGCCTCGGCAGGCAATGGCACGCTCAACCATCTGCTCGGTGAAATGCTGAAGAAGCAACGTGGCGTGGATTTGCTGCATGTGCCCTACAAGGGCGCCGCCGCAGCCGCCACCGACGTGGTCGCGGGCCAGTTGCCGATGACGTTCGGCAGCTTCCCCGGCGTCATGCCGTTTGTCTCCAGTGGCAAACTGCGCGTGCTGGGCGTTGCCTCGGACCGTCCCACTTCGCTGGCGCCGGACATCACGCCGCTCGGCAAGGACCTCGCCGTCACGTCGTGGTATGGCCTGTTCGCACCGGCAGGCACCCCCAAGCCCATCGTAGACAAGGTCTACGCGGCCGTCTCGCAAGTGCTGGCCACGCCCGCCATGCAAGAACGCCTGAAAACCCTTGGCGCGGAGGGTGTTCAGTCCAATCCGGACAGCTTCAAGGCATCATTGCCCAGCGAACTGGCATACTGGAAAAAAGTCGTCAAGGATTCTGGCGCGCACATCGACTGACGTCGATCGGGCGCGGCTTCACACCGGCCTTTTGCGACGCAGAGCACCTGCGACCAACAGGCGCCCTGCGTCACACTTGAATACAGCGAGCCGGGTAATCCCTCGCACGCCATCGTCACGTCACCGTCACACTTGGCTGATCCAATGTAATCGTTTACATAGACCGGCGGCATAGCCCGCCTCGGATCAGCACCATGCGCATCAAGGACGTTGCCCAAGCCGCTGGAGTCTCCGTCGCCACCGTGTCGCGCGCACTGAATGCGCAGGACAAGGTGACGCCCGAAACCCGCGCGCGCATCGAACGCATTGCCAACGAGTTGGGCTACACACCCAACGCCAGCGCACGCACGCTGCGCACGCACCGCAGTCGCGTGATCGGCGTGGTGCTGCCCACCCTGCTCAATCCGGTCTTTGCCGAATGCCTCGAAGGCATCGCCTCCACCTCCGCAGCGGCGGGCTATGCCATTCAGCCGTTCACCACCGACTACAAGGTCGAGCGCGAAGACCGCGCCGTTAACCTGCTACTCGCAGGCAATGTGGACGGCATGGTGCTGGTGGTCTCCAATCCCGACACCTCTGCGGCATTGCAACGGCTCGCGAAGGCGCAGCGCCCATACGTGCTGGCCTACAACTACCACCCGGCCCATCCCTGCGTGAGCGTAGACAACGAACGGGCTGTTGCCGAACTCATCACGCGCCTCACCGCACTGGGGCACCAGCGCATCGCCATGATCAGCGGGCAACTCAAGGCGTCCGACCGCGCCAAGCAACGCTATCGCGGCTACCGCAAGGGCATGCAGCGCGCGGGTCTGGCCGAGCTGCCGCTGCTGGAAGTGCCGTTCGTGGAAACCGCAGTGCGCGAGATCGCCGCGTACCTCGATAGCTCCCGCGCCCTGCGCCCCACCGCGCTGGTCTGCTCCAACGACCTGCTGGCCATCCGTGCCATTCGCGCCGCCCATCTGGCCGGCCTCTCGGTGCCGCATGAACTGAGTGTGACCGGATTCGACGGCATCGAGCTGGGCGAAGACCTCAACCCCGTTCTCAGCACCATCGTGCAGCCGAACGTGGATATCGGCCGGCGCAGCATGGAGCTGCTCACGCACGCGATCGCGGCCCAGGCGCCGCTGACCGAGACGTCAAGCATCACCCTCACGCACACCTTCCGGGCAGGCGAATCGTGCACCAAGGCACCTGCTGCTGTCACCGCATCCCCGCAGACCAACACGACAACAACGCGTGCCAAAGCAGCGCGCGAACAGTGAGACACGTTTGCTTTTCTCCCCAACCGACTCTCGCCTCTTGAACCAGGAGCCACCGATGACCAACCGCATCCAACGATTCACCCGCATCGCCGCATGCACACTGGGCCTGTTTGCCACCAGCGCGTTTGCGCAAACAGCCATCTGCTACAACTGCCCGCCCGAGTGGGCCGATTGGGGCACGCAGATCAAGGCCATCAAAGCCAAGACGGGCGTGACCGTGCCGCCGGACAACAAGAACTCCGGCCAATCGCTGGCGCAACTGGTGGCCGAGAAAGCCAGCCCCGTGGCCGACATGACCTACGTGGGCGTGACCTTCGCCTATCAGGCGATGAAGGAAGGCGTGGTGCAGCCTTACAAGCCGGCCAACTTCGATCAGATTCCCGAAGGCCTGAAGGACCCCGCAGGCAACTGGTTCGCCATTCACTCGGGCACCATGGGCTTCATGGTCAACGTGGATGCACTGGGCGGCAAGCCCGTTCCCAAGTCCTGGGCCGATTTGCTCAAGCCTGAATACAAGGGCCTTGTCGGCTACCTCGATCCCGCCTCGGCATTCGTCGGCTATGTCGGCGCAGTGGCGGTGAATCAGGCGCGCGGCGGCTCGCTGGACAACTTCGGCCCCGGCATCGACTATTTCAAGCAGCTCAAGAAGAACGACCCCATCGTGCCCAAGCAGACCGCCTACGCGCGCGTGCTCTCGGGCGAAATCGCCATCTTGCTGGACTACGATTTCAACGCTTACCGCGCCAAGTACAAGGACAAGGCCAATGTGGAATTTGTAATTCCTGCCGAAGGCTCGCTGGTAGTGCCCTACGTGATGAGCCTGGTGAACAAGGCGCCTCACGCCGCCGACGCCAAGAAGGCGCTTGATTTCGTGCTGTCCGACGAAGGTCAGACCATCTGGGCCAACGCCTACCTGCGCCCGGTGCGCAACGTTGCCATGCCCAAGGACGTCGAGGCCCGCTTCCTGCCTGCCAGCGAATACGCCCGCGCCAAAACCATTGACTACGGCAAGATGGCTGCTGCGCAAAAAGCGTTCTCTGACCGCTATTTGAAAGACGTGCAATAAGTCCCGGATCGTCTGAGTTTCATGCGCACGGGATTCCAACCCTCACGCACGCTGCTGGCCGCCTGTGCGGCGCCGGCAGCGGCGTTTTTTGCGGCCTTCTGGCTCCTGCCGGTCGCCAAGTTGTTGGCGCTTCCGGCCAAGGACGGATGGGCCACGTATTTTGTCGTTCTCACCAACGGGCGCTATCTGCAAAGCCTGTTGCAAACGCTGGCGCTGTCGCTGGGCGTCACGCTGGCAACGCTGGTGATTGGCGCGCTCGTGGGCATCACGCTGGCACGTCAGCGCTTTCGCGGGCGCCAGTTGCTGCTGTCGCTGCTGACCCTGCCCCTGTCGTTTCCGGGCGTGATCATCGGTTTCTTCATGATCCTGCTGGGCGGCAGACAAGGCGTGCTGGCCGACCTGACCCACTCGTTGGGTTGGGGCCGCATCACGTTCGCTTATGGACTGCTGGGGCTGTTCCTCGCCTATCTGTACTTTTCATTGCCGCGTGCGATTGCGACCTATACGGCCGCAGCCGCCGCCATGGACGCGCATCTGGAAGAAGCGGCGCGCTCGATGGGCGCATCGCGCTGGCAAGTGGCGCGTGATGTGTGGATTCCCGAGCTGGCGGCCACCACGCTGGCATGCGGAGCCATCGTCTTCGCCACCGCCATGGGCGCCTTTGGCACGGCCTTCACGCTGTCCGCCAAATACGAAGTGCTGCCCATCACCATCTATAACGAGTTCACCAACTACGCCAACTTTGCGCTCGCAGCCAGCCTGTCGATCGCGCTGGGCGTGATCACCTGGGCCGTGCTGTGGCTGTCGCGCCGCATCTCGGGCAGCTCCGCGCTGTGACGTCGAAAGGAGCACCCATTCCATGAGAAACGCACGACAGGCCCCTGTCTCGCTGATGCTGCTGACCGCGCTGGTCGCGGTATTCATGCTCGCGCCGATCCTGCTGTCGATGATGGCAGGTCTGATCAACAACTACAGCAGTGGCCTCAAGAGCGGCTTCACCACACGCTGGCTGCAGGAGGTGTGGGAGCAGTACGGCAACACCATCGGCTGGTCGCTCGCGATTGCGGGTATGTGTGTGCTGGGCAATCTGCTCATCGGTGTGCCCTGCGCATACATGCTGGCACGCTCACGTTCACGCTGGGCACGCTTGTTTGAAGAGCTGCTCACGCTGCCCGTGGCCGTTCCCGGACTGGCGAGCGCGCTGGCGCTGATCCTGGCCTATGGCACGCTGCAGAGCTTTCGCCAGAGCTTCTCCTTCATTCTGGTGGGACACATGGTGTTCACGCTGCCCTTCATGGTGCGCACCGTGTCGTCCGCGCTGCAAAAGCACGAACTGCTCTCGCTGGAAGAGGCCGCCCGCTCACTGGGCGCGAGCTTCGCGCAGCGCTTTCTGGGCGTGCTCGTGCCCACCGTGCTGCCCGCCATCATCGCGGGCAGCCTGATGGTGTTCACGCTGTCCGTGGGTGAATTCAACCTCACGTGGATGCTGCACACGCCACTCACGCGCACCTTGCCCGTCGGGCTGGCGGACAGCTACGCCTCCATGCGCATTGAAATCGGCTCGGCCTACACGCTGGTCTTTCTGGTGGTCATCCTGCCGGTGCTGTGGGCACTGCAGGCCGTGGGCACACTGATCGAGAAACATTATGGAAATTGAACGCACGCGCATCGACATATCGAACTGCGCCAAAACCTACGCCGACGGCACACGCGGCTTGCAGCCGACCGATCTGGTGGTGGAACCGGGCGAAGTGCTCGCCCTGCTGGGGCCCTCCGGCTGCGGCAAGACCACGCTGCTGCGCCTGATCGCCGGACTGGAATCGCCAGATGCAGGCAGCCGCATCCGCTTTGGCCACAACGACGTCACGCAAGTGCCCATCGAGCAGCGCAACGTCGGCATGGTGTTCCAGCACTACGCATTGTTTCCGCAGATGTCGGTGCAGGCCAACATTGGCTATGGCTTGAAGATTCGGGGCACGCCCGACGCAGAGCGCCAACGCATCGTCGGCGAACTGGTGGACTTGGTGCGCCTGAACGGTCTTGAGAAAAAGCGCCCCAACGAGCTGTCCGGTGGACAGCGCCAGCGCGTCGCGCTCGCACGCGCGGTGGCGGCCAAGCCGCGTGTGTTGCTGCTGGACGAGCCGCTGACCGCGCTGGATGCCAAGCTCAAAGAATCGCTGCGCGACGAACTGGCCGATCTGCTGCGCCGCCTGCACATCACCGCCGTGCACGTCACGCACGATCAGCAGGAGGCTCTCGCCATTGCCGACCGACTGGCCGTGATGCGTGGGGGCCGCATCGTGCAGGTGGGTGATGGCGAATCGCTGTATCGCACGCCCGCACATCCCTTCGTCGCCTCGTTTCTGGGGCGCGTGAACCGGCTGACCACATCCGGCGCGGGCTCGCTGCATCTGGGCGGCATCACCCTGCCCAGCCCTGCTGACCATGCGACGGTGCTGGTGCGTCCGGAAGACGTCGACGTGGGCCCGCTGGAATCCGGCTGGGGCCATGCGCGCGTGGTGCGGCGCAATTTTCTCGGCGATCGCGTACAACTGACACTCGCCGTGGATGGACAAGGCACACTGCTGGCCGATACGGGCCGTGACCATGCGGCGCGCGAAGGCGACATGGTGGGCATACGCATCGCGCCCGCGCATCTCATGCCCTTGATGGAAGACGAGACCCATGCATAACCACGACAACACCTCACCAGACCGGGCCATGACACTGCTGGTGCAACTGTCCGACCCGCACATCCGTGAACCCGGCAAGCTGGCCTATGGCCGCATCCACACAGCGCCCTATCTGGCGCAGGCCGTGGACTCCATCGGTCGATTGCCGCAGCGTCCCGACGCCATCGTCATCACCGGCGACCTCACCGATTTTGGCCGCGCCGCCGAATACGAACACTTGCAATCACTGCTCGCGCCGCTGGGCGACATGCCGCTGTATCTGCTGCCGGGCAACCACGACGAACGCCAGCAATTGCGCGCCAGCTTTCCATCGCACACCTATCTGGGCACGGATGGCTTTGTGCAATACAGCGTGCCGATCGGAGGTCTGCAACTCGTCACGCTCGATACCGTGACACCCGGTGCCAGCGAGGGCAGCCTGTGCCAGCAGCGCCTGGACTGGCTGGAGGCCGAACTCGACCGGCAGCGCCACAAGCCCGTGGTGATCGCCATGCACCATCCGCCATTTCAGACGCTCATCGGCCACATGGACCGGATCGGCCTGCTGACGGGCGCGCAGGAGCTGGAGTCCATCGTCGCACGGTATCCCAACGTCGAACGTGTGATCTGCGGCCATCTGCACCGCAGCATCCAGGTGCGGTTTGGTGGCACGATTGCGGCGACCATTCCTTCGCCCGCGCATCAGGTCTGCCTTGATCTGGCGCCCGACGCCGCCTCGGCATGGACGCTGGAGCCGCCCGGCTACGCGCTGCATGCCCTGCCCACCGGCGGCAGACTGGTGTCGCACCTAGCGGCGAGCGGCACTTTCGAGGGGCCGTTCCCCTTTCACGAAGGCGGCAAGCTGATCGACTGATCTGGCAAGCACGAAGGCCGTGTAATCGTTTGCGCGGCCTTTGCAATCGCCATTGAAGGCGATCCGCTCAGCGCTTCGCGTTGGCGGCCAGCATGTAGTCCACCGCCATATTCGACAACGCACGCACGCCGTAGATCAGCGCCGACTCATCGGCGAAGAACAGTGGCGAGTGGTTGTTGGGAGCGGTGTTCGGATCCTTGTCCCTGGGGGTCACGCCCAGATAGAAGAACATGCCCGGCGCTTCCTGCTGATAGAACGAGAAGTCTTCCGACGCCGACGATTTGGGCTGCAGGCCGAAGTTGCCCGGACCCGCGACACGCTCCAGCGTCGGGCCCATCTGCGCGACCAGATCCGGCGGGTTCACGACCGCGTTGTACAACTCCACCACCTTCACTTTGGCCTGCGCGCCCGAGCTTTGCGCGATGTGTTCCGCGGTAGTGGCGAGGCGCTTGTGGATGTCCTTCTTCATGCCCTCGTCATACGTGCGGATGGTGCCGATCATCGCCACCTTCTCCGGAATGATGTTCATGCGGTTGCCGCCGTTGATGGCACCGACGGTGACCACCGCGGGCTCCAGCGCAATATTGGACTGGCGGCTGATGATGCTCTGGATGCCGGTGATGATCTGCGCGCTGGCAACGATGGGATCGATCCCGGACCAGGGGCGCGCGCCGTGCGTCTGCTTGCCGGTCACGTCGATCCAGAACTGGTCCACTGCCGACATGGCCGGACCGGGTCGCCACATGATCTTCGGGGCTTCTTTTTTAAAGAAGCGCCCCTTCACTTCGCGCCCGCAAACACGCCGGCTGGCTACCACGACAAAGACCCGGATTTCGCAGAGAATCGCGGGAAGAAACTATTTATATAGTTTTGTACCTAACTGACAACTATCCAGAAACATTACTGACATATCAGTGTCACAAATCGGTAGACTGAAGACGTGAAACATCTGTTGAATTTGTTAGCAGCCATTGCGTTACTGGTGTGGGGGAGCCACCTTGTGCGCACCGGTGTGCTGCGCGTTTTTGGCGCCAACCTGCGCACCATGCTCGCCCGCAGCATGGGCAACCGTTTCACCGCCGCCCTGTCGGGCATGGGCGTGACGGCGCTCGTGCAGTCGAGCACGGCCACGTCGTTGATGACGTCCTCCTTTGTCGGGCAAGGTTTGATCGCCCTGCCTGCGGCGCTGGCCGTGATGCGCGGCGCAGATGTGGGCACGGCGCTGATGTCGGTGCTGTTCTCCATCGACCTGTCGTGGCTGTCGCCGGTGTTCATTCTGGTGGGCGTGATCCTGTTCGTGAGCCGTCAGGCCAGCACCGCCGGGCGCGTGGGTCGTGTGCTGATCGGCCTTGGCCTGATGCTGCTGTCGCTGGAGATGATCGTCCAGGCGAGCGAGCCGATGCTCGCCTCGCCCGTCATCAAGGCCATGCTCACCTCCATCAGCAGCGACATCGTGATGGAAATCGTGATGGGCTGCGTGCTGGCCGTCATCGCGTATTCGAGCCTTGCCATCGTGCTGCTGATTTCCGCCATGGCCGCGTCGCAGGTCGTGCCCCTGGATGTGGCGCTGGGTCTGGTGCTGGGAGCGAATCTGGGCAGCGGCTTGCTGGCGGTGCTCACCACCGCCAAGTCGGCCGTCGAGGTGCGCCAGGTGACCATCGGGAACATGGTCTTCAAGATGCTCGGCGTGTTGCTGCTGGCTCCTTTTGTGGGCCTGTGGATCCGCTTCATCCATCCCATCATCGGCAGCGCCGGACAAAGCGTGGTGCTGTTCCATCTGGTGTTCAACATCATCATCAGCGTGGGCTTTATCGGCTTCACGCAATGGGTGGCCGACCTGATGACGCGCGTATTACCCAAGCCGCAAGACGACAAGCACAAGCGCCCGCAGCATCTGGACCCGTCTGCGCTGTCAACGCCATCGCTCGCGATTTCCTGCGCCGCGCGCGAGGCGCTGTATCAGGCCGACGTGGTCGAGACGATGCTGGCAGGCATTCTCGACGTGGTGAAGAGCAACGACGAGCAGCAGGCGCAGCGCATCCGCAAGATGGATGACGAGGTCGATCAGCTCTACTCCTCGATCAAGTACTACCTGACGAAGATTTCACGCGAAGCGCTGGGCGAGCAGGAAAGCCGCCGCTGGGCCGACATCATTGGCTTCACCATCAACATGGAGCAGATTGGCGACATCATCGAGCGCGTGATCATCGACATCGAAGACAAGAAGATCAAGAAGGGCCGCAAGTTCTCCGAAGCCGGCATGGCCGAGATCAGCGAGATGCATGGCCGTTTGCTCAACAACCTGCGTCTGGGCATGAGCGTATTCCTCAACGGCAATGTGCGCGATGCCAAACGCCTGCTGGAAGAGAAGGTGCATTTCCGCGATCTGGAGCGCGCCTACTCGTCCACGCACCTGGCGCGCCTGTCGGACAACACGGTGCAAAGCATCGAAACCAGCTCACTACACATCGACCTGATCAGCGACCTCAAGCGCATCAACTCGCTGATCTGCTCGATCGCCTACCCCATCCTGGAAGAAGCGGGCGAGCTCATGCCCAGCCGCGTGCGCACCTACAACGAAGCCGCCGCTGAGGCCAACATGCATGCCCCGCCTTCTGCCGCATACATGCCACGCAGCGACTCTGGCGGCAACGCCTGATCAGGCGCTGGCCTTGGCTGCTGCGCCCTTGTCGTCGTCCAGCGTGGGGGTTTCCGGGCGGCGCGCATAGCGCTGTGCGAGCACGGCACACACCATCAACTGCAACTGGTGGAAGATCATCAGCGGCAGCACGATCAGGCCGGCCTCAGCCGAGGGGAAGATCACCTTGGCCATCGGCACACCGCTGATCAGGCTCTTCTTGGAGCCGCAGAACACGATGGTGATCTCATCTTCCTTGCTGAAGCCCAGCTTGCGCGAAATAAAGGTGGTGAACACCAGCACCAGCGCAAGAATGATCGCGCTCACCAGCATCAGGCCCAGCAAGGCCACCAGCGGCAATTGGCGCCAGATGCCCGCCACCACGGCAGCGCTGAATGCGGTGAACACCACCAGCAGGATCGACCCCTGATCCACCACCTTGAGCACCTTGGCGTTCTTCTTCACGAAGTCGCCAATGAACGGACGCAGGAAGTGCCCCGCCAGAAACGGCAGCAACAACTGCACCATGATCTTGCCGATGCTGTGCAGCGCATCGTGCTGCGCCTCGCCCGCCTGCGGCAACACGATCTTCACCAGCAGCGGCGTGACCACGATGCCCAGCAGCGTCGAGGCCGATGCGCTGCAAATCGCCGCCGGCATGTTGCCGCGCGCCATGGCGGTGAACGCAATCGCCGACTGCACCGTGGCGGGCAGCACGCACAGATAGAGCACACCGGTGTAGAGCTGCGGCGTGACCAGCGGCTCCAGCATGGGGCGCAGCACCACGCCGACAATAGGGAACAGGATGAAGGTGGTGGCAAACACCAGCAGATGCAGACGCCAATGCCCGATGCCCGCCAGCACCGCATCGCGTGAGAGCTTGGCGCCGTGCAGGAAGAACAGTAGCGCCACGGCGGCGGTGGTGAGCAACTCGAAGAAATGCGCCACCTGCCCCTTCACCGGCAAGAAGCTCGCCAGCGCCACCGTGGTCAGCAGCATGAGCGTGAAGTTATCAGGGAGAAAGCGGGAGCGAGCCATGAAATTCGGGAGCCAATCGGCGTGTTATGAAGTACTGGGAGTGGATTGGAACCGAAAGTGCAAGCCAAGTAAAATCGATTTATCTGATAATTTCATGAGTTGAAATCATGAATGTGACCTTGCGCCAACTGCATGTGTTTCTCTCCGTCGCCCAGACGCGCAATTTCAGCCGCAGCGGCGACCTCATCGGGCTGACCCAACCCGCCGTCAGCCGCAGCATCACCGAGCTAGAGGCGCAGCTCGGCCTGCAACTGGTGAACCGCACCACGCGCGAGGTCGAGCTGACCGACGCGGGCCAAAGCCTTGCCACGCGGCTGCCGCGTGTGCTCGACGATCTGGAGGCCACGCTGCTGGAAGTGGCCGACATGGCGACCGAGCGGCGCGGACGCGTGCGTGTGGCCAGCAGCCCGACGCTGTCGGCCAATCTCATGCCCGAATGCATCGCGCATTGCGAGCACACCCATCCGGGCATGGAAATGGTGCTGATCGACCGCGTGCAGAACGCCACACTGGCGAGCGTGCTGTCAGGTGAAGTGGACTTCGGCGTCGTCATCGACCCCGACGAGCGCGAGGCGCTGACGACGGAAACCATTCTGACGGAGCCCTTCTGTCTGGCATGCCCGCCCGACCACCGGCTGGCGCGCAAGCGCAAAGTGCAATGGAGCGATCTTGCGGGCGAATCCCTCGTGCTGCTCGATCATGCCTCTGGCAGCCGCCGCTTGATCGATCTGGCACTGGCCGATCAGAACGTGCGCTGCACCATCGCGCAAGAGGTCGGCCATCCCACCACGATCTTCCGCATGCTGGAAGCGGGGTTGGGTGTGTCGGTGATTCCACTGCTCGCCGTGCCGCCGCAAGGGCTTTCGCCGCTGGTTGTGCGCGCCCTCACGCCGCAGGTCGATCGCCACATCATGCTCGTGCACCGGCGCAATCGCGCGCTCTCGCCGCTGGCGCAGACGGCATGGCAACTGGTGCGCGACGTGGCTGCCGAGCGCGCCGTCGCGCAGCAGCCGATCTACCAGCCGACCTACCAGCCAAAGTAGGCCGCCAGAATCAGCGCGGCCTCTGGGGTGAATTCAGCGCGCGCCAAACGTGCTTGCACCTCATCTGGCGGCAGGCGTTCAAAGCGCTCGACTTCACCGTCCTGATTCTGCGGCGCCATCCCGTCGGGTACCGTGGCGCTGAACCAGTCGATGCGCTCGCGCATGTAGCCGTGGTTGTCTTCTTCCTCCGCAGGCTGGGCGAAATCCACATGACCGCCATGCCGCACGTCCCGCAAATCGTCGACGCGCAAACCGGCCTCTTCCCAGGTTTCGCGCGCCAGCGCCTGCGCCAGTGAATCCTGCGCGGACACCATGCCGCCCATGAGCGTGTCCCACATGCCGGGGTTGTTGGGCTTGTTAAAGGCGCGCTGCTGCACCCAGATGGAGCCATCCGGCGCATGCCCGACCAGGTGCACCGCATGCGTGACGATGCCCAGTGGCCGCACGGCACCGCGCTCGATGGTGCCGATGCGCTCGCCGCCCGCATGGCACACGGCCAGTTGTTCATTGCGCCATGGGCCGCAAGCGCCGTCTTCGCGCAAGGCATGGGCCAGCGCATTCAGCGCAGCGGTGGCGTGCGCCGACGCGCAATCCACGCGCCACCCGGCTGCATCACGCTGGAGCTGCAACGGAGCGGGCAATGCACCCCGCGCTGCCATGCCGTGCAGCACCTGCGGCTCCACCGAGCCCACTTCGTAGCCCGCCACCCACAAGGGCACGCGCGGCGCCAACGGTGCCCGCTGCGCATGGGCGCGCGCCTGTGCCAGCCACGCGGGCGCAGATGTGGGGACTACCACCGACGCGCGCATCAATCCAGCGTGAGAATGGTGGAGCCCGTCGTCTTGCGTGCCTCCAGATCGCGGTGCGCCTGCTGCACGTCCTTCAGCGGGTAGCGCTGCTCGATGTGGATCTTCACCTTGCCGCTGGCGACCACGTCGAACAGATCGTCCGCCATCGCCTGCGTCGCTTCGCGCGTGCTGACGTGGGTGAACAGCGTCTGGCGCGTGACGTAGATGGAGCCATATTTGCCGAGCACCGCGGGCGCAAACGGCGGTACCGGACCCGAGGCGTTGCCGAAGCTCGCCATCAGGCCGAAGGGGCGCAGGCACTCCAGCGACTTGTCCCAGGTGTCCTTGCCCACCGAGTCATAGACCACCTTCACGCCCTTGCCGCCCGTGATCTCTTTCACGCGCGCCGCGAAATCTTCGGTGTTGTAGTTGATGGCATGCGCCGCGCCATTGGCCAGCGCCAACTGGCATTTGGCGTCCGAGCCAGCCGTGCCGATCAGTTGCAGTCCCAGCGCCTTCGCCCACTGGCAGGCAATCAGGCCCACACCGCCCGCAGCCGCATGGAACAGCACGAAGTCGCCCTCTTGCAGACCTTCCACGGGCCGCGCCTTCTTCAGCAAATACTGCGCGGTCAGCCCCTTGAGCATCATGGCCGCGCCCGTCTCGAAGCTGATGGCATCGGGCAGCTTGCACACGTTCATGGCAGGCATGACGCGCACCTCGCAATAGCTTCCGGGCGGCTGGCCCGCATAGGCCGCGCGATCGCCCACCTTCAGGTGCGTGACGCCTGCGCCCACGGCCTCGATCACGCCCGATGCCTCCATGCCGATGCCCGCGGGCATCTTGAGCGGATACAGCCCCGTGCGGTGATAGACGTCGATGAAGTTCAGGCCGATGGCCTTGTGACGGATGCGGACCTCGCCTGGGCCGGGCTCGCCCACTTCGACATTGACGAGCTGCAGTTCTTCCGGGCCGCCATGCTGGCGAATCTGAACGGCGAGTGCCATGGGTGTGTTCTCCTTGCTGGGTAGGTGACTGCCGCAAAGGCCGGACGGGGGCCTTCACAGAGGAAATCAGAGCGCATCCTGCCACGATTTTCCCAACTTCGCAGAAAGCGCCCTCCCGGGCGGACATGCGACTGCCACTTCGTTGCCTGCACTGCATCCTCTCTACAATTGCGGCCCCATGTCGCAAAAACTCTCACCCGGCACCGTGGCGTTTCTGGCCGCCGCGCCGCTGCTGTGGGCGGGCAATGCCGTGACCGGCAAGCTCGTTCATGGACTGATACCGCCCATCACGCTGAACTTCATCCGCTGGGTGCTGGCCTTCCTCATCCTGCTGCCGCTGGCCTGGCGCACGCTGCGGCCGGACAGCCCGCTGTGGTCGCACTGGAAGCGCTACGCCATGCTCGGCCTGCTTGGCATTGGCTGCTACAACGCGCTGCAATACATGGCGCTGCAAACCTCGTCGCCGCTCAATGTGACGCTGGTGGGCGGCGGCACGCCGGTGTGCATGCTGATTCTGGGCACCCTGTTCTTTGGCGTGCCTGCACGGCGCGAGCAGATCGTTGGCGCCGTGCTCTCGGTGCTGGGCGTGGTGCTGGTGTTGTGCCGTGGCAGTCTCGATCAACTGCTGTCCTTGCGTCTGGTGATCGGCGACGTCTACATGGTGCTGGCCGTGATCTCGTGGTCGCTCTATAGCTGGCTGCTGGTGCGCACCAGCGAGCCCGCCAGCATTCGCAGCGACTGGTCTGCATTCCTGATCGCGCAGATGATTTTCGGGCTGGGCTGGTCCGGCGCGTTTGCGGCGGCGGAGTGGTCTGTGGGCACGCACGACATCGTCTGGGGATGGCCGCTGGCGGCTGCGCTGGCCTTCATCTGCATCGGCCCGGCGGTGCTGGCGTATCGCTTCTGGGGCGTGGGTGTGCAGCGCGCCGGCCCGGTCATGGCGGGGTTCTTCATCAACCTCACGCCGCTGTTTGCCGCGGTGCTGTCGCTGGCGCTGCTGGGCGAAGCGCCGCATCTGTACCACGCGGTTGCGTTTGTGCTGATCGTGGCGGGCATCGTCGTCTCCTCGCGGCGCAAATAAACACCTTTGGTCAACTTGGCTGTCATTGACATCCAAACGTCACACACCCGTCAAATCACTGTCATCGTGGCTTTCTAGGATCGGCGCAAGAGAGCGAGGGGGTCGGATTCCGCTTGTTGCGCGACATCCCTGGTTTCTCTTTCGCTCGGTGCGTGCGCACAAGCCCGCGCGTGCTGCATGAGTTTCCTCGTACTACTGAAAACCACGATGTCTAACACCCCACTGCCTACCCGTCGCAAGACATTGCAAATGCTCGCCGGTATTCCGCTGCTGCCTCTGGGCGCCAGCACGTCCGCCGCTGCGCTGCTCGCCGCCTGTGGCGGCAGCGACGGCGGCAGCGCCGAATTCAAATCGGTGAGCTTCTCCAGCATGGCCGCGCCCACGCTGCAGAACCCCGCCGCGATGGCGACGACCACGGTCGGCTCGGTCATGAAGGTGACGTTCGATGACAACTCCACACAGTCGTTCAACCTCGCCTACCAGCCCTTCTTCATCACCGGCGACATGGTCTCCGACGGCAAGGGCGGCAAGATCCTCGCGGGTGGCTATCTCGATATCCACAACAAGCCGATCATCGACACCACCGTGGCTGGCAGCGAGCGCCAGTACTACTCCGATGCGCCGGACGGCACATCGCTGCTGACCGTGCCCGACGCCAAGGTCGACGGCGTGAAGGGCAAGCCCGTGTTCGCCGTGGTGCAGTTCGAATACACCACCTGGGCGCAAGACGGCAAGACCGACATGTACGGCAAGCTGCCATCGCCCATTGCCGTGCTGACGCTCGACCAGGACCCGAAAACCGGCAAGCTGAGCCTGGTGAAGTACCACAACGTGGACACCTCCAAGGTGCACGGCCTGTGGATCACCTGCGGCGCGAGCCTGTCGCCCTGGGGCACCCACCTGTCCAGCGAAGAGTACGAGCCCGATGCCTTCAGCATCGACAAGAACAGCATGTTCAAAGCTTACTCAAAGAACCTGTATGGCAACGAGAACGCGGCCAACCCTTATAACTACGGCCACATGCCCGAAGTGTTCGTCAACAAGGACGGCACCGCGAGCATCAAGAAGCACTTCTGCATGGGCCGCATCTCGCACGAGCTGGTGCAGGTGATGCCCGACTCGCGCACGGCCCTCATGGGTGACGATGCGACCAACAGCGCCTACTTCGTGTTTGTGGCCGACAAGGAAAAAGACCTGTCCGCTGGCACGCTGTACGTTGCCAAGGTGGGCGCAGGCTTCTCCATCGACCCGGCTTCGGGCAGCGCCGCTGCGCTCAGCTGGATCAACCTGGGCCACGCCACCAGCGCCGAGATCGAGCAACTGGCCAACTCACTCAAGCCCAGCGACATCATGACCGTGGTGAGCAAGGATCCCGAAGACACCAGCTTCACCAAGATCGTCGCCAACGGCAAGACCGAGTGGATCAAGATCAAGGCGGGTATGGACAAGGCCGCTGCATTCTTGGAAACCCATCGCTACGCTGCCTATAAGGGCGCCAGCATGGGCTTCACCAAGATGGAAGGCACGACAGTCAACGCCAAGGACAAGATCGCCTACTCTGCCTTGCAAAACTGCGAAAAGTCCATGGTCGCAGGCGACGCCACCAACGTGCCGGGCAACGGCGTGTCGATTCCCAAGCAGCTCAAGGCGGGCGTGGTGATGGCGCTGAACCTGCGCGGCGGTCAAAAGGATCTGGCAGGCGCCGCCATCAACAGCGACTGGATGCCCGTGGACACCAAGGCCCTGCTGGCCGGTGAAGACATCGCCGCCGACGCGCTGGGCAACACCGGCAATCCGAACAAGATCTGCAACCCCGATAACCTGAAGTTCTCGGAGAAGATGCGCACTCTGTTCATCGGCGAAGACAGCAGCCAGCACGTGAACAACTTCCTGTGGGCTTACCACGTGGACACCAAACAGTTGTCGCGCCTGATGTCGATCCCCGCGGGCGGCGAATCCACGGGCCTGCACGCCGTGGACGAAATCAACGGCTGGACCTACATCATGAGCAATTTCCAGCACGCCGGTGACTGGGGCGGCATCCACAACGTGGTGAAGGACACGCTGGACCCGATCATCCGCAAGAACTACAAGAACAAGGCAGGCGCCGCCGTGGGTTACCTTACTGCATCGCCTTCGCAACTGTCCCTGAAGGGCTGATCAGGAACGATCAGGGTTGGAATACGAAGCGGGCCTTGCGCCCGCTTTTTTTGCTAACTCGTTCGCCAACGCCCTGACAACGATGGGGAACGCCCGGTGGTCTATCAGGCGACGGATTCCAACTTCCGCCATCACTGTGCTTTGGCGTCGCTTTCGCTACTTCCCGGTAAACATGAAGTAAGCCAACACGCATACCGCGAGCGCCACGATCAATTTGGCAATCCACGGCGTCACCAGCCACGCGCCAAGAGCCCTTGCCACGCGGCCCCATACATGGGGTGATTGCAAAGCCGATTGTTCATGCATCGGGCGCTGCTCTGCCTTGAGCGGGTAACCGCACGCAGGACAGGTGCGGGCCTGCGTGGAGACATTCTGGCCGCACTCGGGGCATTTCATCAAGGCCATATCGGCTCCCTTATCGGTTCGTCGATGGCAGGCCGATCAGAATCTGCACACGCCGGTTCTGCTGTCTGCCTTGCGGGTTGTCCTGTCCATCGGGCGTGGTGTTGGCGGCGATGGGCTCGCGCTTGCCTAAGCCCTCGGCCCGGGGCGTGCGACCGGTCCGGTCCTTGAGCACGCGAGCCACCGCGTCGGCCCGGCGCAGCGACAAGGCGTCATTGTAGGAGTCCGATCCCTTGGCATCGGTATGCCCACGCACGGTCAGTGGTGCATCGGGGTAGCTCTTGGTCAGCTCGGCGGCCTTCTCCAGCGACGGCATGGCATCCGTGCGCAGATCGGCCTTGTCAAAATCAAACAATACGTCCGCAGGCAGATCGATGGTGATTTCCTGCTGCGGCGTCGGTTGGGCTTTAAGTTCCATAGTGAGCACCTTGGTGCGCTCGATACGCTCGGGCGGTATCTCTGCTGCGCGCAGCAAGGTTTGCGGGCCGTTAGCCGATTGCAGCGATGTGTCTGGCCCACCGGAGGTAAGGCTGCCTGAGAGCGTATTCGGCGCGAGGGTACTGCTCGGCGCATCGCGTGCCGGTACCAGCACGGTCTGCTGCTGCGCGAGTGGCCGCTGTGTGCGCTGCACATCCAGCGCTTGCGCCCCCAACGGGAGAACGCACACCATGGCCAGTAGGAGCCGCATACGCACCCTGTCTGTGATGTGGCGCAAGGAACTGCCCATCACTGAAGCGGCAGTTCCATGGCCAAACCCGGAGCGACGATGTTGTCCCCCTCGTTGCCCTCATTGAACACGAGCTTGAGTTTGCGCGCCGATGGTGATACCGCACCCATGAAAACCAACTTTCCGTCCAGCGTCTCCCCCGCGCGGATGGTGATGTCGCGATTATTGTCCGGGCGCTTGATCTGCAGGCGAGCACCGCTTTCATCTTCAATAAACGTGTCGGCGAGCGCCATCATGGTGGAGGTCGTGATGCGGTTGGCAAACGAGATGCTCACGTCAAGCACGGTAGCGTCCGCACCGATCTCCACGGCCTTCACGCGCACCGTAGCACCTGCGGGCGCTACCCCCTGCACCGACAGCGGAACCGTCTTGGGCACGGCAGGCGCTGCGGCGGGCGCTGCTACGGGCGCGGTTGCGGAACTCACCGCCGGAGCGGGAGCCGGCATCGGGACCGGGGCTGGGGCGGGGGCCGGCTGTGGCGTTGCGGCGGGTACCTGGTTTGGCGCCGGGGTCGCCGACTTGTCGCCACACGCGACCAGCGCCATGCTGAGCGCCAGCAGAGCGGCCGCTGCGCCCGATTGGCGGCTGCGACGCGCCCATTGTCCTGTTGTCATTGTGAGTCCTCCACTTCGGGAATTTTGTTGCAGCCGCCCGCCCACGGGCGTCTGCGGCCATATTGGATTGATCAACGAATGTTCACGCCGTTGACCGACGTTGATGGTTTGCCGTCTGGATTAGCGCCGTCGTTCGCGCAATCGACATGGACGTCCTTGGCATTGCGCCCCTGCACGATCACGGTGCGCCCTTTCAGGCTCTCGCCGTTCACATTGACGCTGTTCACCGAGGCACTGCCGCCTTCCGGGCAGCGCACGTTCGTGGCCGTATTGCCCGTCACTTCGATGCGATTGCCCTGGCCGTTGGTGCCCGGCGGCGTGCGTTGAGCGTCCGCACGCGCGGACTCCGCCGCCGGCGCCGCCCGTGAACCCGGAGCGCCGATCGGTCCTTTAGGACCCAACTGGCCGGTGGGACCAACGGCATAGGCGACGGGTGCAAGGGCCCACAAGACTCCCGCGCTGACCAACGCACGTTGCAGACACGCGGTCAGGGACTGAATGGATAAAGCGTTCAGTCGGTTTCCCATGCTCATGCGATCACCCCTTTTCTTCCAAATGCGTTGCTGCCCACGCGACATTAGCGCGGCAACGCGGCAGGCACGCCCGGCAACACGCTACCCGGCGTGGGCGCCGCCGATGCAGGCAGTCCCGCAGGCGCAGGCACCGTCTCTGAAGGCAGGCGCTGCACTGTCCCGCCAGCACGCGGCTCCTGCGCCGCAGGCAGGCCTGGCGTCAGTGTGCGAATGCGCGAGTCCATCTGGTTGGCAAAGCTTTCTGCCAGCGCCATTTCCTCTGCGGCCAGTTCGTTACCTAGTTCATTGATGATGTTGACTACGTTGCGCTGCGCATCCGACGTACTGGGCACGCCGGCGCTGCTGAATCGCTCGGCCAGTCGTGCATAGCCCATGGCCTTCACGTTGTCCTGTGGTGTGCCACGGCCCTTGCGATTCATGTCCGACAACCGGCGCAACGCCGACGGATCACCACGCACGGCAGCCATCAGGTACCAGCGATATGCCTGGCTCAAGTCGCCAATGCCAGTGCGTTGGCTGCTATAGGCATCGCCGACGAAGGACAGCAATTGCGGGTTCTGCGTCGTCAGCGCTTCCCGCTTGAGCCGTTCGAGCTCATTGCGGTACAGCGGCGCCTGGCAACCGGGTGCGGTCTGACCGTGCTCCATGGCCTCGTTGCAGCCCGCGATAAAGCGCCCCGCTGTGGAGGAGTCCACCGTCTGCCCCCCTGTTTGCGGCGCCTGACCGGAGGCCGCTGCTTGTACTGCTGCTTGTGCCGGCGCCGGCGATGGCAACGCCGGTGCGCGGGCAGGCGCATTGACCTGCGCGCACGCAGCGCTTGTGCCCACCAGCGCGCCCACCATTGCACCGACCCCGACCGCGCTCTTCAACCATGCATGCGACTTTTTCCTCATACCCCCACCTTTACGGGCGCCGCAACGGGTTGTGCCCGTGGTGTCTGCGCCGTCTCCGGCACCACCAAAGTTCCGTCCCACGCCATCGGCACACCAAAGAACAGTGGCTCAAAGCCATCCCATGTCATCACATCCACCGTCCCTAGCGACGCGTAGCGCTCCGTATACACCTTCTGCAGGGCCTGCTGGGTCGGCTCGTCCAATTGCTGCGTGACCTCGACTGGTTCCCCATATTTGCGCAGCGTGACCTGCACGAGACCGAGCTTCAACTCGGGGGCCAGCGATTCGTAGGCTCGGCGCATGTTCTCGACCACGACCGGGTCGGGCTTGCCGCCGGGAATGCAGCGCCAGTATGGCGTATTGGTGGCTTTTCCTACTAGTTCCAGAACGCTCAGATCCACCAGCGTGCGGATCGCCGAGTGTCTCCCTTGCAGGTATTTTCCTTCCAGCTTGAAGCCGAACGCGTTGCCATAGAAGCCCAGGCTGGCGTTGTCTTCGGAGCTGAAATTCAGCACCTTGACGGCGTTCGACGCCTGGACCCGCGGCACCATCTGCTGCGTCGAGAAGCTAACCAGATTCAGGTCCAGCGCCAGCGCCGAGAAGATGGCCGTGCGCTTGACGTCGCCGCCCAGTTCGGTCTTGCCCTTGCCGCCACCAAATTCGATGCTCGCGGAATTGACGCGCCCCGCGCCTGCAATCGCACGATCGAATTCAGTCAGCGCGCCCGTGATGAGGAAGTCCGGCATCGTCACACCAAAGCGCGCGCCCAACTGCGCCTGTGCGATCAGGTAGTCCGGGTGATACGGCACATAGACCACGCGGGCACCGATGCGATTCACTGCCGTGCGCACCATTTCGGTGATGTCGCCCGGAATCTCCGCGCCGACGAATGGGCTGGACAGATTGGTCGCGTCAGCAATGTTCCGCGTCTGCATGTAGATGACCGGATCGCCCTCCTTGTAGATGTCCAACATGCGGCCGAAGCGCGCGAGCGAGTCCGCGTAAGGACTCAGATTGTTGACGGGTGCGAGCTTCTCCGCATCGCGTTCCTCCATCAGGACCTTGGCATCCTTGAGCGCGTTCTCGGTGGATGCACAGCCCACCAGCGAGACCACTGCCAGAGCCAGCGCCGCGCGGCGCAAATGTGCGTTCTTCATGTGAAATGTTTTGTGTTGTTGATATGCAAGTGCCCTCTGCACTCCACAGTGTTTAACGTGAAGAATTGAGCACCGTGATGTTCTCCACGCCACGTCCCTCGACGTACAGCGTGACGTTGCCGCTCACGTTGCCCTGGATGACAGGACTCGCGATGCGCAATGACCCGTCCGCCCCCTGCTGCACATTGCTGTAGTCAGTGCGGATAACGATGTTCTGCTGGCGATCGGGCAGCTTGAGGGTTCCATCCGGCTGCACCAGCGCGCTCTGATCGACCAGCGTGCTTTGCGCAATGGCCCGGTTCACCCGCGCCTTGGCGCTGATGGACGGGAAAGTGCCATCTTGAAGTTTGACGCCGCTGGAGGCGTGGTCCTTGTAGCTCGCCATCTGTTCGCCGTAGTTCACCAATTGCGCCTGAGCCGCCACGGCGCCCAGCGCGATGACACAGCCGACGACGCATGTACGCAGCGCGGCTGCGGAGGAAAAAAGTTCAGATCGGGCTGGATAGGTCATGGCCGTTCTCCTAGGTTGGTGTTCACAGAAAATGTTTTAGTTGCTGATAACGTTCACGCCGGGACCCACGGTGACCGAGCGGTTCACCACGCCGAAGGAAGGCGTCGTCACGGTATAGCCAGGATTGGCCGCATAGGCGGCTCCGCCCGCGACGCCCGCCGCGCCACTCACCAGACCACCCGCCACACGCACGCTTCCGGTGGTCATGCCTGCGGCGGCTATGCTACCTCCGCCAATGATGGACACGTTGCCAGTGATCACGCCATGGTTGATGACCGAGTTCGCCACTCCGCCCACCGCCGCACGTCCCTGGTTGCCTGCAATGGTCACGCGGCCACTCATCACACCCTGATTGACCAACGAATTGACAGTGCCGCCCATCGTGGCCGAACCCGTATTGCCTGCAATCACCACTTTGCCGGACAACTGGCCCTTGTTCTCGACGCTGTTGACCAATCCGCCGCCGGAGGCATCTCCCTTGTTGGCTACGATGGTGACGTCGGCACCGCGCATAGAGCCGGAGCCCACTACGCTGTTCACGGTGCCGCGCCCGCGCACGCTTGCCTGATTGCCCAGGATGGTGATGCGCGAGGAACTGATGGTTCCGTTGGCCACAACGCTGTTGGCCGCCCCACCTTGCGCGTCACCTTGGTTGCCCAGAATCGTGATGCGGCTATTGGAAATGTTGCCATCTCCCGTCACGCTGTTGACTGCGCCCTTTCTCTGAGCCGAGCCACGGTTGGCCATGATGGTGACCTGGCTGTCGCGCATGCTTCCTTGCATGTCCACGCTGTTGGCCGCGCCGTTGCGCGCGCTTGCGCGGTTGCCGGCAATGGTTACGGACGACTTGGCAATGCGGCCACCTTCTTTGGAGCGCACGCTGTTGGCGAGCGCAGATTGGCTTGTCGCGTGTGCATCACCGGTGTTCGCCATGATGCTCACATGGCTGTCCTGCAGTGCGCCATCGATCTGCACACTGTTGGCCAGCGCCGTGTGCTTATCCTCTGCACGGATGTTGTTGGCGGTATTGGCGATCAGCGTGCCGCGCAGTTTGTCACCGTTCCCCTGATCGCCCTGAGCGATGCTGTTGGCCGATGCCAGTCCCTTCGACGCGCTGACTTGTGAGGCCTTGTTCGCCATCAGTTGCAAGCTGGCATCACGCATGGCGGACAGCACCTGCACCGCGTTTGCGTTGGCCTGCCCGACGCCCTTGCCGAATGCCGCAAATCCCGCCACGGTGCCTTCGTCGCCTTCGCTTTGCATCTGCGATGCGATGTTGCTGCCAATGGTCACGCGGCTGGACTGGACGTTGCCTTCGCCATTGATGGCCAAAGCATTGGCATTGATGCGCCCGCCTTGAGCATTGAGTCCAGAGGCCACGTTGTTCACCACGTTCACGGGCGAGTTGGTCAGTCGTGTGGCACCGGAGCCGTCCATATAAAGACCGTTGGCGATCAGGATGCCGTTGCTCTTGGAGCCCACACCGGCCACCTGCGAAGCGCCACCCGAGGCACGAATGTCGCGCCCGGTGTTATTCAAAACGTTCACCGCGCTGCTTGCGACGCGCGCACCGCGATAGGCCGCCAGCGCGTTCACCAACGCGGTTCCCCCATCCACATGCACACCGTTGGCGGTGTTGCCCAGGATGCTCCAGGGCGAAGCGGCGTCCACGTGCACGTCGTCATGCAGCACGAGCGAGTTCGCAGCCGCCCGAGCGCGGCTCTCACTGCGCGCCAGACCCGCCGCGCTAGAGCTCATCTTGGCGGCGGAGCTCATGTTGTTGGCGATGTTGTTGGCGATCGTGCCACGCGCGGACAATTGCACCGATGCATTGCCGCCGTCTTCCAGCGACATGCTGTTGGCCATCAGGATGCCGCCTTTAGCCTTCAAAGTCGAAGCGCGGTTGCCGCTGAGCGTGAGGTTGGTGGCATCGAGCTGCGAGCCCGTCACCGCCACCGTATTCGCCATCGCGGCCGATTGCTGGCTCGTCGAATGCAAGACTCCGCCCCCCACGCCGACCGAATAGCCAGTGGATTGCACGTTGTCGGCCTGGTTGTTCGCCAAGTGCACGGACGTCTTTTCCACACGGCCTTCGCTCACCGTGAGCGCGTTCGCTGCCGCAAAGCCGCCGCTGCCCGTCACCGTGTGGGCCGTGTTGTTCGACAAGGACACCGAGGCGTTCTGTAAGGTCGACTGCCGATCTACCGCCACCGAGTTGGCCAGCGCGCGCCCGTTGCGCTCCACCGAACCCACAAGGCCCGCGCCAATCGATCCGGATCCGCCCGCAGTGCGCACCTGCGTCGCCGTGTTATCTGTCAACTGGATGCGCCCACCTTTGATGGTGGCGTCTTCCAGCCAAATGCTGTTGGCCGCCGCACCACCGCCCGTCGCGGCGATATCGGTGGCATGGTTGCCGCTGAGCTGGTGCACCGGGCGCTGGGACAGCTCACCTGCCTGCACCGTCACCGCGTTGGCCAGCGCCGATGCGGACATGCGCACGTCGGCAATCGCGCCACTCAGAATGGAACCTTCGCCACCCCACGCCTGCACGTTGGTGGCTTCATTGTTGGTGATGTCGGCTTGATAACCCGCTGCGGCCAGTTGGTGGTCCGTGAAGCTCACGCCATTCGCCATCGCGCTGCCGCCGGTGGAAGTCATGAGTTGGGCCTGATTGCCCGTCAGTTGGATGCGTGCATTGTTCAGTTGGCTGCCAGCAACCGACACCGAATTGGCGGACGCCACCCCCGTCAGGTCCACACTCGCAATCGTGCCGCGCCCGATGCCGGCTGCGCCTCCGCCCGCGCGGATATCCGTTGCGCGGTTGTCGGACACATGGATGCGCGTGTCTTTGATCTCACTGCGCGCTGCGGTCAGCGCGTTCGCCAGAGCCGAGCCGCCAATGGAGATCACACCGGTGGCCTCGTTGTCCATCAGTTCGGCCTGTGTGCTGGTGACCTCGGTCGCGTCCAGCAACATGCTGTTCGCCGTCGCACGCCCCGGCATCTGGAACGATGCCGTGCCCAGCAGCACGTCCGCTTTGGCGCCGAATGCCTCGACATTCGTCGCCGTATTGCCCTGCACCAGCAATTGGCTGCTGCGCAATGGCTTCCTGCCCTCGCCGCTCGCCACCATGGCCACGTTGGCCGTCGCGGCGCCGCCGAGCGCATTCACAAATCCGTGGGCCTGATTGCCCAGCACCTGCACGCGCGAGCCGCGCATCTCAATGCCAGCAAGGCCTGCTGCATTGGCCTGAGCGGTCGCCACCAGATCGATCTTCATGCCGATGTTCGCCAGTGCCGACACCTTGCCGCCCGTGGAGCTCACGACTGCGGGAGATTCGTTGCCTTGCACGTGCACCTGGCTGTTGCCATCGATCTCCGTACCCGCACTGTTCTTGTGCCAACCCAGTCCGGTCAGCATGGACTCCTGAGCACCCGCAAGCGGCGGCGCAATCACCGCAGTGACGCTCAATAGGCCGAAAGCTATCCAGCGTGGTTGCGTCTTTCGCGTCGTGTGCACTCAAAGCCCTCCAGGAAGATGGCGCCGCATCCCGCGCGGCAAAGCGTCAAGCGCGACGCGGCTAAGCCCCTGAAGAGGCGATCACCGCGTCGCGTGAAATCAGTGCGAAATCAGTTGATGTTCACACTGTTCACATTGGCAGTACCGCCAAAGGCCTTTACGTTAACAGCTTCGTTGTCCAAGACCGAGATTTCAGAGTTGCGGATCTTGGAGCCAGTGATGTTCACGCTGTTCACGTTGGCAATACCGTCCATCTCGACGCCGAGCACCTTGATGTTCGCCTTGCCGCCACCCGCAGTGATGTCACGGGCCTTGTTGCCCGAAACGGTGATTCGGCTGTCAGTGATTTCGGAACCTGCAGAACCCTTGCCCGAAGCTAGCCCAGGAATGCTGATATTGCCGCTTTGGGCAAATGCAGCGCCGCAAGACATGGCCAAAAAGGCAACAGCAGTGGTAGCGATCTTTCGCATATTCGTGATCCTTTGGGAAGTAGAAGACTTGTCGAAAAAGCAGCCTCTTTGGCTCGCCGGGCAAATCTTTGCCGATACCGTTTTGGTCCACGTAATTAAACGTATTAATACTGCTCCATCCGTCAGCTAGACTGCAACGCGCGCTTGGCACCACATTAAAGCGCTTACCCCAATGGCGAATGGAAAACCCAGCGAATGGCCACCCCTGCTTTGCGTTTTACAAATACTCACTATTGATTACTATATTCTTATGAATGAAAACATAAAGACACTTAAAACATGTCAACACAAAACAAAATCCCTCCCACATCGCGACGACGCGCGGGGGGACGCTGCATTCTCACCAAGCGAATAAGTCCATCCCATTAATCCATTTTCGTCATATTAATGTCATTAAAAACCATTAACAACATAATCATTATTTCCGTGTTGGGAGCTTTGGCAGGTTGCTCGCCGTCCTCGAACTCCTTCAAGGACATCAGCTACCCCGATGACACCCAGATTGCCAAGGCGCTCGATGCACTACTCCTGAGTGACCCCAACAGCGCCGCAGCGCGCGCGCTGGTGCACAGCATGGGCGGGGCAGAAGGCAAGTTAAAGTACAAAATCCAGCATGTCATCTACCGCCAAAGCGCATACGAGGTGCATTACGACGCGGCACTGGTGATGGGCCAATCGGGAGCCCAAAGTCTGCAGTCGCTCTATGAAAGTATGATTCCAGAGGAAGAGCGCAAGCAACTGCCTGAGGCAACTCTGCCCGCCTATCGCGACTGGCTGAACGCCCAGGCCAATGCGCTGGAAAAACAGGCGGAGAAAAAGGTGCAAGGGCAAGTGCTGCGCAACACCATTGCCATGCTCGACAAGTGCTATGCAGAGGTGACGCCAGGCACTGAAGTGGTCGTGCTCCAAGGTTTGGGCGCCTTGCTGCTGCCAGAGCGCAGTGGTTTGTATGCCGAGAAAATCCAGATGCCCAATACATCGGCGCAATGCCTTCCGCTGTAAATCTGGGCATCTGGGAATAGCCTATTCTCAGGAAACGATGGAAAAAACCGCCACAGGCAATAACTCAGGTTGAAGGTCTTTTATATTCCACCCATCGGAATGCATGACGATTAACCATTCCCGGTCCCAGCGTTGGCGCATTGGCTCTTAGTCGGCCACACCGATAATCCTTACTCAACAATGGTGAGTTTAGCCACCGACAGCGCCAGCCATTTGGTCCCATGGCGCGGGAAATTAACCTGCGCACGTGCATCGTCGCCCGCGCCCTCGATGGCCAATACCTTGCCTTCGCCAAACTTGTTGTGGAAAACAGCGGTGCCAGCGCTCAAACCATGGGACGGCGCAGCTTTTTGCGGCGGCACAGGTGGGCTGGAAAACGTCTCCGGCTTGCCTGCGCCATACGCGCCGTAAGCCCCATAAGCACCGGCAGCGCCTGCGCGCCCACCCGCGCGCTGGGCAAAAGCGGCGCGCGCGTCGGGCATGTAGGTGCCAAATGCCTGCTGCTTGGGCGTGAGCCACTTGAGAGTTTCGTCCGGCAGCTCGTCAAAGAAACGGCTCTTGATGTGGTAGCGCGACTGACCGTGCAACATGCGCGTCTGCGAGTGGCTCAGGTACAGACGCTTGCGCGCACGCGTGATGGCGACGTACATCAGGCGACGCTCTTCCTCCAGCCCGTCACGATCGCTCATCGCGTTCTCGTGCGGGAACAGGCCCTCTTCCAGCCCGCAAATAAACACGCAGTCGAACTCCAGACCCTTGCTCGCATGCACCGTCATCAGTTGCACGGCGTCCTGCCCAGCCTGCGCCTGGTTGTCGCCCGCCTCCAGCGCCGCGTGTGTGAGAAACGCGGCCAGCGGCGACAGCGTTTCGCCGGTTTCTGCGTCTACACCGCCATCCAAAGGCGCGTTCAGCAACGGCTGCTCCGGGTCCAGCCCCTGACTGGCGGGGCTTTGTGTCAGCGGTGCGCCCTGCTCATCCAGCGGCAACGCCACGGCGTCGCGGCCAAAGCCTTCCTGCGTCACAAAGCTCTCGGCGGCGCTGATCAGTTCGTCCAGGTTTTCGATGCGGTCTGCGCCTTCCTTTTCATTGCGGTAGTGCTCCATCAAACCGCTGGATTCCAGCATCTGGCTGATGATGCCGCGCAAGTTCTGACCTTGTGTCTGCTCGCGCAGCACGTCCAGCATCGCCACGAACGCACCCAGATTGGCGCCGGCCTTGCCCGGCACGGCACTGACCGCGTCGTGCAATGAACAGCCCGCGCTGCGGGACGCATCCTGCAGCGTTTCGATGGTGCGTGCGCCAATGCCGCGCGGTGGGAAATTCACCACGCGCAGGAAACTGGTGTCGTCGTTCGGGTTCTCCAGCAGGCGCAGATACGCCAATGCATGTTTGATTTCCGCACGCTCGAAGAACCGCAGTCCGCCGTACACGCGGTACGGCAACGAAGCATTGAACAGCGCCGACTCGATCACCCGGCTTTGCGCATTGCTGCGGTAGAGGATGGCGATCTCGCGCGCGTCGTGACCATCGCTGCGAATGAGCTGCTTGATCTCGTCCACCAGCCACTGCGCCTCGGCCAGATCGCTGCTGGCCTCATACACCCGCACCGGCTCGCCCGGACCTTGCGTGGTACGCAAATTCTTGCCAAGACGCCGACTGTTGTGCGAGATGAGCGCGTTGGCCGAGTCGAGGATGTTGCTGTAGGAGCGGTAGTTCTGCTCCAGCTTGATCTGGCGCTGCACGTCGAACTCGCGCACGAAATCGGCCATGTTGCCCACGCGCGCACCGCGAAAAGCGTAAATGCTCTGATCATCATCGCCCACGGCCAGTACGCTGCCGCGCGTGGCGAGCTTGCCATGCACCACGTCGCCCGCCATCTGCTTGAGCCACGCATACTGCAGGCGGTTGGTGTCCTGGAACTCATCGACCAGGATGTGCTGGAAGCGCCGCTGGTAATGCTCGCGCACGGGATCGTTGTCGCGCAGCAGCTCATAGGAGCGCAGCATCAGCTCGCCAAAATCCACCACGCCTTCGCGCTGGCATTGTTCTTCGTAGAGCTGGTAGATCTCGACTTTCTTGCGGCTGTCCGCGTCGTGCGTCGGCACGTCGCCAGGTCGCATGCCCTCTTCCTTGCAATTGGCAATGAAGTACACCAGTTGCTTGGGCGGAAAGCGCTCGTCATCCACGTTGAACTGCTTGCACAGGCGCTTCACCGCAGACAGTTGGTCCTGCATGTCCAGAATCTGGAAGGACTGCGGCAAGCCCGCCAATTTGTGGTGCGCGCGCAAGAGCCGGTTGCACAGGCCGTGGAAGGTGCCAATCCACATGCCGCGCACATTCACCGGCAGCATGGCCGACAGGCGCGTGAGCATTTCCTTGGCCGCCTTGTTGGTGAACGTCACGGCCAGAATGCCGCCTGGGGTGGTGTAGCCGTTTTGCAGCAGCCAGGCAATGCGGGTGGTGAGCACGCGCGTCTTGCCCGAACCGGCTCCGGCAAGAATCAATGCGTGGCCTTCCGGCAGAGTGACGGCGGCAAGTTGCTCGTCATTGAGCCCCGCCAACAGGGGTGACGACGGGTGAGCGCCGGACGCGTCGGCGGGCGCACCGGAAAACAGATCTGGAGGTAGCATGCCGCCATTGTAGAAACCGCCGCAGTACCGTCGACGCTGCATGGCCTGCAAGGCATGAATAGCCACACGAATGCATGCGAAATTCCATCGACACGGAAATCTCGTTAGAATCAATCACCGGGCCCAAGATTTCTTGGCCCGGTTTTTTGTGCCCGAAACATGGTGAATCCCGTGTTTTCGCCCGCCACAAACACCGGTTGCCAGACCAAGCGCCCATTTCTGCAATGAACTGTTAGGAGCTTGGACTCATGGAAATCTTTGACTACGACAACATCCTGCTGCTGCCGCGCAAGTGCCGCGTGGAAAGCCGCTCGGAGTGCGACACCAGCGTGCAACTCGGTGGCCGCACTTTCCGTCTGCCCGTCGTGCCCGCCAACATGAAAACCGTTGTGGATGAAAACATCTGCACGTGGCTGGCCCAGCACGACTATTTCTACGTGATGCACCGCTTCGACCTCGACAACGTGCAGTTCGTGAAGGACATGCACGCCAAGGGCTGCTTTGCCTCGATCTCGCTGGGTGTGAAGCAACCGGACTACGAGATCGTGGACCGTTTCGTTGCCGAGGGCCTGTGCCCCGAGTACGTCACCATCGACATCGCGCACGGCCATGCCGACAGCGTGAAGAACATGATCATGTACCTGAAGGACAAGCTGCCCAAGGCCTTCGTCATCGCCGGCAACGTGGGCACACCCGAAGCCGTGATCGATCTGGAAAACTGGGGCGCGGACGCGACCAAGGTCGGCATCGGCCCCGGCAAGGTCTGCATCACCAAGCTCAAGACCGGCTTCGGCACGGGCGGCTGGCAACTGTCGGCGCTGAAGTGGTGCGCGCGCGTTGCCACCAAGCCCATCATCGCCGACGGCGGTATCCGCAGCCACGGCGACATCGCCAAGAGCATCCGCTTTGGTGCCAACATGGTGATGATTGGCTCGCTGTTCGCAGGCCACGAAGAATCGCCCGGCGATACCGTGGAAGAAAACGGCCAGCGCTTCAAGGAATACTACGGCTCGGCCAGCGACTTCAACAAGGGCGAGTACAAGCACGTCGAAGGCAAGCGCATCCTGGAGCCCGTGAAGGGCAAGCTGGCAGACACGCTCATCGAGATGGAGCAGGACGTGCAGTCCTCCATCAGCTACGCGGGCGGCAAGAAGCTCATGGACATCCGCAAGGTCAACTACGTCATCCTCGGCGGTGACAACGCGGGCGAACATCTGTTGATGTAATGGGCGGCACGGCGCCCATCGGCTGCGATGGGCGAGCTACTCGGGTCGCGCTGCTTTGTTGCTTTTTCTGCGTGAAAAATTCGAGAAAATGTCCCGTTTTTTCCAGGCACCCCCAAAAACTGGTGCATAATTGCTGCTTCAGCGCAACGCACTGAACGGCTAAGGGCTCTTAGCTCAGTTGGTAGAGCAGCGGACTCTTAATCCGTTGGTCGAAGGTTCGAATCCTTCAGGGCCCACCAGACATTCCTGACCCGCTACAGCCTTCCGGTTGCAGCGGGTTTTTCAATGCAATGGCAGCGCCGGTCATGGTCGGAAATCGACAAAAAAAGTGCGCGACGGAAATCATCAGAAAATTTCGATGTATAATTTCGGTCTTCGCTCAAACATTGAGTGAATGCTTGAAAAGCTAAGGGCTCTTAGCTCAGTTGGTAGAGCAGCGGACTCTTAATCCGTTGGTCGAAGGTTCGAATCCTTCAGGGCCCACCAGACACATGCAACGCGCTGTCATCTTCTCGGATGACAGCGCGTTTTGCTTTGTGCCTTGTGCCTTGTGCCTGTGCTTATAGCCTTGCGTCGCCTAGCGCAAAAATGCCATCCGATTGTTGAACAACCCCTATGGATTTCCCCATTGGCACATGCCATGAGGTCGTGCGCCAATAGCGGTTTTGTATTCGTATTTCACGTCCGTATGCGCACGATCTTCACCAGTTTGGCACTGGCCTCTACTCTCAGCCTTCCATTTGTATCTGCTCAGGCAGCCGACTATCCGACCAAGCCGGTGGAACTCATCGTTTCGGCGGCCGCAGGTGGCGGCACGGACAACATGGCCCGTGCGTTCACCGAAGCCGCGCGCAAGCACTTTCCGCAGCCCATCGTGGTGGTGAACAAGCCCGGAGCCGCCAGCTCCATCGGCTTCACGGACGTAGCGACCGCCAAGCCTGACGGCTACAAGATGGGCGTGATCACGGTGAATCTGGCCATTCTTCCGGCGCTCAACCTGACCAAGGTGACGGTGGAAGACTACATCTACATCGCGCGCCTGAACAACGATCCTTCCGCCATCACGGTGCGCGCCGATGCGCCGTGGAAGACCATCGAAGAATTCCTGGCCGACGCACGCAAGGCGCCCGGCAAACTGCAAGTGGGCAATGCGGGCGTGGGCGATGCCTGGCACGTGGCTGCGCTGGCGCTGGAAGAAAAGACCAAGACGAGCTTCAATCACGTGCCTTTCCAGGGCGGCAATCCTGCGGTGATGAGCCTGTTGGGCGGTCACGTCGATGCCGTCACCGTGAGCCCCGGCGAGGTCGCGCAGCATGTGTCCTCGGGCAAGCTGCGCATGCTCGCCGTCATGGCCGATCAGCGCATGCCCGGCCTGTTTGCGCAAACGCCCACGTTCAAGGAGCGCGGCATCGAACTGACCGTCGGCGCGTGGCGCGGCCTCGTCGTGCCCAAGGGCACGCCCCCGAATGTGGTGAGCACACTCAAGGACATGGCGCGCAAGGCGGGCAACGAAGCCAGCTTCAAGGAGACGCTGGAGAAAACCAACCTCGGCTATTCCTATGCGGAAGGTGACGTGTTCCTCCAGCAGATCCTGGCCGATCGCGACATGTTCAAGGGGATTCTCGCGAAGCTCGACGTGAACAAGTGAGGACCGCCATGCAATGGACCCCACAGGCCGAGCGCATGCAACAGATGCTGGCACGCGGCGACATGCTGCAAGCGCCCGGCGCACCCGACGTGCTCACGGCGCGGTTAGTGGAGCATGCGGGCTTCAATGCCATTTACATGACGGGCTTTGGCGCCACCGCCAGCACGTTGGGCGCGCCGGACATAGGGCTGATGACGCAAAGCGAGATGCTCACGCAGGCACGCAACATGGTGCGCGCGACGAACATTCCCGTGATCGCAGATGCGGACGCGGGATATGGAGGCATCAGCAACATCGAACGCACCGTGCATGAGTACGCCGTGTCTGGCGTGGCCGCGATCCATCTGGAAGACCAGGTCGCGCCCAAGCGCTGCGGGCAGATGGCAGGCATTCGCCTGATGGGCGTGAACGAGAGCGTCAAGCGACTCAGGGCCGCCGTGCAGTGCAAAGGCACGCATGCGCTGCAGATCATCGGCCGCACGGATGCGCTGGGCGTCGAAGGCATGGATGCCGCCATCGATCGCGCCAAGGCGTATCAGGACGCGGGCGTGGATCTGGCGTTTGTCGATGGCGTCAAAACCATTGCACAGGTCGAACAGATCGCCACGCGCCTGTCGGGGCACAAGGTGATCTCCATCGTCGAGGGCAATGAAACCACGGCGCTGTCGGCAGACACCCTGCGCGACATGGGTTTTTCGGTGGTGCTGTACGCCGTCAGCACGCTGTTTGCGGCGGCGCGCACCTCGCTCGACGTGCTGCAGAATCTGAAACGCACTGGCTCCACGCAAGCCGATGCCCGCCGGATGATGCCGTACACGGAGTTCGTCCAGATCGTCGGTATCGACGCCTACCAGCAACTCGACGAGCGATTCGGCGGCGACTGAGCGCGCAACCTGCCGACGCACACAGCACAGAACAACGCCCGCGCCGTCCAGGACGGTGGCGGGCGTTGTCGCTCTATGCGCTGCGGTCAGGCCATCAGCGTGGCAGTTCGGTCGATCCCATCAGGAACTCATCCACCGCGCGCGCTGCCTGACGGCCTTCGCGGATGGCCCAGACCACCAGCGACTGGCCACGGCGCATGTCGCCCGCCGCGAACACCTTGGGCACGTTGGTGGCGTAGCCGCCTGTGGCATCGGTGGTGGCCCTGGCATTGCCGCGCGCATCCTTGTCCACGCCGAACGCTTCCAGCACCGGGGCAACCGGGCTGACAAAACCCATGGCGAGCAGCACCAGATCGGCCTTGAGCGTCTGCTCGGAGCCGGGCACCTCGACCATCTTGCCGTCCTTCCATTCGACACGCACCGTCTTTAGGCCCGTGACCTTGCCCTTGTCGCCGAGGAACTCCTTGGTGGCGATGGCGAATTCGCGCTCGCAGCCTTCTTCGTGGCTGGAAGACGTGCGCAGCTTGTAGGGCCAGTAAGGCCAGACCAGCGGCTTGTTCTCCTGCTCGGGCGGCATGGGCATCAGCTCGAACTGCGTGACGCTGACCGCGCCATGGCGGTTGGACGTGCCGACGCAGTCGGAGCCGGTATCGCCGCCACCAATCACGATGACGTGCTTGCCGTCGGCGCGCAATTGGCCCTTGAGCTTGTCGCCCGCGTTGACCTTGTTTTGCTGCGGCAGGAACTCCATCGCGAAATGGATGCCGTCCAGATCGCGCCCCGGTGCGGGCAGGTCACGCGACTGCTCTGCACCGCCCGTGAGTAGCACGGCATCGAAGGACTTGTTCAACTCCTCTGGCGTCACGGTGTCCTTGGCCCAGTTGGTGACCTTGGAATCCTTGCCCATGCCGTCCTTGGCCGCACCCACAAACACGCTGGTGCGGATGGTCACGCCCTCGGCTTGCAGTTGCTTGGCGCGGCGATCGATGTGCGACTTCTCCATCTTGAAGTCGGGAATACCGTAGCGCAGCAGGCCACCGATACGGTCATTTTTCTCGAACAGCGTCACGTCGTGGCCCGCGCGCGCCAGTTGCTGCGCGGCTGCCATGCCCGCAGGGCCCGAGCCGACCACGGCCACCTTTTTGC
This sequence comes from Comamonadaceae bacterium UBA2121, assembly GCA_002331385.1. Lineage (GTDB taxonomy): Bacteria > Pseudomonadota > Gammaproteobacteria > Burkholderiales > Burkholderiaceae_C > Diaphorobacter_A. The sequence goes on from DCYB01000014.1 coordinate 286,527, forward strand.
CGGTCTTGTGCTTGGCGGGTTGGGGTTGGACCCAGCCTTCCTCCCACGCGCGGTCGATGATGGCGTGCTCGATCGACTTGATACCGACCGGATCGGTGTTGATGTTCAGCGTGCAGGCGGCCTCGCACGGTGCGGGGCAGATGCGGCCGGTGAACTCCGGAAAATTGTTGGTGCTGTGCAGCACCGTGATCGCACTCTTCCAGTCCTGCTGGTAAACGAGGTCGTTGAAATCCGGAATGATGTTGTTGACCGGGCAGCCGCTGTTGCAAAACGGCGTGCCGCAATCCATGCAGCGCGCGCCCTGGATGCGCGCCTGCTCGTCATTGAGGGCAATGACGAATTCCTTGTAGTTCTTCAGGCGCTTGGCGACGGGCTCGTAGCCCTCATCGATGCGCTCATACTCCATGAAGCCTGTGGTCTTTCCCATGATCGTGGTGTCCTTGAATTTATGAATTGGTGCCTGTCTGGTGCCGGTAGCTCGCGCGCTGCTTACTTCGCGGAAACCGCCGTCTGGTTCTTGGCCTTGCGCGCCACGGCGGGCGTCTCGGGCTCTTCCAGCACCTTGCGTTCATAAATTTCCGACAGCGCACGCTTGTACTCGGTGGGGAACACCTTCACAAACTTGCTGCGCGATGCGGCCCAGTTGTCCAGCAGATCGCGGGCGCGGCGGCTGCCGGTCCAGCGTGCATGGTCTTCGAGCAACTTCTTGAGTTGCGCCTCATCGGTCTGGTCACGGTGCCACACGCCTCGGCCCACGGTCGTTGTCTGCTCTTCCGCGCTCAGGATGCGCTCCAGCGTCACCATGGACATGTTGCAGCGCGTGTCGAACTGATGGTCCTCGTCGTACACATAGGCCACGCCGCCGCTCATGCCGGCAGCAAAGTTGCGACCGGTCTTGCCAAGCACGACCACGGTGCCGCCCGTCATGTATTCGCAGCCATGGTCGCCCACGCCTTCGACCACCGCCGTAGCGCCCGACAGGCGCACGGCAAAGCGCTCACCGGCCACGCCGGCAAAGAAGGCCTCGCCGCGTGTGGCGCCAAACATCACCGTGTTGCCGACGATGGTGTTGGCCGTTGATACGCCACGGAACTCATGGCTCGGACGCACCACCACGCGGCCGCCCGACAGGCCCTTGCCGGTGTAGTCATTGGCCTCGCCAGAGATGTTCAGCGTAATGCCCTTGCACAGGAACGCGCCGAACGATTGGCCGCCGGTGCCTTCGAAGTGGATGCGGATGGTGTCGTCCGGCAGCCCCTCGGGGTGCGCCTTGGTCACCGCGCCCGACAGCATCGCGCCGACCGAGCGGTTCACGTTGCGCGCCACTTCCATGATGCGCACGGTTTCGCCGTTCTGGATGGCGGGCTGGCAGCGCTCGATCAGCTTCACGTCGAGCGATTTTTCCAGCGCGTGGTCCTGCTTTTCCACATGGAAACGCGCCACGTCGGCGGGCACGATCGGCTGCGCAAACAGGCGCGAGAAATCGAGGCCCTGCGCCTTCCAGTGCTCCACGCCCTTGCGCGTGTCGAGCAGATCAGAGCGGCCAATCAGCTCGTCGAACGTGCGCACGCCCAGTTGCGCCATGATCTGGCGAACTTCTTCCGCGATGAAGAAGAAGTAGTTCACCACATGTTCCGGCTTGCCCGAGAACTTCTTGCGCAGCAGCGGGTCTTGCGTGGCAACGCCGACCGGGCAGGTGTTGAGGTGGCACTTGCGCATCATGATGCAGCCTTCCACGACCAGCGGCGCGGTGGCAAAGCCGAACTCGTCCGCGCCCAGCAGCGCACCGATGACGACGTCGCGGCCGGTCTTCATCTGGCCGTCGGCCTGCACGCGAATGCGGCCACGCAGGCGGTTGAGCACCAGCGTCTGCTGCGTTTCGGCCAGCCCGATTTCCCAGGGCGAACCGGCATGCTTGATGGACGACCACGGCGATGCGCCGGTGCCGCCGTCATGGCCTGCGATCACCACGTGGTCGCTCTTGCACTTGGCCACACCTGCGGCAATCGTGCCCACGCCGACTTCAGACACTAGCTTCACCGAGATGTCGGCGTGCGGAGCCACGTTCTTCAGGTCGTGGATGAGCTGCGCCAGGTCTTCGATGGAGTAGATGTCGTGGTGCGGCGGCGGCGAAATCAGGCCCACGCCCGGCACGGAGTAGCGCTGCATGCCGATGTACTCGGACACCTTGCCACCCGGCAGTTGGCCTCCTTCGCCGGGCTTCGCGCCCTGCGCCATCTTGATCTGGATCTGATCGGAAGACACGAGGTATTCCGCCGTCACACCAAAGCGGCCCGAGGCCACCTGCTTGATGCGCGAGCGCAGCGAATCACCGTCGCGCAGCTCGATATCGGACTCCACTTGCGCTGCGCCGATGATGGAGGCGAGCGTCTCGCCCTGCTTGATCGGGATGCCCTTCAGCTCGTTGCGATAGCGCTTGGGGTCTTCGCCGCCCTCGCCCGTGTTGCTCTTGCCGCCGATGCGGTTCATCGCCACGGCCAGCGTGGTGTGGGCTTCGGTGGAAATCGAGCCCAGTGACATGGCTCCGGTGGCAAAGCGCTTGACGATGTCTGCCGCCGATTCGACCTCTTCCACGGCGATCGCCTTGTTCGGGTCGAACTTGAATTCGAACAGGCCGCGCAGCGTCATGTGGCGCTTGCTCTGGTCGTTGATGATCTGCGCGTACTCCTTGTACGTGCTCCAGTTGTTGGCGCGCGTGGAGTGCTGCAGCTTGGCGATGGCATCCGGCGTCCACATGTGCTCTTCGCCGCGCGTACGCCATGCGTATTCGCCGCCTGCGTCGAGCATGGTTTCCAGCACGGGATCGTCGCTGAACGCAGCGATGTGGTTGCGGATGGCTTCTTCGGCGATCTCGAACACGCCAATGCCTTCCACGCGGCTGGCGGTGCCGGTGAAGTACTTGTTCACGGTCTCGCTGTTCAGGCCGACGACTTCAAACAACTGCGCGCCGCAGTAGCTCATGTACGTGCTCACGCCCATCTTGGACATGATCTTGGAGAGCCCCTTGCCCACGGCCTTCACGTAGTTGTAGATGGCCTTGTCTGCAGACAGCTCGCCCTGCAGGTCCTTGTGCATGTCGGCCAGTGTTTCCAGCGCCAGATAAGGGTGCACCGCCTCTGCGCCGTAGCCCGCCAGCACGCCGAAGTGATGCACTTCGCGCGCCGTGCCGGTTTCCACCACCAGACCGGCGGTGGTGCGCAGCCCTTCGCGCACCAGATGCTGGTGGATGGCAGACAGTGCCAGCAGCGCCGGAATCGCCACTTGCGTTGCGCTGATGTTGCGGTCACTGATGATGAGGATGTTGGCACCGCCGCGGATCTCGTCCACGGCCTGCGCGCACAGCGATGCCAGCTTGGCCTCCACGCCCTCCTTGCCCCACGCGAGTGGGTAGGTGATGTCGATGGTGGCGCTCTTGAACTTGCCGTGCGTGTACTTTTCGATCTCGCGCAGCTTGGCCATGCCCTGGAAGTCGAGGATCGGCTGATGCAGCTCCAGACGCATCGGCGGGTTCACCTGGTTGATGTCCAGCAGATTGGGCTTGGGGCCGACGAAGGACACCAGCGACATCACGATGGCTTCGCGAATCGGGTCGATCGGCGGGTTGGTCACCTGCGCGAACATCTGGCGGAAGTAGTTGTACAGCGGCTTGTTCTTGTCGGACAGCACGGCCAGCGGGCTGTCGTTGCCCATCGAGCCAATGCCCTCTTCGCCGTTCTTGGCCATCGGTGCGAGCAGGAACTTGATGTCTTCCTGCGTGAAACCGAACGCCTGCTGGCGCTCAAGCAGCGGCAGGCTGCTCTCGGGCTGCTGCACGTCGGCGGGCGTGTTCACGTCGTCCAGCTTGATGCGCAAGTTCTCGATCCACTGCTTGTAGGGCTTGGTGTTGACGATGTTGGCCTTGAGCTCGTCGTCTTCGATCAGGCGGCCCTGCTCCAGATCGATGAGCAGCATCTTGCCGGGTTGCAGGCGCCACTTGCGCACGATCTTGCTGTCGGGCACGGGCAGCACGCCCGCTTCCGATGCCAGGATCACCATGTCGTCATCCGTCACCACATAGCGCGACGGGCGCAGGCCATTGCGGTCCAGCGTGGCGCCGATCTGGCGGCCATCGGTGAACACGATGGAGGCCGGGCCGTCCCACGGCTCGATCATCGCGGCGTGGTATTCATAGAAGGCGCGGCGGCGCTCGTCCATCGATTCGTGCTGCTCCCAGGGCTCGGGAATCATCATCATCACGGCCTGGCTGATGGGGTAGCCCGCCATCGTCAGCAGTTCCAGACAGTTGTCGAACGTGGCCGTGTCCGACTGGCCCGCAAAGCTGATCGGATAGAGCTTCTGCAGGTCGTCGGCCAGCACGGGCGAGGCCATCACGCCTTCGCGCGCCAGCATCCAGTTGTAGTTGCCGCGCACGGTGTTGATTTCGCCGTTGTGCGCCACATAACGATACGGGTGCGCCAGCGGCCACTCGGGGAAGGTGTTGGTGGAAAAACGCTGGTGCACCAGACCGATGGCCGACACGCAGCGCTCGTCCGCCAGATCCTTGTAGTACACGCCCACCTGATCGGCCAGCAGCAGGCCCTTGTAGACCACGGTGCGGCTGCTCATGCTCGGCACGTAGTATTCCTTGCTGTGCTTGAGCTTGAGGTTCTGGATGGCTGCGGACGCCGTCTTGCGGATCACGTACAGCTTGCGCTCCAGCGCGTCCTGCACGATCACGTCTGCGCCACGGCCAATGAACACCTGACGCAGGATGGGTTCTTTCTCCTGCACCGTGGGCGACATGGGCATGTCGCGGTTCACGGGCACGTCGCGCCAGCCCAGCAGCACCTGGCCTTCGGCCTTGATCGCGCGCTCCATCTCCTGCTCGCAGGCCAGACGCGATGCGTGCTCCTTGGGCAAGAAGATCATGCCGACGCCATATTCACCGGGCGGCGGCAGCTCCACTCCCTGCTTGGCCATTTCTTCGCGGTACAACTGGTCGGGAATCTGGATCAGGATGCCCGCGCCGTCGCCCATGAGCTTGTCGGCACCCACGGCGCCACGGTGGTCGAGGTTCTCCAGAATCTTGAGCGCACCGGTCACGATGTCGTGACGCTTCACGCCCTTGATGTGCGCCACAAAGCCCAGACCGCACGCATCGTGCTCATTGGACTTCGAATACAAACCGTGCTCTTGCAAATGCTGGATTTCTGCTGCCGTAGTCATGGCGCTATTCCTCAATATTTCGCGGGGAATGCAAGATTAGTGCAACGCAACATGCGCACGCAAGCAGATTAAATGGGGTCAGAACACGAAATTAAAATTCACTTTTTTGGTGCATTGATATTAGGGACATATCAAAATAGAGAGCATTAATGCAAGCCTTTGAAAAGGCTTGAAAGCCATTTAGTTGTTCTTGGAAAGCTGCAAAGAGGGCCGGCCGGCGCGTGCTTTGACGAGCCGCCTGTCAGTCGACTGTTGCAAAGACGCCAGAAAATTTTCATCGCCCAGCGCCCACCCATTCAGTGCGCTGTTGGTCAGGGCCATCTGTTCGGCATGGCTGACGCCGTCCCGCACCAGCGTCGCATAGGCCTCGTCACGCGCAAACGGCGTGTTGCCCAATTCCCAATACAGCGGGTGCGGCGTGATCAGCCGGTCCGAGCGCAGACCGATGTAATGCCCATGGCTGGACCAGCGAAAATCCGCCGGATCCGCACACACGCCATCGCGCACCGGATTCAGGTCGAGATACACCATGCAGGGCAGCAAATAGCGCTCGGCCTGGAGGATTGTGTTGCGATAGCGCCCTTCCCAGAGCGTGCCCGAGCGCCCATGGCGCTGGTTGAAATACCGCACGTAGCGCCGCCCCAGCGCTTGCATGAGCAAGGTGAGCGAGCGCTCCTCCAGCGGCGTGGCCAGCAAGTGAAAATGGTTGTCCATGAGCACATAGGCGTGCACAGCCACCTGGTGCGTGCGCGCGTATTCCACCAGCAGATTCCACATCATCTCCCGGTCCGCCGCGTCAAAGAAAATCGGCTGCCGGTTGTTGCCGCGCTGGATCACGTGGTGCGGATAGCCGGGGAGAGTCAGGCGGGGAAGACGTGCCATGGGCGGGACGAGCGAATCAGCGGGGGATGGATCGCGCCATCATAGTCTCCGCGCTGCCCGCGCTCTCAGTCCAGCAGATCCGAATAGTCACCGCGCTCGTAGCCCTCGATGGTTTTCCAGGGCTGTGCCAATGGCAGCGGCAATCGCTTGGCCGAGATGACCACGCGTTCTATGCCGTGTCCGTCGTTGCGCTCCACGCGCCGCGCGTATTGGCCCGACAGGTCCCAATCCACCAGCGTCGTGAGTTCGCCCGCCACGCTGCGGTAGCGCTGTACTCCACCTTGTGGCTTGCCCACGCGCTCCATTTTTTCGAGCGCGGACGGCGGCACGATCCAGTATGTGTTGTCAAACGAGCCGCCAAACCCCACGTTGGCGTGGTGCGCCTCGTCCACGGAAATCACGCGCTTGAGCTTTGCCAGAATGACTTCCACCTTCAACTGTCCATCGGGCGCACGCTGGATGAACAGCGGCGCACCGCGCGCGTCATCGTGTGCATGGCCCGCATGCGGGCCATGGGGGTGTTCATGGCCGTGCGACTGGCTTTGCACGAGCGCCTCGGGCAATTCGCGCTCGACCCATAACTGGCCTGGGCGGCGAAACACGCGGTTGGTGTATTCGCTGTCGCGTCGCACGCCATCGCTGCCAATGCTCATGGTGTGATAGGTGATGCGCAGATCGGCTTCGGGCGCGGCCTGAATCGCATGCGTGACGGATTCGGGCGGTGAGGCTGCAAGGGCTGCATGGGGCGCGGACAGCACCGTCAGCGCAGAACAAAAGGCAAGGGTGGTCAAAAACTTTTTGGGCATTCAGATCATCCGGATGGTTGCTTGCGCGCCCTCTCCCGCTGACGAGAGAGGGCATTCGGTGCGTGGTTCACAGACCCGCGGCTTCCTTCACCTTGTTGAACACGCGCGTGTTGTCCATCGTGCCCTTGAAGATCTTGGCGCCCGCGCCACCGGCAAACAGCATCACGTCGCCGCCACCGTGCGTTTCTGCGCCCGGCGATCCGAGATTGATGCCGACTTCCTGCAAGTAGTTGTCGTCCGTGGTGTCCACGGCGGTCACGTCCTCGCGCACGGCGCCGCGCGCGGGTGCAATCCAGGGCTTGTTGCCATCCTCCGCATTCACGCGGCTGGACGCGCTCCCGCCGGGACGACCGCCGTTACCGAACACCAGTGTGGTGTAGGGCTTGCCGTCTTGCGCCTTGGCCATCTGGCCGGATTGGTAGTCTTTCACCTTTCCGAGGATCGGATTGCCGATCTGCGAGTAGCCATTGAACACCATGTTGTGGTCGTGGTCGGCAGTGACCACGATCAGCGTGTTCTTCAAACCGGGGTCTTTCTTCTGCATGTACGCGACGGCGTTCTCGATGGCTTTGTCCATCGCCAGCGTGTCCTCCAGCGCACGCTTGGCATTCGTGGCGTGCAGCGCGTGGTCGATGCGCCCGCCCTCCACCATCAGGAAAAATCCCCTGCTGTTCTGGCTCAACACGTCCAGCGCCTTGGTCGTCATGTCGGACAGGCTGGGCTCGTCAAGGCGCTGCTTCACGCGGTCGAGTTCATAGGCCATCTCGCTTTGTGTGAATAGACCCAGTAGCTTCTTGGTACCGTTCGCATTCAACGATGCCAGTTCGCTGCCCTTGCTCACATAGGTATAGCCCTTGGCGCGCATCATCTCCACGAGGTTGACATCGTCCGTGCGCTTGCTCGATGCATTCACGGACTTCGGCAAGTAGTTGCGCTGACCGCCGCCCATGAGCACATCTACGCCATCGCCCAGGCGCGCGTTGTAATTGGGGTGACCAGGCACGGACTGCTCTGCAATCGTGTTGTAGCCGTTGCGGTTGCAGATATGCGCGTAGGTGGCGGCTGGCGTGGCATGACCGACGCGCGTGGTCGACACGGCGCCCACGGCGCGGCCCTGGGCCTTGGCCAGTTCCAGCAAGGTCACCGCCGGCTTGCCATTCGTGGGCTGGCACGTGGAGTTTTCACCCGAGATGTATTGCTTGCCATCCGGCGCATAGGCCTGTGTCTCGGACGACATGGAGATGACTTCGTTGTTCATCTTCACGCCGGTCATATAGGCGGCCATCGACGGCGCACTGTCGGTCGTCTGGCCATCCAGCGAGAACGTCTTCACCCGCGCGGCATAGGGCAGCGACTGCATCGCCAGCTTGGCGCGCTCACTGCTACGCAGGGAACGGGGCTTGGCAGCCAACTCCTTTTCACCTTTGTAGATGCGCGCAGCGGTCACAGTCACCGGGCCCATGCCGTCACCGAGAAAGAAGATGACGTTCTTGGCCTCGCCTGCTGCATGGGCAGGCGCGGCAAGCAGCGACAGGGAACCAGCCAGCGCCAGGGCGATGGTCGATATGCGGAGGATCGGATTCATGATGCGTATTTCCTTGGGCAATGGATAGATTGGGGTTGGAGCAGCGGCTTCACTGGTTGATGCTCGTTCTGATCAGTTTGAACACGTCGGTGTTTTCAATCACCCCTGTGAACGTGTTTGCGCCCATGCCTGCCGCGCCCAGAAACACATCGCCCCCGCCGTGGGTTTCGGACGCCAGGGGAATGACAGCCTCTTGCAGGAAGTTGCGGTTTTCCAGTTCGGCATCGGTGATCGGGCCGCGAGTGGCCACGCGCCGGGGACCATTGCCAAAGCCCAGAATCGTGTAGGGATTGCCGTCCACGTCAGTGGACTCCTTGCCGTTCACATAGTTCTTGACGACACCCAGAATACCTGGCTTGCCTGTTTCCGTTTTGCCCGTTCGCCGCGCATAGCCGTTGAGGTTGAGCGTGTGGTCATGGTCTGCCGTCACTACAATCAGCGTGTTCTTGAGGCCCGGATCGACCTTTTCCATTTTCGCCAATGCGGTCTTGATCGCGTCATCGAACGCCACGGTGTCCTGCAGCGCGCGACGCGCATTGGTGGCGTGCAGGGCGTGATCGATACGACCGCCCTCCACCATCAGGAAGAAGCCCTTTTTGCGCGCAACCAGCGCATCGATGGCCTTCCCCGTCATCTCCGCCAGACTCGGTTCGCGGGACCGGTCACGATCCAGATCGTAGGCCATGTGGTCCTTGTTGAAGAGGCCCACGAGCTTGGACTTGCCATCGGTCGGCAGCTTGTCGAATTCCGCCTTGTTCACAGCAAGGCGATAGTTCTTCGCCGTAAATTCTTTCAACAGATTGCGCCCGTCGTTACGACGACCGCCCTCGGCCTTGGTGGTGAAGTAGCTCGCACCGCCGCCCAGAATCACATCCAGACCGTCACCCAACGCCGCGTTGTAGCCCTTGCCGCCAGGCACCAGCGCTGCGGCAATGGTGTTCTCGGCATCGCGATGGCACACATGAGAATAAGTCGCGGCGGGCGTGGCGTGCGTGACGCGCGTGGTCGTGACTACACCCGTGCCATAGCCGGCAGATTTCATTTGCTCCAGCAGCGTAGTCACTGCCCTGCCGTTGTTGGCCGGGCACGTGCTGTCGTAATTCACGTGATAAGGCTTGCCGCGTGCATCGGTGGCTTTGGTGTCCGCGGTCATGAAGATGACTTCGTTGTTCATCTTCACACCGGTCATATAGGCCGCCATGGACGGCGCACTGTCCGTCACCTGCGCATCGTTGGAATAGGTATGCACGAACGCCGTCTCGGGCAGCCTGTCCATGGCCAGATCGCCCTCCTCGCCCACGCTGTAGATGCGCGCTGCCGTGAGCGTCGTGATGCCCATGCCATCGCCCAGAAAGAACAACACATTCTTTTTCGCGCTGGCTGAAGGCACCAACGTATCGCCGCCCCCGCAGCCCGACAACATCAGCGTCGAAGCCACGAAGGCTCCGCACAAAAGCTTGCGATTCATTCGATTTCCCCTTCCTGAGAAAGAGGGAATCAGCCTCCCGACGCGGAATTGCGCCATGGTGTGAAGACGTTCCCTCTCGTTAGTGATTCGTTAACGAGAGGGAATGTAGAAAGCAGGAATGACTGCGACGTGACAGGCGCGAATAAGCACACACTACGCCCGCTATCGCGCTGAGCGCGCGCAAGGAGACGCTGGCTTCGCACGGAGAGCGCACAAGGCGGCATGCGGCTTTGCCGCACAATAAGAGTTTGCAAACGGTTTCAGCAAAGACTTTGATCGACGCGATTCACCCAACACTCGCGGGGGATCATCGGCTCCATTTACCCAACCGCATGCCCCCTGAATGCGCCGGCCCATCCGATCTCAATCGCCCGCAGCGAGCACCAAACCGAAGCGGTGCGCCATCGATTGCTCCAACCCGAACTCTTGAAGAATGGCCTGCAGGCGCTCCTGCGCGCTGCGCTTTTTCTGCCCGGTGTAGCGCGCCAGAATCAGTTCGTTTTTCATGCTGTGCTCCCAGCCGACCAATTCCGTGACGGTGACCTGATAGCCACTGGCCTCCAGATACAGACAACGCAACACGTTGGTGATCTGGCTGCCCAGCTCGCGCGTGTGGATCGGGTGACGCCAGAGCTCGGCCAGCGGCGTGCGCGAGAGTTGCAGCGCCTTGCCTTGTCGCAAGCACGCGGCCACCTCGGCCTGACAGCACGGCACCAGCACCATGGCGCGGGCCTTTTTCTCCAAACCAAAGGCGATGGCGTCATCGGTCGCGGTATCGCAGGCGTGAAGCGCCGTCACCATGTCGATCTGCTGCGGCAACTCCTGCGACTGCGTGGAATCGGCCACCGACAGGTTGAAAAACCGCATGCGCTCGAAACCCAACCGCTCGGCCAGCTCGCGCGAGCGTTCCACCAGCTCAGCACGCCATTCGATGCCGTAGATTGCACCGCGCCCTAACGATTTGAAAAACAGGTCGTAGAGGATGAAGCCGAGATAAGACTTGCCCGCGCCATGGTCGGCCAGCGTGGGCGCATGGTCGTTGGCGGCGAGCTCGTTGAGCACCGGCTCGATGAACTGGTACAGGTGATAGACCTGCTTGAGCTTGCGCCGCGAATCCTGATTGAGCAGCCCTTCGCGCGTGAGGATGTGCAGCGCCTTGAGCAGTTCGATGGATTGCCCCGGGCGCAATTCCGCCACCACGGCGGCCTTGGCCGCATCGGCCTTGCTGAGATGCGCAGCGGACCCAGCAGGGCCCTGGGGCTTGCGTTTAGCGGCTGCGTTCATGCCTTCTTCACCTTGCCTGCGTGGGCACCGACATCGAGATCCTTCCAGCCTTGCGTACCGAGCTTTTCCAGCACTTCGATATTGCGCTCGAAGATTTCTTCGGCCTCGGGAAACACCTCCACGGCGCGATCGATGCTTTCCTCGCGCAACAGATGCAGTGTCGGATACGGTGCGCGGTTGGTGCAGTTGCTCACGTCGTCGATGTCCGTGCCGTCAAACTGGAACTGCGGATGGAACGACGCCACCTGCAGGATACCGCCCAGGTCGAGCGCGTCGATCATGTCATCGGCCAGTTCCTGGAAGTCGTTGAAGTCGAGAAAATTGTCCAGGCAATCGGGCGCCATGAGCAGGGTGGTGTCGCGTTTTTCGGGCGAGATTTCGGCCAGCGCCTCCAGTTCGCGGTGCAGGTCCTCGGCCAGCGAACGCGCGTCCTGCGCGTGGCTCACCACGTAATGGATCTGCCCCTTCACGTGCACGCCCTTGGCAAACGGGCACAGATTCAGGCCAATCACCGCACGCTCCAGCCAACGCTCCATGTCGGCGACGACTTGTGCATCGCGCGCTTGCAATGGGGTGGTGGAAGCGGACGTGGGATGGGCGGCTTGATCAGACATGGCGGGTGATTCGTGGATGGGGCGAGTGGTAAACGTGGGAAGCTCGGCGCTTCCTTCATACCCGCTATTTTAGGCGCCGCGCCACTCGACGCTTGCGCCAGGGACAAGCAACGCGCGTTGGCCCTTGCAGGTCACGGGTTCAACAAACGCTGGCCGGTCAGCCGCTCGTGCTCGCGTCCGGCATAGCGGTCGGTCATGCCGGCGATGAAGTCGCTCACCACCCGAGCCCGCTTGAGCGTGTCGCCGCGCTGCGCATCGGTGGCCTGTGCGGCCGGCAACTCGTGCGGCGACTGGAAATACACATCGAACAATTCGCGTACCACGCGCTGCGCCAGCCCCATCGTTTCCGTCACTTGCGGGTGGCGGTACAGCTCGCGAAACAGAAACTGCTTGAGCGCCAGCGACTCTGCGCGCATCGGCGCAGAAAAACCCACTAATGCAGGTGCGCGGCGCACATCGTCCACGCTGCATGGCGTGTGCTCTGTCAGCGCTGCGGTGGTCGCGTCGATCACGTCATAGACCTGATCGCTCAACATGCGTCGAATGGTTTCATTGAGCAGGCGTCGCTGCTCGGCAGGTGCGTGCAGCGACGCGTCGGCCGCAAGGGCCTGCTGGCGATAGCGCTCAAACAGCGGCACTGCGCACAACTGCTCGATGCTGATCAGCCCGGAGCGCACTCCGTCATCCACATCATGCGCGTTGTAGGCGATCTCGTCCGCCAGATTGCACAACTGCGCTTCCAGACTGGGCTGCCAGCCGCGCAGAAAACGCTCGCCCACGCCACCGGGCTCGCGCTGCTCCATCAGTTCCGCGTTGCGGCGCGAGCAGTGTTTGAGGATACCTTCGCGCGTTTCAAACGTCAGGTTGATGCCGTTGTAGTCGGGGTAGCGCTCCTCCAGCGTGTCCACCACGCGCAGACTCTGCAGGTTGTGCTCGAAGCCGCCATAGTCCTGCATGCATTCGTTGAGCGCATCCTGTCCCGCATGACCGAAGGGCGTGTGCCCGAGGTCGTGCGCCAGGCACACCGTCTCCACCAGATCTTCGTTGAGGCGCAACGAACGCGCGATCGAACGGCCAAGCTGCGCCACTTCCAGCGAATGCGTCAGCCGCGTGCGGAACAGGTCCCCTTCGTGATTGAGGAACACCTGCGTCTTGTAGACCAGCCGCCGGAACGCCGTGGAGTGCACGATGCGATCGCGGTCGCGCTGGAATTCCGAGCGCGTGGGCGCGGGCGGCTGCGCATAGCGCCGTCCGCGCGAGAGCGCGGGATCACAAGCGTAAGGGGCCAATTCAGCGTTCTGCGACAAGTACGGGCTTCCAATTCGGTGGGCAGTGGCGCGCGCTCAGGCGCAGCAGGCGTCGATGACTTCGCGCACCAGCGCATCGGGCGCGGGACGCATCACGGCCTTGCCGGGTCCGTCGATCAACACGAAGCGGATTTCGCCCGCCTCCGATTTCTTGTCCACGCGCATCAGTTGCAGATAGCGGCCAGCGTTGTCCTTGTCATCGATGCGCGCACCGCGCGTAGGCAGGCCAGCGCGCTCAATCAGCGTGCGCAGGCGCTGCACAAAAGCGGCATCCACCATACCAAGGCGTTGTGACAGTTCTGCGGCCATCACCATGCCAGCGGCGACGCCTTCGCCGTGCAGCCATGCGCCGTAGCCCATGCCAGCCTCGATGGCGTGGCCGAACGTGTGGCCGAAATTGAGAATCGCACGCAGCCCGGCTTCGCGCTCGTCCTGCCCCACGACCCAGGCCTTGATTTCGCAACTGCGCTTCACGGCATGGGCCATGGCAACGCGGTCGCGTGCCAGCAGGTCGTCCATGTTGTCTTCCAGCCAGGCCATGAAATCCATGTCCGAGATCGGGCCGTACTTGATCACCTCGGCAATGCCCGCAGCCAGTTCGCGCGCTGGCAGGGTGTCGAGCGTGTCCAGATCGCACACCACCCATTGCGGCTGGTAGAACGCGCCGATCATGTTCTTGCCAAGCGGATGATTGATGGCGGTCTTGCCACCGACCGATGAATCCACTTGCGCCAGCAGCGTCGTCGGCACCTGCACAAAGGGCACGCCGCGCATATAGCTTGCAGCGGCAAAGCCGGTCATGTCTCCCACCACGCCGCCGCCCAGTGCAAACAGCACGGTCTTGCGATCGGCACCGTTTTCCAGCAGCCCGTCAAAAATCTTCTGCAGCGTCTGCCAGGTCTTGAACTCTTCGCCATCCGGCAGCGACACCAGATGCACCGCCGTGTAGTGGCCTTGCAGCGCCGCCTGCAGGCGCCCGGCATAGAGCGGCTGCACGGTTTCGTTGGTGACGATCAGGGCGGACGTGCCACGCGGCAGGCGCCCGGAGCGGCCCATCGCATCCAGCAGCCCGCTGCCTATATCGATGCCGTAGCTGCGCTCGCCCAGGGAAATGTCTACCGTAATGGTGCCGTCGGTGCGGTCTTGGGTGGGTGTGGTTGCGGACATTTCCCAAGTGTAGGGCACAAGACGCGCGGCCCGCAGAAGGCGCCACGCGCCGCCCCACGAAAAAGCCGCCCGGAGGCGGCTTGCGAAAGCAGCGTTGTGCCCGTCTGGATTACTTGCGCAGCACCACGTCCACGCGACGCGACGAGGCGTTGTTCGCACCAGTGTCCGTCGTTTCGGCAGGCTTTTCCAGCACCGTGCTGTCCTGCGGCACACCCGCGGCCACAAGCGCGGCTTGCACGGCTTGGGCGCGGTGCTTGGACAGCTCGGCATTCTTGACCGGATCGCCCGTCGGATCATTGAAGCCCGAGATCACCGCCTTCACATCGGGGTTGGCCTTCACGTAGTCCACCAGCGCCTTGGAACGGTCAGCAAACTCGGGTGCCACGTCCGTCTTTCCGGTGTCGAAGAACACGCGCAGCATGGGTACGTCCTGCACCATGGCGTCCAGCACACCTGCGCCCGCAGGGGCCGTGAAGGTGTCGGCAACAGGAGCAGAGGCTTCGGGCGCTGGCGTTGGCGCTGGCACGGGAGCCGATGCTTCGTTCGCCGGCGGCGTTGAAGTTGCAGGGCCTACACCCACGCCCGGGTCGCTATTCGCCGGAGCAGGCACAGATGCAGGTGCGGGAGGCGGCGCATCTGTGGAAGGATTTTTCTTGGAGCAATAACTCACACCGAAAATGATCACCAAGGCACCAATCAACCAAGGCAGCCATTTGCCGATCCCCGAGCTTGCAGCAGGCGCCGCGGTTGCGACCGGAGGCACCACTGCAGGAGCTGCGGCGGCAGCGCCCGCCCCCGCCAACGCTGAACCGAGCAGACTGCGGCCTTCGCTCGCAAACGCTGTCACATCTGCTGGCAAAACGGTGGGTACGCGGCCACCTGGCGTGAGGTAAGAAATCAACATGGGCAGCAGCGCACCGACGATCTGAGTGACCTTTTCGCGCGGCAGGCCAAGACGTGCAACGATGCTCGACAGCAATCCGCCTTGCGAACCAAACATGGTCTCCACCTGGCCGTCGGTCGGTATTTCTGGAGTGGCCGACTCCGACACCCAACTATCCACCAATGACGCGTGACCACCACTGCGCAGGCGATCCAACATTCCGGACAGTCCGCCCGCAGCCGGGTTGGTGAGATACGCCACCGTCATTTGCACCAGCGGCCGCGCCTGATCGCCCAAACCAAACCGCGTGGCTATTTCTCGTACGAAGTTCTCAATCATCTCGGCACTCCTTTTGTGACATTCATACCGCAACACCCATGCTAAGCATGTCGTGCACATCGGATTCAGTTTAGGAAGTGCTCACACTTCCCCTCTGTAGGACGATCACACCTTTGTACGAAGGCAGTGGACCAGAGCACGGCCGCGCACTGTGGCGCTCGCACCCTCAAGGCAACGGATAGGTTCCCGGCAACAGGATGGAGCGATCCACGTTCTGGATATCCGTATGCCCGCAAAAAGCCATGGATACATCGAGTTCCTTGTGAAGAATCTGCAACGCCTTGGTCACGCCCGCTTCGCCGAACGCGCCCAGGCCGTACACCATCGCCCGGCCGATCATCGTTCCGCGCGCGCCCAGCGCCCACGCCTTGAGCACGTCCTGCCCGCCGCGAATGCCGCTGTCCATCCACACTTCGATCTGATCACCCACGGCATCCACGATGGCTGGCAGCGCGTGAATCGATGACGGCGCTCCATCCAGTTGGCGACCACCGTGATTGCTCACCACGATCGCGTCGGCGCCCGACTGCACCGCCAGACGCGCGTCTTCCGGCACCATGATGCCCTTGAGGATCAGCTTGCCCTGCCACTGCTGGCGCACCCAGGCCACGTCGGCCCAGGACAGGCGTGGATCGAACTGCTCGTTGGTCCACGCGGCGAGCGAGCTCATGTCGCTCACGCCCTTCACGTGGCCCACCAGATTGCGGAACGTGCGGCGCTGGGTGCCCGCCATCGCCAGGCACCAGCGCGGCTTGGTCATCAGGTTGATGATGTTCGGAATGGTTGGCCTGGGCGGTGCGGTCAGGCCGTTCTTGATGTCCTTGTGGCGCTGGCCGATCACCTGCAAATCCAGCGTCAACACCAGCGCGCTGCACTTGGCGTCACGCGCGCGGGCGATCATGCGCGCCATCGATTCGCGGTCGCGCATCATGTAGAGCTGGAACCAGAACGGCGCGCTCGTGTGCTCGGCAATGTCCTCGATCGAGCAGATGCTCATCGTCGAGAGCGTGAACGGGATGCCGAACTTTTCGGCCGCACGTGCGGCGTGGATTTCGCCGTCGGCATGCTGCATGCCCGTCAAACCGACCGGCGCGATCGCCACCGGCATCTTGGCCAACTGGCCTGCCATGCGCGTCTCCGTCGTACGCCCTTCCATGTTCACCGCCACGCGTTGGCGCAGCTTGATTGGCTGGAAGTCCGAGGTGTTCTCGCGGTAGGTGGTCTCGGTCCATGAACCGGAGTCGGCGTAGTCGTAGAACATGCGCGGAACGCGCTGCTCGGCAACGACGCGCAAGTCTTCAATACAGGTCATTTTGGAGAGTTCAGGCATAGTGCTTCCTGGCGCAAAACCGCGCTCAGGCGCAGCCAAGCTGCGCCGTTCACGCGGTGATAAATCTGGTGGAACGCGGTCATGTTAGCGCGCATCGCATCCGGTGCGATTGAAGCCTTCTCCTCGCGGATTGAATTTTTTTCAGCGCCGCGCCAGCGCCACTCCGACGATCGCCACAGCGAAGCCGACGAACTGCAGCGCCACCAGAGTTTCGCCAAACACGATCCACGCCTGCAACGCCGACAACGGCGGCACCGCCAGCAACAGCGCCGCCGTGCGCGTGGCCTCTCCGCGCCGCATGAGCCAGATGAGCAGCGTCGTCCCCGCCACCGACAGCACCAGCACCGAATAGGCCAGATAGCCCCAGAGCAATGGCGAGTTGTCCCAGCGGAGCTCGCCAAATATCAGCGCTAGCACCACCAGCACCACCACCGCACCCACGTTCTGCACCGCACCGGCAGTGCGCAGGTCGCTGGCCGCCAATGGCGACTTCTGCACC
Organism: Comamonadaceae bacterium UBA2121; assembly: GCA_002331385.1. Classification (GTDB taxonomy): domain Bacteria; phylum Pseudomonadota; class Gammaproteobacteria; order Burkholderiales; family Burkholderiaceae_C; genus Diaphorobacter_A. The sequence goes on from DCYB01000014.1 coordinate 303,917, forward strand.
ATCGATCCCACCGTCAGCGACAGGATGCTGGCCGCCGCCAGCGCCGCCACCGGCACGGAGAGCGTGGACGCATCGGTGGCCGCCAGACGCGGCCACAGCACCATCGCCACGCCACCAAAGCCCAGCGCCAATCCGGCCCATGTCGTACCGGACAGGCGCTTGCCTTGAAACAGCACCGCAATCAACGCCGTGAACAATGGTTGCAGCGCGCCAATCAGCGCCATGATGCCCGCAGGCAACCCCTGCGACATGGCCCACCAGCCCGGCCCCAGATAAAAACCACTCATGAGCGCGCCCGCCAGCAGATGCAACCCGATGCGCCGCGCACCATGTGGCCAGGCCGCGCGCGCCCACCACGCTGCCACCGTGAACACCACGCATACCAGCGAAAAACGCAGGGCAAGAAACCAGAATGGATCTGCATGCGCGCCCGTTCCCCGACCAATCAGGAACCCGGACGACCAGATCAGGACAAATAGAAACGGGGCAATGTAATGCGGCACGGACGGCGCTTTGAAGTGTTATAGGTCATCGCACAAACGCAAGCGCCATATGGCCACGACTGCAAGAAGGCATGCGCTCGCACAGCGCAGGTTGTCTTCCGTCTCGCAATCACTCGCAGCGCGATGGTACAGGCTATATCGACTTCGTGCAGAGGGCAATTACGGCACGACGTGGCGCCACATCACAGCGCTGAAACCATCACTCCGACAAGTCCGAGCGGCAGCGCGGCCCACCCCTCATTGGCGCACGCCAGCGCCGCGCACTTCGATGGACGTCTGGTCGAGCACCTTGCCGCTGCGATCCATCAACTCCACCTGGTAGCGGCCCGGCCACGGCAGCCAACTCCATTCGGCACCCTTGCCCTTTTCCTTGCCGTTGAAGCGCCAGCGCACTGTCTCCGGTGCGTTCGTGGCAATGAACTGCACCCGCTGGCGCGCAGGGGGAATATCGGGATCGAGCGCAACAATCGTTCCTTGAGCCGGAGAGAGAATGCGCGGCGGCATCGAGGTATCGCCAGCATCCGCGGCGCGCGCGCGGCGGCTCTCGTGCAAGGATTCCACCGCGTCGATGGCAAAACGCTTTTGCTCCGTGCCCCGCAGGAACCATTCCTCGCGTGGGCTTTCCAGCCAGTTGCCGGCAGCATCCTGCACACCGAACTGCACCTGCGTGCGGACCACGCCCGGCGGCGGTGCAGGTGGCTTGCTGCCCTGCTGGCGATGCAGCCAGCGCATCAGTTCGGCCCAGATAGGCGCCGCGCCACTGGTGCCGCTCACGTCGTGCATGGGCGCGCCGCTGGCGTTGCCCACCCAGACACCCACCGTGTAGCGCTGCGACCAGCCCACCGCGTAGTTGTCGCGCATGTCCTTGCTGGTGCCGGTTTTCACCGCCGTCCAAAAGCGTGTGTTGAGCACGCTATCGGGGCCGAAGGTGCGCACTCGGGCATTCGTGTCCGAGAGCATGTCGCCCACGATGAACGCCGCGCCCGCATCGATGACCTGCTTGCGCGCGGCGGCAGAGCCTTGGGGCGCGGATTGCATGCGCACCGCAGAGAACGCCCCGCCGTTCGCCAGCGCGCGGTAGCCGTTGGTCAAATGCAGCAAGGGCACCTCGGCACTGCCCAGCGCCAGGCTGTAGCCGTAGTAGCCACCCGACTCGCGCAGCGGCATGCCGAATGCGACCAACTGCTCATGAAACGGGTCTGTCCCAACCATCACCAGCGTGCGCACGGCCGGCACGTTCAGCGATGCGGCCAGTGCGGTGCGCGCGCTTACCCAGCCCTTGAACTGCCGGTCGTAGTTTTGCGGAATATACAAACCGCTCGCCGTAGGGATGTAAGCCGGAGAATCTTCGATCAGCGACGCTGCCGTGAGCCGCTTCTCGGCGATGGCTTCAGCGTACAGGAACGGCTTCAGTGTCGACCCCGGTTGCCGCCAAGCCAGCACGCCATCGACCTCCTGCGCCTGGCTCAGCACGCCGGACGAGCCAATCCACGCCAGCACGTCGCCCGTCGCGTTGTCGAGCACGATGACCGCGCCATCTTCCACATGCCGCCCACGCAACTCGCGCAGGTGGCGCGTGAGCGTTTCTAGCGCCGTGCGCTGCAGCGGCGCGCTGAGAGTGGAGCGGATCTGCGGCGCTTTCCCACGTCCAGCATCGGCAGCACGCACCTGCGCCATCAGTTGCCGGGAGAAATGCGGCGCAATGCCTTCGCTGGGATGGAACGCACGGCGTTGCAACGCAGCGGTCGCGAACAGGTCCAGCGCATCGCAATGCACCGGGCTCGGTCGGTTCATCTCCTTGAGCACGCCACACGCGCGTTGCGCAACCAGTTGCGGCTTGGCATTGGGCGCACGCACCAAGGCCGCCGCAACGGCGGCTTCGCGATCATCCAGTCCATGCGGGGCCTTGTCGAACAAGGTGCGAGAGAGCGCGTCGATACCCACCAACTCGCCCCGGAACGGCACCAGGTTCAGATAGGCCTCCAGAATCTGGTCTTTGCGCCAACGCCGATCCAGCACCTGCGCGGCAACGGTCTGACCGATCTTCTGCACCACGCTGCGCCCGCCCGGCCCCTGCTGCCAGTCGCCGTCGAGCAGGCCCGCCAACTGCATGGTGATGGTGCTGGCCCCGCGCGTGCGCTGGTTCCACAGATTGCCCCACGCCGCTGCCGATGCGGCACGCCAGTCCACACCACTGTGTTCATAGAAGCGTTTGTCTTCGCTCAGCAGCAAGGCCGCGCGCAAGGCGGGCGAGACATCGGCCAGCGCTATCCACTGGCCGCGCCGCACAGTGGCGTCGGTGCGGATGCGCTGGATGGCTTCGCCTTCGCGCGACAGGATCAGGGTTTCGGAGGATCGGAAGTCCTGCCGCACTTCGTCATACGTCGGAATGGCGTGTGCGTTGGTGGACAGCAGCAACGCGGCCACTGGCAGCGCAGCGGCGGCCAGCACCGATCGGTGCCTACCGACGCGCAGTGCGTGCCGAAAGAGAGCGGGAAAGGCAAAGGGCCTGTGAGTCATACCGAGGGAAGAGTGGCCTTTGCAGCGCCCTGCGTGCAAGGCACGCGCATGGGCTTGGGACGATGGCGCTGCAGCCCCGTGCGGGCCGCCCACACCGCTATCGTAAGGCCTCGGCAACAAGGCAGGAATAGCCGCTGAAGACACCGGATACGGCCCGCGCGTTGGCAAACGCTGCGCAGCACGTATACGGTCCGCTTCGCACATCGGTTCGTGACGCCGGGTACCCATGGCAAGCATGCCGTATCCAGTGCCGCGCTCCGCATCATCTGCTGCCCCGGTGGTGGCAAGCCCTCATTCAGCGCTACCTCCGCTGCGCTTGGGCCCAATGCACAAACGCTCGCGGTCATCCACGCTGCCGAGCTTTGCCGTTCACCCGGAGTCTGGTGTCTGCGTTGCTTCGCTTCAGCACTTTCAATGTATCCGGGCCAAATGACGGTTGCGTGACACATGACCGCGCGCGCCATGACGGCTTTACCGCTGCTGTGCCGCACGCAGCACGGCGGCATCGCACCAGCGTTGCGCGATCAGCGGCGCAGTCGTGCACACGGTCTCATATGTCACAGTCGTAACCGCGCGTTCAAGCAACTGGATGTCGGCCTCATGCTGGCGCGCAACGTGCGGATCTTCAAAAAAGATAGCGCGCTGGCAACGGCGCTCCAGCACCAGATCGGCGATCTGTGCATCGCCCCCCAGCGGGCCGCTGTTGAAGCGATCCACCCACGGCGTGTCTGCGGGCCAGCCCTTGCTCCATGCGAGCTCGTTGAGGCGCTGCCCGGTCGTGCCCGTTCCCACCCGGCGTTGGAAGCGCGACAGCACATCGAAGTTGCGTGCGGCAAAATCCAGCATCGTCGGCTTGAGTGCATCGTGCGCGATCAGCGCCACCGTCTGTTGACCGAACGCGTGAAAGCGATCGGCCGCGGGATCGGGGGGCAGACCCGCATGAATGCGTTCCATCTCAAGCCAGTCGCGCGCGCTGGCAACCGTGGAGAGAAACGGCTTGGAATGGATCAGGCACTGCCGTTTCAGGGCCAGCGCCTCGGGGAAGATGGACGACGGATCGACCGGGTCGATCAGGTAGATCGCACCATCCAGCGTGCGTCCAGGCTCGGGCATGCCCACCACTTCCGCCACCAGCTTCATCAAGCCGCCATGCGCGCCACGCGGATAACGCACCAGCGGCGCGTAGTCACGCAGCAATCCGAACGAGGTGATGGCATCGTAGGTGCGACCCACTGCATGAAAGCCGATGTTCAGTTCGCGAATTCCCGGCTCGGCATCGCGCAGGAATTCGGGCAGCGCCCCTTCCCCGGATTGGTGGTGCAGTCGATTGGCAGCAAGACCCAGCAGCATGGCAGCGATTTCTTCAATGTTGCGAAACGTGTATTGGAGCACGCCGTGCACGCATTGGCATGAACAACCGGTGACTTCATGTGCTGACGCAAACCGTACGGCGGGCAGCGCCAGCACGTGCCCCACGACGCACAAAGCAAGGGAATTCCCGATGCGCGCTTTCCCCGAAGGGACCTGCGATCTGGAAATACAAAACGGCCGAAACCGTTGATGCGAGCGGCTTACGCAAATACATCCCAAAGCCATTTCAACGCTGCCAAGATTGCATGCACGTTCGATCAAAGAGCGCTTAAAAAAAGGAGACTTGTATGCACCGCGAATCCCCGAATCGGGTTGAACCCCTGAACTTGCAGTCCTCTTTGCGACGCCGCCTGCTGCTAGGCAGTGCGGGCGCAGCGCTCGGTGGGGCGCTGGCCTTGCGCACCTTCCCGGCGCAGGCGCAAGCCGCCGCCAGCTTTCCCGAACGGCCTCTGCGCATGGTGGTGGCCTTCCCCGCTGGGGGCGCCACGGACATTCTGGCGCGGCTGCTGGGCCAGTCGTTGGGCACGCAGCTCAAGCAATCGGTGGTGGTGGAAAACAAGCCCGGCGCGGGCAGCATGATCGGGCTGGACGCCGGTGCCAAATCGACTCCCGATGGCTACAGCCTGTTCCTGTGCGCACTGACGAATCAGGCCATTGCGGGCCATCTCTATCCGAATGCCACCTCGGACATCACGCGCGATTTCGAGCCCGTGGCCTTGCTGGCCAACGGCGCGCACATCCTCAACGTGCATCCGTCCGTGCCGGCCAAGAACATGCGGGAATTCACCGCCTGGCTCAAGGCCCACGACGGCAAGATCAACTATGCCTCGCAGGGCAATGGCACCTTGTCGCATCTGGAGGCCGAACTGCTGCTCCAGACCCTGGGCGTCAAAGCCGTGCACGTGCCCTACAAGGGCAGTGCGCAAGCCCTGCCCGATCTGATCGCGGGTTCGGTGTCCTTCATGTTCGACAGCGTGGCGGCATCGCAGCCCTTCAACAAGACGGGGCAACTGCGTGCCATTGCCGTCACCAGCGGCAAGCGCGTTCCCATCTACCCGGACCTTCCCACCGTCGAAGAGGCAGGCGTCAAGGGCTACAACGCCGACAACTGGTTTGGCCTGTATGCGCCCAAAGGTACACCAGCCGCCATCGTGTCGCGTCTGGGCGCGGCATGCCAGAAATCACTCAGCGATCCCGCGCTCACAGAGGCCCTGCTGCAAAAGGGATTTGTCACCAGTTTTGAAGACGCACGGCGGCTGGCCGAAGTAACCTCCAGCGACCGGGACAAATGGGGCGCAGTCATCCGCGCGGCCAACATCAAGCTATAGATTTGCTGCACCCTTTGCAATCACGCCGAAATCCCATGAACAAGAAAGCCTGACATGTTGAACTGGAATCTGCCCTTTGCCTCCGCTCGCCAGCCGGTGCTGGCACGCAATATCGTGTCCACCTCGCAACCCCTTGCCGCGCAGGCGGGCGCTCAGGCGTTCGCGCGCGGCGGCAACGCCATCGACGCAGCGCTCGCCGCCGCGATTGCGCTGACAGTGGTCGAACCCACCATGAATGGAATCGGCGGCGATGCGTTCGCGCTGGTGTGGGACGGCGAGGAACTGCACGGCCTGAACTCTTCTGGCCGGTCACCCGCAAGCTGGACAGCGGAACGCTTTGCAGGCCTGTCCGCCATGCCCCTGCGCGGCTGGGACAGCGTCACCGTGCCCGGCGGCGTGGCGGCCTGGCATGCACTGTCGGAGCGCTTCGGCAACCTGCCATTTGAGCAATTGTTCGTGGACGCCATCCGCTATGCGCGCGAAGGTTTCCCCGTCAGCCCCGTGATTGCACGCCAGTGGGAGCAGGCAGCAAACGAGTTGCATGTGCAGCCCGGCTTCCACGAATTCATGCCCAAGGGCCGCGCTCCGCGCACGGGCGAGATCTGGCAGTTCGAGGCACAGGCCCGGACGCTGGAAGACATCGCCGCAACCAACGGCGAGAGCTTTTACCGGGGCGATCTGGCGCGCAAGATCGCCGCGTTCGCCGCCGCGCATGGCGCCGCCTTGAGCGCCGACGATCTGGCCGCTCACCACGCCGAATGGGTGCGCCCGGTCTCCTCGATCTATGCCGGTCATGAGGTGCACGAGATTCCGCCCAATGGCATCGGCATGGCCGCACTGATGGCCGTGGGCATGATGGAGTATTTGCCCTATGGGCAAACCGCGATGGGCTCGGCCGAGCGCATGCATCTGGAGATCGAAGCCATGCGCCTCGCGTTTGCCGATGCCCACGAGCATCTGGGCGATGCGCAGCACATGCGCGTGCAGATCGACGCGCTGCTGGACCCCGATTATCTGCGCGCCAGAGCGCGCACGATCGACCCGGAAAAGGCGGGCACTTACGGGCCGGGGCAACCGCCGTCGGGCGGCACCGTCTATCTTGCGGCGGCCGATGCGCAGGGGCGCATGGTGTCGTTCATCCAGTCCAACTACAAGGGCTTCGGATCGGGCGTGGTCGTGCCCGGAACCGGCATCGCGCTGCACAACCGCGGCATCGGGTTTGTCACCACGCCCGGACACGTGAATCAGGTCGCGGGCGGCAAACGGCCACTGCACAGCATCATTCCGGCGTTCCTCACGCGGGGCGGAAAACCCGTCATGGCGTTCGGTGTGATGGGCGGCAACATGCAGCCGCAAGGCCATCTGCAAATGGTCATGCGCGTTGTGGCCGAAGGCTGGAATCCGCAAGCCGCCTCCGATGCGCCACGCTGGCGCATCGACGATGCAGGCCAGCTCATTCTTGAACCCAGCGTGCCCGCGCAGGTGGTTGAAGGTCTGCAGCGCATGGGCCACCAGCCCCGGATCATGCCGCCGGACAATCTCGAATTCGGTTCGGCCCAACTGGTGACGCGCCTTGATGCAGACATCAGTGGCACGACCGATGCGGTCTACGCCGCGGGCTCCGACCATCGCCGGGATGGGCAGGCCGTGGGCTATTGAGCCGCCACGCCATGGAATCACGGAATGCCGCAGCCATGACCGACGCCCGCGGACGCATGTCCAACAACATCTGCCAGCGCATTGCCGATGACATCGTGCTCGGGCATTTTGCACCCGGCACGCGGCTGGAGGAGGCCATGCTGGCCGATCGTCTGGGCGTCTCACGCACGCCGGTGCGCGAGGCGCTGCGCCAGCTCAGCACGCTCGGTCTGGTCGAGTGCCGCCCCAATCGCAGCGCCACCGTGGCCCGCATCACCGAAGAACGCTTCGCCCATCTGTTTGAGGCCATCGGAGATCTGGAGGCCGCCTGCGCGCGCTACGCCGCCATGCGCATGAGTGAAGCGGAGCGGGCGCGACTGTGCGACGTGCATGCACAAGGCTTGGCCGCCATGCAAACGCGCGACGTGGCCCGCTACCAGGCCATCAACAGCGAACTGCACAACGTGATTCTGGAGGGGTCACACAACCCCGAGCTGATCGGGATGACGCAGAACCTGCAAAAGCGCGCCACGGCGTATCGGCGCAACCAGTTCATGCAGATCGCGCGCGTTGCCGCGTCTCACGAAGAGCACTGCGGCATCGTCGAAGCCATTCTGGCCTATGACGCGGCCAGTGCGTATCGGCAAATGCGCGCACACGTGGACCGGGCGCAGGATGCCGTTTCGCTGCTGCGCAGCCGCGGCAGGGAGCCAGCGGCCCCGCAGGACGAGGCCAACGCAGCGAAGGCCTGAACAGGCCTGACCCGGCCCGAACCGTTCAGTCCTTCGCGGCTGCGTCAGTTCCTTACTTGCCCACCACCTTCACCTTCGTGTTCGGATACTCACCGAACATTTCGGGCGCGTACAGCGCTTCCACGCGGCTGGCGGGCAGCTGGAACTCGCCCACGTTGTTCAGGCGGACTGTGTACTCCATGCTGATAGTGCCCTTGGGGATGTACTGGTAGTAGCTGCGGAAGGCCTCGAAGGTGCGTTCCTCGTATGCGGCCCAGGCCCAGCCTTCGCGCTTTTCGCCTTGCGTCGCGATCTCGGAGTCGCGCCCCAGACCGCTGCCGAGGATGGTCGCGCCCGACGGAATCGGATCGGTGATGGCCACCCACGTCATGTCGCTGCTGGCGTTCATCTCCAGCTTCACGCGCAGCACGTCGCCGCGCGTGAAGGTGTTGGCGGGCAGTGACTTGTCGGCCTGCTCCATGGGCGTGACGGTCTTCTTGATCGCGTAGCCCGCCGCGAACGGCTCCTTCAGGCGAATGGCCGCCACCGATTGCACGGTCAGCCATGGCTTGCCGCTGCCCACCTGCGAGACGTTCAGATTCTCGGGCGCACTCGCCCAGGGCAGGAACATGGTGTTGTTCTTCAGGTTGCCCGGAGAAGCCGGTGCGCCAAACCAGGTGGTCTGGTGCGGGGCGCCTGCGGCGTCGCTGGTTTTCACGCGCTCCACCTTCGCCCAATCCACCAGCGCCGATTGGCTGCCCAGCGTGGCCTTGGTGAAGCCCGCCACCGGTGTGGATTCGTACACGGCACTGAACTTCTCCAACGCCAGACCGCCCCAGAAGTTGGCCGACGTCGTGTGCCAGGCACCATTCTGCTGGCGTCCGATGAAACCGTTGGCGATGCGTCCCACGTCATCCTTCCAGGCCGGATCTTCCATCACCGCCAGCAGCAGACGGGCAGAGTTCACGTCGCCGTTTTGCATCAGCCACCACCAGTAGTCGTCGCGCTCGGTGCTGAAGAGGACTTTCGTGCCCTGGAACGACAAACGCGCACGCAGGACCTGCGACGCCTCGGCCAGTTTCTGATCGCGCTCGGGAATGTCCTTCATGCGCTTGAGCACCATGAACCAATCGATCACCGCGTGCGTCGGCCACTGGTTGGGCGTGATCGACAGACTGGTGAGCATGCCCGGCGTGGCCCGGCCGTAGCGCGAGAGCGCCTCGATGGCGGCCAACTTGCGCACATCCAGATCCTTGCGCGGACTCCAGAAGCTGCGCTCGATGCGGCCTTCGACAAAACCGATCAGGCCGTTGATCATCACGTCGCGCGATTCAGCAGGAATGGTGAATTCCGGGTGAAGCCCCGACACCTCGTTCGCCGCAGCCAGCAGATAGGCCGTGAGCGTGTCGCTGCCGTTGTTGCTGTCGCCCGCGCGCGGCGGGAAGTACAGCGCCAGGCCATCTCCATCGAGATAGGTGGGCAGTTGCGTCATCAGCGTCTGCCACAGCGCCGCGTCGCGCAGGCCTACCGACTTGCTGGTCTTCTGCTCCAGACAGACGTAGGGGTAGTTCGCCCACCAGTCGCGCACTCCCGGCAGCCCTTCGGCCAATTTGGGTTGCAGCGACAGCTTGATGCCGCCGCGCCCGGCAATGGCGTCGGCCGGCGGCGCGACGCTCATCGACACCGGGCCATCCACCTGCACCAGCGTGCCTTGTTGCACGGTGAGCGGAATCGCTGGAATGAGGCGCTGCGTGATCTTGAGTGCATCGCGCGCGCCGCCCGTCAGGTCACGCGCTTCGATCTCCCACGGCAGTGCTTCGGAGCGCGTCTGCGCCAGTTGCACCGGCGCCGTCACGTTCCACGCCACTTCGCGCGCTTCGCCCGCAGGGATTTCCACGGTCTGCTTGTCCAGCGACAGCAGGGCTGCACGCGGTGTGACCTCCACCTTCATCGCGTTCTTGGTGGTGTTGCGCAACGTGATCTGCGCACGGAACTGGTCGTCCTCGCGCACCAACGGCGGCAAGCCGCTGATGATCTGCAGATCCTGCGTCGCCCGAACGCTGGTGCTGCCCGTGCCGAACAGGCCCACACCGCTGTCGGCCACCGCCACGATCTTGAAGATCGTCAGCGCGTCGTTGAGCGGCACTTCCACCTTGGCCTGACCCTTGTCGTCGAGGCGGATCGACGGCTTCCACAGCAGCAGCGTGTCCAGCAGTTCACGCGCCTGCAAGTTGCCGCCGCCGCCGCCTGCGGGCACGGCCTTCTTGCCGTAGTGGCGGCGGCCGATGATTTCCATCTGTGCGGTCGAGGTCTCCACGCCCCACGCACGGCGTTGCAGCATGGCTTCCAGCAGGTTCCAACTGGTGTTGGGCTTGAGCTCCAGCAGCGCCTGATCCACAGCCGCCAGCGCCACCTCCGCACCCGCCGCAGGCTTGCCGTCCGGCAGCGTCGCGGTGATCGTCACTTGCGCCTTGCCACGCACCGGGTAGCTTTCCTTGTCGGCGGCCACCTTCACGCCAATTTCATGGCCCTTGATGCCCACACGCAATTCGGCCATGCCAAAACGATAGGCGGGCTTGGACAAATCCACCATCGCCGTCGGCGCGACGTATTCCTTGCCCTCGTACCAGAACGCATTCCACCATTCGCGAGGCGATTTGAAGCCCCAGGTGAAGAAGCTGTACCACGGCACTTCGCGCAGGCGCCCGCGCAGCACCAGCACACTCACGTAGACGTTCGGCCCCCAGCTCTCTTCGATCTTGAGGTGCACGGTCGGGTCCTGCCCATTCAACTGCACGACCTGCGAGCTGAGAATGCCCTCGCGCTCCACCGTCACCAGCGCAGTCGCGTGACGGAACGGCATGCGCACCTGCAGCTGCGCCGTCTCGCCGGGCTGGTAGCTCTTCTTTTCGGGCAGCACGTCGATGCGGTCATGGTCTTCGCCACCAAACCACAATTCGCCCTGGCGCGTCACCCACACGGTGGCTGCAGCCAGCGACTCGTTGCCGTCCTTGTCGCGCGCCTTGGCGATCAGTTCGACCTCGCCCGGCTCGGCAATCTTTGCCTCGCACAGCAGCAGGCCGCGGTTGTCGGTCTTGCCCGTGCAGATGGTGCCCAGATCCTTGGTTTCGGTCTTGTTGTCGTAGCTGTAGAAACCGCCCACCATGCGTTTGCGGCTGGTGGTGGTGATGCGCGCCATGGCCTGCACCTCGACCGGCACACCCTGCTGCACCTTGCCGTTGAGCGACAGCGCCAGCGCCTGAAAGCGCATCTTGCTCGACGCCGATACCCAGCCCTCGGTCTTGATACCCGCGATCACGGCGGCTGGCCACAGCGGCTGCGTGCTGCGCAGTGTCTGGATTTCGCCGTTCGGATCGGCGTAGGTTGCCTCCAGCACCATCTCTTGCGGCCGGCGAGCCTGCGGCACCTTGTCGACGTTGACATGGCCGGCGCCGTTCGCATCCAGCATGACGGGCAGCTTGTCGGCAATCACGCGGTTGTCGTCCGACGCGGCGGCCTCTTCCTGATCGTTGCCACCGTTGGTGCGCGCATCGCGCTTGGCGGGCGGCTGAAAACTGAAGGCTTCGAAGTCTTCAAAATAGACCGACTTGCTGCGTACCATGGCCGACACGCGCACCGGCAGGCGCGCGGCGGGTCCGCCGGAGACGTAGTTGATCTGCACATCGGTCGGCACCGAGCGCACACGCACCAGTGGATTCTTGTCGGTCGGCGTGACGCGACCTTCGAACACTGGCAGGCGGAATTCTTCCACCCGGAACGTGCCCGAGCCAAAGCTCTGCTCGTTGCTGCCCTCCATGCTCAGTTCCACGCCATATTCGCCCAGCTTGGCGGCAGGCGGGATATGGAATTCGCTCGTCGCACTCAGGCCACCCGTGCCGGTCTTGTTCCAGTGCAGCGCCTGCGTGAACTGCTGGCCGCTGCCGAAATGCGTGATGGTGAGCTTGTCGGGCGTGTAACCCGGCAAGCCAAAGCCCTGCATGTTCTGCGTGCGCAGATAGTGCTTCATCGACACCGTCTCGCCCGCACGCAGCAGCGTGCGATCGAACACCGTGTGCGCCACCTGATCGGGCTCCGCTCGGCTGCTGGTGGGCACGTTGAAGCGCCACGGCTCGATGCCGCGCTGCCAGTCGCTCCAGGTGAAGGCGATCTCTTCGACACCGTCCTTGCCCTTCGCGCGCGCACTGACGAAATACGCCTGCATGTAATCGTCGCCACCGCAGGTTTCCGGTTCGCGTGAAAGGCTGTCGAACTGGGCAATGCCTTGCTCATTGGTGGTCGCCTGTACCAGCTCCTTGCCACTGCACGACGACACGCGCACCACGGCGCCGGGGACGACCTGGCCCTTGTCCAGCGTGGTCACCCACGCCTCGGAATTTTCGCGGCCCAGCTTGAAGTGCACGGCCAGATTGGTCACCAGCGCGGAGGTGCGCACGTACATGGTGCGGTTGGCGCCATAGCTCTCCGACAGCAGCGACTGGCCAAGCAACGGCGACGCGATCTCGACCACATGAAAGCCCGGCGTGAGCGGAATGCCCACCACTTCAAACGGACGCGGATCGCCCGCCGATTTGGGCACGTTCAGCGTCTTCACGCCATTGCGCCCTTGCAGCAGCGACACCATGCGCGTCTGCACGTAATTCTGCTGGTTCTTGTCCACCACCGGCGGGAGCGGGATGGCGGAGTCCTGGCTCGCCACGGTGCGGGAGACCTGTCCACTGTCATAGCGATTCACCTTGCGCCACCAGTGAATGATTTCTGCATCGGTGCCGGGCTTGAAAGTGCTGACTCTGGATGGCTGCGCGGGCGCCAGCGCGGACGCCTCGATGCCACTGGCCTGCAGCGCCTGCTCCACGTTGCGCAACGTGACCGGCAGGAGCGCCGGGCCATCCGGCCCTTCGGCAAAGCGCTCGACGATGCCAAACGGCGATGCGGCGAACTTTGCCAGCGGCGGCATGGCACCCGTCGCCACGGCCAGCGGAAAGCTGGAGGCGTTGTTCAGCGCCCGGCCCGATGCGTCCTGGAATCCCTTTGGCAGTTCCACCTTGAAAGAGGTCGACGGCGTGAGCGGCGGCACGAACTCCACGCTGTTCACGATGGAGTCGCCGTCCGCCTGATCGTCAGAGAATTTTGGCTGGATCGGCCCGGCTGCGGATTGAAGCCGGATGTCCTGCGCGAGCTTGCGCGCCACGGGCGCACTGAAATTCAGGCGCATCGGGCGGATCGGCAGACAACCGGCCTGCGCGTTTTCGCGCTCGCAAGTGAACTCTGCGGTAAACGGCTCGCGCACCTTGTACGCAAAACGCTTTTCCTGCGCGTTGGCAACCCCGCTCGGCGTGGCCACGCCCTTGCCGAACACCAGTTGCATCTCCGAGCCCGAGGACAGACGACGATTGCACGCCAGCGTGGCATAGGCCAACGGTTCGCGCCCGGCCTCGCGCTCCATGCTCTGCGCCTTCAGCAGTTCCTCGCGCTGTTTGCCTTCGATGAGCCGCACGGGAATGCGCTCGCCCACACCCGCGGACGCCACGCACCAGACGTTGTCACGGATGCTGTCCAGCGTGGCCGCGCCGTTCAGCGCGAGGACAAAGAACTGCTCTTCATCGATTTCCGAATAGGTACCGGGGCGGATGTAGCGCACAAACGGCCCCCCGGTGCTGAACTGGTAGCTCTTGCTGCCATTCAGCGCCGCGCCGTCCGGCGATTTGAATCCCGCCTTGGGCGTGGCCGTGCAGCGCACGCCCGGCGGCAAGTCCTTGGCAAAATCAAATACCCATTCGCGGTCACCGGCCCAGCGCCCCGTGCCTTTGGAGGCATCGCTGTTGTCGCAGGAGACACTGAGCGGTGCGGGGGCCTTCGGATCGCCAAAACGCACGGCGGCGGTATCGAACTTCACTACCATCTGCCGCACGCGAGCGACTTCGCCCTGCGGCGACACGCTGGTGATGCTCAGCGCCTGTGCAGCGCTCGCATACGCCAACAAAGAGGCCACCGCCCAGGTCGCGGCGGAGGATCGGAGTCTGAAAGAAGTGAAATGCATGGATGACTTCTGAATCTGCCCAAAGGGCGCGCGCACGGCACATGCCGGGGGTGATGCCCGTGCGCTGGATGATCAGAGGGTATCCGAATTGCCTGTCAAGTTCACGAACGATAGCGCTGAAAGTTGCAAATCCGCCCAGTGCCACGCGATTCGTCACTCATTGCGGAGTGAAGCCGCTGGTCTGGATGATCTTTTTCCACACACTTGTGTACGCTTGTTCGCGCGCGTGCAATTCTGCGGGTGCCATGTACTCCACCGTCAGCCCCAATGCCACCAATTGCGCACGCACCTCTGGCATGGCGACCACGCGCGCGAGGGCATGCGAGAAGCGCTCGACGAAGGCCGCCGGCGTGCCTTTGGGCGCGTAGATGCCGTAGTACGGCATCTCCTCGAACCCCTTGAGGCCCAATTCGCCCAGCGTGGGCACGTCAGGCAAGGCCGCCTGGCGCTTGCCGCCGAGCACCGCCACCACACGCAGCTTGCCTGCCTTGTGGTGTTCCAGAAAGTCCTGCACCGAGCCAATGCCCGCAGGTATCTGGTTGCCCAGCATGTCCGCAATCATCGGCGCACTGCCGCGATACGGCGCCGCCACCAGATCGAGCTGGAAGCGTTTGCCGATCAACTGCACGAGGAATTCCGGCGTCGATGCCGGCGCAGGAATGCCCACGGCACTCTTGCCATGGCCTTGCTGCTTCACCCAGTTCACATAGTCGCCAAACGATGGGACCGGCAGACCGGAGGACACCGCCAGCGCATTCACGAATGACGCAAAACCACCCACGGGAACAAAGTCCGTGTCCGGCTGGAAACCGGGCTGCTTCACCACCTGCGGCAGGATGGAGATGGTGTGGTCGTGCGTGAGAAACAGCGTCGTGCCGTCGGCAGGCGCACTCTTGAGCACCTGCGCTGCGATTTGCCCGCCCGCGCCGGGCCGGTTGTCGACGATGACGTTGTCGCCCAGCGGGCCCTTGAGCTTTTCGGCCAGCAGCCGCGCAATCGCGTCGCTGCCGCCACCGGGTGGAAAGCCGACCAGCAGCCGGATCGGCTTGCCCGACTGGGCGCGACTCCACGGCGCATGGGCCAGTGCGGTGCCCGCCAACGCGGTGTTCAGAAGGCGGCGGCGCGAGAGGCTCATGCGGTGCTCCATATCGAGATCGGCCCTGATCAGGCCAGACGCGCGCGGTGGCGCGCGATCTGCTGGCGCACCTGCGCTGGTGCGGTTCCGCCCAGCGTGTTGCGGGCATTCAGCGAGCCTTCCAGGCTCAGCGCATCGAACACGTCGGCGTCGATGTTCGGGTTGAACGCCTGCAGCTCCGCCAGCGGCAATTCGGTCAGGTCGACGCCCTTGTGCGTAGCGAGCTTCACGGCGTGCGCAACGGTTTCGTGCGCATCACGGAAAGGCAGGCCCTTCTTGACCAGATAGTCCGCCAGATCGGTCGCGGTGGCGTAGCCCTTGAGCGCAGCGGCGCGCATGGCCTCGGCGTTCACGCTGATGCCGCCTTCCTTCTGGCCGGTCGCCGCGTTGCGCTGGCCGCCGATCATCTCGGCGAAGATGCGCAGCGTGTCCTTGAGCGTGTCCACGGTGTCGAACAGCGGCTCCTTGTCTTCCTGATTGTCCTTGTTGTAGGCCAGCGGCTGGCCCTTCATCAGTGTGATCAGGCCCATCAGGTGCCCCACGACACGGCCCGTCTTGCCGCGTGCGAGTTCGGGCACGTCCGGGTTTTTCTTCTGCGGCATGATCGACGAGCCGGTGGTGAAGCGGTCGGCAATGCGGATGAAGCCGAAGTTCTGGCTCATCCAGATGATGAGCTCTTCCGACAGGCGGCTCACGTGCACCATGCACAGGCTGGCCGCGGCAGTGAATTCGATGGCGAAGTCGCGATCGCTCACGCCGTCCAGACTGTTTTGCGACACGCCTTCCATGCCCAGCGTGCGCGCCACGCGCTCGCGGTCCAGCGGATAGGTCGTGCCCGCCAGCGCGGCGGAGCCCAGCGGCAGCACGTTCACGCGTTTGCGCACGTCACGCATGCGCTCGGCATCGCGCTGGAACATTTCCACGTAGGCCAACAGGTGGTGCGCAAAGCTCACCGGCTGCGCCACCTGCAGGTGGGTGAAGCCGGGCAGGATCACGTCCACGTTCTTTTCTGCCACTTCCACAAGCGCCAGTTGCAGCTCGCTCAGCAGGCCCTCGATCAGGTCGATCTCGCCGCGCAGCCACAGGCGCACGTCGGTTGCCACCTGGTCGTTGCGGCTGCGGCCCGTGTGCAGGCGCTTGCCGGCGTCCCCCACGAGTTGCGTGAGGCGCGCCTCGATGTTCAGGTGCACGTCTTCCAGATCGAGCTTCCAGTCGAACTGACCGGCTTCGATTTCCTGCGTGATCTGCGCCATTCCCTTTTGAATGGAGGCAAAATCCTCGGCACCGATGATGCCCTGCGCCGCCAGCATGTCTGCGTGCGCGAGGCTGCCCTGAATGTCGGCCTGCCACATGCGCTTGTCGAAGAACACGCTCGACGTATAGCGCTTGACGAGGTCGCTCATGGGCTCGGAGAACAAGGCCGACCAGGCCTCGGCCTTGGTGGCGAGCTGGTCCTGGGAGGGTTGCGAGGCTGTGCTTGTTGTCATGAGAAGGCAATAATCCGGTTGTTCCGACACCCGTAAAAAGCCGGATGCCGCAATGCAAGAGACGGAAATTCTATCGACCCTGCCAGTTTCTGGCCCAAAAGCACCTCAACGCCCCCAGTCCGATGAGCGGATGCTGGTGTTCGATGCATGCCATATCGGCGTGGTTTTGCGCGCCCTGCTGTTCGTGCAGACCGTGCTGGCGGCGGGCGTCATGTTCCTGGCCGACGGTGTTTCCGACTGGGTCACGCGGCTGGCGCTGATCAATGGCGGCGCGCTGCCCGCCCTGCTGGGCTGGCTGATCATCACCTGTCTGCTCAAGCGCCCGCTGCATGGATTGTCGGTGGGCATGCAACGCACCTTCGGCGCTGCACTGGGCGCGTTTGCGGGCGTGCTCGCCTGCTGGCTGCTGTCATGGGTGTTGACCGATACGGGACCACAGCCGTGGATTGCCAGCGGTGTGAGCGGTGGCCTGATGGCGCTGGCGCTGGTGACCGCGCTGCAAATGCGCGCCCGCGGCAACACGCCCGCAGCCACCACGGCGCGACTGGCCGAGTTGCAAGCCCGCATCCGGCCGCATTTCCTGTTCAACACGCTGAACAGTGCCGTGGCACTGGTGCGCGAAGAGCCCGCCAAGGCGGAGGCGATTCTGGAAGACCTGAGCGATCTGTTCCGCCACGCCCTCGCCGAGCAACGCGCTACTTCCACCATGGCCGACGAGATCGAACTCGCGCGGCGTTATCTGGATATCGAGCAGATCCGCTTTGGCGAGCGCATGCGCGTGCAATGGCAGCTCGACGAGCGCGCCAACAACGCCAGTCTGCCGCCGCTGCTGCTGCAACCGCTGGTGGAGAACGCTGTCAAACATGGCATCGAGCCGAGCGCCAGCGGCGGCAAGCTGCGCATTTCAACCGAGCAGCGTTCGCGCCGCGTGATCCTGCAGATCACGAATACCGTGCCGCCTTCCGTGGAAAAGCGGTCACATGGCACACGCGGCCAGGGCATCGCGCTTGCGAATGTACGTGACCGGTTGCGCCTTCTGCACGATGTCGATTGCGATTTCAGCGCCGGGATGCACAATGGACTGTATCGCGTGCGCATTGCGCTGCCCGCGAACGACTCCCCCCCGTGATGGATTTATGGCTGGAATGCACATTCTGATCGTTGATGACGAAGCGTTGGCGCGCAGCCGCCTGCGCGCCCTGCTCGCCGACTGCAACGCCGGATACACGGTGCGCGAGGCCGCCCACGCCAAAGACGCCCTCACGACACTGCAAAGCACCGACATCGCACCCATCGACACCGTGCTGCTGGACATCCACATGCCCGGGCAGGATGGACTGTCGCTGGCACGCGCGATCCAGCAGTTGCCGCAGCCGCCGGCCATCGTCTTCGTGACGGCGCACGCCGACCATGCGGTGAGCGCTTTTGAGCTGGACGTGGCCGACTACCTGACCAAGCCGGTGCGGCTCGCGCGCCTGCAGCAGGCCCTCGCCAAGACGCAGCGACCGGCGCGCGCCGCAGCCCAGCCGGTGCAGGACGCGCAGGAGCCCTCCGCTGCGCTGATGATCCAGGAGCGTGGCCGCACGGTGCGCATTCCCATGGCGGAAGTGCTCTATGTGAAAGCGGAGCAAAAGTACGTGACGGTGCGCACCTTTGCGCGCAGCTATGTGCTGGATGGCTCGCTGCTCGACCTCGAATCGCGGCACGCCGAGCATTTCATCCGAATCCACCGCAGCATGCTGGTCGCACGCAATGCCTTGCGCGCGCTGGAAAAGTATTTCGACGACAACGATGGCGAAGGCTGGGCCGTGCGCCTGCAGGGTCTGGCGGATCTGCTGCCGGTATCGCGCCGGCAGGTGACTGCCGTGCGCGAGGCGCTCAACACGGGTTGATGGACACTGAAGGCCGGGCCTTCAGTGCACGTGCGCCATGCGGCTGACCACCGTGACCACGGCAATGCCCGCCACGAGCCACGCCACCTGCGCCGCCGTCTGCCCGGCCGAAAGCCGGCGCTGGAGCTGCGGAATCAGATCGGCCAACGCCACGTAGATAAAACTGCTGGATGCAATCACCAGCAAATAAGCCAAACCACCTTCCAGGTGGCTGAGCAGGAAGTAACCAGCCAGTCCGCCCAGCGCCGTCACAGCGCCAGCGAGCGACACCTTGAGCAGCGCGGCGCTGCGATCCGCCGTCTTCTGCCCCATCACCACCAGATCACCGATGTGGTGCGGCACCTCGTGCGCCAGTACCGACACCGCCGCCACGATGCCCAGCCGCATATCGGCCAGAAAGGCCGACGCAATCAGCACGCCATCGCCAAAGCAGTGAACGCTGTCACCCGTAAGGATTGACCAGCCGCCCTTGCCGTGCACGTGGGTGTGCGCATGCGGCTGACCATGCTCATGCTCATGCCCATGCCCATGCCCATGCCCATGCCCATGCGCATGGTGGTGGTCGTGGTGCTCCGCCACGCGCTGCGCATCGCTGTGCTCGTGCCCGTGGTGCCACAGCTCCGCCTTGTCGAGCAGGAAGAAGAACACCAGCCCCACCAGCAACAGCGCAAACAGATCGTGCGCATGCAGATCGCCCTCGAACGCCTCGGGCAGCAGGTGCATGAAGGCCGTGGCCAGCAACGCACCCGCCGCCAGGCTGAGCAGGTGCTGCGTGCCCACGCGGTTGCCCTTGCCCAGTCCGAAGCGCATCAACAACGCGGCAATCCAGACACTCCCTATCCCTGCGGCCAGAGTGGCCGAAATGATCGCTAGTAACAACATAGCTTTGTATGCGCGCGGCACGGGGCTCGCACGGTGATTCGGTGAAAACATGATGCGCACACTCGCAAAAAAAGCCCCGAAGGGCTTTGCTTGTGCATACAGTCTGAAAACAGACCCGTGAACTGGCGGCGGCGCGGCGCACATTGTCGCCGCTTTGGCAAGCCTTGGATACGCACGTGGTCACCACCACCGCGCATCGTCAGGCCACGCCATGGCTACGGAACCACGCCAACGCGCGCTTCCAACCGTCTTCCGCCGCTTCCTTGCGGTAGCTGGGGCGGTAGTCGGCATGAAACGCATGGGGTGCATCCGGGTAGATCACGAACTCTGATTTCTGGGCTGCTGCTGACCCTTTCTGGAGGGCCGCTTTCATCTTATCAACCGTGTCAAGGGGTATGCCGGAATCTTTTTCACCATACAGCCCGAGCACCGGCGCCTTGAGCTGCCCCACCACGTCGATCGGGTGTTTGGGCGAGGTCGCCGTGGCATCTCCCAGCAGCCGTCCGTACCACGCCACGCCCGCCTTGACCGGGCCATGCGCGCTGTACAACCAGGTGATGCGACCACCCCAGCAAAAGCCGGTGATGCCCAGTTTGGCGACGTCTCCGCCGTTAGCGCCCGCCCACTTCACAGCCGCATCCAAGTCGCCCATGACCTGCGCATCGGGCACCTTGGAGACCACTTCGCTGATGAGCTTGGCCATTTCACCGTACATCATCGGATCGCCCTGGCGGGCAAAAAGGTCGGGCGCGATCGCCATGTAGCCCGCTTTGGCGAAACGGCGGCAGGTGTCGGCGATATAGTCGTGCACACCAAATATTTCGGAGATCACCAGCACCACGGGCAGATTCTTCTTGCCCGCAGGCGCTGCGCGGTAGGCGGTGACCTGAAAACCATTCACGTCGAAATGCACGTCACCCACGGTCAGGCCATCGGCGGGGGTGGAAATGGCGGTCTGCGCCGCAATTGGCATGACGGACGCGGCATAGCCCACACCCAACGCCACTTTCAGCGCCGTGCGCCGACTGGCCCCGGCCTCGGTGCTGCTGCCGGGCAGCAAGGCGTCAAAATCCTGCTTCATATCGTCATGGGTCATGGCTTGTCTCTCCTTGGAATGGATTGTGGAATGGCCTACCTGTGTATTCCAACCGACTTTCTTACCGTCAGCTTCGTTTCCCATGCTACCTGAGGCAGATTGTTTTGCACCCTACCTGCGCCAATGGCATTTGATGGTCGATGGTGAAATGCTCTCGACCCCCTGCGCGCGCCTGCTTCCCGTGCGCACGCCTGCCGGGCCGGCCATGCTCAAGGTATCGCACGCGCCTGAAGAGCAGCGGGGCTACGACGTGCTCACCTGGTGGCGCGGCGAAGGTGCGGCGCTCGTGTTCAAACGCGCTGGCCCTGCCTTGCTCATGGAGCGCGCCGACAGCGTGCGCTCACTGATCACCATGAGCCAGGACGGGTGCGATGACGAAGCGAGCCGCATCCTGTGTCAGGTGGCGCAACGATTGCACCGGGC
This sequence comes from Comamonadaceae bacterium UBA2121, assembly GCA_002331385.1. GTDB lineage: Bacteria > Pseudomonadota > Gammaproteobacteria > Burkholderiales > Burkholderiaceae_C > Diaphorobacter_A. The sequence goes on from DCYB01000014.1 coordinate 324,981, forward strand.
TCACAGAGGCGCGGCACTGCCCGCCGCTCTAGAGCCCTTGCCTGAGCGTTTCGAGGCCTTGCGCCAATCCACCAGCGACCTGCTTGCACCTGCTCGCAGCGCCATGCACGCGCTGCTGGCCGCTCCGCGTGATGGCGTGGTGCTGCATGGCGACATCCACCACGCCAACGTGCTCGACTTTGGCGCGCGCGGCTGGTTGGCGATCGACCCCAAAGGGCTGCTCGGTGAAAGCGGGTTCGATCTGGCCAACCTGTTTTGCAATCCGGATGCCACCATCGCACTGTGCCCGGCACGCTTCCAACGGCGCGTGGAAGTCGTGAGCGCTACTGCGGATATCGACCGTCAACGTCTGCTGCAATGGATTCTCGCGTGGTCGGGCCTGTCGGCGGCGTGGCATCTGGAAGACGCCACCGACCCCGATGTGGCGCTGGGCGTTGGCCGCATGGCGCAGGCCGCGCTGCAGCACTGACGACGCAATGGATGACAGGTTGGCTGGCGCTTCAAGGCGCAATCGCGATGTGCTGCTTGTTGGCGGCAGCGCGCAGTGACGCCACTTTTTCCGCCGTGATGTCGGCTGGCGCCCCTCCCAGTGTGCTGCGCGCATAGTTGGCCAGCGCGGCGATGTCGGCATCGGAAAGCTTGTCGCCAAAGCCTGGCATTCCGGGAAGCTGTGCCAGACCGCTATCGGGCGCGTGGCGCTTGGGTAGTCCCACAAGGATAGAGAGGATCAGGTTGTGTCCGTCCGCCTGGCGCAGCGTACTGTTGCCGCGCAACGGCGGCATGGTGAGGTCGCGCCCAAGGCCATCTGCGCCGTGACAGGCCGAACACATCGCCATGTAATGGCCCCGGCCCATAGCCAGCGCACCGCCTCCATCGGCGGGCGCGGCAATGGCCGGCGCAGGCGCTGCGGCAACAGGTGGTTCGCCCAGAAGAAAAGCCACCAGCGCGGCGTTGTCGTTCTGGCTCAGATACCGTGTGCTGTTGGCAACGACTTCATGCATTTCATCAAAGGCTGAACCCTGTGGCGCGTAGCCCTGGCGCAAATAGCTGGACAGGTCTTCGGGCGTCCAGCCCCGCGCAGCCAGGCCTGCCGCCGTGATATCAGGAGCTTTATAGAACGACAGCGTGCCACCCTTTTGCCATTCGCTCTTGTCCATCTGACCGAAGCTGCCGCGCGGCGTATGACACTCCGCGCAGTGGCCCATCACATTGCCCAGATACTGGCCGCGCAGCCAGGCCTGACTCTGCCCCTGCGAAGCGGCTGGCAGGGGCGCATCACGCAAGAACAGCGCCTTCCAGCCGAGCATCAGCACGCGCAGATTGAACGGGAAATGCAGGTCTGGCGCCTGGTTGGCTTGTCCCGACGGGCGCGTGTGCAGCAGGTAGCCGTAGATCAGATCGGTATCGGCGCGCGTCATCTGGTGGTAGCTGGCAAATGGCATGGCCGGATACAGTTGCCTGCTGCCAGGCGCGGTGCCACTGGTCACGGCGCGATGGAACTCCTCCGCAGTCCAGCGGCCGATGCCGTGGTCGGGATCGGAAGTGATATTGGTGCCGTAGATCGTGCCAAATCCCGTGGAAAGCGGGTAACCGCCCGCAAATGGAGTTCCACCCTGGCTCGTGTGGCAAGAAATGCAATTGGCCGCCCGCGCGAGATACTCCCCTTGCTTGAGCTGCTCAGGTGTAGATTGCACGTGTTGCGGCTCGCGCGTGGGCGTGGTACTGCGGTTGCCCCAGACGGCAGCAACCGCGAACAGGATCACGAGCAGGATGAAAACAATCAACACCCAGCGCCAGCCATGGCGCCGCCGCTGCGGCGGCGGTGCCGTGCGGACATCTTCCACATGAGCGACCTGTGGCGAGTTCATGGCACTCATCCTTTCGTCGTATAGCCCGGCGTGTGCAGGATGACATCCTTCACGGCCGCAAAGTAGCGCACATAGCCGGTACAGCGGCACAGATGCGGCGAAAGCGCCTCGGTGATGGTGTCTTCCACAGCGGCCACGGCAATCGGCTTTTTCGCCAGCTTTTCCAGCAGCACGGTCGCGGCGACCACAAAGCCGGGCGTGCAATAGCCGCACTGGAAACTGAAGTGCTCCAGATATTTCTGCTGCACCGGCGAGATCGGAATGACCTTGCGCGCGCCACCCTCGGGCGAAGCCGCGGCGGTTGCGGCCTCTGTTCCGGTGGGCGCCTGCGCCGCTGCACCAATGCCTTCAATGGTGCGCACCTTTTTGCCTGCGAAAAAGTGTGCGCCCGTGATGCAGGTGCGGATCTCCTGGCTGCCGTCCGCACCATCGATGATGACGGCACACGCGCGGCATTCGCCGATGCCACAACCGAGGCGTGTGCCGGTGAGGTTCAGATATTCATGCAAGAAATCCACCATCGGGGTGCTTTCAGGCACATCCATGGGGCCGACGCTCTTTCCATTGACGGTGAGCGACAGGGGTTTGGTCGGAATGCTCATGACGCCAGCGCCTCCCTGATTTTCTGCGGTGTCACCGGGAGGTCATAAAAGCGCTTGCCGATGGCCTGGTGAATGCCATTCACGATGGCGCCAACGATGGGAATCATCACCACCTCGGCGATGCCTTTGGGCGGGTCGGTATCTGACAGCGGTGGGAGCAACTCATGGGTTTGCTTCCATACTGCCACCTCATTACCACGCGGCAGGTGATAGCGATGGAAGTTCCAATTGCCGTCCCCCGGCCCCCCTTCATAGAGCGGAAGGAATTCATACAGCGCATGCCCGATGCCCATGGCAATGCCACCTTCCAACTGCCCCGCGACCAACTCCTTCACGATGGCTTTGCCGCACTCCATGACATGGTGATGCGCCAGCACCTTGACCTCTCCAGTGCGTGTGTCGACGGCCAGCTCGACAATGGCAGCGTTGGCGCTGTAATAAGTCACACCGGCGTTGTTGCGCTGCGTGGGTGGGTACATCACATTGCTGCGCGGGATCATCGACCAATCGGCCGCGCTGCGTCGCGCACTGGATTCCGATTCTGGCAGTGTGACGACAGGCGCGTCAGCGCTGTCCGGCCCGGTGACCGGCGCGCTTGCATGCGTCGTTGGGTCTTGGGCTTGAACATCACCCTTGCCCGAACCTTGCTCACCGGCTCCGTATTGCACGGCGAGCCCGTCCAAGGCCCGGCGCATGGTCAGTCCCTTGACGTCAAAGTCGGCTTGCGCCCATTGCCACCGGTTGAATGCATGTCCGGTGGCACCGGTGACCAGTCCCAATTCATGCGCTTTACGGGCGATGGTCTGGAGCGAGAGCGGCTGCATGCCGCCTGCCGTCAGCATTCCATTGACCCAGCGCGCCTGCTCCATGCGTACCGTGAACGGCGCCCACTGACCGCCACCTTCACCCGTGCTCCAGATCGCCACCGCTGCGGGCCAGAGGCCATGCTCGAACACCACACGCGCGGTTTCGTTCGTGGCGTGACTGGAGAAAAAGGCCGAATTGCTGGCGCTCGAAGGCGAGGCATACACCGCCGTCCACAAAGGCTTGCTGGCGAGTGACTGGTCCTGTTGCGCCTGCGTCATCAGGTAGGTGTCTCCGTCGGCGAGCATGGGCAGTTCCGGCCAGTGCATTGCCGAGGTTTGGGTCGCATCCGCGGGCTTGCCGAACCATTGAGCGCAGTTCTGTGCCTGCGAGGTACCAATGCCGGTGCCGATTTCGGTGCCGCTGATGGCGAGCAACACGCGACCCTCGCGGGTCACTTCGACACGCGCGAAATGCGCTTCACCTCCCGTACCGAAATCCTTTTGCACGCACGCAAAGCCGACGCCGAAGCGCTCGTTCGGGTGCGCTGCTTCGTATTCAGTCTTGCGCTGCGCACGCCCGGTCCACATCGGGTGACGGCGCGCGCGCTCCAGCACCTCATCGACCCGGATCGCACCGCCAGCAATCGCACCCTGTGTATTTTTTTCGCCCGATCGCAATGCATTGGTCAAACGCAATTCGATAGGGTCGACATTGAGCAGTTGTGCGACTTCATCGACCATCATCTCTGTCGCCGCCATCGACTGCAACGTGCCGTAGCCACGCGCCGAGCCAGCGTCAAGCGCACGCGTGGCCAGCGCCACAGCGGTCAGATCGTTCTTGGGGAAATAGTAAATGGACTGCGCGGCCGTCGCGCCGACCATGGCCACAGAAGGCGAAAAATTGGCGCGCCCGCCTCCGTTGGCGGTCATGTATCCGACGAAGGTCTGGAACTTGCCAGTCTTCTTGTCCACCGCCAGCGTGTAATCGATCTCGAAGGCATGGCGCTTGAGCGAGGACTGGAAGTTTTCAAACCGGTTGTTGGCCAGCCGCACCGGTTTTCCGTCGCCGTACAGCGCACACACCAGCCCGTAATACGGCATGGAGGCATGGTCCTTGGAGCCGTACCCCACCGTGTAGCACGGGTGCACGAACATTTGCTCCAGTGGAAACTGGCTCGCCTTGACCATCTGCGCGCCCCACTCCGCGACCTCATGCGGCGACTGCGTGGCCAGAACGAGATGCAGGCTTTTCGTGGCCGGGTCGTACCAACAGTTGGCATTGTCCGGCTCCATGGCTGCGGTGTCGATGGATTGCGTGGCGTAGTGGCGCTTGAGCACGAGCCAGTCCGCAGGTGGTGTGGCCAATTCGCGCGCAATGGAATCGGCAGCCTCCAGGCCACGCGCGGTCACAGCATCGGCCTCGCTGATCCGGGGCCAGACAAGCGGCTTCCTGGCACTGGGGAACAACGCGTTATCGCGCAGGCTGGAAAATACATCTTGGTCTGCAGAGCTCGCACCGCCTTGCCGTACATACCGGAAAACGCCCCATGGTTCGCGCTCCAGCGGCGGCGTTTTATCGCCATACCTGATCACCCCGGGAATGGCTTGCGCGCGCTCTTTGCCCAAGCGGAAGCGCTCAAAATCGTGATAAATGAGGATGGCGACGACTTGCCCCAGGTAGGCGGGCGTCTTGCCCACAGGCAGCAGCATGTCGTCGCCATAAAACGTCGGAAATGCCAAACCATCTTTCGCCAGATCCTCCGCTGTAACCACACGATCAGGCTTCAGATCGCCATCGAGGTGCGAAAGGTCCAGTCCCGCATAGCTGCGATCCGCCAGCGTCGTACGCAGGATGAATGCGTGCGATTGCTGTTGCGGCCAATGGGGCATGTCTTTTGCCCGAATGTCGCGCGCAAACACCTTGGCGCCTGTGACCTTGGATACGCCGTCCATGCGAAACAGCGGCTGACCACTGGCTGTGTCGCGCGGCACTGCGGCCAGCACCTGTTCTTCAAACAACGCTGCATACGCCTTGCTGGCCAACGGCGCCACCCACACCGTCACTCCCGCAATCGTCGCCGCATGCAAAAAACCGCGCCGTGATAACGCCGCCGTGGTGCTGACCGGCGGCGCCGTCGCCCGGGGACTTCCATTCCGTGGCGCACTTGGGGACGGGGAGGACGACGAAGCGTCAGGCGCGCAAGAAGGCCTGGGTGACCGCATGTTGTATTTCTCCTTTGGGTCACTTCAATCTATTCCTGCACGGCAGATCGCGCTTGTCAGCGCAGTCCTATATTGCCGTCGTCATGCGCGCATCGAGCGTGAAAAGGGCATGAAAAAAAATGCGACCACGGCGTGATTTCAGTGCGCCTTATCCCAGTTCGGGCCGACACCCACTTCGGCCAGCAGCGGCACCTTCAAATCGGCCACGCCCGCCATGAGGCGGGGGGCCTCGTTACGCACCCAGTCCACTTCAGACTCGGGCAACTCGAACACCAGTTCGTCATGCACCTGCATGATCATCAGGATGCCGGGCTTGTGCGCGTCCAGTTCGTTCTGCACCGCCACCATGGCCTTCTTGATGAGGTCGGCCGCCGTGCCCTGCATTGGCGCGTTGATGGCGGCGCGCTCTGCGGCGCTGCGGCGCGGGCCATTGGGTGAGTTGATTTCGGGGAGGTACAGGCGCCGCCCGAAAACGGTTTCCACATACCCCTGCGCCTTGGCCTGCGCCTTGGTTTCTTCCATGTAGCGCTTGACGCCCGGATAACGCTGGAAATAGCGATCGATATAGGCCGCAGCGGCCTTGGTTTCGATGCCCAGGTTCTTTGCCAGCCCAAAGCTGCTCATGCCGTAGATGAGGCCAAAGTTGATGACCTTGGCATAACGCCGCTGCTCACTCGACACCTGATCGACCGGCACGCCAAACACTTCCGCCGCCGTGGCCCGGTGCACGTCGATGCCTTCGTGGAATGCGCGCAGCAGCGACTCATCGCCGCTGATGTGCGCCATGATGCGCAGCTCGATCTGGCTGTAGTCGGCGCTGGCGATCACGCGGCCCTGCGGCGCCACAAAGGCTTCGCGCACGCGGCGGCCTTCGGGCGTGCGGATGGGGATGTTCTGCAAGTTGGGATCGTTGCTCGACAAGCGTCCGGTAACGGCCACGGCCTGCGCATAGTGCGTGTGCACGCGGCCATCTGGACTGGCCAGTTGCGCCAGCTTGTCGGTATAGGTGCCCTTGAGCTTGGAGAGCGAGCGATGCTCCAGCAGCTTGGCTGGCAGCGGATAGTCTTCGGCGAGCTTTTCCAGCACCTCTTCGTCGGTGGAGCGCGCGCCCGTTGCGGTTTTCTTCACCACCGGCATGCCGAGCTTGTCAAAGAAGATTTCACCCAGCTGTTTGGGGCTGGCCAGATTGAACGGCTGGCCTGCAATGGCGTAGGCGTCCTGCTCCAGTTGCACGATGCGCTGGCCCAGATCGTGGCTCTGCTGCGCCAGCGTGGCCGCGTCGATCAGCACGCCGTTGCGCTCGATGCGGAACAGCACCTCGCTGGTTTCCATCTCCAGCTCATAGATACCGCGCAACCGCTCGTTCGCCTCCAGTTGCGGCCACAGCACGTGGTGCACGTCCAGCGTCTGGTCGGAATCTTCGCAGGAATAGGCGGCGGCCTTCTCCACGGGCACCTGCGAGAACGGAATCTGCTTGGCGCCCTTGCCGCACAGGTCTTCGTAGCTGATGCCGGAGCGCCCGGTGTGGCGATCGGCCAGACTGGTCAGACCGTGTGGCTTGTGAACTTCGAGCACGTAGCTCTCCAGCATCGTGTCGTGCTGGTAGCCGCGCACGTTGATGCCGTGGTTGGCAAACACGTGGCGGTCGTATTTGATGTGCTGGCCGAGCTTCTTCTTGCTCGCATCCTCCAGCCACGGGCGCAGTTTGTCGAGCACCAGTTCCATGGCCAGTTGTGGCGGTGCGTCCGGGCCGTCGTGCGCGATGGGGACATACGCCGCGTTGCCTGGCTCCACGCTGAAGCTGATGCCCACGATGCGCGCCTGCTGCTCGTCGAGCGAGGTGGTTTCGGTATCGATGGCGGTGAGTGGGGCCGCGCTGATCTTGTCGATCCAGCGGTCAAGCTCGGACTCAGTGAGCAGCGTCTCATAGACCACGTCGCGGTTCTGCGCCGCCACCGCCACTTCCGTGGTGGCGGCGTCTTCCGCGCTGAACAGGTCGCTCTGCGGTGCTGCGGCCTTGACGGGTACGCCTTCGCCGCTGGCAGCGAGTGTGCGTGCCAGTCCCTTGAAGCCGAATTTTTCGTAGAACGGCAGCAGTTGCTGCGCATCCGGCTCAGCCAATGTCATGCCGTCGAGTGCGGGCAGATCGGCCAGAAATTCCTTCAGGTCGCAATCGGTCTTCATGGTCACCAATTGGCGGCTGAGCGCCAACTGGCCCGATGCGATCGCATCGCGCAGGTTTTGCCCCGCCACGCCCTTGATGTCGCCCGCTTGCGCAATGAGTCCATCCAGCGTGCCGTATTCCAGCAACCATTTCGCCGCCGTCTTGGGGCCGACCTTGGCGACGCCCGGCACGTTGTCCACGGCGTCGCCCACCAGCGCCTGATAATCGATCATCAACGCGGGCGGCACGCCGAACTCCGCCGTCACGCCCGCCACGTCGCGCTTCTTGCCGTTCATGGTGTCGATGATGGTGACCTGCTCGTTCACGAGTTGCGACAGGTCCTTGTCGCCGCTGGAGACGACCACGTCGATGCCTTGCTCGGACGCAACGCGCGCCAGCGTGGCGATGACGTCGTCCGCCTCCACCTTGGGTACGGCAATCACTTTCCAGCCGAGCATCTGCACGACCTCGTGAATGGGCTCGATCTGGGCGCGCAGATCGTCAGGCATGGGCGCGCGCTGCGCCTTGTACTCGGTGTAGATTTCGTCGCGAAAGGTGGGGCCACTGGCGTCGAATACGCAAACGGCGTAATCCGCCGCCACTTCCTTGCGCAGCGCCTGCATCATGTTGATCATGCCGCGAATGGCGCCGGTCGCGGCACTCGTCGGGTCGCCCGGCACGGCGCGCAGGTCGGGCATGGCGTGAAAGGCGCGGTAGAGGTAGCTGGAGCCGTCCACCAGCACCAGTGTCTTGGATTTGCTCATCCCGACATTGTGCCGCGCCGCAGCGATTTTCACGGCAAAACCAGCCGCACAATCCTTGCACACGCGCAACGCGCCTACAGCACATCGCGGAGAAAATATGACACTTTTGGTGAGCGTCCGCTCTACAATGACCCCATGCGCCCCGCAACTGCCCTCTCCTCCCTCCTCCTGCTGACAGCCTTTGTCGGCGGCTCCGCGCTGGCCCAGGTGCCTGCTGAGCCCACCGCAACCCCGACATCGCCCGAACAGGCCGAGGCGCTTTCGCGCCAGGAGCAACAGGAACAAAAGGCCGATGGCCGCAGAAATCAGCGCATCGAGCGCATTCGCGTGGAGGACGGCGGCAGCCGTGTCGATGAAGTGCGCGTGGGCGGCCAGACGCAAAGCATCACCGTCAAGCCCAAATCGGCGGGTGGCGGCATCCCCGAATATGAAGTACAGCCCAGCAACGGCGCGCGCGATGGCGGCCCCAGCCGCAGCGGCTCGGAGACCATCACCGGGCCCCGCGTCTGGAAGCTGCGCAAGTTCTGACCGCTCCCTGACCCGACGCGCGGCGGACTGTGCGGCTCTGAGTCACAATACGGTCCTTGAACATGCTGGTGGCGAGGTCATGCCTCGCCACTTCTCTTTTCGACTTTCACCGTTTTTCTGCTGAGCCATGGCTGTCTTCACCGAAGTCTCCAACAAGGAGGCGCGCGAACTGCTGCGCCGTTTGCAACTGGGCCAATTGAAAGAATTGCGCGGCATTGAAGGCGGCATCGAAAACACCAACTACTTTCTCACCTCGGACGCGGGCGAGTTCGTGCTCACGCTGTTCGAGCGTTTGACCGCCGAGCAACTGCCGTTCTACCTGCACCTGATGAAGCATCTGGCGCACGGCGGCATTCCCGTGCCCGATCCGGCAGCCGACAAGCAAGGAGACATCCTGCTCACGGTGGCCGGCAAGCCCGCCGCCGTGGTCAACAAGCTGCGCGGCAAGAGCCAGTTGGCTCCGCAGGCTGCGCACTGCGCCGCGGTGGGCGCGATGCTCGCACGCATGCATCTGGTGGGCCGCGATTACGAGCGCCAGCAACCCAACCTGCGCGGTCTGCCGTGGTGGAACGAGACCGTGCCGGTGGTGCTGCCGCACATCGACGAGGCACAGCGCACGCTGCTGGAGTCCGAGTTGGCCTACCAGAACCACGTCGCTGCAACATCGGAATACGCCGCACTGCCGCGCGGGCCGGTGCATGCCGACCTGTTCCGTGACAATGTCATGTTCGAGGGCGAAGAGCTGACCGGCTTTTTCGACTTCTACTTTGCGGGCGTGGACACCTGGCTGTTCGATCTGGCGGTCTGCCTGAACGATTGGTGCATCGATCTGCCCACCGGCGTGCACGACGCGGAGCGCGCCAGCGCCATGCTGGAGGCCTATCAGGCGGTGCGACCACTGACTCCGGCCGAGCGCAAACTCCTGCCCGCCATGTTGCGCGCCGGTGCGCTGCGTTTCTGGATTTCCCGTCTATGGGACTTCTACCTGCCGCGCGAGGCGTCCATGCTCACGCCACACGACCCCTCGCATTTCGAGCGCGTGTTGCGCGAGCGCATCGCACACCCGCTGCAACTGCAGGCCGCCGAGCCGCACGCCAGCCCCGCCTGAGACGCGCAATGCCCTGAAGCGGCACAGGAGAGGAGGACTAAGGTAAAGTCCTTATTTCCGTGACTCTGCGTGGGCGTACCCTTCTGCTCAACACTCCCTCCATGCCCTGCGGCGCGCGAATTTCAACGACTTTTCATGAAACTGCATCTCGTTCCCGCGCGCACCGGCATTGAATGGGTGCGTCAAGGCATTCAGGTGTTCTGGCGTCAACCACTGGCGCTCACCGCACTGTTCTTCACCACCACGGCGGCCATGTCGCTGCTGTCCGTGGTGCCGCTCATTGGTCCCGTGATTGCGCTGGCGCTGCTGCCTGCGGCCACGCTGGTGATGATGGAAGCCGCTGCCGAAACCAGCCTGGGCCGCACGCCAACGCCTGCCGTCATCGTGAACGCGTTTCGCACCGGCCGCCAGCGCATGGGCGCGCTGGCCGTGCTCGGCAGCATCTACGCCGTGCTGTTCCTGCTCATCATCGGTATCGCCTCGCTGATCGACGGCGGGCAGTTCGCGGAGGTCTATTTTGGCAAAGCCCCGATCACCCCCGAAACCGCGCAGACGCCCGGATTCCTGGGCGCATCGTGGCTCGTGATGCTGCTGTATGTGCCGCTGTCCATGCTGTTCTGGCATGCACCCGGGCTGGTGCACTGGCACCACATTCCGCCCGTGAAGGCGCTGTTCTTCAGCATCGTTGCCTGCCTGAAAAACATTGGTGCATTCAGCGTCTACAGCATTGCGTGGTTTGGCGTGTTTCTGGGCTCTGCCATCGTGGTCAGCCTGATCGTCACGCTGCTGGCCGTGGCCGGGTTGGGCAGCGGTGCCGTCGCAGTCATCATGATCGCAACGGCCCTGGTGCTGGCCAGCATGTTCTTCACCTCGATCGTGTTCACCTTCCGCGACAACTTCGAGCCGCCAGAGCGCCCTCAGCCCACCACGCAAGCCATCGAGTAAGCCCTCGCCCGCCACCTGCGCCGCCTAAACGCGCAGGTGTGTGAACCAAGCGGCGCCATCAGAACGTTCCGGGATAGCCCCCGCCATCGGCCAGCACATTCTGGCCGGTGATATAGCCCGCGTGCGTGCTGCACAGGAAGGCGCAGATCGCACCAAACTCCTCGGGCGTGCCAAAGCGTCGCGCGGGCACTTGCGCGGCCTGCAAGGTGCGCACTTCCTCCACGGTCTTGCCCATCTTTTGCGCGGTCGCCGCAAACGTGCCTGCGAGCCGATCCGTATCGAACTTGCCCGGCAGCAGGTTGTTGATCGTCACCCCCTTGGCGGCAATGGAGCTGCGCGCCACGCCCGCCACAAAACCCGTGAGACCGCTGCGTGCGCCGTTGGACAGGCCAAGGATGTCGATGGGCGCCTTCACCGCGCTCGACGTGATGTTCACGATGCGGCCAAAGCCGCGCGCGGCCATGCCGTCTACCGTGGCCTTGATCATCTCGATCGGCGTGAGCATGTTCGCATCCACCGCCTTGATCCACGCATCGCGATCCCAATTCCGGAAGTCACCCGGCGGCGGTCCGCCCGCATTGGTCACCACGATGTCCAGATCCATGCCCGGGCCTCCTTGCGCATGGAATGCGGCCTCACGGCCTTCCGGCGTGGTGATGTCCGCCGCCAGCGCGATCACCCGCGCGCCTTGTGCGGCGCTGGCGCGCAGGCGTTGCCCTGCGTCTTCGATGGCCGACGCCGTGCGCGCCACCACGATCACGTTCACGCCCTCTTGCACCAGCGCATGGGCGCAGCCAAAGCCCAGCCCCTTGCTCGCACCCGACACCAAAGCCCAGCGGCCTGCAATTCCCAGATCCATCGTTGTCTCTCCTTTTGTCCTAGAGCCCATCAACCACGCCGCGCTCCCGCGCGCGTGAACACGAAAATGCCCGCCACCACCAGCGCCGTGCCAATGGCAATGCCCGCCGTGAACGGCTCGTCCAGCAGCCACACGCCCATCAGCACCGTCGACAGCGGCCCAATCAATCCAATCTGCGCCACCATGCTGGAGCCGATGCGCTCGATCGCCATCATTACCAACAGCACTGGCACCACCGTGCAGAACACCGCATTGAAAACGGAGAGCCACATGACCTGCGGTGCGACCTCCCAAGCGGCCGACAGCGGCCGCAGCAGCGCAAACTGCGCCATGCAACACAGGCAGGCCACGGACGTCGCCAGCCCCACCAAGCGCAGCGAGCCAAGGCGGCGCACGATCTCGCCACTGTAGACGAGATAGATCGCATAGCTCACCGCTGACAAAAATACCAGCGTCACGCCCCAGGCCACGCTCGATCCTTGCAAGCGCACTTCCTGCCCGAACACGGCCAGCACGCCCGCATAGCTGATCAGCATCGCCAGCGCCTGCACGCGCGTGATGCGCTGGCCATACAGCAGCCAGCCCAGGCCGACGACCAGCGTCGGCGTCAAATACAGCACCAGCCGCTCCAACCCCGCGGTGATATAGACCAGCCCCGCAAAGTCCAGAAAGCTCGCCAGGTAGTAGCCCGACACGCCCAGCCCGATCACGCCGAGCCAGTCCTTGCGCGTCAACGCCGCCTTGCCCCGGCTCGCCCACCACGCCATCGCGGCGAAGAACGGCAGCGCGAACACCATGCGCAACATGATCAGCGTGACCGCATCCACCTGATGGCGATAGGCCAGTTTGACGATGATGGCCTTGCCACTGAAAGCAATGGCTCCCACCACACCGAGGATAAGACCCGAAGCAAGATGGGAGCCGGAGTGGGAAGACGCGGAAGGAGACGAAGGAGAAGAAGACACGTTGAATGGCGCAGGGAACCGATAGCTATTGGCATTATGTGGCCGCGCTCACCGCCACGGCGCCGCTTTTCGCCACGCCTGCCATCGTGACTGCCACAAAGAAAAAGCCCCCGGCCTTGTGGGACGGGGGCTGCGTTGATCGCGTAATCAACAATCACTCTTCAACGAATGCTTCCTCACGCTTCTTGCTCACGGCAGGCAGCAGCACGATCACCAGCAACAGTGCAGCGGCAGCCAGCAGACCGGCAGAGATCGGACGTGTCACAAACACGCTCCAGTCACCACGCGACAGCAGCAGGGCACGGCGCAGGTTTTCTTCCATCATCGGGCCCAGGATGAAGCCGAGCAGCAAGGGGGCAGGTTCCACACCCAGCTTGTAGAAGGCATAACCCACGAAACCGAAGATACCCACCAGCCACACGTCGAACGTGTTGTTGTTCGTGGAGTACACACCGATCGCGCAGAACAGCACGATGGACGGGAACAGCCAGCGATAAGGCACGGTCAGCAGTTTGATCCACATGCCGATCAGCGGCAGGTTCAGGATCACCAGCATGGCGTTACCAATCCACATGGAGGCGATCAGACCCCAGAACAGTTCCGGGTTGCTGGTCATCACCTGGGGACCAGGCTGAATGTTGTGAATGGTCATCGCACCCACCATCAGCGCCATCACGGCGTTGGGTGGAATACCCAGCGTCAGCAGCGGGATGAACGAGGTTTGCGAACCCGCGTTGTTGGCCGACTCGGGAGCCGCCACACCACGGATGTTGCCCTGGCCGAACGGCACTTCACCGGGCTTCAGCTTGGTCTTCTTCTCGATCGTGTAGGCAGCGAAAGCCGACAGCAGCGCGCCGCCACCGGGCAAGATACCCAGAGCAGAACCGAGGGCCGTACCACGAACCATCGCGGGGAACATGCGCTTGAAGTCTTCCTTGGTCGGGAACAGGCCCTGCACCTTGGCACCAAACACTTCACGGTCTTCATCCGGCTTGGACAGGTTGGCAATGATTTCACCGTAGCCGAACACACCCATGGCAATCACGACGAAGTTGATACCGTCGGTCAGTTCAGGGATGTCGAACGAGTAACGTGCCACGCCAGAGTTCACGTCGGTACCGACCAGACCCAGCAACAGACCCAGAACGATCATGCCCACCGCCTTGAGCAGCGAACCCGATGCCAGCACCACGGCACCGATCAGGCCCAGCACCATCAGCGAGAAGTATTCGGCCGGGCCGAATTTGAAAGCCACTTCGGTCAGCGGAGGCGCGAAGGCAGCCAGAATCAGCGTACCCACGCAACCGGCGAAGAACGAACCGATACCGGCAGCCGCCAGTGCCGGACCGGCCCGGCCCTTGCGCGCCATCTGGTAGCCGTCGATCACGGTCACCACCGAGGACGATTCGCCCGGCAGGTTCACCAGAATCGCGGTGGTCGAACCACCGTACTGTGCGCCGTAGTAAATACCGGCCAGCATGATCAGCGCAGCCACCGGAGGCAGTGCGTATGTGGCTGGCAGCAGCATGGCGATGGTAGCCACGGGGCCGACGCCCGGCAGCACGCCAATGAGAGTACCCAACAGACAGCCGATGAAGCAGTAAATCAGGTTCTGGAATGTGAATGCGACGCCAAAGCCCGTCGACAAGTGCTCAATAAGTTCCATGGTCTAGTCTCTCCAATCAACCTGCGATGAAGCTAGGCCACACGGGGAATTGCAGTGCCAGTGCCCACACGAATGCCACGTAGCTGCCGACGGCCAGCACGGTGGCAAGAATGAACACTTCCAGAAATTTGAACTGGTTGCCGGCCAGGCTGGCCATGAAGGTCAGGCCATAAATGGCGATGATCAGACCCATGGCGGGAATGCCCACGGAAGGAAGACCTGCCAGCAGCACACCAAACAGCAAGTTGGCACCGATGATGAAGAACATCTGCTTCCATGCCCACTTGCCGATCTTGTCGCCGCCGACGGTTTCAACCACCGTGGCCTTGAACATGATGGCAGCGCCAATGATGGCGAGAATGACACCGAGCAGAAGCGGGAAGTAGCCGGGGCCCATACGTGCACCTGTGCCCACGCTGTAGGTGGTGGCGCCCCAGGCAAATCCACCGCCGACAACCAGGAACATCAGTCCGGCAAAGAAGTCTTTTTGACTCTTGATTTTCACAAACAAGTCTCCCAGAGAAAGGATAACGACGTCGAGATTGTCAGTTGCGAGTCAGTCGAAATCGATGTGGATTCCACCTACCAACGGATACAAGTTTTCCCTAAGAGACAAAGGCCGCGCAGCGTGTTGCCGCAGGGAAAACCCGTTCGTGGAATTACGTAGCGCTCTCTGAAAGCGTGCATCCGCGCGCCTGCGAAGACGCGCCAACGCGCGCGCCGGGGTGGTTCCGGACTATGGCGCGTGAGCGACTGAAAGGCTATTCGAGCGGCGGCGTGGCCACCAGTACTTCATCCATCGTCGTCACGCCTTCGGCGGCGCGCATGGCACCGGCCAATCGCAGCGGACGCATGCCATCCGCCACGCCCTGCCGGCGCAGCTTGTCGATGGAGGGGGCCTGATTGACGAGGTTCTTCAGGTCTTCACTCACGGTGAGCAATTCATACAGTCCCATGCGGCCACGGAAGCCCGTCATGCGGCACTCCAGACAGCCGACGGGCTTGTAAGCACGGTACTCGCCGTTGAATTTCCATGGCTTGATGATGTCCGCCAGACTCTCGGGCGATGCGGTTTCATCGGGCTGCTTGCAATGCTTGCACAGCGTGCGCACCAGTCGCTGCGCCAGCACGCCCAGCAACGTGGCGTTGATGAGGTACGGCGCAACGCCCAGCTCCATCAGACGCGACACTGCGCTTGGCGCATCGTTGGTGTGCAGCGTGGAGAACACCAGGTGGCCCGTGAGTGCAGCCTGCACGGCCATGTCGGCGGTTTCCAGATCGCGGATTTCCCCGACCATGATCACGTCCGGGTCCTGGCGCATCAAGGCCCGCAGCCCCTCGGCAAAACTGAAGTCGAGTTGCGGCTGTACCTGCGTCTGGTTGAAAGACGATTCGATCATTTCGATCGGGTCCTCCACCGTGCTCACGTTCACTTCTTCGGTAGCGATGCGCTTGAGCGTGGAGTACAGCGTGGTGGTCTTGCCCGAACCGGTCGGGCCGGTCACCAGAATGATGCCGTGCGGGCGCTGCACGAGCGATTCCCAACGCTGCGCGTCGTGCTGCGTGAAGCCAAGCGCATCCAGATCCTTGACCGTGTTGTCCGGATCAAAGATACGCATGACCATCTTTTCGCCAAACGCGGTGGGCAGCGTCGACAGGCGCATTTCCACTTCATCGCCGCCCGGGTTGCGCGTCTTGATGCGGCCGTCCTGCGGCCTGCGCTTTTCCACCACGTCCATGCGCCCGAGCAATTTCACGCGCGCGACCATGGCGTTCAGCACACTCATCGGCATCTGATAGACCACGTGCAGCACGCCGTCGATGCGAAAGCGGATCACGCCCTGCTCGCGCCGTGGCTCCAGGTGGATGTCGCTGGCGCGCTGATCGAACGCGTATTGCCAGAGCCAGTCCACCACGCGCACAACGCCCTGATCGTTGGCATCCAGTTGCTTGTTCGCCTTGCCCAGTTCGACCAGTTGCTCGAAGCTGCTGCCCGCCGCACTGCCACCGGCCTTCTGCGCGGCCCACACCGATTTGGCCAGTGCATAGAACTCCGCCGTGTAGCGCTTGATGTCCTGCGGATTGGCCATGACGCGGGTGACCTTGCGGCGCGTCTGGCGCTCGATCTCCGCGACCCAGTCCGACAGGAACGGCTCGGCCGTGGCGACGACCACCTCCGTGGGTGACACCTGCACGGGCAGGATCTTATGGCGCTCAGCATAGCTCGCGCTCATGGCCTCGGCCACGCGGCCCACGTCCACCTTGAGCGGGTCGATGCGCATAAAGCCCAGCCCCGTATGCCCGGCTACATATTCGGTGAGGAGGTAGGCGTCGAGCGGCTTGCCATCGGCTGCGCGCACCATGCCGACGCCGCCCAGACGCACCAGCGGATGCTGCACGCTCTCGGCGCGTGAGCAGCGCTCCATCGTGCGTTCGGCGACCTCGGCATCTATCACGCCGTCCGTGCGCAACCACTGCACCACCATGCGCCAATCCAGCGGTCGCTGCTCGGGCCGCGTGCGATGGGCATCTGCCATGCGGGAGGCGTGCGTTGTTGCGGCGGTTGGTGCGTGATGTGTCGGGTTCATGGGCGGCGTTTTCTTGTGCGAGGTCTGCGGCGCTTGTCTAGGCCTTGTCGTCGGGCATTTTGACGGGTTTGAACACGCGCAGCCACTTGGTGGCCGGCAGCCCCCAGCGCGCCTGGATGGCTTCGGCGCGCTCCATCAGCTCTGCGCGGCGCGGGCGCGTAGGTGTGCGCTGGGCCAGCACGATGGTATTGCCTTCGCGCGTGGGCTTGAACGCCCACAGGGCGTCTTCACCAAACGCGTCCGCCAGCTTTTCAAGGCTGCTGTCGTAACTCGATGCACGGCCAAACAGGTTCACCGTGAGCACGCCATCGTCGGTGAGCAGCGCACGGCAGTCGCGGTAAAAGTCGGCACTGTCCAGCACGGGCGCGGCGGCCTCGTGGTCATACAGATCGACCGCCAACGCATCCACGGTGCCCTGCCATTCGGGGTCGCGAATGCGCTCTGCGGCATCCCCCAATTCCACCCTCAGCTTGGCGCTGTCGGGCGGCAAGCGGAACCATGCGCGGCAGATGCTGATCACGCGCGGATTGATCTCCACCACCGTGCTGCGCATGCGCAGTTTTTTCACGCAGTATTTGGTGATCGCACCCGCACCCAGCCCCAGTTGCATGGCATGGCGACGCGGCACGCGTTCGGGCTCGACAAACAGCAGCCAAGCCATCATGCGCTGGACATATTCCAGATCGATTTCGAATGGATCGTCCACGCGCATGGAACCCTGTATCCATGGCGTTCCCAGATGCAGATAACGCACGTCGCCGTCATCGGAGACGCTCACTTCAGGCAATTCAATAGGGGTTTGTTTTTTTCGACTCAACACTCAGACCAATCCATAAGCTGCCATGGCGTCGTGCCAGGCAGTCAGTTTCTTCTCGAAGCTCCACGATGCGTTGGCGGGGCTGGTGGAGGGCAGACGCAGTGATGCAGGAGCTTCGCCGTCGGCCAGCCCCATGCCGGCCCGAACGGAATTCGCGTGGCGAAAGCTCTCCCCTCCATTGTGAGCGATGGCGGCGAGCTGCGGTAGCTGCGTGCGCAAGCCGGCGAAATCATTCAACTGCGCATTGCGGATGTGGGTGTCCAGACTGCCCTCACGCTCGCATGCCAGGTACACGTCCCACACGCCCAGTCCGCGCGCGCACAACCACGCACAACGCGCCGCATAGTCGTCACGCGGCGGCAGCGGATGCTGCGGCCAGAGCGCTTGCAGAATGCGCCAGAAGTGATTTTGCGGATGCCCGTAATACTGCTGCGCCCGCAACGATGCCACGCCGGGAAAGCTGCCCAGCACCAGCACCCGCGTAGAGGGACTCACCACCGGCGCTAGGCCCACGAGGGTTCCTCCGGCCATCGCCGCAACGTTTTTCACCGCACCGTTCCCATCACACAACCCGCCAGCTTGGGCAACGCCTGCAAGGTGTTGGCGAAACTGGCCTGAGCAAGGTCGGCCACGCTGATGCCGCGCAGCCCGGCCACCACCTGCGCAATGCGTGGCAACTCGGCGGGCGTGTTGCGCGCCTGCGCCGTGCCCGCTTCGCGCTCGGCGGCCGTCACGTAGAGCCAATGCGGCGGGATGTCGGGCGAATCGGTTTCCAGCACCAGCGAATCCAACGGCAATTGCGCCGCCAATCGGCGCAACTGCAGCGCCCGCTCGAAGGTGACCGCGCCACCAAAACCGAGCTTGAAGCCCATGTCGATGAACGCCTGCGCCTGCTGCTCGCTGCCGTTGAAGGCGTGCGCAATGCCGCCGCACACGGGCACGTCGCGCAGATGTTTGAGCAAGCGGTCGGCCGAGCGTCGCACATGAACGATCACCGGCAAATCCAACTGCCGCGCCAATCGCAATTGCTCGCGATAGAAGTGCTCTTGCCGTTCGCCGTCGAGCCCCGGCACGAAGTAGTCCAGCCCGATTTCCCCCACCGCCACCAGCCGGGCATCGTCACGCTGCGCCTGCAATGCGCGCTCCAACGCGGCCAGATCGCCCTCTTGCGCTTGCGGTGTGAACAGCGGATGTATGCCCAGCGCATAACTGTCGCCCCAGCGGTGGGCGAGTGCGCGGCAAGCATCCCAGTTGGCCTGCTCCACGGCAGGAATGACGCAGTGCAGCACGCCAGCCGCCTGCGCCCTCGCCCGGACGGTGTCGGCATAGGTTTGACCACCATGGGCAACGAATTCGTCCAGATGGCAATGGGAGTCGATCCACCCGGGGTGGTTGAGCGCGGGTTGCATGGGGGGATGATGCCCCAGAAATTCACCCTTGGTTTCCTTGGGGCGACGCCACTGTACTGTGAGCTAACGAAACAATGATGAATAGCCTGTAAGACGCCGCCACTTTAAGTGTGCGATGCGGAACAAACCGTGCTACTGTGGCGCAACCGGCTCTCTGTATGGATGTATGCAGAGCGCCAAAGAGTTCAACCCGCTTTGAGAAGGCGTGCCACATCATCGCGCAGCGCACGGGCGCGCGAGGTGCACGGCGCGCCGACCACGAAGGTGTCGCATGCCCCGGATTGCCCGCTACAGCAGTTCACGCCCACGTCCTGAAGGCGGCGGCGAGCGGCGGCGTGGTGCTCCCGATCAACCGGACGCGGGCTCCGAAGCGACCCGCGACGACGTTCCCGCCACGACTCCTGCGCATCCGCCACCAGAGGCTGCCTCCCCTGGCACGCGCCGCATGCACCCCGCATGGGTGCTGGTGTCGCTGCTGCTGGTGCTGAATCTGGCATCGGTAGGTTATCTCGCCTTCCTCCATCGCCCGCCGGCTCCGGTGGCAATGACGCAAAAGGACATCGACGCGGCCGTGCTGCAAACGCTGTCCACACACACCCTGCCCTCACCCGCGGCGCGCGCGGCAGCGAAGATTGCGCCGTCGGTCGTGCATGTGTCCGGCTTTGTGCGCACCAAACGCGGCACGGAGATCGAGCGCGGCGAAGGAACGGGCGTGGTCGTCGTGGACAAGGGCCTCATCCTCACCAACCTGCATGTGGTGCAAGGCTCGCGCCGTATCGAGGTGGAATTTGCCGATGGCTCGGTGTCCGACGCGCGCGTCGTCACGGTGCAGGCAGAAAACGATCTGGCCGTGCTGCAGGCGCTGGACGTGCCGGAAAACCTCAAGGCCGCCACCATGCGCTCTACCGAAGCGCTGAACGCAGGAGATCAGGTGATCGCCGTGGGTTTTCCATTCGGCATCGGGCCGTCGGTGTCGTCCGGCGTGGTCTCGGGACTCCAGCGCGAGTTCCAGTCGCCCGAAGGCAAGCAGGTGCTGCGCAATCTCATCCAGTTTGATGCTGCCGCCAATCCGGGCAATTCGGGCGGGCCTCTGGTGACCATGGACGGCGAGGTGGTCGGTATCGTCACCGCCATTCTCAATCCCACCTCTGCGCGCACCTCGCTCGGCATCGGGTTTGCCGTTCCGATCGAAAACGCGGCCAGTGCGCTCGGCTCGCCGCCCTTCTGAGTCGGCCTGACGCAGCACCAAGAAGGAATGAGCACCATGCAAAGCAACGAAGCCGAAACCCACTCCGCTGCCACCTTGATGGAGCAGATCCTTTATGAAATCAAGCGCGTAGTCGTGGGGCAGGACCATTTTCTGGAGCGCGTCATGGTGGCCATGCTGGCCGAAGGACATTTGCTCGTCGAAGGTGTGCCGGGCCTTGCCAAGACACTGACCATCAAGACCCTCGCGCAGGTCATCAGCGGCGACTTCAAACGCATCCAGTTTACGCCCGACCTGGTTCCCGCCGACCTCATCGGCACGCGCATCTACAACCAGCGCACGGGCGAATTCAGCACCACGCTCGGCCCGGTGTTCACCCATCTGCTGCTGGCCGATGAAATCAACCGGGCGCCCGCCAAAGTGCAAAGCGCGTTGCTGGAAGTGATGCAGGAGCGGCAAGTCACCATCGCGGGACAAACGCATGTGCTTGCACGGCCCTTTCTCGTGCTCGCCACGCAAAACCCCATTGAAACCGAAGGCACCTACGCGCTACCGGAAGCGCAGGTGGACCGTTTCATGATGAAGGTGGTGATTGGTTATCCCACCGAAGAAGAAGAGTTCGTGATTGCCGAGCGTGCGCTCGCGCCCGCCGTGGCGGTGCTCCCGGTGGCGTCCACGGAGCAATTAGCGGCCTTGCAAAAAGCCGCGCGCGAGGTGTACGTCGACCCCTCTTTGTTGCAATACGCGGTGCGCGTGGTCGCGGCCACGCGCAATCCCGGTGTGTACGGACTGAAAGATCTCGCCGGTGCCATCGCCTGTGGCGCCAGCCCGCGTGCCACGATCGCGCTGGCGCAAGGCGCGCAGGCGCTGGCATTGATGCGCGGGCGCAATTACGTGCTGCTCGACGATGTGAAAGAACTCGCGCACGATGTGCTGCGCCATCGCATCACGCTGTCATACGAAGCGCTGGCCGACGCCCAAACGCCGGACAGGCTCATCGACCAGATCCTCGTGCGCATTCCCGCCCCGGCGCGTGCGCCCGACGTCGCCGCACGGGAGGAACGCCGTGCCTGACGCCACCGCCCCTGTGCTGGCCGCAGAACGCAGCGCCGAGAGCCTGCTCATGCGGCTGGAGTGGCGCGTGCTCAAGGTGCTGGACGGCCTGCTGCAGGGTGAC
Source organism: Comamonadaceae bacterium UBA2121 (assembly GCA_002331385.1). Lineage (GTDB taxonomy): Bacteria > Pseudomonadota > Gammaproteobacteria > Burkholderiales > Burkholderiaceae_C > Diaphorobacter_A. Next base: position 346,677 of record DCYB01000014.1, read on the forward strand.
TACCGCACGCTGATGCGCGGCGCGGGCATGGATCTGGCGGATCTGCGCGAATACCAGACGCATGACGACGTGCGCCATATCGACTGGAACGTCACCGCGCGGCTCGACACACCCCATGTGCGCGTGTTCACCGAAGACCGGGAGATGAGCGCGTGGTTCCTGCTCGACGCCAGCCCCTCGGTGAATTTTGGCCCGCCGGGGCGCACCAAACGCGATCAGTTGATCTGCTTTACCGCCGTGCTGGCGCGACTGCTCACACGGCGCGGCAATCGCGTCGGCGCGGTGCTGCACGGACTGCAAGGTGACGCTTCGTCGGCGGCGAAGGATCTCGTGCTGCCCGCCAAATCCACGCGCACGCACGTGCTGCGCATGCTGCACCTGTTGATGGCGCAGGGTAAAACTCCGCCCAAACACACCGCGCCTCGCCCCGGAACCACCCAATTGCAGCATCTGCTCGCACTCGCGCAGCAGAGCATTGCCCGCCGCGCATCGGTGTTTGTCGTGTCCGACTTCATGAGCGAGCCCGGTTGGGAAAAGCCGCTGGCGCGCCTGGCACAGCGCCACGACGTCGTGGCCGTGCGGTTACTTGACCCGCTGGAATTGGCGCTCCCCAACATCGGCCTCGTCTGGCTGCGTGATGCCGAGACCGGCGAGCGCCTGCACGTCGATACGCGCAGCGCAGGATTTCGCCGCCGCTATGCACGGCTGGCCGCCGAGCGCGAATCGCAGTTGCGCGATAGTCTGGCCAGAGCGGGAGTGGACACGCTGGAGTTGAGCACCGACGACAACCTGCTCGACAGCATGGTGCGATTCATGGAAATGCGCGGCGTGCGCCTGCGCGGGCAGCGCCCGGCGGCGCGTACCGCCTAAAGACAAGGAGCCGCTTTGCCCATGTCCTTTCTCTGGCCCGAACTGCTTTGGTCGCTGCTCGCGTTGCCGCTGCTGGTACTGCTGTACTGGCTGGCGCTGCGGCGCGGCAAATCCAGTGCCGTGGACTTTCCCGCGCTGTCGCTGGCGCGCGAGGCCATGGGCGTGGGCCAGCGCGTGCGCCGCCACATCCCGCCGCTGCTGCTGTTGATCGGGCTGGCCGCGCTGCTGGTGGCCGCAGCGCGCCCGATTGCGGTGATGCGTCTGCCCTCGCAACAGCAGACCATCGTGCTGGCGATGGATGTGTCGGGCAGCATGCGTGCCAATGACGTGGAACCCAACCGGCTCGCTGCGTCGCAGGCTGCCGCCAAGGCCTTCATTGCCGCCTTGCCGCGCAACGTGAAGGTGTCGGTCGTGGCATTTGCGGGCACCGCGCAGATCGCCCAACTGCCAACGCACAATCGCGACGATCTGAACACCGCCATCGACTCGTTCCAGTTGCAGCGCGGCACGGCCACGGGCAATGGCATCCTGATGTCGCTGGCCGCCCTTTTTCCGGGCAGCAGCATTGAACTGGACGCGCTTCAAGGGCGCGATTCGCGCTTCCCGCGCGGCCTTGGCGACCGTGCTCCGCCCGATGATCGCGCCTCGCGCAGCGCGCCCGTGGCGCCCGGTTCGTTCAATACCGCCGCCATCATCATGCTCACCGACGGCCAGCGCAACAGCGGCGTCGATCCTTTGCTGGCCGCCCGTTGGGCCGCCGAACGCGGCGTGCGCGTCTACACCGTGGGCGTGGGTACGGTGGAAGGCACGGTCATCGAGTTCGAAGGCTGGTCGATGCGTGTGCGGCTGGACGAAGACACGCTGAAAACGGTCGCAGAACTCACCAAGGCGGAGTATTTCCATGCGGCCTCGGCAGATGATCTGCTGGGCGTGTACCGCACACTCAGTTCGCGCCTTGCCATGGAAAAGCGCGAGACGGAAATCTCCGCGCTGCTCGCCCTGGGCGGCGCGGCCATCATCATGATGGCGGCGCTGCTGTCACTCTGGTGGTACCGGCGCATCATCTGACAGCGCTGGCACCGTGCAGTGCAAAGGGGTTACAGCCGACCCGCCACCAGGCGCAAGATACGGTCGCAACGTGCGGCGAGGGACTCATCGTGCGTCACCATCACGAACGCCGTTCCGCGCTCGCGCGCCAGTTGCATCATGAGCGCGAACACGGCATCAGCGGTTGCGCGATCCAGATTGCCGGTGGGCTCGTCGGCCAGCACGCAGGCCGGGCTGGCTACCAGCGCACGCGCAATCGCCACGCGCTGGCGCTCGCCGCCAGACAGCTCCGATGGTCGGTGATCAACCCGCTGCGCCAGCCCCACCAGTTGCAGCATTGCCGCCGCTTTCTGGCGCGCTTCCTGCAATTCCATGCGGCGGATACGCAAGGGCATCGCCACGTTGTCCAGTGCGCTGAACTCCGGCAGCAGATGGTGGAATTGGTAGATGAATCCCAGATGCTCGTTGCGCAGGCGCCCTTGTCGCTGCGCCGACAGCGAGCTCAACTCCTCGCCCATCAGGTGTACGCTCCCGGCGGTCGGAGCATCCAGCCCACCCAGCAAATGCAGCAAGGTGCTTTTGCCGGAGCCCGACGCGCCGACGATGGCCAGCGTTTCGCCCGCGCGCACGTCCAGGTCGATGCCATGCAGTACGGTCACGTTGAGGCGACCTTCTTCAAACCTCTTTGTCAGTCCGCGCGCGCGCAGCACTACTTTCGGCTCATGATGGAAACTATTCATAGCGCAGCGCCTCGGCAGGATTCACGCGGCTGGCGCGCCAGCTCGGATACAGGGTGGCAACGAACGCCAGAATCAGGGAAATCACGGCAATCGGCAGGATGTCGGTGCTTTGCGGCTCGCTCGGCATCTTGCTGATCAGGTAGATGTCCTTGGGCAGGAAAGTGGTGTGCAGCAGGCGCTCGATGGCCGGCACAATGACGTCGATGTTGAAGGCAATGAGCAGGCCGAGCGCGAGGCCCGACAAGGTACCGATCACGCCCACCATCGCCCCTTGCACCACGAAAATGCCCATGATGCTGCGCGGGCTGGCACCCAGTGTGCGCAGGATGGCGATGTCAGCGCGTTTGTCCGTCACCGTCATGACCAGCGTGGACACCAGATTGAACGCGGCCACCGCCACGATGAGCGTGAGGATGATGAACATCATCCGCTTTTCCAGTTGCACGGCGGCGAACCACGTCTTGTTCTGCTGCGTCCAATCGCGGATCAGCAAGTCGCCCGACAGCGTGTGCACCAGTTGCATGGCCACTTGCGGTGCCTCGTGCAAATCGCGCAGCTTCAGGCGGATGCCGGTGGGGCCTTCCAGACGGAAGATTTTTTCCGCGTCGCTGTGGTGCATGAACACCAGCGTGGAGTCGTACTCGTAGTGGCCGGAGTTGAACGTGCCCGCCACCTTCATCTGCTTCACACGCGGCACCACACCTGCGGGTGTCACTTGCCCGGATGGCGCAATCAGCGTCACCAGATCGCCCGGCAACACGCCCATGGAGCGCGCCAGCTCGCTGCCCAGAATCACGTTGAAGGCACCGGGCTGCAAGGCATCCAGTCCTTCCACGTGATCGGCGGCCATATCGGTGACCTCGCCCTCCAGTTGGGGATCGATGCCGCGCACCAATGCGCCTTTCACGTCGTCGCCGCGCCCGAGCAACGCCTGCGCCGACACGAACGGCGCCGCGCCCACCACGTTCGGATTCGAACGCGCTTCGCGCAGCGTGAGCGGCATGTCGGGCAGCGCTGCGCCCTGCGGTGCAAAAATCTCTATGTGCGAGACCACGCTCAGCATGCGGTCACGCACTTCTTTCTGAAAGCCATTCATCACGCTGAGCACGATGATCAATGCCGCGACACCGAGCGCAATGCCCAGCATTGACACCCCGGAGATAAAAGAGATGAAGCCGTTGCGCCGCGTCGCCCGGCCAGCCCGGGTGTAGCGCCAGCCCAGGGCCAGTTCGTAAGGAAGTTGCATGGTCTTTGGAATCGTGGCGTGGCCCGGGCACCTTCGAAAAAAGGCGATTTCCGACCCACTCTTGGGCATGGATTGTGGCATCCCGGACAATAGACCCATGTCGGACGCTCCCCATTTGATCATTCCCTTCGCCACGAGCACGGCGCCGGGCTGCCTGCAAGCCTTGCAGGATCTCGCTCTTCCCCACCTGGACGCCCTGCTCGCGCGCATGGCGCCCGCCGGTACGGACCATGGCGAGGAGTCCGACTATGCCCTTGCGCACGAACGCGCCATGGCCGCCGCGCTGGGCCTGAACGCATCACGCAACGGCATCACGCCATGGGCCGCGTGGGAACAGGCGCAGTCCAACGCCAACGCAGACACCACAGGCACGTCCGCCTGGGCCTTTGTGACGCCATGCCAATGGCATGTCACCACCGATCGTGTGACCATGCTGGATCCGGATTTCCTGCAACTGACGGCGTGCACCTCGCGCACGCTCATGGAAATTCTCGCGCCCTGGTTTGCCGAAGACGGCATTGAGCTCATCTATCACGAACCTACACGCTGGCTCGCACGCGGCGACGCGTTCGCAGACATCGCGACAGCGTCGCTCGACCGCGTGATCCGGCGCGACGTGCGTGCCTTCATGCCAAAGTCGGCCAACCAGGATCATGTGCGTGTGCTGCACCGCCTGCAAAGCGAAATGCAGATGCTGCTGTACACCCACCCCGTGAACGAAGCGCGCGCGGCGGACGATTTGCCGCCGGTGAACAGTTTCTGGATCCACGGCGCGGGCCGCCTCGAGCGCCCTGCGCAAACCGTGCCAAGCGCCATTCCGCAGATGCCGATGACTCTGCGCGATGCCGCCTTGCGCGAAGACTGGGTCGCATGGCGCGCAGCCTGGAGTGACCTCGACGCTGGCCCGGTGGCCGACATGCAGTCCCACATCGATCAGGGTGGCGCCGCCGTGCTTACGCTGTGCGGCGAACGCAGCGCCATGCAATTTCGCCCGACACAGCGTTCGTTTGCGCAAAAAATGAAGGCCCTGTTTGTGCGCTCCGGCGTGCGCCTGGCCGACCTGTCAGACCAACTATGAAAATCATTGCCCGAGATATTCCGCCCCGCGTCGTGTGGGCGCTGGAGCAGGCTGGCGTGCATCCGCTGCTCGCGCGCCTGTACGCCGCGCGCGGCGTGCGCGCCAAGGAAGAACTGGACGACGCGCTGGCGCGCCTGCTGGCGCCCCACACCTTGCTGGGAACGCAGCAGGCCGCGCGCCTGTTGGCTGATGCCATCCAGGCGGACAAGCGCATGATCATCGTTGCCGACTATGACTGCGACGGCGCCACCGCCTGCGCCGTTGGCGTGCGCGGCCTGCGCATGCTGGGCGCCAAACATGTCGACTACCTCGTGCCCGATCGCGTGGTGGACGGATACGGACTCACGCCGCCGATTGCCCAGCGCGTGCATGAGCGCGGCGCCGATCTGCTCATCACCGTGGACAACGGCATTGCCAGCGTCGATGGTGTGGCGACGGCCAAGGCACTCGGATTGTCGGTGCTCGTCACCGATCACCACCTGCCCGGCCCGCAACTGCCCGATGCCGACGCCATCGTCAACCCCAACCAGCCTGGCTGCGCGTTTGAAAGCAAGTCGGCGGCAGGCGTCGGCGTGATGTTCTATGTGCTCATGGCGCTGCGCACCGAATTGCGCGAGCGCGGCCTGTTCGACAAGGCCACGCAGCCCAAGCTGGAGCCGCTACTGCCGCTGGTGGCACTGGGCACGGTGGCCGACGTGGTCCGGCTCGACAACAACAACCGCCGCCTCGTCGCACAAGGCTTGAAGCGCATTCGTGCAGGGCATATGCAGCCCGGCATCGACGCCCTGTTCCGGGCCGCAGGCCGCAAGGCACCCGAGGCGACCACCTTCGACTTCGGCTTTGCGCTCGGCCCGCGCGTGAACGCCGCAGGCCGCCTGGCCGACATGACGCTGGGCATCGAATGCCTGCTCACCGACGACCCGGCACGCGCGGCTGAGCTGGCCGGCCAACTCGACGCCATCAACCGCGAGCGCCGCGAGCTGGAAGGCGGCATGCGCGAGCAAGCCATGTTGATGGCGGAGACGCTGTTCGACGAAGGCGAGGAGCCGCCGCCCGCCATCAGCGTGTTCGATCCCGACTTCCATGAAGGCGTGGTGGGCATCGTGGCGTCACGTCTCAAGGACAAGCTGCACCGCCCGACATTCGTCTTCGCGGCCAGCAGCGCGCCGGGCAAGGAGCACGAACTGAAAGGCTCGGGCCGCAGCATCCCTGGCTTTCATCTGCGCGACGCACTGGATCTGGTCGCCAAACGGCATCCGGGGGTGATCCTCAAGTTCGGCGGTCATGCCATGGCCGCAGGCTGCACGGTGGCGCAGGAGTTCTTTGATGAGTTCGAGCAGGCATTTGCGCTGGTTGCGCAGGAATGGCTCCACGCCGCCACGCTCACACGCAAGCTGGAGACGGATGGCCCCCTCGCGCCCGAATATTGCCGCGCCGAGTTGGTCGACGTGCTCCATCGCGAGGTGTGGGGGCAAGGCTTTGCGCCGCCCACATTCAGCGAAGAAGTGGAGATCGTCAGCCAGCGACTGGTGGGCGAGGCGAAGAACCATTTGTCGCTCAAGCTGCTCCATCAGGGCCAGCCGGTGGATGCGATCTGGTTCGGGCACACGGAGCCGTTGCCGAACCGGGCCTTGTTGGCGTTTCGCCTCGATGTCAACGAGTGGCGCGGCGAGCGCAAAGTCCAGTTTCTCGTTGAAGGGGTGCAGGAATAGGCGATTGTGAGGGTGCCCACGAGATAGATGCAAGCTTCGTGAGCCAATGCCTGCATGGCGCAGCGCCCGCTGCGCGCCCCTACACTTCCGCTTGCAATTTTGGAGAGCGTTACATGCATGTTGGTAGGATCGCTAGTGCGCGCTCCGCTTTGCGCCCATAAAATGGGTCGCGTGTCTATTTCTCCTGCCTCTCTCCCCGTCAACGCCGATCTGCACTGTCACTCCGTGGTGTCTGATGGCACGCTCACGCCGGAAGCCCTCGCGCAACGGGCCCAGGCCAACGGTGTGCAACTATGGTCTCTGACCGACCACGATGAAATCGGCGGACAGCAACGCGCCTGCGTCGCTGCCCATGCGAATGGCATGGACTATCTCACCGGCACCGAAATCTCCGTCACCTTCGCCGACAACACGGTCCACATCGTCGGATTGGGTTTTGACGCGGACAACGCACAGCTTCAACACGGACTGGCGCTCACACGCGGCGGCCGGGGTGCGCGTGCACAAGAGATTTCGCGGCAGTTGAGCGAGGTGGGAATTCACGGCGCCTATGAAGGCGCTCTCAAATACGTGGGCAATCCCGAGCTGATTTCCCGCACGCATTTCGCGCGCCATCTGGTGGAGATTGGCGAGTGCCGCGACACCTCCGAGGTGTTCCGCCGCTACCTCACTGAAGGCCATCCCGGCTTTGTGCCACACCGCTGGGCCTCGCTCGTCGATGCCGTGCGCTGGATTCGCGATGCCGGTGGCATGGCGGTGATCGCGCACCCGGCGCGCTATCGGTTCACGGCGAATGAAGAGTTCGCGCTGTTTTCCGAGTTCAAACGCCACGGCGGCGAAGGCGTGGAGGTCGTCACCGGCAGCCACACCCCGGCCGAATACAAGATCTATACGGACATGGCGCACGAGTTTGGTCTGGCGGCGTCGCGCGGCAGCGATTTCCACAGTCCGGACGAGTCGCACACGGACCTTGGCACACTACCGCCTTTGCCCCAAGGGTTGACGCCCGTGTGGGAGAAGCTGGTTCACCGCATCCAGCGCCGACCTGCCTGAGTGACACGCGCACATTCAGAGACTCCACACACGCACCTATCCCAAGCCGGTAAAGCGAGAAGAAAGCGAGACATCGCCATGGCCCAGTATTTCGAAATTCATCCTGAAAATCCGCAACCGCGCCTGCTTGAGCAGGCCGTCGCCATCCTGCAACGCGGCGGCGTGATAGCAATTCCCACCGATTCGAGCTACGCACTCGTGTGCCAGTTGGACGACCGCGATGCGGTGGATCGCCTGCGCCGCATTCGCCAGATCGATGACAAGCACCACCTTGCGCTGCTGTGCCGCGACCTGTCGGAACTGGCGAGCTATGCGCGCGTGGACAACCGCCAATACCGATTGCTCAAGCAGGCCACGCCGGGGCCGTACACCTTCATCCTGGACGCCACCAAGGAAGTGCCACGCCGCGTGAGCCATCCTCGGCGCAAGACCATCGGCCTGCGCGTGCCCGAGCGCAAGGAACTGCAGCTGCTGCTGGGGATGATGGGCGCGCCGCTGCTGGCATCGACCTTCATCCCGCCCGATGAGACCGAGCCGCTGAACGATCCCGAAGAAATCCGCGAGCGCTTCGACAAACTGCTCGATGGCGTGATCGAAGCCGGCTCCTGCCCGCAGCAACCGACCACCGTGGTCGATCTCACGCCCATGGAAAACGGCGGCGAGGCCCTCGTAGTGCGCGAAGGGCGCGGCAGCCTGGCGACGCTGGGGCTCTGACGCCTTGGGCGCACGGCGGCGCAGGGACGAAATCCGTCCTTTGCGCGGCGCCACCCGCAGGTCTGCGAGAATGGCAGGGTGGACGCATCCAATCTCATTCAAACTGTACTGATCTACGCCCTGCCGGTGCTTTTCGCCATTACGGTGCACGAGGCCGCGCACGGCTATGTGGCACGACACTTTGGCGACAACACCGCGCTGATGATGGGCCGCATCACCCTCAACCCGCTCAAGCACATTGACCCCATCGGCACCATCCTGATGCCGCTGTTGCTGTACTTTGCGACGTCGGGCGCCTTCCTGTTCGGCTATGCCAAACCGGTGCCGGTGAACTTCTCACACCTGCGCAACCCCAAGCGCGACATGATCTGGGTGGCGCTTGCCGGCCCGCTGACCAACTTCCTGCAGGCGATCATGTGGGCGCTGTTGATGTTCCTGCTGGTGGGCTTTGGCGTGCAGGAGCGCTTCTTTATCGAAATGGCCAAGGCCGGCGTGATGGTGAATCTGGTCATGTGGGCATTCAACCTGTTTCCGCTGCCCCCGCTGGATGGCGGGCGCGTACTGGTCGGGCTGCTGCCGTGGAAGCAGGCCCAGTGGGTTTCCCGCATCGAGCCTTATGGCTTCTTCATCGTCATGGGTCTGGTCATCATGGGCATCGTCAGCAACCTGTGGCTGCGCCCGCTGATGTCGTTGGGCTACTCCATCATCAACCTGCTGATGTCGCCCATTCGCGCCCTGCTCATCGGCTGAGTGCCGCCGCCCGAGTGCCGCACCCGCCCCGTATCGTTTTCCTCCTCTTCAGTCTGATTCCAACACCATGGCAGTCACCCGTTTTCTCACTGGCATCACTCCTTCCGGCACCCCGCACCTGGGCAACTACGCGGGCATGATCCGTCCCGCCGTCAGGGCCAGCCGCGACGCGCAGGTCGAGAGCTACTATTTCCTCGCCGACTACCACGCCCTGATCAAGGCGCATGACCCCGAGCGCGTCCATCGCTCCACACTGGAGATCGCCGCCAGCTGGCTCGCCGCAGGCCTCGATCCGGAGCATGTCACCTTCTACCGCCAATCCGCGCTGCCCGAAGTGACCGAGCTGACCTGGTTCCTCACCTGCGTGACCGGCAAGGGCCTGCTCAACCGTGCCCACGCCTACAAGGCATCGCAGGACAAGAACACCGAAGCCGGCCGCGATATCGACGACGGCGTAACCGCAGGCCTGTTCATGTACCCGGTGCTGATGGCCGCGGACATCCTGATCTTCAACGCGCACAAGGTGCCCGTGGGCCGCGACCAGATCCAGCACATCGAGATGGCGCGCGACATCGCCTCCAGCTTCAACCACCTGTATGGCGAGCACTTCACCCTGCCCGAGGCGGCGGTCGAAGAAAGTGTGGCCACACTTGCGGGTCTCGATGGACGCAAGATGAGCAAGAGCTACGACAACACCATCCCGCTGTTCACGCCGCGTGAGCAGTTGCGCAAGCTGGTGAGCAGCATCGTGACCGATTCACGCGCGCCCGGCGAGCCCAAGGAAGTCGAAGGCTCCGCACTGTTCCAGCTTTATCAGGCGTTTGCCAAGCCCGAGCAGACCGAATCCATGCGCCGCGCCTACGCCGACGGCATCAGTTGGGGCGACGCCAAGCAGGCGCTGTTCGAATGCATCGACGCCGAAATCGCGCCCATGCGCGCGCACTACGACGACCTGATGGCGCACCCCGAAAAGGTCGAAGCCGCCCTGCAAATCGGTGAAGACCGCGCACGTGCCAAGGCCCGCCCCTTTGTCCAGGCGCTGCGCCAGGCCGTGGGCCTGCGCACCCTGAACGTGACCCACAGCGGCAAAAAGGCCACCAAGGAAGCCAAGGCGGCCCTGCCCAGTTTCAAGCAGTACCGCGAAAGCGACGGCCAGTTCTACTTCAAGCTGGTGGACACCGATGGCCGCCTGCTGCTGCAAAGCACCGGCTTTGCGGCCCCCAAGGAGGCCGGTCAGGCCATTGCGCGCCTGCAAAAGGAAGCGGGCGCGCTGGACGCCCTCGCCGCGCAAGTCCAATGGGCTGAAGGCGTCGATCAAGGCATGGTTCAAGCCGCCCTCGACGCGCTGTCAAATGCCAACTGATTGATCCACATCCAAACCTGCAAAAGCTATTAACAGCATCATTTGCATAGAAAGCACTGTTCTTTCTTGGGTGTGGGGAGCAATCTCCAACAGATGTCGTGAAATTCGCACGTGCCTTCGCCGGCCCGAGCGCGCCGCCATACCGCCAGAGCGCCATTGTGTGCCCCTGCCGTGTGTGCGCGCGCCGCGCCGACTCACGAAATCACACCGCCGCTGGCGTGCTAGCCAAGCACAACGCGGCGTTTTGTGGCTTGATTTCGTTGACCATGAGTGGATTTTGCAGCGGTTAACAAATGTTAATCGAATGCAGCACATGCCCACGCGCGGGGTCTGCTTCCTATACTCAAGCAAGAACTTCAGACTAACGTTTTGCCCGTAAGGATTTCTCATGCGTATTGTGGCTTTGGACGATGATCCACTGCAGCTTGAGCTGTTCAAGCGCGCCATCTCCGACATGGGACACGTGTGCCACACCTACCAGACCGGCGCGGCCCTCATGAAGGACATGCGACGCGACACGTTTGACCTGTTGCTCGTGGATTGGCACCTGCCCGATACGTCGGGCCCCGAAGTCGTGCGCTGGGTGCGCAAACATGTCGGGCTGGACCTTCCCATCCTGTTCGTGACCAGCCGCCAGGAAGAGCGCGACATCGTTGAGGGTCTCGACTGCGGCGCGGACGATTTCATGGTCAAGCCCGTGCGCGTGGGCGAGTTGACGGCGCGCGTGGGCGCGCTGCTGCGCCGGGCCTATCCGGCAGCGGTCAACGATGTGTTGGAATTTGGTCGCTACCGGTTCCTGCCCGAGACCCGCACGCTGGAAATGGATGGCAAGCCCGTCGAACTCAAGAATCGCGAATATGATCTGGCCCTGTTTCTGTTTCAGAACATGGGGCGGCTGCTTTCGCGCGATCACCTGCGCGAAATCATCTGGGGACAGACCAGCGATGTGATCTCGCGTTCGTTGGACACGCATATCTCCAGATTGCGCAGCCAACTTGATCTGCGTCCAGACAACGGCTATATCGTGACAGCCGTTTACGGAATGGGGTATCGTTTCGAGGCAGTCAAGCCCAAGGGCGAAGAAACATTGACTACTATGCAATCCTGAGCCGCAATCGCCACGGATTCAGACGCTGGTCAGTCGGGCTGACACGTTTAGCGCCGAGCGCTCGTGTCGGCCTAAACACGTTGGTCTGGGAGGAATTACAGTGGCATGCTCATCGAAACATTCAGCGCTTCAGTTGGCTGTTTTTCTCGCCTTGTCCGCCGCGCTGGTTGGCGGTGCGGGCAGTGCTTGGGCGATTGAACACGCATACGTCGAGCATCTGATCGTCCAGGGTGACACGCTCGAAAGGCTTAGCACCCAGTTCTACGGCAACCCCAAGCTGTGGACGCACCTGCAAAAGACCAACAACGTCGCCAATCCGCGCGCTTTGCGCCCCGGCTCGGTGCTGCGCATCCCCGTTAAGTACATGCCCGCGCAAGACGCTGAAATCAGCTTCGTGCAGGGCACGGCCACCGTAGGTTCTGCGTCCGGCGATACAGCGGCTGCGCCACTCAAGGCGGGCCAGAAGGTCACGGAAGGCCAGAAAATCCAGGTGGAGCCGGACTCTTTCGTCACCATCAAACTGGCCGACGGCACCCTCATCCGCGTGCAGGCCAACTCGGAAGTGCAGCTCAAACAACTACGCCGCAAGGGCCGCAGCGGCAGTTTGCAGTCGGTGCTGGAGATGCAGCGCGGCAGCGTCAGCTCCACCGTGGGCGATGGCCCCGATCCCCAGCGACGTTTTGATGTGCGCACGCCGCGCTCCACCACCAGCGTGCGCGGCACCAGCTTTGATGTCTCGCTCACGCCCGATGGCAAGACCATCTCCGCGGTCACGCAAGGCAATGTGGCCGTGCGCGGCATGGACGCGCGCGCCAATACGGACGACATCGATGGGCGCGGCACACGGATCGACGCCGGTCAGGGCATTTCGGTCAACGAAGACGGACGCGTGGGCGCACAGCAGAACATGCTGCCCTCGCCCGATCTGTCGGTCATTCCCGCCACACTGGAGGACGCCAACTTCCTGAGCTTCGAGCTGCCGCCCGTGGCCAACGCTGTGGCCTACCAAGTGCAGGTCGCGCGCGATCCGACGATGTCCGAAGTCCTGCGCGCAGGCACATTCCGGTCCGCACAAGTGCGCATGCGCATCGTCGATGATGGTGAGTACTACGTTCTCGCTCGCGCGGTCGACAGCGATGCATTGCCCGGCATGCCCGCGCAGCGCAAGGTGCGTGTGAAAACCCAACCACCGCCGCCTCTGTACCAGCAGCCCACTCCGGGCGGGACGACATCGCGCACCTCTGGCGAATTGAAATGCACACGCGTCAGTGGCGTGCAGAGCTATCGCATTCAGGTGACGGCGGCGAAAGAAGGCGCGGCGCCGGACTTCAGCACACCGCTGCTGAACGTGGTGCATCAGGGCGACTGCATTGCCGTGCTCAAGACCTTGCAACCCGGCAGCTATCAATGGCGTGCGGCAAGCATTCGCACGCTGCAAGATGGCACCCTCGACCAGGGTCCGTTCGCACCAGCGCAGGCATTCACGCTGGCCGAAAGCCCGCAGTCACTCGACATCGCGGCCATGGATGTGCGGGAAGACATCCCCGGCATCAACTTGCGCTGGCCCGGCGAAACGGGTCAGACGTACCGCTTGCAAGTGGCCGCCACGGAAGACTTCGCCGAAATACTGACCGACGAGCCATCCGATCAGCCCCGGTGGAGCTCCAGAAAATTCAAACCCGGCGAGTACTACGTGCGCATCCAGACGCATGACGTCGCCACCGGTCTGGACAGCCCGTTTTCTACAGCCCGCCAAGTGCGCAGCGCCGCGGAAGTACAAACCGGATTTGGCCTGCCGGTACAGAGCACGGACGGCGAACCTCTCACACTCCACTGATGGTGCGCAGCTTTCGCCTCTATGGCTTGCAACTCATTCAGGCGAAAAACCGGGCGCAATTGCAGCGCCGTGAATGGTCGCTGCTCACCGTCCTGCTGCTGTGCCTCGTCACCTGGCTGTGCGTTACGGGCACGCTGCAGCGCGTTGATCACCTGATTCACGATGCCGGCGGGCGCGTGCTGGCACCGCCTGCCAATCCGCGCATCGTGATCGTTGCCATCGATGACCGCAGCATCGACGCCATCGGTCGCTGGCCTTGGCGACGCGCGCTGCATGCGCAATTCATCCGGCAGGCCTCCGAGCAATCGCCGCAGGCCATCGGCCTGGATCTGCTGTTCGGCGAAGAAGACGCCGACTACCCCGGCGACGACCTGCTGCTGGCCCAGACCATCGCCAGCAACGGCAAGGTGGTCTTGCCCGTCACCCGGCGCGGCGTGGGCCTGCAAGGTGCGCTCGATGCGCCGCTGCCGCTGCTGCGCGAAGGCGCGGCACAGCTGGGCCATGTGCATGTAGAGGTGGATTCCGACGGCGTGGCGCGGCGACTGTATCTGTATGAAGGACCGAAAAGCGCGCCGCGCCCGCACTTCAGCCTCGCCATGATGTGCGCGGCAGGCGAGCACTATGAAGGCTGCGACGGCCCTGCGCTGCCACCGGCCGAAGCCGAATGGGCCAAGGAGCGCCAGCGCGTGATTCCGTTTGCACACGGCACGCACCCGGACCACACGTTCACCACCTACTCCTACATCGATGTGCTCAAGGGCGACATTCCACCCGACGCCTTCAAGGACAAACTGGTGCTGGTGGGCGCCACGGCAACCGGACTGGGCGACATGTTTGCCGCCCCCGTCGGCCCCGAGGCCGAGCGCATTCCCGGCGTGGAACTCGTGGCGCATGCCTTGAATGCGCGCATCGACGGCCTGCGCATCATTCCGGCGCCGTTGTCATGGAATCTCGTCTTCAACCTGCTGCCTGTGGCCGCTGCGCTGATGGCTGTGCTGCTGCTCGGGCCGTTCGCGGCGCTCGTGGCGTGCGGGTCGATGTTTTTTCTCATGCTGATCGTGGGCGGCGGCTCGACCATGATGACCGGCTGGCAATTCTCACCCGCAGCCGGCATGGTGGGTGTTCTGCTGTGCTATCCGCTGTGGAGCTGGCGCCGCCTCAGCGCTGCCGCGCTATTCCTGCGCAAGGAAATGCACGACCTCATGCAAGACGGCGTGCAACTGCCGTCGCCGCCGGTGGTGCGCGTGCACCGCATCCTGCCCAGCGATTTTCTCGAGCGCCGCATTCACGCCGTGGAGCAGGCATCGCAGCAATTGCGCGAACTGCACCACTTTGTCACCGACATCCTGCGCCAGTTGCCCTCGCCCACCTTCGTGTGCGACAGCCTGGGCGTCATCACGCTGGCCAATGCCGGGGCTTCGCGTCTGGTCGAGGAGACCACCGACGAGCCCGTCGGCCACGCGCTCTCGGAACTGCTGAGCGACCTCGTGCACACGGAATCGGGCGCGCCGCTGCTGCCCTCGAACCCGCTGCGCTGGGTCGACATCCCCAGCCAACAGGAATGCCGCGATGATGAAGGTCGCTACTTTCTGCTGCTGTGCAAGCCGTTTTCTGCCAACACCAATTCGGGCTGGCTGGTCACGCTGGTGGATCTCACCGACATGCGCCGCGCACAAAAGCAGCGCGACGAAGCGTTGAACTTCATCTCGCACGACATCCGCTCGCCCAACGCATCGATCATCACCTTGCTCGAAATGCACCGCGAATACCCCGATCAGGTGCCGATGAAGGAATTGCTGCCACGCATCGAGCGCTATGCCCAATCCTCACTGTCGATGGCAGAAGGTTTCGTGCGCCTGGCCAGCGCGCAGTCGCAGACGTACAAACTTGCGCGCTTCGATCTGGCTGCACTCATGGAAGAGGCCGTGGACGACGCCTGGGCCGCCGCACAAGATCGCCAAGTGCAGGTGCGGCTTGAATCGCGCCCCGACGTCGCGCCATGCCACGGCGACCGCAGCATGATCGGGCGCACCATCGGCAACGTGCTCAGCAATGCACTCAAATTCAGCCCGCGCGATGGCGTCGTGCATTGCAACCTGAGCTCGGACGATGGGTTCTGGGTCATCTCCATCCGCGATCAGGGGCCGGGCATTCCTGAGGACCAGCGTTCTTCGCTGTTCAAGCCCTATCGGCGCCTGCACGAAGGCAGCCATCCGGGCGTGGGCGGCATTGGTTTGGGATTGGCGCTGGTGCACACCGTCATCCAGCGGCATGGTGGACACATCGATGTACTGAGCGAGGCGGGACAGGGAACGGAATTCCGTCTGCACCTGCCCAAAAGCATGCCGGACGGCACCTGACGAACGGACCCGCTGCGGGTGGCGCCTCGCAGCGGCCAGAGGGGGCAACGTTGGGGTGCATCGTTGCCAAAACGAAAAAGCCTCAGAGCATTTCTACTCTGAGGCTTCACGTTTTGGTGCGGCTGGCAGGAATCGAACCCACGACCCCTTGGTTCGTAGCCAAGTACTCTATCCAGCTGAGCTACAGCCGCTGAAGCATTGAATTATAGCCAGCTTTTTTGACCTCAAAACGAGTTTGGCAACTTTTCTCAAAAAAACCAAACAAACCCAAAAAACCATCACCGAGCAGGCGTCGACCAATCCACTTGCGCAACTTAGTAGAAAACAACGATGATCGGATCGAGTTTCGCGTCATCGAGACTCGCCTATATTTGACTGCGTTGCAAAGCGATCAATAATGTTCGGCATAAGAATGGTTTCAGCGATCTGTATGCCGACGAAACGCATCTCGACGCAGGAAAACTGATCGCGTCGCGCTGTCAACGAGTGAGTGCAGAAGAAAAATGACGGATTCATCCAGCCCGCAAATCACGGCCACGCCCGCGAGCGCCATGTGGGAGCAATTGTTTCACCGCAGTGCCAAGCCGGGCCTGAGCCTGCAAGGGCAGATTCGCGAAATGTTCGTGAGCTCCATCCTCAACGGTGTGCTCACGCCGGGCGATGCCGTGCCATCGAGCCGCGAACTGGCGCGCAGCCTGAGCGTGGGCCGCATCACCGTGGTGCTGGCCTACCAGCAGTTGACGGAAGAATCGTTTCTGCTGAGCCGACAGCGCAAGGGCCACTTCATACACCCCGACGTGCTGCAAGGGCGCACCGTCACCCCGGTGCGCGAAGAAGCCGGTGGCGAACACAGTGACGCCGTCAGCCCCGCCGACTGGGGCCAGCGCCTGTGGCTGCGCCCCAGCCAGCAGCGCAGCATTGTCAAGGAAGAGAACTGGCAGGACTTCCCCTACCCCTTTCTTTACGGCCAATTCGACAAGGACCTGTTTCCCACCGCCGCCTGGCGCGAGTGCTGCCACAAGGCGCTGAGCGTGCTCGACATCCACCAGTGGGCCCCCGACCAGATCACGCGCGATGACGACAGTCTGGTGCACCAGATCCAGACCAAGATCCTGCCGCGGCGGGGCGTGTGGGCGTCGCCGGAAGAAATCATCATCACCGTGGGGGCGCAGCACGCGCTCTACATGGTGGGGGACCTGCTGCTGCGCGACGACTCCAACGTCGGCATGGAAGACCCCGGCTACCCGGATGCGCGCAACATCTTCACCAGCCGCACCTCGCAACTCAAGCTGCTGCAGGTGGATGAGGATGGCTTGCCGCTCTCGGGCGATCTGCGTGATCTGGACTATCTCTACGTCACGCCCAGCCATCAGTGCCCCACCGGCGTCACCATGCCGCTGGCGCGCCGGCATGCGCTGCTGAACATGGCGCAGGAAGAGGACTTCATCGTCATCGAGGACGACTACGAAAGCGAAAGCAGCTTCGACGACCAGCCCATTCCCGCGCTCAAGAGTCTTGATCGCAGCAACCGCGTGATCTATGTGGGCAGTCTCTCCAAGAGCCTCGCTCCCGGCCTGCGCGTGGGCTACATCGTCGCCGCGCCAGAGCTGGTGCAAGAGCTGCGCGCGCTGCGCCGCCTGATGATCCGCCACCCCACCACCTTTGTGCAACGCACGCTGGCGATGTTCGTCTCGCTCGGTCACTACGAGGCGCAACTGCGCCGCCTCGCGCAGGCGCAGAAAGAGCGCCACGCGGCACTGGTCGCCGCCATGGCAGAACATTTGCCGCAATGCACCATCACGCCCGTACGCGGTGGTGGCTCGTGCTGGGTGCAGTTGCCCGATCACGTGCCCGCGCGCGAACTCGCGCGCGCAGCGGCCGAACATGGCGTGCTGATCGAGCCCGGCGACATCTTCTTCGCCTCGCCCATCGCGCCCGGCAATTTCATTCGCATGGGCTACCAGTCCATTCCCACCCACCGCATCGCGGAGGGCGTCAAAGCGCTGGCCGATGCCATGCGCACGATTGGTTGAAGCAGCGGCGCTCGACGCCAGGTCTGGCGCATCTACAAGGGAGCGTACCCACCAAGAAAAATCCCCGGAGAGTGACTTCCGGGGATTTTGGGATTAGCCTGCTTTCTTCAGCTTGGGCTCCTTGAACTGTCGCGGCTCGTGTTCCTTCACCGAGTTCCCGCCGTTGATCAGGTGGCGGATGAAATACGCCACCAGCAATACGCCCAGACTCACCACCCCCAACATGAGCGGCGTGCGCTGCTCGGGAATGAAGGCCATCGCCACCACGATCGCCGCCATGCCGAAGATGGCCAGCCACGTGAGGTAGGGGAAGCACCACATGCGCACCTTCAGCAGATGCGGCGCTTCGCGTTCCAGTCGGCGGCGCAGCCGCAGTTGCGACACGGCGATCAGGATGTAGACGAAAATCGCCACCGTGCCATACGAGTTCACGAGGAACGCGAACACGGTATCGGGCGACACGTAGGACATCACGATCGCGCCGTAGCCGAACAAGGTCGCCATCAGGATCGCACGCACCGGCACACCGTTCTTGCTGACCTTGGCCAGCGCCTTGGGCGCATCACCACGGCGGGTGAGCGAGAACAGCATGCGCGACGATGCGTACAGGCCCGAGTTCAGCGCCGACAGCACCGCCGTCAGCACGATGGCGTTCATGATCTGCGCCGCAGCGGGCACGCCCATCGCATTCAGCGCGCTCACGTAAGGCGTTGCGATTTCCTTGCTGTTCCACGGCACCAGACACGCCACCAGCAGCACCGAGCCGACGTAGAAAATCAGCACGCGCATGATCACCGAGTTGGTCGCCTTGGCCACGGCCTTCTGCGGCTCCGCCGTTTCTGCGGCGGCAATGGTCACGATCTCGGCACCGAAGTAGAAACCGGTGGCCGCCACCGCACCCGTCAGCACCGGAACCCAGCCGTTCGGCGCAAAGCCACCCAGCTCGGTCAGGTTGGCGATCTGCATGCCATGCGTGCCCGGCGTGAAGCCAAGCACATGCGCGCCCGCGATGAACAGGAACACCACGATCGCCGACACCTTGATGGACGAGAACCAGAACTCGAACTCGCCAAACGACTTCACCGACACCAGATTCGTCAACGTGAGCAACACCAGCAGCACCAGACTGATGCTCCAGCCCGGCACATCCGGCAACCAGTAGCGCAGCAAGTCGGCTCCGGCCACGGCTTCCAGCGCCACCACGATGACCCAGAAGTACCAGTACATCCAGCCGGTCAGAAAGCCCGCCAGCTTGGACAGGCCGGGACGATCGGCAAACGCCTCGCGTGCATACTCGTAGAACGAGCCACCGCCGGGCATGGCGCAGGCCAGCTCGCCCAGCATGCGCATCACCAGTACCACGAGCAGGCCGGTGATCAGAAAAGAAATGACAGCGGCAGGTCCAGCCTGCCGGATGACGACGCCGCTACCAATGAACAGGCCAGCACCGATCACGCCACCAAGGGCGATCATGGTCATGTGGCGCTCTTTCAGTCCGGTAGACAGCCCCGTCGAGGAAGAATGGGGGTTTCCAATCACAAATGTCTCCTGTTTTTCGGAATGGGACTCTTCGCCCTCGATCTGCCGCGCCATGCGGCAGCGCGACTGCCGTGCGGATCTACGTCCGACTGGTCAGTACAGAGGGGAAGCCAGCATCGAAACGGCGACAGGAAGCCACGCCGCACCCGTCAAGGGCGCAGCGAACTACAGTGTGGAGCGATGCTGGAGCGTTGTGCCGTGCGCTCAGGCCGCCTTGGCCAGTGCCGGACGGTTCTTGCGGAATGCGTTCTTCACGGCGATCTTGCCGTCCTTGAACGTGAATACGTCCACCATGCGGGCTTCCACGCGCGAGCCGTCGGCTGCCGTGCCCTTGAACGTGCACTCGGAAATGCCGCGATCGCCGTGGACCCAGTGGTCACCGTCCACCCAGGCGGCGTCGGGGAACGCACCCCATGCAGCCTGGAAGCCTTCGCGCACCTGCTCGCGGCCAATGAAGCTCTTGCCCAGCATGTCGGGGCCTGCCACTGCGTGGAATTCGCATTCATCGGCCATGAAACTCATCAGCGCGTCGATATCATGGCGGTTCCACGCATCGGCAAAACGTGCCAGGAATTGTGCGTCGGGCTGATTGGAGCTGTTGCTCATGGTGTCTCCTTGTTCTTCAAGATAAATACAGGGGTCATGCATGCGGTTTGACGCATGACAAACGTCACGATGGGGTGCATGTTAGGCACGCCCGCGCAGGTTCCGTAGAACCAGCGCCCACTTATCGTTAAGTCCAGCACTTTCCGTCAGGTGGCCAAACTCCCTTTCTCTGGTCCTATGAAAACCTGCACGCTGGCGCTAACTGCGCACCCGGCGTCTGGATATGCTGCATCCCACAGTCAACGCACATGGCGGGATGGATTCCCACGCCACACGATGACCTGAGAACCACAGGATTTTTTGACGACGCAAGAATGCCCCGCCCCGAGCGCGGCGTACAAGGAGACACTCAATGAAGGCAGAGGACGTTCGCCCCAGCTATATGCGCCCCTACGACCCGCAGTATGACCCGCTGGTCATGCCCAACCCGGGTCAGGGCACCGGCTACGCACCCACCTACTGGGTTGGCACCGCAGGCGTTCCGCCTGAAGATGACGGCCCCATCACCTCGGACATCGAAGCCGATGTGGTGATCGTCGGCGCAGGCTTCACCGGCCTGGCCACCGCGCTGTTCCTCGCGCGTGAACACGGCATCAAGGCCATCGTGCTGGAGGCCAACCAGAGCGCCTGGGGCTGCACCAGCCGCAACGGCGGCCAGGGCCAGAACGCCAGCGGGCGGCTGTACCGCTCGGGCTGGATCGAACGCTACGGCAAGGAAACCGCACTCAAGCTCGACGCTGAAATCCGCGAAGGCTTCCAGACCTTCAAGGATCTGGTCGCTGAATTCCCCGAGTGCGAGCCGCAACCCGGCGGCCACCTCTACATCGCGCACCGCGAAAAGAAGATGGATTTCCTGCGCAATGAGACCAAGATCATGCGCGACGTCTTCGGCTACGACGCCAAGATGCTCAGCAAGGAAGAAGTGCAGCGTGACTGGGTGAATGACGCCGACAGCTTCGGTGCCATGCACGAGCCGGACGGCATCGGTGTGCACCCGCTGAAACTGGCCTTTGCCTATCTGCGCAAGGCGCGCGAACTGGGCGTGAAGATCCACCCCGCCAGCCCCGTGCTGGACGTGCAGACCAAGAATGGCGTGCACTATGTGCGCACGCCCGGCGGCATCGTCAAGGCCAAGTCGGTCGGTTTTGCCACCGGCGGCTACACCAGCAACGCCCTGCACAAGAGCCTGCGCAACAAGATCATGCCGATCCTGTCGAACTCGCTCGTCACGCGCCCGCTGACACCGCAAGAGCTGGAAGCCACCAACTTCAAGACCACCCAGGTCATCACCGACACGCGCACGCTGCGCTTTTACTACCGCCGCCTGCCCGACAACCGCGTGCAGATCGGCAGCCGCAGCTCGATCACCGGCGCAGACGCCCCGAACCCCGTGCACATGGCCAAGCTGGTCGATGGCCTGCACCACAAGTTCCCGGCGCTCAAGGGCATCAAGATCGACTACTCCTGGTGGGGCTGGGTGGACGTGAGCCACGACATGATGCCGCGCATCACGCAGCCCGATCCCAAGGAAAGCATCTTCTACGCCGTGGGCTACGGCGGCAATGGCGTGTCGTTCTCGGCCCATGCAGGCCGACGCATGGCACAGCGCATTGCGGGCAAGCAGCAAAAGGCGTTCCAACTGCCTATCTACAACTCCGAGCTCGAATACCCCAACATGTTCAACACCGTGCGCGCAGAGGCGTTTGCGCCCTTCCGCCGGATGGGTCAGCGCTTCCTGTACCACTGGTATCACATGCAGGACGAAAAGGGCTGATCGGGTCAGATTCCATCATTGCACTGCGTAAACGTAGCCTCATACGCTACCTTCACGGGCACTTTTCGCAAGGAGAGTGCCCTTTTTTATGGAAATGCGCCACGCAGACAGGCAAATTTTGCAAATGTGCAGGTGCAGCAATCTCTGTGATTCCGAGGTAGTAAGGCGCGGATCAGTGAAACCCCCTAGCCCTCCTATATTACCGAGTAGCGCTTCATGCATCCGCCTTGTGCAATGCCTTGAAATCCGCTCCACACAAGGCTTTCAGGGCCATACGGTGCTCTGCGGATGGGGCACACGCGCTGCCCGTTGTTCAACAACCTTGGGGCATAGGTCCACTGGACCTAACGATTGGCGGCAACTGGCCCTACGTCCTCTTTCAGTTTGCTTACTACGATGCACTCCGAAAGCTCAGCACTCCCACAGTGTGTGCTTTCACGTGAGTCCGACCACAAGAAGGGTGATCCATAAAGCTACACAGGAAGAGTGACAGGCAACAGAAAGCGCAATCGCCTTTCTGATTTCAAAGTTCAACCGATTTCAATTTCAAATAATGGAGACAGCATCATGACAATGCAAAAACGGTTTGTACTGAAAGCAGGCATCGCAGCAGCAGCCTTGGCTTTGACAGGGGCTGTGTGCGCACAGCAAAAGACAGTGACCTTCGCCAACCAGGACATGCTGGTTCCGCTGCGACTGGTGATGGAGTCCGGCGAGGTCGAGAAGGCCACCGGCTACAAGATCAACTGGCGCATGTTCTCGGGCGGTGGCGACGTGATCCGTGCCATGGCCTCGGGCGACGTGCAGATGGGCGAATTGGGCTCCAGCCCGCTGACCGCCGCAGCCAGCCAGGGACAGGACATCAAGCTGTTCTGGGTATCGGCCGACATTGCCAGCGCCGAAGCACTCGTGGCGCGCGACGGCAGCGGCGTCACCAACTTCAAGAGCATGGAAGGCAAGCGCATCGGCGTGCCGTTCGTCTCGACCGCGCACTACCAGCTGATTGCCGCACTGGGCAAGGAAGGCGTTGACGCACGCAAGGTCAACATCATGAACATGCGCCCACCAGAAATCGCGGCCGCATGGGAGCGTGGTGACATCGACGGCACCTTCGTCTGGGACCCGGTGCTCGCCAAGGTCAAGCAAAAGGGCAAGGTGCTGGCCACGTCCGGCAGCATCGCGCAAATGGGCTTCCCGACGTTCGAGGGCATCGTCGTGAGCAGCAAGTTCGCCCAGGAGAACCCCGAGTTCATGGTCGCCTTCGTCAAGGCCCTGAACCGTGCCAGCGCGCAGGTGCGTGACAACCTCTCCAAATGGAACGCCGACTCCGCCGAAGTGAAGGCCATCGCCAAGTGGTGCAAGGCCGACCCCAAGGACGTGCCCGCCGCTATGTCGCTCTATAAGTTCCCCAGCGCCGAGGAACAGTTGACTGCGCAATGGCTGGACGGCGGCGCCGCCAAGGCCATGGCCAATACGGCCACGTTCCTGAAATCGCAAGGCCGCATTCAGGAAGTCAAACCTGACTACTCCGCCTTCGTTACCGACGTGTACGTCAAAAAGGCGCTCGGCAAGTAACCCCTTCCGACATTGCAATGGGCCGCTGCTGCTCGCGCAACGCACCATGCGTTAGGGCGCGCGGCCCAACTTCACTTCATCTTTTTTGGAGGGCGGTGTCATGCCTACCCTGGACATACGCAACCTGACCGTGAACTACGAGGTCAAGGGCGGACATTTGCAAGCCCTGGCTCCGGTGAACCTGACCATGAACGATGGCGACTTCGTCGTGGCGCTGGGCGCATCGGGCTGCGGCAAAACCACATTGCTGAACTGCATGGCGGGCTTTCTCGCGCCATCCAGCGGCGAAATTCTTCTGGACGGCAAGCCCATTCAGGGCCCCGGCGCCAATCAGGGCGTGGTCTTTCAAAAACACGCGCTCATGCCCTGGCTGAACGTGCGCGACAACGTCGCGCTGGGCCTGCGCATGCGCGGCGTGGATGCCAAGAAGCGCGCCGAAATCGCGGAAGAAAAGCTCGGCCTCGTCGGCCTGCAGAACTACACCAACCGCGCGGTGTACGAACTCTCAGGCGGTATGCAGCAGCGCGTGGGCATCGCCCGCGCACTCGCCAACGACCCGGCCCTGCTGCTGATGGACGAACCCATGGGCGCGCTCGACGCCTTCACGCGCGAGCAGGTGCAGGAAATCCTGCTGCGCGTCTGGAAGGCCACAAACAAGATGGTGTTCTTCATCACCCACTCGGTGGAAGAGGCGCTGTTCCTTGCCAGCCGGCTCATCGTGATGAGCCCCAGCCCCGGCCGCATCTCGCATGTGTATGACGACATGCCGTTCAGCCGGGAATTCATCGAGACAGGCGACGCCCGCGCCGTGAAGTCACGCCCCGACTTCATCAAGATGCGCGAAGAAGTTCTGGGCCTCATCCATCACCGGGAGGCCGCTCATGTCTGAAGCCATTCAAATGAACAACGCCAGCTCTGCCGTCTCCACACCGCAGCCACGCAAGGTCAGCCCGAACGCGTCCTCCACCCCGCCTTCGCAGCCACCGGGCCCGATCAAGACCAGCCGCTTCAAGACACCGGGCGAAGGCTCGAGTATCGGCATCAGCATCGCCACCGTAGTGGTGCTGATCGGACTCTGGTTTGCGGCCACCAACCTCGGCTGGGTGAAGCCCTTGTTCCTGCCCAGCCCGCAGGCCGTGTTCCAGCAGTTCTACGAATACCTGACCGGACAGGCCAACGACAAGCCGCTGTGGCAACACTTCTCCGCCAGCTTGCTGCGCGTGACGGTGGCGTTCTGGCTGGCCTTCATCGTGGCCGTGCCCCTTGGCATCGCCATGGGCATGTCGCGCGTGGCGCGCGGTATTTTCGATCCGCCAATCGAGTTCTACCGTCCGCTGCCGCCACTGGCCTACCTGCCGCTGATCATCATCTGGTTCGGCATTGATGAGACACCCAAGATCCTGCTCATCTTCCTGAGCTGCTTTGCGCCACTCGCCCTCGCCGCGCGCTCCGGCATGCGCAGCGCCGCACAGGAGCAGATCAACGCCGCCTACTCCATGGGCGCGAGCTACTGGCAAGTGATCCGCTACGTGATCATCCCCGCCGCGCTGCCCGACATCCTGGTCGGCATGCGCATCGCCATCGGCTTCGGCTGGACCACGCTGGTGGCCGCTGAAATGGTGGCCGCCAACGTCGGTCTGGGCCAGATGGTGCTGAATGCATCCAACTTCCTGCGCACCGACATCGTGATCATGGGCATCATCGTCATCGGCGTCGTGGCCTATGTGTTCGACCTGTTCATGCGCTGGATCGAGAAGCGTCTGGTGCCATGGAAGGGCCGCATGTAATGGTCTGCTGAAGAAGTTTCGCCGCCCTGTATTTTTCCCCGAGCATGTGTTGAGGGGGCGGCGTTTGGTGCAAGTGGGGTGGTTGGGTGCCTGCTTTTCCACCTCTCTTGCTCTTCCTGTTTCGGGCGGCTGGATTGGCCGCCCGTTTTTTCGTTCCGGAAGGAATGGTCAAAAAATCTTTTCTTTGATTTCCGGTGCCGGGATTGCGCCCGGCGGCGCAGTTACTTTCTTTTGTCAAAAAAGAAAGTAACCAAAAAAAGTTGAACCCGCTGCACCCGACCCTCCGCTGCGCTACGGGCAACCTGCATCAACCAAGCCGGGCGGTGCGCTGTGGAACTCGCTACGCGCCGAAGGCGCTACGCTCAGACAACCACAGCGAGTCAGATGTGGAAGCTGTTGCGTCACTCGACGCAACAGCCACCGCCCGACTTGCTTGCTGCAGGCGTGTGCAGAGGGCGAAAGCGGCGCGGGTTCAAGCGCGGCCTCAACCCCTTCTGGCCACGCCTGATTCTGGCCTTGGGCCCGGCGGTTTCTGCGTCAGGGGACGCAGAAACTTCCCCATCTGACTTGCGGTAGATGTCTGACCGGAGCGAAGCGCAGGGAGATTCTACCGCACGCCGGGCGCATGGCCACAATCAG
>DCYB01000008.1 GCA_002331385.1 Comamonadaceae bacterium UBA2121
GGCAGATCACCGCTGGCTGGCGTTCGCGCTTCTCGCATTGCCTGCTGTTCAACCCGACCGATGCCAGTTCGGCGGCCTACAACCCGCTGCTGGAAGTGCGGCGCGGCGCGCATGAGGTGCGCGACGTGCAGAACATCGCCGACATCCTGGTCGATCCCGAAGGTGCGCTGGAGAAGCGCAACCACTGGGAGAAGACCAGTCACGCGCTGCTGGTCGGTGCCATCCTGCATGTGTTGTACGCGGGCGAAGACAAGACGCTGCGTGGCGTCGCCAACTTTCTCAGCGATCCAGCCAGCCCGTTCGAGCTGACATTGCACCGGATGATGACGACCAAGCACTTGGGTGATGTGCAGCATCCGGTTGTCGCCTCCGCCGCCCGCGAAGTGCTCAACAAGAGCGACAACGAGCGCTCGGGCGTGCTCTCCACTGCCATGTCGTTCCTCGGCCTGTACCGCGATCCGACCGTGGCCGAAGTCACCTCGCGTTGCGACTGGCGCATTGCCGACCTGATCGCTTCAGAGCATCCCGTCTCGCTGTATCTGGTAGTGCCGCCTTCTGACATTTCGCGCACCAAACCGCTGATCCGGCTGATCCTCAACCAAATCGGACGACGGCTCACCGAATCGCTGGATGGCAGTGATGGCATCCAACGCCGCCACAAGCTGCTGTTGATGCTCGATGAGTTCCCGGCGCTGGGCCGTCTGGACTTCTTCGAGACCGCGCTGGCCTTCATGGCGGGCTATGGCATCCGCAGCTTCCTCATCGCGCAGTCGCTCAACCAGATCGACAAGGCATATGGGCAGAACCATTCGATCCTGGACAACTGCCATGTGCGCGTGACCTTCGCTACCAACGACGAACGAACGGCCAAACGCATTTCTGAAACCCTCGGCACCGCCACTGAACTGCGCGCCCAGCGCAACTATGCCGGACACAGATTGGCCCCATGGCTCGGCCACCTGATGGTGTCGCGGCAGGAAACCGCACGGCCACTGCTTACGCCGGGCGAAGTGATGCAACTGCCGACCGATGAAGCGGTGGTGATGGTGTCCAGTGTCGCGCCGATCAAGGCGAAGAAGCTGCGCTATTTCGCCGATGCCAATTTCAAGCAGCGGGTATTACCGCCGCCTTCGGTGACGGCTGGCCGCTATGCCGATGTGCCGCCGGCACGGCCTGACGACTGGAGCGGCTTGGCAATACCTGCGGTTCCCGCGACACCGGCCACGGCGTCCGCCGATGACCTGGAGGCCTTGGGTTCGACCGACGATGGCGGCCCACGCCGCCAGCCCGAACTGTCCGAAGCCATCGCCTATGCCCCCGAGATGGATGCCCCGAGCAGCGACCTGTCGCTGCTCGATGACGACGACATGCCCCCGGTGCTTCCCGGCCAGATCGACCCCGCCCTGCAACGCACGGCGCGACTGGCTTCTCTCGACCCCAACGACGGAATCGACCTATGAGCCAATACCGCCTCAATCTGTTCATCCAGCACGAGCACGCCAAACGTCTGGAAGAACTGGCCGCCAAGAAAGGCGTGTCCAAGTCGTCCATCGTCGCGGCGGCGCTCGCATCGTGGCTATCGCCCGATGCCGGCGACCAGCGTGAGGCCGCCATCGCCAAACGACTGGATCGCCTGTCGCGGCAGGCCGAGCGCCTGGAGCGTGACCAGAACATCCAGATCGAGACGCTGGCGCTATTCGTCCGCTACTACCTGACCGTCAGCACGCCGGTGCCGGAGGCCCATCAGGATGCGGCTCGCGCGCAGGGCAAGGCGCGCTTCGAGCAGTTCGTCGAACAGTTAGGCCGCCACCTGCTGCGTGGCCGCAGCCTGGTACGGGACGTGGTGGAAGAACTGCATCCCCAGGATCGTGAGTTCGAGATGCGCATGGATGACGCGGCCGCGATGGCCGCCGCCCATGAACGCACTGCGGAGCGTGCGTCATGAGTGCCGTTCCTCAAATCCCGCCCGAACCGCGCTCATCCGCTGCAGCATCCCAGGATCGCCGCATCCAGATGCTGCGCACGGCGATGGGGCCGGTGATCGCCGCTGCGCTGGAAGACCCGGACGTGGTGGAAGTGATGCTCAACCCCGACCGGACATTGTGGGTGGATCGGCTGTCGTCTGGCCGTGCGCCGCTCGGCGTCGAACTGCCCGAAGCCGATGGCGAACGCATCATCCGCCTGGTCGCCGCCCATGTCGGTGCGGAGGTGCATCGCGGCCAACCGCTCTTGACCGCCGAACTGCCTGAAACCGGCGAACGCTTCGAGGGCATCCTGCCGCCCGCCGCACCCGGCCCGGCCTTTGCGCTGCGCAAGCGTGCCGTGAGCATCATCGGTCTGGATCGCTATGTGGCTGATGGCATCCTGACCACTGGGCAGGCCGAGTTTCTGCGTCATGCCGTGCGCGAGCGGCACAACATCCTGATCGCCGGAGGCACCAGCACCGGCAAGACCACGCTGGCCAATGCCTTGCTGGCCGAGATCGCCGCCACCGGCGACCGCGTGCTGGTGCTCGAAGACACCATCGAACTGCAATGCGCGGCCCGCGACCATGTGCCGCTGCGCACCCGCGCCGGCGTCGTGTCCATGACCGAGCTGGTGCGGGCCACGATGCGCCTGCGGCCCGACCGCGTGATCGTCGGCGAAGTGCGCGGCGGCGAAGCGCTGGATCTGGTGAAGGTCTGGGGCACCGGCCACCCCGGCGGCATCGCCACCATTCATGCCGGCTCCGCGTTGGGCGCGCTGCTGCGCCTGGAGCAACTGATCCTCGAAGTGGCGGTGAATCCGCCCCGCGCCCTGATCGCCGAGGCGGTCAATGTCGTGATCCACATCGCAGGCCGCGGCCGCAAGCGCCACGTCGAAACCATTTCCCGCGTCGTCGGTTTCGACGGCGCGGGCTACCGCCTGGCGGATGCGCTGGAAGCGACGCTTCCCGAGCTGCCGCCGGTTCCTCTTACAGCCGCTGCCGCTACGCCTTCCTCGATCCCTGAACAACCTGGAGAACTGCCATGACGCACGTTGATGCTTTCCGTCTTTCTGTAAACCCGCTTTCCCCGCTGCCCATGCTGGCGCGTTTGCATCGCCTGGCCCGACCCGCAGGACAAGGGTTGCTGCTCGCGGTGTTGATGCTGTTGCTGGCGGGCACGGCGCAGGCCGCCGGTTCCTCAATGCCGTGGGAAGGCCCGCTGCAATCCATTCTCGAATCCATCCAGGGGCCGGTAGCCCGCATCGTCGCGGTGATCATCATCATCGCCACCGGCCTGGCGTTGGCCTTCGGCGATACCAGTGGCGGCTTTCGCAAGCTGATCCAGATCGTCTTCGGCCTGTCCATCGCCTTCGCGGCTTCGAGCTTCTTCCTGTCGTTCTTCAGCTTCTCCGGCGGGGCCGTCGTATGAGCACGGCCACCGATCTTCCGGGCTTTGAAGTGCCGCTGCATCGCTCGCTGACCGAGCCGATCCTGCTGGGCGGTGCGCCGCGCACCGTGGCGATTGCCAACGGCACGCTGGCCGCCGCCGTCGGGCTGGGCCTGCAACTGTGGATTCCCGGCGTGGTGCTCTGGATCATCGGCCATTCGCTGGCCGTATGGGGCGCGCGTGTCGATCCGCAGTTCATGCAGGTCTTCGCCCGGCACATCAAGCACAAGCCGCTGCTGGACGTGTGAGGACGATGCCATGCTGAACCTTGCCGAATACCGCCAACGGCCCGCGCTGCTGGCCGACTGGCTTCCCTGGGCCGGGCTGATCGCGCCGGGCGTTGTGCTGAACAAGGATGGCTCTTTCCAGCGCACGGCACGTTTTCGCGGGCCGGACTTGGACAGCGCCACGCAAGGCGAGTTGATCGCCACATCGGCGCGGCTCAACAACGCGTTGCGCCGCCTGGGTTCGGGCTGGGCCTTGTTCATTGAGGCCGAACGCCGGCCGGCGGCGGACTACCCACACTCCGACTTTCCCGAACCGCTGTCCTGGCTCGTGGACGAGGAACGCCGCGCCGCCTTCGAGGAATCAGGGCATCACTTCGAGAGCGGCTATCACCTGACGCTGGCTTACCTGCCGCCCGAGGAATCGCGCGCCCGCGCGGCCAAGCTGCTCTTCGAGAACGCGCCCGGCGATGGCGTGGACTGGGGCGGTCGCCTCGATGCCTTCGTGGCGGAAGCCGATCGTGTCTTCGACTTGCTCGATGGCGTGATGCCGGAAATCGCCTGGCTCGATGACGCCGAGACGCTGACCTACCTGCACGCCGCGGTTTCGACGAGGCGTTATCGCGTGGGCGTGCCCGAAGTGCCGTTCCACATCGACGCGCTACTGGCCGACTGCGCCCTAGTCGGTGGCCTGGCGCCCACGCTGGGAGACCAGCACCTGCGCGTGGTGTCGGTGCGGGGCTTTCCAACTTCCACCTGGCCGGGCCTGCTGGACGACCTCAACCGCCTGGGCTTCGCCTACCGCTGGAGCACGCGCTTTCTCTGCCTGGACAAAGCCGAAGCGGAAAAGGAACTCGGTCGCCTGCGCCGCCAGTGGTTCGCCAAGCGCAAGAACGTCATCGCGCTGCTGCGTGAAACCATATTCCAGCAGGAAAGCCCGCTGGTGGATACCGACGCCAGCAACAAGGCCGCCGATGCCGACGCCGCCCTGCAGGAACTGGGCAGCGATCAAGTGGCCTTCGGCTACCTCACCGCCACAGTGACGGTGCTCGATGTCGATCCAGCCGCGGCCGACGAAAAGCTGCGCATGGTGGAGCGCGTCATCCAGGGCCGGGGCTTCGTGACCATCCCCGAAACGCTGAACGCCGTGGATGCGTGGCTGTCGTCCATTCCTGGCAACGCTTACGCCAATGTGCGCCAGCCCATCGTCTCGACGCTGAACTTGGCGCACATGATGCCCTTGTCAGCGGTGTGGGCCGGGCCGGAGAAGAACGACCATCTGGACGGCCCGCCGCTGATCGTCACCCGCACCGATGGCGCGACGCCTTTTCGCTTGGTCACGCACATCGGCGACGTGGGCCACACACTGGTCGCCGGGCCGACCGGCATGGGCAAGTCGGTACTGCTTGCCATTCTGGCCATGCAGTTCCGGCGCTACTTCGGCTCGCGGATCTTCGCCTTCGACATGGGCCGCTCCATGCGTGCCACGATCCTCGGCCTCGGCGGCGAACACTACGACCTCGGTGCCGATGGCGGCATCGCCTTTCAGCCGTTGGCCCGTATCGACAGCGAGGGCTACCGCACCTGGGCGGCTGAATGGGTGGAAGGCCGGCTACTGCACGAAGGCGTGACCGTCGGCCCCGACGAGAAGGCAGCCATCTGGTCGGCGCTGGGTAGCCTCGCCGGTGCGCCGGTGGAACAGCGCACGCTGACCGGGCTTTCCGTGCTGCTGCAATCGAACGCGCTACGGCAAGCGCTGTC
Source organism: Comamonadaceae bacterium UBA2121 (assembly GCA_002331385.1). Classification (GTDB taxonomy): domain Bacteria; phylum Pseudomonadota; class Gammaproteobacteria; order Burkholderiales; family Burkholderiaceae_C; genus Diaphorobacter_A. The sequence goes on from DCYB01000008.1 coordinate 5,399, forward strand.
GCCCTATGTGCTTGGCGGCGCCCACGGCAAGCTGCTGGACGCCGACCGCGACCGGCTGGGCATGGCCGACGTGCAGGGCTTCGAGATGGAAGAACTGATGCACAGCCCCGCCGCCGTGCAAGCGGTGCTGCGCTACCTGTTCGCCCGCTTCGATGAGCGTTTCGATGGTGCGCCCACGCTGCTGATTCTGGATGAAGCCTGGCTGTTCCTCGATGAGCCATCTTTCGCGGCCCGCATCCGGCAATGGCTCAAGACGCTCAGGAAAAAGAACGTCAGCGTCATCTTCGCCACGCAGAGCCTGGCGGACATCAAGGACTCGACCATCGCGCCCGCGATCATCGAGAGCTGCGCCAGTCGGATTTTCTTGCCTAACCCGCAGGCGACCGAGCCGCAGATTCGCACGATCTATGAGGGTTTCGGGCTCAACAGCCGGCAGATCGAGATCGTCGCCACCGCGCAGCCCAAGCGCGACTACTACTACCAGTCGCGTCTCGGCAACCGCCTATTCGATCTCGACCTGGGGCCGTTGGCGCTCGCCTTCGCGGGCGCATCCACCCCTCAAGACCAACGCGACATCGACCGCGTGCTGACGCAGGCCGGCGCCCCCGGCTTCACCGGCGCGTGGCTGCGCCATCGCGGCCTCGACTGGGCTGCCGACCTGCTGCCGTCCTCACCGGCGGCCGCTTCGTTTCTCAACTCCCAACCACTGGAGGTTTCACCATGAAGACCAAGCCCCGTTTGCTGTCCGTCTCGCTCGCCGCCGTGCTGTCGGTATCGCTGCTGGCCGTGCAGCCCGCGTCCGCGCTGACGGTGTTCGACCCGTCGAACTTCGTGCAGAACACGCTGACAGCCATCCGCACGCTGGAGCAGATCAACAACCAGATCAACCAGCTCCAGAACGAAGCGCAGATGCTGATGAACCAGGCACGCAATCTGGCGAAGCTGGACTTCAACATCGTCAACCGGCTGCGCTCGACGCTCGCCACCACTGAGCGCCTGATCGCCGAGGCACGCGGCCTGGCCTACGACGTGCAGAGCATGGACGCCACGTTCGCCCGCCTGTACCCGGAGCAATATGCCGCCACCATCAGCGGCGACCGCATGGCGCAGGACGCCCGCGAACGCTGGCAGAACACCTTGAACGGTCTGCACACCGCGATGCGGATGCAGGCGCAGGTGTCGCAAAACCTTGCTCAAGACGAAAGTGCGCTGGCCGACCTCGTGAGCCAGAGCCAGTCGGCCACCGGCGCTCTGCAAGCCATGCAGGCGACGAATCAGCTTCTCGCCTTGCAGGCCAAGCAGTCGATCCAGGCGCAGCAGCTCCAGATCACGCAAGACCGGGCCGCTTCGCTGGAACTGGCGCGGCAGGCGGCGGCGACCGAACGCGCCCGCGAAGTGCGGCGGCGCTTCCTCGGCACCGGCACGCCGTACACGCCGCAGTCCGTCAACTTCTACAACAACTGACGGGAGGCGGCCATGCGATGCGCTTCCGTCCTGCTGGCCGTGCTGCTGACCGCTTGCGGCCAGCAGCCGGTCGAGAACTTGGCCGACGCCCTGGCCGCCGACCCCGTGCGGCTCAAGGCGCTACGCGGGCAATGCGCGGCTGATCGGCAAGCCGTAGGCGAGGACGCCTGCCGCGCCGCCGCCGAAGCCTTCCGGCGACGCTTCTTCGCCGGCCACACCGGGCCGGACGAATACGAATCGCTGACCGAACTGCCGCCGATTCCGCCGAGCTTCGACACGCCCACCGACGACATGCCAGCGCCGCTCACCTCGCCGGAGAACACGCCATGAACGACGTGACCATCATCGACCGTTTCCTCGATACGTTCTCGCGCTACATCGACTCGGGCTTCGGGCTGCTACAAGGCGAAGTGGCGTTTCTCACCGCCACGCTCATCGTCATCGACATGACGATCGCGGGCCTGTACTGGGCCATGAGCCACGCCACCGGCCAGGGCGAAGACGTGATCGCCAAGCTGCTGCGCAAGGTGCTCTACGTCGGCGCCTTCGCCTACATCATCGGCAACTTCAACTGGCTGGCGAGCATCGTGTTCCGCTCGTTCGCCGGGCTGGGCCTGACGGCCACCGGCTCGGCCATGACGATGGAGAATTTTCTTCAGCCGGGGCGGCTGGCGAAAACCGGCATTGACGCAGGAGCACCGATTCTGGAACAGATCGGGGACATGGCCGGGTTCCCCGAGGTGTTCGTGAACATCGACCCCATCGTGGTGATGTTCCTCGCCTGGCTGGTGGTGATCCTCTGCTTCTTCGTGCTGGCGGTGCAGCTTTTCATCACGCTGATCGAGTTCAAGCTGACCACGCTCGCCGGCTTCGTGCTGGTGCCGTTCGCGCTGTGGAACAAGACGAGCTTCCTGGCGGAAAAGGTGCTCGGCAACGTGGTGTCTTCGGGCATCAAAGTCTTGGTGCTGGCCGTCATCGTCGGCATCGGTTCGGGTCTGTTCGCCGAGTTCCAAGCGCATCCCGATGAACCATCCATCGACCATGCGCTGGTCGTGATGCTGGCCTCGCTCGCGCTGCTGGCGCTGGGCATCTTCGGCCCCGGCATCGCCACCGGCCTGGTGTCCGGTGCGCCTCAGCTTGGCGCGGGCGCGATGGCCGGTGCTGCTGTCGGCGCTGTCGGCACGGGCGTCGCCATCGGTGCCGCCGCGACCGGCGTGGGCGCCGCCGTAGCCGCCGGGGCACGCATGGCGCCAGCCGCCGCGAAGCTGGCCGGTGCCGGGGCGCGTGCCGCCACCTCAGCGGCTGGCAACGCGCGGTCGGCGTTCCAGGCGGGTTCCACCGCTGCGGGCGGCGGGGCCAAAGGCGCGGCGGCTGGCCTTGGCAATGTCGCCAAGACCAGCGCACAGGCCGCCAGCCGCCGCGTCGCTTCTGGTGCTTCCGCAGCAGGGCAGAAGATGACCAGTTCCTTTCGTGCCGGCTGGAACGGATCTTCGGACGATGCCGGTGCAGCCGCGGCGGGCCAATCCGCCGCAAGCGAGGCCGCAGACGGCGCTGCCAACTCGCAGAAGCAAGAGCAACCCGCCTGGGCCAAGCGGATGCACCGCCGCCAGCAGATCACCCATGCCGCGACCACCACCGCCCACACGCTGCGCGGTGGCGACGGCGGCGGCTCAGGGCAAGGCCCGAGCCTGCGCGATTCCGATACCTGACCCTCAAGGAGAACACCCATGCGATTCAAACGACCGCAGGTGCGCTACGCCGATACGCCGCAGCCTGCCACCCCGTATCAAGCCGCCGCCCAGGTGTGGGACGAGCGTATCGGCTCGGCCCGCGTGCAGGCCAAGAACTGGCGGCTGATGGCCTTCGGCTGCCTGGTGCTCGCGCTACTGATGGCCGGTGGCCTGGTATGGCGCTCGGCGCAGTCCATCGTGACGCCTTACGTCATCGAGGTCGATCAGGCCGGACAGGTTCGCGCCGTGGGCGAGGCCGCCACGCCGTACCGGCCCGCCGATGCGCAGATCGCGCACCACCTGGCACGCTTCGTCAGCCTGGTGCGCTCGCTGTCCATCGACCCCATCGTCGTGCGGCAAAACTGGCTCGATGCCTACGACTACACCACCGACCGGGGCGCGGCCGTGCTCAACGACTACGCCCGCACCAATGATCCATTCGCTCGCATCGGCAAGGAATCGGTGACGGTGCAGATCACCAGCGTGGTGCGTGCCAGCGACACGTCTTTCAACGTGCGCTGGACGGAGCAACGGTTCGTCAATGGCGCACCCGCTGGCACCGAACGCTGGAACGCCGTGCTTTCCACCGTCCTGCAAACCCCGCGCACCGAACAGCGCCTGCGCAAGAACCCGTTGGGTATCTACGTCAACGGCCTGTCGTGGAGCCGCGAACTGGATTCTTCCGAAGGAGCCAAGCCATGAACCTGCCTTTCCGCTTTCACGCTTTGCCGTTGATCCTGCTTGCCCTCGCGGGCTGCGCCTCGCAGGGCAAGCCGCCGCCGACCATCTCACTTGATGAGCCAGTGCTGGCCCAGCCGCTGCCCGAACCGCTCGCGCCGGTGGAAGTCGTCGCCGTCCCCGAGCCGCTGGCGTTGCCGGCGCAGTTGAAGCCACTGCCGGAGGTCGATGCGGCCCCGGCTGCGCCGGAGCCAGCCGACGAGAAGGTACGTGTTTCCCGTGCCAACGCCGAGGCACGCATCGCACCCACACGCGAGGGCTACGTCAATGCTATCCAGGTGTGGCCTTTCACCGATGGTGCGCTTTATCAGGTCTATGCCTCGCCGGGGCGCGTGACCGTGGTTTCGCTCCAGCCGGGCGAGGAACTGGTGACGGTCGCCGCCGGCGATACCGTGCGCTGGATCGTGGGCGACACGTCCAGCGGCAGCAGCGACGCGCTGCGCGTCAATGTGCTGGTCAAGCCCATCCGCTCGGGCCTGAAAACCAATCTGGTCATCACCACCAGCCGGCGCACCTACCTGCTGGAGCTGACCTCGACGGAAAAGGCATGGATGGCCTCGGTATCCTGGGACTATCCACGCGACCGGATGCTGGCCTTGCAGCGCCAGTCGCAGGCGGCCAGCGCCGCCGCGCCAGTCGATACCGGCCTGGCGTTGGAGAAGATCCGCTTCCGTTACGCGGTATCGGGCAGCAACCCGCCGTGGAAGCCGCTGCGTGCCTTCGATGACGGCGAGAAGGTCTATATCCAGTTTCCGGCGGGCATTGCCCAGGGCGAGCTGCCGCCGCTGTTCGTCATCGGCGTGCAGGGCGACGGGCAACTGGTGAATTATCGTTTCCGCTCGCCGTACTACATCGTGGATCGCCTGTTCGGCGCGGCCGAACTGCGGCTGGGCGGCGATGGCGGCGACGTGGTGCGTATCGAGCGCACCGATGGCGTGGCGCGGAGGAACTGACCATGAGCCAGGATGACACTCCCGACCTCGCCGCTCCGCCGGCGGGCAAGGTGGCGCCCGAGGCTGTGGCGCTGCGTGCCCAGCCGCGTCCGGTCACGCGCCTGAACCGGCGCACGCTGGCCATCCTCGCGGGCGGCCTGTCGGTCGCCGTGCTTGGGGCCACGATCTGGTCGCTGCAACCGCATCGGCGCGGTACGGGCGAGCAAACCGAGCTTTACAACGTCGATCGCGTCTCGAAGTCCGAAGGGCTGGATGCGCTACCGACGGACTACTCGAAGCTGCCGCCAGCCTTGCCGCACGATGTACCCGAGCTGGGGCCGCCGCTGCCGGGCGACCTCGGCCCGGTCATCGTGAAGTCGCAGCAGCCGGTGACAGCCGCCTACGCGGCTCCCGGCCACGACCCGAACGATGCGCTGCGCAAGGAAGCCGAAGCTGCCGCAGCATCGTCCGTGTTCTTCCGCTCGGGTGCGCAGGCGGCCGCGCCGGTCGCGCAGTCGCAGGCCGCCACCGCGCCGGGCTTCGCCGCCAATGCGGCGTTCGACCCGATGGCCGCCGGGCCGGCCTCGACGGCGGCCCAGCCTGCCGATCCGACCGCCGTGCAGAACCGGCAAGACCAGAAGGAGGCTTTCCTGAAAGGCGGCTCTACGGAAACCCGCAATTCCGGCAACCTGACCCTGCCGGCTTCGCCGTATCAGGTCATGGCCGGAACGGTGGTTGCCGGAGCGCTGGTGACGGGCATCAAGTCGGACTTGCCCGGCGACGTGATCGCCACTGTGACAGAGCCGGTCTATGACACGGCCACCGGGCGTTTCCTGCTGATCCCGCAGGGTTCGCGCATCCTGGGCAAATACAACAGCCAGGTCAGTTACGGGCAGAGCCGCGTTCAAGTCGTCTGGAATCGGATCATTCTGCCGGACACGTCTTCGTTGACGCTCGACAATCTGGCCGGCGCAGATCCGGCCGGCTATGCCGGCCTGGAAGACGATGTGGACTACCACTGGGGCCGCATCTTTGCCGGTGCGGCGCTGACGACCCTGCTGGGCGTCGGCGCCGAACTGGCCGCGCCGGAGAATCGACAAGATGGCGATCGCGTCATCATCGCCGGGCGTGACAGTTTGCAGGACACGGTGAATCAAATCGGCCAGGAAGTGACCCGGCGCAACCTCAACATCCAGCCCACCTTGACCCAACGGCCCGGCCTGCCGGTGCGGATCATCGTCAACCGCGACTTGGTGTTGCGGCCGTACCAGCCGCTGTTCTTCAATCGGGGGACTTCACGATGAGCACAACCAAGAAGCTGCGGCTGGGGCCGCTGCCCAAGACCGAAAGCGTCAAGCTCACCTTTGCCTGCCCGGCCAGTCTTAAAACCGACCTCGACCGCTACGCCGCGCTGCACGCGCAGGCGTATGGCGAGGCAGTCGATGCGGCGACGCTGATCCCGCACATGCTGGAAGCGTTCATGGCGGGGGATCGGGGATTCAGAAAAGGAGGGGCAGGCAAGGCCGCCCCGCCGAAGCCGAGTTGACGATGCGGACGCCTCTACCATCCGCCCACGATGAAAGCGCAGCCCAAGGGCTGCGCTTTCGCTTTGAGCGGTGGCTTGCGATAGGCCGGGCTATGATGGCGGTGCGACCTTGCCCGCTCCGCCGCTCCTAGGCTTGCTACCGCGAAGCGCCTATGCGGCACCTAGCTCAAAACGCGGTAAGAGCACACCGAGGCCGAAATCTGGCCTAACCTATTGCCCCACAAGACCTTTCGTACCGTTGCATGTCCGCACTAACGACTTGACAGCGGACATTTTTTATTTGTGCGAGGCACCTCCCCCTTGCCATTGGCCGCGCCAATTCGTGCCGACTGATTCCGAAAGTCCGCCGAAAGACTTTCCCCACTTTCAAATCCTTTATGCCGCGCAGGGTCCTGAGTGATAATTGACGTTTACGTTAACGTCACCAACCTCTCAGGAGACTGTAGTGGAAATCAAGGGCAAGGTATTCATCGTTACCGGCGGCGCATCGGGTCTGGGCGAAGGCGCTGCACGCATGCTGGCCAGTCGCGGCGCACATGTCGTCATCGCCGACATGCAAGCGGACAAGGGCGAAGCCATCGCCAAGGAAATCAACGGCAGCTTCGTCAAGTGCGACGTGACCAGCGAAGACGACGGCAAGGCCGTGGTTGCCCAAGCTACGTCCGTCGGCAAGCTGATGGGACTGGTGAACTGCGCCGGCATCGCTCCGGCTGAAAAAACCGTGGGCAAGAACGGCGCGCATTCGTTGGTGCTGTTCTCCAAGGTGATCCAGGTGAACCTGATCGGCAGCTTCAACATGATCCGCCTCGCCGCCGAAGCCATGTGCAAGAACGAACCGGAATCGACGGGCGAGCGCGGCGTGCTCATCTCCACCGCCAGCGTCGCCGCTTATGACGGCCAGATCGGCCAGGTCGCCTACGCAGCCTCCAAGGGCGGCGTGGTCGGCATGACACTACCCATCGCCCGCGATCTTGCGCGCAACGGCATTCGCAACATGACCATCGCTCCCGGCATCTTCGGCACCCCCATGCTGTTCGGAATGCCACAAGAAGTGCAAGACGCACTCGCCGCAGGCGTGCCCTTCCCCAGCCGCCTCGGCAAGCCCGAAGACTATGCCAAGCTGGCCTGCCACATCATCGAGAACGACATGCTCAATGGTGAAGTCATCCGTCTCGACGGCGCCATCCGCATGGCACCCAAGTGATCGAATAGGAAGCTTGACCGTCAGTCCCCGAACTTGTTGCGTACCTTGAGCCTGACGGGGGCTGCATCCAGACCGCGATTTGCACACTGCGGTGCAGCCACAGTCAGCCCATTCGCCGACGCAACGCTCTTCCGCATCAAGCATCAGGCACGGCGGGATTGCCCGCAGCCACCAACAAAAAAGCGATGCATGTCATGAACATGCATCGCTTTTTCTTGAATCTGGCGGAGTGGACGGGACTCGAACCCGCGACCCCCGGCGTGACAGGCCGGTATTCTAACCAACTGAACTACCACTCCTGGCAGGAAGCTATTGCAATCGCTCTTGCGAGCTTTCAAGTGCTTCAAACTTGGCGACCCTACGGGGATTCGAACCCCGGTACTCACCGTGAAAGGGTGATGTCCTAGGCCTCTAGACGATAGGGTCAAAACCTGGAATTTTTGGTGGAGGTAAACGGGATCGAACCGATGACCTCTTGCATGCCATGCAAGCGCTCTCCCAGCTGAGCTATACCCCCTTGGTGTTTTCGTGCCGTCATTCGCCCTTCGGAGAATGTCTGCACCAAAACAAAACGGGCCACCTTTGAGGGGATGACCCGTTACTGGTCAATCTGTGGCGGAGTGGACGGGACTCGAACCCGCGACCCCCGGCGTGACAGGCCGGTATTCTAACCAACTGAACTACCACTCCTGGCAGGAAGCTATTGCATTCGCTCTTGCGAGCTTTCAAGTGCTTCAAACTTGGCGACCCTACGGGGATTCGAACCCCGGTACTCACCGTGAAAGGGTGATGTCCTAGGCCTCTAGACGATAGGGTCAAAACCTAGAATTCTTGGTGGAGGTAAACGGGATCGAACCGATGACCTCTTGCATGCCATGCAAGCGCTCTCCCAGCTGAGCTATACCCCCAAAATTCCGCTTCTGACGTAAATTACTTTGTAACCGCCGTCATCTGCTGAGCTTCGAATTATATACAGATTTTCAGGCGGTTTTCAAATACTTCAAAACTTTTTCGCGACCGAGCAGTTCCAGCACCGCGTCCACTGATGGCGTGTGCGCGGTGCCCAGCACCAGCACGCGCACCGGCATGGCCAGTTGCGGCATCTTTGCGCCCTGCTCCTTGAGCACTTGCTTGATCGCGGCGCTGATGGCGTCCTTGTTCCATTCCACTTTTTCCATGGCGTCGGCGAACGCGCTCAAAAGGGGTTTGGCGGCATCGGTCACATGCTTGGCGAGATCGTCTGCATTGCGGTCGATGTCGTCCTGATAGAAGAGCTTGGCCCAGTTGGCCAGATCCACCAGCGTCTCACAGCGATCCTTGAACAGGCCCGTGATGCGCACGAGTCGATCGTCCGCATCGAGCTGCGCCTCGCTCACACCGGCTTGCAGCACGAAGGGGCGCAACAGGCGCGCCAGCTCGGCATCGTCCATGAGCTTCATGTGCTGGGCGTTCACCCAGCGCAGCTTGGCTTCGTCGAACTGGCCCGCACTGCGACCCAGATGGTCGAGGTTGAACCAGTCGAGGAACTGCTGGCGCGAGAAGATTTCATCGTCGCCGTGGCTCCAGCCGAGGCGTGCCAGATAGTTCACCATCGCATCGGGCAGATAGCCTTCGTCGCGATACTGCGTGACGGCCTTCGCGCCGTTGCGCTTGCTCATCTTCTCGCCCTGCTCGTTCAGCACGGTGGGCAGGTGCGCAAACACCGGCACGTGGGCGCCGAGTGCTTCGAAAATATGGATCTGGCGCGGCGTGTTGTTGACGTGGTCGTCGCCACGGATCACGTGGGTGATGTGCATGTCCATATCGTCCACGCACACGCAGAAGTTGTAGGTGGGCGTGCCATCCGGGCGCGCAATCACCAGATCGTCCAGTTCGGAGTTCTGGAATTCGATGCGGCCCTTGCACTTGTCCTCCCATGCGACCACACCGCCCTTGGGCGTCTTGAAGCGCAGCACGGGCTTCACACCTTCAGGAACGGGCGGCAGCACCTTGCCGTCTTCGGGCCTCCAGGTGCCGTCATAGCGCGGCTTTTCCTTGTTCGCCATCTGGCGCTCGCGCAGTGCGTCGAGCTCTTGCACGCTCATGTAGCACGGATAGACGAAGCCCTTGGCCTGCAGCTGCGCCAGCACTTCCTTGTAGCGGTCCATGCGCTGCATCTGGTAGAACGGGCCTTCATCGGGCGTGAGTTCCAGCCAGCGCATGCCTTCCAGAATGACGTCCACCGACGCCTGCGTGGAGCGTTCGAGATCGGTGTCTTCGATACGCAGGATGAAGTCACCCTGATTCGCGCGCGCAAACGCCCACGGATAGAGGGCGGAGCGGATGTTGCCAAGGTGAATGAAGCCTGTCGGTGACGGGGCAAAACGGGTACGTACTTTTTCTTGTGTCATGTCACACCAGTGTATCGAGTCCACGGGAGAGATCGGCCTTGAGATCGTCGAGATCCTCCAGACCCACGGAGACGCGCACCAGTCCCTGGCCCACTCCCGCAGCCTGACGCTGCGCTTCGGTCAGCCGACCGTGCGAGGTGCTGGCAGGATGGGTGATGGTAGTCTTCACGTCGCCCAGATTGGCGGTGATGCTGCACACGCGTGTGCTGTCGATCACATGGAAGGCGTTGGCGCGCATCTGCTCCGCGCCCTCGCCCACCACGTCGAATGCCAGCACCGCGCCGCCCATGCCATTTTGCTGGCGCATGGCGAGTTCGTGCTGCGGATGGGTGGGCAAGCCGGGATAGTGCACATGCGCCACCTTGGGGTGCGCTTGCAGCCAGGTGGCCAACTCCAGCGCCGCGGCGCTTTGCGCCTTGACGCGCACGGCCAGCGTTTCCAGTCCCTTGAGCACAACCCACGCATTGAACGGCGCAATGTTCAGGCCGCCGCTGCGCAGGAACGTGCCCATCACCTTGTCCACCAGCGCGACGGTGCCGCAGACGGCACCGGCCATGACGCGGCCTTGTCCGTCGAGGAACTTGGTGCCGGAATGCACGACGATGTCCGCGCCGAATTGGGCAGGCCGTTGCAGCACGGGCGAGGCGAAGCTGTTATCGACGGCCAGCAAGGCGCCATGCGCGTGGGCGATCTCGGCCAGCGCGGCGATGTCGCACAGATCCGTCAGCGGATTGGTCGGGGTTTCTGCAAACAGCAGTCGGGTGTTGGGGCGCACCGCATCTTTCCACGCCTGCACATCGGTCTGCGCAACAAACGTGGTTTCCACTCCGAAGCGCGCCATCTCGGTTCCAAGCAACTTGATCGTGGAGCCGAACATGGATTGCGAGCAGATCACGTGATCGCCCGTCTTCAACGTGGTGAGCGCCACCAGCAGGATGGCCGACATGCCGGTGGTCGTTGCCACCGCACATTCCGTACCCTCCATGGCCGCCAGCCGCTTTTCAAAGCTGGTGACGGTGGGGTTGCTGGTGCGGCTGTAGGTGTAGCCGTCTTCCTCGTTGGCAAAGCGCCGCGCGGCGGTAGCGCAGTCGGGCTGCACGAAGCTGCTGGTCATGTACAGCGCTTCGCTGTGCTCGCCCCACTGGCTGCGGTCGATGGCTTCGCGCACCGCGAGCGTATCGGGGTGCAGACCTTGCGGCAATGTTCTGTCGGTCACTTGGATAGATCCTTGCTGGTTCTGTGACCGCCAATGTCCGGCATTGACGGCAGTGCGTCACTACCAGATTGGCGCACTTCAAAAGGCCGGGCGCGCAGCGCCCGCGTTGGCAGAGAACGGTCAGGCGAGTTGCGCGTCCTCGTCGTCCTCTTCGACTTCGTTGCGGCCCTCGTTCATCGCGCTGATGTCGACGTCGGAGATGTCGCCGGTGACGTAGTCGCCATCAAAGCAGGATGCCTCGAAACCCTGCACGGCAGGATTGATCTTGCCTACCGCCTGCTTCATGGCATCCACGTCCTGATAGATCAGCGCGTCGCAGCCGATCACCTGACGGATTTCTTCCACCGTGCGGTTGTGCGCCACCAGTTCGGTCTTGGTCGGCATATCGATGCCATAGACATTGGGGAAGCGCACGGGCGGTGCTGCTGACGCCAGATAGACCTTCACCGCACCGGCATCGCGCGCCATCTGCACGATCTCTTTGGAGGTCGTACCGCGCACGATGGAGTCGTCCACCAGCAGCACACGACGCCCCTTGAATTCGCTGCCGATGGCATTGAGCTTCTGGCGCACGGACTTTTTGCGCGTGGCCTGACCCGGCATGATGAAGGTGCGACCCACGTAGCGATTCTTCACGAAGCCTTCCCGATAGGGAATGCCGAGCAGTTGCGCCAGTTGCATGGCGCTCGGGCGGCTGGATTCGGGGATCGGGATGATGGCGTCGATCTCGTTGGGCGGCACCGTGGAGACCACGCGCTTGGCCAGCGTCTCGCCCATGTTCAGGCGCGCCTGGTACACGGAGATGCCGTCCATTACGGAGTCCGGTCGCGCCAGATACACGTACTCGAACACGCAGGGATGCAGAATGGCCGCCTCGGCGCATTGCTCGCTTTCCACGCGGCCATCGTTGTGCACGAACACGGCTTCGCCCGGCGCCACGTCGCGCTCAAGCTGGTGCAACGTGCCCTCCAGCGCCACCGATTCGCTCGCCAGCATGACCGTGCCGTCCGCACCCTTGCCCAGACACAGCGGGCGAATGCCATAAGGATCACGGAAAGCCAGCAAGCCATAACCGGCAATCAGCGCCACCACGGCGTAGGAGCCGCGCAGGCGTTTGTGCACCGCGCGCACGGCCTGGAAAATGTCTTTGCTTTGAAGTTGCTCGCCGCTGGACGCGCGCGCCAGTTCGTGCGCCAGTACGTTGAGCAGCACCTCGGAGTCGCTCTCGGTGTTGGTGTGGCGGTGGTCGGTATTCGACAATTGTTCACGCAACTGCTTGGCGTTGGTGAGATTGCCGTTGTGCACCATGACGATGCCAAAAGGCGCATTCACGTAAAACGGTTGCGCCTCCTCCTCGCTCGACGCATTGCCCGCCGTTGGATAGCGCACCTGCCCCAGCCCGACCGAACCGGGCAGCGCCCGCATGTTGCGCGTACGGAACACGTCTTTGACCATGCCCTTGGCCTTGTGCATGAAGAACTTGCGTCCATCCTGCGTGACGATGCCTGCCGCGTCCTGACCACGGTGCTGCAGCAGCAACAGCGCGTCATAGATCAGTTGATTGACAGGGGTCGAGCTGACCACACCGACGATTCCACACATATTCGGTTTCCAATTTATGGCGGGGGATGAAGACCGCCGAACACTCACACAAATCCTGAAGCCCCGAAGGGCCCGTTATTTTCGCCGCGTTTGGGTCCATCAGACAGGAATCCGCGTTCCCATATCGGTTGGCAGAAGGGGCTTTATGGCCTGCAATGCCGCCTCTAATATGGGGGCGCTATGGGCGGCTTTCCACCATTCGGCTTCGTGCATGGTCGTCATCGACACCACCGCCGCCAGCACGAGCAGCACCAGCACACCGCGCAGCAGCCCGAACAGGCCACCCAGCGCGCGATCCGCCGGACGCAGCCCGATCGCATCGATCAATTTCTTCATGAGCCAGGCCACAAAGCTGCAGGCAAAGATCGCCACCACGAACACCAGCACAAACCCCACCGCGTGCTGGAGCATCGGATCGGTGTCCTTCATGGGCAGCAGCGCCGCGGCATCGGCGGCAAACCACTGCGCCAGAAAAAATGCCACCACCCAGCTGGTGAGCGAAAGCAGCTCGAACACCAGTCCGCGCCACGCGCCAATCACCAACGAGCACACCAGCACGACGATGCACAACCAATCCAGCGCAGCCATGCGCAGCTCCGATTGAAGTTCCTGATCAGCCCGGAATCACAGACGCTGGCAAACCCAGCCCCTTGATGCGCGCGGCCGCCTTGTCCGCCTCGGCACGGCTGGTGAACGGCCCCACACGCACGCGGGTGCGCTTGCCATCCTTGGTGTCCACGCCTTGCGTATAGGCTTTGAGTCCTGCACCCGAGAGCTTGCTGCGCACTTCCGCCGCCTTGTCGGCATCGGCGAAGGCACCCACTTGCACCGTGAAGCGCTCGCTCTTGGCCGCTGCCGCCGGTGCCGCTGCGCCGGAAGACGTGTCACGGCCTTCCAGCAAGGCCCGGGCACGGGCCGCATCGTCCGCACTGCGCTTGGGCTCTGGCTTGGGTTCCGGCTTCGGCTCGGGTTTCGGTTCCGGCTTGGCCTTGGGTTCTGGCTTCGGCTCAGGCTTGGGTTCGGGTTTCGGTTCCGGTTTGGGCTCTGGCTTGGGCTTGGTTTCGGGCTTGGGCGGCTCGCGGCGCTCCACCGAGGCCTGCGGCGCGGGCCTGGAGGCCGACGCCACCGGAGGCGGCACGGGAATGGGCGCAGTCACCGCAGGCTTGCTGGGGGGCGAGGTGACGATTTCCTCTCCATCGTCCAGACCGGCACCATTCGGCTCGGGTTTGGCGACACTGGTTTCGCTGGCTCCGGGCACCACCAACGGTGCGACTGTGTTGCGATCGGGGACATCGATGGGCACATTCACCGGCACGGGACGCGGCTTGGTGTCGAACAGCAGCGAGAAGCCCGCCACACCCAAAATGACCAGTACGGCCGCGCCGATCAGGCGATGGCGTGCGCGGCGGCGCATCACTTCGACGCTCTCTGCCTGTGCGGCCACGCGCGAGCGGCGCGTGGTCTTGGCAGCTGCCGCTTCTTTCTCTTTCTTGCCAGACCAGGGAAACTTGATAAATGCCATGAGGTAGGGACTCTTTATGCGCCCAAATGCTTGGCTTGCAGCCGGGGCGTACCGTGTTGCAAAACACCGCCCACTGTATAGAACGAACCAAAAACGACGATTCTATCAGCCGCATCTGCGGCGGCGACAGCCGCTTGCAGCGCGGCTTCCGGATTGGCGTGCAGCGAGGTCTTCACTTCGCGCTTGCCGCCCATCACCATCTGCAGCGCGTTCCACTTCTGTTGCAGGTGGGCCGCCGTGTCGGCGCGCGGCGTGGGCAGGTCGGTGAAATACCAGCGATCGATCAGCGGGCCGATCTTGGTGAGCATGGGCGTGAGGTCCTTGTCCGCCATCGCGCCGAACACGGCGTGCGTGGTGGGGAAGTAGCCCATCGCATCCAGATTGGCCGTGAGCGCCGCCACCGAGTGCGGGTTGTGCGCAACATCCAGCACCAGCGTCGGCTGGCCGGGAATGATCTGGAAACGCCCCGGCAACTCGACCATGGCCAGCCCGGTGCGCACGGCTTGCGCGGTCACCGGCAGTTTGTCGCGCAGGGCCTCGAACGCGGCCAGCACGCCCGACGCGTTCATCAACTGGTTGGCACCGCGCAGCGAGGGATAGGACAGCCCCGCGTAACGACGACCACGCCCCGCCCACGCCCATTGCTGCTTGTCGCCGGTGAAGTTGAAGTCCACACCAAAGCGCCACAGGTCGGCGCCGATGTCGCGCGCATGGTCGATCACGCTTTGCGGTGCCATCGGATCGCTCACGATGACCGGTTTGCCCGGGCGCATGATGCCCGCTTTCTCGAAGCCGATGGCCTCGCGGTCGGAGCCGAGAAACTCCATGTGGTCCAGATCGATGCTGGTGATGATGGCGCAATCCGTGTCCACGATGTTGGTCGCGTCGAGGCGACCACCCATGCCGACTTCCAGAATCACCACATCGAGTCTGGACAGACTCAACAGGCGCAGGATCACCAGCGTGGTGAATTCGAAATACGTGAGCGCGATGTCCGGCCCGCCCTGCGTGCGCCCCTGCTCCACGGCGGCGAACTGCTCCACCAGTTGTGCGGCAGTGACGATCTCGCCATACACACGGCAGCGCTCTTCAAAGTGAACCAGATGCGGCGAGGTGAACACGCCCGGCCTGTACCCTGACTGCAGCGCAACCGCTTCCAGCATGGCGCAGGTCGAACCCTTGCCGTTGGTGCCTGCCACGGTGATCACGGGGCAGTCAAAATGCAGGTTGAGCCGGCGGGCCACTTCGCCCACGCGCTCCAGGCCCATTTCGATGTTGCGGGGATGCAGGCTTTCGCAATAGCTCAGCCAGCCGTCCAGGGTGTCAGGTAGATTGTGCATACAGCCCTCCATTGTCGCCCACGCCGCGTTGAGCGATGATGATGGATATGAGTATCCCCACAATCATCCTCTACGGAATCCCGAATTGCGACACGGTGAAAAAGGCGCGCACCTGGCTCACCGACCATGGTCTGGAATACCAGTTTCACGACTTCAAAAAGCAAGGCGTCCCAGCCGACCGCCTACCCGCCTGGATGCAGGCCGTGGGGCGCGACAAGCTGCTCAACACCAAGGGCACGACATGGCGCAAGCTGGACGCCGACGTGCAGGCGCGCGCGGCCGATGCTGCCGGTGCAGCGCAGGTAATGCAAGAGCACGCCTCCGTCATCAAGCGTCCGGTGGTCGAGTGGAATGGCACGCCCACAGGCCGCGTCACCGTGGGCTTTGACCCCGCCCTTTGGAACGAATGGGCGTAACAGGCCTCCAATGTTCATGAGCCCGCCCGGCGCGTCGCGCGGCCCAGCGCTGGTCTTTACGTAGATTTACAGCCGGGCACACGGTTTTTGACGCTGTACCCCTAAACTTTTTGGAGGTCTGGCGCGTTATGCGGACTGCAATGAGTTCACTCATGAACAAAATCATTGTTTTTGCTGCGCTGGCAGCCACCGCATCCACTGGTTTTGCCCAGCAGGAGCAGGGGCGCGTGCTGTCGGCGTCGCCCATCATCCAGCAGGTTGCCATCCCGCAGCAGGTCTGCGGCAATGACTATATGTACGGGCAGCGCCGCCCCACAGGCGGCGGCGCCTTGCTGGGTGCCGTGATCGGTGGTCTGGCCGGCAGCGCCATTGGCGGCGGCTCCGGCCGCGCCGCAGCCACGGCGATCGGTGCCATGGGCGGCTCCATCTTCGGCAATCAGGTCGAGGCGGGCCCTCCAGGCTATTACCCGGTGCAGCGCTGCGGCACACAAACCAGCTATGAAACCCGAACCGTCGGCTACGACGTGACCTACGAATACGCGGGCCGGCGATACACCACGCGCACGGACTACGATCCCGGCAACTGGATTTCACTGAGCGTGCAACCTGCGTCGCGCGATCCGTACGGCGCGAGCGGCTACTACCCACAACCCGCTCCTGTGCCCAACGGCGGATATGGGGCGTATGGCAGCTACGGCAATGACGGCTACTACGACAACGGCTACAGCCAGGGCGCTTACTACGACAACGGCGGCTATGACGGCAACCGTTATCCCTCGGACCAAGGCTATTACGGCAACGGCGGCTACCCTGCGCCCGGCGTGGTGATGTCCGGCAGCTCTGGCACCTACGGCAACGGCTACGACAACACCTATCCGCCCCCGGCAGTGACTGGCGCGGTCGAGTACCGCAATGCGCGTGGCGAGCCCTATCGCCCCTGAGCACGCGACCGAATGCATGCGCCCATCATGCAAAGGAGCCTTCGGGCTCCTTTTTGCATTTGTTCGCCCGCGCCTGGCGACGCAGCTTCTCAAGACGGACAAACCGCACCAAAATCCACAGGTGGCCCACGCACGCCTAGAATGGAGGGTTTGACCGACCCCTCGCTCTCCTGAATTTTTCAGACCCACTCCCATTCCATGACTACCGAAAAGATCGATGGCGTGTCCATCACGACCAAGGCCAATGTGTATTTCGACGGCAAGTGCGTGAGCCACAGCTTCACATACCCCGACGGCACGAAGAAGTCGGTGGGCGTTGTGCTGCCCGCTGAACTTACCTTCGGCACAGCAGCCGCTGAAATCATGGAATGCGTGGGCGGCTCCTGCGAGTACCGGCTGGACGGCACCGACCAGTGGCTGAAGTCCGGCCCCGGCGAGCAATTCAGCATTCCGGCCAACTCCAAGTTTGATATCCGCGTGACAGAGACGTACCACTACATCTGTCACTACGCCTGAGCGGCCCCGGCCCTCCAGCGCACCCCGACTTTTTAACGGATCAGCACCCATGGCAAATATTCTGCAAACCCTCCCCGTCGGCCAGAAGGTCGGCATCGCTTTCTCTGGCGGCCTCGACACCAGCGCTGCCCTGCGCTGGATGAAGAACAAGGGCGCCCTGCCCTATGCCTACACCGCCAACCTCGGCCAGCCCGATGAGGAAGACTACGATGCCATCCCGCGCAAGGCGATGGAGTACGGCGCAGAAAAAGCCCGTCTGATCGATTGCCGCACGCAACTGGCCAACGAAGGCATCGCCGCAATCCAGGCGGGCGCGTTCCACATCTCTACCGGCGGCATCACCTACTTCAACACTACGCCGCTGGGCCGCGCTGTGACCGGCACCATGCTGGTGGCCGCCATGAAGGAAGACGACGTCAACATCTGGGGTGACGGCTCCACCTTCAAGGGCAACGACATCGAGCGCTTTTACCGCTACGGCCTGTTGACCAACCCGTCGCTGAAGATCTACAAGCCCTGGCTGGACCAACAGTTCATCGATGAACTGGGCGGTCGTGCCGAGATGTCGGCATTCATGACCAAGGAAGGCTTTGGCTACAAGATGTCGGCGGAGAAAGCCTATTCGACCGACTCCAACATGCTGGGCGCGACCCACGAAGCCAAGGATCTGGAATACCTCAACAGCGGCCTGCGCATCGTCAACCCCATCATGGGCGTGGCGTTCTGGAAGCCGGAAGTCGACGTCAAGGCCGAAGAAGTGTCGGTGACGTTCGAGGAAGGCCGCCCCGTGGCTCTGAACGGCAAGCAGTTCAATGACCCGGTCGAACTGTTCCTGGAAGCCAACCGCATCGGCGGACGCCACGGCCTGGGTATGAGTGACCAGATCGAAAACCGCATCATCGAAGCCAAGAGCCGTGGCATCTACGAAGCCCCCGGCATGGCACTGCTGCACATTGCCTACGAGCGTCTGGTGACCGGCATCCACAACGAAGACACCATCGAGCAGTACCGCATCAACGGCCTGCGCCTTGGCCGTCTGCTGTACCAGGGCCGCTGGTTCGACCCGCAAGCCATCATGCTGCGCGAAACCGCCCAGCGCTGGGTGGCACGCGCCGTGACCGGCACCGTCACGCTGGAACTGCGTCGCGGTAACGACTACTCGCTGCTGAACACCGAATCGCCCAACCTGACCTACGCGCCCGAGCGCCTGTCGATGGAAAAGGTGGAAGACGCGCCATTCAGCCAGGCGGATCGCATCGGCCAGCTCACCATGCGCAACCTCGACATCGTGGACACGCGCGAAAAGCTGCGCGTGTACTCGGACGCTGGCCTGCTGTCGCTGGGCGGCAGTGCTGCGCTGGCCCAGTTGAACGACGGCAGCAAGAAATAACGCGCCATCGCACATGCAAGGAAGGTCAACCAACCTTCCTTTCGCTGACAGCCGCCTTACAGGGCGGCTTTTTTCATTGATCTAACGCAAAGACATGCATCAACATCACGGTTGATCGTTGATTCGCGTCAATTTGACTCCGCAATAACCCTGAAAAGTAGTTGTCTCGCTTCCAGAATCCAATCTCGATAGTGATCGATCGGATTGTTCACACTTGAAAGGAAGCATCGTGACGTCGCCCGTACCCATGGCCGCCGCACCGACTGTTGCTGGCGTAGCCAAAACTCCTCCTCCCTCCTCCGGCATGACCAAGCGCATCGGACTGGCCGCCGCCATCGCCGCGCTGCTGATCATCATCTTCTTGCCTGCCATTCCCGGCCTGCCCCCTTCCGGGCAGATGATGCTGGGCATTCTGGCGTTCGCTGTCATCGTATGGATGACGGAGGCGCTGGACTACTCCGTCAGCGCCATCGTCATCGGCGCTTTGATCATCTGCCTGCTGGCGATATCACCCGCGCCGGGCAAAGAGGCTGCCGGCGTCTGGATGGGCACCAAGGGCGCGCTGCCCTATGCGTTGTCCGGCTTCAGCAGCAGCGCGGTGGTGCTGGTGGCGGCCGCGTGCTTCATCGCCGCTGCCATGACCGCCACGCAACTGGACAAGCGCATTGCACTGCAAGTGCTGTCCTTTGTGCCCGCGCGTGCCAAGCATGTGGCGATGGGCGCCATTCTGGTGGGCTTCTTGCTGTCGTTCATCGTTCCGAGTGCCACGGCCCGCATTGCCTGCTTGATGCCGATCATGCTCGGCTTTCTTTCTGCCTTCGGGGCGGATCGGCGCAGCAAGTTCGCTGCACTGGTCGTGATCACCGCCGCACAAACGGGCAGCGTGTGGAACGTGGGCATCAAGACTGCCGCCGCGCAGAACATGGTGGCCATTGGTTTCATCGAAAAGGAACTGGGCGCAAACATCACCTGGGGTGAATGGTTTGTGGCCGGCGCGCCCTTCTCTGCCGTGCTCACCGTGGCGCTGTACTTCATCATGACGCGCATGCTCAAGCCCGAGATGGATTACATCGAAGGCGGCCGTGAAGCCATCCGCCAGCAATTGACCGCGCTTGGCCCGATGACGGCCAACCAAGGCAAGTTGCTTGCCATCGTGCTCATCCTGCTCGGCTTCTGGGCCACCGAAGGCGTGCTGCACAGCGTGGACACGACCACCTCCACCATCGTGGCCATCGCCGTCATGCTGCTGCCGCGCGTGGGCGTGATGAGCTGGAAGGAATCGCAAAAGGGCTTCCCATGGGGCACGGTGCTGCTGTTTGCCGTGGGCATCACCATGGGCACTGCGCTGCTCAAGACCGAGGCCGCTCCCTGGCTGGCCAAGCTCATCGTCACGCACCTCGGACTGGCCACGGCATCGGCCTTCGCCATCTTCATGCTGCTGTCGCTGTTCCTGATCGTGATTCACCTCGGCTTTGCCAGCGCGACCGGCTTGGCGGCCACGATGATCCCCATCATCATCAGCGTGTTGAAAGCCGTGGAAACGCCCGGCATCAACCCGATCGGCATGACCATGTTGCTCCAGTTCGTGGTGAGCTTCGGCTTCATCCTGCCGGTGAACTCGCCGCAGGGAATGCTGGCCTACGGCACGGACACATTCACCATCCAGGACTATGTAAAGACCGGTCTGGTGCTGACCATCGTTGCCACCGTGCTGCTGGCCGTGTTCGCGCTGACCTACTGGCCGTGGATGGGCTACATGACCCTCAAGCCCGCTGGTTGATCACACTGCCCGGCACACCTCGTCAGCTTCAGTAAGCCTTGCGAGGTGAGCAGGTATTCCGGTTTTTCGAACTGGCGGTTGAGAGAAAATCATAGGTTGCATATGAATCAATCGGAAACCAAATCCGATTGATTCAATTTCGTTGGCCGTCGTCTCACCCGGACCCCGGCTCTGCCCTTACCGGTGGCTCGACGTGAGCACACCGCCACCAAGGAAACCATCATGCTTCGCAGAAACGCCCTGCTCGCCACCGCCGCCGTCGCACTCACCACGGGCATGCCCACACTGGTGCACGCCAAGGATCCGTGGCCGGTCAAGACCATCACACTCGTCCAGCCCTACTCTCCGGGCGGCACCAGCGACCTGCTCGCCCGCATCATTGCGCAAGAGCTGGAAAAACGCATCGACGCTGCCGTCATCGTGGACAGCAAGGCCGGCGCGAACGGCAACATCGCCACGGCATTCGTGAGCCGCGCCAAGCCGGACGGCGGCACCTTCCTCGTGGGCTCCAGCAGTCCCGTGGTGATCTCGCCAACGCTCTACAAGAGCGTGCCGTACAACCCGCGCACAGACCTCACCCCCATCACCCCCATCGCCAAGGCCCCGTTCCTGCTGGTGACCAGCGCCAAGTCGGGCATCAACTCGATGGACGATCTGATGAAGCAGATCAAGGCCGACAAGGTGAACTTTGGCTCCGCTGGTGCCGGTTCGCCCCAGCACATGATCGTGGAAATGTTCCAGATGCAGGCCAAGGTGAAGTCGCCCCACATCCCCTACAAGGGATCGGCGCCGCTGATTCTGGCCGTGATGTCCAACGAAGTGCAGTACGCCATCGACAACCCCGTGCCGCTCAAGCCGCAAATTGATGCCGGCAAGATCAAGGCACTGGCCATCACCAGCAAGAACGAATCGCCCAAGTTCCCCGGCGTGAAGAGCCTGCATGAGCTGGGCTTCACCAACTTCGAAGTGGAACCCTGGTACGGCATGATCGGCTCCAAGAACCTGCCCAAGGAACTGGCCGAGCGCATGAACGGCTACGTGCAGGACATCCTGAAGCAGGACAACGTGAAGAACAAGATTTCCGAACTCGGCGCCGAAGCCTATGGCCTGAGCACGGCAGACTTCACCAAGCTGATCGATGCCGACATCAAGAAGTGGGGCGAAGCCGTGAAGGTGTCGGGCGCCACCGCCGACTGACGCACCCACGGATCGACGCACTGTCATCCCCGCCAGAGTCAGATCAGCACTAGAAAGGGCCCGCCGTATGCGGGCCCTTTGCGTGTGGCGCTTGTATTCCTTTTCCCGTCGGACGACGTTGAATAGCCATGCGCAGCCTCACCGGCTTGAGCCTCCGGCTGACATACCTTCCGTTACCGCTCCCCCTACAGTGGGCGGTAGAGTGACTTTTTGGACCACAGGAATCTGCATGAAGAAAATCATTTCCACCGTGCTGGGCGCGTGCATCATCGCTTTTGGCTCTGGAGCCATGGCTCAGAACACCGCTCCGCAAGGCGAGAACAGCGCCCCCAGCACGCCCACGCGCACCGCCAGCAGCGGACCGAGCCAAGCCGTGCAGCAAGCGCTGGACAAGCGCATGAGGACGGTGCTTTCTTCACTGGAAGGCGTGGGCGCGGCCCTGAGCGCGGACATGTTCAGCGACGAATTCAGCGCGCAAGCCAAGCCCGAGCAGGTGCAGCAGGCGCTCAAGCAACTGCATGACGGCGTGGGCGCATGCAAACTGGCGGGTCGCATCCGTGCGAATGCGCCCAATGGCACGTCGTATCTGCTGGACTGCCAGAAAGCGTTCGTGCCAGTCGATATCGGTGTGGAGGACAAAGCCCCGCACCGCATTCAAAGCCTGTTCTTCGGCGCCTCGTACTGGCGCATGTAAATTGCGCGCGGTGGTGGCTCAGACCACCACCGGCTCCGGCTCCAGCCGGATGCCGAAGCGCTCGTACACGCTGGTCTGGATTGCCTTGGCCAGCGTCATCACCTCGCCCCCGGTCACGCTGTCCTCGCCGCTGCCGCGATTGACCAGCACCAGCGCCTGTTTTTCGTACACGCCCGCTTTGCCGATGGTCTTGCCCTTCCAGCCGCAGGCGTCGATCAACCACCCTGCCGCGAGCTTGATGCTGCCATCGGGCATCGGGTAGTGCACGATCTTTGGCTCGCGCGCAATGATGTCCACGCACTGGTCAGGCGTCACCGTCGGGTTCTTGAAGAAACTGCCCGCATTGCCGATGACCGCCGGATCTGGCAGCTTGGCGCGGCGAATGGCGCACACCCATTCAAAAATCTGCGCAGCCGTGGGCGATTCCACACCCAGCTCTACGCGCTTGCGCTCCAGGTCGGCATAGCCCAGTTCCGGCTTCCATTGCTTTGACAGGCGAAAGCGCACATGCGTGATCACCGCACGCCCGGCCAGCCCCATGCCGCGCGGCAGATCGCCATCGTGCTGCGGGGCCTGCGGCGCGTGCTTGAACACCGAGTCGCGGTAACCAAAGGCGCATTGCGCCGCGTCGAGACGGAAATCCTGGCCCGTGACCAGATCGATCGCGTCGAGGGAGTCGAAGCGGTCCTGCAACTCCACGCCGTACGCCCCGATGTTCTGCACCGGAGCTGCACCTACCGTGCCGGGAATCAACGCCATGTTCTCCAGCCCCGGATAGCCGTGCTCGACGGTCCATGCCACCGCGTCATGCCAGGTCTCGCCCGCACCGGCTTCGACGATCCAGTGCCTGTCGGTTTCCTCCACCAGACGCAGCCCCTTGATCTCCATCTTCAACACTACCGGCTTGACGTCACCCGTCAGCACGATGTTGCTGCCGCCGCCGAGCACGAACACCGGCTGGCCGGCCAGCTTGCCGCCTTCGATCAGGTCATGAATGTCCAGCGCACTGTGCGCACGTACAAGCGTGTGGGCCTTGGCGACGATGCCAAAGGTGTTGCAAGACTGGAGGGGAACGTTGTTCTCGACTAACATTGACCGATTGTCGCACCCGCGCCCAAAGTGCACCGGGTTTGTATGTAGATTCCGAGAGTAAAGCCATGCCTTCTTTTGATACCGTCCTTGAAGCCAATTTCGTCGAAGTGAAAAACGCCGTGGAAAACGCCGCCAAGGAAATCGGTACCCGCTTCGATTTCAAGGGCACATCCGCCGCCGTCGAGCTCAAGGACAAGGTCATCACCATGTTCGGCGACGCCGACTTCCAGCTCCAGCAGGTCGAGGACATCCTGCGCAACAAGCTCACCAAGCGCAATGTGGATGTGCGTTTCCTGGACATCGAAAAGCCCCAGAAGATCGGCGGTGACAAGCTCAAGCAGGTCGTCAAGGTGCGCAACGGCATCGACGCCGAGAACGCCAAGAAGATCCAGAAGCTGATCAAGGAAAGCAAGCTCAAGCTGCAAGCCGCGATCCAGGAAGAAAAGGTGCGCGTGACCGGCGCCAAGCGCGACGACCTGCAAGCGGCCATGGCGCTGATCCGCAAGGACATCGTCGATCTGCCGCTGTCGTTTGACAACTTCCGCGACTGATTGCGCATGCGGCTGCCTGATCTGCGCCGCAGCCTGCAAGGCACTGCGGCGGCTGTGCTTCTGGCGTTGAGTGCTGCTCCCGCGTTGGCGCAGCAGGCTGCGCTGGTTGGCGTGCTGGGCACCAAGGCGCTGCTGGTGGTGGACGGCGGCGCGCCGCGCGCGCTCGGCGCAGGGGAAGCCCTGAATGGCGTGCGGGTGCTGTCCGTCGGCAAGGACAGCGCCGACATCGAAGCCAACGGTACGCGCCTCACCCTGCATCTGGGCGACACACCGGTGCATGTCGGCAGTGCCGCCAGCACGGCGGCCACCGGCCGGCTGGTATTGCGTGCCGACTCGCGCGGGCATTTTGTGAATTCGGGACTGATCAATGGCAAGGTCATGCAATACATGATCGATACCGGTGCCACCACGATCGCCATCAGCCAGAACGAGGCCAAGCGCATGGGCATCGACTACGAGCGCGGCACGCCCATTCAGGTCAGCACCGGCAACGGCATCGCCAATGGTTGGCGCGTGACGCTGCGCACGGTGCGCGTAGGCGAAATCGAAGTCCACAACGTGGAAAGCGTCATCCTGCCCCAGCCCATGCCCTACGTGTTGCTGGGCAACAATTTCCTCAGTGCCTTCCAGATGACACGCACAAATGACGAAATGATTCTCCAACGGAAATAACGCTGCAATCGTTGTATGCTCTGACTCAAAGGTTTCGCCAATTCAGACCAACGATATGAGTACGCGCGCCGCACTCGTCGCCGAAGCAGCGACCACTAATCCATACGAGGAACTGCTGGCCCAGTGGGGGGACATGCAGGCAGCTCTCGGCTTCGTGCTGCACCGGCCGCGCGAGGTACACGACTTCATCCCCAAAATTCGCCAGCTCGACCAATGGCTGCAAGAACTGGTCGCGCAAGACGTGGACGCCACGCTCTACCTCATGCTGCAACTGGCCTCCACGAATGCGGTGGGTTACAGCACTTCGCATGCGCTGGTGTGCGCGGCGCTATGCCATATCCTCGGGTTGGAGTTGGGCCTGCCGCGCACCGAACGCGACACGCTGGTGCGTGCGGCGTTCACCATGAACATCAGCATTACTGAGCTGCAAGATGAGTTGGCCGAGCGCGCCGATCCCATCAACGCGCATCAGCAATCGGCGGTGAACCGCCACGCGGCCCGCAGCCGTGCGCTGCTGGAACAATTGGGCGTGACCGATGCGCTGTGGCTCGACGCCGTGGCCAGCCACCACTCGTTCCAGCAAGATCGCGCACGCGAGCCACTCAAGAATCTCACCGTGCGCGAGCGACTGGTGCGTACTTTGGCGACCGTGGATCGCTACGCCGCCTTCATCAGCCCGCGCAAATCGCGCACCGGGCGCAGCGCCACGGAGTCCATGCGCTCACTGCTTGGCCACGACGTCTCGCGCAGCGATGAGGTGGGCTTTATTCTGGTGCGCACGATCGGACTGTGCCCGCCGGGCACCTACGTCAAGCTCGATAACGGCGATACCGCCATCGTGCTGCGCCGGGGCGAATCCACCAGTTTCCCGGTGGTAGCCAGCCTCATGGACGCCAGCGGCGAGACATATGCCCAACCGGGCCTGCACCACACGGCCAATGGCAAGCCGCGCATCGTCAACGCGCTGCCGGGCAACAGCGTCAGCATGGGTGCCAATCACCACACGATGGTGCGCATGGGCCTGATGGCCTGCGGGCATCTCTGAGTTCTGAGCGCAGCGCGCAGGGGCCGCGCTCTCTGCCGCTCAGCCCTTCTTCTTGGCGCCCAGCTTGGACTCCTTGCCAGCCATGAGGCGCAGAATGTTCTCTTTGTGGCGCCACACCAGCAGGCCCGCCATGATGGCGATGGCCACGCCGATGCGTGCGTCCGCATGCCACGCAACACCACCGCCCAGCACATAGAAGAACGGCGCGAACACGGCCGCGATCAGCGAAGCCAGCGAGGAGTAGCGGAAGAACACCGCAATGATCAACCAGGTCGCAAGCGTGGCCAGCCCGAGCCAGCCACTGATGCCCATCAGCACCCCCGCAGCCGTCGCCACGCCCTTGCCGCCCTCAAAGCGGAAGAACACGGGCCACAGGTGGCCGAGGAACGCCGCCAGCCCGACCGCGGCGATGGTGCCCTCCTCCAGCCCGTAAGGCGCGCCAAACCAGCGCACCAGCATCACCGGCAACCATCCCTTCACCGCGTCCAGCAGCAGCGTCAGCACCGCAGCGGCCTTGCTGCCCGAGCGCAGCACGTTGGTCGCGCCCGGATTCTTGCTGCCGTATGTGCGTGGATCGTTCAGGCCCATGACGCGACTGACGATCACGGCAAACGACAACGATCCAACCAGATAGGCTGCAATGGTGGCGACGATGGAAAGTACGATGGGGCTCACGGTGTCCGATCAGCAAGGGGTGAGAGAGAGTCGAAGCCCCTATTCTGCCAGCGCGCAGTGCACCCGACGGGCGTTGAGCAAATCAACGCACACCTGCGGACTCAATTGCACGAGAAAACCGCGCCGTCCACCGTTGATGGCGATGCGCGGCAATTGCAGGATGCTCTCCTCGATGAACACCGGCATCGCCTTGCGCGTGCCAAAGGGCGAGGTGCCGCCCACCAGATAGCCACTGTGCCGATTGGCGACGTCGGGCTTGCAGGGCTCGACGCTCTTGGCACCGATCTGACGCGCGAGGTTCTTGGTCGAAACTTTGCAGTCGCCATGCATGAGCACGATCAGCGGTTTCGCGTCCTGATCCTGCATGACCAGCGTCTTCACCACCATGTGCTCGTCCAGCCCCAGACTGGCGGCGCTGTGCTCCGTGCCGCCATGTTCGACATAGTCGTAGGGATGCTCGCTGAATTCCACGCGGTGGGAACGCAGCAACTGTGTCGCAGGAGTCTCGCTGACGTGCGCGGCCTTGTCCTTCTTGCCCATGGTTCCCTTCAACCGTCGTTGCCAGCTTCCGGGCTCATTGCGCCGGATCGCGGTATTGCTTGCGGATGGCGTCGATGTCTTCGAGCACCTTGGGCGACAACTGCGTGCCCCAGACGTCGATGTCCTCGTCCAGTTGCGCCACGGTCGTGACACCCAGGATGGTGCTCGCCACTTGCCACTTGGTGTAGCAGAACGCCAGCGCCATCTGCGTGGGCGTGAGGCCATGGTCGCGCGCCAACTGGTTGTACAGACGCGCCACCTCAAGCGACTCCGCCCGACCCCAGCGCTGCTTGCGCATGGACTCGAACAGCGCCAGCCGCCCTGCCGCCGGCGCATCTGGCCCGGTCGTGCCGCTGGCGTCGTACTTGCCGCTCAGCAGCCCATAGCCCAGCGGTGAATATGCCAGCAGCGAGATCTGCAGCCGGTGGCAGCTCTCATCCATGGCGTTTTCCCAACTCCGGTTCAGCAGCGCATACGGATTCTGCACGGACACCACGCGCGCCAGACCATGCTGCTCGGCCAGTCGCACGAATTCGTGCACGCCGTACGGCGTCTCATTGGACAGTCCGATGTGCCGCACCTTGCCCGCACGCACCAAGCCGTCGAGCGCCTTGAGCTGCTCCAGGATGGGCGTTTCGCTGTGGTCCTTTTCCGGATTGAAATACATTTGCCCGAACGCAGGCACGTGGCGCTCGGGCCAGTGGATCTGATAGAGATCGATGACGTCGGTTTGCAGCCGCTTCAGACTGCCCTCGCACGAGGCCGTGATGTCGGCCGCCGTCATGCCTGCACCGGCACGAATCCACGGCGTGGCACGCGATGGCCCTGCCACCTTGCTGGCCAGCACCACGCGGTTGCGCATGCCCGGGCGGCGGGCGAACCAGTTGCCGATGATGGTTTCCGTCGCTCCGCAGGTTTCGGCGCGCGTGGGCACGGCGTACATCTCGGCAGTGTCGATGAAGTTCACTCCGCGCTCAACCGCGCGATCAAGAATGGCGTGCGCTGAGGCTTCATCGACCTGCTCGCCAAAGGTCATCGTGCCCAGACAAATGGGCGTGACTTTCAGGTCGCTTTGACCCAGGGAAATCAGATTCATGGTGTTCCAGTCAGACGCGGGAGTCGCACTCCGCGCGTTGCGTTCAAGGAAGGGGTGCGCGCAACGCGGCGCAGGCAGAAATCATAGTCAAGAAGTCCGCGGCGTGCAGGCCAACGCGGCGCGGGCTGCCACATCGGTGACAACGCCAGCGCACTTCGCCTCTACATAATGCGGCGCATGTATATCGAAAAACGCCCCGCCCGCCTGCTCTCCGTTCCCGTGCGCAACATGCACTACAACGTGCGCGTGTGGGGTGATCCCGCTGCCGCACACACACAGCCGCCGTTGGTGATGGTGCATGGCTGGATGGACGTTGGCGCGTCCTACCAGTTCGTGGTGGATGCGTTCAGCGATGCCTTCGCGCGCGACCGGCTCATCATCGCGCCCGACTGGCGTGGCTTCGGACACTCCATGCCACCCCATGCCTGCGACCACTACGTGTTTGCCGACTATCTGGCCGATCTCGACCATTTGCTGGACCACTTCTCGCCCGATCGGCCCGTCGATCTGGCGGGCCACAGCATGGGCGGCAACGTCAGCATGATGTACGCCGGCGCGCGGCCCGAGCGCATTCGGCGCCTGGTGAATCTGGAAGGCTTTGGCCTCGCACCCAGCCAGCCGTCACAAGCACCCGGGCGCTACGCACGCTGGATGGACGAATTGCGCGCATACGAACGCGGCGACATGGCCCTGCGTCCGTATGACAGCGTGGACGGCGTGGCGCAGCGCCTCA
Source organism: Comamonadaceae bacterium UBA2121 (assembly GCA_002331385.1). Classification (GTDB taxonomy): domain Bacteria; phylum Pseudomonadota; class Gammaproteobacteria; order Burkholderiales; family Burkholderiaceae_C; genus Diaphorobacter_A. The sequence goes on from DCYB01000008.1 coordinate 34,421, forward strand.
TGAAAACCAACCCGCGCATCGCCCCCGACAAGGCGCAGTGGCTGGCGCAGCACTGGGCCGCGCCAGATGCTAACGGCAAATGGTGGATTCTGGGTGCGCCCGCCCACAAGATCATCACGCCCATGCTGTTTCGCGCGGACGAAATGCTGGCGCTCTACGAAGCCATCACCGCCCCCGTGCTGTCGGTCGAGGCCGAAGAGAATCACATCGCCAAGTGGTCCTCGGGCAACTATTCGCTGGCGCAATACCACGAGCGCCTTGGGCACGTGCGCAACGCACGCAGCGCCCGCGTGGACCATGCGGCACACATGCTTCACCACGATCAGCCAGAGGCCGTGGCACGCATCATCGAGGACTTCCTCACGCAGTGATTGCCGCCGCGCGGGCCGCGGTCACGCCGACAGGCTGAACTTCTCCGCCTCCACCGCGCTGCGCAGTGGCAGCGACACGCGCAGCACCGTGCCATCGGGGCCGGACTCGGCGCGGAACGTCGCCCCCAACCGCTGGCTGCGGGTTTCCATGCTGCGCACGCCCACGCTCAGCCCGGCCTGCTGCACCGCGCTCACATCAAAGCCCACCCCATCGTCGAACACCGCCAGCTCCAGCACGTCCGGGCTCGGCAACGAGCACACCACGCGCACATGGTGCGCCCGACTGTGCTTGATGACATTGGACAGCGCCTCCTCCAGCACACGGGTGAGTGCCAGGCACTGCAGCGCCGTCGGCTTGACGCCCCAATACGAAGGCACCTGCCATTCCGACGTCATGTCCAGATCGTCCAGGATGTTGGTGAAGCGATGGCGCAGCGGCGCCAGCCAGATCACTGGCGAGTCCGGCACCGTGGCGCCCGCGCTGGAGCCGTGATCGATCACCTGGCGCAGATCGTCCCGCAGCACCTTCAGCAGCGACATCACCCGGTTGGATTCCAGCGGCTGCGCAGACTGCTCCACGATCGCCATGGAGCGCACCAGACTCGCGCCCAGCCCATCGTGCAGATCGTGCGCAATTTCCAGCCGCTCCTGCGCCTTGGCGTGGCGCAGGCGCTGCTCATGCTCGCGCGTGAGAGCCATCTCCAGCTCCAGGCGCGCATCGTTCACTGCCACCGTCAACTCATCGTTGAAACGGGCGATGCGCCGCATCTGCGTCGCCAACTGCGTGCCCAGCAGCACCGCCATGAAGATCGTCGCAATCGGCCCCGAGATGGAGGACCAGCTCTCACTGTGGCGCCAGCTCGCCAGCACGATGAACACATCGTGCGCACCCACGACGATGAACACGAACCAGCAGGCCGCCAGGAGCAGATGGCGCGGCTCGCGCGTGCGCCATGCGTGCCACTGGAACTGGATGCAGTTGAGCATGAACACCGTGAACCCGGTCATCCAGCCCACCACCACCGTTACGTTCAGGTGCTGACTCGGAATCAGCAGCGTGAGCAAGCACAGCCCCGCCACACCCAACCACAGCCCCTTTTGCAAGCGCGGCAAATGCTGCTGGCCAAATGTCCACGTGAACTGGCAGAAGCAGCCAACATAGATGACGAACAGCACGATGCTGGCGCGCGTCATGGTGAGCGAATTTTCAAACGGCCAGGAGTTGATCGACAAAATCGTGTAGAGGTAAAACACCCACGCCAGCGACATGAGCGCATACCAGCCATAGGCCCGTTCGCTGCGGTGGATCAGGAAGATGACCAGAAAAATACACCCCACCGAGCCCGATAGCAGCGCCGTCACGAAGTACGCCGTGCGCTGACGCCACAGGCTGTTTTCGTAGCGCTCGCGCACCATCTCGGGCTTGCCGATGTAGAGCTGGCCCAGACCCGCCTGCTGCTGCGTCATGCCCGTCACACGAATCCAGAGCGTGTTGATGCCATCGTTGAAAGACGAGCGCGGCAATTGCCACCAGCGCGGCATGTTCCAACTGGCCGAGAGTGGCTGGATCAGCGAAGCGTCCGACCAGATCAGGTCCTTGTTGCTGTACACCGCGCCAGCGACCGAAATGGCATTGATGCCCAATGCGACCGGCTCGATCAACCCTTCTGCGTTCCGGCAATCGCTGCGCCATTCCACGCGATACCAGGCCGTCAACATGCGGTCGCCCGCTTGCTCCCATTGGTGTGGCAAGTTGACCTGTTTCCAGCCCTGCGCGGGCGGATACGGATACGACTGCGCAACGCGCCCATTGAGCGATTTTTCTGGCTGGGGATCGAATGCCATCTGCGCCGTCAGGATGTACGGATGACACTCCTTGTCATCCCCCGATGCGGCCGCTGCCGCAGGCGCCGCCCACACAGGTTGCACGCAGGCGGACAGCAGCCAGCCCAGCGCCAGCAGCACCCACCACGCGCACCGCCGCGCCGGCACCATCACGACAGCCAGCCCCGCGCCTTGGCCTCCTGCACGGCGCTCACACGCGACGACACGGCCAGCTTGCGATAAATGCGCTTGATATGGGTGTCCACCGTGAAGCGGGACAGCGAAACCCGCTCGGCAATCTCGCGATTGGTCATTCCATCAGCGACCAACTCCAGAATGGAACATTCACGCTGGCTCAGATCGTGCTCGTTGCGCGTGGTCTGGGGCGTGCTGGTGGCCGGGCTGACGGGCAGCAACTCCAGAATGCGCCGGGCAATGAACGGGTCGATGGGCGCGCCGCCACGCAACACGCTGCGAATGGACAGCGACACCTCCAGATCGTCGCGCTCCTTTAGCACATAGCCGGTCGCGCCCGCACGCAAGGCGCCCAGAATGGCTTCTTCCGAGCTCCACGCCGACACCACCAGAATGCCCGGAGAAGGCTCCAGCACGCGCAATTCCTCGATCAACGAGCGTCCGTTGCCATCCGGTAACTCCAGATCCACCAGCGCCAGCGCTACCGTGCGTGTGGCCAACAGATCACGTGCCGCCTTCAGCGACTCCGCCATGAGCAATTCCGAAGGCGCATAGCCCAACTGGATCAGCACCTGCTGCAGCCGCCGTTGCAGCAACGGCTCGTCCTCCACGACGAGGACCGGCGAAGGCAACGCATCGCCGCTGCCGGACGACATCGAAAGATTGTCTTGAGGAAACGCCATGAGGAAAAAATACTGTTTGCCGCGAACGATAGGAATATTAGTTCACATCTGGTCGCATTCAGCAACAAAAATAACAATCTCGCTGAAAGTCAGAAACTACACATTCTTCCGCTTGTAGAAGCACTTACTCACACCCCACAACGCCGCTGATAGCCCGGCGCGGCCCGGCGCACTCAACAAAACACTGTCCGCGCAAGCACATACCGGCGCCGCACGAAGGCGCACTCCCATCCATGAGAAAATAACGAGTTATCTAACAAGACACCCGAATCCCAGGAAAGCCCAACATGGAAGCAGAACGCATCAACCAGATCGGCGCCACCCTCGAAGACCTGTCCGAGCGGACCAAGGAACTTCGGAGGTATCTTTGACTACGATGCCAAGTTTGAACGGCTTCGCACAGTAAACGCATCGCTCGAGGATCCCAACGTCTGGAACGATCCCAAGAAGGCGCAGGAACTCGGCAAGGAGAAGAAATCCCTCGACTCCGTCGTGCTGACGCTGCAAAAGCTCACCAGCGAGCTTGCCGACAACTCCGAGCTCTACGAGATGAGCTACGAGGATGACGACGAGTCCGCGATCGAAGCCATCGCCGCCGAGACCGAAAAGCTGCAACCGCTGATCGAAGAGCTCGAATTCCGCCGCATGTTCAATCAGGAAGCAGACTCGCTGAACTGCTTCATCGACATCCAGGCCGGTGCCGGCGGGACCGAGGCCTGCGACTGGGCCGGCATGCTGCTGCGCCAATACCTGCGCTACGCCGAACGCAAAGACTTCAAGGCCACGGTGGAAGAAGAAACGCCGGGCGATATTGCGGGCATCAAAAGCGCCACGATCAAGGTGGAAGGCGAATACGCCTATGGCCTGCTGCGCACCGAAACCGGCGTGCACCGTCTGGTGCGCAAATCGCCGTTCGACTCGTCGGGCGGTCGCCACACCTCGTTCGCCTCACTGTTCGTGTATCCGGAAATTGATGATTCGATCGAAATCAACATCAATCCTGCCGACGTGCGCACCGACACCTACCGCGCATCGGGCGCCGGCGGTCAGCACATCAACAAGACCGACTCCGCGGTGCGTTTGACGCACGTCCCCACCGGGATCGTCGTCCAGTGTCAGGATGGCCGCAGCCAGCACAGCAACCGCGACGTGGCCTGGCAACGTCTGCGCTCGCGCCTGTATGACTACGAAATGCGCAAACGCATGGAAGAGCAGCAGAAACTGGAAGACACCAAGACCGATGTGGGCTGGGGCCATCAGATCCGCTCCTACGTGCTGGACAACAGCCGCATCAAGGACCTTCGCACCAACGTCGAAGTCTCCGCCACACAGAAGGTGCTGGACGGGGATCTCGACGTCTTCATCGAAGCCTCCCTCAAACAGGGCGTTTGATGCATCCGGGCCGCCACTGCGCGGCCCGCTTCATCTGCTCAACTCAAGGAAAGAACCCAAGCCATGATGAGAGAAGGACAAGCCACAGCGATTCAGCGCCTGGACTACACCGCTCCGGCATTCTGGATCGACACGGTGGACCTCACATTCGATCTCGATCCGGCCAAGACCCGCGTGCTCAACAAAATGCGCATCCGCCGCAATCTGGACGTGCCCGCGCAACCGCTGCGCCTCGATGGCGAAGAGCTGAACCTCGCGCGCGTGATGGTGAACGGCGGCGGCACCTCGTTCAAGATGGAAGACAACCAGCTCGTGCTGGAGAACCTGCCCGAGGGCGACGCGCCGATCGATCTGGAGATCTTCACCACCTGCGCACCGGCCAAGAACACCCAACTGTCGGGCCTCTACGTGAGCCACGACACCTTCTTCACGCAATGCGAAGCCGAAGGCTTTCGCCGCATCACCTATTTCCTCGACCGTCCCGACGTGATGGCGAGCTATACCGTCACGCTGCGCGCCAACAAGGCGCTCTACCCTGTGCTGCTGTCCAACGGCAATCTGGTGGAAAGCGGCGATCTGGAAGACGGCCGCCACTTCGCCAAGTGGGCCGATCCGCACAAGAAGCCCAGCTACCTGTTCGCGCTGGTGGCAGGCAAGCTCGTGGCGCGCGAGCAGCAGATCAAGAGCCGCGCAGGCAACAACCACCTGCTGCAGGTTTTCGTGCGACCCGGCGATCTGGAAAAAACCGAGCACGCGATGAACTCGCTCATGGCCTCCGTGGCATGGGACGAAGCACGCTTTGGCCTCTCGCTCGACCTGGACCGCTTCATGATCGTCGCCACCAGCGACTTCAACATGGGCGCGATGGAAAACAAGGGCCTGAACATCTTCAACACCAAGTACGTGCTCGCCAGCCAGTCCACCGCCACGGACGTGGACTACGCGAACATCGAATCGGTGGTGGGCCACGAATACTTCCACAACTGGACCGGTAACCGCATCACCTGCCGCGACTGGTTCCAGCTCTCGCTCAAGGAAGGCCTGACCGTTTTCCGCGATCAGGAATTCAGCATGGACATGGCGGGCAGCGACTCCGCCCGTGCCGTCAAACGCATCGAAGACGTGCGCGTGCTGCGCACCGTGCAGTTCCCCGAAGACGCCGGCCCCATGGCCCACCCGGTGCGCCCCGACAGCTACGTGGAAATCAACAATTTCTACACCGTCACCATCTACGAAAAAGGTGCGGAAGTCGTGCGCATGCAGCACAACCTCGTCGGCCGCGACGGCTTTGCGCAAGGCATGAAGCTGTATTTCGAGCGCCACGACGGCCACGCCGTGACCTGCGACGACTTCGTACAGGCCATGGCCGACGCCAACCTCGACAGCCCGCTCGCCCACCACCTTGAACCCTTCAAGCGCTGGTACAGCCAGGCTGGCACGCCGCGCGTGCGCGCCGAAGGCCAGTACAACGCGGACGCCCGCACGTACACGCTGACGCTGTCGCAAAGCTGCCCCGCCACACCGGGCCAGCCCACCAAGCAGCCATTCGTCATTCCGGTGTCGCTCGGCCTGCTGGGCGCCGATGGCCGCGCCATCGCACTGCAACAAAAAGGTGACAGCGAAGCCAGCGGCACGCAAGGCACCATCGTGCTGACCGAGCCCAGCATGAGCATCACCTTCGCCAACGTCGATTCGCGCCCCGTTCCCTCCCTGCTGCGCGGATTCAGCGCGCCGGTGATTCTGGAGTGCGACTTCAGCGACGCCGACCTGCTCAACCTGCTCGCACACGACACCGACCCGTTCAACCGCTGGGAAGCCGGGCAACGACTGGCCCTGCGCCTGGCGACAGCCGCCATCCAGGCGCCTGGCGAATGGCAGCAGCCCCTGCTGCCCCCCGAGTTCCTCCAGGCCATGCGCGACGTGCTGCGCAACCCGGCGCTGGACGCCGCGTTCAAGGAACTGGTGCTCACCCTGCCCTCGGAAGCCTATATCGCCGAACAACTCGACGAGGTCGACCCCCAGCGCATCCACGCCGTGCGAGAGGCCATGCGCGCCGAGCTGGCGAGCGCCCTGCACGCCGACTGGATCTGGGCATACGAAGAACACCAGACACCCGGTGCCTACCGCCCCGATGCAGCCTCCGCCGGTCGCCGCGCGCTCGCCGGCCTGGCGCTCACCATGCTGTGTCTGGCCGCACGCCAGAGCGGCGACACGCTCTGGCCCGGCAAGACCTATCAGCGCTTCAAGGACGCGGGCAACATGACCGACCGCTTCGGCGCCCTCGCCGCGCTCGTCGGTAGCGACCACGAACTCGCCCAGCCTGCGCTACAGCGCTTTCACGCCATGTTCAGGGACGAGGCACTGGTGCTCGACAAATGGTTTGCGCTGCAAGCGGGCGCGCCCGACCGCAATGGCAACATCCTGCCCGCCGTGCGCGCGCTGATGACGCACGCTGACTTCCAGATCAAGAACCCCAACCGCGCACGCAGCGTCATCTTCAGCTACTGCAACGCCAACCCCGGCGCATTTCACCGCGCCGATGGCGCTGGCTACGCCTACTGGGCCGACCGCGTACTGGAGTTGGACACCTTCAATCCGCAGGTCGCATCGCGCCTCGCCCGCGCCATGGACCGCTGGCGCAAGCTCGCCGAGCCCTACCGCACGCTTGCGCGCGAAGCCATCGAGCGCGTTGCCGCACAAACCACGCTCAGCAACGACGTACGCGAAGTCGTCACGCGCTCGCTGGCGGACGAATAAGCGCGGCGGCTCAGACAAGATTCAGGCATCAAGGAGTATTTCGACATGACACCTCGTACCAGCCTCACACGCTATCTGGTTGAACAGCAGCGCGTCGACGGCCTCATCCCCCCGCAACTGCGCCTGCTGCTCGAAGTGGTCGCACGCGCCTGCAAGCGCATCAGCTTCGCCGTCAACAAAGGCGAGCTCGGTGACGTCATGGGCACCGCAGGCAGCGAAAACGTGCAAGGCGAAGTCCAGAAAAAACTGGACATCATCGCCAACGAAACGCTGATCGAAGCCAACGAATGGGGCGGCCACCTCGCGGCCATGGCCTCCGAGGAAATGGAAGGCATCTACGTCGTGCCCAACCGCTATCCTCAAGGTGAATACCTGTTGCTGTTCGATCCGCTTGACGGCTCCTCCAACATCGACGTGAACGTCTCCATCGGCACCATCTTCAGCGTGCTCAAGAAGCCCGACGGACACCCCGGCGTGCACGACAACGACTTCCTGCAACCCGGCACGCAGCAGGTTGCAGCGGGCTACTGCATCTACGGCCCGCAGACCACCCTCGTGCTCACCGTCGGTGACGGCGTCGCCATGTTCACGCTCGACCGCGAGCAAGGCTCCTTCGTCCTCACACGCGAAAACATCCGCATCCCCGAGGACACCAAGGAATTCGCGATCAACATGAGCAACATGCGCCACTGGGACGCCCCGGTCAAGCGCTACATCGACGAATGCCTCGCCGGCAAGGAAGGCCCGCGCGGCAAAGACTTCAACATGCGCTGGATCGCCAGCATGGTGGCCGACGTACACCGCATCCTCATGCGCGGCGGTATCTTCATGTACCCTTGGGACAAGCGCGAACCCAACAAGCCCGGCAAGCTGCGCCTGATGTACGAAGCCAACCCCATGGGCTGGCTCGTAGAACAAGCCGGTGGCGCCGCCACCAACGGCAAACAACGCATCATGGAGCTCCAACCCACCCAACTCCACGAGCGCGTCAGCGTCATCCTCGGCTCCAAAAACGAAGTCGAGCGAGTGACCAGCTACCACGCAGGGTAAACCGGTATATAATCACAGTCTTCGCCGGTGTAGCTCAGTCGGTAGAGCAGCTCATTCGTAATGAGAAGGTCGCGTGTTCGATTCATGTCTCCGGCACCAATACAGATAAGGGTTCATTGCTATGAAAATAGTAGTGAACCCTTTTTCTATTGTGGGCCTGTAGGCAATCTGTAGGCACTTTGCCCAAATGCAGCACCAGCCCCGGCAACAAAAAAGCCCCACGGCGGGGGCTTGTCTGTGCGTAGGCGTGTCTAGTCGGCAGTTGGCTTGGTATCCAGAAACACCAATTGCACCTTTGGCGGCTCGGCTGCGGCTGCAATCCTCTCCTTGAACGCTTCCACCGACTCGCCCGGCTCGCGCGCCCATGTTCGGGCTCCGTCCGTGGTCTTGGCGTAATTCCAGTCCCACTCGTTCTCACCTGGGGACATCGGCTGGATGAAGATGGTAGTTACTGCGTTGTCGTTGGGCTGGGACTTTTCCAGCGCCTCGATACGGCTCTCAAGGTTTGGCATGGTGCTTTTCCTCCAGTGCGGCCACGCGGGCGGCCAGTTCATCAATCTCCACTACGCGGGCGAGTGTGCCTATGGCCGTCAGTAGCTGGGCCCCCTGCCCCGGTGCAAGCTCGCCAGCGGCCACGGATGCCAGCACGGCGCGCCCCTGGTCGGTCAGGGTGCCATCGGGTAGGGATAGGGGCTGCGATGGCTCCATGGCCTTTATCGGCGGTAGCACGCGCTCCAGCAGCAGCCGTGCCGCGCCCATGTCGCCCTCCAGTGCTTTCGCCTTCACGGTGTCCAGTACGGCGGGCAGTACGTCGGCCAGGGCGGCGCGCATCTTGGCGACTTCACCCGTGCCAGCGGGACGGCCCTTGGGGTTTCCAGATTGCCCCGGCTTCCATGCGTGGGGCGGCGCTTTCTTTCGTTCTGTCATTGAATCCTCTTTGCTCAATCAGTTAGTTCCCGGCTCACGTCGCGCAGGTCACGCGCCACAAAGGCCACGCCACCAGCAGCGCGGATGCGTTCCAGGAATAGGGCTTGCTCGGGGCGTAGGCGTCCGGTCTTCGCTTTCACTTCCACACCCAGCAAGCGGCCATCCTTCAATTGCCCCAGCACGTCAGGGCAGCCCGGCCAGCCAAAGCGGATGAACCTATCGCCCACCTTGGCAGCCCCGCTATTCATGCGCTCGGCCCATGCCACCAGGGGATGCGCTCGCAGGGCTTTCAAGACTTCCACCAGGGCGGCAGCTTCGGGGCGGCTGTTGGTGCGGGGTGCCTGTTGCTCCAGGCCGAAAAGGTCAGCAGTCATTGCAAAACCCCCTCGCCGGAAACCCCTCCGAAAACCACCCCCCTATTAAAGGGGGGGCGGAGAATTTCGGCGTCGAGAATCTCCGAAAACGGAGAAAACGGAGAATTTCGGCGTGTCACTGCTGCCATATCCAACCCTCATTGCAGCCCAGCACCCCACGCGCCACCAGCCCCGTGATTGCCTCTCTGGTGCGTGAAGTCCGCTTGTCTGTCGGGCATGTCAGCTTGGATGCGGCGGCAGATATGGCGGCTTCCAATTCAATGCACGGGCGCAGCGGCGGGGCTCCAGGCTTGCCAGTGGTGCCATCCTTGAACAAGGGGCGCAGCGCATCCAACACCACCCGTTGATTGCCACCCTGGGGCAGCTTCACGGCGCGCACTTCTTCCACGGCGGTGTCACGCATCACAACGCAGGATGTAATGGCCTCGCCCGTGGGTTCAATGCCCAGCGTTTCCACTTGCAGCTTGAACGGGTGCGCTTCGCCATCAATGCCGTCCTTGGACTTCGCTACCTTCCATTCCCGGCGGTCGCCATCGCGTGAAACCTCGATAGCGGCATCCATCGCTGCGAATAGGCTGCTGTGCCCACGCAGGCCAGCGGCGGCGTTCTTGCCCGTGTGATGCACCAGCAGCACCAGGCCATTGCAAGCGGCTTGCAGCGTCTTGGCGGCCTCCAGAATCTCGCCCATGTCCCTGCTGCTGTTCTCGTCGGATGTCGGGGCTGCACGGTTCAAGGTGTCCAACACCACCACGGCACCGGCAGGCACCACGGCGGCAAGGTCTATCACGTCCTGGGGCTCGGTCAGCTTGAACGGCTGCAACATCATGCGCAGGCCATCGGGCAGCGCACGGCCCCGGCTGGCCTCCCATGCCTGGGCGCGCAGCTTGAACCCGGCTTCACCCTCCAGGGCGGCATACACCACCGGCGCGGCCTCCACGCGGCAATCAAACCAGCGGCGGCCCTCGGCAATGGCGCAGGCCATATCAAAGGCCAGGAATGATTTACCGGATGCGCTGGGGCCATACAGTGCGGCCAGCCCCACGGCAGGCAACACACCACGCACACGCCACGCCAGCGGCGGCAGGTCGCGCAGTTCATCGGCACCCAGCAGCTTGTAGCGCGGCTCGGGCTTCGCGGGCTCGCGGGCAGCGTCTAAAAGCTCGGCCAGTACGTCGGCCCCGTCGCGCTGCGCAAGGTCGTTCGCGTCGAAGTTCTGCGGCTCGCCCTGGGGCATGTAGGCTACGGCGCACCCCAGTTCGCGGGCAATCTCTGTGGCGCTCGTTTCCTTGCCCACGTCGGGCACCAGCACCAGCCGGGCGGCATTATCCCTCTTGAGAATAGCGCGGGCCACTGTGCCCACGTTGCCCCAGCCAAAGGCCACCACGGCAGGATGCCCGGTAGCCTGCCAGCAGGCCCATGCAGTGCCGATGCCCTCGCACACATGCACCGGCCCCCCGGCCACCAGTTCGCCCACGGTGAAGGATGCCCCGGCCATCGGCGCGCCGGGCAGGTTCAGCTTTTTGCCAGCACCGGGCGGCGGTATCAGTTGCAGGCTTTGCAGTTCACCAGCAGGGCCATAGGCAGGCACCACCAAAGCCCCGGCCATGTCTTGCCCGGCGATGCGCAGGGAATCACCAGCAGGCACCACGCGCAGGCTATCCACCGGCACCCCGGCGGCACTCTTGCTGCGGATGTAGCCGTGCTCCCAGCTTGCGGGCTCGCAGCGGCTCCACACCTCGGCAGGGGCCATGCCTGGGGCGGGCTTGCGCGGCGGCTGTGCGGCCTTCCTGGGGGCTTGCTGCTGGCGTTGCTGGGGCTTGCCTTCACCCATGCGCCAGCCGTGTTCATCGGCCATGTGATACAGCGTGCCAGGGCCTACGCCCTTGCCCGGCTTGAAGCTGCGCCAGGTGTCGGCAGCGGCGCGGGCGTCGTAGTTTCCAGCCCCGGCGCTCCAGTCGTTGAAGGTGTCGAAGTCCAGCCCGGCGGCCTGAGCAGCCATGCCCACGCGCACCCATTCATCACGCGGCAGGTCGGGCGGGATGCTGTGCAGCGCGTCGAGTGCTTTTGCGGCGTCGGTCATCAAAACGGGCACCCCCCATCATCAAGCGGCGCGGGATTGTTCGGACTGTTGCCCGGCTCGTTCAGTGGCTGCAACAGTCGGGGCTCGCGTTCCAGCTTCGCGGCCAGCAGGCGCAGCAGTTGCGCGGCTTCCAGCGGGTCGAGCGTCATGACGTAAGCCGTCACGGGCGCAATGGGCAATCCGTGGTCGCCCACTGTCTGCGCGTCAAACTCATAAGGCATGGGGCTGCGCCACTGCTCGCCCCACCACTCGAAAGATTGGCACTGAATTTCGATAACCCTCATGCCGCACCTCCATTCATGCGGCGGGCCTGCCACTGGTGCACCTTGCGGCGGTCGGCTTCGGTCAGGAAATACACGCCAGGGCGGCAGGTGAACCCGTCGCGGTCAACAAAGTTGATGCGCTTGCACGGCAGTTCCAGCCCACGGCGGCGCAGTTCGGCCACCAGTTCGGGGCCGTTGGAGCACCCGGCAACGGTGTCCAGGTTCTCGCGTGGCATGGGGCGGTGCAGCAGGGCAGTGATGGCGCGCAGGTGACGCGGGTTGTCAGTGCCTGTAAACTTCGCGCTGTTCGGGGCGCTCGTCGTGACTTTGGTTGCGGCGGGCGTTTTCACTTGAGGCCCTCCTTGCGAAACCAGCGGGACGGGGTAGCGCACCACAGCGCCAGCAGCAGGCGATTGATTGCGGCGGCCATTACTGCACCCCCAGCACGGCACGGATGCCAGCAACAGGCCAGCCCAAGCGGCCATTGATGCGCACGGGGCGCAGGCCATCGATAAACGTCTCGGAACAAGCCCAGCCCCGGAGCGTCTGCGGACGGCGGTTCAGGTAGTACGCGGCCTGCTCGGTGGGGACGGTGGGGCGGTTCACCAGTTCCAACGGCGGAAACTGTTGGTGCTCAGTGACAGCGCGGCGGGCCTCGGCGCTGTGCAGGGTCGGTTGCATTGCAATTTGCTTTCCATCCCAGCGGCTCGGGCCTGCGATGTGCAGGGCTTCCGGGCTGGTGATGGAGCGATTGCGATTGCGGGGTATTTGCGGGCACAGAAGCCCGGCTAATCATCAGGGTGCAACCCGGATAAATCGGCCCTGCAACCCGGATTTATCCAGCGTTTCCCCCGGTCAATCTGTGAAGGTCGGGTCGTAACTTTCGTGCGCGGCGTACACCTTGGGAAAATGTGCTTTCAACAGTCGCCAGCCCGTTTCCTCGCGCAGTTTCTTGCCCCTCCGTTTAGGGTCAATGAGGTATTGCATGACGCTGAAAACATCTAGCAGTGGCGGCGCACCATTGCGGCCTCGCGCTCCTTTGATAACGACCGCATCGTCAAGGGCGGGCCGGTCTTTCATACTTCGGAACCATGAAAGCTTCATGCCGGACATACTGCCGAAAGCCTCTATTAGCTTTTCTGGCGTTGCCAGCATCGCGTAGTCGGGGGCGGGCTTGGGTGCTGCCTGGGACTCTGATGTCCCCTCCGGTGTATCCACATCCCACCGATACGGCGCTCCCTGCTTTTCCAGCCATGCATTTACATCGGCAGGCGTCACCAGTTCCCAAAACGTCCGGGGCTGTGGTGATTTGATTGGCAAGCAGGTTTGCGGGTCGCGGATGGGAATCTCGCCACGCTGGGCGGCCTCTTGCAATTGGTCTTGAAACTCTGCCCGTGTGCCATCGTGCCAGCTCTCTTGCGCTTGCAATGCGGCGGCGGCGTTCTCCAGCGTCCAATAGTCCGGGCCGCCGCCATGTGGGTTCAGGCGCAGTTCTATGCCTCTTTCGGCAAGGAAAGGGCGTAAATCGTGGGGCAGTATTACGGCGCTTTGCAGGACAGCGCCATGCGGATAGGTGAGAGCCCCCAGCCCTGCGGGATTTCTGACCATCAATCCGCCGTCGCGCACCACATTGGGCAATTCATCCTCAAGCGTGTGGCGGCACATCCAGTAGTTGTCTAGTTCCGCATCGGTCGGGTACATGGCCTTCGCCATCATGTGCGCCAAGTCGGAAAAGCGCACAGCTTCACTTTCCGAGACTGCCATCCAATAGAGAAACTTCTTTTCGCTCACGTCGCACTCCCTCAGTGCAGCCCTGAATAGGAGCCCCAGCAGGCGGGCAGGGAAACCCGCTTTTCGGTTCGCGGGCCTAGCTGGGGCGAAACGGTTACATGCTCGGTTGAAGCATCGCGCGCTGGAGTTCGTTCTTGGCGGCTTCGTGGTTGTTAGCTGCGGTTTGCCAGTCGGCCACATTGCCACAAACCACAGCAGCAGGCGGGCGCAACAAAACCGCCTCCCGTTCGCTGCGGTCATCATGGAATAGCGCAACGTCAGCCTTTTTGATTTCGGCGCGCAGCACCAGCGGGGCACCGTTGATATCGGCATGGCGCATGGCAAACCAGCACGCAATATCGCGCTCCAATGTCCACGAATAGCCCCGCACTGCATCGCGCTGCGACAGCTTGGACGTGCCACGCCATACCGTCAGGCGCTCGGGCATATCTGTGGGCTTCGGGAAGTCGGCATATCGAAACATCGCGGCCAAGGTGCGGCGGGTTTTGGCAGCTTCAATGACGTGATGATGGTCATGGCTCCAAACACTGACAAAGAAAGCCCGGAAGGCTTCGCGCTTTACCCGCCCGCGCCACATCATCACTGCGACAGTGCCGCGATTGTGATTTTCAAGGAAGCATGAAAGTGCGAAAGCGGCCTCAATATCGCCGTCAAAGGCAGCTTGCGCGCTGCTGGCAACGCTTGGATTAGTGCCTTCAGCTTTCAAAATCGAACGCACCGCTAGCGCTCGCTCCAACTCATGGATACTCATTTACCACCCCCGATGACGCGTAGCTTTCCCGGCTCGGCCTTGGCGTCAAACTGCACCCCGGCCAGGGCCAGAATGTGCGCCTCTATCTGCTCCAAAAACGGGCGCAGGGCGTCAATACTGCGCGGCCTGTAGCCCTCAGCGGTTGCGCTGGGCTTGTGTCCCATCACTTGCGCGATGGCCCCGGCAGGTGCCCCGGCAGCCTCGCCCAGCAGCGAAAAGGAACGGCGCAGGCCGTGGAATGTCAGGTGCTCAATGCCAGCGTGTCGCAGGGCTTGGGCATGGCTTGCACGGGCGTCAGTGATTCGCCCTGCCTTGCCTGTGCTGGCAAACACGAACGGCCCCACCCTTGGCAGCGTTGCCAGTAGCTGCGCCATGTATGGCGTCAGGGGGATGGTGCGGGTACTGTCCACTTTGTCGGCAATGGTCAGCTTGCGCCACTGAAAATCCACGTTCCCCCATGTAAGGGCGGCCAGTTCTTCACGGCGCGCACCAGTCAGCAGCAAGGCGCGCAGGTAAGCGCTTGCGGTGCGGTTGTTCAGTTGCTCCACGCCAGCCCACCAGCCGGGCACCTGGGCGGCCTCCAGGGCATCGGTGCGGCGGGTATTGCTGGGCAGGTTCTCCACGATGGCGGCGGCCTTGCCTGCTTCGCGGTCGGTCAGGCTTCGATATTCGGGACGGGCAGCACACCAGCGCAGAAAACCACGGAACATCATCAGGGCTCGGGCGGCTTGGTGCTTACCCGCCACGGCTTCGCGGTCGTACCAGCTTTTCAGCGTGTCCTCATTGATGGCAGCCAGGGGCAGCGCCAGCAGCGGATACAGCGGCCCCGGCCTTGTCACGCCCTGCCCTCGCTTTTTGGGCTCACCACCTGGGACGGCCATTGCTTCAAGGTCGGCACGGTAACGGGGCTTCCAGGCATCACGGCGCTTGGGCCTGCCGTTCTCCAGATACAGCGGCCACACCTCCCCCACGGTCAGGGCTTTGGCAGTTGCTGCGGCCTTTGCGGCGGCTTTGTCTGCCTGTTGCTGGCGCTCAAGCTCTCGGGGGTCGGTGCCACTATCAACCAGCACTTTAAGGCGCTGCGCCTCGCCCCGTGCTTTTTCAATCGGCCAATCTGCGGCGGTGCCAATGCTCACGCGCAAGGTTGCCCCGTTCAGGCGCGATTCAAACACGTAGGTTTTGCGGCCCGTGGGCGTCACGCGCAACGCCAGGGCTGGGGCTTCGGTGTCCCATAGAAACGCCTGGGATTTGCCAGCCGGGCAGGTGAAGGCGTCAACCCTCCCGGCGGTCAGCCTCACGCGGTTTTGTTGCTTGCTCATGGCACCCCCTGGAATCTGTAGGCAATCTGTAGGCAAATTAGCTAGAAATTGCCGAATTTCAATCAACGCCTTGGCTGTTCACTTGTCCAGTGATGTGCGTGTAAGTTGTTGATTTGTATTGATTCTATCAGCACCAATCAACGGGGGCAAATACATCTATCCTATCATTCGTAATGAGAAGGTCGCGTGTTCGATTCATGTCTCCGGCACCAAGATAGTAAAGAGAAGCCCGCTATGCTTTGCATAGCGGGCTTTCTTTTTCTGTTCGATGGAAGGGCGGATGTAAGTCGATTTCTTGAATGCTTATGTGTCAGACCATGTTGAGCATATCGCCCAAGTGCTTGCGTACGACCATGTCCACCTGCGCCTGGAGCGCAGACATTTCATCCGAGAGTTCCTGCGCCTTCGTCTCGGGCATTGAGACTCCCGTGTGTTGCGTCAGATTGAGTAATTGGTCAAACATCGCATTGTGCAAGTTCAACAGAATGACCGCTTCATCGCTTCCAATGAATGGTGCCGCGTGCCTAATTGCATGCTGAATTTCTACACCTTGCGTCGTAAATTCTTTGACACGGTGTAACTGCGCTTCAGACGAAAGTGAGTGGCTATTCGTCACAAAACTGGCAAAAACAATCCCCACACCTGTGGTCAATTCATGCAATCGTCGAATCGCGTCAAACTGCATGTTTGCCAAGTTGAGCGCCATTGATTTTTTCACGTCCTGACTGACCTTCATCGCCTCCGCTTGAGCAATCAGCACTGTTTTGTAGCTCTCCAAATCGCGCTGGTGCTGGGCCTTGATCGCTTCAATATCCTTGTTCAGCCAATGCGCGATTTGCGCCTTACCAAGCCAAGCGACGACTGCCAGCAGCGCGGCAGAACCCGCGCTACTCGCAACCACTGTCCACACAAAATCCCATCCGTTTTGCATCTCCTTCCCTCCTTGAGCTTCGAGCTTACCCGCAACCGTTCCGGCAACTCATCATTTTTCGCGGGGACAGTGGGGACGACCGGAGGCGCTAGTGTCCATGCGGGTTTGCGGCGTCCCCACTTTCTTTTGAGGACGGGGACAGTGGGAATAAAATCAAATGAACGTGCAAAACATAGCATGTACGTTTGAGTCATCCGTATACGGGCATGTCCGCATTTTGGCGACGCCATGTTCCAGAACGGCCATTACCTTTCCAGCAATCGATAACACACCCCATCACACAAGCGGATTCCCGTTTGATTGATCAACGCAGTTCGCTCCACTGGGACTTCGCTGCACAACGAAAGCACGAATGCGCCCGGCTTATCTGTGGGGGATGTCCATAAGCACACATTTCCACGCAGCGTCCCTGGCTGCGATAAGGCGTGCTCGGGCGCGCACTCTAGATGTCGGATGGCGGCGAAATCGACGCCCTTGCCGGTCTGTTTGAACCACGATTCTTTCATGCACCACAGTTGCGTCAGGTACGTCTCCTGCGCTGGGATGCTGTCGAGCGCAAGCAGGTGATCCCGCTCTCTGGCCGAGCAGATGATGTTTGCGCGTTCTTGCACGCTGGAGCGGTGTTTTCTTCGCCCCGCGGCTTCGACATCGATTCCCACGGCGTGATTGGCGACGGCGCAAGCGATGTAGGGGCCACTGTGGGAGAGCGACAGGTACGGTGGCCTTGCGTACTCTGTGGTGGGACTGCATGGACGTGAGCGCACGGTGGGTGCGGCGCCATCAGGGGCATCGAGCGTCCACTGAGCGACGCTGGCCGCATGCTGGCGCGCGAGCAACAGTCGCAGGGCGTAGCGGCAGGCGATGAATTGCTGCTGCCGAGCCGGTGAGCGCATGGTGCTCAGACGGGCTTGTTCGGATGCGCTGAGCCAGCGGGAGTACTGCGCTGCTTGCGCAGCCTCCCACATGGCTGATTGCGTTGTCAGCAGCAGCTCGACAACGCCTGCTTCACGCATGGATGGACTTACCTGGTCTTGGCGTAGGTGCCCTTGAGCGTCACCCCGACGACGACGGCTCCGGCGCGGCATTCGTATTCATGGGCGTTCTTGACGGGCACTTTCTTGTAGAAGCTGTGCAGATCCACCACCGCGTTGGCACCCTTTTGCTTGGCACTGTCCTGGAAGGCGATAAGCGCCGACAAGGCCGCCCACTTGCAGGCGGTCTGGTCGTCCTTGCCCACGCCGTTCGTCTTCTTGTTGGACACGTCTTCGCCCAAACGCGCGTTCACGGCGGGGGTGCGTGCGCCCGACATGTAGAACTTCACGCTGCCGTCGAGTTTGCCGTCCGCCATGCCCATCTGGATGACTTCTTCAATGGGCAGCATCAGCGAGTCATTGCGTGCTTGCGCGGTTCCCAGCGCAGTCAGCGCCAGCAGGGCAATCAGGGTTTTCTTGTTGAGTGACATTCAGGTTCTCCTTCGGTTGTGTGGATGGGTTCGCCGCCTTGGGCGCAGGGGCCAGGGGATTGCCGATGCGCTTGGTCAGGTTGCGAATCCAGCGGTTGTAGTTGGGGTGAATCTGCCGCACGCCATCGCGCTCGCCAAAATTCAGATTCGTGCTGTGCAGATAGTTGATGTCGTAGCCGGTGATGTCATACAGCACCTCGATGCTCACCTGATGCTTGCCCTGCTTGTCGTAATGCAGTTCGATGCGACCCGGCTCGTCCTTCACCACCTGCCAGTCCAGACCCAGCGCGGCGCGCACGATCTGGCTGCGCGCTTGTGCCAGGGTGATGGCGTCGCCGCCTTCGGTCACGAAGATCACTCTGGGCGCATCGAACAACTCCGTCTGCCTTGCCAGGGCTGCGCCTGAACCTGTCATCAATGCGAACGCCAGTGCCATCGCGGCATAGCTGGATCGGGGCATGCTTTTTGTGTGCTTCAATGTTTCCTCCCTCACGATAAATACTCCTGCCTTACCAGCGTCTGAAGATCAACGACGTGTTGATGCCGCCAAACGCAAAATTGTTTGTCATGACCAGATCGGTCGATACGGCACGAGGCGCGCCCATGATGAAGTCCAGCGGCGCGCAGCGCGGGTCCACCTCGGTGAGGTTGGCGTTGGCGGCAAACATGCCGTCGCGCTGCATTTCCAGCGTCATCCATGTCTCCAGCGCGCCGCATGCTCCCAGCGTGTGCCCCATGTAACCCTTGAGCGTGCTGACAGGGACGCGATCGCCGAACACCTCGTAGGTGGCGGCAGATTCGGCAATGTCGCCCTGCTCCGTCGCCGTTCCATGCGCATTCACGTAACCGATGTCGGCAGCCTGCACGCCTGCATCCTCAAGCGCCAAAAGCATGGCCTGCGCCATGGTGTCGGGATTGGGATGGGTCACGTGCGTGCCATCGCAGTTCGTGCCCCAACCGATGAGCTCGGCGATGATGTGGGCACCGCGCGCCTTGGCGTGCTCCAGCTCTTCCAGCACCAGGGTGCAAGCGCCCTCACCCAGCACCAGGCCATCACGCGCCGCATCGAACGGGCGCGGAGTGAGTTCCGGCGTATCGTTCTTCACGCTCGTGGCGAACAAAGTGTCGAACACCGCCGCCTGCGTGGCATCGAGCTCTTCGGCACCGCCCGCCAGCATGGCGACTTGCTTGCCGCTCTGGATGGCTTCGAACGCGTAGCCAATGCCCTGGCTGCCCGATGTGCAGGCGCTGGACGTAGTGATCACGCGCCCCGTCAAACCGAAGAACACGCCGATGTTGACCGCCGCTGTGTGCGACATCATCTTGATGTAGGTGTTCGCGTTGATGCCTTCGGTATTGCGGTCGGCAATCATGCGTCCGAAATCGCCGATGGCAGCGGGCGTGCCAGCAGATGAGCCATACGCCACGCCCATCTTGCCGCTGGTGACCAATGGATCGCCCAGCAGACCGGCATGCTCCAGCGCTTTTTCACTGGCGCGTGTCGCCATGACGGCCACACGCCCCATGCTGCGCATGGTCTTGCGGTTGTAGTGTGCAGGCAGTTCAAATGGCGGCACGGTGCAGCCCACCTGGGTGCTCAGGCCTTCGATGTCTTTCCATTCGTCCATGGCGCGAATGACGTTGCGGCCACTGTCCAGTTGCGCACGGACGGCGGCCCAATCGTGCCCCAGCGGACTCAGCGCACCAATGCCCGTGACCACCACCCTGCGTCGTTGGTTCATGTTGCTCATCCGGTCATGCCTCCGTTGACTGAAATGACCTGTCGGGTCACGTAAGACGCTTCTGGCCCCAGCAAAAACGCCACGACCGATGCCACCTCATCGGCAGAGCCCATGCGGCGCATTGGAATCAGGTCCAGCGCGTGCGCGAGGACTTCTTCGCTCACCATCTCGGTGTCGATCAATCCCGGTGCAACACAGTTGACCGTGATGTGCCGCTTGGCCAGTTCAATGGCGAGCGACTTGGTGGCGGCAATCACCCCCGCCTTGGCGGCGCTGTAATTGGTCTGACCACGGTTACCCATGAGCGCCGACACCGACGCCAACGTGACGATGCGCCCCGGCTTGCGCCGTTGCACCATGGGCATGACGACTGGATGCAGCACGTTGTAGAACGCATCGAGATTGGTGTGCACCACGGCGTCCCACTCTTCGCCCGACATGGCGGGAAAGGCGTTGTTGCGTGCGATGCCCGCATTGCACACCACGCCGTAATACGCGCCATGGCGTTCCATATCGGCCTGCAAAGCCTGCGCGCAGACGGCCCGATCGGCAACATCAAACTGCAGCACGCGCGCGCTGCGCCCCATCGCGGCGATGTCGGCAGCGACGGCATTGGCCTGCTCGATGCCCGAGCGGCAATGCACGACGATGTCGAAGCCGTCGCGCGCCAGCCGCAGCGCAATGGCGCGCCCGATTCCTCGACTCGATCCGGTCACCAGCACCGTGTGACGGGCGGTCGTTTCATTCATGGTGGTTGTCATTTTCCTGATTCTTCAAAGCGGCCACATAGGCACTTCCATCCTCCGGCTCAAAGACCGAAACGCGCGCTGTCGCCAAAGGCGGACCAACCGGCCTTGCGACGCTGCAATCAAACATGCCCAGCCCGTTATCCCCCATCAGTTCGCAATGCACGCGCACCTCCAGCAGGTCGTCAGGGGCAAAAAAATCCACCGTCGATTGAAAACTGCGCGTACCCAGCAGAAAGCCAAGCTTCACCTGGTTGCCCGCTGACAGGGCTCGCCACCCTGCCCACGCGGCCACGGTCTGCGCCATGTATTCCAGCCCCACCCAGACCGGCATGCCCCCGTCCTGCAGGAACAGTCCATCGCGCGGCACCCTCACCTGCGCCACGGCGCCGTCCTCACTGGCTTCCAGCAAACGGTCCAGCAACAGCATGGCGCCACGGTGCGGCACATAGTTTTCGATGGGGAGAAATCCGTTGTCTTGCATGATGTTCACGCGGCGCTTTCCAACAGCAGCGTGCAATTACTGCCACCAAATGCAAAGGAGTTGCTGAGCACCGTGCGCACCGGTCTACCGAGCGCCTGCCCAGGTGCGACCGGATGGACCGCCGCCAGCGCCGGGTCCATTACGCCGTCCCACCAATGGGCGGGCAGCCGTCCTTCGGGGTTATCTTGCAGTACGTGCCACGCGACTGCCGCCTCCAGCGCTCCCGCCGCAGCCAAGGTATGGCCGGTCAAAGGTTTGGTGGAACTGACGGGCGTTTGCCCGCCCAGCAAGGCATGCACGGCCAGGCATTCCATGGCGTCGTTGTGCGCCGTAGCCGTTCCGTGCAGGTTGACGTAGTCCACCTGATCTGCACGCATGCCCGCCCGATCCAGGGCCTGTTGCATCGCTATGCGCGCGCCGCGTCCGGTGGGGTCGGGGGCCGACATGTGGTGCGCATCCTGCGTTTCGCCCCAGCCCGCAAGCCGCACGGGTCCCGCCTCCCTGCCAAGCAGGAAAAACGCCGCGCCCTCACCCAGATTGATACCTTTGCGGTGCTCCGACAGCGGATTGCAGCGCTCTGCCGAAACTGCTTCGAGCGCGCTGAAGCCGGCCACGGTAAAGCGGCTGAGTGCATCCACGCCGCCCGCCACCACCGCATCCACCATGCCACTGCGCAGCAGGCGCGCGGCCGATGCAAGGGCCTTGGCGCCCGACGAGCATGCCGTGGAGATGGTGTGCGCCGGGCCCCGGATGCCCAGAGCGGCGCTGGCAAATGCCGCCACATCGCCCAGCTCCTGCACGCCATAGTCAAACCCGAGCGGGAAGGAACCAGACGCACGCAACTGGCGCGCAGCGGCCTCGCCTTCGTCCAGCCCGGCGGTACTTGTGCCGACGATCAACGCGACGCGCTGGGGCCCAAACCGCTCTACCGCAGCCTGCACATGCGCACGCAACGGCCATAGCGCAGCCCACGCCATGGCGTTGTTGCGCGAGCGCTGCCATGCGGGCGCGAAATCGATGGAGGGCAGAGCTGCATCCTGCGGTAAACAACCCAGCGCGAGCACCCGTCCGGGCGAGTACGCATCGGTCGCACGCAAAGTGTCTGGATCATGCTCAGCAAACAGGTGGCGGCGCATGTGCTCGGCATCCATGCCCAACGCACTGACGGCGTGCCCTTGCTGAATGAACACCGGCGCGGTCATGACGCGGACCTTTCCCGCGTGCACAGTTGGCTGCCCCCGGGCGTGTCCACGCGCAGTGTCCAGCCACCACGTTCGTACACGATCTCGAGTGCATCCGGCGACACAGAACGCACGCGCACATGGGGCGTGCCGTTGTGCAGCAACACGCGCTCGCCCGAGGCGGCGGCCATCAGTGTCCACGGTGCAGGCAACGCTTTGGCGATGGCGTCCTCTGGCCAGAACGCCAGTTGCAAATCGCTGAGCACCTGCTCCGGCTTCAATTGCGCGGGCCACCAGCGCGACAGTTGGGGCTCCAGGTGCGCGCCGTCCCACGACAGCGTGCCCACCATCTGGCCCATGTTCAACAGCGCCAGTCGCAGCGCGGTGGTATCCACTTCTAACAGCGCATCCAGCTCCCTGGGCGACTCGCCGGGCGGCGTCACGCTCAGGCGTTGCTGCACGGCCGCCGCACAGCCCAAGGCCGCTGGCGACAACGCCAACCACGGTGCTCCTCCTCGTGCATCCGCCTCTTCCTGCTGACTGGCAGGCAAGGCCGAGCACCCGAGCACAAGCAACGCCGCGCACGCCGTCATGGCGATCTTCAACGTGTTCGGCGTTGGCAACTTCACGCGCGGGCCTCCCCTGCGGGCTCACGACACAGCTCGCGCAGTACGTTCAGGCGGCGCTGCGGCTCGGCCACATACGGGTTGTTCGTGTCCCACGCATAGCCAGCCAGGATCGACGCGATCATGCGGCGAATTTCCGGCGAATGGCGCTTGCTGAAAATGACGTCCTGAAAGCCACCTTCGTACCAGCCCGCAACGAACGCACGGAAGGTGTTGACGCCCGCCTGCAGCGGCTCGGCGTAGTCTGTTTGCCAGTTCACGCTCTCGCCATTCCACTCGCGATCAATGCAGGCTGCGGCCAGGCTGGACGATTTGAACGCAATGGTCACGCCGCTCGAAAACACGGGGTCCAGAAACTCGCCCGCATTGCCCAGCAGCGCGAAATGCTTGCCCCACAGTGATGTCACGTTGGCCGAATATCCGTTGAGCGAGCGGCCCGGCGTGTCCCACACCGCGTTGCGCAGCACCTTGGTCAGACTGGGCACCTCCGCGATGATGGCGCGCAGCCGCTCCACTTCCGTGCCTTGGTATTGCGCCAGATATTCCGGCGTTCCGACCACCCCTTGCGAGCAGCGTCCGTTGGAAAAAGGAATGGTCCAGAACCATACATCGTGATGGTCCGGATGCACGGTGATGAGAATCTTCTGGCGGTCCATGTCGGCCAGATCGATGTGATCTTCGATGTGCGTGAACAGTGCGCCGCGCACCGGAAAATCGGATGGCCGCTCCAGATCCAGCATGCGCGGCAAGATGCGCGCAAAGCCACTCGCATCCAGCAGGTGCCGTGCTCGCACGCTGTATTCATGTCCATCGGGATGGCGCACGCGCACGACCGGCGCTTCGCCAGCCACGTCCACTGCCGTGACCGTATGGCGATAGCGGATCTCCGCGCCGGCCTTTTCTGCGGCATCGGCCAGCACCTTGTCGAAGTTGGCACGCTGCACCTGATAGGTCGTTCCCCAGCCCGGCGAGAACTTGTCGCGGAAGTCGAAGTCCGAGCGCTCGTCCCCTTTCGCAAACGCTGCGCCGTTCTTGTGCTGGAAGCCGGCTTCGATCACGTCGCGCAGCATTCCGGCCTCTTCGAGGTATTGCATGCTTTGCGGCAGCAAGCTCTCGCCAATCGAAAAGCGCGGAAAGGTTTCCTTCTCCAGGATCATCACCTTGCGCCCTTGCTTGCGCAGCAGGCCTGCCGCGACCGCGCCAGATGGTCCTGCGCCGATGATGAGCACCTCTGTGTTTTCCACGGTGTGAATTCCCTGCATGACTAAACCCTCTCTTCTGTTGTGATGGAATGTGTTGAATGGGTGTCCGCTCGCCGTGCGTTCCCCTGCACGCGGGCGGCACGAAACAACGGCGCCAGCACCAGCACCAGCGGCAGTCCCAGCATCAGCGTCAATCCGAATGCGTGCAGCGCTGGCGTGCGCGACAGCCCGAGTAAACCGAACGACAGCCAGGTGCTGCCAGCCCCGATGACCACAGCCAGCCACGCCTGAGGGTCGTCCTCATGCTCCTGCAGATAAATGCCGTAGTCGATGCCCACGCCCAGCAACAGCATCAGCGCCAGCACGTTGAACAATTGCCACGGCTCGCCCATCAGCGCCATGAGGATCACCACCGCCAGACTCGCCAGCACGGTCGGCAACCACGCACGCCACGCATTGCGGCCAAATCGGCTGCACAGCGCCACCAGCACGAGCACATGCCCCACCAGCAGCAACTCCGTCATGCTGACGCGATAGCGTTGCAGCAGCGCCGATATTTCCGCAGGCTTGTCCACCCAGACCACGCCCGCAAGCCCTTGCGCCGCCTGTTCCAGCGCGGGCAACGCGGCCTGTCCGCGCACGCCGCGCAACATCACCATGCTGCGCAGTGCACCGTCTTTCTCGCCCAGCCACAGCATTCGGGCAGCAGACGCAATCGGTTGGCCCAACCACGCATCCACGCTGAGCGGCTGCACCTGCTCCTGCACCTTTGCTGGCGGCTTCGCTGGTTCGGCAAAGGTCTCGCCCAACTGCTCACCCACGCCCGCCAACACCACCTTGCGCGCATGCTCCGACAATTGCGCATCACGCGCTTGCCTGCGCGCCGACGGCACCCAGTCGGACACGGCGACATAGCCAGCGAGTTCACCCTGGGCGATCAACGCATCCAGACGCTCTTTGAGCGCCTCTTCGCGCTCCAGAACGTCTTGCGCGCTCGACCCCTTGACGAGATAGAACTGCGCCGGACTGGGCAGCCCCAGCACACGGCTGACCTCGATCTGCTGGCGCACCAGTTCCGCAGGACTGCTTTGCAACTGCCGCACATCGTCCATCCCGTGCAGCAAATGCCCGCCCCAGATCCACGCCAAGGCCGTAGCGCTCAACACCAGTGACCACGGCAGCGCATTGCGCCACCGCGGCCACAGGGCCAACGTCGCGCCGATGCGCTGCGCCGCACGGCTGTGCGGTACATGCCCACGGTCCAGCCAGGGGAACCAGCACACCACCGTCAGCATCGCGGCCGCCAGTCCGACGACGGAAAACACCGCCATCTGCCGCAACCCGGGAAACGCCGCCGCGCCCAACGCGAGATAGGCGATCACGCTGGTCACCAAGGCCAGCACCAAGGCGGGCAGCAACGCGCGCATCAGTCCATGGGGCGAGCGCTCCGGCGCTCCTTGCCGCGATGCAAAGTAATGAATGCCGTAGTCCTCTGCCACGCCCACCAGACTTGCGCCAAAGACCAGCGTGAGCAGATGGACCTGTCCAAAAAACACTGCCGTTACGCTGAGTGCCACGGCACATCCCACCAGCAGCGACAGCCCCACCAGCAGAACCGGGCGCAGCGACCGAAACGCCAGCCACGCCAACAGCAACACGCCCGCCAGCGAGCCCCACCCAATGACGTTGATCTCGCCATGCGCCTGCACCGCCGCGGCTTCTGCATGCAGCGGGACGCCCGCCGTCAGCATCTGCGCCTCTGGCCAACGGACACGCACGGCCTCCAGCGCCTGTGACATGGCCGAGCCGATATCTGCTTCGCCCGACAACCGGAACGCCGAGCCATCCAGTGCGAACTGCATCACCGCCCACTGTTGGCCTTGCGCCGACACCCATAGCTCACCATCGCGTGGTCGCGCCTGACTTTGCGTTGCGCGCGCAGCCCACCAGCCAGTCCACAGCGCCAGCGGATCGCTGACCCAGTCGGCCAGCCGCGCCTGCGCGCCCGGCTGATACAGGTCGCGCAGTGCGTGCTCCACCCATTGCTCTTCAGGCGTATGCATCAACATGGCGCGTTGTTGCGGTGTGAGCAGGCTGGCGCGCCACGGTTGGTAGAACGCCATCGCAGCCTGCATGCCATCCGCATGCGGCGGTGGCTCTTCCGTCAGGCGCGCGGAGGTCGCCCGCTGCAGCGCGGTGCGAAACACCTGTACCGCCTCGCGCGTATGCGCCCAATCGCCCGTTCCGAGCAGCACGACAATCTGTCGCTGCAACTGCTCGGACAATTGCGCGGTCGCCAGCGACACGTCGGGTGCCTGCTCGTCCATCGGCAGCAGGGCCATCACGTTGGTGTCGATGCGCCCCTGCTTCCAGAATTGCCACTGATGCACGCACACGGCCAGCACCAGCACCAGCCACGCCAACGCGGCAAGACGCCAGAAGCGCCCTGCAGGTGGATCGTTCAGTGGCATGGAGTGCGTGGGTTGCATAACGTGTGGGAGTCAGGCCGATGCGCGCAGCGTCAGCGAAACAGCGCCGCGTCGGCCGCGCGCAATTGCGCCTCGGCTACAGGATCAACGATGCGGATCACGCTGCTGTCGCCACGCGCCTCCTGCAAGCGCACCTCGCGCACAAACGCTCCGCCTTCCAGATCGATCTGGCCCAGCCATTCCTTCAGCACCGCATCGCGCGGCACCAGATGCAATTGCCAGCCCTGCGCCTGCGCCTTGCCCGACACGTCGAAATACTGCCGCAACTGCGCCACGTCGGCGGACATCACCGCGAACAGCATGGCGTTCACCGTGCGCAAGACGGGCTCGTCTTGCGCCTTCATCTGCATGGCGACCTGACCATCGGCGCGCCGCGATTGCAGACTGTCCGGCTTCACGATCAACAGCGATTCAAACGGTTTGATCACGCGCCAGACAATGCCCTTGTCACGCGCCACGACAAACTCGCCGGACGAACGCAGTGGCTGCTTGAAGCCCTTGATGGTCTTGAGTTGCTCAAACCCGCCACGCACCACCGGCGCGTCCTTGAGCTGCGCACGCACGCGCCCCAGCACATCATCTGCGGCCAAAACCAACAGCGGGCGCCCCAACAGCGCCCCCACCAACCCTGCGTTGACCAATTGCCTGCGCCGTGTATTCATGGCTCGACTCCCAAACGCTCCCACAACACCGGCGGGCAGACAAAGCACATCTCGCGCGTGCGCATGTCCACGGCGACCTGGATGGTGTAGGCGGTGTTGATCTTCTGGCCGCTTTGCGCATCGCGCATCACGTAGTCGATGCGCAATCGGTTCTCCCATTCGGTGATGCTGGCTTCCACCTTCAGGCGCTGGCCGAACGTGGCGGGGCGCACATACTTCAGCCGCATGTCCACCACCGGCCAGCCATAGCCCGACTCGCGCATGCGCGGGTAGTCGTAGTCGAACTTGGCAAGCAAGGCGCTGCGTGCCAGCTCCAGATACTTCACATAGTTGCCGTGGTAGACGATCTCCATCACGTCGATGTCGTAGAACGCCGGCGTGACGTCGATCTCGCAACGCAAACGGCTGCGCGTGGCTATTTCTTTGTCAGTGGGCATACAGACTCCAGGCGCGCTGGCGGATGTCGAGCAACAGGCGCTGCAGATCGCGATCCAGTGCCCGGTCCTGCTCCACCCATTCAAAGCGCGCGGCCAGATCGTCGATCCATGCGCGCATCGTGTCGCCCACCGGCACATCGCCCTGCACGCGCGCGCGCAGTACCACCGCCTGGCGGGCGGCAATGAGCATGCCGGCGATGACCTGCTCCGTCAGCTCCAGCACGCGCAGCGCATCGCGTGCTGCGATGGTTCCCATGCTGACCTTGTCCTGGTTGTGGCATTCGGTGGAGCGCGAAAAAACGGACGCAGGCATCGTCTGCTTGAGCGCCTCGGCGGTCCACGCCGAAACGCTGATCTGCAGTGCCTTCAGGCCGTGGTTGATGGATTGGCGCTCGCCCTGCACGGCCGACAGGTTGGACGGCAGGCCCTGGTTGTAGCGCGTATCAACCAGCAGCGCGAGCTGGCGGTCGAGCAGATCGGCCACGTTCGCCACCGCGTTCTTCAGCGTGTCCATGGCCAGCGCAACATGGCCGCCATAGAAGTGGCCGCCATGCAGCACGCGCTCTTCGTCCGGTTCGATCAACGGGTTGTCGTTGGCCGAGTTGAGTTCGCCCTCCACCAACTGGCGCAGAAAGGGCAGCGCATCTTCCAGCACACCGATCACATGCGGCGCGCAGCGCAGCGAATAGCGATCCTGCAGCCGGTGCGAGTTGCGCAGCGGCGCCTGCGCCACCAGATCGCCACGAATGCGCGCAGCCGCGCGTTGCTGCCCCGCATGCGGCTTGGCGGCAAACAGCGTTTCATCAAAATGGTGCGCGTTGCCCGCAATGCCCACCACGTTGGCCGCCGTGATGCGGCTGGCCAGGCGCGAGACGTATTCCGCGCGCTGCCACGCCAAGCAGGCCAACGCCGTCATCACCGCAGTGCCATTCATCAGCGCCAGCCCTTCTTTGGGGCGCAGGCGCAGAGGCTGCGTGCCGGTGGCGGCGAGCGCGTCGGCAGCGGGAGTGACGCGCCCCTGGAACATCACCTCGCGTTCACCGCACAGCACCGCAGCCACATAGGACAGCGGCGTGAGATCGCCGCTCGCGCCCACCGAGCCTTCAGCCGGAATCAACGGCAGGATGTCATGCGCGAGCAAATGCTCCAACTGCTGCAGCAGCGCCCAACTAACGCCGGACAGTCCATGACACAGCGAAGCCATGCGGCACGCCAGCACCGCGCGCGTTTCCACTTCGGTGAGCATGCGGCCCGCGCCGCAGCCGTGATAGGCATAGAGGTGATGCGGCAGCTCCGGTATCAACTCCGGCGGCACGGCCACCGTGCAGGAGTCGCCGTAGCCAGTGGTCACGCCGTAGACCACGCCATCTTCGGCCAGCAGTCGATCCAGAAAGTCCGCGCCTTTCTGGATGCGCTCGCGAAAGGCCGGGGCCGTGGACAGGCGCGCCTGCGCATGGCCATGTGCAATGTCGACGATCTGTTCGATCGTCAGTGCGGAGCCGTCAAAAATCACCTGCTCCGGATTCGCGTTCTGTGTCATGCGTGTTGTCTTTTAATGTGTGTCACGACGAGGTGCCGCCGCATCCTCGCCCTGATCCCAGAAGGGAAAAAAATTGAACCAGTCATAAGGCGCGTGCACCAGCCGCCGCTCCAGCTCTGCGGCATAGGCCGCTGCATATTCCGCCAGCGCCGCATCCCGGCGCGCACGCGGCAATTCCACCTGCTGGGCGAGCGGCGCAATGCGCAGCCCGTATCCATCGCCCATGTGCGTGCACGACATGAAATACAGCGGGCACTTGAGCAGCGAAGCAATCACGTACGGGCCACACGGAAAGTGGGCCTCGTGCCCCAGAAAGCGGGCGCGCGTGGTCTTGCTGCGTGACACCGGAACGCGATCACCGGCAATGGCGATGAACTCGCCCTGCGCCACCCGTTCCGACAGCATCATCGCGGTGGCGGCGTTGAACTCCGTCACCTGCAAAAAGCGTACCTGGCTGCCCGGCGAGATGCGCGCGAGCAGCCGGTTGAACCGCTCCGCGTGGCGCGTGTGCACCAGCACGTTCAGGCGCAGGCCCGCGCGGCGTTCAGCCAGCACCTGGCACAGTTCGATGCAGCCGATGTGCGCCGTCACGAAGACCGCACCCTGTCCCTTGTCCAGCAATTCGAGAATCGGCTCGTGCCCGCCGTAGCTCACTTGGGCGACGGGATAGCTGCCCGAAATCGCCAGCATCTTGTCCAGCAGCACCTGCGCGAACACGCATAAATGGCGCATGCTTTCACGCCATCCCGGCTCACGCGGCCATGGCGCATGCGCGGCCTGCATGCGGCGCAAATATTGCAACGACGCCCGACGCGCCAGCGGCTTGGCCAGCCAGTAGTAAGTCACCACGGGGTACAGGCAGAGCATGAACGGCCGGCGCCCCAGCAATCGATGGATGTGAAACAGCAGCCACATACCGCCAGCAAACGTGCTCTCGCCTATCTGCGCCCAATGCGTTGCGGCATTGGCAGCCGTCGCGTCCTGACGCCCGGCGTCAGCAGGTTGCGCGCGCCCGCTCATGTGACCCAGCCTCGCATCTTGCGCGCCACCAGCACCGGACTGCGCAGCAACATGCCGCCAAACATCCGCGCGTGCATGCCAGAGATCAGCAGGTTGTCGCGCCATGCCTTGAAGTGCGACAGGCCATCCATGGGATACGTCACGGGCGTGCGTTGGGTGATGAACGGCACGCCCTGCCAAAACATGCGCACGAGGATTTCGATGTCGAACTCCATGCGCTTGCCGATGTCCGCGCTGTCGATGGCCCTGAGCGCGGCCGCCAGCGGGTACACGCGAAAGCCGCACATGGAATCGCGAATCTCCAGCGACAGCGTATTGATCCACACCCACACGTGCGTGACGTAACGGCCATACAGCCGCGCCTTGGGCACGCTGTCATCGTAGATCGGCGCGCCGCAAATCATGCTGCCCGGATGTTGGCGCGCCAGTGAGGCAAATGCGGGAATATCGGCAATGGCGTGCTGGCCGTCGGCGTCGATCTGCAGCACATGCGTGTAGCCCTTGCGCGCCGCATGGCGCATGCCCGCGATCATCGCACTGCCCTTGCCCTGATTCACGTCGAGCCGCACCAGCATGGCACGCGGCGCATGGTCAGCCGCGAGCGCATCCAGCACACGCGCACATTCCGGGCTGGAGCCATCGTCCACCAGAATGCAATCCAGCCCCGCATCCAGCGCGCCGCGCAACATGTGGCCGACGGTGTCCGGATGGTTGTAGACCGGGATCACGGTCACGATGGAAGTCTCGGTCGCCATGCCTTATCCGCCCCGCTGCAACAACTTGCCGCTCGCGTGCGCGCCGCGCCCGGAGGTCAGCGTGAATTGCACGCCGCGCCCATCGGCCAGGCGCGCCAGCCGCATCTGCACGCAGTCGCCCGGAAGAATCGGTTGCTGGAACTTCACCACCTGCGCCAACGGCAATGGTGCCGTCATTTCAAACGCCTGCCGCGCCAACTCCACGACCCAATGCAATTGCGCCACGCCGGGCACCAGTGCGGCTTGCGGGAAATGGCCATCCAGCACACGCAAGCCCGCGTCGACATGCAGCTGCGCCAGCGCCTCATCCGCAGAGCGCTCCAGCCAGTGCGGGCGCGGCATCAACGGCGCGAACAGGGCCAGCAAGCTGGACTGTGTGATCTTGCCCTGCGCATTCATCGGCATGCGTGCCACGTAACGCCAATGGCGTGGCAAGGCGATGCGCTCCACGTCGTGTATCAGCAGCGCACGCAAACGCTCGGCCATGGCGCGGCGCCCATTGGCCGTCAACGCACTCCAGCCTGCTTCGCTCAGTTCCACGACCATGCCGATGCGCACCGGCAGGTCCGCCGCTGGCTCGATCAACACCGCGCGCGCGCCCGACACCCAGGCACTCGCTTGCAGGCATTGCTCCATGGCGGTCAACGACACGCGCTTTTCCGCAATCTTGACGATGCGATCCACCCGCCCTTGCAACACGAAACCGGCGCCATCGTCGCTGGGCTGTGCCCGGTCCGACGTTTCCCACCAAGTGTGCGCGTCCGCCAGATGGGGCGAACGCACGCACAGCAGACCTTCGTCGTTCAGCCGCGCTTGCACGCCCGGCAGAACCTGCCACGCATCGCCCTGATCCGCGCGGCGGCGCCATGCGATGCCGCCCGTCTCCGAGCTGCCAAACACTTCGGTCGGCGACTGCCCGAGCACGGCCAGGGCATGCGCCGATGCCTGCGCCGTCAACGGCCCGCCCGACGAAAACACCGCCGTCAACTGACTGCGCACGTCCGCCCAATCCAGGTTGTCCGGCAAGCGCGACAGCAGTGCGGGCGACGACACCAGCACCGCACGCTGTCCTGCCTGTTTCAGCGCCTGCAATGACTGGAGAATGTCTTCCGGATAGCGCGCGATGTCGCCACCCAATGCGCGCCCCGCCGCCAACGGCCAGAGTACGCGAAAGAGCAAGCCGTAAATATGCTGGTGCGACACGGTTGCCAGCACCCGTGCATCTTGCGCAGGCACGAGGGATCCGAACGCGCGTTGCAGCGCATGCACCTCGGCATCCAACTGCGCCACCTGCTTGACGATGCGCATCGGCTTGCCTGTCGAGCCCGATGTGAACAGTGCAAGGCGCTGCGCGTGCATGTCAAAGAGCGTCAGGCGCACGGCATCCGCGCTGCTCTCATCCGGCTGCAACGCATCGGGTAGCAATCCGGCCACTGCGCTTACTGAAGGGAGCAGCAATTCAAGGGTGGCCGGCTGCATGTCGCTCGCCAGCACAGGCATCTTGCCCGCGTGCCAGGCGCCCCACAATGCGCAGGACAGCTCCAGCGCATCGTCAAAAAACAGGGCAATTTCGGGTCCGGGAACGCGCTGGAAACGCGCGCACCACGATTGCACCCGGCGCACCCACGCCGCATGCATCGTGCGCTCTGCACCCACTTGCGCCACGACATGCGACGGCGCAAACGATTGCACCAACGCCAGTTGATGGAGCGGTTGGCTTTTCTGAAGCAGTGGCATGTCCATGGCGAGATCGACCCTTGCGCGCTTCACGTCAGGCCGACGCGGACGGAGGCGGCCCCGCACGACGCACCGAGCGGCGCACGCACCACTCCGCTGCCATCAGCAAGCCCATGAGCACATAGGCAATCAGTCCGTTGTAGAGCGCCCAGACCGCGTCGCTGCCGTACAGCGCGGTGATGGCCGCGATGCTGCCATTCAGCACGAAGAACACGCACCACACCTTGGTCACCTGGCGCGTGTAGTGCACGCCGGACGGCGGCAGATCGGGCTCGCGCAGGCGCGCCAGTCGCTCCACCACACTCGGTGGCTGCCACAGGCTGGCGCCAAATACACCCAGCAACACGCCATTCACGAGCACCGGGTAGAGCTTGACCATCAACGGCGACTGGCTGATCCACGCAGCCACGGCCAGCAGCACCGTGCCGCCCGCGACCACCCACCACCAGCGTTCGCGCGCCACCAGTGCGCGCGCCACTGCGAGCGCGGCCAGAAGCAGCGCCATCCACTGTGGCGCGACACGGCCCAGTGCAGCGTAGACCGCCACCGGATACAGCACGGTCAACAACACCAGTGCCCATTTCACGCCGCTGCGCATGTCCGGTCATCCCCAGTCCGCACCGCTCAGGCACCGGCCTGATCGTCCTGGACCAGCTTGTGCAAGGCGTCCACCACGTCCTGGATGGTGCGCACCGATTTGAAGGCTTCCGCATTCAATCGCTTGCCGACCAGCGGCTTGAGTTGAACGATCAGATCGACGGCATCGATGCTGTCGATATCCAGATCGTCATACAGCTTCGCGTCGGGCGTGATGCTCGCCTTGTCGATGCCGAAGTTCTCGTGCAGGATCTGAACGATGCGTTCGAAAATATCTTGTGGGTTCATATCGAAAAAATCCTGAATGCCAACCACTGCCATCCCACTCGCGCCCTTGCTTGCGGGTCGTGACCGGATGGTGGCGGTATGCGCATTCGCCTTCGCTTTCGCTTTTACTGCGCCCGCTGCGCCGAAACAAAATCGACCAGCGCATTGACGCTGCTGAAATGCTTGCGCGTCTGCTCCGAATCGGCAGACATGCTCACGCCGTATTTTTTTTGCAGCGCCAGCCCCAACTCCAGCGCATCGATGGAGTCCAGCCCCAGCCCGTCCACAAACAACGGCTGCGTGGAGTCGATGTCCTGCGGAGCGATGTCCTCCAGTGCCAGCGACGCAATGATGAGTTCCTTGATTTCCAATTCAAGCTGAGACACGTTGGGGTCCTGTGAAAAGATGTTCCGACAGGTAATCCGTTACCTGCCGGGCCGCCAGCGCCTCGCTGGGCGCGGCGATGCAGAATTCGTCGATGTCGATGTCATCGCGCACTTCAAAAGTGAAGTGCGGTTTGCGCACCGGAACACGCCACCACGGCACGCCCTTGCGCAACATCGGCAGGCTGGTGTGAATGTGCACGGGCGTGATGTCGACACGCCCCTTCACCGCCACATGTGCAGCACCTCGTTGCAACCTGATGCTGCCTTGCAGCGGCGTGCGCGTGCCTTCGGGAAAGATGATGAGGTTGTTCCCCTCCGCCAGCGAGCGCGTGCAGTCTTCCACCAGTTGCGCGCCTCCGCTGTTGCAGATGAAGCCCGCCGCTTTGATCGGGCCGCGCGTGAACGGGTTTTTCAACAGCGCCGCCTTGACGATGCAATCCGCATGGGGAATCAACGACACCAGAAACACCACGTCGATGAGCGAAGGATGGTTCGCCAGCACCAACAAACCACGGCGTTGCAGTTTCTCCAATCCGCGTACTTCGTAGGAGATGACGCCCACGCCATTCATGAGCGCGACGAACCATTTGAAGCCGTGGTGAATCACCGCCTGCGCGGCCTTCTGTCGGCGCTCGGGGTCACGCGTCACCAGCAGCAGCACCGGATAGACCAACAGGCGAATCACCAGACCGCCCAGACCGAAAACGGCAAAACACAAGCCAGTTGCAAAAACCCGCCAATAGCGGTTGAGGCGCTCAAGCATCGAGGCGCTCCCATTGAAAGCTGCGGCCACTCGCCGCGTCGCGATTCACAAGGCCGGACGGCGCAGGATGGAGCAGCAGGCGCAACACGCGCAGGCCGTGCGGCAATGCCTGGACCGCAGCGCCTTCCACCACTGCATCTGCGTTTTCGGTGCAACGCAGGGCAAAGCCCGGCGAGCCGGCCTCGCGACGGCCCAGCATCACCGCCCACGCGAAGTCTGCCGCAGGCGATTCGCCCAATGCCGCATAGGCGCCCGGCAGGGGTTCGTCGTAACACACCAGCAGCACGGCGTCCGCGCCATCGCCCAGCAAACCCATGGCCTCGATGACACCCGCTTCGGGCGCGGCCCCCGAAGACGCGACGCAAATGGCATTGGATGTGATCCCACGCAAAATGGAATGCTGAGCCCCCAATCCGTTGTGTACGGACAGGCCAAACGCCGTCGGAGACAGCGGCTCATCGGCCGCCTGCGAAGCGAGCAAGGCCATCGATTTATCGGCGTCGCCATATCGGGAGGCCCACACCATGGGCACATCCGTCAACGCCTCCTGGCGCAGCACATCGTCGGCCACGACCACCGCCATTTTCGCCAGCCGCCCCAATCTGCGGCGGGCCATGGCGGGAATGGAAGACACATCAAGCTGGAGTTCCCCTTCGGGCAAGGCAGGCACGGCCGACCAGGCAAGCCACTGCGCAGGACTTGCCACACCCGGAGCAACGGCCGACCACGACCGCACGGAAAACTCCAATTTCACATCTCTCCTCCACCGTTTTCATATCTCCGCGAAGGAGAAAACCACCCGACAAAGCTTGCGGATCTGACATGACTTTGTAACTTGTCGCGAGCCGGAATTTCCGCTCAGCGATTATGCACGGGGATACACCGCACGGGGATACATCCTTCCATTCGAAACCGATTGCTTACGTACATTTCACATTGATCGTCACAAATCCAATCGACGCGGATCGGATGAAATCAAATAACGGAAGGAGATTGGGAGGTGGTGATTGGGAGAATATGCACATCAAAGTGCTTGCACACTCATTCTCGATGAGAAAGCGCCTGGATTTTCAGCGCAGCGCGCGTCCAGTCCAGCGCGGGCTTTTCCACCCAGAACCACGAGAATGCAGCCATGCCCACGGTCGCCACAAGCGACAGCGACAGACATGCCATCAAGGACCAGCCGTTGGCAAGCGACCATTGCGTCACCGCTTGCTGAATCGGAAAGGCGTAGATGTACACGCCATAGGACAGGTCCGCCTGAGGCCGCAACCATGCCGACACGGACGAGCTCGCGCTGACGATGTGGCGACCAGCCCACGCCAGATAAAAAGTCAGGCTCGGAATACCTACCCACAGCGCCAGTTGAATCCATTGCTGCTGAGTGCCCGAGCGCGCCCCTATCAGTGCCAGCACTCCCAGCCATCCCCACCCCCAATGATGGCGCACGCGCAGGCGCGCAAAAGCGCTTCCGACGAAGAAATACACACCCAACATGGTGATCTGTGCTGGCGACCACGTCTCCAGCAACCACCCCGTCCATCCTGGTCGCGCCGCGGGCCAGCCTTGCGTGGAGCCCGCCCACCAGATCAGCGCCAAGGCACCCGCGCACACTGCATACGCCCAGCGATGACGTTGCGCGCGCACCCACGCCATCAGCCCTAGCAAGGCATACATCAACAGTTCATAACGGATGGTCCAGAGCGATCCGTTGACAGCGCGCGCAAACGGGTTGTGCTCAAAAACGCCCGGTAACACTTGCACCGTGGAAATGCCCGCCATATTGTTGGCCAGATTGAGCCAGGTGCCCCTGTCGCCCCAGTAGGCAGACAGCGGGACAGTCGTGACCAGCGCCCCGATGACCACGACCGAAAACAGCGTGGAGACGATCAACCCCGGATAGATGCGCCCCACCCGTTTGGCCGCGAAATCGAAGGGACCACGACTGCGCTCCCAGCTCTGCGCCACCAGATAGCCGCTGATGAAGAAGAACACATACACCGCCACGGCGCCAAGGCTGTGGCCTGCAAAAGGAACCGGCAATTCAAGCCTATATAGAAACAGCCCGTGCGACGCCAACACCGCCAGTGCGGCGAGCAATCGCAGGATGTTGAACTGATTCGGATGCCGGGCGGCCGCCTCACCGGCCATCGTTGCACTCATCAGTGCTCAAACACCTGTTCCCAGTTAGTGAAGCCTTTGACCTCGATGGGGTTGCCGCAGGGGTCGCGAAAGAACATCGTCCATTGCTCGCCAGGCTCGCCCTCGAAGCGCACTTGCGGCGGCAGCACGAACTGCGTGCCAGCGGCTTTCAGGCGTTCGGCCAGCGCAAGCCAATCCGGCTTGAGCAGAACGAGTCCCAGATGCGGCATGGGCACCATGTGATCGCCAACGCGACCCGTGTTCGTCACCGGGAAAGGCTCCCCCAGATGCAGCGACAACTGGTGGCCGAAGAAGCTGAAATCCACCCATGTCTCCGTGCTGCGCCCTTCCACGCAACCGAGAACATCGCGATAGAAACGACGTGCCTGCTCCAGGTCCGTGACGTGATAGGCGAGATGAAAAACACTTTGCATAGTGGCGCGAAAGATAGCACTGATTCGGGCGGATGCGGCTATCAGCGAGCGCGCAGCAGATATTTTTGCCTACACGCGACACTACAACCATGCCCGAACACTCCTACGCCAGCCTCCGCGACGCGACTACCCGGCACCTGTGCCCCGGCACCTAGGATGAACCCTGAAGCCCGTGAGCTTCGTCGTGCAGGTGAGCAGCAAGCGCACCTGCGAATTCTCACCGGCAAGGCCTGCGACGCAGCCAGCTCTTGGCTTGGTTGCGCGGCCTTTCCACTGGCAAGGAGCATTCCATGAACACGCCCAACACCGTTTCCAGCGTTATCTCTTCGGACAAAGTCAACGGCACCAATGTCTACAATCCAGCAGGCGAAAAGCTCGGCTCGATTGATTCACTGATGATCGACAAGCTTTCCGGCAAAGTGCGCTATGCCGTGATGGAATTTGGCGGTTTTCTCGGCATCGGCACCGATCGTTATCCTCTTCCGTGGGAAACCATGAAGTACGAACCCAATATGGGTGGTTATGTGGTTTCCCTGTCCAAGGAGCAATTGGACAACGCGCCTCGGTACGCCAACGACACAACACCGGAGTACACCGACGAATATGGTCGTCGCGTATATGACTACTACGGCGTGCCGTACTTCTGATCGCCGCGTGTAGCACCCATGTAAAAGCCTCCTGCACAGCCTCCTGTAGAGGCTTTGCGGAGGCTTCATGACCTAAAGTTGACGCCGTTTCGTCAGTGCGGCTGCGTGTTGGGAAGTGGCTGTCCCTGCTGACGCTGGTTTGCCTTTGTCTGTTGCTGGGAGTAATTCCGGTCGCTGATGGGTTGACCCATCTGCAGCGGTACGTAAACCCGATACTGCGAGCCGGGTGGAATCCATAGTTGTTTCATGACGACCTCCTGAAGCGAGCGCATACTGCACTCGCCTCCACTATGGTCACCAGCAAAGATTTGGTCTGTAGGACTGGCCGCTGCTTACATTGTGAATTCTGGCGTGTCTCTCGCTATCGCCCGCATCAGCCGAGCAATGCCTGCTCCAGCCGCGCAAATTTAGACTCTCCCACCGCCGCCTTGATCTTGGGCGCCAGCGCAAGTAGTTCCTTGTACCCACCCGCCGCCTCCACTGCCAGCGTCAATGGCAGACCACGCAATCCGAGAGTGGCGGTCAGCTCCGTCGCGATGCGATAGGCACTCTGGTAACGCTCGCTGGTGCTGCGCTGCGAAGCCTCCGATGGAATTGCGGCTTCCGCAGCGTCGGCATATGGCAGTTTGGAGATGGATTCAACGGCGTCGGGCAACGCACTGGTGGCAAACGTGGAATGTGCAGCGCTCAGTGCTGACGCAGGTGCCGAACCTGCGGTTCGCGCAATCAGAGGCTCCAGCAACCCATGACTGATCATGCTCTGCACATCGATCTGGGTAATCCCCATGGCAGCAGTGGCCGCCAACACCTGATCGAGCGAGCGTCGGCCATCGAAAAGCAGGAACGCGGATCGCTGACGTGGCGTCAAAACGCCGCGCCGGTCCTTGAACGCCTCCTGACCCGATTGCGTTTTTACATAGATCATTTCAACCCCATAACCGCAGTCAATTCAAACGGTACGTAACCATCTCAAATGTTACATAGTTTGTATATCGGGATTCCCCGAATCTGGTGGATTGTTACCAATATGTCGGCTGTGCCGGGCGTGTCAAGCGGCGTTCAACGCCGACTTGTCGCGCGTGAACAAACTTACTACCCAGCACACCACGAGCCCCACAGGAACGCCAAACACGCCCGCAGAAATGGGTTGGATGCCGAACCACAGTCCATCCACCAGCAGCACGGACGGCACCAGCGCACGCACCGCATCGACCTGGGACAGCAGGTAGTACAGCGTGATCACTAAACCACACACCATGCCGGTCACGGCTCCGGCCCGTGTGGTGCCACGCCAGAAAATGCCCAGCACCATCGCGGGCACGAAGGCCGATGCCGCAATGGAGAACGACGCAGACACCATGGGCAGGATTTCGGAGGGCTTGAGCGCCGCCACGAAGGCCGCCGACAGGGCCACCGTCAACAGCGCGAACTTGGTCAGGATCACCCGCTGCTCGGGCGTCGCACGGCGGCGTGATTCGCGGAAGTACAGGTCACGCACCAGCGCATTGCTGATGGTGAGCAGCAAGCCATCGGCCGTGGACAGCGCGGCTGCCAGTCCCCCCGCAGCGACGAGACCGGACACCACATAAGGCAGGCCCGCAATCTCTGGCGTAGCCAGCATGATCAGGTCGGCGCCAAAGCGCATTTCGCCGAACTGAAGAATGCCATCCTTGTTGATGTCCTCCACGGACAACAACGCGCTGTCCAGCCGCGACCACTGGGCCATCCAGTTGGGCAGTGCGTCAAAGCTGCTACCGACCAGCGTGTTCATCACCTCGTACTTCACCAGCACGGCCATCGCCGGCGCGCTCAGATACAGGAGCGCGATGAAGAACAGCGACCACGCCACGGAAGAACGCGCCGCCGCCACCGAAGGCACGGTGTAGTAGCGGGTGAGCAAGTGCGGCAAGCCCGCCGTGCCCACCATCAGGCAGAACATCAAGGCAAGAAAATTACGCCGCGAATGCTCGTACGTTTCACGCTCCTCGCTGGTGCCTTGGGGATCTCCGGCGAACGGCTGGCTGTGGCGCGGCAGTCCACCGAGCGCACGCGCGCGGTCATAGTTCTCGCGCATCTCGCGCGACCATTGCTCACGCGCCGCGCTCTCATCGCGCGGCATGTTCACCAGTTCGCGACTGGCGGCAACGATCAGGCCCACGTCCGCATTGTCGGCGCGCAGTTGCTGGATGCGTTCACGCGCTACTGTGCGCTCGCGCTCAAGCGCCGCAGACACATCGGTCAGGCGCGCTTCATACTCCTTGGCGCGGCGTAGATAGGCCTGCCGGACTTCGCGCTCGGCGGGCGAGGCCAGCAGCTTTTCCTCCAACTCGCTGATCTTGCGTAGCTGCGCGCCATACTCCATCGTGGCGAGCGGCGTGCCCAGTTGCTTGTAGGCCATCCAAGAGACGGGAATCAGGAACGCCAGCAGGATCACCACATACTGCGCGACCTGCGTCCAGGTAATCGCGCGCATGCCACCCAAAAAGGAGCACAGCAGCACGCCGCCGAGTCCCAACATGATGCCGATCTCGAACTGCACGCCCGTGAGGCGCGAAGCAATCAGGCCCACCCCGTAGATCTGCGCCACCACATAGGTGAACGAACACATGACCGCCGCCAGCGCCGCAATCACGCGCGGCCAGCGACCGCCAAAACGCACCTGGAAAAAATCCGGCACGGTATAGAGATTCATCGCGCGCAAGTGCGGCGCGATCAGCATGGCGACCAGACAAAAGCCGCCCGTCCAGCCAAGCAGGTACGCCAGGCCGCCTGCCTGTCCTGGCAAGCCAGAAAAACCTTGCAGATACAGCGCGCCTGACAGGCTGATGAACGACGCCGCGCTCATCCAGTCCGCCGCCGAGGCCATGCCGTTGTAGATAGGCGGTATGCGGCGGCCCGCGACGTAATATTCCTCGGGATCGCTGGTGCGCCCATAGACGCCAATGGCCGCATAGGCCATGACCGTCAAAAACAGGAAGATCGGGCCAATCCAGTGGCGCGACAACCCTTGCTGCTCGGCCACGGCGAGGGCGCCAATGAAGCCCAGCAGCCCCAGTACGTACAGGGCCAGAATGCGTGCCAGACGTCGGGAATATGCGCGGCCGTTGCTTCCCGCGCTGCCCGCGCGCTCACTCATCGCCCGAAGCGGCAGCGCGAAGCTCGTGCAATTCGTCCTGTCGCTCGAAGTGGTTCATGGCCGCACAGTAAACCCAGACGATCACGATGAACATCAGGACTGCCCCTTGTGCCGCCATCCAGTAGCCGAATTGCCACTGGCCGAATCCCCACGTCAGGTCACGAACAAACCAGCACACGCCGAACGTCCCCAGCGCCCAGACCAGCAGCAAGCCGGCCTTGAGCCA
Organism: Comamonadaceae bacterium UBA2121; assembly: GCA_002331385.1. Classification (GTDB taxonomy): domain Bacteria; phylum Pseudomonadota; class Gammaproteobacteria; order Burkholderiales; family Burkholderiaceae_C; genus Diaphorobacter_A. The sequence goes on from DCYB01000008.1 coordinate 75,810, forward strand.
CAGGTGACGCGCGTCGTGCATGTCCGGTGGAAACGGGGTGCCCACATGCGCATCACTTTCGGATTGCGGAAGCATGTGGGCCGTCTCCAGTCGGTTGACGCGCGCCTTCAGCGCGCGAGGTTCTGCCAGGTGGAGACCACGCTGTCAGGGTTCAGGGAAATGGAGGAAATGCCCTGCTCGGCCAGCCACTTGGCAAAGTCCGGGTGGTCGCTGGGGCCCTGGCCGCAGATACCCACATACTTGCCCTGCTTCTTGCACGCCTCGATGGCGCGCTTGAGCAGTGCCTGCACGGCAGGATCGCGTTCGTCAAAGTCGGCCGCCAGCAGTTCCAGACCCGAGTCGCGATCCAGACCGAGCGTGAGCTGCGTGAGGTCGTTGGAGCCCACCGAGAAGCCGTCGAAGTACTGCAGGAACTCGTCCGCCAGCACGGCGTTGGAAGGCACCTCGCACATCATGATGACCTTGAGCTCGTTCTCGCCACGCTTCAGGCCATGATCGGCCAGCAGTTGCGTCACGCGGTCCGCCTGCTTGAGCGTACGCACGAAGGGCACCATCACCTGCACGTTGGTCAGGCCCATTTCATTGCGCACGCGCTTGATGGCTTCGCACTCCATGGCAAAGGCTTCGCCGAAGTCTTCACTGATGTAACGCGCCGCGCCACGGAAACCGAGCATCGGGTTTTCTTCCTCGGGCTCATAGCGGCTGCCACCGATCAGTTTGCGGTACTCGTTGGACTTGAAGTCCGACATGCGCACGATGACCGGCTTGGGCCAGAACGCAGCAGCAATCGTTGCCACGCCTTCCGCCACCTTGTCCACGTAGAACGCACGCGGCGACGCGTGGCCGCGTGCGACGGACTCGACCGCCTTCTTCAGGTCGGCATCGACGGCGGGATAGTCAAGAATCGCCTTCGGGTGCACGCCGATGTTGTTGTTGATGATGAATTCCAGACGCGCCAGACCGACGCCTTCGTTCGGCAATTGCGCGAAATCGAACGCGAGTTGGGGGTTGCCCACGTTCATCATGATCTTGGTGTTGATCTTGGGCATTTCGCCGCGCTGCACTTCGGTCACTTCGGTTTCCAGCAGACCGTCATAGATCTTGCCGGTGTCGCCCTCGGCGCAACTCACCGTCACCAGCGTACCGTCCTTGAGCAGCGAGGTCGCGTCGCCGCAACCCACCACGGCTGGAATACCCAGTTCACGCGCAATGATGGCCGCGTGGCAGGTGCGGCCACCACGGTTGGTGACGATGGCAGAGGCGCGCTTCATCACCGGCTCCCAGTTCGGGTCAGTCATGTCGGTCACCAGCACATCGCCCGGCTGGACCTTGTCCATTTCGGCAATGTCATTCACCAGACGCACCGGGCCGGTGCCGATCTTCTGGCCAATGGCGCGGCCTTCGGCGATCACCGTACCGGTACCCTTGAGCTTGAAACGCTGCTCCGCCTGGCCCTTGGCCTGGCTCTTCACGGTCTCGGGGCGGGCCTGCAGAATGTAGAGCTGACCATCCGTGCCGTCCTTGCCCCACTCGATGTCCATCGGGCGACCGTAGTGCTTTTCAATGATCAGCGCGTACTGGGCCAGTTGCTCCACGTCGGCATCGCTCAGCGAGTAGCGGTTGCGCAGTTCCGGCGCGACATCGGTGGTCTTGACCAGCTTGCCGTCAGCGGCCTTCTCTTCGGGTGTCGCAAACACCATCTGGATCAGCTTGCTGCCCAGATTGCGGCGAATCACCGCCTTCTTGCCCGCTTGCAGCATGGGCTTGTGCACGTAGAACTCGTCCGGATTCACGGCGCCCTGCACCACTGTCTCGCCCAGACCGTAGCTGGAAGTGATGAAGACCACTTCCTCGAAACCGGATTCTGTGTCGATGGTGAACATCACGCCCGCAGCGCCCGTGTCCGAACGCACCATGCGCTGCACGCCTGCAGACAGCGCCACCACGTCGTGCGCAAAGCCCTTGTGTACGCGATAGGAAATGGCGCGGTCGTTGTAGAGCGACGCGAACACTTCCTTCATCTTGTGCAGCACCTGCTCGATGCCCACCACGTTCAAGAACGTCTCCTGCTGACCGGCAAACGATGCATCAGGCAGGTCTTCCGCCGTAGCCGAAGAACGCACGGCAAAGCTCGCCTGATCGTTACCCGCCGAGAGCGTGACAAATGCGTCGCGCACGGCCTTTTCCAGATCGGCAGGGAATGGCTGGCTTTCGAGCCAGCCACGGATTTCCGCGCCCGCTTCAGCCAGCGCACGCACGTCTTCGACGTCCAGCGCAGCCAGACGCTTGCTGATGCGCTCGGCCAGACCCTCGTGCTTGAGGAACTCGCGGAACGCATGGGCCGTGGTGGCGAAGCCCGTGGGCACGCGCACGCCCTGGGGCAGTTGGGAGATCATTTCGCCGAGCGAGGCGTTCTTGCCGCCTACGACCTCGACGTCGCTCATTCTCAGGTTTTCAAACGGAACGACCAGGGCGGTCGTTTCAAAGCGTGCAGACATGGGGAAGCTCCAGAGTTTAAAAACCGGTGCAGGCCTGCTGCGCTCGAAGGCATGAAACCGCCCGAGCACGCAATGCCCAACCCCATGCCGCAACGCACAGCGCTTTGATGTTCTGATAGTCGGAAGCCGATGAACATGGGGGTGAAAGAAGGGAGATTGGGAGACATTGTATGACCACACACAAGTACATGCAGGTTTCCCACCCTCTTCCCATCTCCATGGGCTGGCTTTGCCGCGGCTTATACTCAAAACGAACACACAGTAGTAGCCGCCATGCGCCCAATGCACACCCATACGATTTTTGTCATCTCCGATGGCACTGGCATTACAGCCGAGACGTTCGGCACCGCCATCATGGCCCAGTTCGACACCAAGCCACGCCTGATCCGGATCCCGTTCGTGGACTCCATCGACAAGGTGCATCAGGCAGTCCGTCAGGTGAATCATGTGGCCGAGGTGGAAAATAAAAAACCCATCGTCTTCACCACGCTGGTGAATCAGGAAATGCTCGATCTGATCGAAACCCAGTGCAAGGGCAAGGTGTTCGACATGTTCGGCACGTTCGTGCGACCGCTGGAAGTGGAACTGGGCCAACGCTCATTGCATCGTGTGGGCCGGTTTGCCGACATCAGCGAGAGCAAGGAATACCTGGAGCGCATGGAGGCCATCAACTACACGCTGGCGCACGACGACGGACAGACGCACAACGATCTGACCGGCGCCGACGTGATCCTCGTGGGCGTGAGCCGCAGCGGCAAGACGCCGACCAGCCTGTACCTTGCCATGCAGTTCGGCCTGAAGGTCGCCAACTACCCGCTCATTCCCGAAGACTTCGAGCGCAAGCAGCTGCCCCCAGCACTGGAGCCTTATCGCAAGAAGCTGTTCGGCCTCACGATCGACCCGGCGCGGCTGTCCAGCATCCGCAATGAACGCCGTCCAGATTCGAAGTACGCCAGCTTGCAGAACTGCCGCTACGAAGTGTCAGAGGCCGAAGCCATGATGCGCCGCTCGGGCATCAGTTGGCTGTCCAGCACCACCAAGTCGATCGAAGAGATCGCCACGACCATCTTGCAGGAAGTGCTGCCCCAGCATCTGGGGCACTGACACGGATACTGACACCGCCGCGCGCGAGCGCTCCCCGCCGCGACGGCGGGGGACGGACACACCCGGTCTTCAGTCCTTGTTCTTCAGCGGGCAGGAGCTAATGCCCAGCAGCGGATACGCCGGGCAGAAGCGGAAGATACCGGTCAGCAGCGGAATCACGCCCAGCCAGCCCCACCAGCCCACGGTGTTGGTGCCGGCCAGTGCAATCAGCACGACACCGATGATGATGCGAAGTGCGCGGTCGATGCCGCCTACATTGAATTTCATGGTCTTTCCCTTTCTCACGTTGATTGAAACCGTCGCCGCCGTGACCGCCTCGCGGCACACGATCGACCTCCCTCTCAAGGGCAAAAAATCTTCTTGAGCGCCGCAATCAGCGTCGCCACCTCCGGGTTGGCGATGCGGTAGTGCAGGCTTTGCGCCTCGCGCCGAAACGCCACCAACCCCTCTCCGCGCAGCTTGGCCAGATGCTGCGACAGCGCGGACTGGCTCAGTCCGACGTATTCGTTGAGCCGACCCACGGTCATCTCGCCGTGCTCCAACAGCAGGCACAGCACCAGCAACCGGTGCTCGTTACTCATCACCCGCAACCAAGCAGTGGCCTGCAACGCGCCCTCCTTCATGAACGCACGTACTGATTCTTCAACGGACGACATGCGCCACGACACCTTTGTAAAAATTAGTTAGACCTAATTTAGCGAAGCCTAAATTAATGTCAAGCCGACTTCCGGCCCTTGGACGCAATCCGCTGCGCGATAACAGCGATCTCTTGATTTTTGTCTACTTTTTAATATTCTATATTTTTATATACTATAGGCAAGTTCTGCCGCTGTCCATCCCCAAGGACAGGCAGTCCTTCTCAATCATTGACCCTCGCACAGGAACGGAATCAAGGCATGTCCACGACCAGCTACACAGAACTCACCCGCAACATCTCCGGCAACCTCGCCACCATGCACAAGGAACTGACGCCTGTCATGAAGGGCTTTGGCGATCTGTCGCGCGCTGCCATGGCGCCGGGCGCGCTCGACGAGAAAACCAAGGAGCTGATTGCCTTGGCCATCGGCGTCGCCAATCGTTGCGATGGCTGCATCGGCTTTCACGTCAAAGCGCTGGTGCGCATGGGCGTGACTGCCGAAGAGTTCAATGAAATGCTGGGCGTGGCCGTCTACATGGGCGGCGGTCCCTCGCTGATGTATGCAGCCAACGCCGTGGCCGCTTTCAAGGAATTCACCCAGCCCGCCGCCTGAATGCCCTCGGCAGTGCGCGCTGCTTCAGGCCGCGCGCACTGCCGCTTGCGTGCTGAACAGGAACTGCCGCACCCCATCCCTGCCGCACACCGGCTCGCCACACATTCCCCACACGCGCTGCAACAGCTCAGGCTGCAGCACATCGTGCACCGCGCCGCATTCAGCATGGGAGCCATCCAGCACCAGCACATCGTCGGCGTAACGCAACGCGAGGTTGACATCGTGCACTACGGCAATCACACCAATTCCCTGATGGCGACACCAGGAGCGCAGCAGACCCAAGGCGCGATGCTGGTGCGACAGATCCAACGCCGCCGTGGGCTCATCCAGTAGCAGCCAGCGCGCCTGATCGCCGGTGAGCGGCTCCCACATTTGCGCCAGCACCCGCGCCAGATGCGTGCGTGCGCGTTCTCCTCCAGACACGGCATGGATGCTGCGTCCCGCAAGGTGGGCCACCTCCGTGAGCGCCATGGCCCGCAGGAGGATGCCGTCCTCATCCAGCGCAGGCCGGTGCCGGTGCGGATAGCGCCCCAACTCGACGACTTCCTGCACAAGAAAATCAAACGCCACGCTGCCATCCTGCGACATCACCGCGCGCCGCTGCGCCAATGCCTGCGCGCCGAACGAGGACAGCGGCGCCCCATCCAGGCGCACCTCGCCCGACTGCGGCGCGCGCTCGCCCGTCAGTATCGACAGCAAGGTGGACTTGCCCGCCCCGTTCGGCCCCAGAATCGCAGTGAAACGACCGGCACGAAAGCACATGTCGACCGTCGCCAGGCGCGGTCCACGTGCCATGCCGACGCCGAGCGCCCGGCACTCGATGACGCCGAAATCTGCGTTCACACCTTGCTCCTGAACTGCCGCAGCATCAGCAAGAACAACGGCACGCCGATGAACGCCGTCAGCACCCCCAGTGGCAATTCCGCCGGTTGCACGATGGTGCGCGCAACCGCATCGGCCAACACCACGAGCACGGCCCCCAAAATGGCCGATCCGGGTAGCACGACACGGTGATCCGGCCCCGCGATGAGGCGCACCCAATGCGGCGCGATCAGCCCGATGAAGCCAATGATGCCGGTGGTCGCCGTCACCGCGCCAACCGCCAGCGCCGCCACCAGCACCGCCCGGCGTTTGATGCGCTCGACCGGCACGCCCAGGAGGGACGCCTGCGCTTCGCCTAGCGCAATCGCATTCAATGGCCGCGCCAGCGCCAAGCCACACACCAGACTCGTCCCCACGGCAAGCCACACCAGCATCACCGCAGACCAGCGCGAAGCGCCCAGACTGCCGAGCAACCACATCTGCAAGTTGCGCAGTTGCTCGTCGGTGGAGATGAAGCTCAAAAATCCCAGCCCCGCGCCCGCCAATGCATTCACCGCGATTCCGGCGAGCAACATCAGCCCCATGCGCGTCGCTCCCTGCGCCTGCCCCAACATATAGATCAACAAGGTGACCGCCAAACCGCCTCCAAACGCCATGACCACCAACGTCCAGCTCCCGAGCGTGCGCGGCAATTCAGGAAACCACACATTGCCCAGAACGATGGTGGCGCCCGCCGCCAGGGCAGCGCCACTGCTCACTCCGATCAACCCGGGATCGGCCAGCGGATTGCGAAACAGTCCTTGCAGCATGGCGCCGGCCAATCCCAACCCTGCACCCGCCGCCACGCCCATCAGCAAACGCGGCAAGCGGATATTGAAGAACACCAGATGATCCGCCTGTGGTGATTGCGCTCCCAGCGCCGCCTCCCACACCAATTGCGCGATGCGCGCGGGCGCGATGCCATACGCGCCGCTTGCGCTGCCAACCATGAACGCTATCAGCAGCAATGCGCCACCCAGCGCGAGTGTGTGCGCTCGGCTCAAACGTCCATGTGCACGCGGACATCGCAGCGCCAGTCGGGGTCTGCCGGGCATGGGCGCATCGGATTTGTAAATGCTCGACATGGTCTGTGCGCTACGCCGTCAGTGCCAGCATGCGCTCGTGCGTTGTCCGCACGGCATCCGGCAGACGCGGACCGAATCCGAGCAATTGGCTGGCCTCCAGACTCACCAGCGCCCTTCTCTGGAACGCCGGGGTGAGCGCCAGTTCCGGCCGCTTCCAGAAGGCCTCCTCACCACCGAGTGCCTCGATGCCTTGCGTGGTGTTGAGCAGCACGTCGGGCGCCGCCGCTGCCATGGCTTCCGCCGTCAGCGCGCGGTAGCCCTTGAATTCGGTGATGGCGTTCCGCGCACCCGCAAAGCGGATCAGTGCATCTGCCGCTGTGCCCTGTCCCGCCACTTGCGGCGCGCCCGCATGCGAGAGCATGAAGAGCGCGCGCGGCCTGCGCACCGCCCGTGCCACTTGTGCGCGCACCTGTTGCCAGCGCTCATCGAGCAACCCCTGCAACGCTTCGGCTTGCTGAACGCGCCCCGTCACACGGCCCGCCAATTGCACCTTGGCTTGTACCTCGGCCCAGTCGTGTCGCACGGGCACCAGTTCCACCCGCACTCCCGCCTGCCGGATCTGGTCGATGGCCACTGCGGGTCCGGCTTCCTGCGTGCCGATGACCACATCAGGGCGCAGCGACAACACCCCCTCCGCCGCCAACTGGCGCATGTAGCCCACCTTGCGCGTGCGCGTGGCCGCTTCGGGATAGAGGCTCGTGGTGTCGGTTCCCACCAATTGCTCTTGTGCATCCAGCAAGTAGATGATCTCGGTGAGCGCTCCGCTGAGCGAAATCAGCCGCTGCCCGGCTGGCGCGGACCACGACAGCGCAGGCAACGCCGCCGCTGCCACGCCCATCCATTGCAGGCTGGTTCTGCGATCGATCCGTGCGTGCATCGCGCTCATGCTGCCAGCTCCTCGGCGTTCAGCACCCGTGGGAGCCGCGCGACCAGATCACGCCAACTCTCCAGCTCGGGCCGGCCGGGCTTGCGCTCGCCAAAGAACATGGCCATCAGGTCGCCATGCGTATCGAACACCTCCACCGACGTGACGATCCCGTCCGCCGTAGGCTTGTGCACGACCCACGTCGCACCGATCAGATCAGTGCGCAGATGCAGATTGAAGCCCGGATCCATGACGTTGATCCACCGCACGCCCGAAGGTGTGTCCAGCGGCTGGATGTTATGCACTGGACCGGTATGGATCTGGATGCAGCCAGGGCTTGGTACGAACACCATGATCGAGACGGCGTCGAGCGCCGCGTGGTTGAGCAATTGCGTCGTGGTCGAGTTGGGCAGGCGCTCGGTGAATTCGCCATGCACCATCCGGAACGCCTGCTGCCGCTCTGCACCAAAGCGTTTGAGCATGTCGAAAAATTCGTGCGTATCCTGCATGGCCGCCCACGCGGCGCGCAGTCCCTCGCGGTCAATGGTGGCATCGTCGGCGCTGCTCTCGCGCGGCAAGGCATGGCAAAAAGCCGCATCCGCCTGCGGCTGCGCAAACCGTTCGACCAGCGCATTCCATGCCGCCAGATCCGTTTCCTCCCGCGCAAACACCTTGTGCACTGCTACGCCATGCGCGTCAAAAAACTGGAGGCTGTGCATGGAGGGGCGCTGCGGATTCGCCGCCATTTCGGTCACCGCAAAGCCCGCGTGCCAATGCGCAAAGAAGATACGCAAATCGATCTCGCGCGACAGCGCCAGCCCGATCTGCCCTTGCGCCGACAGCTTCTGATAGATACCCGTTTTCTCGTGCACCGTCGATTCGTTGCGCGTGAGCGCCATGACGGTCCCGCACGCTTTCAGCGCCTTGAGCAGATCGAGCCATTCGTTCTTCAATGGCACGACAGTCAACGGCAGATCATGTGCCCCCACGTGTGCCGCGATCACCGCGCCTTCGGGCAGGCCCAGCGCTTGCGCCGCATCCTTGGCGCGCAGCCCGCTGCGCCGCTTCTGTGCAAAGTCGCTGCGCACCTGCCGTGCATTCACTGCATAGAGGGGAGTGGTCATGGATTCCTTGTTCATCGCAGTAGCTCCGTTGCGAATGCGCGGCGGGCGCGCTGTGGGTGGAAGTGGGTGAGTTGTTTTCCTGTCGCAATGCGCTCAGAAATCCTTTACCAGCGTCACGCGTGCGTGGCGCCCTGGCTGGCTGTAGGCGTCGGCGATGGTGGTGTTCGAAGCCAGACTGCGCACATCGGACCAGCGCCAGTACTTCTTGTCGGTGAGGTTGTAGACGCCCACGTTCAGCCGCAGATCCGACTGGATGCGCCATTGCGCGCTCAGATCCAGCACCGTGGCCGATGGCGACAACCAGGCTTGGTCGCCTGCGCTGGCATCCTTGGCTTTCTTGCCCCACCAGCGCGACGCTGCCAGATGCACGCCGAACTCTGGCCGCTCATAGCGCACGCCCAGCACCAACTGCTGCGGCGACACGGTGTCCAGGGGCTTGTGGCTCTTCGTGTCCTTGCCCTTGGTGTAGCCATATGCGGCATGGGTCTGCCACTTGCCGCCGACGAATCGGCCCCACTCGTAATCGCCCTTTACCTCGAAGCCGCTGATGCGCGCCCGGTTCACGTTGATGGACTGGAATATGGCCGGGTTGTTGCGATTCCCGGGTTGGCCCGCGACCAGTTGCTGATCGAGAATGAAGTCCCTGTAGCGCCCCGTGAAGACCGCAGCATCCAGGCGCAGCGCCTGCATGCGACCACGCACACCGAGCTCGAACGTCTGGCTTTTCTCGGGCTTCAGATCGGGGTTGGGAATGTTGCGATAGTGGGCAATCGGGTTCTCGAAAAAGGCATTCACCTGCCCCGCATTCGGCGCGCGGAATCCGGCGGCGTAGTTGCCGTAGACCGCCCATGCGCTGGTGGCCTGCAATATCGCCCCCAGTTTGGGCGTGATGGCCGAATCCGAGTTGTTCACCACCGGCACGGCAAAGCCCGTCTGGCTCGCATCGAGCTTGTAGTGCTCGGCGCGCACACCCGGAGTGATGGTCCAGGCGCCGTGGTGCAGATCGGCCTGCGCGAACAAGGCGGTCGAGGTCTCCGTCGTATCAGGGAAGCGCTTGAGCGGAAAGGATTCGCCCGTTGGCGGTGTGATGCCGTTCTGCTCGTTCAGCACCTTGTTGCGCAGATAGTCGATGCCATACGTGAGCTTGGCATCCATGCCCGCCCAGCTCAGCCGCTTACCGGCCTGGGCGTGCAGTTGCAGCGCCTCTTCGTCGTAGGTCACGTCGCGTTCGCGATAAGGCAGCTTCACGCGGGTTTCGGTCACGAATTCACGCGCATCCGACTTCTGGTAGCTCGCCATCAGTTGCAACTCATCCGCCACTGCCGTGTCCAGCGCACTGAACGAGGCTTGCCATGTCGCGCGCCAACGGTCCATGTCCGTGCGCGCCACCGAATTGCTCACGGCCGCGCTGCGTGCGGACAGCAAATCGTAATCGGCACGCTTGTCCACCTGCTCCAGCGTGAACACGTGCTTGTGCACGGCAGACGGCGTGTAGACCAGTCGCCCCATCAGCGAGTGGCTGCGGTCCTTTTGCGGATTGGGCGTGGTGCGCTGTGTGCCTGCGATGTCGCGCTCGCCCATGTTCTCCAGCGCATCGGCGCGCCCGACGCCGGCCGCGAGCAGCCAACTCCATTCGGAATGAAAGCGCCCTGCAAGCATGGCACCGATGCGCTTGCCGTCGTCCGAACCGTCATAGCCCGCAGTGACCCGTCCGCCCAGCGTGCGGCCTTCGCCCAGCACGTCCTGCGGCTGCGCGGTGATGAAGTTGACCAGACCGCCCATGCCATCGGAGCCATACAAGGCTGGCGTGGAGCCGCGCAGGATTTCCACCCGGCTGATCAACCCCAGATCAATGTAATCGCGCCCAAACGCATTGGCCGAAAACGCATAGCTGTGCGGCTGGCGCACGCCATCCACCAACATCAGCACCCGATTGCCATCCAGCCCGCGAATGTTGAAGCCGCTGTTCTGGTCGCGCCCTCCCGAGCCGCTGGCCAATGTGAAGCGCGCTGGTGAGCGCGGCACCTCCACGTTCGGCATTTGCAGGGTCAGCTCGCGTATGTCGCTGATCTGTCCCTGCTCCATCTGCCGCGCGTTGATCACGTCCACCGTCATGGGCAAGGCGTCCGCATCCTGCTCCTGCCGCGTGGCACTGATCACCACCTCCTTGAGCGATGGCGTTGCGCCCTGCGGCGCCGATTCGGCCGCCTGGACAGATGCGCCCGGCGCAGTCTGGGCGTACACGGAAGGGACCGCGATCCCGCCGCACAGAATGGCGCTGGCACAGGCCAGCGGATGCAGCGTGCAACGACGCGATAGTGGAAGCGAACGTGACAATGAACCAACAGCGCTGACCATGCTTCAAGCCCCTTTGCTCTGTGCAATGCAAGGAAGATAGAAAGCTGGCTTGGGCAGGACTGCTTGCGGCAAAGGCCGCAAAACGCCACTCCCAGTTGCTGGCTGACCGATGAATTATATGCGAATGATTCTCATCAAATTTAATGCCACCACGATGTGCGCGTTGAATTTCACGCGCTCTCAGCCGCAGAAAAACAAAACGCACGACCCTGGTTCAGGATCGTGCGTTTTCTCTTTTTTGCGCCTACCGTCAGCCGGATACCAGCACCGGCCTCAGGCCATCGTGATCAATGGCGGATCAGGTGATCGAATGCCGACAGAGCGGCAGTCGCACCGGCACCAGCGGCAATCACGATCTGCTTGTAGGGCACGTCGGTGCAGTCGCCTGCGCCGAACACGCCGGGCACGTTGGTCTGGCCCTTGGCGTCGATGATGATCTCGCCGAACTTCGTGAGATCCACCGTGCCCTTGAGCCAGTCCGTGTTGGGCAGCAGACCGATCTGCACAAAGATGCCCGCCAGTTCCACGGTGCGGATTTCATCGTTCGTGCGGTCCTTGTAGGTCAGGCCCGTCACCCGGCTGCCATCGCCATTCACTTCGGTGGTCTGCGCGTTCAGGATGACGTCCACGTTCGGCAGGCTTTGCACCTTCTTTTGCAGCACGGCGTCGGCCTTCAGTTCGGGGGCGAACTCCAGCACCGTGACATGGTCCACCACGCCCGCCAGATCGATGGCAGCCTCGATGCCCGAGTTGCCGCCGCCGATGACGGCCACGCGCTTGCCCTTGAACAGCGGACCGTCGCAGTGCGGGCAGTACGTCACACCCTTGGTGCGGTACTGCTCTTCGCCCGGCACGTTCATGTTGCGCCAGCGTGCGCCGGTGGAAAGGATCACGGTCTTGGACTTCAGCGTCGCGCCGTTTTCCAGTTCGATCTCGATCATGCCGCCTTCGGTCGCCGCGGGCTTGAGTGCCTTGGCCTTTTGCAGGTTCATGATGTCCACTTCGTAGTCACGCACGTGCTGCTCCAGCGCTGCGGCGAACTGCGGGCCTTCGGTCTTGCGCACCGAGATGAAGTTCTCGATGTCCACGGTGTCCAGCACCTGACCGCCAAAGCGCTCTGCCGCCACACCGGTGCGAATGCCCTTGCGTGCGGCATACACCGCAGCCGCTGCACCTGCGGGGCCACCGCCAACGATGAGCACGTCGAAGGCGTCCTTGGCGTTCATCTTGGCTGCATCACGCACGGCCGCGCCGCTGTCAATCTTGGCGACGATCTCGCCCAGCTCCATGCGGCCCTGACCAAAGTTCTTGCCGTTCAAGAACACGGTGGGCACGCCCATCACTTCGCGTTCCTTGATCTCGTCCTGGAACACGGCACCGTCGATGGCCGTGTGCGTGATGCCCGGATTCAGCACGCTCATCAGATTGAGCGCCTGCACCACGTCCGGGCAGTTGTGGCAAGACAGTGAGTAGTACGTCTCGAAATGGAAATCGCCGTCCAGCTCCTTGACCTGCTCCAGCAGATCAGCCGCTTCCTTCGATGGGTGTCCACCCACTTGCAGCAGCGCCAGCACCAGCGATGTGAATTCATGTCCCAACGGCACGCCAGCAAAGCGCACACCCGTGCTCACGCCGGGGTTGGTGATCTCGAACGAGGGCTTGCGCACTTGGGGCAAGTCGTTCTTCTCGACCACGGTAATCTTGTCCGAGAGGGAGCGGATGTCGTTCAACAGCTCGCGCAGCTCCTTGGCCGTAGCGCTGTCGTCCAGCGTCGCCACCAGCTCCACAGGGCGCTGCAGGCGCTCCAGATACGCTTTCAATTGAGTTTGAAGAGTGGTGTCAAGCATGGATATAACCTCTGATTCCCTATCTAATTTTTGAAAACAAAACGCCCGGGCGCCAGGCAGGCCCCGGGCGTCAACAACGGTTCAACTAATGGGTAGTCGCGAAAACCTGATTAGATCTTGCCGACCAGATCCAGCGAGGGAGCCAGCGTCTTCTCGCCCTCTTCCCACTTGGCTGGGCAGACTTCACCGGGGTGAGCAGCCACGTACTGGGCAGCCTTCACCTTGCGCAGCAGGTCAGCGGCGTTGCGGCCGATGCCTTCGGCGGTGATTTCCACTGCCTGGATCACGCCTTGCGGGTCAACGATGAACGTGCCACGGTTGGCCAGGCCCTGGTCGGGACGCAGCACTTCGAAGTTGTTGGAGATTTCCCATGTTGGGTCGCCCAGCATGGTGTACTTGATCTTGCGGATGGTGTCCGAAGCGTCGTGCCATGCCTTGTGCACGAAGTGCGTATCGGTGGAAACGGAGTACACCTCGACGCCCATCTTCTGCAGTTCGTCGTAGTGGTCAGCCACGTCGCCCAGCTCGGTAGGGCACACGAACGTGAAGTCGGCGGGATAGAAGAAGAACACGGCCCACTTGCCCAGCACATCCTTCTCGGTCACTTCGATGAACTTGCCGTTCTTGAAGGCTTGCGTCTTGAAGGGCTTGATGGTGGTGTTGATCACGGACATTACTGTTTCCTTTCAGTTGTTGGGTAAGAACAGACTCAAGTGTAGGCTCAACGATTGGATTAATCCAATGAATTGACTTGATGATTTCGATTTAAATAATCTATCAACCTTCAGCCATTCATTGTGCGGCGCAAGGCGGGTCAAAGACGACCCATGCAACGTGAAAAAACGTCTCCCAGCGTGTTGAGCACTCTCCTGATTATCGGCTGAACTTCGCGATTGACTGCGTTGAAAAAATTGATGGCTGCAATAGGCATCAACCCTCGTAACAGTCGATTCGGGTTCTCATGCTTGCACCGCGACCCATTAAAAACAGAGCGCAGACGCACCACCTTATATGGGGACAACGTGCAGAATTTCAAACCTTGTCGGGGCGTTACACACAGGATTCATGCAGCGTCCTCTGCGTTTCATAAATCGAAGGTGAGATAGCACTTGAGAACGCAACTCAACATCACACGCAGCCATACCGCTTGAGCGTGGACATTGTCTTGCACACTCCCCTGCGCTTCGTGACAATGCGCCCATTACACAGAAGGAGAAAGCCATGAAAGGCGACCCACAAGTCATTTCACACCTGCAAGCCCAACTCAAAAACGAACTCACGGCCATCAACCAGTACTTCCTGCATTACCGCATGCTCAAGCACTGGGGCTTCGACAAGTTGGCAAAGAAGGAATACGAAGAGTCCATCGGCGAGATGAAACACGCCGACAAGCTCATGGACCGCATCTTCATGCTGGACGGCCTGCCCAACCTGCAGGACCTGGCCAAGCTGCAAGTCGGCGAAGACGTGCCGGAAATCCTCGAATGCGATCTGCGCTCGGAGCGCGGCGCGCAAGCCACCATCAAGGAAGGCATCGCTCACTGCGAGTCCGTGCGCGACTATGTCTCGCGCGATCTGCTCCAGGAGATCCTGGAGGACACCGAAGAGCACATCGATTTTCTCGAAACCCAGATTGAGCTGGTCGAGAAGGTGGGCGTGCAGAACTATCTGCAATCCCAAATGGGGGATGTGGATTGAGGCGGGCTGCCTTGTGATCCGCTGAATGGATGAAGCGCCTCTTGGGGGGCGCTTTTTTTTGTTCTTTTATTTGAGTTCCGGTGCCGGGTTTGCGCCCGGCGGCGCAGTTACTTTCTTTTGTCAAAAAAGAAAGTAACCAAAGAAAGTTGAACCCACTGCACCCGACCCTCCGCTGCGCTACGGGCAACCTGCATCAACCAAGCCGGGCGGTGCGCTGTGGAACTCGCTACGCGCCGAAGGCGCTACGCTCAGACAACCACAGCGAGTCAGATGTGGAAGCTGTTGCGTCACTTGACGCAACAGCCACCGCCCGACTTGCTTGCTGCAGGCGTGTGCAGAGGGCGACAGCGGCGCGGGTTCAAGCGCGGCCTCAACCCCTTCCGGCCACGCCTGATTCTGGCCATGGGCCCGGCGGTTTCTGCGTCAGGTGACGCAGAAACTTCCCCATCTGACTTGCGGTAGATGTCTGACCGGAGCGAAGCGCAGGGAGTTTCTACCGCACGCCGGGCGCATGGCCAGAATCAGGTTGCCCGTAGCGCAGCGGAGGGTCGTGGACAGCAGGGCGCGATCTTTTGCCTACTTTTCTTTCGCAAGAAAAGTAGGTGCGCCGCCGGGCGCAATCCCGGCA
>DCYB01000003.1:0-170000 GCA_002331385.1 Comamonadaceae bacterium UBA2121
ACAGGGAGATCGTCTCCAGGCCACCGTCCACTTCGCGCGTCACGTTGACCTTGTCGCCAGCGACTTCCACCTTGGAAGCAAACGTGGCTTGGGGCAGGTCTGCCAGCGCCGCCAGCATCTGGCCGGTCTGGTTGGAGTCGTCATCAATGGCTTGCTTGCCCAGGATGATGAGACCCGGTTGTTCCTTGGCCACCAGCGCGTTCAGCAGCTTGGCAACCGCCAGCGGCTGCAGCTCTTCGGTGGTCTCGACCAGAATGCCGCGATCGGCACCAATCGCCATGGCCGTGCGCAGGGTCTCCTGGCACTGCGCCACGCCGCAGGACACAGCGATCACCTCAGTGACCACGCCCTTTTCCTTCAGGCGGACGGCTTCTTCGACGGCGATCTCGTCAAACGGGTTCATCGACATCTTCACGTTGGCGATGTCCACACCCGTGCCGTCCGATTTCACACGGACCTTCACGTTGTAGTCCACCACGCGTTTGACAGGGACCAATATCTTCAAACTCATGATTCAATAATTTCTAACTCATTCATGCACCAGCCAACACCAACGCACCTTGATTGGCATATCAGAAAACCATCGCCTAAAAGATTTACTCGATGCGAGCGCCCGATATCTTGATTACCTCTTTCCACTTTTCAGCTTCAGATTGAATAATCGCTTTCATCTGGTCAGGGGTCCCACCTTGCGCCGTCAATCCCTTCTTGGCAAATTGCTCTTTAATTTCTGGCCTGCTCAATATTTCATTGATTTCTTTGTTCAGCTTGTCCACGATGACATCTGAAACACCTGAGCGCACCGATATATACAAAACTGGAGAACCTTCAAATCCCGGGATGACCTCAGAAACTGGAGGCACCTTCGGAATCAAGGGCGATTCCTTCAGCGTCGATACGGCCAACGCACGCAGTGTTCCCGCATCGATATATGCCTTGTACACAGCCAAACTATCAATTGACATTTGCACCTGACCAGCCAACAAATCCGCCACGGCCGCACCACTTCCCCGATAAGGGACGTGAACAATATCAAGACCACCCTTTTGCTTCAGCAACTCACCAGACAAGTGACTTGTTGATCCTAGTCCTGAACTTGAGAAATTGATTTTTCCAGGATTTTTCTTCGCATAGGCAAAAAGCTCTTGAATGTTATTTACCGGTAAATCCTTGCGCACGACCAATACACTGGGAACGACAGCAAGCTGAGTAACTGGAACAAGATCCGTCGACGGGTCATAGGGAAGCTTAGACATCAAGAATGGGTTCGTCATCTGCGGACCAGGAGGCGTCAGCAATAACGTATATCCATCCGGTGGCGCTTTGGCGACAAAATCTGCCGCAATCGTGCTACCACCCCCTGGCTTGTTTTCTACAATGACCGGTTTGCCCAGTTTCCTCCCCAAGGGCTCGGCCAGTAAACGAGCGACGATATCCGACCCACCTCCCGGAGCAAATCCAACAATCAACTTGATGGGCTTGTTTGGATAGTCTTGGCCAATTGCGCCAAAAGAAAAGGATGCCAGCACTGTGGCGAGTAAAAATGCTTTCATAAGTCTCCTAAACCGCTTCATGAACGGAAACGTAAAATAAATTGATTAAATAATCAAAAAATTTAAAAGTTAGATATCACTGAGGTAATTCGAGGACATATCTGGCAAGTAAGTTGCGCTGAATTTCATTGCTGCCACCATAGATCGTTGTGACGGTGGCACCCAAGAGCGGCGCCACAGGGTCGAAAGATATTCCATCGACCTTTATTTTTTCACGAACTCCGCCTAATTCCTGGACACTTTCGACCAATTGCGCACTAATACGCGCATAAGTCTCCGTAGCCCATATTTTCAGCAAGGAAACTGACGGCGGAAGAGTTTTTCCTTGCCGCACGAATTCCGCAAATTCGGCATACAGCGCACAAAGATCCAGAACATCCAAATCCAATTTGGCATATTTCGACCAGAAATCTGGCTTGATGTTAGAGGCTGACTGCTGGCCCACCGCGTGCAATAAACTCAACGCCTTTTGACTGGTTTTAGGACTGCCAATAAATATTCGCTCAAAGCCCAGCAATGCCTTGGCAATGGCCCATCCCTGATTCAACCCACCTACCAAATTCTTTTTGGATACTCTTGCGTTGTCAAAGAATACTTCACAAAACTCTTCCTCACCGGCAATGTTTCTAATTGGTCGGATGGTTATTCCGGGCGTATTGAGATCGGCCAGCAGGAAACTGATTCCTTCCTGTTTTTTCGCTTTCTTATCGGTGCGCACCAGCATGAAAATATGCGTTGCGTCTTGTGCCAATGTCGTCCAGATTTTTTGACCATTGACCAGAAAGTCGTCGCCATCCTCCTCTGCGGAAGTTCGCAGCGAGGACAGGTCCGAACCCGCATTGGGCTCCGAATACCCTTGGCACCAGATGTTTTCGCCCGTGATAATTTTGGGGAGCCAGTGCGCACGTTGTTCCGGGGAGCCATGCTTGATTAGCAATGGCCCCAAATTGATCAAACCCTGATCAGGTAGCCGCAGTGCGCCAAAGTCTTCGAACTCTTCAATGAAAGCCAGCAGCTTGGAGGGAGACAATTCCATTCCGCCGTAAACCTTCGGCCATGACGGGGCGATCCAGCCTTCCTTAGACAATGCGAGATACCAGTGCTTAACGTCATTCCAGTGCAGCCGCTGCGGTGTGTTTCGTAGTTCCGGTGGGTGTTTTTCCTGCAAGAAATTGCGAACGACCCGGCGGAATTCACCCTCCGGCATGCTGTCCCAATCTGTCTGATTGGCTCGAGTGCGCACATCCAAAGAGCTACTCTTGGCCACAGTCGATTGCTTGGCCCTACTCGTCAATTCAAGGTGGCGTTCTTGATGCGCGGAAGCGTTCCCAAGCCAGCTTGCGCTGCAAAGTGCCCTCTTCCAATAAATACCGAGATTGAATTCCTCCGTGAATCCAATGGCACCGTGCATTTGCATCGAGAACCGCGTGATCGTCAGAGCAACCTCTGCGCAGCGCGCTTTCACACGGCTCGAAAGTACATCTAGTTCCTTGGATTTTTCCCGGTGCTGTTTGAGAATATCCTTGAGACAGGCTGCCGCCAATTCAACTTGAATGAAGGCGTCTACCGCTCTGTGCTGCAGTGCCTGATTGGCTCCGATCGGCCTGCCGAATTGCACGCGTGTCTTCAAGTGCTCGAGTGTCATATCCAGAACGCAACGAGCCATCCCCAAAAGCTCAGCAGCCTGAGCGATGCGGGCGACGTTATTCGCACGCTCCAGCGCCGCAGTGACTTCCGGCCCGCTCCAGATTAGTTGCGCAGGCGCTTTGGTCATGGCAACGGAGGCCATCCAGCTGCCATCCACACATGCGCTGGTTTCCACCTGTACCCCCGATGCCTCGGACTCCAGCCAATGCACGGACGGGCCATCGGCCAATACCAACCAACCGTTCACTCCAGCACCCGGAACAACAAATTGCTTGCGCCCGCTAAGTACTGATGCGCCCTTCTCATTGGATACTGATGTGGTACTCAGCGCGCTCAAACTCAATTCACCGGCATTTTCTTGCCAAGCCAATCCCACAATCGCGTCGCCCGTCATTGCCTTCTGCAACAGTGCGTCTCGCATTGGACTCGACGGCAACGCATCCAGAAACACGACGCTTTGAATGCCGGCTGCGATAAAGGGCTCCGGCAATGGACGCCGCCCTATTTGCTCGGTAACGGCGCACAATTCATCCAGGCTCAATGCCAAACCACCGGACTCATCTCGCACGAGAATCGAAGTCCACCCTTGTTCACACACTGCATTCCACGCGGACAAACTGAAGCCTGGCATCGTCCCATGCATCGCCTTGAGTCGCTCTGGGGTTGCCATATCTGTCAAAAAAGACTTAGCGCTTTCCGAGAAAGCTGCGCATGTCGCCTCGTGGTTGCTCTGCATGTGTATCTGACTCCTTGATTCGGCCAACTATAGGTATGCAAAGTGGCAGGAGGTAGCCGGTCAGATGGTAGTTCTGTTATGCTTATTTCGTTATGTCTTATCAATCTTTGCAGGCGTGGGATCTAGCCCGCCTTCAAACATTTCTTTGTGTGGTGAACGAAGGCAGTCTGACCCGCGCCGCCTCATTGCTGGGCAAGCCACAACCCGCGATCAGCCGACAGATTGCCCGGCTAGAGCGAGAATGCGGGGGGCGCTTATTGCTACGAACCGGGCGCGGGGTAGAGCTTTCAGCTCTAGGTGAGCGCTTGCTCCCGAGGATCAGGGCCATATTCCAGGAGGTCCAGGAACTCACGGCAGAAGTTGATCAGCGTGCAAACATACTGAGCGGTGAGGTACGACTGGGATCCATGGCTTCGCTTCAATCGTCGATCGTATTGCCCGTGTATGAACAAATCAGACTGCGCCACCCCGGAGTGCGTCTGAGGGTTTTCGAAGGTTCTGCAGGTCAGATCGATCAATGGCTGGTGAATGGGTTCGTCGACATTGGCCTTAGCTACCATTACGGAGGCAAGGACGGCTCCCGCATCGAAGCACTGGAAAACGTGGCCTCGTACTTGATCGGTCCCGCAGGTGACGAGTTGACCCAGACGCCCTGTGTGCCCTTTGCCAAGCTAGACAAGCTTCCACTCATCCTCGCCGGCAAACCAAGCGCCATGCGTTTGTTACTCGATCAGTTGGCGCGCAAAGCCAACGTCACATTGAATGTGGCTATGGAAGCGGATTCCACACAACTTCAACGCGCATTGGTTGAACGCGCCTACGGATATGCCGTATTGCCCACACATGTAGTGACGAGCGAATTGGCCTCTGGTGCCTTGCAGGCAAGCAAGATCATTGAACCTGCGATCCATCGAGACATCACGATGGAAATCACAACGGCCCGGCCGGTCACCCAAGCCACCCGTGAGGTCGCCAATAAGATCCGGCAACTTCACCGTAGATCTGGCATGCCAGATTTGGCATAACAGATCTACGCCCGACACAGCTGCCAAAAAAAGTAAAGCACTCCTAGACTCACACAGTTCTTAGGAGACTGTTGTGTCGGCAAATTCGTTATCTCACCTTCGGGTTCTGGACCTCAGCCGCGTGCTGGCAGGTCCATGGTGCGGCCAAATTCTTGCCGACCTGGGTGCTGAGGTCATCAAGGTGGAACGTCCCGGAGCGGGCGATGACACTCGTGCCTGGGGCCCCCCTTTCCTCAAGGATTGCGAGGGAAAGGAAACCAAACAAGGTGCCTACTATCTGGCCGCCAATCGCGGAAAAAAATCCATTACCTTGGACCTCTCGACAGAACAGGGCCAAGCGATCGTCCGGAAGTTGGCCTCGAACAGTGACATCCTCATCGAGAATTACAAGGTGGGCACCCTGGATCGATACGGACTTGGCTATAAGGAACTCTCTGCCCTCAACCCCCGGCTGATCTACTGCTCGGTTACAGGCTTCGGTCAAACCGGTCCGCTCTGCGAGCAGCCTGCTTATGATTTTCTGATTCAAGCGCTCGGCGGCCTGATGAGCGTGACGGGCTCGCCTGAGGGAGAACCGCAAAAAGTCGGGATTCCCATCGTCGATCTCGTCACGGGCATCTATTCGTCTGTAGGCATCCTGGCTGCAATCGCATCGCGCGAAAAAACGGGTGTAGGAAGTCACATTGACGTTGCCATGATGGATGTGCAAGTGGGCCTTCTCAGCAACCAGGCCATGAATTATCTGGTCGGCGGAAAAACTCCGATGCGCACAGGCAATGCTCACCCGAACATTCAGCCGCAACAAGTCTTCAGCGCTCGTGATGCCGATTTCATCATTGTGGTGGGCAACGAAGGGCAGTTTGCCAATCTATGCAACGCAATCGGCATGCCCGAGCTCATCAATGATGACCGCTTTTCATCCAATGCGGCGCGCGTACGTAACAAGGACGCCTTGGTTCAGTTACTCGCGCTGAAATTCAGGGAAGACGACCGCGCCACCTGGGTCTCGAAGATAGGCCAAAGCGGTGTTCCCTGTGGCCCCATCAATTCCATCCCGGAGGTGTTTGCAGAGCCGCAGGTGCAGCACCGGGGAATTCTGAGGAACCTGGAACACACCATTTCCGCGACCATTCCTCAAGTGGGTAGTCCGCTCGTTTTCAATGGTGTTCGCGCCATGGCCGAAATCCCGCCTCCAGGATTGGGAGTAGACACTGAAGCCGTGCTTTCAGAACTGGGCGTCACACCGCAAGAGCAGAACGAACTTCGTACGCTAGGCATCATCTAGCGCATAAAACGGGGTCCGAAGGATGAATGCCCCCGAATTTTCTATCCGCCCTTCGACTTCTCCGAGAACTCTCAGATTGGTGCGCTTCAGTTTGGCTTGATTGCAATGCGCGCCATCTGCCCTCAGCTTCTACAGCCGTTACGCACAGGCTTATCCACAGTCAGTGGATGGCCGCGTCCAGCGTTTCGCCGTCTTCCACGGTCGTGGTGGCGTCCAGTGGATAGATGGGGCGTGCGAGGTGCTGGAACGGGAACAGGTCGTAGTCGGAGCTGCACACGCCCGGGCCGCTGACGAGCACGATGTGGCGCGCGAATGGGCCGAAACCGGCGCGGAAATGCTGGCGCGATTTGATCAGCACGTATTTCGATTGCGCCGGGTCTACGCCTGCGTGCGTGAAGAGGCCAATGTCGTAGGGCTCTTGTGGGCGCTCCGAGATGAAGACGCGCACGGACTCGCCCACGCGCAGCACCACGGTGCGGCCCAGGCTGAGTTTCATGCCGGTGAACATCGGGCCGGTGATGGTGTATTCGCCATCGGTGAGCTTTTCGATCACGCCCGTGAGGCGCAGCGGTTGGCCCTTGAGTTGCAGTGCGGGCATGTCGATCTTGCCGCCCACGTCCACGCTGACCTGATCGCCCACTGGGTGCGTGAACAGTTCGGCCACGGCGGTGGGGTCGCAGAACGGGCCTGCGACGACGTCTTCGAGTCCCTGGCGCAGCACTTCTTCGAGCACGTCCATGATGTCGGTGGTGCCGCCTGCACCGCAGTTGTCGCCATGGTCGACGAGGATGACCGGGCCTTCCTGCAGCGACTTGGCGTGGGCGATGGAATCGGCCACCGGCTCGGTCGGAAAAACAAAATCGGCCCGGCGCGACCATGCCAGATCGCACAGTTCATCGAGCAGTTGCTGCCCCTCGGCCACGCGGTCGCGATCTGCCACGATCACCACCGACAGCCCCACGTGCGGAATGTCCGCCAGCGGAAAGCCGCCGAACACCGATGCGTTGCGCACTTCGCCATCGCGCTCGGCCTGCATGGCGCGGTCCATGATGTCCTTCATCGGTTGCATGGCTGGCGTCTGGCGCAGCATGTGCGTGAGCATGGGCAGGCGACGCCACAGCACCACGGGCTGGCTTTGCTTGTCCAGCAGCGCGCGAATGCTGCGGCCCACGCGCGCACCGGTTTCGTACACGTCGATGTGGGGGTATGTGCAGTAGCCCGCGATGACGTCGGCGTTGCGGATCAGTTCGCTGCTGAAGTTGGCATGAAAATCCAGCGCCACACCCACCGGCACGTTCGCGCCCACGGCGGCGCGCACGCGGCGCAGCAGTTCGCCTTCGGCGTCTGGAAAGCCGTCGGCCACCATCGCGCCGTGCAGGTCGAGCAGCACCGCGTCGCAGCCGCGCGAGACGGTTTGCACGACGGCGTCGCAGATGTGTTCGAACGCCTCACGCGTCACCACGCCGCTGGGCACGGCGTTGGCACAGATGGCGAATTCCACCTCAGCCCCCATCTCGCGCGCCAGGTCCATGTAGGCCGCGGCGGCACTGTTGGTGCCTGCGCAGGCGTTGGCGGCGGCTTCGCCATAGGCGGGCGCGCTGCCGGTGCCCCGGCGGAAGTCCGTCAACTGCGTGGCGACGGGCGAGAAGGTATTGGTTTCGTGGCGAATGAGCGCGACGGCGAATTTCATGGTTCAGGCTTTCTCAGGAACGTCGGGGCGCGCAATCACTGCTTTTCCAAACCGGACTTTTCCACCAGCACGCCGTAGCGCTTGGTCTCTGACAGGATGAAGGCCTTGGCCTTGGCAGGCTCAGTCAGCACGGACTCGATGCTGAGCGTGTCGATGGTCTTCACGTAGTCGTCTTCGGTCGATGCGCTCTTGAGGATCTCGTAGAGCTTGTTCACGATGGCATCAGGCGTGCCGCTACGCACCAACACGGACTGGTTGGAGCGCACGGTGAGCGCCTTGGGGTCGCTCTCGTTTTGCGTCACGGCGTTCGGGAATTCCTTCAGCCCCTGGCTGCGCATGATGACCACCGGCGCCACACGACCGCTGCGCGCGTGGGCGATGGAGGAGCCCACCACGTCCACGTGGCCGTCGATCACGCCACCGATCAGGTCGGTCACGGCGGGCGCGGAGCCACGGTACGGCACGATGGCGAAATCGAGACCGTTTTCACGCCGCCAGCTGTCCAGCGCAAGGTAGGCCGCGCCACCAATCGTGTTCACGCTGATGGACAGCTTGCCGGGCTTGGCGCGCATGGCCTTCACCAGATCGTCAAAGCTCTTGTACGGGCCATTCGCGTTCACGATGAGCCAGTGCGGATAGGTGTTCAGCACGGTGACGGGCGTGAAGTCCTTGTCGGCGTCATAGCGCGGGTTTTTCAGCAGCCAGTGGTTGATATTGAGCGTGTTGTCGCTGGCCATGAGCAGCGTGTGGCCATCGGCCGGGTCGCGCATCAGCGCCATGGCGCCGGGCACGGTCGCGCCACCGGAGATGTTTTCCACAAACACGCTGATCTTGGGGAACGCCTTGCCCAGCTTGAGCGCGACCATGCGGCCCATGATGTCGGCCGTGCCGCCCGGCGGATACGGCACCACCACCTTGATGGCGCGGCGTGGCCAATCCTGCGACTGCGCAAAGGCGCTGTTCACACCCAGTGCGGGCGCCAGTCCGGCGGCAATGGCCAGGCCCAGAACCTGACGGCGATTGTGTTGCATGCGATGTCTCCTTGATGTATTGACCACCGCATTTCATACGGCAGAAAGCGTCGCAGTATAGAAATCGTCAATCGCAATGTCTAATATATATTCAGTGTAGTTTTTATATAGTTTCTGTATGGATGAGCATCGCCTGAAGTGCTTCGTCGCGGTCTACGAGACGGGCAGCGTCTCTGCCGCCGCCGCGCGCCTGCACATGACGCAGCCGCCTCTCAGCATCCTGCTGCGCAAGCTGGAGGACGAGTTGGGCGTGACACTGTTCGACCGCACCGGCCACCGCCTTGCGCCCACGGCCACGGGCGAGCTGTTCTACCTGCGCGCCAAGTCCCTGCAAGCCAATATCTCCGCCATGCGGCGCGAGCTGCACGAGTCCGAACAGGGTGCGCGCGGCACGGTGCGCATTGGCTGCGCGACGGCGGCCAGCCTGTTCATCATGCCCAGCGTGATGAAGCACATCGACGAGCAGCAACTCCACATCACCGTGCATGTGTACGAGGGCGAATCCACCTACATGCTGCAGCGCCTGCGCGAGCGCAGTCTGGACATGGTGATCAGCCGCAGCCACTTCATCGCGCCCGAGTTCGAAAGCCGCGTCGCCATGGACGAGCCACTGCGCGTGGCGCTTCCGCCCGGCCACCGGCTGTTGGCGCAGCGTGGGTGCGTGCACATGGCCGATCTGCGCGATGAACGCTTTTTGCTGCACAACTCGCTGCTGGGCACCGGCATTTCAGACATGCTCATGCGCGCCTGCCACGACGCTGGTTTTTCCCCGCAGGTGAGCTACACCGGCGTCGAGACGCTGCCCATGCTCTTCATGGTGCAGCAAGGCCTGGGCATCGCCTTTGCGCCGGAGAGCTTCGCCACGCTCGGCATACAGGGGCTGCCGCCGTTGCACGCATTGGCCGACGAGGGCCTGCGCACGCACCTCAACGTGGTCTGGCACCGCCACTTGCCGCTGGCTCCGGCGGGCGCGCGGCTGCGTGATTTCATCCTAGAACAACACGGTTGATGGCAGCGACACGAGTCCGTTGATCGCAGCTTGCACACAAGGTCATGCACAGTCTTATCCACAAGTTGCTCATTGGAGGAATGTCAGATTCTGCTGGCCAAACCGTTTCCAGCCCCCTGTGAACAACGTGTGGATTGCACGGCCCAGGGCGCCGCCACGTCGACGTTGTCCAGCGCCTTTTCGTCTTCCTGCAGCAGCGTCAAGTGGCGTTGCGTGGTGCGCAGCTCGAAATGGTGGCGCCCATGGCAAAGCGCAACGCACACGCACGCGCCGTTGGTGGCACGCCGGCAGTTGGAAGCCATCGACACGCTGCTCAATACCGCGTTCTCGGCGCAGGGTTGGCCGCTGCGTTTGCTGGCCCGCGAAATGATGTCGCCCCGCCCATATTTTTCGGCGCTGATGCCGCAGGAAATCCAACACAAGATCGCCATCCTCAAGCACACCCTGCAAGGAAAAGAACCATGTCTGATCCAACGAAATTGAATTACCACGTGGAGCAAGCGCCCCAGGGCGTGCCCGTAAAAATGTGGACCAAGGGAGTGCCCGTGGAAGACGACGCGCGCAAGCAGCTTGCCAATGCGGCGCAGTTGCCCATCGTCTTCAAGCACATTGCCGCCATGCCGGACGTGCACCTCGGTATCGGTGCCACCATCGGCTCGGTGATTCCCACGATCCGCGCCATAATCCCGGCGGCGGTCGGCGTGGATATCGGCTGCGGCATGATGGCCGCCAAAACCACGCTGCGCGCCGAAGATCTGCCCGATCACCTCGGGCCGCTGCGCTCGGCGATCGAACAGGCCGTTCCCCACGGCTTCGCGCCTAAGCACCGTGGCCGCGATACGGGTGCCTGGGATACCACGCCCGAAGCCGTAGACCGCGCATGGGCAGGACTGGTGGACGAGTTCAACCAGTTGGCTGAACTGCATCCGCGCCTGAAGAACACCAACAACCACAAGCATCTGGGAACGCTGGGTTCGGGCAATCACTTTGTCGAGGTGTGTATCGATGAAACCGGCTTTGTGTGGTTCATGCTGCACTCCGGCTCGCGTGGAGTGGGCAACGCCATCGGTAACCACTTCATCGAACTGGCGAAGAAGGATGCGGAACGCAACATGCGCAACCTGCCTGATAAGGACCTGGCGTACTTTGAAGAAGGCGCGCAGTACTTTGGCGACTATGTGCGCGCCGTGTCGTGGGCGCAGAAGTTCGCGACGAAGAACCGCGAAGTGATGATGACCCATGTGATCGCCGCCGCGCGCAAGGTGATCGCCAAGCCGTTCGAGTCGCATGTGGAAGCGGTGAACTGTCACCACAACTACGTGCAGAAGGAGCATCACTTTGGTGAAGACGTGTTCGTGACGCGCAAGGGTGCCGTGAGCGCCAAGCGCGGCCAGTTGGGCATCATCCCCGGAAGCATGGGGGCGCGCAGCTACATCGTTCGCGGACTCGGAAATCCCGAGAGCTTCGAGAGCTGCAGCCATGGCGCTGGCCGCGTGATGAGCCGCACCAAGGCGAAGAAGATGTACACCGTCGCAGACCAGATCAAGGCGACCGAAGGCGTGGAATGCCGCAAGGACGCCGACGTGATCGACGAGATCCCGATGGCCTACAAGGACATCGACGCCGTCATGCAGGCGCAGAGCGATCTCGTGGAGGTCGTGCATACGCTCAAGCAGGTGGTGTGTGTGAAGGGCTGACCACCATCGAGCTGGATGGCGCCGCGGGAAAGGGCGGCGGCCAGCCGATCGTGCTGCGCAACATCCGCCGCGCATGGATGCGGGCTTCATCTCTAGGCATGGGCCGCGCTTGGGCCTAGCATGGCGGGATTGAACTGACCACTTCCGGAGACAAGCAACGATGCGCGCCGACGCCACTTCCACCTCTTCCTCCATTCCTGCACTGCCCCATGCGCTGGTCACGCGCGATGCGCACGGGGTATACACATTGCAGATTCACGAGGCCAAAAGCCTCAATATCCTGTCGACGCCCGTCATACGCGATCTGACTGCGGCGGCGCGCTGGATTGGGGCGCAGCCGGATGCGCGTGCGGTCATCGTGCGCGGCACGGGCGACAAGGCGTTTGTCGGGGGCGCGAACATCTACGAGATGGCCGAACTCAATCCGCAACGCGCCCGCGAGTTCATCACCGGCCTGCGCCACTTGTGCGAGGCCATTGCCGATCTGCCGGTGCCGACGATCGCGCGCATCAGTGGCTTTTGTCTTGGTGGCGGATTGGAACTGGCTGCCGCATGCGACATCCGGCTGGGCTCGGACGATTCGGTGTTCGGCATGCCGGAGGTGCGCGTGGGCATTCCCTCGGTCATCCATGCCGCGCTGCTGCCTGCGCTGATTGGCCCCGGCGCGACCAACTGGCTGCTGCTGACGGGCGAAAACGTCGATGCCGCGCAGGCCCTGCGCTGGGGTTTCCTGCAATTTGCCTGTGCGCCAAGCGAGCTCGATGCGCTGGTGCAGCGCACGGTCACGCCCATCCTGTCCAGCGGTCCACGCGCCATCCGCTCGCAAAAGGCTTTGCTGCAGTATTGGCGACACGCCAGCGAAGAAGCCGCGCTCGATCGCAGCGTGGATGCATTCGGCGCCGCTTTCACCACCGACGAACCGCGCACTTACATGGCACCCTTCCTGACGCGCAAGCGGCATTGAGCCGCGCGTCAGTGGATGTCTGCGGACTTCTGGAACGCTGCCTTGAGCGCATGCCAACTGAAGTCCGCCTGCCGGGCCGCCGCGATCACCACGGCTTCCTTCGCCGTCAACAGCGCGACGACCGCCGGAATCTCTGCCGCACAGGCCTCGGGAATGACGACAGCGCCGTGCTGGTCCGCATGCACCAGATCGCCGGACTGCACCGCCATGCCCGCCACGGTCACTGGCACGCCCACGTCCACCACGTGTACGTGGGCGTGGCTTGGCATGACGGAGCCGGCCAGCATCTGGAAGTCGCTCGCGTTCTGGGGAATGTCGCGGATTGATCCATTGGTGATCACGCCCTTCGCACCCAAGCCGCGATGCACATGCGAGTTCACCTCGCCCCAGAATGAGCCGAATCCGGCGCGTGTGCCGTCCAGGTCCTGCAGCACAATGATGCTGGGCTTCGGGCCGCCTTCGTCCACGTATTCATACCAGCGCAGGCGCACCTGCTTTTGCTGCTCCGCGCTCCAGCGCGTGGGCTGCACCGCGCGAATGGTGCCGGTGCGCGCATAGCCCACCACGGCAGGCATGGCGGGATAGATGCAGCGCAGCGGCTCGGTGTTGAAGCCGTGATTGCAGTAGGCCGGATCGATCACCTCCAGCGCATTGCAGATGGTGGGCGTGTCATAGC
The DNA here is from genome assembly GCA_002331385.1 of Comamonadaceae bacterium UBA2121. Lineage (GTDB taxonomy): Bacteria > Pseudomonadota > Gammaproteobacteria > Burkholderiales > Burkholderiaceae_C > Diaphorobacter_A. The sequence goes on from DCYB01000003.1 coordinate 13,314, forward strand.
TTGCCAGTTGCTCCAGCAAGATTGCGGGCAGCGCACCCGATGCAGGGCTCAGCATGTCAAAGCACCGCCTCGATCAGGAACGGGCCCTTGCGCTGAAGCGCCGAGCGCATGGCAGCACCGAACTCGGCGATGTTGGACACCCGCACCGCCTCCATGCCGCTGGCGTTGGCCATTTGCACCCAGTTGATGCTGGGGTTGTCCAGATCGAGCATGCGGCAGGCGTTCTCGCCCGGTGTGCCCGCACCCACGCTCTTGAATTCTCCACGCAGGATGGCGTAGGTACGGTTGGAGAGAATGATGTTCAGCACGTCGAGCTGCTCGCGCGCCTGCGTCCACAGACCCTGCACGGTATACATCGCGCTGCCATCGGCCTGCATGAGAACCACTTTGCGGTCCGGGCAGGCCACGGCAGCGCCTGTCGCCAACGGAATGCCGTTGCCGATCGCGCCTCCAGTGATCTGCAGATAGTCGTGCGGCGCGGCCTGCATGGTGTAGCGGAAAAAGTCACGCCCCGAGCTGACGGTTTCGTCGCAGACGATGGCGTTGTCCGGAATCAGCGCGGCCATGGCCTGCGCAAAGGTTTGCGGATTGATGGGCGTGGCGGCACTCCAGTCGAGCTGGTCCGAGGGCTGTTGGCCCGGCCGGGCCTGCAGCGATTGCGGACGCGCTCCCGCGCCGACGGCGTCGGCAAGATGGCGCAGGCTGTCCATCGCGTCCGTGCCCAGTGGGCTCAGCTGGATGACCTCGCAATCGGGCGCCAACATGGAGCCGGGCTTGCCCGGATAGGCGAAGAACGCCACCGGTGCCTTCGCGTTGACGAGCACCACGCGCTTGTAGGGCGCGAGCAGCTTGACCGCCAGATCCACGCTGTAGGGAATGCGCTCGATGGCGACCCGCCCCTTGCCGCGCTGGGTGCGCGCATTCGATTGCTGCGCCAGCAAGTGCGCGCCCGTGCGCTCTGCAATCGACTGCGCCAGCGCCAGCCCATCCTCGCGCAGCGCACGGCCCGAGAGCAGGATCAGCGTCGAGCCGTCCGCCCCAGCCTGCAATGCCGCCACGCTGCGGCGCAGCGCGTCGCCGTCCAGCGCCAGCGTTTCGTTGCTGCGCGCCTGCACGGGCGTGGCTGAGGTGGAGGACCACGCCGCATCGGCTGGCAGGATCAGCGTCGTCACCCCGCCGCCCAGACTGCGCGACTCGTGAATGGCCTCGGCGGCGCGCTGCGCCACCTCGTTCACGTTGCGCACGCGCCCGACCCATTTCGACATGGGGCGCGCCAGCGATTCGATGTCGCTGGTGAGCGGTGCGTCAAAGTGCAGGTGATAGCTGGCGTGGTCGCCCACGATGTTGACCATCGGCGTGTTGGCGCGGCGTGCGTTGTGCATATTGGCCAAGGCATTCGCCATTCCCGGGCCGGTGTGCAGCAGCGTGCAGGCAGGCTTGTCGGCCATGCGCGCATAGCCATCCGCCGCGCCGCTCACCACCCCTTCGAACAGGCCGAGCACACAGCGCATTCTGGGCTTGCGATCCAGCGCGGCGACAAAGTGCATCTCCGACGTGCCGGGGTTGGCGAAACACACGTCGACCTCGTTGGCCAGCAGCGTGTCCACCAGTACATCGGCTCCGTTCGTGGGGTGGTCCTGTTTGTTCGACTGATCCATGGCTCTGTCTCTCTGTTGTCCGTGGCGGCTTGCGCGCCGCAAGGGGTGAAGGGGTTGCTTGAAGGATATGGTCAGGTGCGCCGGTGGCTCACTTGTCCACGGTGATCTTGTTGTCCTCGATGACCTTCTTCCACACCTGGCTGCCGTTGTCGATCATCTTCACCATGTCGCCCCGCATGATGTCGGTGGGCTCCGCGCCCAACGCCGTCACCTTGGCGCGGTAGTCAGGGTTGCCGATGACCTTGCGGCTGGCGTTGGTGAGCTTGTCCACCACCGGCGCGGGCACGCCCTTGGGCACCATCAGGCCGAACCAGCTGTAGAACACCAGATTGGGGAAGCCGCTTTCCTTGAACGTAGGCACGTTGGGCGACGACGGGATGCGCTCTGCCGTGCTGACCGCGATGCCGCGAATCTTGCCGGCTTCGAGTTGCTTCATCATGGACGGGTACTGATCGACCAGCGCCGTCACCTGTCCGCCCAGCACCGCGGGCAAAAATTCCGCCATGCCCTTGAACGGCACGTGCATCCACTCAAAGCCCGCCGTGCTGGCCAGCAGCGTGCCCGAGAGGTGGTTCGATGAGCCCACGCCCGGCGTGGCAAACGAGAGCTTGCCGGGGTGCTTCTTCGCATCCTTGATCAGGTCGTCCAGCGTCTTGTAGGGCGACTCGGCGCTCACGCCGAACACCACGCCCATGCGGCCCATCACCGCAATCTGCTCAAAGTCTTTCTTCAGGTTATAGGGCAGCGATTTGTACAGGTGCGGCGATACTTCGAACGTGCCCGCGTTGGACTGCCCCAGCGTGTAGCCGTCGGGCGCGGCCTGCGCCGCCAGCGAGGTGCCCAACTGCCCAGCGGCGCCCGGCTTGTTCTCCACCACGATGGACTGACCAAGTTCGCGCCCGAGAAATTCGCAGAAATTGCGCGCCATGAGATCGGCCGTGCCTCCGGGCGGATACGGCACGATGATCTTGACGGGCCGATTCGGGTAGTCGTCCGCTGCTTGCGCGGGAGCCACTCCCATCAACGCAAGTGCCGACAGCAGCACACAGGAAAAGCCATGTTTCGCACGCTTGCACATTCCATCGTCTCCTCTGTTGGTACACCGGATCGCCCCTGCTGCGCGCCATGCGTGGTGAGGGCATGGCGTGGACGTTGTCAACCGTCAGTTGGCATAGCCAGAAACAAATTCCTTGGCCGCGCCGCTGGCGGGATCGAACACATGGCGCCGCACCTTGCCGATGTCCGCGCCATACACGTGGATGCTGATCGACACGCGGTCATCAAACGCATTCACCACCTGGTGGATGTCGCCAACGGTGGGCGACACCGCTTCCACATCTCCGGGTTCGAGCCGCGCCTGTTGCGTCGCGGTCAGCGTGCCGGTGTTTTCATCGCGCTCGAACGACTGCGCCACTTCTGCATTGCGCAGCATGCCGATCAGGCCCCAGACCGTGTGGTCGTGGATCGGCGTCTTCTGCCCCGGCCCCCAGACAAAACTGACCACGGAGAAGCTGTCGTCCGGTGCGCAATACAGCTTGTACTGCTGATAGAACTGCGGATGCGGCACGGCATGCCGGTCTTCGAGCCAGTCGTCGTGGCGCACCAGATCGCCCAGCAGGCGCGTGCCTTCCTCCAGAATGCGGGGTTCGTCGCGCGGGCCGTCGTTCACCAGTCGGGTCATCGCAGTGATGAAGTCTTCAAATCGCTTGTGCATGTCTCTCGGTTCTTGAAATGAGGGGTGCGGGTGCAGACACCCTGCACCTACTTGCCCGTGTATACCGGCTGGCGCTTTTCCTTGAAAGCGGTCATACCCTCACGGTAGTCCGCGCTCTCCTCCAGACTCTTCAATTGCCGCAGCGTGCGCGCCATCTGCTCGGACGGCCCCTTGGGCAGCACCTCGTTGTTGACGAATCGCTTGAGCGTGGCCAGCACCATCGGCGACATGCGCGCCAGCTCGCCCGCCATCTGCAGCGCCACGTTCACCTGTTCGCCGACCGGCGTGACCTCGTTGACAAAGCCCAGGTCGTAGGCGCGGCGCGCTTCCAGCGTGCGGCACAGCAGGATCAGGTCCATGGCCGCATGGTGCGGCATGCGGCCTGCGAGGCCCGCGATGATGCCGCCCGTAAAGCCCACCTTGGCCTCGGGATAGTTGAACTTGGTGGACTCGGAGGCAACCAGCAGATCGGTCATCATCGCGAGCACCAGCGCACCGCCAATGCACCAGCCGCTGAGCGCGCCAATGATGGGCTTGTCGGTCTGGAAACCCACGGTGGGAATGCAGCGCCACAGCTCGGGAAATTCATGCAGGTCCGCGCCCGCCGAGAACGCATCATTGCCCGCCGCCGTCAGCACCGCCACGCGCGTGTCCGGGTCGGCGTCAAAGCGGATGAAGGCATCCTGCAGTTCGCGCACGACGGTGGCGTTGAGCGCATTCTTCTTCTGCGGACGATTGATGGTGAACAGCACCACGCCATCGCCCTTGTCTTCCACCAGCAGGCATTGGTAATCCGGCATTGCTTGGGTCTCCTTGTCTTGTCGCTTCTCGGTCATTCAAAGAATCTGTACGCGCGCATCCACCGCAAAGCAGCGGTCACGCGACACCATGAGCGGATTGATGTCCAGCTCGAACGCATATGCGCGCAGGTCATGCGCCAGCCAACTGGCGCGCACGATGGCATCGATCACACCCGCACGATCGAGCGTCTTGCCCCGGTAGCCGTTCAGCAGGTGCCCGATGGGCAGCGCATCCAGCGCCGCGCCCACGTCGCTCGCATGCATGGGGGCCGACGCCACCACGCGCTCGGCCAGCAGCTCCACCAGCACGCCGCCCGCGCCAAACACCACGACGGGGCCAAACTGCGCATCGCTGCGTGCACCAATCAGCAGCTCTGCCTCGCCATGCGCCATGGCCTGCACCAGCACGCCATCCAGTCGCGCATCGGCCTTGTAGCGGCGGGCGTTGGCAAGCAGGCGCTCGAACGCCTGCGCCGCGTCCTGCGCGTTGGCAATATGCAAAGCCACACCGCCCGCTTCGGTCTTGTGCACGATGTCGGGCGAGACGATTTTCATCACCACCGGAAAGCCGATCGTTTGCGCGGCGCGAGCCGCCTCTGGCGCGCTCGTCGCCAGTTGGCCCTGATTCACCGGCAGGCCGTAGTGCGCCAGCAATTCCTTGCTCTGCGCTTCGTTGAGCACGCCGTGCGGCAGTGCGCTCAAGGGGCCGCAGCCGTGCGGGCGCTCAGGCCGTTGGCGCGGCGTCCAGTCGCTGCGGCGCTTCCACGCCTCCATGGCGATGGCCGTTTCCAGACTGGAGTTGGAATAGGCACATCCGCGCTGCGCGAGCTTGTCACGCAGGCCTTGCGACGTGGCGCCAGCCTCGAAGGCGTAGACCACCGGCTTGGCTGCCGGGCGCTCCGTTGAGGTGCTGATGTCGACCAGCGCATCGACCCATTCCTGCGGACACATGGAGGCCGGGATCAGCACCGCGTCGGTGTCCGTATCGGTGAACATCGCGTTCAGTGTCACCTCTGCCACCGGCTTCGGATCGGGCGTGCTGCGTGCGCCGAAGTCCACCGGATTGTCCGCCTGCCCGCTCGGGAAATGCTGCGCCAGCGCCGCGCGCGTCGGGGCAGAAAAGGTGGATAGCTCCACGCCCTGATCTGCCAGGGCATCGGCGGCCAGCGCGCCACCGCCACCCGACGGCGTGACGATGGCCACCTTGCGTACCTGCGCGTGCGGATGCCGCGCCATGGCGTTGGCCAGCAACAGCATCGCCCCCATGTCGTTCAACAGCGTCACGCCCTCTTCGCGGCACACGGCCTCGAATACGGCGTGATCGCCCGCCACGCTGGCCGTGTGCGAGAACGCCGCCGCACTGCCCGCGCTGGAGCGCCCGGCCTTCACCGCCAGCCAGGGCTTGCCCGCCGCGACGGCGCGGCGTGCGGTGGCGCGAAAACGTTCGGCATTCTTCACGCCTTCGATGTAGGAACAGATGACCTGCGTGGCCGGATCGTCGATCAGGAAGTCGACAAAATCACAGAGCTCCAAATCGGCCTGATTGCCGACCGAAAAGCCATGCGTGAACCCGCCACCCATGGCCCATGCGCGATCGAAATACGTCGTCATCAACGCCCCACTCTGGCTCACGAAGCCGATGGGCTTGGAGGGCAATTCGTCGATCTCGAGAATCGGTGACGAGCACAGCACCAGTTGGTTGGCCGCGCTGATCACGCCCAGACAGTTGGGCCCGATCACACGCATGCCGTAGCTGCCGCAGAGGTCGAGCAGTTGGCGCTCGCGCGCCAGCCCCGCCTCGCCCGCATCCGAAAAGCCCGCCGAGATCACCAGCGCGCCCCGGCTTCCCAGACGCCCCGCGTGGGCGACTTGCTCCAGCACCTTGTCCGCGGGCACGGTGAAGACGACCAGATCCGGTGTGGCGTCCAACTGTTCGAGCGAGGGATACGTCTTCAGGCCAAACAGCTCATCCCGCGCCGGATTGATCGGCAGTACCTTGCCCGCATAACGATGCTTGAGCAACATGCGGAACAACCGTCCGCCAAACTTGGACTGGTCCTCCGACGCACCCACCAACGCGATGGACTGCGGGCTCAGAAGCTGGGCAATCGAGGGCCCCGCGCTCATTTCTTTCAACACTGCCGACACGCTACTGTCTCCTTGATGGCTGCTCGCCGTTATTGCGTAATCTGGACCTTCTTGAGCAGGTCGCCGTAATACACGCGACTGGCGTCGATGTCCTTGGCATATTCCGGCCCCGGTTTCCAGCTGGCCGACAGGCTGATGTGGCCGAAGCGCTTGCGCGTATCCGGCTCGGCCAGAATGTCCTGCTGCGCCTTGGCCAGCTTGTCCACAATGGCTTGCGGCGTGCCTGCGGGCACGGCAATTCCCCAGAAACCTTCAAAGGGCAGCGTCACGTCAAAGCCGGCTTCCTTGGGCGTGGGCAGGTTCGGCAACTCGGGATTGCGCTCACTGGCAAACGTCACCAGTCCCTTCGCGCGGCCGCTCTTGACCGCCTCCAGCCCAACGCCGTCAATCAGGAAATCGGTGTGTCCACCCAGCAAGGCCGTCAGCGAATCGGCCGAGCCTTTGAACGGCACGTGCAGCATCTGCACGTTGGCGTCCTTCTTCAGGATCTCTCCTGCGAGATGCCCGCCCGACGCCACACCCGCCGAGCCCCAGCTCAACTTGCCGGGGTTCTTTTTCGCGTAGTCGACAAACTCCTGCAAGGTATTCACTGGCAGCTCGTTGCGCACGGCCAGCACCGGCAGATAACCGGCCAGCGAACCCACAAAGGTGAAGCCCTTCACCGGGTCGTATGGCAGATCGTTGCGCAGGTGCGGCAACACGGTAAAGGCGGTACTGGTGGCCAGCAGGATGGTGTAGCCATCGGGTTTGGCACGCGCCACCACGCCCGTTCCCAGCGACGTTGTGCCGCCGGGTTTGTTCTCGATGACGATGGTGCCGCCGAGCTTCTGGCGCAACCGGTCCGCATAGATGCGCGCGAGGTTGTCGCTGTTGCCGCCGGGCGGGTAAGGCACGACAAAAATGATTTCCTTGTGTGGATAAGCGCCTGTGTCCACAGCCTGCGCGACCAGTGGTGTGGTGACCAGAGCCGCCGCAGCCATCGCTGCCAGCACCCCGCGTCGTGTCAGATCAAACCCCGTCATGCCTTCGTCCTCTTTGCAGTGTGAATCGGCGATCGTTCCTATATTTGGAACGTCGTTCTCTAACTGGATCGAAAATTGGCCGAATCGGATTTCGGCCTGGCTGCAGCGCTTTTCTATCGACTATCCCCGTTCCGATGAAGTCGATGGAGTGACTATACGGCCAAAAAATTTTGAGTGTCAATGCGGATTCCGAGCATGCTCATGCGCAAAACGTACTCGCCAAGGCGGTGAAAACCATGCAGAAGGCGATTCGCCCTTGCGACCTAAACCCTTGCCACACAAGGCTTCAGAGGGTTTTCACCGTGCCGCTGCTGTCACTTTTCTGCGGCCCGGTTATTGACCATCGCGGCGCACCGCATAAAATTCGCCGCATACTGTTTTGCGAAACATCGTTCTATTTATTGGAACGATTCAGAGAAAAGACGCTTTTCGCGGCTCAATCCACAAGCAAGGCAGAATCCATCCAACATCTGGAGACTCACACAATGGATAACCACCAAGCGCCCATTCTTCCGCTGCAAGGCGTGCGCGTACTGGAGCTGTGCAATGTGGCCGCCGGACCGTTCTGCGGCATGCTGCTGGCAGACATGGGCGCCGACCTCATCAAGATCGAAAACCCCTCGGGCGGCGACACCCTGCGCACCTGGCCGCCCATCACCGATGGATTCAGCGAGAACTTTGCCTCGCTCAACCGCAACAAGCGCTCGATCACGCTCGACCTGAAATCGCCCGAAGACATCGCCCGGCTCAAGGAGTTGGTGCGCGGCGCGGACGTACTCATCGAGAACAACCGCCCCGGCGTGATGCAGCGCCTGGGCTTGGACTACCCCGCGCTCAACGCCGAGAATCCGCGCCTGCTCTATTGCTCGATTTCCGCTTACGGGCAGACCGGCCCGCGCGCCAGTGAAGGCGGTTTCGACCTCACCATCCAGGCCATGAGCGGCATCATGAGCGTGACCGGCGAAGCGGGCGGCGCACCCGTCAAATGCGGCGTGCCACTCAGCGATTTCGCGGCCGGCCTCTACGGTGCCTTCGCCGTCGCCGCCGCACTGCGCCACGTGCAGCAAACCGGTCAGGGCGCGCACATCGACGTGCCCATGCTGGGCACATCGCTCGCCATCGCCGCACTGCAAACGTCCGAGTATTTCGGCAGCGGCCGCGATCCGGGCAAGCTCGGCAGCGCCCATCCACGCAATGCGCCGTATCAGGCGTTTCGCTGCAGCGACGGCTATTTCGCCATGGCGGCGGGCAACAACGCGCTGTGGAAATCCGTCACCGACGTCGTCGGCATGCCCGAACTGCTGGCCGATGAGCGCTTCACCTCCCCCACCACGCGCGCCAGGAATCAGGAAGCACTGCGCGACCTGCTCGAAGTGAAATTCCTCGAGAAAGACGGCGCGCACTGGCTCGCCGAATTTGCCCGCGTGGGCGTTCCCAGCGCACCCATCAACAGTTATTCACAGGTGCTCAAAGACCCGCAGGTCGAACACATGGACTGGGTGCAGGACATCACGCTGCCAGGCAACAACGTCACGCAGACCTTTGTCTCGCCGCTCAAGATCAATGGCCAGGGCCAACCGATCCGCATGAACCCGCCCGCGCTGGGCGAGCACAACGACGCCATCTTCGCCAGCGACAAGGAACAGGCCACCTCCGCATGAACACCCACGCCGTGCCCCCTTCCGATCCAAGCGTGCTGCTCGTCGACCGCTCCCACACAACGCACTGGCTGCTCACACTTAACCGCCCCGAAAAGCGCAACGCTCTCAACGCCGAGTTGATCGAAGCGCTGCTCACCGCAACGGCCGACGCCAAGCGCGCGCAGGTGCCGCTGCTGGTGCTGCAAGGCGCGGGCGCGAACTTCTCAGCCGGTTTCGATTTCACCGGTTTCGAAACGCACAGCGAAGGCGACCTGCTGCTGCGCTTCGTGCGCATCGAAACCCTGCTGCAGGAGATCGCATACGGCCCGTTCGCCACGCTGGCTTTGGCGCATGGCAACAACTTTGGCGCAGGCGTCGACCTGTTCGCCGCATGCCGCCACCGCTACTGCGCACTAGGCAGCAAATTCCGCATGCCCGGCCTCCAATTCGGACTGGCGCTGGGCACACGCCGGCTGGCGGCACTCGTCGGCGAAAGCAACGCCTATTCGCTGCTGGAAACCACTGCCACCTTCGATGGCGAACACGCACAGCGCATCGGCTTCGTGCAAGGCATGCGCGCGCAGGAGGAGTGGCCCGCACTCATCGACCAGATCCGCACCAGCACCCTGTTCCTGCCCGCCGAAAGCCGCCAGTACCTGCGCGACCTCACGCGCTCCAGCGCCACCCGCGATGGCGACATGGCCGCACTCGTGGCATCGGCATCGGCACCGGGGTTGAAGGAGAGAATCCAGGCGTATCGGGCGGGATAACGCCCCCGCACATCGAGCGCGTCGACCAGTCCGGCGGTCTGCTGGACGACTCCCGCTACGCAGCGGGATCAATCTCGCCTGCTATACCCCAACCGCCGCGAAATCATCTCGGTCACCTCGATCAGGCGCACGGCGTTTTTGCGCAGCAGATCGATTTCCAGCCGCTCCGCCGGGCCGGAGATACCGAGCGCGGCGATGACCTGTCCTGATGCGTCGCGGATGGGGGCGGCGGCGCCGACGACCTGGGCGCGCCATTCGCCGGTGTTGAGGGCGTAGCCCGTTGTGCGGATGTCTTCGAGCTGTTTGCGCAGGTCGCCCAAGCGCACGATGGACTTTTCGGTGTGCGCCTTCAGGCGGTTCTTCACCGGCGCGAGGGCCTCTTCATCGACCCAGGCGAGCATGGCCTTGCCGGTGGCGACGCACTGTGCGGGCGCGCGGCCGCCCACCGTGGTGTAGGCGCGCACAGGCTGCGGGCTGTCGATCTTTTCGATGTAGAGCACTTCGGTACCGTCGAGGATGGACAGGTGCACCGTCTCGCGCGTTTCTTCGGCAAGTTGCTTCATGAACGGCAGTGACTCCAACCGCACGTCGAGCTTGCCCGCAATGCGCGAACCGAGCTCCCACATCTTCATGGTCAGTTCGTAGCGATTGGTCTCGTTGTTCTTGCGCGCAAAGCCCTGATGCACCAGCGCCTGCAGCAGGCGGTGCACGTTGCTCTTGTTGAGCAGGAGCTGCGAGGCCAGCTCACTCACGCCGGAGCCTTTGTCGTTGCGGGCCATGGCCTCCAGGAGCACCAGCCCTTTGATGAATGTCTTGTCCAATGTTGCCGCGCCCGTGTGGTGGTCTTGGCGGGCATTCTACTGAACGGTTTTCGCGCTGGAAACGCGGCTATCCCTGAGCGCTCTCGGGCACCGTCAGCAATCCGTTGTGCTCGATGAAGGCCACCACCTCATCCAGTCCGGCCAGGGTCTTCAGGTTGGTCATCACAAAGGGCTTCATGCCTTTGGGTGTGTGGCGCATGCGCTCGGTGTCGCGGCGCATCACGTCGAGGTTCGCGCCGACGTGGGGCGCAAGGTCGGTTTTATTGATCACGAAAAGGTCGCTTTTGGTGATGCCCGGGCCGCCCTTGCGCGGAATTTTCTCGCCCGCTGCGACGTCGATCACGTAGATCGTGAGGTCGCTGAGTTCCGGGCTGAAGGTGGCGGCCAGATTGTCGCCACCGGACTCGATGAAGACGATGTCGGCATCGGGAAACTCGCCCAGCATGCGGTCGATGGCTTCCAGATTGATGGAGGCATCTTCGCGGATCGCCGTGTGCGGGCAGCCGCCGGTTTCCACGCCCATGATGCGCTCTGCGGGCAGCGCGCCGCTGATGGTGAGCAGGCGCTGATCTTCCTTGGTGTAGATGTCGTTGGTGATCGCGACAAGGTCCCACCGCTCGCGCATGGCTTTGCACAGCATTTCCAGAATGGTGGTCTTGCCCGAGCCGACGGGGCCGCCGATGCCGACGCGCAATGGCGGCAGTTTTTTGGTGCGGCGAGGGATGTGGTGCAGTGCAGTCGTCATGATCGGAAGAGTCGTGAATATTGGGATTCATGCCGCGCGGAAAGTATCGCCAGCATGGGTGAAAACGCCGTGCGGGCGTCGTCCGGAAGCGCCTGGGCCGTTGCCACGGCATGCGGTATGTCGGCCACCAGCCGCGCCAGAATGCGCTGGCCAGCGCTCTGCCCCAACGGCACGGCCTTGATGGCGGCCTGCACCATGTTCTCGGCCCAGCCGAAGGCATAGGACAGTAGGCAGTCGTGCACCGGCGCCTGCGTGAAGGACGCGGCCAGCGCATACGCCACGGGATACGTCGGAGTGCGATCGCACAGTTGCGCCAGCACCTGCACCTGCTGCAGGGCCACGTCATCGTGCGCGTGCTGGTTGCGCAACCACGATGTGAGGGACTGGCCCATCTGCTCGCTTTGCAAACGCAGCTCGCTCGACTCGCGCGTGCTGAGCACCCATTGGTTGAGCGCCTGCACGCGCGCCGTATCGTGGCTGCGCCACGCGGGAACCGCCTGCGCCACAACGGGCATGTCGCTGCGCGCCTGCGACAGTACGAGTTGATCGGTCAACCACTGGGCGGCACTGGCCTCGTCGCTGACGCAGGCGTGGTCGATGGCGGCTTCCAGCCCTTCGGAGTAGGAGAACCCGCCAATCGGCAGCGCAGGCGAGGCCAGCCACATGAGTTGCAGCAGGCTGTGCGCGGGCGTGGGCAGTTCAGTGATCGTGCCCATGATGGTGATGGGAATGGTGTCCGTGGTGGTGCCCATGCCCGTCGTTGGTGACATGGCCACCGTAGGCGCCGCCCTCGGGCTCAAACGGCAGCTCGGCCTCGGTCACGGTCATGTGCATGGCGCGCAGCATGTCGGCCAGCACATGGTCGGGTTCGATCTTGAGGTGGTCGGGCTGCAACTCGATGGGCACATGCCGGTTGCCCAGATGGTAGGCCGCGCGCATCAGATCGAATGCCGTGCCGTGCTGGCGACACCAGGTGATGTGCAGCACCGCTTGCGGCGCGGCGATCACGCGCACGAGGGTGCCGTCTTCGCCGACCAGGACATCGCCTCCGCGCACCGCCTGCCCGCGCGGCAGAAAGATGGCCAATGCGCGGCCCGTGCTGTCGGTGGCGGCGAAGCGGCTTTTCTGGCGCACGTCCCAGTCTAGTTCGACCGTGGCGGCGCGGCGGATCAGCACGCCGGAAAGCCCCGCGCCTTGCGCGAGCAGTTTGTTCATGGCCAGCATGGCATTCCTCCTTCAATCCGGCGAGACATAGCCCAGATGCACATGGCACGCGACACTGAACCTGACATGCGCGCAGCGAGGTTTCTGTCCAGAAATTACATTAGCAGCATGGGTCAGCACCGCACCATCCCTTCGCTCTGGCAGCCTTGCGGCGCGCGTTATGTGGCCGTTTACGGCACGTTGCGCGCGGGCGGGGTGAACGACATGGCACGGCTGCGCCCCGGCATCGCTCGCGTGGGCCTCACCACACTGACGGGCACGCTGCACGATCTGGGCTGGTACCCGGGCCTGCGGCTGGCAGGTGCGCAGTCCGTGCTGGCCGAGGTCTATCCGCTGGACGATGCGCTGGAGCAGACGCTGGATGGCATCGAGGCGATCTGGCCGAACGATGCGGGCGAGTACGCCAAACACATCCTGCGCACGCAGGTGGTGCTGGATGGTGGTGGCAACCAGGCGCTCGATGTGCTCGTCTACGAGGCGCTGCCCGGCTTCGTGCAGGGCACGCCGGTGATTGCCGCAAGCGACTGGATCGCGTGGTACGCCGGAAAATCGGAGTGATTGCATTGCGCTTCGCCTCTCGCGTTCAAAACAGAAAATAGCGCTGCGCCATCGGCAGGCTGACGGCGGGCTCGCAGGTGAGCAGCGCCCCATCGGCGCGCACGGCATAGGTCTGCGCGTCCACTTCCATGTGCGGCGCGTAGTCGTTGAGCACCATGTCGCGCTTGCCCACGCCTCGAATGCCCTTCACCGCGGACAAGCGCTTGGCCAGCCCAAAGCGCGCGCCAATCCCCGCCGCCAGCCCCGCCTGCGAGACGAAGGTGAGCGACGTGCGCGCCACCGCACCACCGAAGCTGCCGAACATGGGCCGATAGTGCACCGGCTGTGGCGTGGGAATGGAGGCATTGGGATCGCCCATGGCCGCCATGGCGATGAGTCCCCCTTTCAGGATCACCGACGGTTTGACGCCGAAGAATGCGGGCTTCCAGATCACGATGTCGGCCCATTTGCCGGGCTCGATGCTGCCCACCTCGTGGCTCACGCCATGCGCAATCGCCGGGTTGATGGTGTACTTGGCGACGTAGCGGCGCGCGCGGAAGTTGTCATGGCGTGCGCCATCGCCGGGCAGCGCGCCGCGCTGCAGCTTCATCTTGTGCGCGGTCTGCCAGGTGCGCAGGATGACCTCGCCCACGCGGCCCATGGCCTGGCTGTCCGAGCTGAACATGCTGATCGCGCCGAGGTCATGCAAGATGTCTTCGGCGGCGATGGTTTCGCGGCGGATGCGACTTTCGGCAAAAGCCAGGTCCTCGGCAATCGCGGGGTCGAGGTGATGGCACACCATGAGCATGTCCACATGCTCGTCCAGCGTGTTCACCGTGTAGGGCCGCGTGGGATTGGTGGAGCTGGGCAGCACGTTGGCCTCGCCCACCACCCGGAGGATGTCCGGCGCGTGGCCGCCGCCCGCGCCCTCGGTGTGAAAGGTGTGGATGGTGCGGCCCTTGAACGCGGCCACCGTGTCCTCCACAAAACCGCTTTCGTTCAGCGTGTCGGTGTGGATCGCCACCTGCGTGTCGGTGGCTTCGGCCACATTCAGGCAGTTGTCGATGGCCGCGGGCGTGCTGCCCCAGTCTTCGTGCAGCTTCAGGCCGATGGCGCCCACGCTGATCTGCTCCAGCAGCCCCTGCGGCTGACTCGCGTTGCCCTTGCCGAGAAAGCCCAGATTCATGGCGAAGGCATCGGCTGCCTGCAACATGCGCTCCATGTTCCACGGGCCGGGCGTGCAGGTCGTGGCGAAGGTGCCTGTGGCCGGGCCGGTGCCGCCGCCGATCATGGTCGTCACGCCGCTGGCGAGCGCCTCTTCGATCTGCTGCGGAGCGATGAAGTGGATGTGCGAATCGATGCCGCCCGCAGTGACGATGCAGCCCTCGCAACTGATGATCTCGGTGCCGGGGCCGATGACGATGTCCACGCCCGGTTGCGTGTCCGGATTGCCCGCTTTGCCGATGACGTCGATGCGGCCATCCTTCAAGCCGATGTCGGCTTTCACGATGCCCCAGTGATCGAGGATGAGCGCATTCGTCAGCACCGTGTCCATCGCGCCTTGTGCGCGGGAGCGCTGGCTTTGCGCCATGCCATCGCGGATGGTTTTGCCGCCGCCGAATTTCACTTCCTCGCCGTAGGCTCCGGCGCTCAGCGTGTAGTCCTTTTCCACCTCGATGATCAGGGCGGTGTCGGCCAAGCGGACGCGGTCGCCCGTGGTGGGGCCGTAGGTTTCGGCGTAGGCGTGTTTGTCTATGTGGGCCATGTTGCTGGTGGGAGTGCAAATTGCAGGTTCATGGAAAGGTGGCTCAATCGACAGGACCCATGACAAGGGCCCGGAAGCCGTGGATCTGGCGCTCGCCCGCGAAGGGGACAAGCTCCACCGTGCGTTGCTGGCCGGGCTCAAAGCGAACGGCCATGCCGCTGGCGATGTTCAGGCGCATGCCCCGCGCGGCCGTGCGATCGAAAGACAGCCCCGCGTTGGTTTCCGCAAAGTGGTAGTGCGAGCCGACCTGGATAGGCCGGTCGCTGGCGTTCTGCACAACGAGCGTGATGGCTTCGCGGCCATCGTTCAGCGTGTGCACGCCGGCGTCGATCAGCAGTTCTCCGGGGATCATGGCGGCTCCTTGCATGTGCGCCATCACGCCAGCCGCGTGAGCATGAACGCGCCGAGCAATGCCGTGGCAGCGCCAGCCACGCGCGCCATCCATTGGTGGCGTTGCAGCACCGCGTGCCCCAGTGCCATGCCGCTCAGATGCAACGTGGCCGATCCAGCGGCCATGCCGATGAGGGCCGCAACGGCCAACCCACCCGTGTCAGCGGCCAATTCGGTACCGTGCGCTGCGCCATGGAAGAACGCAAAGACGCCCACCAGTACCGCCGCCGCGCCCCAGGGCAATCGCTTTTGCACGGCGACGAGCAGGCCCAGTATCAGCACCGAGGCCGCGATCATCGGCTCCACGCCGGGCACGGCCAGACCCGCAAAGCCTGCCACGCAGCCCGCCACCAGCAGCGCCACAAAGGCAGCAGGGGCGCGCCATGCGGGTTGCACGGCGATCGCGCTCCACATGCCCACGGCCAGCATGGCGGCGAGGTGATCGGCACCCGTGAACGGGTGCGCAAAGGCGTGCGCGAAGCTGTCGAGCGCGCCGTGGCTGTGTGCATGTTCGCCTGCATGGGCGAAAGCCGTCACGGGGGCGGCGGCAAGTGCTGCCAAAGCAGTGAAGGCAACGAGGGGGCGTGAGCGATGGTTTGTCATGGCGTTGGATTCCGGTCGATCAATGAATGGTTTGCAGTGCACGTGCGGCACTGGCTGGACGCTAGGGAATGGGCTGGTGCACGGTGACCAGCTTGGTGCCGTCGGGGAACGTGGCCTCGACCTGAATATCGGGAATCATCTCGGGCACGCCGTCCATCACGTCGTCGCGCGTCAGCACCGTGCGGCCTTCGCTCATCAACTGCGCCACGGTACGACCATCGCGTGCACCTTCCATGACAGCGGCGCTGATGAGGGCGATCGATTCGGGATAGTTCAGCCGCAGGCCACGCGCCTTGCGACGTTCGGCCACGAGCGCGGCGGTGAAGATCAGCAACTTGTCTTTCTCGCGGGGCATGAGTTCCACGGGGCGTACTCCTGAAATAGCGGTATGGGGTGAGTCTTTTGCACTCCGCTCGCAAGAAGCGGGCCATTGTGGTGAGCGCCCTGCACCACGCCTGTGCTGCTCGACCCACACGGCGCCAGATTGGCGCGGCGCTCCACATGCTGGTGCATGCGCGGGCTGCGTGCGCCAAGCTGGGGCGCGGCATGGGCGCTCGCGGTGCACGCAGTGCGCAGAGCGCCGTGCTCACCACAGTGCAAAGCCATGCATCACCTGCGTGCCATCGCATTGGCACATCTATTGCACTGCAGCCATCACGGTCATCCCCGACCGCTTCGGTATCCCTCACCTCAAACCTCTCTCTACTGGAGTTGCTGCAATGAATCGTCGTGGAACACTTACTACGCTGGCCGCCTCGCTGGCGCTGGGTCTTGGGCTCAGCGCCCACGTGCATGCGCAGGACACCATCAAGGTGGGCGTGCTGCACAGCCTCTCGGGCACGATGGCAATCTCGGAGACCGTGCTGAAAGACACGGTGCTGATGGCCATCGACGACATCAACGCCAAGGGCGGCGTGCTGGGCAAGAAGCTGGAGCCCGTGGTCGTCGATCCCGCCTCCAACTGGCCGCTGTTTGCCGAAAAGGCCAAGCAATTGCTCACGCAAGACAAGGTCGCCGTGGTGTTTGGCTGCTGGACCAGCGTGTCGCGCAAATCGGTGCTGCCGGTGTTTGAACAGAACAATGGTCTGCTCTTCTACCCCGTTCAATACGAAGGCGAAGAGCTCTCCAAGAATGTGTTCTACACCGGCGCTGCGCCCAACCAACAGGCCATTCCCGCCGTGGAATACCTGATGAGCAAGGAAGGCGGCGGTGCCAAGCGCTTCGTGCTGCTGGGCACCGACTACGTCTACCCGCGCACGACGAACAAGATCCTGCGCGCCTTCCTGCAATCCAAGGGCGTGAAGGAATCCGACATTCTGGAAACCTACACACCGTTTGGTCACAGCGACTACCAGACCATCGTCGCGGACATCAAGAAGTTCTCCACCGGCGGCAAGACGGCGGTGATCTCCACCATCAACGGCGACTCCAACGTGCCGTTCTACAAGGAACTGGGCAACGCCGGCCTGAAGGCCAAAGACGTGCCCGTGGTGGCCTTCAGCGTGGGCGAGGAAGAGCTGCGCGGCGTGGACACCAAGCCGCTCGTCGGCCACCTCGCCGCATGGAATTACTTTATGAGTGTGAAGAACCCCACCAACACGGCGTTCATCAAACAGTGGGGCGACTACGCCAAGGCCAGGAACATCGCCGGGCACAAGGACAAGCCGCTCACGAACGACCCGATGGAGGCCACCTGGATCGGCATCCACATGTGGAAGCAGGCCGTGGAGAAGGCCAGGAGCACCGACGTGGACAAGGTGATTGCCGCCATGGCGGGCCAGACCTTTACCGCGCCGGACGGCTTCACCGTGAAGATGGACGAGAAGAACCACCACCTGCACAAGCCCGTGATGGTGGGCGAGATCAAGGCCGACGGACAGTTCAACGTCGTGTGGAAAACCAAGGGGCCGATCAAGGCGCAACCATGGAGTCCGTTCATCGCCGGCAACGACAAAAAGAAGGACGAACCGGACGGCAAAAGCGCGATGTGATCGGGCCCGCGCCCCACCACCTGGCCCTCTCCGCCTGCGGGTGGAGAGGGTGTCGTCCCCCGGAAAAATCCCGTGACTGGGCAGCTATCACCATGCAACCACTACGCAGCATTCACGCCCTCTCCCGCTTGCGGGAGCGGCTTGGGGCAAGGGCAGCCGCCGCCATCCTCCTGTGCATCGCCTTCTATCTCGCGCTGCCGCTTTCGGCGCATGCCCTCACCGCCGAGCAGGCGTTCCAGATGGCCGCCGCAGAGGAGACGGAGCAGCGCGTCAGCGCCATCAACGCGGCCCTGAAGTCCCCCGATGCGCAGCTCGCCGGCTACCTCGCTGCGCTGGCCGATGACGCGGTGAAAACCGCCAACGGCCACGCCTTCATCGTGCAGGGCGACACCGTAACCGATGCCGCCAGCGGCGCCGCCACCACCTTGCCCGCAGATGCGCAAGACGTGGTCAACAGCAACTATCTGCGCGCAGTGATTGGCGCGGCGCAGGCTGCGCTTGCGCTGGGCAGCGACGACGTGCAACTGCGCCGCAAGGCCGCCGCGCAATTGGCCAACGATCCGGACGCCGCGCGTGCCGAGATCATCCGCCACGCCCTGGCGACGGAAAAGGATGCGCAGGTCCGCGCCTTGCTGGAGCGCGCACAGGCCGCAGGCGATCTGACCAGCGACGACGTGCAGCAACGCCTGCGCGCCGTGGCGGCGCTCGCGCACGAAAAAACGCCCGACACGCAGTTGCTGCTCAACCAGCGGCTGTCTGAGGAGCGCGACCCCGGCGTGCAAAAGGCGCTCCAGCGCGCACTGGCCGAGATCGCCGATGGGCTGGCCTGGGGCGAACGCCTCGGGCAGATTTTCAGCGGCATCAGCCTGGGCTCGGTGCTGTTGCT
Source organism: Comamonadaceae bacterium UBA2121 (assembly GCA_002331385.1). Taxonomy (GTDB): domain Bacteria; phylum Pseudomonadota; class Gammaproteobacteria; order Burkholderiales; family Burkholderiaceae_C; genus Diaphorobacter_A. The sequence goes on from DCYB01000003.1 coordinate 32,028, forward strand.
GGCCGCGCTTGGGCTGGCCATCACTTACGGGCTGATGGGAGTGATCAACATGGCGCATGGCGAGCTGATCATGATCGGCGCCTATGCCACCTACGTGGTGCAGGGCGTGTTCCAGCGCTGGCTGCCGGAGGCCGCTTTTGGCTGGTATCTGGTGGCGGCGATTCCGGTGGCGTTTCTTGCGTCGGCGCTCGCCGGGGCGATCCTGGAGCGCGGCGTGATCCGCTTCCTGTATGGCCGCCCGCTGGAGACGCTGCTCGCCACCTTCGGCATCAGTCTGGTGCTGCAGCAGACCGTGCGCAGCGTGTTCGGCGCGCAGAACGTGGGTGTGGAAAACCCCGCGTGGATGAGCGGCGGCTTGCAGTTGCTGCCCAATCTGACGCTGCCGTGGAACCGCATCTGCATCGTGGTGTTCGCGTTTCTGGTGCTCGGCGGTGTGGCGTTCCTGATTGCGCGCACACGGCTCGGCTTGTTCGTGCGCGGCGTCACGCAGAACCGGCCCATGGCCTCGTGCGTGGGCGTGAACACGGCGCGCATCGATACCTACGCATTCGCGCTGGGATCGGGCATTGCCGGACTGGCAGGCTGTGCGCTGAGCCAGATCGGCAACGTCGGCCCCGACCTCGGGCAGAACTACATCGTGGACTCTTTCCTCGTCGTCGTGCTCGGCGGCGTGGGGCAACTGGCGGGCACCGTGTATGCCGCGCTGGGTCTGGGCGTGCTCAGCAAGCTGCTCGAAGGATGGACCGGCGCGGTGCTGGCCAAGATCGCCGTGTTGCTGTTCATCGTCATCTTCATTCAAAAACGCCCACAGGGCATCTTCGCCCTGAAGGGCCGCAGCGCGGAGGCTTGATGGCATGACCACATCCACCCCCACTCTTACCCCCACCCCATCACTCCAGCTCCCCGCGCGTGCGCCCCTGCTTTCGCGGCGCGGATGGACCATGTTCCTCATCGCCTTCATCGTCGTGACGGCGCTGGCGCCCGCGCTCAATCTCATCGTGCCGCAAGGGCATTGGCTGCACCTGTCGGACTATCTGATCGGTCTGCTCGGCAAGTTCATGTGCTATGCCATCTGCGCACTGGCCATCGACCTGATCTGGGGTTACACCGGCATCCTGAGTTTGGGTCATGGCCTGTTCTTTGCGCTGGGCGGCTACGTGATGGGCATGTACCTGATGCGCGAAGCCGCCGGGCCGCAGGCGCTGCCGCCGTTCATGGTGTTTCTCGACTGGAAGGCGCTGCCGTGGCACTGGTCGCTGTCGGGCAGCTTCGTCGCCACGCTGCTGCTGGTGCTGTTGATGCCCGGCGTGCTGGCTGGCGTGTTCGGCTGGTTTGCGTTTCGCTCGCGCATCAAGGGCGTGTATTTCTCGATCATCACGCAGGCGCTGACCTATGCGGCGATGTTGCTCTTCTTTCGCAACGAAACCGGCTTTGGCGGCAACAACGGGTTCACCGGCTTCCAGAGCATTCTGGGCTTTGCGCTGAACACGCCGCAGATGCACGTGCTGCTGTTTTCGCTCTCCGGCGTGGCGTTGCTGGGCTGCTATCTGCTCGCGCGCTGGCTCACGCAATCGAAGTTTGGCCGCGTGTTGCAGGCCGTGCGCGATGCCGAGTCGCGCACCATGTTCTGCGGCTACAACCCGGTGCAGTACAAGCTGACGATCTGGGTGATCTCGGCCATGATGTGCGGGCTCGCGGGCGCGCTCTACGTGCCGCAGGTCGGCATCATCAACCCCAGCGAGATGAGCGTGGGCAACTCCATCGAGATGGCAGTGTGGACCGCCGTGGGCGGACGCGCCAGCCTCGTCGGCCCGATCATCGGGGCCTTCGCGGTGAATGGCGGCAAGAGCTGGCTCACCGTGGCCGCGCCCGAATACTGGCTGTACGTGCTGGGCCTGCTGTTCATTGCGGTCACGCTGTTCATGCCGGGCGGCATCGTCGGCCTTGCGCGCCAATGGCGTGAGCACCGCGCAGCACGGCACGCCAGGCAATCAACGGCGCCTGCGCAGCCACACGCGGCAACTGCCAGCCGCGCCTCCGCCATCGCCAAAGGAGCACGCGCATGACACCCGATCTTATGGACGCGGGCACCGAACGGCTCGACCTGCGGCACGAACGCGCGCAGGCGCACGGCGCGACCGCGTCCGGCGGGCGCGTGGCCAGCTCGGCGCGGCCCGTCGTGCCCGGCGAAGTCGATCTGGCGCATGGTCGCATCCTGTATCTGGAAGATGTGCATGTGAGCTTTGATGGCTTCAAAGCCATCAATGGCCTGAACCTGGACATCGCTCCGGGCGAGCTGCGCTGCATCATCGGCCCCAACGGCGCGGGCAAGACCACGATGATGGACATCATCACCGGCAAGACACGGCCCGACAAGGGCACGGTGTACTTCGGCTCCACCATCGACCTGCTGCGCTACAACGAGCCGCAGATCGCCGCACTCGGCATCGGGCGCAAGTTCCAGAAGCCGACGGTGTTCGAGCAGCTCTCCGTGTTCGAGAACCTGGAGCTGGCGCTCAAGACGCACAAGGGCGTCGCGCAGTCGATGCGCTTTCACCTCACGGGCGCGCAGCGCGACCGCATCGCCGAAGTGCTGCACACCATCCATCTGGCCGGCGCCGTCACGCGCCCGGCGGGACTGCTGAGCCACGGACAAAAGCAGTGGCTAGAGATCGGCATGCTGCTGGTGCAGGAGCCGCGCCTGCTGTTGCTTGACGAGCCCGTCGCCGGCATGACCGACGAGGAAACCGTGCGCACGGCCGAGCTGTTCCTGTCGCTCAAGGGCAAGCACTCGCTGATGGTGGTGGAGCACGACATGTCGTTCATCGACACCATCTCCGAGAAGGTCACCGTGCTGTGCGATGGCGCCGTGCTGGCCGAAGGCACGCTCGCGCAGGTGCAGGCCGACGAACGGGTCATTGAAGTCTATCTGGGGCGCTGAACATCATGCTCAACATCACCAACCTGCACCAGTACTACGGCGGATCGCACATTCTGCGCAACGTGAATCTCCGGGCCGAAGCCGGCAAGGTCACCGTGCTGCTGGGGCGCAATGGCGTGGGCAAGAGCACACTGCTCAAAAGCCTCATGGGACTGGTGCCGATCCGCAGCGGCAGCATCGAATGGCAAGGGGCCGACATTGCGCGCAAGACACCGTACGACCGTGCGCGCAGCGGCATGGGCTATGTGCCCCAGGGCCGTGAGATTTTTTCGCGCCTGTCGGTCGGGGACAACCTGCGCATGGGACTGGCCTACCAGAAGGGCGGCACGCAGATTCCCGCCGAACTGTTCGAGCTCTTTCCCGTGCTCCAAAGCATGTTGCACCGGCGCGGCGGCGATCTGTCGGGCGGGCAGCAGCAGCAACTGGCGATTGCACGCGCTCTTGCGCCGCGCCCCAAGCTGCTGATCCTCGACGAGCCGACAGAAGGCATCCAGCCCAGCATCATCAAGGACATTGGCCGCGTCATCCGCATGCTGGCCGACCGGGGCGACATGGCTATTGTGCTGTGCGAGCAGTACTACGACTTTGCCGAAGCACTGGCCGACAACTACGTGGTGATGGAGCGCGGCGAAGTCATCGCCAGCGGCCCCGGCGCGGAAATGCCGCACAAGGGCATTCGCCAGTTGGTGGCGATCTGATAGCGCATGGCCTGGCACGCGCGATTGTCACTGGACTATGCCGCGCGCCACCACGCGACGCGTCTGCATTTCACGCATGACGGGCCGTTGCGCGTGCTGCGCAGTCTGTACCCGGAGGGCGATGCCGTCTGCCACAACGTGTTGGTGCATCCGCCGGGCGGTCTGGTCGGCGGCGACGTCCTGGACATCGATGTGCGCGTGGCGCAGGGAGCGCATGGGCTGATCACCACGCCGGGAGCAACGCGCTTTTATCGCACCAACGGCAGCCGCGCCACGCAGCGCACCCACATCACGCTGCACGACGGCGCGCGGCTTGAGTGGCTGCCGCTGGAAAACATCGCCTACAACGCCTGCGATGCACTCAACGCACTGCACCTTGATCTTGCCGAGGGCGCGCAGTTCATGGGGTGGGACGTCACGGCGCTCGGCCTGCCGTTGGCGGGCGAGCCATTCACGCGCGGACGGTTCACGCAGCGCATCCACTGGCCTTCGCACTTTCTGGAGCATGGCGTGATCGACGCCAGCGACCAGCGATTGCTCGACAGCCCGCTGGGTCTGGCCGGCCAGCGTTGCCTTGGAAGCCTGGTGCTGGCCAGCGGCACGCCCTTGCCGCGCGCGCTGCGCGAGCATCTGCTGGAGGCCACGCAGACGCTGCTGCACGCAGCGGCGCCGCCCGGCGTCATCGCGGGTGTGACGGCGCCCAACGCGCACATGCTGGTGCTGCGCGGGCTCGCACCCGTGGTGGAGCCGCTGATGCAGCTCTGGCAGCGCGTCTGGGCGGAATGGCGACGCGAGTGCTGGGGCATGGAGGCCGTGCGGCCCCGCATCTGGTCGATGTAGCGCGTGCGGTGCAAGCATGCTTTGCCCAGCGGATACCCACCCAATCCAGTCATGCATGCGTTCTTTTATGTTGCGGGTTTGTATAGTCAAAGTATTGGCAATACGCGCGCGCCCTCACGCTGACGCTCGTTGGCGCGCACGCCATCCGGCAATACGACAGGAAAGGAAATACAGGCATGTTGTTCGATCTGAGCGGTCAGGTGGCGTTGGTCACCGGCGGGGCCAACGGCATTGGCAAGGGGATTGCCAAGGTACTCAGCCAGGCGGGCGCCAAGGTGGTGATCGGCGATGTGGACGAGGTCAACGGTCAGGCCACGGCGGCGGAGATCGGCGGCGCGTTCCAGGCGCTGGACGTGACGGATCAGGCACAAGTGCAATCCGTGATCGACGGCATCGTGAAGGCGCATGGCGCGCTGGACATCCTGTGCTCCAACACCGGCATTTTTCCGCAGGCGCGGCTGGCCGACATGACCGAGGCGGACTGGGACCGCATGCAGGGCGTCAACGTGAAGGGCATGTTCTTCGTCGTGCAGGCGGCCACGCGCGTAATGGCGCAACGCGGCTATGGGCGCGTGGTGATTACCTCATCGATCACCGGTCCGGTCACGGGCTTTCCGGGTTGGAGCCACTATGGCGCAAGCAAGGCCGCGCAACTGGGCTTCATGCGCAGCGTGGCGCTGGAGTGTGCCCGTCAGGGCATCACCGTGAACGCGGTGCAACCCGGCAACATCCTGACGGATGGGCTCAAAGCGCAGGGCGAAAAATATCTGGACCAGCAGCGCGCCATCATTCCCACGCACACGCTGGGCACGCCCGAGGACATCGGCTATGCGGTCTGCTATCTGGCCTCGCGCGAGGCGAGTTTCGTGACCGGGCAGACCATCATCATCGACGGCGGACAGATTCTTCCCGAATCGCCCGAGGCCTTGCTCTGAGTTTCTTGCGGTGTGCAGCATCGGGACGCGGGGAATCCTCGTCCTGATCATGTGTTTTTGAGGGCGATTAGAATGCGCGGCTCGCCGGAATTTTCCGGCGTTTTTTGTCTTTCACCGCCACCGTTCCTGCCCTCCCATGAGATCGCCCATCCGCATCGTCGACGTCGATCGTCTGGAGACGTGGCAACGCTATCGCGCTGGCATGTGCGACACCTGTGCGGCCAATTGCTGCACGATGCCGCTGGAAGTGCGCCTTCCGGATCTGGTGCGTTTGGGGGTGGTGGATGCGTTCGAGGCCGAGCACATCGAGCCCAAGCTGATCGCCAAGCGGTTGCTGAAGATGGGCGTGATCGACCACTTCAACCACAAGAACGCCATCTTCACCATGGCACGCCGCGCCAGCGGTGATTGCCGTTTTCTGGACGCGCAAAGCCGTCGCTGCACGGTGTACGAGACACGCCCCGAGACCTGCCGCCTGCATCCCAAGAAGGGACCCAAGCCGGGCTTTTGCGCCTATGGCCATCGGCAGCACAGCCGCTGAAGCATAAAAAAAGCGACGCTGCCCGAAGGCAGCGCCGCTGGTGTCGCTACGGTGCTGCGTGGCGTATTACAGCTTGCCGCCCACAAACACGGTGTGGGTGCGCTTGCCGGTGAGCGACAGGCCCGCTGACAACACGCGCAGCCCCGTCACGTTGCCCGCCGCATCGAACAGCGCCGCAGCCGAGCCGGATTGCGACGGGCCGGTCGCCAGTTCACACGTGATGATGTTGCCCAGCGCCACCTTGGGGTCTTGCAGATAGCCGAAGGCCTCCACGCGGTACAGGTTCTGGCCCGTGCCAAGATTGCCCAGCAGCTTGCCGACGATGAGGCAGCCGTTGCTGGTCGAGCCAGTGATGGTGCCATCGGTTTCGACCTTGAGCGATGTGGTGTGACCGCCAAAGCCCGCGCCATCCATGCGGTAGTTGCCCACGATGAGCGGCACGCTCGGCTGCTTGCCTGCGGGCAGCACATACAACGGATCGGGCAGCATGGTGAAGCCGGTCGGGTAGCCGCCCGGTTGCGCGGGATAGCTGTAGGTGCCGGTCAGGCGCGTGGCCGTGCTGGCGGTGCCAGTGCTCTCCAGCGTGGAGTCGATGAGCACGCTTTCGTAGTAGGTTCCGGTCGCGGCCTTCAGGCGGTCGAAGTACACGCCATCGCTTGCGGTGACGAAGCGGTTGGTGGTCGCGTCGTTGTTGTAGCTGATGAGGCGGCCATACAGCGCGTTGTGGTCAAAGCTGCTGTTGGTGTAGAAGAACAGGCCGCCGTCCGGCAACACCGTGCCCCACAGTGATGTGTCGCCCGCCGTGCCCGCAGGCAGGCTCAGCGTGCCCGCCCAATTGCCCGCCGCGGACAACGGCACAGGCGAAGGGGTGACGACCTGGCGCGAATCGGCCAGTCCGTTCAGCACAAAGGTGTTGTCGGTGCCCGTGGCGTTGCGCGTGAAGACCCAGATGCCGTTGGGCACGTTGGATTCGTCAAAACGCAGAATGGCCAGACCCGCTTGCTGCGTGCCGCTGGCGCCGCAAGAGGTCTCGTCGCCCGACAGTCCCATGTTGATGGAGTAGACCGGCGAATCTGCCGCGCGTGGCGTGGCGCTGCCTTGCACCTGGCAGCCACCGACCCGGCCCGAGAGCACTCCCGTGGGCGACACCGTGAACACCCAACTGCCGCCAAACAGGCCCGAGCCACGGTAGGTGCCCGCGATGAGGTCGGCGCGACCGGGATAGTCGTTGAGCTTGCTGTAGGTGAGCTTGAACGGCGTGCTGGCACCCGTCGCCGCGATCGTGTTCGTCGCGTTGCTGTAGTTGCCGCTGATGATCGATGTCTTGCCGGTCACCTTGTCCGCCGTGGCCGTGCCGCGCAGCGACAGGGCGCTGGCGAATTTGCCGTCTTGCACAGAGAAATACGTCACGCCCGTCGCCTGCACGGATGTGACGTTCACGCTCAGGCGGCCATACAGCGCGTCGTAGCCTGAAGCGCCCGCAGCGCCGCGCGCGAGGAAGAACTCGCCGCCCTTGCCATCCAGGCCGGGATCGATATAGCCCATCATTACGCGCTGCGAAGCGCCGGAGCCGACCACGCCTTCCCAGATGCCTCCGGGATATTGCTGCGTGCCGGGAATGGGGCCGGTGTCGCCGTCATCGGAGCCACCACCACCGCAGGACGCGAGCAGTGCGGAACTCAGCACCAGGGCGAGCCAACGAAGGGAAGGGGTTTTGCGCGGATCAGTCATGTAGGTTCAGACCTGGAAAAATTCAAAAATACGGAGTGCGCACGCGCTCAGAACTGGTAGGGCGACTTGAGCGGGCTGACCGGCAGCGACGCCTTGCCGTTATAGGGCTGCAGCGCGTAACGCACGTAAATACCGCCCGAGAACTGGCGATAGTCACGCGCGTTGTCGAGCGACAGTTGGCCACCCACGAACAGTTGCGGATGCATCTGGTACTCCATGGCCATGCCCAGGCGGTAACCGACGCCCGTCTTGCTCTGGCCCGGATAGATGGCGTTGGCGCTGCCCCCGCCCGAGCCAAAGGCTTCGGCATCGCTGGCAGCTTGCGCCGCAGCCGACTGGCGCGCGGTGCTGTTGGGGAAGTACGCGGCAGAGTCTTCCTTGAAGTACTGCACGCCCAGCGCACCGTTGACCTGATAGCTCAGGCGACCGCTGCGCTGTGTCCAGTCAAACGGCACGCTGGCGCTCAGGAACTGCTGCGGGCTGAAGTAGCCACCGTGGCCGTAGGTGAAGTAACGCAGGTTGCGGTTGTAGCTCAGGCCGGTCACGTTCATGCCGGCGGTGAACTGCGAATCGTTGTTGCGGTACACATGCCAGTACATGCCACCGCCCACTTCCACCTTGTAGTTGGACTTCACGTTGTGGCCTTGCAGCGCATGGGCCGAACCGCTGGCGTAAACGCCAAAATCGCCGTCCTCCCAGCCCAGCCCCAGCTTACCGCCGGTAGCGGATACGCCGCCCCACTTTTCTCCCGTGCGCGCATCGCGTGCGCCGGAGAACGACAGCACGCTGTCAGTGACGGGACGACGCGACAACTCGCCGGTGACGCTGGCGCGCTCGCCGATACCGAGGCGGTATTTCACGCCGCCCATGAAATCCGTCTGGTTGAAGCCCAGCGGCAGCGTGCCGATGTCGGCGGCGAAATTGGCGGTTTCGTAGCCCACGCCGATACCCACGCCACTGTCGTTTTGCGAGCCCGGCGAGCGGGTCGGCATGTCCAGCGCCGTGACCGGGCCGCTGCCAAAACGGCTGAGCGTGCCATAGGACAGATCGGGCGTGCCCGCACTCACGCCGGTCGGCGTCACGCGCACAGACATCGTGCCGTCGCCTGCGGGGAATCTGACTTCCACCGGGGCCTGAATGTCGCCCATCTTGCTCATGCCGGACTCGCCCTGGCGCACGCGCCCGATCACGCCGACGGAGATCGTCGCCGCCCGCTGCTGCTGCAACTCGGACAGCTCATCGAGCGCCGTGCGCGGGCGCTGATCGGCACCGGGCGTTGGCACGTTCGATGCTGTCGCCCAAGCGTTGGGATGCGTGCCCACGGTGGCAGGCGCGGCATAGGCAGGCTGCGCGGCGTATCCCGGATAGCCCGCGTAACCCGCAGGCGCTGGCACATAGCCCTGCGGCTGCGCAGCCGAGATAGGGGCCATGTAGCCGGAGGCAGCACCCGCCTGCGCCACGGGCGTCGCGGCGGGCAATGCGGCATCTGAGCCAGGCATGGCACCCGTGCGGCGTGTGGACGCCGGTGCGCTTGCACTGCGCGGCGTGACCACACGGCTGGTGGAGGTCACCGGTGCGGGCGTGATCGGGCGGCCCGCCGTCGTGTTCGCGGGCAAGCCCGAGTCGTAATACGTTGCCGGTGTCGCCGGGCCTTGTGCCACCATCGTGGGGTTGGGCATGTAGGCCACGCCCGCCGGATTCGGAATGAACGGCTGTGGGCCACCGGCATAGGGGTATTGCGCGGGATATTGCCCTGCCGCTGCGGGCATGGCGTTGTATTGCCCCGGCAGCGCGGTGGTGCGCGCTGCGGCGGCGGGGAACACCATGCCGCTGCTGCCCGCATTCCAGCCCCCTGCCGCCTGCGAGCCCGCCGGGCGGAACGGATTGCCGCCGGGCGCTCCCGGGGCTCCGGGGGCTGCGCCCGCACCCGCTGCGCCGCCCATCCATGCTGAAGGACGGCCCTGTTCGGCGCGCACGGCGGCGGCGAAGTATTCGCTGGCCTTGCTGGTCTGGCCCTTGGCGCGGTAGAGGCGACCCGCGGCGGTGAGCACTTCCGGATCGTTCTTGGTCAACTGCAGCGCGGTCGCCAGTGCCGACTCGGCATAGTTGTAGTCCTTGGCTGCGGTGGCCGCTGCAATCGCCGGAACGATGAGCTTGAGATTGCGCGGATCGCGCTCCAGCAGGCCGTGGTACAGCGACAGCGCCTTCACGCCATCGCCATGATCGGTGTACAGACGCGCGAGCACGCCAATCACGTCCGGGTCGTTCGGTCGCTCGGCCAGCAGCGGTGCCAGCATGTCGTAGGCCGAGGCCAGATCGCCGCTTTGGCGCAGCGCATCGGCCTGGCGCAGGATGTAGCCCGCGCGCAAGTCGTCGAACGAGCGCCGCTCCTGCGCCGACATCGGCACTTCCTGCAATTGGCGCAGTACGCCGGCCAGTTCTACGTCCTGCTGCGTCTTCAGCAGCGCCGCCGCGTATTGCAGTCGCAGGCCGGTGCTGGGTTGCGGCATGCGCGCCAGCATCTGGCGCACCATGCCGAGCGCGCGATTCGGGTCGCCCGCATCAGCATAAGCCAGTGCAACCGTGCCGAGCAATTCGGCGTCCTGCCCCACGAATGGCTCGGTCTGCGACAGCACCGTCATGGCCTTTTGCGTATGGCCCTGCTTGCCCAGTCTGGCAGCGGTATCGGCCTGCACGTGCACCCACACGCGGCGCTGCAGCGTGGCGATGTCGCGTGTGCGGTTCTTTTCGGGAATGCGGTCCAGCGTCTCCATGGCACCGGCCCAGTCGCCCGATTCGGATGCCAGCAGCGCGCTGGCGTACAGGGCCTCGGGCATGTTGGGGTTGGACACCAGCAGTCCATCCATGACGCCGCGCGCTTCACGCGTTGCGCCCAGGCGCAGATACAGCCGCGCCAGATCGAGGCGCACCCACGCATTGCCGGGATCGCTCAGCAGCGCGTCCTCCAGCGCCACACGCGCCGCGTTGTCGTCGCCGCGCTCCATGGCCTCGCGCGCCTGGCCCATGGCCTGCGTGGCGCGCAGACGGCCCAGCGACCCAACCTTCTCCTGCTGCTCGGGCGTGAGCTTTTCCACCAACTTGAGCGCATCACCCGCCTTGCCTGTTTGCGCCAGCACACTCGCCAGACCGCGAATGGCATCCGGGTTGTCCTGTTGGCGTGCCAGCACTCGGCGGTATGCGGCCTCGGCTGCATCCAGCTGGCCTTGCTCGGAGAGCACGTCGGCCAACGTGCTTTCGGCGGTGATTTCCTTGGCGTCGATCTTGATCGCCTGCTCCAGCATCTGGCGCGCGCTGGGCAGATCGCCCGCCTTCTGCGCATCTCCCGCCTGTTGCACCAGCGACCAGTAGGTGGCGCTGCTCAGGGCCTGCTTCCAGCGGCCCGCCGCACCTTGCCGGGATGCGCGCTCCAGATAGTCGCGCGCCTGCACGAATTCTTCCTGGCGCAGACGCACCAACCCCATGCCGCCCAGCGCATCGCCATCGTTGGCACGCGCTTCGAGCACGCTGCGGAAATCGGCCTCTGCCGCTTCCAGATCGCCATCGTCCAGCGCCTTGAAACCTTCCACGCTGCGCAGGCGCAGCGGATCGCGTGCAGCAGCGGCGGCCACCTGCGTGGCGCGCTGGCGCGATTCGATCTCGCGCAGCCTTGCCTGCATGGCCTGATCGTCGGGGTTGACGCGCAAGTAGGCCTGATACATCGGAATGTCCGCCGCACGGCCACCGCCCATCCACGCCAGCGCCTTGCGCCAGCTCTCGATGGCCGACTTGCCTACCGTGGCGTTACCGGCCAGACGCGACAATTGCGAAATGCCCTCGCGGCGCGTGGACTCACGGTAAGTGAGGTGCTGCGCGAGCGCGAGCGAGATCTTCGCGTCGTCCGGCGCCTCGCGCGCAAGGCGTTCCAGTCCCTTGCGTGCCTCCTCCCAACCGGCGCTCGTGCCTCCCAGCGTCTGGTAGTACTCCAGTGCCAGCGGGCCAGTGGGCGCAGCGCCGCCCAGTGCGGCCTGATAGCTGCTCACGGCCTGCTCGGTTTGCCCGGCCTGCGCTTGTGTACGCGCTTGCTGCAACTGTGCCGCGTTGCCTTGTGTGGCCAGATCCTGCTGCAGTCGCGCCACCAATCGGTGCTGCGGGTGGGCAGAGCGCAATTGGTTCAGATACCGCTCGGCTTCTGCGCGGTTATTGGCCTGGATCTGCGCGCGCGCCATGCCGTACAGCGCGTCGGGCTGGTTCGGCTCGGAGCGCAGCAGACGCTGCCAGGTCTCAATGGCGCGCTGGCTGTCGCCGCGCGATTGCCAGTATTGGCCTTGCTCGATCAATGCCTTGGTGGCGGCGTCCTGCGCGTGTACCAGCGGGCTGCAAAGTGAGGCAATCAGTCCGAGAACAAGGGTGTGTTGGTGGCGCTTTTTCATGGACATGCCTTTTCCCAGCGGAGTTGCAACCTGCCGTTGGGCAGGAATTGGTATCGTTGTTCAATCCAGCCCGTACCGAAGAGGCCCAGAACCTGGTCGTAATACGGCGGCTGCGCGCCGGCCTTCGAATTCAGCAGTTGGCTGGTGACCCGGTCCTGCTGCGTTTTCAGTGATGCCTTGGCGTAACGCGCCTTCAGATAAGGCAGCAACGCGGCCGAGAATCCGACCGGGCCGATGCCCTCGGGTGCGCCCAGACGGGTCTGCACTTTTTCGGGCGGCACGAGCGAAGTGCGCAGGGCGTTCTCCATGCCGCCCAGGCGTGCCTTCAGCGTGGAGTACAACTTGTCCGTGCGCGGCGTCATGCCGGCCCACAGGTAGGTGCGAATGGCGTCGTAACTGCCAATGTCCCCCTTGACCGGATCACTCACGAAAGCGCCCTTGGTCGCGCCTTGGGGAATGTCGTAGGCCACCCAGTCAGCAGCAAAACCCATGGGCGTGGTTTCGCTGATCATGCGCATCTGGCTGGCCAGCACCGCCGTCCATGGGCCGCCCGGATCGGCCTGCTCCAGGGCGCGCGCCAGCGGCACGGGCAGGTAGCTGGGGTTGAGCCGCCACGTGCTTTTGTCTTTCAGCACAAAGCCTTTGAGCGCGGGCAACAGCGTCGGGCCCAAGCCGGGAATATCGACCACTTCCTGCATCGCGACTTGCGCCAGCAGGGTGCGCGCCTGCGCGTCGTAGCGCGGCTCGTTCCACACGCGGGCGGCTTCGAGCAAGGCATAGGCAAACCACAGGTTGGCGTCGGAGGCGGAGTTGGGATCGATCACGCCCCACGTCCCGTCTTCCTTGCGCCCCCATTGCCATGCCGGCATCTGCTCGCCGGGCTTGCCGCCTGAGAGGTTGGCGATGCTCCAGTTCCACAGCTTGTCGAAGCGCTCGCGGTCGCGCGCGATGAGCGCGAACAACATGGAGTACGACTGCCCTTCCGACGTGGAGTGCTGCAGGAGCGAGCTGTAGTCCACCACGCGCCCGTCCCGCTGCATGTGGCGCGCAGCGAACTGCTCCCACAACGGCCAAGCCGCTGCAGCGCGGCATGTGTCTGCAGCGGCTTCTGCCGCCTCTGCCGCCGGGGCATGCATCAGCCCCAGCGACAGCCCCGCAATGGCAAGGCATTGCAGGGGGCCCTTTCTGTGCGGTGTACCTTGCTTCATCTCGCTACGCCCTTTTCCTGCGTCACGCGTTCTGGCGTTTGAGGCGCGCTCGCGCCCTGGCACGCAGCACCAGATACATCAGCGAGCCGATGATCAGCGCGCCCACCGCGCCCACCGCGACCAACAACAGCGGGTGGCGGGAGAACCACCAGCGCACGAAAGTCACCTTATCGATCTTGCCAATGTGGTAGGTCTGATCCGCCACGAGGCTGTCTACCTGCTTGCCGCGAATGATGGCGGCGCTGCCTTGCAGGTGTTTCACCAGATCGGGGTCCAGCATGGCCTTGACGGCCTGGCCGAGCCCGCTGCTCTGGTTGCTGGTGAGCACCACCACGCTACGTCCGCTTTGCAGCGGTGACTCGAATCCGGCGATCACGGCGTCATTGCTGCTGCTGTTGAATTTCAGCTCACTCTGGCCGGGACGCTCGCGGTCTTTTTGCTCCGGGTCCCACCAGGTGAGCAGGCGCGATGCGTAGTCCGACAGGCGAAAGCGCTTGCTGCCATCGGTCAGGCTGAACGGCAGGTGCTCGGCCCATTGGGTCAGCAGCGGCTGCTTGCCAACGGCACCAATCAACAGCAGATCCTTGTCGGCCAGCGACTGCACCTGCCCCGCGCCCAGCGCCACCGTGACCGCGTGCACCGGATAGCCGGTGACGTTGCCCATCAGGCCCATGAGCGACAGGTAGGCGCCGTAGTCCGCAGCCTCAGGCTTTTCGGGCAGCACCACAGCGGTTTGCGACAGGTCTGCCATGCGCGTGAACGGAAAACCGCTGTTGCCGAACGCGGACAGATCGGGCATCGCGAGATAGTGCGAGAAGCCCGAGATATCGATCGTCGAATCTGGCTCCACCGTGCCACGCACGTTGTCGAGCGTAACGCCCTTGCACGCGCCTTCCTTGTCCACGTCGTGGTAGTAATGGAACTGCAACTGGCTGCGCGCGGGCAGCTTGAACAACGGGATGCGGAACGAGGTCTGCGCGGGCAGCATGTCGCCAATGGGCATCGTCTTGTCCATCAGGCGGTTGAGCACGCGATCGACGGCACCCGGCGGTTCATAGGACAGCGGGCGCAGCGGCACCGCGGTCAGGAACTCGTGGTTGACGTTGAGGTTCAGCGTCGACTTGTTGTCCTTGGGGCGCGAGGTATAGCGGTATTTCAGATCGACCGGAATGCCGTGCTGACGCCAGCCAAACAGGTCCGGCGGAATCTGGAAGTTCACGCGGATCAGGTCGGGCGAATAGCCCGAAACGTTCAACGTGCCCGGTTGCGCCAGCTCGCCGAATTTGACTGGCCGGTCGATGGCCAGCCAGTTGGGCGCGTCATAGGGCTTGCGTGGCTCCAGCTGTTGGATGTCCGAGATCGCCGCGCTGGCACCCGACAGCGCGGAGGAGCCGACGGACACGGCGGTGGCGGCGCGCTTCATCTCTTCGATGTTGGCTCCGCTGATCACCAGCAGCTTGGCCGTCGGATCGTAGGGATGGGTCATCATCGACACCGACGCGCCCGCCGTGGCCGGCGCCGCCACACCGGGAACACTTTCGCCCGTCTGCATGAACACGATGGCGCTGCCCTTGGGCGGCAACTGGCCCACTACGGAAGGAAAGGTGGCGCCGCGAAAGCCCGCCAACGCCCCCAGCCACGACGACACTGCGCCTGCCGCCTGGAGTTGACCCGCATCGGGTGTGCGCGCAAAGACGAAGGGCAGCTCCAGACCGCGTGCATCGCGCCGATCGAAGAAGGGCTCGGGCAGCAGCGACAGATCGTTGGGCAATGCGAGCGAATTCACCGTCAGCTCGATGGCGCTGTCGTTGCCCACGTTGGCCCACAGGGTGGAGTTGGCCGGGTCCTCACACTCCATCGTGTAGTGACCGATCAGCTCCACGCTCAGGTGGTTGAATTCGGTGATCAGGCGCGGTGGGATGTCCACTGTGGTCTGCAGCGCACGCCCGCCGCTCTCGTTGGGCACGGGCAGCGTTTTGACGACCTGCTCATTGACCAGCACGCGGATGTGCGAGATGTTGGCCAGCAGCGATGGCGAGTAGGAATAGTTCAGGTGCAGCCGCGCGCCCGTCACCACCTCGTCGGCCCGAATGCCGAAGTTCACCCCACTGGCGTGCTGGATGCCGCGCAACTGGAACGGATAGGCGGCCCCCAATTGTTTGAACGTCTGGCTGTAACTGCGCACGCCAGCCACTTGCGCGCCTGACGTACGGCTTTTGAGCACGGTCTCCGTGTTGTCAGTGGTCGCCGCTGCTTGTGCCAGCACCACGCTGGCGTGGCAACACAGGGCGACCAGCAGCGCAATGCGCTTCAAGGCGGGTGTCTCGCAGATCGCTTTCATAACTTTTTTCTCCGCTCCCTGATTTCGTGGAAATCTTCGTTCTGGTTATTCGTGAAATGACGTTCAAGTGATACGGGATGGCGTCTTCAAGTCTTGCTCTCTGCAGTCTTTCGCCCACCGCGCGAGAACAGATCCCGCAGCGTGTAGAGGCTGACCTGTTTGAAACCTTTGAGGCCGATAACAATGACGCTTCCCAGCGATGTGAGTGGCCGATCGAGCTGATGAGTTCCCCAGTTGTCCAACCAGGCGTCAGCACGCGCGAAAGTCAGGCGTGCCAATTCGGTCTGTAAACCCACCGGCATGTCTGCAAACTGAAGCCCCACGCGTCCGTTGGCGCAATAGCGCACGGTAGCGGGGAAAGCGGATTCCTCGTCACCCCGGTAGAGCGTGACGAAAACTTTGGTGTCGGACTCGATGCTCAATCCGGCTGGAACGCGCAGGCCGATACCGCTTTGCGAAAAGTCGGCGGTCTCGCAGCGCAGCGTTTTACCGTCCATGAATTGCAGGGTGGCGGGCAGCGTCGCGGTCACGCGCGGGGTCTTGCGGCGCTGGCGGCTTTCGCTGGCAACGGCCATACAGGCACTGGTGAGGATGACGTTGTAGCCCGTCCACAGCATGTTCATCAGCACGGTGAGGAACACCTCGGTGCTGGGCGCGACGATCATGCGCCAGATGCCGAACACGAAGCCCAGCAGGTTCAGCAGCAGCAGCACGAGGTACGGCCGCGCGATCATCCAGTCGAAGTATTCCTTCTCGACCACGCCACCCTTGGCCGTCACGTTGAACTTGCCCAGTTTGGGGTTGATGAACGCCATCAGCACGGGGCGCGTGATGTACCACGCGAGCACCGATTCGTAGACCTCGTTCCAGAACGAATAGCGGAACTGCCCCTGCACGCGCGAGTTGGTCAGGTTGGCGTGCGCCAGGTGCGGCATGGCGTAGGCCATCACCATCGCTGCCGTGGCCTGGAACACGTGCGCACCAAAGTACAGGTACGCCAGCGGCGCCGTCAGGAACACGATGCGCGCCACGCCATAGAAGAAGTGCAGCATGGCGTTGAAGTAGCACAGGCGCTGACCGAAACTCAGCCCCTTGCCGAGCAGCGGGTTGTCCACCCGCGCAATCTGCGCCATGCCCCGCGCCCAGCGGATGCGCTGACCAACGTGGCCGGACAGGCTTTCCGTGGCCAGCCCGGCGGCCTGCGGCAGTTGCAGATAGGCGGTGTTGTAGCCAAGGCGGCTCAGCTTGAGGGCGGTGTGCGCGTCCTCGGTCACCGTCTCCACGGCGATGCCGCCAATTGCTTCCAGCGGCTCACGCTTGATGATCGCGCACGAGCCGCAGAAGAAGGCCGCATTCCACAGGTCGTTGCCGTCCTGCACGATGCCGTAGAACAGCTCGCCCTCATTGGGCGTCATGTGGAAGGTGTTGAGGTTTTTCTCGAACGGGTCGGGCGAGAAAAAGGTGTGCGGTGTCTGGATCAGCGCCAGCTTGGGATCGCGGAAGAACCAGCCCATGCAGATCTGCAGGAACGAGCGCGTGGGAATGTGGTCGCAATCGAAAATCGCCACATACTCCGAATTCGTCTGCTTGAGCGCCGCATTGATGTTGCCGGCCTTGGCGTGCGCATTGTTATCGCGCGTGATGTAGCCGATCCGCGCTTCTTCGCAGAACGCGCGGAATTCGTCCCGGCGTCCGTCGTCCAGCAGATAGACGTGCAGCTTCTCGCGCGGCCAGTCCATGGTGTCCGCCGAGAACACCACCTGTTTGACCACCTCCAGCGGCTCGTTGTACGTGGGGATAAAGATATCCACATGCGGCCAGCTGTCCAGATCCTGGGGCATGGGCACCGGGCGACGCTGCAGTGGCCAGGCCGTCTGGAAATAGCCGATGAGCAGCACCAGAAATGCGTACAGCTCGGCCATGAGCAAACCGAAACCGAAAAAGGCATCGAGCAGATGCTCGAAGCCGATGGTCTCCGTCACGCGCCAGTACATGTAGCGTGACGAAGCGGCGATCGACAGCACGATCATCGCCAGCGTGATGAAGCGCCCCTGCAACTTGTTGAACAGCAGGGCGGTGACGAACATCCCCGCACCAAAGATCAACTGGCCTTGGAGGTCCAGCGGCACACTGACCATCACCGCGAACAGCACGGCGGCCAAAGCAATGATCGTCCAGCGTGCGAGGCGTTGCAGCCACGGGTATCGCTCCGCCTTCGCCTGCAGTTGCGCCAACCATCCATCGGCCTGCGCCGCAAGACGCACAGCCTCCCCCCGGACCCCTTCTTTCAGAGGCCTTTTATCGGTTTCGGCAGTCATGTGTTTTTAAACGGTGATGCTTTGTTTTATGTGCGCGCCTAGCATGTTCGACACGTCGAGCACACCCATCTCCCGCGCAATCGTGGTGGCGCACGCGATCACGTCGTGCGATGCCTGACTTTCAGGCGCATGGTCCAGCACACTGATGCCGCTGGCCAACGCTTCGGGCACACTCGCATCGCTGTGAATGACGCCAACGAAGTGTTCACCCGCCTCTTCACGGAACACCTTCAGGACATCCTTGGACAACTGGCGTGTCGAATCCACCTGATTGAGCACGAACAGTGTGTTGCGGAAATCCGGTCGGGCGTTGCAGTACGTGTTCAGCATGCGCTGCATCAACGGCAACGTGGCATAGGACGCGGCATCGGCCAGCGTCACCACCACCACCCACTCCGCCACCGACAGTGCCTGTCGGCCATAGACGGAAGGGCCTGGCGGCGTATCCACCAGCACCAGTGCGTTATCTGGCAGATTCAGTCCACGCAGATGATCGATCAACCATTTGGGATTGGCGTGGATCTGCTCCTCCAGCGTGATCCGGTCCTCATCGGTCAGCGCACCGTACGGCAGGATGTGCACACCCGTGCGCTGGACAAAACAGGTCTCGCTCCAATCATCACCCGCCAGACTGGAACGCGCCAGGCCGCGCTGCTCTCTCGGGTCGATGCCCATATGCAGAGCCAGCGCATTCTGGGGATCGAGGTCGACAGCAAAGATCGGGCGACCCGTCAGGCGCAGCAGGGCAAGTGCCAGCGCCTTCGTCACCGTCGTCTTGCCGACCCCACCCTTGGCGGATGTAATGGTGAGAATTTTCATCCCGTCCGCCGACCTGTAATGCGATCAAAGACCAGCTTGAGATCGAACGCCGAGGAAGGTGCTGCTGCTTCGCCATGTTCCGGCTTGGCGAAAAATGCCAGCGGGGACGCCTCTTGCGGCTGCAGGCTCTCCGTCACCAAAGGGGAACGAGCCGCTGCGGGTGCGGTCGCCGCCACGGCGCGCGCCATGTCGGTGGCACGCACTTCAGCCAAGGTCTTCATGGAAGGAGGTTCGCTCTGCACGGCAACCGTCCGGATGGCGCGAACGGGCTTCACCTCGTCGGCGTGCGTCCATTCACCCAGCGCGGAAATCAGCGGCCAACGTTCGCGAGACTGTGTGGTGTCGCGTGCGCGTCCCAACTCCTGATAGGTGTTGGATTGGCCGTCAAATGCCTTGTACAGATGTGCAACGTCTTTGAATTTTTGCATGATCTCTTCCTTCCAGAAAAATGTCTCCAAAAATGCCGCTCAAGCGGCCACCAAACGAAACCGGGCCGACCCCCATTGGTCTGACTGTTTGGCCGTTTCCACCTTCAGCCCGGTTGCCCCAGCGGTATCGAACCACTGTTGATAAACGCCCTGCAGATAGCCCGTTGACCACTCCGCATCCGGTGCTCCGAAAGCGGCGCTCAAGGGCGAGAACTGGTGGTTGATCGTCAACTCCCGGTCCGATTGCGCAATCTCCACTGTTCCCCAATCGCGCTCGGACCAGATCCGGTTCATCTCTTGCTCCAACTGCGGCAATGTCTCACGCGCTTGCAATGGGTGAGATTGTGCAAACCGCCGTCCCACCCGGACCATCAGCCGCCGGAGTTCCTGGGGAGGCAACGCGGCAGTGAACTCCTGCTTCATCGCATCCAGAAATCCGCGCCATTGGCGCGAGCATTGCAAGAAGTGAACATATGCTTCACTCATTCCATTTCCTGCTACTGCTGCATTCAACTCTGCGTTTTTTGCGTCCATGTTTCCCAAACTCCAACTGGTTTTCCCGATGTTTCCAAACGACCTTGCAGGTACCACTCCACCGACTCATCCGGCAGATTCATCCGGCTCCACTGGAAACACCTCTCCAACCCCTCGCAAAGACTTGCGCTCCGAAGCGGCAGTGCGTTTACTTATTGATCTTTGTCAAGCAACTGCCGCTGCGAGCAGCCGCGCACGAATTTAAGAATTTCTGTGCGCACCTGTCATGTAAGTAACCAAGTCCGCAATGAAGTTCCACTCTTTACGATGCATCGCCAGAACTCACGCTCGAAATTCCTGAATGCAATGCGCCCCAAAACTACCAACAAGCTGATTCATATCAAAAAGAAGTGATCACTTACACTCAAAACAATCTGCAATTCACTCACGATCTCGAATTCTCGCGATTTATTGTAACTATGCGTATAAATTGCCTACAAGAGCTTTTTTAAATGAATCGACACAAGTCGGTTGAGAACGTTTCCAAAGCGCGCAGACAAATGCCCAATTTCCCCTTTAAATAGGGGAAATTGTTCAGTAAAGACGCATTCGTAGCCATTTATGGGCTAATAAGTGGATTTGAAAACTATTGTGAACTGCCTTTGTTGCTTTCAAATATCAAAAAGTGCGCAACTTTAACCACCAACAAGTCAGTTCCGCAATCGAGATTCACTTATTTGCGGTTATGTGCCATTGCGAAATCGCACCCAAAATCAAAGATTACTAACGGAATTCACAGAAGCGCTTACTTCAATTTCCGGCAACCAGATTCGTGCCCGCAAACCACGTGAGAGATTGGTGAACTCCAGCTTGCCGCCGTGTAACTGGACAATGGCGTGCACGCTCGCCAACCCCAGTCCATGCCCGGAGCGATCCTTGCGTCCGCGGAAAAACCGCCGCGTCATTTGCTGCAAGGCTTGTGCATCCCCTCCCGGCCCGTTATCGCTCACCAAAATCTCGGTGCCGGGTGCGCCGCGAACCCCATCGACCAAGGCACTGCGCACAGTCACGAGAACCTGCACTGACCGGTGCTGCCCGGCTTGCGCTTCACTGTCGCTCGCGCCGCCATATTTGATGGCGTTGTCCAGCAAATTGGCCACGGCGCTCGCGAGCAGGTCGCCATCCCCAAGCGCCTGGGGATGGCCCTCTACGTCCAGGCGAAGCTCACCGCCACTTTCGTCCAGCAGAGGCTCGTAGAACTCAGCCACATCGACAACGAGTGCCTTCACGTCGATCGCGCCGAAATGTGCCCTGCTGGCGCCGCTTTCCACTTCGGCGATCTGGAGCAGCTTTTCAAACACCACGCCCAGTTCCTCCACTTCCTGAGCGACCCGGCTCAGGACTTGCGCCTGTACCTGCGGCTCTTGTTGTCGGGCATTGCGCAATTGCAGCGTGATGCGCGTGAGCGGAGTGCGCAGGTTGTGCGCGATGGTGTTGGAGACGTGCCGAATCCCGTCCATCAGACTCTCCAGCCGATCGAGCATGCTGTTGATGTCGCGGTTGAGCAGCGTGAACTCATCATCGCGCCCCGTCACCGGCACACGCTGGCGCAGATCACCTGCCGCCACGCGCGCCATGGTGGTGCGGATGGCGGCGGCACGCTCGTCCACGATGCGACGGAAGATGACCGCACCGATCAGCGACATGACCAGCGCAGTGACCGCGGCCAGCAGACTGGCGCGGCCCACCAGCTCTTCCATCTCGTGCTGCAGCTGCAGGTCAGTGCCCACGGCCAGATACTGCCCGTTGGGCAGCACCGCCACGGCCACCCTGCCGCTCACGATGCGTCCGGCGCGGCGCACCTTCAATTCCCGAATGCCCAGCGCCGTCAGTCGGCGCAGCGGCACCACCGTCGCATTGCCGATGATGGGTAGTCCGTGCGTGTCCATCAGCATGACGATCTCCGTGTCGCTGTTCACGCCGTCCTGTAACATCAGGCGGATTTCCTTTTCCAGCTCGTCCTGCCCGTAGCGATCTGCGTGGTCAATCAGGCGCTTGAGATGCGTTTCCGCCTGCCGGTCCTGCCGGGCACGCAGCGCCCCCACGGTTTGAACGTAGAACACGGCCAGCACAACCGCCATGGTGAGCACCAGAAGCCCGCCATAGTTCAGCGCCAGCCGGAAGGCCGTAGAGCTCCAAGGCTTGGCGCGGGTCGTCATGGAGCTCAACTGGCCACGGGCAAATGCTGGGGCTGGTCCGACAGGCTGTAGCCCACGCCTCGGATGGTATGGATCAATGGCGCGTCATGGCCCTTGTCGACCTTGCCGCGCAAGCGACTGATATGCACGTCGATCACATTGGTCTGCGGATCGAACCGATAGTCCCACACCGATTCAAGCAACATGGTGCGTGTGACGATCTGGTTCGCGTGCTGCATGAGGAAGGCCAGCAATCTGAATTCGCGCGGCTGCAGCGCCAGCGGCACGCCCGCCCGTTCTGCACTACGCGTCATGAGGTTGAGGCGCAGATCGGCCACCTTCATTTCGCGCGTTGGCGCGGGCGTCTGCGCGCGCCGCACCAATGCCTCCAGCCGCGCCGAGAGTTCAGAGAACGCAAACGGCTTGGAGAGGTAGTCGTCACATCCCGCTTTCAGTCCTCGCACACGTTCGTCCGTCGCCGTGAGCGCGCTCAGCACCAGCACCGGAGTGGTTTTTCCCAGCGCGCGCAGGGTCTGGAGAATTTGCAGGCCATCGAAATCGTCGGGCAACATGCGATCCAGAATGATCACGTCCCAATGTTCCCCGACCGCCAATGCAATGCCCTGGACGCCGTCACCGCACACGCTGACCTGCGCGCCCTGCTGGCGCAGTC
The DNA here is from genome assembly GCA_002331385.1 of Comamonadaceae bacterium UBA2121. Taxonomy (GTDB): domain Bacteria; phylum Pseudomonadota; class Gammaproteobacteria; order Burkholderiales; family Burkholderiaceae_C; genus Diaphorobacter_A. The sequence goes on from DCYB01000003.1 coordinate 54,603, forward strand.
CGTCAGCGATGTAACTCGCATTGAGGGCGTCGTCCTCGATGATGAGAAAGCGGTACATGAATGCCAGGCAGGGAGTGGTGAACCAATGCCAGACTATAAATCGGCGCAGATGGCGTCAGCGCGAAGCGGCCCTTCAGTCAGGCTGTGGCACGTTGCCGCTGGCCGATCGCACCTGCCACTCCGCGTCCAGATAGTCCTTGACCACTTCGAGGTACTCCAGACGATGCTCCGCGATGGAGTTCAGCGCATCAATCAACTCCAGAATGCCGCCCTGCCCGAGCTTGTAGGCATCGTTAGCCATCTGGCGCAGCGGCCCAATCTGCGACAGTCCGTCGCGCTCGTAGGCCTGCATGCTCTCACGCTTGAGTTGCAACTGCCCCAGCGCACTGAACAACGCGGCCTGCGCATTCTGCTGCGCCGCCTGCCAGCGCAACTCGGCCTGATCAGCCTCCACACGCGCGCGGTCGATGTTGCCCTGATTCCGGTCGAACAGCGGGATTTCCATCGACACGCCCCATTGCGTGTAATGCCCGTCCGGGCGACTGTTCACGCGCGTGACACCGAGGCTGGGGGTGGGCAGCGCATCGCGTCTGGCCACATCGATGCGATGGCGCGCCTGATCGAGTTCTGCCTGCGCCGAGCGCAACTCCGGCAGGCGCGCACTGGCCTGCGCCCAAAGCGCGTCGTAGGCGGGCAATTGCTGTGCACTCAGCGGCTGCAGACTTCCTTGCGCACGCACTTCCCAAGTGGGGACGGCGGCCACCCTGGCCGCGCTGGCGCGCGCCGCCTGCAGCGCTGCATTCGCCTTCGCCACTTGCATCTTCAACTGCGCTTGCTGAAGCGTCAGGCGCGCACCGTCGTAGCGACTGCGCGTGCCCGCTTCGATCTGTCCGCGCACGATGCGCGCCGCGTTCTCCAACGAGGTTTGCGCTTCACTCCAGACCTCCACCCGCTGCTGCGCGATGAGCAATTCGTTGAACGCCTGCGCACCATCGTTGAGCGCGGCATGCACCGCCACATCCACATGCGCTGCAGCAGTGCGTTCGCCCTTCTTCGCGTTCTCGATGCGCAATCCACGCTGTCCGAAAATGGGAAGCGGCTGCTCAACGCCTACGCTCTTCTCCCCCGGCTTCCCGACGACCGACACGGTCGGATTGGGAAAGGCCGACGCGGTGCGCGTATCCGCACGCGCCAGATCCGTCTCCATGCGATCTGCTGCCAATCCGGGCTGTTGGCGAATGACCAGACGCAGGTACTCCTCCAGCGTCACAGGCTGCTGCGGCAGTTGCGCCAGCGAAGGCGGTGCCATCGGTGTGACCACCGACTCCGAGGCTTGCGCTTGCGCAGGCGACATCGGCATGCCGCAGGCCACGAACACCGCCAGCACCAGCGCCGTTTTCAAGGGGGAATTAGGGGTAACAGTCATCTTGCGCGCTCTCGTCAATTTCTTCCTGCGTCTGCATATTCTTCGGGCCCAGAAAGGCATACAAAACCGGCAGCAACACCAGTGCCACCAACGGCAGCACTACCATGCCGCCCACGATGACCGAGGCGAAGGGACGCTGCGTTTCGCTGCCGACGCCGGTGGACAACGCCATCGGCAGCAACCCCAGCAACGCCAGCAGCGCCACCAACACAACAGAGCGCATACGCTCCGCCGTGCCTTCCACCAACGCGCGCATCATGGGCATGCCCTGGCGTCGCAACTCTTCCACCGCCGACACCACCAGCAGACCGGCCAGCGCCACCTGCCCCAGCAAAGCGATGAACCCGATCGCCGCACTGATCGACAATTCGATATGCGCCAGATGCAGAGCGACAATTCCTCCCACCATGGCAAAGGGCGCGCACAGCAAAATAATGGACGCGCTGCGCGCCTGCCCGAGCGCGCTGAACAGCAGGGCATACACGATCAGCAAGGACAGTGGCACCACCACCTTCAAACGCGCCGCTGCGCGCTGCTGGTTTTCCCACTCACCGCCCCAGAACGCTTCGTAGCCCTCGGGCAACTTCACGTTCTGATGGAAGGTGGCCAGCGTATCCTTCACCACCGACCCGATGTCGCGTCCCTCGACGTTGAACTTCAGCGCCATGTAGCGTGCATTGCCCTCGCGGAAGATGGACGAATTGCCGATCTTGATGCCCACCGTGCCGACGGAATGCAGGGGCACCGAGCCACCGTCGGGTAGCGGAATGGCGATGTTGCGGATGCGCTCTTCATCCATGCGATCCACATACGGCAGACGCACGCGAATCGGCACTGGGTACTCGCCCTCCCACAGCGTGGTCGAGATGTTTCCAGCCAGAGCCACCTCCAGCGTTTTCTGCGCGGTCTCCATCGTGATGCCCTGACGCGCGAGCGCCTGACGATCAAACTCCACGTGCAGCTGCGGAGCCGGCGCGTCGCGGTACAAATCCAGATCGACCACGCCGTCAATGTCCTTGACCAGCCCCACCGTTTGTTGCAACAGCTTGCGCAACGTGGGAATGTCGGGGCCGAACATCTTGAGCACCACCTGCCCGCGTGCGCCGGATGTGGACTCTTCCACACTGTCGCGAATAGGCTGGGCGAAGTTGAACGCGACGCCAGGAATTTCGCCAAGCGTTGCGCGCATCTGCTCGATCAACTCGGGCTTGGTCAGTCCCTTGCGCCATTCGCCGTGTGGCTTCAGGCGTACCAGTGATTTCGCCAGATTGAGTGTTTCGTTATCGGTGCCTGATTCCGGGCGGCCCTGCTCCGTCGTCACCGAAATCACCTCCGGAAACGCCTTGAGGCGCAGCCGCACGTCGCGCAGCACTTCCTGCCCTTTTTCCAGCGAGATCGACGCAGGCATCTGCACCAGCACATACGCATCGCCTTCGTCGAGTTCTGGCAGGAATTCCGTGCCGAGAAATTTCGCGGACACACCCGCGATAACGAGCACGCCAACAAACACACCCAGCACCGCTATGCGCCTGCTCGACTTGCCCAGCACGTCGCCTATCCAGTGCTGGTATCCGTGGTGCAGGCGGTCAAAAATTTTGGGCTCTTCCACCATCACGTGTTTGGGCTTGAGCAGCAATGCGCACAGCGCGGGCACCAGCCCCATGGCAAACACCAAGGCGCCCAACAACGCAAAGCTGTAGGTCATCGCCAGCGGACGGAAGATGCGGCCCTCGATGCTTTGCAGCGAGAACACGGGAATCAGCGCGGCGATCACGATGGCCATGGCAAACAACGTGGGCTTGGCCACGGCCACCGCCGAATCGATGATGATGTGGCGCATGTCGTTGGCCGTCTGCGGCTTGCGCAATCGCGCATTTCGCAGGATGTTTTCCGCCAGCACCACCGCTCCGTCCACCATGATGCCGAAGTCGATCGCCCCCATGGAAATCAGGTTGGCCGGCATGCCCAGCAAGTGCAAGCCGATGAAGGCCACCAGCAGCGACAACGGGATCACCGTCGCCACGATCAACGAGCCGCGCAAACTGCGCAGGAAGAGCCACAGCACAGCCACAATCAGCGTCGCGCCAAACAGCAGGTTGTGCTGCACCGTGGCAAGCGTATGACCGACGAGATCCGAACGGTCGTAATTGGTGGTCATGTGCATGCCTTCGGGCAGGCCACCGTTGTTGAGCGACTCCACCTTGGCATGAATGTTGTCGAGCACGACGGACGGATTCTCGCCGCGCTTGAGCAGCACGATGCCCTGCACCACGTCGTCATGTTCATCCTGCCCGACGGAGCCCTGGCGCGGCGTGTGCGACTGCACCACGCGCGCGACGTCGCCGATGGTGACGGGGGCGCCCCCGCGCATCGCCACCACCACTTCGTTGATCTCCTGCGGCGAATGCAGCAAGCCGATTCCGCGCACGATCAGCGATTGCTCACCACGGCGCATCAGACCTCCGCCCACGTTGCGGTTGGACTTTGCCAGTGCCTCGCTCACGTCGTCCAGCGACAGCCCTAGCGCATACAGTTTGTCGGGATCGACCTCGACGTGAAACTCCTTCACGAAGCCGCCGATGCTGACCACATCCGCCACGCCCTGCACCTGTTTGAGCACACGCACCACGTGCCACTCCTGCTCGGTGCGCAGTTGCGCGAGCGTATGGCGGTCGCTGGTGAGACGGTAGTAGAAAATTTTGCCCAGAGGCGTGTAATCGGGCGCCATTTCCGGCGTCACGCCGGGCGGCAGATCGGCCTGAGGCAAACGTTGCGATACCTCGGCACGGGCATGGAAGCTGACCGCGTCGTCATCGAATACGAGGTTGATCATCGAGAGTCCGAAGTAACTCTCGGAGCGCAATGACACCAGCCCCGGCGTTCCGTTGAGTTCACGCTCCAGCGGCTGTGTGATCTGGCGCTCGACCTCTTCCGGAGCCAGCCCCGGGGCCTGCGCAATCACGCCGACCTGCACGTTGGTGACATCAGGATAGGCTTCGATGGCAGTGTGCAGATACGACCATACGCCATAGATGGCGACAAGCGCTGTCGCGCATAGCGCCAGCAGTCGGCGATGCACGACGAACGAAATAAAGGAACGCAGCATGGATTTTTCTTCTCGGTTGATTCAAGGCATCCGGAGCCGGTCCGGCATGGCACCCTGGTTCGCGCAGCAACAGTGGCGAAGGGCTGCTCGACTCAGAGCAGCTGATTGGCAGCGCCATCCAGCAGCAAGCCACCGCGCACCACGATCCTGTCGCCCGGTTGCAAGCCACCGATCACCGGCACCATGCCGTGCGCGGGTCGTCCCAGTTGCACGGAGCGCGCTTCAAACTCCGTGTCCGAGCGCTGCACGAACACCACGCTGCGGCTCTCATCCTTGATCAGCACCGCAGTCACGGGGATCATCAAATCGCGCGTTGCCGTGGTCTGCACACCCACACGCACCTGCATACCGGCGCGCAACGCGGGGCTCTGCTGGTCGAGGTCGATCACCACGGACGCACGCCGTGAATCCTTGTCCAACGTCGCGCCCATATAGCGCACCTTGCCAGAGAGCGGTTGGGGCAATTGCTGCACTTCAATCTGCACCGGGCTGCCGCTGCGAATGCCTTGCAGATCGCTCTCAAACACCTGGGCGATGATGTTCATCGCGCCGGGATCGCCAATGGTGAAAACCACCGCGCCAGCATCCAGGGCGGCACCCACCTGCGCCCTGCGCTCCGCAATCACCCCGGCACGCGACGCGCGCAGCACGATGCGATCGCCGTCACCCGAGCCCAGCAGCGCCACCGTGCCCGATGCGCGCGACAACTCCTGCCCCGACTCACGCAGCCTGGCTTGCGCGGCACGCCACTCCACGTCCGTACCCACGCCCTTGTCCATCATGGTTTGCTGGCGTTGCGCCTCCACCGCAGCCACGTCGCGCGCACCGCGTGCGGCCGCCAGTTCATGGCGCGTGCGCAGCGCATCGGGACTGACCAGCGTGGCCAGCACGTCGCCAGCCTTCACCACATCGCCCACATGCGCTTGCACCGACACCACACGCGCCGCTACCGGCACGGCCACTGCGGCGGTGCGGTCCTCGACAAACGCTACCTGCGCGGGTGCCCACGCCAGTTGGGTGCCGTTGGCGGGGGCGACGGTGTCGATGGTGAGCATCTTGACGGCGGCGGGCTCCAGTCGCACCAGCCCCTGCCCAGCGGGCTGAAGCGATGCCTGACGCGGCGGCGCTTCGGCCTGCTGCGCCGCTGTCGAATCGTTACATGCAGACAATGCGCCCAGCGATGCGGCAAGTGCCGCCACGCATGTCGCCCGCCATGTCCAGTGCGCGACGTGGCGGCGCGCTGCTCCTTGTTGTCTTATCGTCATCGTCCAATCCCCTGCATCTCGCCATATTCTGGAAAAAACCGAACCGGGCGCGGCGCGCACGCTCCGGTAGCGAAGGCGATGCTAGGCAGTCACGCAATCGCGTGGGCTAACGCTTTCATTAACGTTTGGTAAGGTGGATCGAGGCGAACGGAGGGCGCTGCTGTAGGAGCAGACCCGATTTTCCGCCCGGAGCCTTTGCGTATGGCGCGCTTCAAGGTATGTTGGGTGCGTGGTCGCCCGAGCGGCGGCAATTCCTCCACCCCGAACAACAGGAAAGGCAGCAATCCCATGTCCGCAGAAAAATCCGCATCGGTTCACTGGCAAGGCGCCGGCAAGGAAGGCAAGGGCGAGATCAGCACCGAAACCGGTGCGTTGAACAAAGCCCCTTACGGTTTTGCCAGCCGGTTTGGCGATGACCGGAAGGCCACGAATCCCGAAGAAATCCTGGGCGCGGCGCACGCAGCCTGCTTTGCCATGGCGTTTTCGTTCGCCTGTGATGGTGCCGGATTCAAGACCGACACTGTGGACACCACCGCCAAGGTGCGGCTGGTGAAAGAAGGCGAAGGTTTCAAGATCGACCGCATCGCGCTCACGCTGAAGGCCAAGGTGCCGGGCATGGACGAGGCAAAATTCCAGCAGATCGCTGACGGGGCCAAGTCCAACTGCCCACTGTCCAAGGCGCTCGCCAGCGTGCCGGAAATCACGCTGACTGCAACACTGCAAGCGTAATTTGTGCAAGCGGCGCGCGCTTACGCGCCGCTTGCAGTACACTGCAGCGATGTTCTGTACTCCCTTCAACGTTGCATTCCATGCCCGCCCACTTGGCGGCAGCACGTTGCTGGCGAGCGCACGAATGATTACCACGATGTCCACCGCGGCTACCTGACGCGTTGGGTGGCCGTACCGGCGGCCACCTGGTGTCATTCCCTCCCGATGAACGAACCCAGCTGGCACGCTGGGTTTTTTGTTTGTCATTCACCGGGCCTCATGAAGCAAGGCCCACGAAAGAGGTTGAACACCATGTACAGCGAACCCCGCCTGCGTTCCCAGCACTCCAGCGCGCCGTCTTTGGCACGCACCGCCACGCGCCCCTTGCGCATTGGCATGATCGGACTGGGCACGGTGGGCATGGGAACCTGGACCGTGCTGTCGCGCAACCGCTCGCTGATCGAAGCCCGCGCCGGTCGCGGCATCAAGATCGTGGCGGTTGCCGCGCGCGATCTGCAACGCGCAGCCTCCCGACTGGGCCAAAGCGCCGAGCGCCACGTGCAATTGAGCGACGACCCACTGCAGGTTGCCCGCCACCCCGACGTGGACGTGCTGGTGGAAGTGGCGGGCGGCACGGGCCCGGCGCGCGACTGGGTGCTCGCCGCCCTCGCCGCGGGCAAGCACGTTGTCACGGCCAACAAGGCCCTGCTCGCGGTCCATGGCGAGGAACTCGCACGCGCGGCGCAGCAGCAAGGTCGCCAACTGGCCTACGAAGCCGCCGTGGCGGGCAGCGTTCCCATCATCAAGACGCTGCGCGAGTCGCTGGTAGCCAATCAGTTCCAGTCCCTCGTGGGCATCCTGAACGGCACGAGCAACTACATCCTCACGCGCATGAGCGACGCGGGACTGTCGTTCGAGCAGGCACTGCAAGAAGCGCAGCAACGGGGATATGCCGAGGCCGATCCGTCCTTCGACGTGGACGGGATCGACGCGGCGCACAAGCTCACACTGCTGGCGGCGAACGCTTTCGGACTGGCGGTGGATTTCAATGCGGTGTATGTGGAAGGCCTGCGCACCGTGCGCCAGGATGACGTCAGCGCCGCCGCCGAGCTGGGCTACACCGTCAAGCTGCTGGCCGTGGCGCGGCGCACCTGCGCTGGCGTGGAACTGCGCGTGCACCCGGCCCTCGTTCCCACGCGCCACGCGCTGGCGCATGTTGGCGGCGCCATGAACGGCATTGCCTTGCATGGCGATGCCTGCGGTCCGGCGTTCTACAGCGGCGCCGGTGCAGGGGCGGAGCCGACAGCCTCTGCCGTGGTGGCCGATCTGGTCGATCTGGCGCGCCTCACCCCACCCGTTGGGGACGGCGGCGGCAGCAACGGTGTGCCCACCTGGGGCACGCATGCGCGCGCCGCGGCGCAGCCACCCGTCGTGCCGATCACGGACGTGGTTGGTGCGCATATGCTGCGCATTGTTCCGCGCGCGGGTTTGTGCGAGGCCGCCGTGCTGCGCCGGCTCGCCCGCGCAGGCGTGCAGGTTGAACGCCGCACGTGGTGCCACGCGGGCGACGGCCACGCTGGCGTGCCGTGTCTGGTCGTGCTCACTGCCCCGGTCGCCGATGGCGTGGCACAGGCGGCTGCACAGGCACTGGCGGAGCACGCACAGGCCGACGTGCGCCGCCTGCGCGTGGCCGACTTCTGACCCTGTGGGGGCGCGGATCGGGCGCTTCCGGTAAGATTGCTGGATGTAATCACAGTGGCGACTGGCGCCGTGTTGTCTGCACTGCGTGTCCAGCTTTCTGCACGCAGCCTCTCCAATCGTATGTCCGCACAGCAATGGGCCGAGCAGGCCCTGCAATCGTTTGATACCGTGGTGCAAGCCACCAGCGGATTTCGCAGCCGCCCCGGCCAGCGCCGCATGGCCGAGCAGGTGGCGCATGCCTTCAGCCACGCGCAGTTGGGCAAGGTCGATGCGGACGATGAGGATGCCCCGGCACCCGAGCGCGCGATTGCCGTCGTGCAGGCCGGAACAGGCGTGGGCAAGTCGCTCGCCTACAGCGTGCCGGCGATTGCCACCGCTCTGGCGCGCGGCACGCGGGTGCTGATTTCCACCGCCACCGTGGCGCTGCAGGAGCAACTGGTGCACAAGGACCTGCCGGCGCTGGCAGCGCAATTGCCGCAGCCGTTCAAATATGCCCTGGCCAAGGGGCGTGGGCGCTATATCTGCAAGCTCAAACTGGAACGGTTGGCGGGCGGCTCGGACGCGTCCGATGAGGACCAGCCCGACGACGACCTGTTTGCCGACGAGGAGGCTGAAGAGCGCGCCAAGCGCCCGCGCCATGAGTCCGAGGCGCGCATGAAGTTCTACGCCAGCATGGCTGATGCGCTGTCTAGCGGTATCTGGGATGGCGACCGCGACACGCTCGCCACGCCACCCGAGCCCGAGGTGTGGAGCCCCGTGGGCGCAGAGGCCAGTTCCTGCACCGGCCGCCACTGCCCGGTGTTCAGCCAGTGCGCCTATTACGAACGGCGCAAGGAGCTGGTGGCCGCGCAGGTCATCGTCGCCAACCACGATCTGCTGCTGTCATCTCTGGGCGCACGCTTGCTGCCCGAACTCGACAACTGCCTGCTGGTGATCGACGAAGCGCACCATCTGCCCTCCACCGCGCTGGACCAGTTCGCCAGCGAGGCCGATCTGTCGCGCCTGACGTGGATCGACAAGCTGGCCAGCCGCGCGCTGCGCATCGGCCAGCTCATGGAGGTGGAGGAGATTGCCGACATCCCCAACCACTCCGCGCGCCTGCGCACCACGCTGCAGGACACCGCCCGGCTGGTGACTGACCTCTACGCCGAGCAGCTCAAGGCTCCGCGCACCGGCATGGGCGCCAGCCGTTATAACGCCGCCGCGCGCTACTCCGCGCCGGGCATGCCCACGCGCGCCCGCGTGCCGCGTGGTGTGCTGCCCGCCGAACTGGTGGAGCCACTGTCGCAGGTCGCGCACCACGCCGAAGGCTTTCTCACCGCGTTGCGCGCCATCTCCAAGGCACTGCGCAGCGAGATGAAGGACAAGCCCGACGAGGCACGCCGCCTGTCCACGCTGTATGCGCAGATCGGCGCCCTCGCACCGCGTCTGGAAGGCGTGCACACCACGGCCGCACTGCTGCTGCAAGACCCGCCCGAAGGCGGCGCGCCCGCAGCCAAGTGGTTCACGCTGCAAGTGGATGGCGAATACATCGTCGTCAAGGCGCACGCCAGCCCGCTGCTGCCCGGCAATACGCTGCGCAACCACCTGTGGTCGGCCGTGCGCGGGGCCGTGCTCACCTCGGCCACGCTCACCAGTTGCGGGCAATTCGATTTCTTCCTGCGCGAAGCGGGTCTGCACGGCGACGACGCCGTCACCACACTCGAAGTGCCCAGCCCGTTCGACTACGGCCTGCAAGGCACCTTCGTCGCCACGGAAACGCAGGCCGACCCCAAGAACGCGCAGGCCTTCACCAGCGAGATGGTGGACGCCCTGCTCTCCGATCTGGCGATGGTTGAATCCGGCGCGCTGGTGCTGTTCACCTCGCGCGACCAGATGCGGCAGGCCGTGGACGCGCTGCCCACGGCCATGCGCAGCGTGGTGCTGGTGCAGAACACGCTGCCGCGCCAACAACTGCTGGCCACGCACCGCGAACGGGTAGGCAATGGCGAGCCGTCGATCATCTTCGGCATGCAGTCGTTTGGCGAAGGGCTGGACCTGCCCGGCCCGCTGTGCGAATCGCTGTTCATCACCAAGCTGCCCTTTGCGCCTCCCGATGACCCCGTGGGCGAAGCACGCGCCGAGTGGCTGCGCGGCGCGGGCCGCGACCCGTTCATCGAGCTCGTCGTACCCGCCACCGCCATCCGCCTCGCCCAATGGGCAGGTCGAGCCATTCGCACCGAAGACGACCGCGCACATGTCTACTGCTACGACAAGCGGCTGGTGCGCACCAGCTACGGGCAACTGCTGCTCAAGGGCCTGCCGCCCTTCACGCTGGAGCGGCGATTGGCCTGAGCGTGTGGGCGCCCGTCCATTCAGCGCACAGGCGAGGCGTTGGCTGACTGACATCCGCAGCGCCGCGCGCGAAAATTGCAAAACCCTATCCTTGCAAAAAGGAGCGCGCCCATGATTGCGAAAAACACCATCTGCCTCTGGTACAACGGCACCGCGCACGACGCCGCAGAGTTTTACGCGCGCACCTTTCCCGACAGCGCCGTGCAGGCCGTGCACCGCGCGCCGGGCGACTTCTCCTCGGGCAAAAAGGGCGATGTCCTCACCGTTCAATTCACGGTCTGCGGCATCCCCTGCATCGGACTCAACGGTGGCCCCGTGTTCCAGCACAACGAGGCGTTCTCGTTCCAGATCGCCACCGATGATCAGGAAGAAACGGATCGCCTGTGGAACGCCATCATCGACAACGGCGGGCAACCCAGTGCCTGCGGCTGGTGCAAGGACCGTTGGGGCATCTCGTGGCAGATCACGCCGCGCGTGTTGTCCGAGGCTGTCACCGACGCTGATCCCGTTGTGGCCCAACGCGCCTTCAACGCCATGATGCAGATGACAAAGATCGACATCGCGGCCATCGAGGCCGCCCGACGCGGCCCTTGAGCCTGTGCGCGGCAGCGCTGGCGTGCACAATCGTGATATGCCCTCTTCCACGCCCATCGCCGTCATCGACTTTGAAACCACCGGCATGACACCCGCGCAGGGTGCCCGCGCCACCGAAATCGCCATCGTGCTGCTGCAGGACGGCCAAGTCGTGGACCGGTTCCAGAGCCTGATGCGCACCGGCGTCTACATTCCCTCATTCATCACGCAACTCACCGGCATCACCAACGCCATGGTGGCCGATGCGCCGCCCGCCATCGACGTGATGCGCGAGGCCGCGCGCTTCGTGGGCCGCTCACAGATGGTGGCGCACAACGCATCGTTCGACAGCAAATTCTGGGCGGCGGAACTGGCGCATGCCGACATGGCCTCCCCACAGCGCTTTGCCTGCACGGTGCTGCTCTCACGTCGCCTCTATCCCGAAGCGCGCAGCCACAGCCTGGGCAACATCGTCGATCACCTCGGCCTGCCGCGTGCAGGCCGTGCCCACCGGGCCATGGCCGACGCGGAGATGGCCGCCTCGCTGCTGGCGCGCATTCAGCACGACCTGCGTGGCCGCTGGGGCATTGCCGAGCCCGACTTTGAACTGCTCGCCGGCTTGCAGCGCTGCGCCCGCCCCGCCCTGTCACGCTGGTTGGCGCAATGGGCGCTGGCGGAAGACAACGCCACCCAGCGCACGCGCTGAGCGGCGCTTGCGCGCTCAGTTCACCGGCACGATACGAACGCTCGCCTGGCTGTTCGCGTCCGCCGCTGCCACCGCGGCAAACAAACGGCGGTGCTGCTCGTCGTACGCCACGCCCATGATCTTCGGCCAGCCGCTGACCAACACCGACGTCTCACCCTTGGGCGAGATCTTGAAGATGCGGCCACCCGAGCCACCGAAGAAGAGCGTGCCATCGGGCGCGGCCGTCATCAGGTCGATGCCATCCAGCGTGGTGAACGTGGCCAGCACCTTGCCTTGCGACACATCCGCAGGTTGTGCGCGCACCTTGCTGAGCGAAAACGCCATGACGTTGCCCGTGTTCTGATCGCTCACATACAGCGCATCGCCCACCGCGGCCACCCCAACGGGCTTACCGATGCCGTTGACCAGTTCGCGCTCGCTTGCCTTGGCACCGCTCACTGTCACCTCGCTGATCGAGCCCGACCCGCCCTTGATGAACCAGCCGTCCAGCAACGCACCGTCCGGCGCGGTGGTCACGCCGATGCGGCGGCGCAATGCGTCGAGTCCGTCCAGATTCACCGCTGCGCCGCCCTTCGGCACGGCCACCAGCGTGCCATCCGCGCCAAAGCCGAAGCGCGTCACGTAGAACGTATTGTCCGCAGTGCGCGTGAGCTGGCCGAGCGTGGCACCGCTGGCGGGAGCGGGCGTGAGTTTGGCGTTTTCGGGGAACGACTTGTCGCCGTCCCACGCGCGAATGGAGTTCGCCTTGTCATCGGTGAGATAAAGACGTTCCTCGCGCTTGTCCCAATACAGACCGTTGAGCTTGGCGTCCACCGCCACCGTGGTCGGACCGCGGTCCACGGCTGAGCCACCACCGCCGCACGCGGACAACGCCACAAACGATGACACCACACCTGCCAGCACCCAGCGGCGCAGGCCAAAAGGCAAACGCAGGCCAAGCTGCGTGAATCCGTTGTTCATGTTCTCCTCACATTTCATGAAAAAACTACAATGCGAGCGCTATTCTATTTAAGAATAGCGATTGATCAACAGAACCACCCTTCCCTCCACGACATGAACTCCCAACGGCCCGCGCGCAACCTTCGCATCGTCTCACTCTGGGCGGCGACGCTTGTGTTATCCGCTTGTGGCGGCGGATCGTCTTCCACGAACATCGGCCATGAAACACCTGCGGAACCTCCCGTAGCGCAAGAATGGCAATGGCAACTGCCGGAAGGCTGGAGTCCGCCCATCGTGCCCGCAGACAATCCGATGAGCACAGCGAAGGTCGAACTGGGGCGGCGCCTCTTTCACGACACGCGACTGTCGGCCAACCACACGCAGTCCTGCGCCAGTTGCCACACGCAAGCCAGCGCTTTCACGGACAATCGCGCGTTGTCGCGTGGCGCTACGGGCGAAGTCCATCCACGCAATGCCCAGCCACTCGCCAACGTGGCCTACAACACCACCCTGAACTGGGCCCATCCCGACGTGACGACGCTGGAGCAGCAGATGCGCGCCCCTCTTTGGCAGGTCGCCCATCGAGCTCGGCATCAACGACAGCAACTCCGCCGAAGTACTTGCGCGCTTGCGTGCTGACGCCGACTACCGGAATCGCTTTCGCGGTGTGTACGGCAGCGCGCCCGATCCCTTCACATGGGACAACGTCATCCGCTCCATCGCGGCGTTCGAGCGCACACTCATTTCCGCCAACAGCCGCTACGACCGTTACCAGCGCAAGACCGCCACATTCACCGAATCCGAAGAACGCGGCATGCGCCTGTTCTTCAGCGATAAGGCCCAATGCGCCAGTTGCCACGGCAGCCCGAATTTCAACGACCAGTTCATCTCCAACAGCGATCCGGTCGGCTCATCGAATCCGGCGTTTCACAACACCGGACTCTTCAACATCGGCGGTACGGGCGCATTCCCAGAACCCAATCGTGGTGTCTTTGAAATCACCCGACAACCCGCCGACATGGGCAGGTTTCGCGCGGCCAGCCTGCGCAATATCGAACTCACCGCGCCCTATATGCACGACGGTAGCATCGCCACCCTCGAGGCTGTCCTCGACTTCTACGCCGACGGCGGTCGCGTCATCAACGCTGGCCTGTATGCAGGCGACGGGCGCGCCAATCCCTTCAAAGATCCGCGCATAGACCGCATCCAACTCGATGCACAGGACAAAGCCGATCTGCGCGCGTTTCTCGCCACGCTGACGGACGAAGAATTCGTGAGCAACCCCGCCTTCGCAGCACCCGCGTTGGAGTGAGCGCGTATGCGCAGTGACGCGCTGCCAACCCTCAATAGACTGCCCTGGCCTGCAAGCTCAACGCCGCCGCCAAGTCTGCCGCCAGCCGCTTGGCATCCTTGCGTTCCACGGCTCCCAGACTGATTCTCACCGCCGGGCCACTGGCCAGCGCCATGGGCGCACCGGCCTGCACCGCCCATCCCCGCGACGCCATGGCTTGCACCACGGACAGCTCGTCGGGGACAGCCATCCACAGGTGCAGGCCCTGCGCGTCAGCGCCCTCCTCCACCATGACGCCCTGCTTGTGCAGTTCGGCAACCAATGCCTCCCGCCGCGTGGCATAGGTCGTCTGCGCATGCAGGAATGACCCGCGCCCTTTCCCCTTGGCCGCCTGACGCCAGAGCAACGCCGCGAAACGCTGCAACCACAAACTGACCTTGCGCGGCCCCAATGCGTAGTGGGCACGCATGGCATCGACCAGCTCGGGTGCTCCGGAAGCCAGACATACGCGCATTTCCGGGCCCAACGCCTTGCCAAGCGACATCACATACAGCCAATGCGGCGGCAGCGCCTGCGCACACACAAGCTGGCTGCTGCCGAGCAGCCCCCAGTAGTCGTTGAAGATGACGAGCGTATTGGGGCATGCACGCAATTGCCGACGCATGGCACGCCAGCGATCGGCGCGCAACGACGTACCTGTGGGGTTGTGCGCACGCGGCGTGATGACCACCGCAGCACACGAAGGCAGCACACCTTGCGCCGGTACTTGCAGCCCTTGCGCATCCATGGAAAGCGGCACGGCGCGCAGACGCAGGCTGCGCAGTAATGCGAGCAATGGCGGCCAGCAAGGATCTTCCACCGCAACGCGATCACCGGGCCGCGTGTGCTGGCGCAACGCCCGTTCAATCGCATCCAGCGTGCTGGAGAACACACCCACGGCATCCTGCGGAACACCTTGCGATGCCAACCAGTCATGCGCGATGGCCAGCAACTCTTCGTCATCGGCCAACTCCCCCGACGAGCCCAACGCCAACGGCACCTGCAACAACTTGCTCCAGGAACTGGCGCGCAATTGGGGCAGCAAAGACGGATCCACCTGCCCACTGGCGAGATCCCGCAGCCCCTGCGGCACGACAAACGCAGCAGGTGCCAGCACAGCCTCTCCCGCAACGCGTGTTCCACGCCGCCCGGACGTCACCAACCGCCCCGCATCGCGCAAACGCGCATAGGCAGCCGCCACGGTATTGGGGTTCACACCCAACTGGGTCGCCAGATGCCGAACGGCGGGAAGGGAATCACCCTCCTGAAGTTCTCCGTTGCGCAAGGCGGTTTCAATGCTGGCGGCAATGTCTTGCGCATTGCTTCCCTGGATATTGTTTGCTGACCAATTCATCCCATACATTGTATTGTTTGTACTAGTACAAAGTTTTGTATGAGTCGGACCTTCCAGAAAGACGCGTGAGCAAAAGTAGGGAAATGCTGAATAAATAGGCAAAACAGCCAAAAAATGGCGTTTTCGGTGCTCGAAAAGTATGAGGAAGCCCTGCCAGCGGCGAAATGTCGATCGCAGAAGAAAGGAAAGTTCATCGAGTCGTTCACCATGCGACAAATGGCTGTGGAAAAGCTCGGGAAAAACTGAGGGCAACCGGTGGAAATGCCGCTTTTTTTCGTTTCAGCGCTTCATGCACTGATGAATTGCTTAAAAAGCAGGCAATTCGAAGAGCCGAAAGATGGAAATGCGCTGCATGGCGAACGGGATTTCCCAACACCGAAACACCGCCTCCGCAGCCGCGCCGCTGAAGCAGGTTCAAGCGCCAAGCAAAGACGTGCAATCACCGGCAAGCAGGCGCATGAACAGAGGCCGCATGCACCCTCACCCCTGCCCTCTCCCGCACGCGGGAGAGGGAGAAAGAAAGGAAGAAAGACGGGACAAGCGGAGCGCTAGCGCCGCACCGCTGCTGCGCCGCAGGACGCAGCAGCCACCTCCCCCAAACTGACTGGCGGCGGCTGTCTGAACGGCGCGCTCGCAGAGCGCATAGTGAGTTCCGCCGCACCAACGCCTTTGCTTTGGTTACTTTCATTTGGCAAGACAAATGAAAGTGACTGCGCCGCCGGGGCGCACTCCCCGGCTCCGGGAAGTAAAGGAAAACAGGTTCAAGCTACGAGGCAAAGACAGCGCAACAAGAAAAAAGCAATGCGCATGAACTGAGGCCGCATTCACCCTCACCCCAACCCTCTCCCGCAGGCGGGCGAGGGAGAAAGAAATGATCGCCTGCTCACCAAGTTGAAGAAACAAGCCACTCAACAAGCCTCAACCACGAGAATGCCCCGCAAAGCATGCGGGACATTCCCCCAGATTGCCCAACCAGAACCCCGCGTGTTAGTATTTTTCGCATATGCAACGCAACCAGCAGCTACTAAACCCCTCCAGCCTAAGCCTAGTGCTTGGCCGGGGTCTGCCTGCGTGCATGCGCTCCGTTGCCTGAAGTACCAGACTGCATTCGATCCGAAACAGTCCGAGTCCAGCGCAACACCGACTTCCCCCTGACCCCGGCCCACACACCCGCCTTTGCCATATCTGCGCAAGGGGCGGCAGGGGAGGTCATCGAGTTCATTCAACGAACTATCGATTGACCCGTGCTTTTAGCGCCTTCTCACAAGGAATTGCTGGCGCAGCACACCGCAAGCCAACGCTTGCACGAAAGAAGATGTGGAGCCGACCATGATTGCCAATCCTTCCCAAAAGTACCAGCCGTTTGCCCCGATCGCCTTGGCCGATCGCACCTGGCCCTCGCGCACGATCACGCAAGCGCCGATCTGGCTGTCCACCGACCTGCGCGATGGCAACCAGGCGCTGTTCGAGCCGATGAATGTGGAGCGCAAGATCCGCTTGTACAAGGAGCTGGTGCGCATCGGCTTCAAGCAGATCGAGGTAGGTTTTCCCGCCGCATCCCAGACGGATTTCGACTTTGTGCGCCGCCTCATCGACGAGGACCTGATTCCCGATGACGTGAGCATCATGGTGATGACGCAGTCGCGCGAGGATCTCATCGACCGTACGGTGGAAGCAGTGCAGGGCGCCAAGCGCGCCATCGTCCACATCTACAACGCCGTCGCTCCCGCATGGCGCAAGATCGTCTTCAACATGAGCGTGCCGCAAGTGATGGAGCTGGTTCAGCACCACGTGTCGCACTTCAAGAAGCGCGCCGATGAGCACCCCGAGATCGAATGGACGCTGCAGTATTCGCCCGAAACCTTCAGCAGCGCCGAGCTCGAAGTCTCATTGCAGGCCTGCCATACCGCCATCGAAGCATGGGGCGTGGGGCCGGATCGCAAGATCATCATCAACCTGCCCACCACGGTGGAAAACGCAACCCCCAACGTGTTTGCCGACCAGATCGAATGGATGCACCGCCATCTCGTTCCGCGCGAGCACATCGTGTTGTCGGTGCACCCGCACAACGATCGTGGCACGGGCGTTGCAGCTGCCGAGTTCGCCATGATGGCCGGTGCAGATCGTGTCGAGGGTTGCCTCTTTGGCAATGGCGAGCGTTGCGGCAACGTGGACATCGTCACGCTGGCGTTGAACATGTACACCCAGGGCGTGCATCCCGCGCTCGACTTTTCCGACATCAACGGCGTGGCGCGCATTGCCGAAGAATGTACCGCGTTGCCCGTGCACCCGCGCCATCCCTATGCGGGCGATCTGGTGTTCACCGCGTTCTCTGGCTCGCACCAGGATGCGATCAAGAAAGGCTTCGGCGCGCAAGACCCGAACGGCATCTGGGAAGTCCCGTATCTGCCCATCGATCCCGCAGATTTGGGCCGCACTTATGACAGCGTGATCCGCGTGAACAGCCAGTCGGGCAAGGGTGGCATCTCCTTCCTCATGGAGCGCGAACATGGTGTCGTGATGCCGCGCCGCATGCAGGTGGAGTTCAGCGCCATCGTCCAGCGCGAGACCGACTCGAGCGAATCCGAAATGACCGGCGACGCTTTGTGGACGCTGTTCGACAAGAACTACCTCACGACGCCCGCATGCGCCAACGCCGTCGTCTATCACGGCCACAAGCTGGCGGAGGACGGGCACCACATCGAACTCGACGTCACCATCAACGACGAGCGCCAGAAGCTGCAAGGGCAGGGCAACGGCCCCATCGCCGCCGCCGTGGACGCACTCGGCCTGCCACTGCGCGTAGACCACTACGAAGAACGCGCAACAGGCAGCGGCGCGAACGCCCAGGCCCTGGCCATCATCGAAGCGGCCATGGACGGCACCGCAGGCTCCACTTTCGGCGCGGGCATGAGCCACAACATCGTCACCGCCTCGGTACAAGCCGTGATCAGCGTCGCCAACCGCCTGAACGCTCGTGGGGCAGGGGAGTTTGCTCCCCACACGGAAGCGGCAACGGCCTGACGGAAATCCCGCCCCACATCGCCACCGGCCCGCAGCCCCGTCGGTCGATCGACGACACCTGCGAAGCCGGCACACAAGCGGCCCGGCGCGTCATTCACAAGACAAACGCGCGTCATCCACGCCATGAACATGGCATGACTTCGGGACGGTTGTTGCGAGAGGGAAAGGAATGCAGGAAGAGGGCGGCTGCGCGAGAACCACGGCCATAGCGCGCGCTGCAAACGGGGCGCATGAACAGAGGCTGCACTCACCCTCACCCCGGCCCTCTCCCGCAAGCGGGAGAGGGAGAAAGTAGGGACAAGCAGAGCGCGAAACCAGCACCGCTGTTGCGCCGCCGGGGCGCACTCCCCGGCTCCGGAAAGTAAAGGAAGAGCAGGGGCAAGCTACCAAGCAACGACGTTGCTACAAGAACGAGCGAGGCGCATGAGCTGAGGCTGCACTCACCCTCACCCCAACCCTCTCCCGCAAGCGGGAGAGGGAGCAAGACAAGCAGGGCGCTCGTGCAACGCCGCTGCTGCGCCGCAGGACGCAGCAGCCCCCTCCCCGAAACTGACTTGCGGCGGCTGTCTGAACGGCGCGCACGCAGTGCGCATAGCGAGTTCCGCCGCGTGAACGCCTTTGCTTTGGTTACTTTCATTTGGCACGACAAATGAAAGTGACTGCGCCGCCGGGGCGCACTCCCCGGCACCGGGAAGTAAAGGAAGAGCAGGTTCAAGCTACGAGCAACGACGGTTCAACGAGAACAGACAAGGCGCATAAGCTGAGGCCGCATTCACCCTCACCCCAGCCCTCTCCCGCACGCGGGCGAGGGAGCAAGACAAGCAGAGCACTCGTGCAACGCCGCTGCTGCGCCGCAGGACGCAGCAGCCACCTCTCCCCAAAACTGACTTGCGGCGGCTGTCTGAACGGCGCGCACGCAGTGCGCATAGTGAGTTCCGCCGCACCAACGCCTTTGCTTTGGTTACTTTCATTTGGCACGACAAATGAAAGTGACTGCGCCGCCGGGGCGCACTCCCCGGCTCCGGGAAGTAAAGGACGAGCAGCGGCAAGCTACCAAGCAACGACGGTGCTACAAGAACGAGCGAGGCGCATGAGCTGAGGCCGCATTCACCCTCACCCCTGCCCTCACCCGCAAGCGGGCGAGGGAGCAAGACAAGCAGAGCGCTCGTGCAACGCCGCTGCTGCGCCGCCGGGGAGCACTCCCCGGCACCGGGAAGTAAAGGACGAGCAGCGGCAAGCTACCAAGCAACGACGGTGCTACAAGAACAAGCGAGGCGCATGAGCTGAGGCCGCATTCACCCTCACCCCAACCCTCTCCCCCAAGCGGGCGAGGGAGCAAGTCCGAGCCAAGAACTGCTCGAACAACCGTCCAAGAGCCCCCAATTACCTTGGGAAATGCCCCCATAACTGCTACCCTACACCCCCATGCGAGCACTACATTGCCTCACCCTGGCTATCGCCGTGCTGCTCGCAGGCTGCAGCTCGGCGCCCAAGCCCCATCGATCTTCGACCAAGCCAACGCCCACGCAGGGCGTCTCGCGCCTGTCGCCCGAGCAGGCGGACGATATCGCCATCCACGCAATGGGACTCGTCGGCACGCCATATCGTTATGGCGGCAACACTCCCGAGAGCGGGTTTGATTGCAGCGGACTGATCGGATACGTCTACGAGAGCCGTGCTGGCGTTGCGCCACCGCGCACTGTCTCTCAACTCAACCACTTTGGTGCCCCCATTTCTTTGAATGAGTTGCGCAGTGGCGATCTAGTCGTATTCGGTCGCGGCAATCCGACCCACGCCGGAATCTATGTGGGGGACGGGCGTTTTGTGCACGCACCCTCCAGCGGCGGGACGGTGCGGCTGGATTCGCTTAACTCCACGTATTGGTCCAAGCAGTACACGGTGTATCGCCGGTTCTGATTGCATCGATACAACGCTGAGGCTCGCCCTTCGCGTGCGCAGATTGCGCGAACTCCGCCACGGACAGGGGGGCGGTTGGCTGTTCACGCATGCTCTGCGCTGAGGGTTGCAGGACGCTTTGAATGGCGCCCGATACAGGCATCCGGATCAGCGCATTCATCTCCTGATTCAGGCGCCGCCCAATCAATGTGTCGAAAACAAAACCCGCGCCAAAGCACAGCCCCGTGACTCCATCCAGATACTGACCTGGGAGCCGGATGCGCTGGTGCAATCCATGGGGGTCGTGGAGCTCGGCCACCCGGCCCCACGCATCGATGGCCGCGGCCCACACGACCTTAGCGGCAGCGTCCAGAAGGGCGACTGGCACACCGCGATGATCCAGCACATAGTGGTACACCGCGAGCTCATGCGCAGCAAAGCGCATTGGCGTGGAATTCGCGCGCACCGGCATTGGCGCCACGGGAGCCGGATTTGCACGTGCTTTGCTGCGGCGGCGCGCCTTGCGATTGCGGCGCTTTGGGGGGGCGTTGTCCACAGGCGTTTCGGCCACGGCCTGTTCGCTTTTGCCCGGCCAAGCAGCGACATTCTCGGATACGCCAATGACCGCCAAGAATGGCTGGGACGAAGGGTGTGCACACGCATCCTGCGCCGCCGGATTGGGCTGGCACAGATGGAGCAGGGGCAGGGCGCTGTCTGGTGCGTGGATCGTGAGCGAGAGTCGCGGCAGGGCTGCGACGCTACCGCGTCCGCAGCGCTGGGTACGCTCCATTAGCGCGCCATCCCATCCGTAGTGCTCGATGCTGAGCGTCTTGCCCTGCGGGTCTTGCTCGTATGCAGCCATGCGGCGCCCCAGCGCATCGTAGCGATATCGCATGGTCTTGGGCGCCTGGCCCGCCGACGTGACCGTGGCCTGCACAAGGGCATGTCGAGAATCATATTGAAGCTCGATGGCATGCCCTTGCGCGAGCTCGATCCGCTCCCGACAGTTGCCGTAGCTGTCGTAGTCATACCGCGTGCGTGCCGATACGCGCACGCGGTCATGCGCATTGGCGTGGTATTGGACGCGATTGCCGCTCCAGCGCCGCGTTCTGGCGAGGGCGGCTTCCGGTTGCAACAGCGCATCCGGCGTCGCCGTCCGCAGCGGTTTGCGCTCTTTTCGGGCGAGCGGAAAAGGCATGTCGTCGCGGGGATGGGCCAGCACGTTGCCTGCTGGATCGAATGACCAGCGCTGCAGTCCGCACAAAGGCCCGTTCGAGGAGATCAAGCGGCCCCATGCATCGTGCACCTGGCGCACCATGCCGAGGTTGCTGTGGATGCCGATGAGGCGTCCCAGCGGGTCGTACTGGTACTCGCGCGGCTCCAGCGCTGCCTTGGCGACGTCCGGAACCTCCGTGGGCAAGTCGTCACCTTGCCACTGCACGTGTTGCCACAGTCCCTGCGCGTTCCACTGCACCGTGCGGCTGAGTCCGGGCTTGATGAGCTGCCGCCGCACTTCGCGATGCAGGGCGTCGTGCTCCAGCCCGATGATGGGATCGCCTTGCCATTCGACCGCACGCACGGTACCGGACGCGTTGCGGGGGAATACGATCTTGCCCAGATCGCGCCATTCGGTCGCCATACGCCGCCCGAACACGTCGAGTGTGTGCGACACGCAATGTTCGAATTCGAGTTCACCGCTGTCAGGGGCATACAGCCGCTGCGCCTCGCCGCACAAACGGCCCATGACGTCTCGACGCAGTTCCACCTGACTGAGCAAGACCGGCGGGCCGCTGCCATGGTCTTTGCGTTGCCACACACTGGCGCAGAGCAATTCGCCGGTGCGGGACCAGTTGTAATGCTCGGACTGCGCGGGCGAGCCTTCGGCCGGGGGCAGCAGGCAGCGCGTCGGGCGGCCTGCTGCACTCCATTCCCACTGCAAGACGCGCAAGGCCCCGGATGGGGCGAACGGGTTGCCTTCCGTACAGCGTGTCATTTCGCCCACGGCGTTGTATTCCACACGCTGCTCGCGCGCGTCAAAATCCGCGACCCGAATCAATCTATCCATCGCGCACCATTCAAGCCGGGCGCTTTCCTCGTTCTCGTTGATCACCTCGATCAGCCGGCCAGCCACGTCATAGCGCCATCGCCGAATGTGACTGGCGAGCCGGTACTCCACCAATCGCCCCCATTCGTCGTGCATCAGATGAACGAGCCGATCCGTCGCTTCGGGCACCGCCCTGTCAGCTGCGGACTGCGCGGCACTCCTGTCGCCCTGATCGTGCAGGGTCACGCGGATGACGAGGCCGTTGGCATCGCGCTCATACGTCTCGCACCGTCCGTTCGCGAACTCCACCGCGCACAGGCCGCCCCGCGCGTCATAGCGATAGCGTTCTGTCTTGCCTGCTGCATCGGTGTGGCTCGCCAGTTCCCCGGTAGGCGTGTATTCGCGGCGCAGGGTGCACACCCCCGCATCGATGCGCTGCGCGAGCAGGCCCGATGCGTGGTAGGTCATCTCGCTGACTTCACCGCGTGCATTGGTGGTTTGCGTGGGCAAGTGCGCAATCATTGGATGGGAGGCGACGTCGGGATAGTCAAAGCGCTGCGTGCTGCCGTCATGCATCGTGATAAGGATGGCGCGTCCCCAACGGTCCCGCTCATAGCGCGTCACGCGGCCTTCTGCGTCGGTGGTGCTCAGGAGCTGTCCTGTGAATGCATCCCACTTCTTTGTATCGCTGCTGCCATCGGGGCGATGCACCTTGATTTCGCGCCCCTCTGCGTCGAGTGTGCGGCGCGTCGTGCGCCCTGCGGCGTCGACGGTCGACGTGCGCTGTCCTGCCGTGTTGTAGCGGTATTGCTCGCTGCTGCCGTCGGCGCGCACATGCTCCGTGAGGCGCATGCGCCCGGCCTCACCGGTGAAGACGTAGGTCTCCTTGCGTTGCAGGTTGTCCGTGACCACCGTGATGTGTTGCGGTGTCTTGGCGTTTTCGCAATGGCTCGTGTAGCTGAAGCCCAGTTCCAGCCCCGACTGACTGCACTGCTCGATGACGCGCGCACCGGGCTCGTCGCGTTCGTAGCGGAAATGGTGCTGGGGCCCATCGCGCATCTGGTGTTGGATCAACAGATGATTGAGATAGGCGTAGCGATGGAGGCGCTGTCCGTAGCGATCATGCACCTCGGTCAAATCGCCATCGGCGCTGTAGGAATAGCGCACGAGCCATGCGGACTCGTTGGCCTCATCGTCATCGCTCCTTGGATGTGACAGACACACCTCGGTCAAACGCACTCCGGTGTCGGCCTGCCAACTGTAGCCAGAGGGAAACCGCGGACCGCGTCGCGGCTCGCAAACCTGCGCATAGCGCAAGGCATAGCGCCTGCCCATGCCATCCTGCACGGACACCAGCCGCTGCATGCCCAGCACGTTGGCATAGCGCATGCGCTGCGTGCGACCCAGGCGGTCAATGCGGCCCAATGGCAGCCATTCACGCGCGGGAAGTGTTTCGCTTCCATCGATGAGGGCCTTGCGATTCGCCGGAGCGAAGGCCCAGATGTCTTCTCCATGTTCAAGGGCCATGAAGACGATATGCGGTTGCTCCACCAGCGCCAGCGGAAGATGCCCAAAGCGACCTTGTCCGTTCAGGAACCAGATGGGCAGGCGCGCGGTGTAAGCGGAGTAGGCGAGCTTGTTCTGCAATGCAGGGGGTCGTGGAGGGCCCACCAACGGCGGTGCCTCGGCGCTTGCCGGCGCGCAGGTCCGAAGGACAAAGATGTTTTCACTGGCGCTATAGGCGCTGGCACCTTCTGCAATGGTGTCAAAGCGGATGCGCCGACCAGACGGGTCGTGCAGCACGCAGGTTCCGGGGGCATCAGGCTGCGCGCCGGTGCGCTGCGGGGAGGAATCCGTCTCCGTGGCAATGGACAGTCGCCACTCCAGCGGTGTACTCCAGCCGAAGCCGAGTACGCCGCAGAATCCCCCTTCGTCCGCATCCACGTGGCTGCAGTACTGCCGCTGCCACTGCAGCGCGAAAGCGCCGGGCAAGGCGAAGTCCGGTGGTGCGTCGTCCCCCAGCACCGCGGCGCCGAGCAGGATGTCCACCCCATGCCCGCGCACATGCACACCAGGGCGCGGGACGTTGGCCACACCGATCGGGCCGTGCCTGGATTGGGACGGGGCTTCGTCATTTTCGGCCACGATGTGCCGGACGGCTGCACCCGCTTTCGGGTAGCGCGTCAGCGGCTTGCCCGGTTGGGATGCGTCAAGTGGATAGGTGTGTGGACTGGCGTGTGCTCTCGCGCCTGTTGCATGGCCTTTCATGACCGGTTCCCCCCTCGCGTTCTACGCTTGTGATTTGTTCTTGTGCCGACCCGTTCACTGCGCCACTGCCAAGTAGCGCATACGAGTTCTCACAGTAAGCCTTTGATGGTTTCATTCGCGCTCGACAAAGCACTTCGTCTGGCGCAAGCCCATAAGGAAACAGCAGGCATCGATTCGTATCAGCTTGCATACCCTTGCAGCTGGGCCAATACGGCAGTCATCCGGATGCGGGACAATGGCGTCACCATGACCCACACAACAACACCTGCTCACAAGTCCAAGGTCTCCACGCTGGACCTGACCCGCATTGACGATTTGCGCATCAAGGCCGTGCGCCCCCTGATCACTCCCGCATTGCTGCAGGAGTGGCTGCCCACGCCGCAGGACGCCTCCGACGTGGTGGAGTCCAGCCGCGCAGCGATCTCCAAGGTGCTGCGGGGCGAGGACGACCGGCTGGTCGTCGTCGTTGGCCCGTGCTCGATCCACGACCATGATCAGGCCGTGGAATACGCTTGCAAGCTCAAGCAGGTGGCCGATACGTTGTCGAGCGAACTGCTGATCGTGATGCGCGTGTATTTCGAAAAGCCACGCACCACCGTCGGCTGGAAGGGCTACATCAACGATCCGCAGATGGACGACAGCTTCGCCATCAACGACGGCCTGCAACTGGCGCGCGCGCTGCTGCTGGACATTCTGGAGCTGGGGCTGCCCGTGGGCACCGAGTTCCTCGACCTGCTCTCGCCGCAATACATCAGCGACCTCATCAGCTGGGGCGCGATCGGTGCGCGCACGACCGAGAGCCAGAGCCACCGCCAGTTGGCCAGCGGCCTGTCATGCCCGGTGGGCTTCAAGAACGGCACGGATGGCGGCGTCAAGGTGGCCTCCGACGCGATTTTGGCGGCGAAGGCGTCGCACGCCTTCATGGGCATGACCAAGATGGGTCAGGCCGCCATTTTCGAGACCCGCGGCAATCAGGACTGCCACGTCATCCTGCGCGGCGGCAAGCAGCCGAACTACAGCGCCGACGACGTGAACGCCGCCTGCGCGCTGCTGCAGAAATCCGGCCTGCGCGAGCAGGTGATGATCGACCTGTCGCACGCCAACAGCAGCAAGCAGCACGCACGCCAGATCGTCGTGGCCGAAGACGTGGCCCAACAAGTGGCCGCAGGCGAAACACGCATCACCGGCGTGATGATCGAAAGCCACCTCGAAGAGGGCCGCCAGGACATCGTTGCGGGCCAGACGCTGCAGCATGGCGTGTCCGTGACTGATGCCTGCATCAGCTTCGCCCAGACCGTGCCGGTGCTGGAGCAACTGGCGCAGGCCGTGCGCACACGGCGCGGTCTCACCCACAAGGGCTGAACCTCCCGTCAGTAGAGCGCTACCTGTGCAGCAGTGACAAGAACTGCTGCGCAGGCTTGCTCAATGGACGGTCGCGGCGCACCAGACTGCCGTAGGCCTCCAGCGTCCGGCCCAGCCGGCACGGAAGAATGCGCAGGAAGCCGTGTGCTTCGTTGTCCCTGGCCACGGCAAAGGGAATGACGGCCACCATGTCGGAATGGCGCACCAGATTCATCGTGGTCAGGATCGATCCGGTTTCGATCAGATCCCGCGGCAGGGGCGCCCGCTGCTCCTGAAACTCCTGCTCCACCAGCGTGCGCATGGGGCTTCCACGGGGCTGCAGCACCCAGCCATACGGCAGCAACTGCTTGAAGCCTACGGAGCGCGCGCGGGCCAGCGGATGGTCGTTGGCCACCACCACGGACAGCGCTTCGTCGTCGATGGCACGAAAGAGGTATCCGTCGCCGTCTTCATCCGTCAGGCGGCCCACCATGATCTCCAGCACCCCGTCACGCAACTGCGACAGCAGCCGATCGCTGGTGTCCACGGCCACTTCCATCGCCAGCATGGGCCATTGCGCGCGCAACTCCAGCAGCGCATCGGTCAACCGCCCGGGCGATGCGGCCATGATGCTGCCAATCACCAGCCGCCCGGCGCTGCCCTGACGCAGCTCCACCAGTTCGCGGTTCAGCGCCTCCATGCCGCCGCGAAAGTTCTTGAAATAGCTGGTCACACATTCGCCCGCCGCATTCAATTGCAGGCCCCGGCCAACGCGCTCGAACAGCGGCAGTTGCAGCGCGCTCTCCAGCTCGTGCAGCATCTTGGTCGCGGCGGGTTGGGACAGACCGAGCTGGTTTGCCGCGCCCCGCAGCGTCCCTTGTTCGTCAATCGCCAGCATCAGCGCCACCTGCCGCATGCGCAGCCGATTCAGCAGTTGCGGAAGGTTGTCATTGCGATCGATGGATCCCATGCCAGCTCCGATTCATATTGATAACTTGCAGTTATTGATAAATCAATTGTTTTCAATATACATGAATCAATCAGCACTCTACTATCCGCAGCACTACAACGACATCGGAGACACATTCATGCTGCGACGTACCCTCACGACCTGCGCACTGGCAAGCCTGCTGGCGCCCACTCTCGCCGCTGCCTCGGAAAACGCGCCGTCCTGGCCAACCCGCCCTGTGCGCATGCTGGTGGGCTCCGCTCCCGGAGGCGGCACCGACATCATGGCCCGCGCCGTGGCAGACCGCCTCGGGCCGCTGCTCAAACAATCGGTCATCGTGGAAAACCGTCCTGGAGTTTCCAACACGCTCGCGGTGGACGTGACCGCCAAATCCACCGATGGCGTGACCATGGTGATGGGCGTGGTCACCGCACACGCCATCGCACCCCACCTGCTCAAACTGCCGTACGACAACAACAAGGACCTCGTGCCGGTGGCGTTTGTCGGCTCGGTACCGAATGTGCTGGTGGTCAGCAACAGCATTCCCGCCAAGTCGGTGCAGGAACTCGTGGCGCTGGCCAAGAAGGAGCCGGGCACGCTCAACTTCGCCAGCAGCGGCACGGGCAGCACCCAGCACATTGCTGCGGAAATGTTCAAGGACTCGGCCGGTGTGCAGATGACACACGTTCCCTACAAAGGCAGCGCTGCGGCGCTGGTGGACCTGGTGAGCGGTCAGGTGCAGATGAGCTTTGATACCTTGCCTTCCGTGATCCACCAAATCAAGTCCGGCAAGATGCGCCCGCTGGCCGTGACCACACCCCACCGCAATGCCCAACTGCCTCAGGTTCCGACCATGGCAGAGGCCGGCTATCCGGATGTGGCCATCAGCGCCTGGTATGGCGTCTACATGCCCGCATCGACGCCGCCCGCCGTTCAGCGCAAGGTGAACGACGCCGTGAACAAGGTGCTGGCCATGCCCGAGACGCAGACCCGCCTGCAGGCGGTGGGCGCCGAGCTGAAGCCGATGACGCAGGCCGAATTCGCCAAGCTCCACATGGATGAATACCAGCGCTTTGGCGACATCATCCGCAAAAACGACATCAGACTCGACTGAGACCCGCGACATGAACCATTGCGCACTTCCCGTTGTCGCCCTCACGCTGGGAGACCCTGCCGGTATCGGTGCCGAGTTGATCGCCCGGCTGCTCGCCAAGCCTGAAGCTACGCGCCTTGCGAATCTGGTGCTGATCGGCGATGCATGGCTCTGGGAGCAGGGGCAGCACCTCGCGGGCGTGGACATCGCCACCGAGCCGTTGACCGCTTTTTCCGAGGTGCGTTCGCGCACTAACACCCACCTTCCCGCATTCATCGCGGTGAACACCATTGCGCGTGCCGACGTGCAGCACGGTAAGGTGAGCGCGCAGGGCGGGGCGTCCGTGCTCCAGGTGCTCAATCAATGCATGGATGCGGCGCTGGCAGACCAGATCGACGCCATCTGCTTTGCGCCCCTGAACAAGCAGGCCATGAAGATGGGCGGGCTCCGGCACGAAGACGAACTGCACCACTTTGCCGAGTACCTTGGCGTGCAGGGCTACTTCTGCGAATTCAACACCTTGGGCAATCTCTGGACCTCGCGCATTTCCTCGCATGTCCCGCTCAAGGACGTGGCGCAATACCTGAGCCAGGAGCGCATCGGGCAGGCCGCGGAACTCATCTACCACGCGCTGCGCGCCTCGGGCATCCAGGCGCCCAAAGTGGCCATTGCCGGATTCAATCCACACAATGGTGATGGTGGCACTTGCGGGCGTGAGGAGATCGACATCATCGCGCCCGCGGTGCAACGCCTGCAAGCGCGCGAATGGCCCAGCCACGCGCCGTTCCACGGGCCTTTTCCGGCGGACACCATCTTCCTGAAAGCCCAGGCGGGCGAGTACCAGGCCATCGTGACCATGTACCACGATCAGGGCCAGATCGCCATCAAGCTGCTGGGCTTCTCGCGCGGGGTCACGGTGCAGGGCGGCTTGCCGATCCCCATCACCACACCGGCGCATGGCACGGCCTACGACATCGCAGGCCAGGGCCGCGCCAGCGTCGAAGCCACCTGGCAGGCGCTGCACATCGCCGCCCGCATGGGCGCGGCGCACCGACTCGCCGCACGCATGAACGCGCCGCACTGAACCACAAGCGCGGACGCTTCAGGCGCCCGCCGCTTTCCTCCACCACTCTCCATTCCCAAGAGGTCTTTATGAAGATCAAGTCAGTTCGCGCCCGTGTCTTTCAATGGAAGGGCAAAACCGTTCCGCCCCAGGGCAACTTCTGCTCCAACGCCATGGACCTGCTGTACTCGCCCGCCGAGACCATGAGCACCTTCCGCTTCCATGCATGGACCGTGGTGGAGATCGAAACCGATGACGGCATCGTCGGCATCGGCAACGTGGCGCTGGCGCCCGCGATTGCCAAGGCCATCATCGACCAATACCTCGCCCCGCTGGTGATCGGTCACGATCCCTGGGACTACGAATACCTGTGGCAGCGCATGTACCGTGCCACCCATGCATGGGGCCGCAAGGGCGTGACGATGGCCGCGATTTCTGCCGTGGATCTGGCGATCTGGGACATCCTCGGAAAGAGTGTGAACAAGCCCGTGTTCAAACTGCTGGGTGGTCGCACCAAGGAAAAAATCCCCTGCTACTACTCCAAGCTCTACCGCACGGACCTCAAGGAGATGCAGGACGAAGCGCAGCAATTCCTCGATCAGGGTTTCAAGGCCTTCAAGATGCGCTTTGGCTACGGGCCAGCCCACTTGCAGGAAGGCGTGCGCGAGAACCTCAAATCCGTGGAGGCAATCCGCGAAGTGATCGGCTACGACAACGACCTGATGCTGGAGTGCTACATGGGCTGGAACCTCGAGTACGCCAAACGCATCCTGCCCAAGCTGGAAAAGTTCGAACCGCGTTGGCTCGAAGAGCCGGTCATCGCCGACGACATCGATGGCTACGCCGAACTCAACCAGCTCACCAGCATTCCGATCTCTGGCGGAGAGCATGAATTCAGCCTCTACGGCTTCAGGCAACTGCTCGACAAGAAAGCCGTGAGCGTGGTGCAGTACGACACCAACCGCGTCGGCGGCATCACCGCCGCCCACAAGATCAATGCGCTGTGCGAAGCCTATTCCGTGCCGGTGATTCCGCACGCGGGCCAGATGCACAACTACCACCTCACCATGAGCACGCTGGCTTCGCCGATGGCGGAGTACTTCCCGATCTTCGACGTGGAAGTGGGCAATGAACTGTTCTGGTACATCTTCGATGGCGAGCCGATTGCAGAGAACGGCTTCCTCCAGCTCAGTGACGACACGCCAGGTCTGGGTCTGACGATCAAGACCGAATACCTCGACCAGTTCGACATCATCGAGTAAGGAGCGCACACCATGCCAGGACTGTCCAACCCGCGCTACCGCGGCATCTTCCCCGTCGTTCCTACCACCTTTCATCCGGACGGCACGCTCGATGTGCACAGCCAGAAGCGCTGCGTCGATTTCATGATCGACTCGGGCGTTGATGGCCTGTGCATTCTGGCCAACTACTCCGAGCAGTTTCTCGTCAGCGATGACGAGCGTGAAACCCTCACGCGCACGGTGCTGGAACATGTCGCCGGGCGGGTGCCCGTCATCGTCACCACGACTCACACCAGCACGCTCGTCTGCGCGCAACGCAGTCGCCGCGCCCAGGACATGGGCGCCGCCATGGTGATGGTGATGCCGCCGTACCACGGCGCCACCTTCCGGTTTCCCGAACCCGCGCTCTACCGCTTCTTTGCCGACCTGTCCGATGCCATCGACATCCCCGTGATGATCCAGGACGCACCCGCCGCAGGAACCCCCTTGCCACCGGCATTCCTCGCACGCATGGCGCGCGAGATCGAGCACATCAGCTACTTCAAGATGGAAACCGCCGGAGCGGCCAACAAGCTGCGCGAGCTGATCGAGCTCGGCGGCGAAGCCATCGAAGGGCCGTGGGACGGCGAAGAGGCCATCACCCTGCTGGCCGATCTGGAAGCCGGAGCCACCGGCGCCATGACCGGCGGTGGCTTCGCCGACGGCATCCGTCCCATCATCATGGCGCACCGCGAAGGCGACAAGGACAAGGCCTTTGCAGAGTACCAGCGCTGGCTGCCACTCATCAACCACGAGAACCGGCAAGCCGGCTTTCTGGCCGCCAAGGCCCTGATGAAAGAGGGCGGCGTGATCGCCTGCGATGCCCCCCGCGCTCCGTGGCCGGAAATGCATCCCGAAGTGCGCCGCCAGTTGCTCGACATCGCGCGCCGACTGGATCCGCTGGTGCTGCGCTGGGGGCGCTGAAGCGCGTCGGCTCAGATACCGCGCACAAACGCAATCGCTGCAACGACTCATCCCGCATACGCCATGACCACCCGACACGACAACTTCATCAACGGCATCTGGACGCCGGGCAAAGCCTACGCTGCCAACATCAACCCCAGCCATCTGAGCGAGGTGGTGGGCGAATACGCGCAAGGTGACGCATCGGACGTGGATGCCGCGGTGTACGCCGCCAGCGTCGCCTTTCCCAGTTGGAGCGTCAGCGGCATCCAGTCGCGCCACGATGCGCTCGACAAGATCGGCACCGAGATCCTCGCGCGCAAGGAGGAGTTGGGAGAACTCCTCGCGCGCGAAGAGGGCAAGGTGCGCGCGGAAGCCATAGGCGAGGTGATGCGCGCAGGACAGATCTTCAAGTTCTTTGCCGGCGAATGCCTGCGTCTGGCGGGGGAATCCCTTCCCTCCGTGCGACCGGGGATTGGCGTGGAGATCACGCGCGAGCCCATCGGCGTGGTGGGACTGATCACGCCGTGGAATTTCCCCATCGCCATTCCTGCTTGGAAGATCGCTCCCGCACTGGCATTTGGCAACTGCGTGGTGTTCAAGCCCGCCGATCTGGTTCCGGGTTGCGCATGGGCGCTGGCGGACATCATCCGCCGCTCAGGCATTCCGGCCGGTGTGTTCAACCTCGTCATGGGCAGCGGGCGCGTCATCGGCGAGGCACTGGTGCGGCATGCGGACGTCGCCGCCATCAGCTTCACCGGCTCCGTCGGGGTGGGGCGCAGCATCGCCGCTGCGTGTGCAGAGTCCGGAAAGAAAGTCCAGCTCGAAATGGGCGGCAAAAATCCGCAGGTGGTGCTGGACGATGCCGATCTGCAGCAGGCCGTCGAGCTCTCGGCGCAAAGCTGCTTTTACTCCACAGGACAACGCTGCACGGCGTCCAGCCGCATCATCGTCACGGACACGATCTACCCGGCTTTCGTCGATGCGCTCAAGGCCCGGGTGGAACGCATCAAGGTGGGCGGCGCACTGGCCGATGGCACGGACATGGGGCCTGTGGTGAGCCAGGCGCAACTGGAGCAAGACCTGTCCTATGTCGCCATCGGCAACGCAGAAGGAGCGCGCCTGATCACGGGCGGCCAGCGTGTCGCCTGCCATTCAGGCAGCCCGCACGATGGCTATTTCATGTCTCCGGCGTTGTTTGTCGACACCACGCCGTCCATGCGCATCAACCGCGAGGAAATCTTCGGTCCGGTGGCCAGCGTGATCCGCGTGAAGGACTACGACGAAGCGCTGGCCGTGGCGAACGACTCCCCCTTCGGGCTCTCGGCCGGCATTGCCACCACGAGCCTGCAATACGCCACGCACTTCAAACGCCACGCGCAGGCCGGGATGGTGATGGTCAACTTGCCCACAGCCGGTGTGGACTACCACGTGCCGTTTGGTGGGCGCAAGGGCTCCAGCTATGGCCCGCGCGAGCAAGGCCGCTATGCGCAAGAGTTCTACACCACCGTGAAAACCGCATATACGCTGGCCTGAGCGGGCTATGCTTTGCGTCGACGATTGTGGTGCAAAGCGAGACAGGGCAGGGCGCGACACGCCCCGCTCTGCCGCTCGGCGGTTGTCACGCCAACGCCAGGGCCTCCACCTGCGTCAGCGCCTTCGATGCACCACCCAGTCGCGCCGCCAGATGGTGTGCGCGCTTGAGGTACAGGTGCGCATCGTGCTCCCACGTGAAGCCCATGCCGCCATGCACCTGGATCACCGTGCGCGTGGTGTGCAGGGCGCCTTCGATGGCGGTGTATTCGGCGGCGGCGCAGGCGAATGCGGTGTCGGGCAATTGGCCGTCGAGCGCGGCGCTGGCGTATAGCGCGGACAGACGGGCGTTGTCCACCGCCATCCACGCGTTGGCAAGCTGGTGCTTGATGGCCTGATAGCTGCCGATGGGTTTGCCAAACTGCACGCGCTCCTTGGCGTAGTCCGCGCCCAACTGCAGTGCCGCCTGCGCGACGCCGATGAGTTCGGCGCACTGCATGAGCCGGTAGGCGCGACGGGCGTGCGCGCGCTCTTCGGCGCTGACATGCGACAGCGTGTGCCATGACAGCGCGGCATCGGCACTCGCTGTGCTTTGGCGCAGCGTGGGGTCCAGCCCCCATGTGGCGTCGTCGGCCGAGGTGCTGTGGGTGATGGCGATCTGCAGCGGCTGCGCATCGTCGTGCATGCCGCGCACCACGACCACGTCGGTGCATTGCGCCACATGGTCGCGCAGACGGTCTTGCTCGGCCACGCAATGCGCCGCGCGCTCGCCAGCAAGAATGCCTTGCACCAGCGCCGTCAGTGCCTCGGGCGCATGGTCCGTGCCTTCGGCGCGCAGCCACAGCGGCAGCAGCACGGCGCTGCTGTTCCAGGGCAGGTTCAGCAGTTGATGCCCTGCGGCCTCGGCCACCAGATAGGCGTCGGTCAGGCCCAGCCCCAGTCCATCCATCGATTCGGGCGCCAGCAGTGCCATCCAGCCCATGTTGGCCATGTCGGACCACAGCGTTTTCTGCGCCGCGTCGGCCAAAGGCAAGGCCTTGCGTGCGCGGCTCAGCGGATGGTGGTCGGCAAAGAACCGGCGGGCGGATTCGTGCAGCATCTGCTGCTCATCGTTGAGTGCGAAGTCCATGCTCTTCTCTTTTCGCGTTCGTTCGTTGCCTTATCTGGGCAGGCCCAGCATCTGCTCGGCCAAAATGTTGCGCTGCACTTCGGAGGTGCCCGCCAGAATCGTCTCGGCGCGGGTCCACAGGTAGTCGCGCATCCAGCCCGCCGCAGCGTCATCGCTGCCACCGGGCTCGGGGCCGACCAGCGCACGCTCTCCCAGCAGTTCCGCGGCCGAGGCCAGCAGTTTCTGGTGCGACTCGCTCCAGTGCAGTTTGGTGGAGGAGCCTTCCGGCCCCGGTGGGCCACCGCGCAGCGCGTTGGTGAGTGCGCGGAAGGTCTTGAGCTTCAGCACATGGCTGTCCACCGCCAGGCGCGCGATGTCGCGGCGCAAATGCGGATCGTCCAGCGCGCAGCCATTGCCGTCTTCGGTGGGCGTCTGTGCGGCAAGGCGCTTGAGCGCTTCGATCTCTTGCGCAAAACGCACCTGTCGCGGAATGAAGTAGGTGCCCCGCTCAAAGCTGGCTGCGGCCATGGCCAGACGCCAACCGCCGTTCTCTTCACCGACGAGGGCGTCGAGCGGCACCTTCACGTCTTCAAAGAAGACTTCATTGAAGTCGGACTCGCCCGTGATCTGGCGAATGGGCTCCACGCGCACGCCGGGGGATTTCATGTCCACCAGCAGGAAGCTGATTCCCTTGTGGCGCGGCAGGCTGGCGTCGGTGCGTGCCAACACGAAGCAGTAGTCAGCGATGTGCGCAAACGAGGTCCACACCTTGTGGCCGTTGAGCACATAGTGGTCGCCACGGCGTTCCGCACGCGTGGTGAGTGATGCCAGATCGGAGCCTGCGCCGGGCTCGGAGTAGCCCTGGCACCAGATGTCCTTGTTGCTCAGGATGCCGGGCAGATAGCGCTGTTTTTGCGCTTCGCTGGCGAAGTGGATCAGCGTCGGGCCGAGGATGCCGTGGCCGATGATGTTCACGCCCAGCGGTGCGCCGATGCGCGCCTGCTCTTCGTGAAAAATCGCCTGTCGCGTGAGCGGCCAGTTCTTGCCGCCATATTGCTCGGGCCAGCCCAAACCGGACCAGCCGGCCTGGCACACGTAGTCTTCCCACGCGCGGCGCCATTCGAAATTGTTGGGATCAGGTTCAGTCGGCCATGCGGCCTTGAAGCGCGGGAAATGGGTTTCGAACCAATCGCGCAAAGTCAGTCGGAACGCTTCGTCGTCCGCCGAATAGCCCACTTGCATGGTGCTTTCCTTGAAATCAAAACGGGGGTATGCAGTTCTTCTTGGCGATAAGAAGAATCCGGGCAGGAGAAAATTTTCTGGCTGTCTCGGCCCTCTCCCGCAAGCGGGAGAGGGGAGGGAGGAAGCCGGCGGCGCGCTGCGCCTCAGAGGGTCAGTCGACCTTGGCGCCAGAGTCCTTCACCACCTTGGACCACTTGGTGATGTCCTTCTTGATGAAGGCGGCGAATTCGTCGGGCTTGTTGCCGATGATTTCCAGTCCGAGCGAGTCGAACTTTTCCTGGATCGGCTGTTCCTTCAGCACTTCCTGCAGCGTGTTGTAGAGCTTGGTCACCACCGGCGCGGGCGTACCGGCAGGAGCGACAAGGCCCAGCCATGGCATGGCTTCGTAGCCGGGCAGGCCGGACTCGGCCACGGTGGGCGTGTCGGGCAGCAGCTTGGAGCGCTTGGCCGTGGTCACGGCCAGCAGGCGCACCTTCTTGTCGTTGATGAACGGCTTGGACGATGCGTAGGCGTCGAACATCACGTTCAGGTTGCCGCTGATCAGGTCGAGCAGGGCGGGCGCGCTGCCCTTGTAGGGCACGTGCTCCATG
Organism: Comamonadaceae bacterium UBA2121; assembly: GCA_002331385.1. Classification (GTDB taxonomy): domain Bacteria; phylum Pseudomonadota; class Gammaproteobacteria; order Burkholderiales; family Burkholderiaceae_C; genus Diaphorobacter_A. The sequence continues at coordinate 90,379 of DCYB01000003.1, forward strand.
TCGGCCTGCGCCATGGTCTTGAACAATTCGGACTCCAGGTGCGTGGACGTGCCCGCACCCACCGAGCCGTAGCTGCCCTTCGTCGGGTTGGCCTTGAGCCAGGTGACCAGTTCGGCCACGTTGTTGGCAGGCACGCTGGGGTGCACTTGCAGCACGTGCACGACGGAGGCAACGAGCGAGATCGGCGCGAAGTCCTTCACCGGGTCGTAATTCACCTTCTTGTACAGCGACGGCGCAATGCCCAGCGACGAGGCGGCCAGCAGCAGGGTGTGGCCGTCCGGCGTGGCGCGGGCCACGTAGTCGGATGCGATCACGGTGCCTGCGCCCGGCTTGTTCTCGACGATCACGGGCTGGCCGAGCTTGGTGCTCAGACGCTCGGACAGGGCACGCGCCATGATGTCGGTTGCGCCGCCGGGCGAGAACGGCACGACGATGGTCACCGGCTTCGTGGGATAGCTGCCTTGGGCATGGGCCACGCCACACACGGTGGCAGCTGCGACGGCGATGGTGGCCAGCATTTTCTTGAACATGGTTGTCTCTCTCCTTGGGGTTGAAAAATCACTCATCAATGGTTGTTGTCGCAAGCGCCATCCGCTGGAATCACCAGCGCATCGAGCATGCAAACGCCGCTGCCTTGCTGTTTGACGAGCAGCGGGTTCACCTCGATCTCGTCCGCCTCGTGCTGCAGGGCGAGCACGGCTTGCGAGAAGCCCGCAATCGCCTTGCACGCCGCATCCACGTCGCCCTTGGGCTTGCCACGGAAGCCGTCGAGCAGCGCAAACGCCTTGAGCTCACCCAGCATGTCGCGCGCCATGGCTTCGTCCACCGGCAGCACGCGGTGGCTCACGTCCTTGTAGATTTCGGTCAGCACGCCGCCCAGGCCGACGGTGAGCGTCATGCCGAACACCGGGTCCCGCGTCGCGCCCAGAATGAGTTCGCTGATGCCGCTCTCCATCTTCTGGATCAGCACGCCCTCGATGCGCGCATCGGGCGCATAGGCGCGTGCCGAGGCCATCACTTCGTCGAACGCGCTGCGCACCTGATCGGCCGATGCCAGACGCAGCTTCACGCCGCCCGCTTCGGTCTTGTGCGCAATGTCTTGCGACAGGATCTTGAGCACCACGGGATAGCCCATGGCGTCTGCTGCCTGCACTGCGGCATCGGCCGTGGTGGCGATCTGCTCGGCCACGCTCGGCACGCCGTAGGTCGCGAGCAGTTGCTTGATGCGATGCTCATCGCGCACGGCAGGCAGGGCCGCGCGTTGCGGTGCGGGCTGCGTGCGCACGTCGAGCCAGCGGTTGTGCTTGCGCCGCTCCTGCCACAGCAGGAAAGGCGAGATGGCGGACACGGCCACGCCGATGTCCTCGAACACGGGCACGCCACCCGCACGCATCTGCTCGCGCTTTTGCGCCGCGCCGGTGTCGATGGCGATGAACAGGCGTGGATACTTCTGCGACACGGCGCACAAATCGTCCGCCATGCGGTCGAGCATGTAGCCCGGTGCGTAGACCACCACCGCGTCGATGGCGTCGCTTTGCGCCAGCGCTTCCATTGCCGTGCGCACAAAGCCGGGGTCGTTCACCACGTTGCCCGTCACGTCCACCGGATTGCTCACCATGCCGTAGTCGGGAATGCCGGCGCGCAGCGTGTCCTGCAGTGCCTGCGGCAGGGTGGGCACGTCCAGCCCCTGGCCGATGAACTTGTCGGCCAGGATCGCGCCCAGTGCGCCCGAGATGGTGATGATCGCCACGCGCTTGCCAGCGGTGCGCTGGCGGTATTGCGCCAGATGGGCCAACTGCGCCATCTGCACGAAGTCGTTGCTCTGGATGATGTTGAGCTGGCGGAACGCGGCGCTGTAGATCTGCTGGTCACCCGCCAGTGCGGAGGTGTGCGAACGCACGGCCTCGGAGCCCTTTTCGGTTTCGCCCGCCTTGTAGAGGATGAGCAGCTTGTCGCGGCGTGCAAACGCCTCGGCAGCGGCAATGAAGCGCGGGCCATCGCGCAGCTCTTCGATGTAGCCCATGCAGACTTCGGTGCCGTCGTCCTGCGCGAGGTATTCGAGGTATTGCGCGAAGTCCACACAGGCTTCGTTGCCGGTGTTGATGAAGTGGCTGAACTCCACCCCCAGTCGGCGCGCAATGGCGTACACCGCCGCGCACACGTTGCCGCTTTGCGTGAGCAGGCTGACCGCGCCGCCGCCGCTTTGCATGGGCGCGGTGTTGAACACCGAAGCAAAGTTGGTGTGCACCTGGCTGTTCAGGTTGGCAAAGCCCATCAGGTTGGGGCCAGCCACCACCATGTCGGTCGTGGCCACGTACGCTTCCAGCTCGTCCTGCAGCAGCTTGCCCTTGGCGCCTTCTTCGGCAAAACCGGCGGCATAGACGATCACGGCGCGTGCGCCCTTGGCCGCGCAGCGCCGGAGCATGGCCGTCACGTCAGCGGCGGCAATCGCCAGCACGACCAGATCGGGGGCTTCCGGGATCGATTCGATGTCGGCGTAGCAACGCAGGCCGAACACTTCCTCGTACTTGGGATTGATGGGATAGATACGGCCCTGGTAGCCGAACTTGGTCAGGTGCGCGAGCGGCATGCCGCCGATGCGCGCCGCATTGTTGCTTGCGCCCACGACCGCAATCGATGCGGGGTTGAGCAACGGCTCCAGGCGATGGTTCTTGGTCGTCACGGGAGACAGCATGTTCAGGACGCCTTCTGTGGATTCTTCTGGATGGCAGCCGCCAGACCACGGTCACGCGCGGTCAGGAAGCCTTCGCTCAGGTGCGAGAGCTGGTGCGTGTCGAAGTGCGCCTCCAGCGCCGTGCGCAGACCCTGCGCGTCGAGCGAGCGGTTGATCGAGCGCTTGATCAGGCGCAGCCCGAAGGGCGGCGCTTTGGCGATCTGCTGCGCCATGGCCAGTGCGGCGTCGGCCAGCTCGGCATCGGGCACCACGCGGTTGACCATGCCGATGGCGTGGGCCTCTTCGGCGCTCATCTTGCCGCCGGTGAAGAGCAGTTCCTTGGCCTTGCGTGCGCCCATCACCCAGGGGTGAATCAGCACTTCGGTGGCCGCGGCGCCCAGCGTGTGGCCCACCGGATCGGAGAAGAACGCCGTGTCGCTGGCCACCACCAGATCGCACATGTTGGCGATCATGAAGCCACCGGCCACGCACGCGCCCTGCACCTGTGCGATGGTGGGCTTGGGGAAGTCCCAGATCTTCAGCGAGTAGTCGAAATAGCGCAGTTCCTCATACGCCCAACGCTCTTCCACGGTGAAATTGGCGCGTTCGGCCTGGGCCTGCTTGAGGTCGTGACCGGCGGAGAAGTGCGCGCCCTTGCCACCGACGATGACCACGTTCACGCTGTCGTCCACGCGCGCCTCGTCGAACGCGGCCATCAGCTCATCGAGCAGTTGCTGGCTCTGGGCGTTGCGCTGGGCCTCGCGCGCCAGCAGGATGCGGCGCACCGCGCCGTGGTTTTCAATTTCAAGGGTTTCGTACGCCATGGGAAGTCTCCTGCAAGTCGTGGTCGTCGGAGGGCAGACCTGAATCGGGTCTGTCGAAAGTTGTGCTTTCAGTCTAGACTTGAGTTTTCCTGCATCCCAAACAAAACAATCACTTTTTCCCATAGTATGGACAAACCATCCGCAACCGCCGGTGCGCAGAGCCTGCGCCGGGCCCTCAGCCTGCTGCGGCTGATCGCCAGCCACCATGAGAACGGCATCACATTGACCGAGGTGATGCAGGCGTCCGGTCTGGAACGCTCCACGGCGCACCGGCTGCTCTCCTGTCTGGCCGAGGAACAATTCGCCGAGCGCGACCCCGACAGCAAGGCCTATCGCCTCGGCATCGATGCGATGCAACTGGGCTTTGCCTCCATGCGCCGCGTGCCGCTGGTGGATTCCTGCCGACCACTCATGCAAAAGCTCGCCCGCATGTCGGGCGACACGGTGTTTCTGGTGATTCGCCAGGGCGACTACTGCCTGTGCCTGCACCGCGAGGAAGGGCACTATCCAGTCAAGGTGTTCACCACCGACATTGGCGGGCGCCGCCTGCTCGGCCTGGGCGCGGGCGGCCTGGCCCTGATGTCGCAGCTATGCGATGCCGAGGTGGAACGCATCTACGAGCGCCACGTCGACGAATACGCCCATGCACAGTTCAGCCGCGAGCGCCTGCTGCAAGCCGTCAAACGCACGCGCAGCATGGGCTGGGCCGACATCACGGACACACTCACGGTGGGCGTTGCGGGGGTGGGCTGCACGTTCACCGCCTCCGCCAGCACGCAGGCCGCGATCAGCTTTGGCGCGATCTCGCCGCGCCTGCCTGCGGAGCGCAAAAAGGAGATGGCGCAAATGCTCATCGAGCAATTGAAGCAGCAGACATTGCAATAGCTATTCCATAAGCATTGCCTGAATGCACTTCGCCTCTACACACTTTCACACTACAGTGGGCAGCGCAAAGACAAGTCGCTGAAGGCCGCTGCGTTGGGCCTTCCGGTCATCCACTTCGAGGGAGAAGGCATGCTGAAGATTTTGAAGGGCGCTGTATTGATCACGGCGCTGGCGGGCGTTTCGGCCCCCGTACTGGCAGCGCGCGAGTTCACGCCGCAGCCGGGTCTGTGGATGGTTCCCGCCGAAAACAATGGCCTGCCCGGGCGCGGTTTTTCTATCGACGTGCAGGGCAACACCGTGTTCATGCAGGTGTTCAATTACGAAACGTCGGGCGCCGCGACGTTCCATACCGCCCTGGGTCAGCTGGATGACAACGCCTCGATGACCGTGCCATTGCTGCGCTTCAAGAACGGGCCGTATTTTGGCGGCCCCGCGCGCGAAGGCGTCGAAGACGGATCGGCCGGCCATGTCACCGTGCGGTTCACGGACGGCCTCCACGGCTCGGTGCAGTTCCCGGGCGAGGAAGAAACGCCGATCTCGCGGTTTCTCGTGAATGAGGGGCAGCCCTTCTGGTGGACGCAGGTGTCCGATACGCCCCCATCCGGCAAGGAAGGCGGGCAGATCATGCGCTGGACCACCACACCCAAAGATGGCGCGCGCTATGCATGGAGCGCCGAATTGAATGCGGATGAGCAACGGGACGGCGTGTATAGCCTTGAGCTCGCCACCCCGATCTACGGCCCTGTAAATAGGCAATTTTTTGACTGTCGTGAGGTGACAGGCACTCCCGTACTGGACTGCTCGGTCACCAGCACGACAGGTGTGCCTACGTTGGACATCCAGCGCATCCGCTTTCGCTCCTTCGGGCCCGATGTGGTGGGCGAAATCCAACCGGCCGGCGATCCGACGCAACGCCTGACGCTCAATGGTTGGACCGAAGCGACCTACAGTTGCAATCGCGTCCATTGCAATAGCGGTGCATTACGCAGCGCGCGCATCTACGCGGACTCCGACATCCTCTACGGCGTGTGTATCACCGGCTATTGCAGTGGTTATGACAACATCACCGTGTTGCCCACCAGCGGCGCATGGATGATTGACGAAGAACGCACAGGCAAGCCAGGACGCGGTGTGTTCCTCGATGTCCAGGACAACACGATCATCATGCAAACGTCCGACTATCTGGACAATGGTGCTGCCACGTTCCATCTGGGTGCGGCGGCGCTGAACTACGGCCCTGGATGGACGGACACGACAGCCTCCACGGTCATGCTGCGATTTGCGGACGGGCGCTATTTCGGTGGCCCCGCCCAGTCCGGGAAAGAAGTGGCGAGAGCGGGTGCCGCCGCGCTGACCTTTCCCGCCCAGATCGGCGAGCGCAAAACCCTCACCGACTTCGCCACTGGCAGCGTAGCGCTACCCGGAGAAGCGCCCAAAGCCCTGCGCCGACTCCAGTTTGCCCCACCCCGGGACACGGGACTGGAACACATGCTCGGTGAGTATCTGGTGACGTGGGAAACGACCGGAACTCCCTACTATCAAGAGGGCTGGATACAACTGTCCCGAGTGGAGGGCGATAGGGTGAAAAATCAGGACGGCACCGTCCAATGCCTTCAGCGGGACAGGTCAAAGCCTTACTCGATCAGTTGCGCCTGGAATGAAAAGCCGGACGCTCCGTTCAACCCGGTCATCGGCTTGATTGGCCACACTGACATCGGAATCAACCCGTTCAACCACCACCATACGCACCATCGCACGCTGCTCCACACACGCGATCAAGAGGGCAACTGGCTGGGGCTTGGCAAGGTGAATGTGCCGGGTCTGTCCATTCCAGAAGACTGATCGGCATCTTGCCCCATCACTTGAATACAAGAAGGGCTGCGAGTTATCCACACGCAGCCCTTTTTCTGTGCGGATTCAGGTCAGGTGCAAACCACCATCCGAGAGCACGACCTCGCCCGTCAGGTAGTCCGACGTCACCAGCATGGACACGATCTGCGCAATGTCCTCCGGCTGCGCAGCACGCCGCATGGGTGACTTCTCCCGCCACAGCGCCTGCGCGGCCGTCCAGTCTCTGGTGAGCGGCGTATCCAACAGCCCCGGAGCCACCGCGTTCACCCGGATGTCGGGCGCGAGGCTGAGGGCCAACAGGCGCGTCATGTGATTGAGCGCCGCCTTGGTCGCCGCGTAGGGAATGGACGCCCCTTTGGGCCGCACCCCGGCGTGCGAACTGATGTTGACCACACAGGCGGGCCGCCCGCGTTCCTTGGCGGAGGCCTGCAGCGCCGCCTGCGCATGCGCGATCAAGCGAAAAGGCGCAATCACATTCACCTCGTACAAGTGGTGCCAAACGTCTGGCGTTGCGCCCAACAGGTCGCCATGCGGGATGACCTGACTTGTTCCAGCGTTATTCACAAGCACGTCCAGTCGGCCGCAATGCGCAATGGTGTCCTGCACCAGTTGCTCGCGCGCACTTTCCTCAGCAAGGTCCGCCTGTAGATACAGCGCGGCGGGCAACTGCTGCGCCAGCGCATGTCCGGCCTGCGCACTGCTGCGCGAATGCGCAACGACGAAATATCCATCGGAACTCAGACGATGGGCGATGGCGGCACCGATTCCGCTGGTGGATCCGGTGACCAGGGCAACGGGTTGGGATGTGGACATGGGCACGTCAAGGCAGGAGAACAAGGGGATTCGAGGACGCAACCCGCGGCCCAAAGTGCGCCGGAAGTTGTTCTTAAGTATTGTTATTTATAAATGTTGTTAGTAGTAGAGCGCCTCACTGCCTGTGGATAAGTTCCATTTTTCAAATCATGACAATGGTTTAGAAAATTTCAAACCATGTTGTTCGAACCCCGCATTTCGACACCCCGAATTGGGCACAACTTGTCCCCAGCTCCGATTCGTGTGGACAAGTCGAAGTTGCTCGCCTAATTTCTACCAGTGTTATCCACAGGCATTTTTCACTATGCGAAACGCTTTAGAAATGGAATCCGTAGCGCACGCGTACGAAGTTCTCGCCCGGATTGGGATGCTGAATGCCCGCGTTGGAGATGTGCTCGATTTGCAGTTGGATTTCGTGGCGGCGGCGTTCGCCAAAGCTGTAGCCCAGCCCCAGATGGGTGGAAAAATTCAGATTCGTGCTGAATTCCTTGCGCGTCGTGCGATAGCGGTCGGTCATGCCGACGATGCCTAGACCTGCCTCCCAGAACCATGGGGATTGGCCGCTGTCGCCGCGCCAGCGCAGGGTGGGCATCACGCCGATCATCCAGCTGTGGTCGCTGCCGTGGATGCCGTCAAAGCGAAGCCTACTCGCGTAAATGTCCCAATGACCGCGCACTTCGCCGCCCCAAAGCGGCTTGCGCCAATGCTTCCACGGGAGAGTAATGCCGATGCCGGCGGCTGAGGTGTCGTGCGGCGCCCAGTTGCTTTGCAGGTAGAACGAAGCAGTGTGGCGCGCGTCCGGCTCGGCAGACTCTGTTGATTGTGCAAAAACGGTAGGGCATAGCGCCGCAGACAACGTACCCCATACGCACCAGCGCAGGAGTCGATGCGCGTGGCCGGAAGTACAGCTGGCAAATGGCATGGCAAAACACCTTGGAAACAGCGAAACCTGAGGAAACTGTAGATGTTTTAACAATTCTTTTCATGTAGGCCTTTGCCGCAATTTGAATGCGCGTGGGAGGCGATGCATATAGAGGTATGTGGACGCAAAAAAGCCCGCCAAAGCGGGCCTTGCGCAGTGAGCGACTGGGGATCGGATTGCGCCTTTATTGGGGCTGGACCGGCGCCGCTGGTGCTGCGGGTGCCATGGGGCCACCTTGCGGGCCGCCGCGCTTGCCACCGTGGTGCGGGCCATGGTGCTTGCCCTTGCCGTGACGCTGCATCATGCGTGCCGATTCCTGATCGAACACTTTCTGCTGCTCAGGCGAGAGCGCGGCATAGAAAGTCTTGACGGCTTCGCCGCGGCGATCCATCTCGGCGGCGCGCTCCTGGTGCATGGCACGCATGCGATCCACGCGCGCGGGGGCGGTCAGGTTCTGCATCTCCTGGCGATCCATACGAGGTTGACGGGGCTCACCCTTTCCGGCCTGCATGGAGGCCTGGAAGTTTGTCCATGCAGATTCCTGGGCAGGAGTGATCTGGAGCTTTTGCTTGAATGCCTCGGCGCGCTGGGCCATGCGCGCCTGGCGTTGCTCAGGGGTCATGCGCTGGCGTTCCTGGGCGCGCTGTCCGGGCTTGAAGTCCTTGGTGGCGGCAGCGGCTGGCGCCTGTGCTTGAGGAGCGGGGGTGTTCTGCGCCATGGCGGGAACTGCGGCGCCGGCCAACATGGCGGCTGCCAGTGCGGTTGCAGCGAAAGAACGGGTAGTAAAGCGGGCCATGATGATTTCCTTTCTTGCAGGCTTCACATTGGAAGAGGGGGCGCCGGGGGGACTGCCCCGATGGAAATTGCAGGTTGACAGTGGCAGTGGAAGAACCCCGGCGCTTGGATGCAAGTGTGGGCGGCGCATGTATCGCCACCGTGTTGCCTAATTCAAGCTGTGTAAAGTTCTACGAATTTCTATGCGTTCCCCGAATGGATAGTTGGGGATTGCCAATGCAGAAACGCAGGGGACAGAGGCGTAGGCATGAATCAACCCAAGCGATTGTTGCTATGAATTCAATAGCCTCATTTTTCTGTTTCCCTGCCGGTGGCTTGCGGGCCGCGAGCGTGGACAATGGCAGCATGCAATCAACGTGTGGCAACGGTGCCGCGCGACTGCAGCACGCTGCAGACAGACTCTAGTGAAGGACGGGTAGTCATCGTGTTCAAGAACATGATCGTGTATCGCATCGCCGAATCGTGGCAGATGGATCTCACACAGGTGGAAGAAGCTCTGGCGAAAACGCCGTTTGAAGAGTGCGGCGCAACGCAGGAAAAGTCGGTGGGCTGGATGCCCCCGCGCGGGGAGGAGCATGGGCTGTTGGCCGAGTCCGTTGGCGGTCAGTGGATCTTGCGCCTGATGAGTGAATCCAAGATGCTGCCCGGGTCCGTGCTCGCGCGCAAGGTGAAGGAGAAAGCGGCGCGCATCGAGCAGGAAACGGGTCGCAAACCCGGCAAGAAGGAGAGCAAGGAGCTCAAGGAAGAAGCCAAGCTCGACCTGTTGCCGATGGCATTCACCAAGCAGGGCTCGACGTGGGTGTGGATAGATCCACAGGCGCACCTGTTGGTGCTCGACACCGGCAGCCAAGGCAAGGCCGATGAGGTTGTGACGATGCTGGTGGATGCGCTGCCCGGCCTGTCGGTGGCGCTGCTGGACACACAGACCGCACCGCAGGCCGCCATGGCGCTGTGGCTCAAGGAGCAGGAGCCGCCGGTGGGCTTTTCCATCGATCGCGAATGCGAACTCAAGAGCGCCGACGAGGCCAAGGCCGTGGTGCGCTATGCGCGCCATCCGCTGGACATCGACGAAATCCGCGAACACATCGAGCAAGGCAAGCTGCCCACCAAACTGGCCATGAGCTGGGACGATCGCGTGTCGTTCGTGCTCACCGAGAGTTTGCAGATCAAGAAGGTGTCGTTCCTCGACACGGTGTTTGAAGGCCAGAAGCAGGACGATGCCGGTTTTGACACCGACGTGGCGATTGCCACGGGCGAGCTGTCCAAACTGCTGCCCGATCTGGTGGAAGCGCTGGGTGGAGAAGGGCGCACCGAATTGGGCGGCGCTGGCGGGTCGGTCGCCACATCACGCCCCGCACCGGAAAAGCAGCCCTCGGCTGTGGATAAGTCCGCTGCCGTGGTGACGACGGAAGGCGACGACGAGGAAGATCCGCCGTTCTGACGCGCGCATGAAAAAGCCGCCAGGCCTTGGCAGGCACTGGCGGCTGGTGGCTAAGGAGCATGCGTTGGATCAGGACGTTTGCGCAGCCGCTACCGGCTCATCGTCGGGATCGAGGGTCTTGCCATTCAATGCCGCATCCAGCTTGTCGTGATCCAGTGCCTTTTCCCACTTGGACACGACCACGGTTGCCACCGCATTGCCCATGAAGTTGGTGAGCGAACGGCACTCGCTCATGAAGCGGTCCACGCCCAGGATCAGCGCCATGCCAGCGATCGGCACTTCCGGCACCACGGCCAGCGTGGCGGCCAGTGTGATGAAGCCCGCACCGGTCACGCCAGCAGCGCCCTTGGAGCTGAGCATTGCCACGAGCAGCAGCATGATCTGGTGGCCGAGCGTGAGGTGCGTGTCGGTCGCCTGTGCAATGAACAGGGCGGCGAGCGTCATGTAGATGTTGGTGCCGTCCAGATTGAACGAGTAGCCGGTGGGCACCACGAGACCGACGACCGACTTGCTGCAACCGGCCTTTTCCATCTTTTCCATCAGCGATGGCAGGGCGGATTCGGACGACGAGGTGCCGAGCACCAGCAGCAGTTCAGCCTTCAGGTAACGCGCGAGCTTGGTCACCGAGAAGCCGCACATGCGGGCCACGGCGCCAAGGATCACCACCACGAACACCAGCGAGGTAAGGTAGAACGTGCCCACCAGCCACGCCAGGTTCACCAGCGAGGACAGGCCGAACTTGCCGATGGTGAAGGCGATGGCACCAAACGCACCGATGGGGGCCGCCTTCATCAGGATGTGCACCAGCTTGAACACCGGAATCGTGAGCGATTCGAACAGCTTGAGCACGGGCTTGCCGCGCTCGCCGGACATGGCCAGCGACACACCGAACAGCACCGCTACGAACAGCACCTGCAGGATGTTGTCACCAACGAACGGGCTCATCAGCGTCTTGGGAATGATGTCCATGAGGAAGCCGGTGAGCGTCATCTCATGCGACTTGGACACATAGCCTTGCACGGCCTTCTGGTCGAGATCGGCGACGTTGATGTGCATGCCGGCACCCGGCTGCACCACGTGCGCAACGATCATGCCGACCACCAGCGCCAGCGTGGAGAAGAACAGGAAGTACACCATGGTCTTGCCGAACACGCGGCCCACGGTGCTGAGGTGTGTCATGCCGGCAATGCCGGTGACGATGGTCAGGAAAATCACCGGCGCGATGATCATCTTCACCAGCTTCACGAACGCATCGCCCAGTGGCTTGAATTGCTGCGCATATTGCGGCTCGAAGTAGCCGAGCAGCACGCCCAGAACGATGGCGAGAACCACCTGGAAATACAATTGGCGATAGAAGGGCAGCCGCACGGGAGGTGCAGCTTCGACAGGTATGGGTTGCATTGCCGGAGCTCCGGAAAATGGTTGGTTTGAAATGTTCGGACGCACGGCACAGGCAGCATGCATCGCGGGTATCCGGTTGTACTTCCGGGCCCTTTTTTCGCCGATAACCTATTGGTACTAGATGGCCCATTTTTGCCTTCGATGTGGCCCAAACCTAGGGTAATCCCTGATCTTCTACACTTGGCATGTCGTCGCGCGAACCCATCCAATCGCGCTGTCACTCGCCATTTCAGCCACTGACTGTCACCATGCAACGTGCCCTGATTCCCTCCCGCTATCGCCACCTGCTGAGCATGCTGGTGGTGGTGGCCGGCATGCTGCTGTGCATGTTTGCAGCCAATCGCTATGCGATGTCGCTTTCACTGCGCCAGGAGAGCGAAACCGTGTCGCGCCAGCTTTCGCTGTACGCCCAGGCGCTGGGCCAGCGCATCGACCGCTATCGCACGCTGCCCGAGGTGCTGGCCCTGGATTCCGAATTGCGCGAGGCGCTCATGCAGCCGCTGACGCAAAGGCAGGTTGATGAGCTCAATCGCAAACTGGAACGTGCCAATGGCGCGAGCCGCTCGTCCACGCTCACGCTCATCGATGTGCACGGTCGCGCAATTGCCGCGAGCAACTGGCAGGATGCGTCGAGCAACGTGGGCGAGGACTACAGCATGCGCCCCTATGTCACCGAGGCGCTGGGCAACGGGCGTGGTCAGTTCTATGGCGTCGGCATCACGACGGGCGAGCCGGGCTACTTTCTCTCGCGCGCCATCCTGAACGACGCAGACGAGGTGATCGGACTCGTGGCCATCAAGGTCGCGCTGCTGGAGTTGGAGCGCGAATGGCGCCAGATTCCCGACGTGGTGCTGGCATCCGACAACCATGGCGTGGTGTTTCTGGCCAGCCGCGATGCGTGGCGCTATCGCGTGCTGGGGCCGCTCACGGCTTCCGATGTGAGCGAAATGTCTGCCACGCGCCAATACGCAGATGAGCCATTGCGGCCCGTGCGTTTCCAGCGCCAGCACACCATCGCAGATGGCGGCATGCTGGCACGCGTGAGTGAACCGGCCATGCCCGGCACGCTGCTGTGGCAGACGCTGTCGATGCCCGAGACGCACTGGCAGTTGCATCTGCTGCATGACTCGAACGCCAGCACGATTGCCAGCCGCTGGGCGTCAGCGGGCGCGGGCGCGTTGTGGTTGGCCTTGTCCATGCTGGTGCTGTTCGTGCGCCAGCGACAGCGCCTGTCGCAATTGCGCCAGCGCAGTCGCCAGGAACTGGAGACCGTGTTGCACCAGCATGCGCAGGAGTTGCGCACAGCGCAGGACGGCATCGTGCAAGCGGCCAAGGATGCCGACACCGGCCTTTCGCGCAGCCTGCAGCACTTGCCGCAGGGCGTGGTGGTGATCGATGCGAATTTGGATCTCGTGGCCTGGAATTCGCGCTACGTGCAGTTGTTCCGCTTTCCCGCCGAACTGATGCGCGTGGGAGCTCCGGTAGAGGCACTGATCCGCCACAACGCGCGGCGCGGACTGCTGGGCCCGGCCCCATCTGAAGAAGACATCCAGCGCCGGCTGGACCACTTGCGCAAGGGCACGCCCCATTTGCACGAAAGCGCCAAGAACGATGGCACGGTGCTGGAGATCCGCGGCAACCCGCTGCCCGATGGCGGCTTTGTCACGAGCTATGCGGATATCACCACCTACAAGGCCGCAGCGCGTGAGCTGCGCTCGCTCGCGGACACGCTGGAGCAGCGCATCGTCGAACGCACACGCGATCTGGATCAGGCACGCCACGAGGCCGAGCGCGCGAACCGCTACAAGACGCGCTTCGTGGCTGCCGCGGTGCACGATCTGCTGCAACCACTGAACGCGGCGCGCATGTTCAGCTCGCTGCTGCGCGGGCATCTGCAGGATGAAGCGGGCAAGCATGTGGCCGACAGCATTGAAGGTGCGCTCGCGGCGCAGGACGGCATTCTCAATAGCCTGCTCGACATCTCGCGCATGGAATCGGGCCAGCTCGATGTGCGCGTGCGCGACTTTCCGCTCGGGCCGCTGTTGCAGGTCATGCAGCACAACTTCGGCATCATCGCCGAAGGCAGCGGGATCCGGCTCACGGCCGTGCCATCACGTTACGTGGTGCGCAGCGATGAGGCGCTGCTGCGGCGCATCTTGCAGAACCTCGTCTCCAACGCCATCCGCTACACGCCCAAGGGCCGCGTGCTGATTGGCTGCCGTCGTCGGGGAGACCATCTGCGCATCGAAGTGCACGATCAGGGGCCCGGCATTCCGGAAAGCCTGCAACGCGAGATCTTCGAAGAATTCCGCCGCTTGAACGAAGGCCACGACCAAGACCGCGGCGCGGGGTTGGGCTTGGCCATCGTGGAGCGCCTGGGCAAGCTGCTCGGGCACGAGATCGGTTTGCGCTCGGAACTCGGCAAAGGCAGCGTGTTCTGGGTCTGTGTGCCACTGGCCAGCCAGCCCATTGCCGTGCCGGATGCGGTCGCGCCCACCATCGACAGCGCACAGACGCCGGAGCTGCCACTCAAGGGCGTGAGCGCGTGGTACATCGACGATGACGCCCCCAGTTGTGCAGCCACCTCGGCCATGCTGCAGCGGTGGGGCTGTGACGTGCCGTTTGCGGGCGGGCCGCGTGCGGCGCTGGATGTCTGCACGGCGGGCAACGCACCGCAACTGGTGCTGCTGGACGTGCGCATGGGCGAGTACTACGGCCCCGATCTGTTCGGGCAATTGGCGGAGATCTGGGGTGAAACGCCGCTCGTCATCCTGGTCACGGCGGAGCGCGATACCGCCCTGCGACGGCACGCGGCGGAGCAGGGCTGGAGCATGCTGCTCAAGCCGGTGCGCCCGGCGGCGCTGCGGGCGTTGATCAGCCAGACGGTGCTGCGACTGCGTCCGCCCGCGCGCGATTGACACGGCACGGCGCCAGCTTCACTCGCCGCCTTCCGGCTCCGGCTCCAGGCTCTTGACCAGCACGGCCGCCTGCGTGCGGCTGTAGCACTCGAGCTTTTTGAGAATCGCCGTCACATGCACCTTCACGGTGTTTTCCGCGAGCCCGAGCTCGTGCGCGATCTGCTTGTTCAGCAAGCCATCGGCCAGACACAGCAGCACGCGGAACTGCTGCGGCGTCAACTGCGCAAGGCGCGCGGCCAACTCGGCATCGGCCTCGGAACGCTCTGCCGCCATGTGCGCAAACCAGGTATCGCCATCAAGCACGCTCTGGATCGCGTTCGACATTTCTTCTGCCGCAGCGGATTTGGGAATGAAGCCCGCGGCGCCAAACTGCTGCGCCCGGCGGATGACACGCGGGTGCTCGTTGGACGAGATGATCACCACGGGAATGTCCGGATACTCACCGCGCACGTGCAGCAGCGACGAAAAGCCGCGCGCACCGGGCATCGCCAGATCCAGCAGCACCAGCTCCACGTCGGGATGCTCGGCCAGCACCGTGCCCAGGGTGGCGGCGCTGGCGGCTTCCAGCGTCTGGAACTGGGCAAAGCGCTCGTGCAGCATCTGGATGAGTGCGGCGCGAAACAGCGGGTGGTCATCTGCAACAAGCAGCTTGGGGTCGGGCATGTTCAGCAGTCTGCCACGTAAACGCGCGCGTGCGACCCGCTACCATCGCGGATATGGCACTCAACTGGGTCTGGATCGGATTTTTTCTCTCCGCGTTTCTCACCGCCGTCTGGCAATGGTGGACGGGCAACGACGGCATTTTTCAGTCATTGCTCACGGCCATGTTCGATTCTGCTCGGGCAGGGTTCGAGATCTCGCTCGGGCTCGCCGGCATCATGTGCCTGTGGCTTGGCCTGATGCGCGTGGGCGAGAAGGCCGGAATGATCGAGTTGCTGGCCCGCATCGCCAGCCCCGTGCTCACACGGCTGTTTCCCGGCGTGCCCAAAGGCCACCCGGCACAAGGCGCGATGACGATGAACATCTCCGCCAACCTGCTCGGGCTGGACAACGCGGCCACGCCGCTCGGCCTGAAGGCAATGCAGGAGCTGCAATCGCTCAACCAGAGCACGCCCGACACGGCGAGCAATGCGCAGATCATGTTCGTGGTGATGAACACGGCCGGGCTGACGCTGATTCCCACGTCAGTCATCGCGATCCGCCAGAGCGTCGCGCTCAAGCAGGGACTGGGCGCAGGTTTCAACGCGGCGGACATCTTTCTGCCCACGCTGCTGGTGACCTTCATTTCGCTGCTTGCCGGTGTGCTCGCCGTGGCGCTGGCGCAGCGTCTGCCCATCTGGCGCGCGCGCTTTCTCGTGCCGGTGTTGGCGGTGGGTGGATTGCTCGCCGCTGCCGTAGCGGGCCTGGCGCAACTGCCTGCGGAACAGGCCGCGCGCATCGCCGGCACGACCGGCGCGGCGGTGATTCTGGGCGTGGTGATGCTGTTTCTGCTCGTCGGCGCATGGCGGCGCGTGAATGCCTACGACGCGTTCATCGATGGCGCCAAGGAAGGTTTTGGTGTGGCGGTGCAGATCATTCCCTATCTGATCGCGATCCTCGTGGCGATTGGCGTCTTCCGCGCCGCAGGCTGCATGGACGCCGTGCTGGGGGCGATTGCGGCGCTGGTGACGGCCATGGGCTGGAACACCGACTTCCTGCCTGCGCTGCCCGTGGGTCTGATGAAGGTGCTGTCAGGTGCCGGAGCGCGCGGATTGATGATCGACGTGCTCCAGACCTACGGTGTGGATTCGTTTCCCGGACGCCTGGCCGCCATCGTCCAGGGATCGACCGAAACCACGTTTTATGTGCTGGCCGTGTACTTCGGCAGCGTAGGCATCAAGCATGCCCGTCATGCATTGGCCTGTGCGCTGTTTGCAGACGCTGTAGGCCTCGTGGCGGCCATAACCGTGGGGTACGCCATGCTTCGCTGAAAAAACGCGCCACGGCGCGTTTTTAGACTTATCCACAAGGCTCTGTGGATGACCCGGGACAAGTCATTCCTTTCAAAGCAAGAGCCACGCTCATTTTTCGCATCACCGCTTCGGCCTTGCCGAAGCGGTTTTTTTATTTTTCCAACACGTTATCCAGACTTATCCACAGCTTTTTGACGAAATTGCCCACATTCCGGGTATTTTTCTCCGTTCACTTTTCCCGTTCTTCTTTCTTGCACGCCCCTTCGGCATGCGCACGGTCCGGTGTTTTTCTGTGGATGTTCTTTATTGGTGTTATATAAAAATGTTAGTAGTAATAAGGACCGCATCGACCTGTGGATAAGCTGTTTTTTCTTTTTGAAATCAAAAGTTTGCAGAATCCACAAGCATGTGGAACGGACCGGGCTGCCGCTGCACATGAAATGGGGACAAAAAATGGAAATCCATCGGACCTGTGAATAACTGGTGGGTTGTCCGGCATTCATCCGCAAACTTATCCACAGGTCTGAAATTCTGGATGAATTTGCGCTTTATTGGCTTATTTATTGAATTTATAGCTATCAAAATAATAGCTAATGAGGAAACCAGAGCATGGTTTGCCACAGTGCATCGGCGGCTTGGGAGAACTGCGGCCGGGAATGCTCTGGAAGGGAACGGAAACAGGGCGAAGGGCCGTTTGCGGGACAATGGCGTTTTCACATAACGATGAGATAGCCACCGTGACCGACACTTCCGCCACACCGCAACTGCCTGACCGCCTGTCGATTGATCCCCGCAGCCCGCACCATGTGCCAGCGATGTTCGAGCACGACATCGGCATTCGCTTCAATGGCAAGGAGCGTTTCGATGTGGAGGAATACTGCGTGAGCGAAGGCTGGGTGAAGGTGCCCGCAGGCAAGACGCTGGACCGCAAGGGCCGTCCGCTGTTGATCACGCTCAAGGGTCAGGTGGAAGCGTTCATCAAGCCACCAGCCGCCTGAAGACCGGTGTTCCGGGCGTTCATGCCCGCATGAAAAGCAAAGAAGGGAGCGCTCCGCAAGAGTCGCTCCCTTTTGTTTTTAGGTGATTTTAGCGTCAGTTACGCGCAGATGCTGCGTTGCTACTGGCCAGATCGTCAAGAATCGGGCAATCCGGTCGGTCGTCGCCATGGCAGCACCGGACCAACGATTGCAGGCTGCGCTGCATGGCCTGCATGGCGGCAATGCGTTCGGAGAGGTTGTCGATGTGCTTTTGCGCGATCTGTTTGACCTGGGCGCTGGCACGCGCCTTGTCTTTCCACAGGCCGAGCAGGGTGGCGATCTCTTCCATGGAAAAGCCAAGATCGCGCGAGCGGCGGATGAACTGCAGCGTGTGCACGTCCGCTTCGCTGTATTGGCGGTAGCCGCTGTCTGTGCGTGGCACTTCGGGCAGCAGGCCGAGCGACTCATAGTGCCGCACCATGCGCGCCGATACACCCGCGCGCTCGGCAGCCACGCCGATGGCCACCGGCCAGCCGGCATGCGCACTGGCGGGTGGTGCCGTCGTTCGGGATGCGCGGGCGACGTTCATCACGCGGCGACGGTGTAGCCTTCTTCCTTGATGGCGGCGGCCAACGCGTCGCGCGACTTTTCGCTCTCCACGGTGACCTGTCCCGAGGCCAGATCCACCTGCACGAGGGCGTCGGTGTCCACTTCACGCACGGCGTGCACCACGGCGCGCTCGCAATGGCCGCAGGTCATGCCTTGAACCTGGAATGTGTATTTCATGTCTTTCTCCTGAGGGACGGTTGCTGATGAGGAAATGATGTACCTTGACACGATGTCAGAGTCAAGCGTGTTGAGCCCGAGACCGTCATTCCGGTGCGATCCGGGCGCATCACAGCCAGCGTGTTGCAGCCGGCCGCTCCAGTCTGGAACAACCGCTGTACCAGATCGGACATGGACGGGCAGTCGCGGAACAATCCATGTATTTTCCACACGGAGGCTTGACCTTCACATGATGGAAGGGTTTAACGTAGCACCCATGACTGAACCCTCAAGCAACCTAACAACCGCCCCATCCGTGGATCTGGGCATTGGCGGCATGACCTGTGCCAGTTGCGTGGGGCGCGTGGAACGCGCGCTGCGCAAAGTGCCGGGCGTGCAGGACGCCAGCGTGAATCTGGCGCTGGAGCGCGCCCATGTGACCTTCGATCCGGCCTCGGCCTCTGCAACAGACATCGACGCCATCCTGCGCCGCGCCGTGCGCAACGCGGGCTACGAGCCGCGCTCGGTGGCCGAGCAGGATGCCCAGGAGGCGGACGCGGATTCGCCGTGGGCGGGTTTTTTGCCCGTGGGCATCGGCATCGTGCTTTCGCTGCCGCTGGTACTGCCCATGCTGGGTGATTTCTTCGGCAAGCACTGGATGCTGCCGCCGCTGGCGCAGTTCCTGTTGGCTGCGCCGGTGCAGTTCATTCTGGGTGCACGGTTTTACAAGGCGGGTTGGCACGCGCTGAAGGCGCTCACCGGCAACATGGATCTGCTGGTGGCGATCGGCACCAGTGCGGGCTTTGGCCTGTCGCTGTGGCTGTGGCTGACCGCGCCGCAGGGGCACACGCCGCATCTGTACTTCGAGGCATCGGCGGTGGTGATCACGCTGGTGCTGCTGGGCAAGTGGCTGGAGGCGCGCGCCAAGCGCCAGACGACGACGGCGATCCGCGCGCTGCACGCGCTGCGCCCGGACGTGGCGCACCTGATCGGGCGCGATGGCGAAGTGGACGTGCCCATCGCCGAGGTCATGGCGGGCGACCAACTGGTCGTGCGTCCCGGCGAGCGCATTCCCGTCGATGGCACGCTGCTGGAAGGGCACACGCAGGTGGATGAATCCATGCTGACCGGCGAGCCGCTGCCGGTGGTGCGCGAAGAAGGCGCCAAGCTCACGGGCGGCTCGATCAACGGCGATGGCCGCATCGTGATGCAGGTGTCGGCGGTGGGTTCGGAGACCGTGCTGGCGCGCATCATCCGGCTGGTGGAAGACGCGCAGGCGGCGAAAGCACCGATCCAGCGGCTGGTGGACAAGGTGTCCTCCGTCTTCGTGCCGGCGGTGCTGGTGATTGCATTGCTCACCTTTGTGGGCTGGATGTGGACCGGCGCGGGGCTGGAGGCGTCGCTGATCCATGCGGTGGCGGTGCTGGTGATTGCCTGCCCGTGCGCGCTGGGGTTGGCGACACCTGCGGCCATCATGGCGGGAACGGGCGTGGCGGCGAAGCACGGCATCCTGATCAAGGACGCCGAGGCGCTGGAGATTGCCCACCGCGTGGACACCGTGGCGTTCGACAAGACCGGCACGCTCACCGTGGGCCAGCCGCGCTTGGTCGCGTTTCACGTGGAACCATCGCTGGACGAAGCGGCGACGCTGGCAACCATCGCCAGCGTGCAAAGCGGTAGCGAGCATCCGCTGGCCCGTGCGGTGACGCAGGCGGCGAGCGAGCGCGGTATCAGCATCGCCGCCCCCGAAGGCGTGCGCGCCGTGCCGGGTCGCGGCACGGAAGGCGAGGTGGCGGGGCGCAGCGTGCTGATCGGCAGTCTGCGCTGGATGCAGGAGTTGAACGTCGATCTGGGTGCACTCGCTGCCACAGCGCGTGAATTGCAGGAGCAGGGTGCCACGGTATCCGCCGTGGCCGAACGGCGCACCAGCGGGCTTGTAGCCATCGCGCTGATGGGGTTTGGCGACGAGCCCAAGCCCGGAGCGCGCGAGGCATTGGCGGCCTTGCGCGAGAAGGGCGTGCGCTGCGTGATGATCTCCGGTGACAACCGGGGCGCCGCCTATGCCATGGCGCGCCGCTTGGGGCTGGACCCGGACAAGGATGAGGTGATGGCGGAAGTGCTGCCCGGCGACAAGGCCGCTGCCATCGGCCAGCTCCAGCAGGGCGGTCACACCGTGGCGATGGTGGGCGACGGCGTGAACGACGCCCCCGCACTGGCGGCGGCCGATGTGGGCATGGCCATGGGCAACGGCACGGACGTGGCCATGCACGCGGCAGGCATCACGCTGATGCGCGGTGATCCGCAGCTGGTGGGCGCGGCGCTGGACATTTCGCACCGCACGGTGCGCAAGATCCGCCAGAATCTGTTCTGGGCGTTTGCGTACAACGTGGCGGGCATTCCGCTGGCGGCGCTGGGTTTTCTCAGCCCGGTGGTGGCGGGCGCAGCGATGGCGCTGAGCTCGGTCAGCGTGATGACCAATGCCTTGCTGCTCAAGCGCTGGCAACCGGGAGACCGGTCGAAGTGATGCGCCACTGAGTGCCATTTCACTAACGACGACAGCCTCTGTGCTGGTCGACAGCGTCATCCAAGCTAACGAAGCGCTGGCACTGGAAGTCGCGGGGATTTGTTGCGGCGGCCTTCGATGGCAAGGTCGCGTTGGTGAACGAGGCGCAGGGCGATGTCTCGCAACACACGGCCGCATTCATTTCCACGGATGCGCCGCTGTAGCCCTGTCTGGATGCATTGCAGACGCTGGACCCGCAGGTCCGGGGCGCGAGCTCGGTCGTGCAGTTGGCCGAGCCGCTGGCGGAGATGACGCGCATGTGGCCGCGCTGGAAATGCTCTCGGAGCTGATGAACAGCCTGAGGAACGACGACGCTACGCAGCGCAAGAGCTCGCTCGGAAGCTCGGAGCAGGTCGCGCTACTTGCGGCGCCGCGCTAACGCTCCGCTTGTCCCCTCCTTCTTTCCCCCTCTCCCGCCTGCGGGAGAGGGCAGGGGTGAGGGTGAATACGGCCTCAGCTCATGCGCTTTGCTTTTTTCTTGTTGCGCTGTCGTTGCCTCGTAGCTTGAACCTGCTCTTCCTTTGCTTCCCGGAGCCGGGGAGTGCGCCCCGGCGGCGCAGTCACTTTCATTTGTCGTGCCAAATGAAAGTAACCAAAGCAAAGGCGTTGGTGCGGTGGAACTCACTATGCGCTCTGCGAGCGCGCCGTTCAGACATCCGCCGCACGTCAGTTTTCGGGGAGGTGGCTGCTGCGTCCTGCGGGGCAGCAGCGGTGCGGCACTAGCGCTCTGCCTGTCTCGTCTTTCTTTCCCCCTCTCCCGCTTGCGGGAGAGGGCAGGGGTGAGGGTGAATGCGGCCTCAGCTCTGCGCCTTGTTTGTTCTCGTTGAACCGTCGTTGCTCGTAGCTTGAACCTGCTCTTCCTTTACTTCCCGGAGCCGGGGAGTGCGCCCCGGCGGCGCAGTCACTTTCATTTGTCGTGCCAAATGAAAGTAACCAAAGCAAAGGCGTTGGTGCGGTGGAACTCACTATGCGCTCTGCGAGCGCGCCGTTCAGACAGCCGCCGCAAGTCAGTTTGGGGGAGGTGGCTGCTGCGTCCTGCGGCGCTGCAGCGGTGCAGTGCGCGCGCTCCGCTTGTTTCGTCTTTCTTTCTCCCTCTCCCGCTTGCGGGAGAGGGCAGGGGTGAGGGGGCTGTTCGCGGCCTGATCAGCCTGATGTTTGTGCGTTCAATCGTGGGTAGTCGGTGTAGCCTTTTTCATCACCGCCATAGAACGTGCTTTGGTCCCACGCATTCAGGGGGGCGCCGGTGCGCAGGCGTTCGACGAGGTCGGGGTTGGCGATGAAAGCTTTGCCGAAGGCGACGATGTCGGCGTGGCCGCTGGCGATGGCGGCTTCTGCCATGGCGCGGTCGTAGCCGTTGTTGACCATCCATGCGCCCTTGCCGCCTGCCATGCGGTAGGCGTCCTTGAACTGGGAGTAGTTGAAGGGGCGATCGGCGATGTCGCGCGGGCCGCCGGTGGCGCCTTCGATGACGTGGATGTAGGCGAGGCCGAGCGGGGCGAGTTGCTGGGCGACGTAGTCGAACAGTGGCTGCGGGTGGCTGTCGATGATGTCGTTGGCGGGGGTGACGGGGGAGAGGCGGATGCCGACCTTGCCGCCACCGATGGCGTCGGCCAGTGCGCGCGTGACTTCGAGGAGCAGGCGGGCGCGGTTTTCGATGGAGCCGCCGTAGTCGTCGGTGCGCTGGTTGGCGCCGTCCTTCAGGAATTGGTCGAGCAGGTAGCCGTTGGCGGCATGGATTTCCACGCCGTCAAAGCCTGCGGTTTCCACGGCGTTGCGGGCGGCTTGCACGAAGCTGTGCACGATGCCGGGAAGTTCCAGCGCCTTGAGCGCGCGGGGCACCGATGTGGGCGAGAAATGGCCCGTGCCATCGGCCTTGTTGATGAGGTAGGTCTTGGTGTGGGCCGGCACTGCGGAGGGGCCGACGGGAGCCTGTTGCTCTGGCTGCAGGTCGACGTGGGAGACGCGGCCGACGTGCCAGAGTTGGGTGACGATCTGGCCGCCCTGTGCATGGACGGCGCTGGTGACTTTGCGCCAGCCGTCCAGTTGTTCGGTGCTGTAGAGGCCAGGCACGTCGGCGTAGCCCTGCGCCTGGGGATCGATGGCCGTGCCTTCGGTGATCAGCAGGCCGGCGCTGGCGCGTTGTTCGTAGTACGTGGCGGTGATGGCGCGCGGGATGGCGTTGGGCGAGCGGTTGCGCGTGAGCGGCGCCATGGCGATGCGGTTGGACAGATGCAGTTCACCGGCTTGAAGGGGAGAAAACAGCGTAGCGTTGGACATTGGATTCAGCACTTTCCCATCGGTTGTTGGAACGAAAACGGGCGATGACGACGCGGGCGCGAACTCGCTCGCGCCGGGCCGCAAGGTCTTAAGGGTAATGCGCTTGCTTGCGCCATGCATCGGAGCGGCGCAAACACTGTCCGCGTGGTGTGTGTTATCGCGGGCCCGCCAGCCTGCGCCGCGCAATGCCCTCAGGAAGGCGTATGAAGGCGCTGGTGGCGTTCAATCCACTTCTGGAAGGCCTGCATCTGGCTGGCGACGAAATCGCGTGTGAGCGCGTCTGTGCACTCTCCTTCGGCATTGAACTTCTGCGCTGCCTGACCGACGAAGATTTCCGGCTTCACCAACACGGCCGTGTTCATGAACAGCAGCACCTTGCGCAGGTCGTATTGCACGCGCGCGCCGCCGAGCGGGCCGGTGGCAGCGGAGAGGATGGCAACGGGCTTGTCGGCGAAGGGCTGGTCGGTGCCGCGCGAGATCCAGTCGATCAGGTTCTTGAGCATGCCGGGGATAGAGAAGTTGTACTCCGGCGTGGCGATGACCACGCCATCGGCCTGACGGATGCGCTCGCGAATGGCCTGCACCACGGGCGGAAAGCCCTGCGCGTCGAGCACGTCGGCGTTGAAGGGCGGCACGTCGGCCCATTCAAGAACTTCCATGTGCATGGGCGCGGGCATGCATTCGCCAGCGAGGTTGAGCAGCATGCGGTTGAACGAGTGGCGGCGGGCGCTGCCGCAGATTCCGACGATATCCATGGTGTGTCAATTGCGTTGGTTGGAGGAACGAAAAAGGCCACGGGACAAGGCATCCGGTGGCCTGCTGGTTTCATTGTGCGGGTTTTGGCGCGGGCACTCAGTCCTGCAGCGGAATACCCACCTTGGTGATCACGCCGCGCCAACGGGCGATCTCGCTTTGCACCATGGCCTTGAATTCGGTGGGGCTGGAGGGCGAGGCCATGCTGCCCGCCGTGGCGAGGGTTTTCTGCACGCCGGGGTCCTTGAGCGCGATGTGGGTATCCGCCGCCAGCCGGTCGATGATGGCGGCGGGCGTGCCGGCGGGAGCGGCCAGACCGAGCCATGAACGCACCTCGAAGCCGGGCAGCACGCTGGCCACGGTGGGGATCTCGGGCATGGTGGGCCAGGTGGCGGCGCTGGTGACCCCCAGTGCGCGCAGGCGACCCGACTTGATGTGCGGCGCGGCCACGGTCAGGGTGTCGGTGAGTACATCGACATCGCCCGCAATCACGGCCTGGACGGGGGCGCCGCCGCCGCGATAGGGCACGTGCAGCATTTGCACATTGGCGGTGGAGGCCAGCAGTTCCCCCACCATGTGCTGGGTGGAGCCGACGCCGACGGAGGTGAAGGTGGTCTTGCCCGGTTCCTTTTTGGCCATGGCGAGCAGGTCCGCCAGCGTCTTCGCGGGGTGTTCCGCGCGCACCGCGACGACGAAGGGAAATGCCGATACGGTGGAGATGAAGGCGAAGTCATTCACGGGGTCGTACGGCAGTTTCTTGCGCAACGCAGCGGACACGGTGTGTGCGCCGGTCAGCATGACCAGGTTGTAGCCATCGGGCGCGGCCTTGGCGACGGTGTTGCTGGCGATGACACCGCCTGCGCCGCTCTTGATGTCCACGACCACGGGCTGCTTGAGCGTGTCCGCCAGCTTCTGGCCGATCAGGCGCGCCACCACGTCGGCATTACCGCCCGCGCCAAAGCCGTGGATGAGTTGAACGGGATGCGTGGGATAGGGCGTTTGCGCGCTGGCGAGCGTTGGCAACGCGAACGCGGCAATGGCCGAGGCCGTGGTGATGACGCGGCGGCGGGTGAGGGCGGCTGTGTGGTGCATGGTGTGTCTCCTCTGCTTTCGGAATGGATGGCGAGTCTTGCGGTCTTCTTGGGGCTCAGTCGTTCTTGCGTGCGTAGCCGGTCTGCGCGCCGTAGAGCTTTTCGCGCTGGGACCAGTCGTGGGTTTCGTTCCACAGAGCGAGCACCTTTGGGGCTTCGGCTTCGAAGATGCGATAGCGTTCGGGCGGGCAGGTGCGGGCGGTCAACTCCAGCCGGTGGCCCGACGGGTCGAAGAAGTAGATCGAGGTGATGAAGTCGTCGTGATTGGTCGGGCCGACGACGCTGATGCCTTTCGCCTCAAGGTCTTTCTTGGCCTGCAGCACGGTGTCCACGTCCTGCACTTCGAACGCGAAATGCTGGACCCAGCCGGGCGTGAGCGGATCGCGGCCGGAAGGCTCGCCCTCGTCCTTGGGGCATTCGAAAAAGGCGATGTTGCTGCCATCTTCCATCTCGAAAAAGATGTGGATGTGCGGGCTGTATTTGCCGGTCGATGGCACATGGTCCTCGCCCATCGCGTGCGAGAATTTGAGGGCGAGCACCTCGGTGTAGAACTTGACGGTCTCGGCGGCGTCCTTGCAGCGGAAAGCCGCGTGGTGGAGTTTTTTGCACAGCATGTCGGGTGTCTCCAGGTGGTGTGATCAAAGGCCCTGACCGGCTTCATGCCACAGGGGTTGGAAGAACGGGGCGGGGGTGAGGAACTTCGATTCCTGGCTTTGCAGCAGCGGCAGCATCCGGGCGACATAGGCCTGCCACTGCGGATCAACGGCGAGCCGGGCGCGGCGCTCTGCGCGCTCGTTCAGATCGGTGTAGGCCCAGAGGTGGATGATCTGGTTGAGCGGCCCACTCTCCGTCGTGTAGTAGCCGACCATGCGGCCCAGAATGGCTTGCTGGATCGCCAGCCCTTCTGCCTGATACAGCGCGAGATAGTCGCGCCATTTGCCGGGATGGGTGGTGTAGGTGCGTTGCTCGACGATCATGCTGGCGCGCCCCTTTCCATGGCCGGTTGCAGCGTGGCCGCGCACTGGCCAAAGCCGATGGACACGCGGCCCGGCGCCTCGCAGCGTGCGCTGAAGATGACCTCGTCGCCATCCTGCAAAAAGGTGCGTGCTTCACCGGTGGCCGCTACGGCCAGGGGCTCTGCACCACCACGCGTGATTTCCAGCAGGCTACCGAGCGCCTGCGCGGATGCGCCCGACACCGTGCCCGATCCCATCAGGTCACCCGTCGCCACCGCGCCGCCATTGCTGGTGTGGTGCGCCAGCATCTGGGCAAAGCTCCAATACAGCGTGTCGGTGTTGGACAGCGACAGGCGCTGCGCGGGCGCGCCGCTTGCACGCATACGGGCGGTGCGCAGTTGCGCTTGCATGTGGATGTTCAATCCGCCGTTGTGTTGATCCTGTGCATCGAACAGGTGCGGCAACGGGGCCGGATCGCCCTCGGCGCGCGCTGCCAGTGCGGTGCGAAACGGCGCCAGCGCCTGCGCCGTGACCACCCAGGGCGACACGCTGGTGGCGAATCCTTTGGCCAGGAACGGGCCGAGTGGTTGGTATTCCCACGACTGGATGTCGCGTGCGGACCAGTCGTTGAGCAGCGAGAAACCAAAGACATGTTCCCACGCATGGGCGACGGACACCGGCTCGCCGTCGCGCGATGCACTGCCGACGTACATGCCCAGCTCCACCTCGTAGTCGAGGCGCTGCGCCGGAGCGAATACCGGTGCGGCCTGATCTGCAGGTTTGATCTGGCCCCAAGGGCGCTGCACGCGGTCGCCGCTCACTCGCACACTGGCGGCGCGACCGTTGTACGCCACGGGCACGTACTTGTAGTTGGGCAGCAGGGGCGCGTCCGGGCGGAACAAGCGGCCTGCGTTGGTGGCGTGGTGTACGCAGGCAAAAAAATCCGTGTAGCCGGCCACTTTCACCGGCATCAGCAACTGTGCTTCAGACATGGGGTGCAACGCCTGCGCCACGACCTCGCGCTGCGTTGCCTGATCGGCACGGAGTAAGCGCGACAGCCCTTCGCGCAGCGCGGAAGCAGCGGCTGGCCCAAGGGCCATGAGTTCGTTGAGCTGAGGCTGCGCACACGCCTGCGCGGCAGTGCGGGCAAGGCCCTCGTCCAGCAACGATGCGATGGCGGAGACGTCCAGAATCTGGTCGCCGATGGCGACGCCGCAGCGCGCCGGTCCGGAAGATGGTTTCACGTGAAACACACCGAACGGCAGGTTCTGGATCGGGAAGTCGGTGCCTGCGGCATTGGCGCTGGTCACCCAACTGCGCAGTGCGGGATCGTGCGTGGCGTTGATGGAGATGTGATGGTGGTTCGTCACAGCGAGGCTCCTCCGTCAATGACTACGCGCGTGCCGGTGCTGGTGCGTAGCAGGGTGGTGCATGCGAGGATGGCGTCGGCCACGTCTTCCGGAGTGACGACGCGGGCGAGTGGCGTTTTGGCGGCTTTTTGCTCAATTTCCGTGCGGCTTCTGCCGCCGACGAAATCGGTGTCCACCGATGCCGGAGACACGCACAGGAAGCGCACGGGCCCAAATGCACGCGCAAGCGATTGGGTCAACGTGTCAATGGCCGCCTT
This sequence comes from Comamonadaceae bacterium UBA2121, assembly GCA_002331385.1. Classification (GTDB taxonomy): domain Bacteria; phylum Pseudomonadota; class Gammaproteobacteria; order Burkholderiales; family Burkholderiaceae_C; genus Diaphorobacter_A. The sequence goes on from DCYB01000003.1 coordinate 117,864, forward strand.
GGCCGCGCAATACGCCATGTTGCTGCCGCTGCCGGTGAAGGCAGAAACGGAGGACACGTTGACGACGACTGCGTTGGCGCCGCTCTCGCGCAGCAGCGGCATGAACGCATGGATGATGGCGTACGTGCCGCCCGCGTTGGACAGCAGGATCTGGTTGAACAGGGCGGGCGTGAGCGTGTCGATGTCGGAATGGGCGATGCGCTGGGTGTATCCGGCGGAGTTCACCAGAATGTCGAGTCGCCCCCATTGCTGCTGGACCCATTGCGCGGCGGCTGCGTGGCTGGCCGTGTCGTCCAGAGAAATCTGGAGGACATGGTGCTCTGCGCCCAGGCTGGCGCGCAACGCCTCGGCGCGCTCCTGACCGGCGTGGTAGCCGATCACGACGGTTGCGCCCGCCTGCGCCAATGCGCGGACGGTGGCGGCGCCAATGCCACTGCTGCCGCCGGTGACGAGCGCGATGAGGCCGGAAAGGGGGTGGGAAGAAGTGGCAGGGTGCATGGTGCGTCTCTCTAAGGCGTGTCCGATAGTTGGATGCCGTGTCATTGGATTGACTGGAATTGTTTTCTAATAGCGGGAATGCGTCTCCAATTTGTCCAATAAATGAACATGAATCGCACATCCGATGCGGGCTCCCTGAAGCGGGGCGTGGTGCTGCTCAAGCTGCTGGCGACGGCCGGTGCCCGGGGCTGTCCGTTGAGTGAACTGTCCGAAAAGTCCGGCATGCCTCACCCTTCGGCGCACCGCATCCTCAAGCAACTGATCGTTGAGCGACTGGTGGAGCACAACCGCGAGACGCACCGCTACAAGCTGGGGCCGTTGGCATTCGAGCTGGGCATTGCCGGATCGACCATGCATGACATCCGCGACCTGTGCGAACCTGCCATGGTCGCCCTGGAGCAGGACACGGAAGACACGGTGTATCTGGTGATCCGCAGCGGGTTTGAAGCCGTCTGCATGCACCGGCTGGAGGGCTCGTTTCCCATTCGCACACTGGTGCTGGAGGTGGGCAGCCGCAGGCCGCTGGGCGTGGGCGCGGGTGGTCTGGCGGTGCTGGCCGCCATCGAGCCGCAGGAGCGGGCACAGATCATCGAACGTGTCGCGCCATCGTTGGCGGCATTTGGGCGCTTGACCCAGGAAGCACTGACGGCGGCTTGTGACGAGGCACATGCATCAGGCATTGCCGTCATACAGAACAAGGTGAGTCTGGGCGTGACGGCGGTGGGTGCGCATTTTTGCGACAGCATGGGCCAGCCGATTGGAGCCATCAGCGTGGCCGCGCTCACGCAGCGCATGGGAGGTGCACGGGTGGAGCGCATTTCCGCCCGAGTCCGCAGCGCGGCGCGGGACATCGAGCGGACGTTGAGAACGAAAAAAGCGCTTACTTGATCAGGCCTTCCGCCTTCATCGCTTCTTGCACGGCGGGGCGCGCACCTACGCGCTCGCGGTATTGGTTGAGGTTCGGGAAGCCCGAGAGATCGACCCCGGTCAGGCTGGCCCAGTTGGTCACGGTGAACAGATAGGCGTCGGCCACGGTGAACTGGTCGCCCATCAGGAACTGCTTGCCCGCCAGCTCGTTTTCTACATAGCCAAGGCGTCCAGCAATGCGCTCACGGGCGGCGTTCTTCACCTCATCGGTATTGGGGCCGAACAGGGTGCCGAAATTCTTGTGCACCTCGGTACCGATGAAGGTCAGCCACTCCTGCAGCTTGTAGCGCTCCCATGTGCCGTTGGCGGGCGCGAGCTTCTTTTCCGGTTTCTGGTCGGCGAGGTATTGGACGATCGCCGGGCCTTCGTGCAGTCGTTTGCCATCATCCAGTTCTAGCAGGGGAACGTAGCCCAGTGGGTTGATGGAGTAGAAGTCCGTGCCATCCTTCAGCTTGTGTGTCTTGGTGCTGGCGAGCACCGGCTCGTAGGGCAGACCCAGTTCCTGGAGCACGATGTGCGGAGACAGGGAGCAGGCGCCGGGAGAGTAATAAAGCTTCATTTGCGTTGTCCTTCTTGCGGTTGTGAGTAAGGGAAAAGCGTTGGGAAACCATGCTATACCGACTTCATGAAGTCTGCAGGGCAGGGGCTGGGGAGCCCATGTTTCACGTGAAACAAGCGGAATCCGCACCTGATGCCTGTAGGGCAGTTGCCAGGGTTTGGGATAGATGGGCCGAGGCGTGGGAAAATCGCTCGTTCTTTCACCGATTCAATGGGTGTCGTCGTTCGCAGGTGAAGTGGCGACGCCCGATGTATTTGCCACCCGGCGGCGCGCGGCCTGGGTTGTTGAGTTGTCGTACGTGGGCCAGCGCGTCCCCGGAGTCTGATCTCCATGTTGTATCCCCAGAATTTTGATGTCATCGTTGTTGGCGGCGGTCACGCCGGCACGGAAGCTGCATTGGCTGCCGCCCGCATGGGCTGCAAGACCTTGCTGCTCACGCACAATATCGAGACGCTTGGACAGATGAGCTGCAACCCGAGCATCGGCGGTATTGGCAAAGGCCACCTGGTCAAGGAAGTCGACGCCATGGGCGGAGCGATGGCGCTCGCCACCGACAAGGGCGGCATCCAGTTCCGCATCCTGAATAGCTCCAAAGGCCCCGCCGTGCGTGCCACGCGCGCGCAGGCAGACCGCATTCTCTACAAGGCGGCCATTCGCGAGACGCTGGAAAACCAGCCCAACCTCTGGCTGTTCCAGCAGGCAGTGGACGACCTGATGATCGAGGGCGATCGCGTTGTTGGCGCGGTCACCCAGATCGGTCTGCGCTTTCGCGCCCGCACTGTGGTGCTGACGGCGGGTACGTTTCTGGATGGGAAAATTCACGTCGGGCTGGACAACTACGCGGCCGGGCGCGCGGGCGATCCGCCTGCGGTGACGCTGTCTGCGCGGCTCAAGGAACTCAAGCTGCCGCAAGGGCGTCTCAAGACGGGCACCCCCCCACGCATCGACGGGCGCAGCATCGATTTCACCCAATGCGAAGAGCAACCGGGCGACGGTATGCCCGGCGGTGTGAACGAGGGCACGGTGCCGGTGTTCAGCTTCATGGGCAACGCGGGCATGCACCCGCAACAAGTGCCTTGCTGGATCACTCACACTAACGCGCGCACGCACGACATCATTCGCTCCGGATTCGACCGCAGTCCCATGTTCACGGGCAAGATCGATGGCGTGGGTCCGCGCTACTGCCCTAGTGTGGAAGACAAGATCAACCGGTTCGCGGATAAGGACAGCCACCAGATTTTTCTGGAGCCCGAAGGTCTGACGACCAACGAGTACTACCCCAACGGTATCTCCACGAGCCTGCCGTTCGACATCCAGTACGATCTTGTACGCAGCATCCCGGGGTTGGAGAACGCGCACATTCTGCGTCCTGGCTATGCCATCGAGTACGACTACTTCGATCCGCGTGCGCTCAAGAGCAGCTTTGAAACGCGCCAGATCAATGGACTGTTTTTCGCGGGCCAGATCAATGGCACGACCGGCTATGAAGAGGCTGCGGCGCAAGGCATGTTCGCAGGCATCAACGCAGCGTTGCAATGCCGTGAGCAAGAGGCGTGGGTTCCGCGGCGCGACGAGGCATACCTTGGGGTGCTGGTGGACGACCTGATCACCAAGGGTGTGACCGAGCCCTATCGCATGTTCACCAGCCGCGCGGAATTCCGTTTGCAGTTGCGTGAAGACAATGCCGACATGCGCCTGACCGATGTGGCGCGCCAGATGGGTCTGGTGGACGATGTGCGCTGGGAAGCGTTCAGCCGTAAACGCGACGCTGTTTCACGTGAAACAGAGCGCCTGAAATCCACATGGGTGAATCCGCGCAATCTTCCCGCTGAGGAATCGGCGCGCGTTCTGGGTAAGTCCATCGAGCATGAATACAACCTGTTCGATTTGCTGCGCCGCCCTGATGTGACCTACGAGGCCGTCACTTCGATGAACGGCGGCAAGTACCTGAACCCGGATGTTTCACGTGAAACCCTGGGCTCGCTCAGTGAGGCCGTGGTCGAGCAGGTGGAGATTGCTGCGAAGTATTCCGGCTATATCGATCGTCAGAAAGACGAAGTACAGCGTGCCGCGCATTTCGAAAAGCTGCGCTTGCCCGCAGAGCTGGACTATATGCAGGTGGCGGCGCTTTCCATCGAAGTGCGCCAGAAGCTGCAAAAACATCGCCCGGAAACGCTGGGTCAGGCCTCGCGCATTTCGGGTGTGACGCCGGCCGCGATGTCTTTGTTGTTGGTGCATCTGAAGAAGGGCGGGTTCAAGGACTTTGCCGATTTGACGGCGAACTCGACGGAAGCAGCGGCATGAGCGTGGGGATGACAGGCACTTTGGCAGATCAGCTGCGTCACGGTGTGGAGCAGATTGGGTTGTCGCTGAACGAGCAGCAGATCGCACAGTTGATGAGTTTTCTGGAGTTGCTGCAGAAGTGGAACAAGGTCTACAACCTGACCGCCGTGCGTGATCCGCAGGAAATGCTCACGCACCATCTGCTGGACAGTCTCGCGGCGGTGCCTGCGCTGCAAAGGCATCTCGCCACATTGACGCCGGAGCAGGGCGGTTTGAAGTTGCTGGACGTCGGCTCGGGCGGCGGATTGCCCGGTGTCGTGTTCGCCATTTGCTGCCCTGATCTGGACGTGAGTTGTGTGGACACGGTGGCGAAGAAAGCCGCGTTCATCAATCAGGCGGCGGCATCGCTGCGACTGCCCAATCTGCATGGCATTCATGCGCGGGTGGAGTCGCTGCGCGATCAATACGACGTGGTCAGTTGCCGCGCCTTTGCCTCGCTGGTCGATTTCACCCACTGGTCGCGCGAAGCGTTGGCTGGGCACGCCATCTGGTTTGCCATGAAGGGCAAGCATCCAGAGGAAGAAATGGCTGCACTGGGCGCGGACGTGAAGGTGTTTCACGTGGAACAGTTGAGCGTTCCCGGTCTGGATGCAGATCGTTGCATCGTGTGGATGCGGCCCGTCGCGTAAACTAGGGCACTTCCGCAGCCATGCTGCCCTGCAGGTGCTCCCCATGTTTGGCATTTCCGACTACGGTGCGTTTGTCGCCGCGATCATCGTGTTTCTGTGCATTCCAGGCCCGGGGAATCTGGCATTGATCACGTCCACAAGCAAAGGCGGTGTGCGGGGCGGGGTGGCCGCTGCATTCGGCGTGATTGCCGCCGATCAGTTGTTGATGTGGTCCGCCGTGGCGGGCGTGGCTGGACTGTTGGCCGCCTATCCGTCCGCGTTTTCTGCGATGCAGTGGGTGGGCGCTGCGTACCTTGCCTGGATCGGCTGGCGCATGATGCGGGCCAAGCCGGGCGACGCTCCGGTGGTGAACATCAAGCCGCGCCAATATTTTCGTCAGGGTGCCATCATCACCTTGTTCAATCCGAAGGCCATCATTTTTTACATGGCTTTTTTCCCGCTGTTCGTGAATCCGCAGACGCACCGTGGTCTGGTGACCTTTGCTGCGATGGCTGCAACGGTCGCGGCTTTGACTTTGGCATATAGCCTTGTCATGATTGTGCTGACACACTTTCTGGCTGAGCGCATGCGCGCAAATCCGACAATCAGTCGCGTCCTCGAAAAAACGGCGGGCGTTTTTCTCATTGGCTTTGGCGTCAAGCTGGCCATTTCCAAATAACCAGTTTCTCGAAAAGATCGCATGGCCAAGATTTTCTGCATCGCCAACCAGAAGGGTGGAGTCGGCAAGACCACTACCAGTGTGAACCTTGCTGCGGGTCTGGCCAAAATCGGCCAGCGCGTGTTGCTGGTGGATCTGGATCCACAAGGCAATGCCACCATGGGTTCCGGCGTGGACAAGCGCGCGCTGGAGCTCAGCGTCTATGACGTGTTGCTGGAGTCGGCATCGATCAAGGAAGCCGCCGTGCTGGCCGAGCAGTGCGGCTACCACGTGCTGGGCGCAAACCGCGAATTGGCCGGCGCGGAAGTGGAACTGGTGCCGCTGGCGCAGCGCGAGCGGCGCCTGAAGGCGGCGCTGGTGGCGGCGGACAAGGATTTCGACTTCGTGCTCATCGACTGCCCGCCCAGCCTGTCGATGCTCACACTGAACGGCCTGTGCAGCGCGCACGGCGTGGTCGTGCCGATGCAGTGCGAGTATTTCGCGCTCGAAGGGCTGACCGATCTGGTGAACACCATCAAGCAGGTGCACGCCAATCTGAACCCCGATCTGCAGATCATCGGCTTGCTGCGCGTCATGTACGACCCGCGTATCACGCTGCAAAGCCAGGTCAGCGAGCAACTCAAGGACCACTTTGGCGACAAGGTGTTCGATACGGTGATTCCGCGCAATGTGCGTTTGGCCGAAGCACCCAGTTACGGCCTGCCGGGCGTGGTGTTCGACCCCAACGCCAAGGGCAGTCTGGCCTTTGTGCAGTTTGCGCAGGAAATGGTCAAGCGCATCAAGAAGATGTGATGGACATGCGGCCGGAACAGGTTTTGGTGCTTCCCGGCTGGCAAGGCTCGGGCGCAGGGCACTGGCAAAGTCGCTGGGAGGCGCAGCATGGCTACCAGCGCGTGGAGCAGCATGACTGGATGCGACCGCTGCGCGGCGACTGGACGGCGCGGCTGGAGGAAACCGTGGTTGACGCGCCTGCGCCCGTGCTGCTGGTGGCGCACAGTCTGGGCTGCATCCTGACCGCCTGGTGGGCGGCCCATTCGCGCCACGCGCACAAGGTGCAGGGCGCGTTGCTGGTGGCCCCCGGCGATGTGGAGCGGCCCGAACTGGCAGGTGCGCTGCACGGCTGGCGTCCGGTTTCGCTGCAGGCGCTGCCGTTTCCGAGCATTCTCGTGGGCAGCCAGAACGATCCGTACTGCAGCGCGGAGCGGGCGCGGGCATTTGCCGCTGCCTGGGGGTCGCGTTTTGTCGATCTGGGCGCGAAGGGACATATCAATGCCGAATCTGGACTGGAACTCTGGCCCGAAGGCCATGCACTGCTGGATTCGCTCAAGAAGAATTCGATGAAGGATGGATGAACATGGTCACCAAGAAACCCAAGGGACTGGGACGAGGACTTGAAGCGCTGCTGGGCCCCAAAGTGGCCGAGAAAGCGCCGCGCGCAACCGGCGGTGCGGCGACGGGCCTGATCTCTGATGAGGGCGTAGGCAAGCTGGCGCTGACCGAAATGGTGCCCGGCATGTACCAGCCGCGCACGCGCATGGACGAGGGCGCGTTGTACGAGCTGGCCGAGAGCATCAAGCAGCAGGGCATCATGCAGCCCATTCTGGTGCGTCGCCTGACGGAAGGCGAGCACGCGGGCAAGTACGAAATCATTGCGGGTGAGCGGCGTTTTCGTGCCTCGAAGCTGGCCGGTCTGACCGAAGTGCCGGTGCTGGTGCGCGAGGTGCCGAACGAGGCTGCTGCGGCGATGGCGCTGATCGAGAACATCCAGCGCGAAGACCTCAATCCGCTGGAAGAGGCGCAGGGCCTGCAGCGTCTGGTGCGTGAGTTCGGGCTCACCCACGAGCAGGCGGCGCAGGCCGTGGGCCGCTCGCGCAGCGCGGCGACGAATCTGCTGCGCCTGCTGAATCTGGCCGACCCGGTGCAGACCATGCTCATGGCGGGCGACATCGACATGGGCCACGCGCGTGCGCTGCTGTCGCTGGACCGCGCCGCACAAATCACCGCCGGCAACCAGATTGCGGCGAAAAAACTCTCCGTGCGCGAGGCCGAGGCACTGGTGAAAAAGCTGGGTGCGGAATTCAGTCTGCAGCCGCAGAAGCCCAAAAAGGACAAGTCCCGTGACCTCAAACGGGTGGAAGAAGAACTGTCCGACCTGCTGATGGCCGATGTGGAAGTGCGCGTGAAAAAGCGCGTGAAACGGGGCGGTCGCACCGAGGAAATGGGCGAATTGGCAATCCAGTTTGGCTCGCTCGATTCGCTGAACGGTCTGATCGACCGCTTGCGCGGCAACGGCTGATGGCTGCATAAGGTGGATATTTCAAAATAAATATCCAATTAGCTATCTATCCATTGGCGGGAGCCGACGCTATCATTCGCCATCCATTCTGAACAGCCAGTGCGCATGTTCGGCCCTTTTTTGCACATTGAATTTGGTGATTTGAGAGGATTGCGAGATGTCTAGAAAAGTCCTGACCCTGGTGGCAGCCGCAACGGCTGCACTGGTCTTGAGCGGTTGCGAAACCACGAACATGAAGATGGGTAGCTCCGATGCCAAGACAGTAGCGACGGGTGCGGCAGGCGGCGCGAACGCGGCCAACGAGAGCAGCGATCTGCAGCGCTGCCAGTCGCCGCTCGGAACGGTGTCACTGGTGGAAAACCAGGACGCGGGCTGGTACAGCATCCTGCGCAACGAATATCGCTTGCCGCCCACGGCCAATCTCTTGCGCCTGCTGGTGCAGCAATCCAACTGTTTCGTGATCGTGGAGCGCAGCGCCGCAGGCATGCGCGCCATGGACCGCGAGCGCCAGCTCATGGGCTCGGGCGAAATGCGCGGCGGCAGCAACTTCGGTCGTGGCCAGATGGTGGCATCCGACTATGCGATGTCGCCCGAAATCATCTTCTCGAACAACGACGCAGGCGCGATTGGCGGTGTGCTCGGCGGCCTGATTGGCGGCGGCAGTGGCCGTGCCGTGGCGGCCATTGGTGGCGGTCTGAAGACGCGTGAAGCCAGCGCCATGCTGACGCTGGTGGACAACCGCTCGGGCGTGCAGGTCGCGGCCTCGGAAGGCAGCGCCTCCAAGAGCGACTTTGCCGGTTTCGGCAGCCTGTTCGGCGGCTCCGCAGGTGGCGGTCTGGGCGGCTACCAGAACACGGCACAAGGCAAGGTGCTGACCGCTGCGTTCATGGACGCATACAACCAGATGGTGATTGCGCTGCGCAACTACAAGGCGCAGTCGGTGCAAGGCCAGGGTCTGGGCGGTGGTGGCCGTCTGGGTGTGGATGGCGGCGCGGCACCGTCGCAAACGCGCGTTGGCGCGGCCATGTCCCTGCGTGAGGCGCAGGAGCGCCTGCTGGATCGCGGCTACAACGTCGGCACGCCAGATGGTGCAGCCGGTCCGCGTACGGCCAATGCCATTCGCGCCTTTCAGAAGGACCAGGGCCTGAAGGCCACCGGTCGTCTCGATACGCAGACCATGGATGCGCTCTCGCGTTGATGACAAGGCGCTTGCCGCAGCCCCGCGGCTTCGGCAAGCAAGAACCCTTGAAAGCGGCCTCAGGCCGCTTTTTTGCTTTTTGGAGGCTCGCCCCTGACCGTGATCATTCCGCATCGCTATGGTGCGATACACGTGTTTTTGGGGGCTATCTGGCCTAGGATGCCCGCCTCGGTGCGCGTTCCGGGCTGACAGGGGTCTGCCGGGGCGGCGCATCGCACAGGAATTTCCGACGATGCTGTATCTGTCCCTGCCGCCCTTCTGGGCGTCGTGGCTGGTGGCGCCTTGGCCTTCCTCGGCTCGCCTCCCATCTCCTTCTTCGCTTTTTTCGCGCTCCCGGCCAGTGCAGCCACTGCGGGCGCCCCGTCCCGCCGAATTGCGCATGGACGTGCACCACGCGCCGCACGATATCGACCGGGAACTCGACGCGCTGCATGCGCGCCTGCACACCCCCGGCGATACGCTGTACGGCATTCACCGTTTCCGCCTGCTGGATGATCCGGACCTCGTCGCCCACCACCGGGAGGCCGATGGCGAGGAATACATCTACATCGAAGACGTGCGCCGCCAGCGCTTGGCGGGCTATTTCATCTTCAACCGCCTCATCGAACTCAACCGCGTGGCCGACCGGCACCTGCGTGCGCCGCACACCAAGATTGCCCAGCCCTACCAGCGCCGGGGCATTGCCACGGCCACCTACCGCTGGGCGCTGCAGCGCGGGCAATGCCTGTTGAGCGGTGCGCGCCAGTCCTGCGGCGCGCACGCGCTGTGGGAGCGGCTGGCGCGTGAGCACACCTGTGGATATGTGTCGCTGCAGAACAAATCGGTGGTCTATCTGGGCGATGCGGTATCGCAGCAGACGCTGGACGAACTGAACACGCGCCGCCTGATGCTGGGACGCGGCTGGTCCATCGACCGCCTGGCACGCGCCGCGCGCATGCAGATCAGCGCGGACGATGCATGCGGAACAGTTGCTCTGCGGTGATGCGGAAATAGTCGGCCGGGCCGCCGCCGCGCAAGATGGGCTGCGCTGCCGCGGTGTCGTACACCCCGTCCTTGAGCAGCGTGTGCTCGATGTGCACGGCTACCACCTCGCCGAGCACCAGCCAACTGGGTACGTCAGAGCCATCAGCGCCCTTGAGTTGCACGATCTGCGTGCACTTGCACTCCATGGTCACCGGGCTTTCCTTCACGCGCGGTGGTGCCACCTGCGTGGAGGGCAGCGTCGTGAGCTGCGACAGCGCGAACTCGTCCACGTCGGGCGCCACGGCGGCGCAGCTCTGGTTCATGGCCTCGGCCAGCGGCTGGGTGGCGAGGTTCCACACGAACTCGCCCGTTTCCTCGATATTGGTCAGCGTGTCCTTCTTGCCCAGGCTGGAAAAGCCCATGATCGGCGGGGTGTAGTTGAACGCGTTGAAGAAGCTGTAGGGCGCCAGGTTGAGCACGCCAGCGCGGCTGCGCGTGGAGATCCAGCCAATCGGGCGTGGGCCGATGATGGCGTTGAACGGGTCGTGCGGCAGGCCGTGGCCCTGGCTGGGGAGGTAGCTGTAGAAGCGGTCGGATTCAGAGTGCATGCAACGCATCGTAGCGAATCTCGCGTGCTCTGCTTTGCATCAACGTCAGGGACGGTTCAAATTCCCTTTTCCACCATCTCCAACAATCGCCGCCCGAGCATCGCGCGCTGCTCGGGTGTCGCTTGACGCAGCGGCCCGTCGATCATCAGCATGGCCATGCCGTGCACGGTGGACCAGGCGAGGAACTCGGCCATGGGGCGGCGCTCGGCTGGCAGCACACCGGATTGCGCCATCGCGTCGAGCGCGTAGCTGAGCAGTTCAAATGGGTTGAGTCCCATTTGCGCGGTACGGGCAGGGTCGGTGGGCACGGCGACGTCGTGTTCGCCCGATGCGAACGCAGTGCGAAACCAGCCCGTTTCCTGCTGCGCAAAGGCCAGATAGCCACGCCCCACGGCGGCCAGCAGGGCGCGCGAGCGCTGCTGCGGCGCTTCGATGGCCCGTGCGGACTGCATCTCTTGCTCGATGGCGCTGGCCAGTTGGCCCAATGCACTGGCGCGCACCGCCTCGAACAGCGCCTCGCGGTTGGCAAAGTGCCGGTACGCGGCATTGGGCGCGACGCCTGCCCGCCGCGTAGCCTCACGCAGCACGATGGCCTGCGGGCCGCCTTCGCGCGCTAGCGCCAGCCCGGCCTCCACCAGCGTCTGCCGCAAATCACCATGGTGATAGGTGGCACGCAGCGTGGAACGGTCGGGGCGCTCGTTCATGGAGGATTCATGCGGGGCTTTCACAATCCCTTACTCGATGGAAAAACTTAATGTGGACACTGTCCATTTTAGCGCGCAGAATAAGTGGACGTTGTCCACATTGATTGGATTGATCGCTCATTTTTTCTACAGGAGTCCATCCCATGAATGCGCAAAACTATGTCGACGGCTTTGTCTGCCCGGTGAAGACGGCCAACAAGGAAACGTATCTGGCGTTCGCACGCAAGGCGGCGCAGGCGTTCAAACAGCATGGCGCGCTCTCCGTCGTGGAATATTGGGGTGATGACGTGCCCGAGGGCAAGCTCACGTCCATGCCATTGGCGGTGAAGCTCGAGAGCGATGAAACGGTCGTGTTTTCCTGGATCGTCTGGCCCGACCGCGATACGCGCAATCAGGCCATGAAGGTATTGATGGACGACCCGGAGATGTCGCGCGACATGCCGTTTGACGGCAAAAGGGTGATCTATGGCGGCTTTGCCGCGTTGCTCGTGGAGTGACCGCCCGCGCCAGCCATTTCGTTCCATAAAGCAATTCACAACAGGAGACTTACATGCAATTCATCCCCTATCTCAATTTCAACGGCAACTGCGCGCAAGCCATGGCGTTCTATGCCAAGGTGTTTGGCGGCAAGATCGTGCACCAATCGACGTTTGGCGACATGCCGCCCATGCCCGGCATGGAAGGCCAATTGCCGGAGAGCGCGAAAAACGCGCTCATGCACGCGCATCTGCAGATCGGTGCGCAGTCCATCATGGCTTCGGACGTGGTGCCCGAGTTGTGCGCCGGAGCGGCCTACACGCCGCCGCAGGGCATTCAGGTGTCCATCGGTGTGGACAGAGTGGATGAAGGTCGGCGCATCTTTGACGCACTCTCCGAAGGTGGCAAGGTCACCATGCCGTATGAAAAAACATTCTGGTCGGAAGGCTTCGGCATGGTCACCGACCGGTTCGGAACGCCGTGGATGGTCAACGTGGCCAGCCAACCCGCCTGAAGCATCATTTTCAACCAGGAGTACTTCATGCAACCCACATTCAACCCCGTTGTCTGGTTCGAGATCTACGTGAACGACATGGCACGCGCACGGCGCTTCTACGAGGCCGTCCTGCAAGTGAAGATGGAGCCCATGCAGGCGCCGCCTGGCGAGGCTTCGGGCGCAGAGATGGTGTCTTTTCCGGGCGAAATGGAGCGCCCCGGCGCGAACGGCATGCTGGTGAAGATGCCGGGCGTACCCACCGGCGGCGGTGGCACGCTCGTGTACTTTCACAGCGAAGACTGTGCGCAGGAAGAGTCCCGCGTGCAAGCTGCGGGCGGCTCGGTACACAAGTCCAAGTTTTCGATTGGTCCCTACGGGTTCTGCACCGTGCTGATGGACACCGAAGGCAACTGCTTCGGCGTGCATTCGATGAAGTAAACGGCGGCGCATGCGTACACGGAAAGCAGGTTTCTCATGTCATCCACGACACCATCCCAAGACGTCTTGCCCGGCGTGCCCGCGCATGCCAACGATCTCGTGCTGACGCGCGAGCTGCACGCCCCCGCCGCGCACCTGTTTCGCTGCTGGACCGAGCCGGAGTTGCTGGTGAAATGGTTTGTGCCCCCGCCGTGGAGCGTGGCCAGCGCCGAGGTCGATCTGTGCCCCGGCGGGCGCAGTGTGATCGTGATGCGCAGCCCGCAAGGGGAGGACATGCCCAACGAAGGCGTGTATCTGGAGGTGATTCCCAACCGCCGCCTGGTGTTCACCGACGCCTATCGTGCGGGCTGGGTGCCCTCGGACAAGCCGTTCATGACCGCCATCATCGACTTCGATCCGCTGGACGATCAGCGCACGCGCTACACAGCCATCGCGCGCCACTGGAATGCGCAGGATCGCAAGACGCACGAAGACATGGGTTTCCACACCGGTTGGGGCATTTGCGCCGACCAGTTGGAAGCGCTGGCGCGCACGCTCTGAGCGACCGTTGACCGGGCGGCAAGCGCGTCAGTGCGAGCCAAAGAAGCGCGCCGGTGACTGACCCACCGACTTGCGCACCATCGCACTGAAGGCGCTGGGGCTGTAGCCCAGTTCCGCAGCGATCTGCGCCATCGGCATGCGGGACGCGGCCAGCGACAGCGCCTTGGCCAGCACCACCTGCTGCCGCCATTGGGTGAAGGTGCTGCCCAGTTCGTTGCGGAACAGGCGCGCCACGGTGCGCGGGCTCGCGCCCGTGTCCTGCGCCCAGTCGGCCAGCGTCTCGTGGCGCGTGGGATCGGCAATCACCGCTTCGCACAGATTGCGCAGGCGCTTGTCGTGCGGCAGATCGACCCCGAGCCGCACGGGATTGGCGCGGCGCATCTCGTCCAGGATCAGCGCACTCAGGTGGCTTTCGCGTTGCAGGTCTTGGGGCGACAGCTTGGGGCCGTCGTTGGGTCCGGTGGGCATCTCGCGCACCAGCGCCCGCAGCAGTTCGGACACTTCCAGCACGCGGCATTGACGCCAGGCCTCTTCCTCGTGCGCGGCAACGCCGGGGCCGCAATGCCCCGGCGGCTGATAAAAATACAGCGTGCGCAAATCGGCGTCTTCCACCATCGTCACCACATGCTCGACGCCGGGTGGAATCCACAGCGCGCGCGACGGCGGCACGATGTAGGTGCCGGTCGGCACGCCCAGGCGGATCACGCCAGAGGTGGAAATCGCCACCTGCGCCCAAGGGTGGTGGTGCGGTTTGATCTGCGTGTCCGCGCGCAGGCGGCGGTACTTCACGCGTATCGGTCGCGCCATCGTCGGCACGAACAAATCCGGAGTGAGCGATTCCACCAGCGACAGCGCGCGCGACAGGCGGCGGCTGTGCTGCGCCGCTGCATCGCTGGCGGCGGGTTCGGCCTGAGTGACGGCAGAAGTGATGCTTGGCATGATTGCGATAGAAGTTGGCAGACTATCGTATATCTGACGCATGTGCTTCGTCCTAATATCCGCCACATGACCACTACAACATCCCCAGCATCGCCGGACGCGCGAGACAACTTCCGGCAGGACGCCCGCACCATCTCCCTCATCGGGCTGGCGCATGGCTCCTCGCACTTTTTCCACATGCTGCTGCCGCCGCTGTTTCCGTTCCTGATCGCGGAGTTCGGCTTCAGCTACTCGCAACTGGGCTTGCTGGTGTCGGTGTTCTTCGTCGTCTCCGGCATCGGACAGATGCTGGCGGGCTTCGTCGTCGATCGCGTGGGCGCGCGGCCTGTGCTGTTCTACGCGCTGTCGTGCTTCATTGCGGCGGGCGTTGTGGCGGGCACGGCCAGCGGCTATCCGTCGCTCATCCTGGCCTCGTTTCTGGCGGGCATGGGCAATGCGCCTTTTCACCCGGTGGATTTCACGATCCTCAACAAGCGCGTGTCGGCCAAGCGGCTTGGCCACGGCTTTGCGGTGCACGGTATTTCCGGCAATCTTGGCTGGGCGACGGCACCTGTTTTCATGGCCGGAATCGCAACGGCGACGGGCTCCTGGCGCGTGGCCTGCCTGTGCGGTGCGGCGCTGGCGGGCGTGATCCTGCTGATCATGTTCATCAACCGCGATGCGCTGGATGATCGCCAGGGCTCCTGGTCCACCGGCGCGGCGCAGGGCGCAGGCACAGCGGCCAAGCCCGAACATCCACTGGCTTTCCTCAAGCTGCCATCGGTGTGGCTGTGCTTCTCGTTTTTCTTCTGGAGCACCTGTTCCCTCAGCGCCATACAGAGCTTCGCCAGCCCCGCGCTGCACAACCTGTACGGCACACCGCTCACGGTGACCGCGATGGTCGTCACCGGCTACATGCTCTGCGGCGCTGCGGGCATGGTGATCGGCGGTTTTCTTGTGGCGCGTGTGACGCGACTGGAGAAGACGATCTCGCTGTGCCTGCTTGCGGCCGCTGCCTTGCTGGTGCTGGTGGGCACGGGCGTGCTGCCCGGCATTGCCGGATTGATCGTGGCGTCGCTCTCGGGCCTTGGCATCGGCATCGCGGGCCCTTCGCGTGACATGCTCATCAAGCGCGCCGCGCCACCGGGCGCCACGGGGCGCGTCTACGGCACGGTGTATTCGGGGCTGGATCTGGGCTTCAGCATTGCCGCGCCGATCTTTGGCGCGATGCTGGATGCCAACATGAATTCCGGCATCTTCTACGGCTCGGCTGCAGCACTCGTTCTGGGCGTGGTGTCCGCCGGATTCGTCGGCGCGGGCGTAGCAGCGCGTTCTGCGCGTCCAGCCGCCGCTTGATAGTCGATCTGATAACTTGTGAGGCTGTGAGCGCGCAAGCCGCTTGCAGCCTTGTTGTAGCGCTGCAACGGGCAGCGCTTTTTGTTTGAATATTCATAGACGTACCGCAAGCTGCGCACACCTTCTTGCGCCCGTCTTACATGGGAGCCATCCCAAGCGTTCCCGTTGCGGATACATAGAGAAAAGAAATATTTCTTTACGTCCATTCAACGAGGAAACTCCATGCGTTCCGATTTTCGAGGCTTGGGGCTGGCGCTTGCGTCGGCCCTGGCGCTGGGTGGCTGCGCCATTCAGCAAGCACCCGTAGATACCAAGACAGCACCGCAAAGCGCGGCGGCGCAGAAAACGGCACAGGCCCAGACGCTGGCTACGCCGACAACGGCGGCGCCCACACTCAAGCGCAAAGTGGCCTTGGGCCGCATCTCCAATGAAACCAGCTACGGCCAGTCGCTGCTGCGCGACAAGCACGACGATCCGCTGGGCAAGCAGGTCACCGATCTGTTCAGCAAAGCGCTGACGGAGTCGGGCTCGTATCTGGTGTTCGAGCGCCCGGACATCGGGCGCGTGCAGGCCGAGAGCCAGCTCACCCAGCAAAAGCTCGATCTGGTCGGGGTGGATGCCCTGATCGTCGGCTCGCTCACCGAGTTTGGCCGCAAGACGGTAGGCAGCTCCGGCTTTGCGTCGGCGACGAAGAAGCAAGTGGCGTTCGCCAAGGTGGACATCCGCATGGTGGACACGCGCACAGGCCACGTGTTCTTCGCCACATCCGGTGCGGGCGAAGCCGCCAACGAAGTGTCATCCACCTTCGGCTTCGGCTCGCGTGCGGCCTACGACGGCACGCTCAACGACACCGCTATCCGGCAGGCCGTCTCGGAAGCCGTCAGCAAGCTGTCCGTGGAGCTCAACCGCCGCCCCTGGACGACGGCCATCCTCAAGCTGGAAGGCGAGCGCGTTTTCATCAGCGGCGGCAAGAGCCAGGGCCTGAAGCCGGGCATGGAACTCGCGGTGCAGACGGCCGGTGAACAGATCAAGTCGCCGCAGACGGGCGCCATGATCACGCTGCCCGGCCAGAAGGTGGCGCAACTGCGCGTGGATGCGCTGTTTGGCGACAACGAACTCAACGAGGGTGCGGTGGCCAGCGTGGTGTCGGGCGATCTCGGCAAGCGCGCACCCAACGCATTGGTGGTCTATTTCGAGGGAGGTCGGTAAGTCATGGGCAAGAAGCAATATGGCGCGTGGGCGCTGGCAGCGCTGCTGGGCGCATTCAGCCTGAGCGGCTGCGTTCAGATGCCAACCGAAACGCATGGCGTGGTATCGCTCAAACCGCAAATCTCCTTCCAGATGGCAAATGACGGACTGGCATCGGCACAGGTGTTCGTGGACGAGCTGCCCGTCGGCGTGGCGGGGCAGTTCATCGCCAAGCAGGCGGCACTGCAAATCGAGCCCGGAACGCACCAGTTACGCGTGCAGTTGGGTGGACAGGTACTGATCAACGAACGCTTCTATGTCGGTGATGGTGTCAGCAAGGTATTTGAATTGCGGTGAAATGCATATGAACATTCAGAACATGCGTTCAAAGTGGAGTCTGTCCATCCGGTGGACTGCCATTGCCGTTATCGCTACGGCAATCACGGGCTGTGCTACCCAAAGGGGCTTGTATCAGTGGGGTGGTTATGACAGCGCCTTGTACACTTCGTACAAAAATCCGGAGGCGGTTGTAGCGCTGCAAACCAACTTGGAAAAGCACATTGCTGCCATGCAGTCTGCAAAGCAGAAAGTCGCACCGGGACTGCACGCAGAATTGGGGTCGCTCTATCTGCAAAGCGGCGATAGCAAGAGGGCTCTCGATCAGTACCGGCAAGAGCGCCAGGCATGGCCCGAGAGTCGCGGCTTGATGGACGCCATGATCCGCACGCTGGAGAGTCGGGCCGAGAAACAGTCCGACGAGTCCACGGCTCCCGCGAGCCTGCCAGTCGACAAGGAACCCGTGTGATGAAGAAAAAGACCATGCTTTCCAGAACCTTGTCTGCACTGACTCTCGCAGCCGGCGCGCTGCTGCTGACCGGCTGCCAGACCAACGCGCCCAAGCGCGACCTGCACGCCTACGAAGCGGCAAGCCCTCGCTCCATCGTGGTCGTGCCCGTGGTGAACAAATCGCTGGACGTGGATGCGCCGAATTACGTGCTCAGCACGCTGCCGGTTCCCATTGCGGAAAAGGGCTACTACGTGTTCCCGGTGAACACCACCAAGATGGTGCTTGAGCAGGAAGGCTTCTACGAAGCCGAGCGCGTGCACGAGCAGCCGCCGGAAGCCATCGCCAAGCTCTTTGGTGCCGATGCGGTGATGTTCGTTACCATCAACAAATGGGATGCGCAATACATCGTTCTGTCCACCACCGTGACGGTAGACTTTGAATACCGGCTCGTGAGCAAGACGGGTGAAGAGCTATGGCACAACACGCAACGCATGCAGTACTCGCCCTCCAATAGCTCGAGCGGAAGTGCATTGGGCATGTTGATCAGCGCGGCCATCAATGCGGCGGTTGCGCGGGCTGCACCGAACTACATGCCATTGACCGTTCAGGCCAATGGCATTGCATTGGTGTCGGGTCCGAACGCATTGCTGGACGGTCCTTATCTCAGGGAAAAGCGCGCGAAGCAATAAACGATTCACTCCGTTTAAAGTGGGAAGAGGCCCGATGCATTGGCATCGGGCCTCTTCGTTTTTGCGCCATGCGTTCCGGCCTTAACGACCCAGTGGCCGTTCCCAATCGGCGATGGGCCCGGTGGTGAGCGTGAACATGGGATGCAACTGCGGGCTCTCCATGCGCTGCGCCTGAGCGTAGGTCGCAGGGCTGCGCACCTCAAGCTTGCGCAACAGGTGCTCCCACTCATAGTCAACCTGGCCATTGGTGACGGACAACACGACGTCGGTGTCGTTCACCGGTTGGATTTTGCTGGCATCGAAGAGGTAGCCGCGCGAGTCGGCCTCTTGCTGCACGGAGCGCAAATACAGCGCGATCGCGTTCTGCGGCGATGCGAGCGCGCGAAAACGTTCCAACTGCGGATGATTGCGATAACCCTTGGTCTGCCCGTACAGAACGGCCTGCGCCAGCAGCCCTTCGCGCCATAACGCGACGAGTCCTTTGGTGTCGAGGTGGCGAGGATGAAGTGACCAAAGGCGCATGGGAAGGACTGCGGATGCGGTAATGACGAAGGTCGGTATTGTGCTTGTCCTGCATTCCCGCGCGGACCTTAAGGAAAGTCCGCAGGGAAAAACCCGAAATTGCATACAGAACATCTCGTTCTATAGTGAATCGCAGCGTCGGGTGAGCAGCCCGGCTGCGCGCGCCGGTTCAACGCCGGGCGTGAATCACAGGCAAGGAGACAAGCAATGCATTCGAATTTTCGGGGGCTGAGTCGCCGCCGCGCGGCAGCGTCCATCGCTGCGGCCGGCCTTTTGGCCTCGTTGGGCGTGGGCGGTGCAGCGCACGCCGCGGCGGAGTACCCCACCAAACCCGTGCGCATCCTCGTGGGCTTTTCAGCGGGCGGGACCACCGACGTCGTGGCGCGCATTCTGGCCAAGGAGCTCACGCAGGCGCTGGGCCAGCCGTTCGTGGTGGAAAACAAGCCGGGCGGCGGCAGCAATATCGCCACCGAGCAGGCGATGCAGGCACCCGCGGACGGCTACACGCTGCTGTGCATGGCGGTGACGAGCGCCATCAACCAGACGCTGTACCCGAATGCCAAGTTTGATTTGAACCGCGACTTTGAAGCCGTCGTGCTGGGCGCCAAGGTGCCGAACATTCTCGTGGTCAACAACGCCGTGCCTGCGAAGAACGTCAAGGAGCTGATCGAGTGGGCGCGTGCCAACAACGACAAGATCGCCTACGCGTCGTCCGGCAGTGGCACGTCGATCCATATGGCGGGCGAAATGTTCAAGGCGCGCACGGGCCTGAAAACGCAGCACGTTCCCTACAAGGGCAGCGCGCCCGCGTTGACCGATCTGATTGGCGGGCAGGTGCAGTTCATGTTCGACAACATGCCTTCTGCATGGCCGCAGGTGCAGGGCGGCAAGCTGCGCGCGCTGGCGGTGACGACGAAGGCGCGCTCGCCGTCCGCGCCCGATATTCCGACCATGGAGGAGAGCGGTGTTGCGCCGTTTGATGTGAGCTCGTGGTTCGGGCTGGTCGCGCCCAAGGGTACGCCCAAGGACGTGATCGACAAGATCAACAAGGCCGTGAATGCCGCGTTCGACAAGCCCGAAGTGAAAGAGGCTTACATGAAGCTCGGCGCGGTGGCAGAGCACAACACGCCCAAGCAGTACAGCGACTTCATCCGCCACGAAGTCTCGAGCTGGGCACCGGTGGTGAAGGCTTCGGGCGCGAAGGTGGACTGACGCGCCACTGCCAAGCCAGGGCCACGAAAAAGGCGCTGCGTTCCCTGCGGACGCAGCGCCTTTTTTCTATGCGCGATCAGAGCGAGAAGATCTTGCCCGGATTGAGGATGTTCTTCGGGTCCAGCGCCTGTTTGATGGAGCGCATGACCGCGACCGCGCCTGCGCCCGTTTCTTCCAGCAGAAAGCCCATCTTGTGCACGCCTACGCCGTGTTCACCGGTGCAGGTGCCGCCCAACCGGAGCGTGCGCTCGACCAGCGCATGGTTCAGCGCTTCGGCCTTCACACGCTCTTCCGGAACGTCCGGATCGATCAGGTAGCCGAAGTGGAAATTGCCGTCGCCCACGTGGCCGACGAGGAAGTAGGGAATGCCGCTGGCATCGGCTTCTATGACCGAATCGAGCAGCGCGTCGGCCAGTCGGCTGATGGGCACGCAGGTGTCGGTGCTGATGGCGCGGCACCCCGGGCGGGATTGCACGGCAGCGAAATAGGCGTTGTGCCGTGCGGTCCACAGGCGTGTGCGTTCTTCGGGCGTCACGGCCCATTCAAACGCCTTGCCGCCCCATTCATCTGCAATCTGCTGCACGGTTTCGGCCTGCTCCTTCACGCCGGCGGGCGAGCCATGGAACTCCATCAGCAGCATGGTTTCTTCGCGCAGATCCAGCTTGCTGTGCGCATTCACCATGCGCACGGAGTTGGCGTCGATCAGTTCCACGCGCGCAATCGGCACGCCCAACTGGATGGTCTGGATCACCGTGCGCACGGCGGCCTCGATGCTGGGGAACGAGCAGATCGCTGCGCTCACCGCCTCGGGCAGCGGGTACAGGCGCACGGTGACTTCGGTGAACACGCCGAGCGTGCCCTCGCTGCCGACGAACAGGCGCGTGAGGTCGTAGCCCGCAGCGCTCTTCTTGGCGCGTGTGCCGGTGCGGATCACCTCGCCGCTGGCCGTCACCACCTCCAGCGCCAGTACGTTCTCGCGCATGGTGCCGTAGCGCACGGCATTCGTGCCGCTGGCGCGCGTCGAGGCCATGCCGCCAATGCTCGCGTCGGCACCCGGATCGATGGGAAAGAACAGTCCCGTGTCCTTGATGGCTTCGTTCAGTTGCTTGCGCGTGATGCCCGGCTGCACGGTGACTGTGAGGTCGTCCGCGTTGACCGAAAGAATCTTGTTCATGCGACTCACGTCGATGCTGACTCCGCCTTGAATCGCCAGCAGATGCCCTTCCAACGACGAGCCCGCGCCATAGGGAATCACCGGCACCTCGTATTGCGCAGCCAGTTGCACGGCATCGGCCACGTCCTGCGTGCTTTCGGCAAACACCACGGCAGAGGGCGGCGGTGCCTGTAGCGATCCCTCATCGCGACCGTGCTGCTCACGCACGGCCTGCGCGGCGGAATATTGCGCACCAAAGCGCGCGCTCAAGGCCGCGAGAAACGCGTCGGGAACCGGACGCAATTGCACGTGCGGCAACAGATGGGTGGTGTCGGTGGGTGCGTTCATGTTGTCTCCGTCACATGGCAAATTGCGAACGGTCTATTCTATGACCGCACTCCACCGTCACCGCCAGGGGCAAGGTGTCTATTTCGCCGCCTTGCCGAGGCCCAGTTCCTTGATCAACTGGCCCTGCCTTGCATATTGCTCCTTGGCCCACTGGGTGAATTCTTCGGGTGAACGATAGAACTCCTCCTGATCGTATCTGGCGGCGACGGTCAGATAGTCCGGATCCTTGAGCGCGCTGCGGAACGCGCTGTGCAGCTTGGCGACGACCTGCGGCGGCATGTCTTTGGGGCCCGCCAGACCATAGGGAGCGTTGGCCACGATGTCTATGCCCGATTCGCGCAGTGTGGGCACATTGGGCCAGCGCTTGGTGCGCTTCTCGCCCCAGGTCACCAACAGGCGGAACTTGCCGGAGTCGACAAACGGCCCCCATGCGGTGGCATCGGCCATCACGTCGATGTGACCACCTTGCAGCGCGGCGATGGATTCGGCGGCACCCTTGAGCGGCACATGCAGCATCTGGAAGCCTGCGGCGCGCGAGATTTCTTCCATCGCGATGTGCGTGCTGCTGCCCACGCCAGCGGAGGCATAGCTGAGCGTGCCGGGATGGGCGCGCGCGTGTTTGACGAGATCCTGCCAGGTCATCCAGGGAGAGTCCGAACGCACCACGATGCCGGTGGTGTATCCGCACAGTCCGATGACGTAAGTGAAGTCCTTGATGGGGTCATAGGTGACCTCCTGGAAATACGGCATGCGCAGCAGGCTCAGCGCCACTTGCGAGACGGTGTAGCCGTCGGCCTTGGCGGTGGATGCCATGGTGATGGGGCCGACGGTGCCAGCGGCGCCGGGGCGGTTGACGATCACGATGGGTTGCCCCAGATGCTTGCTCGCCGCAGTGGCGACGGCGCGCAGGACGCCGTCTGTCGCGCCGCCCGGTGGCCATGGCACGATCAGCGTCACGGGCCGGTTGGGAAAGTCGGTGTTGGCCAGTGCGGATACCCAGGGGCCGAAGCCCGCAGCGGCTCCAGCGACGATGGCTTTCAGCGCATGGCGGCGCGATGCGCAGTGGTTGGGATGGTGTGGCATGGGTTGTCTCCTGTTGTCGTTGGTGTGTGGTGATGGGGTCGATCGCCGTCAGGTGGGCTGCGCGCTGCGTTCGCGCTCCTGCAGCGCGCGCCACTCGACTTTTCCGGTGGCGGACTTGGGCAGGCTGGTGACGAATTCCACGATGCGCGGTGCCTTGTAGGCGGCCATGTGCTCGCGCGCCCAGGCCATGAGTGCGGCTGCGTCGGGCGCCGGAAACGCATGGGGGTGGGCAACGATCAGAGCTTTCACGGTTTCGCCCCGGTGCGGGTCCGATGCGGCGATGACGCACACCTCCTTCACGGCGGGGTGATCGTGCAGCAGCGCCTCGACTTCGGCGGGCCACACCTTGAAGCCGGATGCGTTGATCATGCGTTTGAGGCGGTCCACCATGTGGAAATACCCGTCCTCATCCACGTACCCGAGATCGCCGGTCCGGAAATAGCGCTCGCCGTCGATGGTGGTGAAGGCTTCGTCCGTTGCGCTTTCGTTGCGCCAGTAGCCCTGGAAAACCTGTGGGCCGTGAATGGCGATTTCACCAACTGCGTTGGGGCCCAGTACCGCGCAGGTGTCCGGGTCGATCACGCACGAGCGGGTGTTGAAGATGGGAATTCCCAAGGTCTGCTGCTTGCGCCGATGGGGTGGATTGATGTGCGAAGGCGCGATGGTTTCACTCAGGCCGTAGCCCTCGATATAGTCGCCTCCCAGCCGTTGTGCCATGCGTTGCGCAATGGCGGGCGGCATGGCCGCGCCACCGCCACTGATGCGTTGCAGGCTGGACAGATCGACATGCTCGAGTTCCGGATTGCCGAGCAGGTCGATATACATCGTGGGAACGCCGGTCCACGCGGTGACCTGATAGCGCTCGATCAACGCGGCGGCAACGCGCGCGTCCCAGCGCGTCATGATGATGGTGGTGCTGCCGTTGTGCAGAGGGCCGTTCATGCAGCGCTGCATGCCGGTGACGTGGAAGTACGGCATCGCGCCAAGGATCACGTCGTCTTGCTGCATGCCCATCCATTGCATGCCCGCCATGGCGGTGAACAGCACGGAGCGATGTGTGTGCATGCATCCTTTCGGATGCCCGGTGGTGCCCGAGGTATAGGGCATCACGCACAGATCGTCCGGTGCCACAGGAACGGGTTGGAGACGTGACGCATCGATGGCGGTAGCGTCCGTCCACGAGTGCATGCAGGCGGGAATCTCTACCGCGGGTTCTGCGCGCAGAACGTCGGGCAGCGAGAGCGTGGTGGGTTGGGTCAGGGCGTCGGCGTAGCGCACAGCAATGCCGTGCTGCAGCGCGCCGCTCTCAAAAAAGGGCAGGGCATGGTGCGCGACTTCGCTACCGGCAACGATGGTGCGGGCGCCGCTGTCATCAACGTAGTGCGCCAGCTCGCCCGAGCGCGTCATCGGATTGACGGGCACCACCACGCCGCCGCAGCGCAGGACCGCATGGAACGCCATGACAAACTGGGGGCAGTTCTGCAGGTAAAGCAGCACGCGATCGCCGGGTGAGACCCCGCATTCCTGCTGCAGGAAGGCGGCTAGTTTCCGCACCGTATCGCGGCAGTCCGCGAAACGGGTGACGCTGTCGTAATACACCATGCAGGCTTTGTCCGGCACCCGGCGCGCGGAGTCCTCTAGGCTGTCGATGATCGTGCGATTGGGCAGGTCGATGTCGTGGGGCTGACCAGGCGGCCAATGCGCGTGGTGAAGTGGTGCGGGCTGTTGCATCTCGGGCGCTGTGTCTTGTGGGGCCATCCGCTGGGCGTCTGGGTTGAGCGCCATTGAATGATGGTTTCTTGCACAATGCGATTCCGATGTGCAATTTCTTCAAATAGTGAGACAAATGGACAAGGTCGGCGGCACCCAGGTCTTGCGGCGCGGACTGGACATGGTTCAGCTCATTGCCGCGCAGCATGCGCAGGGCATCGCGCTGCGCGATCTCGTGGCCATGAGCGGGCTGACCAGACCCACGGCCTACCGGCTGGTGGCCTGTCTGGCGCAGGAAGGTTATGCCGAGAAGGATGCGCACACGGGCCGATACCGCCTGGGCATCAAGGCCATGCAATTGGGCATGCGCGTGATGGAGCGCCCGCCGCTGGTGGGCCGTTTCCGCATCGCCATGAAGAGCATTGCGCGCATCACGGGGGACACGGTCTTCCTGATCGTGCAGCAGGGCGACCACGGTCTGTGTCTGCACCGGGAGATGGGGGACTTTCCGATCAAGGCGCTGGTCATCGATGTGGGCGAACGCCGGTTGATGGGGCTGGGCACAGGCGGACTGGCGCTGATGTCCCAATTGGACGCCAGCGAAGTCCCGGCTATTTTTGGGCGCAACGCCAAGCGCTATCGGGATGCCGGTCTGGAATTGGCCGAGTTGCAGGCGGATATCCGCACCGTGCGCCAGCGCGGATATGCGGTGGTGGCCGATCGCATCACCGTGGGCGTAGCAGGGGTGGGCCGTGGTGTGCAACTGGAGGAGGGCACCCGCGCAGCCATCAGCATCGCGACGGTCACATCGCGCATGTCGCCCGCACGGGCGACGGAATTGGCAGAGCTGATTCGCGTGGAAACAGAAGCCATTGGCGTCGCTGGCGATCCCCACAGAACATGAAAAACCCGTTTGCGCCCTGGAGTGACAGCACAAACGGGTGGTTCTGGCGGGTGCAAATACAAACCTCTACCTTCGATTTGCGCGCCAGGTCTGGCGCTGGAGCGCCATCGCGGAAAATGATTACTGTCTGGCCGCCGTATCGGGCGTGCCACTTTGCTGGAAGCGTGGTTCGCGCTGCTTGTCACTTGGAGCCGGCAAGGACGCTGTCCTGCCGCCGGCTGAGCTTGCGTTTGCCTGGGCGGACGCAGAAGACTGGGGAACAGCGGCATTGGAGGTGCGCGATTGCGCTCCGGCGGCTCGGGTGACGCTGCTGGACGGGCCGATGGATGTCTCTGCCTGAACGGCGGAGCGACCGGTTCCTTGTGCCTGGACGGCACCGCCGACAGCGAGGGCCGCGAACAGCATGACGCTGCGTGCGTCAAAAGCGCTGAGGGTGCGGAATCGTTGCTTAGGCTGGGTCATGTTTTTGGCTCCAAGTTCTGTTGAACACGGCTCTATTGCATCGCAACATGCGCCGCAGTGCCAGCACTCTTGCCCGCTGTTTCCCGCCTCCTCATTTCGACCCGGGATGTAAAGCACAATGGAGAACTTGCGCAGAAACATAGGAGAAAACCGGCCATGGGTAACCGATTGACACAGATAGCCACGCGCACAGGCGACGATGGCACGACTGGATTGGGCAACAACACCCGCGTGTCCAAGAACAGCGGACGGCCCCATGCCATGGGCGATGTGGACGAACTCAATTCGCACATCGGCTTGTTGCTGTGCGAGCCGCTGCCCGCCGATGTGCGCGAACTGCTGGTGGACGTTCAACACCAGTTGTTCAATCTGGGTGGCGAGCTGTCGATTCCGGGATTTGAGCTGCTCAAGGACGATGGTCTGCTGCAACTCGACAATGCGCTCGCGCACTACAACGCGCAGCTCCCGCGCCTGCAGGAGTTCATCCTGCCTGCGGGCACGCGTGCGGCGGCGCTGGCCCATGTCTGCCGCACGGTGGCGCGCCGTGCGGAACGCGCGACCGTGGCCCTGCAGGAAAGCGAAGAGATGCGCTCCGCGCCACGGCAGTACCTGAACCGCCTGTCCGATTTGCTGTTCGTGCTGGCGCGCGTGCTCAACCGGGTCGACGGGGGTGACGACATTTACTGGAAGAGCGAGCGACTGGCGCGCGCCGCCAGCGACGACGCGCAATAGACGGTGCCGACCTGAAACCGCCTTGAACGCTGCGGCACAGCGCGTGTGCCGCATGCCTGATCGCTCGCACCGCCGGAGGATGTCTCCGCGCGTCGCTGCGAGAGCCTTTGTCTGGCTGTCGCCGGAATCGCTCCACATCCCCTTGCTCCCGGGCTCCCACCATCAGGAAGCGGCAGTTGTTTCCGATGTGGGTGCGCGCGCACTTCTGTGTGATATGTAACCGTGTAACTGCATAAATACAAATAGAAAGTTACAGATCGGGCGCTTTTACAGCGCATTCGCACGTATGGACTCACTCCACAAAACGCCAAAATCCCCTTGACCGCACACCTGATGAAGGCTTTCTTTAGAGGTGTGTACACGTGAACTCGATTTAGTCAACCTATCGGCCCAATCTCCGACCCTATTTGTGCGTATATGTGAGTAAAGATGAGAAGTTGTATCAAATAAATACAATTGAAAAAGACTATCTGTCGATTTGATGCGTCCCGGACGACTCCTCGCACGGATCCACAGACGTCGCGCGCTCTGTTTTCATCTTTCGATAGGTTTCTATGTCAGTCAATTCAACAAGTGCCCCGGCGCGCGGAGGGCCTGTGCACGCTCTTCCTGATCGCGCCGGTTGTCGCGTGCCTTTGTGGCGCGCAGCTCTGGTTGGTGCAATGCTCGCGCTGGGCATGGGTTCGGCAACAGCGGCCTCGTATGTGGACGTGCTGGTCAATCATGATGCGATGATCAACGGTCAGCTCGGTAACAGCGGCCTCGCGGGCGGCGAGTTCACGTACCGGGCCAAAGTCAAACTCAATGGCGGTGATGATGTGACCGGCGTCACCTTGATCCAGAAGCTGCCAGTGGGCGCGATCCTGATGTCGGTGAAGCCAGCAGAGGGCAAGGGCATCACGTGCAAGCACAATGGGAGCGGCATCAAGGACAATGTCCTGATCGATCAGACCAACGATACGATTGAATGCGTAGTACCTTCCTTGACCATCAAGGATGACTTCAAGTGGGTCGATTTCAATGTGGTGCTGCCGACAGCGAAAACCGACTGGAAAGCCGTCGCATCGGCGCGTCTTTCCGGCGATGGCGCCGTTGACCACGATCCGACCAACAACGTGGACATCGATCGCCACTTCACTGTCACTCCTGCGGTCGATCTGGTGGTGAAACTGAAGGCGACCAAGACCAACGTGAAGCCGGATGAGGACTTTGATTACGTAATCGATGTGTCCAGCCGGGGGCCGATGGACATTCCGTCCACCGGGAATGTCCGCTTGGAATTCGACGTGCCAGCGGGCGCGGAAATCCGTGGTGTGGCACCTTTGCCCGCCGGATGGAGTTGCGGTTTCGATCCGGCGGCATCATTTCCCGTCAGGACGGGCAAGTATGTATGTGACTACACGGCAGGTGTGACCGGGGCCAGTTTCCTCCAGCCGGTGACGCTCCCGTCCATTACCTTGCATGCCACGGCCACCATGAGTGGGCCGATTGGTGCCACGGCGAGTGTGGCTGCGTACAACGGCGCGGGTACTGCCCGGCCCATGCCTGACGCACAAACCGTGAACAACGTGTCGGGCGTCGTGGTCACTTCATCGGGCACCGGCTACGTGGATCTGTCGCTGAAGAAAACAGTGTCGCCTTCGGTGCTTGATGCGCAGGCAACGGACTCAGAGGTCGTGTATACGCTGACGCCCGCCCGCGAAGGCGGTGCAGGCGTGCCGCAGGAGTACGTCGTGGTGACCGACACATTGCCCGATGGGGTGGAATTTGTGGGGATGGAGTCCGGGCTGGACAAGGGCTGGACCTGTTCCTTCGCGAAGCCGCAGCTCACCTGCCAATGGCAGGGACGCGCAGGGCAAGACTATTTCCCGTTTGAGAACCACAAGGCGATGCCCAGTATTGCGTTCCGGGCCACGGTGCAGCACGCCGCCGTAGGAGATGGGTCTCTGCGCAATGCGGCCGAGGTCAAGCTGACCCATCCGGATCAGGCCGAGCCCAATATCGTCAACAACAAGGCGTCCGCAGACATTACGTTGAGCAATACGGCCCAATTGAAGATCTCCAAATCGGTCTCCGGAAAGCTTGTGCAGGTCAATGCGCCGTTCAGCTACAACGTGGTGGTCTCCAATGATGGCCCCATGGACGTGCTGCCCAATCAGCCGCTGGTGGTCACGGAGAAGCCCGGGCCTGGACTGATGCTGACGAGTGCGCCCACAGATTGGCAATGCTTGCCCGGTGTGTTCCCTTCGGATGCCCCGCAGGAATGCACCTATCTGGGAGGGCTTGCAGCCAAAAAGTCCCATGCCTTGACCTTCGGCGCCATCGTGCCTGCACTGCCCGTTGGCAGTTCTGCGGACTATGCCGTGTTTGGCAACGAGGTTGAAGCGGACTTGCCGGGCTCCGGACGCGACACCATCAGGGTCAGCTCCACAGACAGCGTTACCGTTTCCAACGAAAAGGTCAGTCTGACTGTCAGAAAGAAGGCCATCAAATGGGAGCCGGTGGACAAAATCTCGCCCCCTCCCGGCACCCAGGGCCAACGCATTACCTACGAACTCAAGGTCACCAACGATTCGACGGACCCGAAGCAGATCGCTCGCCTTGTTCGCGTGTCCGATGTGCTGGACGAATTGGTTCTTGCAACGGACGGTATCAAGCCGGGCGATCCTGAAATCTATCCCGGCGGTGGATACATCAAGGCAAAGCCCACCACGAACAACATCACATGCGATACGCCCCAACCCGAAGTAGGGCGCACGCGCGTGCTTGTCTGCATGATTGCAGAACTGCCTGCGGGTGAAAGTGCCACCGTAGAAGTCACCATCATCCCGCGCGTGAAACGGGGAACGTGGGTCAACGGCGTGCTGGAGGCGACGCCCTACGACAACACCGTGAACGCGCGATCGCAAGTCATTGTCGGTCTGGAGGGCTCCGACACGGCCACCGAAATGATCGACGCACTGACCAATATTGACGTGGTCAAAAATGTGGGACCCCAACAGGCGGCCGCCGGGCAGGTTGTGAAGTACGACGTGACGGTGTCCAACCGGGGCCCGTCGTTTGCTGAAAACGTCACCATGGAGGACGTGCTGCCAATCAATGCCATTCTGGTGGGCGAGCCGACCACGGCCAATGGCCAATGTACCTATCGTGATGCCAATGGTCAGGTGCATGCCTCGGCAGACGGACAACAAGGAGGCAGCTTGGATTGCGCGTGGGGCGACGCACTGGACGTGGGGCACATGTATCTGGTCAGCTACTATGCACGCTCGGTCAACGACATCCAGCTGGTTGACACGTTGACGAACACCGTCACCGTAGCGACCAGTACCCCCGAGATCACACTGGCTGACAACACGGCCGTGGCGCAAGTGACACTGAAACCCGCGGAACTCGACGTCAGCGTGCAAATGGGGCACACCGAAGACGGCCTGGCGCTTGGTCAGGAAACGGTCTACACCGTGACGGTTTCCAATGCGGGTTACTCCGTTGCAACCAACGTGCTGATGGAGATGCTGTTTCCGCAAGCAGGGGCTGGGCTACCGTCTACAGCGACGTTCGAGTACATGGGCATTGTCGATATCACCGGGGAAAGTAATCGGCACTATCTTCCGCCGGGCGCAGTGTCAGGAGACGTTCACAATCGCCCCATGGTGTCGCCAACCTATGCGAATAGCCTGTGTCAGGAGCCGCCGATACCGGGCACGACCAGTGGCACGTTGCGCTGCACGATTCCGCTCATCGGACCAGGCGAGTTCGTGAAGTTCCAGATCCGCATGAAAGCGGTGGATCTTCCCCCTGGCGCCAATACCGGCTCGTTCTTTCCAGCTGCCAGTGTGGCGGCAACCGAGCAGCAGGAGTATCTGTCCTACGGCGACGCTGAAGTGGTGGCGAAGAACAACGCGACTGGTGACCGTACTTCCGCGAATCGCAATGCCGTGGATCTGGGCATCGTGAAGACCGGTCCTGGTGGCCAGGTGTTCGAGGGCGACAAGGTGACATACACCCTGACCGTCACCAACCATGGACGCGGCAATGGTCTTTCGCCGGTCGGCATGGTCTCGGATGTGTTGCCTCAAGGACTGCTTTTCGAGAGTGCCACGGGCGGACAGGGCTGTTCCTATGACGCAGCCAACCGCACCGTGAATTGTGTGGTCCCGGAGATGCGCCGTCTGGAAACTACGGTGTTCACGCTGGTGGCGCAGCTTGATGTTCCGTACACAGGTCAGCGCCCGCTGGTGAACACTGCGCGTGTCACCGCACCCGGCGATGGCGATCCCGAAAACAATGAAAGCACTACCACCACCACCATCGAGCCGCCTCCGACCAAGGATTTCGGCATCGACAAGAGTGGCCCTTCCGCGGTGTTGAATGAGGGCGACGAAGTCACCTACACGTTGACGGTGACCAATCATGGCGTGGCGGGCAAGCCCTACACCCAAGGTGCTAAGGTGACCGACGTATTGCCGAAGGGTCTGCAGTTCGTCAGCGCGACCGGCGGGGATGGCTGCACCTATGCAAGCGGCTCACGCACCGTGAGTTGCGATGTGCCTGCGCTGGACAGCAAAGACACCGCAGTGTTCACCATCGTTGCCCAATTGGACAAGCCTTACAAGGGTGAGCGTCCGCTGGTCAACTTCGCGCGCGTC
Organism: Comamonadaceae bacterium UBA2121; assembly: GCA_002331385.1. Classification (GTDB taxonomy): domain Bacteria; phylum Pseudomonadota; class Gammaproteobacteria; order Burkholderiales; family Burkholderiaceae_C; genus Diaphorobacter_A. The sequence continues at coordinate 148,911 of DCYB01000003.1, forward strand.
GACTTGCCGGGAGATGAGAATCCAAAAAATAATGAGGACCACGCAACGACGACACTGGAGCCACCACCGACCATGGACTTCGGTATTGCAAAGGATGGACCGGAAGGTCCGTTGGACGCAGGTGATACTGCGATCTACACCCTGACCGTGACCAACCATGGCAAGGCAGGCAAGCTCTATACGGAAGGTGCCAAGGTGACTGACGCGCTGCCGCCGGGTCTGGAGTTCGTGAGTGCATCGGGTGGAAACGGCTGCACCTTCACCGAAACCACGCGCACGGTGGAATGCGAGGTTCCGCCGCTGGACAGTGGCGAGACGGCGGTGTTCACCATCGACACCACGCTGGCCAAGCCCTACAAGGGCCCATCCCCACTGGTGAACAAGGCATCCGTTTCGCTGGCGGACGATGAAAATCCGGACAACGACCAGGATGAAGTCACGACCAAGGTGGTGCCTCCGGCGGATGCGCACGCGGTGCCGACGCTGTCGCAGTGGAGCCTGATCGTGCTGTCCTTGCTGCTGGGCTGGATGACATGGAGGCAGTTCGCCGGAGCGCGTCGCCGCAGCTAAGCGCGATCTGATGCGCTGAAGTGCAAAGGCCGATGAACATGGATTGTTCGTCGGCCTTTTTTGTGGGTGCGGATCACTGCGATGGCAGCGCGCGCGAACGGTACGCGAACCTTCTTCAGCGTGCGGCCAGCATGGCCATGGTGATGCGCGAGACGCAGGAGAGCTCGCCCGCATCGTTCACCATTTCGATGGCCCAGACCTGCGTGGTCCTGCCGAGATGCACCGGGCGCGCGGTGCCGGTTACCCAGCCGTTGCGCGAGGCCCGGATGTGGTTGGCGTTGATGTCCAGGCCGACCGCGCCCACGCCCTCGGGTGCACTGTAGTACGCGCCCATCGAGCCGAGCGTTTCTGCAAGCGTCACGCTCACCCCGCCGTGCAGCAGGCCAAAAGGTTGGCGCGTGCGCTCATCGACGGGCACGCGGCCGCGCAGGAAGTCGTCGCCGATCTGCACGATCTCGATGCCGAGGTGGCTCACGGCGGTGCCTTGGCCCGATTGGGTGATCAGTTCCAGCGAGATTGGTTTTTTCCAGATGGACGTCATGGGATCGATTGAAAAGGGAAGCACAGTCGTTCGCACATCAATTGCGCGTAATTGAGAGTGGGTTGGCACGTTTGGAGGGTTCCTTGGCACAACGCGCAACCCATTGCATCACAGAATCGCGATTTTGAAGCGTTTACAAAAATTGACGAATAGAGAAATTCAGATACCTTTCACGCGCGCGTGAACGTGAAGGTCTGGTTTCCCGCCGCGTCGAAAAAATGAAGGAGACAAGGCATATGCAACGCCGCAAGTGGATATTGACGGGATCGGGCGCTGCTGCATGGATGTGTGCGCCCACATTCATGCGCAGTGCTGCGGCACAGGACGTTCCGGGCCTGAGCGCCAAGAGCGTGTCGATTGGCTGCTCCGCCGCGATGAGCGGGCCGCTGGCCGGATTTGGCACGGACATCGCGCAAGGCGCGGGCGCGGCGTTTGAGCAGGTGAATGCACAGGGCGGAGTGCATGGGCGCAGCATCCAGTTGCAGATGGTGGATGACGCCTATGTTCCGGAGCGCACGCTTGCCAACGTCAAGCAGATTTTGGGCAGTGGCTCGGCGCTGGCCTTGCTCTCGTGTGTCGGCACACCCAACAACACCGCCATCTTGCCGTTGGTGGAGGAGGCGGGCATTCCTTACGTCGCACCGATCACCGGAGCCTCGTCTCTGCGCAAGAATTCGCGCAACGTGTTCCACGTGCGGGCGAGCTATACAGATGAGGTGCAGCGGCTGATCAAACGCCTTGCGGGCATGGGCCTCAAAAGCATCGGCATCGTCTTCCAGGACAACGGTTATGGCCGTGAGGCGCAGGCCGACGCGCTGCGCACGCTCGCCGGTCTGGGCATGACGCCATCGCTGGAGGCGGCGGTGGCCACGGACGGCGGCAATCTGCCCGCAGTGCTGGCGCAGGTGGCCGATGCGCGCCCGGCCGCGGTGCTGCTGGCGACCGCAGGGGCGGTATCCGTCGAACTGGTGCGCGGGCTGAAGAAGCAGGCGCCGGGTGTGTTGCTGGCCGGCCTGTCGGTGACGATGCCGGGCGATGCGCTGGCCAAGCTGGGCGAGCAGGGCAGTGGATTGGCGATTGCCATGGTCGTGCCCGATCCGAATCGCCCGCGCATGCAATTGGTGCGCGACTACCAGAGCGCCATGCGGGCCAAAGGGCACACGGCTTTTTCGCAAGGCAGTCTGGAGGCCTACGTGAATGCGCGCGTGCTGATCGAGGGGCTGGAGCGCGCCGGTCGGGAGCCGACGCCTGCCAAGCTGCGCACTGCGCTGGCGAGCATCCGCCAGTGGGATCTGGGTGGATTCATGGTCGATTTCAGCGCTCAGGCACCCTATGTGGGTTCGCGCTTTATCGAACTGGGTGTGCTCGGCAGTTCAGGCCGCTTTCTGGCCTGAACTGCGCGGGCACGCGCACCATTCCCTGCCCGCTGATCAGGGCTTCATGGAGCCTGTCTTCAGGCAGCGGTCGTGCCAGGAGAGGGCTTCGCTCAGGATGTGCGGGGTCTGCTGGCCGCCGCCCTGCCGCGCACGGTCGAAGTAGTCCTGCAACATGGGGCGGTAGTCGGGATGCGCGCACTTGTCGATGATGACTTGCGCACGCTGGCGCGGCGACAGGCCACGCAGATCGGCCAGCCCCTGTTCGGTGACGATGACCTGTGTGTCGTGTTCGGTGTGATCGACGTGCGAGCACATCGGCACGATGCAGCTGATCTTGCCGTCCTTGGCCACCGAAGGCGTGACGAAGAAGGACAGGAAGCCGTTGCGCGCAAAGTCGCCCGAGCCGCCGATGCCGTTCATCATGCTCGATCCCATGAGGTGTGTGGAGTTGATGTTGCCGTAGATGTCGGCCTCGATCATGGAGTTCATCGCCACGATGCCCAGGCGGCGCACCAGCTCGGGGTGGTTGCTGATTTCCTGCGGGCGCAGCACGATGCGGTCGCGGTAGAAATCGATGTTGTCCATGAAATCGGTGAGTGCGTCGCTGCTCAGCGAGATGGCGCTGGCAGAGGCGCTTTTCATCTTGCCCGAGCGCAGCAGATCAAGCATGCCGTCCTGCAGCACCTCGGTGTAGCCGGTGAGGTTCTCGAACGGCCCGTTCAGCAGACCCGCCAGCACGGCGTTTGCCACGTTGCCCACGCCCGATTGCAGCGGCAGCAGTTCCTTGGGCAGGCGGCCTTTGCGCACTTCGTGGCCGAGGAAGTCGATGATGTGCTCGGCAATGCGGGACGACACCGCGTCCGGTGCCGCAAACACGGTATTGCGGTCGGGGCTGTCGGTCTCGACGATGGCGATCACCTTGTCCGGGTCGCATTGCAGCGTGGTCTGGCCGATGCGGTCATTGGGCGCATTCAGCATGATCGGCTTGCGATTGGGCGGCAGGGCCGTGCCGTAGTAGATGTCGTGCATGCCGTCAAGGCTCATGGGCAAGCGGTAGTTCACTTCCAGGATGACCTTGTCTGCGAGGTCGAGCCAGGTCTTGTTATTGCCCACGGCCATGGTGGGCACCAGTGTGCCGTCGGCATTGATGGCGGTGACTTCGATCACCGCCACGCTGAGCTTGCCGAGGAAGCCGAACCATGCGTGCTGCGCCACGTGCGAGAGGTGCATGTCGGCAAAGTGCATGGTGCCGTTGTTGATCTTGGTACGGCAGATCGGGTCGGACTGGAACGGCAGGCGCATTTCGATGCCGTCGACCTGTGCCAGCGTGCCGTCGAGTTCCGGGGCGGTGGACGCACCCGTCCAGATGCTGATGCGAAATGGACTGCCGTTGGCCTGTTCTGCCTCGATGCGCTTGGCCAGCGCGGCAGGAATGGCCTTGGGATATCCGGCTCCGGTGAACCCGCTCATGCCGACATTGGCGCCCTTGTCGATCAGTGCCGCGGCCTGTTCGGCCGACATGATTTTCTGACGCAAACCAGCGTGCAGAATGCGGGAATGTGTGTTCGCCATGGAATGAAAACTCCGGTGCTGAAAAAAACAGAAGGGGCGTGGTGTACGCCCCTGTGGATCTGAAGATCAGCCCTGAATGTTACCAGTCGTTGACAGTTTCGCTAGGCAGAAACCCTGATCTTACGAACACCTGACGGATTGCGGCCTCTTCCCTGCGCATGGATCAAATGCGCCGTTGCCCCAGCGCACTCACGAACACTGTCAAACACTTTTCCGGTTCAACAACGCATACAAAATGATAGCGCCGAAGGTGGCCGTACCGATGCCACCCAGTGCGAAGTCACCGAACTTCAGCGTGAAATCGCCGGTGCCCAGAATCAGCGTGATGGCCGCCACGATCAGGTTCTTGTTCTGCGAGAAATCGACCTTGTTGTCCACCCAGATCTTGGCGCCTGCGATGGCAATCAGACCAAAGACCACAATGGAGACTCCGCCCATGACGGGCAGTGGAATCGCCTGGATCAGCGCACCGAACTTGGGCGAGAAGCCCAGCAGCACGGCGATCAGCGCGGCCAACAGGAACACGGCGGTCGAGTAGATCTTGGTGGCCGCCATCACGCCGATGTTCTCGGCATATGTCGTCACGCCCGTGCCGCCGACGCTGCCACTCACCATCGTGGCGATGCCGTCGCCGATGAACGCGCGGCCCATGTACTGGTCGATGTTGCGGCCCGTCATGGCGGTCACGGCCTTGATGTGGCCCAGGTTTTCCGCCACCAGAATGATCACCACCGGCACGATCAGCAACATGGCCTGCGCCTCGAAAACCGGAGCGTGAAACGTCGGCATGCCGAGCCACGGTGCGTTCATCACGCCCGTCAGGTCCACCGGCTTGCCCAGACCCATGACGTTGGTGAACAGCGCATACAGCACCGACGCCACCAGCAGCCCCACGAGAATCAGCAGGCGCTGCAGCATGCCGCGCGTGAGCACTGCCACCAGACCCACGCTGACAAAAGTGAGCGCCTGCATCCAGCTCTCAAAATTATTGGAGGCCATGTTCTTCACCGGGATGCCGGCAAGGTTCAGCCCGATGACGGCTACGATGGCGCCCGTCACCACCGGCGGCATGAAGCGCTCGATCCAGCCCGTGCCGATCACATGAACGATCACTCCGACCAGCGTATACACAGCGCCGCAGGCGATGATGCCGCCCAGCGCCACGCCAATGTTCGCGTTCGGCCCCTTGCCTGCATACGCCGTAGCCGCAATCACCACGCCGATGAAGGCGAAGCTCGAACCCAGGTAGCTTGGCACCTTGCCGCCCGTGATCAGGAAGAAGATCAGTGTGCCGATACCGCTCATGAACACCGCCATGTTCGGATCGAACCCCATGAGGATCGGCGCCAGCACCGTGGAGCCAAACATGGCGATCACGTGCTGGATACCCATCAGCCCGGTCTGGCCCCAGGGCAGGCGCTCATCCGGCGCAATGACGCCGCCGGTTTGCAGCACGTCCGAGGACCGTTCAGTCCAGTTGAAAAAACCCATTTGGAATGGCTCCCGCTACAGTTTTTGACAAATGCAGCGATGGTAGGGCAATCAGGCGCTCTGCGCGCACAGGTCGAACCCAAATTTCAGGAGGAATCTGCGTCAGTGCCGCGGCCCCAGCGCACGCGCGATGCGGTCGCGTTTGACGGTGGTTTTGGGCACTTTGAACGGGAACCACATGCGCACGTCGTCTTCCACGCCGATGCCGTGCATGTAGTTGTAGATCGCTTTCTTGAGGCAGGCGCCGAGCGCGTCGTGGTCCACGCCGGTGGGGTCGACAAAGCCCACGTCGTTGCGCGCGAAGCGGCTTTCCGGGAGCGGCAGCAGCTCGATGCCGTACTCCTGCGGATTCATGCCGACGGGCGAGTGCACGGTGCAGACGAAGCGGTGGAAAAAGCCGCTCTGGATGCAGCCGTTCTCGAACAACTGCCGCACGTATTCCAGCGCATCCACCGTGTCCTGCACAGTTTGCGTGGGAAAGCCATACATCAGATAGGCGTGCACCAGAATGCCGGCATCGCTGAACGCCTTGGTCACGCGCGCGACCTGTTCCACCGATACGCCCTTTTTCATCAGTGCCAACAACCGGTCGGACGCCACTTCCAGCCCGCCCGAAATGGCGATGCAGCCGCTGTCGGCTAGCAGCTGGGCGAGGTCGGGCGTGAAGGTTTTCTCAAAGCGCACGTTGCCCCACCACGAGATGCCGGCATTGCGTTCGATGAGTTCGTGTGCCAGCGCCTTGAGCGCTTTGGGCGGCGCGGCTTCGTCGACGAAATGGAAACCCGTCTGCCCGGTTTCTTCCACGATGGCTTCGATGCGGTCGGCCAGCACGCTGGCGCTCGCGCCCTCGTAGCGGCCGATATAGTCCAGCCCCACATCGCAGAAGCTGCACTTTTTCCAGTAGCAGCCATGCGCCACGGTGAGCTTGTTCCAGCGCCCGTCGCTCCACATGCGGTGCATGGGGTTGAGCATGTCCAGCAGCGAGAGGTAGCGATCCAGCGGCAGGCCGTCCCAGGTGGGCGTGCCCACTTCGGCAAAGGCGATGTCCGCCTCCATCATGTTGACGTAGCGCACTTCGCCACTGGCCTCGTCGCGCACAAAGGTGCGCACCAGGCGCGATGACCCGCGTTCGCCGCCCAGATGTTCCAGCAGCGCCAGCAGCGGGCGTTCGCCTGCATCCAGCGTGACGTAGTCGAAGAAGTCAAACACGCGCGCATCGGCCAGTCCGCGCAATTCGGTATTCACAAAGCCGCCGCCGAGCACGGTTTTCACGTCGGGATAGCGCGCCCGGATCGTCTGCGCGATGCGGAAGGCGGCGTACACCGAGCCCGGAAACGGCACGGACAGCAACACCACGTCCGGCGTGTGGCGCGCCATGGCTTCGTCGGTGAGCGCCGCCAGCATGGCATCGACCAGCGTATGCGGCGCGGCCAGCGCGCCGGCCAGCGGATCGAAGCTGGGTTGGCTGGCGGCGAGCGACTCGGCATAGCGCACAAATTCAAATCGTTCGTCCACTGCATCGCGCAGCACGTCGGCCAGATCGTTCAGATAGAGCGTTGCCAGATGCTTGGCGCGGTCTTGCAGGCCCAGGGCGCCAAAGGCCCAGCCCAGCGGATCGCCGCCGTCATCATCGACATACACGTCCAGCGCGTCGAAGCGCGGACCTTCCGGCAAAAAGCCGCGGCCCGCGATGCGGTGCGCCAGCGTGCTGTCGCGGCCTTGTAAAAACGCGATGGCGGGAGTGATGGTGGCGAGATAGCGGTCCTGCTGCGCGACAAACGAGCGCACGGCGGGGCTGTGCTGGTTGGCAGGAAGCTGCTGCACCGCTGCAATCACCTGTTCCAGCCCTTTGCGCGACAACAGGCGCAACACCAGCGCCAGTGCCAGATCTTCCTGCCGCGCATCCACCGCACGCGAGCGCAGAAAGCCCGTGATGTAGGCGGTGGAGGGATAGGGCGTGTTCAGCTGCGTCATCGGCGGGATGATGGACAGCACACGCAGGGACGTGGCGGGCATGGCGGGGCGAACTCTGTGTGGATTCTCGTGGTCGCTGCCGCGTCAGTTCATCGTTGGACGTGGCGCGCAGCAAACCCGAATTATCCCAGTTAGGCCTGCGTCAGGTCGGTGCGTGGCCTGCATGCCCCGGCATTGCGCCAGAAACAAAAAAAGCAGCCCTCGCGAGCAAGGGCTGCTTTCCGGGGGGGCGGGGCGCTTTATTGCACCGAGCTTTCGCCATCCAGGAGCTGGTGCGACTTCACGGCGGCTACGGCTTGTGCGCGCACTGCAGAGCGATCGACTGCGGAGGTCGTGGCGCGCAGGCTGTTGGCAGGTTGATAGGCATTGCCGCCCGCCAGTTGCAGTTGGCCGTTTTGGCGTGCGTTCACGAAGTCGCTGGTGACCTGGGCGCGGGTCAATGTGCTCTGGGCTGCGGCGATGTCGGGAGCGAAGCCGGCTTCGGCGCTCTGCACTTGTGCGTTGGCAGTGGCCGCGCCCAAGGCGATCAGGGTGAATGCGGCGGCGGTGCGGATAGCGTTTTTCATGGTGTTTCCTTCCAACCTGTCGGTGAATACTGGAGTGCGGAAGGCTCAGGTTGGCAGCCAGGCGACTCGTTCGTTTCACGGTGAACGCGTTGCTGTGCGTTCGTCGTTGGATAAACTGTATTGCTTCGTTGAATGAAGAAAAACCACCGGATAGACAACGCATTGTTCCGGAATTCGATGCAATTGAGCGGAACTTGCGCGCGCGGCCACGCGGCTCCCCGTGAAGCGCGCGCGGCTGGACGCGCAAGGAATCAGCGACCGGGAAGTTGCGCTGGCGTGCGGCGCAGCCCGAATCGCGGGCGCTGCCAGCGTCCCGTGAGCTGATGCACGATGGCGGCCTTGATGGGCGGGAAGTGGTCCGCGCCGCGCAGCACGATCTGGCGCAGCACGCGCGGCAGCGGGCGCGCGTCGGTGAACAGGCGCACGACGGTGTTGGTGCCCTGGAAGATGGGCCATGCGTGGCGCTGGTGCGCGAAGGCGTAGTCCGCCAACATCGCCGCATCGCCCAGATCGACGCCGTGCGAGCGCGCCTGCGCCAGCGCCTTGGAGAGTCGGCTGACGCTGGACAGGCCCAGGTTGTAGCCATGCGCCGTGACCGGATGCATGCCAATGGCGGCGTCGCCGATGAGGGCAAAGCGGTGGCCGGAAAGTCGCTGCGCCCAAGTGGCGACCAGCGGGTAGGAGTGGCGCTCACCCACCAGTTCCATCGCGCCCAGACGTTGATCGAACTGGGTCTGGATCTTGGCCGTGAATGCTTCGGGTTCCAGGGCCATAAGCTCCGTGGCCTCGGCGCTATCTGCCGTGACGACCATGGAGCACATGTGGCGGCCCGTTTGCGGATCGTCCTGCACGGGCAGCACGGCCAGCGTGCGGTCGTAGCCGAAGCACTCGTGCGCGATGTCCTTGTGCGAGTGTTCGGTGAACATGCGGCAGACGATGACGGTGCGGCCAAAGTCGGTCATCTGCGCGCCCACGCCCAATTGGCGACGCGCGGCGGAAAAACGGCTGTCGGCGGCCACGACCAGCGGGGCGCTCAGGCGCGCGCTGGGCTCGCCCTCGCGCACGTAGTCCACGGTGGCGCTGTGTGCATTCACGCTCACTTGCTGCACCTTGGCCGCGTCGAGAATGCGCACCCCTTCTGCGCGGCTGGCAATGTGCCATGCGGTGCGGCGCAGTGCGTGGTTGGGCACGATCTTGCCCAGCACCGGGACGTCGCTGTGCTCGGCATCCAGCAGCATGCCGGGCGCGCCTGCGACCGGGCCGTCATGCACGTGCGCTTCACGGATCTGGCCTTTTTCATGGGGCTGCAATTCTTGCCACGAGCCCAGTTGCAGCAGCGTTTCCACACTGGGATGGGTGAGCGCAATTTCGCGCCCGTCTTCGGGCGGGTTGGCGAGCACCGAGGTCGGTTGCTGGTCCAGCACGATGCTGCTCAGGCCGGCCTGCGACAAGGCAATCGACAGCGACAGCCCCGCCGGACCACCGCCCACGATCAGCACATCACAGTCATGTGCAATGTGAGAGGTCGATTGAGGAGATGGTGTTTTGGTCAATGTCATGACGGTGCATTGTGAGTGGCGTTGTCGGGTCAAGTATTGCCTTGAGTCAAGACGCAATCCGTTCAAGAGGCGCGGCGTTTTTTCCTACGCCGGGGCGTCGGGCCTGCGCGTAGAGTGAGGCAAAAGCCCGCTGGCGGGCTGGATTCCCTCATATCTGGAAAAGGAATTGCACATGCGCGTGGATGTTTTTCGTCGTGACGAAGGCAATGGCAAGTTTTCCCATCTCGTCGTGCCCGAGGGCAAGCCCATCCCTCAAGAGGCGACCAACTACGACTGGCACAACGAAGAAAGCGGCATCGATCTGGACGAGACCGCCGCGCGCTGGCCGCAGTACGGCATCGAAGCCCCGGGCGAGCAATTGCGCACGAAGCGCTACGCGATCACCAGCCTCAACGAAATGACGCACTGAGCCAGCGACTGGCCGCAGACCGCCATCAAACCGGCTTGTCCGGATTGGTGCGATCGTGCGCGCTCACGCGCGCCAGTCGCAGCGTGTGCTCGGTGAAGCGCTCTACAGCGCGGTTGTTGCCGCCGGGCAAGCGCGCGAGCGCAATGCCGACGTGAAAGCCCGGCGGATTGTCCGTGAGCGACAGACAGCGGATGCCGCGCGGCATCACGCGGCGCGATACGCCCGCCACGAGACCGACGCCCAGTCCCGATGCGACGAGGCTCATGATGGTCTGCACCTGCATCGCCTCTTGCGCCACATGCGGCACGAAGCCGGAAAACTGGCAGCGCATCATTGCCAGCGCCGACAGTCCCGGCACCTTGTCCGCCGGGTACATGATGAAGGGCTCTTGCGCCGCCTCCGACAGGGCGATGCCGTCGCGCTTGGCCAGTGGGCTGTTGTCGGAAACCGCGAGCACGAAATCGTCACGGTCCAGCGGCAGGATCTCGAATCCGCTCGGGTTGAGCACCGGATAGCGCAGCAGCCCCGCATCGAAGCGCCGCGTGAGCAGGCCGTCGAGGATCTCGGAGGAGGTCGCCTCACTGAGTTCCAGCTCTATTTTGGGGTAGCGCTGGCGCAGCGATGGGATCAACTCGGGGAGCAGCGCATACGTGGCCGAGCCGACGATGCCGAGCCGCTCCAGCCCGCCTTCGCCGCTGCGCGTGTCCAGCACCGCGTTGCGGCAACGATCGGCATACAGCAGCGTGTTGCGCGCGTCGGCCAGCATGGCCTCGCCAGCGGGCGTCAGCAGCACACCCGCAGACGTGCGGTCGAACAAGGGACTGCCCAGCTCTTCCTCCAGCTTGCGGATCGACACCGACAGCGGCGGCTGGGCCATGTGCAACTGCTCTGCCGCGCGGTGGAAATTACCGGTTTCAGCGAGCGTGACGAACTGACGAAGCTGGCGCAAGTTCATGGCAGTAATCGATATTCATTCGGTATCGAAAGTGAAAAAAGTAATATTAGACTCAATCCCCGCGCCTGCATACAGTGTGGATTCCAGTAGAGGGTCGGTGATTGCGCGCGTGCGCATTGGTGTCCGGCCCGGGTTGATTTCGAAAAGAGACTTCCAAGGAGACATACCTATGCGCTTTCATTTCCGCAGAGCCACCCTGCGCGCCATCGCCGGCGCCGGTTTGATGACCATTGCCGCATTCGGCGCGCCGCTGGTGCAGGCAGATACCTTTCCCTCGCGCGCAATCAAGTTCATCGTGCCCTTCGGGCCCGGCAGCGGCACCGACACCTCGGCCAGATACTTTGCCAAGAAGCTGCAGGACATCACCGGACAGGCCGTGGTGGTAGAGAACAAACCCGGTGCCAACGGCTTCATCGCTGTGAAGCAGGTGTTGAGCGCGCCAGCGGACGGCTACACCGTATTCATCGGCTCCAACTCCACACTGGCGGTGAACGCGGCCCTGTTCAAGCAACTGCCGTACGACCCCGTGGCCGACTTCTCGCCGCTCACCATGATGATGCGCTCCCCCGCCATGCTGGCCGTGACGCCGGGCGCAAAGTACAACGACCTGAAGGGGCTGATCGCGTATGCCAAGGCCAACCCCGGCAAGGTGAACTTTGGCGCGGGCTCGGCAGGGTATCAACTCATGGGCGAGCTGCTGAACGACGCCGCCAAGATCGAAACCCTGCACGTACCGTTCAAGGGCGCGGGTGAAACCATGACGGCCGTCTCCAGTGGCACGGTCGATTACACCTTCGCGGAAGTGACCGCCGTGCAGGAGCTGGCCAAGGGTGGCCGGGTGAAGGTGTTCGGCGTTGCCAGCGACAAGCGCGTGGCCTCGTCGCACGACGTTCCGACCATCGCCGAAGCGGGTCTGCCCGGTTTTGAAGCCTACACGTGGGTGGGCGCGATGGTGAGCGCCAAGACGCCTGCGGCCGAGACGGCCAAGCTGGCGGACCTGTTCATGCAAATCTCCAAGATGGACGAAACCCGAGCGTTCTACGAAAAGCTGGGCGCCACGCCGATGACCGGTGGTCCGCAGCAGATGCGCGAATTCCAGAAGAACGAGATCGCGCTGTGGAAGCGCATCGTCGTGCAGGCCAAGGTTCCCCAGCAATGAGCGAAGCCGAACGGGGCCACGGCCACGGCGGAGCCAACAACGGCGCGCTGCGGCACATCAAGGTGCTGGACCTCTCGCGCGTGCTGGCCGGGCCGTGGGCCAGCCAGACGCTGGGCGATCTGGGCGCGGAGATCATCAAGATCGAGCGTCCCGGAACGGGCGACGACACGCGTGCGTGGGGTCCGCCTTTCGTGCAGGATGCTGAGGGCAACGCCACCGGCGAGTCGGCCTACTACATGTGTGCCAACCGCAACAAGCAGTCCGTCGCCGTGGATTTCACCCAGCCCGAAGGGCAGGCGCTGGTCCAGCGACTGGCCGCGCAGTGCGACGTGCTGGTGGAAAACTTCAAGACCGGTGGGCTGGTGCAGTACGGGCTGGATTACGCCAGTCTGGCGCGCATCAACCCGCGGCTGGTGTACTGCTCGGTGACAGGTTTCGGCCAGGACGGGCCTTACGCGCACCGTGCGGGATACGACTTTCTCATCCAGGGCATGGGCGGGCTCATGAGCGTCACCGGCAAGCCGGACGGCGAGCCCGGAGGCGGTCCCGTGAAAGTGGGCGTGGCGCTGACCGACATCCTCACCGGGCTGTACGCGAGCACCGCCATCCTCGCGGCATTGCAGGCGCGCGAGCATACCGGGCGCGGCCAGCACATCGATCTGGCCTTGCTGGATGTGCAGGTGGCATGCCTTGCCAATCAGGGCATGAACTATCTCTACAGTGGCAACGTGCCGCAGCGCATGGGCAACGCGCATCCGAACACGGTGCCGTATCAGGACTTTCCCACGGCGGACGGGTACATGATTCTCGCCATCGGTAACGATGGCCAATTCGCGCGCTTCTGCAATGGTGCGGGCATGCCGGAATGGGCGCAGGATGCGCGCTTCATGACCAATGCGGCGCGCCTGGCGCACCGCGTCGAATTGGTGGCGATGATTCGCGCCCTCACGGTCACGCGCACGACCAAGGAATGGATCGCGCTGCTGGAGCAGCACGCCGTGCCGTGCGGCCCGATCAACACCGTGCAAGACGTGTTCGACGATCCGCAGGTGAAGGCGCGTGGCATGCAGCGGGCGATGCAGCACCCGCAAGCCGGCGACGTGCCCATTGTCGCCAGCCCGATCCGGCTATCGGATACGCCCGTGGCCTATCGCCGCGCGCCCCCGCAATTGGGTCAGCACACCGACGACGTGCTGGCAAAACACCTGCAGATGGACGAGCAGGAACTCGCGCATCTGCGCCAGATTGGAGTATTGGCATGAGTACCCTGGACTCATTGAGCCTCACACGCATTCCCGCCGCGGACGAAGCGCTGCGCGCCGAAGTACGCGCCTTCCTCACCGAAGCCACGCGCGACATGCCGGCGCATATCCGCGCGCGTTCATGGGGCGGCTACAACACCGAGTTCAGCCGCAAGCTGGGCGCCAAAGGCTGGGTCGGCGTGACGCTGCCGCCGGAGTATGGCGGCGGCGGTCGCAGCGCTTTCACGCGCTATGTGCTGGTGGAGGAGTTCCTCAATTTCGGCGCGCCCGTGGGCTCGCACTGGATCGCTGACCGCCAGAGCGCGCCGCTGATCCTGAAGTACGGCACCGAGGCGCAAAAGCAGTTCTACATTCCCAAGGTCTGCAAGGGCGAGGCGTTCTTTTGCATCGGCATGAGCGAGCCTAACTCGGGCTCTGATCTGGCCAGCGTGCGCACCAGGGCCGTGCCCAATGACAAGGGCTTTCTGCTCAACGGCCAGAAGATCTGGACCACCAACGCGCACCACTGCCAATACATGATCGCGCTAGTGCGCACCTCGGGCACCAGCGAGGACAGGCACAAGGGCCTGTCGCAGGTGATCGTCGATCTGTCGCTACCCGGCGTGACCGTGCGCCCGATTCAGGATCTCTCCGGCGACAGCCATTTCTGCGAAGTGTTTTTCGAGAACGTGCAATTGGGTGCCGATGCGCTCATCGGCAGCGAAGGGCAGGGCTGGGAACAGGTCACCGCCGAACTCGCGTTCGAGCGCAGTGGGCCCGAGCGCCTGTTCTCCTCCATCGTGCTGTTCGACCAGTGGCTGGACTATGTGCGCACGCCGCAGGGCCGCACATCGTCGGCGCAGCAGTTGGCGGGCCGCGTGTTGACCGAGTTGGCACCGCTGCGCGCGATGTCGGTGTCCGTGCAGGAAAAGCTTACGCGCGGCGAAAGTCCCATCGTCGAGGCGGCGTTGGTCAAAGAGTTGGGCACGACACTGGAGCAGTTCATTCCCGCCGCGATCGCTGAAGACCTGTTTTCACGCGATGCGGAAGACATTCCCGTGGAACTGCTCATGACGCTGAAATACGTGACCGAAGCATCGCCCTCGTTCTCGCTGCGCGGCGGCACACGCGACATCCTGCGCGGCATGATTGCGCGCGGCCTGGGCTTGCGTTGATCGATCTGGAAAAGGAAAGAATCATGGACATGAATGATGACGTCTTTGCCGACGCAGCGCGGCAGGTGCTGGCCGATCAGTGCACACCGCAGGTGGTGCGTGCGATCGAGGAAGGCGCGAACGGCGCAGCCGAAACGGCGGCATTGTGGGAGCAACTGGAAGCCACCGGTCTTGCCGACGCCATGTTGGACGAAGAGCAGGGCGGGGCCGGTCTGGGGCTGGGCGCGGTGTTCGGCGTGTTGGAGCAATGCGGTGCGCACGCGCTGCCTCTGCCGCTGGCCGACACCATGGTGGCGCGAGCCTTGCTCGCTCTGGCGCACGTAGATGCGCCCCGATCGCGCATCGTGTTGGCGCGCGGCGTGCAGTCGGCGGACGGCGGTGTGCAATGCGCACTCGTGCGCAATGCGCGCGTGGCGCAGGCCGTGCTGGTGCAGGCGGGCGATGCGTGGCGCCTGATGCCGATGGACGGGGCGCAGCAAACGGTGCAGGCATTGGCGCTCGATGCGGGCCTTGCGTGGACCGCCGCGCAGTGGCAAGCCGCGCCGTCGCTCGCCTTGCCGCCAACTTTCGATGTGCGCACGCTGCAGGCGGCGGTCACGTCGGCGCAGATGGCGGGGGCGCTCAAGACCGTGTTCGACCGCACGCTGCAATATGCCAACGAGCGCCAGCAGTTTGGCCGTCCCATCGGCAAGTTCCAGGCCATCCAGCATCAATTGGCGGTGATGAGCGAGCATGTCTTCGCTGCACGCATGGCTGCGCAATTAGGCTGCAGCGGCGAGGGCATCGAAGCCGATCGCCTGCGCGTGGCCACAGGCAAGGCGCGTTGCAGCCAGGCGGCGCTGGCGGTGTCGGAGACGGCGCACGCCATTCACGGTGCCATTGGCTTCACTGAAGAATACGATCTGCAATTGTTCACGCGCCGCCTGCACGCATGGCGCCAGACGGCGGGCAGTGAAAGCTACTGGCAAGGCGTGGCGGGCGAGGCGCTGTTGGCGCACCGTGGACTCACGCTCGACCTCATCCGCCGCATCACCGACGTGGAAAACGTCTGACGCCATTCATCCCATTCCAAGGAGACAACCCATGTCCTTTCTGACCATCGAACGCGACGGCGCCGTGCTCGTCGCCACCATGAACCAGCCCGAAACGCGCAACGCCCTCACCGGCAATACGGCGGTGGATGAATTCGTCGCACTGTGCGATCAGGTGCGCGCGGACACCAGCGTGAAGGTGGTGATCATCACCGGCGCGGGACCGATCTTCAGCTCCGGCGGCAACGTGAAGGACATGAAGCGCTTCTTTGACGATGCGCTCACGCCCGACATGATCCGTGAGGAATACCGCAACGGCATCCAGCGCATTCCCAATGCGCTCTACCAACTCGACGTGCCCGTGATCTGCGCCATCAACGGCCCGGCGATTGGCGCGGGGCTCGATCTGACCTGCATGTGCGACATCCGCATCGCCTCCGACAACGCCACCTTTGCCGAGAGCTTCGTGCGCGTGGGCATCGTGCCCGGAGATGGCGGCGCTTGGTTGCTGCCGCGTGCCGTGGGCATGGCCAAGGCCAGCGAAATGGCCTTCACCGGAGAGGCCATCAACGCGCAGGAAGCGCTGGCGTTCGGCCTCGTCTCGCGCGTGGTGCCCGCTGACCAATTGTTGGCCGAGGCCAGGAAGTTGGCTGACAAGATAGCCGCGAACCCCGGCGCGGTGATGCGCATGACCAAGCGCCTGCTGCGCGAGGGCGAGCATGCATCGCTCGCATCCCTGCTCGAACTCTCCGCAGGCTATCAGGCCATTGCGCATAAAACTGCCGATCACCGCGAAGCTGTCACGGCTTTCATGGAAAAGCGTCCACCGAATTTTCAGTGAGCCAGCACCCGAGCCTAAAAAGAAAGCGTGTATTCACTACCTCAAATCACTGCGCCAATTAACGGATTTGTGCAATGACGTATGAGGTAGGGGTGTAATTTTCTATGGTCGATTGAATCAAGGAATGCCCATTTAGAGGATCGGAACCTTCATAATGCCACTATGACCGTTCCACAAAAACGCTTCTCGATGATCCGCGAGTTTCACCTCGCGGATTGGTTCACACTGGGGAATGCCATCTGCGGCGTGGGCGCGCTGTTTTCGGCGATGACGTACCTCGCGACGGCGGATGTCACTCACATTTACTTCGCTGCGGCGCTCGTTTTTGCAGCGCTCGTGTTCGATGTGCTTGATGGCCGCATTGCACGCTGGCGGCAAAAATCCTCCGCCATGGGGCGCGAACTGGATTCTTTGGCCGACGTGATCTCATTCGGCGTTGCTCCCGCCATCATTGCCTACGCCTGCGGCATGCAGGGGCTGTATGACCGCGTCGTGCTCGCGTTCTTCGTGGCATGTGGCGTGTCGCGTCTGGCGCGCTACAACGTGACGGCGGAAACGCTGTCCGACGGACCTTCCGGCAAGGTGAAGTATTTCGAGGGTACGCCCATCCCCACATCGTTTGTGCTGGTGTTGGTGCTGGCCATCGCCGCGTCGTTGGGCGCGGTCGGTGAACACTTGTGGTTCGGCAAGGTAATGATTGGCGGCTTCACGCTGCACCCCCTGGTGTTGATGTTTGCGCTATCCGGCTCACTCATGATTAGCCGGGTCAAGATTCCGAAGCTCTGAATCTGCCAATCTCCCGAAAAAAAGGCCCGCTGACGGACAACGTCTGCGGGCTTTTTTTTCGACTTAACTCGCGATCAAACCTTGCTGCGGCGAGGCCATGGTAGCGCTGCCATGACCCCCATTGCGCGCGGCAGCCACATGCGGGCAGAACGGTTCGGCGCAATTCATAGTTCGTATTGCTGTGATTTTTCAAGGCAAATGGCACTGACTGGGCGCCCGGTTGCAAAGCGATGCAATTTGCCGCTTTGGCGTGTCAGGCGCGAGAATGTCTCTCGCAAACAGATAGGTAGCTGGCCCGAAAGGCATTGCGAGAGGCTATGCCGAAACGTCCTGATGCAGGCAGGGCGGCGGCGCGCTGTACACTTCGTGGTTAACGTGCCTGTTTGAAGGCCAATCTGGGGCTGGTATTGCGCCGAAATGCGCAGTTCATGCGCCGAAAGGCCTGCAAGCGGGTTCATCTGCAGTGGCGGCGGTTCGGTTGTCCGATATGACGGGGCCGAGGCGCAGGCACTGATATCGAGTTTCCCCATCACTCCAGTTCATGGCCGTTGATACGGCGGGACAGTCCCGCACCAGTTTTGACCTCAAGAGCGCCCAGTTGCCCGTCGTGGCCGTGGTGCTCAAGAGCACGGATATTTCCGCATTCGCAGCCGATTTGGCGGCTCGCGTGGCCGACGACCCCGAATTTTTCGACAACGATCCGGTCCTCATCGATCTGGCCGCCGTGCGCGAGTCTCCCGATGCCATCGATTTCGTCGCCATGATCGAGGCCCTGCGCGAGCACCATACGCAACCTGTGGCCGTGCGCGGCGGCAGCGCCGAGCAGATTCAGACTGCGCACGAGGCGGGGCTGATCGCCGCGCCGGATGCGCCGGTGCGCGAAAAGTCTGCCCAGCCCGAAGTGCGCGAGGTCATCCGCGAAGTGGTGCGCGAAGTGCACGTTCCCGTCGAAGTGCCCGGCGAAGGCGTGCCCACCGTGGTGGTGGACAAGCCCTTGCGCTCGGGCCAGCAGGTCTATGCACGCGGCGGCGATCTGGTGGTGATGGCCATGGTCAGCTTTGGCGCCGAGGTGATTGCCGACGGCAACATCCACGTCTACGCCCCGCTGCGCGGTCGCGCCATTGCGGGTGCGCGCGGCAATACCGAAGCGCGGATTTTCGGCACCTGCATGGAGCCGCAGTTGGTCTCCATCGCCGGCATGTACCGCGCCATCGAGACCGATCTGCCTGCCGACGTGCGCGGCAAGCCCGCCCAGGTGCGGCTGGATGGCGAAAAGCTGCTCATCGAGCCGCTTTGAGATGGAGGAAGGCGTTTTGCGCTTACACAGTACACAATGGCACACCCATTCGACGGGCTGGCTTCCATCGTCAGACTCACTTTCATTGAAAACAAGCAAGGACTTTGCATAACATGGCCAAAATCGTCGTCGTGACCTCCGGCAAGGGTGGCGTGGGCAAAACCACCACCAGTGCCGCTTTTGCTTCCGGCCTCGCGCTGGCCGGCCACAAGACAGCGGTAATCGACTTTGACGTCGGTCTGCGCAATCTCGACCTGATCATGGGTTGCGAGCGGCGCGTGGTGTATGACCTGATCAACGTGATCCAGGGCGAGGCCAATCTCAATCAGGCACTCATCAAGGACAAGCAGTGCGACAACCTGTTTGTCCTCGCCGCCAGCCAGACGCGCGACAAGGACGCGCTCACGCAAGAAGGCGTTGGCAAGGTGCTCAAGGATCTGGCGGACATGGACTTCGAGTACATCATCTGCGATTCGCCCGCGGGCATCGAAAGTGGTGCGCTCATGGCAATGCACTATGCGGACGAAGCGCTGCTGGTGACCAATCCCGAAGTTTCTTCCGTGCGCGACTCCGACCGCATCCTGGGCATGCTCGGCAGCAAGACCAAGCGCGCCATCGATGGCGGCGAGCCCGTAAAGGAGCACCTGCTCATCACGCGCTACAACCCCAATCGCGTGGAAGACGGCCAGATGCTGAGCCTGACCGATATTCAGGACATCCTGCGCATCAAGCTCATCGGCGTGATTCCAGAGTCGGAGACTGTGCTGCAGGCATCCAACCAGGGCCTGCCAGCGATCCACCTGAAGGGTTCGGACGTGTCCGAATCCTATAAGGATGTGGTCGCCCGCTTCCTGGGTGAAGAAAAACCCATGCGATTCATCGACGCCGAGAAGCCCGGCTTCTTCAAGCGCATCTTCGGGAGGTAACGATGATGTCCCTGTTGTCCTTCCTTCTGGGGGAGAAGAAAAAAACCGCCTCGGTGGCCAAGGAACGCCTGCAGATCATTCTCGCCCACGAGCGCAGTGGCCGCAGTGCGGGTCAGCCCGACTACCTGCCGGCCTTGCAGCGCGAACTGGTGGCGGTGATCAGCAAATACATTTCCATCAACGCCGATGACATCAAGGTGCACCTGGAACGTCAAGACAATCTGGAAGTGCTGGAAGTCAAGATCGAGCTACCCGAAGTGGCCACCAAGTAAGACTTCGCGCTTCCCGACGCGCACCCCCTAAAGCGAGCCCGCGCCAGCAGATGGCCGGGCTCGTTTTTTGTTGGCTGACCGTTGTCAGGGTCAGCGCGAAGTGTGCTTTTCGTCCGCCACGGCCGCATCGCCGAGCAGATGCTCGGTAAAGAACCGGCCTCCGTGGTAGAGCAGTGGCGAGGTCTCGGAATGGTGCGTGCAGTGCTCCACCTGGCCCACAAAAATCACGTGGTCGCCCTCTTCATAGCGGCTGCGGTTGAAGCACTCGAACGTTGCCGCCACGTTGGTCAATAACGGGGCGCCGCTGGCGCCAATCGTGTAGTCCACGCCCGCCCAACGGTCGATATCGCGCCGGGCGAACTGCTCGGCCAGCGCTTGCTGCTCCGCCGTCAGCACGTTGATCGCATAGTGCGAGGTCTCGCACATCGCCACCAGCGACGCCGCCTTGCGCGCCAGACTCCAGAGTACCAGCGGGGGCTCCAGCGACACCGAGTTGAAAGAATTCGCCGTCAGCCCGATGAGCTGACCGCTTTTGGCGCGCATGGTCACAATGGTCACGCCCGTGGCAAACATGCCCAGAGCGTCCCGGAAGTCACGCGACGAGAAGTTCGGTGCCTGAGCCTGCAGCGAGGCCGAAAGCGAAGAAGAAGTACGGTTCACGAAAATGGCGGCGCATGCGCCAGGAAACGAATGGAAATATTGGACTAGTCGAGTGGGCTATTATTGATCGCAACCTGTTGACTTGCTGTCATAAGGGTTCCACACACACATCGCATGGCAATACTCCCGCGCTTCACCACCCTCGGTCACGGTCACACCGTACTCATGTTGCACGACGCAGATGGCGGGCACCTCACCTTTGCGCCGTCCGTCGAATCGCTTGCCAGCCAAGGCTATCGCGCCATGGCAGTCGATTTGCCCGGCTACGGCTACACGCCACCCATCGAGCCCTATAGCGCCAAAGCCCTCGCCCAGAGCGTGCTGGCCCTCATCGATGCGCTCAAGCTGGAGCACGTCACGCTCGTCGGCCATGGTTTGGGCGCCATGGTGGCGTTGGAAACTGTATTGCGTGATCCCGCGAAGATCAAACGACTCGTGCTGTGCGCCGGCGGACCTCCGCTGGAAGAACCCGCCTATGCCAACTGGGTCGAGCCTCGCCTCGCTGCACTGGACGATGGCCTCTCCATGGAGCAGATTGCCGAACGCATCATTCCCATGCAGATCGGCAACAGCGCCGTGCCGGAAGGCGTGCGCCTCATCCGTCACGCCATGTCCGAAGTGCAACCCTTGATCTATCGACATGCAGTGCAGGCGTTGTCCCTTTTCCAGCGCAACGCGGCTGCATTGAG
>DCYB01000003.1:172500-173951 GCA_002331385.1 Comamonadaceae bacterium UBA2121
CACACTCCAACGTCTGGTGAAGGCGAGATTGGCTGGCACGGCAAGTGCGCGGCTGACGGGGGATTAGCTCAGCTGGGAGAGCACCTGCTTTGCAAGCAGGGGGTCGTCGGTTCGATCCCGTCATCCTCCACCATCAAACCACCCACTTATCGATCAACACCAAAGCGGTTTTGCAAGAGACCCCTTTGTTGTTGAAGCCCGGATTGTCGGGCTCAATACGGCTGTTCTTTAAAAATTCATAGAGTCGAAATCAGCGTTGCTGGCGGAAAGAGAAAATTCGTAAAGGTTTTATCTCACCGTGCCGCCAGTGACAAATTTTGATTGCGTCAAAACGAATAGACAAGACTTTGTTTGTTCAAGTAATGACGAATCGTTCTCGAGGCGGCGATCCAGAGATGGGTTGCAGCTTGAAAGAATCATTCACATTACGGCATAACGCGTGAGGTGAGAGACCTCACAAGTAGTGGCTTGGACCTTTGATTGGGCTTCTCGCAAGAGATGTCAAAGTTATAGGGTCAAGTGACTAAGAGCATGTGGTGGATGCCTTGGCGATGATAGGCGACGAAAGACGTGATAGCCTGCGAAAAGCTTCGGGGAGCTGGCAAATAAGCTTTGATCCGGAGGTCTCTGAATGGGGAAACCCACCCGCAAGGGTATCGCACACTGAATACATAGGTGTGCGAGGCGAACCGAGTGAACTGAAACATCTAAGTAGCTCGAGGAAAAGACATCAACCGAGATTCCGATAGTAGTGGCGAGCGAATTCGGAAGAGCCTTCTAGTGATAGTCAGATTGCTAACAAAACGGAATGGAAAGTCCGGCCATAGTGGGTGATAGCCCCGTATGTGAAAGCAGTTTGGTGGTACTAGGCTAGAGACAAGTAGGGCGGGGCACGAGAAACCCTGTCTGAATATGGGGGGACCATCCTCCAAGGCTAAATACTCATCATCGACCGATAGTGAACAAGTACCGTGAGGGAAAGGCGAAAAGAACCCCGGGAGGGGAGTGAAATAGATCCTGAAACCGCATGCTTACAAAAAGTCGGAGCCTCGTAAGGGGTGACGGCGTACCTTTTGTATAATGGGTCAGCGACTTACATTCAGTGGCAAGCTTAACCGAATAGGGGAGGCGTAGAGAAATCGAGTCCGAACAGGGCGAATACAGTCGCTGGGTGTAGACCCGAAACCAAGTGATCTATCCATGGCCAGGATGAAGGTGCCGTAACAGGTACTGGAGGTCCGAACCGACTAGTGTTGCAAAACTAGCGGATGAGCTGTGGATAGGGGTGAAAGGCTAAACAAACTTGGAAATAGCTGGTTCTCTCCGAAAACTATTTAGGTAGTGCCTCAAGTATTACCTGCGGGGGTAGAGCACTGTTTTGGCTAGGGGGTCATGGCGACTTACCAAACCAAGGCAAACTCCGAATACTGCAGAGTACAGCTTGGGAGACA